>CANMVC010000018.1 GCA_947501325.1 uncultured Sphingomonadaceae bacterium | reverse complement strand
TCATCTTCCCAAAGTTCACACAGATCACACCGGTTCTTCCAGATCATCAAATATCCCGCTGCGCTCCAGCAAGCCGCTGCGATCAGCCCGTTCCCATTGCAGCTCATCCCACTCCTCCCGCTCGGCAATGTCGAGATCAGAAATATCTATGTCCTCCGGCGCCGTCGCCATGATCTTCTCGCGTCCGGCCTGCAGCTCCAGTATCGCCATCAGGTCGCGATTGGA
>CANMVC010000017.1 GCA_947501325.1 uncultured Sphingomonadaceae bacterium | reverse complement strand
GGTCATTGGTGCTTTCTCCATAAAAGTGAAAACACACAAATAACCTATCTGGTACATTGTAGGAAAGAGGGAATTTTGAACGCTGGCGCTGAAATTACGGTGACAAAATTACGGTGACAGTTTACTAAATACAAATTACGGTGACAGTTTACTAAATACACTTAATTCTCGCTATTCTGAGAAGCTTTCGGGCCGCGCTTTTGTGCCTTCAGGGTCCGGCCTGTCTGTTTTTCCAATTCCTTCAGCCAGCGATCATTGCCCA
>CANMVC010000016.1 GCA_947501325.1 uncultured Sphingomonadaceae bacterium | reverse complement strand
AGGCGCGCTCCCATTGCAGGTCGTCCCAGTCAGCCGCTTCGTCGGGATCGAGATCGGATATGTCGATATCTTCCGGAACGGTGGCGGCAATCTTCTCGCGTTCCTGTTTTTCGCGCAGCCGTTGCAGCAGCTCTCCATTGTCGAATCCTGTAAAAGGGGAGGACGCTGCCGGTTGCCCCGCCTGATCCTGCTTCTCCAGCATCTCGCTACAATCCCTGCCCTGGCTGATCGCTTCGACCATCTCGTCAAACTCGGCAGCAGCCGCGCGCGCCGGATGGCCCGCCAGATCACATTCATCCGCCTTGGCATC
>CANMVC010000015.1 GCA_947501325.1 uncultured Sphingomonadaceae bacterium | reverse complement strand
AAGGGCACAGAAAAACGCTGCCGCTCCCCCACTTCCTCGCCATGATACCAGACAGGCTCGGCCCAGCCATTAAGCCCCTTTTCCAGCACTTCTTTTGCATAAAGATCCCGCGCATGAATAAGCGCCGCATCCCAGGCCCGGGAGAACGCCCGCCCCTCATCGCGCCGCCTCAACCGATGCGCACTCTCCCGGCTCATCCCCACAAAAGCCGCCGCCCCCTTCACCGAGCCGCAGCGGGCCAGCACCTCGAGAAACCGGCCCTGCTTCTCCGGCGTCCAGCGCGGTGCAGGTGCGTCAAGGGTTTGGGTATCTAATTGCTTGGGGGATGTTTGGGTCATCATGCTTTCTCTCATCGGTTATGGAAAGCACATGATATAACCTATATGGTACGTTGTAGGAAAGAG
>CANMVC010000014.1 GCA_947501325.1 uncultured Sphingomonadaceae bacterium | reverse complement strand
TCGGCCATCTTGTCGAGCCGTCCTAATGCCGCCAGAAACAAAGGCGCGCTCCAGCGTTCCCTGGTCCCCACTTCCTCCCCCTGATGCCACACTGCCTCACGCCAGCCATTAAGCCCCTTGTCGAGCAACACATCCTGAAAAATATCCCGCGCATGTATAAGCGCGGCATCCCACGCCCGGGCAAAGGCCCGCGCATCCGGCCGGCGCCTGAGCTTATACACGCTCTCGCGCGACAGTCCGGTATAGGCCGCTGCTGCCTTTACGTTACCCGTGCGCGCCAAAGCTTCCAGAAACGCCACCTGTCTGTCCGGCGACCATCCATCATGGCGTTCCTTCGGGTGGGCCAAGTCATCAGCGGAAGGAATATCGGTAAATTGTTCATGGGTCTGGTGTTGGGTCATTGGTGCTTTCTCCATAAAAGTGAAAACACACAAATAACCTATCTGGTACATTGTAGGAAAGAGGGAATTTT
>CANMVC010000013.1 GCA_947501325.1 uncultured Sphingomonadaceae bacterium | reverse complement strand
CCGCTTTATCCCGAAAGCATGCGTAATTGGGCTAGGCTGATTACGAGTCGAGTTCCCGTTAGATTGCATAGCTTAATTTGCAACTGAAGGGATAGGAATATGGGATATTATGTAGGACTGGATGTGGCGCTGCGTTCTGTTGCGCTGTGCGTGGTTGATGGTGATGGCGAGATTGTGATGGAGCGGGCGCTGGCCTGCGAAGCGGGTGATGTTGCAGAATGTCTTAGCGACTTTGGCAATCCAATAGAGCGGATCGGCTTTGAAGCAGGCACAATGAGCCAAACGCTGTTCCATGGATTGCAGGCAGCAGGCTATGATGTGGTGTGTATGGAGGCCCGCCATGTCAGTGCAGCGCTGTCAGCTATGATGAGGAAACGCAGGTGATGCGGGGCATCGCCGAGAACCGAATGGAAGACAGACCGGAATGATGCACGCGGCATTGCTCAGGTTGTTCGCTCAGGCTGGTATCGCCCCGTGCATATGAAGAGCCAAGAAAGCCATCATATCCGTACGCTGCTATCGAGCCGCAAGACACTGCTGAGCCGCTGCATCGATCTGGAGAATGAAATACGCGGCCTGCTTAAGGTGTTTGGTCTGCGCCTTCCATCTACACTGGCCCATCATCGCTTTGCAGAAACGGTGA
>CANMVC010000012.1 GCA_947501325.1 uncultured Sphingomonadaceae bacterium | reverse complement strand
CACTAAACTGAAGCTGCTTGTCCGTTACTGACAAGCCTGACCTATTGTGCTGTCCACACCATCTTCCTAGCCTGTTGGAATGGCTCGTCTTCCTCGCCTTGTCATTCCCGGTCTGCCGCATCATGTGACGCAGCGCGGTAACCGGCGTTCACAGACGTTCTTTCACGATGACGACTATGCCCTCTACAAGCACCTGCTCAGCGAGGCGGCAGAAAAGGCGGGATCGGAGATTTGGTGTTATTGCCTGATGCCAAACAATATCCATATCATCATTGTACCTAGCCATGAAGATGGATTGCGCGCGACTTTTGCCGATGCCCATCGGCGCTATACCGGATATATCAACGCACGTATGCGGGTGACCGGGCATCTGTGGCAGGGCCGCTTTGGCTCGGTTGTCATGGATGAAGAACATCTGGCCAATGCGGTGCGCTATGTATCGCTTAACCCGGTAAGGGCCCGGTTGGTGGACACAGCAAAGGATTGGGGCTGGTCAAGTGTAAAAGCGCATTTGAAGGCCAAGGATGATGGGCTGGTGAGAGTGGCGCCGGGTCTGGAACGCTATGGCAGCTTCCGCAAGCTTATGGGGACAGGAAAGGGCGACGAGGCGGCATTCCGAGCGCTGCGTCAGTCAGAAACAACGGGACGGCCACTGGGCAATGATCGCTGGCTGAAGGAATTGGAAAAACAGACAGGCCGGACCCTGAAGGCACAAAAGCGCGGCCCGAAA
>CANMVC010000011.1 GCA_947501325.1 uncultured Sphingomonadaceae bacterium | reverse complement strand
CTACCTATTCATTCTTCCTTTGATGAGTGTATCGACGACGTTTGGATCTGCAAGGGTTGAGGTGTCACCGAGTGTTGCATAGTCGTTTTCGGCTATTTTGCGCAGGATGCGGCGCATGATCTTGCCGGAGCGGGTTTTGGGCAGTGCCGGGGTGAAGTGGAGATGGTCGGGCGTGGCAATGGGACCGATCTCTGTGCGGACATGGTTTCTGAGCTCTGCGGCAAACGCGTCGCTGGCTTCCTCACCGGCATTGAGCGTGACATAGCAGTAAATGCCCTGGCCCTTGATGTCGTGCGGATAGCCCACCACGGCGGCCTCGGCGACCTTGGGGTGGGATACCAGCGCGCTTTCCACCTCGGCGGTGCCCATGCGGTGACCCGAGACATTGATCACATCATCGACCCGGCCGGTAATCCAGTAATAATCGTCCTCGTCTCTTCGGCAGCCATCACCGGTAAAATATTTGCCTTTGTAGGTGGAGAAATAGGTCTGGATGAAGCGTTCATGGTCACCGTAGACTGATCTTGCCTGCCCCGGCCAGCTGGCGGTGATGCACAGGTTGCCATCGGTCGCGCCGTCAAGCACCGCGCCGTCATTATCAACCAGCTGCGGCTGGATACCGAAAAAGGGTTTACCGGCACTGCCCGGCTTCATCCCGTGTGCGCCGGGCAAAGTGGTGATCATGATACCGCCGGTCTCTGTCTGCCACCAGGTATCGACTATCGGGGACTGGCCATCGCCGACCACTTCATAATACCAGCGCCAGGCTTCCGGGTTAATCGGTTCACCTACCGTGCCAAGCAGGCGGATGGATGAACGGTCATGCGCTTTGACCGGGGCATCGCCTTCGCGCATCAGCGCGCGGATGGCGGTGGGGGCGGTATAGAAGATGTTGACCTTGTGCTTGGCAACCACTTGCCAGAAGCGGCCATGGTCGGGATAGTTAGGCACGCCCTCGAACATGACCTCGGTCGCGCCGTTGATGAGCGGGCCGTAGACGATATAGCTATGGCCGGTGACCCAGCCGATATCGGCTGAACACCAGAAGACCTCGCCCGGCTTATAGTCAAAGACATAGTGGAAGGTGGTTGCCACCCACACGGCATAGCCCCCGGTGGTATGGAGCACGCCCTTGGGCTTGCCGGTCGAGCCGGATGTGTAGAGAATGAACAAAGGGTCTTCCGCATTCATCGGCTCGCACGGGCATGTCGCGGGCACATCGGCCGCCACTTCGTGATACCAGTGATCGCGGCCTTCGGTCATCGCAATATCGCTGCCCGTGTGATTAATCACCAGCACCGCATCGACATCTGTACCGTCTTTGGCCAGCGCGGCATCGACATTGGCCTTCAGGGGCACGCCCTTGCCGCCGCGCAGGCCGCCATCGGCGCAGACCACAAACCTGCTCTTGCAATCCTCAATCCGCCCGGCCAGCGCTTCGGGAGAAAAGCCGCCAAACACCACCGAGTGGATCGCGCCAATGCGCGCGCAGGCGAGCATCGCCACCGCGCCTTCCACAATCATCGGCATATAGATGGTGACCCGGTCGCCCTTGCCCGCGCCCAGCTTCTTCAGCGCGCCGGCCATGCGGATCACCTCGGCCTGCAGCTCATCATAGGTAAGCGTCCTGCCTTCCCCGTCCGGATCATCCGGCTCGAAAATCAAAGCCGTCACATCCCCCCGGCCCGCCGCCACATGCCGGTCCACCGCATTATGACAGATATTAAGTACACCATCCTCAAACCATTTGATCGAGACCGGATCATAAGACCAGTTGGCGATCGTACCCGGCGCCTGTGCCCACTCCAAGCGTTCCGCCTGCTTCAACCAAAAACCATCAGGATCAGAAATACTCTCCGCATAAAGAGCTGCATAAGCAGAAGAAGGGCAGTGGGTG
>CANMVC010000010.1 GCA_947501325.1 uncultured Sphingomonadaceae bacterium | reverse complement strand
CTTCAGGGTGTGTGACCCCGTGTGACCCTGGATGGATCGATGGACTTAGCCCGCCATCGTCCGCGGCCGGGCCTGGCGATAGGAACCGAGCAGGCGGACGCTGTTGCAATGAAAATCCAGTTCCTCCAGCGCCCGGTCCACCGCCGGATCGCCGGGTGCGCCCTCGATATCGGCATAGAATTTCGATGCGGAGAAGCTGCTGCCTTCCTGATAGCTTTCCAGCTTGGTCATATTGACGCCATTGGTCGCAAAACCGCCCATCGCCTTGTAGAGCGCGGCGGGCACGTTTTTGACCTCGAAGATAAAGGTCGTCATCGTCGGGCCATTGGCTTCCGGGACAGTGGCCTCGGGCGCCAGCAACACGAAGCGGGTCATATTATGATCTTCATCCTCAATCGCATTGGCAATCGGTTGCAGGCCGTAAATCTGGGCAGCCAGCGGCGGCGCGATGGCGGCGGCATGCGGGTCATCATGCTGCGCGACATAGGCCGCGGCGGCGGCCGTATCGGCATAGGCGACCGGAATAATGTCATGGGCGCGCAGATAATGGCGGCACTGGCCCAGCGCTTGCGGATGGCTCATCGCTGTCTTGATCTTCGCATCGGCGGATTTGGCCATCAGACAGTGGCGAATCCGCATGAAATGTTCAGCAACAATATGCAGGCCCGATTCGGGCAGCAGGAAATGGATGTCGGCCACGCGACCGTGCAGACTGTTTTCGATCGGAATAATTGCACTGCCAGCCGCCCCGGTTTTGACTGCATCCAGGGCGTCTTCAAATGAAAAGCAGGGCAAGGTCAGGCAATCCGGGGCATATTCCATCGCGGCGAGGTGGGAATTTGCGCCGGGTGCGCCCTGAAAGGCAATCGCCTGGGCTGGCGCTTCCGCCGCGGTTTCGGTCATTTTCTGGACCATGCCCAAGGCGTTTTGCGGGAAGCTGTTCATGATGCTGTCGATTCCTGTTCTATGCGCCCGTTCAACTGTCGCCGCGATTGCCGTACAAATCCGGTCGGCGCAAGACCTGATCGCATTTAACGAAACTGACGTAATTATATTAGCAACTGGCAGCGTAATTGAGGTCTTGCTTTGAATCGGCGGTCTTATTAGAGAAAGCGCAATCTTTTGGCAGGCTGTTCCTGTCCGCAATTCAGGGATTTGAAACAAGATGGATAAAAACAACACCATTGCTGGCTGGGTATTGGCAGGCGGAATCGCAGCACTCGGCTTTTCGATCCTGAGCGGAAAATATTTTCATGCGGACAAGCCGGAGCGCCCGGAGACATTGGGTTATGTGATTGAAGGCGTTGAATCGGCAGATGCCGGCGAAGCAGAAGTGCCTATGAGCATGATGCTCGCCAATGCCGATATCGCAGCGGGTGAAGCGGTGTTCAAGAAATGCGTTGCCTGTCACACGATTAATGAGGGCGGTGCCAATGGCATCGGACCCAATCTCTATGACTCGCTTGGCAAGCCGCATGGTCATGTGGCCGGTTTTGCCTATAGCGATGCGCTGGCTTCGATCGAAGGCGACTGGAATTTTGATAATATGAACGCGTGGCTGATATCCCCGCGTAAATATGCGCCGGGAACGAAAATGACCTTCGCCGGTCTCAGCAAGCCGGAAGACCGCGCCAATGTCATAGCCTATATGAACGCTCAGGGATCAAACCTGCCTTATCCCGAACCGCCAGCAGAAGACGCTGCGCCGGCCGAAGGGGAAGATATTGTTGATGCGGGCGCGCCTGCCGCAGCGGAACAGGCGGCTGCTGCCGAACAGGTCGCAGAAGAATCTGTCGCAGCAGACGAAGCCGCAGCCGCAGAATAGTTTCTAGCGGTTAGCTGCAGTCCAGGCCGTAGAAATCCTGGATGATCTGCCAGGCTTCGTCGGCGGTCTCGACAAACTGGAAGAGCTCGAGATCTTTGGCGCTGATGGTGCCTTCTTCGGCGAGCGCATCAAAATTGATGACCCGGTTCCAGAAGTCCTTGCCGAACAATATGATCGGCAGCTTCTCCATCTTGCCGGTTTGCACAAGGGTGAGTAGCTCAAAAAACTCGTCAAATGTGCCGAACCCGCCGGGGAACACGGCCACGGCCCGGGCTCGCAACAGGAAGTGCATCTTGCGCAGGGCGAAATAGTGGAACTGGAAACTGAGCGATGGTGTCACATATTCATTGGGCGCCTGCTCATGCGGCAACACGATGTTGAGGCCGATGGATTCCTTGCCGGCGTCCTGCGCGCCGCGATTGGCCGCTTCCATGATGGAAGGCCCGCCACCGGAGCAGACGACGAAATCGCGTTTGCCATTTTCTGTTATGCCGCAATCGCTGGCAATCCGGCCCAGCTCGCGCGCTTCGTTATAATATTTGGACTTCTCTTTGAGCCGCTTGGCGGTCTTCAAAGCGGCTTCGTCGGTCGCCGCCTCGATCAGCGCATCAGCCTTGCCAGGTTCAGGAATACGGGCCGAACCATACATGACGAGGGTCGAGCCAATGCCGGCTTCATCCAGCAGCATCTCGGGCTTGAGCAGCTCGAGCTGGAACCGGACCGGGCGCAGCTCCTCGCGGAGCAGGAAGTCGTTATCCTGAAAGGCCAGCGTATAGGCGGGATCTTCGGTCTGGGGAGTGCTGAGAGCCTGTTTCCTGGCGAAATCGGCTTCCTGTTTGGCACGGTAGAAGCGGCGGTCGTGTAAATCTTTGTTTGTCATGGCTTTGTCCTAGAGCATAGCAATGTGACTTGCCAATGAACTTAATGGTTTATCGAAAAATATAAGGCTAACGGCAATAGCCGTTACCACTCATATCAAAATGGAAATGATCATGATGGTCAGCATTAAAATCCGGGCTGAGCACGGTCCCGAAACGTCGACAGGCGCTTTGGTGGATGGCGCGCAGGAATTTCTTCTCCTGCCGCCCATTGTTCCAGTGTTTGGTCAGCGTAATGCGCCGACCATCGGCCAGAACAAAGCCCGACACATCAATCGCATTGGCGCGTCCATGTTCGGACAAACGATTTGAGCCTGCTACAGGGCGACAGCTATAGCTGCCCATGGTTTCGATTCTTACCAGTTCGCTGCCAAGATACTGGCGTGCAGCACGCCTCACGGCATATTCCGTCCATGCGGCAAATTTGTTCGCCAATTCACATCTCACCGGGCCGAGGTTTGAAACTTCGGTACCGCGACCGACATCGAGCATCGTGATCGCGCCAATCTGGCTACACCCGCCGGAGAAATTCTGATTGGGCAAGGGAGAGAAACGGACACCGGCATTGCGCAACTCGCCGAAGCATTGCCGGGCGCTGGGGCTTGGGTTGATCGGGCTAGAGCCGCCTGTTGGTCGCTTGCTATCTGGGATACCGCAGGCACCAAGAGTCAGCGACAGAAACCCCAAATACAAAATGTTACGCGCAACAGGCGCTTGAACACATGGCTTTTTCATAAAAACTGCTTGACGAAGCGATCCTAACTGACGGCTGAAGATAGAGATATATACCGGTTTTTCGGCTGAAGAGGATAGTCTTTGCGACAAATGGAATTTTTCTTTCCCACTATCCGATTCGTGTCACCCCAAAAATGCCGATTTGATAGAAGCTTGGATATTGACGCTTGACTTGCTGCGCTGCAACAACCATTGCGGCGACGGGCCACGCGGTCCCAACGCCGCGCGAGCTCTCTGTAAGGAGAAGCATACATGACTGATACTGTGTTACCGCAACCCGAGTTGCGTCCAAATTGCCCGAATTTTTCTTCGGGCCCTACCGCCAAATTTCCTGGCTGGTCTCTCGACAAAATAAATACCGTGGCCATGGGCCGCTCTCATCGCTCTGCGACAGGCAAGGGCCGGCTGAAATATGCTATCGACCTCAGCCGCGAGCTACTCGGCATTCCCGACGACTATCTCATCGGCATTGTTCCTGCGTCCGATACGGGTGCGGTTGAACTGGCAATGTGGAATATGCTCGGCGCGCGTCCGGTGACGGTTGCGGCTTGGGAGAGCTTCGGCAATGTCTGGATCCAGGATGCTGTAAAACAGCTGAAACCTGCCGACCTGACGGTCCTTGAAGCCGACTATGGTGACATTCCAGACCTGACCCAGATCGACAAGGGTGATGATATTGTCTTCACCTGGAACGGTACGACATCAGGCGCGAAAATTCCGAACACCGACTGGATTGCGGACGACCATGATGGGGTGACCATCAACGATGCGACCAGCGCTGTATTCGCGCAACCGATGGACTGGGCAAAGCTCGATGCCACCACTTATAGTTGGCAAAAAGTCATGGGTTCGGAAGCAGGCCACGGCATGTTGATCCTGAGCCCGCGCGCTGTTGAACGTATCGAAAGCTATAGCCCGAACTGGCCGCTCCCGAAAATCTTCCGCGTCAAGAAGGGCGATAAACTGAACCGTGCGATCTTTGAAGGTGCGACGATTAATACGCCGTCCCTGCTGGCGACCGAAGATTATATCGCGTCCCTGGAATGGGCCAAATCTATTGGCGGTTTGCCAGAACTGCACGCCAGAGCAGACCGCAATGCAAAGATTGTCCATGACTGGATTGAAGCAACGCCGTGGCTGCGCAATATGGTCGGCGATCCTGCGAAATGGACCAATACCGGTGTCTGCATGATGTTCCAAGGCGATTGGTATGATGGCTTGAGCGACGATGACAAAGCCGCCGTGCCCAAGAAAATCGCCGGAATGCTGGAAAAAATGGATATCGCGTATGACTTTAACGGTTACCGCGATGCACCGCCGTCTTTACGTATCTGGTGTGGTTCAACCGTTGAGGAAGAAGACGTCCGCCGTCTGCTGCCCTGGATTGAATGGGCCTTTGCGCAGGTTGAAGCCGAGATTTAAAACGATAGCCCTCTCCCCTTGAGGGGAGAGGGTTGGGAGAGGGGCAGACCCCCTCATCATTTCTAACATATAAGGGCCGGGAGATGGTCACCCCCCTCTCCCCGGCCCTCTCCCCTCAAGGGGAGAGGGAGACACACATGCCAAAAATACTTATTTCTGACAAAATGGACCCGAAAGCCGCGGAAATTTTCCGTGAACGTGGTGTGGAAGTGGACGAAATTACCGGCCAGACTCCCGAAGAACTGATGAAAATCATTGGAGAATATGATGGCCTTGCCATCCGGTCGTCAACCACCGTAACATCCGAATTATTAGATGCTGCCTCCAATCTTAAGGTCGTTGGCCGCGCGGGTATCGGTGTCGACAATGTCGATATTCCTGCCGCATCGGCCAAAGGGGTGGTGGTGATGAACACGCCCTTCGGTAACAGCATCACGACAGCAGAACATGCCATTGCGATGATGTTTGCGCTGGCGCGCCAGCTTCCTTCTGCTGATGCCTCTACCCAGGCCGGCAAATGGGAGAAATCCAAATTTATGGGTGTCGAGCTGACCAGCAAAACGCTCGGTTTGATCGGCGCTGGTAATATCGGTTCGATTGTTGCTGAACGGGCCATTGGTCTGCGCATGAAGGTGGTTGCATATGATCCATTCCTGACCGCAGAACGTGCAGTTGAGATCGGGGTTGAGAAAGTGACGCTGGACGAGCTGCTCGCCCGAGCTGATTTCATTACCATGCACACGCCATTGACGGACCAGACGCGGAATATCTTGTCTGCTGACGCGCTCGCCAAAACCAAGCGGGGTGTTCGGATTATCAACTGTGCCCGCGGCGGTTTGATTGACGAAGCGGCCTTGAAAGATGCGCTGGAATCCGGACAAGTGGCTGGTGCGGCGCTTGATGTCTATGCGCAAGAACCTGCCAAGGAAAATCCGCTCTTTGGCACGCCAAACCTGATTTGTACGCCACATCTGGGCGCTTCCACCAGTGAAGCACAGGTCAATGTTGCCATTCAGGTGGCTGAGCAAATGGCGGATTATCTGGTGAATGGCGGCGTAGAAAATGCGCTTAACATGCCCAGCCTTTCTGCTGAGCAGGCGCCAAAGCTGAAACCCTATATGACGCTTGCAAATCAGCTGGGTTCCTTGATTGGCCAACTGTCCAGCAGTTCGCTTAAGGGCATTTCGGTTGAAGTTGAAGGCGCGGCAGCCGAGCTCGACCCGAAACCCATCACTGCTGCAGTTCTTGCTGGATTGATGGCAGCCTATAGTGATTCCGTGAATATGGTGAACGCGCCCTATTTGGCCAAAGAGCGCGGTCTGGATGTTCGTGAAGTGCGGCATGACCGCGAAGGCGACTATCACACATTGGTCCGCGTATCCGTCACCACCGATGAAGGCGAAAAATCAGTCGCTGGAACGCTGTTCGGTTCTTCGGGCCCGCGTCTCGTTGAGATGTTTGGCATCAAGGTTGAGGCTGATCTTGAGGGCGATATGCTTTATATCGTCAATCAGGATCAACCCGGATTCATCGGCAGCGTTGGCTCGACATTGGGCGAGGCCGGTGTCAATATCGGTACATTCCATCTGGGTCGTCGCGCGGATGCACCAGGCGGAGAAGCGGTATTGCTTCTCTCCATCGATTCGCCGGTAGAAGAGCCCGTCCTATGGGCCGTTTGCAAACTCGAAGGGGTGAAAACAGTCAAAGCCTTGCGCTTCTAGAAAATTGGCTAAAAAACCGGTGGCCTCAGCGCTTGCTTAGGCTATGGAGACGAAAGTCTATGCAAAAGCTGTCTAACTTGCTGCCTGAAGGCTTTCACGATTCCCTCCCTCCATATGCCGAGGCCGGGTCTAGACTCGAACGCGAAGTACACGATACGCTTGCTAGCCATGGCTACGCACGCGTGTCGCCACCGTTGGTCGAATATGAAGACGTTCTGACGGGTCGGATGACTGGGTCGGCGAAAAGCGATCTGATGCGCTTTGTCGATCCAATTTCGCAGAGAACATTGGCACTGCGCCCGGATGTCACCATGCAAATTGGCCGAATAGCTGCGACCAGTCTGGCCGGTGTGGCGCGTCCGCTGCGCCTCAGTTATTCCGGGCAGGTTTTGAAACTGCGCTCTGGCCAATTACACCCCGAACGCAGTCGGTTGCAAATTGGCGCTGAGTTGATTGGTACGGATAGCGTTGCTGCGGCGAGTGAAATTGTGACGGTGGCCATAGAAGCGTTGGGCCGGGCGGGTTTGACAGGAATTACGGTGGATTTCACCATGCCAGATTTGGTGGATATCTTGTCCGCTGGCCCCTTGCCGCTCAGCGCTGCGCAGGCTGGCGAAGTGCGGAGCGAACTGGATATGAAAGATGCTGGCGGCCTGACAGAATTGGGAGCTACTGGCTATCTACCGTTAATTGAAGCGACCGGACCGTTTGATGACGCCCTGGCGAAAATGCGGGCATTTGACTGCGATGATCTGCTCACATCACGGCTTGATGGCATCGCCGCCATTGCCGCGAACATCAAAGATAAGGCAAATCTGACGCTGGATCCGACTGAGCGTCACGGTTTTGAATATCAGAACTGGTTTGGTTTTACCCTTTTTGCCGAGGGCTTTGTCGGTGCGATGGGGCGTGGTGGCAGCTACGAAATTCCAACCGCAGATGGCGGAACGGAAAATGCTGTCGGATTCTCGCTTTATCCTAGCCCGCTGATCGATGCCGGTTTCAGTGCAAAGGCCAAGGATATTTTATTTCTGCCATTAGGGCATGACAGTGAAATCGCGGCATCTTTACGGGCAGAGGGATGGCGCACGGTCGCGGCGCTTTCGGACAGTGATGATGCCACGACTTTGGGCTGTACGCATCATCTGGATGGCAAGAATCCGATAGCAATTTAACAGGAAGAATTTTCAAATATGGCCAATGTAACGGTGATCGGTGCCCAATGGGGCGATGAGGGCAAAGGCAAGATTGTCGATTGGCTGTCCGAACGCGCTGACGTTGTCGTCCGGTTTCAAGGTGGCCACAATGCTGGCCATACATTGGTTGTCGATGGCGAAGTCTATAAGCTGTCCCTTCTGCCATCAGGCATTGTCCGCGGGGCCTTGTCGATCATCGGCAATGGTGTTGTGCTGGATCCCTGGCACTTGCGCGATGAGATAAAAAAGCTCAGCAAGCAGGGCGTTACTATTAATGCAGACAATTTTGGTATTGCCGAAACTTGCCCGCTGATTCTACCCATTCACCGTGACCTTGATGCCCTGCGGGAAGATGCCAGCGGCCAGGGCAAGATTGGAACGACGCGGCGGGGCATTGGCCCGGCTTATGAAGACAAGGTTGGTCGCAGGGCCATCAGGGTTTGTGATTTGGCCTATCTTGATGATTTAGGACCTCAGCTGGATCGGTTATGCGCGCATCATGATGCGCTTCGGGCTGGTTTTGGTGAAAAGCCAGTTGATCGCGAACGACTGTTGGCTGATCTGCGTGAGATTGCCAACTCGGTGCTGCAATATGCGCAACCTGTTTGGAAGCGCCTCAATGAAGCGCGCAAACGGGGTGACCGTATCCTGTTTGAAGGCGCGCAGGGCGTGCTGCTGGATGTTGATCATGGCACCTATCCCTTCGTTACGAGCTCCAACACTATTTCTGGAACCGCAGCAGGCGGATCTGGCATTGGTCCATCTGGAACCGGATATGTCTTGGGCATTGTAAAGGCTTATACAACGCGGGTGGGGTCGGGACCTTTTCCGACCGAACTGGACGATGATATCGGCCAACGTCTCGGCGAACGCGGCCATGAATTTGGCACAAATACCGGACGTCAGCGGCGCTGCGGCTGGTTTGATGCAGTTCTCGTCCGTCAAGCTCTGGCGGTGTCCGGAGTCGCCGGGATCGCGCTAACCAAGCTTGATGTGCTCGACGGTTTTGAAGAGCTGAAAATCTGTGTCGGTTATGATCTGAATGGCGTGACTTATGATTATTTGCCGCCGCATCATCAAGATCAGGAAGCGGTGAAGCCGATTTATGAAACCGTTCCGGGTTGGAGCGAGTCCACCGCCGGGGCGAGAAGCTGGGCCGACCTGCCCGCCGCCGCGATTAAATATATAAAGCGTGTCGAGGAATTGATCCAGTGTCCGGTGGCTTTGGTGTCGACATCTCCCGAGCGCGAGGACACGATTCTGGTGACAGATCCTTTTGCGGACTAAATGTTTCCTGCTCTTGGTGTTGGCAACAGTCAGCGGGTGTGGAGCAGGTGAGCCTTCGCAGCAGGCCGCTGCTGTTGATGGCGAAATCCCGCTTCCAGTCATTCCCGAGGGCATCAAGGCCGACAGCCTATTGGTCGATAAGAGCGATCGGACAATGGTCCTCTACAAAGGTGATAAGGAGATTGCTCGCTACAGCAACATCCGTTTTGGCAATGCGCCTGATGGTCACAAACGTTTTGAAGGCGACGAGCGTACACCGGAAGGACGCTATACCATTAATGGCAGGAATCCAGGCAGCCGCTATCATCTCAGCTTACGGATATCCTATCCCAATTCCACTGACCGTGCTTATGCCGAGGCAAGAGGGAAATCACCGGGCGGCGATATTTTTATTCACGGACAACCCAATGGCAGAGATGGTCCAGTCATAGCAACAGATTGGACCGACGGCTGTATCGCTTTGAGCAATGCCGAGATCAGACAGATATGGGACGTGGTGCCAAATGGGGCGGCGATATATATCCTGCCTTAGACATCATCAGCCGATATCATTTCTTTAACATCAATCTCGCCCGTCATCACCGCCACGGTTGTCGCAATTGCTGCATCACCCGAGACGTTCGTCGTCGTGCGCATCATATCCATAATCCGGTCGACGCCGGCTACAAATGCGATCGTTTCGAGCGGCACCCCGACACTGCCAAATACCAGTGCCATCATGATCAAGCCAGCGCCCGGAATACCCGCTGCGCCAATGGCACCGAGGGTTGAGGTGATCGCAATCAGGATATAGTCCCCAAAGCTCAAGTCCACGCCGAAAATCTGTGCGCCGAACAAAGTCGCAAGCCCAAGATACATCGCGGTGCCATTCATATTGATCGTCGCGCCAAGCGAAACCACAAAGCTGGCGACCGAGTTGCTGACACCCAGATTGCGCTCCACGCAGCGTAATGTGACGGGCAAGGTCGCGTTGGATGAGGCGGTCGAATAGCTGACCGCAATCGCATCGACAATACCGCGGAAAAAATCAATCACCGGTAGCTTCGCAACAAATTTGATCATCGCAGAATACATCACACCGATGATCAGCAAGCAGCCAAGATAGTTGAGCCCAACTAGCTGCGCCAGCGAGACAAGCGCGTCGGGGCCCAGCGTTCCGGCAACCCATGCCATCAAAGCAAAGACGCCAAAGGGGGTTAGCTCCATGACGATCATCGTGACTTTTTGCATGACTATGGCGCCACTATCAAAAATTTTGGCAAGGGGCTTGCCCTCTTCTTTCGCCATTAAGATGCCGATACCGATCAGCAGCGCAAAGACGATCAAGGGCAGAACGCGCACGTCGGCCATGACTTGCACCGGACTGTCCGGAACAATCGAAAGGATCATATCAACGGCGGTCGTTTCATTGGGTGCCGGGACCTCGCCTTTCTGGAGTGCGTCCGTGTTGACACCTTTTCCGGGCTGAA
Source organism: uncultured Sphingomonadaceae bacterium (assembly GCA_947501325.1). Lineage (GTDB taxonomy): Bacteria > Pseudomonadota > Alphaproteobacteria > Sphingomonadales > Sphingomonadaceae > Parasphingorhabdus. The sequence continues at coordinate 19,708 of CANMVC010000010.1, read as the reverse complement.
AAAACGTGCCTAATGCCAGCCCTAGCCATGCTGCAATCTGGCCAGTTATGACGAATAATATCATCGCCCTTCCGCCAACACTGCCAAGTTTTCGCAGATCGCCAAGGGATGCGACACCGGCGACCAGCGAGAAGAAAATAAGCGGAACGACCAACATCTTGATCGCTTTGATGAAGAAATCACCGATCCATTTGATTATCTCCGCTTCCGGTCCCCAAACGAGGCCGGTAATCACGCCGAGAATGAGAGCTGCAATGACCCGCTGCCAAAGCGGTATTTTGAACCAGAATGACAACATCAAATATTCCCCGTATTTGGGGCCATGTCATGAACCCCTTATTATTCCTGAGACTTATCGTTCTGTTAGGGCTTCGGCAAGCGTCATTAAGGCAACACTTATTGCGACAACCGTCTTACATCGTAAAGCTTATTGCCAGGCAGGTGGCGAGACCAACGCCAAAGGTCAGCGGGATACCGGCCTTGAAGAAATCGGTGAACCGGTAATTACCGGCTGCATAGACAAGCGTGTTGGTCTGATAGCCAATGGGCGTGGCAAAACTGGCCGATGCTGCAAACATGACGGCGATGACTAGGGGCCTGGGATCGACCCCGAGATCGTTACCCAGCGCAATAACAATCGGCGTGATAATGATTGCCACGGCATTATTGGTTACGATTTCGGTCATAATTACTGACAGCACATAGATTGAAAACACCAAGGCCCAGGGCGGTAAATTTACTAGCCACGGGGTTAGCTGGGTGACAATCAGATCGACACTCCCGGCCTGTTGCAAGCCCAATCCGACCGCCAACATGCCAAAGATCAGCACCAGCACATTGCCGTCCATCGATCCCCAGGCTTCCTCAGCATCAATACAGCGCGCCAGTAAGATCGCGCCCACTGCCAAGATTGCTGCTACAGCCAGCGGTACGATATTGAGCGCTGCCAGAACAACAACAGCGACCAATGCACCAATCGCAATCGGTGCACGATCGCGTCTAAAAGCTCGTATTTTGGTTTGGCCAACGCCAAATAAATTGGGATTCTCGTACATCCGCTGAATGTCTTTGCTCGATCCGGTGACGAGCAGGCGATCGGCTGCATGGATGCGGGCGTTGGTAAGGTCGGATCGCGGCAGATTGCGATAGCGGGTCATGCCCAATATGCGGACGTTTAGCTGGCCTAGAAACGGAATGTCAAACAAGCGGTTACCAATGCTGGGATGGCCGGGGGCAACCGTTGCTTCAACCAGCTCCTCGCCCAACGGTCCGACGTCTCCGGACCGGACGATGCCAATTTTAAAGTCTTCCGAAGACCGCAGGGATATGAGTTCGGCGAGGTCGAGCCGTACAACAATCCGGTCTCCTGCGCGCAACTCATGGTGCTCAAGATCATGACGGATATAGCTGCTAAGCCGCTTGACCGCAGAAACATTCACGCTGGTCCGCCGGATAATCGGAACCTCTGACAGCAATTTACCGATCACTGATGATTTGTTGCGGACCGTCAGTTCCGTCAGAAAGTCACTTTCATCACTGCTGGCAAATTCACCGCCAACCTGACCACCGGGTAATATCCAGCTGCTGAACAATAGCATCATGATCGTCCCGGCAACCGCAGCAATCAAACCATAAGGTGTGATTTCAAAAATTCCAAAACCATCCATGCCGCCATCTCGCGCGACGGAATCAACAATCAGGTTGGTCGATGTGCCGATTAAAGTGGTAGTGCCGCCCAAAATACAGATGAAGCTCAACGGAATAAGCAGCTTCTTCGAAGAGATACCGGTGGCGCGGGACAAGCGGATGATGATCGGGATCAGCACAAGCACAACCGGAGTGTTGTTCATAAAAGCGGAGGCAACAAAGGCGCCCAAAAACATTTCTACAACGGCCAGCTTCGGCCTCACTTTAGCCCGTTCAATAATGAATCCGGCAATCGCATCAATTGTCCCGGTTCGCAGCAGTGCGCCGGACAAGATGAACATGGCGGCGATTGTAATCGGGGCGGTATTGGAGAAAACCGAGAAAAGTCCGTCGGAATCGATGATCCCGAGGAACAGGAAGGTACAGGCCCCAAGCACGGCGACCACCGCTGCGGGAAACCGTTCCATGATGAATCCAGCAAACAGAAAGCCCAAAATGACGAGTCCGATGATCGCTTTATGCGCCTGAATATAGTCATCAATGACATGAAGGACGAGGTCGATCATTTAAGAATGCTCATCCGCATTGCGCTCTATGCAGCATTTTCTGATCCGCGAGCACGAGCGCCATCATCGCTTCGACCACAGGTACACCGCGGATGCCGACGCACGGGTCATGGCGACCCTTGGTGGTGATCTCGGTGGCTTCACCCTCGCGCGTGACAGTGTCAACCGGTGTTAATATGGAACTGGTCGGTTTGAATGCCACGCGACAAAATACGGGCTGCCCGGTCGAGATGCCGCCCGCTGTGCCTCCGCTATGGTTGGATTCAAATCGCGGCCCTTCATTTCCTGGTCTCATCGCATCAGCATTTTCCTCGCCGCGCAAACGGGCAGCGGCAAAGCCGTCGCCAATTTCAACACCTTTTGTGGCATTGATGGTCATCATCGCTGCGGCGATTTCGCTGTCGAGTTTGGCGTAAACGGGTGCACCCCATCCGGCAGGAACACCAGTCGCTTCACAGGCGATAATCGCGCCGAGGCTGCTGCCATCCTTGCGTGCGCCATCGACCAGGGCTTCCCAGCGTTTAGCCGCGGCGGCATCCGGACAGAAAAATGGGTTATTGCCAATTTCATCGGCGTCAAAATTCGCGATATCAATCGCATCGCCGCCAATTTCAGCAACCCAAGCGCGAACGGAAACTTCAGGAATGGTGAGGCGAGCAATTGCACCCGCCGCCACGCGTGCTGCTGTTTCGCGCGCACTGGAACGACCGCCACCGCGATAATCACGAAAACCATATTTGGCGTCATAAGCATAATCGGCATGGCCGGGGCGATAGGCTTTGGCGACTTCGCTATAGTCCTTGGACCGCTGGTCGACATTTTCAATCATCAGCGAAATGGGTGTTCCGGTTGTTTTGCCTTCGAACACACCGGATAGAATTTTGACCTGATCGGGCTCTTTCCGCTGCGTGGTATATTTCGACTGGCCCGGGCGCCGGGCGTCCAGAAACGGCTGAATATTGGCTTCGCTCAGTTCCAGCCCCGGAGGACAGCCATCCACAACCGCGCCGAGCGCAGGTCCGTGACTTTCCCCCCAGGTGGAAAAGCGAAAAACGCGGCCGAAACTGTTAAAACTCATATACCCTCATTTATTGGCCCAGTTTTTTTGTTTTTACAGGCGTCCAAAGGCGGGCGCATATTCTGCTCGTCCTGACTGCGGCTTTTGGACCGTCTCGTCAAGCCAGAGTGCTTGAAAATAAGGGCCAGCAAATGGCGACGCAAATGGCTTTGCATCCTCAACGGAAAAGCCAAAACGTGAATAGTAGCGCGGATTACCAAGCAATATGATCAACTGCCATTGATTTGTCCGCGCCCAATGGATAGCGGCTTGAACAAGTTGCGACCCTAAGCCTTCAAGCTGGCGCTTTGGCATGACAGCGACAGGCCCCAATCCCAGTGCTCTGACCGGTTTTTCATCCGCTATGACATCCATAGGACTAAGCGCGATATGACCGATTATCGAGCCCTTCTCTTCAGCCACTTGGGAAAAGGCCAAATCACTATCGCTCCGCAACATATCGACAAGCCGCGCTTCGGCATCGGTTGCAAAAGCAGCCTTGTTTACCGCGAAGATCGGCTTTTCGTCGACTGATTGCTCGGCCCGAAAAAGCATCAATCCAGCGCAATATCAGGTGCATCTTCCTGTTTCATACCGATCGTGTGATAGCCCGCATCAACATGATGCGTTTCACCGGTGACGCCGGAGGATAGATCAGACAGGAAGTACAATGCGGAAGACCCGACATCGTCAATGGTAACATTGCGACGCATAGGGGCGTTCAGCTCATTCCATTTTAGGATATAGCGGAAATCTCCGATACCGGAGGCCGCCAAAGTCTTGATCGGTCCGGCAGAAATGGCGTTCACCCGAATGCCATCTGGGCCAACATCATTGGCGAGATATTTGACCGATGTTTCCAGGGCTGCCTTGGCGACACCCATGACGTTGTAATGCGGAATGACCTTTTCCGCGCCGTAATAAGACAGCGTCAGCATCGATCCGCCGGGGTTCATCATCGCAGCCGCCCGTTTGGCGACTGCGGTAAAGCTGTAAACGCTGATATTCATTGTCATCAGAAAATCATCGAGTGTCACATCAAAATATTTGCCGCGCAGAGCCTCCTTGTTGGTGAACCCGATGGCGTGAACGACAAAGTCAATGGTTGGCCATTTTTCGGCGAGTTCGGCAAATGTTTTGTCGAGTTGGTCCATGTCAGAAACATCACAATCCAACAGGAAATCGCACCCGAGTTCAGCTGCCAGGGGCTTCACGCGCTTGGCCATGACTTCCCCTTGATAGCTGATCGCGAGTTCTGCCCCGGCCTCGGAAAGCTGTTTCGCAATGCCCCATGCAAGCGATTTGTTGTTTGCCAGCCCCATGATCAGGCCACGTTTGCCTTTCATCAGCTCATTCATTGCCAGTCCTTCTCGCATGTTAAATTGGATCGTTAATAGCGTCCATGCACCTGATATTCCAGAAAATCATCATCCATCGACAATTAGTCTAATTCTATCCGCTCCGGCCGGTCAGCCAATGCCGCGTTCAGTTCTGACCCGATCACCATGCCAAGGCCGATCAGATAGAAAAAGATCAGCGTGATCATGACGCCGGCGAGGCTGCCGTAAGTTAGTTGATAATTGGCGGCATATTTTAGGAAGAGTGGCAGCAGACCGGTAATCAGTAGCCACCAGCCGCTAATGAATACTGCTCCCGGCCATTTGGGATAGGCGCGCGGGCGATATTGGCGCGGTGTGAGCAAACGAAACAGGAGGTAGAGGGTGGCGAATAAGATCAAGAAGGGCAAGGCATTGGACAGCGAGAACCAGGTCGTGCTTTCTTCCAGATTCGGGAAAAAATCCCCGAGAAATTCGCTAATTGCTGCCAATATGAATTGAGCGCTCAGCGCGAGCATTGCGAAGAACACGGACAGAATGATCAGTCCGATCGAAGACAGCCGGTATTCCCAGAAAGCGCGCTGGGCCTCTACGCCATAAGCGCGGTGCAATATTTCACGGATGGTTTCGATCAGGCTGGCGGTGGTCCACAGGCCAACAGCGGCGCTGAACCACAGCAAAGGTCCGGTCCGCGCGCTCATCGCGTCGCTTATCGGACCGTGCAGAGCGCCAGCGACCGAGGGCGGAACAGTGCGTAAAAATCCCTCGACAAAATCGTTTCCAATGGCGGTCTGGCCGATGCTGCCAGCAATGGCTGCCGCGACGATGAAGAAGGAAAAGACCGCCAATAGAGAGAGATAGGCGAAATTTCCGGCAAAGGTGAAGCCGTCATTATAAACGCCCACGGCGGTGCGCTTAACCACAGAGATAACCTGCTGCGGCAGATGGTCTTCGGCCAATGCCTTGGCTGCCCGCTCGCTTTTGCGTCCCGGCCGCGACTGCTCTTCACGCCGCGCTTCTGGCGAAAGACGCGAAGAGTCAGACATGGGGCCCGTCAGTCAAAATTACACGCCCATATCGGCGCGCGGATTGTCTTTGACGTCCCAGTCTTTGACAAATTCCGCCAGCTTTGGATCATTTTCCGGCAACGTGATCATGAGTGTCACCAAATGGTCACCACGCCCGCCAGATTTCTTGTGGAAGCCTCTGTTTTTCAAGCGCAGGGTTTTGCCGGAATGAGAACCAGCCGGGATCGAAAGCATCACCGGACCATCAACCGTCGGCACCTTGATCTTCGCGCCTTCGACTGCTTCTTTCAAGGTGATCGGCAACTCCAGCTTCACATTATCGCCGTCGCGTTCGTAAAAGGGATGGCCGTTGATGTGGATAGTGACAATCGCATCACCATTGCCGCCCGGTCCTGGCCGCCCTTTGCCACTTAGCCGCATTTGCGTGCCTTCTTCGACGCCCTTGGGCAGGCTGAGATCTATGGTCTTGCCATCCTCCAGAGTGATCCGCTGTTTCTGCAGCGTGGCCGCGGCAATGAATTCGACTTTCAACCGATAGGCTACATTCGCGCCTTTTGGTGGTGGAGCGCTGCGCTGGCGTGAACCGAAGGGGCTGGAACTGCGGCCACCGCCGCCAAACAACCCTTCGAAAATATCGCCAAAATCCGCGCCGCCATTACCAAAATCAAATTGCTGGCCACCGGCACCGCGCGGGTAAGCGCCGCCTGGCCCGCCGCCATAGCCAAATCCGGCTGGATTGCCATCGGCATCAATTTCGCCGCGATCAAATTGGGCGCGTTTGTCCTTGTCGAGCAACAGGTCATAGGCCTTGGTGACATCGGAAAACCGTTCCGTCGCTTTGGGATTATCCTTGTTGCGGTCGGGATGCAGCTCTTTGGCAAGCTTGCGATAGGCGCTTTTAATCTCCTTCTCGCTGGCCCCTTTGGCCACGCCTAATGCCTGATACGGATCTGCCATTACTCTACCTTTTCAATTCCTTATCTCTCTTCAAGATTGGAACGATAACTCTTTAATTCAACTCAGTGTCTTATTGAGGTACTACGGCATCCGCAACTCTATTATGACGCGTGAAGCGCAGCAATAGGTAAAGCACTAGGCCTAATGGCCCCAGCATCAACACAAAAAACAATATAGGAACCTGAATCCAGCGCGCAAACCCGTATTGATCCGCATTGCGGGCGACCCACATGCCGACAAACAGGTCAAAGGCAAGATAATGGATCCACCCCACCACTGCGCCGCCGTCACTGGAGAGTAGCGCCTGTACACCGGCGAGTGTGGTAAAATCGGGACTGCCGCCGCTTCCACCCCCTATCATGCCGGTCATGAGCGGTATGACGATCACGGCATAGGCGAGGGCGAGCAACGCTACTCCGCCATAAAAAACACCCTTCATTACAACATCTTTTCGCGGCGCAAAGGCCAGTATCAGCCACATCACCAATGCCCAGTTATTGGTGATCGTGAATATGAGTTCCCAGTTCATGATGCGTTTCCCCTGTTCTCCAAAAGAGAGGCTAGCATGAAAAAGGCTGGACCTCCAATGGCAGATCACCTTGCGCTTGACAGAAGAGCGGGTTCATAGGGTATAGAACATAACATGAACATTAGTGATTCTATCCATCGGAAAAATAAAGGGAAGGCGGCTTCCCTTTCGCTTTCCTCCGCGTCCTGCTTGGATGAAAATATCAAAAAGGGCGGCGCTATCCTATTGGGTGCCCAGCGCTTTGATCATGCGTTGCGGCAGGGATTACCCAAAGCGGCTTTGCACGAAGTACAAGCCGCCTTGAAAGATGATACGCCCTGCGCTTCCGCCTTTTGCCTGCTTCTTGCAGAACGCTGCAGACTATCCGGTCAAAAGGGAAGCAACCCGATATTATGGGTGGATGAAAAACAGACCCAGCGGTGCAGAAACCTGCTCTATCCGCCGGGGCTTGTTGAACTGGGTATTGATCCTAACCGGATAATATATGCGCAAGCGACAACTGTAATTGCCGCGTTAAAGACAGCAGCCGATGCTGTTCGGTCCAATGCCGTGGTGTCAGTCATACTCGCGCTATCCGGGAAAAACCCACGTGGTCTGGATTTGACGGCAACCCGCCGTTTGTCTCTGTTCGCGCGGGAGAGCGGTGTGACCGTTTTCCTGTTGCGTGATCAACTCTCTTCGCTTTCAACCGCTGCCTATAGTCGTTGGCAAATATCATCTGCGCCATCACGGCCTTTGGAAGCGAACGCCCCCGGTCATCCTGTTTTTAATGTGAAATTGCTGCGCCACAGGCGCGGGATAGAGGGGCTTTCAAGCCGATTGGAATGGAATCGTGACAGTAGAATATTCAAGGAATACGCGCCGGATATTGGCGCTGTTCCTGCCGTTTCTGTCTTCGGAACGGATTATCAGGAGCAGCGCAGGCGCGCTTGATACCAGGGATCCGCGGCCTTTTGCGCTTGTGGAAAAAAGCCGCGGTGCGCTTGTTCTGGCAGCGCTTGATCGACAGGCACAGGAGCAGGGGTTGCATATCGCTATGCCTCTGGCGGATGCGCGGGCCCGGGTGCCAGAGCTACTCATATTTGATCATGACGGGGATGCCGATACCCGATTGCTGGCCAGGCTTGCCGAAGCTTGTGAACGCTATACGCCGATGGTCGCGCTGCATCTGCCGCAGTCATTGGTCCTTGATATATCAGGCTGCGTGCATTTGTTCGGTGATGAACATCTGTTGGTGCAGGATATCGAAGACCGCTTTGATGGCGCCGGTCTGTCTTTCCAATGGGCTTTGGCCGGGACGGTGGATGCGGCGCTGGCGCTCGCCCGCTTTGGCCTTAAGGAAGGCGCGCAGGCGCAGCTACCGGTGGCGGCGCTGGATATGAATGACAAAACGCACAGATCGCTGGAGCGCGCCGGGCTCTATCATATCGGAGATTTGGCAGACCGTCCGCGCGCGCCATTGGCGGCCCGTTTTGGGGCAGAACTGGTATTGAAGCTGGAGCGTTTGCTGGGACAGGAGGATCGCCCCGTCAATCCGAAGCGTAAAAGCTCTGCTATCATCACGGAACGACGCTTTGCCGAACCGATGGGGCATATTGATAGCGCCTTGCTATGCCTGCATGAGCTGTTCATCGAGGCTGCGCAGATGCTGGAAGACAGAAAGCAGGGCGCCCGTAAGATAGCGATGCAGCTCTTCCGCTGTGATGGCCATGTGGCCAAGCTGGCGATTGAAACGGGTGCTCCGACCCGTGACGACAAACTGTTTCGGCGCTTGCTGAATGAACGGATCGATACGCTGAACGATCCGCTTGATCCCGGTTTTGGCTATGATCTGGTACGCTTATCCATTGCCGCTGCAGAATCCTTGGACGCGGTGCAAACCGACATGGATGGTGGGCGCGATGCGGCATCGGATGAAGCCGCTTTGCTCAGTCAACTCAGCATTCGGCTGGGGCGGCAAGATGTGCAGCGTTTTGAGCCGGCCAATAGCTATATTCCCGAACATGGCCTGCACGCTCGCGCTGCGCTCGATTACAAAGACGCTTTTATCTGGGATCAGCCTGAATCAGGCGCGCCGCCCACACGGCCCCTGTTCCTGTTTGACCCACCGCAACATATCAAGGTGATGGCCGAAGTGCCCGATGGCCCGCCGCGCCGCTTCATATGGAAACGCGTCACCCATGATGTCACGCGCGCCGAAGGTCCGGAGCGCATCGCATCGATATGGTGGCGCAAGCGGCAAGGGCATTTGCCGGGCAAGGCGGGTCTGACCCGTGATTATTACCGCGTCGAGGATAGCGAAGGACGGCGTTACTGGCTGTTTCGTTACGGACTCTACGGAACAGAAAAAGCCCAGCCTGACTGGTATATTCACGGCAGCTTCGCATGACTGACTTTGCCGAACTGGTTGCTGCGACACATTACAGCTTTTTGCGCGGAGCTTCTTCGCCGGCGGATATGGTTTTGCACGCCATGAACTTGGGGATGAGCGGGCTTGGCATTGCCGACAGAAACAGCGTGGCGGGTGTCGTCCGCGCGCATGTCGCCCTGCGCGAAACCCGCGAGGCAGCGGCAGAAGAAGGCTTGGAACTACCCCCCTTTCACCTGATCGTTGGCGCGCGCTTGTGTTTTGTGGATGAGATGCCGGACATCATTGCTTATCCGGTCAATCGCAAAGGGTGGGGAAGGCTGACGCGGCTGCTTTCTACCGGCAACCTGCGCACCGAGAAAGGCGCTTGCCATCTCATGCTTGTCGATCTCCTGGACTTTCATGAGGATATGCAATTTATCGCCATGGCTGATGAAGACGCGCTCAAGCTTTTGCAGCCTCTGATGGATGTCGCGCACGACCGATTATGGGCGGGCGTGACGATGCCGCGGGATGGGGCAGACCGCCGCTATCTTGCAAGACTGCAAAAAGAAGCCGCTCGGTTGGGCTTGCCCTTGCTGGCCACTAATGCGCCCTTGTTCGCGAGTGCCGAGCAACGTCCGTTGAGCGATATTCTGACGTGTATATCTGAAAAAACGACCATCGCTCAAGCGGGCCGGTTGCTTGCCAAAAATGCCGAAGCCCATCTGAAGCCGCCGCAGGAAATGGCGCGGTTATTTGCCGATTGTCCACAAGCGATAGAGGAAACGCAGCGCTTTCTGTCCGGCATATATTTTTCGCTCGACGAGCTGCGCTATCATTATCCTGATGAGCCTGTACCGGAAGGATGGACACCGCAGGCATGGCTGGAGCATCTCACACGGGAAGCGGCGGTTAAAGCGCATCCAGATGGCGTTCCGCGTAAATTGTCTGACAAACTGAGCGAAGAATTGGAGCTGATCGACAAGCTGGAATATGCGCCCTATTTTCTGACGGTCCACGACATTGTCCGTCATGCGCGCTCCAAAGACATATTGTGCCAAGGCCGCGGCAGTGCGGCTAATAGCGTTGTCTGTTATCTGCTTGGCATTACGGCGGTTGATCCGATGAAGCATGACCTGCTTTTCTCCCGCTTCATTTCCAGGGAGCGCAAGGAACCGCCCGATATTGATGTCGATTTCGAACATGAGCGCCGAGAGGAAATCATCCAGTATATCTATGACCGCTATGGCCGCAGTCGCGCCGCCATTGCGGCAACAGTCGTTCATTATCGATCACGCAGCGCCATTCGCGAAGTGGGCAAGGCGCTGGGCCTGTCGGAAGATATTACCAGCCGCCTTTCGAGCACCGTTTGGGGGAGCTGGTCGACCAAAGACCCGGATAAGCGTTTCGGGGAGACTGGTCTTGATCCAGACAATCCGGAAATAGCGCGCCTGGGCGCTCTCGTGCAGCAGATACTCGAATTTCCGCGTCATCTGTCCCAGCATGTTGGCGGCTTTGTGCTGACGCAGGACCGGCTCGATGAAACCGTGCCTATCCATAATGCGGCAATGGACGACCGTACCTTCATTGAATGGGACAAGAATGATATTGATGCGCTCGGCCTGATGAAGGTCGATGTCCTGGCGCTTGGCATGCTCACCTGCATCCGCAAATGCTTTGACATGATGCGTACATATGGTCTGGGCGATTATGCGCTGGCAACGGTGCCGACCGAAGATTCCGTCACCTATGATATGCTGTGCAAAGGGGACAGTGTCGGCGTGTTTCAGGTCGAAAGCCGCGCGCAGATGAACATGCTGCCGCGCCTGCGTCCGCGGGAATTTTATGATCTGGTCATTCAGGTTGCCATTGTCCGCCCCGGCCCGATTGAAGGGGACATGGTGCATCCCTATTTGCGCCGCCGGTCCGGTGTCGAGAAAACCGAATATCCGTCACCCGCCCCGCCGCATGATCCCGACGAACTGAGAGGCGTATTGGGGCGGACCTTTGGTGTGCCGCTGTTTCAGGAACAGGCGATGAAACTGGCTATTGTCGCGGCCGATTTTTCGCCCACCGATGCGAACAAGCTGCGCCGAGCGATGGCGACATTTCGCAATGTTGGTACCATCCACCATTTCCAGGCAAAGATGATCGATGGCATGGTCGCACGCGGCTATGAACGCGAATTTGCCGAGCGATGCTACAAGCAGATACAGGGTTTTGGCAGCTATGGTTTTCCGGAAAGCCATGCCCAGTCCTTTGCCATATTGGTTTACATATCCTCGTGGATCAAATGCCACCATCCCGCTGTTTTCGCAGCCGCCTTGCTCAATTCGCAGCCGATGGGATTTTATGCGCCAGCACAAATCATCCGCGATGCACGTGAACATGATGTCGAGGTGCGCAGCATCGATATTAATCACAGCAATTGGGATAATATCTTGGAAGCATCAGACTCCCTCTCCCCTTCAGGGGAGAAGGTTGGGGAGAGGGGGGCATCGACGATGGCGCGGTCTTTGAATTCCCCTCTTCCGGCCTCTCCCCTGAAGGGGAGAGGAGACTTGGCTCTGCGTCTGGGCCTGCGGCAAATTGATGGTTTCCGCGAGACCTGGGCCGAGCGGATGATCGCTTGCCGGCCCTTTGCATCGATTGAAGAGCTGGCCCATGATGCGCAATTGCCACAACGCGCGATGCAGATGCTTGCCGATGCGGATGCGTGCCGATCCATCGGGTTGGACCGCAGACAGGCGCTATGGGAAGTGCGCCGCACACCAAGCGGGACTTTGCCGCTATTTGCTGCGGCCGATGCAAGGGAACTGGCTCTGGAGGAAGATACGCAGCTCCCCGGCATGACCAAGCGCGAACATGTGATTACCGATTATCAGACAACGCGGTTATCGCTCAAAGGTCATCCGATGGAGTTTTTGCGGAACGCTTTTGATAGCCAGAAAACACTGCGCTGCGCGGATGTCGCTCATGCCAAAAACGGATCATTTGCGGACGTTGCGGGGATCGTGCTGATCCGCCAGCGGCCAGGCAAAGGCAATGCGATCTTTGTAACGCTGGAAGATGAAACGGGGGTTGCCAACATCCTCATCTGGGCGCGCCTGTTCGAACGCTATCGCCGCCCGATCATGTCTGCGCGCCTGATGAAGGTTCGCGGGGAAGTGCAGAAAAGCAAAGAGGGCGTGATCCACATCATCGCCAGTCATGTGGCGGATTGCACCGATCATCTGGACAGGGTTGCTGCGGCCACGCCGGGTGTCCAAGACGATAATATAAAGGCGCCCCACATCACCAACCGCCATCACCCCCGCAATGTCCGAATTTTGCCAGGATCGAGAGATTTTCATTGAGCGTGTCGCCATGCTACGGTCGCATCGCAGAAAATTTGGTTCAGCTTGTAGAAGTAATTGTCTGTCTATCCCTTTTCAGCAGACCTGCGGCAGGGGTAGTCGATGCCAGGGTCAACGAGTGAAAGGCCAGAGCCATGTCCCTACAGCATATCTTGAAAACAAGCGTGATAGGACTGGCTGGCTGTTTATGCATATCCCATGCAGCGGCCGAAACATCCACACCCATCGATACGCCGGAGCGCTTTTCTGTCCTTGTGACTTATGGTGATGACGAATGCCCCGAGGCAGAAGCAGATGAAATCGTTGTCTGTGCGCCGCAGCCGGAATCGGAACGCTATCGCATCCCCAAAAAATTACGCGAAACCGAAGAGGAATTGACCGGAGAGCAGAGCTGGAGCTCAAGAGTCGCTTCTCTCGAGGAAGTCGCAAGGACCAGTCGCCCCAATAGTTGCTCAGTCGAGGGCACAAATGGCTGGACCGGATGTCAGGCCTCAATCATGCGCCAATGGTTTGATGAGCGGCGCAATGACGGACACTGATCCGCCCCCAAACGGCGTCTGTGAGCTTTTTCAATAAGGGTAAAGGGGCTGCCGTCTCAATCTTCAGCGGTTCTATTTGTACCTTAGTGCCCACTTTCGGGATGATGCAGACCTCGCAGCTGCTTGAGCCGGCCTCTGTTTGACCGCGCAATAAATCTATCAACGCCCATGCCGTTAATCGAAGTCACCACAGTTTTCGTCGAAATCACCTGAGCAAGTTTCGTTTGTTACGATAATCCCATCTTTCAAATTGCTTGAGGCATATTGGAACCGGGAGGGTATCTGCATGCGGAAGCCGAAGACTGAAGCGGATAATTGCGTTGGTGGTGGGCGATGAGCCTTACCAACATCGCTTTGAAATACCCTGCAGCTATTGCTGCCGCGTTGGCTTTGATCGCCTTAATCGGAATCATTTCGGCTTTCAGCACGCCGATCCAGCTCTTTCCCAACATTGAACGTCCCAGCCTGACCGTCCAGGCCGGTTGGCGCGCGGCCAGTCCCAAGGAAATCGAGTCTGAAATCACCATCCCGATCGAGGATGAACTGCGCGGACTGCCTGGCCTGACCAGCGTGCAATCCTGGTCCAACAACGGCAATGTCTGGCTCAATCTGGAATTTGCCCTTGGCACCAATATGGACAAGGCGTTTGCGCAAGTATCAAGCCGTGTCCAGCGTGTGCGCAACTGGCCGCTCGACGCCGATCGTCCTTCGGTTGGCGGGGCCAATGGCGATCAGGGTGAGTCTCTCATATATTTGTTTCTTCAGGCTTTGCCCGATAGCAATCTGGACTCCGAAGCGCTTGCGACCTTTGCTCGCGATACCATCGCTCCGGAACTGGAGTCCGTCGAAGGCGTCCAAGGTGTTAGTGTCGAAGCACCGACTGGCGAACGGATATTGCGCATTCGCTTTGATCCGTGGCGGCTTGCTCAGCTTAATCTGACCATCGAACAGCTGTCTGCTGCTGTTGGTCGGTTTCAGGATGTTGGTGGCGGCACGGTCGATGTCGGGCGGCGTGGTTATGCTCTGCGCTTTGAAGGGAATTTCTCGGCTGAGCAAATCGGTGACCTGACTGTTGCGCAACGCGGGTCGACCGTGATCCGGATGCGCGACGTCGCCGATATCAATGTCGGTCCCGACAAAGCCTTTGGCGTTACCTATCAAAACGGCAACCCGGCAATCGGCATGCGGGTCGTGCGCCAACCGGGTAGCAACACGCTCGATGCCATTGACGGGGTTCTCTCCACCATAGCGACGTTCAACGAGAATGAATTGAACAGCATGGGCGCCAGGATCGAGAAGAGCTTTGATCCGTCCGTCTTCATCAAACGCGCGCTGTCTTTTCTGAGCGGGAACCTGTTGCTCGGAACGTTGCTTGCCATCGGCCTGCTCTGGTTGTTCGTCCGGCGCTGGCGCGCGACATTCATCATCGCAGCCACGGTGCCGGTCTGTCTTTTGGCGACTCTTGCCGTGATCGGCATGACGGGCCGCACGATCAATGTGATCTCACTCGCCGGTCTGGCTTTTGCGACCGGCATGGTGCTTGATGCCGCCATTGTCGTGATGGAAAATTTCGTCCGCCTGCGCAATCACGGGCGATCACCCGGAGAAGCCGCGATAGAAGCGGTATCGCAAGTTTGGCCCGCCCTGTTTGCGTCGACCGCCACAACCGTCGCCATCTTCATTCCGATCATGTTTATCGAGGACGTTGAGGGTCAACTGTTCGCTGACCTCGCGTTGACGATCGCGATTTCCGTTGTTGCCAGCTTGATTGTGGCGGTGACCCTGTTGCCAGCGGCGGCGCGCCATTATGGCCAGGTTGATATGGAGGATAACGAACGTCGCTGGGATGGCTATGCCGACCGCATATTTGCTCTAATTGACAGCAAGAAGAAACGGAAAATCTGGATTCCTTCGCTGATCCTTGCGCCATTGGTCATCTCTTATTTCCTATGGCCGCAAACCGATTATTTGCCCGATGTGAAGCGCGATGCGGTGGATGCTTGGGTAGGATTACCATCGGGCGCGACACTGGAATCGGCGCGAACCGAAATTGCCGAGGAAGTTGTCGAGCGCCTCGATCCCTATTTGAAGGGCGAGAAGCAACCAGAGCTGCTCAACTATTATCTGTTCGTCAATCCATGGGGCATCAACACGGGGATCCGGATCAAGGATCAATCCCGCATCGATGAGATGACCGGCATTGTGAATAATGAAATATTGGCCGGCTTCCCGGATGTACAGGCTTTTGCCCAACAGGGCAGCCTGTTTGGCAATTTCGGCGGCAACGGGTCGATTGAGCTTTATCTGCAGTCGGAAAATGATGAAAATCTGAGAGAGGCCGCGCTGGTTGCAACCGATACCATTCAGGCGGCTCTGCCCGGTGGCATGGTGCGGCCCAATCCCGATCCCAATGTGGTTGTTCCGGAACTTCGGCTCACCCCGAATGATCGCCGCATCGCAGAACTGGGCATGACCCGCGATCAGGTGGGACGCGCGGTTCGTGCTTTGGGCGATGGTCTATATTTGGGAGAATATGTTTCCGATGGCGAACGGATGCGGGTCATCATGCGCGGCTCGGAAGCGGCTGATCCAGAAGCAATTGAAAGCGCGCCGCTAGTCACCCCAAATGCGGGTACAGTGCCGTTGGGCGAAGTAGCGACTCTGCTGCGCGGGGTTGGTCCAACCCAAATCAGTCATGTGGACGGACGCAAGACGGTGACTCTCAATATCAGCCCGCCGCCGGGCATGGCCTTGGGCGAAGCGTTGGAGATCATCCAGTCGACAGCCGAACCTGCTATCCGGGATGCGCTGCAAAGCAGTGGCACATTGCGCTATGGCGGTGATGCCGATGCGCTGATCAAGGCAATAAAATCGCTGAGCACCAACTTCATTCTGGCCGCCGCTTTATTGTTCGTCATCATGGCTTCGGTATTCCGGTCCGCCCGCGATGCGGCGCTGGTCATCATCGCTCTCCCCCTCGCAACGGTTGGCGGCGTGATTGCGATCCAGATACTCAATCTGTTCAAGCCAACGCCGCTTGATCTGCTCGGTATGATTGGCTTTGTTATCCTGCTCGGCATTGTGGTGAACAATGCGATCCTGCTGATGGCACAGGCCCGTGAGAGCGAACGCGAAGGCATGGATCGGTCAGAAGCCGCACGCACCGCGCTGCGTTTGCGCCTGCGACCAATATTGATGACCACTGGCACGTCGGTCATGGGCATGCTCCCGCTGGCGCTGGTACCGGGCCCGGGTAGCGCGATTTACCGCGGTTTGGCCGTCATCATTGTCGGCGGCGTATTGGTCTCGACAATTTTCACCTTGGTATTGCTTCCTGCCCTGATCCAGCTGGGATCGGCGAAGAAAAGCAAACCAAGCGAACCAGACACGCCTGACAGACCAAAAACATCCCCCGAGCCCGAGCCAAGTTTTGGCGGCGGACTATTACCGGAGCCTGCTGAATGAGTTTTGCCTTACCCAATATGATCCGAGACAATTTGCGCTGGATAGCGATTGGCGGCGCGTTGATAATCGTCGCGCTCGCTTATTTTCTATTCTTTGCTTCCGATGCGGCGGAAGGGCAGGGTGGACCGGGGCAAGATGGCCCACCGCCGGCCATAGTCACGCTCGCGAAGATCGAGAAATTGGCGCTTACCCCTGATTTCACCGCCCCCGGAGATATTGTCGCCAACCGCGATTCCGTGGTCGCGGCAGAGGTCGCCGGACGTATAGAAACCACCCTGGACATCGGCGCGCGCGTCAATCGCGGCACGGTCATTGCCGTGATTGATGATCGATCCGCACGATTGGCCAGAGATCAGGCGCGCGCCGAGGTTGCTCGCCTGCAATCGGATCTGACCTATCAGAACCGGCTCGTCGGAAGACTCCAGCAATTGCTCAAAGAAGAAGCGGAATCCGAAGCGTCTCTGGATGAAGCGATTTCCGCGCGGGACCAGACCCGGGCACGTTTGGCGGCTGCGAAAGTCGCTTTGGAAACCGCGCAAGTGGATTTGGCGCGCACCCGCATCCGGGCACCCTTTGCCGGACAGATGGTAGAGCGCCGCATTGAAGTGGGCGAATATGCGACGCCAGGTCGTGAAATTGGTCGAATTGTCGGCAGAACGGGGTCTGAAGCCCGCGTGCGCGTACCGATCGCCGTAGCCGGATCACTCTCGCCCGGGCAAGAGGTCACCATTCTCGCCAACGGAGAACGGCGTTCGTCTCGCGTGCGGACGGTCATTGAGGCTGGCGATGAAGTCAGCCGCACGGTTGAAGTCCGCGCGCCCATGGGTAGCCATAACCTGAAAATGGGCAGTGCCATTTCGATCACTGTGCCGACCGGGGTCGAGCGCGATGTCTTGACCGCGCCCCGGGATGCGCTGGTGCTGCGAGATAGCGGGATTTTCGTCTATGTGGTCAATCCCAAAGACAGGACCGCCAAGCGCATCGATGTGCAGGTTGGCGAGCCTGCCGGTGACCGGGTCGCCATTTCCGGACAGATTGCTGCCGGTGATATGATCGTGGTGCGCGGCGGCGAACGGCTGCGCGATGGTCAGAATGTGACGTGGGACGATGGCAAGAAAGCCAAAGCCAAGCCAGCGCCGTCCGCAGGATGACTGGCATGAGTTTGCGCGCATTTCCGATAATATGTCTCATGGCCTTATCGGCCTGTTCCATCCGGGGCGGGCCTGACCTTGATAGGACCGCCATTCCGGCGGCCCCAGATGGCTGGGCATCGCGCCCCGACTTGTTGCTGACCAATGCTGATGGCTTGCAAGCCGGCACGATCAGCAATGGTTGGATAATGAAATTTGGTGATGCGGATTTGGAGAGCGCCGTTCAGGAAGCGTTTGCAAATAATCGAAATTTGCAATCGGTCTTGGCTCAGTTGCGCGCGTCGCGTGCCGCCATGCGCGTGGCCCGCGCCGATCTGTTTCCCACCATCGATCTATCGGGAACCGCGACCGATGCGGAAAATGCAGCGACCGTCTATGACGGTTCTCTCGAGGCCAGCTGGGAAGTGGATATCTGGGGCCGCAATCTCTCCCTCGCCCGTGCTGGCAATGCGGAAGCCAGAGCCGCTGCGGCTGATTTTGCCGCCGCCCGTCAAGCGTTGGCCGCTGCAGTAGCGCAAGCCTGGTATGATCGCAGCGCGGCGCGCATTTCTCTTGGTCTGGCAACCAGTGATCTGGAGCGCCGCAAGGACACGTTACGGATAACCAATGCGCGTTTTCGTGCCGGCCTTGCGTCTCGTCTGGATGTCCGGTTGGCGCAGGTGGCCGTGTCCAACAGCGAAGACCGTCTGGAAACCGCGCTGCGCAGCGCCCGAAATGCAGCTCGCGCGCTCGAGGTTTTGATCGGCCGCTATCCTTCCGGCGATGCTGCCGGTGCTAGCGACCTGGTCATGCCCGAGCCTCTGCCAAACATTACAGCGCCCGTGTCGGTGCTCGCCGGTCGACCCGATCTGATTGCCGCGGAAGCGCGTGTCGATGCCGCTGGTCTGCGCGCGGTGGATGCCCGGCACGCGATGTTCCCGCAATTGACCCTGCGCTTTGACAGCACCACCAGCAGCGGCAGTTTTGGTGACCTGTTTGATCCGGGCACTTATATCAATGCTATCTCCGCTGGCCTGCTACAGCCGCTGTTCAGAGGCGGCGCCTTGCTTGCCGAAGCCGACCGGCAGGGCGAACTCGCAAAGTCAGCTCTCTTCGACTATGCGCAATCGACCTTGACGGCCTTTCAGGAAGTGGAGGACCGGCTCGATGCTGAAGCAACCCTCGAAAGGCAAGTCGCCTCCACTGCTACTGCGGCCGAAGAAGCCCGTGCTGCCGTCGGCCTGACCCGCAGTCGCTATATTAATGGCCGCTCCACCATATTTGACCTGATAGACGCTCAAACAACGGCCATCGCATCCGAAACCCGCGCCATAGAAACCCGCCGCGCGCAAATTGAAAACCGGATTAACCTTCACCTGGCACTGGGTGACGAACCGTTGCCCATCGGGAGCTGATCGAAGAATCTTTAGAATATAGCTATCTGTTGAGAAGGCCATCGATATCCCGATATCCGGTAGTCGCGTGGAGAGACGCGCCGCATAGAAAGCGAACGGAGTAGAGCCAAGGATAGGAGAGAGAAGTAGTGGTGACCTACGGGAAGCTAATTGGAGGAATAAGTACTTGAAATTCAAATGTATTTTTTGATATCCTTGAAATAATACCCTCAAATATACCCTCTGCCAAAATGAAAAAAACCTGATAATGATCGTCCGCTTTATCCCGAAAGCATGCGTAATTGGGCTAGGCTGATTACGAGTCGAGTTCCCGTTAGATTGCATAGCTTAAT
>CANMVC010000009.1 GCA_947501325.1 uncultured Sphingomonadaceae bacterium | reverse complement strand
CAACAGGCTAGGAAGATGGTGTGGACAGCACAATAGGTCAGGCTTGTCAGTAACGGACAAGCAGCTTCAGTTTAGTGTATTTAGTAAACTGTCACCGTAATTCCACAATTTAGTCAACCAATAACTTTTTTGTGAAATCGGCTTTTGATATATTCAGCTATATTTCTATTCAATCCAGACGACATAAAGATACGCTGTCCATTATTTAAAATGAATGTAAAATCTTGACCAAAAAACGTTGACAACTCTATTTTATCTATATCTTCAATATTAAACTTCTTTCCTTTGAAGCATATCATATCTTCGGAAAATTTCACGAAATACCCTCTTATAAAACAGAGAATAAGTGGTAAAAAACTTATAAAGAAAAAGACTGTTGTGCAAAGCACCATTATTATAAAAAATGCTTGAGGCGATACATCGAACCGTCCTCCCGGTGTTCCTGGGCCCATAGACTTTTCGCTGATCTCTCCATAGTATAAAGCGGGGATGAGTGCCCAAAGAAGTGGCAACCATGTAACAATCGTTATGTATATCGCGGGCCATGCTCTTACTTTGAAAACTGCTGTAGTGTCGTTACAATTTTTCATATTGGACTCGTTGATACATCATTATCGGCAGACTAGACCTGAACATTCTTGAAGAAAAGGGTTTGTTGGTGCCTGTGGTCTAGCCAATAGAGCCGATGAAGGCGGAAATGCAAAGCTTGCAGCGGCCGGTGACGGCTGCGCGTCTGGGCGAAGAGGAACCTCAACAGAAACAGTAGCACTGGTTTTGCCATCTATTATATTTGCAACGTCATCGCCGATTGCCCGCGACGTACCTGTGGCACTGTCTATCGCACCAGCTCCCACGCCGCCAGCTATGCCCCCTATCACAGCTCCTACTTGACCTCCTCCGCTTCCCGCCTTTGCTCCTCCAAGCGCGCCACCCGCGGAAATTAACTGTGACGAGCCCAGCTCTGCTGCACTTCCAGCTGCGGCTGCTACAAATGAATTTCCACTTTCAAGTCGCTTCTTGAAGTTTAATCCGGTTGCCACTATTTGCCCAAATGTTCCGAGCTTCTTAAATCGCTTAGCCAATTCACCATCATTGCCGCCAATTTCCGAGTTAGCAATATCGCTTGCTGCTTCTGCTGTGGTTGATAAATCGTTGGCTGTTGCTTCCGGGTCACCACATTCGGGTTCGCATTCCATCCCGGTTGGGTCGATCCGTCCCACCGGGTCATTTCCAACATAAGCATAGAGATTATACTGATCCTCATAGCCAATCGGATCGGTCTGCAGAAACCGCCCCAGATAAGGCGAGTAAGCCCGCGCCTTATAGTGATAGATGCCGATTTCCGGGATAAGGATCTGACCGGTATATTGGAAACGACCGATATTGGTGTCATTGGGAATGCCATAAGCATCATAAGCGTTGACCCCGATCGCACTGCCGCTTGCGTTGGTGATAGCGGCGATGCTGCCTTGCCAGTTGGCGAACAGGTGGCGGCGATTGGTGCTGTTTACGGTGCCGCCATCATACCAGACCAAGGGCTGATCCACGCCATTGCCGTGCGCGTAGCGGTGTAACATGGTGCCGGCGGTATCATATTCCCCTACCAGCGCATCGCCATCATAAAGGAAGCGCGTGGTGCCAGAGGGTGCGGCAACTTCAAACAATCGGCCCAAAGGATCATATTTCAGTGTGGCTGTCTTCACGCCCGATGCGCTGATCAGACGGTTTTCCGTGTCATAGGTGAAATTCACCGCACCATCGCTGGTCAGATTGCCATTGGCATCATGGGTGAAGGCGGCCGGTCCGGCCTGCGTATATTGGTTGAGGCCGTTGACCGTATAGCTGCGCTGCACATCATAATGGGCGGTATTGGCATAAAGATTGTTCGACGTGGTGCGTGACTTTATCTGGGAGATAGGTGTGTAGGCAAAGCCAAAGGCGTTGTCCTCGGCCGTGCCATTGAGGCGGATTTCCAAGGTGCTGACCCGGCCCGCCCCATCATATTGCAGATAGCTTTCCACGGAACTTGCGCGCGTGTTTGAGACAAATTGACCTTGATTGTTATAAGTCTGCTCGCTCAGCAATGCAGAGCCGTTTTCCCGCAATTCTTCTTGCCGGTTCAGCCCGTCATAGCTGTAGGTAAAATATTTCCCGTCGGGATGTGTGACGCGGGTTCGATTGGAGTTCTTGTCATATTGGTAGGATAACGTCCGTGATTGCCCGGCCATATTGGTGGTGGTCGATGTAACCCGGCCGGCATTGTCATAAGCGGTGGTTATGCCTTGGCCGGATGTGCTGGCAAAGCGGGCAAAAGACTGCAATCCGCGATTATCATAGCCATAGTGAACATCATCTGCGCTGCTCGGCAGGTCCTTCAATATGTTACGATTGAGCGCATCATAGCTATAGTTTATCAGCTGCCCATCGCGCTTTCTCAGCTGGGTGCGGTTGCCATTTTTGTCATAGCTATATTGTTCATAGTCACTGGCATCGATCACCCCCGCGCTGTCCACCGCAGTTATCTGAGTGGTATCATCGTAGTTGCTCGGCTGCGCCTTGCTCGGGAAATACCAGTGGCTTTGACGGTCGTGACCATCATAGACCAACTGCGCCTTGTTGCCATTAGCATCGATTACAAATCGCTTCTTGCCATTGGGTGTATAAACATAGGTTACTTCGGCTTGCTCCAAGGGCGTAGCAAACGCCTTGCGGACCTGCACAAGCCGGTTGCTGAGGGCATGATAGATGTTTTTGGTAATCCGGTCCTTGCCATCAGGGCCAGCCGTATCATGGGTACAAGCAGAGGGTGGCAGACTGTTATATTGTGCCGGATTCATCCGCTGGGCGGTGCAGGTAACACGGCCCAAGCTGTCATAGCTAAATTGGGTCATGTTGTGGGCTTGCGTGACATTGGTTGCCGTGCCCGTCATCTGCCAGCTTTTCAGCTTGCGGTTCATATTGTCATAGGTGCTGTGGACGGTTCGATCCACCCGGAAACTGCTACCCCAATTGGCCGGAGCGATGTCTTCGGACTTCCACGACGACAGCTCGCCTGTTTCGACTTTGATCACATTGCCGCGCACATCATAGGTGGTGCGGGTAGCAAGATATTTGAGCGCACCAGCGCCATCAGGATCGGGCGCGATCGTGCCCGTCACCTGCCCCTTGATGTCATAGCGCGTGGCACTGGTGTAGGCAGAAGCAGAGCTCTGCGCATAAGCCGATGTCGCAACCAATGATGAACCAAGTCCAGCAAGTGATGCCGCCGCAATGGCGGACCGCAGGGTTTGGCCGTTGAAATTCATGCGGAGCTGGCTCATGGGCATGTGCTCCCTGTGCCTTCGGGCTGGGTCTCTGCGATCTTTCTGCCGTACTTGTCGTAGGTGTAACAGGTGCGCAGGTTGAGGCCGCCGCTGTCAGCTATGGTCCCGCGCTGAAGCAGATTGTTTAGACCCGAGGTGGGGCCATAATCATAAGTGGTGACCACCTCATCCGCAGCGCCGCCTGCACAGCCGGAACCGGAGGCAGCCGTGGTCTTGCAATATTCCTCGGATGCCAGCACCCAGATCGGCGGCTGCATCGCGACATAGGTCGAACCGCTCTTGATCATCGCGTTGCGCTGCACATAGCTACGCCGTACTTGCGGGCGGATACCGTTTACAGCGGGCTTGGTCTCGGTCAGCATCCCGCCATGGGTGGCGCTATAGGTATAGTCCGTCTCGTTGCCTTTGGGATCAATGACCTTGGTCGGCTTGTCACACAATACGTCAGCCGCCGCGCAGATGCTAGGCGAAGCCCATTGATAGCTAGCGGGATAAATCCAGCCGGTAACATTATCGGCCAGCCCAGATCCCGGCTTGGCTTTCTCTATCCGTAAGGTAACATTATCCGCCCAGTCGCGCGCGAACTGTATGCTATTGCCTTCCGAATAGGTTATCTTGGAGGGGTAGATGCTATAATAGTGGATCGTGTAATGATCTCGATAGGTGATTTGATAAGCGCCCTGGGTGGAATATGTATAGCTAGTCGCCCCTTCTGGACCCGATATGGACTGAACAAACCCATTGCCGAAAACAGCATTGGTCCGCCTGCCCATTGGCGGTGTCATTGAAGAATAGCTCAGCAAAATCTCGCCCGGATAAGGGGTGTAATCCCCGCCGCTATTTTCAACCGCGGTATGCTCATAGTTCCAAACCTCGCCATTGGCGGTGGTTTGCTGGACAACGTGATCATAGCGTTTGGTTAGATCCACCAATATCTGGCCGGCAGGCGGCGTCCAATGCACGTTCTGTATGGCGCAGGTAGAGCTGTTAGGAAGAGTGACGCAATTTATATAACGACCCGTATATTGAAGGTTGACCACTTCTCCCGCAACATTGGTAATGGATGTTATCTTTCCAGAAGAATCTCTGCCATATGTGACCTTCAAGTCCGATGCTGCGCAGGTAGAACCGGTCGATACTTGTGTCAGCGTAAGATTGTAGCCGCAGACCACAACATTATAGCCTACATAGTCCAGCACCACGGCATAACCATGGTTGCTTTTCACTAGCTTGAGGCGCCCCGAACTATCATAGCTGTTGGATATGGTATGACCGTCCGGATGCTCAGTGCTAACCAAAAGTCTTTCAGTTGCCGCAAGACTGGAATGTCCCGCGAAGCGATAGACTGTGCCCGATTTGTAAGTCAGAATATATTGACTGCCACTGGTTACCATCTTCCAACCGACGTTAGAGGAATCAAGAGCAAAAAAAGCTCCCGATGACAGAATGCTGAACTTTATCTGCTGTTTTCCAACCTGAACGAACCTATTATTTGTTGGAACTTGACCAATACCACCCGTGCCATATTGCCACGTTCTGCCATGTAAACTGGTAGCGAATCTTGGTGGTAGTCGCTGGCCGCCAAGTGGCCCCAGCCCCTCCCCAATAGATTTGATGTAGTGATCAACCACCAATGGTCCGATTGAAAGTTCAGTGCCTTCCTTCACAAACCGACCGGTGTTTAAGTCAACACCGTGGGGAGACATGGTCGAGACCTGCGGGAAGCTCTGCCTCTCATCGAACTGCTGCGCCAATACGGGAGAAGCAAAAAAAGAAAATAACAGAAAAAGTACAACAAAGCGTAGTGTAAGATTCACGCTATCAGCTCCTGCGAATTTCTTGGTGGGACAACAAAAGCTCATTGTTCAGGCCCTCCGCCGCCGCCCGGACAGCTTTCTCCGGTAACCCATGTCAACGTAAGCCCTGCAGATGCCGTGGCACCTTTGCTATCTCGGATGGAATAGTAGAGTTGATAGGTACCAGGGTTTGTGGTTCCATTCACATGGACATAGTTGCCCGAAATATATGGGTTAAGTGGCCCCGATACGCCGACCAGCGTAAGCGCATCACCATCGGCATCGGTATCATTGCTCAGCACCGGATAGGATATAGCCGAGCAGGAAACTACGAAATAATCCGGATTCGCCACTGGCGTTGTATTGGGCACTTCATCGTCATAAATTGTACCCTTGCCCTGACTGACAGAAATCGGCGCACCACTCGATGCTGAGGTGAGGTCGAGGTAGAATTCTTCGGATTGTTCGTAAAAAACATTGTTGATCGTTGGAATGACAATTGTCTTGCTGGTCTCAGCCTCCGTGAAAGACATAATACCGCTGTTACCAGTATAGTCTGAACCATTTTCCGCCGAGCCATCAGCTGTGGTCCAGTTCACCCAATAAGTCTGGGAGGTTGCGCCCGTTTTGGTTACCGTAAAGCTCAGTGCCCCGCCTTCATCCGCACTGGCATCACTAACCGCAAAGCTCGGCGGCGTTTCTCCACCACCGGAGCCGGGCTCCCCCGTCGCTCCGCTATCTTGCATATTGCCGATCGGAAGAACCAAAAAACCATTTATCGGAAGAACGATAATCTTCTTGCCGGCATTTGGATTGATCGAACCGTTGGGGCTGCCGCTCACGGTATACAGCGTTCGATTCCCGGCGGCATCATAGTCGATATCCGTCACAACGCCGTCATTGATAGTGCCGGTTTGCGAGGTCTGGATCAAACGACCCAGTTCATCATACTTATAGGTAACTGTCTCACTGGCAGAGGCAGGACTAATCACTGTTCCAAGAACAAGCAATGCCGCCAGCGGCAGGCAGAGAAGTTTTTTAGAAAGAGGCGTCTTCTTACCAATACCGATGCGAAAAGGTTGGAAGTCCCTGTTCCGAAGAACGGTAAAAGCCGCAAGATCCATAAAACCCCCTTTAGACTTTACAGAACTGTCACTCGTATGTTTTGTAGTCAATGTTCAGATGCATCCATTTTGGATGTTTTTGCGAAGTAATAATTTAGTAATGCCAAATAGTTATAGAAAACTGTGGGATAGATAGATCAAGGGATCTTTGGCTAGACGCTATAACTTTTAAAATACTCCGCTTTGGAAAGCTGAACATTTACCGATCGCCCTTCTCGACTCGAATAAATCGGAATAACTTTTTCTACCCATCAATCGCGACAGCCTGCGGCTGTTTTAACAAGCCAAGTCCTTGTGGTTGCGTGGAGCGTGATGGAGAGAAGGCGACAGTTTGGCGTTATTTAAAGGCGCTCACGCCGATATGCTATGCCCGCACCCATGAAATACCAATATAAACGCGTGCCTCTAAACCTGGATCAAGTCCACGAGCTCGAACACGCGTGCCTGGAATTTGAGGACAAACTTCTTGTTTGGCTTTTGCTCGATACCGGATTGCGCATCGGCGAGTGGCAATCCCTCACCCCGCAAAATGTCAATTGGCAAGAACGCACGCTCACCATTTTTGGCAAAGGCACCAGCGGTCAATCCAAACGGCGCACCGTGCCGGTGTCCAATCGATCCATGGCCTTGCTCGAAAAGCATTTTGCTATCCGCAATGATATGGATTGTTCCATTCGCTCCGCGCAGCGCCGCGTAAAAATCATTGCCAACCGCGCGAAAATTGCGACGCCAGTTTCGCCGCATGTGCTGCGGCACACATTTGCGATCCTCGCTTTGATGAAAGGATTTTCATTGCCCGCCTTGCAGAAAATATTGGGGCATGAAAATTTGGAAACGACAGCGGTCTATTTAAATATTCAAGACAGGCATGTGATCGATGAATATCGAACGAAGTGGTAATATCGCACCGCCATTATCGGTTAAAACCGACTACATCCGAAATGGATGAAGTTCTTTAGGCGTCAGTAGTTTCCCGCTTTGCGGAACAAATATTGCGGCCAGCCTGGCCTAAAAACCAACAAAAACGACTCTATTCCAACAGTATAGAGGGGCAGTCTTCAAACAGTTTTTGAGAAGTTTCGCCAATTGACAGCTTGAAAAACAAAGGCCCACGTTAAGCAAATATACACAAAGGCCGATTCGCATTTTGAGATCGACCTTAAGCGGGGGGCTCCGGTGTCAGAAGGCGATCAAAAGACAACATGCAGTTTTAAGGACCTTGTCGCTGATGAGTTCAGACTGGTCGAAGAGCATCGAGAAAAAATTAAACAGCCTAATGAACAAAAAACGAGTCGCAATAATAAAATAATTAATGGAGGCTCGTATGTCTGATCCCTTTAAGTTGTTTGATGAATTCATTGACCTAGCTAGTGAATCGAAAAATATCAGGAGCCTCATTACTGTTTCAGAATGGCCCGATTTAGATAAGGTGACTGATGGTACAAGTTTTATAGAGTTTTTAAAGGATGGCGGTAAGTCGTTTCGAGAAAAAAAGACCCGCGACATTTTCGCTGCGGCAAATCTGAACGAAGAGTATAGCGACGTACTCAAGGTTTTAGACTCACTTAGTGAGAATATTGATGAATTCGCGAAGCGGCCCGAAGCACGCCTGCTAGATCGACTAGACCGCTTCCAAGACTCAGATTCTGCAAATTCGGAAGATGACCCTGGCTTGGTTAAATGGCAGCCGCTGGATGCCTCACAATCTGGCGGAGAAGATGTATATTTTAAACTTGCCGCTGATGCTTCGCTGGAATTTGAAGCAGGTGATCGTTGGCCTTATGAGTCTGATTCAAAAAACGATCCTGACTTACTCAACCTTTTGCGCGTGGGGGCCAATGGCAAGTTAGAAGCAAAGGCTGGATTAAAACTGCCTTTCGATCCGGTCACATTGTCCACTGAATTGTCGGCGACCGGAGCTGCCAATATCGGCTACTATGCGGACCCTGAAGACGGAACCAAGCTCTATGCTGCGGCCATTGTTGAATTTTTACCAAATATCCCGAATCCGGTTGATTTTAACGAAATATGGCGCGCGTTTCAAAATTCAAACCTGAAAGCGATTGATTTGCAGATCAACGGGCTCGGTACGTTTGATACCAAGGTCAGTGTGGCTCTTTCCAAGGGCATTAAGGGTGTTGGTGCTCTCGATGTGGGCCTCGGTGTTTCCGCGAAGGTAAGTTATGCTCCTAAATTTCATGTCTCTCTGCGTGCAGAGGGGAAAAAGGGTCAAAATATCCGTCCAGTTAACCTCAAGATTAGCCGACTTTTAGAAAAGTCTACATCTCTTGGTTTCAATGTTGACGTTAAGTTGGATCTGTCAGAGCTTGCCTCTCGCATAGGGAAAATAATCAATCAGATCTTGGGAGAGTTTGACTCAAGAATCGAGGCTATTCGCCCCTATTTGACGCCTGGAACTTGGTTGCAGGAGAAAGCAACGCACGTACTAGGCGATGCCGTAACGGATTTTGTCAATGATTCTGATCTTG
The DNA here is from genome assembly GCA_947501325.1 of uncultured Sphingomonadaceae bacterium. Lineage (GTDB taxonomy): Bacteria > Pseudomonadota > Alphaproteobacteria > Sphingomonadales > Sphingomonadaceae > Parasphingorhabdus. The sequence goes on along the minus strand of CANMVC010000009.1, from coordinate 27,388 downwards.
AACAGATGCTGGTAGATGACATGCGTGCTGCACTCGGTATTGGAACACCTAGAGCAGCACTTTTTGGCTGGGCCCAAAAGCAAATCGTAGGCGCAATAGATGCCCAATCATCATCTGTTCGCATCAAAACGACAAATGCGGTTGATAAGGTGATTGCAGTCCTTGAACAAAACCTCCCAGCGACCGTGTCAAGTAAGTCTGCGAAGCTAAAAACTGGCGTCGAGGACCTTATCGAAAAAATCAATACTTCTTTAGAAAGTGAAGTTTCTGTATTATTTAACAGTCACGGAAAAAATCTGCAAAATCTGATTGAGGAAGCCGCAGGCGTATCCACCAGTGCCGTAACGTCGGCAGATAAAGCACTATCTGCATTCAAGAAACTGTTTGATCGCTATGATGGTCTTGCAGAAGACATCCGCAAAGCGACCGAAAAGGCAGCTCAAGCTCAACTGCATCTGAGCTTCGCAGCTGTGGAGATGAATGCCCATAGCAAAGAGTTATTGGTATCTGGTAAATTCACGCAAACGCATTCTGGCAATTCCGATGTCTTCAAAACACTGCTTAGTGGTTCTGCAAGTGATATCGTCTCCGTTTTCAAGAACGATGAAGCTCGTGCCGGATTTGTTATGAGCGAGAGTGAATCTTGGTATATGCGTCGATCCGAATGGGCGAGCAAAGAAAGCCTGAATTTTGTGTTGCTCGATTTCAAAATTAGCGGACATCGGTTACTAAAAGGCGACGCGGCCGTTAAACTAAACGGAGCAGGAGATGTGACAGTTGCATCTCGAGCGTTTGTTGAGAATCAAAAATCAAAACTTGATGGCACTCAGATCATCAAGCTCAATTCACCGCTCCAAAGATTGGATCGTAATCAACCAACTGCGTCACTAACGATTGACCTGACCCGCTTTGAAAATAATCTGAAACAGAGAGAATATGTCGATTTTGTTGATGAATTGACGCGGAACGGATTGCTCGGAGACTCCGTCATCAATGAAGGTTCGCGGTTGTTGAATAAATGGGGACTGGCCGCAGGAAACGAGCGCAAAATACCAGCAAAAATCGGTGCTGGCCTCACCATCGATAGCGAGGGTATGAAATCTCTTTTGTATATTGATACTGGAGCGAAAGGACCTTTTGCAGCCCAACAAAAACGGGAAGTTTTTGATATAATTTTGAAGAATCTGAGCTCAATTGAATATTGGTCAAAAAAGGAATTGGAACGAATTGCCCAAGTTGCAGCGTTTTGGTTAAGGGTAGAAGGAAGTTTCGAAGTTGGAGATATTTTATACCAATTTTCGAATGCCAAATTGAAATTCAAACCGACGGTTTGGAAGCCAAAAAGCTGGTGGACCTCTTCTGAAAACAAACTTGTAGACATGTTTGGCGATCCCACGAAATCAAATCGGCGGGGAGGCAAAGTCGGCAAACTGATCGTTGCTCTTGATAGCCTAAGACAAGCTTATCTGGCAGTGCCGTCGATTGACGGTGCGGGCGGCGGCTGGACGGAAGAACAATATCGCGACGCCTATAAAAAAGCATCGCGCGGTTTCGGAGCCTGGATCGAAAACCAAAATGGTAAGGTCTTTAAGCCATTTCGATTGACCGACGACCTTTCCCCGGTTTTTGTCGCGTTCCTGAAGATTCTTGATGATTTGATTGATCAAGCGAATACCTTGATGTGGCTCAGTCTCACTCCCGACCAAGGAGAAGAAAAAGGCAGAACTTATCTTCTGACCTGATGAGAAATTTTACGAGACCGGATTGATAATAAAAATTCCAAAATAGAGCAAAGTATAACGAATGATCTAGTTAATAAATTATAGTTTTAACGGACGGTGCTTAGATAAACGCGGCCTTATGAAGACAATTTTTTATCAACTTCATACAACAGGTTGAGGATTACGAAAGAGAGGGAAGGAAGCATGTCCATTTGGGAAGCCCTCATTGATGAGTATAAGAAAACAAAAAAAGTCACCGACAGTCTCAGGATTGCAACCCTTGCACAATGGGTCGTGGAATCTGGCCGTGGTAGCAGTGAACTAGCTGAAGAACATCTGAACTTTGGCGGCCTGAAGTTTCGTCAGCGCATGGCAAACATTGCGGAACCGGTCGACTATACTGGAAGTGATGGCGTTGAGGACACCTACTGCAAATTCAGTTCGATTAGTGATTTTATCCAAGGCTACTGGGTTTTCATAAACAAAGGTCCATATGAAGGATGGGAAGAACACGAAACCGATGGCGCAGCCTATTTAAGGCACATTAGAGATGCGGGCTATGCCGAAGACCAAGACTATGTTTTCAAGGTAGTATCACGGTTTTCTGAAGCGCGCGCCTTACTTTTCAAGGACGCTGAGAGTGCAAACTCAGACAAAGAAAATCTAAAGAAAGTGGCTGTGGTAATAGGGCATAATGCCACCCAAAAAGGGGCGTTTGCTCCTAATCCGCTAGCTATTTCAGAATTCCCTTATAATACCAAAGTGGCCCACCTTATGGAACGCGTCGCACCCGAATACGGGCTTTCAGCCAAGACTTTCGAACGAAAGCATGTGGGCAGCTACAGAAAAGAAATCGACACCGTCTACCGGAAAGTAAAGGAATGGGGTCCCGAATGCGCAATCGAATTGCATTTCAATAGTGTCAACAGCAAAAAACCCGCCGGGAGCGAAGTTCTCTATCGGTCAGATAACACGGCAATCCGAAGTTATGCGCAAAACGTTCAAAATGAGATTCTGGATACTTTGGGCGTCAAAGACAGAAAAGTTAAACCGACCAAGCCCAATGCCAATGGCGGAAGATCGCTACATGCTTTGAATTCGGTACCTACCATTTTGGTCGAACCATTTTTTGGAAGTAACTCTAAAGACAACGCGACTGCGGCAGCTGCGGGAGAGGAGGCTCTCGCGAGAGCTTATCTTAGAGGAATTCGAGATTATCTCTAACGATTGCAGGAGACAAAAATTTTAAGCTCGCCGCGTTCTAGATTGAATGTGAAAAAGTCTGTTCGTCAACAAAAGACTCTGAAGGGGGGGGGTAACAGGACGATGTCAAATTCAAATGATGAAAATGGGATTGAGGATCAACCAACGACCACGCATCAGGTTCAAGACGCTATATTGCGCGAGAAGCGCTTACTTTTACTTGATCACGCTCGGGAAGGTGATGGCGAAGATAGTGCGCCCTTAGGGCATGCCGATATGCCCATGCCAACCGCTTTGTGCCTTTCCGGCGGCGGGGCGCGCTCTGCGACGTTTTCTCTCGGCGTATTGCAAGCTTTAGCGCACAAAGAATGGCTCACCAAGTTCACCTATCTTTCGACTGTATCGGGAGGAGGGTTTATCGGTGGTTGGCTGACGCGCTGGCGCACCGAAGACCCGGGATGGACTCAAAAGGAACTGAAGGAAACGCCAGACGGGTTCCAAACCGATCCTGACAAACTCCACCGGGTTAGGCGGCTGCGCAGTTTCGGTAACTATCTCGCTCCTACGGCCGGATTTTCGCAGGACAGCATTCGATTTGCGAGTAGTTTCTTGCGTAAATCGGTCCTAAACCTCGCGTTTTGGCTGATGCTGTTTGTGGCGTTGGCTATTGCGGTGCGGATGCTGGTGTCGGGCTATCAGCTTATCAAAAATGCAGTGGCGGGTAACGTCGATACAAACGACGCAAGCCCAGCAGACAAGGTTGAAGCAGCAAACACAGCAGAAAAAGTAGGTGAAGCAAGCCCATCGTTTGACTTTACCAGTCCCACTGACTGGGCGTCCGCCATTACAACAGGCGATGCGATTTTTGATCTGGCAATCTGGTCCGTATTGGCCCTCGCGGCCGTGTACATTTTGCTCTCTATTGCTTCGATGTTTGCTAGCTTGCGCAGTTGGATCAGCGAAGAAAAATGGTCTGTCTTTTCAGGCCAAGTGCTGAGCGGTACGCTGATCTTCACGATTGTGGTGATCTTATTTGGGGTATTCCCTGAAATCATCTGGGACGAGCTATCAGTCCAATACAGCAGCGGTGCGCGCGTAGTGGCCTTTGCCGCAGTCGCAATCGGGCTCATCGCGTCTGTGTCAGGGTATTGGAGCAGGCTACCTGCGCCATTGCAATTGCGAGTAGGCGGCCTAGTTGACCGGCTCAAAGGTTTTTATCTGGAGCTTATCTCTGCGCTTGCTATTGCGTCCATGGCGGTAGCAGCCGGTTACTGTGTACGTTGGATTACAACGGACGTCTTGGGGTATCTACCCGAGAGAACTTCAATCAACATCGCGACCGCCACTGCGGCCGGAGCGCGCAACAGACTGAATGAGGCCGAAGCCGAGGCCCTGCGCGGATCTGCGACTGTTCCCGTCACATCGACCGAACAAGCAACCGGTATGGCGGCTGAAGGCGGACGCGCGCAATCTGTGCCATCCACCGATAATACCGCGAGCACGGGGGCGGTCAGGGAAAAGGGTGCTCAACCCACCTCACTGACTGAAACTACGAAGGCCGGGGCAGTAATGCTACCGGACGGAACGTCATGCCCACCACCTACTGAGAGCGAGAAAAGCGAGGATGTAACAGATACGGCCCAGTTAAAGGTGGAACGCGCTCGCATCCAATATTGCGATGCCTACAGAAAATTAGATGGGGCGATCAAAAATTTCAAAACTGATGAAGATAAAGCCTATGCCGATCTCTGGAAATATCTGCTGCCTCCGCTTGGCATTATTCTGCTCGCAGCGGTCTTCCTATCGCTGTTGACTGGAGCGAATCGGTCGTCTTTGCATTCGCTGTATTCCGGACGCCTGATCCGCGCCTATCTTGGCACGACAACGACCGATCGAACGCCGCGCTGGCCAACCGACTTTGACGAAAAAGATGATGTCTCGCTGGCTCAGGCTTTACAGGTCGATCAAGGCAAGAGGCCATTCTTGTTCCCGGTCATAAACATGACGGTGAACTTTAAGGGCGGCATTGGAGAGCGGCGAGATTGGCAGCAGCGCAGAGGCGGCTCCTTTACCGCCACTCCGCTGAACGTCGGAAGCGATATGCTTGGAGATGACGGCTATGTGCCCACTGGCAAAGCGGTCCACTCCGAAACGTATGGCGGCATGACACTGGGCCGCGCGATGACCATATCGGGCGCAGCTGCCTCTCCCAACATGGGTTATTATAGCCGCTCTTTGGTCACCTTTGCGATGTCGATCCTCAATGTGCGCCTGGGTTGGTGGTTTCCCAATCCGAGCCGGCTGAGGACCGGTGCCGACGGTCAGCCATTGCCTCGCGCGTTTGAACCGATCACCGGGGTGTTTCACGCGTTGAAAGAGGCATTTGGCAGTCTGCGGTCTACAGACAAATGGCTTTACCTTTCCGATGGTGGGCACTTCGACAATCTAGGGCTGTATGAGATGGTACGACGTCGTTGTCGTGAAATTCTGGTGATCGATGCAGGCTGTGATGGCGCGTTTGAGTATGATGACCTGCTACAAACCGTGCGGCGCATCTCTGTCGACTTCGGGATTGAGATTGAATTGCCCTCAATCCTTCCAGGACAGGAAGGTGATGGGTCTGGCGAACGGGCCTTGATGGCCAAAATTCACTATTCCAAAGTCGATCCGAAACTTGATGATGGCTATCTGGTGCTGATCAAGCCGATGCTGACCGGTGCCGAGCCACCCGGCATGGCGCGATATCGTGAGCGCAGCAAAAGCGGCCGTCACGCCTTCCCGCATCACAGCACAGTCGATCAGTTCTTTGATGAAGAACAGTTCGAAAGCTACCGCGCGCTGGGCTTTCTTAGCGTTATGGAAGCCCTGCGCGATTTGCCCGAAGATAGCTTCGGAGTTGGTGGCAAGGGTCTTGAGGAGTTTTACTTCGAAAATCTGTCTCAGCCTGATCCACACGGTCCAGTGCAACCGAAACCGGCGCTGGTGGACGGTCCCGCCAACGATGACGCCGCACCCACCAATAGCGGGGTGGTTGCGGGGATACTCAGCCTGTTCAAGGGCGACACCATGGGCGAGATTGCCGCCAAGGTAGCTGGTGTGGTCGCCGCCTCAACAATCACTTACACAGCAGCCGACACTTTGGCGACCGCCGCAGTCGATCGCGCGGGGCAAGCGGCAGAGGCCCTTGTCACGCCGACAACGCAAGACTCGGATGGCGAGAATGATGAGGCTTTTGAGTTGATAAGAAAGGCGCTCGAGGACCGGAAAGATCCGCCCGGGATCACCAATAACTATGAATTCAATAGTTTCCAACCGGTCCAAACCCTTGAGACCTTCCCGGACAGCATCAAACTCGATGATGAGCAATTTGGTAAGATGTCGGGCCAATTTGGTTCTTTGAAGGCCCAAATTAAAGATTTGGACATCAAGGGCACAGGCAGGGGGATTTCCGAGAGTGAACTTGAAGCCGCATTAAAACCGATCGCAGATGACATAAATGGAATCGAAGACTTGCTCGCGGCCAGGCTTTCAAAGCAGCCCCCCGGCAACAAGCCAGAAGACCCGAGAATTGGTACGATCGTGAGAGGTATCAAGGAAATCAAGAACCAATTGACCGAACTTGAAGACAACCCGAACTTCGGCGCTCTGCAAAATCAGATCGACTTCCTCATCGGCCGCCTTAATCGGATTGAGCAGCAGGCCAAGGCGCAGGGGTCCCGCTCATGAACGCGCGTTCCTATTGCTCTCGCCTCGCGGTTGCCACGCTTTGTGCGGTCGCTTTGAGTGCCTGCACAAGCATCAAGCTTGCCGTATCGCGCGACTACGTGCCTCGCAGCGACATACCTCCGCGCTCGATCCATACAAGCAAGGAAGAGCATAACAAAATCAAAGTAGAATTCGCACGATGGCTCAACGCAGGGCACATCGTTCACCTGACTAATGAGGGCAAGAAAACGCTGATCCTGACTGATATCCAACTCCAATTAAGCAACGAGGAGCTTGACTCAATCAAACTAGCAGAACGGCTTGAACTTCGAGCGAAGAGCACCGTGTCCTTGCCAGTCCCTTACGAACCAGTCGCTAACGAAGATGTACCAACGCCATGTCTTCTCCCAACATCTTTGAACGTTAAAGCCAAAATCGAAGGAAAAGGCAAAGCGGAGGACCTTGATTCGAGTTTTACCGAAAAAATGGGTGCTGACCAATTCAGGGAGTACCAGCAATTCAACTGCAAGAGTTTGAGCAGGGTTGGGCATGATCAGTCTAGCTGAATAGCCCTCATCCTCTTACTAATATAAATCAGGTCTGTGGCACGCCCATAATATCGAACTGGTGAACGGTGAACTTGAATGTCTTGTTTCTCATAGCCACTGATTCTTCTCGATGGCACATGGGAACTCTCCTCAAGGCAAATTCACCTAAGCGATCGGCGCGATTCTGTTACTTGTCGGTTTGCTAACCACCCCAGTTTCTGCAGTCAAACATGAACAATACTAGTGTCCGCTTTCAGGATAAAGCGGTCGTTTTACATACTGGATATTATCAACCTTTCGGTAAGAAAAACCCTAAATCGAGCAGGCAGGTTGAAGCAAAAAATCTTCAACTTATAAATAAATTAGTCCGACCGACTGAGCAGTGGATAAAGAGTCTGCTGCTCTATGGAACGTCCTGGACTGCAGCAACTACTTCAGGACGTTAAAACCGGCAAGGTCGATGTCATTGTTGTCTATAAGGTAGATCGCCTCACACGATCTTTAGCTGACTTCGCCAAGATCGTTGAAATACTGGACACACATGACGCCAGCTTTGTGAGCGTCACACAATCTTTCAATACCACCACCAGCATGGGCAGGCTGACGCTCAACGTTCTTTTGTCCTTTGCCCAGTTTGAAAGAGAGGTCACGGGCGAACGTATTCGCGACAAGGTGGCAGCCTCAAAGAAAAAAGGCATGTGGATGGGCGGACCGGTTCCGCTTGGATATGATCTTGGGGAGCGGAAGATTGTAATCAATGAGACAGACGCCAAAACAGTTCAACACATCTTCAAGCGATATACCCAGCTCAAATCAGTTAGCCAGCTGGCAGATGAACTGGCATCTGAGGGATATCGAACCAAGATACGGCCTCTTAAAGACGGCCGAACAATCGGCGGCGTCAGTTTCCAGACCGGCCCTCTCGCTAGCCTGCTCAAAAACCCGATCTATCTTGGCAAGTTGCGTCACAATGAAAAACTTTATGAGGGTGAGCATGAAGCGATCATAGGACAAAAACTGTTTGATGAAGTGCAAAGCATCTTCAAAGATAACCGGTACGACAAAGCAATGGGGAAGAAAGCCCGCAACCCAAGCTTGCTCACAGGCATCATCACAGACCCAGATGGAAACCCCATGACGCCGGTTCATGCATCACGCGGTGCAAAGCGCTTTCGTTATTATGTGACAAGGCGCAAACCGGGTGAAGACAAGGGTCAGGCGTGGCGATTACCAGCGGGCGAGATTGAAATTTTGGTTGCGGAAACTTTAGCCATCGAAATATCCAAGCAGGCAAAGGTCTCAGGGGACGCGAATATCATCCAGGAGACAATCGAGCGTGATCAAAACACCGCTGACAAGCTTCGATGTTCCAACATCAGCGGCAAGCGCAAATTATTGCTGGACTTCAAAGCTCAGGTACAAGTGCAGCAGAAAAGCATTGTGATAGCGTTCCAGCCCTCAAGTGAAGCAGAACTTATCAAGGTCAATGTAGATGCAAAACTGGTAAAGCAGGGCAGCGATCTTAAACTCCTGGTTCCGCCAGGAAACGCAGGTAACAAACCGGCGCCCAACGCGACATTGCAAAAGCTTGTTGCTCAGGCCTTTGCAGCGCAAAGCCATCTGCTCGGGAAAGAACGTCATCCCGAAATAGAAAATCTCAGCAAACGATATACCGAACGGCTGGTTCGTATCTCCTGGCTTGCGCCTGACATTATTGCTTCCATCATGGATGGCACTCAGCCCCACGATCTAACCGGTCGCAAGCTTATTCGCACCAACGCCATTCCGCTTGATTGGCCGAGCCAGCGTAAATTGTTCGGGTTCGCCTGAACCTCGTCTGCGCAAAACCTCCCATAGCTCAACATGCATCTGGTAGCCACGAAATGGCCCTCAGAGACGATTGGCCATATTGGCGCCATGATGCCACCGCCGAAGAGTCTCTGGCTGTGAGGTTCCGCCTCATTTATCCTACAAGATACTGAATTATAAAGACTATTTGGAGATCGTCGCCTAGTATTTAGAGACGTCTGAAAATGCTAGAATGGGTGGTGCCGCTTAGAGGACTCGAACCTCTGACCCCATCATTACGAATGATGTGCTCTACCACCTGAGCTAAAGCGGCATCTAACCTTTTTAACGTTCAATACGCTGGTTAAATACTTAACGAAAGCGCCCTTAACAGCCGGTCTGCTCTGTGACAAGCCTGACCGTTCTCATGGTGCGCATATAGATGGTCAATTCGTTTGCACGGGTAAGAGAAATATTAAGGGCGTTTACCAGATATTTACCATGGCTGGCGCAAACCGGAGATGAAATGAGCATATCAAAGTAGGATCAGGCATGGAAAATCTTCGCAATTCTGATGAAAATGGTGCTCTGGGCGTTAGCCCGGATGCCGATTACATCGCGTATGAAGATGAAGACGTAACGAATGAAGCGCCGCCTGCCATTGGTCAGGACGAGCGCCGCATGCATGTCCGCGCCTATAATTTTTGGGCCGGGCTGCTTGGCGATCGTCAATTTCCCAGCGTTGAAGACCTCGATCCGGAATCGGATAAGGATTTTGGTCCAAATAGTGTATTGTTAGATTTTACCAACGGCGTTGAAAATCCATCCATCCAGTTTCTCGGCAAATCGCTGCGCCACGAATGTGAGCTGGACGACAGCATTACAACCATTGATCAGGTTCCGGCACGCTCGCTTCTGTCGCGGATAACGGATCATTATCTTCAGATCATAGCCAATCAGGCACCTATTGGATTTGAAGCCGAGTTTGTTAATCAACGCGGCATCACAATCATGTATCGCGGTATTCTCCTGCCTTTCTCGACCGATGATGACACGATTGATTTCATCTACGGCGTGATCAACTGGAAAGAGGTTGCAGCAGACGAATTTGCTAAGGAGCTGGAAGAACAGGTCGCTCAAGCCATGCGCTCGGCTCCGGAAAAAACCGAAACCGGACCTATATGGGCTGATAGCCCAACTTCGGAACCTTTGGAACTGACCGCTGAAGATGCGGCCGCTGCCACAGCAGCACTTGTTGGTGGCGATCATATCGAACTTGAAGATATTAGTGATGAGCCCGGCGAAGACGCAAGTCTTGCTGACTGGCTCGTCGCTGCGCGCAGCAGCGCGGACAATGCCGCCCATAGCGAGCAGCGTAGCCGTTCAGCACTTTATCGTGCGATCGGCCAGGCATATGATTTCTATCTGATGACGGAGTCCTATCCCCAAGATTACGCAGCGCTTCTCGAAGATTCGGGATTGAAAGCGCAGCAGCGGGCACCAATGACACCCATCGTCAAACTCGTCTTCGGCGCCCATTATGACAAAACTCGGTTGACCGAATATGCCTCCGCACTGCGCTTTGCGAAACAGGCTGGCATCGAAAAAGGGGCCTTGGCCGAGTATCTTGAAAAATATGACGGCGGCCTGAAAGCCGTTGTTTACGCGGAAAGGGACGCCCGTAATCCCCAACAGAAGGTTGTGGAAGCCGTTGTACAGGACGAACATGTGTTGGATCGGTTGCGCAGCGCCCCAAGCCGCCAGCTGGATGATATCGATTCGGGCGATGCTGAGTTTGTTGTTCTGGTTGCAAGACGGGATGACAACGGACAACTATCGATTGTCGGCCCCGTGCTGGGTGATCAGAAGCTAACGAACAAGGCTCTTAAACAGACTAGCGTCTGATCAATTTCGCTGGTTCAGTAGTGGCTGTAATATTGGTTTCATATGTAACCGATTTATCACGCCTGCTTCATATTCCGCATATTGCAACATCTTCCTATGTCGAACGCTCTTGAGCATCACCTCTATTAGGCCCATAAGATCAGTCCAACAGCCAAAGTCTTAATACGGACTGATATTTTGGGGGAACCATGACTGGTAGCCGCGACGCGACAGCAGCGAAAACGACCAAATCTATGGCCGGCAAGACACTCAAGAAAAATCTAACCGCCGCTTTTCAGGACAGCGCTCTGCCCGGCGAAAATATCGGCTTTGATGATAAGGCTTGCAGGGAGGCGGTCCTCTTTGCTCTGGAAACTGGTTTACAACGGACCAGTCCTGAGGCGAACCTGTCGCTCGAAAGCGTAATTAGCTCCAGTGGAAAAAGGCATTTGCGTCTGGCCATTGTCAATGACGACATGCCGTTTCTCGTCGACTCCGTATGCGCGACTATTGCCGGCTTTGGCCTGACCATCGAGCGGCTTATCCATCCGGTCGTTGGCGTAGAACGGGATGCTAAAGGGCAGTTAATTGGTATCCACAACGACCCGGAACGCGGCGAAAAGTGTGAATCGATAATCTATATTGAATTAGAACGTGCAGACGCCAAGCCGCGCCGGGCCTTGGAACGATCATTGCGCAAGAACCTGCTTGATGTCGCAGCGGCTGTAACCGATTGGCTCAAATTACAGAAAGCTTTGGGCGAGGATGCTGACCGCCTGCCTGACGGCGAGGGCGCAGCGCTGATACACTGGTTCCTGGATCGCAACTTCACCCTATTGTCGCATGAAAAATTGGACCAAAAAGGAAAGATATCTGACCGTGTCGGTGTCGCCAGGATGCGGGAAAAACCGACGCTTTCCAAAGAGAGCCAAAAGCGGGCTTTTGCTTGGTTTAAAAGCGGTGGTCAAGCGCCGCTGATCATCAAATCCAATCAGATTTCGACCGTCCATAGACATGTTTTGATGGACGTGATTGTTATGCCTTTGCGCGAGAAGGACGCGCTAGTCGGGCTGTCGATAACAGCGGGCCTTTGGACCAGTGCTGCTTTGGCTGCACCGCCAGAAAAGGTACCCTTGTTGCGAACCCAAATGCAGCGCCTGTTTGAGAAGTTCGAATTTGCGCCGACTGGTCACGCAGGCAAATCTCTGACCCACGCGCTCACGGCACTGCCCCACGATATGCTCATTACCTTCAAGCAGGAAGACTTGGAGAAACTCGCGTTGATTTCAATGTCACTAATTGATCGCCCGCGACCCAAATTGCACAGCGTTATGTCGCCTCTTAACCGCCATCTTTTTGCATTTATCTGGTTACCGCGCGAACAGCTATCAACAGCGCGCCGTGAAAATATTCAGGCCATGCTGACTGAGGCCACCGGCGCTCGGATATTAAGTTGGTCCAATACACTCGATGAAGGTGGTATTTCATCGTTGCGATATATTCTCGATATGGGTGTTGACAGCAAAATCCCCGATCCTGACGCTCTGGACCACCAGCTAGAAAACATGATCCGCGGCTGGCGTCCGGAAGTAGCCAGCCAGCTTAGCGAATTTGTTCCCGATAACCGTGCTGAAATTCTGGCGCAGCGCTATGCTGACTGTTTCCCAACCACATATCAGTCGACCTATGGTGCCAAAGAGGCTTCTCGCGACATAATGCGACTATATCAATTGGAACGCGGTGGACAGAAATCCACCCGCCTTTATCGGCTGGATAGTGATGCGGACCATTTACTTCGGCTGAAAGTCTATCATCTCGGGGGGGTATTGCCGCTTTCAGATGCGGTGCCAACACTAGAAAATTTCGGCTTTTCTGTTCTGGAAGAATTACCCACACCGCTTGATGAAGGGCGGCTCGGCTATATTCACGACTTCCAGCTTTCCTTGTCTAATCCCGAGACACGCGATGACTTAATTGCCCGTGCTACGGAAATTCAGGATGCGATAACTGACGTGTTGGAAGGCTTCGCTGAAAATGACAGCTTCAACCAACTGATCACGACTTCGGGCGTCAGCGCGCGATCGACTGTCTGGATCAGAGCCTGGTTCCGCTATTTGCGTCAAACTGGCTTGAGCTATGGAATGCTTACGGTTGTTGAAGCCTTGGCTGAGGCAAGTAATGTCACCCGCGCTCTCATCCGATTATTTGCAGCGGTGCATGACCCGGCATTTGACGGTGATCGCAGTATAAACCGGGCAGAAGCAATTAAGGCGATTGATAGCGGCTTGGTCAAAGTCCAGGGCATCGATGATGACCGCATTCTGCGGTTGTTCCGGGCTGTGATCGAGTCGATTTTGCGCACCAATGCCTTTGCTGAAGACACGGGCGGTGCTCTGGCTTTCAAGATAGAAAGCGCAAAAATTCCGGACTTGCCAGCACCCGTGCCCTGGCGCGAGATATTCGTTTACAGCCCGCAAGTCGAAGGCATCCACCTTCGCGCCGGACCGGTTGCGCGAGGCGGCTTGCGCTGGTCTGATCGACGCGACGATTTTCGAACTGAAATTTTGGGATTGATGAAAGCCCAGCGGGTCAAGAACGCGGTCATCGTGCCCACAGGTGCCAAAGGCGGCTTCTACGCAAAACAATTGCCCTCGGGTGATGATCGGGATGCCTTTATTGCTGAAGGCATCGCGTCCTACAAAGTTTTCATCAGCGCGCTGCTGTCGATTACCGATAATATAAAAGACGGCGAAGTCGTTCCGCCAAAGGACGTCGTCCGATTAGACAGCGATGATCCCTATTTCGTGGTGGCGGCCGACAAGGGTACAGCGACTTTTTCTGACATCGCAAATGCTATTGCTATCGAAAAAGGTTTCTGGCTGGGTGATGCTTTCGCGAGCGGTGGTAGTAACGGCTATGATCACAAAGCCATGGGCATTACCGCCCGCGGAGCATGGGTTTCCGTGCAGCGGCATTTTGCTGAAATGGGTGTCGACATCCAAAAAAAACCCGTTGATGTCGTCGGGGTAGGCGATATGTCCGGCGACGTTTTCGGCAATGGCATGCTACTGTCGAAAACACTGCGCCTTGTCGCTGCGTTTGACCACCGGCATATATTCATTGATCCTGATCCCGATCCAATGGCAAGCTGGAAGGAACGCAAACGCCTGTTTGAACTTCCTCGGTCGAGCTGGGAAGATTATGACAAAAAACTGATATCAAAAGGTGGCGGTGTTTTTTCCCGCCATTCCAAAACCGTTAAAATCAGCAAGAAAATTGCAGACCTTTTGGACTTGTCCGGCGAAACCGAGCTAACGCCATCGCGTCTCATTTCAGCTATTCTAACCAGCAAAACCGATCTGCTTTGGTTCGGTGGAATTGGGACTTACATCAAAGCATCCACCGAAAATAATGTTGAGGTCGGGGACCCTTCCAACGATCATATTCGTATCGATGCCAAAAAACTCCGTGTCAAAGTTATCGGGGAAGGCGCTAATCTGGGCATCACCCAAGCCGGTCGCATTGCTTTTGCGGGGCTCGGCGGTCGTATCAACACCGATTTCATCGATAACAGCGCAGGCGTCGATTGTTCGGACAACGAAGTGAATATCAAAATCGCGCTCAATGCAGCTATGGCGGCGGGAAAATTGAAGTTGCGCGCGCGTAACACACTGCTTCAAAAAATGACCGATGAAGTCGGGACGCTTGTTCTCGAAGACAATCGACTTCAAGCCCTCGGACTTTCGATTGCGGAGGTGGGAGGCAAGAAAACTCTGCCATCTTATATCCGGTTGATCGAATATTTCGAGGAACAGGGTAAACTTGACCGAGCCGTCGAAGGCTTGGCTAATAACGAAGATCTTGCACGCCGCGGACAAGAAGATCGTGGATTATTCCGTCCCGAACTCGCGGTCCTGATCTCCACGGCGAAACTCGCCTTGCAGGACGCGATCGAGAATAGCGTGCTAAGCGCTGATCCCGGCCTCGATAGCGAGCTTCTCAATGCTTTCCCGAGCGCTATCAAGGCGAAACATAAAAACGCAGTGTTAAATCATCAACTGCGCAAAGAAATAATTGCCACAAAACTGGCCAATCGAATGATCAACCGGCTTGGGCTGATCGATCCCTTCGAGCTGGCAGAAGAAGAAGGATGCTCATTGGGCGAGGTTGCTGCAGCGTTTGTTATTGCTGAACGGCTATTTGATGCCGACGCGATCTGGAAATCGCTAGAAGACGCAAAAATCGGTGAAGCTGTGCGCCTGTTACTCTTTGATCGTGTTGCTTATGTGCTGCGCTCCCATATGGCTGATCTGATGCGTATTGGCCTCACCGATGGATTGATAGATGACGCGGTAGAAATGCTGGCTCCCAATATCAAAGCGTTGAACGACAAAGTAGATAGTCTGATAACAGAGGAAGGCCAGCTACAAGCGACCAAACAAACCCGATTGCTCGTAGAAGCTGGGGCAACCAACGACATTGCTCAAAAAATGGCGAATATTTATAAGAATGACGGTGCCGCCGGGATAGCATATCTGGCGAAAACACGAGAAATAGACGCGATGGATGTGGCAACGGCGTTCACCCGGTTGGGCAGTCTGCTTGGGCTCGATTGGGCTCAGATGACAGCGACCCGCATCAATCCCTCCGATCCGTGGGATCGCCTGCTAGTGGCTGGATTGGCACGAGATTTTCAACAAATGCGATTGGATTTTCTTCGCCGGGCTCGCAGCAAAGACATGGATCAGTTTCTGGAAAGCTGGGCAGAGAAAAATAGCGATCGTGTAAGCCAGTTCCAGTATATTGTTGATCGCGCCCAATTGTCAGCGAGGCCGTCCATTGCCATGCTGGCCCAAATTGCGGGACAGGCGAGAATATTACTGAGCCGCTAAACCGGCGATATCAAATCCAGAAACCCAAAACATGAAGCGTTACGCCGACTAGCCCTCCAACTAGCGTACCATTGACCCGGATATATTGGAGGTCCCGTCCAACCGCATTTTCAACGCGATCCGTTATGGTTTGCGCGTCCCAACCACGAATGGTTTCCGACACAAGTTTAACGATATTATCGCCATAGCTGGCGACCACTCCTGCAACCGCGCGACGCGCAAATCGATTGAGCTGGCGATTAAGTAGTGGATCCTTCTGCAAGCTGCTTCCCAACTGCATCAGTGCATCGCCAAAATGGCCAGCCATTGCTGCTTCAGGGTCACGGGAGGCTTTGAGTAACGACTCCCGGCCTGTTTCCCACATTCCATCGATCCAGCTGGCAATGGCGGGATTCTCGATCATCTCGAGCTTCCATTCATTCACCCGCTTTCGCAATTCAGGGTCGCTTTTTAGCTCCTGTGCTAACTGAGACAAGCTCTCTTCGGTCTTCGCACGCACAGGATGGTTCGGATCAGATGCCATATCGGCCAATAATTTATAAAGCCCATCGACCACTTCATTGGCAAGCCGGTCATCCAGCCCGGTCCAACGCATCACCGTATTGGCACGGTCGTGAACGATAGCACGGATGACATATTCATTCGTATCAAGTGTCCGATAAGCCCATTTGATCGTTGAATCGATCAACGGCCCGTGGCGGTTTTCAGCCATCACCGATTCCAGTATTTGGCCCATTGGGGTGGCCAGATCCAATTCTCTAGCCTGTGTTTTCACAGCCCCCTTGAACATGCTGCCAAGCCGGTCCTGGTCCAACGACCCAATGATATCGCCAATCAGGCGAGATGCACCCATCCGCAGTCGTCCTTGCCCGCCGCTGGGTGATTTCAGGAACCGCCCGACACCGCCAGCCAAATCAACGCCGTGCATCCGCTGCGCTACTATTCGCGAAACCAGAAAATTATTCTTGAGAAAATTTGCCAGCGTATCGCCAATCCTATCCTTGTTGCGGGGGATAATGGCGGTATGCGGGATCGGCAATCCCATGGGATGTCGAAACAAGGCGGTAACAGCAAACCAGTCGGCCAGCCCGCCAACCATCGCGGCCTCAGCGAAAGCACGCACGAAACCAAGGGCAGGATGCACGTCCTCATAGGATTTGGAGGTGAAATAAATGACAGCCATCAACACGAGTAATCCGGTCGCGATGATTTTCATATCACGGCCAGCATTGTTCAAATCCGGTGAGATGGTGGAGGAACCAGATACCGGACTGCTATTCGACGTAGTTGCCAATTTAGAAGGAAGCGACTTCACTCGGCTGGCTGAACCCTTGCCTTATCATCCGCGTCATCACCCGGACTATAAGTCAGCATTGTTTTGCGTAACCATGGACCAACCCGGCGTTCAAAGCCGTCGGCAAGACTGAAGCCAGCAGGTACAATCACCAGGGTAAGCAGCGTGGAGACAATCAGGCCGCCAATCACCACGGTACCCATTGGCGCGCGCCAAGCACCATCACCTGAGAGAGATAAAGCTGTCGGCACCATACCGGCTGTCATTGCCACCGTCGTCATCACGATCGGTTGGGCACGTTTATGTCCGGCATCCATAATCGCTTCGTATTTCGGAACACCTTTCTGCATTTCCTCAATCGCGAAATCGATGAGCAGGATCGAGTTTTTACTGACAATACCCAGCAGCATCAATACGCCGATAAGCACGGGCATCGACAAGGGTTGGCCAACCGCCCAAACCAAGAAGATACCGCCTAACGGCGCCAATGCCAGTGAACCCATATTAACGAGCGGCGACATCAAGCGCTTATAGAGCAACACTAGCGTCGCAAAGACCAGTAAGATACCGGAAATCAGCGCAATGATGAAGTTCACGAATAATTCCTGTTGCCACTCCTCTTCACCAAACGGCGCGTTCGATACACCAGCAGGCAAATTCTTCATGATCGGAAGATTGTTGATCTCTGTCATCGCTTCGCCCTTGATTACGTCAGGGGCGAGATCGGCACCAACAAAAGTGCGGCGGTTCTGGTTGTAGCGCTGGATCGTGGTCGGACCAGACCCAAAGCTGACTTTGGCTACGCGGCTTAGAGGAACAGTTCCACCGCTTGATGTCGGAATAGGCAGATTTTCAATCGTTGTCAGATCGGTCCGCGATTCTTCCGGTAACATCACACGAATGGGGATCTGACGATCTGACAAAGAGAATTTCGCCGCATTTTGATCAATTTCACCCAATGTCGCAATGCGGATGGTTTGACTAAGCGCCGATGTTGTCACGCCCAATTTCGATGCAAGGTCTGTGTAGGGCGTGATCAGAATTTCCGGACGGCTAAGGTCCGCAGCAATTCTAGGAGCAACGACCAGATTAATGCCTCTCATTTGCTCGACCAGTTCATAAGCCGTTTCATCTAGTAATTTGGGGTCCGAGCCGGTCAACATGATTGAGATATCACGTCCAGTCCCGCCGCCTCCACTTTGCGACTGAAAAGAGATTCTGGCGTCCGGTATCTGTTGCAGAAGCGGGGCCATGCTCCGTTCAAATTCAGTCGATGTTTTCTCACGCTCTGTTTTGTAATTTACAAAAACCGTCGCATTGGTTTCACGCACCCGAGTCAAGGCGCGCTCCACTTCCGGCTGCTCGTACATCAGCTCTGAAACCTTGTCGGCAATTATTTCAGTTTGCTGGAGCGTAGTTCCAGGTACAACTTCAATCTGAACCCGGCTGGAATCTTCGTTGATGGTCGGCTGGAACTGCGCTGGTGTGATAGCAAACAGAACAACTGTCAAACCGAAGGCAAAAAGTCCGATACCCATCAACCAGATACGATGATCGAGAAATTTGGCGACAAAACGACGGCCGATGCCACCACCCTCTGCATATTTTCGAGCCGCTGTTTCGTCCAAACACCAGTTTAACAATCGCATGTAGCGGTCCATCCAGACGCCCTCGCCATGTTCGGCATGTCCTTTGGATTTTAAAAAATAGGCAGCGACCATTGGCGTGATCATCCGGGCAACTGCCAGACTCATCAACACGGAAATAACGACTGTAATTCCGAAGTTTTTGAAGAACTGTCCCGAAATGCCTGGCATCAGGCCAACCGGTAGAAAAACAGCGACGATACAAAAAGAGGTGGCAACCACAGCCAAACCAATTTCATCCGCCGCATCAATCGAAGCCTGATAGGCAGATTTGCCCATGCGCATGTGTCGCACGATGTTCTCGATTTCCACAATCGCGTCGTCAACAAGAACCCCTGCGACAAGCCCCAGCGCTAAAAGAGAGAGAAAGTTGAGGTTGAAACCCAGCAAATCCATGAACCAGAAGGTCGGGATTGCGGATAGCGGGATAGCAATGGCGGAAATGAGCGTAGCACGCCAATCCCGCAGGAACAAAAATACCACCACGACGGCCAACAGAGCGCCTTCTACCATCGCTGCCATCGAGCTTTTATACTGAGTTTTCGTGTAGTCCACGCTACTGCCGAGACGGATAAATTCCACCCCTGGATTCTCTTCTGTTATCCGGTCCATGACTTCAACAGCATTGTCATAAACCGTCACATCGGAAGCGCCCCGGGCACGTGTCATGGAAAAATTCACGACCTCCACGCCCTTGACCTTACTGATCGAGCTGCGCTCACCAAAAGAGTCATTGACGTCTGCAACATCACTCAATTTAACGGTCTGCCCGCTACCGAGAGATATCTGCGTCTGTGAGAGAGCATAGGCGTCTTCGGCATTCCCGAGCACACGAACCGATTGCCGGGTTCCGCCAACTTCAGCGCGCCCACCCGCTGCGTTCACGTTAACCCGACGCAAGACATCATTAATCTCACTAGCGGTGACCCCAAGGGCCTGCATGCGGTCTGGTTTTAATATTACCCGGATTTCTCGGTCTACGCCGCCAAATCGGTCAACTTCTGCCATACCTTCCACCGCCAGCAAACTCTTCGCTACGGTATCGTCGACGAACCAGCTCAGCTGCTCCACAGTCATATCGTCGGCTTTAACAGCGAAATAAGCGATAGGGCCGCCAACGGCATCAACTTTCGAAATTTGCGGTTCCAATATGCCATCCGGCAAAGATCCGCGCGCCTGATCAACGGCATTTTTTACTTCATTAACCGCATCATTGACATCGGTGCCGATTTCAAACTCGACGAAGGTCCGGCTGCTGCCTTCACTAGCAGTGGAAATGATGTTTTTAACGCCGCTAATACTGCGGACAGCGGACTCAATCCGCTGGGTAATTTGGTTTTCAATCTCTGTCGGCGCTGCGCCCGGTTGTGAAATATCAACGCTGACGCCAGGAAATTCGACATCGGGGTTGTTCACCACGTCCATCCGGTTGAAGCTCAACAAGCCTGCCAGCAACAATGCTGTGAACAGAACAAGTGGAACAACTGGATTACGGGTCGACCAGGCGGAGATATTGCGGAGGTTCATATCTGTTCTTACGCAGCCTTATCTTTTTCGATCACGGGTTTAACCGTTTGACCAGGATTCAAGAAACCCGCCGCCCTCAAGACGACCCTTTCGGTCCCATTTAAACCTGACGCGATAGACAAACCAGCCGCAGAAACCGAACCAATTTCAACATCTCTGCGAACGACCTTATTATCTTTGTCTACAATGTAGACGAAGCTGCCCTTGCTGTCATTTTGCACGGCAGATTCAGGCAGAACAGCGGCGCGCGAAGTTCCGCTTGTTATGCGAGTGCTCGCAAAGCCGCCCGGACGAAGCGCTTGGTCGTAACTTAGCGCAACCTTTGCAATGCCTTGGCGTGAATCGGTATCTATCATTGGCGAAATCTGCCAGATTTGCCCGGTCAATACCTTGCTCGTTCCGACA
This sequence comes from uncultured Sphingomonadaceae bacterium, assembly GCA_947501325.1. Lineage (GTDB taxonomy): Bacteria > Pseudomonadota > Alphaproteobacteria > Sphingomonadales > Sphingomonadaceae > Parasphingorhabdus. The sequence continues at coordinate 6,775 of CANMVC010000009.1, read as the reverse complement.
GGTATAACTTCGGTACTCACTCCAACAGAGATATTGGCCAGATCACTCTCGCTCAACTGCGCTTGCAATTCCATTTCACCATTTTGTGCCAGACGGAACAAAACACCACTGCCCGCACTAACCGTTTGACCAACCTCAACATTGCGCTCCAATACCAGACCACCTTTTGGCGCAACAATATTCAAGAAATTGTTGCGGGCACGTGTCTCCCCAAGCTGTGCCTGAGTAACCCTAAGCTGGGCTCTACTTGAGTCTCGCGTCGCGGTCAGCCGGTCAATGTCGGCCTTGGAAATAAACCCGCGCTCAACCAGCTTCGCCGCACGATCAAGATTGGCTTGCGCCAAATTGAGGTCGGCTCTAGCCGACGCCACCGATGCTTCTAAACGTGCAACTTGCTGATTCTGGACCGAGCGATCAATGCTCGCCATGACCTGACCAGCCTTTACCCAATCACCGGCATCAACATAGACCTGCGTTACACGGCCGCCATCACCAACAACGCCAACGGGAATTTCACGGCGCGCCGCCAAAGTACCCGTCGCGTTGATCGTCCGAACAACATCTTGCCGCCCAGGAACCACAACGGTCACTGCCGGAGCCTGGCTATCTTCAGCCCCTGCAGCAGCAGTGTCCCCGCCGCCCGACAAAATTTGATAAGCCACATAGGCAAGTATAATTGCCGCCGCGACCGCTGCTACAATCACAACACGCTTTTTGTTGCGTGCTTGATCCTCACGGTCATCTATCGTCGCACCGTCAAGGTCTTCGCCCGAAATTTTCGATTCATAGTTCATAATCAATACTCGTCAGCCAGTCTTTATCTTGTTTTTGCGCTGCAATATACAAAAGAATCACTAGAAATCAGGGAAAACAGCAAATCTTATATTTGGTGTATTATATCAATAAACCAGCTACCACAAGCCCGAACAATCACCCATTGGCCGTTGACCTCATAGACGTAGCGAAAGTGCTATTTCCGCAACATATTCTAACGAGAAAGGCCGCCCCGGTCGGGGCAGCCCTTTAATTTACAACAATTATTTTGATTTGTCGTACTAGCGAACACGTCCACGCTGGATCAGATTGAGGATTAGCAACAAAACGACCGCGCCAACAAATGCCGTAATCAATCCCATGATTGAAAAGCTTTGAATGCTGCCGCCGAATCCGAAATATTGACCCACGAAATTGCCGATTACCGACCCGATAATACCGACTACGATGTTCCAGAATATTCCCATAGACGCGTCACGACCCATGACCATGCTGGCCAACCAACCGGCAATACCGCCTACGATTAATGCTATAATGATACCCATGTCTTCCTCCTGGTTATTGCGGGATGGTTTTCCCTTCCCGATAAACGTAATTCTATACAAAAGGTTGCCAGAAGCTAGAGGATAAAAAAGGCCCCGAGAAATCGTCCTCGAGGCCTTTTCATTTTTGCGTGGATTTTTCCAGTCCTAATATTTCTGCTGACGCTCATATAGATCACGGTAATGCTGGATCCGCGTAACGCGCAGACCAGGCATACCGGAACGATCAACGGCGCGCTGCCACGATGCGAATTCTTCTAGCGACAAACTATAGCGATCACAAACCTCATCGACGGTCAATAATCCACCATTTACCGCAGCAACGACTTCCGCCTTGCGCCGCACAACCCATCGGGTCGTGCCCGGAGCTGGCAAATCAGCGACAGTTAGCGGCTCACCCAATGGGCCTACGACTTGTGCTGGCTTGATGGTTTGGTTCTCGATCATACTACCCTCAAAATTAGCCTTCCGGCATTAATATCTACGTCCAATCTTGTTACATCTTTAGACATAGAGTTTTTCAAACTACTAAATCACCAAGGTAAAGAACGCGTTCACCATTACTCTGGCCCCGCTTTACCCGATATATCATCACGCAAGAGATCGGGCCGGAAATGGCCTTTTTCAAAAATGCATGCGCTCTTCACAAGCAGGCTTCGTTCTGGAAGCTCCCCGGCGAAAAACTTGATCCGATCTCCCACCGGCCCTCGGCTGGGATAGCTCGGCTTTGCAGCAGAACCGTTCCGCCGTGCAATATATGCACGCGCCGAAGGGGAAAGAGTCTGACGCGCGATCGCATGCGCAATCAGCGCGTCATGCGCGCTGCCTGCTGGTGCATCCGTATCGGCACTGGTCTGTGTCAGACTCTTGTGAGGGAAGTTCATTTCCATGAAGAGGCTTCTAGCAACGAAGATATAAACATCCGTAAAGGCGATGTTCACACGGTCTTAGGACTGGTTAAGCAAACCTTCCTTCCAATTCGTCTTTTCGTCCCAATATGAACCATAGCAGGGTGAGACCCAGTGTTTTGGCTTCGTTTTTCAACAAAACTGGCGCTTCACGCGGTTCATCGTTAAGGGACGTGACATTATGACTGACCGAATCAATAGTGAATTTCAGCTCGGGGACGATCTGACCGGCAAGCGCATCGTCGTTGCGATGTCCGGCGGCGTCGACTCCAGCGTCGTCGCGGCATTGGCTGCGCGAACCGGTGCAGAGACGATTGGCATTACCTTGCAGCTCTATGATCATGGCGAAGCTGTTGGCCGCGCCGGCAGCTGCTGTGCCGGTCAGGATATCCGAGATGCGCGGGCCGTGGCCGAGAAGCTGGGCATCGCCCACTATGTTTTTGATCATGCCAGCCGCTTTCAGGAATCGGTCATGGATGTGTTCGCCGATGAATATATGGCCGGGCGAACACCGATCCCCTGTGTCCAGTGCAATATGGGGGTGAAGTTCACAGACCTCTTAAACCTCTCCCGCGAACTGGGTGCGGACTGTCTGGCAACGGGCCACTATGTTCGCCGTGTCATGGGCGACAATGGCTCTGAATTGCATCGCGCCATGGATCCTGCCCGGGACCAGAGTTACTTCCTGTTTGCAACGACACAGGACCAGCTCGACTATCTGCGCTTTCCGCTGGGCGACATGCCGAAGGATGACGTTCGCGAGATCGCCAAGGACATGGGCCTCGCCGTCGCCTTCAAACCGGATAGTCAGGATATCTGCTTCGTGCCCGATGGAGACTATGCCAAAGTTGTCCGCAAGCTTCGTCCCGATGCCGATGATGATGGCGAGATTGTTCATATCGACGGCACCGTCATGGGCCGACACAAGGGCCTGATCCATTATACTGTGGGCCAGCGTAAAGGTCTTGAAATTGGCGGGCAGGCCGAACCCCTTTATGTGATCCGCCTGGAACCGGAGACCAAACGTGTCTTTGTCGGACCTAGACAGGCGCTCGCTGTTGCATCGGCAACGCTGCGCGACATCAACTGGATTGGCGGCGATTTTGAAGGCCCGATGCAGGTGAAGGTCCGCTCCATGGCCAAACCGACTCATGCCCGGCTTGAAGGCGACAAGCTGCAATTCCACAATCCGGAATATGGCGTGTCCCCCGGTCAGGCTGCGGTCTTCTATCATAAGGATCGGGTGCTAGGCGGCGGATGGATCGAAAAAACCGGAGCCGTTTCCCAGCAATGGCTGGCAGCAGCGACGGCATGATCGCTTAGTCGGCTTCGGCCTCCGTCAGCATCACGCAGCCCCAGCCTTCGCGAAACTCGGCCGTAGCGGACGCGAGCAGCGGTACCGAAGCGGTTACCCGGCGCTTTTCGTCATCCATCGACAAACCGATGACTTCCATGCCCGGCTCAAAATCCTTCTCGCAGTCGGCCAGATCGCGGCCACCAACATAGTGGCAGGAACAGGCAACACGCGCTCCATAGGCGGTACCGATGCCGAGCTGCCCTTTGATGAAGCTGTAATTATACGCAAAGACAGCCGCCAATATCAGCACGAACAGGGCCAATATATATAGCGCGATGCGGCCTTTACGGCTTTGTGTCTTGGAAGCGGTTTCGGGATTATCATTTACGGTTGCCATAGCTGGTCTTATTGGTGCAACGGATGTCCATGCACAAGATCAAAATCACTGCCCTGTCCTTTCTCGCTTTCGCCCTTGCTGGCTGCGCTGCCAGTGATGAACCGGCAGCACCGCCGCCCAAGACCGCCGAAGAGCTGGCCTATATATCCGACGCCAGCCCGATTCCGAAAGCCCGGCTGGATGCCGCCATCTCGCCCCTGTTCGACGACCCCGCCATGGCCGAGACCCGCGCCCTGCTGATCATGCATCGCGGAGAGATCATCGCCGAACGCTATGGCGAAGGCTATGACGAGGACACCCGCTTCATCAGCTGGTCGATGGCGAAATCCTTTACCGGCGCGCTGATCGGCTTTCTCGTCGCGGATGGCCGGCTGGTGCTCGACGACCCTGCCCCCGTCCCCGACTGGCAGCGGCCCGGCGACCCGCGCGGCGATATCACCCTGCGGCAACTGCTGCACATGTCCTCTGGCCTCGACCATACCGAGGTCGGCGAGGAAGGCGGCAAAACCCTTTACGAAGCCGATACCCAGCAGATGCTGTTCCTTTCGGGCGCCGGTGATATGGCCGGCTATGCCGAAGCCCGGCCGATGGAAGCAGAGCCCGGCGCAAAGTTCGAATATAGCACCGCCACCAGCATGATCCTGGCCGACATCATCACCCGCACCCTGACCAACAGCACCGACCCGAAGGTGCGCCGCGACACCGCCATGCGCTTCATTCGCGGCCGTCTGCTCGAACCGCTGGGCATGGAGAGCACCTATTTCGAGTTCGATGCCAATGGCACCTTCCTCGGTGGCAGCATCATTCAGTCCACCGCCCGCGACTATGCGACATTCGGAGAGTTCCTCCGCAACAACGGCGCGCGCAGGGGGGCGCAGCATCTGCCGGTCAGCTGGGTCAAGTTCATGCGTAGCTCCTCTGCCAATGATCCCGCTTATGGCGGTCATATCTGGCTCAACAAGCGGCGACCCGAAGGCCGTAACCAAGTGCTCTTCCCCGACATGGCGCCCGACACGGTGTTCGCGGCGCTGGGCCATCTGGGGCAGCAGATCATCGTCTCGCCGGAACAGAAGCTGACGGTCGTCCGGCTCGGCAAGACACAGGATGACGTGCTGGGCCCGATGAGCGATCAGATGGGCCGGATCATGGCGATGTTCCCGGTTCAATAGCCCCCTTCTCCGCTCACCCTGAGCTTGTCGAAGGGTCTTTTTGCCACGATGCTTCGACAGGCTCAGCATGAGCGGGGTGGCCAACCCGCTGGTCAAAACTACAACCGGAACAACCCCTCCACCACCGTCACACATTTGCCGCCCAGCCAGGCTTTTTCGCCATCCAGCCGGCAGTCGACATAGCCGCCGCGACCACTGGCCTGATAAGCGGTAAACCTGTCGCGGCCCAGATGTTTCGCCCAATAAGGCGTCAGCACGGCATGGGCCGATCCCGTCACGCTGTCCTCGTCGACCCCGCCACCGGGCACAAAGACCCGGCTCAGCGCATCGGTATCGGTGCCCGGTGCTGTGCAGATAAACTGTTCATTGCCCAAAGCCCCCAAAGCCTTCAAATCCGGCTTGAGCGCCAGCACCTCGTCCGCGGTTGCATAGCGGATCACATTATAGCGCCCTTCATGAAATTGCGTCTCGACCGGCGACCCGCCGATCATCTCGACAATATCGGGCCGCTCTTTGGGAGACGGCGGATAGGCGGGCAGCTCCAGCGCATAGCCATCGCCATCCCGAACCATGGTCAGCACGCCGGCCTTGCGGGTGCGAAAAGTCACCTTCTCCCGCTCCGGCTGCTGCGACAGGATGATATGCCCGCTCGCCAAAGTCGCGTGGCCGCATAGCGCAATTTCTATCGTCGGCGTGAACCAGCGTAGCTCATAATCCGCCTCGCCTGTGGCGTCGGGCAGATAAAAGGCGGTTTCGGCAAAATTATTCTCTTCGCCAATCGCCTGCAGCACCGCATCATCAAGCCAGCTTTCCAGCGGCATCACCGCGGCCTGATTGCCGGTAAAGGGCCGCTCAGCAAAGGCATCGACATGATAATAGGGTAAGATTCCATTTTCCTGCGTCATGGGTAGAGCATTCCTTCCGTCCAATCATTACCATTACCGGCACCGCCCCGCACAAAAACGCGGCGTTCGTGCAGCCTGTGTTCGCGGTCCTGCCAGAATTCAAAGCGCTGCGGCGTCAATCGATAGCCCGACCAATGCGGCGGACGCGTAACATCCTTGCGTTCAAAATGCGCTTTCATCTCGTCATAGCGCGCTTCAAACGTCGCGCGCTTGTCCAGCGGCCGCGATTGATCGGACGCCCAGGCACCCAGCTGCGAATCCCGGCTGCGCGTCGCAAAATAGGCGTCCGCCGTCTCGTCGGAAACGGTCGAGAGCGGCCCTTCTATGCGGATCTGCCGGCGCAGGCTTTTCCAGTGGAATAATATCGCAGCCTGCGGATTGGCGGCGATATCGGCGGCCTTGCGGCTTTCCTGATTGGTGTAGAACACAAAGCCGTCGCGATCATGGCCTTTTAACAATACCATGCGCGCAGAGGGCTGACCGCTCGCATCGGCGGTTGCGATGGTCATCGCGTTGCTATCATTAAGCTCGGTCTCGCGGGCTTCCGCGAACCAGCTGTCGAACAGGGGGAAAGGATCATGGGTCATGATGCTCGCTCTATCAGGCTGATGACGCGCGTGAAAGACTTGTGTTCTGATATTTGCCCGTTCGTTATGACCGTTCCATCATGGGCCTGACGGGGTCGAGCGATGCGCGCGGTTCATATAGGGTCACACGGGGTCACACACCCTGAAGCGGAAGTGCCTGCGCCCCCGATGCGGGCATGTCTTCGCCTGGCATAAA
>CANMVC010000008.1 GCA_947501325.1 uncultured Sphingomonadaceae bacterium | reverse complement strand
AATACGCGGCCTGCTTAAGGTGTTTGGTCTGCGCCTTCCATCTACACTGGCCCATCATCGCTTTGCAGAAACGGTGAGACCGATCATTGAAGCAGATGAAGCACTTGCCTTTGCGCTCCTGCCAATGCTGGATGCACAACAGGTGCTACTGACCAGCTATCAGGAGTTGGATAAACGCGTGAAGCTGGTCGCTTCCCAAGACCCGGTCTGCATGCTGCTGATGACGGCTCCCGGTGTTGGCACGGTGACGGCCCTTCACTTCAAAGCAGCCGTTGATGATCCGCCGCGGTTTACATCCTCGCGGATTGTCGGCGCGCACTTCGGATTAACACCGCGCCGGTTCCAATCTGGCGAAAGCGATAACCAGGGGCGCATATCCAAAGCCGGTGACGCAGATGTCCGCTCGGCGCTCTACTCAGCGGCGCACTCATTGCTCACCCGGACGCGTACCATGTCACAGCTCAAGGCATGGGGCCTGCGCCTCATCAAAACCAAAGGGCGACGACGCGCCACTGTTGCTGTCGCTCGCAAACTTGCTGTCATCCTCCACCGTATGTGGATGGACGGTACACAGTTCCAATGGAATGATCAGGAGGTAAATGCATGACACAAACCTGACCAAACCAATGGAAGAAGCGTCCTCATCTGGACGTTGGTATGGGGATGATGCCGTTTATGTCCGTTGCGCCAATAAAAGCGCGCCCGAAAGCAAGGCACTCTCCTAACCGGTCTTATACATGCATGCAGCTACAAACATAGACTGCGGAGAGAAGCGGACACTAGGATTTGCTAAAAACGGGCCATGGTTCAGGTTCAATCATTCTCCAATGCATAGGCAATCACATAACCGCCTTTGCCGTCTCGAACATCCTGTGAATCGAGATATTGGTTTGTCGCAGGATCTCTGGGGTATCTCCAGGTAGGGTTGGGGACCGTAACAATCAGATATTGCTTACCGTCTTTTTCCGAAAGGTAAGACATAGGTGTTGATTGTCCGTTGCCGGGCAGATCTGCTTTCCATTTTTCTTCACCGGTGCGAATATCAAACGCCCGGACCTTGCTGTCCATGGTTGAGCTCAGGAAAGTCAGACCACCGCGTGTCGTCAACGTACCTGCGCGGATTGCGGTGCCGACATCATAGGGAATACCGGAGCGTAGATTGAACGGACCTGAATCGCTCATATCACCGGCGGGTCTGCTCCAGAGCAGTTCCTTTGTGTTCAGGTCCATGACCGCAATGCGTGACCATGGTGGTTCGAAACAGGGGACTTGTGTGCCGAGCCGCGACATGAAGGGCATAGGCAAGCCAAAAAACTTGATCCGGCGATGATCAAAGGGATTGTCCGCATCCGGCCCCCCCATTTTGGGCATAGGTCCATCCGGGTCCATGCGAACGGCCGGATGGTCTTTACCCAGCAACAGGCCTCCGAGGGGGCCCGATTCTGCCACTTGTTCCGGTGTTACCAGTATCAAACGGTGAGCGAGGAGCATGGGTGCGGCAATTAACAAGCCGTTATCGGCATCAACGGAGACACTGCCCCAGTTAAATCCGCCAAAGTTACCCGGGTAAAGCATGGTTCCGGTATTGGTTAGTCCGGTGGGCTGTGTTGGCGGGGTATACATGCCTTCATAACGCATGGTGCGATATTCGATCCGGCAGACCAACTGGTCAATCGGCGTCAGGCCCCACATATCTTTTTCATAACGATAAGGATGAAAATTGGGGAGCGGGGAGGCAGGCTGGGTAGCAGACAGATATTCGCCATCAACCGCGCCCTGTGGTGCCGGTTTTTCCGGAATGGGATGCACCGGCTCGCCATTGCGCCGGTCGAGTAGGAAGATGTCGCCCATTTTGGTTGGTACCGCGACCGATGGGACTTTCTTTCCATCCTTGGTCACATCCACCAGCACCGGCTGTGCGGGGACATCATAGTCCCAGACATCGTGATGCACGGTTTGATATTTCCAGCGCGGTTCGCCGCTCGCCGCATCTATCGCGACCACGGCTGAAGACCATTCATCATCAAATTCACGGCGTGCGCCGCCAAAATAGTCGGGCGCTGCATTTCCTGTGGGTGCGTAGATCAGGTTCAACTCCGGATCGTAGCTCATGATCGACCAGACATTCGGTGTTCCCAATGTGTAGGTTTCACCTTCGGCTGGTTCGCCGCGCTGGTCGGAATTGCCCATATCCCATGCCCAGGCAAAATCACCGGTGATCGCGTTATAGGCCCTGACCACGCCAGATGGGAGGCCAAGATTCTGGGAGTCATTTACTAGACCACCGACGACCAGATTGTCGCCAGCGATCAGTGGCGGCGATGTATGATAATAGTCGCCAACCGGATGGTCGCCCATTCCCTTCCGCAAGTCGACAATCCCATTTTCACCGAAATCGCTGCAGAGCTGTCCGGTCATCGCATCAACTGCAATCATGCTTGCATTAACAGTCGCTGTTACAATGCGCTTCGCGCACTGACCTTCATATTCTTCACCCGCTTCATAATAACCGAGCCCCCGGCAGGTTTTGGCATATTGATGCGTAGCTGGCGGCTCCAGGCCGGGTTCAAAGCGCCATATCTCCTCGCCGGTGCTATCGTCTATCGCAATGACCACATTGAGTGCCGCGCAGATGTAGAGCATGCCGTTGACATTAAGCGGCGTGGCTTTGAAATCCTCCTCCACTCCGGTGCGATAACGCCATGCTTCTTTCAAACCGCCGACAGTATCGGTATTGATATCGGTCAGCTGCGCAAAGCGGGTGCCGCCAGCATCATTGCCATAATGACGCCAGTCAGAAACAGCATTGGTGGCATTCGCTTCCCGGACGGTCCCCGTCCCATTTTGGATATAGCCTTGCATGGATGCGAGCAGCAGCGCCGCAACCGCTGCCAAGCTAGGGGCGCCAATCCACCAGCGATTTGACGGTGCTAGTCTATCGTCTTCTGCATCAACCAAAAGGGAGCGGCGGTACCACGGTGTCAGAAACCATAGCCCAACGACCAGCCAAGTAGCGAGCCGGGGCAAAAGGGCGAGGAAGTGCAGCTCGGCTTCAAAGAGTGACCAGATGAGCGTAACACCCAATATGGCAGCATAGAGTTTAGGTGCTTTGTTGCTTCGTTTTTGCGCAAATATGGCAACAGCAATCGTCGCGATACCAGCGAGAACATAATAGAAGCTGCCCCCCAGATAGACGAGGAAGCCCCCCAATAAAGTCAAGGTCAGACCAATTAACCAAAGCAGAACAATAAAAACCCAGTGCATGATCTTAGAGAATTTCATTTGAGATTTCCTGTTGGTTTTTGGTCCAATTGTTGATCATCCCTATAGCGGGAAGATGGAATGTCCCCCATCCATGACGACATTTTGGCCGGTCATAAAATCATTTTCGCGGGAGGCCAGGAAAGCGGCAATACCCTCCATGTCTTCAAGCTTCCCGATCCGGCCAATCGCGGCTCGCCTGCGCGCGCCGTCCTTGAAAGCCTGCGGTGTATCGAGTGACATTTCGGTTTCGATGTAGCCAGGCAGTATCGCATTTACCCTTATGCCCGCTTGACCAAGCTCAACAGCCAGTGCGCGCACTAGCCCCAGAACGGCAGCTTTGGTGGTCGAATATCCGGCAGCACCCCCGGTGCCGACAAGACCAGCCACCGAAGAGGTAACAATCAACCGTCCCGGCGCCTTTCGTTCCAGGAGATGGGCCGTAACCGGTTTCCAGGTCTGCACGACGCTCATCAAGTTCAGGTCGATCGTGTCGAGCCACACCTGCCGGTCAGTCATGTGCGAAGGGCCACGATATCCACCGCCGCCCGCATTGGCAAAACAGCTGTCGACTTTTTCAAATCGCGCCAGTGTTTGGCCGAATGCCACGTCAATCTGACTTTCATCTGTCACATCACAGGCGAAGGCTTCAACATCGCCGCCCATATCCCGCAATTCGGCGGCCGCAACGGCATTTTTTTCTGCGTTTCGTCCCCATATTGCGACCTTGGAACCTTGCTTTACCAGACCGCGACAAAAGGCGAGGCCAAGGCCGCCATTACCGCCCGTGACGACAGCAACGTCGCCGGTTAAATCGAACATAATTACTCCTAAGTTCCGTTATCTTTAAAATTCTGGGAAGAAAAAACGCTGTCCTTGGCTACCGCTTGTAAGCCTAGGAGATTGCCGTCAGGGTCACGGCCAAACATGATCTGCCCGCCGTCCATCGGGGCCGGTTCCGATACTATCGTGCCGCCGGCATCAACCAACCGATTGCGTGCCGCATCGATATCGGAGACATCAAATACAATCATATTATAGCCAAGCGCATCAACCGGACGTGGCTCTTCCAAGTCTTTCGTTGGATGGCTGTGATATTGGAACATTTCCAGTTCCAAATTGCGGATCTGGAACCAGGCCATTTCCAACTCACTGCCGGGCAATCCTGATACCTGGTCTACTTTCTCCCCCGACACGGTCATCCATCGCCCGACCCGGCGCGGGCCAGGCTGATTGAGAAACGCCGTGTAGAAATCCACCAAACGGTCGATATCGGGCGTAGCCAGCGATACATGCCGCACGCGATATTGATTTTTGGGCGGTGTCGGCAGTTCCAGTTTTGCAATATCCACATGTTCGATCTCGGCAATCAGACCATCGAAATCGCGCGCATAAGCATAATAGACCGGGTTTTGCGGATTGAGGTGCACCATGTCTTTGTTGCCGATATGCTTGGCACCACCTGCCAAAAGTTTTTGATAGGCCTGCGTTTTCTGATCAACCTGATAGCAGACATGGGCAATACCAGGACCCTGTACGTCCATCTGCTGTGTCGCCTGTGCTTCAGCAGATGGATTGGCGAATTGCATGAAGCGAACTTGTGCATTTATGCTGCGCATCATCTGTGTCTGTGCCGAAATACCGGTTCGGCCCGCCAATATATCAAAGACAGGATTGTCAGCGATTTCGGATTGATCGGCAGGCTGCAGATCGACCGCGCTGCTATATAGTTCAGCTGTCTGTTCAAGATCGCTCACGGATGCACCAACATAGTTTACGCCGGTAATGATCGAATCGGGAGGCACAGGCTCGCCAGCTGACCGGCCGCCACATGCTGCGAGCAAAAATACCGCGCCCAGACCTATTAGATTTCTATTCATGTCGACCCTCTCGCTGTGGCTGCATCTGGACAGCCAGTTCAGCCATATAACCTCGGTATTTCAGCATTCTAATGCACTGCGGACCGTAGATGTGATGCCTGATTCTCGCATTCTTCTAAACCTTAATTATATGAAAAGTCAAATTAATGGTTTTCAAAACACCTATTTAGGTTATATGAGAATAATAAATGGACATAAAGTCCAGCTAAAAATAGATATTGAGGGAGGATAAAATGCCGAAAGCTCGTTTCAACGCGCCCATCCAAAGCAGGCTCGCAGCATCTGTTGCTGCAATCGCGCTTGCCAGTACGGGCAGTGTCGCCTTTGCGCAGGATCAAGATGCAGAAAGCGCTGATGACAATATCATTATCGTTACCGCACAAAAAAGATCTCAGGACATTCAAAACGTTCCGATCGCCATTTCTGCTTTCGATAGCGGGACACTTGAAAATAAGGTCGTGGACGATGCGGTCGATCTCAGTTTTTCCGTCCCTAATCTGACGATTGACATATTCGGCGCCTCTTTGCGCGGCGTTGGTGATCTTGCAATTTCGGCGACTTCAGAATCCGGCCTCGGCTACCATGTGAATGGAGTATATCTCGGATCTGCTGCCACCGAGGCGGAATATTATGATCTAGAGCGGATCGAAGTGCTGCGTGGTCCGCAAGGCACGCTCTATGGTCGCAACACGACCGCTGGGGTGCTCAACGTAATTACGCAAAAGGCCACCGACGAATTTGAAGGCTATGTCACCGCTGGCTACGGCAATTTCAATTCGATCAAATTGCGCGGCGCCATCAACCTGCCGATCACGGACGGACTATCGACCCGCGTCGCAGGCTTTTTTCTCGACCGGGATGGCTATGCCACCAACCTCTTTACCGGCAACGACGTTGATGATCGCGAGATGTTTGGACTGCGCAGCAGCACCAAGCTTGAATTTGGCGACACACGCGCAGACTTGGTTGTTTCCTATTTCAAAGAAGACGACCGGCGCCAGGCCCGGACCAAGGTCTTGTGCGAAAAAGATGCAGTGCTTGGCTGTTCCCCTCTCCAGGTTGGCTTTGGAACGCCAGACTCACGCGGTACACTCTTCAATACATTGGGCGCTGTAACCGGGGTTATTGCAACCGGCTTCGGGCCAGCGGCGGTCGATTATTACGCGAACAGCGTCAATCCTGCGGACACCCGGCTGGTCAACGAGGATGTCGATCCTACCTATTTTGTTGAAGAATGGAGCGCTTCGCTCGAAATCACGCATGATTTTGGTGACCTTAGCCTTACGTCGCTAAGTGGTTATCAGGAAATTGAGCGCGGTTTGTTCAAGGATTTCGATCGCTTCGTTCCATCGCAGGGCCTGACGGGTCCGATAACCTTCGACTTCTTTGCCAATGGCAATCCGATAACCACGGAAATGATCCTGGCCGGTCGCCGCGATGAGAGCGAAGCACGCGAATATTATCAGGAGTTACGACTAGCATCTGATTTTGCGGGGCCGCTAAACTTCATTGTCGGTGGCAACTATTACAATCGCCGCAGTTCCGGTTCAGCCAATTTCACCCATGTTACAATCGCAGCCCGTCAACAACAGCTTGGTTTTCCGGATGCGTTCGCTTCATTGATAACCGAATCTAATCCCGTGAAAACGAAAAGTTTCGGTATTTTTGGTGAGGTCTATTTCGACCTGTCTGATGACACCCGCCTGACCGGTGGCCTGCGCTATTCGCATGATGACAAAACCATCCAGACCCGCCAGATATTCCTGAACCCGCAAGCCGATGGCAGCCTGCCAGACTTTACCTTTGGCGAGTTTGAAAAGGGTGTAGTGACCGGACGCATTGTTCTGGATCATCAAATTACACCGGATCTGCTCGCTTATGTCAGTGCCTCGCGTGGTTATAAAGCTGGCGGCATCAACCCCGGTGAAGTCGGTGTCGAGACACAGGGCTTTGATCCAGAATTCCTGAATGCCATTGAAGTTGGCCTGAAGGGTTCGTCAACAGATGGTAGTTTCACCGCGAATGTCTCAGCTTTCTATTATGATTACAAAGACCTGCAAATTGGTCAGACGACCGCAACTGCGTCTTTGACAATCAATACGGACGCTACAATCTGGGGTGTCGAAGCAGAATTCGGTCTTCGGCCCAGCAGCCGTTTCCAGATCGATGGTAGCTTCTCCTATCTCAACACTAAGGTAAACGACTTCGCCTCTATTGATGAGACTGATCCTTTCGGCATTGCGCCAGGAACTGTGGTTTCAGAAATAACAGCCGCAGGCGTAGTGAAGGATGTTGATGGCAATGCCCTGCCTTTCTCACCCGACGTCAAGATCGCAATTGGCGCTCAATATGAAATTCCGATGGGCGATTGGACGTTAACGCCGCGGATCGACCATTATCTGCAGAGCGAGTTTGCAAGCTCCATCTTCAGCAAGCCGATTGATATATTTGATGGCTATAGCCAGACCGATCTCAAGCTGCTGCTTGCACCCGATGGCGGTGATTGGGAAATCCGCGGCTATGTGAAAAACCTGTTCAACAATGACGATATCACGCGCGTTTTACCTGCAGGTCGCCTTGTCGGGCGTTTCAGAGAAGTCGTGATATTGGAACCACGCACCTATGGTGTGGAAGCTACTATCCGCTTTTGATGACTAGAAAATAGCTTCTCTCCTAAGATAGCCCGGCACTTCATGCGCCGGGCTATTTTTTTAAGCGTTGCAGAAAGGTCTGCGAAGATAGTTGCGTTGTCTGGAAAGAGATTTTGGGAAGAATGATACCAACGCTTAAACGGATCAGCCTTTTTCTGACTGCTAGCTTCTTAATCCTGGCCTTCTTCGCTGTGATATGGGTGAAGATACCGGTATCTGCTGACGTTTCTGAACCAGACCCCGCAGTTGTACATGCCAATATGGCCGGCAAGGGCGCATCTTATAGCAGTTCCTATTTCGAGCATGATGGACGCACATTGCACTATGTCGAGGCAGGCGAAGGCGAGCTTGTCCTCTTTCTGCACGGATTTCCGTCCTATTGGTTTTCTTTCATTCGGCAGATGGACGCGTTGAAGGACAATTATCGCGTTGTTGCCATTGATGGTCTGGGTGCAGGCAAATCGGATGCGCCGCAGGACGTCGGAGCTTACAAGTTGGAAAATATGTCTGCTCATCTTGATGCGCTGATCGATCATCTGGATGGCGGCAAAATCCATATTGTCGGCCATGACTGGGGCTCGACATTCGCATTTGGCTTTGCCCAGCGCTATCCAGATCGCGTTGCGAGCGTAACGGGATTGAGTGCGCCGCCACAAAATGTGCTGTTGAATCTGATGCAGCGTGATAGTTCGGCGCGGCGGACTTCAGCCTATATCGAACGCCTGAAACAGGCCAACCCTGTACTGATCGTTGCTATAGGCGCTGATCGAAGGGTTTGGACGGGCGTGTATGAGTCCTTATTAAAACAGGACCTTCTAACCCCGGAAGAGGCCGAATTGTTCCGTGAAGCCACCGGCAAACCCAAGCGGATAGATGCCCATATCAATTGGTATCGTGCTAATATTCCTTCTTTCAATGCCATCAAGGATGCCGATTTCTGGCCCAATCGAAAGGCGCGTCTGACCATGCCCGCGCAAATTATCTGGGGTCAGGATGATCGCGTCTTTACGAAAGAATATGCGGAGACAACACAAGAATATTCAGATGATATCCAGGTGCTTTCACTGCCCGGTGTGGGCCATTGGCCTCATGTAGAAAGATCGGAAAAGTGACGCAGGCGATAGAGAAACTGATATCCGAAAAAGCAACAGAAACACCAGTCGTGCGATAACAGGACTTATCTTTCCAGCTTTTTCTTCCGTGTGAAATAATCAAAGCGGGCCATCGTATATGTCCCGATCATCATCGAAACCGTTATATCTTCTAACTCCTCCAGATCCATTTCACCACGTAACAGATATTCTCCGGCTGACGCGGGTATGCCTAACGATATATCGGTCACTGCTCTAGCAATTTCCGGGGGCATATCGAAATTTTTGACCACAATATCAGTGAAATATTTTACGGCCACTTCACGATTATAGCGGGCCGGATGATATAGTTTCGCAATCGAAGGGTCAGCGAGCAGAGGTTCAATGATCAGGCCGCGCTCGGCGATAAAGCTGAGATAAACATGCGTTGTACCGCGAACCAGCTCTTCAAACGTAGTAGCTTTTTCAGCCACGGCCACTTGACGTTTCCAACGTATGGTAAGTTCACGTTTCAGCAACTCTTTCAAAAGATCGGAGAGGCTGTCAAAATACTTATACATCAGCGATTTGCTGACATCCGCCTTCTGCCCAATAGCTTCCATTGATAGCTTGGACAGCCCGTTTGCTGAAATCAGCTCTGCCGCACTATCAAGTATCATGGAGCGCCGGATTGCCGGACTAAATCTCCGTTTTGCTTTTTGTGCCAATTGTTCCATTTGGATCATAATTCCCTAAAAACTCTGGTCGCAGCGATATCACATCAGCACACCCTGAACAGCATTGTTTCTAAAAGCACTTTCAGATTTCTGTTAGATAGATTGAATAAGCTAGTGTCCGCTTTTGCGTGCGATTTCAACCGGTGGACGCAACACATGCCCCGAACCGCTCGGCAGGCGTTTCATAACTGAGGGTCTTTCTGGGACGCTCGTTAAGTTCCCTTGCTACCGCATTAAGTTTGGCCTGGCTATGGACTGATAGATCGGTGCCTTTTGGGAAGTATTGCCGCCGCAGTCTGTTGGTATTTTCGTTAGAGCCGCGCTGCCATGGACTGTGCGGATCACAGAAGTAAACATCTGCATTGGTCGCTAGCTTGAAGCGTTTGTGATCGGCAAGTTCCTTGCCCCTGTCCCATGTCAGGGATTTATAGAGTTCACTTGGCAGCTTGCGGGACTGTTTGATGAGCGCGGAGACGACGCTGCTTGTATCCTTGTTTGCCACCTTTGCCAGCATCACGTAACGGGTGTGGCGCTCCACCAGTGTTGCAATATAGCTACCGTTTGATCCAGCGATCAGATCACCTTCCCAGTGGCCCGGAACTGCCCGGTCTTCCACGCACGCAGGTCGCTCACTGATCGACACGGCATCCTTGATCTGGCCCACACCGTCCCGTTTCAAGCTGGCATGGCGGGAACGCCGGATCGTGCGTTTGGCTCTCAGATGCGCGAGCAGCTCTTTCTTCAAGACACCGCGTGCCTGCACATACAGGCTTTTGTAGATCGTTTCGTGTGACACCTGATTATGCTCTTCTCCTGGATATTCTAGCTTGAGCCAGCCAGCGATCTGTTCTGGTGACCAGTGACGCTGTAGCTTGCCTGCTACTGTTTGGCACAAAGAGGAATTGCAAGCGAGCTTGCATAGCTTGGGCCGCCTTGAACGATCCCATGCCGATTGATCAGAACTGGCAGCCCGGTAGTGACTGGACCCGCCATTGCGCTTGACCTCACGGCTGATGGTCGAGGGTGAACGCTCAAGCCGCCGAGCTATGGATCGCATCGACAGACAGGCAGTCAGGCCTCTTGAAATCTCTTCGCGCTCAGCAAGAGTAAGCGCCAATCTCGACCGCCTGCGCGTCGGTGGGCGAATGCCGCCCACGCGAAAGAGAGCAACGGATAGATCGAAGATGAATCCCGATCAAAACCCCGACCAATCGAACTCATCGATTCCCCGCGCTGCCAGCGATCCCATATCTCCTGCTTCTGCGCATCGCTAAAATATATCCGTCGTCTCTGCTTCATATCCAACACTCCATCTTCAAATCTAAAGATTAAAGTG
Source organism: uncultured Sphingomonadaceae bacterium (assembly GCA_947501325.1). Classification (GTDB taxonomy): domain Bacteria; phylum Pseudomonadota; class Alphaproteobacteria; order Sphingomonadales; family Sphingomonadaceae; genus Parasphingorhabdus. The sequence continues at coordinate 31,719 of CANMVC010000008.1, read as the reverse complement.
TTGCGTCCACCAGTTGAAATCGCACCCGACAGCGGATGGTGTGGATGGCTCCTGATCTCGGCGTCGCAATGCGCCATAATGCAGTTGTTATCGTAAACTGCGAACACAAGGAGCCACCCATATGCATATTACCACAATCGGCCTTGATCTGGCCAAGAACATTTTTCAAGTCCACGGCGTTAGGGAAGACGCAAGTGTCGCCTTTAACAAGCCGTTGCGGCGAGCGCAGATACTAGCTTTCTTTGCAAAGCTGGAGCCGTGTCTGGTTGGCATGGAAGCATGCAGTAGCGCTCATTACTGGGCACGCGAGTTAACGGGGCTGGGACATAGTGTGAAGCTGATGCCACCTGCTTATGTGAAGCCCTATGTCAAACGCGGTAAATCAGATGCAGCAGATGCCGAAGCCATATGCGAGGCTGTCACCCGTCCGACAATGCGTTTTGTCGAGATGAAGTCCGTCGATCAGCAGGCCATATTGTGCCAACACCGGGCAAGGGAGATGATGGTGGGGCAGCGAACACAGCTCTCCAACACGATACGGGGCCTAATCGGTGAGTTTGGTATCACCATAGGCAAAAGTCTCGAAGCTATCCGCAGCTTCGCCAGAGATATGGATGCAGGTGAAGATCGGGATATACCCGGTGTCGCCAAAGAGGTCATAAGCTCGTTGTGCGAGCAGCTGCTGTTCATCCATGCCCGTGTTATTAAAATGGACCAGGCCATCGCCGCTGCTGCCAAGAGTGATAATCGCATCAAGTTGTTGCAAACTATCCCGGGCATCGGGCCGGTCAATGCCTCGGCCATTGTTGCCACAATCGGAAGCGGTCACCAGTTCAGGAGCGGACGGGACTTTGCCGCCTGGATAGGACTGACACCGCTCAATAAGTCCAGCGGCGGTAAAGAGCGACTTGGCAAGATATCGCGCATGGGTGATCGGTACTTGCGCAAGCTACTGGTCGTAGGGATGTAATCACGGGTCAGAGCAGCCCGCACGCACCCTGATCGCGTTGATCCTTGGAACAGCCTCGATACTTGAGCGCAAGCCTGTCCGGCTTGCTACCGTTGCCATGGCGAACAAGACAGCACGCATTATCTGGGCTGTTCTTACAAAGAACGAACCGTTCACGCCCAGAGCAATAACCTGACGACAATAACGACCGACAAAACAAAGGAGGTAGAGCAATCAGTTTACAAGGACGATGAGAGTGATGGCACACCGGTTAGACCGGGAACACAGACACCCCGACTAGTGTCCAGGACATCAATAGTCCGAAAAGCGGAATGGGACTGTGTTCGCGCAAACCATCAGGGCCAGTGGCTAGATAAATAATCTGCGCCACATCAACAGGCCGGACACAGGACCGTATCTAACCTAGGTCTAGTCACTCGAATAATCCTTGCAATGAGGGAGCCATCCACACAGGACATTAAAAGGAGGCGAACGCAAAGTGCCAGGCTCTCCACTTCGATCTACTCAAGATTGATTTCACTCAACCGGAAAAAACGATCAGACGTCCAGACATTGCATAATGCACAGTCAACAGCATTGACTCCCCTGTATTATACAAATAACACACGTAGGATTGTTGTAACCGGACGTCAAAAAATCCTCTCGTTTACAAGCAATCCGGCCTCCACCGAACATCAGTGTTGAACTGAAATTCAAATTTCCCCCTCCGATTGGACGAAACAATATGACAGATGAAACTCAATCGAGCCGCCGCGATGCGTGGAGTACAATTTTTACATTCATGCTCATTTTAATTGGTCTCAGTATTGTCGCACATTTTGCAATAATCGCACTGAGTCCCTCTGATCTATATGTTGGGGCACTCATGTGGTGCCCCGCCGTTGCTGCATTTGTGACCTGGAAAATTCAGGGGCGCTCACTATCAGTTCTCACTTGGAAAGCGGGGACTGGAAAGCTTGGCCTTCAAGCTTATTTTGTGCCAGTTTTGTACATCACAGCGGCGTATTTTCTGGTTTGGTCGCTGGGATTGGCCGGCTTTCTAAACGAGCCGGCAATTGAAAGTTGGGCTAACGAGCTAGGATTGAAAGAAGCAAATCAACAAGGCACGATGCTCTTGATGATTTTCTTACTTGCAACGATCGGGGTTCTGAACGCTTCAGCCACCATTATTGGCGAAGAAATAGGATGGAGGGGGTTTTTGATTTGGGAGCTCAGAAAACTCTACTCCTTTGGCTGGGTAGCGATCATCAGCGGCCTAATCTGGGCGGCATGGCACTACCCGATTATTTTTGCGTACGGGGGCAACGACGCGTTGAGACACATAGCGTTTTTCACGATAATTATTGTCGGTATGTCGATTATAATGACCTACTTCACTTTCAAATCTGGAAACATTTGGCCTGCTGTGGCGATCCACTGTGCTAATAACGTCTATGTTCAACAGATTTTTACCCCCATTACCATTGAAACCGAAACCACAGCATTTTGGGCCAATGAATATGGCTTGATGATCGGGATTATCATCTGGCTGTTTGCAATCTATTATTGGCGAAGAGCAAGGCTGGAGGGATTATGAACAGTTTCCTCAATTTTGGAATTTTTCATCGCCACGCAGAATGAATAATATTGGGATTAAGTTATGAACTTCAAACCTGTGATACTGTCGTTTTCATTGGCCCTCTGTTCGGTCGCGCTGGCATCATGCCAAACCGCATCAACGCCGAAACTTGCCGTAGCTCAACCGCCGCCCAAGGCCAAAAACGTGATTCTGATTATCGGCGATGGCATGGGTATTTCAACCATAACAGCCGCTCGTATATTTGATGGGCAATCAAAGGGTATGAGCGGAGAAGACAATGTGTTGTCATTTGAAAATTTTCCCAATGTGTCTTTGGTCAAAACATATAATCTTGACGCCCAAGTCGCCGACTCCGCCGGAACAGCGAGTGCAATGAACACGGGCCTAAAGACCCAGTTAAACAAAATCAGTGTTCAACCCGATGCCCTTTTTGCTGGCTGCGCCGAAGGTGAGGGTGAGCCGCCCACATTGATTGCCGATTTGATAGAAATAGCTGGGATGTCTACAGGAATTGTTTCAACGGCACGCATCACACATGCAACTCCAGCTGCCGTCTATGGTCATGCCTTTAGTCGCGATTGGGAAACTGACGCCGATATGGGTGAAAAAGGGAGCTCTCGAGGATGCACCGATCTTGCTGCACAGTTAGTCCGGTACGACAAAGGTGACGGACTGGACGTTGTGTTAGGTGGCGGAAAACGAAGTTTTACCCCCAAAGAAGACGATGGTGGACGGCGTGAGGATGGAGAGAATTTAATCACTGCATGGAATGGAAAAAGTGACCGCCATGTCTTTGTTAAGAACGCCGCCGAACTTCGTGCACTGGCACCGGAGGCAAAGCAGCAAGTATTGGGACTGTTTAAAGATTCGCATCTATCCTTCGAAACTAGCCGCGACAACGCGAAGGAACCCGGATTGACCGAACTTGCAACATTCGCTGTAAAAAATCTGGCGGCACGGGATAAAGGGTATTTCTTGATGATCGAATCCGGAAGGATTGATCATGCTCACCATGCATCAAACGCATTTCGAGCACTAAGTGAAACTCAGGAACTTGCAGGTATGGTTGCTGCGATTGATGAACTCACAGATGACGAAGACACGCTTATTTTGGTCACCGCAGATCATTCACATGTGTTCACAATTGCGGGTTATCCGGTAATTGGTAATCCTATTCTGGGTCTGGTGCGTTCCTTCGACGATGACATGAACCCTCAAACCCTGCCTTATTTGGACGGAGATGGAAAGCCTTACACAACTCTGGGCTATCAGAACGGAATCAACCCGCGCGCTGGAGACGCAGCACTTACGGACGACGAGGTTAAAGACGAAGACTTTCGCCAGCAATCCGCTGTTAACCGCACCGAGGGGGAAACTCACGGTGGCGAAGATGTGGCTTTATTTGCAAAAGGTCCAGGCTCCGAAAACGTTCGCGGGGTGATTGATCAGGCGAAAATATTTGAGATCATTACATCAGCTCTAGGATTGACAGTAAACCACGACAGGAATTTGCCATGAAATTCAATGCCCATCCGAACCTCAATGATCTAAATGTCTAATGTCTGCTTTTGCGCCCAGAGCGGACATTGGCGTTGTGTCGGCTATATCCCGAAAGCAGAAGCTAGAAGGCAACCTCAGGCACCAACCATTAAACTTTCTTTGCAATAATTTCGTGCGGTGCGATCCGGCCTGCAGCAATGTTTTCGATCATATTGCTAATTTTTTCAGAGGTTGTGTGTTGCATCAGAGTATGGAGACCTAAGGGTGATGGGCCGCCATCTGACGCATTGACGCTCTGAACACCCTCAAAAAAATGTAGCGCAAAGTCGCGGCGATCTTCTTCGCTTACAATGATAAACCCTAAATTCTCAAGATGCTGCTTATATTCCTCAGAGTTAGCCAACCAGCTGTTGGTTGGGGATGTTGCCCAGGGTACCGGATAACTCAAATCACCGGCGCTCGTTTGCATAATATCATAAACTCCAAAAAGAGCCCCAGGCGATAGAACGCGGTGTATTTCAGAGAACAGGCCGCGCTTGTCTTCTATATTCATTCCGACATGCATCATATACGCGCAGTCGAAGCGCTCGCTTTCAAACGTCATTGCAAGGGCATTTTCTTCTTGCAGAGCAACTCGCGTTGAAAGGTTAACCCAGTCACATAAGGTCTGACCAACTTCAATATACTCTGGCGTGAGGTCGACGCCTGTAACATCGGCCTTGTAATTTTCTGCTGCGTATCGCGCTGCTCCGCCCAGACCACATCCGACATCTAACACGCGGATATCTTGAGCCAGCTTCAACTGATCCAAGAAATGTTTGCTCGCTGATCTTCCACCAATATGAAACTCGTCAACTGGGGCTAAATCTTCAATTGTTACATTTGTAGATGACTTGCCAAGCTGACCGAGACCAGCTTCTATGGATTTGAGTAAGTTTCCATGCTGATAGTGATGAGCAACCTGTCGATCTACATCCATTTGAGCCTCCACACTTTCCGTATGATTAGCCAGATACAGCCATCATGTCTATTAGGATGGCGATATCGACCTGCTCTTCGAAATATTGCAATTCTAGCCTTGTTTTCCAATGTCCGCTTTTGCGCCCATAGCGGACATTAGCGTTACGGCTGTTGTATCAAGCAAGCCGACGCTAGCAAAACCGAGCAGCGATAATTCAATAACGGTTTATATTGCCGCCCGGTCTTCCCTTTCATTAAGCTCTTGCACAGCCGGTGGAATTTTCTCGTAGAAAATTTACTTTCAGAAATTTTTCAACTTTATCAAAATGATCGAGAGGCGATGCGTGGCTACCTTCGATTGCAAGATGCTCAAAATGATGAGCGAAGTTTTTCTCTTTGAGGCGTTGCTCCATCAATGCCGACATTTCTGAAGATGGCCAAATTTCATCCTTGGTTGCGGATAGAAAAAATACCGGGCCGTTGATATGCTCGATCGGAATTGACGCCTTTTCCACCGCCTTTTGGTCTTTCAACATCTCGACCCACACTGCACGCAAATCTCCTTTAATCAGCGGCAGCGTGGCGCTCGATGGCACCGGAACAAACGGCAAGTTCTCGCCGTTCAGCGTGAAAGATGGAGTGTTCATCGCGATAGTCATCGCCGGATATACTGCGTTGCCTGGCACCACTGCGACTACAGTTTTGATTTCAGGATAATGACTTGCCAAAAGCAGAGATAGTTCTGCGCCCTTAGAGCCGCCAATCAGGGCAATGCATTTCTGGTTTATCTTTTGATTTTTCGCAGCATCCATGATTGCTTGGTGCACGGCATCTAAAGCTATCCTGTCCAAATTCTGAGATACGCCTTTCTCCCCAAAATAGGCAACGGCCAAGAAGGAATATCCTTGAGAGATAAATTTGTCACGTTGACCTTTCCAAAAATCGCTGGCCCAGGCGTTTCCGCCTTCCGATCCACCAAGGCCGACTATCAGTGGCTGATTTTCGCCTTCTCCCAGGAATAGTTCAACGTTCACGTTACCATGGTTTTCAGGCATGTTTTGATCATCGAAGCTCATCACCAAGTATGTATAAAAACCAACCACCAAAACAATCAACGCGAGTATTGAAATCCCCATCCACTTCATAAACTTCATTGTTTTCGTCATTTAAAATCCTTTTTAGGTCGCGATTGATAAGTGATTTTTGACTGTTCCGCGTCTTTCCAGAAAAATATCTCATCCACTGAACAACTGAATACAGCTGCCAGTTTCATGGCCAATTCAAGCGAAGGAGCATATCGCCCAGTTTCGAGGGCCACGATCGTTTGGCGGGTTACGCCAACAATTACGGCGAGATTTGCTTGCGTCATTTCTTCATGCATAAATCGAAATCGACGCAAATTATTTCCAATCAGGAGTGCAGTCATTCGTCTGCACCAATAGCAAAATTGGCAATCGTATCCTTTCCATATTCGATGAGTTGGACGGTGTATTTTATCAATAATGATACGACGATGATCGCAATCAAGATGTTGCCAACCATGAAAAGTGTTATTGATGCGCCAAACCTCGGCGGCAGAAAACCTAAAACAAACGAAAATAGAATCAAAATGGCGATGAGTGCCAAAAACCCTGCGTTGGTCCCTCGCGCAATGATCGCGTCATCCCGTTCGTCTCGAATCTTGTCGCCTCTTCTCACAACAAGGCTAGCAACGAGCATCGCGGCGATCATTGTCCACGAATCTATAGCGAGGTAATTTCCGCTACCCACATGTAAATCTATATCCGGATAAGTGATGGCTGTTATCGAATGTCCAAATAGTAGAGCTGTCCCAACAGCATAGATCCGTATCGTCCGTTCAGGCGCTCCTGGTTCTAACCCTGTTGTTTCTTCCAGCTTTGCCCATCGTTGCCTCGCAAAAAGAGTCCAACCGATTAGAGCCAGTCCACCGATCCAACCAGTTGGGAAATCCAATTGGAGCGATGACAGGGCAAGTACAATCCCAACAGCGAATGCTCCTATTAACACTATAACGCTTTTTGGCATATATTTCAAAAACCTCAATGTCTGCTTGAGCATACTTAATGTCTGGTTCAGCAGACATCAAGATATAAATCACCCGCTAGTTATTTGGAATGGGTAAGCAAGAAATAATCAATCTGCGTGGCTGGTAAGAGCGTCGAGTTCTAGTGTCCGCTCTATACGCCCATAGCGGACGTTAGCGTTGGGTCTGCAATATCCTGCGATTTCAACCGGTGGACGCAACACATGCCCCGAACCGCTCGGCAGGCGTTTCATAACTGAGGGTCTTTCTGGGACGCTCGTTAAGTTCCCTTGCTACCGCATTAAGTTTGGCCTGGCTATGGACTGATAGATCGGTGCCTTTTGGGAAGTATTGCCGCCGCAGTCTGTTGGTATTTTCGTTAGAGCCGCGCTGCCATGGACTGTGCGGATCACAGAAGTAAACATCTGCATTGGTCGCTAGCTTGAAACCGTTTCGCGAGCATCAACGATATACCCATTAAAGAATCCGAACGCCGATTATAAAGCAGAGTATTTCAGGCAAACAAAAGGAACCAATCCGATGGATAAGCTGACGCAACAACCGAACTCAGTAGCTCACCAACCCGTCTTCGGCCGCTTCATGAACTCGTTTTCATAGCTGGCCTATTGAACTGGCCATTGCCGGTGATGCAGTGGTGATTACCAATAGCAGTACTCTTTGGTGCTAATAATTCAATTGGTCTATGGTCTTTCAAATCTGTTTAGCTGCTTCCAGTATTCTGTCCGAAAGTGCAGGGCTACTCATCGCTCGGGCCAACGTGACGCCCCCGATTAAATTACTTAAAAGGGACCATGCATTTGCGATACGTTGCGCTTCGGTTTTTCCTGGCATTCTTTTGGCAACCAGACTGGCAATTATCTGCATCTTCTCCTCATAGAGCGCGCGCGTCTCTTCACTTGCACGGACAACTTCTGGAGAAAAGGCGGCCATCGCGCAACCACCTGAAATATCATCGCAGTGGGCCTTGCCAAGATAATAGTCGGAGAAAGCCTTCGTCCAACCTTCGCCAAACTCCAGTTGATATTCTGGGATAGCCGAGATGACTTCATCGAGACCAGCCGAAAGTGCCGCCTCAAATGCTGCAGCTTTCGACCCGAAATGAGCGTAAAATGCGCCGGATGTGACTCCAGCCCCTTTTGCTAGCCCGTCGACCCCAATACCATCATATCCCTGACTGCGGAAACCGCGCCCTGCGGCCTCCAGCATACGCCGCCTTGTTTCCTGCTTGCGCTCATCTTGTTTTGCCACATTCAAATCCCTCTCTAATTTTCCACACTAATATAGCGTTCGTTATATTTATCTTGACGAAATAACGAACGCTATATAATAGGCTCTTAGGACGATATATAACGACCTCTATATAAATGCAACAATGTGTTTCATTTGCCCAACCCACAAAGGAAAAAAAATGCCATATCTCCAAGTCATAGCTACAGAAGGCGTGCTCGACAAAGCAGACCAAGACGCCCTGATATCGCGCGTTTCAAACGCGATTTTGAAAGCCGAACGTGCCGAAATAGATGACGCCGCTGCGCAGTCACTTGTGTGGGCGCATTACTTGGCTCTCCCCAAGGGATCCGTTTATGTCGGCGGCGAAGCGATCGACGAACCGCCTCTGCGCATTGCAGTTACGACGCCAGAAGGAGCGCTCACCCTCCGCACCCGAGAAGAGCTTATCAGCGAAATTGGGGCCATTGTGAATGATATCGTTGGCCTGTTTGTAGGACGCCTTAATCACTGGGCGATGCTCTATGAAGTTACCGATGGCAACTGGGGTGCAGGGCAAGTGCTCCGTCTGCCTGACATTCAGACTGCAATGAATATCCCGCAAGCAGCGTGATCCAAATCACCATCTGACAAATATAATAAGGAATTACCAATGTCTAAGAGAACCATGCTTTCACTGATTACTGGCTCACTAATGGTCGTCAGCTTCGCTTCAACGGCCCACGCAGAAACCTGCATGCCAATCGGCGGCGTCGCGATCCCTAATTTCTTCGCCGAAGGCGAAGGCAAGCCGATGATTATCTCCGCCGCGCTGACCGGCAGTGTGCAAAATGCCGCTGGCAAGATCACTGCGCAAAGGCAGACTCCAACCGGAATGGAAATGGATATGGAGCATTACTTCGGGAGGGAAGATGGCGGAGCGTTCCAGACCAAAGACTTGGGCATTCTCACGGCGGTCCCAGGGAAGCCAGGGCGATTTATGCTCGAAATTTCCTATCATATTCAAGAGGATGTGACCCGGGGTACGCTTAAAGGATATAAGGGCCGTTTTAATAGCTATGGGCTGGTCGATTTGCGCGACCCTGACAATCTTGTCGGACTCGTCCGCTACACAGGCTCAATCTGCAAATAGCTCTGCGGGCCCTCCCCCGGGGCTTCACAGAGGCTATTGTTGGCGGGCGGCGCGTTGCCGCTCGCCAACCTTTTGAGGCAAGTTTACATATTGAGAGAAAAAATGAACACATCATCAAAACCGTCAGCTTTACCCTCGTCGATTTTATATACAATGATACGGGTGAGCAGCCTCGACCGATCGATTGCGTTTTACCGCGATGCGCTCGGCATGCGCGAATTGCGCAGGGAAACTTTCACCGATGGCCGCTTCACGCTTGTGTTCATGGGATATGAAGATGAAGAAAATGTCCCTACGATAGAGCTAACCTGGAACTGGGACGATAACGATTATTCCCATGGCAGCGGCTACGGGCACATCGCGTTGGGCGTTGCCAATATCTACGCCGCCTGCGCTCGGCTTAAGGATATGGGCGTTAACATCACCCGCGACGCAGGGCCGATGACCCACGCCGTGGACGAAACCAGGCATCGTGAAAACATCGCATTTCTCAAAGACCCCGATGGATATAATATCGAACTTATCGAGATGCATGCCAAGTAACAGATTTGGGTATTTCGCTGGCTATCGGCAGGCGAAATACTGAGGCAATTGGACGAGTTCTAGTGTCAGCTTTTACGCTTCCTAAATCCGCTGCAACTCAAAACTGGAGATATACAATGACTACTTTCACGACCCACGCCATTGAAACTGCACCAGAAGGCGCGAAACCTCTACTTGAAGGCGCAAAAACTGGCTTCGGCTTTATCCCCAACCTGCTCGGTACAATGGCTGAGGCGCCGGCAATGCTCGAAGGTTACATGACACTTTCTGGCATCTTTGAGAAAACCGATCTGTCAGAAGCCGAGCGTCAGATCATCTTGATGACCAACAACCGATTGAACGGCTGCACTTATTGCATGGCCGCTCACACTTCGATTTCGCAGAGGACAGGTGTTCCCGCAGATGTGATCGAAGCGTTGCGCACCAACACACCAATTGCTGATGCCAAACTCGAAGCCCTCCGCACTTTCGCAGCCGTCATCAATGAAACTCGCGGTTGGCCACAAGATACGGATATTCAGGTCTTCCTTAGTGCTGGCTACACCAAGCAGACCGTCCTTGAAGTAGTGCTGGGTACCGCGCTCAAGGTAATGTCAAACTACTCCAACCACATCGCCCACACCGATGTCGATACGGAGTTCGCTACGAACGCTTGGTCACCAGACATTGCAAACGCTGGGTAACTTCACTGGATGGTCGCTCCTAGCAAGATATCGCTCAGCTGCTGACCCGCGCGCCCTCCTAACGGGCAGCAGCCGGGCGAGTATCTTCAAAAATGTATCCTGAGCAGCGATTAAATTACGTCACTGAGCCGATTAAGTTTTTAGTTAATGACCAACATTCACCGTGCCTTTATCGCCGGAATCAAGTCGGCTGACCAACAAAGTCTGATGCCGGTTTCAATCCATTGGGTAATGGCAGTTTTGGTGTTTTCTACGTTGTATTTAGATTTTGTTGTCGATGGCAATCGACCCGGGCTCTAGTCTAAAATGAAAGGCACAAGTGATGACCACACAAAACAACAGATCCATCGAGAAATTAAATGGGAGCTGCCTTTGCGGAGGAGTCACGTTTGAGGTTCTTGACGCATTCGACAAACTTTTTTTCTGTAGCTGTGATCAGTGCCGCCAAATAACCGGGTCGGCTTTTGCATCGAACCTGTTCGCGAATATTGACGGGTTCAACTGGCTCAGGGGTTCTGGCGATATTATCAATTATCAGACCCCCGGCCGGGACATCTCCAAGTCATTCTGCCGAGTTTGTGGGTCCGGCGTTCCGTGGATAGGTGGGGACGAAACAAAAATGATCGTTCCAGCTGGACTTCTAAGCGAGCCGCCTAACGTTGCTGAACGGGTCAGAATATTCACCTCGGAGCAACCTTCATGGGCGTCGAGTCTGGAGCAGGTCTACACATACGCGAAGTTTCCAAAATGAAATGGCCTTAAGGATGAGGCTGTATAATGTAAAAGGCTCTGGATGCTTTCTGTTTGACTAAATATTCTACAGGATAATGGTCATCTGTGTTCTTGAACTGTCGATATCTCCTTAAACATGTTGCATCCTGCCAATATTTGTCATCCAATTGTTTGCCCCACTTGTCATTGAAATATCATCAAATACCCGTCTTGTTCTAGAAGCGTTGCGGATTGTTTGGCCTTGCATAAGTAACCATTGCATGGCTGGCAACTTTTCGTGAGCCGACGGCTCTTATCTTCGCTTCCAAAACAATCGAAAATTTCCCGCACTTGACGATGCTGGCTTCCGCTTCGGCGGCATCGCCAATGCATGGTCGCAGGAAGTTAATGTTAAGATTGGATGTAACAGCCATCGGAACAATCCCCAATCGCGTAAAAACCGCAGCATATGAAGACTTATCAGCAAGAGACATTTGTGTAGGGCCAGAAAAATATCCACCTGGTCTCAGCAGTTTTGGAGAAGATTTGATTTGAATAATTGAACGACCATTCTCCACGAACACAATTTCTTGTTCGAACTCAATATCTCCCGGAAAAGCCTCGAGAAAGAACGCGTTGAGTTCTTCAATTGTTACAGCTGATTGCATAGCTTGATTCCTGGGACGATATCCAAATTTGAACAGTACACTGTCTCATGACTTAGCTTTCAATCGTGTTCAAAAACTCTTCCAGAAGAGATACGAAGGTTTCTGAATGTTCATCCGGCAAAAACAGCTTCGCTCCTTGGATTTCATGATAAGCTCGCACGTCCGGCAACGTATCCCGCAACCATTGCGCCCACACTAAGGAGAAAAACACGTCCTCCGTCCCCCAGATAATTAACACCGGCACATCTAGCACCTTTAGCTTGGGCTCGATTGCCATCAAATCTTCACCGCGTGCAGATACCAGTGTCCGTTCAAATATTTTTGTTCGGTCTTTGGTACCGAGGACAGGTTCCAGATATGACCTCAGAAGTGCCTCGCTCAATTTTTCGGGATGTTCATACCCTTTGGCGACTTCACTGTGGTGCCGCATTAGATCAACACTCATTGTCAATGGTTTGGCACGTTCCCATAACGTACCCGCGTGAGCCAATGCGACTGTGTCCTTGAATGTATCGGGCGGAAGGTTTGAATGGACATCGCAATTTGACAGGGTCAGGCTTTGAATCAAATCAGGTCTATTGACAGCGAATGTCTGGGAAACCGCGCCACCAAGATCATTAGCTACCAAATTTAGTTTCTTTAGTTTGAGATTCTCGCAAAATTCCTCAAGAATCTTGGCTAGGCCGTTGAGCGAAAAATCCATATCGAGCGTTGCAGATGATTGTCCGTGCAACGGCATATCTACGGCAATACAACGATGGGAAGATTTCATCGCAACGGTCAAATGGCGCCAAAGCATTGCATTTACACCGCTGCCATGAACAAAAAGGATTGGAGCTTTGTTGGAAGAACCGCCGGGATCGGTGTCAATATAGCTTAGTTCGCCATGCTCCAATTGGGCTGACCGGCGATATTCGTTTGCTATTTTCATATTTTCCATTTGGAGTACCTCGAATATTGGCAATACATTTCCGGCACCGCCGGGGTTACCACAATCAATCGACCCAGAAATCGATAGATTGCTCGCGTCGGATGCGAATGGCACTGTCTTGATCGCCGCTCTTATATGATGCCCATCCGTGTTCCTGATCAGCATCAGGTACTTCAGTACGGCTATTGATCGCAGTCGTGAGACCTGCGCCAAGCAACTCAAAGCCTTGTGCGGTATAAAGATCGGCCTCAACGTTCTTGTTGATCATGAACTTCAACTGGCGAAGGCCCTGCTGGTTCTTGATTTTAAGAAGATCAACGAGCTTCTGCGTTTCCGCTTCAAGGGAATCGTTCGCAACAACTCTATTGAATAGACCAAGCTCCTTTCCCAGTCGGGCGGGATGCAATGCTCCGAGGAGATTAATTTCCTTGGTCATCCTCCGCCCGATGAGGCGAGCCATACGGGTCGTTCCGCCCCAGCCTGGTGTGATCCCCCAATCGACCTCTGGCATGCCCCAGCGTGCGCGTTCCGTACAGATTACAAAGTCACTTGCCATGGTAACTTCCAGACCGCCACCCACACAAAATCCGTCAACCGCACAAATCGTAATTTTATCCAGTTCTTCCAGCGTATTTGCCATCTGTTGATAGTATCGGACGCGCCGCATCACCTGATTGGCATTACCCCACGCGCCAGAGCCCATCTCGGTTAGATCATCACCAGCACAGAAATTGCCGCCTGCTCCCTTAATCACAACAACATGAAAACGTTCCTGATCACGCAGATATTCGAGTGCTTCGAAAAACTCTCTTGATAGATTTAGAGATAGGGCGTTCACGGAATCAGGTCTGTTCAACGTAATGGTTGCTACTCCTTCCGCTTCTTCGAAAATCAGATCTTCAAAAGTGGGTAGAGCAGCTGTGCTGCGATGAAATCCATGAGGGGTATTCGCCATATTTTTTCCAATCATCAATTAACAAGTCTCGTTATTAGACCTAATACATGGTCTCAATATTAGACTGAGTCAATCTCGTTGTTGGATTTTCTCAAATTATGACTACAATGGCTCTATGAACGGCACCCAAAGTAACGATTCTGAGTTAAGCTCAGTCAAATCCCCTTTGCTTCGAACATTTGAAGTGCTGGGAGATGGTTGGACTTTTTTAATCCTGCGCGAAGCATTTTTTGGTTGTCGCAGGTTTGATGAATATCAAAAGGTCCTCGCCATTGCTCGTGCGCGCCTCACCGAGCGATTGACTCATTTGGTCAATCACGATGTCCTGTTTAAGCGCCCATATTCCGATCGTCCGTTGAGACATGAGTATCTTCTCAGCGAAGCAGGGCATGATTTGTACGGGATGATTATGATGATGAAGGCGTGGGGAGAGCGTTGGAAGCCTAGTGCTTCACAGCTGCAATTGATCCACACTAAATGTGGTTCAATTTTGGAAACAGAATTAATATGCGCCGAGTGTGAAACGCTAGTTTTGTTAAATCATGTACGCCTCTCGTCGAGTCCCGATTCCAACGAACAACCACAATTCAAAGTTCGTCGCCAGTTAAACAGAGAAGCATTCGAGCAAGACAAGAGGAACGATCCGGTCGCGCAAACCCTTGCGGTTATCGGTGATCAGTGGACAATGATGGTGTTGAAAGAAGCATTTAATGATTCAACTACATTTGAAAATTTTAAGCAGCGATTAGGGATTCCCAGGGGAACCTTGTCTTCTCGCTTAAAGCATTTGGTTAGGGAAGAAATTCTGACAAAGACTCTCTATTCGGAAAAGCCACCCCGTTATGCATATACACTCACGCCGTCAGGTCATGACCTGTTTAATGTGGCACTGATGATGTTTCACTGGGGTGAAAGCTGGTTGTTTGGCAAGCGCAGGCCTTCCTATCATATGATCCATCAAACTTGCGCAAATCCACTTATACCAAAGGTCATTTGTTGCCATTGTAAGGATGAGGTGCATAGCCGTGACGTTGAAGTTGCAGTATGATATACTAATAGGCAAAGTAATTATCTGCGAACTAACTCCGAAGTGCAAAAAATTGATAAACTTGGATTGATAATGCCTAGGAATATATGCTGACGTCAAATGTCAGAAATTTTGGATTTATTGTCTAAAACCAGCCACTCTGCAAACCACTCAGTTTCTGCCGTTCACGATTGCTTAGTTTATCGGCAATTCCTGAAGGAAGTCAGGCTACTTTTGGCAAAGCTAACTGCCTTTCGGCAGCTCTAAGGCGATCCGCACCGATAAAACGTTGATGAATGGCATAATCTTCCAGTGATGGCGGCAGTAAAAAAGTTTGATCACGATCCGCACCTTCGACAAACCGCTTCATATCCGCCTCCTGAACAACCGCTCAGACTATAGCAGAAATCATTGCGTTTTTACACAGCCTCGGGATATAGCGGAAACCATAGGAAGGTCCGAACCTAGGACGCTTTGCTCTCCGTCCGCTTTGGGCGTGTGTTCTCAACTGGTCGTCGCAACACTTTATTCATTTAAGAGAAGATGGAGTGTCAAAAATGAACCTTAAAAAGCAGGCATCAAGATTTGCCGTGTGACACGAGCATTTTAAAGAGTTCGAGGAGCGCTACATCGCGCGGCTTCCCGCTTACCTTATCATCTAGCGGGACGAACATCCCTGAAAGTCTCATGTCCAGATAGCCATGTATCATGGACCAGAAGGCTACCGCTACGGTGTCCCGATCAAACTCAGCCTCTGGAACAGAGCGCTCGATTTCATCACAAAGTTGATCGTAGATTTGATCCATAAGCTTTGAAAGGTCGTTGTCTTGTAGATCAATCAAATCCCCTCGCCACAAAAGCTTGTAGCGGTGCGGATATTGAAATCCGAAATCCAATAGTGCTTTGCCGAACACCTCAATCCAGGCGTTAGGAGCGGCAGTTGCCGCAGAAAGGCCTTCTTCAACCGACTTCAAGATCGTTTCAAACTGTCGCTTCACAAGCGCAGTCAACAAGGCCTCGCGATCACGATAGTGATTGACGGGAGCACCATGAGAAACCCCGGCTTCGCGAGCGAGCGCTCTGATGGTGACGCCATCAACGCCGTCGCGATCGAGAAGCTTGAGAGCCACATCGAATAACACCCGTTTCAGATCGCCGTGGTGAAATGATTTTTCTTTGGACATAACCCATATTGACACCGTCTATTTAATAGTCAATATAGACATTGTCTATTTAATAACGAAAAGAACTCTCGAATGCCAAAGATCACTATCCTGTCCGTAGCACTATGTGCTTTCGTGTTATCTGTCGTGATACCGTTTATGGAAATCAGCAACTCGCACCTGTTTAATCCAGAATGGCCCAGTCACGCGCGCCTTCATGAGGCGTGGCAGCTGCTAGAAAATGCCGCTATTTCTATCCTCGCGCTTATAATGGTTTGGAAAGGCATCGCTCCGCGGCTGGGTATTGTGCTTGGCCTGATTTTGAGCACATCTTTCTTGATCGCATGGGCTGCAGGGCCGCTTTATGGCGGATCGATGGTTCATTCAGACGGCACCAACTTCACGATCGGCGGCATCAGTGTCGTGGTTGTTGGAGTT
Organism: uncultured Sphingomonadaceae bacterium; assembly: GCA_947501325.1. Classification (GTDB taxonomy): domain Bacteria; phylum Pseudomonadota; class Alphaproteobacteria; order Sphingomonadales; family Sphingomonadaceae; genus Parasphingorhabdus. The sequence continues at coordinate 15,167 of CANMVC010000008.1, read as the reverse complement.
GCAGTGATTTCAGGGCTCCTGCTTCTGGGGTGGCTCGCCCTCGCTCGCCAGAACGAGGCTTCAGCATGAGCATTGTCATACACGGATCAGCACTGTCCCCCTTCACACGCAAGGTAACACTCGTCGCAATGGAAAAGGCGATCCCCTTTGAAAGTAAGGACATCAATCCCTATAAACCTCCCGAATATTTTGCGTCGATCAGCCCGCTGCTCCGTATCCCAGTTTTGGAGGATGGAGATTACGTCCTCAACGATAGCTCCGCGATCAGCGCATATCTCGATGACGCATTTCCGATTTTAAACGGTTCGCTAATCCCAAGCACACCAAAGGCGCTCGGCTATGTCCTATGGATTGAGGAATATGCCGATACCGCCCTGTTCAGAGATATCAGTGAGGGTGTGTTCCGGCCAACCTTTATCAACCAGATGCTTGGCAAGCCCATCGACACTGGCAAAATTGAGGAAGCCGTGACACAAATATTGCCCGCGCGATTTGGATATCTTGAAAACGAGATTTCGGGCAAAGATTATTTTTCCGAAGATCGCCTCACGCTCGCAGATATTTCTGTTTACGCGCAAATGGTCAATCTCGATCATGCTGGCCAACTGCCACAGCGAGAGACCTTCCCCGCCTTGATGGACCTCTATTCCCGCATAATGTCGCGAGAAACATCAAAAGAGCTGCACGCTCTGGAAGCCCAATATCTTGATCTCATGATGGGGCAGTTGAAGTCTTCGGCAAGAGGGTAGCTTCGATCAAGCTCCCCACAAATAGGTTGAAATTATGACACCCACAACTTCTGCTGATACCAATCGCTGGGCGTCCCTTCGCGATCTCATACTCATCATCTGCGCTCTCCTGATCAGCAAGAATCTGCTGCTGCAAGTAGAGGCTTTATGGACCTTTGCCGGACCCATCTCTCTTCTATTTGCCTTGTGCGTCGCGACCATCTGTCTTCGCAAACGCGGGAGCAGCTGGGGCAGTATCGGACTAAGGCGACCTAAGAGCATGAAGCAACTGGCGCTATGGACCGTTATCGCGTTGATCGTAACTCTCGGCGTTGATATTCTCGTCCAATCGCTGGGAACTGATCTGTTTCCTGCGCCGGACGAGGCGACACAAGCCATAGATGCACGGTTCGAGGGGCGTTTCGGCAACCTTCTAGGCAATTTTCCGGTCTATCTCTTCTGGCTGGCGGTTGCCTGGATTATTGGCGGCTTTACTGAGGAAATACTTTTCCGTGGAGTCTTATTCTCGCGCTTCGAGGACCTCTTTACCGGAGTTCCCTTTGCAGCTTTTCTGGCCATCGTTTGCCAAGCATTCTTGTTCGGGCAGGGCCACTATTACTACCAAGGCATAGCCGGATGGGTGGCGAACGGCGCAATTGGTGTCGCGTCAGGCGTTCTATATCTGGCTTTCAAGCGATCCCTTTGGCCGCTTGTGTTGTCCCATGGACTAACCAACACACTTGGCATGACGTTACTTTACCTTGGCGTGATGGAATGAAGCTCGTTTACATTTTTCACTGCTGTCTCAATAATTATCAAAATTCAACCGGGGCTAACTGAACTTAAGGGCAAGCTTGTCGTCACGGAATATGACGGGTTCGCCCTGATCAAACATCCAGCGGGTCCGCGCGGCAAGCAGATACCAAACTGGTGCCTCGCTGATCGGTGAGCAGGGTCGCATCGTTTAAAGTCAAAACAAAAACAAACTAAAGGAAAAGCCATGAATCGACGCGAAGTTTTAGCGGGAGCAGCTGTAACCACGGTGGGTGCCAGTATGCTTTTCACAAGCGCATCTGCAAACGAGAAAACACAGATGGCATTCACAAGCCTAAAGGTGACCACCCAAGGGGCGGTTATGGTCTTGGAAATGGCGTTGCCACCCATCAATGGAGTCTCCATCGCAGTCCTTAGGGATATCAATGCAGCGCTAGATCTTGCTGAAAATGACCCCGCCATCGGCGCGCTGGTTATTACCGGCTCGGACGGTTTATTCTCCGGCGGTGCGGGTGAAAATGGTCCTGGCGAAACAGGGCCAAAAGGCGCGACTCATTCAGACTTCGCTTACAGCACCTTTAACCGGATGGAGGCTTATCGAAAACCGATTATTGCCGCTGTGCGGGGGCTTGCCGCTAACGGCGGTAATGAGTTGGCATTGGCGTGCGATATTCGCATTGCGGCCGACAACGCCCGGTTTGCGCAATTGGAAGTGCATGCGGGCCTCTTTCCAGGTTTTGGAGGAGCGCAGCGCTTACCAAGGTTGATTGGGCACGGGCGGGCCAAGGAGATGATCTTACTGGTGATGTGCAAACCGACGGCGCACGCACGCTGCAGGAGCAACTCTTAACAGAATAGCTACCCTTCTATGCGACAAATGTGTAGTCCGATCAGCGACCAAATGGCTGATAAGTTGATCGCGGGGCCGTTGGCTAGAGTTAATTCCTAAGCGACCGTTTGGGTCTTGCCACAAACGGAGATCGGTGCCCTACGACAGCGTTAATGAGACAGATTGGTTTGTCAAAATACTCAAAGGCATCTGCGGAGCAGGTGGTGAAGAAAGTCCGCAGAGCGAGCTGCAAACAGCACAGTACGTATAGGTAACCACGGTCTAAACGGTCATGTGTTCTCTAGCGCCTTCAGCCTGTGTCCAACTCCCACAATTGCGTCCAATGCAGGTACTAACTCCGCGCCTAGATCGGTCAGAGTATACTCCACTGATGGCGGTGATGTTGGTTGAACGTTCCGGACCAGCACGCCGCGCTGCTCCAGTTCACTCAAACGGGTAGACAGCACCTTCGCCGAGATCGGCGGAATGTCGGTTCGCAGCTCATTGAAACGGCGTGGGCCGGCGCGGAGCGACCAGATTACATTGACTGCCCAAGCTCCCGAAATCACCGCCATGCAATGCGTCAGCATGCACGGTTCCGGTGGCTCGGGGCTTTTGTTCTTACGTGCTTTAAGTGCCATAGTTTGGGTAACCAGGTTTCTTCGCGGTAACTGGATATTTAAGTATCTACCAGAAACCTAGTTGTCAATGGTTATCAAGAAGCCCATGTCTGCTCTTCCTCTCCCATCCAACCGAAGGTAAGGCCCATGAAACTCTATTATAAACCCGGCGCGTGCTCGCTGGCATCTCACATCATTTTGAACGAGCTTGATATCTCGTTTGAACTCGACAAGACCGACACCGAGGCGAAAAAAACCGAAACCGGAGAAGATTTCCGAAAAATTAGTCCAAACGGCTACGTCCCTGCTCTGATCACCGACGATGGTGACATTATCACGGAAAATCCCGCAGTGCTCCAGTATCTGGCCGATCAGACACCCGAGGCCGGGCTTGCACCCAAAAATGGAACTCTGGAGCGTACAAGGCTTCAGGAAGTTCTCAATTTCATATCCTCTGAATTACATAACTCTTTCAGTCCTTTGTTTTCGGGCAACGAGTTTAATGATGAAGAAAAGCAGCAGATAGTGGCCGGTATCGAGCGCCGTATCGATCATATAGAACGCAGCCTTCCAGACGGCCGGTCCCATCTTTTGAGCAATAGCTTCACAGTCGCAGATGCCTATGCGTTTGTTGTGCTAAACTGGACAAATTTCGTCGGAATGAATCTTAACGCATGGCCGAAAACACAAGCCTATGTGGCCCGCATCAGCACCCGCCCCGCCACGGTCAAGGCAATGACAACCGAAGGGCTCATTGAGCAGGAGCAAGGCGCTTGAACGATTTCGCAGCAATACGCAGCGTCCTGGAAACCTATTTTGATGGGCTCTATCACGCCGACACCACCAAGCTGGCAGCAGCGTTCCATCCAAAGGCAATCTATGCGACTGCGGATGAAACGCCGATGCTTTATCGCACGATGGACGAATATTTCCCCGTCGTGGCGGTTCGCGAGTCTCCTGCATCGCGAGATGAGCCCCGGCGTGACTTGGTCGATGCCATAGAGTTTGCGGGTGCGAACACCGCCTTTGCCCGGGTTCGTTGTTCTATAGGTTCGCGCGACTTTACCGACTTTCTAACACTGGTGCGAACCGATGGCGTCTGGCGCATAATGGCCAAGATATTCCAGATAACTGAACGTGAACTTTAGGAGAAATCATCATGCCCTATGTAAATATCAAGGTGACGCGAGAAGGTGTTACGGCTGATCAGAAAATAGAGCTTATTAGAGGCGTTACCGACTTGCTCGCTCAGGTTCTCGACAAAAACCCGGCTACGACTTTCGTTGTAATTGATGAAGTTGAGATGGAAAATTGGGGAATAGGTGGTCTTCCTTGTGAAGAGTATAGAAAATCGCAGCAGAGTTGACTGAAATGCCAATTCACACTCCCCTTTGCGATCTACTCAAGATCAAACATCCATTGCTCCTTGCGCCGATGGCAGGCGTCAGCGGAGGAGCGCTTGCGGCAGCGGTGAGCCAAGCAGGCGGTATCGGGCTAATCGGTGGAGGTTATGGCGATGCCGACTGGCTCGAACGCGAGTTGAATGCAGCGCGCGATGCCCGGATCGGCGTCGGCTTTATTACCTGGTCTCTGGTCCGCCAGCCTCATTTACTCGATATTGCTCTCGACCGTGATCCCGCCGCTTTAATGCTGTCTTTTGGAGATTTTCGCCCCTTTCTACCCCGCATTCGGCGTGGACAAACGAAGCTCATTGTACAGGTGCAGACGCTGGATCAGGCGCGCGAAGCGATTGACGCTGGAGTCGATGCTATAGTGGCACAGGGTACCGAGGCCGGCGGTCACGGCGGCACTCGCTCGACGCTGCCATTCGTTCCCGCAGTTGTCGATCTTGCGGGTGGGATACCAGTTATTGCCGCAGGCGGGGTCGCTGACGGTCGCGGTCTAGCTGCCGCGCTCGCGCTCGGAGCTGCCGGTGCTTTGTGCGGAACCGCGTTCTTTGCCAGTGACGAGTCGCTCGCTAGCGATAACGCCAAGCAGGCCGCCATTGGTTGCAACGGAGACAATACCGAGCGCAGTTCCGTTTTCGATATCGCACGCGGACTCGAGTGGCCGTCTGGCTGGAACCTTCGTACCATGCGTAATTCTTTCACGCGGAAATGGAGCGGAAATGTGAACGGGCTCGCAGAGAATCTTGCGGTGGAGCAAATTCGTTTTGAAACTGCACAAGAATTTGACGATCCGGATATCGCTGCAGTGATCGTCGGTGAGGCAGCGGACTTAGTGTGTTGCAAAGAGCCCGCACGAGCAATCGTCAATCGAACTATCTCAGACGCCGAGACCAATATACTTCGCATCAGTCAGTTAGTTGACTCAACCATCGGAAGGAAAAACCGATGACGACAATAGTGAATGAGGTTCAACATGATAGCTGGATTAGACTTGCCCTTGTTTAAAAGCGTTTTTTCGAAAGGGCATGTGTTGCGTCCACCGGTTGAAATCGCAGGATAAAGCGGACCTTAAGATGCTGAGCTATTCTATCTCATCAGCATTGTTTGCTTGATCGATCGCACCCCAGAGGTAGTAGGAAGGGTCACCCCCAACTAGCCCTGAGCGATAAATACCTACGCCTTTAACATCATCGCATTTCGCATTTTGTGCGCCACAAGCTTCTACCACTAAATCTTGCAACCTGATTGTATGATCACGTTTGCTGTCGACAGTGATAGCCTTCTGCCTACCTCCTTTTGCTCCAAACGGAATTATACGCAGTCTTTCTGCATTTACCTGATCTCCAGCCGCAAGCGAAATAAGCTTTGTCCGATCATCGAACCAGCTAAAATGCCTGCTTCGGAAAAAACGAAAAGGCAGGTCTGGCCGATGTTTAGCGAGTTCTTTTTGAGACAACGGTTCTGACCGCAAATATCTCGCCCGATGCTCGAGAAACTTGGTGCTTATCCGATAATAAGTTGCCGTTCGTGCTCGAGCCAATCCCCACCCTAAGTCTGGCCATAAAACATCATAGAAAGTTTCGATTGGGTCACGCATAATGACTCGAAAAGGACGTTCGTCCCACTCGACCGAGAAAACATCTCCTTCATCAAGCATAATAGTTTTGCATCCCAAGTAACAGAAGCAGTTACGATAGACAGGATCGTTGGATCGAGCCACAATTGAAAGCGGTACTTTGTGATCGAAAAGTTATATCCGCTTTTGCGCCCAAAGCGGACGTTATTTTCCCAGGCTTTCAATCCCTATAATATCTTTGACCAATAGTCTTGTCTCTGCGTGCTATGGTAAAACAGGCGAAAGGAGATTTCTGTGGAAATTGAGGAAGTCATATCGTTTTTGGGGCGCCATGCGCCGTTTGACCGTCTTTCTGTCAGCGTCATCGCGTCGCTGGCGAGGAAAATCGAGATACGGTATTTTCCCCGTGGCACGATCATCATTGATGCGGGCAAAGAAAATGATCTGCTGAGTATCGTCCGGTCCGGCGCTGTAGAATTGCGCCTGGGCGGAACGGAGCTCAGTCATCGATTGGGCGAAGGCGCTGTGTTTGGCTATCCGTCGCTGCTCCATCACGAACGGACCCGCAATCAGGTCGTCGCGCACGAAGACAGCCTGATCTATCAGCTCCCCAAGGCCGCGTTTCTGAAGCTGTTGGAAAGCCATGACACGCTCAAGGCTTTCTTTGCCAAGGATGAGGCGCAGCGCCTGCGTCTGGCAGTAGCCGGTTTGCGGCAGTCTGAAAAAGGCAATGGCGATGCGGCCATGATCGCGGTCAAACTGGGCAGCCTGCTGCGCCGCAAGGAAGTCATTACGGCCAGCCCGCGCGACAGCATTAGCGATGCCGCGAAACTGATGACCCGTGCCGATGTTTCCACCTTGCCCCTGATCGATCAGGGCAAGCTGGTCGGGATAATCACCGACAAGGATTTGCGGCGCCGGGTGCTGGGACAGGATGTCCCGGTGTCCGAGCCCGTATCCCGGGTGATGACCACCGACCTGATTACGATGGCACCGGATGACCATTTGCTCTCTGCCATGCTGCTCATGTCCCAGCACAATATCCATCATATGCCGGTCGTGAACAGCGCGAATGCGATTGTCGGCGTCATCAGCTCCAGCGACCTGCTCAACCGATTCGGCATGAATGCATTGCAAGTGGTCGCGGAGATCAAGGCGGCAACGGACGCAGCGGCAATTGCCAGGGCGGCCCGGCGTGTGGATGCGGTATTGGCGCATCTCACGGAATCGGGCGTTGATGCCGGCAATGTCGCGCGCTTTGTCTCGAATATCGGCGAGACCACCCATAGCCAGCTGCTCAAGCTGGCCGAGGAACAATTGGGACCGCCACCGGTACCCTATGCGCTGGTGGTATTCGGCTCGCTTGCACGACAGGAACAGGCCGGCGGATCGGATCAGGATAACGGATTCATTCTGGATGACAGCTATGATGCTCGGGCGCATGGCGATTATTTTGAAAAACTTGCAACCCTCTTGTGCGATGGTCTGAACAGCGCCGGTTATGTCTATTGTCCGGGCGATATCATGGCGACCAATGACAAATGGCGGCAGCCCCTTTCTGTCTGGAAAGAGCGATACCGCAACTGGATTGCCAAGCCCGATCCGGAAAATGTCCTCAACACCACCATTTTCTTCGACATGAGATGCGTCGCGGGCAGGGAAGAGCTGGTTGACAGCTTGCGTGAGCAGATTTTCGCGTGGAGCAGCGCCAACAAAATATTCCTGTCTTTCATTGCAAGGGCCGCAGCCCATACCAGAGTTCCGTTGGGTTTTTTCCGGAATTTCCTGTTGCAGCATGACGAGAGAGAGGGCGATGTGCTTGACCTGAAACATCAGGCGATTGCGCCGGTGGTCGACATTGCCCGGGTCTATGCGCTGGCGCTGGGGCTAAGCGAAGTGAACAGCGAAGAGCGCCTGCGGAAAGCGGCCGAAAAGGGCGCGCTCAGCCAGGACGCGGTTTCGGATATCATCGATTCGTTCGAGTTTATCCGCAGCGTCCGGTTTCGCCATCAATCCGGACAGATCCGGCAAGGCGCGGCACCGACCAATAATCTCTCGCCGGAGCTGTTGTCCCGGTTTGAGCGAGAACATCTCAAGGATGCGTTTCGCGTCATCCGTGATCACATGGATATTGTCAGCCGCAAATATGCCGGCAATATCCAGTGAAACGGGGCTGGCAAAACTGGTTCCAGGAGAAACGCTTTGCCGCGCGCTGGCAGCAGGCGAAAGCAGCGGCGCAGTCGACCCCGATGGCGGGTTATTATGATGCTCTTTTGCCAACTGATAATTTGCTGGAAGATACGCCGCTGATCGCTCTTGATTTTGAAAGCGACGGGCTAAAGGAAGATGCCCAGCTGCTCGAAGCGGGATGGGTTGCCGTTGACGGCGGCGCGGTAAAGCTGGGCAGCGCCCGGCGGCTGCGTATCCGTGCAGGGAACAAGCTTCAGGGCTCGGCAGTGGTTATTCACCGGATCACCGACGATGCCGCTGCGGAAGGACAGTCCGAGCGGGATGTGTTGGAAACGTTGCTTGCTGATCTGAAGGGATCGGCGATCCTCGCCCATGCAGCGATCATCGAACAGGCCTTTCTGAATGCCGCCTGCCTGCGCTGCTTCGGAGCGCCCTTTGTCGGGCGCTTCATCTGCACCATGCAACTGGAAGACAGGTGGTTTCCGAAAGAGCGGACTGCCGATGGTTTTCGGTTAGGAAAATTGCGGGCGCAATATGGTTTGCCCTATTACCGCGCCCATGATGGCCTGACGGATGCCATGGCCTGTGCGGAACTGTTTCTTGCCCAATGCGCGCGCCTCCGGACCGAAAATCTGATGATGGAAGACGTGCTGATGCGGGGCTGAAGTCCTTGCGCGCGCATATTAGACCAAAGTCTCTCTATCAAAATTTTCAATCTCCACTAGCTTTCTCGATAATGGCCAGAAACCGGTCATGATGTGAAACAAGGAAGGGGAGGATGCCATGACTGACAATGATCCATCGGTGCCGGAGCCGAACGACAGCGGACCGGAACCAGACACGGAAACCAATGCAAATGAAAAGGCCTATTGGTCGGAGAATCTCCGTCTGCTCTGGTCATTAATGGCGATCTGGTTTGTCGTATCCTTTGGCGCGGGCATATTGTTCCGCGATTTTCTCGACCAGTTTTCGCTTGGCGGTTATCCGCTCGGCTTCTGGTTTGCCCAGCAGGGCTCCATCTACGTCTTCGTTCTGCTCATCTTTTACTACACGTGGAAGATGAAAAAGATCGAGCGCAAATATGATCTTGATGACTGAAGGGGGCTGACATGGATACGCAAACACTCATCTATATTTTCGTCGGCCTGTCCTTCTCGCTCTATATCGGGATTGCGATATGGTCACGGGCAGGATCGACCAAGGAATTTTATGTCGCCGGCGGCGGGGTCAATCCGGTCGTTAACGGCATGGCAACCGCAGCTGACTGGATGTCGGCGGCAAGCTTTATCTCGATGGCGGGTATCATCGCCTTTTCCGGTTATGACGGCTCGGTCTATCTGATGGGCTGGACCGGCGGCTATGTGATGCTGGCCCTTTTGCTTGCGCCCTATCTGCGCAAGTTCGGCCAGTTTACGGTGCCGGACTTTATCGGCACGCGTTACTATTCCAAAACAGCGCGGGTGGTGGCGGTAATCTGTCTGATTTTCATTAGCTTCACCTATATTGCCGGTCAGATGCGCGGGGTGGGTATCGTCTTTTCCCGTTTTCTGGATGTGCCGATTACCATGGGTGTGATTATCGGCATGGGCATTGTTTTCTTCTATGCCGTGCTCGGCGGGATGAAGGGCATTACCTATACGCAGGTCGCACAATATTGCGTGCTGATCTTTGCCTATATGGTTCCCGCCTTCTTCATCAGCTTTCTGGTCACCGGCAATCCCATCCCGCAACTGGGACTGGGGTCGACGGTCAATGACGGATCGGGGCTATATGTGCTGCAGAAACTGGATCTGGTGCTGCAGGATATGGGCTTCGGCGCCTATACCGACGGGTCCAAATCGATGATCGACGTGTTCTGCATTACAGCAGCGCTGATGGTCGGGACTGCCGGGTTGCCGCATGTCATCGTGCGCTTCTTCACCGTGCCCAAGGCTTCGGATGCCCGCAAGTCGGCAGGCTGGGCGCTGATCTTCATCGCCTTGCTTTACACCACGGCTCCTGCGGTTGGCGCTTTTGCCCGGATCAACTTTATCGAAACGGTTGACCAGACAGAATATGCCAAGGCGCCGGCCTGGTTCAAAAACTGGGAAAATAATGACCTGATCGCTTTCTATGACAAGAATGGCGACGGCGTTATGCAGCTAAGCAGCGGCGATGCCTTCAAGGGTAGCCCTTCCTATGCCGACACCACCGGTACCGCCGGTCAGCGGATGGTGACCAATCCTCCCAATGAGGACAGCACCAACGAGGTTTATGTGGACCGGGACATCATGGTGCTCGCCAATCCGGAAATTGCCAATCTGCCCGGCTGGGTGATTGCGCTGGTCGCGGCTGGCGGTCTGGCGGCGGCCCTGTCCACGGCGGCGGGCTTGCTGCTGGTGATCTCGTCATCGATCAGCCATGACTTGCTGAAGAGTACGTTCCGGCCGCAAATCACCGAAAAAGGCGAATTGCTGGCGGCGCGTATCGCAGCGACAGCGGCGATTGTGGTGGCGGGCTATCTTGGCATCTATCCGCCGGGATGGGTTGCGCAAGTGGTCGCCTTTGCCTTCGGTCTGGCGGCAGCATCGCTGTTCCCCGCCATCTTCATGGGCATCTTCTCAAAGTCGATGAACAAGGAAGGCGCGATTGCCGGGATGGTCAGCGGACTGGTGTTTACGTTCAGCTATATCGCCTATTTCAAGCTGGTGGCACCGGATGCCAATGTCGCGGCCAACTGGCTGTTCGGCATCTCGCCAGAGGGCATTGGTGTTGTCGGAATGATCCTCAACTTCGCCATCGCCATTGCGGTGTCGAAGATGACAGACTCTCCGCCCGTCGAAGTGCGCAAGCTGATCGACTCGATCCGCGTACCGCGCGGAGCCGGAGATGCCGCAGCGCATTGATACCCTGTCTTCCCAGGGTGAAAGGGCGGCGCTTGGCGTCGCCCTTTATTTTTGCTTTAAGTGGTGGGGGAGAGAAATATGATCTTGTGGATCGCGCTTGCCGTTTCGGTGCTCTATTCCGCCGGCTTGTTCTGGCTGGCGTTAAAGGGCGATGGCGGGTGTCTGGTGCCGGGGCCACGTGCGCAATCATGGATCTACGGATTGTCGCTGGCGGTCTATTGCACCAGCTGGACATTTTATGGGGCGGTCGGCACGGCGATTTCCAGCGGGTGGCATTTTCTGCCCATCTATCTCGGTCCGATATTATTGTTCACTCTGGGTTATGCTATTGTCGCGCGGACGCTGCAGCTCGGCAAATCGCATCACAGCACGTCCATCGCGGATTTCCTTTCGACGCGCTACGGGAAAAGCGGCGCGGTGGCCGCCCTGATTACGGTCATCGCCACGGTAGGCCTTTTGCCCTATGTCGCGTTGCAGTTAAAATCTGTCGGTCAGACCCTGTTTGCGCTGTCTCCCGATATCGGTGCAGCAGTGAATCCGGATGATGTTGTGCTGGGCGTGGCCGCGATCATGGCGCTATTCTCGATTTTGTTCGGCGCGCGCCAGATTGATCTGACGCAGCATAATCGCGGGATGGTGCTGACCATCGCCGCCGAAGCGATTGTTAAAATGCTGGCCTTGCTGGCGGTCGCCGCCTTCGCGCTTCTTCTCTTCGCCGGGAATGGCGCCATGCAGAGCAATGTGACGGACGGCTTCAATGATATTTTTCACGCGGACCAGTTTGATAGCCGCTTCCTTGTGCTGACGCTGATTTCTGCCTGTGCGGCCTTGTGTTTGCCGCGCCAGTTTCACATGACCATCGTCGAGGCCCAGAAAGACAAGCCCGATCGATTGATGCGCTATGTTTTTCCCGCCTATCTTGTCCTGATCGCTCTGGTGGTGTTCCCGATCACCCTGGCGGGGACGTCGCTGCTGTCCGCCAGCCAGATAAGTCCCGATATGCTGATGCTGGCGCTGCCGCTTAGCATGGGGGCTGACTGGCTTGCCATATTGGTCTTTATCGGCGGTTTTTCAGCCGCTACCGGAATGGTGATCGTTACGACCGTGGCACTATCGGGTATGATTACCAACGACTTGATCGTGCCGCTTTTCTATCGCCGCAAAACCAATCATGCGGCGCTTGGCCAGTCGTTGCTGTGGATAAGGCGGCTGACCATTATCGGGCTGCTGTTTTTCGCCTATCTCTATTATCGCACGATTAGCAGCGCTTCGACACTGGCCGGTTTGGGTACCGTTTCTTTTGCCGCTGTTTCGCAGTTTGCGCCCGGACTGATTGGCGGACTGTTCTGGAAGCAGGGTAACCGGATCGGGATGATCGCCGGGCTCCTGTTGGGCTTTTCGGCATGGCTCGTGCTGCTGATTGTCCCGACCTATATGGATGCCAGCCCGGTCATCCAGATTGCCGAGGACCGTCTGGTCTCGGCGGTCATCATCAGTCTGACCCTCAATATCGCCGCTTACATCCTGTTCTCGCTCAACAGTCAGGCGAATATTATCGACAAGGCCCAGTCAGCAGCGTTCGTTGCGATGGAATATCGGGCCGCAGATGGCAGCCGCGCGCCTGAAAAAATGCGTGTTGCAGATTACCGGTTGCTGCTCCGGCAGTTTGTTGGCGGCGAACGCAGCCGCACGGCGATGCAGCATCTGGGCCAGAAGGTCGGCCGCACCTATTCCGATCTGGATCCCGCCGACGGAGATCTGATTGAAATGGTCGAACGACAGCTTTCCGGCGTGCTCGGCGCCTCTTCCGCCAGGGCGATTATCGGTTCGACAATGGAGGGCGACCCGATTCCGCTGGAACAGGTGGTGGCCATGTTTGACGAAACCTCCCAGCGCCTGCAATTTAGCGGAGAATTGCTGCAGACAGCGATTGAAAATATTGATCAGGGCGTCGCGGTGGTGGACAAGGACATGCAGCTGGTTGCCTGGAACAGCCGATATGTCGACATGTTCGCGCTGCCAGATGATCTGGTCACCATTGGCCGTCCGATCGCCGATCTGATCAGCTATAATGTGCGCCGCAACGGTGTGGGTGAAGATCATGTGACCGCCGAAGTCGCCAAGCGTCTCGGTCACATGCGTGCGGGCCGCAAACATGGTCAGGAGCGCGAACAGGCCGATGGCCGGATCTTGCGTATATTGGGCAACCCAACATCAACAGGCGGCTATGTTACAAGCTATACCGACATTACCGCAGACAGGCGATCAGAACAGGCGCTGGAGGCCAAGGTCGAGGAGCGCACCAAACAGCTGACCGATGCCAATAGCGCGCTGGAAAAGGCAACCCGTTCCAAAACCCGCTTTCTGGCTGCGGCCAGCCATGACCTTGTGCAGCCTTTAAACGCGGCCAGATTATTCACATCCGCGCTGGATGAAGAGATCGGCACGCAGCAACCCAGAGCCAAGAAACTGGCGCATGATATTGATCGTTCTATCGAAATGGCGGACCGATTGCTGCGCGCCCTGCTCGACATATCAAGGCTGGATAGCGGCGGCCTCCAGCCGAAAATAACCCGTTTCCCATTGGCGCCGCTGTTCGATGATCTGCGGTCGGAATTTAACCGCGCGGCCAGGGAAAAGGGTCTGGAACTGCATGTCGAACAAACCGATCTGTGGGTCGAAACGGATCGCAATTTGCTGCTCAGCATTCTCCAGAATCTTGTATCCAACGCTGTTCGCTATACCGAGAACGGCTCAGTTTCTCTCACCGCCAAAAGCAAGTCCGATGATGTCGATATCCGCGTGACCGATACAGGGGTGGGTATCGAAAAAGCACAACATGAAAAGATTTTTGAAGAATTCCAACAAGTCGGATCGCATATCAAAAAGGAAGGTGCGGGTTTGGGGCTGTCCATATCCCAGCGCATCGCCGGACTGCTAAATAGCGCGATTGCGGTTGAATCGGCACCGGGCAAGGGCAGCATATTTTCTCTGCGCATCAACAAAACCGCAGCGCAGGCCAGCGCCACCAAACCGGTCAGTAGCCGGAAATCAAACGCTTCCGAACTAGCGGGCAAGACCGTGCTCTATGTTGACAATGATCAGGCTGCTCTGGATGCGCTGTCCGCGTTGCTTGAACGCTGGGGCTGCGACATCAAAACCGCCTTGGGACCGGAGCAGGCCTGCGAGGCTTTTGCCGATCCGCCTGACCTGGTGATTTTCGACTATCAACTGGACGACGGCTGGACGGGCGACCGGTTATTCGAAAAGCTGATCGATATATGGCAAAAGCGCCCTCCGGCCATATTGGTAACGGCGGAAGATTCCGATCGCACCAGACAGGTGGCAGAAACACTGGCAGTGGAGCGTTTGATCAAGCCAGCCCCGCCTGCTGCGCTGCGCGCATTGATCAGCCAATTGCTGCGAAAATCCCGCGGCTAGACCGATTTGACTTCAGGCAATTCCACGTCCAGCTGTTTGGCGACAAGCACGGCCTGCGTTCGATTGACAACGTCCAGCTTGCGGAAAATCGCGGTAATATGAGCTTTCACGGTCGCCTCGCTAATCTCCATTTGATAAGCAATTTGCTTGTTCAGCATGCCTTCGCTGACCAGGTTCAAAATGCGTCGTTGCGCCGGGGTCAGGCTCGCCAGTTTCGCGAACAGCATAACATCGTCTTCATTTTCGATGACGTCCGCATCAAACCAGACATCGCCATCGCGAATCTGTGACAGCGCCTCGCGCATGACATCCAGATCGACAGATTTCGGGATAAAACCCGACGCCCCCAGGCTCTGGCAAGCGCGTACGACGCGGCTTTCTTCGCTGGCCGATACAACGACCACGGGAAGCGCCGGAAAATCGTGACGGAAATCCAGTAGAGCGGTCAACCCGTCGCTGTCCTCCATGTGCAAATCAAGCAGCAGCAGGTCCGCCGGTGCGGCATCGGCGGCATCGCGGGCCGCGGCCACGGTTTCCGCCTCCACCAGCTCCGCCTTTGGCCATAGTTTCAGCACCGCCTGACAGAGCGCGCCCCGAAACAGGGGATGGTCATCGGCGATAATGATTCGGGCCATATCCTACCTATTCATTCTTCCTTTGATGAGTGTATCGACGACGTTTGGATCTGCAAGGGTTGAGGTGTCACCGAGTGTTG
>CANMVC010000007.1 GCA_947501325.1 uncultured Sphingomonadaceae bacterium | reverse complement strand
GGTGGGCATTAGATTTTACAATAACTTGCCGACCTTACATTAAACTGAAGTTGTCAATTTGCTTATCGATTGTTCCACGGAAAGCCAGTCCATAACTGTACTCCCTCACTGATGGGTAAAACACGCGGAAAGGTGCCTTCAAATTCATCATCTCCAGCCTCAGCCGCCGTTAGTTTGTCGCGCAGCACAGTGATGTCCGACATTTTCTGCAATGGCACTTCAGCCGAGTTATTTTCCGAAGCATGGGCTCCACGAACGATCACATCTGAAGGAAGGTGAGAGAGGAGACGAGACGCGCTTTTTATATATGCAGACCGACTGGATTGGGGCAACATGGCAAACAATCGACCGGGATATATGAAGTCTCCGGTGAAGAGAGTTTTACTGACAACGTCAAAAAGTACGATGGATTCTGGAGTATGTCCCGGCGCAGATAACACCTGTAGCGGGCGACCACCCAAATCGATTGTCCCATCTGGATCAATCCAGTTTTTCACTTTTATAATTGACGGTTTACGTCCGTCTACAAATGCAAGGCTCTGATAACGCGAGATATGAAGTTCATCTTCACGCATCTGATCGCGAACCGAAGGTAGGTCTATCATCGTAACATTATCGAAAGCATTAATGCTGCCAACATGATCAAAATGAAGGTGAGAAACCAACACGGATACGGGCTTGTTCGTCAGCCGTTTCACCACTTTAGAAATATCCTTCACGCCGGATCCAGCGTCAAATAATAATGCCCGTTCGGACCCGATCAGCAGGTAATTCCAGTTGGCCTGATAATATTGTGGTTCGCCAATTGCAAAGACTCCATCCGTCAGTGGAACGACCAACCAATGTTCATCTACGAGAGAGCCAGAATTTATCACTTCGGTTGTCAGAGGTTTGCTTTGGCGTTCAAGCCCATACAATTCAGCGGCAAGAAAGGGCATAAATACGGCACCCAGAAATAGCAGAACTGCCATTGTCCCCAGCATACCCACTGTAAAGCTTTTCAACTTTGTCATAGAAGCCATCAGTCGGTTAGATACTATCATCCATCAAATTGACAGTAAGAACAATGATAGGTGCATGTAAACGAGAAATATCCGCACTTGCGCCCAAAGCAGACACTGAGCAGTGAACCGAAACTGAGCTGATCCCAACCCTATATTGGGCGTCGCAGCGACGTCTATGTGTCTAGTCGATATTATGCTTGCGCCAATCCGATCGGGATATTTCCCAAACCAATGAAGGGCGCTGGGTGCCATCATCGCGATGGCTGAGTATCTGTCCTTTGCGAAGAAAACCCAACGCATCCAGTAATTGTGCCGTTCGGTGATTATCCAGCGAAGCGGTCTCGCAAATAAGGTCCAATCCCAAGGTGTCAAACATCCAGTCGAAGCTCAATCGCGCTCCTTCAATACCCCGCCTTTTGCCCTGACGATCCGGGTGGACGGCTCCCCCCAATTCCCCGACCGCCCATTGGGGCCAGATGCAAATATCGACATATCCGCCAATCTCGCCTTGATCATTGAAATTGAGAAACAGCAAACCAGTCCCATTATGCCGCTGCTTTTGATGATCAGCGATGAACCCGGTTATCGCTTCCAGGGTTAGCGGCCGCGGTAAGGTATAAATTGGCGCGTGTATTTGCGGGTCGCTCAGAAAATCGTGAAAGATTTCAGCATCCTCCAAGACTGCCAACCGGGAATATTCATTTTCCGTGGTAATGGACGTAGCTTTGGCGACGGCAAGGCGAACTTCGTCGGCTTTTTGTTGGGTAACCGGAAGTTTTGTTATTGGAATGCTGTTCGTGAGAGCCATAACATCTCGTTACCAGTATGTGGCCGCTGGAGCCATAGTCTACAACTTTCAAGACAGTTCGAAGAACGATCAAGAATAGGAGGTCTAAAGCCTGCTTTTGTGTTCAGAGCGGACATCAAACAATCGCCCGATCCCCAAAGATCTTATCCAAATGCAGTATGGTTATCCCGCTCGGGCTGTTTATGATCACGGCCTTGAACCGGTGGGAGATGGACGGACTATGGATCCTTATATCTATGTTGCAATTGTCAGCGCGCTGGCGCTTTTGGCCTATTATTTCACCTTGTTGATGGCCGGTCTGGCGCGGGGGCGGTTTAAGATTGCTGTGCCGTCGCATAGCGGCCCTCCGGAATATGAACGCTATGTCCGCGCCCATCACAACACGCTGGAGCATCTGGTTCTGTTTTTACCCGGACTATGGCTGTTTGCTTATGTGGTGAGTCCCGTTTGGGCCGCGGCTATCGGTCTCATCTGGCCATTCATGCGGGTCGGCTATGCTTTGGGATATCATAAGGCTCCCGAGAAACGCCTCCGGTGGCTCTATGTGAGCATGCCGCCAATTTATATTTTTGTGCTAGGTTCGCTGATCGGCGGCGTGGTGCAGGTTATCAGAGGATGAAAAACGGGCTATAACTATGGAACATGATTTGGTGATCCGGGGCGGAACCATTGCCGATGGCAGTGGTGGCGATCTGATTAACGGCGATATCGCGATTTCCGATGGCAAGATTACCGCTATTGGCGTGGTTACGGGCCATGGCCGCGAAGAAATTGATGCCACCGACCGGATCGTGACGCCCGGCTTTATCGATGTGCATACGCATTATGACGGGCAATGCATCTGGGCGGAGGAATTGAGCCCGTCATCGTCACACGGTGTAACCACCGCTGTTATGGGCAATTGCGGGGTCGGGTTCGCGCCCTGCCGAGCCGAAGACCATGATATGCTGATCAATGTCATGGAAGGCGTGGAGGATATTCCTGGTGTCGTGATGGCCGATGGCCTGCCCTGGAACTGGGAAACATTCCCGGAATATTTGGATACCGTAGCCAAGGGCAAGCGCGATATTGATATTGCCGCTTATCTCCCGCACTCGCCGCTTCGCGTCTATGCCATGGGTGCGCGCGGTGCTTCGCGAGAGCCGGCGAATGACGATGACCTCGCCTTGATGCGCAAGCTATCGAAAGAGGCGATGGAAGCAGGGGCTCTGGGCTTTGCAACCTCGCGGCTTTCGATTCACAAGACCGCCGATGGCGGAAGCATCCCGACTTTCGAGGCCGATGTCGCCGAACTGGAAGCGATTTGTGGCGGTATGGCGGATGCCGGGACGGGTACGTTTCAGGTTGTCCTCGATGCCTTTGTCGGCTGGGACAAGGAATATAAGGTGATCGAGCGGGTGGTGGAAGCCAGCGGCCGGCCAGCGACCTTCACCCTCGCTTCCGGAAATGACGGGCCGCCGCGCTGGCGCAAGGTGCTCGATATGATCGAACAGACCAATGCCAGTGGTGGCAAAGCCACAGCCCAGATCATGCCGCGGCCAATTGGCTTGATCGCGGGTCTGGAACTGACCGTGCATCCCTTTGTGCTGTGCCCCAGTTGGAAGAAAATTGCCGATCTGCCGGTTGCGGATCAGATTGCCGCGATGCGGGATCCGCAATTGCGCCAGGCGCTGATTACGGAAGATTTTGAAAAGGGCCATCCGTTTAACGCGCTGGCGCGGGACTGGAATTGGCTATTTCCGCTGGACGATCCGCCGGATTACGCGCCGCCCAAAGAAATGAGCATGGCCGGGCAGGCTGCGGCCAAAGGCTGCACGCCACAGGAAATTGCCTATGACCGGCTGTTGGAAACGGAAGGCAAAGGCCTGTTTCTCGCAGCGCTTGGCAATTATGAAAATGGCACATTGGATAGCGCACATGAAATGCTCAGCCATCCCCATTGTATTCCCGGACTGGGCGATGGCGGCGCGCATTATGGCGCGATTTGTGATGCCAGCTATTCGACCTTTTTGCTCACCCAATTTGTGCAGAATCCGGGCGAGCTGCGCTTTGAACTTGCCGAAGCCGTGCATATGCTATCGCATAAGGCGGCCAAAGCGGTGGGGCTCCCGGAACGCGGATTGCTAAAGCCGGGCGCAAAGGCGGATATCAATGTGATTAATCTGGAAGGCCTGAAGCTGCATTTGCCTGAAATCGTGCGTGATTTGCCAGCGGGCGGCCAGCGTCTGCATCAGCGCGCCACCGGTTATGATGCGACCATTGTCTCTGGTGAGGTGATCCGCAGATTTGACGAATCCACCGGCGCGCGGCCGGGGCAGTTGATCAGGAGTGCATGACTAGCAGCCGATATTAGCCGGCCGCTTCCTTGATCGCGCGGCGGATGCTCATATAGGTTGCGCAGCGGCAGATATTACCGCTCATCGCAGCGTCAATATCTTCATCACTCGGATTGGAATTTTCTGCGAGCAGCGCGGTCGCGGCCATGATCTGGCCCGATTGGCAATAGCCGCATTGCGGTACGTCGTTTTTTATCCAGACCTCCCGGATGGCGTCGGCAGCGTTTCCGGTCACGCCTTCGATCGTTGTGACCTTTGCGTCTCCCAGCGAGTCATGCGCCGTGATGCAAGATCGGGTCGGCGTTCCATCGACATGCACGGTGCAAGCGCCACATTGAGCGACGCCGCATCCAAATTTTGTACCGGTCATTTTCAGATGATCACGCAATATCCAAAGCAGTGGTGTTCCCGGTGCCGCATCAACTGTTTCGGTTTTTCCGTTGATATTCAGTGTTGTGGTCATGACCTACCCCTCTGCTTTTGCGGTTGTTTGTGCCGGCAATGTCAGACGACTGCCGGTTGCGCCGATAATCGGTAATGATCTGATCCGATGGCCTGTGGCATTGAATATGGCATTGGTCAGCGCGGGAGCAGCGGGCGGTGTCGCTGGTTCGCCCACTCCGGCAGGCGCGCTATTGGACTGGACGATGTCGACTTCAAATGCGCGGGGCGCCTCACCCATGCGCAAAACGCGCCACGAGGGAAAATTCTCCTGAACCACAGCGCCGTTTTTGGCGGTTATTTCACCGAACAAGGCATTGGACAGCCCGTAGATGGTTCCGCCTTCCATTTGCGCACGGGCGTGGCGCGGATTGATCACTGTGCCGGAATCGGCGGCGAGCCAGATGCCCGGGATGGTCATAGCGCCCTCCGGTGTCACGGCCACTTCGATAATTGTGGCGATGTAGGACAGGAATGATCGATGAACGGCAATACCAAGACCATGTCCAGCGGGCATCTTGCGGCCCCATTTCGCCATGTCTGAAACCCTGTTCACCACATTGGCAAGCCGTGCTGTTTCGATGGGATATTCTTCGAGCGAGGCGTCATAATTGGGATAGGTTGCGCCTTCCGCATTGGGATCTATGGTGCGCGCGTCCCCAATCAGTTCCAGCAAATAGTCTTTCTGATCTTTCCCCGCCGCGTCAGCCATTTCTGCCGCAAAGCTTTGAACTGCAAAGGCGTGATAGATATTGGATACAGAGCGCAGCCAGCCGATCCGGACATGGCCTTTGGCGTTGCCGGATTCGACTTGCAGGTTGGGCATGGCGAAGGGAACATCTGTTGCTCCCAACCCCATTTCACCATCAGTGGGAACATCCATGCCCGCGACGAATGTCGAGGCAATGGGCGGGAAGACGGTGCGATGGAGATAAGACGTACATTTTCCGTCTGCATCCAATCCCGCTTCCAGCCTTTGAGCGCTGGCCGAATGATAAAATCCGTGGCGGACTTCGTCTTCCCGGGTCCAGGTCACCTTGACAGGTTTGCCCACTTCCTTGGCGATCAAGGCGGCTTCGACCACGAAATCCGGTTTGGATTTGCGCCCGAAAGCGCCGCCAAGCCAGGTCGCATGGACGGTGATATTTTCTTTGTCGATTTTGAGCAGATCGGACAGGGTCTGGCGGGTCGCCTGGGGGTCTTGCACACAGGCCCAGCATTCCAGCTTGTCGCCATCCCATTCAGCCGTTGCTGCCGGCGGCTCCATCGGGGATTGTGATAGATGTGGTGCGTAATATTCCGCTTCGATTTTTTGCGCAGCATTTGCAAGACCAGCATCCACATTACCGCGCTTGCGTCGGACGGTGCCGGATCTTCTGGCGGTTTGCTTCATCTGTTCGGCAAATATGTCGGAATCGTAGCTGGCATTGGGGCCATCGACCCAATCTATCCCAAGGGCATTGCGCCCTTGGATAGCAGCCCAGGTATCGGTCGCGACAACCGCCACGCCACCTAATGGCTGAAAAAGCGCTGGTGGCCGGGCATCGGGTAGCTTGACCGTTTGCAATACCCCCGGAATTGCCAGCGCGTCCGCATCTTGGACGGCGCCGGTTTTGCCAAATAGCTGCGGCGGCCGGGCGACAACGGCATGGACCATGCCGGGCCGGTCGACGTCGATGCCAAATGTGCCTTCCCCGCGGGTGATACGCGGTATGGTCAGCGACGGAATTTCCTTGTTGATATAGCGCCAGTCTTTCGGCTCTTTCAGGACAACATTCGCTTCCTCGGGAACCTGCAGACGGGCCGCCAGTTTCGCGAGATTTCCATAAGACAGCGTATCGCTATTCTGGCTATTGCCAACCAGGCCCTGTGAAGCGGTACATTCTGACGGCTCCATTTTCCAATAGGTAGCGGCGGCCTGGGTCAACATCTGTTTCATAGCAGCGCCGGCGATGCGCAACCGATGGAAATTATATCGCACGGACCGCGACCCATCGGTATTCTGGTCGCCATAGCGTTCGTGACCTTCCGCCTGCACGATTGCGACTTTGTCCCACTCGGCCTCTAGCTCGTCAGCAACAATCTGCGCCATCGCTGTCCAGACTTGCTGACCCATTTCCGAGCGGTGGCAGGTAATTTTGACCGTGCCGTCCTCTTCTATGGCGATCCATAAAGCCGGTGTTGCATCACCACCCTTAACTTCCGTCAGAGGACTGGGCCCCGCTTCGGGCAGATCTATTGCATTGGGATCAATTTTTGGTTCTTCATAGCTGGAACAACCAACCAGAGCGATACCAACGACGAAAAGGCTGGTTCCGGCGACAAAACCGCGGCGCGACAGGTTTGTGATGGCTGGCCTGTCGGACGGCGATGCGCTGCTTTTTGTACCGCCGGGAATGATCCCGATATCGTGCAAGAACATGTATCGTCTCCTGTATATTTCGTCAGCTTGTCGTTAATATTCTCGTTATGCAATGGTTTAACTTCGCCACATTAATCTCTGGACCATGGATCATTCTGAATTCTGGGCGCAACTAGAGGAAGCCTTACGTTACCTATCATTTGTCCCCCGCCGGGGGCAATGCCTGCTTTTGCGCGAAGAGAATGCGGCCTAACCAGGCTCTTTCGCCTTGCGTAGCTCTATGTCGAGATAGTCGCTCACCATGGCGCGGACGTCTATTCTTGCCTTTAATCGTGAGGCCAGCAGGGCCATGCCGCTTATTTTCCGCTGAACGAAAAGCAAGTCGGTTGGCGGGATATGCCAAGCCTGTTTGTCAGCTGCAACATCCATGCCCTGCTTGCTCAAGGCGCCCACGAAGCGGCGGTCACTAAAATCAAAAAGACCGGGTCGATTAAGCTCGCCAAGGATGATGTCGATCATATTGTCAATGCGGTCACGGTGCCTTTTGACAGCGGTTTCACTGACGAAGCCGGCCGCCAAAGCAAGCTTTCGGACGGCGTCGCGATCTTCTTCAAAAGCTGCCATAATCAAGCGTTTGTAGTCATTTGCTATTTCGGCATCCACTTGCCGTGTTGCGCCAAAGTCGAGCAGAACCAGCTTTCCCGTTTCCGGTTGATAGCGATAATTTGCAAAGTTGGGATCGGATTGTATCACGCCAAATTCAAATATTTCGCGCAGCACCAAACCGAATAACAGTCGCATGACTGTGTCGCGGGTCTCTTGCGGCGCTTCCACAAGTGTCTCAATCGCCTTCCCCTCGACAAAGCTCATGGCCAGCACTTGATCCGTCGTGAATTCATCGTCCAGAACGGGAATGATATAATCGGGAGAATCTGCCAGCAAATTACCGAACAGGGTCAGATATTCTCCCTCGCGAACATAATCAGCTTCCTCACGGAGCTGGTTTTTCGCTTCCGCGAGCAAGGGCGCAATATCGAGCTCGGGCGGCAAGAGATTGGATATCCGCAGCAAGGCAGCCACGTTATCGACATCCGAATCGATGCTTTCCCGCACACCGGGATATTGGACCTTGATGGCCAGACCACGACCATCAGGGGCCACCGCGCGATGGACCTGTCCGATGGAGGCCGCTGCGATCGGCGTTGCGCCGAAGCGGGTAAAGCGTTTCCGCCAGTCCTTGCCCCATTGCTCGGCCAACAGTTTTTGCAATTGTTGTGGTGGCATGCGGTGCGCGTTCTGGCGCAGCCGTGCCATAATCTCAGTCAGTTCCGGAGGCAGCATGTCGCCGGAATCCATCGAAATCATCTGGCCAAGTTTCATCGCCGCCCCGCGCAAATGCGACAGGCGATCAGCAACCCTGGCGACATTGCCCGGGGTGAGCATCATATCTCGCAGGGCCGGGCGCTCGCCACTCGCCAGTCGGCGCGCGCCCTCTGCCATCATACCGCCCGCGACACCGCCTGCCAGACGGCCAAATTGTCCAAACCGGGACATTCGTCCGCTCGGAACGCGCCGGCTTTTTGAATCATTGCTATCGTCCGCCATAAATCACCACCCTCGGCTTCCGGGAATCCCTTTGAAAGGCCCGGCTAGCTTGCTGGTGATCCAGCCGCCATAGAAAACACCCGCTTGCGGCACGACTTTTTCGCCATCAACGCTACAGCGATCAAACGGTGCTGCGTAGAAAGCGACATGGTCCCGCAGAATCGCAAAAGTTTCGCTGGGACTAGGGTAGCTCCACCCGACCCTGGGCAGAATAACATCGCCGACAATGACATCCCAATAGGTTGCCGCGCCCTTCCATTCGCAAAACGAGCTGCCCGCTGCCCGGCGTAGCATACCCGGGGCAATATCATCTGGCGGTATGTAATAGCTTGGCGGGTGGCTGGTTTCGAGCGTGCGGATGCTTGCCGAACTGTCGGCTATGACCAGACCTTGATGTTCGATCACAATCCGCGAAGGACTCGGTTCCGCGATAGCCGGACGGGGATAGTTCCATACGCTTTCCTGACCTTTGCGCACGGGATCAGGTTTTGGTCTCATCATGATTTGGCCCTTCCGCCCGCTAACCGCTGCAGGCGCGGTCGGAAACGCAGGAACAACAGATAGGTTTGTTCCAGCAGATTTAATATCCAAGATTGCCGCGCAGCCAGCCCGAGTGGACGTAACAGAGGAATAACGCGCCACATCGCTGCGAAAGCCGCTGCGCCTGAATAGAGGGTGCCGTTTTCCGACGCGTGAAAGCGATCCATCATCAATTTCCGATCTATCGGGCAAGGCGTCTCAAAGCGCGTCAAATCAATAAATTCTATGGCATTATTGCGGTCGAGCCGTTTCATCAGCGCAATCTCACGGATACATAACGGACAACTGCCATCATACCAGACTTGAACATTTGTCATATTTCCATACTCGTTCTTTGGGACATATTGTCCAATGACTGTATTTCGCTAGACATCTCGCCTGCGATCCATCCATCTCTCGAGCTGGCATAGGCCACTCTGCCCCAACAACGCCATACGGCTGAAAGACCTGGTTATGAAAATTGCGATTATTGGTTCGGGATTGTCGGGCCTCGCGTGCGCTGACCATTTGGCAGCCGCGGGACATCAGGTTGCCTTGTTCGACAAAGCGCGTGGACCGGGCGGGCGAATGTCAACGCGGCGCATCGACAGCGATGCGGGAACCATAAGCTTTGATCATGGCGCGCAATATTTCACGGTTCGCGATCCCGCCTTTCAAGAGACAGTAAGCGGTTGGGAAAAGCTGGGCGCTGCCAGTCGGTGGCCTGACGCAGGTGACGATGCTTGGGTGGGCGTGCCATCGATGAACGCGCCGGTAAAATTTCTCGCTGCCAGTCATGATGTGACGTGGTCGGCACGCATAGTGGGCCTGGTTAAAAACGAAAACACTTGGCAATTACAAAGCGATGGTGATCCGATAGATGCGTTTTTCGACCTTGTCGTCATGGCGATACCTTCGGAACAAGCGGCCGAATTGCTGGACCCTTGGGAACCAGACTTTGCAGCTATCGCCGCAGCAACAGCTTCCGCGCCATGCTGGACCTTGATGCTGGCATTTGAGGAATCTTTGGGGATCGCCAAACCGATATTTCGTGATGATGCGACCATTGGATGGGCAGCCCGTAATTCTGACAAACCCGGTCGAACGGGACCGGAAAGCTGGGTTATACAGGCCTCTCCCTCATGGTCCGTGGATCATCTGGAGGATAGCCAGGATGATGTCATTGCGCGCCTTTCCGTGCGCTTTGCCGAGCTTTCAGGCACTGCGCTCCCCGACCCGTTGATCGCATCTGCCCATCGCTGGCGCTATGCGCGATCCGGAAGCGCGGATTGTAAGGCGCTGTTTAACGGTGATCTCAAAATCGGTGTCTGCGGCGACTGGATGTTGGGACCCCGAGTAGAATGCGCATGGGTTTCCGGGCGTGCACTTGCTGACTTGATCTTGGCCTAAAAAGGGCTGCGACCAATGCGCAGCGTCTTGACCCTATTCTGCCAACGCGGCCATGCCTGACTTGAAAGTCGGATATTGTGGCTGCCAACCGAGCAGTCGCTTGGCTTTGCCATTGGCGACACGCCGGTTTTCCTCGTAAAACCCCAGCGCGGACGGGGATAAATCGGCCTCCTCTATTGACAATAAGGGCGGCGGCTCCATGCCAATGAGCCGCGCAGCATGGGCAATAACCGCATGCTGTGGCGCCGGCAGATCGTCCGAAATATTGTAAACGCCGGCTGGTCCTTCAAAAGATGCGATGATCGCAGCGACAATGTCATCGACATGGATGCGGCTGAACACCTGTCCCGGAACATCCACACGCTTGGCTTTGCCCTGCTGGACCCTGGTAATCGGATTGCGGCCCGGCCCATATATACCGGGAAGGCGCAACACGCGAATATCGTCGCGCAGCGCTTGCCAGCCGCAGTCGGCATGGCTGCGCGCCTTGCGTCGCCCCGAACCGACGGGAGCCGTTTCATCAACCCACGCGCCTTTCGCATCGCCATAGACCCCTGTGGACGAGAGATAGCCGGTCCATCGGAGCGTCGCCGCTTTTATCGCTGCGCCATAATGATCCAGCACGGGGTCACTGTCATCGCGACCAGGCGGGACGGAGGAGATTATGTGGGTGGCTTGATCTATCGCGTCCAAAACCGCGCTTTTGTCATCAAAGGCAATGGCGCCTTCCGATGCTTCGCGCCGGGTACCGGTTACTTGCCACCCGTCGCCGCGCAGTCGGTCGGCAAGGCGGTTGGCTGTGTAGCCCAAGCCAAAGATCAGCATATGAGGCATGATTATCTATTCTTTCTCCAGCATACCGGGCTGAACAATAACGGGGTTTTCGATGTTCTGCGCCTTCCATTCCATCGCCATTTTGACGCGCGTTGCGCCCGACGGGTGATCAAAGAACAACATTTCCTCAATCTCTCCCGGTTCAATTTTGCGATATTCCGAAAGGCGCATCGCAACTTTGGCAAACCCGTCCGGTTCGCGGGCAGCGTTGAGGCCAAAGAGATCGGCATCGCTTTCATTCACCCGGATCAGTGTATTAAGCGCCGGTGTTGCGGCGAGGAAATAGACCGTCAGCAAAAGGCCAAACAAGGGCAAAGCTGCCGGATCGCTCATGTCTCTGACGCCCCATTTTTCGCCATGGCGCGCAATCAGCTTTGGCGCGATTCGTGCTACAAGGTACAGGCCAATGGCCATGATCAGGCCGATAATGAATATCGACCGCCATGTATGTCCAAGAACATAGTGGCCCAGTTCATGGCCCATTACGGCCGCGACCTCTTCAGGATCGGTCCGCTCCAATAGATTGTCATTGAGTGATATGCGAATGGAGGGTCCTATGCCTGATACATTGGCTGAAATTCGCTTATGCTGTTTGGACTGGTTGAAGACATAGATATGCTCGGCCGGGACATGATGTTCAGCGGCCATGGCGACAATCCGGTCGCGCAATGGACCGGGCTCCATTTCGGTATATTCGTTAAACAGGGGCGAAATAAACACCGGTCCCAATAACAGTCCAATAAAGAGAAATATCGAAATCACACCGGTTCCCCAGATCCACCAGGTCTTGGGTGCGCGCCGGATGACCGCAAAAATTGCCGTGATCAGCAACGGGAAAACCACGAGGGTAATGACAAGTCCAATGGCCTGTTCACCGACCCATTCGCCAAAACTCTGGCTCATCAGGTCATATTGCCTTTCACGGAAGAAGTCGGCGTAAACAGTCCAAGGCAAGGTCAGTACAAAGCTGGCCACGAGATAGGGTATCGATGTGAGCCACGTGACCGCCCATGTTCGCTTTACTTTCCGTTCCGCCCAAGCGCGGAAACCGGAAGACAAACGCGATTTCAACAGGAAATAATCTACTAGAAAAGCGATGATCGCGCCCCAAAGGATAAGCCAATAACCACCTTCAAAATAGCTATTGGATTTTTCCAGTTCTTCGCCTTGCAAGGTATCGATATAGGCCCGCGTTGCGGTTTCGACATCAAAGCCGCCGGTCGTAGCTTGTGCCACTGTTGATATGGTCAGTGTCACCAATAGCAATAAGATTTTGCCAAAGATTGGATGGATGATGGGTTTGCCAAATCTCACAATATGGTCTCCGAGGAAAATACCCGATCCGACTGTATTATAAATCCAATACAGTCAAGTTGGATTCTTTGATTGTAGTAATCTGCCGTCGGTCATAAAGCAGAACCATGCTAGATATCCAAAAGACTGACGCAGCTGTGCCTGCGACCGACCCCGCCATCATCCGCCGCGAAGATTATCGACCACCGGCTTGGTTCATACCAGCCATCGCGCTCGATTTTCAGCTTGGTCTGGATCACACAGTTGTGCACGCGATGCTCGACGTGCGGCGTTCGAAATCGGCAAAATATCAGGAACCATTGGTGCTTGATGGCGACGGACTGATTCCGACGGCCGTCAAGGTGGATGGCGCGGCATGGACCGATTGGCAGTTGGTGGATGGCAATCTCCATCTGCCGCTCACCGGCACAGCGCATGAAGTGGAAATTACTGTTGAGCTGGATCCATCGACCAACACGCAGCTCATGGGGCTTTACGCCTCGCAAGATATGCTCTGTACCCAGTGCGAGGCAGAGGGGTTTCGCCGGATTACCTTCTTCCCCGACCGGCCCGACATATTGAGCCGCTATTCGGTGCGGATGGAGGGTGACAAGCAGACCTTCCCGATCCTGCTGTGCAATGGCGACAAGGTCGCGGAAGGCGAAGGCGACAATGGCCGCCATTGGGCGCAGTGGAATGATCCCTGGCCCAAGCCGAGCTATTTATTCGCGCTGGTCGCCGGTGATCTGGTCGCCAATACGGACAGTTTTACGACGCGGTCAGGCAAACCGGTGGAGCTCAATATCTGGGTGCGTGATGGTGACTTGCCGCGCACCGGTCATGCGATGCAGGCGCTGAAAGATTCGATGCGCTGGGACGAAGAGGTTTATGGCCGTGAATATGATCTGGGGCTGTTCAACATCGTCGCGGTGAGCGATTTCAATATGGGCGCAATGGAGAATAAGGGGCTGAATGTCTTTAATTCCCGCTATATTCTGGCCGATCCGGAAGTCGCTACGGATGCGGATTTCGACGGTATTGAAGGGGTTGTGGCGCATGAATATTTCCACAATTGGTCGGGCAACCGTGTCACCTGCCGTGACTGGTTCCAGCTCAGTCTGAAAGAAGGTTTTACCGTCTATCGTGATCAGAGTTTTTCGGCGGATATGGGATCGGCGGCGCTCAAGCGCATCGAAGATGTCCGCATCCTGCGTGCGGCGCAATTTCCAGAAGATGCCGGACCGCTGGCGCATCCGATCCGTCCGGAAAGCTATCAGGAAATTTCCAACTTCTATACCGCGACCATCTATAACAAGGGCGCGGAAGTCATTCGCATGATGGCGACTTTGCTTGGCGCAGAGCGGTTTCGCAAAGGTACTGATCTCTATTTCGATCGCCATGATGGGGAAGCTGCGACCTGCGAAGATTTTGTCGTCGCCATGGAAGAGGGCGGCGAGATTGACCTTGCCCAATTCCGTGGCTGGTACCAGACACCTGGAACGCCGCGCGTGTCGGCCAAACTGAGCCATGATCCGCAAACCGGCACCGCGACGCTCGATCTGAAACAAAGCCTGTCTGCAAGCGGCGCGAAGCCCGAACCATCCGGCATGGTCATTCCCCTGAAAATTGCTTTGCTCGATCCGCAAACCGGCACACATGACGGTGAGCAGCTCATCACGCTGGATCAACCGGAGCAGAGCTTTGCTTTTGAGGGACAGAAAGAACATCCGATTTTGTCGATTAATCGCGGTTTTTCCGCGCCGATCATTCTCGAGAGCAGCCGCACTGCCGAGGAGCTTGCATTTCTGTCATCCCATGACGATGATCCGTTTGCGCGGTTCGAGGCAATGCAGCAATTGATGACCAGCTATCTGGTCGCTCAGGTCACCGGTACGCCAGCGGACCGTGACATTATCCTGCAAGCTGTTGGCGCGGTCTTGGCGGATGAGGACATCGATCGCGCGTTTCTGGCCGAACTGCTTCTGCTGCCCAGCGAAGCCTTTCTGGGCGACCAGATGGTGGAGGTCGATCCACAGGCCATTCATGATGCGCGCGAAAAATTGCGCGGCAAAATCGGCGTGCAGTTTGAACGCAAGTTCCGCCGCCTTTACAAACAATGCGTGCCGGGCGAATTTTCGCTGGATGCCGAAGCGCGCGCAGACCGCAAGTTGCGCAATGTCGCGCTTGGTTATATCGCCGCGTCGCAAGTAGAAGATGCCGCAGAACTGGCCTTCGAACAATTTCGCGAAGCCAATAATATGACCGCAATGCAGGGCGCGTTGAGTATATTGTCGCATATGGAGGCCAAAGAGCGGACCTGGGCATTTGAGGATTTCTTCAAACGGTTCAAGGACAATGCGCTGGTGCTCGACAAATGGTTTACATTGCAGGCCATGTCACAGCGCAGCGATACGGTGAAGCGGATCGAAAGTCTGGCGAAACATCCTGACTTCACTTTGTCAAACCCCAATCGCGTCCGCGCGCTTTACACGGGTTTCACCAGCAACCCGGTGCGGTTTCATGACCCATCCGGCAAAGGCTATCAGATGGTCGCCGAAATGGTCATAGCACTGGACGGGCAGAACCCCCAGACTGCCGCACGTTTCATTCCATCGCTCGGGCGCTGGCGCCGCTATGAGCGCGGTCGGTCGGAACTGATGCGGCTGGCACTGGAGAAAATTGCCGCGACGCCGGGGCTTTCGAAAGACGTATCGGAGCAAGTGAGCAAGAGCCTTGCCTGAGCAGAGCCAATTGGCGATGGATGTCACGACATCATCGTTTTTGGGGGGCACAGCCCACGGTTTTCTTGGGCGAGCGGGCGGGCTCTCGACGGGTATTTACGCCGGCTTGAATGTCGGGCTTGGCAGTGATGATGAGCGTGAAGCTATATTGGAAAACCGGCAACGGGCAAAAGCCGCTGTCTTAACCGATAGCGAACTGGTCACGCTGCATCAGGTGCATAGCGCTGATGTCGTGACGGTAACCGGTCCGATCGCACTGGATGCGCGCCCCCATGCCGATGCGATGGTCACGGATAAGCCAGGCCTGCTGCTCGGTATATTGACTGCAGATTGTGTGCCGGTGCTATTGTTCGATCCCTCAGCGCAAGTCGTTGGCGCGGCCCATGCGGGCTGGAAAGGCGCGATTGGCGGTGTCACCGACAACACCTTATCGGCGATGGAAAAACTCGGCGCGTCGCGGGAAAGCATACGCTGTGCCATTGGACCATGTATTGCGCAGGCAAGTTATGAAGTCGATGCCGGGTTCCAGCAGAATTTTGTCGCCAAAGACCCTGACAACGCACAGTTTTTCGAAGCTGGCAAGCCGGATCACTTCCAGTTCGATATCGAATCCTATGTGGCCGATCGCTTGGCGAAGGCAGGCATTGGGACAATCGATAAGCTCGGGCTGGACACTTATGCCCATGAGGATCGCTACTTCAGCTATCGCCGTTCTTGCCATCGCGGGGAAGCGGGCTATGGTCGGCAGATATCGCTGATCGGTTTGCAGGCTTAGTCGTGCTCCTGCGCAGGCAGGAACCCATCTCCCGACATATATTATTCGCGCAAATTGTCTTCTGGACGAAACAGCAAGACTGTTGTGATTGCTATTCCTCGGCAGTTGCGGATAGGGTCAGGTGCAGGAGATGGACCCCTGTCTGCGCAGGGGCACTGGTATCTTTATCTCGGGGAGGGAATAGGACATGAACGCCCAGCGCGTCGGACTTTTTGGTGGCTTGGCGGTATTTGTCATGATGTTGCTGCTTCCTGCACCAGCAGCGATGAGCATAGCGGCCTGGCATGTCGCGGCGCTCACGATCCTGATGGCGACATGGTGGATGACCCAGGCGGTGCCGCTCACCGCGACTGCCTTGCTGCCGTTTCTCGCGCTTCCGGTGATGGATGTGATGGACGTGAAAGCGACAGCCAGCCAGTATTATTCGCCCATATTGTTCCTGATTCTCGGCGGTGCGTTTCTCGCGCTTGCGATTGAGCGGGTTGGTCTGCACCGGCGGCTGGCGCTGGCGATTGTCAGCCTGTCGGGCAAGACCGCATGGGGCATATTATGCGCCTTCATGCTCGCGACCGCGCTGCTCAGCATGCTTATTTCCAATACTTCGTCGACCCTGATCATGATTCCGATTGCTGTTGCCGTGCTGGTCGCTGGCGGGGTCAAGGATGGGGAGACAGAGGGATTTGCCGGTGCCTTGATCATGGGCGTCGCCTTTGCGGCTTCTATTGGGGGCCTTGGCACCTTGGTGGGTAGTCCGACCAATGCGATTGCCGCGGGGCTGATCAACAAGACATTGGGCATGGATATTGATTTCCTGAGCTGGCTATTTTTCGGCCTGCCCATCGTGATCATTGGCCTGCCGGTTTGCGCCGCCATCCTGATCACGGTTCAGAAAGTCGGCAAGGACAGCTTTGACGGCGCAGGAGCGCGGGCCGCAATCGGGTCAGCGGGCGCATGGAGCCTGCCGGAAAAGCGGGTCGTGCCGGTGGTGGCCCTGGTCGTGCTCGGCTGGCTGTTCCTGCCCCAGATCAAGACGGTGCTTCCCGAGGGCGCTGTGCATGACGGCAGCATCGCGATATTGGGCGGCTTGCTGCTGTTCATTCTTCCCGACGGCACTGGCCGGAAATTGCTGAACTGGGACGAAGCGGACCGCGCGCCATGGGGCGTGATCATGATGTTTGGTGGCGGTCTTGCGCTGGCCGCCGGGATCATCGAATCGGGCCTCGCCGACTGGCTGGGACTGGCACTGGCGCCGCTTAAGAACGTGCCGGTGATCGTGATTGCCATAGCGTTGGTCGCCCTGGTCATTCTGGTTACCGAATTTGCATCCAATGTCGCAACCGCCAGCGGCATCATGCCGGTGGTTGCCAGCCTGATCCTCGCCACCGGCGTCGACCCCGTGCTGCTTGCCATGCCGGCGGCGATGGCGGCCAGCTGGGGCTTCATGCTGCCATCCGGTACGGGGCCGAATGCGATTGCCTGGTCAACCAATCACATTGAATTGCCAAAAATGCTGAAATCGGGGCTGATGCTCGACTTGGCCGGGATACCGATCATCATCGGCTGTATCTGGGTGGTTTCATTTGTAATCAGTTGAGTTTTGCGGCATGGACTTTTCAATATGATCCACGCTGGAGAGAGATAAATGTCCGATCAGAACGACGATCCAATTGTTCCGGTAACGCCGCGCCGCATGCCAAAGGCTCCGATTGAAAAAATCGGTGGGCGCAAGCTGAAGCCCGCGACTTTAATGATGGGCCATGGCTATGATCCGGTGCTTTCCGAAGGATCGCTCAAGCCACCGATTTTTCTCACCTCCACCTTTGCTTTTGAAAATGCAGCGGCTGGCAAGCGGCATTTCGAAGGCATTACCGGCAAACGTCCCGGCGGCGCCGATGGTCTGGTCTATTCGCGTTTCAATGGACCTAATCAGGAAATTCTCGAAGATCGGCTCAGCGTCTGGGATGAAGCGGAAGATGCGCTGGTATTTTCCAGCGGCATGTCGGCTATTGCAACCGTGCTCCTCGCCAATGTCAATCAGGGCGATGTCGTGGTGCACAGCGGACCGCTTTATGCGGCAACCGAAACGCTGATTAACAAGATCTTGGGCCGCTTTGGCGTGACCTTCCTTGATTTTCCGGCTGGCGCGAGTCCCGATGAAGTGTCTGCCATGCTGGAGCAGGCCAAAGCTCAGGCAGCGGAAAATGGCGGCAAGGTTGCCATTATCTATCTCGAAAGCCCCGCTAATCCAACTAACGCGTTGGTCGATATTGAAGGTGTGGCCGGTGCCCGGACCAAGGTTTTTGGTAGTGAAAACACACCGCCCATTGCCATTGATAACACGTTCCTCGGCCCTTTGTGGCAGCAGCCGCTGAAACATGGCGCGGATATCGTGATTTACAGCCTAACCAAATATGTCGGCGGGCACAGCGATCTGGTTGCCGGCGGCGTGCTCGGTTCCAAAGCCCATATGGACCCGATCCGCGCGATCCGGAACACCATCGGAACGATTTGCGATCCCAATACCGCGTGGATGCTGATGCGCAGTCTCGAGACGCTGGAACTGCGTATGACCCGCGCCGGTGAAAATGCCGAGAAAGTCTGTGCTTTTCTGCGCGACCATCCGAAAGTCGACGGGCTGGGTTATCTCGGCTTTATTTCCGATGCTTCGCAGCAGGATATTTATGACCGTCATTGCAGCGGTGCTGGTTCCACCTTCTCGGTGTTCATCAAAGGCGGGGAAGCCGAGGCTTTCGCGTTTCTTGATGCCCTGAAAATCGCGAAACTGGCGGTGAGTTTGGGCGGAACCGAAACTCTGGCAAGCCTGCCAGCAGCCATGACCCATTTGTCCGTACCCGATGAACGCCGGGCGGCACTAGGCATTACCGACAATCTGGTGCGGATTTCCATTGGCGTGGAAGATCCCGATGACTTGATTGCCGATTTTGAGCAGGCATTGGAGACGGTTTAGGCCGGGTTCGTGATCGCAAAAAAATAGGGTCACACAGGGTCACACCCCCTAAAGCGGCAATAAATATTTGCCCGTTTATGCCAGTCGGTGAGTAATATTCAAAACTGAGAAAGAGCCGGTATTTTGTGTAACATAGCGGCCCGTTTGTAGGAAAGCCCTCTATCGCGAAAGATGCGCATTAATCCTCTCCCCTTGAGGGAGAGGAAACCAAAGCCTTAGTAACTTGCTACTTAGGCGACGTTGGTGAGGGGGCAGCACCCCTCACCGAGTTGCGCTAGTGAACAGGTTCACAAGCTCCACTTGTCCTCTCCCTCAAGGGCAGAGGAATTAATCCCAGTCAATGATTTTCCAGCCACGCCGCTTGGCCAGTGACCGCAGCTTTGGCGTGGGCGTTGTGGCCACCGCTTCATCGGCAAAGTCGAGCATCGGCGCGTCGCTGACATGATCGGAATAGGCCCGGATATGGATACTTTCCCGGGTTAGACCCTGTTCGTCGAGAAAGCTTTTGATCCGGTCCAGCTTGGCCTCATCATAACAATTTTCGCCGATAATCTCCGGCAGCACTTGGCCACGTTCATCGATTTTCAACCGGGTCGCGATCACGTCATCAATGCCCAGTCGTTTGGCGATGGCATTAACGTAAAGCTCGTAAGAAGCGGTAGCGAGTACCAGCTTTCTGCCTTCGGCCCGGTCGGCTTCGACCTGCGCAATGGCTTTGGCGTAGCTATTGACCCGCATCACCTTGTCGGCATAGCTCTCGATATGCGGTTGCAGCTTGGCGACATTCGGTTTGCTGCCGAGCAACAGCCTCTGATTATAGGTTTTCAGACCCTTGCGGCTCACCAGCTTCAAACCATAGCCAATGAATCCAAAGGGCAGCAGCGGCAGAAAAACGAGCCGCCACGGCGCACGCGCAAACAGCATGTGAAACAGAAACGGCGTATAGGTGCCCCGGACCGTAATTGTCCGATCCATGTCGTAAATAGCCAGCTTCGTCATCACGCCCCATTTCCTGATATTGATGCCCTATTAGCAGCCCCACCAAAATTACGCCAAATAAATGACTTGTCATAATGGCTTGAGCTTTGGAAGATTTTCGGTCACCAATAGCGGCGATGACAGTTCCGAGCGATTTTGTTGAAGAAACGACCGAGGATGGGGTGACGGCGCTTCGTTTTTCAGGAGATCTGTCTATCGCAGCCGTTGGCGACTTACCGGAACGACTCCGGGACCATGGCGGACATGTGCAGCGGCTCGACCTTACCGATATTGGTTATATTGATACCGTCGGAGCCTGGTTGATTCACCGTACCGCCCGGGATAGCGGCGCTGAAATTATTGGCGCGGATAACGAGGCAGAGCGTTTGATCGCCGCCGTTAGCAGTGTTGATCAACCTGCCGAAGTACGCCCAGAACCGCCTAATCCCATCATTCGCGTATTGGATGAAGTCGGGGAATCGACGATGATTGCCCTGACGACCCTGGCCGGCTTGGTCGGATTTTTTGGCTCCGTCATGGTTTCCGCGGCCTCGCTGCTGCGGCATCCGGGCAGAATAAGATGGAACGCGGTGATCCAGCGCTTTGATGTCGTGGGGGTCCGCGCGCTTGGCATTATCGGCCTGATGAGCTTTCTGATCGGTCTGGTGATTGCGCAGCAGGGCGCGGTGCAGCTCCGGCAATTTGGCGCAGAGGTCTTCACGGTCAATCTGGTTGGACGACTGACCTTGCGGGAATTGGGTGTCTTGATGACGGCAATCATGGTTGCCGGTCGCTCCGGTTCGGCCTTTGCCGCGCAGATCGGCACCATGAAGCTTACCGAAGAAATCGACGCCATGCGGACCATTGGCGTTTCACCGGTGGAAGCTCTGGTCCTGCCGCGTTTTCTGGCCGCGGTTTTCATGCTGCCCTTGCTCGGTTTCTATGCATCGGTTGTCGCGATTATTGGCGGCGGACTGCTTAGCTGGGTTGAACTCGATATCCCGCCCGCGACTTTTTTCGCGCGGATCAGGGAAGTTGTTCCGATAACCGACGTCTATGTCGGCCTCGTCAAGGCTCCGGTATTCGGCGCCATCATTGCCATTTCCGGATGCTATCAGGGCATGCAGGTAAAGGGCAACGCCGAAGAAGTCGGCAAACGCACGACCGCCGCGGTGGTGCAGGCGATATTCCTCGTCATTGTTCTGGACGCCTTTTTCGCTGTATTTTTTAGCTGGATCGGATGGAATTGATGGTCGAAGACGATCCCGCCACTTTTGCTCGAGAGTTTGAGGGGCCAGTGATCTGCGTCAAAGGACTGCGCAACGCCTTTGGCGAACAGGTCGTTCATGACAATCTGGATCTCGATGTCCGCAAGGGCGAAATTCTGGGGGTTGTTGGTGGGTCGGGGACGGGGAAATCGGTATTGATGCGATCGATCATCGGCCTGCAACAGCCGGTTGAAGGGTCGATAGAAGTGTTCGGCGAATCCTTGCTCGGCCGGCCCGAAGCGGAAACGATTGATGTGCGCAAACGCTGGGGCGTGTTGTTTCAGGGTGGCGCGCTGTTTTCCACATTGACGGTGGCGGAAAATGTCATGGTTCCCATCCGCGAATTTTATCCGGAGATGGACCGTGATTTCCGGCGCGAGGTCGCAAAATATAAAGTCTGTCTGTCCGGTTTGCCGCCAGAGGCTTCGCCGAAATATCCGTCCGAATTATCGGGCGGGATGCGCAAGCGTGCCGGGATTGCACGAGCGCTGGCTCTTGATCCGGAATTGTTGTTTCTGGACGAACCGACAGCGGGTCTGGACCCGATCGGCGCGGCCGCTTTTGACAACCTGACGCGCGAATTGCAGCAGACTTTGGGCCTCACGGTGTTTCTGATCACCCATGATCTCGATACGCTGCACGCTATATGTGACCGCGTAGCCGTGCTGGCCGACCAGAAGGTTATCGCCGTGGGGACGATACCGGAACTTCTGGCGATGGATCACCCGTGGATACAGGAATATTTCAATGGTCCGCGTGGACGCATGGCGGCGTCACAGCGATGAGGGGAAGATTGACAATGCAGGATCATTACAGAGAGTGGTTGCAGGCGTTGATACTGACGGTCATAAAGGTGGCATAATGGAAACACGGTCCAATCATATCCTCGTGGGTGTCATCACCCTGACTTTACTGGCTTTA
This sequence comes from uncultured Sphingomonadaceae bacterium, assembly GCA_947501325.1. GTDB lineage: Bacteria > Pseudomonadota > Alphaproteobacteria > Sphingomonadales > Sphingomonadaceae > Parasphingorhabdus. Next base: position 27,477 of record CANMVC010000007.1, on the reverse strand, counting down.
GTCGCCGCATTTCTCGTCTGGATTGTCCGCTTTGGCGATGGCGCTCAGAAAGAATATGATATCTTCTTTGCCCAATCCGTGGGCGGACTGGCCAAGGGAACCGGCGTTACCTTTGCCGGCGTGCCGTCAGGGCAAGTGGAGTCGGTCGAGCTATGGAAGAAAGACCCGGACTTTGTGAGAGTGCGTATCACGGTGAGTGAGGAAACGCCGATTTTGCAAGGTACAACCGCCACCATTCAAAGTATCAGTTTCACCGCGCCGCCCAATATCCAGCTTGATGGCGCGGTCAAAGGCGCGCCACCGATCACCGATTTAGGGCCGGAAGGCGTGCCTGTCATCCCGACCAAGCCGGGCGCTTTGGGCGAGCTGCTGAACAGCGCTCCGCTCGTGGTGGAGCGATTGGCCACGCTGACGGACCGGCTGACATTGTTGCTGTCTGACAAAAATCAGGAATCTATTGAAGGGATTTTGAACAATACCGAGAAGCTGACCGGCAGTCTGGCAAAGCAAGCCCCGGATTTGGAAGTGCTGATGGCGGAGTCGGCCATCGCGATCCGTAATGCCGGGCAAACCGCTGAAAAACTGTCTGCTGTTGCCGATAATGCGAACCAGCTGTTGAGCAATAACGGAGAGCCATTGGCGAAAAATCTCACCAAGACACTGGCCGCTGCCGAGAAAAGCATGGCGGCACTAAACGTCGTACTGGAGGACGCGCGCCCCGGTGTTCGGCAGCTCGGCACCAAGACCTTGCCTGAAGTGGATCAACTCGTTCAGGATATGCAGGCACTAACCAAATCGCTGACGCAGGTAACCGAGCGAATCGATCAGGGTGGCGCCGGTTCATTGCTATCGGCGCCCGCTTTGCCGGACTATGAACCGGGTAAATAGGGGCATCATATGAAAGGGCTTGGTTCATGACCACCATCCGTAAGGGCAAAACATTCGGAATATTGGCAGGTTTTGGCTTGCTCAGTGCCTGTGTCAGTTTCGGCGGGGCAGAGCCGCCGCCCTATTTGCTGTCGCTAACCTCCGACATGCAAGTTGATGCCGGTGCCGCTCGTTCTGGTCCGCAATCCGGCGCCCTGGTCGTCAGATTGCCGGCGACGCCGCAAAAGCTCAACAACGTCCGGGTTCCCGTGCGGGCAGGTGCAACAACTATTGCCTATCTCAAAGATGCCATTTGGGTCGATAAGCCGGCGCGGCTGTTTCAGGGATTGCTCACAGAAACGATCGCCGCCAAAAATGACCGGCTGGTGCTGACGCCCACGCAGGCCAGCGGCAAGGCGGAAACCTATTTGTCTGGTCAACTCGTCAATTTCGGTCTCGACGGCCCGAGTTTGACGGTCACCGTCACCTATGACGCTGTGAAAATGGTTGAAGGCCAGCCGATCGAGAAGCGGCGTTTTGAGGTCAGCGAGAAGGTTTTTGCAGCCGAAGCAGGTCCGGTTGGTGAGGCTTTGAATAGCGCAGCAAATAAAGTCGTTGTCGAGGTCGCTGACTGGGTCGGTTGAGACCGTCTGCAGCGAAGAACAGTCAACCCTCTCCGTAAACAAAGCCTTCCGGTTCCGGCCAATCCATCGACGTCGCCGCCATCACCCGGAACAGTCGGCCCATTTCATCCAGATGGGTGAGCCGATGATGGGCGGCGCGAATGGCATCGGCTTGTTTCGGGTCGCTTTCAGCCAGTTTCTGCGCGCGTTGGTCAATGCCCAAAGCTTTCAGCCATTGGCCTTGTTCGGCCGGGCCATGGACCGACAGCAAGCGCGTTTTGGCGATATTGCCAAGAGTATGAAAATCGACATGGGCCGTGAGGTCGGATGTCCCCGGACTATCAAATGGGCTGACGGGTAGATGATCCTTTACCGCTTGCAGGGTGCTGCCTGTTCCGGGTCGATCATAACCATAGTCAATAATCACGATAACTCCGCCTTGCATCGCTATCCGGTTGGACAATTCACCCAGAATCTGAACGCTGACCGGGGAGCTTTCCAAAATCGTGCCGACAGGTAATCCGGCCGATGCGCTAGAAACCTGATTTTGGATCGCTTCCGTGCCGGGAATGGCAATAAACTTGTTGCGTTCCCGCGCGACCATATGGTGTCGCCATCCAGCCTCGGTAGAGACGAATTGCTCCACCGGCAGGGCATCGAAAAATTCGTTGGCAACGACCAGAAGCGGCGCGTCTGTCGGCAGGCTGTCGATGGTTTCATGCCAGGCCGCGCTGTTGTGAAGGGTCGCCTGTTTGGCCTTTAGTACCGGGCTGTTCTCGACAAAATGGATGTCCGGGTCACAGCCAAATTTCCCCATGGCGCGCCGTGCATCAGCTGCCAGGGTTCCGCGGCCGGGACCAAGCTCGACATAATGCACATGATCCGGACGGCCTTTGCGCATCCAGAGGTCCGCCAGCCATATGCCGACCAGCTCTCCGAACATCTGACTGATCTCGGGCGCGGTGACGAAATCGCCATCTTCGCCGATCGGATCCTTGGCGGCATAATAGGCCATGTTGGCGATTGACATATATTCGCTCAGGGCTATCGGCCCGTCCCGGTCGATTTTTTCGGCGAGAATATGTGCGGCCGACAGGCTCTCAGGCAACGCTTTTGTCTCCAGCCGTTGGTTCGACCCGGACACGCCGGCCCTTGGATGTGAACACCAGATAGACGCCCAGCAAGAGCATCGGCACTGTCAGCGTCTGTCCCATGGTCAGCCCCCAACTCAGATTCTCGAGGCCCTGGTCCGGTTGGCGGAAAAACTCAACAATGAACCGGCTCAGGCCATAAACCAGCAGACCGGTGCCGACCAGTTTGCCGGGATGATAGCGCGCATCGGTTTTCCAGAAGAGGAGGGATGTAATGATGAAATAGAGTATGCCTTCCAGTCCCGCTTCATAAAGCTGGCTCGGATGGCGCGCGATTTCGCCGCCCATAGGGAAGATGATCGCCCAGGGCACATCAGTGACACGGCCCCAAAGCTCACCATTGACGAAATTGGCCAGGCGGCCAAAGAGTAATCCGAACGGAATGACGCAAGCGATATAGTCGCAGATGCGCAGGAAACTCAGCTTCTCCTTGCGCGATATATACCAGATGGCCAGCACAACGCCCAACACACCGCCATGGAGCGACATGCCCCCGTTCCACACTTGCAAAATCTCAATCGGGTTTTGCAGGATTTCCGGCTTGTAGAAAAATACATAGCCCAATCGTCCGCCAAGAATAATCCCCAGCGTCGCGTAAAAGATCATGTCATCGGCATGGCGGCGGGCCAGTGGAGCGCCCGGTTCCTTGATTAGTTTCGTAAGATACCAATAACCGATTAATATACCGGCGAGATAGGCCAGCGAATACCATTTCAATTGGAAAAAACCGAGGTCAAGCGCGTTGGGAGACAGTCCCAATTCCTCAAATCGCGTAAATTGCGCCGCACTTGCAAGAATAATATCAATCAACTCTTTTCCCCATCAGCTTTCATCGTCATATAGCAAGGGCATATAACGGGAAATTCTCCGATACCAAGAGAGAAACCCAAACTGACTTTGCGGGAGAAAATTGAAATGCCATCGCCATTAGACACGATGATCGACGAAACGCTGGCTGCGATGACGCAGCCGGGACAGCTTTTGGAGCTGGATAGCATCCAAAAATATGGCGTGGATATGCCCATTTTCAAAAATGCGCCCAATAATGTTTCCGATTATTTTGCCTTTTTCTGCATGCAGCATGCGGATAAGGAATTTCTGGTCGATGGCGATATCCGGCTGACTTTCAAGGATACTTATGCCGCTGCGCGCGTGTTGGCGGGCGGACTCGTGGCCGGTCATGGCGTTCAGAAAGGCGACCGGATCGGGATTGCGGCGCGCAATTCGGCAAACTGGATCATCCTTGATATGGCGATCACCATGGCAGGTGGCGTGTCGACAAAACTTAATGGCTGGTGGCAGGGCGACGAGCTGGCAGACGGGATTGAGGATGTCAGCTGTTTGATTGTTTTTGCCGATAAGCAGCGCGCCGCGCGCCTGACCGAATCGGGTCGCGATCACGGGGCCGAAATTGTTTTGTTCGAACATGACGTGCCGCCGCTCGAAGGTTTGAAGGCCTGTCTGGCAAAAGGCGGGGACGCAGAGACCCCGCTGCCGCAAATGGGGCCTGAGGATAATGCGACCATATTGTTCACCTCCGGTTCCACCGGGCGGTCCAAAGGCGCCTATGCCGAACACCGCGCCGTAGTACAGGGGGCGATGAGTTTCGTCGGTGCTTTTGCCGTAATGGCGCATCTGATGGAAAAAGCCGGAACGTTGCCGGATATCCAGCCAACCGCCTTGGTCGCTGTACCGTTATTTCATGTCACCGCTTCCGTGCCGTTGATCCTCGTCAGCTTTGCCATTGGCCGCAAGCTGGTGATGATGAAAAAATGGGATGCCGAAGAAGCGATGCGTCTTATCGAAAAAGAAAAAGTCACCTATTTTGTTGGCGTGCCGCTGATGAGCATGGAGATTTATTCGCACCCCAAACTTAAAGATTATGACCTCAGCACCTGCGTTTCCATGGCGGCTGGCGGAGCGCCGCGCCCGGTGGAACATGTGAAGCGGATCAAGGAAGGCATGGGCAAGGGCTTTCCGCTCATCGGCTATGGCCTGACCGAAACCAACGGCGTGGGTTGTTCGAACACCAATGAAAATTATCTCGAAAAGCCGGATAGTACCGGTCGCGCGACGCCGCCGATTGTGGATGTCGCGATTCTCGACGACGATGGTAACAAGGTGGTGCAAGGCGAACGCGGCGAAGTGTGTATCCGCACCAGCGCCAATTTTACCGGCTATTGGAATAACGAACAGGCGACCAAGGAAGCTTTTACCGACGACGGTTATTTCCGCAGCGGCGATATCGGCTATCTCGACCCGGACGGCTATCTCTATATTGTCGATCGCAAGAAAGAGATTATCATCCGTGGCGGCGAGAATATCAGCTGTCAGGAAGTCGAAGCGGCGATTTACGGTCACACCGCAATTGCGGAAGCCTGTATTTTTGGCGTTGACGATGAACGCTTTGGGGAGGTTCCGGCGTTGGTCTATCATGTGAAAGACGGTCAAAGCCTGCCACAGGACGAGCTATTGGAATTTTTGAAGGATAAGCTCGCGCCGTTTAAAATGCCGGTGCACATCTGGCAGTATGAAGAGCCGCTGCCGAAATTGGGCACAGCGAAAATTGCCAAGATTGTCATTGCTAAGAAGCACCGGGAGATGCTCGCGAGCACCGGATGAATATACGCGCCAATATACCCAAGCCGGCAGCGGATCCGGGAAAGCGGATTGTCCGGCAACGGGATATTATCAATCGCCGCAAGCTGGCGGAGGCGATTGAGGCGCTGATTGCGGAACATGGCATAGCCAAGGCGCGGCCAGAAATATTGCCATTGTTGCAAGCGGCGCTTGCCGATGGACGCGCGGAAATTAGCCGACGATTGATTGAAAAGCCGTCGGCTGGCCATGAAGCGGCGGCTGCGCAGTCTTTTCTGATCGACCAGCTCGTTCGGATCATCCACGATATCGCGGTCGGTCATCAATATCCGGTCAACAACCCGTCAGCGGGCGAACGCATTGCGGTGATGGCCGTTGGTGGTTACGGACGCGGCGAAATGGCACCCCATAGCGATGTGGATATCGCTTTCCTGACACCGTTCAAGCAAACCAGTTGGACCGAACAGGCGATTGAAGCCATGCTCTACTGGCTTTGGGATCTGGGCTTGAAGGTCGGGCAAAGCAGTCGTTCCATCGACGAGATGGTGCGGATGGCGAACGAAGATCTTAGCATTCGGACGGCTTTGCTGGAGGGGCGTTACATCTGGGGTGACACTGGCGTTTATGAAGAATCGAAAGTTCGGTTTTTTGCTGATGTCGTGTCGGGTACGGATCGCACATTTGTATCCGAGAAACTGGCGGAACGCGATGCGCGCCATGTCCGCATGGGCGATAGCCGTTATGTGGTGGAGCCCAATGTCAAGGAAGGCAAAGGCGGTCTGCGCGATCTTCAGACGCTCTACTGGATTGGCAAATATATTCACCGGGTGACCTCGGCAGAGGAACTGGTCGATGTCGGCCTGCTGACTGCGGATGAATTCAAGCGTTTTCGCAAGGCGGCCAACTTCCTCTGGGCCGTGCGCTGTCATATGCATGATATGACCGGCCGCGCCGAAGACCGGCTGACCTTTGATCTGCAATCAGGCATTGCAAAGCGGATGCGTTTTGCTGATCGGCCGGGCAAGTCTGCGGTTGAGCGGTTCATGCAATATTATTTCCTGAACGCCAAAGTGGTTGGGAACCTGACCGGTGTGTTTCTTGCGCATCTGGATGAAACCCATAATGCGGGTGTCCGACGGTTCATGCCCAACATCACGCGAAAGCCGAAAAAGCTGAAGGGCTTTATCCTCGATCGCGGACGACTGGCGCTGCCGGACGAGAATTTCTTCGAGGAAGACCCGGTGCGGCTGATCGAGATTTTTCAGCTTGCGGATAAGCATGAACTGGAAATCCACCCCCTGGCGATGCGCGCCGCGCGCCGGGATGCGAAGCTGATTACCAACAAGGTCCGTAAAGACCGCCGTGCCAATGCACTGTTTCTCGACGTGCTCTGTTCACCGCGCGATCCCGAACTGGTGTTGCGCTGGATGAACGAGGCATCGATTTTCGGCCGGTTCGTTCCAGATTTTGGCCGCGTCGTCGCGCAGATGCAATTTGATATGTATCATCATTATACGGTCGATGAGCATAGTATTCGTGCGATTGGATTGCTCGCCCGGATCGGCAGCGGTGATCTGGTGGATGATCATCCCAACTCGACCGAAACGATCAAGAAGCTCAAAAACCGTCGGGTGCTGTTTGTCGCGACCTTGTTGCACGATATTGCCAAGGGGCGGGGCGGCGATCACAGTGTTCTCGGCGCCGAAGTAGCGATGAAATTATGTCCGCGCTTGGGGCTCGAACCTTATGAGACCGAGCTGGTGGCTTGGCTCGTGCGGCACCATTTGCTGATGTCGGCCATGGCGTTCAAGCGCGATCTGTCCGATTTCAAAACCATCCAGGATTTTGTCAGTCAGGTGAAGAGCATTGAACGGCTTCGCCTGCTCACCGTTCTGACGGTCGTGGATATTCGCGCGGTTGGCCCGGGTATCTGGAACAGCTGGAAAAGGCAGTTGCTGACGGACCTGTTTCAGGCTGCGGAAGAAATGCTGATGCTCGGTCATAAACAACGCGGCCGCAAAGAGCGAATTACCCAGAAAAAAGCGGCGCTGGCGGAAACCCTGGATCTACCCAAAGCGGAATTTACGAAACTCGCCAAACGGCTAACCGATCCGTACTGGATAGCCGAGCCGGATGATATTATTGCCCATAATGCCCGGCTGATGATGCGCGCGGGGGATGATAATCTGGCGATATCGGCAGAGGCCTATCCCGAACGCGGCGCGACATTGGTTACCATCTACGCAGCGGATCACCCCGGTCTTTTCTATCGCATTGCCGGCGGTATTCATGTGGCCGGCGGCAATATTATCGATGCCCGTATCCATACCACCCGTGATGGCATGGCGCTGGATAATTTCCTGGTACAGGACCAGCATTTCCAGCCCTTTGCCGAAGATACCCAGCTCAAGCGGCTCAAAACAGCGGTCGAAGATGCGCTGGCCAATCGTTCCAAACTGGCGACCAAGCTGGAAGCGCGTCCGCTTTCTCATTCGCGGGCTGGGGCGTTTAATATTGTTCCCAATGCGATGGCCGATAATGATGCATCCAACCGCTTCACCGTGATTGAAGTGACCGCCCAGGATCGCCCGGCGTTGCTCAACGAGCTGGCCTATGTCCTGTTTGAGTCCAAGGTCACTGTGCACAGCGCCCATATTGCGACTTATGGCGAGCGTGCGGTGGATACGTTTTACATCACCGACCTGTTTGGTGGAAAGATTGAGAGCAAGACCCGGTTAAACAATCTGAAAAAGAAGCTGATCAAAGCGGCCGCGCAAAAGGAAGCGACCAAAACCGCCGCTTAGCCGAGCTTGTCTTTTAATACGGCGAGCGCGCCAAAGGGCCCCGCTTCCTCTTCGCTCTTCAACCCTTTTTTTGCCGCTATGCTGTCGGCATCCGGTCCACGGGGATAGGGATCGAGCACCAGATACAGTGTTTGCGCAATCGCTTCGCCCAGGTCAATCTGCGCCGCTTCATACTCAATCACGTCGCAATCCTCTGCGGCCAATTCGATTTCTTCTTCATTGGGCGCGATGTCGGCTTTCTCGATAAACATAATATCAAAGGTCTCGGCTATTTCGACCGGAAAGGGCTGGCCGCTAATCGCACAAGCTTGATGCAGGTGGGATTGGATGTGGCCAGTAAATTTGATCTCATGCTCTTTGGCTTCCAGCCGATAATCCGCCGCTATTGATTCTATCGATGGCAAGTCAAAGCGCCTCGCCAATGCCTCGCGTTGATCATCATTGGCGATAATCTTCCCGGTCAAAGCCGCGCCGCCAATATCGGACAGCTTTATAATCTTCGACATTTCCGGTTGCGGTAAGGGATGGGTCATAAGCGGGCCTTGGCGATGTTTCCGGCAATAACTTGGTCGATAGCCGTTTCAGAGATATGATTATAAAAGGCGGTATAGTTTTTGGCCGTGAAATCCAGTGCTTCGGGTGCCGGCGCTTCGCCGCGATACAGGTTGCGAGTCAGCGCTTCCGCAATATCAGCGTTCCCGGTCAGTCCTTCCCGATAAGCACCCAGGCGCCCGCCCAGTGCGCTCATCATTTCGCCGACGCGTTTGCCGACAATCAAATCACCAATGCCAATTTGGCGCAACTGGCCCTCCATGTCTGTCACAAATAGCTCGGTGAGCCAGGCTATTTCCTGTCGCGCCTTGTCACTCTGATCCAGCCGGATCAGCACGGCGCAGAGGATCGCCGCTATCATGTCAAACCGGCCATCCAGCGAGTCTGGAACCGCGCCCTGTTCATACCAGCTGGGATCGCGTCCCTCGGCAATGACCGCATCGTAAAGAGGCTGCATCACCAGATTGGGGTCTTTCCGCCCTAACAGCTCGTTTATAAATGACATTATCTTCAAACCCCGTTTTGCGCCGGTGATCTATTGTCCGCCGACTGCTTAATGTTAAGACTACATACAGGGGATATTGATATTTATACCGCGAGATGCAATGGGCCTTTCTGTAAGCGGGGAATAAACTGCTAAAAGGACGAAGACCGCCTTTTCTGGCTACCAAGCTGTCAGACGGTCGTTTTGGAGAAGTGAGTTGATGCGTAGCCAGTTGAAAATGCCCAAGATGAAAATGCAAGCCGCGCTGACCGGACTGGTTTTAGGCGGATTGTTACTATCGGGTTGTTCCCAGGTTCGAGGCCATCAGGGCTATATTGTTGATACCGTGCTGACCAATTCCATCCAGCCCGGGGTTGATAACCGTCAATCTGTCGAGGGCGCGTTGGGTCGGCCGACCTTTACCGGACAGTTCGATGAAAATACCTGGTATTATGTATCACGCGAAACCAAGCAGCTTGCGTTTAACTCACCCACGCCCAGAGACCAGATGGTCATGCGGATCACCTTTGATGAAGCGGGCAATGTGACTGAAGTCGATCGTACGGGTCTGGAACTGGTCGCCAATATCAGCCCGGAAGGCGATACAACCCCGACATTGGGCCGCGAGCGGTCGTTCTTTCAAGAGCTGTTCGGCAATATCGGCGCGGTTGGAGCAGGCGGTGCGGGCGGTACCAGCAACGACCCCACGCGTCCCTAGGCGAGGCTGGGCTATCCAGCCGGATTTCTTATAGTAATCTCAATAAAATGTCGATTTTCCAGCGACTAATCTGTCGTTTGGCGTCTTTTCATTTCTCTGGGATTATACAGCTTCTACACAGAATCGCGTGAAAATTTTGCGCGGTTTCTTTTTGAAAAAAGCGCAGGCAAGGTCGTCCATATTCAAAGGCTGAGAAAGAACAGCTTTATACATATCACAGCACTTGTTCTGTAGGAAAGCGCTTTGTCCATCCTCCCCGTGTTGGAGGAGGATGGAATGCAACCTATTTTCTATTTGGCTATACCGCTTGCTGCCAGCACGGCCAGCGTGACCAGCTCGGAAGCCGTTGATGCCATGGTTGCGATCTGTACCGATTTGTCCAGACCCACCAGCATCGGCCCGATCACCGCATCGCCGCCCATTTCGCGGAGCAATTTGGCAGACAGATTTGCCGATTGCAGGCCGGGCATGACCAATATATTGGCCGTGCCGGACAAGCGGCTAAATGGATAATTGGCCATTAGTTTCGGGTTCAGCGCGACATCCGGTGCCATTTCGCCTTCATATTCGAAATTGACCCGACGTCCGTCCAATATCGCGACGGCTTCCCGAATGCTTTCGAGCCAGCGACCGGCGGGATTGCCAAAAGTGGAATAGCTGAGGAAGGCGACGCGTGGCTCATGCCCCATTTTCCGGGCGACGGCAGCGGTTTGTTCGGCAATGTCGGCCAGTTCTTCGGCAGACGGCCGCTCGTTAACCGTTGTATCGGCCATGAACACGGTATGGCTTTGCCCCACCATCACGTGAATGCCAAAGGCCGTGCGTCCTTTTTCGACGTCGATAACCTTGGCTATATCCTTGAATGTTTGTGAATAGGGCCGGGTCACGCCGGTGATCATGGCATCGCCCTGATCCATCGCCAGCAAGGCCGAGCCAAAGATATTGCGGTCCTGATTGACCATGCGTTTGATATCGCGCTCCATATGGCCTTTTCGGTGCAGGCGTTCATAGAGCATGCTGACCATATCGGGGACCAGCGGACTGTTGCGGGAGTTGTGGATTTCAAAGCGATCGGTATCGCTGACGCCCAGTTCTTTCAGTTTTTCACGCACGCGATCATCACGGCCCACCAGCACCGGCGTGCCATAGCCGCCATCCTGAAACTGGATGGCTGCCCGAAGGACTACGTCTTCTTCCGCTTCGGCAAAAATGACGCGTTTAGGAGCGATGCGGCAGGTTTCATAAGCCTGCGTGAGAACGGAGGTGGTCGGGTTGAGCCGTGCTTTCAGGCTCTGGCGATAGGCATCGAGATCTTCAATCGGCTTTTGGGCGACGCCGCTGTCCATCGCCGCTTTGGCAACAGCAGCCGAGACCACATCCATCAGACGCGGATCAAAGGGCGCGGGAATGATATAATCCACGCCAAAATTTGGCGCTTGTCCGCCATAGGCGGCAGCGACTTCTTCGGGCACCTGTTCGCGGGCGAGTTCCGCAATGGCGTAGGCAGCCGCGACTTTCATTTCTTCATTGATACGGGTTGCCCGAACATCCAGCGCACCGCGGAAAATAAACGGGAAGCCGAGAACATTGTTCACCTGATTGGGATAGTCCGACCGTCCGGTCGCAACAATCGCATCGGGCCGGGCCGCTTTCGCATCGGGCGGGGTGATTTCGGGGTCGGGATTGGCCATCGCAAAGATAATCGGCTTGTCGGCCATATCCTTGACCATTTCCGGTTTCAGCGCGCCAGCAGCCGAGAGGCCCAGAAACACATCTGCGCCGGTCAGCGCGTCGGTCAGGTCTCGCGCATCGGTATCAATCGCATGGGCGGATTTCCACTGGTCGACATTGTCGCGACCGCGATAGATGACGCCGCTGCGGTCACACATGGTCAGATTATCGTGCGGCACGCCCAGTGATTTGATCAGCGAGGCACAGGCGATGGCTGCTGCCCCTGCGCCGTTTACGACGACCTTGATATCTTTGACATCACGGTTGGTCAGCAGGCAGGCATTGATGATGCCAGCGGCGGCGATAATCGCGGTGCCATGCTGGTCATCGTGAAAAACGGGTATGTTCATCTGGTCGCGCAAGGTTTGCTCGATGATGAAACAGGCCGGCGCGCCTATATCTTCCAGATTAATGCCGCCGAAGCTCGGTTCCATGATGCGCACCGCGTTGATGAACGCATCGGTGTCTTCGGTGTCCAGTTCGATATCGATAGAATCGACATCGGCAAAGCGTTTGAACAATACGGCCTTGCCTTCCATCACCGGCTTGGACGCGAGCGCGCCCAGATTGCCGAGGCCCAAAATCGCGGTCCCGTTGGAAATTACCGCCACCAGATTGCCCTTGGCGGTATAGTCATAGGCCTTGGAAGGATCGTCGGCGATCGCACGGACCGGCACAGCGACACCGGGAGAATAAGCGAGGCTCAGATCCCGCTGCGTGGCCATGGGCTTGGATGCGACAATCTCGATTTTGCCGGGGCGTCCGTGGGAATGGAATAATAGCGCTTCGCGCTCAGAAAATTCTACGTTGCTATCATTCTTGTCGGCCAAATTGTTTCTCCGTAATTTGGGTTTGGCACCCTCTGCCAAGATCCCCGCGTCCCTAATGCTGCCTACTCCGATTGCTATCGCTTGGGCAAGTATTGCTTCATCTGCGGTTCATCTATTTTTGGCGGCGAAGTTTCTGATACGCGGCCTTTTCTGAACGACGGGTCTGGGCTATCGCATCCTCATGGCAACGCGGACTCAGCATAAACCGGACAAGAAAAAAGCAACGGCTGCGAAAGCCGGTGCCGATGCCAAACGCACGCCGATGATGGAGCAATATTTTGCGCTGAAGGAAAAGGCGCAGGATTGCCTGCTTTTCTATCGGATGGGCGACTTTTTCGAGCTGTTTTTTGACGATGCCAAACTGGCCTCTGCTGCGCTCGATATCGCGCTGACCTCGCGCGGGAAAAATGCTGGCGAACAAATCCCGATGTGCGGCGTGCCGGTCCATGCGGCTGAAAGCTATCTGGCGAAACTGATCCGCGCCGGGTTCAAGGTCGCGATTGCCGAACAAACCGAAACGCCGGCCGAGGCGAAGGCGCGCGGTGGATATAAAGCATTGGTCGCGCGGGATATCATCCGCTTTGTCACCGCCGGCACGCTGACCGAAGACACGCTGCTCGATGCGCGGTCGGACAATATGCTGGTCGCGGTGGCCGAGGTGCAGGGGCAAATTGGTATTGCGGCGAGCGACATTTCGACCGGCGATTTTGAACTGCTTCAAATTTCCGAAGATGCACTGACCGCGGAATTGTCGCGGATTGCGCCGTCGGAGATTATCTGCAGCCCGTCACTGGCGGCGCGACTGGAGGCGGCGACGGAGTGGCCAAAAGAGGATTTTGACAGTCAGAAGGCCGAGCGCAAACTCAAGGCGCTATTCGGGGTTTCGACACTCGACGGCTTTGGCGATTTTGCGCGCAGCGAACTGGCGGCCGCTGGCGGGCTGATTGCCTATATCGAACATGCAGCGCAAGGCGACACTCCGTTTCTGAAACCACCGGTGCAGCGCCATGCCGGCGAATATCTGCTGATCGACGGCGCGACCCGCGCGAGCCTTGAAATTGAGCGGACCATGGCGGGCGAACGCAAGGGCAGCTTGCTGGGCAATATTGACCGTACGGTCACGCCGGGTGGCGCGCGCCTGCTGGGCCGCGATCTGGCAGCTCCCCTATTTGATGAGGCGAAAATCAACCTGCGCCTGGGCGTGGTCCAGTGGTTTTACGACGCCCCGGCCATTCGTGATACCGTGCGCGATGCGTTAAAGGCCATGCCGGATATCAGCCGCGCCTTGGGCCGGATTTCGGCGGGACGGGGCAGTCCGCGGGATGTCGGTCAGATACGCGATGGTCTCAGCGGCGCGCGCCTGTTGCGCGAGCGGCTGGCGCTCGACATGGCGCTACCCGATATGATGAACGCACTGCTGCCAGCGCTTGATGGTCATGCCGCGATGGTTGATCTGCTGGAACGCGCGCTCGTCGAAACGCCGCCGACCGAGATGGGCAACGGCGGTTATATTGCCGCGGGCTATGATCCCGCGCTCGACGAATTGCGCAGCGCCGGTTCCGATGGCCGCAAGGCGATTGCGACACTGGAAGCGCGCTATCGCGAGGCGACCGGGATCAATACGCTGAAGATCAAGCATAATGCCGTGCTTGGCTATTTTGTCGAAGTGCCAGCGCGCCATGGCGACAGTTTGATGGCCGAGGATTCCGGTTTTGCCCATCGCCAGACATTGGCGGGCGTGGTGCGGTTCAATTCGACCGAGTTGCATGAAGAAGCGGTCCGCGTGACGCAGGCCGGTGCCCATGCGCTTGCTGCGGAAGCGGCCCATTTTGAAGAGCTGGTCGACAAGATTCTCGGGCGTAAGGATCCGATTGCGATGAGCGCCGACGCGCTGGCGCGGATTGATGTGGCATCGGCCTTGGCAGAACGCGCGGTCGAAGGGCAATGGTGCCGTCCCGAATTTACCGATGGCAATGTGCTTGATATCCAAGCGGGCCGCCATCCGGTGGTCGAGGCAGCGCTCAGCGCTTCCGGCGATCCCTTTGTCGCCAATGACTGCGCCTTGTCGAATGATGAGCGGCTCTGGCTGGTATCTGGCCCGAATATGGGCGGTAAATCAACATTCCTGCGGCAAAATGCACTGATCGTGATCCTGGCGCAGGCGGGCGGCTTTGTACCGGCCGCTTCGGCTAAGCTCAGCCTGGTCGACCGGCTGTTCAGCCGCGTCGGAGCGTCCGACAATCTGGCGCAGGGCCGATCAACCTTCATGGTCGAGATGGTCGAAACCGCGACAATCCTGAGTCAGGCGACGGACAAGAGCTTTGTCATTCTTGACGAGGTCGGCAGGGGTACATCGACCTATGATGGTCTTGCGCTGGCTTGGGCGGTGGTTGAGGCCGTGCATGAAACCAACCAGTGCCGCTGTCTGTTTGCAACCCATTATCACGAATTGACGCGGTTGGCGGACCGGCTTGACGCGATGTCGCTGCACCACGTGCGGGCGCGCGAATGGAAGGGCGATCTGGTCCTGCTCCACGAACTTGCCAAGGGGCCAGCGGATCGCAGCTATGGTCTGGCGGTGGCAAAGCTCGCCGGAATCCCCAAACCGGTATTGAAACGGGCCAAGTCCGTGCTCGACAAGCTGGAGGCGGGCAAGGCGGAAACCGGTGGTCTCGCTGCCGGTCTCGGCGACCTGCCTTTATTTGCGGCAAGCCTTGCCGAAGAGGATGCGAAAACCGATATGTTGAGGGACGCACTCCGGGAACTGGACATAGATGCCTTGAGCCCCCGCGATGCGCTCGATCAACTTTATGCGCTGAAATCGGTGCTGGAACAGGAAGAATAATGAACCGCTGGATCATCATTGTCATGTCTGCGCTGCTTTTGGCCAGCGGTGCCTATGTCTATAGCTCCCGCAGTGCCAATGCCGAACCGTTGGAAGTCGGCGCGGTCGCCCCGGATTTTGAAACCACCGGCGCGCTGGCGGGCAAGCCGTTCAAGGTCAGCCTGTCGGAAAAGCTGAAAAAAGGGCCGGTCGTGCTCTATTTCTTTCCCAAGGCGTTTACGCAGGGCTGCACGATCGAGGCCAATATGTTCGCCGAAGCAACCCCCGATTTTGAAGCGGCAGGCGCGACAGTTATCGGCATGTCCGGGGATAGCATGGAAGAACTGACCAAATTTTCGGTCGAGGAATGCCGCGACAAATTTGCCGTGGCCCGGGCCGATGACACGGTGATGGATGGCTATCAGGTGCGCATGGAACCGACATTGGCACTGACCAACCGGACCAGCTATGTGATTGATCAGGATAGTAAAATTGCTCTGGTTCACAGTGCGCAAGACCCCCGGGGCCATGTCAAAATGACGCTGGAGAAGGTGAAACAAATGGCCCGCGCGCGGATAGCCGCTCCCCCCGAAAATTGATAAACATGTTGCAATTGCCGTAAAGCTGGATTGAAAGACGGCATGACTGAAGAAGCAACCAATCACGCGCCCGATCCTGCGATGCTGGCCAAGGCTGAAACCCTAACCGAGGCTCTGCCTTATTTGCAGCGCTATGCCGGCAAGACATTTGTCATCAAATATGGTGGCCATGCGATGGGTGATCCGGCGCTGGCGCGCAATTTTGCCGAAGATGTGGTGCTGTTGAAAGCGGTGGGTATCAATCCCGTCGTTGTCCATGGCGGCGGTCCGCAAATTGGCGCGATGCTGGAACGGGTTGGCGTCGAGAGTAAATTTGTCGATGGTCTGCGGGTCACGACCAAGGAAACCGCCGAGATTGCGGAAATGGTCCTGTCTGGCGCGATCAACAAGGAATTGGTGAGCTGGATCGAACGGGCTGGCGGCAGCGCGATCGGTATTTCCGGCAAGGATGGCGGTTTCGTCAAGGCGGCCAAGCTGCGCCGTACTGCGCGCGATCCCGACAGCAATATCGAGCGGATTATTGACCTGGGCTTTGTCGGCGAACCGAAACGCGTCGATCGCAGCATCGTCGATACGATTTCAACCGCTGGCATGATCCCGGTTATCGCGCCCATTGGTGTGGGCGATGATGGCCATACCTATAATATCAACGCGGACACCATGGCAGGTGCCGTTGCTGCGGCACTCAGAGCCTCTCGGCTGTTCTTGCTGACGGATGTTGCCGGTGTGCTGGACAAGAAAGGCGATCTGCTAACCGACCTGTTTCCGGCCGAGATCAAGCGCCTTCAGGAGGATGGCACCATCTCAGGCGGGATGATCCCCAAGCTGGAGACTTGTGTGAACGCGGTGGTGAAGGGCGTGGACGCTGCGGTGGTGCTGGACGGCCGGGTACCGCATGCGATGCTGCTGGAAATCTTTACCAGCAAGGGCGCGGGAACGCTTATTCGGGACGATTTTGAAACGGTTGATTAATTGTCAAACTGTATTATATTGATGATACACTAATTTTTGGCATAGATTGCTTGGCATTGCGCGCCACTATCGTTTAATGGCCATCATGAGATAAAAAGGTTTCCGTCCATGTTTTACGCCTTGTTTCAGATTATCAGCATTTTGTTGAACGTCGCGATTACAGTCATCATCGTGCAAGCGATCATGAGCTGGTTGCTCGCGTTTAACGTGATCAACCTGCAAAATGATATCGCGCGGGCGATCTGGACGACATTGGACGCGCTGACAGCCCCGATTTACCGCCCTGTCCGCCGTATCATGCCCGATTTCGGATCGATTGATCTGACGCCGATGGTGGTCATTATCGGTATCATCATCCTGCAGGATGCCATTCTTCCACCGCTCGGCGCGGCGCTCATACCGGTTTTATGACCAAGAGCGGGGCGGCGATAATTGACGGCAAAGCCTTTGCCGCTGGTCTAAGGGAACGCATCAAGGCCGCAGTCCCGAAATTTCAGGAACAAACCGGCCGTGCGCCGGGGCTCGCCGTGGTGCTGGTCGGTGACGATGCCGCGAGTCAGGTCTATGTCGCATCCAAGCATAAAGCGACCTTGGCTGCCGGCATGGAAAGCTTCGAACATCGCCTGCCAGCCGACACAAAACAGGAAGACCTGATCGCGCTGGTCGAGCAGCTCAATGCGGACGAGGCGGTGGACGGGATATTGGTGCAATTACCTCTCCCCGGTTATCTTGATGAAAAGGCCGTCGTTATGGCGATTGACCCGGACAAGGATGTTGATGGCCTGCATGTCATCAATGCGGGACGGCTTGCCAATGGCGAGGAAGCCCTGACGCCATGTACACCACTGGGCAGCCTGATGCTGCTCAAGGATCAATTGGGTGATCTTTCGGGCCTGAACGCCGTGGTTGTCGGGCGCTCGATTCTTGTCGGCAAGCCGATGGCGCAGCTGCTGCTGGCTGAAAATTGCACGGTGACCATGGCGCATAGCCGCACCCGCGATTTGCCGGATGTCGTGCGCCGCGCCGATATCGTGGTTGCGGCTGTTGGCCGGGCCGAGATGGTCAAGGGCGATTGGTTGAAAGACGGCGCGGTGGTGATCGACGTCGGGATCAACCGGCTCGCACCGGAAGCGGGTAAGGAAAAAGGCCGTCTGGTCGGCGATGTCGCCACGGCGGAAGCGATGGACCATGTTCGCGCCATTACCCCGGTGCCCGGCGGGGTTGGGCCAATGACCATTGCTGTGCTATTGCGCAACACATTGGTCGCCGCATCAATGCGCGCCGGTCTCGCTAAGCCTGAAGGATTATAGTCTATGAAGCGGTTATTGGCAGCGTTCGGAATGGCTTTGATATTGGCGAGCTGCGCCAGCAACGGTCGGCCCAATGACCGCGAGCGGTTTTTGCGGGCCGCAGGCAATCCGGTCGCCAACCCCAGCGATATTGTGAAAGCAGAACTGGCCTTTGCCCGGCTGGCGCGGGAAAAGGGACAATGGACCGCCTTTCGTGAAACCGCCGCTGCCGACGCCATCATGCTGACGCCAGAATTGGTCAGCGCACAAGTCTGGTTGAAGGATAAAACGGACCCGCCGCAGGCGACCGAGTGGCAGGCGCACAAGATTTACATGTCCTGCGATGGCAGCATGGGCGTAGCGACCGGCGCCTGGCAAGGGGCCAAAGGCGGCACCGGTTATTTCACGACCATCTGGGAAAAACAGGATGCAGAGAGCCGGCGTCAGCGCGGCAAGGATGTCGAGTGGAAATGGATATTCGATCATGGCGTGCCGCTCGACAAGCCGTTGGCCGAACCGGATTTCGTCACCACACGTGTCGCGACCTGCACCAAGGATACGCTGCCGGTGATACCTATCGGTCCGAGCGGCGAAAAAAACAAATCCGGTTTTTCAACCGATCGCACGATGTATTGGAGCGCGCAAAGCTCTGCTGACAAATCTCGCTCGATAATTGTCCGCATGTGGAATGGCGTCGAATGGGAAGATGTCGTATTTGATGACGTGGCTGCGCCAGCCGAATGACCGAGCTGTTCATTTCCGCCTTCATCACCTTTTTCGTGGTGATTGACCCGCCGGGCTGTTCCCCGATCTATGCCAGCCTGACCGGTAACGCGTCGGCTAAACAGCGCCGGATCATGGCGATCCGCGCGGTGGTTGTTGCTGCCATTATTTTGGCGGTTTTTGCCGCTTTTGGTGAGCAATTGCTGGGCGCTTTGGGGATCAGCCTCGACAGTTTCCGCATTGCGGGCGGGATCATGCTGTTCATCATCGCGCTGGAAATGGTGTTCGAAAAACGCACCCAGCGTCGCGAAGACCGCGCGCAGGATATTATCGACAAGCCCGAGATAGAAGATGTCTCGATTTTTCCCATGGCGATGCCGATGATTGCCGGTCCGGGATCAATCGCTGCGGTCATGTTGCTTATGGCGCGGCATGAGGGTCTGGAGAGTACCTTGGTGATCTTGGGCGCTCTGGCCACTGTATTGCTGCTCACGCTGCTCGGCCTGCTGCTCGCTGGGCCTATGATGCGGATATTGGGGCACAAAGTGGAACAGGTGATCACGCGTGTGCTTGGTGTGTTGCTGGGCGCGCTGGCGGTGCAATTTGTCGTCGATGGGCTGAGAGCCAGCTTCTAGAGCGTCCGCGCTTTTTCAATCAGCATGACCGGCACGCCGGCTTTAATGGGATAAGCCACGCCAGCGGCTTCGCTAATCAGTTCCTGCGCCTCTGCATCATAGACCAGCGGCTTTCTCGTTATCGGGCAGACCAATATGTCCAGCAATTTGGCATCGAACGTGCCTGTGTTCTGGTCGCGTATTGCCTCGGTCACTGCAGGGTAACGCGTCCCTCGTCGCCATCTTGCCGGCCGAAAAACTCAAGCAACTGGATGATCAGCTCTGCGCGGTTCGACAGGCCATCGACCTCTAGCAGCGCCTGTTTCGATGCCGCATCAAAGGGCGCAATCTGCGCAATGCCATTGACAAAGGACATGTCATCAAGCCGCCCAATACTGTCCCAATCGACCTGATAGCCCTGCAGTTCCGCAAATTTGCGCGACTCAATTTCCAAGGCTGCCCGTTCGGCGCTGGCCAGCACTTCGTCCAGCTCGGCATTTTCTTCAATCTCTGCGCGAACCTGACGAAAAGCGGTGGAGGCATCGATTTCCTCGATAATCCGGAACCGAGACACGCCTTCCAGGACGATGTTGAAGCGCCCGTCATCCATGGCTTCGATATCGATAATTTTACCGACACAGCCGACATTGAACAATTGCGGAACGTCGCCGCCTGTTTTTGGCTGCACCATTCCGATCCGCCGATCTCTCGCCATCGCATCGTTAATCAAGGCGCGGTATCGTTCTTCAAATATATGCAGTGGCAAATGCATGCCGGGGAAGAGCAGCGCGCCGGTTAACGGGAAGATCGAGATGCGTTTGGTTTCAGTCATATCTATCCGAACAATATTGCAGAAAGCTTGCGCCGGGTGGCGGCGACCCATTCGTCTTCCAGACCCACGACTTCAAACAATGAAAGCAGCTTTGCCCGCGCTGCGCCATCATTCCATTCCTTATCCGCTTCGATAATCGTCAGCAGATGGTCCGCGGCACCATCATGATCGCCCGAAGCAATCATCGCGCTGGCCAGATCGAAACGGGACTGGTGGTCGTTGGGATCGGCGGCGACGGCGGCCTGCAAAGCTGCCGTCTGGCTGTCATCCGGTTTGTCTTTCGCCAGTGCAAGGGCGGCGCTTGCCCGTTCAATGGCCGGATCGCTCGCCATAGCCTCGGGCACGCCGGCCAGGGCGGCCTCGGCTTCCGGCAGATGATCGGCCAAAATCAAAGCGCGGATCAGGCCGCCAACAGCCTCGCCATTGTCCGGGGCCATATCGGCAATCTGGGCAAATATACCTGCTGCGCGCTCGCCATCGCCTTGGGCAAGCACATCTTCACCCATGGCGAGCAGCGGAACAATATCCTGCTTGGGCTCTTCGCCGCCTTCTCCGATGGGAAGCTGTTGCAACAACTGGTCCAATATCTGTCCCAACTGGCTCTCGGTGCGCGCAGAGGTCAGATCAGCGACCGGCTTTCCCTGAAAAATCGCATAGACGGTGGGAATTGACTGAACCTGAAATTGCGATGCGATGAACTTGTTCTCATCAACATTTATTTTCGCCAGCATCACGCCCTTGTCGGCATAATTGGCCGCAACCTTTTCCAGCGTCGGGGTCAGCGCCTTGCAGGGTCCACACCATTCAGCCCAGAAATCCAGGATCACGAGTTTGTTCATGCTGGGGGCGACCACGGCCTGTTGAAATTCTTCAACCGCCTTTTGTTCGTCCACTGTTAGTCCTGCTGTCGCCAATTGCTGCTCCTGTAACTTATTCGTGCTATGCCATACTCTCTAGCCGTTTCCAGCGGGAATCGCGCACTGTTTTCTTGTATATCCGGACTTTATGTGGGGATGGACCTGGCAAAGCCAAGCATATTTTTACTTTTAGCAGCCATGGATTGCAAAATGGGGCTTGCCGGACCCCATAACGCATGCTAACCGCGCGCCTCAACTGCTGATGACGACGACGAATAACCCAATGTCACAGCGGCGCCGAGCGGGCGTAGCTCAGGGGTAGAGCACAACCTTGCCAAGGTTGGGGTCGAGAGTTCGAATCTCTTCGCCCGCTCCATTTTTTCCGTAAATCTTTTGCTGATATGCCGTTACGGCATGGCTGGCTCCGTCAGATCCATAGATTTGGTGGCCGAAAAGCGGGTATTTTTGCGGTTGACGGCGGCGCTTCTTCCGATTTAATCAAGCGGTTAAATTCCCTTTTTCGGAGGACCCAAATGAGCATAACCGTCGATAAACAGGGCGATATCGCCTTGATCACCATGGATGATGGCAAGGCCAATGCGGTCAATTTTGATCTGATGGAAGCGCTGAACGATGCGCTCGATCAAGCGGAATCGGATGCCAAGGCGATCGTACTGGCGGGGCGCGAGGGGCGGTTTTCCGGTGGCTTCGATCTCAAGGCGATGGCGAATTTCAAGCCGGACGATGCCGTGCGGTTGCTCGACCGGGCCAGTGAGCTGCTGCTGCGTCTTTATGGCGGACCACTGCCGGTGGTGGGGGCCTGTACGGGTCATGCCATTGCGATGGGCACGTTCCTGTTGCTGGCTTGCGATACGCGCATCGGGGCGGAGGGCGATTTCAAGCTGGGTGCCAATGAATCCGCGACGGGGATGACATTACCGGTCTTTGCGCTCGAACTGGCGCGCGACCGGCTGAGCGCCCGCCACCTTACCCGGGCGATGATTCAGGCCTATATCTATGACCCAAAGGGCGCGGTCGAGGCGGGTTATCTTGATATGCTGACGACGCCAGAAAAAGTGGTCGATCAAGCGCTTGCGATAGCCGGTCAATTGGCGGGCCTGTCGACGAGAGCCTATGCCTATCAGAAGTCCGCTCTGCGCAAGCCCACTTTGGATGCGATCCGCGCGAGTATTGGCAATCATCCCAATCTTTGAGCGGTTGATTTTCGCGCAAACGAGACCGTCTGCCAAAATTGGCTGCACCCGCTAACCAGCCAGATATTCGTCCAGCGTCATGTGCAGGCGCCTGATCCGTGCTTCCTGATAATTGCCGAGCGACTGGGCGCCTTTTCTAGACGCCGTTGCGCCGTCGCGTTGCATCGCGAGATTTTCGGTGTCCTGATCGAGTATCTCGGCGAGCGCAAAGCCCGGTACGCCCGTGTAGCTGTCCTCTATGTCCAGTTTGATCGGCTTTGCGGGGGTGGGACGTTCGCCATTTTCAGGCAATGGCTGCAGCACCAGTATCTCGTGCAGGCACGTGTCCACATCAATCGGCCGGAACCGATAGCACAGGCGGATATTGATGCCGGGGAAGAAGAACATGTTGGGAAACAGGAAATATTCAAGGCTGTCCAGCATTTCGCTGGTCGACACATCGGACAGATCGATATGGAACGCCTTGCCATATTCCTCGCGCAGCATCTCCGCATGAACGGCCCTTGCCGAAGCACCCTCGGGCAGATCGGCGGGATCGCGGCCCAGCTTTTCGAATAATTTGGCCTGGCTGATCGGCTGTTTCAGATGCGGGCTCGGCACACCGACAGCATGCATGAAGCGGCTGACATTCTTGCCGAAAATATCATATTGCGCATTGGCATCGGCGGCGTTGTAAATGGCCTGGCTATGGGTTTCGAGCACATGATAGGCCTCCAGAAACGCCTCCATCGCCATTTTCCAGTTGGCCGGCAGCACTTTCTGCGTATGCAGCGCGACATAGCGGTCATCCATCGGCCATTGCTGGAAATGATCCGGGATGATTTCGAGATAATCGGATAGCGGCGGCGCATCATCATCCATATTGATGAAGACAAAGCCGCCCCATGTATCGCAGCGCACGGCGGTCAGCCCGAAATTATCCTCGTTGAGATGGGGGAAGTCCCAGCGGCAGGGAATTTCCTTCAAGCTTCCATCAAGGTGAAAGGTCATCCCGTGAAACGGGCAACGGATGTGGGGCCGTTTGGCGCTGCTGCTGCCCTCTGTCGCAAATTGCATCCCGCGATGGGGGCAGCTGTTGACGAAGGCGCGAATTTCATTGTCATCGCCGCGTACGACCAGAATCGAATAGGGCCCCACATCATAGACATGCCGGTTACCGGGCTCGGGAATATGCTCCTCGCGGCAGGCCCATTGCCAGGTCCGGTTCCACATATGCTCTATTTCGCGCCGGGCGAAATCTTCGCTGATATAGCGGTCAAAACCGATATCCTCGTCGCCGAGAAATTCATATTGCTCGGTCCGCATCGCGGCGGGCGGATGGTCGCCATCGGCGTCCATAATATCCTGCATCGAAGGGCCAGGGCAGCGCGCTTCGCCGGGGGCCAGATTGGGATCGGATGGTTTGGTCAGATCATAGGGCATCGCCGCCCCCGGGTTTGCGGCGCATCGCCTGCCGATCATAAAGCGGGTCATCGGGCTTGCGTTTTCCGATTATCATCCGCGGGTCGAGAAACTGATCAGTGCACGGCAGATCGCTGCCCCAATCGACAATTTCGGACCGATAGGCCATTTTCCAGACGCCATCGCGTTTTTCATAGCGATCGAGATACCGGCCGCTGACAAATACATCGCGCCGGTCACCCGACTCCTCGGGCACCTTGTGATAGGCCTGGTAATAGACTTCGCCAAAGGCTTCATCGCCTTCCACATCGATATTATGCTGGCCGATGAGATGCTGGTTGCTGTCATGGCCTTCCAATGCCGTCATGCAGAAATCGGCAAAGCCATCCGCGCCGCCTTCATAAATGCCATAGTCCAGAAAAGCGTCGTCCCAAAATTGCGCGCGCAGCAGAGCGCGGTCGAGCCGGTCGAGACCGCGCATGTACAGCGCCGCCAATTCCCGGATCTCCAGCTTTGCCAAGGCTATGTCCAATGCTTGTGCCAAAACCTATCTCTCCTGTCCTTTTCGGTGATAGTAAACGCCGTTGCCCTCAGGTAAATTGGCCATATCGATAGCAGGAGGCTGGCATGACAAGAGAAGCAGGGCGCGTTCCGGATCGCGCGGAATTGGCGGATCGCGCGGCGATTGCCGAAATCCTCGCCTTGCACTGCCGCGGCGTGGACCGGGCCGATGAAGCGGCGCTGAAATCCTGCTATTGGCCCGACGCGACCACGGCCTATGGCGAAGCGGCGGTCCCGGCCCATCCCTTTTGCAGCCAGCTTGCCAGCGCGATTACAGCCTATGCGCAGACCCATCATATGGTGACCAACAGCTTGTTCGTTTTTGATGGAGACCGCGCACAGGTTGAAACCATGTTGCTGGCTTTCCACTACAGGGAAAGCGCCGATGGCGATGACAGCGAAATGACCTATCTGGGGCGCTATCTCGATGATTTTGAAAAGCGCGGCGATGTCTGGAAGATCATGCATCGCGAACCGGTCATGAGCTGGAGCCAGAACAGCCGGGCCACCCATGACGCGGACCACCCGGCCCTGTCGGCGCTGCGCCGCGCCGGGCGTTATCCCGATGATCCGCTATATCAGCTGGCCAAAACCCGCGCGTCATTCTGAACCAAGGGGCAACGCAAGGCAAGCCGGGCCCCGATGACGGATCGCTCCCTGCAATTGCCTCATATACACTCCACATTGCCTACACAATTAGGCGCTAGTCCATGGAATAGGAATTCGCTGCTCGCCCGCGGAAAGGACCCAGCCTGTGGAAATATCCAGCTTGACCCTCAAATTCACGGTAGCGCTGATGGTCGCCGGAGCGCTTGTCACGGTGTCGCCTGTGCAGGCCGAAGATTCAAACGCCACAACCGGTGAACCCGAGCGGTGGTCGATATTGGTCACCTATGGCGAAGACAGTTGCCCGGAATCGACCGACGGAGAAATTGTCGTGTGCGCGCGCCAACCGGAGGAAGAACGGTACCGGATCCCCAAAGACGTCCGTGAAAAGGAGAAGGAAGAAGAAGCCCAATATGCGATGTCCTGGACAGCCCAATTCCAGAATCATGAAGACGAGGCGCGTCTCGGACGGCCCAATAGCTGTTCCGTGGCAGGCACCAATGGCTTTACCGGTTGCCAGGCAGCGGCTTTGCGCCAATGGTTTGCCGAACGCAATCTGGATAATCCGGAATAGCGAGCGGCAAAGATGTCAGGCGGTCTCAAACCGAGTGGCTGGTGTAAATTGCAATGTTTTGAATGTTCGCTTCGGGGATATTGCGAAGACGGAGGCAGTCGGCCAGCTCACGCCCCAACTTTGGATATTAAAAAATGATACCCTGTCCATTTTTATCGGAGATTTGGCCGCATTCGTATGGCCCTTCATCGCTGAAAATGCGCAGGATGTCGCCGTCATCGAAAGCAAGCGTTAGTCGAAATGGTTCGACTTCTAGCAACCGGACTTTCTGACCAATCAGGTGGTGCAAAAAGAAGGGCGAGAGACGGCTCTCGTCCGTGTTGTACCGCCGAACAGTCCCCGACTTGTCTACATGCTCAAGTTCTCCCTCGATGATGATGCGAGCGGAGTCGAAATTCAATTGGATCTGCCACTGTGCGAGGCAAATCTGGTTAAGTTCGGCTTCGATGAGGAACTGGAGCTTGAAGGCCTCTGGGAACGGGTGCATACAAATTATATCGATAATAAGTTTGGTGCAGTCAATGTTTGCAACCCATCCGTTTGTTGCCGTAAAAAATGACAGACATTAAAGCCGCTGTCGGGATAAAGCGGACATGCCGCTTGTCCGATTAGATCGATTTGATATGCTCAAAAAATGAAGCATGCAGTTCTTAGTTCATTGGCACATAATTTTGTGGACTCATATGGAAACGGGAATGGTTTCCTTATCGGCTACTTCCAAATGGATGTATATGGAGAGGCTGCGCGGAGTTCAGAGGGGTTCATTGAGGTCGATTTCTTAACTGGAAAATTCTCAGGTGCTGCAATTTCCGATGATTTGGTTCGCGCAACAGAATTGTATCGAGAAGAATTACCGGGTTTTTGCGAAAAGCATGGCGCGTCTTTGACGGACTTTAAAACATTCATTGCCAAGTTTTGGAACGAATATAACGGCAAACATTGCAAGGTATCTGTTCAGGATAGTTCGGGCAAACTATCTGAAGCGGAATATATTGGTGATCCACCGACAAGAATTAAGGCCACGGATGATCTAGGACGGATTAGGACAAAACCCAATCGCGTGTATCGTCCTTAGCTCTAGTTTCCGCTTTCGGCGCAAAGGTGGACACTCCAATTGTCAGAGTTACCAGTTCGCATCATCTCAATTTGATGTATTGATTGCCCTCAATGAGATGTCGTTTACTATGTATTCTCGAAACCATAAATTGCGGGGCACCGGGGACATATGCGCGTACTTTTGCTTGATGGTCATCCGGATGACGGGCGATATTCATCTTACTTGCTGCAGGTCTATGAGAATGCGCTTCCTTCGGAGGCAGTAGTCGAAAAGGTCGCTGTGCGCGACATGCAATTTTCGCCGGTTCTCAGGTTCGGATATGCAAAGCGCACGGAATGGGAGCCAGATGTCGCCAGTCTGGCCGAACGACTGGATGCGTGCGATCACCTGGTCGTGAGTTTCCCCATGTGGTGGGGCAGTGAGCCAGCCGAACTAAAGGGCTTGCTCGACCGTCTTTTGCTGCCAGGCTTTGCTTTTGCCTACCATGCCAACGATCTCAGGTGGGACAAACTCCTTCAGGGTCGTTCCGCTGATGTTATCGCAACAATGGATACGCCACCGTTCTTCTTGCGTTTGATATATGGTAATGCGCTGATTAAGCGCTGGAAACGCCAGGTTCTCGGCTTCTGCGGGTTCAAGCCGGTTCGGGTCCTAGCCTGTGGCCCGATCAAGAACGGAGGCGCTGAAGCACGTTCAGAGAAATGGGAACGACAGATCAAAAAGCTAGCGAGGTCGATCAAACCGTCTTCCGGTCACACAAAACGACTAAGACTGGATCGATTTCTCCAACGCGATGATTGAGAAACGCGCGCGGCATAGCCAGAAGCCGAATGATTAACCTTACCCTGCTCGGTGCCATTGGCGGTGCGATGCGCCATCAGCGGAAACCCAATGTAAAAATTTGCCACGCTTAACCAAGCTAATCTATAAATTTAACCCAAAGCCCTGCCGGAGCAATCTGGCAGGGCTTTTTGTGATTGCGTGTTAACGGCCGCA
>CANMVC010000006.1 GCA_947501325.1 uncultured Sphingomonadaceae bacterium | reverse complement strand
ATTAAGCTATGCAATCTAACGGGAACTCGACTCGTAATCAGCCTAGCCCAATTACGCATGCTTTCGGGATAAAGCGGTCACAAGCCTAGATCCCGCTATGGGCGCAAAAGTGGACATTCAGCAGACGGTTGAGAAAGCTTCGGAAGAAAATATCAGATAAATTCCGGGCCTATAATTCGAGACGCTTGGCTAAGAAGAGTTCGCTGGAGCTCTGAAATGTCGGGTGCGGCGTCACAAGCAGGGCCGCCAATCGATCCAATTATCAGATCAGAACTGTTTTCCGGCCCCTAGCCTATTCGTTCACATAAATGCTGTTAATCGGCCGCGCCATGACGCGCTTTACAATCGGTTCGAAAAACTCCAGCGGCGCGCTGTCATAATTAGCATCGAACGCCTTCTGGTCATATTTCTCACAAAATTCCGCGCAATCTTCAAAATGTTCATGCCCGCGAAACTGTTCGCGCATGTCGCGGTCCTGCCCGAGATGATGGAAAAAATAATAGCCCTGAAAAATGCCGTGCTTCTCGGTGATCCAGAATAGTTTTTCGCTGACAAAAGGTTTCAGGATGGCCGCGGCGACATCGGGATGGTTAAATGTTCCCAATGTGTCGCCAATATCATGCAGTAACGCCATGACCACATAATCATCGGGCCGCCCGTCACGATGGGCACGAGTCGCGGTTTGCAGGCTGTGCTCCAGCCGGTCGACGGGAAAGCCGCCATAGTCGCCATCCAACAAGCGCAAATGATCCAGCACACGGTCCGCAACCTTGCTGGCAAAGGGCATATAATGGCCGCCGATGATATCCCAATCTTCCTTGGTGCCTTCGTCCATCGCCGCAAATTTTGCCGTCACTTCATTGGGGCCGCCCATGTCATTCTCCTCAGGTTCACGCTTATCTTCGCGTTTTCTCAACAGATATTATGCGATTCTTTCCCAAACGGCAATGCCGCGCTATAGATAGGGCATATGGCCGTCATAGATATTCGCCCGCAGCCCTTTTTTGGCAATAAAAACCGCGCATTCTGGAACCTGCAGTCGGCAGGCTGGGCCGGTGCATTGGCGCTGCGTGGCATTTCCGGTATCGCCAATGGACAGCCGCTCAGCTTTCTATTGCCGATCATCATATCGACCATTACCGGCTATTCGATTTCGCTGCTGTTATCGGTCGTCTACAAAAATCTGATTCACCGGAAGCCGATTATCACCTGGGTCACGACGACTATTGTCTTGTCGGTCGCGGCCGCCCTCTTTGCATTTATCGACGCCTGGGTCTTTCTGATCCAGAATCCGACCATCGAAACCGGATTTGCGAGTCTCTTCGTGGGTTATGTTTTTGTTGATTTCACGATGCTGGGCGCCTGGTCGGCGCTGTATTTTGCGATAAACTTCTTCCTGCGGGTCGAAGAACAAAATGACCAGCTCATGCGGCTGGAAACCCAGGCCACCCGGGCACAGCTGGCGATGCTGCGTTACCAGCTCAACCCGCATTTCCTGTTCAATACGCTCAACAGCATTTCGACATTGGTGCTGCTGAAACAGACCGAACCAGCCAATGCGATGCTCTCGCGCCTGTCCTCGTTCCTGCGCCATACATTGGTCAATGAAGTACATAGCCGGGTGACCTTGGCTCAGGAAGTCGAGACGCTGCATCTCTATCTCGACATCGAAAAAATGCGCTTTGAGGATCGGCTGCGGCCCAGTTTTGATATCGACCCGGCCGTCCGCGATGCCTTGCTGCCCTCACTATTGTTGCAGCCTCTGGTTGAAAATGCGATAAAATATGCGGTGACGCCGCTCGAAGAGGGCGCCGAAATCGCTGTATCGGCTCGGCTTGACCAGGATATGGTCAAGATTACTGTGGCGGATACCGGCCCGGGTAAAAACGGGCCAATACCAAAATCAACCGATTCTACTGGTGTAGGATTGGGAAATATTCAGGAGCGATTAAACCAAGCTTATGGAGAAGCCCATAAGTTCGAGATTAAATCATCAGCAGGGGGCGGTTTTTCTGTGATCATCGCATTGCCGTTTGAGACCAGAGACCAGATTGATAAAGAGGCCGCACAAGATAATGCAACAGTCGGTCAGATCAGGAACGAAGCCATATTTGGGGAGCATGCATCCGATACAAGCCAAGGGGGTCTCGTCACCGCCCCCGCCATGGCTTCATCGCACCAAAAGGACATAAATCCATGACGATAAAGACGATATTAGTCGACGACGAAAAACTGGCCATTCAAGGGCTGCAGATCCGTCTGGAAAAATTCGAAGATATCGAAATCATCGACACCTGCAGCAACGGACGGGAAGCGATTCGCAAAATCAAGACATTGAAGCCTGATCTGGTGTTTCTCGATATCCAGATGCCCGGCTTTGATGGCTTTTCGGTGATTCAGGGGATTATGGAAATCGAACCACCCCTGTTCATTTTCGTAACCGCTTTTGCCGACCATGCGGTGCGCGCTTTTGAAGCGGAAGCGATTGATTATCTGGTGAAACCGGTTGAACCGGACCGGCTGGCCGATGCGCTGGAACGTGTCCGCAACCGTCTCACCGAAAAACGGGGCGCCGAAGAAATTGAAAAGCTCAAAAATGTGCTGAGCGAAGTGGCGCCCGGCGCGATGGCAGATCTGGAAAATGCCGAAGAACCCGCCGCTGCGAGCCGCTATGAAAAACTGATCAACGTCAAGGATCGCGGCCAGATTTTCCGGGTCGATGTCGATACGATCGAGCGAATCGATGCCGCTGGTGATTATATGTGCATCTACACGGCCGATAATTCGCTGATCTTGCGGGAAACGATGAAAGATCTCGAAAAACGGCTTGATCCGCGTAATTTTCAGCGTGTCCACCGCTCGACCATCGTTAATCTCGGTCAGGTGCGGGAAGTGAAACCGCACACCAATGGCGAATGTTTTCTGGTTCTGGGATCGGGCGCGCAGGTCAAGGTGAGCCGCAGTTACCGCGACGTGGTTGCCCGATTCGTGCATTAATCGCGTTCCGGATAGCGAGCCGGAGCATGGGCCACTGCGTTCACCCTCGTGATAAACCGTTCGCACTGGGCCTGTCGAAGTGCATCTAAAGCCCGCCGGTACATCTATGGCGCGCCAGCGTCCTTCGACAGGCTCAGGACAAACGGTTGGATAGTGTCGGTCGGGCCTGTACATGGCTCATAAATGGCTGGGCAAAAGTCGCAAGGCTTTGGCCTTTCGGCTCAGTCGCGACGCTCTTTGAAAAAATCCCGAAGCAGCGCGGCGGACTCGGCCTCGTCGAACCCGGCATAGACTTCCGGCGCATGATGGCAGGTGGCAGCGGCAAAGAAATTCACGCCGCTGTCCACCGCGCCGCCTTTGGGATCGACGGCGCCATAATAGACCCTTTTGATTCGCGCATGGGAAATGGCGCCTGCGCACATGGTGCATGGCTCCAGAGTCACCCAAAGATCGCAATCCGCAAGCTTTTCCGTCCCAAGCTTTGATGCAGCGGCGCGCAGAGCGACAATCTCGGCATGGGCGGTGGGATCACCGGAGGCGCGGGGCTGATTATGGCCTTCGGCAATAATCTCACCATCTCGCACAACCACCGCGCCAACCGGTACTTCACCGGCAGCCGCGGCATCCCGCGCCAGTGCCAGCGCGCGCGTCATATATGTCCGGACCTGATCCATCGCCATGCTGCAAAGCTTTAGTCAGATTTTCGGATCAGGACCACATATTCCGGTCGATCGCGGTATATGCCCTGGGGCTAAACGCGTGCGGACCCTTTTGCGAGCAGGATATACAGCGCAAACACAATACCCGGAACATAACCGAGCAGAGTCAGGATAACGCTGATCCAGAAATTCTTGTTCAGCCCCTCCTGAACGAAGACACCAAGCGGCGGCAGAAGGATGGCGAGCAATATTTTCAAGATGATCATGATATGTCCTTTTTCAATTATGCCCTATCAACGAGGGAGGGACCGGTTGGTTGCCCGACAGAGCAATAATCTGCGCGGCACATGCTTGACGGATGGGCGATTTGGCGTTAGGTGCGCTGTCTTTCCTACGGGAATCACTCAATAACAAGAAATTGGACAGATAACATGTCGCGGATTTGCGAACTGACAGGTAAGACTCGGCTGGTAGGCAATAACGTATCGCACGCCAAAAACCGGACCAAGAAAACCTTTTTGCCGAACTTGCAAAATGTGACCTTGTTGTCCGACTCTCTCGGCAAAGGCGTCAAGCTGCGCGTTTCGACCCACGGTCTGCGTTCGGTTGAGCATGTTGGCGGGCTGGATAACTGGCTGCTGAAAACATCCGACGACAAATTGAGCCTGCGCGTGCGTCGCCTCAAAAAAGAAATCGCCAAAAAGCAGGTTGCTGCTTAAGATACTGTTTTTACAGTATTAATTGGGAATTGACGAAAAGCCGGGGCTCGCCTCGGCTTTGTCGTTTTGGGCCTTGGACGCCGGTGCATCGGCCTTGACCTTTTTGCGCTTCTGCTTGCCGGGCAACAAGCGGAACTTCATCAACAGGGTTTCCTGAATAGCCTGGAAATTATCATCCGATGCGATCCAGACGATCGTGTCCTCGCCTTCGGTCGTGACCGCCAGAGCCTCCATATTATCAACCCTCATCGGCGACTTCAGCGTCGCAATCCGCTGCGCGCTCCAGACTTTACCGACCGCAATTTCGGACAGGTCACCAATGGAAAGAATCGCAGACACACCATCAAGCGGGGTAAAGCGGCGGTGCAATAACAGCGCCCGACCATCGGGCAACAAGGCCGCATCGGTTAGCATATAACCTCGGGGTGGGCGATATCCGAATAGCTGGGGCGTGTTGCCCGCTTCTGCCGGATCACCCTCAAATAGCAAAGCCTGATAGGCACCCTTACCAAAATCTGCTGATTCCGAGAAAATCAGAAAACGGTCCGCCGCGCGCTCGCGGCCCGACAAACGCAGCATCGCCTCCGCACCGCCATTGAGCGGCCAATTCTGCATCGCCGCAACCTTGTGCTCCGCTTCTTTGCGAGCAAAGGACGGCCCATAGCGCCAGACGCTATGATAGCGCTCATAACCCACCCAAAATTGCCCCGTCTCAGGATCATGCACCAACGATTCTGCATCCCAGTTCTTTTTGGCAAATTCATTTGCCACTGGCGGTCCATCAGGCAACGGCGCGATCGAAGGACCTTTAGCAAGGCCGTTCTGCTGGTCCAATATGAATCCCATCAACACGCCAGCATCACTCAACATGAAAAACCGGTTGCCCGGCAGAATGAGCATGGACGAGATACCGCCAAAATCATCGTTATCACTGGTCATTTTCCAACCAGCGAGAAATTCGAGCCGGCCAGATTTCGTCCGGCCGGGTTCCTGAGCATTGAAATTGATCGGCTGCAACTGGATTTGTTGACTGCTATCCTTCAGCGGCGCCGCCCCATGCATATAGGTCACCGGAATAAGGACAATAAACAAAGAGAGACATGCTAAAAATCGGGTCACGAACGCGCCCATAACCGATCCGCGAATGCAAATATATTCTAATCTGGACGATCAGCCAAATCTTCGGCTAAAAGCCGGAAAGACTAGCGAAAAGGCTCGATATGAAGAAGATATACCCTGATGCGGCAACAGCGCTGGACGGGCTGCTATTTGATGGCATGCATTTATGTGTCGGGGGTTTCGGTCTCTGTGGCATTCCCGAACGGCTGATAGACGCGATGCAGGCGTCGGGCGTTAAAGACCTGACCATTGCCTCCAACAATGCGGGAATCGATAATGAGGGGCTGGGCAAGTTGTTGCGGTCAAAGCAGGTCAAGAAGATGATCTCTTCCTATGTCGGCGAGAATAAGGAGTTTGAAAGACAATATTTGTCCGGGGAGCTGGAGGTCGAATTCTGTCCCCAGGGGACGCTGGCCGAACGCTGCCGCGCCGGTGGGGCGGGTATACCGGGATTTTATACCAAGACTGGCGTCGGCACGCAGGTCGCCGAAGGCAAAGAAGTCAAGAATTTCGATGGAGAAGATTATATCCTCGAACGCGGGATATTTGCAGACCTGTGCCTGATCAAAGGTTGGAAGGCGGACAAAGCCGGCAACCTCATCTTCCGCAAGACCGCGCGAAACTTTAACGCGCCGATGGCAACAGCAGGCAAGATTTGCGTCGCCGAAGTCGAGGAAATTGTCGAGATCGGTGAACTGGATCCAGATGCGATCCATTTGCCGAGCATCTATGTCAAGCGCCTGATCGATGGTTCGCCTTATGACAAGAAGATCGAGTTTCGCATGACCCGGGAACGGGAGACCGCATCATGAGCTGGGACCGGAACCAAATGGCCGCCCGCGCCGCGCGCGAGTTGCAGGACGGCTATTATGTCAATCTTGGTATTGGTATTCCCACTCTGGTTGCCAATCATATTCCCGATGGCGTCGAAGTAACGCTGCAATCCGAAAATGGCATGCTGGGCATCGGGCCCTTCCCCTATGAGGACGAAATTGACGCTGACCTGATCAATGCGGGCAAGCAAACGATCAGCGCTTTGCCCTCTTCAAGCTATTTTGGCAGCGCCGACAGCTTTGCAATGATCCGCGGCGGGCATATTGATTTGACCGTTTTGGGTGCGATGGAAGTTGCCCAAAACGGGGACATCGCAAACTGGATGATTCCTGGCAAAATGATCAAAGGCATGGGCGGCGCCATGGATCTCGTTGCCGGGGTCAAGAAAATCATCGTGGTCATGGATCACTGTGCCAAGGATGGCAGCCCCAAATTCATTCCCGAATGCACCTTGCCCCTAACCGGTGCCAATGTGGTGGACATGATCATCACCGATCTGGCGGTATTTCATCGCGCGGATCATGACAGCCCGTTCAAGCTCATCGAACTGGCACCCGGCGTTACGGCTGAACAGGTCGCGGCGAAAACCACAGCCTCCTATATCTGACCATTATTGTCCGCCATTTTGATGCGCAAAGTCGTCTGACAATCATATCAGACGAGACTATGGGTCATGATGGACTATAAATTAGTGAAAATGATGGGCAAAGAACACTTGATTTATCGCTCCATGACGGACATCTGTAATTTATATCCATTTTGGATGTAAATTACTTATCAATTGAAAAAATTGAGGTATTTGGGGAAATATCGGGATCGGGGAATAATATGTCAGAAGTTGATAATCGAATGGACGAAACGCTCATCGCTTTAACATCACAAATTGTTGTAGCGCATGTGAACAATAACAATGTCGCTGTTTCAGATTTGCCTGTGTTGATTAACAGCGTGCACAGCGCGCTGTCAGATCTTAATAGCGAGCCAGGCTCTGCAAAAACCAAGCAGGAGCCGGCTGTGCCGATCGATCAATCGATCAAGCCGGATCATATCGTCTGTCTCGAAGATGGCAAAAAATTCAAGATGCTCAAGCGTCATCTGATGACACGCTATAATATGACGCCCGAAGAATATCGTGCGAAATGGGGCCTCGCACCGGATTATCCGATGGTTTCGTCCAACTATTCGAAAGTCCGTAGTGGCTTGGCGACGAAAATTGGGTTGGGTCGGAAATAGGGGCAGCCATATTATCTGGCGCCCATGATTTTACTCCTTTGACATTGCCTCAGCTGTAAAATCGTTACTTGGCGACACGACCTTCTAAACAAGAAATCAAGAATCAAGCACCGATGAAAATGGAAGCATTTTTGTCGGTGCATATGATTGTGCGTGAAAAAGCGATAGCTTTTGCCCGACAAACCTCTCATGAAACACTATATTTTCCTTTATATTCAAATATATGTAAACTCTGCACAGTGGAAAATATCCAATTTACAAATATGTAAAGTCACCGTTGCCGCAAAACTTCATACACTTTACATTATTGAATATAGCGCATTATTTTATTGATGAATGAACTCTGATATCATTTGGTTGCTCCTGTAACCAAGCAGGGGAATTCAAAATGCGACCAACCTATAAAACCCAGACTCTTCGGCAATGCCTGGCATCCGCGGCAATTGCAGCCATGGCTATTTCTGCGACAACCGTGAAAGCGCAGGATCAAGAAAATAGCGACCAGACATCCGCCGAACAAAGCGAGTCTGATGGCTCCGATTCGACGATTATTGTCACTGGCACTCGCATTCAGAACCCGAATGTATCCTCACCGGTGCCAATCACCAGTGTTGAAATAGAAGATCTAGTGAGCACTGGTAGCGTGTCATTAGGCGATGCGATTAATGAACTTCCTGCACTGCGCTCTACCTTTAGCCAAGGCAATTCGACCCGCTTCATAGGCACAGCGGGCCTCAGTTTACTTGATCTTCGCGGCTTGGGTACAGAAAGAACGTTGGTGCTTGTGAACGGTCGCCGTCATGTCACTGCCTCACCGGGTGACTTCAGGGTTGATGTGAACACTATTCCAATCGATCTAGTGGAACGGGTGGACATTGTTACTGGCGGCAATTCCGCAATTTACGGTGCGGATGCCGTTGCTGGCGTTGTCAATTTCGTCCTCAAACGTGATTTCGAGGGAATCAGATTTCGGGCGCAGAGCGGTATTTCTGACGAAGGTGATCGCGCGGCATCTTTCGGCAGTTTGACGCTAGGACAAAATTTTTCCGATGGCCGCGGAAACGTCGCGGTGGCGCTGGAATATGCTGATTCCGACCCTCTATTCAACATTCAACGCGACAATATTACTGGAGCCGTTTCGGGTCGTAATCAGTTTCAGCTGGTAGAGGATCGAACCGGTGAACCGAGCACAGGTAATGGTGTTCCAGACCGCAACTTCATTCGCGGGGTCCG
The DNA here is from genome assembly GCA_947501325.1 of uncultured Sphingomonadaceae bacterium. Taxonomy (GTDB): domain Bacteria; phylum Pseudomonadota; class Alphaproteobacteria; order Sphingomonadales; family Sphingomonadaceae; genus Parasphingorhabdus. The sequence continues at coordinate 47,544 of CANMVC010000006.1, read as the reverse complement.
AAATAATAATATTTCTGACGGTGGGCTATACACCTCAACCTGCCCTACTGCCGTTGACGCTGCGGATCCCAATTTTGCCGCCATACAGGCGCGACGAGCGGTCAACTGTACAGGTCTGTTTGGCACGAGCGGAGCAGAGTTAGGAAGGACTTTCGTTTTCAATGAGGCTGGCAGTCTGATTGCCAATCCTATCATCACCGATTTCAGACCATTTGGATCGGGCAACGCTTTTGGTGGCCTTGGCTCTACACTGAATAATACAGGCATGTTGCAAGCCGGTCTTGAACGCTACGCTGTTAACTTTCTGGCCAGCTACGAGATATCGGAGGCATTCAGGCCCTTTATCGAGGCAAAATATGTTCGTATCGATGCCCTTCAAGAAGGTCAGCCAACATTCTTTAACAACACCTTCAGCATCGACAATCCGTTTCTAAGTGACGAAAATAGAGCCCTTCTCGTATCCAGTCTGGCTGATGGCGCGACAAGCTTCAGCGCCTTTCGTTTCAATACCGATTTCGGCGGACGAGGAGAGGAGCATCGGCGAGAAACCTATCGTATTGTTGCGGGTATTGATGGCACATTCAATGATGACTGGAAATACGAACTGGCGTTTAACTATGGCAGGCTGGACACATTTTATGAAACCAATGGTAATGTCCTAATCGATGAGTATTTCAATTCAATTGATGCCGTTCGAAACGCTAGCGGAGACATTGTTTGCGGCATTAATGCGGACGCGGACCCGACCAATGATGATCCGGCTTGCGCGCCTGCCAATTTGTTCGGCTCGGGTAACATCTCCCAAGCCGCCCTCAACTATTTCGGCTTCACATCATCCCGCGACGAAAAAGCAGAGCAATATAGTGTCACGGCTTATGTAGCTGGTGACAGTTCCGAGCTGTTTGAATTGCCTGGCGGTCCAGTCGGCATCGTGATTGGTGGAGAATATCGCCGCGATACGGCTTTCTCAGCGTTTGATGAGGTTACTGCCAGCGGCGCGACGTTCCTGAACGCCATCGCGGATTTCGATCCACCAGCCGCCGAAGTTTGGGAGGCTTACGGAGAGATTAATCTCCCGATATTGGCCGACATGCCTTTCGCCGAAGAGCTGTCTTTTCAAGCGGCCGGCCGCGTTTCAGATTACAATAGCGCCGTAGGAACGGTATTTGCCTATAATTTATCAGGTACTTATGCCCCCACTCCGGACCTTAGGTTACGCGTCGGTTATGCCGAATCGGTTCGCGCGCCTTCATTGTCCGACCAGTTTTCTACCGGTTCACAAACTTTTGTGAATGGACTGGCGGATCCATGTAGCGCAGATAACATAGCCAACAATCCAAATCGCGCAGCGAATTGTCAGGCGGATCCGAATGTTCCGGCCTTCAATCCGGATGGCGTGACACCTTTCACCAACCTTCCCGGTTCAGGGGTCCGCGGTATCAATGCCGGTAACCCTGACATCACGGAAGAAAAAGGTGAGAGCCTGACTATCGGCGCAATTTATCAACCCAACTTCATTCCGGGTCTAACAATTGCTGTGGATTATTATGATATCACCGTAAAAGACGTGATATTCACGCTTACAGGCCAGACAATTATCAATCAGTGTTATGACAATCCTGGCGGCATCGATAATCCATTCTGTGCAGCAATATCAAGACGGCCAGATGGCACGTTTGCCGGTCAATCCGATCGAATTCTTGATGGTCAAACCATTAGTCTGCCAGTTATCGGTGATTCTTTCCGCGCTGGTCCGTTTAATTTCGCTAAACTGGAAACGTCCGGCATCGATTTGGACGTTAACTATACAGGTGAAATTTTCGATGGTGTTCAGCTTAATACACGCCTTCTGCTAAGTTATCTGATCAAACGGAACCAGTTTACCGACGTCACGCAGCCTGACTTTGCCGACCGTTTGAAAAGCGAACTGGGTGATCCTGAATGGGCCGCCACTTTCCGGGCCGGACTGGATTTTGGCGACTTCGATTTCACCTATGAGCTGCGTTATATCGGGAAGCAGACGATCGCTCTTGAGTATGAAGATCAAAATTCGTTTGATGGCGAACCACCAAGGGATCCTGACGCCTTTCCTCAGGTATTTTATCCCGACGTGTTTTATCATGACATCCGCATGGGTGTAGATGTTAATGATCGCTTCCGCTTTTATGGCGGCGTCGATAACGTATTTGATCGCTTGCCTCCTTTTGGCCTTGATGGGACTGGGCAAGGCGACGGCATCTTCAATAACACGGGCCGGTTTTTCTATGCTGGTGTTGAGGTAAACTTCTAGCCTATTGGATAATATGAAGGCTGGCTTGTCCAGCCTTCATATCCAGCTGCTCACCATTTCCGTCGCGCAACGTCCCGTAAATGCCACCTCTTTGGATTTTCATCCCGCTCAATCTCTGATACCTATGCCTCCATGCCCTATTCCGGCATGAGGTACGCGCAATTCCAACCAGAGGCGAGATCATGAAAGCGATAATCGTTGGTGGTGGTATTGGCGGGCTAAACGCGGCTTTATGCTTCCACCGGTTCGGCTGGGATGTCCAAATACTGGAGCAAGCCGCGCAGCTGGGAGATATTGGTGCCGGCATACAAATCAGCCCCAACGGGATGCAAGTGTTACGGGCGCTGGATATTGACGGGCAGGTTGCGGCAACCGGTTTTTGCCCTCGCGCGACACAATTCCGGATGGGGCAATCCGGCCGGGTCATCATGACCCAGAATATGGGGCAGCGTCTTGAGGAAAAATGGGGCGCGCCCTATCTTCATATTCACCGGGCTGATCTGGTTTCGGCCATGGCCAGCACGCTGAATGAGCGCTGTCCCGGCGCCCTGCAAAAGGAGACAATAGTCACCGGCTATGGTCAGGATAGCGAAACGGCCTGGGCGACGCTGGACGATGGCACAACCGTCGAAGGCGATATCATCGTCGGCGCCGATGGTATCAAATCGGCCATTCGCACCCAGATGCTGGGTTCGGAAAAGCCCCGGTTCACGGGCAATGTGGCGTGGCGGGCGGTTGTACCGGTTGCAAAACTGGGCCGAAATGCGCCCTTGCCTGTGGCCTCTATATGGCTGGGTGAGGGCAAGCATGCGGTCACCTATCTGCTGCGCGGCGGCAAGCTGGCCAATCTGATTGGCGTGGTGGAGCGCGATGACTGGCAACAGGAAAGCTGGACCGAGAAAGGCACGCGCGAACAGGCGATGGCCGACTTTGAGGGCTGGCATCCGACCATCACAACTTTGCTGGAACAGGCCGAGCACCATTATCGCTGGGCCCTGTTCGACCGGGATCCGCTGGATCAATGGGTGGATGGCCGGGCGGTCCTGATCGGGGATGCGGCCCATCCGATGCTGCCCTTCATGGCGCAAGGTGCGGTGCAAGCGATTGAGGATGGCTATGTGCTCGCCCGGTCGCTTGCCGAACATGGCGATCGCGACCGCGCGCTCCGCCACTTTTTTGATGTCCGGCGGGATCGGACAGCAGCGGTCCAGAAAGCCGCGCGACGCAATATGCGGCTTTTTCATCAGCGCACACCGGGTGGTAAGCTGGGTACTTATGGTCCGATGTGGCTGGCCGGAAAAATACCTGGTCAGGAGGCATTCGACGCGCAGCTGGAATGGCTTTACGGCCATGATGTGACTGCAAATGGAACCACGCCGCTGCAAGGATAATCCGGTAATGGTGATATCCGCATATTGCCTATGCACGCCCCGCCTGTCATAGTGATATATATAGCTAAGACAGGGGAATGTTGATTATTACACGTTCATTGGCGTGGATTCGCCTCCACCCCGTTATCTCGGGCCTTATCGCCCTTGTCCTCATCGCGATCCTTTACAAGGTCATAGTCCCTTCGCCAGCGACCTATGAATATATCGCAGAGCCTGTGACGCGCGGCGATGTAGCCCGCATTGTTTCGGCCAGCGGGAAATTACGCGCGCTCAACACCATCAATGTCGGCTCGGAAATTTCCGGCCAGGTCACCGACGTTTATGTCGATTTCAACTCGCCGGTAACGGCCGGTCAGCTGCTCGCGCGAATCGACCCGACCCGTATCGAGGCCCGCGTCACGCAGGCGCGTGCGCAAGTGGCCTTGTCGCGGGCAAATCTGGCGCAGGCTGAGGCCTCTATCATCCGCGCACAGACCGACTTTCAGGTCCAATCCCGCGAATTTGAACGACAACAACAACTGGCAGAAAAAGGTTTTGTATCCAAGGCCGGTATTGATCAGGCGCGCAATGCGCTGGCGAGTGCACAGGCGTCTCTGAGCACCGCCAAGGCGCAGGCGCAGAGCGGGCGCGCACAGATTGCCCAGAGTGAAGCGGAGCTGTCTTCTGCCCAGCTCGACCTTGATCGCACGCGTATCCTCGCACCGACCAGCGGAGTCGTGATTAACAAGCTGGTCGAGCCCGGCACCACCGTGGCCGCGAGTTTTCAGACGCCCAATCTTTTCGAGATCGCCGCCGATACCAGCCGTATGCAGGTCGAGGCCTCGGTTGATGAAGCCGATATCGGGCAGGTTCGTGTGGATCAGCTGGTGCGGTTTACGGTCGATAGCTATCCGGATGATACCTTTGTCGCCAAGGTCGGACAAATCCGCAAGTCCGCGACCGAAGAACAGAATGTCGTCAGCTATCTCGTCATTCTGGATGTCGATAACAAGGAGGGGAAGCTGCTCACCGGGATGACCGCCAATGTCGAAATTGTCACCGGCACAAAGGCCAATGTGCTGCGCGTCCCCGCGCCAGCCATCCGCTTCCGTCCACGCAAGGATGACCGTCCTGATGAAGAAGACAAAAAACCGACGAAACCGGCTGACAAAAATTCCAAAAAACCACGCACGGCCCAGATCTGGATCGCCAGCGATGATCCATACAAGCCGACACGCCGAACTGTTACGATCGGCCTTGCCGGAGAGGATTTTGTCGAAATCGTCAAGGGTGTGAAAGAAAAAGAGCAGGTCCTCGTCCGTTCCAAAAATCTGGAAAATGAAGAAGACGAAGAAGAGGATGAGTTTGCCCGCGGGAACACATAAATAATGGCCCTTGTCGAAACACAGGATCTGGTCAAAAATTATGAGCTGGGCGGCGAAACGGTTCGTGCTGTTGACGGGGTATCGCTGTCGATAGACCGCGGCGAATATGTCGCGATCATGGGCGCCAGCGGATCGGGCAAATCGACTTTCATGAACATGATCGGCTGTCTCGATATCCCGACATCGGGCGAGGTTCGGATTGATGACATCGCCACCGGCGATCGGGATGGCGATGCGCTGGCTGAATTGCGCAACCAGAAAATCGGTTTTGTATTTCAACAATTTAATCTGCTCGCTCGCACCACCGCTCTCGACAATGTTGCGGTGCCGCTCATCTATGCCGGGCTTGGTGGTGACGAACGCAGGGCGAAAGCCAAAGCGAAGCTTGAGGAAATGGGGCTGGGCGACCGGCTCGACCATAGTCCCGCCAAATTATCAGGCGGACAACAGCAGCGCGTTGCCATCGCGCGCGCGCTGGTCACCGATCCGGTCATCTTGCTGGCCGACGAACCAACGGGCGCGCTCGATAGCAAGACATCCGAAGATATCATGCAGATTTTCCAGACGCTGAATGATCAGGGTATCACGATCATCGTCGTCACCCATGAAGCGGAAATTGCCGATCACGCCAAACGGCGGATCGAATTTCGCGACGGCAAGGTGATTGAAGATATCATGACCAAGAAACGGCGAAAGGCAGGCGCATGATGGGCAACCTGGTACAAAAAGCGTCTGGCTGGCTGGTCAACGTGGCCATCGCGATGACGGCCCTGCGCACCAATTTGATGCGCTCGATATTGACAACATTGGGAGTGATGATCGGCGTGTTCGCGGTGACGCTGGCCGTCGCTGTCGGATCGGGTGCGCAAGTGTCGGTGATGCAGTCGATCAATGCGCTGGGTTCCAATATGGCATTGGTCTTTCCGCAGCCGGATACCGGCGAGGGCGGTCGGCGCTCCTTTGATCGCGGACGCCTAACCATGCGCGACGCGCGCGCAATCGAAAAACAGATTAGCGGCATTGACGATATCGCCCCGCAATTGCGCACGAATATCCAGCTGGTCGTTGCCGGGCGCAACGCCTCAACCAATGCGGTTGGCACCACCCCGGGCTATGGCAAGGTTTCCAACGTTGTCGCCGAGTCGGGCCGGTTCATCAGTGAAGCCGATGTCCGCTCTGCCGCACGGGTGGTTGTTCTGGGCCCAAGCGTCGCGCGAAAGCTGTTTGGTGATTATGATCCGGTTGGTGAAACCGTCCGCATCAACCGCGCCCCGTTTAACGTCATCGGCGTTCTGGAGTCCAAGGGATCGAGCTTTGGCAATGACAATGACGATATTGCAATCATGCCCATTACCACCACCCGGCAGCGTTTCTCCGGCGACACGCTTTCCGGTCCCGATGATTTACAGATGCTGTTTGTCGGCTTTGAGGACGGAGTCTCGCTGCCCACTGCCAAGCGCGAGATCACCAAATTATTGCGCGAGCGCTACCGGGTCCGGGGAAAAGATATCAATCCCTTCACCATCCGCACAACCGAGGAATTTATGAAGGAATCGGCTCAGGTCACCGGTATTTTCCAGATAGTGCTCGTCGCCATCGCATCCATTTCACTGCTGGTCGGAGGCATTGGCATCATGAATATCATGCTGGTCAGCGTTACTGAGCGCACCCGGGAAATCGGGCTGCGCATGGCTCTGGGTGCCAAACGGAGCGATATCCGCAATCAGTTTCTGGTCGAGGCGGCAGTGCTCTGCGTGATTGGTGGCGCAATGGGGCTGATCCTTGCCATTGCCGGCGGCACCGCGCTGACCGTCTACGCTGACTTCCCGGTCCCTATTGGTGTGGGTGTCGGTATTGGCGCGATCATATTTTCTGCTTTCATCGGATTGCTGTTCGGCGGTTATCCGGCGGTTCGCGCCTCGCGCCTGTCGCCGATCGAGGCGTTGCGCAGCGAATAGTTCGCGCCGATGGAGCAATTCCATCTTCTCGACATGGTGATCCGGTGCTATGGCAAACAAGTCCGCTACTGGCGAAATCAAGATGGATGACCATCGGGGAACGGACAAATTTCAGCCGATCGCCTGGGCATTTCTCAAAAACAGGAGTGACCCATGAACGAGTCCAAGAACTTCCACATTGTTTTTCTGTTGTTCGACGGCATCACGCAGCTTGATTTTACCGGGCCAGCCCAGTTTCTGGCTCGCATGCCGGGTGCGGTTGTGCATAGTGCGGCAAAGGCTGTGCAACCGGTACAGACCGATAGCGGCTTTGCGATATTGCCAAGCACCAATCTTACGGACTGCCCGCAGGCGGACCTGCTATGCGTGCCGGGCGGCTTTGGTACGCGTGATGTCATACAGGATCAGGAGACGCTTCAATTCCTGCGCGATCAGGCGGCGGGGGCACAATATGTCACCTCGGTGTGCACCGGATCGCTGGCGCTGGGTGCAGCGGGTTTGCTCAAGGGCAAGCGCGCAACCAGCCATTGGGCCTATACGTCGTTGCTCGAAAAATTCGGTGCGACTTATGAAGCCGCCCGCGTGGTCAAAGACGGCAATGTCATTACCGCTGGCGGCGTGACGTCCGGCATTGATTTTGCTCTGACCGTGATTGCCGAAATTGCCGGACAGCAATTTGCCGAGGCCGTGCAGCTCGGTCTCGAATATGATCCCCATCCGCCTTTCGACAGCGGCAATCCGGCCGTCGCCGATCCCAAGCTTGTCCAATTGCTCAACGATCGCACCTATGGCGATGTCCTGAAAGAGCTGGAGAAAGTAATCGACGCTAGCTAAACAAACAGAGGACTTGGGGCCCCGCTTTCGTCATGGGCAAGGCAAGCCCTGAATGGCCCATGATCGAAAGCCAATATTCTGACCGACGCCGCCAAATCTTCAACCAAAACCGCGCCGCGCCGGATTAGCGAAACGAAACTGTTTCTCTTTTCCATGGCATGTGCGGTTGCGGTCGCCAACGGCTATTATATCCATCCGCTCATCGCACCGGTCGGTGAGGATTTTGGCGTAAGCGGAACCTTGCTCGGGCTGGTGCCAGCGCTCAATCAGATCGCATTGGCCCTCGGTATATTATTGCTGCTGCCACTTGGCGACCGGATCAACAATCGCAAGCTGGTCATCACCTTTGTAGCAGGCCAGTTTCTGGCGCTGCTCGCAATGGCCACGGCACAGGATTTCCGGTTGTTCGTCGCCGCGTCCTCGCTGCTCGGTTTTGCGACGATCACGCCCTATTTGCTCCCCGCCTATGTTACCAAGCGGGTCCGCCCTGATCGTATTGGTCATGTTACCGGAATCATGTCGGCCGGCATTACTGTGGGATTGCTGGGCAGCCGCGCGGGCGCTGGCGTGCTGGGTCATTATTTCGGCTGGCGGTCGGCCTATTGGGTTGGCACCGCGCTGACTTTGGCGCTGCTGATCATCCTGCCGCTGATCATGGAGAAAGACGAAAAGCTGCGCGATGATAGCGAGCCGCAGGAAAGCTATGGCGCGCTGATCGCGTCGCTCTGGCCAATCATCAAGACCATGCCGGATGTGTTGCTCGCCGGATTGCTGCAAGCCTTGTCCTTCGGTTTTTTCCTTGCCCTATGGCTCGGCATTGGATTGCATATCACCAGCGCAGAAATGGGTTATGGTGTCGATGTCGTCGGCTATCTGGCATTACTTGCCGCATCGAATGTATTTGTCGCCCCGTGGTCGGGCCGCCTGGCAGACCGGATCGGCGCGGAAAAAGCGCGCGCGCTCTTTGCCGTCGCCCAATTGATCGGAGCGGTCCTCCTGATCTTCGCTGGCCAGAGCCTGTGGATATTGATCCTGCCGATCATGTTCAGCAATTTCGGCGGTGCCTCCATGGATGTTGCCAACCGCACGATCCTGTTCGGCCGCGCGCCGGAGATTCGCACCCGCTTGATGACCATCTATATCGTCATCATGTTTGTCGGCGGCGGCCTGTCGAGCTGGCTCGGCACCGCTGCCTATGCCTGGGGCGGCTGGGACGCGATTGTTGCTGTATCATTGGTTTTTGCCAGCCTGATCATGGGTTTCGCCCTTTGGGGCATGCGGCTGAAACCTACAGCCTGACCAACACCTTGCCGATATTGCCGCCGGTGAACAGCTTGTCATAGGCGGTCAGGACGTTTTCAATGCCATCAGTCACATCAAAGGGCGTATCAATCAGCCCCTGATCCAGCCAGACTTTGAGCTGTGCTGTCAACCGCTCTCCCTGATCCATGAAATCAGGCGAGAAAAAGCCCTCGACCCGCAGCCGCTTCATCAGGATCTGGTCAAAATTTTCCGGTCCCTGCCCGCGCCCGTCGCCTTTATACTGGGCCAGTAAACCGCACAAAGCCACGCGGCCATAAAGCGCCATATTGGGCAGTACATCGTCGAGAATTGGTCCGCCGACATTGTCGAAATAGGCGTTGATCCCGCCGTCGACTTTCGCCAGCTCTGCGGCGATATCATCATTTTTATAATCAATCGCCTTAGTGATACCCAGTTCGGTTTCCAGCCAGCGGCATTTATCCGGTCCGCCGGCCAGACCATAGACATTGGCACCCAATATTTTCGCAATCTGGCAAGCCAGCACGCCGGTCGCTCCTGCCGCAGCAGAAACCAGAACATTATGCCCGGCCTCAACGCCAGCAGTTTCCTGCAAGCCCCATAGAGCGGTCCAGCCATTAAACCCGAGCACGCCAAAATGCTGTTTGATATCGCCAATATCTGCATCCACCTTGACCAGTCCGGCAAGCTCCGGCTCGATCAATGCATGTTCCGCCCATTGGCCAAAGCCGCGCACAAGATCGCCCTCGGCAAATCCATCATGGCGGGACTGGGCAATATGACCGAGTACCAGACCGACCATTTTAGTCCCGAGTTCCAGCGGCGGCTGGTAACTGTCTTCGCGCTCGGTCATCCACATGCGGGTGCCGGCATCCATGGAAAGATAGGCGGTTTTGACCAGCACCTGACCTTCGGCCAGTTCCGGCATGGATTCAGTTTCTAGAGACAGCGCGCCGGCGACATCATCATGCGCTGGACGTTTGTTCAATTGCCAGAAACGGTTGGTGGTCATGTCAGTGCTCCTGCGCAGGCAGGAGTCCATCTCCCGCCATATTTGAATCTCGCTTGTTCAGGAGATGGGCCCCTGCCTGCGCAGGGACACAAAATCCCATGATTCTCGCTAGGCAGATTAGAGAAGATCGTCCGGTTCGATACTATTCTTATTGGCGAGGCTATTTTGGCGCAGAAAGCACCAGACTTAGTTTTTCCGAAAGATCCGCCAGGCCACAAATCCGCTGATTGCGCCGCCCAGTAAATTGGCGGCCAACTCTCCGGCATAAATGGTTGAGGCACCCCATTGGTTACCGATCAGAGCGGTTTTGCCGAGCAAGGCAACCGGTACCATGACCAGGAAAACCCGGCTGAGGGATAGCGCCAAGGCCGTACCCGCCCGATCAATCGCGTTAAATGCACCATTGGCGACGATGAACAGACCGTAACCCCCGAAGCCCCAAGCCGCTATGGTCAGATAGGTTTCGATTGCCGCCAGCACCGCGTCTTTTTCGGTAAAGAACGACCCAATCCAGCGGCTCGCCAACACCAGGGCTGCGGCAACGGCCAGTCCATAGACCAGACAAAATGCACCCGATAGCCAAAGCGCGTGCCGGGCGCGGTCGGCTCTATTGGCGCCCCAATTTTGACCGGTTATTGCTCCAATGGAACTCGATAGCGCGAGCAAGGGAACCACCGCCAGACTTTGCAATCGGCCCGCAGCTCCAAAACCGGCGACTTCATCCTTACCATAGCCAGCCAGCAAAGCCGTCAATATCGAAAGACCGATCGGATTGATCGCATTGGAACCGGCCGCCGGACCACCGACTCTCAGCAACGCGCTGACGCCTTCTCGCCAGTTGGTCGCCGTCAAACAGGCGAGATTGATTTTGATCGCGCTGGATTGGACCAGCACAAAACCCAGCGCCGTGCCCACCGCCCAGCCGCCAATAGTGGCGTAGGCCGCGCCTTCGATTCCAAAACCCCCAAACGAACCGATGCCCGTGATTAGTAGCGGGTCGAGCACCCAATTTGTTGCGGCAAAAGCAAATAATATCGCCGAGGCACGCTTTGCTGCGCCTTGACCGCGTAGCACGCCATTCATGCCCATATTGGTCAGCAAGAGCGGGAAACCGAGCGCATAGGGCGTCATATACGCCTGTATCAACGGCATCAGGTCATCCTCGGCCTGCATCAAATGGAATAAAGGTGTTTTCACCAGATACAAGATGGCCGCAATGGACAATCCGAATATCACAGCCAAGGCAATACCCAGATTGCCCCATTGCTGCGCCTTGGCTTCGTCGCCACTACCAAGCACGCGGGAGACAACCGAACTGATCGCCGCGATAACGCCGACCCCCATGCTCGACAAAGCAATGGTCACCGGGAAAATAAAGCTGACCGCAGCCAGCTCTTTCGCTCCCAGCTGACCGATGAAATAAGCGTCAATTATGCCAATCGACATGATACTGGCAATGCCCAGCAACATCGGCGCGGTTTGCGTGACCAGATGCCCTGCGATGGAACCGCTGGTCAGTTTTGCGCTCTTGTTCGCGCTTTCGCTGTTGCTGGGATCTTCAGACATTATCCGTCTTTTGGTGGATTGGGCTTGCAAGGGTCAACACAGACGAAAGGCCGTAGGTTTGACTGGCGGAGATTCGAATGCATGAAATGGTCAGGAGGAGTCCTTGTGATATGCCAGACACTTACGGCCAAATCATGGAATTGGTTCCAAAATTTCTACCGATTCCAAATCAGGCCGTCATTCACAGAAGATCATCTTGCTTGATACTGTCCTGGTTGGCGGGGAGGCTGAACAGCATGCCATCTTTGCCCATCACCATTTTCCCCCGAAAGCCGGAAGGCACATCCTTGAGATAATAGGCTTCCAGAAAACCAATCGGCACCGCCGGCACGATATGCGAGAAGACCAGCATTTTCGCTTTGGCAGCCTTGGCCGATTCCACCACTTCGGCAGGCGTCGTATGATAGTCTGGAATATCCGCCATGATCTTTTCAAGCCTTGGCCGCTCCGCTTTTTTCATCGCCGCCTCGGTGATCCCAACCATCTCGGCGTTTAGGACTTCATGCACCAATATGTCGCAGCCATTGCAGGCCTTCTCGACCACTGCGCTTCGGGCTGTGTCACCGCTAAACACGATGGAGCGGCCTTTATAGGCAAAACGATATCCGACCGCCGGAACAACCGGTTCGTGATTGACCGCGAAGGCCGTGATTTTCAGACCATCTTGATCATAGATAATCTGTTCGGCATCGTCGGCAGGCACGGCAAAGGGACGCGCAATTCCGCCAATACCGGATGGCGGCATGATATCTTCACCATGATGCGCCACGCGGTAGCGGGCATCGGCGGCATAGGCGGCATTTATCCCGTCTACTATCGGCGTTACGCCCTCGGGCGCGATAACCGGCAGAGGCGCGTCATGACCACCGCCCGCCCAGCGCTGCAATAGCAGCTCGCCCATGCCGTCAATATGATCGCTGTGAAAATGGGTCAGCAGCAATGCTTCAACCCGGCCCGGGTTGAGCCCCATTTCACCCAGTCGGCGCACCGCTCCGCCACCTATGTCAATAATGAACATTTTGCCGTCAACGATTATGGCGGAACAGGGGCCCGCACGACTGGGGTCTGGCAAGGGCGAACCGGTTCCGCATAAGGCCAGATGCATGCCGTCGGGCAGATCGCCTATTACGTCGCGGTTAACCGCGGTTTCCACGGCATTGGCAAAAAGCCGGGCACCGATTTCCGGACGGAGAAGCCATGTGGCGCTAACCAGAACGCCAATGCCGATGACCAGGCCCGCTAACCGACGCTTGTTCAAAAATCTCGACTTGCTCATGCATTCCTCCGGTCGCGTTTCAAGACCTTAACATTCCACCAGATTGACGGCCAGACCACCCTGCGATGTTTCCTTGTAGCGCTCACTCATATCCAGACCGGTTTTGCGCATGGTTTCAATGACTTCGTCGAGACTAACCCGGTGGGTACCATCACCCATGATCGCCAGCCGCGCCGCCTCTATGGCTTTGACCGCACCAACCGCATTGCGCTCGATACAGGGCACCTGGACCAGCCCTGCAACCGGATCACAGGTCAGGCCGAGATTATGTTCCATACCAATTTCAGCAGCATTTTCGACCTGCGATGGCGTCCCGCCCCAGGCCGCCGTCAGGCCAGCCGCTGCCATCGAACAGGCAACGCCGACCTCGCCCTGACAGCCAACTTCCGCACCAGAGATGGATGCATTTTCCTTGAACAGCGAGCCGATGGCTGCTGCCGTCAATATAAATGTCTCAATTCCCGCCACATCCGCCTTGGGCGAAAAGCGCTCATAGAAACGCAGCACCGAGGGCACAATACCCGCTGCACCATTGGTCGGTGCTGTAACAACCTTGCCGCCAGCGGCATTTTCTTCATTCACAGCCAGTGCCCAAAGGTTGACCCAATCAAGCACCGTCAGGGGATCGGATAAAGCGCGTTCCTGTCGTTCCATCAGGCGTGCATGGATCAGGGGCGCACGGCGTTTGACACGCAGGCCGCCCGGTAAAATACCGCCCGACTTGATTCCGCGATCGATACAGGCGGACATGGCGTCGGATATTTGCCGGATGCTGTCACTAATCTGATCATCGGTTTTGCCCGCGCGTTCGTTATTGCGCATGATATCAGCAATAGAGAGGCCTTTTTCCTCTGCTATTCTCAGCAGGTCCGCGCCGGAACAGAAGGGATGCGGCACATCCCACAAACCGCTTTCGGGATCATTGGCCCCGATCTGGTCTTCGTCGAGAATCGCGCCGCCGCCGACGGAATAATAGACGCGGGTTGCCAGTTCCTCCTCACCGTTAAAGGCGGTAAAGCGCATCGCATTGGAGTGAAAGTCGAGCCGTTTGCGCTGATCGAAAATGACATCGGCATCCTCGTCAAAAGCTATGTCACGGGTGCCGTTCAAACGGATGCGCTGCGCACTTCTGATCCCATCTACCAGTATATCCGCTTCATCCGGTTCGATATTTTCCGGTCGCTGACCCGACAGCCCCAACAGAATCGCGCGGTCCGTCGCGTGACCCTTTCCGGTGAGAGCCAGCGACCCGAACAGCTTCGTCTCAAGCCGCGTTACCTGATCAAGAACCATCTGATCCGAAAGCCGCGCAACAAAGATTGCCGCCGCCGACATCGGCCCCATCGTGTGCGAACTGGATGGCCCGACGCCGATTTTGAACAGTTCAAAGGTGCTTGCAACCATCAGCTTCGTTCCAGACCGATTGTTATCAGGACGCTTTTTCTTTCGCGATCCATTGATCCACCATGGTTTCCAATAAGCTCAAAGGCACCGAACCACCGCCCAGCACCGTGTCATGAAAACCCCTGATGTCGAAATCATCACCCAGTTCTTTTTCCGCCTTGGCGCGCAGTTCCTGAATTTTCAGCATGCCGATCTTATAGCTGGTCGCCTGACCCGGCATCACCAGATAGCGCCGCACTTCGCTGCGCACCGCTGTTTCCGGGATCGGCGAATTGGCGAGGAAATATGCCACGGCCTTTTCCTCGCTCCAGCCTTTGGTGTGCAGTCCGGTATCCACGACGAGCCGGATCGCGCGCCATATTTCCGTCGTCAGCCGGCCAAAGTCGGAATAGGGATTTTCATAGGCCCCCATTTCTTTCGACAATAGCTCGGAATAGAGCGCCCATCCTTCGCCAAAGGCCGGGATATATCCGCCCTGCGCCCGGAATTTCGGAATGCCGGTCAGTTCCTGCGCGATCGAGCTTTGCATATGATGGCCGGGATTGCCTTCATGATAGGCAATCACTTCCAGGCTGTGGATGGGCATCGCGCGCATGTCCGACAAATGGGCATAATAGGTGCCGGGGCGCGTGCCGTCCGGTGTGCCCGGCCGATAATGCTGCGCCGCGCCATCCTGTTCGCGAAATGGCTCGACGCGTTTCACGACCAGATCAGCCTTTGGCAGGGTTCCGAAAAAGTCCGGCAGGCGGGTTTTGATAAACGCCAGATGCTTTTCGGCGGCATCGATATAATCCTGTGCGCCCTTGTCATCGTCCGAGAAATAGAATTGGTCGTCTTCGCGCAGGAAGGTGAAGAAGGCTTGCAAATCGCCTTCAAATTCCACCTTGTCCTTGATCGCTTCCATCTCCTTGCGGATGCGCGTGACTTCGGACAGGCCGATAGCGTGAATTTCTTCTGCCGTCAGATCCGTCGTGGTCTGATTGACGAGACGGTAATTATAAAACGCTTCGCCATTGGGAAGTTCGGAAACACCAAAGGGTTCAGCCTTGCTATTGGGCAAGTCCTGCTGGAACCAGGTGATGATCCGCTCATAAGCTGGCTTCAACGATCCGGTAAGCGCCAGCCGCGCCTGCTCTTTCAATGCGTCCGAACGGTCTTGCGTAATCGTGCCCGCTTCCACTAGCCCCGCCAATTTGCTTTCCGTTGCTTCCCATAATGCAGATGGCTCGCCGTCATCAAAAGGCGCACCGGTGGTGATTTTTCCGGACTGCTCGATAACCCCTTCATAGGCAAAACGGGGCGGCCGGGTTCCGGCTTCGGCATTGGCCTGCGCGCGCGCGAGCAATTGATCGAGCGCCCGGGCACTGCCTTTGAGCCGTTCGATAAAGGCAACCATATCGGACTCGCTTGCGACGCGGTGCTGGTTGATCAGAAAGGTCGGAAAAAAGGATTGCTGACCATTAAATTGATGCAGAACATAGGCATTTTGCCGAAACGGCACGCCAGCCTCCGCCTGCTCCAGTCGGAACAGCCACATGTCCCAGGATATTTTTCCATCCGGCGTAAGCTTGTCATAGTCAAAATCACGCTTCATCTCTGCCGTCGCCACGCGCATCCATGCAAGTTGACGGTCCGCGGCTTCGATCGAATAATCGTCAATCTGGTCATAAGCGGTCCTGCGGCCCAGCAGGGTCTGGCGGATCGGACTGAACGCCAGTTGTTCCTCGAATTTTTTGTCGAACCAGATGTTGAGACGGTCCGTCTCTGTCTCCATCGCACCGGCGACTACCGGTGCGGCATTTTGGGCATGAACCGCGGGAACCGCTGCCGCGAGCCCTGCCATTGTGGTGGAAGCCAATAGGAGTTTGAAAAACTTGGTCATGCCGTCTGATCCCTGTGCAAGAAGTTACGTTGGAAACGACATGGCACAGTCCGAGATGTTTGAAAACATCAGGGATGCACTGATCGATTGCCAAAATGAAAAAAGGGGCCGGAAGTCTCCCTCCAGCCCCTCATATTTTTCAGCTTCAGCCGAGTGTTTGGGTTTAGAAGCCCATACCGCCCATGCCGCCGCCCATGCCGCCCATGTCGGGCATGCCGCCGCCGCCAGCTTTGTCGTCTGATGGCGATTCTGCCACAGCCGCTTCGGTGGTGATCAGCAAACCGGCAACCGAAGAAGCGTCCTGCAATGCTGCACGAACAACTTTGGTTGGGTCGATCACGCCGGATTTGACGAGGTCTTCATATTTGTCGCTAAACGCATTGAAGCCATAGTCTTTGCTCTTCTGGTCGAGCAATTTGCCAGCGACAACCGCACCGTCAAAACCAGCATTTTCAGCGATCTGGCGAACCGGAGACTGCAGCGCTTTACGAACAATGTCGATGCCGCGGGTCTGGTCATCATTAGCGCCTTCCAAGCCCTTAAGAGCAGAGGTTGCATAAAGAAGCGCGGTTCCGCCGCCAGGGACGATACCTTCTTCAACAGCAGCGCGCGTTGCATGCAGTGCATCGTCAACACGGTCTTTCTTCTCTTTCACTTCAACTTCGGTAGCACCGCCGACTTTGATCACAGCAACACCGCCAGCGAGTTTCGCCAGACGCTCTTGCAGTTTTTCTTTGTCATAGTCAGATGTGGTGTTCTCGATCTGCGCGCGGATCGCTTCAACACGAGCCTTGATGTCTTTCGACTTGCCAGCACCGTCCACAATGATGGTGTTGTCTTTGTCGATCGTGACATTTTTCGCTTCACCGAGCATACCCAATGTAACGCTTTCCAGCTTGATGCCGAGATCTTCGGAGATCATTTCACCTTTGGTGAGGATCGCGATATCTTCGAGCATTGCTTTACGGCGATCACCGAAGCCAGGCGCTTTCACTGCCGCGATCTTAAGACCGCCGCGCAGTTTGTTGACCACGAGAGTAGCCAGCGCTTCGCCTTCAATATCTTCCGCAATGATCAAAAGCGGACGTCCGGCTTGCACAACAGCTTCCAGAATCGGGAGCATAGGCTGCAGGTTGGTCAGCTTTTTCTCGTGGATCAGGATGTAAGGATTTTCAAGGTCCGCAATCATCTTGTCCGGGTTGGTGATGAAGTAAGGAGACAGGTAACCGCGGTCAAACTGCATGCCTTCCACAACGTCGAGTTCAAAGTCGAGACCTTTGGCTTCTTCCACCGTGATCACGCCTTCTTTGCCGACTTTTTCCATCGCTTCTGCGATTTTCTGGCCAACTTCAACATCGCCATTGGCAGAGATAATGCCTACCTGGCTGATTTCTTCGCTGCCCTTAACCGGCTTCGAACGTTTTTGCAGATCAGCAACAACTTTATCAACCGCCTGGTCGATACCGCGTTTCAGATCCATTGGGTTCATGCCAGCAGAAACCGATTTCATGCCTTCGCGAACAATCGCTTGAGCCAATACGGTCGCTGTGGTGGTGCCGTCGCCAGCAACATCGTTGGTTTTCGATGCGACTTCACGAAGCATCTGGGCGCCCATATTTTCGAACTTGTCTTTCAGTTCGATTTCCTTGGCAACCGATACACCGTCTTTGGTGATGCGCGGTGCGCCGAAGCTTTTGTCGAGAACCACGTTACGGCCTTTGGGACCGAGGGTGACTTTTACGGCGTCAGCAAGAATGTCGACACCTTTTAGAATGCGTTCGCGTGCGTCGCGACCAAATTTTACGTCTTTAGCAGCCATGTTAATTTCCTCTGCTTATGAGAATTGAATGAATATGTGAAAAAGCGTTTTTACTTCTCGATAATGCCGAGAATATCGCTTTCTTTCATGATGATGAGGTCTTCACCTTCAACGGTGACTTCCGTGCCGGACCATTTGCCGAACAAGATGCTGTCGCCTTTTTTGACGTCGAGAGCAGTGGTCTTGCCATTATCGTCTTTCAAACCGGAACCAACGGCAACAACTTTGCCTTCGGATGGTTTTTCTTGCGCGCTATCTGGAATGATAATGCCGCCAGCGGTTTTCGCATCCGCCTCTACGCGGCGAACCAGTACACGATCATGTAGTGGACGAAATTTCATATGTTTCCCTTTCTTGTCCAATTTATCTTTCTTGCGGCTCCGCTCCTTTAGCTCGAGCCATCGAGAATATATCAATGGAGGATTAGCACTCTATCGAGTCGAGTGCTAACGACGCTCATATGGGCTATTCTGAGAGATCGTCAAGGCTTTGCAGGAAAAATTCTGAATCTTTTTCGCAAGCTGTATCCATCAGAAAAAAGCCATTTTCGGAAAATGGCACGCGAATTTTTCTCTACCTTGGAACAGACATGTAACCAACCGGGTCTTGGTCGCGAAACATAGCATGAGCCTGCAAAACTGGTTCACCCCCATTACCCAATTTCCAAGAGAGGAAAATCCAATGTCCAACTCCATGATTAAAGCCACCGCCGCAGCTGCCGCCCTCGCAGCCGCTGCCACCATTGCCATTTCGCCGACCACCGCTGTCGCAGCCGGCGCGAAAGAAAAATGTTTCGGCATTGCTCTGAAAGGCAAGAATGATTGCGCCGCTGGCCCAGGCACAAGCTGTGCCGGTACATCAACCGCCGACTATCAGGGCAATGCCTGGAAATATGTTGCCAAAGGCGCCTGTGTCAAAGCCGGTGGTTCGCTGACCGCCAAAAAAGGCAATAGCAAGCCGGTACCGCAGAAGGGCTGAGAATAGGCGTGCTGTCCTATTCCTGCGAAGGCAGGAATCCATCTCCCCAGTTTGCGCATAATTGCAACGAAAGGATATGGGCCGTGAAGCGAGTCACGTGCCTCGCTTCACCCTTCGCAGGGGCACAACGGCCCTCTATTCCTTTTACCAAGAAAATACGCTAAGTTTTGCGGATGTTACTGATACTCACACCTCAAATTTTGGTCTGTCCGTCATGAAGACGCCTATGTCTCACTCCCTCCCTCCATCAGGTGGCATAGGTCTGAAGTCGGTGCATTATAATGATGTATTGTCTGAGGAAGACGGATCAAAAAAACCCGGATGGGTAGAGGTGCATCCGCAGAATTACTTCGGTGATGGCGGTCCGCTGCATCGTTGGTTGACCGCCATCGCCGGAGACTATCCTTTAAGCTTTCACAGTGTCGGGCTTTCCCTCGGCTCAGCTGAAGGCCTCAACCAATATGATCTCGATAAAATTGCCGATCTTTGCGACCGCTATCAGCCAGCCATGGTGTCGGATCACCTGAGCTGGAGCGGCAATGCCCATGATCGCTATCCCGATCTGCTCCCCATTCCTTATACGCAAGAAGCGCTCGATCATTTTGCCGCCCAGATCGGCAAGGTGCAGGATCGGCTGAAACGGCCGATGCTGATCGAGAACCCGTCACGCTATCTCAGCTACCGCGATGACGAGATGAGCGAGACCGATTTCATCACCGCACTTTGCAGGCAATCCGGCTGCGGGCTGTTATTTGATATCAACAATGTTGAGGTAACCGCCACCAATGTCGGGCTTGATATGGATGCCTATATCGATGCGATCGATCCGGATATTGTCGGCGAGATGCATCTGGCCGGCCATGCCCGCGAAGATCATGATGATGGTCCTTTGCTGATCGACGATCATGGCTCGATCGTGAGCCATGTGACCTGGCGGCTTTACGAACGCTTCATCAAACGCGCTGGCCCCAAACCGACATTGATCGAATGGGACACCGATATTCCAGCCTATGATGTGCTGATGGCCGAGGTCGCCAAAGTTGAAACGGTTTTGGCCAGCCATGTTTTGGACGAGACGCAGCATGCCCTCGCTAGCTGACAGCCAATCGCGCTTCATCGCCTGCTTGCAAAAAGGTCCGGCCCATTTTCCCGAAGATCTGTTCAGTGAAAACCCTGATCGGGCACTTCTCGGGCTGAAGGCCCATGCTAATACCGTTTCCCATGCGCGGTTGGTGGCGCTCGAAAACGCTTATCCCAAATTGCATGACCATATGGGTCACGAGCCCTTTCACGCCATTTCGCGGGACTATATCGAGCAGGATCATATATTAACCTGCGACATGAATAACATCGCGGCGGATTTTGCGGATTTCCTGGCAAAGCGCGGTTTCAGCGAAACTGAAGTGGATTTGGCCCGGATCGAGTGGGCGTGGATCAAAAGCTATCATAGTGCCGAAGCCGAACCGCTGGCGCTCCAAGATATTGCGACACTGGATGAGGAAGGCCTGCTTGGTCTTGAAATTTCGGCACATCCCGCGATGCGACTAATTGCTCTGACCGGCCCCCTTTCCCCGGAGCTGGCTGAGCTGGGCGATGAAGCCCCCGATGCACTGATGGTTGCACGCCCGGAAGCAGAAGTCTTGTTCCACCCGCTGACCCAGTTAGAGCATGATATTGCAGAAAAAATTGCAAATATTTCAACTATGGGTAACCTTTTGGCCTTGGCCATCGAACTGGGTGGTGAAGACGCTGCAATGGAGAGGATCATCAAGTTGGTCCAAGCTGGCGTGATAATAAAATTTGACGGGGAATAGATATGAAAAACCTGATTAAAAAAACGATTGGCCTGGTCAGTGGCGCCGTACCGGAAGCGATTGCCTTGCTCTTTGCCCGCGTGGCGCTGGCTGGAATATTCTGGCGCTCCGCCCGCACCAAGGTCGAAGATGGCAGCTTCCTCGACATGAAAGACCTCACGGTCGATCTGTTCCGCGATGAATATGCCATGCCCTTTCCGGAAATTACCGGTCTGATCGCCACCTATGCCGAACATTTCTTCCCGATCCTTTTGGTATTGGGTCTTGCAACTCGCTTTGGCGCCGCCGGACTCCTTGTCATGACCTTAGTCATCCAGTTTTTCGTCTATCCTGAAGCATGGTGGTCTGTGCATATTATATGGGTTGCTCTGGCGCTGGTTTTGATCACCCGTGGCGGTGGATTGCTGTCAGTGGACCGGTTGTTCGGAAACAAGTTCGGCTGATGTTGAGTTGGAGCCCGACATATGCGGTTTCGTGTCCCCGCGCAGGCGGGGACCCATCTCCTGCCCTCTCGCCTAGCACAAACGGTAGGAGATGGGCTCCTGCCTTCGCAGGAGCACAGGTCGCTTTTAACCGGACACAAAAACCATGATCGCCAATGAAGAAACATTGCGCCACTTGATGATCAAGGCGCAGGGCGGTGACAAGCAATGCTATTCGAGCCTGCTGACCGAGTGTGAAAAATGGCTGCGCCGCTATTACGCGCGCAAGATCAACCCGGCGGAGGTCGATGATCTGGTGCAGGAAACGCTGATCTCGCTGCACCGCAAACGGGCCAGCTATGATCCGACCAAGGCGTTTCTGCCCTGGTTGGCCGCCATCGGGCGCTATCGCTGGATTGACGGCTTACGCAAAATTTACCGCCACGAACATGGCGAACTGAACGAAGAACTGGTTGCCGATCCACAGGACGAGGATGTGACCGCCAAGGTGAGTCTGGAGCGTTTGCTGGGCATGATCCCCGACAAACAGGCCAATGTTATTGCCATGGTAAAAATCGAAGGACTAAGCATTGCCGAAGCGGCGGCAAAAACCGGCCAGTCGGAATCACTGGTGAAAGTAAATATCCATCGGGGGCTCAAGAAAATGAGCGCCCTTATCGAGAGTGAATAGAATGAGTGAAGTAGCAAATAGCCTGATCAATGACCTGGTCGATGACCTGGCACCGGTCCGTACCCTGAAACCGTCGGGCGGCATGGCAATTGCGGCAATCCTGACACTCGCAGCCTGTTCCAGCGTTGCCTTCTTCCTTGGCGTGCGCGGTGATCTGGCGATGGGCATGGCGCATGAAATGTTCTTCCTGCGCAGCGGTGTCCTGTTGATGCTGGGCGTCGCGACTGCCTTTGCTGCAGCCAATATGGCCCGGCCTGGTGTTGGCAATCTCAACCGCGGCTGGATTTGGGCACTGGTCACAGCGGGCCTGTTCCCGCTGACCGCCATCGTGATGAGCATGGTCAACGGTGCGCCGATAGAAGCCTTGCGTCCGGCAGAAGGCATGAAATGCCTCGCGATTAGTGGTCTTTCCGCCTTGGCCATTGGCACCGGCCTGACCACATGGCTGCGTCAGGGTGCGCCAACCTCACCGGAACGCGCGGGTTGGCTCGTCGGTATCGCATCGGGCGCTTTGGGCGCGGCGGCCTATAATATCTACTGCCCGTTTAACGACATTTACTATATCGGATTATGGTTCACCCTGCCGGTATTGGCCAGTGCCATAGTGGGCCGGATTGTCGTACCGCGCCTTATCCGCTGGTAATTTCCTGGCAGCATAACCATATAAAGGGCGGCGGTCAGCGATGATCAGCCGCCTTTTTTTGGAGAATGACGATAATGCAGTTTGTTCGCGGAGCTTGGAAATTTCTGGTAGCGATAAAAGACGCTTTGGTCTTGATCGCCATGTTGTTGTTTTTTGCGGCTTTATATGCCGCCTTGTCAGCCCGGCCCAATGTCGCAGCGATCAGCGATGGCGCCCTGCTCCTCGACCTGAAAGGCGTGATTGTTGAACAGCCGGCGCAGCAAGATTTCACCGCGATGTTCACCAATAATGAGAACACGATTCGCCAATATCGGCTCCGCGATGTGGTTCGCGCGCTTGATGCAGCGGTAGAAGATGACCGGGTAAAAGCGGTCGTGCTGGATCTCAGCGCCTTCATGGGCGGCGGACAAACCAGCCTGACCGCCGTGGGTGAAGCGCTGCAACGGGTGAAACAAACCGACAAACCGATCTACGCCTATTCCAGCCTCTACAGCGATGACAGCTATCAGCTTGCCGCCCATGCCGATGAAATCTGGATGGACCCGATGGGCGGAATTGTTTTTGCCGGGCCCGGCGGCAATCGGCTCTATTACAAAAATTTGATCGACCAGCTGGGCATCACCGCCAATATCTATCGGGTCGGCACCTACAAAAGCGCAGTCGAACCGTTCATGCGCAGTGACCAGTCGCCCGAAGCGAAAGAAGCATCGCGGGCGCTCTACTCGGTCCTGTGGGATCGATGGCTCGCGGAGGTGCAAAAGGCCCGGCCCCAGGCTCTCATAGAATCCTATAGCAATGATCCGGCAGGGCTCATCAAAGCCGCCGGTGGCGATTATACCAAGCTCGCGAGCGAGCAAAAGCTAGTCGACAAGATCGGCGATCGGGTGGCCTTTGGTCGCTTTGTCGCGAGCCAGGTCGGCGAAGATACCACGCCATCACCGGATACGTTCAAAAGCATCGACTATGATAATTTCGTTGCCGCGCATCCCGTCAAAAGCGGCGGCGATCCCATTGGCGTGATCACCGTCGCTGGCGAAATTGTCAGCGGCAAGGCCGGACCCGGTACCGCCGCCAGCGGCCGGATAGCCGAACAGATTTACAAGGCCCTCGAGGCGGAAGACATCAAGGCGCTGGTCGTCCGTATCGATTCCCCCGGTGGCTCCGCCTTTGCCAGCGAGGAAATTCGCCTTGCGCTGGCCGACGTCAAGAAAGCTGGCATCCCGATCGTAGTGTCGATGGGCGATGTTGCGGCAAGCGGTGGTTATTGGATCGCGGCAGCCGGTGACCACATTCTGGCGGAACCGGACACGATTACCGGTTCCATCGGCGTATTCGCAGTTCTCCCCAGCTTTGAAAAAGCGCTGGGTAAATGGGGCGTAAGTTCCGACGGCGTTCAGACCACGCCCCTGTCCGGCGAACCGGATTTTGTCGGCGGGTTCAGTGAAGATCTCGACACCGTTTTGCAATCGGGCGTGGAACATACCTATCGCGACTTCCTCACGCTGGTTGCCAAGGCGCGCGGCAAGACGACGGCGCAAGTGGACCAGATCGGGCAAGGCCGCGTCTGGGATGGTGGCACGGCCCGCCAGCTTGGTCTCGTCGATGGCTTTGGCGGCATGACCGAAGCACTGGCCGAAGCGGCAAAGCGCGCCGGCCTGGAAGAGGGCAGCTATTATCCACAATATCTCGAAGCCGCGCCGGCGTTTAAATGGCTGCCCATTGGCGGACTGCCCTTTGCGCAAACCGAAGCGGCACCTGTGACCGGAGTAGTGGGATGGGTTGCGCGGCAGCAAAAAGCGGTATTTGCCAATGCGCTCAACACCGCGCGCGGATTGATGGCGCGCGAGGATGTGCAAGCCCTGTGCCTGGAATGTGGCAGCGTTGGCCAGCCGGTGAAGGCGGGCCCAAAGCCCGACCTTTTCGACTTGCTCAGAAGCTATTCACTGTCTCCTGCGCCGCGATAGGTCGGCAAGGCCAACCCTTTCACAATCGCCAAAGCGCGCAAGGCAAAACCGGCAACAAAAGCGATTAGTGCGGCGATAATGCCCGGCATACCGGTTTGCGCCAGTCCGACAAAGGCAAAGGCAGACAGCGCGCCAGCGGTCACGTAAAGCTCTGGCTTTACGATGATCGACGGTTCGCCGGCAACCAAGTCGCGGATTACACCGCCCACACTAGCGGTGATGATGCCCATGATCGCAGCGGGCACGGG
The DNA here is from genome assembly GCA_947501325.1 of uncultured Sphingomonadaceae bacterium. GTDB lineage: Bacteria > Pseudomonadota > Alphaproteobacteria > Sphingomonadales > Sphingomonadaceae > Parasphingorhabdus. The sequence continues at coordinate 22,707 of CANMVC010000006.1, read as the reverse complement.
GTCGATGCCGAGTTGCAGTGCCTTGGCTGCACCAAAGACGGAATAAGCCGCCAGACCAACGGCGTCGAACCAATCAACGGCCCCGGCTTTCCACCAGCGTACCGGCGTGACCCAGACGAGCAACGCAATGCCCAGACACAAAACCGGCACTCGGCTGTCCTGCACCCAGAATACCGGCGCGTCGATCAGCAAGTCCCGCACCGTTCCGCCGCCGACGCCGGTCACCAGAGCGAAGAACGCAAAGGTCACCAATGTCTGTCCGTTGCGGGCTGCCATCAGCGCGCCGGATGCTGCAAAAACCGCTATCCCGAACAGATCGAGCCAGCCAAGAGCATTATAAAGAATCGCGCTGTTCAATTTGTTTTCCCTCTGTTGCGGACGCTGCGGGTGAACAATAGCATGAAACCCAGCATTGAACTGAACAGCGCCAGCGCCGCAAACCCGATCAATATCGGATGGCTGGTGTCTTCGCGGGTCTGCAGATCCATGATGTGGAGACCCCACATGAAATCAAAAGCGCGCCAGAATTGCGTGCGGACCGCAAGCAGCTCACCGGTATCAGCATCGATATAAAAACGCGCGTCATCTTCAAAAACAATCTGCCAGGACGGACGATCCCGCCGCAGGTCAGAGGGCGCCTCATCCGCCGCGAAGCGCTGCACCGATATAATCGCACTATCATCCGAGCGCGCCGCTATAGCCAGCGCACTGGCATCGGCGGCAGCGACAGGCGATAACAATTTTCCGGTCGCCGCATCGGCGCGCCTTTTTCCGCCGTCGGCATAGTTTATGACCCAAAAAGGCCCCTGCGCATTTTGCTGCAAGGTCAGGCTTTTCGCTTTCCGCCCTTCCAAAACGGGCGCCACCGGCATGATCGGATCAAGCGCGGGCTGTTCGACCCGCAAATGATTGCCGCGCACGGTTTCAATCGGCTGCGAAACCATCAACAGACCTGATGCGGTCCACAGGATAATCGGCACACCGATCAGCCAGCCGAGCCAGACATGCCATTTTAAAAACAGACGATGCTTCATGCCAATCTCACAATTTCGCGAATGGAAAATTGCGATAGCCTGTCAGGCGACCAGATACATCAAAATTTTTGGCGTGAATTTGCCTTGAAGGCAGCTGCCCCTGAATATCTCATCCGCCTTGCGAGGCGCGCATCAAGGCAATCAGAGCGCTGTAAAAACGCACCAGCGGTATATCAGGGTCTACAGCAGAGATGATCTCCAATCCGTGCGGGAAAACGTTGCCGCCTGTCATGAACAGAACCATGCCATTGCCGCTTTTGGTGTCGAAATAGACTTGGGCATGTTCGGCAAAATCGTTGCCGCCATGGTTGAGGATGCGTTGACCTTCATGTTCAAATATCGCCCAGCCAAGCCCATAGCCAAAACTTTCCGGGCAGAAGGATATATCCGGCGGGCAATCATAACCCATATCGCGCTCTGACCCGGATGAAAGCAGACGCTGGCGTTCTGCGGCAAGCTCTGTTGACAATCCCTTATTGACTATGATGGCAGATAGCAGTGCCGCATATCCGGGTATGGTGGCGTACATATTATCAGCGGCACTATAATCTTCCCGATCGATGATGGAACCGCCCTGGGAGCGTCGGAAAGGGTCCTGCCATTCGCCGTCCTTGTTGATGCCCCGAGTGATATTAGATTCCACAGCCTCGCTTCTGCCGACGCTGACGCCCGTAATGGCGAGCGGGGCCAATAGTTCTGCTTCAACCAGCTCGGGATAGCTCCTGCCAAAGCGTTCTTCCAGATAGCGCATCAATATTTCGATACCGGCTCCAGAGTAACTGATCTGGCCATCACCCGGCTGACCGAGAAAGGCAAGACGGCCATTATCGTAATTGTTGGGCCAGTTACGCAGCGTCGTCTGATGCGACAAGATGATGCGCGGTGTCAGCAGGTCATAACGCGGATCATCGGTCAGATGCGGGTGACGGAAATGCTCGCCAATGGGATCGTCCAGATCCATCGCACCGCGCTCCACCAAGCGCAACACGGTCTCGGCAATCAGCGTTTTAGCCACCGAAGCAGTATTGAACCAGTGCTTCCCGGTAACCGGCTCTCCCGGCGCTGCTTCGCCCGCATAGAGCGTATGCACAAGTTTCCCATTGCGGATCACGCCAACGCCTATGCCGCCAACGTTGGGCAAGGCCGCGACTTTATCAGCGGTCACCTTTAACGCTGCCGTATCGATAGACGAGCTACTGTTGGTCGCTGTGCCAGACGGCCCTGTGTCTTTTGCCAAGACTGCCGGGGCAAGGGGCAGGAAGCTTCCGGCCAGCAATGCTGCAGCAAATGTGAGATGGGTGATGTTCATTGTCCGCTCCTTAGTGACTTACTGTAGTAAAACACTAAAGAGGTCGCTGGTCAATCCCGATCTGTCAAATGTGGCTGATCACATATGAATCGGTTTGCCCTGCACTGCCATCGCCGCTTCTTTCACCGCTTCGCTATGCGTCGGATGAGGATGACAGGTATAGGCAATATCCTCGCTGGTCGCACCGAATTCCATTGCCTGGGTGATCTGGGACACCAATGTTCCGGCAAGTGAGGAAATGATGTGCGCGCCGAGCACGCGGTCACTGTCGGCCTCGGCAATGACCTTCACATAGCCATCGGTGTCGCGGTTGGTCTTCGCGCGGCTATTGCCCGCAAACGGGAATTTGCCGACTTTGTAGGCGACGCCGCTTTCCTTGACCTCTTCCTCGGTCTTACCAATACTGGCAATTTCCGGATAGGTATAGACCACGCCGGGGATCAGGTCGTGGTTCACGATGCCCTGCTGACCCGCGACAAATTCGGCCGCGGCAATGCCTTCGTCTTCCGCCTTGTGCGCGAGCATAGGACCGGGGGTGACATCGCCAATGGCGTAGACGCCTTTCACCGCTGTCTGGAAATCATGGCCAACTTCAATCTGGCCATGTTTGTTGGTTTCAAGACCCGCCTTTTCGAGAGCGAGACCATCGGTATTGGGCTTGCGGCCAATGGCCACGAGAACCGCGTCCGCTTCGATGGTTTCGGCATCACCGCCCTTGGCTGGTTCTACCGTCAGGATCGCTTTCTTGCCCTTGACCGTCACGCCCGTCACTTTGGTACCGGTCTTGATGTCAAAGCCCTGTTTCTTGAACATGCGGGCGCTGTCCTTGCGGATATCGCCGTCCATGCCGGGCAGAATCTGATCAAGATATTCCACGACCGTAACCTTTGCGCCGAGACGCAGCCAGACACTGCCCAGTTCCAGTCCGATCACACCGCCGCCAATCACGACCATATGGTTCGGCACTTTCGGCAATTCGAGTGCGCCCGTGCTGTCGACCACCACATGCTTGCTATTGTCGATGTCGACACCGGGCAGCGGGGTGACCGAAGAACCGGTTGCGATGATGATCTTTTTCGCGGTGACCGTCTTGTCACCGATCTTAACGCTATTCGCGCTTTCAAACGCGCCGCGGCCTTTGAGCCATTCGACCTTGTTCTTCTTGAACAGAAACTCGATTCCGCCGGTCAGTTCTGCCACCGCCTTTGATTTTTCCGCATGCATCTGTTTGAGATCGAGCTTGGCGCCGGTCAACTTGATGCCGAATTTTTCAAGCGCACCGCTATGGGCTTCATGATAAAGCTCCGACGCGTGCAGCATCGCCTTGGACGGGATGCACCCGACATTGAGGCAGGTGCCGCCGAGTGTCTCGCGGCTCTCCACACAAGCGGTTTTCAGGCCGAGCTGCGCGGCTCGGATCGCGGCCACATAACCGCCGGGGCCGGAGCCAATTACCAATAGGTCATAGTCGAAATTGTCGGTCATTACTTACTCCTTCGTGCTCCGGGCGAAGACCCGGAGCCCAGGGTGGATTAGAGCAACGTGTTAAAAAGATCTTTCCATTGCGGATTGTCCTTTTCAATAAGTTCCAGTTTCCATTCCCTTTTCCATTTCTTCATTTGCCGTTCCCGGCGTCTTGCTTCTTCCAAATCATCATGGGCTTCGTACCAAACAAGCATTTTACAATCATTGTCTTTTGAAAAACCTTCAATCAACCCGTTCCTATGCTGATAGGCACGTTGGACCAGATTGCTCGTGACACCAACATAGGTTGTGCCATTACGCTTTTTTGCCATCAGGTAAACAAATCCCGGTTTCGCTGTGCCTCTCCGTTATGCAGTTCCATCCTAGGCTCCGGGTCTTCGCCCGGAGCACTTGTTCACATACTTACAAATCAATCAAAAGCCGGGTCGGATCTTCAATCGCTTCCTTGATCCGCACCAGGAAGGTCACTGCTTCCCGGCCATCAATCAGACGGTGGTCATAGCTGAGCGCCAGATACATCATCGGGCGTGCCGCAATCGAGCCATCGGGCATTACCACCGGACGCTGCTCGATCCGGTGAAGACCAAGAACCGCCGACTGCGGTGGGTTGATAATCGGGGTCGACATCAGGGAACCGAACACGCCGCCGTTCGAGATTGTGAACGTGCCACCTTTCATATCCGCCATGGTCAGCGTGCCATCCTTGGCGCGCTTGCCAAAATCACCGATCGTGTTCTCGACATCGGCAAAGCTCATTGTCTCGGCATTGCGGATCACAGGCACGACCAAACCATTGGGCGCACTCACCGCGACCGAAATATCGACATAGTCATGATAGACAATTTCATCGCCATCAATCTGCGCGTTGACCGACGGCACGTCTTTCAATGCGAGACAGGCGGCCTTCGCAAAGAAACCCATGAAGCCCAGCTTCACGCCATGCTTCTTCGCGAACAGCTCTTTATATTTGCTGCGCGTTTCCATGACCGCAGTCATGTCGACATCGTTGAACGTCGTTAGCAGCGCGGCAGTGTCCTGCGCTTCTTTGAGGCGCTTGGCGACCGTCTGGCGCAGGCGGGTCATCCGCACGCGCTCTTCGTTACGAGTGCCGCCAGCTGCTGGCGCGGTGGTCGGAACCTCGGCGCCTTTTGCGGTGCCCTTCTCAACCAGGGGCGCCTCGGCACCAATTTTCACATATTGCTCGACATCATCTTTGGTCAGGCGGCCATCTTTGCCGGTGCCCTTGATCTTGCTGGGGTCCACACCGTGCTCGAGAACCAGACGGCGGACTGCCGGTGACAGGGTTATCGACGCAGCCGTATCGTCCTGCCGTTCTTTCGCAGCATCAGCGCTGTCTGCGGTTTTTGTGGGCGGATCGGTGGGTTCGGTGCTTTTCTTGGGATCGGCGCCAGAGGCTTTTGCTTTTCCACCGCCCGCTTCGATCTTCGCGATAATCGCGCCGACTTCCACCGTGTCACCCACCGCGACAAGATGGTCGCCCAGGACACCGGCTTCGGGCGCTGGCACTTCCAACGCCACTTTGTCGGTTTCCAGACTCGCAATCGGTTCGTCCGCTGCGACGCTATCACCGGGCTGCTTGAGCCATTCGCCCAGGGTCGCTTCGGTAATCGATTCGCCCAATACGGGGACTTTTACATCTGTTGCCATAGTCTTCTGTCCTAATCTGTGCTCCTGCGCAGGCAGGAGCCTATCTCCTGTTTGCGCATCTATTCACCACCTGGAGATGGACCCCTGCCTGCGCAGGGGCACAAACCCTTTCTTACTTCTTCACTTCATGCCCCAAAGCCTCGGCAATCAATCTGTCCTGCTGCTCTTTATGCCGCGAAGCCAATCCTGTAGCGGGCGAAGCCGATGCCACGCGCCCGGCATAGACAGGATCAGTCGGCCCGACGTTCGCTTGCTCAAGACATTCTTCCAGATAAGGCCGGACAAAATGCCAGCTGCCGTTATTCCGCGGCTCTTCCTGAGCCCAAACAAGCGTCTCGAGATTCTTCATTCGCTTCAGCCGGACGACCAGAGGCTCGGACGGGAACGGATAAAGCTGCTCGATCCGGACAATCGCCGTATTCTTGTCCTTGGCGGCATCGCGCGCTTCGATCAGGTCATAGGCGACCTTTCCAGAACACAGCACCAGCCGTTTGATATCTTTATCAGCAGGCGGATTGGTATCCGACTTGATCCGCATGAAATGATGGTCGCCCTGAAATTCCTCGGCGCTCGACACGGCCATCTTGTGACGGAGCAGCGATTTTGGCGTCATGATAACGAGCGGCTTGCGGAAACTGCGCAGCATCTGGCGGCGCAATACGTGGAAATAATTGGCCGGTGTGGTGATATTCGCGACCTGAATATTGTCCTGCGCGCATAGTTGCAGGAAGCGTTCGAGACGCGCGCTGCTATGCTCCGGCCCCTGACCTTCATAGCCGTGCGGCAAGAGCATGACGAGGCCATTGGCGCGCAGCCATTTAGCTTCGCCCGACGCGATGAACTGGTCAATCATGATCTGCGCGCCATTGGCGAAATCACCAAATTGCGCCTCCCACAGCACCAATGTTTTCGGATCGGCACCGGCATAACCATATTCAAAGCCGAGCACGCCATATTCGGACAGCGGGCTGTCGAGCACTTCAAACCGGCCATGCGGCACGGTGCTGAGCGGTATATATTTTTCTTCGGTTTCCTGATCGACCCAGACGGCATGGCGCTGCGAGAAAGTGCCGCGCCCGCTATCCTGGCCGGACAGGCGAACATTATAACCTTCGGATACCAGCGAACCATAAGCCAGCGCCTCGCCGGTCGCCCAGTCGAAATTTCCGCCGGATTGGAACATCTTCGCCTTGGCATCCAGCACGCGGCCCAATGTCTTGTGGATCTTGTGCCCCTCGGGAACCGTGGTCAGTGTCCGCCCAAGGCTTTCGAACAATTTGGCATCTATTGCCGTTTCAACATTGCGCCGCGCTGTTTCCGGGTCAGCGGGAATATGCAGCCCCTGCCAGCGGCCACCAAACCAGTCGGCCTTGTCCGGCTCATAATCATCCGCCGCCTTGAATTCCCCTTCGAGATGGTCGGCAAAGGCCTTGCGGGTCTTGGCCCCCCAGTCCGCGTCGATCACGCCTTCCTCGATCAGTCGCTGCTCGTAGAGCTTGCTGACCTTGGGATGCTTTTTGATCGCGGCATACATAATCGGTTGCGTGAAACTGGGTTCGTCGCCTTCATTATGGCCAAAGCGGCGATAGCACCACATATCGATCACAATATCGCGGCCAAAACGCTGGCGGAATTCAATCGCGATTTTGCAGGCAAAGGTCACCGCTTCGGGATCATCGCCGTTGACGTGGAAAATCGGCGCCTGGACGCCTTTCGCCACGTCACTCGGATAAGGCGAGCTGCGCGCAAATTGCGGGCTGGTGGTGAAACCGATCTGGTTGTTGATCACGAAATGGATGCAGCCGCCGGTATTATAGCCGCGAATGCCGGAAAAGCCGAGACATTCCCAGACAATCCCCTGCCCCGCAAAAGCCGCATCGCCGTGGATCAGCACGGGCAGGACCTGCTCGTGCTTGGTCAGGTCATCGCGCGCCACTTGCTGCGCCCGGACCTTGCCGAGCACGACGGGATCCACCGCTTCGAGATGCGAGGGGTTGGGCACAAGGCTCATATGCACATTGATGCCATCAAATTCGCGGTCGGTGGAGGTGCCGAGATGATATTTCACATCGCCAGAGCCGCCGACTTCATCCGGGTTGGCCGAGCCGCCGTGGAATTCGTGAAAGATGACCTTGTAAGGCTTGGCCATCACATTGGCCAAGATGTTCAAACGCCCGCGATGGGCCATGCCGTAGACAATATCGCGCACACCCGACTGGCCGCCATATTTGATGATATTTTCCAGCGCCGGCAGCATCGCTTCGCCGCCGTCAAGGCCGAAACGCTTGGTCCCGACATATTTCTTGCCGAGGAAATTTTCATATTCCTCGCCTTCGATCACCTTGTTGAGGATCGCTTTCTTGCCTTCCGGCGTGAACTGGATCGCGGCGTCCTTGCCCTCCATCCGGTCCTGCAGAAAGCGGCGTTCGTCGGTGTCGGCAATATGCATATATTCCAGACCAACCGAGCCGCAATAATTGGCGCGCAGCACCGCTTCGATCTCCTTGATCGAGGCAGTTTCGAAACCCAATACACCGCCCAGATAGAGGGGCATGTCCAGCTCATCAGCCTTGAAGCCATGAAATTCGGGAGTCAGGTCAGCGGGTTCCTCCAGCTTGGACAATCCCAGCGGATCGAGATTGGCGCCGAGATGCCCGCGCACCCGATAGGTGCGGATCAGCATCATCGCGCGGATCGATTTCTCCGCTGCCAGGGCCACTTCGGCATCGGACATGGACTTGCCGGATTTCGTCGCAGCCGCCTTGATCTCGATCCCCATTTGCGTGGGATCAAGCGCGCTGTTCAGCTCATCGGCGTCGTCAATTGGCCAATGTTTCTTTTGCCAGCTGGGGCCTGCTTCCTTTTCGGAGCCGACACCAAATTCCTGATTTTCAAAGCCCATAATCTTGATCCGCTTTATCTTGCTTGTATTCCCGCGAAGGCGGGAATCTTCTACCGGTCAACGCAACAGATTCCCACCTCTGCGGGAATTTAGCTACGCAATAATATCAGGCCAAAGATCTCGCCAATCTGGATTTCCATTCTCAATCCGCTTTATCTTCCAAGGCCTGTTCCACTTTTTCATTCGCCGCTCTGCATCTCGCGCTTCTTGAATATCGTCATATGCTTTGAACCAAACCAGCAAGCAGCAATGATATGTCTTCGTAAACCCTTCGATCAAACGGTTACGATGTTGATTAACCCTTTGGATCAGATCGCTGGTAGAACCAATGTAGATCGGACCGTTTCTTCGATTTGCCATCATGTAGACAAATCCGGGTTTTAACATTGCCATCCCGCCTTACTCTGTTCCCGCGCAGGCGGGAATCTTTGCTCCGATTTCGAGGAGGTCCCCGCCTGCGCGGGGACACAATTAATATCCAAATATTCTAGACCGTTTCTTTCAGCATCGCGTCGAGTGTCGTGCCCAATTCGCTTGGTGACGGGGACACGCGAATGCCGGCCGCTTCCATTGCCGCGATCTTGTCTTCCGCGCCGCCCTGGCCGCCGGAAACAATCGCGCCCGCATGGCCCATGCGGCGGCCCGGAGGCGCCGTGAGGCCTGCGATAAAGCCAACCATCGGTTTGGAACGGCCCTTCTTGGCTTCGTCGGCGATAAATTGTGCCGCTTCTTCTTCCGCGCTGCCGCCAATTTCACCGATCATGATGATCGACTTGGTTTCATCGTCCGCAAGGAACAGTTCGAGCACGTCGATAAAGTTGGTGCCGTTGACTGGGTCACCACCAATGCCAACCGCCGTGGTCTGGCCGAGACCAACTGCTGTGGTCTGATGCACCGCTTCATAGGTGAGCGTACCGGACCGAGAGACAACGCCGACGGAGCCTTTCTTGAAGATGCTGCCGGGCATGATGCCGATCTTGCATTCATCAGGGGTCAAAACGCCGGGGCAGTTCGGGCCGATCAGGCGCGACTTGGAGCCTTGGAGCGCCCGCTTCACCCGTACCATGTCGAGCACCGGAACACCTTCAGTAATCGCAACGATCAGTTCAATCTCAGCATCAATCGCTTCGAGGATGGAGTCCGCGGCAAATGGCGGTGGCACATAAACCACCGAAGCGACCGCGCCGGTTGCGTGCTTGGCTTCTTCCACTGTGTTATAATTGGGCAGGCCGATATGGGTCGTGCCGCCTTTGCCAGGAGTCACACCCGCAACCATCTGCGTACCATAGGCCAGCGCCTGTTCGGTGTGGAATGTCCCGGTATTGCCGGTCATGCCTTGGGTGATAACTTTGGTGTTTTTGTCGATTAAGATGGACATCTGATTCCCTTTTTTCACTATGATCGACGTGAACGACCAACGCCGTACAAAATCGATGCTGAGATAACTGCAATAAAACCTATTGAAACTATAATCAGGCCTAAAAATGGTAGTACGATTAGCCCCATACCCCCTTGATTTGCAGCAGATCCAAATGCCCGGTCAGGAAGGATAGAGATACTCGCTGTAATAAAAACTCCGATTAGAACTACAAATGATCCACTGATAAGGGATGGCTTGAGATAACCCTTCCAAGCCATTGGTAGCTTAAACGCCCAGAAAGCAAAGCAAGCTATCGCCAATATCAAAATGGAGTACAGCCACCACACTTAAGCAAGACTCGGATCCAGCCCCTTACACGCTTCCAGCAATTCCTTCACCGCATCGACCGACACGTTGAAATTGCCCTGCGCTTCTTCGTTCAATTCAATCTCGATGACTTTCTCGACACCGTCTTTGCCGATGATGCATGGCACGCCGACATACAGACCATCAACGCCATATTGGCCGGTGAGATGCGCGGCGGCGGGCAGCACGCGGCGTTTATCCTTGAGATAGCTTTCCGCCATCATGATCGCCGAAGTTGCTGGCGCATAATAAGCCGAGCCATTGCCCAGCAGGCCAACAATCTCGCCGCCGCCGCCGCGGGTCCGCTTCACAATCGCGTCGATATTTTCCTGTGTGGTCCAACCCATTTTGATCAGATCAGGGATCGGGATGCCAGCGACTGTTGAATAAGCTGGAACCGGAACCATCGTATCGCCGTGGCCGCCGAGAACGAAGGCGGTAACATCTTCAACCGACACATTAAATTCGTCTGCGAGGAAATGACGGAAGCGCGCGCTGTCGAGAACGCCAGCCATGCCGACAACCTTCTGATGCGGCAGTCCGGAAAATTCGCGCAAGGCCCAAACCATCGCATCGAGCGGGTTGGTGATGCAGATAACAAAAGCGTCCGGCGCATTGGCCTTAATGCCCTCGCCCACAGCCTTCATCACTTTCAGGTTGATGCCAAGCAAATCATCGCGGCTCATGCCGGGTTTGCGCGGAACGCCTGCGGTCACGATGATAACATCGGCGCCCGCAATATCGGCATAATCGCTAGTGCCTTTAAGATTGGAATCAAACCCGTCAACCGGAGCCGCTTGGCTGAGGTCGAGCGCTTTACCGGCGGGCATGCCTTCTGCAATATCAAACAGGACGACATCGCCCATCTCTTTGGAAGCGGCGAGGTGAGCAAGTGTGCCACCGATCATGCCAGCGCCAATCAGCGCAATTTTGTTACGGGCCATGGGAAAAATTCTCCTGAAATCAGAGTCGTAGAAAGACGTAGGAGAAGGATTAGGCTTATCGACAGGCAATTTCAACCGCAGAAAGCACCAATTTGCGGGCTTTCTTTGCAAGTGGTTCGCAATAGCAATAAAGCGCGTGATGTGATGCGTTCTACGGTAAGGAACGGATCATTGCAGCCAGGATTAAGCGCTTTCCTACAGGAACCCGTTTGTGATAAATTTTGCTCGACTCTTTTTCGACTGTGAACGGGATTAGCGCGGATGTTTTGCACGATTGAATCTGGCCAAAGGACACGAATAATCCTTCCCAAAGACCGGCATTTGGCAGAGTGTGATTTGTGTGAACTTTGGGCCGCGTTGTCAGTGCGAGGATGTCAATTATTCCCGCCGTTTTGTGCTCCGCACTTGATGCGGAGCCTAGGATGGCTGTCACACCTGTCTACCTTGGGCTCCGCATCAAGTGCGGAGCACGGCGGCGGAGAGCAGAATAAACACCCTGTGATGTGTGTGAACTTTGACCGAACTGGCCCACTTCAAATCCGCCCAAAAGCACTATGTCCACTTTGTAAACTTCGCCCCCGCCCAGACATCTTTTGCTTTGCCAAGACCGGCCCCGCTCGCCATGGTACAAGAAAAGAATGAACAGGAGAGAACAGGCCCATGCTGAGCAAAGGCGACGATTATCCGCTGCACCAGACGCCGGAACCGATGGCAGTGTCCGGCGACAACCGCAATTTCTATGACCGCTATTTCTTCAACGGCTATAGCGCGGATGGCAGCATTTTCTTTGCCGCAGCCCTGGGCGTCTATCCCCAGCTCGATATCATGGATGCGGCATTCTGCGTGTCGATGGACGGTAAACAGCATAATTTGCGCGCCTCCAAACGCATGGGCAGCGAGCGGCTGGATTTGAGCGTCGGGCCAATCATGGTTGAGATTGTCGAGCCCCTGCAGGAACTGCGAATTATCGTCACAGGCAATGACAGCCCGATCACCGCCGATATCCGCTTTACCGCGCGCCATAGTCCGATTGAGGAACCCCGCTTCATCCGTCGCGACGGTCCCCGCATGGTCATGGACTATACCCGCATGACCCAAAATGGCGGCTGGTCCGGGACATTGCATGTCGGCGATCAAGAGCTGGCGCTTTCGCCGAAAACCCATCGCGGCACGCGGGATCGCAGCTGGGGTATCCGCCCGGTTGGCGCACCGGAATCACAGCCCCCGCCCGCTGGCGCTTTGCCGCAGTTCTGGTGGCTATGGACGCCGCTCAATTTCGACAATCACGCCTGTTTCTTTCACAGCAATGATGACGGAGAGGGTGTGCCATGGAACCGGCGCGGCGTGGTGGATGCCATTGGTGGCGAGCGACGGGAATTCGAACCCGGCAGCTTTGATCTCAGCTATCATTCCGGCACCCGGCGCGTGAAGCAGCTTGGTCTGGAAACCACGGATGGCACGTTATCGATCACCCCGCGCACTGGCGATGCGACACGGACATTTTATATGTCGGGCCTTGGTTATATGCATCCGGAATGGGGCCACGGCATGGATCACGGGGCGCTGGAAACCGCTTATGATGTGATGGATCTGGCCAATGTGCCGGCTCATGACATGCTCTATATCCATATCCAGGCACTTAGCGATGCAGTGCTGACCAGCGGCGATGTGCGCCATGAAGGTGTTGGAATTGTTGAACAACTATTTGTCGGACCTCACAAGACCAGCGGGCTCACCGACCTGCTGCACCCCGCAGCATGAGCGCGGCATTCCCGCTTCGCCCCGAGCAATTCGATCCCCGCTGGGTCGAGGGCGTTTTTGGCGCGCCATCGGGATCGCTCCAGTCGCTGACCCACAAGCCAGTGGGGACCGGACAGGTGTGTGACAGCTTCCGCTTCACCTGTGACTGGCAGGATGCCGGTTTTCCCGAAAGCTTTGTCGCCAAATGTCCGAGTGCCGATCCGGTCAGTCGCGGAGCCGCCGCGATCTTTCACCTCTATGATATGGAGGTTGGCTGGTACCGGGATGTGGCGGCCCGATCCGGCGTCGGTTGCCCCGGCTGCTATCATGCCGCCATCGGCGAAGATGAAACGCAATTTGTCCTGATGCTCGAAGATATGGCGCCCGCCAGCCAGGGCGACCAGCTGGCCGGTGGGACGCTGGTGCAGGTGCAATCGGCGATTCGTGAGGCCGCTGCTTTGCACAGTTTTCAACCCGAGACCGGGACGCTCGAGCAATATGACTGGCTGCTCCACGGTCAGGGAAATGGCGATTATATGCGGCAGGCGCTGCCCGCCATCTATCCCGAATTCCGCAAGCGTTTCTCCAACCGACTGGGCGCCGACATATTGGATATGGGCGCGGAGCTGATTGCGAAATTCGGCAGCTATCTCGATAGCGAACCGGCCCGCCCGTGCATCACTCATAGCGATATGCGGCTGGACAATATCCTGTTTGATGAAGGCGGCGAACGCGCCATATTGGTGGATTGGCAAACCGCAACATTGGGCAATGGCGCAAGCGATATCGCCTATCTGATCGGCACCAGTTTTGCCGATCCGGCAGAGCGCGCCGCAGTGGAGAAAGGGCTAGTTGGGGACTATCTTTCTCGCCTGTCCGCCAACGGTATCGAGCAGGATAAGGACCTGTTCTGGCAGGATTATCGCCGGCTTGCCTTTTCCGGCTTCATCATGGCGATCAACGCCTCAATCCATGTCGAACAAACCGAACGGGGAGATGAAATGTTTGCGGTCATGGCCGAAAGACCGGCGCAAATGGCGCTCGATCTGGACAGCCTAAGCCTGCTTTAGATCAGAGGGCTTCGCCCGTCCCATGGCCGAGCGCGAGATAGTCATCCGACTGCATCTCGACCAGCCGGGAGGCGGTACGGACAAATTCAAACGACCCGTCACCCTCGGGATAGAGCGCATCGGGTTCCGCGTCGGCGCTGGCAAGCAGCTTGACGCGATATTCGTAGAGCGCGTCAATCAGCGTCACAAAGCGCGCCGCTTCGTTTCGATTCTCTTTGGAGAGCACTGGAATTCCAACGATGATGACACTGTGAAAATGCCGCGCAATGGCGAGATAATCGGGTGCCCCCCGCGCCTCGGCACAGAGCCGTTTGAACGAGAAAACGCCAACGCCTTTCAAGGCTTTGGGAACATGCATCGACCGGCCGCCCTGCACCGGCAGTTCCTCGGAAGGGACATGGGCACGGTCCTCCGGCGGATAGTCGGTCAGGCGAAAGAAAGCGTCACTCAACGCCTTGGTCGCAGCATCGCCATTGGGCACATGCCACAGATCGACACCGCCCAGTCGCTCGCGGCGATAGTCGGTCGGCCCGTTGAGCGAAATGACATCAAGCCGGTTCTCTAGCAGATCGATGAAAGGCAGGAAATGTTCACGGTTCAGACCGTCTTTATAAAGATCAACCGGCGGGCGGTTGGAAGTCGCGATCAAGGTCACGCCCGCTTCAACCAGGCCGGTGAACAGCCGCGACATAATCATCGCATCGGCACTGTTGTTGACGACCATTTCGTCAAAGGCCAGGAACCGCGCTTCGCCGGCCAGCGCCTCGACAACCGGAAGGATCGGATCGCCCTGCTCCTTCTTGCGCTCTTCATTGAGCCGGGTATGCACATCCATCATAAACTCGTGAAAATGCGCCCGTTTCTTACGGTTGATCTGAAGGCTGTCGTAAAACAGGTCCATCAACATGGATTTTCCACGCCCGACACCACCCCACATATAGATGCCGCGAGGCGCCGTTGGCTTTTTTGAGAACATCCGCCACAACACGCTACCGCGCGGTGGCACCGCTTCAAGTTCTTCCTGCAATTGGGCAAGACGCTGTGCGCAGGCGTCCTGGTCCTCGTCAGGTTTCAATTCCCCATTCGCGATCAGCGCCTGATAGCGCGCGTAAAAGCCCGTCATTGCGGCGCTTTTTTGACGATAGCCGTGTAGGAGGCCATATTATCACTGCCATCACCTTGCACGACAAGCCCGCGCAGGAACAGGAACCGTCCGGTTTCGCGCGCGACTTCAACTTGTGCTTCCAGCGGTTCGTGCAGCCGAGCGGCACCAATAAAATGGGTCTGCAGCTCCAACGTCACGGCAAATCCGGAGGGCCCGATTTCGAGCACCCGCATAGCGGCAAACAGGGCGCAATCGATAAAGCCCATCATCGTTCCACCATGGACAACGTCGCCAAGATTGCGATGCTGCCGCTCAGGAAACATGCGAATGCGAGCGATCGTATCGGCAACGCCGTCACCACCACGCCGCATGATCATGGGACCAAGGAAGCTATTATAGCATTCCGGGTCTTTCAATTTCCATTGGTACCAGCCCGGATGATCAGGATCTGGGTCACTGGTGAAAAATTCAGGGTCGGCGTCAGCCATCAGCTTTTCGCCAGCCAATTATCAAACTTCCCGGGCAGCAGCCATTTTCTTGATCTCGGCAATCGCCTTCGCCGGAGAGAGGCCTTTGGGACAGGCATTGGCACAGTTCATGATCGTGTGGCACCGATAAAGACGGAACGGGTCTTCCAGTTCATCGAGCCGCTCTCCGGTCATCTCATCACGGCTGTCTGCGAGCCAGCGATAGGCTTGCAGCAGGATGGCAGGACCAAGAAACTTGTCGGAATTCCACCAATAGCTCGGGCAGCTGGTCTGGCAGCAAGCACAGAGAATGCATTCATAGAGGCCGTCAAGTTTAGCGCGATCTTCTGGAGATTGCAGCCGCTCTTTACCGGACGGTGTCGGCGTAACCGTTTTCAGCCAAGGTTGGATGGACGCATATTGCGCATAGAAATGGGTGAAATCAGGAACCAGATCCTTGATCACTTCCATGTGCGGCAGCGGCGTGATCTTCACTTCCTTGCCACAATCTTCAATCGCCGTGGTACAGGCGAGACCGTTTTTGCCGTCGATATTCATGGCGCAGGATCCGCAAATCCCTTCCCGGCAAGACCGGCGGAAGGTGAGAGTTGAATCCTGTTCGCTCTTCATCTTGATCAGCGCATCCAACACCATCGGACCGCAATCATCGGTATCAATTTTAAACGTATCGTAGCTGGGGTTTTTGCCGCTATCCGGATCATAACGATAAACTTTAAACGCCCGAGTTTTACCGCCGCTTAGTGCTTCATGCACCTCGCCGGTCTTGCGTATTTTGCTGTTTTTCGGGAGAGTGAAAGTTGCCATCGATAATCTCTTGTCTTGGCGAAATAATAGGTGTCGCGTTAAAAATCAGTCTGAGCGGATGATATAGCCGGTTTTTCGCCAATTTCAATGCCTGAAATACCTGATTAGCAGTTCAAAAAGTAAAGAAAAAGGGGGGAAACACGGGTTGCTGGCAATTTTGATAATCTCTATAGCCGCTGAAAATTTGACTATTCTGCCTCATTTTCGATACTAAAATGCCCAATTTGATCGTTAACCAGCCTAAATCACTGGTATTATGGAAAATTACCCCCCATTATCCCAAAGCACTACAGGAATATCTTATATGCAGGCCGAAAACGGTGTGACTCTTCTGCTGTATGGCGAAAATGAGACATTGATCTGGGGCATGACCAATGCTGAGCGGGCCAAGCGCCTTGCCGGCAAGTTGGAGAATAAGACCAGTCAGCTATGGGTTAATCTTGCCTATGTTTTTGACCCGCTGTGGATGCAGTATGTCCAGAAACATCCCGGGACGGTCTTGACCGTTTCCGGTATTCCAGTTCTCGCTCATGTTCGGAATGACAAGGATGCGGAAAGCTTGGCCGCATTGCAGCTTCCGTTCGGGTCAGTGTTGATCGAATATGACGAAAACCCGCGGATTCACAACCATCAGCTGCGCAAACTGGAGACACCTTTCGTCCGTGCGTTGACTCCCGCAACCGTGAAAGAAATCGAGCGGCAAAGCTATTTCGGCGCCTATAAGGGCGTAACCGATATCTTGACCAAATATCTTTGGCCAGAATTGGCTCTGGTGCTGACACGCTTTGCTGCCCGCACGGGAATGACACCCAATATGGTTACCGCCATTGGCGCGCTGGGCTGCATAGCGGCACCATTTCTCTTCTTTTATGGCTATTTCTGGGCTGGCATGGCGGCAGGCTTTGTCTTCATGGTGCTCGACACTGTTGATGGCAAGTTGGCGCGCTGCACTATAACATCTTCTTTTTGGGGCAATATTTTCGATCATGGCCTCGATCTCGTGCACCCGCCCTTTTGGTGGGGCGCCTGGGCACTTGGCCTTGGCGCAGTGGGGATGGCCTTGCCGGAAGAGCAATTGAGCCTGGCACTGATTGTGATAATAGGCGGCTATGTCCTGCAAAGGATCATTGAAGGTATATTCATGCGGGTCTTCGATCAGCATATCCACGTCTGGCGACCATGGGATAGCTGGTTCCGGCTGATCACTGCCCGGCGTAACCCCAACATGGTATTGCTCTTTGTTTCTATGCTATTTGGTCGTCCTGACATTGGTTTGCTTGCTGTCGCTTGGTGGACACTCATCTCTCTTGCCGTTCACATGGTCCAGATATTCCAGGCGACAATAGTCAGAATGCGCGGTGGCGAGATTGTGTCCTGGCTGGAACAAGAACAGGGATAGACGCATGGTAAACGAGACCATCAAAAAATTTGGTTATCCAGCGACCCTGGTGCGGGACTATGATCATTGGGTGGTTTTGCTTCGTCCGGCACAGGTCACGTTAGGATCTCTTGTCGTAGCAGCCAAGTCCGAGGCGCAGGATTTCGGAGACCTGTCATCCGAACATTTCACCGAGCTCAAGACCGTCACGACAGACGTGTCAGCACTACTGGCCAACCTGATTTCGCATCAGAAGCTCAACTGGATGATGTTGATGATGGTTGACCCACACGTCCATTTCCATCTCATTCCCCGCTATGAGGGCGAGCGCGAATGGATGGGACATCAATTTGCTGACAAAGCGTGGCCTGGCCCGCCAGCTCTGGGGGATGCCATAAAGCTGTCCGATGATCAGATTTCCGATATGACCGCCTGGTTAAAATCAGGCTTTGATAACTAAGCTGCTCCTGCCGTCCATTTGTCTGTCAAGACGGTCGCCGTTTCCAGATCATTCAGAAAATCAACTTCGGCCCAATCATGACCTTTGATCGACACTGTGCCAACCTTCCCGCCGGGCGCCAGCGCATCGATTATCTTGAGATACCAATTTTCCACACCGGCGGGTGTCCGCATAAATTCGCGGACCTTTTCCCTGAACAGCAAACCGCCTTCGCCGCGAAAGGCCAAAAAGCCGATCGATTCCGCATCGCTTTGTTCGGCTGTCAAAGTCTTGCCTATCGCGGTCAGTCGATCATCGTCGAGAGATACTTTCATATCATCGCTGTCATATTGATCTTTAATATCAACCGTCACGGTTATCGGCCAGTTCTCGGTTTGCTGCGCTTTTTGAATAATCTCGGGCGAGATTAATGTGTCGCCATTGAGAATCATGAAATCTCCATCCATCACGTCGCGCACAATCCAGCAGCTGCCCAGATTATCGGCCACTTTGTAGAAGGGATTAAAGTGGATGATGATATTCAGACCAGCCTGCTTGAGCCGTTCAAGTTCGGCCTCAACCATGTCCGTCATAAACCCGGTCACGATATGGAATTCCTGTACGCCGCCATCGGACAGCATCTCTATCTGCCAGGCAATAAGGCTCTTGCCGGAAAAATCGATCAGGCATTTGGGGCGTTCGGCGGTCAGCGGCAACAGCCGCGACCCTTGTCCGGCGCTCAATATTATTACTTTTTCGATCATGTTGGCAATTGGCCTTTATCGGGATAGGAATGCTTCGGGGAGACACTTAGAACGATGGCCATCAAAGCTCAATCCTGTAACCGCTTGTTACAGTTGCATCTCCAGATGCATTATTGATCATGGCTGAGGAGGCAGCAATCGTAACGGGGAAGAGCAGCGGCGAAAAGACCGGGATCAAACGGATTATCGCCAATACCGGCTGGTTGCTCGGCGGCAAGGGTTTTGGCGGGGTTCTAAGCCTTTTCTATCTAGCGATACTGACCCGGACTCTGGGCGTGGAAGGCTTTGGCCAATTTGCCTTGATCACCGCCACCGCGCAAGCCATCGCGCTCGTCGTCACATTTCAAACCTGGCAGGTCGTCATCCGCTTTGGTGCGCGCTATTTGAAAGGCTCTGAAAACCGGCAGAAATTTGGCCGGCTCGTCGGCCTTTGCACTTTGCTCGATTTGGCCGGCGCATTGGCCGGCTGCTTACTGGCCTTTGTGGCGGTTCGATGGCTGGCCCCGTTGTTCGGGTGGGATGAGGCACTGGCACAAAATGCTCTGTTTTTCGCGCTGGCCATGCTGCTTGCCATCAAGTCGACACCCACCGGCATATTGCGGGTCGAGAACCGCTTTGATCTTGCCGCTTATGCCGAAGCCATTATCCCGATCGTGCGGCTGATCGGGACTTTGATCGTCTGGTATTACCACCCCACTATTCTCAACTTCCTGATCGTCTGGGCCTTGTCGGAGATCGTTCACGCCATCGGCTATTGGCTGCTGGCAGCGTGGCAAAGCCCCGACATTTTGTCGGTTCGCCATATCCCCCAAGCCAGGCAAGCGGTTCGCGAGAATCAGGGGCTGGGGGAATTTCTTTGGGTATCCAATCTCGGATCGACCTTCGCCGGATTCTCCCAGAACATCGCCCTGCTGACCGTTGGTTATTTTGTCGGCCCTACCGCAGCAGGGCTTTATCGTCTCGCCAGCCAACTCAGCGTTGCGATGACCAAGATATCAGCCCTGTTGTCCCGCGCGATATTTGCCGAGGTGAACCTGATCCGCGCCCAGCAGGGGCCAGAGGCGATGGCGACCCTGTTCCGCAAGGCCACACGCATGCTGTTCATCACCGGCGGGACGGTCATCCTGGTCGTCCTGGTCATTGGTCAGCCGGCAATTTATTACATGTCGGGATCCGAATTCCTGCCCGCCTATCCCTTTCTGATATTGCTGGCGGCAGCCGCCTCGAT
Source organism: uncultured Sphingomonadaceae bacterium (assembly GCA_947501325.1). Lineage (GTDB taxonomy): Bacteria > Pseudomonadota > Alphaproteobacteria > Sphingomonadales > Sphingomonadaceae > Parasphingorhabdus. The sequence goes on along the minus strand of CANMVC010000006.1, from coordinate 2,623 downwards.
TGATCTCGCCGGCGCCATATATGAGCCCACTTTGCTCTCGGGTAGCGGCGCCCGGACGGCCTTGATCTTGCGGGCCATCACCGCCGCCCTGTTCGTGATCATTTTGGCGCTCGGTCTCCATTTTTTCGGAGCGATGGGCGCTGCCGGCGCGATGCTTATCGCCGCCATCATCCGCCTGTTGCTCTTTGGCAATGCCGCCCGGCGCAATCTGGCAAACGGCTAGGTCGCCAATGCCTCGGCGCGGCGGGCCAGAATCTGCTCGACCAGAACAAGGTCGGCTTCCTTGTCCACATCAATACAGGCTTCGGCTTGCTGCATGGGAACGATACGGATTTTCAAACCCAGTTTGTGTCCGACACGCGCGGCCAGCTGGTCGATCGTCAGCATCCGGGTGACTGCGAGAAATAGCAACCAGGGCCCAAAAATCGTCAATATTTTCCAGCCCTTTTTCCGGTCCTGTTCGACTTCCGCCCAATAGGCCAGAATCTCTCTGGCTTCGGGCGATCCGAAATAGAAGAGATTGGCGCCGCTATAATGGCCGCCACGCAATTTCAACCATGTCCGCTGCGATCCGGGATAGCGCGCTAGCAACACGTCTTTCTCGACCATCGCAATCGCAATATCCGACGATTGGGCAGCCGCGAGAAAATCATCAATCATCGGCGCGTTGAGCAGAACATTATCGGCTGTGGTTATCAGCATCGGATAGCGCGTTTCATCCTGTTCGAGCACCTTGTCCATCGATGCAGCAATGGTCGCGCTGCTGGTCTGGGCGATGACATCGTCATGATATTGCAGCGCACGGGTATCGGGGTGCTCCCAAAAGGGGTGGAAATCCTGTGCCAGCAGATGAATCGGCCCGATGGCTTTATGGCGCAATAACGCCTCTGTCACATAGGCCATCATGGCCTTGCCCGCCACCGGGATCAGCGCCTTGACGGCCACAGCCCGGCTATCCGCCATCGCATCGCCACCGGGGCGGCTGCCCGCCAGAATAATGGCCGAAATTTTGGTCGTGTTCATTGACGGCTTTCGAAAAAGCCAATCATGTCTTCGAGAACCGGACCCTTGCTGCGAAAGGGTTTAGAAATCGCCATGATGATTTCGAGATGATCCATGTCCGGATATTCGGTATATTCCGCGTCACCGCCAAGATCGAGAATCTTGTCCCGCAATGTCCGGCTGTTACGCGGTTTCACCTGCGTGTCATCCACACCGGTGGAAAGCCACAGCGGCGGCGCATCGGCGCGCGCAAAGTTCACAGGTTGGGTCATTTCCGGCTGATCATAAGAACCAAAGCTGTTCTTCGTCGTTTCGGACGTGAAAGGATAAAAATCATAGGGTCCAGCCAAAGCCGCAACCCCCTTGATCAGATCCGTGGTCTTGCCATGCCGCCCCAGCCATTGCTGGTCCAGCGCCAGCATCATGACATTATAGGCACCCGCCGATTGTCCCGAAAGGAATATCCGGTCGGGGTCCCCGCCCAAAGGCGCAATATTGTCATGCACCCAGGCAACAGCTTTGGCGCTGTCTTCCAGAAAGGCTGGAAACTGGACGGCAGGATAGAGCCGATAATCGGCCAGCACCACCATATAACCCCGATTGGCAAGCGCGCGGCCGACAAAGGCATATTGGTCCTTTGACCCATCACGCCACCCGCCGCCATAAATGAAAACAACCACGGGCAAGGGGTCGTCTGAGGCCTCGGTCGGCGTCCAGATATTAAGGCCCAGTCCCAATTCCTCATCATAAACCTGACCGCTGACCAGCATCTTGGCATTACCGTCACCGGGTATGACATTATTGACCATGTCCAGCTGTTGCGGACCAGGTTGCGAGAAGAACCAATAGGCAAAGCCGGCAACCGCAATTGCCACAATCCCGAAACTGATAAGCCATTTCATTGCATAAGCCCTTTTATGTGTTTTCAGCGCTTTAGCCAGCGGATCCGGCGCTGGCAATGTTGCGAGGGTGAGGGAGAGGCGTTTTGTTTTTGCGTTATCCCTTGCCTCGCTGCGCTCGGTCTGGTGCCTAACCTGAGGTGATACGTGCCGAGACAGCGAGACAAGCACGCTTGAGCTTAACTCAAAACTCCTCTCCCCTTGAGGGAGAGGACAGTGCAGCTTGCGGCCCTGGGCTTGTCCAGGGGCGCTAGCGAAACTTGGTGAGGGGTGGCGGTTATCGCTGATGCTGGCGATTGTCGCTGCCTCCTCTCTAAGACTTGCCCCCTCACTAAGACTTGCTAGGCAGCCAGCTGCCAAGCCAAGTCTTTTCTCTCCCTCCAGGGGAGAGAATAAAGACCGGTGCCTCACTTGAGTTGATCCGACCCAGCGGAGCGAGGAAAGCCAAGGGCACGGATGCCCGCGCCCGGCACCTGAGGTTAAACAAAAACTCCTTAACCCCGTGCTCCGCACTTGATGCGGAGCCCAGGATGGCTGTCGCGCCCGTCTACCCTGGGCTCCGCATCAAGTGCGGAGCACCAACCGCTAGCTTTGTCACGCTATCCCTTCTCAAAGTTCACACCATTCACACTCCCTTCTCATCCACCCGTTCGTGCTGAGCCTGTCGAAGCACGGACCGAGAGTGCCGCAACCATGTGCGCAGGTCGCCCTTCGACAAGCTC
>CANMVC010000005.1 GCA_947501325.1 uncultured Sphingomonadaceae bacterium | reverse complement strand
GCTTCAACCAAAAACCATCAGGATCAGAAATACTCTCCGCATAAAGAGCTGCATAAGCAGAAGAAGGGCAGTGGGTGTCCGCGCCGGCCTGCGGTGATGGAATGGGTTCAGAGGCATTTGTTTCGGCCACCATTTCCAGACTGTCTGACATTATCTTCCTCCCGCTTTCGATTATCAATGGCATCATATCCGAAATGCCTGCCCGTGTTGAATGCGACATTGGTCGTATAGACCATTGGCTAATTTTCTTCCGGCCTCGTCGCTGACATTATCGCCAAAAATAAAGGTGAGAGAGGATGGTTTCATGACCAAGTCTGGAAGAGGTTTGATCAAAACGCTGCTCATGTCAGCGACGATATTGACTGCCGCGCCTGCATGGGGACAGGATAGCGAGAATAGCGATGTCAACGAGCGACTGGATCGTCTGGAAGCGCTGGTTAACAATCTGATTGAACGATTGGATGCCAAGGAACCGGCCAATCAAGGGACGTCCCTTTCCGGTGATGCCGCCACCGCGCGACAGGCGCAGCAGGCGCTTCAGGCCGCCCGCGCTCTGGCAGAGCGCACTGCCGCTGTGGAACAAAAAGTTGCCGAACAAGCCGTGGCGACACAGCAGGTGGCGGAAAAATCCGACGAAGCCAATGGCTTTAATGTTGGCAAAACGCGGGTCACTTACGGTGGCTATGTCAAACTGGATGTGATCTCCGAACGGACCAGCGGCGGCCAGGTTGCATCCAGCAGTATTGCCCGTGATTTTCTAATCCCCGGTGCCATCCCGGTCGGCGGAGAATCATCCGGCTTCGATACCGATTTCAGTGCCCGCCAGACCCGCTTCTTCCTGAAGACCGAAACCGATGTTGGCGATGATCACAAGATCGGATCGCATATTGAGCTCGATTTCATGGTGACCGACGGCGGGGATGAACGGATATCCAACAGCTTTGCTCCGCGCGTCCGGCAAGCTTATATAACCTTCGACAACTGGCTCTTCGGTCAGACCTGGTCGACCTTTCAGGATGTCAGTGCCTTGCCCGAAGCCATGGACTTTATCGGTCCGACACCCGGCACTGTTTTCGATCGCCAGCCCATGATCCGTTACACCAGGGGCGGGCTGCAAATTGCGCTTGAGCAGCCCGAAACGACGATCACAACGCCGACGGGTGCCCGGATCATAGCTGGTGATGACAGCCTGCCCGATATAGTTGTTCGCTATAATCACACTGGCGATTTCGGTCATCTGACCGCAGCGGCCATTGGACGGGTGCTGCGCGTGAACGAGGATGATTTCGGGCTAATCGACGACAGCACGATAGGATACGGGCTTAGCCTGTCCGGCAAGCTCAATATCGGTGAGCGCGATGATTTCAAATTCATGGCAACAGCAGGGGAAGGGCTGGGGCGCTATATTGGGCTGAATATCGTCAATGATGCGGCCGTGCGCGATGATGGCAGCCTCACGCCGATCGCCACCTATTCCGGCTTCCTGGCTTATCGGCACTTCTGGTCCGACAAATGGCGCTCAACCATTTCCGGGTCCTATTTCAAGGCTGATAATCCGGTATTACTAACCACTGGGCTGGTCACCGATGAAAGCTGGAACCTGTTCGGCAATATTGTCTATTCGCCCGTCGTGCCGCTCGATATCGGCATTGAATATATGTATGCCAAACGCCAGATCGAAGACGGTGCATCGGGCAATTTACAGAAGGTGCAGATGTCAGCAAAATACAAGTTCTAAACCATGCAATAGCGGGCCAGCGCAAATATTTGATACAGCAAGCAGGCAACTTAACTCAGGCTTCATGAAATCTATACTGACTGAAGCATCTATACTTGAGAAGCCTTCGTGGCAGCTGGCGAGGTGGCTGTTTTATTCTGCGATTTCAACTGGTGGACGCAACACTTTAATCTTTAGATTTGAAGATGGAGTGTTGGATATGAAGCAGAGACGACGGATATATTTTAGCGATGCGCAGAAGCAGGAGATATGGGATCGCTGGCAGCGCGGGGAATCGATGAGTTCGATTGGTCGGGGTTTTGATCGGGATTCATCTTCGATCTATCCGTTGCTCTCTTTCGCGTGGGCGCACATAATCCCCCTCCATATGCTCCGCACAAACACAGCCCACTCCCAAAATTTCCGAAAAGTTGGAATGCTCCATGAAATGAATGTATCTGATTTCAACGCTTTCACACATTTCGCAAATGAAAGCCGGTGTTTCCAAGTCCTCTATACCAACACACGTCCATCCCTTATGTGGCACGTCCGGTTGAGACCATTTACCTCGATTGGTGTGTTCTGAAGACATATTTATCCGATCAACCTATCTAACGGCCGTAAGCGAACTTAGGCTGTCCCCCGTCAGCATTCGATAGACAGATGACCGGTTAAGCTAGGCGAGTGTTTGGCATTAGTTTCACATTGGCCGGAGCTAATTGGCCCAAAGATTGAAACACGAGCGTTTTAAAGCGCATTTTTTGAATAGAATATCTGAATAATGATTGCATCCGGGCAGGTTTTTGTGAAACGCACCGACTTTCAACAGTTTCGGCCGTTCAGTTTCAATCCCTGATGTATTACGTAGGGCTTTCCCGATCTCAATGGTTACTGGGATGTCGATCCGTTTGCGTTTAGAAAAGGCTTGATCGCGTAAATCGGGATATTTCGAGTGCGAAGAATGTGTATTTAATAAACATATATTGACTTTTGTGTATATATAGCACATATATCTTCTCAAGGAGATATCCCATGGCCAAAACATTAACTGCCAACACGAAAAGCCGCAAAGACTTGACTGGTCCTGCTTTACGCACATTCTTCCGTGTGGCTGATGCTTGGAATCTCAATGAACAGGAGCAAATGAGGATATTGGGGCTCGATAGCCGGTCCACGCTGCAATCATGGAAGAGGGGAGGCGTAGCTGCAATACCGAAAGATGCTCTTGAACGGATATCTTACATATTGGGAATCTATAAAGGCTTGAAAGTCTTGCTCCCCAAATCAGCAGATCATTGGGTACGAAAACCCAATGATGCGCCTCTATTCGGTGGGGAGCCCGCTCTTCAGCGGCTAATTTCTGGAAATGTGGCTGATCTCTTTGTGGTGCGCCAGTATATTGATGCTCAGCGTGGATATCCGTGAATATCCCGGTTGCCACAATCAATTGGCATCCCTGTTACCGCATAATCCCAAGTAAGTTTCCTCCAATAAACCTGTTTGAAGAAGTTGCTGATCCAGAGGATCTAGACGCTATTTATGCCATTGAAGCTCTAACCAATGACCGGTTGCGGCAGGAAGCAGGAGACCTTGATCTTGTTCCCATGGACGAGCGCGTGTCTGGACCTGGAACGTCGACTATTATGGCCGCCTTTACCCATCTCAATCCTGATGGAGATCGTTTCACCGATGGAACATTTGGTGTTTTTTATGCCGGTGACAGCATCGAAACCGCCGTTGCCGAAACATGCCATCATCGGGTCAAGTTTATGTTGGCGACAAACGAACCTGCGCAAGAACTGGATATGCGGGTTTATGCCGTCGACCTTGACGCTGATCTGCACGACATTCGAGAGATGCATGACACGCATAAGGGATATTATGACCTCGCTAATTATGGAGAATCCCAAAAGCTTGCGACCGAACTAAGAAAAGCGGGGTCACACGGCATTGTTTACAAAAGTGTCAGAAACAAAGGTGGGGAATGCGCTGCAGTGTTCCGACCAAAACTCTTGTCAAACTGCAGGCAAGAGCGGCATCTTTGCTATGTCTGGGACGGGTCAGAAATATCCAATATTTATGAGAAGAGTAAGTTTGATTGAGCCGCCGATTATCGCCCATTCAGATATGTGAAACGCATCGCCAGAATATATCGCAAGCTTAATGCTGGTCATGGCCAGAGCTTTTTGCAATACCAATTTGAATAGATTGTATTTAGGCAGAGAGGGAACTCCATGAACAAACAGGATTTAGTCGACCAAGTTTCTGAGCATAGCGGTCTTAGCAAATCGGATGCGGGCAAAGCGGTGAATGCGCTTGTCGATACGTCCGGCGTGCTGAAAAAGGGCGATGAAGTGCGCTTGGTTGGTTTTGGCACTTTCTCGACCTCTAAACGCAAGGCATCGACCGGCCGGAACCCTCGGACAGGAGAGCCCATCAAAATAGCTGCATCAACACAGGCCAGGTTCAAGGCAGGAAAAGGGCTTAAGGACGCTGTTAATTAGCATTCGCTAGTTCAACCTTAAGTTTATGCGTCAATTGTCCGCGACCTGCGGTCAAGCGGTAGTATAAGAGGCATCCAAACAGGTCCATATTGGGATTATGTCGTTTTCTGCAAACAATATGGTCCCGGAACTTTTGTATGTTTGCAAGTTCGGTTGAGGTCACGCCGTTCGCCTCAGACAATCAATTCAATTGATCCAATAGCGCTTCCATTGGAACCCATTTCAGTTCGCATACCTGTTGCTGTTCAACTCACTGGAATAGGGCGCTCCAAACTTTATGAGCTGATTGCGGATGGCCAACTCGAAACAGTTAAAATCGGCGCATCGAGACTAATTCTTGTTTCGAGTTTGAAGAAGCTTATCCGTCCATCAACGGAAGATTAGAATCTATTTCTGTCCAAACTTTGGAGTCAATATCTTCGCGCCAGAGCGCAACTGATCGAGATAATCTGACCAGTCTTGCATCATGGCGACCCGCTCTTCCCAATATTCACCGCGCGTATAGGCGCGGCGCACTGCATTGTTATCGGCATGAGCGAGTTGACGTTCAATCGCGTCACGATTCCACTTCCCCATCTCATTGAATAATGTGCTTGCCATTGCACGAAAACCATGTCCGGTCATTTCGTCTTTGGCATATCCAAGACGACGCAGTGCGGCGTTGATTGTATTTTCTGACATGGGCCGGCTAGCTGATCGAATGAAAGGAAACAAAAAGCTGCTAAAGGCCTTGTCCGTTTCAATAGCAGCTATGATGTCTAGCGCTTGTTTTGAAAGCGGAACCGTATGCGCGCCGCATCTTGGTTTTTTCAGACGGAATGGTCCAGATGGCGCGGTCGAGATCAAAATCATTCCATTCGGCATACCGCAATTCACCAGGGCGAACAAAAACATGCGGCAAAAGCTTCAATGCAGAGATCGTCGTGGCAAGTCCTTCAAAGCCCTCAATCGCACGCATTAATGCGCCGGCTTCTAACGGCGTTGTGATTGCTGCCCTGTGCGTTACTTTGGGTACAATTAGCGCGCCTTTCAAATCGGCAGCAACATCGCGGTTGGCTCGTGCTGTTGCGATGGCATAGCGTAACACCTGGCTGCAGGTTGCGCGAATACGTTTTGCAGATTCGTGGCGACCTCTCTTTTCGACCTTGCGCAGGACGGCCAGTAGTTCGTGTGGGGTGATATCTGCAATTGGCCGATTACCCAGCGCATGGTAAGTAAAACTAAGCAGCCAGCGGTTTTTTTTAAGCGTGACAGGTGATCGGCCTTCCTGCTCAATTTTGTCTATCCATTCATCGGCGACCGCACGAAACGTATTGGCAGCCGCTACGCTTGCAGCGATGCGGTCGAGCTTTCGCTGCTCTGCAGGATCAATGCCGTTTGCCAAGCATTGCCGCGCTGCATCCTTCTTGGCCCTGGCATCGCTAAGTTTGACTTCTGGCCATACGCCAAATGCAATCGTTTTGAATTTACCGTGGAACCGGTAGTTCATACGCCAATAGCGGCGACCGGTTGGCAGAACGAGCAAATAGAGACCATCTGCGTCTGCAAGCTTATACTGCTTGTTTCGCCCTTTTGCTGCTTTGATCGCTACCGCCGTCAGACCCATGAGGGTATCTCCTAAAGACGCCCCGGCGATATACCCTCAAATATACCCTCAATTTTTTCGGATATACCCCCATCGCCTTGGACTGCGATGGATCTTATAACATAAAAAAGTGTTGAAAAACAGCCGTTTCGTGGACGTTTGCGGACGTCTCCGGACTGTGAAATGGTGACCCCTACGGGAATCGAACCCGTGTTTCAGCCGTGAAAGAGGAAAACTGTTTAAATTCAACAGTCGATCCCCTTTTTAGCGGAAATTGTGGGTTAATAGATTTCAATGAGTTAGCGGGTAGGGGGGACGAAATCTGGTTGCCAGATAAGGAAAGAAAAACCGCCGAAAGGGCTGCCACCCTTGTCGACGGTCGTTTCTTTAGCTTTGCAGCAATATCCGCATACACCTCAGCGGAATCCGACGCAAGTAGAGCGTCAAAGGCTGGGACAGGAGGCACGCTATGAGTGTTTCCTTGAAGCATCGAGGTCTTCCCAGCGGAATTGGTAAGTTTGATCTGCTAACGGTGTTCGAGCAAGTAGCGAAGTCTGAATACCGACTTTCTCGAACGGCTGTAACGCTCCTTCGTCAATACATTCTCGGCACCATGGCTGATGATTACCAACAAGGTCGTATTTGTGCAGTCTGGAAACAGGTCTCTCGAATTGCGCGAGCAATTTCTGTGACACCAAGGTCTATCAACAGTGCTGAGCGTGAACTAGAAGATGCTGGATTTGTCGTTCGTACGACGGGTGCAAACGGCGCTCGCAATGGCGAGAGGTACCAAGGTGTTGTGCGATGGGCTGCTGGCATAAACCTAGCCCCACTTATTGAACGCTTTGAAGAAATGAGTGCAAAGCTAGAGGCACGGAGGCTTAGCCAAATAGCAATCGATCAATGCCGCTCAGAAATTCGTTATATATCACGATCAATCCGCGATAGCGGCGATGTAAAACGGCGCGAACAAGCCGATACCATCCTGCCATCAGGTCGGACTTGTCGCATCAATTCTCTCCAGCGATTGGAGACAATCAAGGAAGATTTGATTGCCATAGTGGAAGCTATTGATGACACGTCAGGGGTGACCAAAACTTCCGATGCATCGGAACAAAATTCGTCACCTAATATACAAGATCAAAAATCAGAAAAAACTTGTAGGGCGGGGCCGGATAGAAAAGCGACGAAAATCAGCTTAAGGGCTGTATTTGATATCGCATCACCAGATTATAGGAGTTTAATTCAAACTCTAGGAAGTATGGATGCTTCAAACCTCGTCGAAGCGTCTGGAATGGCCTGTCACTGGTTAGGAATTTCTCAGAACATTTGGAGGAACGCTTGTCACGAGTTGGGTCGAGAACGAGCAGCGCTATGTGTGATAATTATTGATCGCAATACAAGATTAGATGAACATCACTGCTTTCGAGTTCGGGAACCCGGTAAGTGTCTTTCTGGAATGATCAGGATGTCGAGGAATGAAGGTTTTGATCCTCACAATTTGTTTCGTGCTTGCCAAGGACAAAAAAACGAAATTCCTTCCGTTGAAACCGAGTTAATGACCTGCTTGCTAAGTAAAAAGACTGAAGGTGTCTCTGTTTTTTCGCAGTGCATGGAATCCATCATTGATAATCTATCTGTCAGTGAAGTAGCTAGCAATTGATGGCAACAGTCTGCTTAGGGTTTTCTGGCGTCAATGCTGTCATAACATCCCGAAAGACGTCGTTAGGAAATGTGCTCGTCATCTTGGATAAGTTTGGATTTCCTTCAATTACCGCCCAAAAAAGGGGCTGCTGGTATTTTAGGGTCAAAGATGTCGGGAACTAATAAAGAAGGGTCGCCAGAAAATTAGCGACCAGGGCAAACCCTCCAGCAGTCATGCCTATTTTGGCAGATGACCCCTGATCCCTACCCATAAAACCCAGAAGGATAGCCAGAATTCCAAGCAACATCGCTACATAAAAAAACTGTGGATAGCTCCCAAGAACAACTGGTATCACAAGGGTGATCAATGCAGCTATTCCAGCATATTTCGATAAATTTCCCATGTTCAACCCGCACATTTTTGAAAGTAGCCGGATATTGCTCGCTTCATGAGACACTCACAAAAATCTGATTGGCGAAGAGCAACAGAAACGCAATTCCCGCCGCTGTTAGACCCCGAACGAACCTTTTTCGTTTGCTTTCGCGCAGTTCGGATATTTTTAACAATTCGAAGGCGATTTCGTCCGTTGGGTCGCACTCTTTCGCGGCTTCAATAAGGGCTGATGCGCTGCCATATCTCTCTGGATGGAGGTAAAGCATGTGCTTTGGTCCAGCATCGTCGGCAACTTGTGCAACGGATTTTCGCGCAGGATACAGAACATAACCGAAGAGCATGATCGGCAAGATCACGATCGTCCAGGCGACAATGATCGTGGCGAGGCCTGTTTCTTCTTTATGTGTCAGTAAATTCCCGATCTGACCGATCACATTCAGTGCAAAAATATAGCCCACACCGACGATTTGCGCTTTGGTGTCATATGCGCGAACAGATATTTGAGCTTCGTCTAAACTGTCTTTTAACAGCAGCAACGTGGCTGCATTGTCGTTGTTCATACGATTATCCCCTCGAGCTGCCGCGCAGAATAGCTAGCGTTGTTCCATGTCCAAACTAAGATATCGCCGCCGTCCCACAAGTAGACTGCAGTGGCCATATCTCTTGGTTGCCTCATTGAGGTGGAAATCCTGCCAGAAGGGTTCGAACGTCCATCGGAATATCCGTGTTCTCCCCTTTCAGTTCCTTGCGTGACAAACGCTTTTTGGCGGCGCCATGCCACACGGGAGTTCTCCGTTTTACGTCATAGATATCGACGGACAACGTCCCCTCGGTGTAGTTGTTGATCACGGTGCGCTCGACGGGAAGGCTTGATGGGAACGGCCTAAAATACTGTCCACCCCATGCCCAGTTAACCCTATCGCGGAACAAGAAATCGGGATAAGTATCGACGCTGATTTTATCGCGTGCACCAACTGTATAGGACACCGCAAAATTCGCGCTATTGATATCGGTGACATATTGATAGCCGCGCTCCGTCAAAGCAGCCTTGATGGAATCCGCGATCTCCTTTTGAACTAATGGTGAGATGTCAAGGTCACCAACCGCAATCATCGGACTGCCGGAAGCCCAGGCAAAAGTCGAATAGCCAGAAAAGTCTTGAGCGGGGTCGCTATCCACCGTGATCCTGGGCGTTGTCATGCAAGCTGCAAGCGCAAGCGAAAGGCATGCGGCAAACAGAGTTCGAAAAAGAAGGTTCATTTGCAAGGCTCCTAAATATTCAAATCAATATGGTTGTCATGCTGTTAGCGCAGATCATCGAGATCGGTGATAATCTCATATACAATTACACCGCGCAGATAGGTCTCCCGGTACAGGATACCGTTGCATTCATAGAGCGTCTCATCTTCCGAATAGATACCTTCGCAATTATCCGGCAGGACGCCGACAAAAGCCGCCGTCGAATTGCGTACAGGATGCGTATAATACCAACCCAATCTTGGGAACCAGAGCGGACGCCCCCACAAGTGATGATCGGGACGATAATAGGGTGGACGCCAATAAGGCGGTCTCCAATTCGGCGGACGCCAATGGGGTGGCCGCCAGCCCGGAGGCCGGCCAGCGCCCGGTCGGTTCGGCCTATTCGGTTTATTCCATGCCGGTGGTCTGCCGTTAGGAGGTCGCCCGATACCGGGCCGATTGGGACGATTGGGTTTGTTCCATGCTGGAGGACGGCCATTGCCTGGCATACCGGTGCTCGGTCGATTGGGCCGGTTGGGCTTATTCCACGCCGGAGGACGTCCATTGCTGGGACGATTAGCATTGGGCCGGTTTGGCCGATTGGGACGCAGATTTGGCCGCAAGCTTGGTCTGGGTCTCGTGATCGGCGAAGGTCGCGTTTGCGGGCGAGGCCGTGGTCTTGTGATCGGTCTATTGACACTGGGCCTTGGTCGCGCGGATGGAAAGGGTCTCGGCTTGTTAAAGGCAGGCCGGGTTTGTGGGCGCGGCCGCGACATAGCTGGTTTTTGTGCTGGGCCACGAAAACCACCGCGCTGGGCTTCTGCGCTGTCCGGTTGAAACGAGAGCGTCAGCACGGCTTCAGGCGATGATAATAGCATCGCGATGGCTGCTGTTGAGGCGAGAAGAAGTTTTTTCATCGTCTTCCTCCTAATTGCCAGCTTCCATTTCGCCGCCACCAGCCTCCGCACGCAATTTGGGAAGCGTGACACGCCTTAACGTGTCTCCAGTGTCGAAAGAAAACATGTCGGGCTGAAATTTGGGCGCTGTGTTCCAATTATGGAAAAACGCATGATATTGCGGCCAGCCCTGCTGATAAGGATCCGTGCCCACGACCATTAATGGCACCGGACGTTCCGGGTCGGTAGCGATCCACATCTGACGGTCTTCTGACGATGACCGAAACGAGAGATGGTGGGCCGGTGTGCCGCCGACCAGCGTGACGCCATGATAGGTCGCCTCGACTACATCATTCAGGAACGCATCGCCATTTTGCGCGCTGAACACTTCCCATACCGGTAAGGTAATTCCATGGTTGTCTTGAAGGTTTGTCACCAAGTCATCGAAAGGACCCGTCATGCTCAAACTCGCATAATATCCACGGTCCAGAGACGCGACGGTAAATGCTTTGCCGTCATATACATATTCACGCGTGGTATCGCCGCGCTCGCTGGTTGATCGATAGCCTTTACCGCGTTCCAGCGCGCTAGAGCCGCTCCAAATATAAGTTTTCTTTTCGCGGCCCGCGACAACTTCATCATAGGTGACAAACCAACCTGTCTGCAAAGCGGGCAAGCTGGAAAGAAACTTTGTTGACGCTTTGGCAATGTCCACTGCCTGGCTGTCAATGGCAGAAGTGGCTTCCTGACTGTCAGAATTTTGCGCGAAGGTAACAGATGGAAGAAGGCCAATTGTCATGACTGATATGGCGAACGCTAGTTTTTTCATTGGATCTGTCCCTGTATTTGTTGTTTTAACTTTGGTCGAATTCCCACAACTTATGATTTCAATTATTCAGAGTGAAAGGAAGAATTGGAGTAAGAAAGAATTTGCCACATCCACGAAAAACGCGCCAACCAATGGAACGATGATGAACGCCGTCGGTGAAGGTCCGTGTGATTTGGCGACGGCCGACATATTAGCGATTGCGGTTGGTGTTGCTCCTAATCCAAAGCCTGCAAAACCAGCGCTCAATACCGCGGCAAAATAGTTTCTGCCCATGACCGGGAACACCACAAAAAGAATGAACAAGACGGTGACAATCACCTGGGCAGCAAGCAATATGAACAAAGGGCCTGCCAGGTCTGCCACTTCCCAAAGCTGCATTCCCATCAGCGACATGGCGATAAACAAGCCCAATGAGAAATCCGATATAAGCGCCAACGCATTGGACCCTGCCGGCCATGCCGCTTTCTTGAAAAGCATCGGGATGGTGTTTGTCATCAATATGGCAATCATCATGCAGGACACGAATAAGGGAAGTTTCAATCCGGCTTCAGCCAGTATCTCATTCAGCACATATCCAAAGATCATCGCAACGTGGATGAGCAGAATGGAACTCATTATGCTCAAATGAGTGATACTCGTTTGCTCTTCCTTGTCATATTCAATGCCAACCAGGAGTTTTGAGTCTTCTTCACTTTTCAGTTTGTTCCGCGACAACAGAAAGCTTGCTATGGGTCCGCCGATCAAGCTCGCGATAACCAGCCCAATGGTGGCGGCTGCAACGCCAATTTCCAGCGCATTGGTTACGCCTTGGGTCTCGGCAATTGTTGGCGCCCATGCGATGGCGGTGCCATGACCTCCTGCCAATGACGCAGAACCGACCAGCAATCCCACACCGCCCGGCTGACCGATGGCGAGCGCGCTGAAAAATCCGACTGTGTCCTGGATAACCAGATAAGTGAGCGTTAGCCCTAACAGCAAGAGCAGCGGTTTCCCGCCTGCCAGAAGCTGAGCAAAGCGGGCGTTGATACCGATGGTCGTAAAAAAGTAGATCAGAAATACATCACGGGTGAACAGATCATATTCAACCTCCCAACCGCCAACCAGATAAAGGGCCAAAGCCGCGAGCGATGCGAAGATGCCGCCGGTCACGGGTTCGGGAATATTATATTTCTGCAGAAAGCCGATGCGGGCCGTGATTTTGATGCCGATGAATAGTACAATGATGCCGAGTGTGAGTGTCACGAAGCTGTCAAACTGGATCACGCTATCGGACAGAAATTCCATCGCTCTGCCTATTGCTCTTCGTCGTCGACATTGACCGGCGGTTCATTCCAGTCTCCGCCTAGAGCCAGACTGATTTCGACATATTGGTTCAATTGTGCCCGTTTGAGAGAAATCAAACTGCTATCTGCTCCAAACACTCGCTGCTGAACGGAAAGAACATCGATCAAATCAATCTCGCCTTCCTTATATTGCAGCAATGAAAGTGCCAGCGCGTTGGAAGTTTCTTCCGCTGCATTTTCCAGAGCGGCGCGTCGTTTGCGCAAGTAAACACCGCGATCCAGCGCGGTTTCCACTTCGGTAAAGGCATTGATCGCCGTATCAGCATAGGCGGCAACAGCTGCCTGGACATCGGCTTCGCTGATTTCGACTTGTGCGTCACGCGCCCCGCCGTCGAATATAGGCGCAAGCAAATTTGCACCCAATGTCCACACCACATTGGCCGGATCAAGCAGGTTGCCCAGTTCATTAGATGCGCCGCCCAAGCTACTCGAGAGCGATATGCTGGGAAGTTTTGCCGCCTCTGCCACCTTGCGGCTGTTTATCGCGGCAGCAATAGAGCGTTCGGCTGCAATTAAATCTGGACGCCGTTGGAGCAATTCTGACGGCAGGCCTGCCCCCGGAGGGTTAGGATTAAGCGGCAGCAGTTGCGGTGTTTCCAAATCCGCTCCTGGATAGCGCCCGATCAAGGCTTCCAGGGCTCGCAAAGCCTCGATCTTGCCATTTTGCGCTGCTTTTAACGTATCGATGGAACTGGACAGATCGGCCTGCGCCAGAGACACATCATAAGCCGAGGCGAAGCCGTAGCGATAGCGCAAGCGCACAATCCGCACGATTTCGGTCAGCGCATCCACGATATTTTGCGCTACCTCAATCTGCTCTTGGGATTCAATCACCACAAAATAGGATTGTGCGACAGCACCGGCCAGCGAATATTGCGAGAATATATATCCCGCTTCCGCAGATCTGACGCTTTCAACCGCCGCCTGCTCACCGGCTTCGATCCGGTTCCAGATATCGATTTCCCAATCGATCCGAACACCGAGTGTAAGGGATGTTGAACCGGCGCCATTTTCAAGCGGTTCACGGCGTGTCGCATCACTTGAAAGCCCAACGCTTGGCACCAACGGCGAACCAGCCTGCTTCGCCAGCGCCCATGATCGCCGGACATTGGCAGCGGCAGCGCGAAGGTTGCGGTTATTCTTTTGCGCTTCCTGTACCAACTCGACCAGCAACGGATCATTGAAATCCGCAATCCAGCCAACATTGACATCGCCGATACGTTCTCGTGCCGATGTCCAACTTGGCGGAATAGGCGGCAGGCTTTCGGATGCAGACGAAGCGGTCTCGCTTTGCGTCGCCGGTGATACGCTTGCACAGCCTGACAATATTGCTGTGGTCGAAAGCAAAGCAGCAAACAGGCGAGGCGTTGTCGGAGAGTTCATGCCTCGGCTCCCGCGCTTTCAGCTTCAGCAATTTCATCCGGCGTAATCCGGAAGAACATCACATAGAGAACCGGAATAATCACCAGGGTCAGCACTGTGGCAAAGGTCAGTCCAAAGACCAGAACGACGGCCATCGATTTGAAAAATGCGTCGAGAAACAGCGGAATGACTCCCAAAACCGTGGTCAATGATCCCATCATGACGGGGCGCACACGGCTCGCAGCAGAGTCGAGCACCGCATCATAGCGCGGCTTGCCCTCCCTGATTTCCAGATCCATCTGGTCAACCAGTACAATGGCGTTCTTGATCAACAATCCTGAGAGCGACAGCAATCCGAGAATGGCCATAAACTCCATCGCCGTGCCAGTTACCAACAATCCGAATACGACGCCGATGAGCGACAAGGGTACCACCAACCAGATGATCAAGGGCTGTTTAAGGGCATTGAACAGTACGACTACGACAAGCACCATCGCCAAAAAACCAAGCGGTAGGGTGCTGGCAAGGCTTGAATTAGCCTCACTACTATCGCCAATTTCACCGTTCCATTTGAGCGAGTAACCCTCTGGCAGCGCTATATCCTCAATATCAGGTTGCACACGCGCGAGAAGGTCCGCCGCCAGTTCGCCGGGCAAAGGATCTGATTGCGCATTGATAGTCCACACCCTGTCGACGCGGCGCAATTTGGCATTTTGCCATTTGGTTTCAAACTCATCGACCACTTCCAGGATCGGCACCGATTTGCCGGATTTCGGACTAGTGATCTGGATACCGCGCATGCTGGTTGCATCAAGCCGCTCACGCTCTGGTGCACGGGCAATGATCGGGACAAGCTGATCATCCTCACGATAGACACCGACATTTCGGCCAGAGAAATTCGTTCTAAGCGCATTGGCGAGATCTTCACGCGATACGCCAAGCCTCCTGCCGCTGTCCGCATCATAAGTCGGTTCAATGACGCTGACCGGTTGCCGCCAGTCATCCTTGATCGAGATAGCGCCACCATCGGCAGCCATGACCGCTTTGGCTTTATTGGCCAATTCTCTGAGCACGACCGGATCGGGCCCAGAAAATTCGGCTTCAATTTTTGAGCCGCCGCCCGGCCCCAATTGGAATTGCCAGACCTTGGCTTGCGCATCGGGATAATTGGCGTCGATATGCTTTTGCAATTTGGGAAGCAGTCCCTTGATCACATCATAGTCATCGGTCTTGATCAGGAATTGCCCATAAGCCGAACTGGGCGATTCCGGGCCATAGACCAGCATGTAGCGCAATGTGCCCATGCCAACCAATGACTGCACATCCTTGATACCCTCTTGCTTCATCAGATATTTTTCGAGCCGCTTCATTTTCGCATCGGTCTCTGTAATATCCGTGCCCTCGGGCAAGTTGAAATCCACAACAATTTGCGGACTGGTAGAGGGTGGGAAAAAGCCCGGTGTGACATAGCTGAAACCCAGAACCGACATTACGAACAGCGCCACTACGGTTATGATCGCGAGTTTCGACTTAGCCAAAACCTGACGCATGAAATTCTTGTAGCGGATGAAAAACGGATGCTCGGGCTTCTCTTCAATCGGCGTATCATCTGGTTCAGCGAAGAGTATGTCGGCAAACAGAGGCACGGCCGTAATCGCGAAAATCCAGCTGTACAGGAGGGATACCATCACAACCCAAAAAAGGTCGCCGGTAAACTCTGCGGTACTTCCTGGCGCAAATCCAATCGGTGCAAACGCAATAATCCCAACTAATGTACCACCCAGTAACGGCCATTTGGTTCGCTTAACAATCTCCTTGGCGATATCGAGCTTCTTTCGGCCCTGCTGGGTACCGACCAATATGCCTTCGGTGACAACAATCGCATTATCGACCAACATTCCTAATGCGATGATAAGCGCGCCTAGAGATATTCGGTGCATCGGAATATTAATTAAGTACATGGTCGCCAGGGTTGCTGCGATTGTCAGAACAAGCACGGACCCGATAACAACCGCCGATCGCATTCCCATGAAAAAGAAAAGTGTGACCAAAACAATGAGGAGCGCGGCAAGAACATTTAAAGCGAAATCGGCAACTGCCGTTTCAACAATCTTGCCCTGATGATAATATTCGTGAACCTCTACACCAATAGGACGCAAGCTCTTGGTCTCTTCCAGCTTGGCATCAATTGCTGCTCCCATTTTGGCGACGTTCGCTCCTGAAATGTTGGAGATACCAATGGCGATGGCGGGCTTCCCGTTATAGCGGACAATGAAGCTCGACGGATCCTGATAGTCGCGGGTGACCGTTGCGACATCTCTTAGCGTCACAATTGTTCCCGAAGAGGCCGTTGAAATGACCAGGTTCCCGATTGCCTCAACCGAGTCAATTTGACCGGTGGGTTGGAATAGCAGACGGTGCTTACCCAGTTTTATATCGCCCGCTGGCGTGACAGAGTTCTGTTGCGCCAGATCGCCATAAATCTGATCCACCGAAAGCCCCAGAGCGTTGGCGCGCTCGCGGGATATTTCAACATAAATAGCTTCTTGTTGCATCCCCAATGGCTGCACCTTGGCGACGTCATCAACCGAAAGCAGATCGGTACGCAGTGACCGGATATATTCATAAAGCTCTGCCGACGTATAACCGTTGCCTGTCACCAGATAATAGAGCCCGTAAACATCGCCAAAATCGTCATTTACAACCGATGCCTCAACACCGGGCGGAAGCCGTGACTGAGCATCGTTGACTTTGTTTCGCAGCTTGGTCCAGATCAGTTGGAGATCGGCCTTTTCGGGCGAGAATTTATACAGAATATCAACACTGATTTCGGAACGGCCCGCTGATGAAACCGATCGGATTTCTTCCACTTCCTGAAGCTGTTGAATGGAACTTTCCAGCGCTTCGGTCACTTCATTGGCGACCTCTTCGGGCGTTGCCCCCGGATAAGTGGTGACCACTTGCGCGGTCCGGATCGTGAATTCAGGATCTTCGAAGCGCGCAATATTTTGAAAGCTATACCAACCGCCAATCAAGGCAAGCGCTATCACAATGAAACAAATCAGCCGGTTTTTAATCGAAAACTCTGCAAGATCCATGATGTGCGCCGCTTACGGCTTATAGGGACGAATTTTCATCCCCTCTTGGAGATAGGCAGCGCCAGCAGCGACAATCGTCTCGCCAGCCTTCAAACCGCTTCTCACCGCAATTTCTTCACCGACATCTTTATCGACCAGGATTTTTCGCTTTTTAACGGTCATTGTTTTCTTGTCGACAACCCAGACGGACCGCTCCTTGCCATTGGCTTGAATAGCGCCAAGCGGGACCGATATTTGTGTTGCACCTTCCCCTTCAACCAGAGACCGGCTTCCGAAGACCGTGCCGGTCATACCAGGCAGTACAGTCATGTTAGGTGGCGGCGTGAAGGAAAATTTGACCTTGAACGTCTGAGATTGGGTGTCAGCCTGCGTTGTGGCGGATCGAAAGGTACCGGGGATTTTGAGATCCGGCGCTGAGTTCAGGACCACATATTCCTCAGTCACGTCCTGAGGGTCATTTCCCAAAGCAGCTACCACGCTCGCAGGAACACTAACGACAGCTTCAACCCGACCAACGGATTGCAGCGTTATAATCTCTTGCTGTGGCTGGATATTCTCAAACCGTGTCGCGTGCTTTACGGCCACAACACCAGAGAAAGGCGCGCGCAGGACCGTATCGGTTAAATCCTTTTGGGCGCTGTCCAAACTGGCCCGAGCGACATCTCGCTGGGCGCGGCGCTGATCGACGGCGATACGTGCTATGGCATCACCTTCTAAAAGCTTTACTGCACTTTGATATTCTGTTTCTGCCGTCGCATATTGCGCCCGGGCAGAATTGACCGCATTCTGATACCTGCGTTGATCGAGGCGGCCAATAACAGCGCCTTTCCGAACCGGTTGTCCTTCAAGCACTGGCAGGCTCTCAAGCAAGCCGCCGACTTGAAAAGTGAGTGTGGATGATGACCCGGCTTCGATAATTGCCGGGAAACTGGCATCAAATCGGTCGGAAGAGGCCTTCACGACATGTAGCTTTGCCGGACGGACGATTTCTGCTTCTTCGACGTCACCGCCGGAACAGGATACAAGCAACAGGCAAACACCAATACCCGAGGCAATTCTGCCAAGCGATCGATTCATAACTCCAACCAAAATGCTAGTCCTTCCCAAGCACTAGTTCGACAGATGACAACGAGGATAGCCTCTTCAGCGATCCATTTTTTCTGACAATATCTGATGTACTTTTGCGTCCGGTTTTTCGACACAATCTGTCATTGTCAGGACAATGGCTACTTGAACGGCTTCAGGTGATATTATTGAGCTGTCTTTTTGTGCGATAGAATAGCCGTACATCATCGTCATAACGGAAGCACGATCATCTTCGTTAAGCGTCACAATATCCCAACAGCTTATCTCTTTCAGATCAACCGGAGTAGCTGGTGCTAAACCATAATCTTGAGCAACGGCGGAGGTGCTCATCACAGAAGCTGCGGCCAAACCAAAAATAGCTGATTTAGTGAATAGTTTGTTTGTGAAGTAGGTCATTAATATCCTCCGCGCATACATGCGTCCAATTCAAGCCGATAATTCCGTGCGGCACGCTTTTGTTTTTTCTTGGCATTACCGCGTTTGATCGCGCCAACTAGCGCGCCAATCGCTGCGCCGCGCCTGACATTGCGCTTCCGCTTTTTCTTATTCTTTTCAAAGATCAAACCGCCAATACCGGAAACCGCAGCGCCTTTGGCTGCCCCTTCCAAAGCGCCGCCAGGAAGGTAACGATCGGGAACCCGCCCGTTATATCCGGAAAATTCCGAGGCCCGCTGCTGACAGTATCTGTAGCGATCCTGCGCAGCTACCGGCTGCACGCCAGCGAGCACCAGTGCAGGAACCAGTGCAATTCCTAAATATCGATAACGCTTCATGCTATCCCCTTTTCGATTTGACCCTAGGGATCAATTTTTTTGTTCGTCGAGTCGAGTGCCGCTAATAGGACTATCATATCAGATGGTTACTTACCATGCGCCCGATCGACAGCTTTTCGAATACCTTTTGCCCACTCTTTGAAAGACTGTTCTGCATCCGCCCAAGTCGACCATGGCTTTTTGTTCATCAGCCGTTGTCCCTGTGCCCGGTTGACAACCACCGCATCAATCCGGTTTTTTGCCGACTGCCGGAAAATTCCTTCCACGGTTACTTCGCCTACGCTTAATGAAAATGGTAGAACAACGTTAGACACATTCAACGCAGCTGAGGGCGCTTTCAGATTAGCGATCGTCATGCTTATGCGCATGGTTTTGTTGCCGGGTTTTTTGACGACATTGTAATCTGCGGAAATCAATTCAGCGATCAACTCCGCCCGCAACTTGCGCTGCATCTTTCGCACCTGCTCCTTGTCCAGCCCTTTGATACTGCCATCCCGATAGCTGACCCGCACCGGATCAATGATGAAGCTGTCATAATTGCCAAGATTGGGTGCACCGGTCCGAGTATAGACTAAAGTAGGCTCGGCGCTCCGGTCCTGTGTCAATCCCCGCAAGCTGACCGATGGATTATAATTTTCAATGGATTTAGTGGCAGTTCCGCATGCAGCCAAAGTGACGGTGAGGAACGAAACTGCCAAGCCTGTGCAAATTCTCTTGTAGGATAACATTTCAATCCTTCCTGTTCACTGTCTTGGCTATGTTTTTACGCCGTTTTCGCAGCATATCCTTACATCGATAGTTTTGACGCTTCACGGTGATAGGTAGTTTTACGTAGCAGCATGATTGATTTTTCATTGTCCTGTAGGTTTAGGACAAGATTTTGAGACCATGCTTGGCGATGGCCGAATGCCGTGCTGATCCATGTTTCTTTTTCTGCAAAGGCACGTAACGTAAATCGGCAGTCAGCTTGGATTTTACGACCAATGGTTGAGACTGGCTTGTTCCGTCAGACTGCGCCTATGAATAATCTATTATAATTGCTGGAAAAACTGGTTTAGATTAGCCTTATGCATTCAACGCGAAATCTTCCTGCAAAGTTTACTGCCGAGCTTTTGACGTCCTTTCACCTAGACTTGCTGCGATGTCAGTCATTCGGAAGCCTCAACATTTTGTGCCTACGTTATGCGAAGCTGTTTCGCCTGAAGGCTGTGGCCTATCATCACCTGCCGCAATTAGGGTCTTCGGACGGCGTAGCAGTGAATGTCATCTCCGTTGGCTTTCCCAAGGAGTTGGTAGACCGGTTTGAGTCACAAAACCTTATTGGGATCGACCCTTCAATCCGGCAAGTGATGTCTGGAACAAGGGCTTATTGGTGGCGGGAATTGAAATATGCTTCACCCCCGCGCCCAGAAGAAATGGAATATCTTGAGGCCGCCTCCGCTGCTGTGGATGAAGGATTGATGCTTCCGGTATTTGGACCCAACGGACGAAACGGTTATGTGTCTTTAGGCTTTGGCAAAACCAGACCAGATATGGATGATGCCGATATCGCTCTGCTGCAAAGCTGCTGTCAATTTGCCCATCTGCAATATTGCGCGCTCTTGCAGGTTGAATTGCCCCGACCAGTAAAATTATCACCAAGAGAGCAAGAGGTTCTGTCCTGGGTAGCGCAGGGAAAAAGCAATGGTGTCGTTGCCGAAATACTGGATATCGCAGAAAGCACCGTGATTACGCATCTGGAACGATCTTACCGAAAGCTCGGTGTTGATAACCGCGTCACAGCCGCATTGCGGGCACTTTCTTTGGGAGAATTTAGCTACTTACCTTGAGCTCTAAAATGATCTTCAAATATCAATGAAGCTTACAGGTGTTGATTTTTTGAGAAAATCGCATGTCTGCCCTTCTGTCGGATAACAACGCAACACAGTCGCGCCGGATAGATTATGCGGTGGTGGGTCAGTTTGAAATTAGGGCCATTTAATGTGGCGCACGAAATCAGCATGAGCTTTTAACGTGTCATGCAGTTCATAGGCTGGTTTAGGCAATTGCACTAAACCAACTTCAATTCCTGATTTTCTGGCCTGCTTCATTGCTGGTATCATGTCAGTATCGCCTGACACGACTATAATCCGTTCAGCACTTTGACGTTCGGAGAATGTAGCAATATCCAAACCTATCCGCATGTCGACGCCTTTCTGCTCAAAGATTGGCGAGAAATCCTCATCCTTCATAGCCTTGCCTTTGATGGGGGTACTTCTTGGTCGCCAGCCTCGGAACCCCAGCGTTCCTCGCCTAACTGCAAATCTTTCTAGCTTTGCCAGATCACGCAACCACTTATCGCTCGACGAGAAATTTGTGGGGTCTCCTGAAACTGGTTTGTTCACAGTGCCTTTGTATTGCGGTGAATCATAGTAGAGTATGCGGAAGAGATACTCCTCTTTTACAAAGCAGGAATTGCAAAAATCATCAATCAACTGATTATCGTAAGTTTTCTTTATTTTTGTTGCGCAGGCACGGATATATCCTCCGTCAACGAGTAATGCAGTTTTCATGAAGGCCCCCACAAGAAAAGACCTCCGCCACAAAAGTAGCGAAGGCCTTTAAGATGGTCGCCTCTAAACGAGACGTCAAGTATGTGTATGGCCTATATGGTAAGTGTTACGATTCCGTCAATAGCTAATGAACCAAGGTTGATTGCGCGCAAATTAGCCTTTTTTGTATGGACCGCGCTTGGTTGGCTTGGCATTTTCAGCGTTTTCAACCAGCTTTACAATATCGGCCATTTCCCAAAGCGTATCGGAAACGCCGGCGGCCATAGCTGGGGACATACGAAGCGTTTTGTGCATCCGAACGAAATTGTAATACATCATGTGAAGCGCAACGGCGTGGGCGTGGTTCTCAATCTTCTTACTGAAACCATTTGTCAGGCGGGTAAAGCGACGCATGTGCATCCGCATGGTTAGGTTGTTGCGCTCGACATAGGACGTGCTGACAAGGCTTTTATCGGGCTGGCCTTCAATCCGGCGTTTCTTGATGCCTGTGCAATCGGCAGGGCTGTAGCGGCCCTTAAAGCTTTCCGGCGCGTTGCCATACATTTTTATTAGTTGCGCATAGTCAACGTCCGCATCGAAAGCGCCCTCGACAGCTTCAAGATATGATTTGTGACCATCGCTGGTAAGTTGAACACGGTTGGCAAGGCGACTACGCAGATCGTCCATGAACCACATTGCATATTCAGCATCGCGGCCACCGACCAGATAGGAAACGATCATCTTGCTATCGGCGTCAATCGCGGTCCACGTCCAAGTGTCGCCAGAATTGGCGGGAGCGGCTTTCGCCTTTTTGACGTTCTTTTGCTTGGCATAGGTGAACGACCAGATTTCATCGACTTCTACACGGGTCGTTTGAAGATCGCGAACATTAGCTTCGTGATAAACTGCGCAAGCCTTGCCAGCATCAATCAGCAATTTTGAAATGGTGTTTTTGCTTGCGCCAGTCATGCGGACGATTGAGCGGATGCTATTACCTTCGCAAAGCATGTGAAGGATTGTGGCACGTTCTTTTGATGATAGCTTGTTCATGAGAATTTTATAACTGACCTTTATCATTTAGTCAAGCATAACAGTCAGTTTAATATAATGTGTTAATGGGGGTTGCAATGGGGATTCAGCTGCCTTACAAGGGGTTATGGAAATCGAGTTTGCGGACCCAGCGCTGGCACTCATTGAGACCGACGATGCTGGCGCAACGCGGCTTCCTGTTGCTGTCATCAAGTCTACGCGGCGAAAGCTGACTGTCTTGAGGGCGGCGACCGATGATCGGACATTAAGGAATTGGAAAAGTTTGCATTACGAGAAATTGAATGGCGACCGTGAAGGTCAGAGGTCCATCAGGCTGAATGACAAATACCGCATGGTTTTTGAACTGGACAGCGACGTTGAACCACAAAAAGCTACAATTTTGTCGATTGAGGATTACCACTAATGGCCAGAGCAACCAACCAAATTGACCACCCAGGAACTTTCATTTTGGAAGAGATGGAAGCGCGTGGTTGGACGCAAGTTGATCTTGCATATATTTTGGGGATGAGTCCCCAACAGCTAAACCCGATTTTGAAGGGTAAAAATTCAATCACTCCAGATTTGGCAAATTCTCTCGGTGACGCTTTTGATGTTCCCGCTGAATTTTTTGCGAACCTGCAAAAAATGTATGATTTGCAGAAAGCTAAGGAGCCGGACCCCGGCGTTCGCACTCGTGCTAGTTGGGTTTCAAAGTTTCCTATCCGCGAGATGATGAAGCGCGGATGGATTGAAGAAACGGAAGCGGATTTGCTCGACGTGCAGATGATGCGTTTTTTCAATACGAATAGCATTGACAATATTCCGCTGTTTGGCGGTGAGGAAGTGCGCCACGCTGCCAAAAAGACGTCTTACGATGATGAAATTATAGGTAGTCAATGGGCGTGGCTGCATAGAGTGAGAATGATCGCGAAAGACAACGAAGCACCGCAGTATGACAAAGCAAAGTTGCTAGATGCGCTACCTGATATTCGCGCTCACATGCTCGATATTGACGATTTCGCCCACATCCCGGCGCTGCTTCTAGCGTGCGGTGTGAGAACTGTATTTGTCGAGCCACTGCAAGGGTCAAAGATTGATGGCGTTTGCACTTGGTTAGATGATCAGCCAGTGATTGGCTTGTCTTTGCGACTGAATCGCGCTGACAATCTTTGCTTTGTTCTCCGCCATGAGATTGAGCACGTTTTGCAAGAAGATGGAAAAGACGTTGGATATTCCACGCCGGATGTTTTTGAACCTGACAGAAGCGAGAGTGACTTACCGGATGAGGAAAAAAGAGCGGATGCGGCAGCAGCAGAGTTTTTGATTCCGCAAGACAAGCTGGCATCATTTATGAATCGAAAAGGAAAGTGGATTTCAGAAAAAGACGTTCTGGCTTTTTCGGCCCGGCATCATATCCACCCAGCTATTGTAATCGGCCAAATCCAACACCGCCGCCACCTAGAGGGTGATGAAAGGGCGTTCACTTTTCTGCGGCGATACTTAACGAAGGTGCATGAACAATTTTTAGGCTGGCAGCTTAGGGATGGTTGGGGAAAAGTAGCAGAAGTTGGACTATAGGAACTGAAAATGGCAAACTACAACGAACAAATCACCAGAGCATGGGATGAATGGGAATCTATTACAGGTGACGAAGCGAACGACCCCAACGATTTTATTGATTGGGCAGTAGCTAATGGTCGCCTGACTGTGCGGCCTCAGGATTTGCACAAAATATATCGCAGGGACGTAACCACCGCGTTGCGGCAAGTATTGAGGGTAAATGACGAAGGAACGACTTACCGTGCGAAACAGTGTGTCTCGATTTTGGAAAACGGCGCACAGCGGACGCTTTGGTTTGATATTGATAGCGGTGGCACCCCTCAGCTGCGACGCAAGGCAGTTAAGCAGCGGCGTGATTCAATCGTCAATGACGTTTATCGGGCAAAGTCAGACGTTGAGCACATGAACCACGCCTATCCGAAGGATGAGCCTATTCAATTTGAAATGGACTTCACAGAGGATTATGAGGAACGGAAGGCGCTGGAAATGCTAGAGCGCGAAGCAAAGGAAGCGGGTTAATCTTTTTTCTTCCACCGCGCCTGTGCGGCTATACTCGCTATTTCTGATCGCTGTGCGGGCGTTAGTGCCTTGGCGCGGGCTTTACCGCCCTTTTTCCCACCTTTCGCGGCGCGTTTCTGCAATTTGGTTTCTTCCGCTTCTTCTTCCTCGCCGGAAGCAATATCAACCATTAGCTTCGCAAGCTGATTTGGGTCGCGTGGGCGCTTGGGCTTTTTGTCAGTCATAAGACCAATATGGCACTTGCCGTCGCGTTTCGCTAGAGTGAGATTTCAAACTGACCCACCACCGATTATGCGGACAACTTGCCTGATTTGAATTTCTCCGGCAACAATCACAAAAATATGATTAGGGGCTTATGTTCACACAACTGTTAATTGGATCGGCATTGATATGCCTGACGGTTGCCATCGCAGCGGGTTTTGTCGGAGCGGCGACTATTGGGCTGACACATGCCGGGAAATGGCTAGTCTCTGGTCGCAAAATACTAAAACTCATGATTTCGTTGACCGCGATGGTTCTTTGGATGCTTGTTGCACTCAGCGTTGCAGTGTGGCTATGGGCTGGCCTGTTTTTACTTTTGGGTCAGTTCAATAATTTAGAGACGTCGCTCTATTTTTCGGTCGTGTCGTTCACAACTTTGGGGTTTGGCGACATCGTGATCGGACCAGAATGGCGGCTATTGTCAGGGCTTATGGCCGCAAACGGCCTGATCTTGTTTAGTCTTACAACAGCATTTCTGATCGAGTTTATCATTAGATTGAGAGCCGCTCAGGAAAATGCGCATTAGGTTCGATTTGGTTTGCCAGAACAGAGACTAGCTATGCCCAATCTCTCAAGTCGAAAAATCAAGATCGGCCTCGGCTGTTTTGGTGTAGTCCTAATAATGACCATCCTTGCAATAGCGGTATTTCTGTCTGGATTTGACGAACCGCTGTCTGCGCCTGAGCCGACGAAAATTAAAACGAAAGTGCGTCTGGAAGACCAGATATCAACCATCTTCATTCCCGTCAGCGGCAACTTGCAAATTTTCGAAAACACCTTGAATAAGGATGTGCCTTGGCGGTTGGCAGACATTAACGAACCCCAAAAAATATGCCTCAAAACCAAATCAAAGCTAATTCCGGACATATCATGCCGCCTTGTGGGCAAGGTGGAACGTGGACGCATTCGTCTTACCGGTTCAGGGCAGCATCTTAAGATTTCCATTCCCGTCAGCACGCGCATTCAAGCCCAAAATATTGGCGGCATCGTGAAGCGCGAAACGGCTACAGGTTCAGTAGTGGTGACGATGCGCGTAAAGCTATCCTTGAGCCGAAATTGGCAGCCATCGGCAAAAGTTGACGTCGATTATAGCTGGGGCAAAAAGATCGGCATTGATGTTCTCGACCAACGGATTGAATTTTCGTCGCACGTTGATCCAGAAATCAGAAAAATCGCGGCGCAGATTGAGAAACGCTTGCCGCAGCTCATCCGGAATTTAAATGCGCGGAAAAAGGCTCAAGCCATTTGGGCAGAAGGCTTCACATCGGCTCGCGCCAAGTCCGATCCGGAAATCTGGGTACGCTTTACGCCGCAGCAAATCGGTTTTGCTGGATATACCGTTCGTGGCCGTCGTTTGATCGTCAATCTTGCTGCACGCGCGCAAACGGAAACAATTTTTGGCAGTCGGCCAAAGGACCCCGAAATCACGCCTCTTCCAAATCTTATGAAGGCGCTGCCGCCCGAGGGAATCCGGGTTCATGTTCCTTTCCACATCCCCTATTCTGTATTTCAAAGGCCAATAGAAAAAGCATTGCAGCTTGGAGAATTTCAAACTGTCAAAATGGAAGACGGAACGGAGGTTCAGGCCCGTTTCAACGATGTTGAGGTTTTTGGTGTTGACGGCGGCAAAATTGCTATTGGGATAGGTCTTACCATCGAGGAACCCATAAGCTGGCTTGGCGATGTCGAGGGCAAGATCTGGATATTGGCGAGGCCGCGCCTGGATCTCGCTAACAAGATTATTGGAATTTCCAATCTGTCCGTCGTCAGTCGCACCAATAGCCGATTGTTCAACAAACTGGTTGGGGCGGTAAGCAAAGATGAAATCGACAGGGAGTTTATCAGCAAGATAAGCTACGATTTTTCAAATAACTATGATGATGGCCTGCAGAAAGCCGATGAATGGCTGAAGGCAGAACCGCTTGAGGGGTTCGTATTCCGAGGCCGTCTTATCAGTGCTGATCTGGAGCGTTTGCATATCATGCCGAATGGATTGATTGTTCAAGCGCGCGCCGTCGGAGACGGAAGAATGTACTATGCCCCAGGCGAAGCCGCCTCGTTGGTTGCCAAAAGGCGCAAGCGCCGAGCTGACCGAGAACGGAATGGAAATACTATTCAATCAAAAAATTGATGACGCGGCAAGTCGATACGGCGCACGTTTTTTTCAACGCGGACAATAACAGAAATTGAAAACATTCCTCAGGCTACTGAACAAATTTGCTTCAGCTATTTGCATCGGTTAACCCAGAAGCCACAACTATTTCTCCGTTGCTCCCAGACTCGATATTTGCCATTGTCGAAAAGCAGATCGGTAAATCCCGGCTGTGAGGCTTCGTAACCTCCAATGTTGTCGCCGGTCAGATATTCTGACCGGGTGGCCGTCACGTATGTCCAGGGTCCGCCTAAAGGTGGCGGCGCTCCGTGGCAACGTGGAGTTACGAACGCCCGGTTACGGGCCAGCCTCCAATTCATACGTTCGGAGGCTTTATGACTAAATCCCTATATTTAACTTCCATTTTAGCGCTCACAGTTGGTTGTGCACCTTCCGCTCCGAGTGAGGCGGAGTATAAATCAGCGGTTGAGGATTTCTGGCCAACCGCGCAGGCGAAGTGGGCTGAGAAAGCCGAGTTTTTCGATAGTCATGCAGAAAGTTTTCGCAGAGGCGCGGAATTGCGCCGCAGCGTTTCGGCCAGTCTTGGTAGAGAAGACGACGGAGCATCTACCGACAAAACCGCTAATGAGTCTGCCGATGCGGCAAGATTTTCGCGCTGGTTAAGCACAGCATCTGTTGAAGATGTCGAAAACATACGGTGCATTCCTGCCACCAACTTGCCTGGCGAAAATTGTGAGATGGAAATATTTATCAAAGGGCTTGATGGGAAAGATGATAAGATTAGCGGCGCGTGGCGCTTTGATCAGTTGAACGGTAAACTGGCGATTGTTGGGTATGTACAGAACTAGATGGCGCGCGTCGCCATCTGGCCCAGGAAACAGTTACCTTTGATAGATGAAGGTAACTGTTTCCTGGGGGTAACTATTTTCGGCTCACCCGTTTTTTGCCTGGTTTTACGGGTAGAAAGAAGGAAGAGAGTTAGCATGCTCTGCTGGATTGCAACATTATGCCGCAAGATCGTGGCGCTGATTGATATTTATGACATGCAGATGGTGATAACCGTTTTCAGCGTCCAGGCCATGTCGTTGGTTGCGATTGCTAGTTTTGATATGGGCTCGCTTGGTTTTGCGGGAATGCTGTTTTCCCTAATTTTATTTATTGTGCTGATCAGGCCAGACACAAAAGCCTCAAAGACGTTACTTCAAATCCAACTCGACCTTATCGGTAGTAAGCGCCAGCAGGTATTGAGAAAGCGATGGGCGCTTTATTCACGTAAGCGAACGGGTCGGCCCATTTCCCGCAGAGAAAGCGTGGACTGTTTTCAGGCAGCCTCAATGAATGATGCTGGTCAGAATATCAGAACTGCGCGGAGGTATTGAGATCATGATTGGCAAATTATTTACAGAGCCGGTTGATCCAGATCTAATCCTCCAGGATACGGCCAGAGAGCATCAAGATCACGAAATGCGGGCAATGGCGAATCTGACTCTCGGAATAGGCCTAGATGACGCTTATTTTGCTGTTCAAGAGCTAATCGAAGCTATGCGGCTAACCATACGATGCCCGAATGAAGGTAAAACCATTTTATCAAATATACTTTCTGACGACTGGAGCGACTATCAACGAGGTATCTATTTTTGCGTTGCTGGGCGAGGGCAGAGTAAAATGATAAAAATGCTCGAGGCGTTTGCACGCATACTGGAAGCTAGAGGACGCGCGGACAAATTTTTCCAGGAACAGGGCATCAGAAAACGAAAGCTCAACGATCCTTATCAACAATCTCTACCTAGTAATCTAAACTGCAATATCAGCTTCTCAGCTGCATCCAAAACTTAAACGATCCGGTTGCGGCAAACGCACGCTGTTTTGAAGTTCTTTTAAGACGTCAAAATCAGGCGATCCAGGGACAGTAAGCAGGAGTTGTAAAAAGTGGCACACCCTACGGGCCCATGGTTGGGCCAGCTTTATTTGTATTTCAGTGGCTTAGCCTGTCAGCATCGCTGACAAATTTGTCAGCGATGCTGACAACCACCCCT
The DNA here is from genome assembly GCA_947501325.1 of uncultured Sphingomonadaceae bacterium. GTDB lineage: Bacteria > Pseudomonadota > Alphaproteobacteria > Sphingomonadales > Sphingomonadaceae > Parasphingorhabdus. Next base: position 57,799 of record CANMVC010000005.1, on the reverse strand, counting down.
CTAGCCGCAGAATTCCTAGGCTGACAATGCTGACAAGAAAATTTGCTTTCAAGGGGGAACGAAACCGATTTTTTAAGTGTTAGAAATCTTGGCTTTTCTGAGATTAAATCACCACGCGAAGGCAATAAGGATAGCTGCAAATTGAGGGGTGCTATTATGCCCTATTCGGTGTGACTATTTATTCGGGTGAACGCGGATCGAGTCGATATGCTTCATCGTTTCGATATGCGAAACAGGAACAAAAATTTCGTCGCCATTGCTCCGTTCTCCCGCATCAGGCTTCCGACGAACTCAATCCACAGGCTCCAACACTGCAGCAGATTGAGGACGAGATTAAGGCACTCGAAAATTGGATAGACGATCTCGAAACTGGGCAGAAGGCTATTTGAATCGCCCACGATTGACGTCTTTATACTGAAGGAGGCTGCCTAATTAAGTCCGGAATTGTAACATTTCGCTGTGAATTCACTAAGCGTCATTTCAGCAATTCGTTATATTTTTGGGCGCCCAATTGAAGACCGCCTTAGTGTATTTGTGATTTAGCTGGAAAAAAATGCAAAACGGAAATTCGCAAATGAGAGATTGATCCGCTCTCCCAGGGCAACACTAACCTCCATCGACCAACTAGACCTTCAATCCGTTCGACCGCCATCATTGCGACAATTGCCAAACTTCCTACCAACAATGCTAACGGGATAGCCGTGGAACCCCAATCTGGTTGATATTCACTTACGAAAATAATCAGAGCCAAAGGGAGCGCGATTACGATAATGGCTAGGTATTTCAGGATCACAACTACATATGCATTCTCTGGCTTAAGTGTCTCAAAGAACGAATGCTGAGCTCGATCAGGGCTCTCGGTCTCGCGTTTTTCATTTTTGAACGCTTCGCGTAAAGCTTCTTTTTCTCTGGGTTCTCTTCGTGATTTCACCGTTTTACTCCGCCACTAATTTCTTCAACAATGGATCGACCGAACTTTTGTCCAAATCTGATTCATCTTGAAGGTTCAATATCACCGCCACCGCTTTATTGGTGTTTTTCGCATTCAACTCTAGACCCTCTTCCGACAAAAAAGAGAAGGCGCGTTCTATGCTGTCGGAAATTTTGTCGAGATCCTTGTTGCTCGGTTTGCTTTTGCCAAAAAGGATCCAGTTCGCATCTACCGCGTAGGTTTCGCAAATCTGCATGATCAGACTGAGAGGGGGATCGAAGGCTCCGCGCTCGTAATTTTTGTAGGAACTTTTGGGTACTGATAGCTGCTCGGCAAAGTCGATCTGATTGAGACCAGCGGCCGCGCGAACCTCGGCCATCCTTTTTCCTATTGACATCATGCCTTCTCGTATGGTTTCATAATTTAGTCCAAAGTATCATATTCTGTACCAATGATGTGATTCTTGGATAAATGTAGCAGCAGTTAGCATGGGAGCCAAGAATAAGACATGGAACAATTCGAGAGCCCAAGAGCATTAGCTCAACGTTGCGGGTGGCCTGAAAGGCGCATTCGGACATTAATTGCTCAAAAGAAACTAAGGCACCTCAGGATCGGAGCCAATCTTTACATTCCGTCAGGAGCACTGGAAGAGTTCGTTACAGCGAACATGGTGGATCCCATACCAGTCAAGAAATCAAGCTAGGCCATGAAAGATCTCCGCAAATTACCAACCTGGCCAGCGAGACTTAGTGAAGATAGCGCAGCCGCTTACATGAGCGTCAGCAAGTCTACTTTTCGCACGAGAGTTGCTGATCGTTTATATCCTCAGCCGATACAGGATGGCTCTCTCAAATTTTGGTCACGGATACAATTGGACAGGCATATCGCCGCTCAATTCGGCTACACAAATTTCCAGTCAAGTGAGGACAGCACGTGGGCAGATCTTCGCTAAAAAACATCTGTCAAAAGCAAGGCCGTATCTATTTTCGGCGAAAAGTAGCGGGTAGAGACACCTATATTCGATTACCGGAACTGGATGACCCAGATTTTGCCGTTGAGTATCAAAGAGTATCTTCACCAGAAAACAAGAGGCGACGCGTCGCTGCGGATACAATGGCGGCGTTGGTCATCGATTATCGAAAGAGCTCCGAATACCAGCTCATTAAATCACCAAAAACAAAACGTAATAAAGCACGCTATTTGGCAATGATCGAGAGTGAGGACGGTCATCGAACCGTCAGTGGATGCAAGAATCCCCATGTGCGAAAAATGCGTGACCGCTATCTCGATAAGCCAGGAAAAGCGAATAACTGGCTGAGCACGTTTCGGTCATTGATGAAATATGCGGTTGAGAACTCTTGGCGTGATGACAATCCTGCGATTGGCATCAAACCTCTAGATACCGGTGAGCATGAGCCTTGGCCGACAGAAGTATTGCGGGCAGCTTTGGATGTCGCAAGCCCGATGATGCGTCTAGCGATCATCACCGGTTTTTGCAGCGGCGCAAGAGTAGGCGACGTCATCCGAATGCAGCATAGTTGGCATGATGGTCAAATGATGCAATTTGTGACAGCAAAAGTGGTGGGTAAAAAGGACAAAGGCGTCGGAGTTGCCGTTCCCATGCATCCTTTGTGGCTTGCGGAAATAGAGAAAGTTCCCAGACGATCTCTTACCGTGCTCTACGACAGAAGTGGATCCCCATTCAGTAGTCCGAAGGCGATTCAAGAAAGAATGCGTAGGCTCATGGCTGAAATCGGTTCACCAACATATTTGAGCAATGGTAAGCCGAAGCTATACAGTTTCCACGGCCTTCGCAAAAATGCGGCCTGCTATCTTGCCGAATTAGGGCTTAGCGATAATCAGATCGGCTCCATCTGTGGCATGACGCCGCCGACGGTGCGGCATTACACCAAACGGAAACGTATTCTCATGGTCGCAGAAGGTGTGGCGAGCAGAGTCACAAGGGGGGACGTCCTACCCTTAAAAGGGGGACGAAATGGCAAGTAAGGAGAAAAAATTATGACAAATCAAAATGGTGACCCCTACGGGAATCGAACCCGTGTTTCAGCCGTGAAAGGGCCGCGTCCTAACCGCTAGACGAAGGGGCCGTACCAATGCCCAAAGGCATCATTGATCAGCGAGATTGGGCGATTAGGGGTATCGCGCGCTTTGGTCAACCCCTTTTGGGCGGTTTGCGGGGATATTGTCGGATATTTTTTATGCCCTTCTGAACGCAGGAGACTAATCGACCCAAGCGGCGTCTTCCAGATGGATTTCGGCGGCAGGACGGCTGCCCCAATCGTCGATCTTGGCCCGCCCGGCAATCCATAATTTTCGGTTCTTCGGGGCGCTGAGCAAGGTTTGACCCAAATCTGTTTCGGCGGCGCGGAAAGCGATGGTCTTGATCGAGCCACCGTCATCCCCGGCCACGATCATGCGGACATGGTCTTTCCCGACAATGTCGCATTTGACAATCCGTACCGGCCCGGCGGCAATGCGCGGTGCCGGCCAACCCATGCCATAGGGCCCGGCGCCGTCCATAGCCTCAACGAAGAGCGGATTGACCCCTTTTGGCGACAATACGGCGTCGAGCAGCAAAGCCTTTCCGGCTTGCGCATTACCGACAGTGTCGGCCAGCCGATCATTCAGAAATTCGCTGAACGCATTAATTTTGGATGCATCGATAGTGACGCCCGCTGCCATGGCGTGACCACCACCTGCAATGAGCAGGCCCTGGTCTTTCGCTGCGATAATGGCGGCCCCCAGATCGACGCCCGAAATGGAGCGCCCCGATCCTTTGCCGATGCCCTCATCATCCTCGGCAATGATAATCGCGGGGCGACCCAGCTTTTCCTTTATCCGACCCGCGACAATGCCAATGACGCCGGGATGCCAGCCTTTTGCTGACAAAACCGCGACGGCCTGATTCTGCTGAGAGGAGCACATGGCCTCTGCTTCTTCCAGCACATAGGCCTCAATGGCCCGGCGTTCCTCGTTAAAATGATTCAGTTCTGCCGATATTTTCTGCGCTTCTTCGGGGTCTTGCGTTGTCAGCAAGCGGACACCCAGATCGGATTTCCCAACCCGGCCACCGGCATTGATTCTTGGTCCCAAGGCAAAGCCGAGATCGGAGCAAATCGGGGCGCGCTTTAAACGGCTGGCGTCGATCAGGGCGGCGAGGCCGGTGTTCTTGCGTCCTGCCAATACTTTCAACCCTTGCGCAACAAAAGCCCGATTCAGCCCGCGCAACTGGGCGACGTCGGCAACGGTGCCGAGAGCGACAATGTCGAGCAGTTCAAGCAATTTTGGCTCCGCGCGATCCTTGAAGAAACCTTTGCTGCGCAAATTGCGAACGAGAGCCGCGCCCAGCAAAAACGCCACTCCGACCGCAGCGAGATGCCCATGTTCGGCGCCAGCATCGCTTTCATCGAGACGATTGGGATTGACCATGGCGCTGGCTTTGGGCAGCTCGGCAGCGCATTTATGGTGGTCGACCACAATGACTTCAACGCCAGCAGCATGGGCCATATCAAGGGCTTCAAAGGCCATCGCACCGCAATCTACGGTGATTACCAAATCAGAACCTTGCTGGCCCAGCTTGACCAATGCTTCGCCCGAGGGGCCGTAACCTTCCATCAGGCGATCAGGGATATAATAGCCGGCTTCCAGGTCTAGGTCGCGGAACAAGCGGATAAGGAGGGCGGCGCTGGTTGCGCCATCGACATCATAGTCGCCAAAAACCGTGACCTTATCCTTGTTCAGAACAGCCTTTGCGAGCCTTTCGGCGGCAACATCCATATCTCGAAAAACCGACGGATCGGGCATGAAGCCTCTGATCGTTGGATCGCGGTTTATGTCGAGCGTTTCACGCGTGGCACCGCGCGCGAGCAGCAGCTGGGTGACCAGATCATCGGGTTGAAAGCCGGGGTCACGTGCGTCGGCACTGGTGCTGCGCCATTGCCATGTCTGGCCGGATAGCGATTGGGTGACATTGAGAACTGCATTCATGCCTGCTGCTATGCGCGAACCATGGTCCGCTGACAATTGCTTTGATCGCTGTTAGGACGGGCGCGATGAAAAACCTGCTTATCGTCTATTACAGCTATACCGGTGGTACCCGGCAAATGGCCGAAGCCGCAGCCAAAGCGGCGCGGGGGGAGCAAGATATCACGACCCGGTTGCTGCGGGCTGAAGATTGCGATCCTGCCGATATGCTCGATGCAGACGGTTATATTTTCGCGACGCCGGAAAACCTGGCGGCCATTGCCGGCGTGATGAAAGCCTTTTTCGATCGTTGCTATTATCCCCTGTTGGGGCAGATTGAGGGCCGTCCGTATGCTGCGATGATTTGCGCAGGCTCGGATGGTGACAATGCGCGTAAACAACTGGAACGGATTGCGACCGGCTGGCGGCTCAAAAAAGTGATCGACACGCCGATTATTTGTACGCACGCGCAGACTGAAGAGGCGATATTGGCCCCCAAGACAATTGACGATGCGGACACAGCACATTGCTCTGAAATCGGGGCTACGCTGGCCGCTGGTCTGGCTATGGGTGTTTTTTGATCAGTGGCGCAACGCGCTTTTGCAACACCGGAATGACATCCGCCTCAAACCACGGATTGGCCTTGAACCAACGAATGTTGCGCGGGCTGGGATGGGGCAAGGGCATTGCGTTTGGCCAAAATTCTGGCCACCGCTCGACCGTGCCGGTGAGCGTTTTGGATTTGGTATCTCCAAGATGCCAGTCGAGCGCATATTGACCGAGGATGAGAGTCAGTTCGATATCGGGTAATTGATCCAGCAATCGCCGCCGCCATTGCGGCGCACATTCGGGGCGGGGCGGAAGGTCACCGCCTTTGCCGGTTCCGGGGAAACAAAAGCCCATGGGAATGATGGCAAACAGACCGGGATCGTAAAACTGGTCTTCGGTCACCCCAAGCCAAGAGCGCAGACGCTTCCCGCTTTGGTCATCAAATGGCCGACCTTTTTCGTGGGTTTTGCTACCAGGAGCTTGGCCTGCGATCAGGATTCTGGCGGCTGATCCGGCTTGCAGCAAAGGACTGGGACCAAGCGGCAGGCCCTCACAAATAGTGCAGGCCCGGACATCTTCTAGCAGCCTGCCAAGATTATCCGAGCTCTGTGCCATTCATTCGACTTCGCGGCGACAGACTGACAGATGGTCCGGCTCCTCATCCTTCGCCGGGGCGGGGAGCGCGAATACATAAGACAAATGGGTTGGCTCACGCCCCTTGATTGCCCCACGCTCGCCATTCACAACAGCAGCGAAGTCCCGACAAGCAGCGGCGCTGCGAAGATAGTCGCTATGGCCGACACGGCCTTCGCTCACGGCCGTGGTATCGACGATGGTCAGACCGCTTTTTTCAGGGGGCACATCATAGCGCGACTTCATCGCATAACAGCGTTCTGGAAGGCCTTTTTCTCTAAGTTCCGCCGCTTTGAACGGATCAAAACAACGCGGAAAGCCCAAGCGAGGATATCCGTGGACGTCGTCGGAAAGGGACAAGGCGGAATCTTTGGCCGAGGCATAGACGGTGATCCGCCGGTCATTATTCACACGCCGGGCGGAGAGTATTTCCTCTGCGACATCACGCTCAAAATCCTGCCGGTCGACATCCGGGGAAGCGAGAATGATATTGGAGATATTGCTGGAGTCCGCGCTGGAGCTGTTGCGATCGACAAATTCCACTGCCGGTAATACCAATCGCGCGCCGAGCGAATGCGAAACCAGGACGATTTCCTTGGTCCATGGCTGCTGGGCCAGTTTTATCAGAAATTTGCGGAAGTTGCGCTCGTCCCAGTACATATTGGTTTCATCAACCGCATATTTGAGCAACTGCCCTTGGGAGGGCCAGCTATACTGAATGACGGGACCGGTAAAATTGGTCAGCCGCGCAATCTGGGCGGCATCGCGGGAACTGGTGAAGAAGGTCTCGCGATAACCATGAACATAGAGCAGAACACGGCCTTCGCGATTGCCCATGGTCTTGGCAAGATTCTCCCACCACTGGTTCTCGTTGGAAAGCGCAAACGGAATGCGTTGCCCGTCCGCCTTGCCTTTCTCATCCAGCACGTCCTGCGGAGCGGCAAAGCGACCAAAGCGGACTTTGTCGCCGCGATGGTTGAGCAGCTTTACATCATCGGCGCGGCAATCGGGCAGCCGGCTGGTGACGACAAAAAACGGTTTTTCTGCGGCATCGGGGATATCGTCTGCGGCGCCAATGGCCGGTGGATCGCATCGTCCGTCGGCGACATAGTCGGCATGCCGGATTGGGCCATAGTCGACCGGTGAAATACAGGCGGCAGCCAATAGTGGCAGGCCCAATATCAGTGGTCTTAGGCGAGCCACCAACGGTTTGAGAGTGCCACCCATCATAGATTAGGCGCGATGCTCGCTTTTTACCCAGCGCACGGTTCCGGATGAGGCCCGCATTACAACGCTCTCAGTGGTCATGACACCGCTGCGCCGTTTCTTGACGCCTTCCAGCAAGGATCCATCTGTGACGCCTGTGGCTGCAAAAATGACATCGCCCTTGGCAAGTTCTTTGAGGTCATAAATTTTGTCGAGGTCTTCAATGCCCCATTTATGGGCGCGTTTACGCTCATCATCATTGCGGAAGGTCAGTCGGCCTTTGAATTGTCCACCGACACAGCGCAGCGCTGCTGCGGCCAGTACGCCTTCGGGTGCACCGCCGCTGCCCATATACATGTCGACCGTGGTTTCCTCGTCGGTCGTGGCAATGACACCCGCGACATCGCCATCAGGGATGAGCATGATGCCACAGCCAATTTCCCGCAATTCGGAAATGATCTTTTCGTGGCGAGGCCGGTCGAGAACACAGACAATAATTTCGGCTGGATCAACGCCTTTCTCTTTGGCAACGGCTGTTACATTTTCAGTGACCGATTTATTGAGATCGATAATATCGTCTGAATAGCCCGGCCCTACTGCAAGTTTGTCCATGTAAACATCGGGTGCATTCAGCAGGTTGCCTTTTTCGGCAATGGCAAGCACCGCCAGAGCATTGGCCCCGGCCTTGGCAGTAATTGTTGTGCCTTCAAGCGGATCGAGAGCAATGTCGATTTCCGGTGATTCGCCTTCACAGCCACGTCCGACTTTCTCCCCGATAAACAGCATGGGAGCTTCGTCACGTTCGCCTTCACCAATGACCACAGTGCCGCAGATATTGAGACCGTTCAATGCTGCACGCATCGCTTCAACAGCCGCCGCATCAGCTGCCTTTTCATCACCACGGCCAATCAATTTGGCTGCAGAAACGGCGGCGGCCTCGGTTACACGTACCATTTCGAGTACGAGGACGCGTTCCAGAATATCACTTGATTTAGGCATTTGAATCTTTAGTCCTTCTATAGGGGCCAATTTGGGACTCTCGATAGGGGAGCGATATGACAATGTCGAGAAGCCTTGTAATCTTGTCCTTAATCCTGACTTCCGGCACGGTTTTCGAGACGGCCCATGCCCAAATAGGGACAGATGACCGGACGGATCAGCTGATCGACAATGCCCGCCAACTGGTTGCTGTTGACGCTGATGGATGTTTGAAAAATTCTGACCCTGACGAGATTGTGGTTTGTGCGGCTTTTGATGTGAACCGCCAATATCGTCTGCCGTTTCCGGAACTTCTGGCAAACGGTGATCGGATTCGTGAACTTATTCCCAACGGCAATGCGGAATATGTCAATACCGGGCGCTGCTATATAGACGCCAGTGAACGCCAATGTTTCAAAGGATTGTCATTGGTTACCGTTTCTTTTGGCGGAGCAGGTGGCGGTGTGGGTGGTCCAGCTGGTCGGTTGTGGCGAGTCATTAAGCCGACTGTGCCGGACGAGGATTATGTCAAACAGGTGCAGATCAAGGCGAACGAGCCAGAGTGAAGTGCGGCTGTTTAGTCCTCATCGCTCAAGAGGTGCATGACCACTGGCGCGCCTTGGAGGCTGCTGGAGTCAGAGAGTTTTTCAAGGCTCTGAATGACATCCCGTTCCAGACTCTGGTGGGTTACCATGGAAATTAACACCGATCCTTCGTTGGTTTTTTCTGTCTGGATCAGACTTTCGATCGACACTTCCGCATCCCGCATGGCGGCTGTAATCTCTGCCAGAACGCCTGGCTTATCGGCGACAACAAAACGGATATAGCTTTTGCCCGTACGATTGCCGCTTTCGGCGCGCTCGCTAGCGGCCATTTCCTGTGCTGGCATGGCGAAGGCGGTCCCGCAATCACCGCGGGCGATATCAATCAGGTCGGCTACGACGGCTGATGCCGTGGGGCCATCGCCGGCGCCGGCGCCCTGAAACATCAATCGGCCAGAGAAATTGCCTTCGGCAACCACCGCGTTGGTGGATCCGTCGATATGAGCGAGCGGGTGGCTTTCGGGGACAAGATAGGGATTAACCCGTTGAAATAATTTTCCGTCGTCTATCCGCGCCATGCCCAGCAAGCGAATGCGATAACCGAGCGCCTTTGCCTGCCCGATGTCGGCCGCCATGATATCACGAATGCCGGCAATTTCGACGCCATCAAAATCCACCGCCGTTCCAAAAGAAAGGGCGGCGAGGATCGCAAGCTTATGCGCAGCATCAACACCGTCGATATCAAAGCTCGGATCGGCCTCGGCATAACCCAGATCCTGGGCATCCTTTAATACCGCATCAAAATCACTGCCATGTTTTTCCATTGTGGTCAGGATATAGTTGCAGGTGCCATTCAGGATGCCATAGACACGCTCAATATGATTGGCCGACGCCCCGTCCCGCAGGCCTTTGATGACCGGGATGCCGCCAGCAACCGCGGCTTCATATTTCAACGCGACATTCTGGTTTTCGGCCAATCCGGCAAGTTCCATACCGTGATGGGCAATCATCGCCTTGTTTGCCGTGACAAAAGACTTGCCCTGCTTCAGGCTGTTGCGAGCAAGGTCGAGGGCAGGGCCGTCAGAGCCTCCGATCATTTCAACCACGCAATCAACATCAGGATCGGCGGCCAAATCGCGCGTGTCATCGGCCCATTTATAAGGGCTGAGATCAACCCCGCGATCCCGATTCCGGTCGCGGGCGGATACTGAAACGATCGAAATGGGTCGTCCCGCACGCTGGGCAATCATTGCGCCATTTTCATTGATCAGGCGGATGACCCCTGATCCTACAGTCCCAAGGCCAGCCAAAGCGATGCGGAGAGGTGTTGTCATGATGAAAGAAACCTTGAATTCGGGCTGATATGATAAATGGTGGAGAGATTAAGCCCGTTTAATAGCGTTGCGGCATTATAATGCCAGCCTGTCTTTCAAGCTGTCCGAATAATTTATACAACGCAGGATCAGCGAGCGCGATATTCTGGAGGGCGGGTGCGCGGGCAATTGCCCAGATCCTGGATCACCAGATCATAATCGCGGCGCGCCTGATTGGAATTGGACGCCGAATCGCCAGCCAGCGCTTCTTCTGGCAGTGATTTTGGCAGGAAGCAGGCCAGCCGATACCATAATAGGCTATTTCGCACCGGTGCGCGTGCGGCTTCATCGACTATCTCGCTGAGCGACACTGCCCAGACTTTCTTTTGGCCGTCCCGGCTTAATATGGTGATGGAAACAGGATCACCGGTAACGGTCTCCAGGAAAATCTGTGTCTCACCTTCGCCGATAATGGTCCCGGGAACGTGAAAAGCGCTACCGACTCCGGTGATGGCGGGCGCCGCATCGCGAGCGACAATTTCTCTGACCAGGGACCGCACCCGCTGGTCGCGGGCAGGTGTCCAGTCAATCTGTGCATCCGGCGCGGCCAGTTGAATATCACCGGTGGAACCCGTCAAATTCCGGGCGAAAATGATAAATGGTTTCCTCTTTATCTTGGGCGCTCGCCCGCGTTCATCCACTGGCAAATCAATCACATAGCGAATCGTTTCCGGTATACCTCCCTGACCGCGAATCAGCGCGTTGGTTGTCGCCACGATATAATATCTTTGCGTTCCTGCCGGAGCGTTGGTGACCCGTTTTGGATCAACTTTAATAGCTTCTTTGATCTTAACATGGGCGATCAATGGCGCATTGACACTAAGGTCAGCGAGATCCGCATATTGCAAAGGGTCACTATCTGGATTGGTTTGCGAAAAAGCAGGAAAACAGGCTGTTAGCGCCATTAGCATGCCGATGATTATATAGGGTATGGGGTGCATGTTTATCCTGTAATTTTCCGCTTTCGAGAGACTATTCTCTACGCGGCATCTTGTGTTTTTGACAGCTTAATCAACCCTGAACTAACAAAGCGATTGCCTGACCCCAACTACCGCGTTAAAACATTTTTAAGACGGCTTGCATCGCAACGAAAAGCTGTCGTGGGGAATCTAGGGATTGGTGCGGGTTACACTCCGGCAGTTCTCGATAAAAATCTTTTGCGAGGTTTCGATTCCCTAGGGAAGAAAAGGAGTTATATTTCTGAATGGCTTATGCTGACCAACAACAAATGAGTTCGAGCAAGATCGTATCCATTATTCTTGTCGTTCTTATTCACGCGCTGTTTGGATATGCTTTGGTCACTGGCCTCGCCTATAGTGCGGTCAAGAAAGTGGCGTCAGAGCTTGATATGATCGATATCCAAGAAGAAGAACCACCGGAAGAGATTGAGGAACCACCTCCACCACCGCCGGATCAACCGATTGAACCGCCACCAGTGGTAACACCACCACCGATCGTGGCTCCACCGGCAGCGCCGCGGCCTGTGGTATCCCAGGTGAGAACACCACCACCTGCGCCTGCGCCAGTTGCGCCGGCTCCACCACCGGCGCCACCGCCACCACCACCGCCGCAACGGGCAAATCCTGAACCTCGTGGAAACCCGGGTAACTGGGCAAACGCGAATGACTATCCATCTCGGGCCTTGCGCGAAGAACGGGAAGGTACAACTGCTTTCCGGGTAACGGTTGGTCCCAATGGCCGTGTGACAGATTGTCAGATTACGGGGTCTAGTGGTCATAGCGACTTGGATGCTGCAACTTGTAAAAATATCCAGCGTCGAGGACGTTTCCGTCCATCGCTTGATGCGCAAGGCAATGAAACGACAGGCACTTGGTCCAGTCGCGTTCGTTGGCAGATACCGAAATAAGTACACCGCAGCTGTGAGGCGCTGGTGCCTCCTAGCTGTAACCTTTTTGAAGCTTAATCTATCCTTGAGGGGAATATATAATGTTTATTGAAATTTTGGCAGCCGGTGGAACCGCACCGCAGAACGCATTTGGTTTTTGGGAAGCAATGGAACAGGGCGGTGTTATCGCTTGGTTCGTTCTTGGCGTGCTGGCAATTATGTCCGTTTCTTCTTTCTACATCCTGTTTTCCAAATTGTTCGAGCAGAACAAGGTCATGAAGCAAGGCCAGGCGGCTCGGGCTTCTTTCTGGAAAGCCAACAGCTTGAAAGAAGGCGCTGCGAAACTCGACAAGAACAGCGCTTATCGTCAGATTGTTGACGATGGCATCAAGGCAGAAGAAGATCACGCGCGTTTGACTGACCCAGTCGAAGCCCATGATTGGCTGCACGGTTCGCTGCATCGCTCGCAGGGACTGATCAACTCCAAACTGGCTACGGGTCTTCCATGGCTTGCAACGGTTGGCGCTACATCGCCATTTATCGGTCTGTTCGGTACGGTTATCGGCATTTATCGCGCACTGATCAAAATCGGTATCGCTGGTCAGGCATCCATTGATGCTGTTGCTGGTCCTGTTGGTGAAGCCTTGATCATGACCGCACTGGGTCTTGGTGTGGCTGTTCCTGCCGTTCTCGCCTATAACTGGCTGCAGGGTCGTAACAAGCGCATCGCGGAAGATCTCAGCGACTTCTCGAACGACGTTCTCGGTTATATCTCATCAGACGGTGCTGTGAAGCCAGCTCTTAACAAAGGCGGCGTACCAACCAAGCCTGCGACCGCTCCAGCAGCGAAACCGGTTGCTGCAAAGAAGTAAGGCGTTAGCCACAGCCGTTTGCCGAAGCTTTGAAATTCCGGCAAACGGCGTGGCAGCTCCTGATTTTCGAGGATTTAGGTTTGTCCTATTTTTTCGATAAAGCATATTTTTGAGAGGATAGAATCTTATGGCGATGAATGTTGGGGACGGCGGTGGAGCAGAAACTCCTCTATCGGACATTAACACGACCCCGCTGGTGGACGTTATGCTGGTTTTGCTGATCATTTTCTTGATCGCCGTTCCAGTGGTGATCCAGACAGTGGAGCTGGATCTGCCGGTTCTACCGTTTGAAGTGACGACAACCAAACCGGAAAATGTTTTGCTCGCTGTTACGACAACAGATTCAGCAGGACGCGATCCTGGTGACCCGGAATATTCCGGCGCTAATCCAGGTGGTAATTGCCGGATCTATTGGAACACGACGCCGATTGATTCCAACGAATTGGTGCAAAGAGCAGTGACCCAGTTAGAAAACCAGATCGAAGCCTTTGGCGGTGTAGAAAATATGACACCAGAAGATATGCCGGAAGTGCATATCCGTGGTGACATCAACACCCCTTACCGGTGCATTGGCGGCGCAATATTTGCCATGCAGCGCGCGGGTTTTGCCAAGGTCGGGTTTTTGTCGACACCGATTGCAGTTGAATAGCCTGATACGGCATCAAGTTTAGAATTTTTAAGGAGACGCACTAATGGCTATGAGCGGCGGCAGCGATGATGGCGAGCCGATGATGGAAATGAACACGACGCCGTTGATCGACGTCCTGCTCGTTCTCCTCATCATGTTCATCATCACCATCCCGGTCCAGACCCACGCGGTAAAACTGGACTTGCCGGTGGACGATCCAAATCCACCACCACCACCACCGATTGACCCGGTGAAAAACCGGTTGGGTATCACACCAACCAACCAGATATTGTGGAATGATCAGCCCGTTTCATTGCAGCAGATCAAACAATATCTTGCACAGACCAAATCGATGGTTCCTGAGCCTGAGCTTCAGTTCCAGCCCGATCCGGTGAGCGCTTATCTGACGGTCGACCGCGTTCTCGCGGAGATTAAAGATAGCGGCGTGACCAAATTTGGTTTTGTTGGTAACGAACAATATAGCAGCTTTGGCAAGGCAGCACGTTTGCCAAACTAAGAGCGGTTGATATTAAATTCAAAAGGCGGTGGAGCGATCCATCGCCTTTTTCGTGCGATAGCGCGATGCGTTTATGGCGCATATCAAGACTGTTTGATTGTGATCATTCGGCTGATAGACGGTGTCTATGCTTTCAATATGGCGACCGTAGATAGGCTTCTTGGCGCTGCTCGTTCTGCCTTCATCAGGATCACAAAGAGAGCTGCCTTCCCTTTCTGCCCCCGAACCATAAAGCGACGCAGAGCGCCAGAGCTAGGTCCTGCGGCAAGCCCATTGAGCCATAATCTGCAACAAAATGCCAAGGACAGCCTTGTGACGCGGGAGCATATACCCGGTGCCAAATACATAACGATAGTCTTGGGTGCGTCGCCTCAGACAGTCACAGCTGCCTTTGACTGCTCGCCGCCATTAAATTGGAGCTCTGCAAGCTTTGCGTAGAGACCATTGTCGGCAATCAGGCTGTCATGATCGCCTTGCTCGACAATATGCCCCTCATCCATCACGATGATGCGATCTGCCGACCGGATGGTTGCCAGCCGATGGGCTATGACGATGGTGGTTCGATCGCGCATGAGCCGCTCCAGCGCATCCTGCACCAACTTCTCGCTTTCGGCATCCAGCGCCGATGTCGCCTCGTCCAGCAATAATATGGGTGTTTGCCTTAGCAGCGCGCGCGCAATCGCGACGCGCTGACGCTGACCGCCAGACAGACGCGTACCTGCTTCGCCCATGAAGCTATCGAGCCCGTCGGGCAACTCCATCAGGAATTTCTCGGCATTGGCTGCGCGCGCGGCGGCCCAAATTTCATCGTCCGTCGCATCCCATTTGCCATAGCGCAAATTGTCGCGGGCGGAGGCCGCAAATAGAACTGTATCCTGCGGCACCAGCGCCATGCGCTCGCGAATGTCCGCAGGGTCGGCCGATGGCAGCGCGACGCCGTCAATCCGTACGCTGCCGCCCTGTGGATCATAGAAGCGTTGCGCCAGTTGAAACAAGGTTGATTTGCCCGCGCCGGATGGTCCGACAACAGCCACGGTCTCGCCGGGGGAAACTTTCAGCGAAAAATTCTTGAGCGCCGAAGTCTCCAGGCGCGTAGGATATGCAAAGGTAACATTGTCAAAAGAGATTTGGCCGCGCGGCGGTTCCGGTAAGGCGATAGGAGAGGCCGGCGCTGCAATGCCTGGCTCTTCCGATAACAGTTCCGCCAAACGACCGGCAGCACCTGCCGCGCGCAACAAATCGCCATAAACTTCCGTCAGCGCGCCAAAAGACCCCGCCACCAGGCCACCTGTGAGAACAAATGCTGCAATCGTTCCGCCTGAAATCGTGCCTTCAGCGACACCGATAGCGCCACGCCACATCAGCAGGGTTATCCCCGTAAACACCAGTGCGATGACAACCGCTGTCAGGGCCGCGCGCAACCGGATCCGCCGCTTTGCCGTTTCAAATGTATTCTCGACCGCGCCACCAAATCTTTCATGCTCGCGGGCTTCCTGGCCAAAGGCCTGGACGATCTTCATGGCGCCTAGAGTTTCCGAAACCATAGCACCGACATCAGCGACCCGGTCCTGGCTAAACCGCGACACATTGCTGAGTTTCCGGCCGATAAACACGATCGGCAAAATGACTATCGGAATACCGATTAACAGTCCCGCTGTCAGCGTCGGGGCCAGTGTGAAGAGAAAGATGATCCCGCCAATACCAATAATGATATTGCGCAAGGCCACCGATACGGTGGTACCGACCGTTTGCTCGATCACTGCTGTATCCGACGTCATCCGCGATGCAATTTCCGAAGGGCGATTTTCTTCAAAAAAACCGGGAGCAAGGCGAAGCAAATTCCGTTGTACCGCCAGCCTGATGTCAGCCACAACCCGTTCGCCGAGCCAACTGACAAAATAAAAGCGCAGCGCTGTGGCGACAGCCAATACGGCCACAATCACCAACAAGATTTGAAAATATGGCGCGATATCGCCGCCGCCGGATGCGAAGCCTTCATCGACAATATATTTGAAACCCCAGGGAATAGCCAAGGTCGCCAAGGCGGCGACAAACAAAGCGATGGCTGCAAAGGTGATTTGCTTGGGATATTTAATGGCGCGGTCCCAGATCATCCGCAAATTGCCGATTTTCTTTATCGCAGGTTTCTCGGCATCTGACGGCTCCTGTTCAGGGGCATTGTCATCGGTAATTTCACTCATAGCAAAGCCCCTAGCAGCCCGATCTGTGCGTCACAATCCTGTTCGCGGCCATGGGCGGCCGGAAAATCATGCGCGCAAGCAAACCAGTGTTTCTAACATAGGGTGTAATTGTTCGATGCCAACCACCCGAACCCTCAAATGACCTAAATCGGGATCCTCGCCGCTGCCTGACCCAAGCCACTGGCAAAGCGGCGTAAGATTGCCTAAGAAACCATAGAAACATGGCGGTTTTCCGCTGTATGATTCGTTCTATGCGGTCGTAAAGCCGGGCAGGACATGATGGGTTAAGGGAATGACACCGTGAACCAAATAGCATCCAAAGGCCAGTTGCGCATGTCGCTTTTACGCTGGGCCCTGTTCATTATTCCCTTGATCGTATTATTGGGATTTCTGGCGGGTCAGGTTGCTGGCCCCGCGGATGAAAATCGCTGGTTTCAGGCACTGGTGAAGCCGGCCGCGCAGCCGCCAAATTGGGCGTTTCCCGTTGCCTGGACGCTTCTTTATATTCTGATCGGCCTTGCTTTTTCAATGATATTAAACGCGCGCGGTGCGCCGCTTCGCGGGCTCGCCATCATCCTGTTTCTCGTGCAATTTGCGCTGAACCTGGCCTGGTCACCCTTATTTTTCGGTATGCATCAGGTGTCTTCGGCTTTTTGGTTGCTTGTCGTGATGTTCGCTGCGGCGTTTTTGACCACTCTGGTGTTCGGCCGCATTCGCAAGGCGGCCGCGTGGTTGATGGTGCCTTATCTGGCCTGGCTTTGTTTTGCAGCCATATTGAATAAGCAGATCGATGACCTTAATCCGGGCGCTGAGACTCTTGTGGTACCCGCAGCGAGTACCCAGATATAGCTATATTAAAGCCCAACCTTGACCCCCAGACGGAGTAATTGACATGCAAAGCCAGAACAGATTTTTTGATGACCTTTCCAAAGTCCTGAACGGTTTGGCTGGTACAGTCGCCGGCGTTGGCCGTGAAGCTGAAGCCAGCGCGCGCGAGCGAGCAAAGGAATGGTTTGGCGGAATGGATTTCGTGTCGCGCGAAGAATTTGAAGCGGTCAAGGAAATGGCATCCAAGGCTCGCGCCGAGGCTGATGCCGTGAAAAAACGGCTCGATGCGCTGGAAAAGACAGCACCAAAATCAACCGCCGCGAAACCCACCACGCGAAAGCCAGCTGCTAGAAAACCGGCTGCGCGCAAGCCCGCGACGCGTAAAGCGGCACCGAAGAAAACCACACCGCCAAAGTCCACAAGCTAGTTTCCGTCCCATATTTGGGCGCTCTTTTTGTCTTTGGGTGGCCTTGGCGATTATCCACAGTCTTCCCACAAACAATATCGGTGAAGGCATAGCGCCGCCTTGCTCTGCATGATGGGCTGGGCCACTAAGGCTCGTGATGCAGGGGCAATGATGCAAATGATGTGGAACCGTAATGCTTGACGATGTTTGGTCTGAGCTAGATCAGGAAGAGGCGCCGCCGGTTGACATGCTGGTTGCTTTTTTCGAGGCGCGTGGCTGGTCGGTCAACCATGTCAGTGACGAAGAAATTTCCGTTGAGATCAAGGGCAACTGGACCAGCTATCAGTTGCGCGCTATTTGGCGCAACGAGGACCATGTTCTGCAATTGCTGTTGCTTCCTGACATCCGTGTCCCGGATGACAAAAAAATGGTCATTTATGAGTCTCTCGGCCTGATTAACGAGCAGCTTTGGCTGGGTCATTTTGATCTTTGGTCGACGAATAATATATTGCTGTTTCGCCACGCGATCATGCTGGGCGGCAGCGGATTGCTCGGTCTCGATCAGGCCCAGACAATTGTCGATATGGCGATTGATGAATGGGAGCGCTTCTACCCGGTGTTCCAATTTGTCTTATGGAGCGACAAAAGTCCGCAGGACGCCATCGAACATGCGATGATTGATACGCAGGGCGAAGCATAGGTGTGGCCACAGCATAAAGGAGCGAAGCGTGATCGGCGAAGGCTTTAACAGCATCTGGTTCGTCGGCTGTGGCAATATGGGGGGAGCGATCCTCCGGGCCTGGCTCGATAATGGTCTGGACAGCGCAAAAGTCACAGTGATTAAGCCCCATGCTTCAGCGCTTCTCGGCGGATTGCAATCACAGGCCGATTATCCGCAAAGTGCATCACCGGATCTGGTGATGCTCGCGATGAAACCCCATCAACTGGCTGATGTCGCCGCCCATCTCGCGCCATTGGTTGGAGAGAATAGCCATATCGTGTCTGTGCTGGCCGGGACCGAGATCAATATTTTGCGGCAAGCCTTCCCAAAGGCCGGGAAGATTGTCCGGCTGATGCCGAATATGGCGGTGACGGTGGCCAAGTCGCCGATGATCTTGATCGGTGAGACGGATGATGCCGGCCTCAAAGACCAGATGAACGCGCTATTCTCTCCGCTCGGCCAGCCCGAATGGCTCGAGAATGAAGATCAGATGCATATCGCGACAGCCTTGTCGGGCTCTGGTCCGGCCTTTCTTTTCCGGTTTATCGATGCGCTGGCAGTTTCCGCAGCGGAGCTGGGAATGGAGAAGGCGCAGGCGGCGCGTCTGGCGCTGGCGATGGTCGATGGCGCAGCAACGCTCGCAGCCGGCTCGGATGTCAGTCCCGGAGAGCTTGCCAATCAAGTGGCCAGTCCGAATGGCGTTACACGCAAAGGTCTGGATGTGCTGGATGCCGACGGCCGGGTTAACGCGCTGCTCCACGATGTCCTGAAAGCGGCGATGGAGCGCAACCGGGAAATGGCGGAAGAGGCTAAGGGATAAGCCGGTTTTCGGTCATGTTGATGTATCTTGATGACTACTATTTTCGGGTAGTAAGTCTTTTGTTTTATTAAATTCAATGAAATCAGGCCGGGGAGGTCACATTGCCAAAAACGTCTCCAATAGTTGCTATTGAGCAAGACCCCAGTCCCGATCTTCAAGATAGTCTTTTGGATTTGCTGCGGCAGTTCACACGTGACAGTGTCGGTGAGCCCAATAATCGCGACTTCGCCATTACTCTTCGACATGCCGAGACCCGGGATCTTATGGGTGGCTTGTGGGGGCAATCGCGTTGGAATGTGTTCCTCATCGACATTGTAAGTTTGACCGGAGATTTGCGTGGCCAAGGTCTGGGGTCGCGGTTGATGGAACTGGCAGAGATAGAGGCTCGCAATCGGAAATGCGTGTTGATGTGGCTGGATACCTACGCTTTCCAAGCGCGCTCATTCTATGAAAAACATGGATTTGAGGTATTTGCCCAGTTCGATGGCGCGCCGCCTATCTATCCAAGATATTTTATGAAAAAATCACTCGCTAACTAAGTCGATGTCAATCGGTGGCCCCAGTAGTGATAGTCGAACAGCTTGCCGCTATTCTCACCCTCGATATGTAGCAAGGAGGAATGAGACAAGGCGCTTTCCTACAGCACCGGAGCTGTGATAATATTGTTCCGCTCTTTCTCAGCTTTGAATATTGATCCGATAATCGATCCCGCCTTGCAGATTTGTGCGTAAGAAGCGGTGAGACTTGTGTGAACTTAGGAGTGCCATGGCGCGATAAAAACAGCCCCAAAGGACTGTGTTAATATTGTAAACTTCACGTCTGTTCAGGTCTTGTCTTTGCGCAGATCAAAAACCATTTGGCGGTCGCTTTCCGGAACCAGGCCTTCCAGCACGTGCCAAAAGCCCGTGACCGATTCCTGACCCGCGGTGACATAGGCGGCGGAAAGACGCTCGCGCAATTGTGCGAAGAGTTCCGCTTCCAAAGCAGCGCCAGCGTCCGTTAGCCGCAGCAGTTTCTGACGGCGATCCAGCGGGCCGGTTTTTGTCACGACCAGATCCCGGTCATGCAATTCTTTCAAGACCCGCCCCAAGGATTGTTTGGTAATCGCGAGTAATCGCAGGAGTTCTCCAACGGTCAAATCAGGTTGGCGTGCAATGAAGTACAAAGCCCGATGATGCGCGCGGCCCAGCCCTTGTTTGGCGAGCTCTTGGTCAATCGCATTGGTAAGCCGGGTATAGCCAAAATAAAGTAGCTCCACCCCGCGCCTGATCTCGTCTTCGCGGAGAAAAAGCGGCGATGCTCCTGGTGAAGCAGAGGGGCGAGATATGTCAGCCATGTTGACGTATCTTGACATGCTGTTTAGGTGATTGCAAGGTAAACTGATTACGCTCCCAAACCTTCCCATTAGTCCAGTGAAAGTGACGGAATATGGCGCACGACGATAGTCTGGAAATTCTTGTCGAACCGAACAGCGCTCCGGTTGCCGACGCCGAACGGGCCAAGTTGCTCGAAAATCCTGGTTTTGGAAACCTTTTCACCGATCACATGGTGGTCATCCGTTATACCGATGGGCAAGGCTGGCATGATGCCAAGGTAACAGCACGCGCGCCGATCCCGATGGATCCCGCTTCATCTGTGCTGCATTATGCGCAGGAAATATTTGAAGGCATGAAGGCCTATCGTTTGGCGGACGGGACGACGGCTTTGTTCCGGCCAGAGCAAAATGCCCGACGGTTTCAGGATTCTGCGCGGCGTATGGCCATGCCTGAACTACCGGAAGATCTATTTTTGAAGTCTGTGGAATCTCTGGTTGAGATTGATCGTGACTGGTTCCCGTCCGCAGAAGGCGGATCGCTCTATTTGCGGCCGTTCATGTTCGCAAGTGAGGTATTTCTTGGCGTCCGCCCGGCAAAGGAATATCTCTACATGGTGATAGCTTCTCCCGCCGGCGCTTATTTTAAGGTTGGCGCTTCGGCGATTACGATTTGGGTTTCGCAGGACTATAGTCGGGCTGCTCGCGGTGGCACAGGCGCCGCCAAATGCGGGGGTAACTACGCTGCCAGCCTGGTCGCACAGGCCGAGGCGATCGAGCAGGATTGCGATCAGGTTGTTTTTCTCGATGCTGCTGAACAGCGCTGGGTGGAAGAACTGGGTGGCATGAACCTGTTTTTCGTAATGGATGATGGTCGGTTGATCACGCCACCTCTAACCGGCACGATATTGCCCGGTATAACAAGAGAATCCATCATGACTTTGGCCCGGGAAGAAGGACTGGAAGTCAGTGAAGAAGCTTATGCAATCGATCAATGGCGTGAAGATGCGGCCAGCGGAAAATTGCGCGAAACCTTCGCTTGTGGAACAGCGGCGGTCGTTACGGCTGTCGGAACCGTCCGTTCAAAAGACGGCGATTTTACGATTGGCAGCGGCGGTCCTGGACAACTTACCGAAAAACTGCGGATGCGCTTGGTCGACATTCAGCGGGGTCTTGCCGAAGACAAGCATGGCTGGGTGAAAAGATTGTTCTGAAAATAGCTGTAACTGCCCCTTGCCCCTTTGGGGTAAGTTGGATATTAGGCCCCTTCGCTGACGAATGAAGCAGCCTATATTGGGGTGTCGCCAAGTGGTAAGGCAGCGGCTTTTGATGCCGCCATGCGCAGGTTCGAATCCTGCCACCCCAACCAAATCCTTTTCCGGAAAAACGAATCACTCTGCAACCGTCAATGGCGGTTATGGTGCCCGCTATTATATGGAGTGGAAGCTGCTGTGGCCGTGCGGTTCATAGATCGCATCTTTGATTCATCCCTGATTTAGCAGAATTCATCCGGATTTATGTAAAGGAATGTAAATTACGGTTACTAGTTCTGGTAAAGTCCACAAAAGTAGAGGTAAACAGAGTTCGGGTTGGGAATTTATTAAGGGTGAAGGCAATTGAGTTATTGCCATTCATCATCGGGGAGCATCTATGCGTATTGCGATTGCAGACGACGATAAGGAAATCGTCGAATTCTTAGGGAAAATTGTTGAAGGGCAAGGCCATATTTATGTCGGTTTTGCTGATGGTAATGCTTTGACCAATGCTCTGTTGCGTGACACTTTCGATCTCGTAATCATGGACTGGAACATGCCGGGTAAAACAGGGCTCCAGATTCTGGAATGGATGGAAACGGCTGTGGACGATCGGCCACCAGTCATGATGATTACCAGTCGTACCGCTAAACAGGACATTAGCGAGGCCTTAAACGCGGGCGCCGATGATTATATAACCAAACCGGAAGACCCTGCCGTCATTGCAGCCCGGATTAACGCGATTCTAAGACGCAGTAGCGGTTCATCCGCGATGGAAACTGAAGCCCAATATGGCGAATATATACTTGACCGTATCGAGCAAAAAGTACGGCATGGCGATACCGAAGTTGCGCTGACTGCCAAGGAATTTGAGCTGACCGATTTGATGTTTCGTAACCGTGACCGGACCTTGTCGCGCCGTTACATCATGGAGACGGTCTGGCGGACCAATGCGCATCTTGCCACACGGACGCTCGATATGCATGTGTCCCGGGTACGGTCGAAATTATCGCTCACGCCAGAAAACGGATTTCGGATTTTTACCGTTTTCGGTTATGGTTATCGACTGGAGACGTTAAACAAGGGGGCATGATCATGGCCATTGGGACAAGTAAGCGCAGATATTTAAGATGTTTGCGGTTTTCGGTCCTGCTTTCATTGGCCCCGGTTTCAATCATACCGATTGTTGCTCAAGCCCAGACTGCCGCAGATAATGCGCAAGTGGAATATGTGTTTAAGAAGGGCGACACGCTGATCGGCTTGGCTGCAAAATATATGCGCAAGCGATCGGATTATGTCACTGTGCAGCGCATTAATCGTATCGCCAATCCCCGTTTCATTCCGGTGGGGAAGACCGTTTCAATTCCCTTTCGCCTCCTGAAATATCGAAAGAGCGAAGCCAGCTTGAGCGCTTTTCGCGGCAATGTCGCGATAGCGGATGGCGGGCGTGTCATCACACCCGTCAAAGGCCTTGAAATTGGTGAAGGCAGCCGGCTTGCGACATCGGCCGGTAGTTTCCTGACATTGCAGCTCGAAGATGGATCGCGCATTTCGATGCCCTCGAACAGCAAGATGCGGATTACCCGGCTACGCCACATATTACTGACCGATAGCGTCGACTATGAGCTAGCCGTCGATAGCGGCCGGATACGCTCGAAAGTCACACCATTTGACAAGAAGGCCGATCGCTATCGGGTTAGAACGCCCGTTGCAGTGTCCGCTGTGCGCGGGACGGATTACCGGACTCGCGTCGACGAAAAAACAGGAACAGCTTATTCCGAAACGGTTGAAGGATCGGTCGACGTCTCGGCGGGTGACAGCTTTGATGCAAAATCGAGCGTCTCCGTTCCAGTTGGTACGGGCGCTGCAGCAACTGTTACTGGCAAAATTGCAACGGCCGATCTTCTGTCTCCACCTGAACTGCTTGATCCGGCGAAAGTGCAATCGGAAGAAAGTTTGGACTTTGCCATTGCGCCCCGTGCTGCCGCTGTAGCGCACAGGATATTGATATCATCGGATGCCGGTTTTGTAGATATTATCGGAGAAAAATTTAGCGAAGGCACCAGCATAAGCTTGGCAGGCATTCCGGACGGTCGCTATTTTGGTAAAGCCACCGCCTTTGGCGAAGATGGGTTTGAAGGCATGCCCGCGACCTATTCATTCAAGCGTCAGCTCAGCACCTTGAGCGGGAGCGCGGATGCGGGCGATTTTGGCTATCGGTTCAAATGGACAGGCGCTGGTAGCGGAAAGCGGACCTATCGTTTCCAATTGACTCTCGGCAGTGTCGATGCCGTTCCCATAGTCGATGAAGCCGGACTGACCAAGGATGTCCTCACATTATCCGATTTGCCAGACGGTGATTATTACTGGCGCGTCGGCGTGACGCAATATTCTCCGGATCCAGAAGACGAGGATGTGTTCCAGAAATGGACCGACTATGAAAAATTGACGGTGGCGAACTAGCGGCTTAATCGCAGAGGTCGATGGGGAGTTTCCATAACTCCATATGGGAGAGTTGACGACCTATGAAACTACGTCGCCGCCTGGGTATTGAATGGGCCGGGGTGGCCTTGGCGGCCTCGCTGATTGTTGCCGGGCTGATCCATTGGAACAGCCTCTCGGGTTTCGATAACCTGCTTTACGACCGAATTTCAGACTATGACCGGCCTCAGGCACCCGACGATATTCTGATCATTGCTGTTGATGAAGACAGTCTGGCGGCTTTTGGGAAATGGCCATGGCCGCGAACCCGTCACGCAGAATTATTGACCCTGTTGGCTGATGCCAGTCCGAAAGCCATCGCATTTGATATATTGCTGAGCGAGCCTGGTGATGGCGAGGAAGATTTGGCGTTGGCCGATGCCGCTGCGCAAAACGACAATCTCATTCTTCCGCTGCATTTTGTTTTTCCCGGAAGCAACGGCACTGATTTTGACATTAAAGAGCCGATTCCGCCGCTGAAACAGGCGGCGAGCGCTATTGGTCACGTCAATCTGCTGTTTGATCGCGATGGCGTGGTCCGCCGGACAGCCCTCTGTTTCGGCGGAAAAGCGGATCATACCGCTAGCCAAGAGACAATTTGGCCGCATTTGATGGAACAGGTATATCGCAGCATCAACGGTGGCATGTCACCAGCGTTCCAACGCCATGATGACTGCCAGAAGCCGCTGCTTATGCCCTACGCAAACCGTGGTGCATTTTCCCAGATTTCTTATGCGGCTGTTGTGAACGATGAGATTCCTTCCGGATTTCTAAAGGACAAAATCATCCTGGTAGGTGCAACAGCCCAGGGATTAGGCGACCAACACCCGGTCCCGCTGGGTGACGGTGGCACCATGGCTGGTGTGGAGATTATGGCCAATTTGCTCAGCGATATTACGGCTGATCGGTTTGTCACACCTGTATCCACATTTACGCAGATTATATTATCGCTCATTCCGACGTGGATTTTGTTGATAGGATTTTGGCGCTGGCGCCCACGAACGACTATTTTCGTTTCGCTGGGACTGGTGGTGATTATTTTATCCGCCAGCGCGATTTTGCTGTCCTTCCAGATCTGGTTTGCGCCGGGCGCGGCAATGGTTGGATTGGCTCTGGTCTATCCGATTTGGGGCTGGCGCCGGCTGCAGGCGACAAGCGACTTTATGGATGATGAACTAAAAAACTACCGATCGGAAACGCCTGATATTCCGGTTTTGCAGGCACCGCTTGGTCCAGTCGACCTGGTCACGGAACAGGCTGAGGAACTGGCCCACGCTATTAAACATGTTCGCGATTTGCGGCGGTTTATCTCCGATGCGCTGACTAATTTACCCGACCCCATGTTCGTCACCGACCTGGACGGAAAAGTGAAGTTCGTGAACAAACTGGCCCAGACGGGCGCTGAAGACGGCGCTCAGGATCTGGCGCTCGACGACATGTTGAAACGCTTTGTTGCACCGGAAGATTTGGACGATGTGAAAGACTATCTTGCGCTCGATCAGAATTTGCGGGAACATGATTATGTCGACTTCACCTCGCTCAATGACGAGGTTTTCGCCATGCGGCGGGCCAGAGTTCTGTCCGATGAAGGAGAGTTGCGCGGGCATATTCACTATCTCGCCGACATTACCGAGGTGGCAAATGCCGCGCAGGAGCGAGAGGAAGTGCTGCAGCTCCTGTCCCATGATATGCGGTCCCCGCAGGCTGCAATTCTGGCGCTACTTGACGATCAGGATGATACAGACAGCAATAAGCGCATAGAGCAACATGCGCGACGGACCCTGGCGCTGGCAGATAATTTCGTAGGTTTGGCGCGGATTAAATCCAGTGAATTTTCCGGCGAAGACATTCTGCTGTCTGATCTGGTAATTGAAGCCAATGACAGCCTTTGGCCGCTCGCCAAGCAGCGCGAAATCACATCATCGGTGGAGGATCACACCGAAGGCGCTTTCATCATAGGGGAGCCGTCGAGCCTCTATCGATCCTTCGCCAATCTGATTGATAATGCTATCAAATATAGCCCGGACAAGAGTGTCATCACGATATTGCTCCGCACGATCGCGCTCGACAAACAAGCCTTTGTATCGGTGACGATAACCGATCAGGGCAAGGGTATCGCAGAGGATATGCTTGATCATCTGTTTGATCGATTTGCAAGCAACGATCTCGACTCCAAAGGAGCGGTGAAAGGTGCAGGGCTAGGATTGAACTTTGTTGCGGCGGTGATTGAGCGCCATGGCGGTACAATTCGCGCAGAAAATCTAAGAGAGGGTGGAGCGCGTTTTACGGTGCTGCTTCCTCTTGCGCCAGATCCGGTGGAGCCTGTCTGATTTTCGTCATTCTATGCCGGTTCGTGAGCGCACTTGTTCTTTTGGTATCGGGTTCGGGCCATTTCCGAGGTCCGAAAGGGCGCCATCGATCAGGTAAGGCAGAGATTGCTCCAACGAGCCCTTGCAGTGATATTCTGCCGCTGTGCCTGAATAAATAACGGATCCGCTAGCTGTATCAATCATCTTCAGGGTGAGGCGATGCTCGCTATCTTTGCAGGATTGCAGAGGCTTGCGCTTCTTCGGCAAAGAGATGATGTCGACGTCCGCTTTTTCACCGACCGTCATGGCAATTGACGCCGGGCGCTCAGCCAAGGCGATATGAACCATCGTGGGCGCGTTTTCGGTTGCCGTAAAATTTTGCGCCGACAGTGCCTCAGCGACCAGAGTGCGGGCCTTTTCATAGGTTTCGTTATTTTGTTCTGGCTCAGTCGAAAAGCTATATTGTTTTTGCGCGGGTAGCGGTGATGCTGCCTGAGTCTGAATGCGTGTTTCTATCGGGCCGCTGCAATTTGCAGTCATGGCCAAGATCGGTATCATCAAAATGGCAAGGCGGCGCATAGCTGTCCTCAGGTTTGTTGGTAACCGAGTGTATCAATAAATGGAAAGCTCTGAAATGTCACGATAATAGGTGATGGTTCGCCGCAGCTAGCCCACACGGTTTAACGGGTCAGTGCATAGTAGATGACATAGAGCCACGAGAAGAAACCATGGATGATGGCCCAGATGATCGACTTATGCGTCGTAAAGCTGATCGCAATCGCAAGCGCGCTGCCAAAGCCAACGCCCTTGCTTACGATTTCCTTGCGAACATAGGTGGCGCCACGGCTCATCGGTGATCCTCCTTCGGCATAGTCTTCCGGTCGCATCCGTTCCGGTTTGATTTTCTCTGCCATCGCTTACGCCGCTTCCTGGGCTCGTTCTGATAGCTCTTGATTCAACATCTCCGCCAAAAGGAATGCAAGTTCCAGCGACTGCGCTGCATTGAGCCGTGGATCGCAATGGGTATGATAGCGATCACCCAGCGCTGCGTCGGTAATCGCCACGGCACCGCCAGTGCACTCGGTCACATTCTGACCGGTCATTTCGCAATGGATGCCACCGGCAAACGTGCCCTCTGCACGGTGCACGGCAAAGAAACCGCGAACCTCGGCAAGAATGCGCTCGAACGGCCGGGTTTTGTAACCGCTGTCTGCTTTGATGACATTGCCGTGCATCGGGTCACAGGACCAGATGACCGGATGGCCTTCCTGTTTCACCGCCCTGACCAGAGGGGCCAGGCCGCTTTCTACCTTGTCATGGCCAAAGCGCGAGATCAGCGTGATCCGGCCGGCTTCGCGATTCGGGTTCAGCGTATCGAGCATTTTGAGCAGATCATCAGCCTTGAGTGATGGCCCGCATTTCATGCCAATAGGATTGCCGATGCCGCGCAAAAACTCGACATGGGAAGAGCCTTCAAAGCGCGTACGGTCGCCGATCCAAAGGAAATGGGCGCTGGTATCATACCAGTCACCGGTCAGACTGTCCTGCCGCGTCAATGCTTCCTCATAAGGCAACAACAGTGCTTCATGGCTGGTGTAGAAAGACGTCGCCTTCAGCTGTGGCACGGTGTCAGGATTGATGCCGCATGCTTCCATGAAGGACAGTGCTTCACCGATCCGGTCTGCCATTTCTTCATATTTTTTGGCCCACGGGCTGCGCGTCATGAAATCATGGGTCCAGCCATGCACCTGTTGCAGGTTGGCATAACCGCCTGTTGAAAAAGCGCGTAGCAAGTTGAGCGTGGCAGCCGCCTGATTATAGGCGCGAACCATACGGTCGGGATCGGGCTCGCGGCGGCCAGATTCAAACTCAATACCGTTGATAATATCACCGCGATAGCTGGGCATTTCCACGCCATCCTGGGTTTCTGTCGGAGCAGAGCGCGGCTTGGCAAATTGCCCGGCCATACGGCCCAGCTTCACGATCGGCATTTTCGATGCATAGGTGAGCACCACCGCCATTTGCAGAATGACTCGAAATGTGTCGCGAATATTATTGGGGTGAAATTCTGCGAAACTTTCCGCGCAATCACCGCCCTGAAGCAAAAAGGCTTTACCTTCTGCCACTTCGGCAAGGTCTTTTTTCAGGCTGCGCGCTTCACCGGCAAAAACCAGCGGCGGATAGGTCCCGAGCAGCTTTTCCGTCTCCGCGAGCTTTGCAGCATCGGGATAGTCAGGCATTTGCAGCCCTTCAAAATTTCTCCAGCCGTTTGGCGTCCAATTCGTCGCCATAATTACGCTCCAATATCTTTCACTTAAAATCGGGTGGCTTTAGGCTCGTTTCAAGGGCGATGGCAAGCAAAAGCGCGGTTTGGTTGCGCGCGAAACTAACAAAATGGCGGGAAGCGAAGCCTTAACTGCGCGGTTTGGCTTTCCATGTCCCGGCGTCCCGGTACTCCGGCTTGATTCTGCTGACATCTGGCAGCTTTTGGCCGGCAAAAGCTTTGTCACCGCCCTTGTTCATGGCTTCCTGACTGTAGCTTGGCGTTTGATAGCTTTTGGGTGCGCCGCTGCCGATGGAGGGCACCGGTAAGCTGTGACGGCGGGCATTGTCGGCTGCTATAGCCGCAGCTTTTTCCGAATTTGCAGCTTGTTCCTGTGCCCTCCGCCGGCCCGCTTCATAGGCTTTTTCCAAGGCAATGGGGTCGAGCGAAGCCGGTGACGCCGCTTCATATCTGCGTGGCTTGGGAGCGGGCAGGGGTTCGCCACCACGATATGTCTGGCTGAAGGCGCCGGCCTTACCGGCGCTGCCCTTCCAGCTGTAAAAGCGGTGCGCGCCGATGGTGCCCAGGAACCGCAGACTCGGCGCCCAATAGGGATAGATTTCCGTGGTGTGATAATGGGTCGCGGTTCCGACCGGCGATGCAATTTTCCCCGACAATGCCAAGGCTGCGACCTTTTTCGCGCGGTTCCAATGAAATTTGGACGGTGTGCGACGCAATGATCCATCACAAGTGTAAGAAAACTGGCATCCGGTGCGGCGTTCGCTGCCCTGAAAAACTACGCCGCATATTGTGCCGGGGTAGCTCGGATGGCGGGCGCGGTTCAGCACGACCTGCGCAACAGCGCGCTGCCCGGCGTCGGGCTCCAGTCCGGCCTCATAATAAATCGCAGAGGTTAGGCACTGCAGTGCGCGGCTATTATCGATCATCGAAGCCCGGAAAGCGACGGGCCGGATTATATGGGCGGAAGCGGTTTGATCGCGGCTCGCCGTGGCTGTGCCGTCGCTATCTGTGAGCAGCCCGGAAAGCCCCTCGTCACCCGGCTCTGCAAGCGGGTCAATCGCCAGTTCACCGTAATTTTGCGGGATCGCATAGCCCGGATCGATAAAGTAAAAGGCAGAGCCCGCGAAATTTTCTTCAGCGCGTTCGACGGGCTGTAGGTTTGGATTGCTCGGATTATATTGCTGCGCGTCCAGGCTTGCCTGTGGCATTGTGGCAGGGACCATTATCAGGCTGACAATCAACAGGCCCAGCAAAAGGCGTTCACGGACATTGAGCATCAACCATCGTGGCAGGGTCCAGGCCGTTTTCGTTTGCGGCGCCGGTCGTGGGCTAATGTCCGCTGTTTCAGATTTCCTTTGTTCCGGTTTTTGTTTTTCGAAAATACGGGTTTGAACGGATTCAGGTGTCGGCGAAAAAGCATATCCGGCCGGCCCAGCGGCAGCTGAACCACCACTGCTGAGCTGCGGCACATAGGGAGGAGGAACACGCACTGTAATTTTCCGAAACACCTGATAGGGCCCAGTTGGGCTGGAAGGTACGGAAATACAGTCTTTCTCGGCAGCAATCGCTGATCAAAATCAAGCTGTTTCAAGATGGGACGGGGCGCTGTCAGCTGTTAAATGGTTAACGCAGCAATTCCGCCACTAAATGACCGCGGACCTGGATTTTCATGAAATTGAATCCCTTGGGCAGCGAGGCTATCGGGTGCAAGACCCGGCAGATTCATGCAATTTAGTGCGCCCTGTGATTCGCTTCTTGGATATTCACGAGGTGGCGCGCAATCGCATAGCCGATGATACCGAATAATACGCCACCAATGGCGGGCCCGATAACTATACCGGGCAGTCCATAGAGCGCGCCGCCAATCCAAAGAAATGGTAATATACCCAGCGTGTTACGAAGCCAGTTCATCATCATCGACCAAGTGGGACGTTCCAGATTATTGCAGGCCGCATTTGAGATGAACAAGATGCCGTTGAAAAAGAATAGTGGCGTCAGATAGGCTGCGAAAAGCCAGAAGACATCGCGTCCTTCGCCCTGCAAATTGAAAATATCGCTGATCGGATCGGCGAGCAGGAACAGCAGCGGCCAGATGAGCAAGGTATAGCCGAGGGCAAATCCCATGGCTTGTTTGATGGTGAGACGGATGCGGTCAAATTGCAGCGCGCCGAAATTCTGCCCGATAATCGGTCCCACTGCCCCTGAAAGAGAGAATAAAAGACAAAAAGCGACCGGCACAACGCGGCCCATGACTGCAAATCCGGCAATAACGTCATCGGGATAGTTGGCGATGAATTTATAGGAAATAAAGCCACCGACCGGGGTCGCAACATTGGTCATTATGGCGGGCAGCAGGATTGCCATGACCGGTTTCAAATCCTCTTTGAAAAGGACGGATGAAAGCGGTTGAAAGCCGCCATAATGTTTGATGATTGGAACGACGGCGAGGATGGACGATACGATGGCAGCGCAAGCCGTGGCCATGGCTGCACCATTGATTCCCAGACCGAAACCAAAGATGAATATCGGGTCCAGTATCGCATTGGTAATGCCCATGCTCAGCGTTACGGTCATCGCCCGCCGCGCCGCGCCATGCGCGCGCAAAAACCCCGAGCAAACCATGGCTGTTACGCTAAACGGCATGAATGGGGCGACGATGCGAATATAGCCGGTCGCGGCCTCTTTCGTCGTTCCTGTCGCGCCGGCAAGTTCCAGTATTTGCGGAGCAAAGACGAAAAATATAATGGCGAGCGGAATGATCAACATCATGCTCAAAGCCAATATATTGGTAAGGTAGCGGCGGGCATAAGCGGAATCGCCCTGGCCGATTCTGCGTGCGGCCAACGCGCTCGCGGCAATCATCAATCCGATGTTGAAAGCGGTACCGAAAAACAGGATGGTGGCTGCAAAGCCCATGGCGGCGGTCAACGCGCTGTCGCCGAGCTGCGCGATGTAGAGCAGATCGACAAAATCGACGATGAACATCGTGAGCAGACCGATGCTTGCGGTCAATGTCATCACCGTAATATGCCGCATCGGACTGCCGGTCAGAAATATTGCAGACGAGTTAGCGATAATATGATCCTGAAAAATGAATATGTTGGCTGGAATCAGCAAAAATCTATTGAATATTGGCCCTATAGCGTTTTGCCATTCGGTCAATTCCCCTCTATGCGGAGAAAGCTATTTAGGGGAGCAAAATATGCTTGTGCGCTTTGGGATCCTGTCCTTGGTGATAATGTTGATGTCATCCTGTTCCGTAAACAGTGATGAAGAACAGCGGGATACATCCGAGCAAGGATATTTCGAGCGCAAAAATGTTGCGCCTGATCCTGCGGACAACGCGCAATCTCCGCGCAAGCCGGAACATGCCTATGCCCGGATCGCTCTGGATTGCGTGAACAAGCAATATCCCAATAAAATCAGTCATGTCATGTCGAGCGCCAGCGATGTGCAGGAGCCGGTTCGCTTGACGCCCGTATTCTATGGCTGCTTTGACTGGCACAGCGCCGTGCACGGCCATTGGCTGCTGACACGGTTGTGGGGCAATGGTTCGGTACCGGGAATGGAAGAAGAAATTGCCGTGGCGCTCTCGGCCAATTTTACCGATGACAAGATTGCCGGTGAACTTGCATATTTTAATGGCGATGGCAGGGCCGCGTTTGAGCGACCCTATGGACTTGCCTGGTTTTTGCAACTGACGGCAGAACTGACCGAAATCGCCGCCGGGGAAGGCGCAAAGGCACAACAAGCGCAGATATGGCTCGATAGCCTGAAGCCGCTGGAATCCGTAATCAAGGATCGTATCACAAGCTGGGTCCCCAAATTGGCCTATCCGATCCGCCTCGGTACCCATAACCAGTCGGCCTTTGCCTTCGGCCTCTTTCTCGATTGGGCCCGGATAAGCGGTGACACTGAGATGACAAAGTTGATCACGGACAAAAGCCTGACTTTCCATAGCGGCGCCCAAAATTGCCCCATCGCTTATGAGCCGTCTGGCGAGGATTTTCTATCGCCCTGTCTGATGGAAGCAGATCTGATGCGCCGCCTATTGCCCAGAGCGGAATTTGCCGACTGGCTGACGACCTTCCTGCCGGACATACCGACGGACGGCAGTACCGAATGGCTTGCCGTCGGGATTGTCAATGATCCGACCGACGGCAAACTCGTGCATCTTGATGGTTTGAACCTCTCGCGGGCATGGGCGCTGGAAGGGATAGCAACCGCTCTGCCGGATGGCGACGCGCGCAAAGCGGCGCTGTTTGCATCTGCAAAACTGCACGGTGACGAAGGCGAGCAGTCGGTTCGTACGCCCCATTATTCGGGTAGCCATTGGCTGGCTAGCTTTGCAACCTATTGGCGCACGGAGCGTGGTTTGAATCGCGTGCCGGCGGCTGTCGCTCAGCCGGATGAGCCAGACCTATCGCCATCCGAAAACATCGCGGAGTAAACTGCGATGGCGACGCGTTCATTTCCTCTCGTAGATAATTTATCGCCAAAAGTTTCGCCCTTCTGGCATCGGATTTTTCCGATAAATATAGATCTCGCCATGAAAAGCATCTTTGGCGTGTGGGCCGCCTATTTCATGGTCAACGCGCTAAGAGCGGTTCTTTGGGGCGCGCCAGACCATAGCCATTCACTGGTGACATATCTGGTGACCGCCATCATATCAGTGACGGTGACCTGGGCGCTTTATCGTTGTTTGATCCTGGTCGGTGATCGCACCGCTCAAGCGGTGTTGATTTTGACGATACCGACAATATTTCTGGCGATAGCAATCGCTTACCTGACCGATTTGATACTGGCCTCTCCGACCCCGGTGCTCGAACATATTAGCGCCAAACATAATGTACCACTGGATCAGGCCTTGTCTCATTTTTTCGATACAGCCTTTGTGGACTATCTTATCCTGGTCGGCTGGGGCGGCTTATATTTGGCGATGGCCAATAGCCGCAAAACACAGGCTGCCTTGATCCACAGTCGAAATCTGGAACGCGTGACGCGAGAAAGTGAAATGCGGGCGCTGCGCTATCAGTTGAACCCGCATTTTGTTTTCAATGCGCTGAACTCCGTTAGCAGTTTGATCATCGACAATAAAAATGGGCAGGCAGAGCATCTTGTGGATGGCCTGGCTGATTATATGCGCTCTGTTCTCAATGATGATGGCGGTGACATGATTACGGTTGAAGAGGAAATTGCCCAACAGGTCCGCTATCTCGAGATTGAGCAGGTGCGTTTTCCCAAGCGATTGTCATTCGAAGTGCATATTGATGACGAGGTGCGGAATTGGAAAATCCCGGCCTTAATCATCCAGCCGCTGGTTGAAAACGCCATCAAGCACGGCGTCGCCCGCTCGTGTAAACCGGTTGGCATCACCATCACCGCGCGTAAGGATGCCGATCGTCTGAAACTGGTGATCGCTAATGATGGCCGGATTCAGGCAAGCGAGGACGCGGCCGACGGGACGGGAATGGGGCTCGCCAATATCAAGGAAAGACTAGCCGCGCTCTACGGACCTGCTGCCGCCTTGTTCACCGGCAATAGCAATGATGACAAGGTGGTCGCGACGATTATCATTCCCGATGAAGAGCAGATATTTCGAGATTATTGTCTATGATGTCAGACCAAAAGCTGGACATATTGATTGTTGACGACGAACCTCTGGCGCGCGGTCGGATCAAGTCGCTGTGCAACAGGATAACCAAAATTGACCGTATCGATATGGCGAGCGGCGGTCGGGAAGCATTGGATATGATATCCCGGAGCTGCCCGGAAATCCTGTTGCTCGATATCGATATGCCCGACCTATCCGGCATGGAAGTCGCGAAACATTGCCAGCGGTTAGAAACTGCGCCGGAGATTATATTTACCACCGCCCATGACCGCTATGCTGTGGAGGCTTTTCGGTTCGACGCGACCGACTATCTTCTCAAGCCCGTTAAGGAGGCATTGCTGAGAGAGGCCGTCGATCGTGTACTGCATAAACGGCAAATCGCTCAAACGCGATTGGACTCCGCCGGCGACCATCGCCTGTGGGTGCAGGACGGTGATAGCGCTGTACAGATCAGCACTGCCGATATCGTATGGATAGAGGCCGATCGGGATTATATGCGCCTTTGCTTGGCTGGCCGCAGCTATTTGGTGCATGAAGCGATGCAATCGCTATTGGGGCGATTACCCCCGGGGCGATTTGTCCGCATCCATCGCTCCGCTGCAGTGAATCGGAACTTTGTCCGTGATATCCGCCGCAAAGGGCGGAGAAAATATCTGGTCATGCAAGACGAAACCGAAATCACAATTGGCCCGAGCTTCGTGAAAGCGGCCATGAGCGCCTTCGGGACTTAGGATAGCTTTCCAACCGTTTAATCGACCTAATCGGCTGAGTTTTGCTCAGCTAGGCGGCTTGGGTTTGTCCGATGTGGTGACAGAATAGCGTGGCGCCGGGGCAGGTTGCATATGCCCGCCGACATCGACAAATGTCTCCCGCTCGACATTATGCGGATGTTTTTTGGCTTCGGCCAGCGAGAGGACCGGGGCGAAACAAATATCCGTGCCTTCCATCAATGCGCACCACTCATCGCGGGATTTAGACAGGAACAGGCTGGTCAGTTTTTCCTTCAGCGGCCCCCATGATTTTGGGTTCATCTGGAGATCAAAGTCGGCGTCTTCTTCCAGGCCGGCCACCTTGCGCAACTGCGCGTAAAATTGAGGCTCAATCGATCCGATGGAGACATATTTCCCATCCGCCGTCTCGTAGCTGTCATAGAAATGTGCGCCGGTATCGAGCAGATTCACGCCGCGTTCGTCGCGCCATTGACCGACATTGTGAAAGTCGAAAATCATCGCCATCAATGCGGCGGAACCATCGGTCATCGCGCAATCGACCACTTGGCCCACACCGCCGGTTTTGGCGTGCAGCAGCGCCGATACCATGCCCAATGCCAGCATCATACCGCCACCGCCGAAATCACCGACCATATTGATCGGCGGGGTGGGTTTTTCTCCCGCGCGGCCAAAAGCATGGAGCGCGCCGGAGATGGAAATATAGTTGATGTCATGTCCTGCCGCATGCGCCAGCGGCCCATATTGGCCCCAGCCGGTCATTCTGCCGTAAACCAGCTTGGGATTGTCCTGCAACAGAACATCCGGTCCGAGACCGAGCCTTTCCATGACGCCTGGTCGGAAGCCTTCGATCAGGCCGTCAGATTGCTTGACCAGATCGCGGGCCTGTTGGATACCGGCGTCTGATTTCAGATCCACTTCGACAAGATTACGCGAGCGCGAAAGCGCGAGGCGGCCATCTGGCGCGCCGCCGGGCCGGTGCAGCACCGTGACAGTGGCACCCTGGTCAGCGAGCATCATTCCGCAAAAAGGTCCGGGTCCAATGCCTGCAAATTCGACGATGTTGATTCCTGCCAGTGGTCCAGCCATATCCCGCTCCTGTTTAATCAGATGATTAAACGGTCCTATGCAGCGGTTGGATTCTAATCAAGCAGATTTATATCAGGAGCCGTAGCGGGGGCGCTGTCCATGGCCGAGTGGTTGGCGTTTTGCATTATGCTGTTTCAGATAGCGCGGCAGCTCCACCTTGGATTGACCGACCGGTTTGCGCGCCAGTTTTGGATCAATCGAATGATCAAAGGCTATGCCGAGGCGACCCTGCGCAACCCATGCGATATAACCGGTAACCCGCCCGATATTCCGTAATTCCAGCTCCACCTTGTCACCGCGCTTTGCGATGACAGGCGCTTCTGCCATTAAACCGCCAGCGGACAAATTACGAATCCGGACTTCGCCGCAATCGTCACCATCGACAAAGCGCAAAACCGCGTGCAGAAAAAGGCTGTCGCGGTCGAGTTCGCGCTTGGGCAGGCCACTGGTTTGGCCATTTTTCCCAAGATTATCGTCAAATGGTTCTTTCATGAGCATCCCGCGGGTTGATGTAAAATAACGTTTCCTAGCCCAGACAATTGCCGCAGAAAGATGGAAAATTGGTTAATCTTGATAAGAGATTATTTGCAGCGCCCGATTGCACGGGAGAGTGCGGTGCAAATGCTAAGAGCGCGTAATACTGACGCGTTAAGGTTAAACGACAAAAGCCATTGAGAGACGCTAACGGGCTGTCGGCTTATCCATCCGACAACGGCAAATTATTGATCGCGAGAGATTTTCTCGTTGCGTTCGTGCGCTTCCTGCGCCTCTACGCTCATTGTAGCGATCGGCCGTGCTTCGAGGCGTTCCAGTGAAATGGGCTCGCCGGTAACCTGGCAGTAACCATATTCGCCTTCTTCAATCCGCCGCAATGCAGCGTCGATTTTTGATGTCAGCTTGCGTTGCCGGTCGCGCGTGCGCAGTTCAAGGCCCCAGTCGGTTTCGCTGGAAGCGCGGTCGTTAAGATCGGCTTCCTGAATCGGACCATCCTGCAAATGGGCCAGTGTTTCCTTGGATTCTTCGATGATATCCAGTTTCCACTTTTCCAGCGCGTTCTTGAAATAAGCGAGTTGCCGCTCGTTCATAAATTCTTCATCGGCGCTAGGTTTATAGCCTTCTTCCAGGATGATTTCGCTTTTGGAACCACTATCCGAACCGGATGAATTTTTCGCTGAGGACGCCAAATATACTCTCCAACATCTGCCGCCAGCCCAATATCGGGTGGCGAATGATCGGCTACAAAGCGGGCCTATAAACTTGGCGTTCGTCTTAGACAAGATGCAATATGTCGCAAAGGAGCAAATAGTGGCCTTGGCGGCTGTGTCGGACCCGGAACCGTCTGCGCAAAGGTCCGAAAGGGCGAATTCGGCGAATCAGGTCCGCAGCGAACTGCCAAGTTTTTCAATAGTTTTCCCACATAAGCGCAAGACACTCATTCGAAAGGGTATCAATTCGGGACATTAACTTTGCTTGGCGAGAAGTTGATAAGGGTTTTTCCATTTTTGTGGTGCCAAACAAGGTTAACGGAATTGTGATTACCATTTTCTTCTGCCTTTTTGAGGGATGTCGGAAGGCGAGGTGAACGGTCAGCACATCCATGCTGCCCCATATGTCGTTTTCCCAAGCGGAAGAGAGTGAACATTATGTCGGTAAAAATGGCTTTGGCGAAATTATGCGCCTGCACATGCGGCGGTGCGTTAATTGGCGGTGGTGCGGTGCATGTCACGGAAGCACCGGCAGCACCCTATGTCAAAAAGATCGACAAGAAAAAGAAAGTCCGCGCTCGCGTCCTGAAACGCGGCCAATCAGCGCGCAAGGTCAAGCGGACGCGGCGGACGGTCACCAAGACCGTGACCGCCTGCGCCCCGACAGTGGTCACCATTGCACAACCCCAACCGCTTCCTGCACCAGCCTATATTCCTGCTCCTTTGCCAGAGGTCCCGGTGCTTGAAAGCGGCGGTGGCTCGGTTCCCGTCGTCATTGGCGGCAGCGGTGGCTATGGCGGCGGTTTTGGTGGCGGCTTTTTCGGTGGCTTTTTCGGCGGCGGCGGCTCAGGCGGCGGCTCGGTCGTTATTTCTTCGACCACCAGCGGCGGCTCCACCAGCACATCTTCGGGTGGAAGTTCCACCAGCGGTGGTTCGACCAGCAGTTCCACCGGCGGTTTCTCCAGCACCGGAGGCTCCACCAGCACTTCGACCGGCGGATTGACAAGCACAGGCGGTTCGACCAGCACTTCCACTGGTGGTGTCAGCACATCGACAGGTGGTGTCAGCACGTCAACCGGCGGTGTCAGCACATCCACG
This sequence comes from uncultured Sphingomonadaceae bacterium, assembly GCA_947501325.1. Classification (GTDB taxonomy): domain Bacteria; phylum Pseudomonadota; class Alphaproteobacteria; order Sphingomonadales; family Sphingomonadaceae; genus Parasphingorhabdus. The sequence goes on along the minus strand of CANMVC010000005.1, from coordinate 19,391 downwards.
GGCGGTGTCAGTACGTCCACAGGCGGCGTCAGTACCTCGACCGGCGGCAGCAGCTCTTCGAGCTCGTCAAGCAGCTCCAGCTCGTCATCGAGCAGTTCGTCCAGTTCTTCGAGCTCCAGCGGAAACACTTCGAGCGGGATGACCTCCAGCGGAATGACATCGAGCGGCATGACCTCAAGCGGCCATCCCGGCACATCGACCAGCACCGGTAGTACCGGCTCTTCAGGCAGCTCCGGTTCTTCGGGTAGCTCTGGTTCATCCGGCAGCAGTGGATCATCAGGGGTTTCATCAAGCAGCTCCAGTTCCAGCTCGAGCTCATCAAGCTCCAGTTCGTCGTCCAGCAGCAGCGGCGGTTCCAATGGCAGTTCCGGTTCATCCGGCAGCAGCGGATCATCCGGTTCAACATCGACGTCTTCTGGCGCGAGCAGCACGTCATCGAGTTTTGGCGGCAACAGCACCTCCAGCTCGAGCTCTAGTTCCTCAAGCAGCAGCTCAAGTTCGAGCTCCAGCAGCGGCGGATCGACAGGGGGTTCTACAGGTGGAACGCCGGTTCCAGCGCCGCCAGTGGTCCTTCTCTTCGGCGCAGCTGCAGCCGCATTGTTCGCGCGCAGCCGTAAAGCCAAGAAAGCCGTCGCCGCTTAACCGGCAATACAGGCCAACGAAATCAAGAAGCGGCTGGAGCGATCCGGCCGCTTTTCTGTTGGATAGGGGAATGAAAGTTGCGCTTCATGCTGCCTGTCCTGAGCCTGGCGAAGGAAGCTAGTCGATGCATGGTGGCAGGCACCCTTTGACAGGCTCAGAGCGAGCGCTGGCAGGTTGCGCTCCCAATAGACCGCAGCCGACCACAAACACTTGAACCAGAGCCCGTGTCTCGGCATAGGCTTCTCCCATGCATGATTTAAAATATATCAGAGAAAACGCGGCCGCTTTTGATGCCGCTCTGGCGCGGCGTGGCGTGGAACCGGTGGCTGCCAAGCTTTTGGCGCTGGATGAAGAGAATCGCAGCATCGCGACCAAGCTGCAAGAAGGTCAGGCGCGGCGAAACGAAGCGTCCAAAGCCATTGGCAAGGCCAAAGGGCAGGGCGATGAAGAAACCGCGCAAGCGTTGATGGCCGAAGTATCGGAGCTGAAAGCGAGCTTGCCCGAGCTGGAAGACCAACAACGCGCGGTGTCCGGAAAATTGCGCGATGCTATCGCTGCATTACCCAATGTGCCCCATGCCGACGTTCCGGAAGGCGCGGATGAAGAGGATAATGTCGAGGTAGAGCGCTGGGGTACACCGCGCAGCTTTGACTTCAAGCCGTTGGAGCATAGCGATATCGGCCCGCCACTCGGTCTGGACTTTGAAACGGCCGCGGAAATGTCCGGTGCCCGCTTTGCGTTTTTGCGCGGGCAAATGGCGCGGCTGCAGCGGGCCATCGGCCAATATATGCTCGATCAGCAGACGACGGAAAACGGCTTTCAGGAATGCGCGCCGCCGGTACTCGTGCGCGATGAGGCCATGTTTGGCACGGGCCAACTGCCTAAATTTTCAGAAGATTCCTTTCAGACCACCGATGGCCATTGGCTGATACCGACGGCAGAAGTCAGCCTGACCAACAGCGTGCGCGAACAGATATTGGATGAGACGCAGCTCCCGATCCGTCTGACCGCGCTGACCCCCTGCTTTCGCAGCGAAGCCGGCTCGGCGGGCAAAGATACCAAGGGCCTGATCCGCCAGCATCAGTTTGAAAAAGTCGAAATGGTCGCGATTGTCCACCCCGATCACAGCGATGCCGAACATCTGCGAATGACGGAAGCGGCGGAGTCCATTCTCAAGGCGCTGGAGCTGCCCTATCGCAAAATGCTGCTATGCACGGGTGATATGGGCGCGACAGCGCGCAAAACCTTTGATCTGGAAGTGTGGTTGCCGGGACAGGACACCTATCGCGAGATTTCCAGCATTTCGACCTGTGGCGACTATCAGGCGCGCCGGATGAATGCCCGCTTCCGCCCCGAAGGAGAGACGAAGGGCACGCAATTCGTCCACACGCTCAATGGCTCCGGCCTGGCGGTTGGCCGCACTTTGGTCGCTGTGCTGGAAAATTATCAGCAGGAAGACGGCTCTGTCCTGATACCGGAAGCGTTACAGTCTTATATGGGTGGTGTAGATAAGTTGGTCGCAAGCTAGACCCTCTCCCCACCGGGGCGAGGGTGGAAACGGAAAAGGAAAAACGATGCGCATATTGCTGACCAATGATGACGGATTCGACGCCCCGGGCATGAAAGTCCTGCTCGATATAGCGCAGCATTTTTCCAACGATATCTGGATTGTCGCGCCGTCGGATGAAAATAGCGGCGCGGGTCATTCGCTGACCCTGACCCGGCCCTTGCGCATTCGCAAGCGGGGGGACCAGCAATATTCGGTCGATGGCACGCCGACCGACAGCGTGATGATGGCGGTGGCAAAGATCCTGAAAGACGGTCCGCCCGACCTGATCCTCTCCGGCGTCAATCGCGGGGCCAATCTGGGCGAAGATGTGACCTATTCCGGCACGGTATCCGCGGCAATGGAAGGCGCGCTGGCCGGTATCCCGTCTATTGCGTTGAGCCAGGCTTATGCCCGCGGTGAAATGGGCGATGACGTACCATTCGAGGCGGCGCTGCAATGGGGCGAGCGGGTGCTGGGGCCGCTGATCAAACAGAGCATGGATCACCGGACGCTGGTAAACATCAACTTTCCGGCGCTGCCCGCCAGTCAAGTCAAAGGCATCCGCGTCGTATCACAGGGCATCCGCGATTACGGGCGCATGCAATTTGTCAGCAATCGCGATCCGCGCGGCTTTGAATATCACTGGCTCGGCCTGGGCCCAATGGTCGAAACGCCAGCGCACAGCACGGATTTGGAAGCCATTGCCGACGGCTATGTCTCGATCACCCCGCTGCATCTGGACCTGACCCATTATGAGTCGATGGATAGCCTGCACAAGCTTTACGAGACATAGGCAGGGGCATGTTCTGCGGTGAAATAATGACCCGGACAAAGCCTCTTTCCTACAGACCGGCGGTTGTGATATCAGACCCCTGGCTCTTTCTCACCCTTGAATATCGCGACGGATTTGGTTCACAGGAAGGGGCGAAATTTTTAGGCGATTCTGTGTCGAAACTGTAGAAACTCGTTCAGGTTCGGAGGTTGTGGAAGGGAGGTCCTGTAAAGGGAGCGTTTGTAACAGCAATATCCCAACAGCGGTTGTTAGCAATTGCAAGGCTGAAGGACTTTTTTTGGGTGGAAAGCGGACATTCGCGGGATCGCATGATCGAGGTCCGCTAGGTTTAGAAGCAGACCCGTGCCGGACGGATCAGGCAGGAAAATGAATTCCGCACAGTTTGTTGCCGTCGGGATCACGAAAATAGGCCAGTTCGATGGTGCCCATGGAGGCAGTTTCGCGCGGTCCGGGGGGAGCTTCGATCGAGGTTCCGCCAGTGGCAACGGCGGTATCGTGAAGCTGCTTCACCTGCTCGGGCGAGTCGCAGGAAAAGGCGACTGTGCTGCCGTTGGCGACGCTTGCCGGTTCGTCGTTGATCGGCTGGCTGACGATGAAGTTAGTTCCGTTGCCGTTATTGTAGATCAGGCGGGTATGGCCGCTGTCGGCGATGTTCCGCGTTCCTTCCCCTGCACCTAAGGTGCCGAGCACCGTGTCGTAGAAGCGCTTGGATCGTTCAATGTCGTTCGATCCGACCATGGTGTGAAAAAGCACGCATACTCTCCTGAAGGCTGATCGACTTCCGATCGCCATTAGCGGCCTCACCTAACGGGCACGTAACCCGCGGTCAACCCCGGCCCTCGGAATGTCCGCTGTTGGGTCGATAGCGGAACGACTGCTTTTCTAAACACAAAGCTTTCCATACCGGACCACCAAGCGGGGGCTGGCAACGGACCGATTTGATGCTAGACAAGTGATGTTCTCATAGGGGTGAGGGCGAGTGAACGGGGCGTTCTATGCGTAACATTATCATTTGTTGTCTGCTATTCACTTTGTCGGCCTGCATTCCGGCCGGCCGTGATTATGGCTTGCCGCAAAATGCAGCGGCGGAGCCTCCGGCACCGATGCTGGAAACCGATGCTGCCATATTTGGAAAAAGCCCCGCAGACGCGCCGCCGCCAACGTGGACGGCCCAGCGGGTCACCCCCAATGCCATGGTGATTGGTGACAGCATTTATACCGTGAAACCCGGCGACACGCTGCGCGCCATTGCCAATGAAACCGGTGCCAGCGCTCAAATCATTGCCACCACCAATGGCCTGATGGCTCCCTATGTGATTCAGCCGGGGCAACAGCTGACCATCACCGGTGGTCGCTATCATTGGGTCAATGACGGAGAAACCGGCATCGCAATTGCGCGCGCTTATGGTGTGCCGTGGCGAGATGTGGTCGCGCTGAACGAGCTGGAAGAACCGTTTATCTTGCGGGTCGGAGAGAAATTACTATTGCCATCGGCCACACCGGTTGATCCGCAGCAAATGAGCATCGAGCAGCGCGCAGCGGCGTTTGACCTGGATATTGATGACATTGTTACCGGCAGTCAGCCGGCACTGGCCGAGAAAGCCACCACAAACGAGCCCTCTGATTGGCGCAAAGCCATTGCGCCGGTGAAAAAACCGGCCGCGATTGCGGCACCAACCGGATCGCCCAGCCGCTTTAGTTGGCCGGTGGATGGTAAGCTGCTCTCTCGTTTTGGCAGCAAGGGTGGCGGTAAAGTCAACGATGGGCTGAATATTGCCGTCGCCAAGGGCACACCCATTCGCGCCGCTGCCGATGGCGTGGTGGCCTATAGCGGCGATGAAATAGGCGTTTTCGGCGGTTTGATCCTGCTTAATCACGGCGATGGCTGGGTCACCGCCTACGGCCATGCGGACAAACTCAATGTTACGCGTGGACAAAAGATCAAAGCCGGTGATATCATAGGTCTGGCTGGAGACAGCGGCTATGTACAGGAACCGCAATTGCATTTTGAAATCCGTAAAGACCGAAAGCCGGTAAATCCCGTCTCTTACCTGCCGAAGCGGACCTAAACGCTCTATGGCCCGACGCTCTTCCCGTAATATTTCGGACTACATAACGCTGCGGCGGCGATCTAGCCTGCCGGTCTGGGTGGATATCGCCTGGCGGGTGCTGTTCGTACTGGGGCTGATTGCAATGGCGGTGGCGGTCCACTGGTTTGACCGCAACGGGTTGCAGGATAGCTATGACGGGGACGTGAGCTTTCTCGATGTTGTCTATTTCACGATGATATCAATCACCACAACCGGCTACGGCGATATCGCGCCTGTGACAGAGCGAGCGCGGATGTTCGATGCGCTGGTAGTGACTCCCATTCGTGTTTTCGTTGTGCTTATATTTATCGGCACGGCCTATAATTTCGTATTCAAAAGAACCTGGGACAATTGGCGTATGAAAATCATCCAGAATAATCTGCACGACCATATTGTGGTTGCGGGTTTCGGCACGAGCGGCAAGGAAGCTGTGCAGGAACTGATAGCAAGGGGCACAAATCCGGAAGAGATTGTTGTGGTTGATCCCTTTGACGATGCTTTGGCGGAGGCGGAAAAGCTTGGCTGTGCGGTGATCAACGGCGATGCGACACGGGACGTCACCTTGATGAACGTGAAAATCTCGCGGGCACGTTCGATGATCGTATCGGCCGGGCGAGACGACACCAGCATATTAATTGTGCTGACAGCCCGTCATTTGGCCTATCATTTGCCGATCAGTGTCTCGGTGCGCGCAGCAGACAATGAAATGTTGGCGCGACAGGCGGGTGCGACGACTGTAATTAATCCGGTCAGTTTTGCGGGACTGCTGCTCGCGGGTAGCTGTGAAGGGGCGAAAATATCTGACTATCTCAGTGATCTGGCTTCTGCGACGGGCAGAGTCAAACTGGTCCAGCGTACGATTGACGAAGAAGAGGTCGGGATGGCGATGAAAGATATCGTCAAAGAGGGACTGGGCGTGCGTATCTATCGCGATAACAATATGTACGGTTTCTGGGAAGACGAGGCGAATAAACTGGAAGCCGGAGACATTATCGTTGAAATCATGCCGGGCAATGCAGCGGGCAATCATGCCGTCGGGGAAGATGCGAACGTTGACTAAGGTGAAAATGTTGCACCTGCGAACAAAGTCATTATAAAGGCTCTTTGACAGCAGTTTTTCTGCGGGAGAAGTCCATGACAAATATCAAATCAATGCCCATGCCGAGCGGTCTTCGCCCTCCCAACAGACTCGCGCAGTTTAGCGAACTGGCCTTGCCGCTGGATTTCGTACATTTTGGCCTGCAATGGCCGCGCGTCGCGACCGCTCCGAAGGGAGATGGCCGCCCGATTTTTCTGATCCCCGGCTATGGCGGCAGCGAATTATCGATGGGGCCGCTAAAGGCATTTCTGACACGGCTGGATTATGATGTTTCCGATTGGGGTCTGGGCCGGAACCAGGGTTCGGTTGATCGCGATATTGATCGGTTTACCGCCGTGGCCAAAGCGCAATATGAAGCCAATGACCGGCAATCGCTGACGCTGATCGGTTGGTCATTGGGTGGCATTATTGCCCGCGAAGTCGCTAGGCTCTCACCCGATCTGGTCCGTGAAGTAATTACCATGGGCACGCCGATTATTGGTGGTCCGAAATATACGACACCTGGACAGCGCTATGCCAAATCGGCGCAGATCAATCTCGATAGCTTCGAAAAGGAAGTGCACGCGCGTAACAGCATTGGTTTCAGCCAGCCGCTGACCGTGCTCTATTCCAATCGTGACGGCATTGTCGGACCGGATATCGCCAAGGATATCTATAATCCGCAAGCCCGCAATATTCGCGTGGATGGCGGGCATCTGGGCCTTGGCTTCAACCCCAAAGTCTGGCGGATCATTGCCGATACGCTGGCGGGGAAAATGCCCCAGGGTTGATTTTCGCGGGAACCTTTTGATTTCGCATCGGTTATGTGAGGCAAAAGGAGACCAACATCATGGCGAAAATATTCGAACTGCTTAAAGAAGATCATGACAAGCATCGTGAGCTTCTCAAGAAAATTGCCGAGACGGAAGGCGATAGCCCCGACCGCCGTTCGCTATATACCCAGTTTACGGAAGAAGTGACCGCGCACGCCAATGCCGAGGAACAATCCCTGTACGCTGAAATGCTGGGGCGACCAGAATTGCAGGAAGATGGCCGGCATTCGGTTGCCGAGCATAAAGAGCTTGATGATCTGATGGCGGAACTAAGCGAGATTGACATGTCATCTCCCGGCTGGCTGCAGAAATTCAAGGTTCTTCGCCACGAATATGAGCATCATATCGAGGAGGAAGAGGAAGACATGTTCCCTGCCGCCGATGAAGAATTTGCCACAAAATGCGAAGAACGCCTCGGTGACCTTTATGCTGACCGCCTTTCGGCAGAACTGGAAAGCGCGAAAGAAGGCGTTAGCCACGACACGCGCGACTAATCAGTCTGACCGATTTATATCCCCCAAGAGGCGTGGTGTTTCAGCTCAGCAAAGCGTGCACCACGCCCATCGCGGCGTAGAATAACAGCCAATATCCCGCATCGATGAAGAACAGCGCTTTGCCTTTTTGCGAGAAGAGGTAATTGGTACCGATTGCCGGAATAATGAACCCCAGCGCAATTCCCGTCGACATCATCATTTTGATATGAAACGGGGGTTGGCCGAGCCGGAAAAACATGTGTGCGAGCATGGCCGAGGCGACCAGGCTGAACGCAAAGGCCCCGCCATAGATCAGACCCATATTGCCGCCCTTGACATCTTCTTCGGTCAATCCGACTGCACCCATCCATTTCTTGCCCATGACGGGGCCGTACCAGATGCCGCCGACCAGAAAGCCGCAGGCCGCTGCCAAGATGATGGCGAGCCAGTTTACCTCCAATAAATTCATGATTTCCCTCCCAGAAAATTGCTAGTTACATCGATATACATCAATTCCAGTGGAGTTGGAAAGTTTCCCCGATTTCGGCGGCTATCCACTGCTTTGCAAAGCTACTGATCGAAGAGCGGATTGTATCTATCTGGTCATCGGACAGCGCTGGCGGATCGATGTGAGATGACTGGCAGGCCGCGTTAAACACGTCTCGCAGCGTCTGATTATCACTGGGTTCGCTCCACATATCGGCTTCAAAACATTCCACCAGCCGTTCGGCTTGCAGCAACTCGATAATGTGGGCCCCTGGCGCAGTGGCACGGGTGGAACTGGCATGGCCGGCCTGTTTGGCGATATGCTGGATCTCCTCCGGAGGCGTTCCATCGGCAACATGACCCCAGAAACCCCGGCGCATCGCCAGTGCCTGCTCGACATGAAAGTGGACGGCATCGTGCGGAATGATTCCCTTTTTAGGGAAGGTGGTTTGCTCCTCCGAACCATCCTGCCGCTCGATCTTTATCCAGTCGCGATCCGTTCCCTTGGCGATGCTGATGATCATGTGCCTGAAATAGCGGCCGACATAATCGATGACAAGCGCGCACAATGGGACTATGCGGCGAGGCATATGGCTACCGCAATCCCTTCTCCGCCCAAAGTCGGCATGGTGTCCCTTGGCTGTCCCAAGGCGCTGGTCGATAGCGAGCGCATTTTGACGCAGCTACGCTCTGACGGCTATCAGATGTCGCCGGATTATGCCGGCGCGGATGTTGTGCTGGTGAATACCTGCGGTTTTCTCGACAGTGCCAAGGAAGAATCGCTCGAAGCGATCGGCGAGGCGATGGCGGAAAATGGCCGCGTGATCGTCACCGGCTGCATGGGCAATGAAGCCGACACAATCATGAAACGCTTTCCGGATGTCCTGGCCGTCACCGGCGCGCATCAATATGAAGATGTTGTCACGGCGGTCCATGCCGCCGCACCAGCGGCGCGCGGCGCCTTTGTTGATCTGGTACCAGACGCAGGCCTGAAACTCACGCCGCGCCATTATAGCTATTTGAAGATTTCCGAAGGCTGCAACCATCGCTGTTCCTTCTGCATCATCCCGTCTTTGCGCGGCGATTTGGTATCGCGGCGGCCCGATGCGATCCTGCGGGAAGCGGAAAAGCTCGTCGCCAATGGCACCAAGGAATTGCTGGTCATCAGTCAGGACACCTCGGCTTATGGTGTTGATATCCGCCACAAGTCGCAAATCTGGAACGGTCCGATCGGGCAGGGCCGCGAAGTGCGCGCGCATATGACCGATCTCGCGGTGGCGCTGGGCGAACTGGGCGTGTGGACACGGCTGCACTATGTCTATCCCTATCCGCATGTCGACAAGGTCATCCCGCTAATGGCCGAGGGCAAGATCACGCCCTATCTCGATATCCCGTTCCAGCATGCCGCGCCCAATGTGCTCAAACGCATGAAGCGGCCGGCCAATGAGGCCAAAGTGCTGCAACGGGTGAAAAGCTGGCGCGATATTTGCCCGGACCTCACCATCCGTTCAACCTTTGTGGTCGGTTTCCCGGGCGAAACGGAAGAGGATTTCCAGTATTTGCTCGACTGGCTCGAAGAAGCCCAGCTCGACCGCGTCGGCGGTTTTCGTTTTGAACCGGTTGAGGGAGCCGCGGCCAACGCGCTCGACGGCGCGGTGCCGGAAGAGGTCAAGGAAGAACGCTATCAGCGCCTGATGGAAAAAACCGCCGCGATCAGCGCGGCGAGATTGCAAGCCAAAGTCGGCCGCACGCTGCCGGTCATCATCGATGAAATCGGCGAACCGGATGAAGATGGCGACATCGGCGCGACCGCACGGTCACAGGCCGATGCACCGGAGATCGACGGCAATGTATTCCTGCGCAATGTGAGCGCGGAGGTTGCGGTGGGCGATATTATCGACGCCGAGATTGAAGACGCCGACGCGCATGATCTGTTCGGAGCGCCGGCAGCCTCTTAAGACGTCAATTGCGGCTCGGTATCTTTGAAGCTCTGCTGACCTGCGATCCATGTCCACCAACGCGCAAGCGCTTGATGGCGTTTGAGCTCCTCTTGCCCTTCGACCGCTTGCACAAAATAACCAATCATCGGCGCCAAATGGCAGTCGGCTAATGTGATCGTTTGTGCATCAAGCACCAGGCCTTCACCGGCAATCTTGTCCAGCGCAGACAAAACTGTCCGCGATGCTTTCAGACCTCTAGCAATTTCTGCTTCATCGGCCGGTTGACCCTGCAAAGGCCGAAAAACCCGATGGGAACAGACCTGTCGCACCATTGGCCAATAGCCATAATTGTCGACAATCGAAATGACTTGCGCCATCCGCGCCGCTGGTTTGGCCTCGTCTGGAACCAAGGGCGGTCCATCAAAAGCCTGATCGATATAGCGCGCTATCGCAGCTGTTTCATAGATTTGAAATTCTCCGTGAGCCAATACCGGCACCCGCCCGAACGGATGCATCTCCCGATAGCTTTCCGGCACGGCGTCTGAGAAGGGGTTAATCTCGATTGAATTGTAAGCGACACCTTTCTGTCGAAGGGTCATTTGCGCAATCCGGTTATAGACGCTGATGTGATAGCCATGAACGACGATAGGGTCCGTCATATATTGTCCTCACTTGCTGATGCGTTCGAGCATAGGAGGATCGGCTTGGCTAGCCAATATTGTGCTGAAAACAAAAAACCCCGCTGGATCGGCACCAGCGGAGTCTTTTAAACTTATTCTGTCGAAAGCCGCTTAAGCGTAGCTGACTTTCACGTTGGCTTTGCGTTGACGCCGCATCGCGCCGCCAATGGCACCAAAGCCAAAGATCATGAACGCCCATGTTGCTGGTTCTGGAACGGCGCCAAAAGCCAGTGTGGCTGTAATTGATGAATTGGGATTAATTATATTAACGCCATTCGCATAATCAACATTCAAATTGGCTACGCCGTCTGCGGTAATCGCCGCCAACTGAGCCAAGCTAAGATCGAAACTGGTCTGAAACAAGTTATCGTCGAAATTGAAATTCGTCAGTGTATTGCCTGCTGTCGCCTGAATATCTGTGCCAGTCAGAATACCTTCTAGATCGAAAGCAAAGGATTCGCCAAGGCTGGCACCAATTGAGAAATCGCCACGAATCAGAAATGTTAGCGTACCGGCTGCATTCGGCTGCGGCAAACCAGCAAATATGAAAGAGAAATCTTGACCAGCGGTAGTTTGCGCTTGTGTTTCGACAAATTCAGCGGCCTGTGCTGCTTGAGGAGCAAGGGCAACAGCACACAGTGCAGTTGCTGCGGATAAGTAATTTTTCATAAAAGACCCCATATTAAATATCTGGCATGAAGCCAGACTAGGATGACGGAGCATCCCGGATTTTGCGAACCCTAACAAGCGGTTAACATTCTCCACAGTTATGTGCAATATACCGCGCGCAAGATCTCCCCGCGTCCCGTAATGGGACATATTGGGATTACATCTTATGGGACAGGATTCCGGCTGGAAGGATCACATCCCCATATAATCTTTCTTACCCACAGCCACGCCCTGCATACGCAGCAGATTGTAAGCCGTCGTGACATGGAAAAACAGATTGGGGAGGAAGAAGCTCAGGACATAGCTTTGGCCATCAATATCCATGGTCTGATCGGGACCGATGGGCATGGAAATTTGCAAGGTGGCATTGCCATCAATTGTGGCGTCGTCCGCCTTTGCAACGGTACTCGCACAATCGGCGATGCGCGCGATCAGGGCGTCAAACGTGTCGCCTTCCATCGGCAGGTTGGGTAAATCATCACCGGCAATGCCGGTCATCCGCGCGGCACCGCGGACGGCAAATTCGGTAATCATCTGCACTTGCCACTTCATGTCATTCATGTCGGGAAACAGGCGGTGATCGAGAAAGGCCTGCTCGGATACGCCACTGGCCTCGGCATGGGCTTTGGCCTTTTCCAAGATATTGGTCAGGCCGCGAAAGGCCTGAGCGTTGGAGGATTTGAAGATGTGGGAAAGCGCTACGGTCATTATGGATCCTTGATGGTGAGGAGGTTGGTCGGGGGCGTATCACATTAAGTTGAATAGAAGAAACCCGCCGAGAGCGAGAAACGACCCCAATGTACCAAAGGCACCCAGTGCGCGTCCGGCGACAAAAATTTTCCCGCTGTCTGCGCCATGGGAGCCAGCTTCGGTGGACATGGCTATCGCATGGAACAGCCGTGCGACAACAAAAACGGTGGCGATGATCAGGATCACCTGATGGGGCACGACCGTCATTTCCGCGACAGCGAGAACGGCGAGAAAAATGCCGGCATTTTCGGCCAGATTGCCATGCCGTCGGACTTTGCGCTCCATCACCGGATCATCTCCCAGTCCCAAATTGATACCAGACTTAGCCCGGTGCAAACCGGTGAGGACCATTAATAGGCCTTGCATGATGATCAGCAAGGCGCCGGCATAGGCGGAAATAATCGGTGGGGTCATAAGGGGCTCTCCTGTTATTCTTGCGCGGGCGTTGACAAGCGTGTCTCATTCTCTGCGAGATTGATCACTTGCTACCGGCTCAAAAAGACAAAGTCCAAACAAGTAAATGCACATAGTCGGTGCAAAAATGAGCCATGCAATCGGACGGGTTTTTGGCTATCTATGATCCAGGATCGCTGGATGAAGCAGAAGGGGTGAGAGACAGGTCGGGCTATGGACTGGGAAGATATCAAGACTTTTCGTGAAGTTATGAACGGCGGAACCGTCCGGGCAGCCGCCAAGACGCTGGGCATCCATCATAGCACCGTCAGTCGGCGGATTGAGCAGCTGGAGAAATCCCTGCATGTTATGCTGTTCGAGCGACGGCCGGAGGGATATTTCCCGACGTCCGCTGGCGAAGATCTCGCCCGTGCTGCCGGTATATTTGCCGACGATTTGCTGGCGGTCGAACGCCATATTGCCGGGCGCGATAATGACCTGACCGGCACCATCCGGGTCACCATGGCAGAGCCATTTGCGACGGGAATATTCGCGTCTCGCCTGCCGGAATTTTGCGATGCCTATCCGGGCCTGGAACTCGAAATTCTGACCAGTTATGATCTGCTGGATGTCGCCAGGCGAGAAGCGGATATCGCCATAAGGATGGATAATAATCCGCCTGACGCTTTGGTCGGGAAACGGTTATTTGCCTATACCACCTCCATCTATGCCCATCCCGATTACCTCGCTGCCCACGATTTTGTTAACCAGCCTGAGCAAGCACGTTGGCTCGGCTGGACCGACCGCGAAAGCCGGTTTCCGGACTGGACCCAGGATACCGAATTTGCGCGGGTACCGGTCTGGGGCAATTTCGCCAGTATTTCTTTGCAGATCGAAATGGCGCGGGCGGCCATGGGGCTCGTGATGATCCCCTGTATTGCCGGAGATACAAGTCTCGACTTGGTCCGCGCGACCCGGCGTGACCCCACGCCATCGCGAGATATCTGGATATTGACCCATGACGATCTGCGCCGCACGGCGCGCGTTCGCGCTTTTATGGACTTTGCCGAGACGGTGTTGCGGGATAAAAAGGCGGCGTTGACGGGACAGTTGAAATTGTGAAGCGGCACCCTCGCCGGTTAACCATCTTCCAGTAATATCGCCTGAAAATAGGGGGCTTTTATTGTCCGCGATTAACTATGGTTTTGCGTAAGCTATCAACTGTTCTTGTTTATCATCGCGAAATGATCAAGACCTTTCCAGAATTATCGGCCGTGCGTCAGACTGCGATCATCACAGCCATTGCGACGATAGCATCGTTCGTGCTGGCGGCGATACTGCATTATATCTTTGTCGGCATTGGCCGGGAATTCTGGAACGGCGTCACCTTTGCCTTCGTCATTCCGTGGGCGATTAGCGTCCCGCTCGGTTGGTATCTGGCCCGGCAAAATGAAAAGCTGATCCGGCTCACCAACCGCTTGCGAGAGACACGGGGGCATTTGCAGGACATGAACAAGGCGCTGCAACATAAAGCGAGTTTTGATGGCCTGACAGGACTTGCCAATCGCGAGCATTTTCTCGACCTGTTCGACAAGCGGCGGCAGGATCATCAGAATAATATGCTGATGATTATCGATGCCGATCATTTCAAAAATATCAATGACAGCTATGGCCATCCGGTAGGGGACAAGGCGCTGATACTTTTCTCTGCGGTGTTCAAACGGATATTGCGCAAAGATGACCTGGTCGGGCGCATCGGCGGCGAGGAATTTGGTGTGCTTTTGCCTGATACCAGTCGGGCCGAGGGCGAGATGATTGGCGAAATGATCCGCTATGAAATTGAAAACACCCTGTTCGAGCCACAAGAAGGCCTGTCGCATCGGATAACGATCAGCATCGGCATGACCGCTGTTTTGCCTCATGAAGAACGCGCCTTGCCAATGCGCAATGCCGACAGCGCCCTGTTTGAAGCCAAACGGCGCGGCCGCAACCAATGCGTGCTTTATTCGCCCGGCATGCGCGAAAAGCCGCGGCCCTTTTATGAGGCCGGGAATATGATGGGTCCGGTCGCCATCCGCGCCTGATGGTGGCGGGAAAACTTCCCAGAGCGGATCTGCAAATTAGTCATGACGGACACCATCGCCGCTGCTAGTGCTTATCCGCATGACAGATACCGAATCCAGCACACAAAAACATCTCTATCTGGTCGATGGTTCGGCCTATATTTTCCGGGCCTATCATCGCCTGCCGCCACTGACCAATATTCATGGTGAACCGGTCGGTGCGGTTTACGGTTATACCACCATGTTGTGGAAGCTGGCCGCCGAGCTGCACAAGGCCGATGGTCCGACCCATATGGCGGTGGTGCTCGACAAGTCCTCGCAAAGTTTCCGCAACGAACTTTATAGCGAATATAAGGCCCATCGCCCCGAACCGCCGGAAGACCTGCGCCCGCAATTCCCGATGATCCGCGATGCGACACGCGCCTTTTCCCTGCCGCTGATCGAGGAAGAAAATGTCGAGGCCGATGACATGATCGCCAGCTATACCAAGGCAGCGGTGGCCGAAGGATGGAAAGTCACGATTGTCTCGTCCGACAAGGATCTGATGCAGCTGATCGAGCCATCGGACGACAGCCGCGTCGATATGCTCGACACGATGAAAAATGTCCGCATGGGCAAGGCGACGGTTGAGGAAAAATTCGGCGTTGGTCCGGAAAAGCTGGGCGATGTGCTCGGTCTAATGGGCGACAGCGCGGATAATATTCCCGGCGTTCCCGGCATTGGTCCGAAAACCGCGTCCAAGCTGATCAACGAATATGGCGATATCGAAGCGGTGCTGGCCGCCGCGCCGGACATGAAAAAGTCCAAGATGAAGGAAAATATTCTCGAGAATATCGAACAGGCACGCCTGTCGCGGGTGCTGGTGACGCTCAAAGATGATTGTCCGCTACCCGATACGCTCGACAGTTTCCTGCTGCAGGATATTCCCGACGGTCCTCTGCGCGAATTTCTGACCCATCACGGGTTTAACTCGCTGCTCAAAAAACTCGGTGGTGGACAGGCCGAGCCGCAAAATCCCGATGTCGATGGCGGCATTGGCAACAGCGCGCCGGCCGCTGCGGCCAAACCGTTGGACGCGCCGGCAATTGATCGCAGCCAATATGAATGTGTGCAGGATCTCGAGACGCTCGACACATGGATTGATCGCGCGCGAACCAGGGGCGTGATGGCGGTCGATGTCGAGACGGACAGTCTGGAAAGCGTCACTGCGCGGGTTGTCGGTGTCTGCATGGCGACCGGGCCGAATGAGGCCTGCTATATTCCGCTCGGCCATGGCAGCGGCGACATGTTTGCGGAATCGCCCAAACAGATTCCAACCGAGAAAGCATTGGCGCGGCTCAAGCCGCTGCTTGAGGATGACGCAGTGCTGAAGGTCGGGCAGAACCTGAAATATGACATGACCGTGCTAGCCCAGCATGATCTGAAAATCACCCCGTTTGACGATACGCTGGTGATGAGCTTCGACCTCGATGCGGGTCTCCACGGCCACGGCATGGATGAACTCAGCAAGCTGCATTTGGGCCATGAGTGCATCAGCTTCAAATCGCTGACCGGTACCGGCAAGAAAGCGATCACCTTCGCCGAAGTCCCGCTCGACAAGGCGACCGAATATGCCGCCGAGGATGCCGATGTCACGCTGCGCCTGTGGGAGATTTTGCGTCTGCGCATGGCGCCGGAACAGGCGACGCGCGTCTATCAGATGGTCGACCGTCCGCTGGTCCCGGTGATCGCGAAAATGGAAGAAACCGGCGTGCTGGTCGACCGCGAAGAACTGGCGCGGCTGTCGCAGAGCTTTGCCGAGAATATGGAAAGCCTTGAGAAAGAGATTCACGAGCTGGCGGGCGAACCCTTTTCCATTGGCAGCCCCAAGCAACTGGGCGAAATCCTGTTCGGCAAGCTCGGCCTGAAAGGCGGCAAAAAGGGCAAGAGCGGGCAATATTCGACCGATGTCACGGTGCTCGAACGCCTCGCCGGCGATGGCGAGCCGATTGCGCAAAAAGTCGTCGACTGGCGGCAATTGTCAAAGCTGAAATCCACCTATACCGATGCGCTGCAGGAACAGATAAACGCCAAAACCGGCCGCGTGCACACGAGCTATTCTCTCAGCGGCGCGCAGACCGGGCGACTGTCCTCGACCGAGCCGAACCTTCAGAATATCCCGATCCGGACCGAAATCGGCCGGCAAATCCGGCAAGCCTTTGTTGCGGCGCCGGGCAATGTCATCCTCGCCGCCGACTATAGCCAGATCGAACTGCGCCTCGCCGCGCATATTGCGGACGTTGAAACCCTGAAAGAGGCGTTCGCGGCGGGTGAGGATATTCATAACCGCACGGCACAGGAACTGTTCGGCACGGTCGACCGCGATACGCGCGGGCGGGCCAAGACGATCAACTTCGCGATCCTCTATGGCATCTCGCGCTGGGGCCTCGCCAAGCGGCTGGAGGTCGATGCGGATGAAGCGCAGGCGATGATCGACACCTATTTCGAACGCTTCCCCGGCATCAACCGCTATATTTCCGAGACTCTGCAAGCGGCGCGGGAATGCGGTTACACCGAAACCCTGTTCGGTCGCAAAACATGGTTCGAGCGCCTGAGATCCGCCAACCAGACCGAGCGCCAGGGCAGCGAACGCGCCGCGATCAACGCCCCGATACAAGGCACCAGCGCCGACATCATCAAACGCGCCATGGCCCGCATGCTCCCCGCGCTGGCCGAGGCGGGGTTGCCACAGGTCAAGATGCTGATGCAGGTCCACGACGAACTGGTCTTCGAACTGCCCGAAAGCGACGTCGCGGCAGCATCCGAAGTGATCCGCACGGTCATGTCCGGCGCAGCAGAGCCAGCGGTGAAATTATCGGTGCCGCTGGATGTCGATATCGGGACCGGCAAGAGTTGGGATGAAGCGCATTAGGGGGTGTTTGGTTTGGGTACGGAAGCGTACACTAGCATTAAACTTGATTATTATTTCCAATAGCCAGTTCCAATTTCCCGATATGGTACAGATAAATACATATCGCTTGTATTGTTAATTGCGGTGAATTAGCAATTAGAGATTAAACATCAGGTGTTTCTGATAAAATATATTTTAATTGAGGGATGATAAGTGAAAAAAATATTTACATTGCTTTTGAGTGCATCAGTATTGGTTCCAAGCGGAGTAGCAAATGCGGCAATTGTCACGGACACATTAGAGGTGAACGCAAGTAACTTTTTTTCTTTTACTAGCCCCGACCTTATCGCTCCATACGATACCGTAACATTTCGGTTTTCCATCACGTTTGATAACAGCGGTGATCTGGAACAAACTACTGACGGACTGACGGTTTTGTCTAATACACTGCCCTTCGGCGCAGCTTATGCCTATTCAAGTGATTTCGATATTCTCTCTATTGGGACAAATCCTGGCCCTAGTAGCTGCTCGGCGACAAATGTAGGGGGCAATTTTTGCTTTTTTCTACGCGGTGTGTCGGCGAATAATCCATCTCTTGATTTATTTACCTATTCTGACGGGTTCGAACTTTTTGATTCTGTTACGGTCAGCGTAACCAGATTGGCGGCTGTACCAGAACCAGCAACATGGGCCTTCATGATCTTCGGCTTTGGCGCGATCGGCGGTGCGATGCGCCGCCAACGTAAGGCCAATGTCAAAGTGAGCTACTCATAAACAAACGAAAAACTTTTCTCCAAAGCCCTGTCCAGAGCAATCTGATCGGGCTTTTTGTCAGCTAGGGGCGCAAAAGCGGACATTTTACTTTCATTGTCTACTTGCCCTCCTATGATTTCATTTTTGTGGGGAGGTTTTGGTTACGAAAGGCGTGTTCATTGCATATCTTTATTGACGAGTCAGGCACGTTTGCGATCCCTAAAAACGAGAGATTTAGCCCGTGTGTTCAAGGTGCCTTGATCATTCCTGATTACAAGATCGATCAATTGTTCAATAAGTACGCCCGCATCAGAGAGAGCCTTCCGAAGGAAAGTGGCGAAGTAAAGGGAAGACTCCTGAAAGAAGCCGACGTTGCAAAAGTTGTTGAAATCCTAAAACGCAATCAGTGTATCTTTGAAGCAGTGGCAATTGAAATGTCTGCCGAAACCAAGGAAGGCATTGAGGAACATCGAACCGAAGCAGCCAATGGGCTGACTAAGAATCTAACCGATGAACACCAACCCAGTCTTGTAAAAAGCATTTTTGAGCACAGAGCTTATTTAGAAGTTATGTCTTTGCCACTATACGTCCAGTACGTTCTCATTTCAGAGCTTCTTGCCAATGTCATTCGAGATATTCCCGTTTATTGGGCGCAAAGAAGAATGAAGGAGATCTTGAATTTTCATTGGGTTGTCGATGGAAAGGGGGTTTCAGAGACAACTAAATCTGAGCAATGGTGGTCGACTATGAAATTGGGACTCTTGCAATCTAAGCTTGCTCGTCGCCCAATGATTGGATTGGAAGGACTCGACTATTCGGAATTCGACGCTAAATTTAAAACTACAATGCCAGAGTACCTCAAAGAATCGATTTTACCTTTTGAGGAAGGCTTTGACCTTAGGATGCTTTTTGATGAGTCATTTTGGTTTTCATCGGAAGCTGACTTTGGCCTCGAATTGGCCGACATTATAACAAATGCTACACGGCGTGCACTTAAAGGGAACTTGGCAGAAACGGGTTGGGCAAGAATCCCCGCTCTTATGATACACCGCAAAGAACAATATCTGCGTCTTTGCTCCTTAGGTAAATCGGCAAGACCAGACAGGCTTCCTTACGGCAAGTTAATTACTCAGGCTTTCAACCGAGGTGGAAGGCACTTGCTGGTTTGATTAAAAACGTCCGCTTTCGGAAAAAAGCGGACCTTCCCGGCACAACGCCGCCCATTAAATCCTCTCTTTCCTACAACGTACCATATAGGTTATATCATGTGCTTTCCATAACCGATGAGAGAAAGCATGATGACCCAAAC
>CANMVC010000004.1:130000-169556 GCA_947501325.1 uncultured Sphingomonadaceae bacterium | reverse complement strand
AATACGCGGCCTGCTTAAGGTGTTTGGTCTGCGCCTTCCATCTACACTGGCCCATCATCGCTTTGCAGAAACGGTGATCCGTTTTAGCAGGATCAGCCTCATCGGCTTCATCAAGAACCAGATCAATCTCGGCCAGGTCAAAGCCGGTGAGTTCCACATCAAAATCCAGATCAATCAGACCTTGCAATTCGCTCGCCAGCAAGTCCTTGTCCCAGCCAGCGTTTAAGGCGAGCTTGTTGTCTGCCAATATATAGGCCCGGCGATCCGCTTCGCTCATATCCGACAGGGTCAAGGTCGGGACAGTTTTGAGACCGAGCAGCTTGGCCGCTTCCACTCTGCCATGGCCCGCGACAATCTCATTGTCGTCGCTGACGAGCACCGGATTTGTAAATCCAAAGCGCTCTATGCTGTCAGCAATCTGCCGGATCTGTTTTTTGGAATGGGTTCGCGCATTGCGCGCATAGGGGACAAGCGTATCTATTCGCGCATGGATAATCGTGCGAGGGTAGGGGGTATGGCTCTCAAGCATGAAACTTCTCCAATCATTTTGTGAGTTGTTAAGATGATCGGGTCGGTCATGAGATTGTTCCTCTATCCAATTTTACATTCCGTTACTTCTTGTAAGATATGGATCATTGGCGTCTTGTCAACAATAAGTAATGCGTGTCTGTTAATGGTAAGAAACTTCTGGATTGACGCTTGGGGGCTCAAAAAATATCGGGCTCGGCGCGACTAAATGCCCTGTTATTGAGATATGATTTCCCTGTTAATGCCTTCGCACTTCCCTATTATTTTTTGAGGGTAGAGCTTCGATATTTAGAGCAAGATCGGCGGAATCCCCGCGCTTAAGGGACTGCGTTGTTTAAAAGAGCGGAAGATCGGTGCGATTTTCCCTGTAGATTTTAGAGAAACAGGGAAGAACTGCGTGAGACCCGTTCGCCACAGACTGCGTCACGCACCATTTCTTTCCCCCTGGCGATCATCCTTTTTCTGCGGGGAACGCGCCGCGCTGCATATACCCTTCAACCCCCAATCGCTGTTTCGATCCAGCGGTGGGTGTCGTCGAACCGGCGTTCTAACGCTGGCAAATCATTGATGCATAGAAATTTGATGTTGGCCCTGTCGGGACTATCCAGGAATCCATTGATCTGGTGCGCCGTCCAACCGCCCGTCTCATCGGCATCAACATGGATATGGTCGCGTGTTTCGTGAATGCGACCAAGCTTGTTTTTGATACAATGGTGATTGTGCAGGCTTTGCGGCAAAAACTGTTCCGTGCAGCGAAAGCGAAAGGAACTGTTGCGGACAAATTGATCATGATGATCGGCAAATAATTCCGCCATAATGGACCGTTGCATCGGGTGGACGACATGCGCGCTGGCGAACATATGGTCTGCAGCAAATCCCGCCAGATCGGCGGCCGCAATTTGGTTATAATGGTTGAGCAATGCTGCTTCGTCCCGGCTGTCTTCGCTTTCCGACAGATGCGAAAAATCGACCCATTTTCCGCGCATGACGGGGCCTGTTTCCGTGAAAAAGTCGGCAAGCTTCACGCGAGACGTCAGGAAAACGTCGTCGTTAAAATAGATAAAATGTTCGGACAGTCCGGGAATCCGCCACAGAAAAGTCTCGATCGAGAGCGAATTGAAAGTGGGAAGCGCGGCTTCATAGTCGGCAAAAATCTCGCGATGGTCAACAATGCTGATCTTGGCGCTCAATGCAGCGGGCAGGCCGGAAAGGATAGGGATCTGCCCATCGGTAACGATCCAAATCCGCCGCACATCGGGCGCGTTGTTGGCAATCGACCGAAGGCAATAGTTGAGCTCGTCACTACACAACCAGCGATGTGGGTTAATGCCATTGCCATGCAGTGGCTCCTGCGCCCCGTTCAGATAACGATCCCGCTCGGCTTTCAGCTGCGGGTCCGCCCCGTCGACCCAGGTGATTACAATGTCAGCATTGAACATGTTGGGCGTGATAGCGATGCCCGCCAAATTTTGGTAGTGCCTCACTGACTATTTGACTGAAAAGCCTTCGCTTTTTTGGGCAAAACGGAAAGACCGAAAACCAATAAAGCTGCGATCATCGCGGCGACCGCCAATGTTGTCGAAGAGCCGAAATTGGCAAATGCAATACCGATAAATCCCCAGGCTACGGCAATAGTATATGGCCAGGATTTAAGACGCTGAGCATTAAATCCAGCAAAGCCGGTTGCCATAACAAGGGCGATGACCGCGGCTTCAAATTCTCCAACAAAGCCATATCCGGCAAGCAGCAATCCGATGGAAACGAACGATGCGGCCGAGAGCCATCCGGCATAAAGCGCTATCGGCCATCGGGAGATCCAGGAGGGCGTCGCACTCTCCAATTGATATACGGCAAGCAGCGCGGTGATGAGCATTATCCATATCAATATGGTTGCAATGATCGGAGATATTAGCGCCACGGGCAGCCATATGGCCCCGATTGCCAGGGATATCACCAGCGCATAGCGGCCTTTGTCCCATTCCCCGTCCTGCTTATATTGGAAGACGCCGAAAACCGCGTGGGCGAGCAACCATAAATAGATCGGACCCCAGATACCAAAAGCCCAACCAGCGGGCTGAACAGCCGGATTGCGTTGGGGTATGGGATAGCGCTCGGGATCAAAGCCGCCGAATTCGGGTGAGAGAAACGGCGCAACAGCAAAGGCTATAGCGGCGACAAGTACGAGAATGGATTTCATGAATATATTTTCCCATGGGTTGGCGAGCCAAATAATGAGTGATCAACTTCACTTACCGGCCATAGGCGCAATGACCATTTTATTCCAAAAAATAGCCGCTTTGCATTGTGAGCTTGGGCCGTCTCATTTTCCGTGGGTAAGTTTTGTTCCATTCAGATGAAAACGACATTCGAGATTAAGAATTGGAGACTCCGTCCGTTACTTCACAAACTGGCGAGCCAAAGGAATGATCTGCTTCAATGAATGCACAAGTTCAGAATAGAATTCTCGCGCGCGACATGCCTGTCATTCTGCTGGTATCGATGGGCTATGGCTTGCTGGCTTGGGCAAGCGTTGTTCTCACGCGCGGTGAGGGCGCCGTTGCGGTGGTCTGGCTTGCCAATGCTTTGGTGGTTGGGGTTCTGCTGCGGAGTGAACCACGAAAGGGAATAGCCTTTCTATCTGGCGCGTTTCTGGCCAATATAGCTGCCGGTTTGGCCGTTGGCGATATAGCTTCCCGCGCGGTTATCTTTTCTCTGATCAATCAATTTGAAATCGTCGCGATCTGGCTTTTGATGAGAAAAATCGGTCTGGCGCGACCGGATATGCAACGGCTTTCTGAACTCGGCAAATTTTGCCTGATTGGCGGTCTCCTGGTTCCGGCCGTGTCCGGATTATTCGCGGCCTTGTATCTGACAGACGGCAGCATCAGCGCCATTCTGCCAGCTTGGCTGCAGTGGACGGCGACTGACGGGCTCGGGATGCTTTTATTCGCGCCGGCCACGATGATGGTCATCGATGGCTTCAATGCCCGGAAACATGCTGTCGCGGCCAATGCAGCACGTTATCGATCGAAAAAAGCCGAGTGGATAGCGATTCAATCCACCACATTCTTTTTGACCTTTTTCCTCTTCGGAATCATGTCATTTCCAGCTTTCTTTCTTGTCGCGCCGATCATTTTGCTGAGCGCATTTCGCCTGCGTATCGCGGGCACAGCGGTATCGATTATTCAGATTTCGATCATTGTTGCAGCGTGCGCAGCCTTGAAACTCGGCCCATTTTATTCCCTCGACATCTCTCTCTCGACCAAATTATTTGTCCTCCAGATATTTCTGCTTTCCTGTTTTGCGGTCGGTTTCCCGGTCGCCGTGGTTCTGGCAGAAAAGGGACGGATGCGCCGCAAACTGAGGGATTATAATGAATTGAGTGACTCCATGCTGCAGAATATGCACGAGGTGATTTTCCGTACAAATGTCGATGGCGAATGGGTTTTTCTGAACCCGGCGTGGGAAAATCTGACGGGCTGGTCGGTGGAAGAGAGCATCGGCAAGCATGTTTCGAACGTCATTCTGGATGGCGAAATGGAGCAATTGCGTGAAAAACTCGATCCCATTCGTCTTGGCGAGGCTGAGCAATGTCAGCTGGAATGGCAATTTCAGCACAGGGACGGGTCGGTATTTGACGTCGAACTGAGCCTGTCGAGACTTGCCGATGCGGATGGTGAATATCTTGGTTCGATTGGTAATATTCGGGATATTACCGAGCGCAAGGCGATGGAGAAAAACCTGGTGTCTGCGCGCCGCGATGCCGAAAAAGCAGCGCACTCGAAAACCCGTTTTCTGGCGAGCATGAGCCATGAAATCCGAACGCCGATGAATGGCGTCTTGGGATTTACCCAGCTGTTGCTAAACAGTGATCTGACGGATGAACAGCGCACGCAAATGCAGATGATCCATGATTCCGGCAATGCCATGATGCGGTTGCTCAACAATATTCTCGATATATCCAAAGTAGAAGCAGGCAGCTCTCGGATAAACCTCAAGCCGATGAACATGCGCCATGTGTTGCGCAGCTGTACCGACTTGATGGCGCCAACGGCTGATCAAAAGAATTTAAAGCTTATTCTGGATATTGATGGATCGGTCCCGGACGATATCGTCGGAGATTGCCATTTCATCCGGCAGATCGCGCTGAATCTTCTCGGCAATGCGGTGAAATTTACGCAGCAGGGCACCGTAACGCTCCGGGCTTTTGCGACACCGCAGGCCGGGGGTAATATGTTGGTCAATATCGCGGTTACAGACACTGGCATTGGGATATCAAAGGAGCGTTTATCAGCGATTTTCGATCCGTTTGAACAAGCCAAAGCGAGTACGGCTGAAGATTTTGGTGGTAGCGGGCTTGGCTTGACGATCAGCCGGCAGCTTGCGGCAGTTATGGAGGGAACGATTATGGTAGACAGCCAGGAAGGTGAGGGCACGACCTTTACGCTACAATTTCCGGCCGTGGCGCATGAACAAAAGACGGAGAAAGCTGCGCCGGTACAATCAGAACGTGCCGCAAAAAAGACCAGCGAATCGCAAAAGCGGCTTCTTTTGGTCGAGGATCATGACGTCAATCAGATGTTGATCACCGCCATGACGACGAAGATGGGATATGACACTGTTTTAGCGGTGAATGGCGTGGAGGCGATCGCAAAAATAGACGAAGCGCGCGCATCAGGCGAGTTGTTTGATCTGGTGCTCATGGACATTCAAATGCCGGTCATGGGTGGCTTGGAAGCGTGTCAGGTCATCCGGAAACAGGGAATAACGGCCGAGCAACTGCCGATCGTCGCAATTACCGCCAATGCCTATGGCGAAGATATCGAAAATTGTATCGCTGCGGGAATGCAGGCCCATGTTGCAAAGCCTATCATGATCGATGTGTTAAAGCGGGAATTGGACCGATGGATTGTCAGCGATGAGCATGATGCAGCGGCGGTTGTGCCGGAGCCTGCGGGGATGCAGCTGAGCAGCAATCTTCAGCAAAAATATGCCGACCGCAAAAACGAGCTTATCGCCTGCCTGGAAAAGCTGATCCGCGAAAAGGCATATTCAGCAAGCGATCTCGATGAGGCCAAAGACTTTCTCCATAAATTTGTCGGAACGGCAGCCTTTTTCGGCGAGGCCGAATTGGGAAACCAGGCGCGCGAAATAGAAACCCGGATGTTAGGCTGGAAATCAAGCAATAATCTGGAAAGCCTGGAGAGCGCGATGAGTGAATTTCTAAAGGCGGCTTGATCGTATCCCTGTCGCCCATATCCGCGCTTTAAGAGGCCAGGTCGAGAGGCATCGATGATGCTTCAATTTACATATTTGTAAACAGTTGTTTTTACTGTAAGCGATCACCTGAGCGGGGCGCTCGACGGGGGACCAAATAAAGTGAAAATGAATATGAGGCGGCTTGTCGGCACGTTTGGCTTGCTAGCGATTTTGAGTGCCGGTGCAGCCCATGCGCAGCAGATATCGCCACCCACCCGCGACGAGATTGACCGGTCCGCTCCGTCCCTCGAAAGCGATCGCCCGCGCCTTAAGATAGATGATAATATCGAGCGGTCGCCTTGTCCTCTCGATAAGCCGGAATATGATGATATCCGCGTTGATATTGATGATGTGTTTTTCAACAATCTGCAGGGCGTGACCGAGGCGGAAATTCGCCAGACTTACGGGCCTTATCTGGGTAAGTCACAGCCGATTAAACGGGTCTGCGAAATCCGCGATGCTGCCGCCACTCTTTTGAGAAACAAAGGCTATCTGGCCGCGGTAGAAGTGCCTGCGCAGCGGATTGAAGGCGGGCAGGTAAAGTTCGAAGTGCTCTACGCCCGCATCACCAACGTGCGTGTACGTGGCCAGGCGGGACGGGCAGAAACGCTGATCGGCCGCTATCTGGCAAAGCTTGAAAATGACGAGATTTTTGACCGCAATAATGCCGAGCGCTATCTCTTGCTGGCGCGCGATCTGCCCGGTTATGACGTCCGGCTGACATTGCGGCCCGCAGGCACCGGCCCCGGCGAGTTGATCGGCGATGTTACCGTTACCAGGCGGCCGTTCGAGGTCGATTTCAATGTCCAGAATTTGGCCGCGCAAGATACCGGCATCTGGGGTGGCCAGCTGCGCGCGCAGTTTCATGGTCTCACCGGCATGGGCGATACCACCAATATTTCCTTCTATTCGACGGCTGAATTTCGCGAGCAACAAATTTTGCAAGCCGGTCACAGCTTTCGCGTGGGCGGCGAAGGTCTGCGCTTCAGCGGCCGGTTCACCTACGCCTGGACAAAACCCGATCTGGGCGATTTTGGCGGCGGAAATACAGCCGATCTGACAGCTCGTACATTATTGGCTTCGGCCGAGGCGAGCTACCCTCTGGTCCGCAGCCAGGCGCGCAATATCACCGTCTCGGGCGGTTTTGATTATGTGAATCAGAAGGTGGATTTCCTCGCACCGCTGAGCCGGGATCGTTTGCGGGTGGCCTATGCCCGGGTTGATGCCGATGCTTTTGATAGCAAGTCAATCGCGGCACCGCGCTGGCGACTGACGGGTAGTTTGGAGCTTCGGCGTGGTTTGAGCATTCTGGGCGCGAGCAAAGGGTGTAATCCGCTGTGCCCGGCTGGCGTGACCTTGCCAAGCCGCATAGATGGCGATCCCACGGCGACGACCATCAGGGCCTCGGCGTCGGCGGAATATGTTGTTTCGTCAAAGCTATCCTTTTTCATTCGGCCCAAAGCGCAATATGCCTTCGATCCACTGTTCAGCTTTGAAGAATTTTCGGGCGGCAATTACACCATCGGGCGCGGCTATGAGCCGGGCGTGATTATCGGTGATGATGGCGTCGGCTTCCAACTGGAAGCGAGAGGCCCGCGTATCAGCCCACCAAAAAGATCCAATATTACAATCCAGCCCTTTGCTTTTGCAGATGCCGCATGGGTTTGGAACAAGGATCGTCCCGGCAATATTGATCCGCAGCGATTATTATCGGTCGGCGCTGGCATACGCAGCAGCATTTCCGATCGCGCGCGGCTTGACCTGACGGTCGCTCTGCCAACCCGCGCCGCAGGATTGCAGAATCGCAAAGGCGATGTCCGCTTTTTGCTATCCTTCACGACCAAGTTACTCCCATGGGGAAAACGCTAAATGACCGGTACATCCAGGCTCTTACATTCGCTTCGCCATCGGCCATTGGCGTCGAGCGCAGCTCTTGCTCTTGGCCTTTTCTTTGGCACGTCTTCCGCCGTCCATGCCCAGATGGCGTTTCAGGGGACGCCAACCGTCCAATTCGGTGATGCCAGCATCAACTCTAACGCGTTTGTTGATACCATCTCGGTTAGTACAAATCAGGTGGTGATTGATTGGCTACCCAATGACATGGCGATCAATGGTGCGGATCTTGATTTTCTACCCGCCGCTAATACTGCCAATTTTGAAACTGCGATCAGTGGCCCTGCAAATTACACAGTCCTTAATCGGATCATACCGGTTGATAATACGCGGCCGATAATCTTGAACGGCACCATTACAAGCCAGGTGAGAGTTGGCGGCGGTCCGCTTATGCCCGGCGGTAGCGTCTGGTTTTACGCGCCCGGCGGTATCGTTATCGGTGGAACGGCGGTTATCGATGTGGGCGGGCTTTTCCTGACGACAGCTGATCCGATAGTCGATGGCATGGGTGAGTTTATCGATGCCGGCGGAACGACCAGTTTTGCTCCCGCGATTAGCGGTAGCTTTGCCGAGATAGACGCCGGTGCATCCATTACGCTGACCCCGGAAAACAGTTATGTCGGGCTGCTTGCGCCCATTGTGACGCAATCGGGCGATGTCGATGTAAACGGGTCTGCTGCCTATATCGCGGCGGAACAGGCATCGATTACATTTAATCAGGGCCTGTTCGACATTAACGTCACCATTGGCACTGACGGCGATATCCCAACCGGTGTCGCCTTGCGTCATGATGGCGTCACGAGCGGTCCAGTCAGCAGCGGCGCGGGCGATAATCACCGTGTCTATGCGGTTGCCGTCCCGAAAAATAACGCCATCAGCATCGCCATCCAAAATGGCGGCGATATTGGCTTTGATATTGCTGGTGCCGCTGATGTTGTTGGCAATGCAGTGATTTTGTCCGCCGGCCGCAATGTTGCCGGTGATGTCATAGTGGACACGCCGGTCAACGGGACTGATGCGTCGATAGAGATTGAAAATAACAGCTTTACTTCGGCTGTAACTGCTCGTGCTTCGACCAATATTACAGCGACCGCCACTTCGGGCGCGATGGCTTTTGCCTCCAACCTGACTTTGCAAGCCGATGATCGTGTCGATGTCATGGCCTTCGGACCGGGCAGCGCGATCACCGTCGATGGTATTACGGACCTGAGCGCTGATGTGCAGGGCGTGGCGGACGGCGAAGACGCGACTGGCGGGGTCATTGGGATTCTCGGCAGCGGCGGAACCGTTGTTTTCAATGGCGATGTTTCGCTCAGCGCCAATGGTACAGGCGCTGATAATTTCGGTGGGATGGGCAAACTCGGCGACGGTTTTGGCGGAACGGTTGAAATTGCTGCAGACGGCGGCGGCACCGTCAATGTCAGCGGCGCCGTCACGATGACCGCCGATGGCATTGGTGGTTTTAGCGGTAGCGGAGTCGATGGCGGCAACGGCACCGGCGGTACCGGTAGGCTATTGGCCAATGATGGCAATTCAACCGTGTCGATTGACAGTAATTTGTCCATTTCTGTGGCGGGTAGCGGATCGTCGGGCGATGGTGGTTTACTTGACACGAACGGCAATGCCGCTGGCGGTACGATCATTATTTCCGGCATTGGTGGCGCGAATAATCTGATCGACATCGGAGGCCCCACGACACTTGGCGCGGATGCGTTCGGTGCGGACGCATTTTCCGGGGATGCCGGTTCGGCAATAGGCGGTGACATCACAGTCGATGCCGGTTCCGGAACCACATTGAATTTTGTCGGCACGCTCATCGCCGGGGCAACCGTGCTGGGCGGCAATAGCGACGCGCTCGGCAATGGCGGCGACGCCACCGGAGGCGCGATGTTGATCACAACATCTGATGCAACCGGCATTATAACGACTGGCGCGGATGTGCAGCTGGCGAGCGCCGTCAATGGCGGTTTTAGCAGCCTGGCACTGTCCGGAACCGCGCAAGGGGGCTCTGGTGCAATCGATTCTGGCCCCGGCAATATCACGATTACCGGTCCGGTTGACCTCAACGCGGACGCAATTGGTGACGGCAATAGTTTCGGTGGTTTTGTCGCGCTTCAAGCCAGCGGCGGCAATCTGACCATCAATGACAGCGCTAACCTGAGCGCCAATGGTGCGTCTGGATCCGGTTCAAATAGCGGTACTGGCGGCACGGCTGATATCTCTGTCAATGGCGGAACTTTGACGATCGGGGGCACCAGTTTTGCTTCTGCGGACGGCTTTGGCGGTTTTGACGGCGGATCGGGTGATGGCGGAACGGTCAACTTGCTCGCTAATGGTAGTGGCATAGTGAATTTGGTCGGCGACACCACCCTCATCGCATCAGGCTTTGGCGGCGATGGGATGGGCGGCAGCGCAGGTAGCGGTACCGGCGGTTCGATTTTCGCTCAAGCGGGTGCGCATAGTAGGATTGACGTGACCACGCAATTGAATCTCAACGTTGCTGGTTTTGGCGGAACCGCCGATAGCGGAAGTGATGGCGGGGACGGCATTGGCGGCGGGGTTTTACTGAGTGCAGGTGGCGGGAACGCCGATTTTCTGGTTGGAACGGCTACGACAATTATCGCAGAAGGTCGTGATTCTACAGAACCTGGCAACAATCTTAACGGTGCCAATGCTGTTGGCGGGTCTGTCACCATCACCGGCAGCGGTGGGACTAACAACCTGATCGCTCTTGGCGCAACGACTATCAATGCCTTTGCTGAACATACAAGTTTTTCCGGCGCAAATGGCGGTGCCGCGATCGGCGGCGATATTGATATCATTGCCAACACCGGGACGAGGATGAGTTTTAATGGCCTGCAAGTGTTGGCCTTTGGCACAGCTGGAACGGCCACAGGTATTGGCGGCAGTGCCTCTGGTGGCGCCATTCAACTTTTAGCCAATGGCGACAATGCGACTATTATTGCCACCGGGGCACTTTTTCTGATTGCTCAAGGCAGTGGCCAAGGCGGCGAGGGCGGCGGCACCGGTGCGGGCGGTACGATCAGTATGAGCGCCAGCGGCGGCACAAATAATGCGATTGATATTCTCGGCGGCGCGACATTGATTGCTGATGCCGTGGGCGGTGATGCCTCTAATGGCAATGCGGGTGATGCCACCGGTGGCGCTTTGGATCTTTCAATCGGTTCGGCTGGCGTGATCGGTATCGGCGGCGACGTGCTGTTTAGAGGCGCTGCCAATGCTGGAACATCGTCGGCAAATGGTCTTGGCGGCGATGCATTTGGTGGTTCTGCCAATATTACAGCTGCGGGCGGCGGCGATGGCGTGCTGACCGGCAACAACTTGAATATTGCTACTGACGCAACGGCTGGCAGCAGTGCTGATGGCTTTGATGGCGGCAATGTTGTTGGCGGAACGACAAGCATACAGATTGGCAATTCCGCAGCCGGAGGCCTGAGCAACATTAGTTTCGCTGACACTGTCGTCGATAATCTGGCAAGCGCGGGCAATGGCGGCAATGGCGTAAGCGGTGCCAACGGCGGCAATGGCGGTGACGCCTTGCCAGGGGGCACAATCTCGCTCTTGGGTTCAGCCGGTAGCGGCGTCCTCACGCTTGGAAACCTGACCATCAATAGCTCTGCTGTCGGAGGGACCGGTGGCGATGGAGGAGATGGCGGGCCTGGCACGGGCGGCAACGGTGGTTCCGGTGGATCGGCATCGGCGGCCTTTGTCCAACTGGGCACGAATAGCGGTCTTGATACGCCCATCAATTTGGGCTCCGCGACATTTGGCGACACCTTCGTTACAACGGATGCTGTTGCGGGCAATGGCGGTAACGGCGGCGCGGGAGCCTTAGCTGGCAGTGGCGGCAATGGCGGTGAAGCTTTCGCTAGCGAGCTGACATTATTGTCGCGCGGTTCACCGGTCATTTTCGGCGACGTTAACTACACCGCCCAATCGGTCGGCGGCGACGGCGGTACAGGCGCCGCGCAAGGCGATGGCGGCGATGCGACCGGTTCTGACACCACTATATTGGTGACGAACCGCGTCAACCGTATCGAACAGGGTTCGTTAAATGCTGGCAATATCAGTATTTTCAGCACGGCCAATGGCGGCGCAGGCGCCGTTGCGGGAACCAGTGCTGTTGGAATCGGTGTGATTGATATTGTGCAGGGCACAGCGACGATCGCCTCTTATGATGCGTTCATATCTGGGGATACCGCCGGTGCGGGCGATTTTCCGAGTTTCTTGTCGGTTGCAGATGGCACGCTTAATGTCACCAACGATCTGACTTTGGTCACCGACAGCAACATCGCGGTCGTGACAGATAGCGGCGTGATTACCATCGGCGGTAATCTGGATCTCGATACCAACGGCACTTTTGTCGTCAGCAGCGATGGCACGCCACCCGTCAATCCCGGATTGCTGTCCGTCGGGGGTACGACTCTCTTGGCATCAGCGGCCGATGTTATCCTGAGCACAAATATTCAGGCGACCGCCGGTTTTACCACTACCGTCATCGGGGATGTCAGCTTTGGCGATATTGCCAGCGGCGGCGTGATCGACATCGCCGTTAGCGGCAATGCGCAGACCGGCGATTTGACGAGCGTGGGCGATCTTCTGCTCGATGCGACCGGAACATTGACGACGGGCGATCTCGACAGCGGCGGCGCTTTAACGGTAACGGCGGTTGATGATGTTACGCTGGGCAATCTGTCTGCCGTCGGCACAGCACAAATCGCATCTCAGACCGGCGCTATCACGGGCGGAGCTGTTGATACGGGTGATGATTTTATCGTTACACCGGTGGGAACAGCCGACATCAGCTTTGGCGACGTGACCAGTGGCGGTTTGATTGATATATCATCCAACGCCGCCCTTACTCTGGGTGCTTTGGACGGCGGTGTTGATGTAATCCTGTCCAGCGTCACCGGACTAGATACCGGTATCGTCCAGGCTGTGGGAGCAGTGGTCATCACGTCTGATGGCCTTGTGGCTGTTCAGGACATTATCGCAGGGGCCGACGTAGACATAGCGGTCACGGGCAGCAGCGCCAGCTTCGGCAATATTGATGCAGGCACTGATATTGTCATCGATGCCGCGGGCGCGCTGACATTGGCCAATGCCAATGCCGGCGGGTTGATCGATATTTTTGCGGGCGGCAATATACAAACGGGCAGCTTGACCAGCCTGGATGATATATTGCTCGATTCCGATCAATCGATCCTGGGCACCGGCGTGATTATGACGGACGGCGCTTTTGAATCGCAGGCCTTTGGTAGCGCCAGCTACGGGAATATTTCGGCACAGGGCGTTGGCAGTGGCGGTATATTGGGTATCGCTCTTGACGCAGCGGGCGGTCTTGTCACCGGCGATCTATCCACCGGTTCGGCCGCTATCGGGTTGCTCACACCTTTGGCGATTACGACCGGCAATGTCACAGCAGCGACCGATGTCATATTACTGGCGGGCACGGCCATCACCACGGGCGGCATTGGCACGGCAGCCGGCGCAGATAATTTCATCTATCTCGCGAATGCCAGCATGCAGGCATCCTTCGGGCCTGGTGGCGATCCCACGCCCCTGTTTGCGCTTGATCCGGTCGCAACCAGCGGTTCGATAACAATCAATAACGCGGTATCCGGCGGCAATCTGGTTGCGGCAACGGCAGACAATTTCGTCAGTCAGGGGAATATAGTCCTTTCCACGCTATTTGACGTCGATGCCGCTGGCCTGGCAGGCTTTGGCGGTGTCTTAACCGCGCCGATCATAAACTTGGCTTCGAGCGATATCGAAATCGGTGCAAGCGGCGGTCTGGGCGATGCAGATACGACGGAACTGACATTGATCAATAGCGGTACCGACGGCGTGTCGATTGGTGACGTGGCGTCCGGTCCGCTTGGCTATGATTTGAGCAATGCCGAAGCAGGACGTCTGCGGGCTAATATGATCCGGATAGAGTCTGATGCCTCGGGCGGGATCGTTATTGGTGACCTCGACCTGACGGGTTCTGATGCTCCCAGTGCCAATCTGGTCGGCGTTGACGGCGCACTGCAAATAGCTTCAACGGCTGATATCCGGGTGTCGGGCAATCTCAACATAACCGACATGGCGACGGATAATCTGCTGTCGCTGACGGCCGATACGATCAGCGTCGCGAGCGATACTGGCGGTATTGTGCTCGAAGGCAGTTCGCCCGGCGGCATATTGGACCTCTCGGCCCGGCATATTCATGTGGGCAGTACGACCTTGCTGGACCAATTGGCCGTTGATCCGTTTTTTGCAGGACGCGATGATTTCCTGGCGCGCGCCACGCCAACCAGCAATCCGGAAGGTTCCATTCAGGCCGCCCGCATCACCTTTGCAGCCGAAGACAGCCTGCTCATTCAAAATGTCGGCGGCAACGGTGTCTTCTACGGCTTTTATGCCGAAACCGATCAGGTTGAGATAATCCCGACCGGCACGGGCAATTTGGATGTTGTCATTTACGGCGCAACGCTGAACATGGATGGCACACAGGTGCTCAATAATGATGTCCGGGATTCTATCTTCCCGGTCGCACCGTCCGATGGTTTCACGGAAGGCTCCAGCATTAACGGGTGTTTGTTGACCGCATCCGTCTGTCTGGTGGCGGTCACCGAAGATAGCCCGATAGCCGTCAGTGTCCGTGATGTCGTTGAAGAACAGTCGCAGGTCGTTGAAGAAGAATTGACCGAAGAAGAGCAGGAAGAAGCCGAAGAAAAGGCGACCAGCAAAAGCCCGATTTCGCGCAAGGTTTCGATAATCAACACCCGGCCGATGGGCAGTAACGGAACGATTTCGGAACCGGTTACCAGCGGGGGCAACCCGAATCTGATGGGCGTTCCCAGCTCGGCACCAGCGGGCGATATCAGTGAGGGGGACGGACTATGATCGGACAGAAAAACAAGCTAGCCGCCGCGCTGCTCTTCGGCTCTGCAGCCGCTATAATGACCGCGCAACCCGTCCAAGCGCGCGATTTGCCACTGTCCGTTCAAGACAGCTTCCGCATCGGGAGTACAGGCGTTTTATGTACCGCGCAGAATGCGCCAAACCTGCCCGGACTGGTCGGTATGTTTGACCGGGGCTATCGTATTGTTTGCCGGGATGCGGCGACCAGTGTCGGGACATTTCTGGCTATCCGGGACAGCGCCAGTGATCCCGTCACCATGGCGGGTTTTACGGTATCGGACACGCTGATGTGCCGACCGGAGGACGAAGCCGCGATAGACAGTCTTGGGCCGGTGTCCGCGACCATCTGTACCAACAGCGTGACCCGTATTGATCACCATATCTATTCCACCGTGCGCGGCAACACGACCTATATTGCCCAGGGGCTTGCGGGATATGACTCCGCTCTGCGCCTCGGGCTGGCAGCGCTGGTTTCCGATCGCCCGGTTTCCGGTCCGGTCGAGGTCGCAACGACCTCGGTCAGTGATCCGGTTGCCTTTGCGCGGATTCAAGCCGGTTCACTGGATATGGAGGGCGCGCGCAGCGAGGCTTATTCGCGCAATCATAGCGGTAGCTACGCCGAGGCATCGGAGTTTTTTGAAACCTTGGTGACGCGAGACGACAGCACCGGCCGGACGGCGGAATTCCTCGCCAACCAAGGTCTGCAGCAATCCAATCTGGGCAAATTTGCCAATGCGCAGGCTTTGTTTGATCGCGCGGATGCTTCCGTTGCCGCGCGGGATGGCGTCACGCAAAGACTGATCCGTAATTTCCGCACGATCCATTTG
Source organism: uncultured Sphingomonadaceae bacterium (assembly GCA_947501325.1). GTDB lineage: Bacteria > Pseudomonadota > Alphaproteobacteria > Sphingomonadales > Sphingomonadaceae > Parasphingorhabdus. Next base: position 154,119 of record CANMVC010000004.1, on the reverse strand, counting down.
CTCAACCAGCAAAAAGCGGATGCCGCCCTGGCGCTGTTGCAGCGCCCGGTGGTCAAGATTTCCGAAGGCATTGATGGCAATGTCGTTTCGTCCGGTGAGATCACATCGGAACTGTCCATTCAAATCAACCGCGAAAACGAAAACCTGCGACGGGTTGGCGGGTTTGACAGCGGACTAAGCGACTTTGAACGCGGTCAGGTTCTCGATGGTCAGGCAAGCTATCTGCGCGGCGTTGCGATGCGTATCACCGAAGATTTTCAGGCCGCTGCCGAAGCCCAGAATATTGCGCTGCAAACCATAGAATCCGTGCGGGAAGGAAGGGTTATCTCGACCGCCTGGTTGCGCTCGGATATTCGGTCGGAACTGGCTTTGACTTCGGAGGTTTCCGGCAATCTGGATGTCGCCAAAGGGCATTTTGCCGAGGCCATCGCTATTTTTGAAAGAGAATATCCGCAATCTCCTGCCTTGCTCGCGGCCAAAGCGCGCTATGCCGGATTTCTCGGGCGCAGCGGCTCGGTTGACGAAGCGCTGGCCCTCTACGCTACGGTTGTGAAAGAGAGCAGCTCTGTCTCCGGCGCGGCGGTTGTGATGCGCGATCTTTTGGGACCATATTTCGAATTGCTGATCGCTCGGCCCGCCGATGATGCGGATGCCGCGGCGGCTATGTTCCTCGCGTCGCAGGCTCTGCAACGGCCCGGGGTTGCGCAAACACAGGCGGCACTGGCGCGCGAACTATCCGAAGGCGATGATGAGGCTTCTGCGCTATTTCGTCTGGCGGTATCGCGCACACGGGAAATAGCGCGCACGACGATCCAGATCGCGCAACTGTCATCCAAGGCCTCGCCCAATGCCAATGATATCCGCGATCTCGGCTATGCCCGCGATGCGCTGAGCAATTTGGAGCTGGAGCAAACGCGTCTGCAATCGCAATTGAGCAAGTTTCCCCGGTATCGCGTGCTGGCCCCGCAAGTCATGCAGCTTGATGAGATGCAAGAGCTTCTGAAAACGGGGGAAGCCTATTATAAGGTGAATATCGTTGGCGATGCCATCTACAGCATCCTTGTCACACCCGATGATGTCCGCAGCTTTAAAGTTGCCGATGATCTGACGGCCCTGCAGCAAACCGTGAATGATTTGCGCGATTCCATCGTGCGTATCGAATATGGCGCGCCGACCACCTATCCGTTTAATGTCGAGCTGGCGCGCTCGCTCTATCTATCCTTGTTCGAGCCGGTTAGCGCACAACTCGCTGACGTTAGCCACCTGATCTACGAGCCTGACGGGCCGTTGTTGCAACTGCCGCCCTATCTGCTGGTCGAAGATCAGGCGAGCGTGGACGCTTATGTGGATCGCACGCAGGATATCGATTCCGACCTGTTCGATTTTACCGGCGTCCAATGGTTTGGCAAAGGCCGCGATATGTCGATTGCGGTATCGCCACGATCCTTTGCCGAGGTGCGGGCAATTGCGCCCTCAACGGGCAAGTTCAAATATCTTGGCCTGGGTGAAAATGCTGTGCCTGATGCCCGTCCTCAGAATATAGCTGTGCAGGATGATGCGTGCCAGTGGGGCATTGAAACATGGGGCAATCCGATTTCTTCGTCCGAACTTAATCTGGCGAGCAGCATTGTCGGTTCCTCACAATCAAGCGTTCTGACCGGCGCGGGGTTTTCCGACAGCGCGCTGTTGGCGCAGGATGATCTCAATGAATATCGCATCATCCATTTTGCAACCCATGGTCTCGTCACAGCGCCCAAGCCGCAATGCACGGCGCGCCCCGCCTTGGTTACCTCCTTTGGTGGCGAAGGGTCTGACGGCCTGTTAAGCTTTCAGGAGATTTTTGATCTGCGGCTCAATGCCGATGTCGTGATCCTGTCGGCTTGCGACACCGCCGGTATGGCCAGCGTGGGCGCTTCCCGAGAAGCTGGCGTTGCCACCGGCGGAAACTATGCTCTGGACGGTCTGGTGCGCGCCTTTGTCGGCGCGGGCGCACGATCGGTTGTGGCCAGTCACTGGCCCGTGCCGGATGATTTTGACGCTACCGAGCGTTTAATTGGCGGCATGTTCCGCGGAGAAGCTGGCGAAGACGGCGAAGGCGGCGGCGCGCTGGCGACGTCCCTGCGCTTGGCACAACAGAAGCTCATGGATGATCCGATTACGTCCCACCCTTATTATTGGGCCGCCTTTGTCGTGCTCGGCGACGGTTCCAAACCGTTGCTCACCGAAGAATAAGCCAACAGGTCACCGCTCCATACACAGACAGCAAAAAGGCCGGACATGACATCCGGCCTTTTTTTGATCTGGTTCCGTCCGGGACCTAGCGTTGCGGCTTGTAGCCGGCATTGGCCATTTCGTTCCGGCCAACGACCATATGGTGGACCTCATCCGGTCCATCGGCAAGACGCAGCGTTCTTTGATTGGCATACATGCGCGATAGCGGTGTCCATTGCGACACACCGGCAGCACCGTGAATCTGGATTGCCTCATCGATGATCCGGCAGGTAATCTCTGGCACATAGGCTTTGACCATGGACACCCAGACACGCGCCTGTTTGTTGCCCATGACGTCCATCGCCTTGGCCGCTTTGAGAACCATGAGACGCATGGCTTCGATGTCGATGCGCGCGCGTGAAATGACTTCCAGGTTTTTGCCGAGCAGCGCCAAAGGCTGTCCAAAGGCTTCCCGGCTGCCGCCCCGATGAATCATCAGGTCCAGCGCCCGTTCTGCGACGCCGATTGACCGCATGCAGTGATGGATACGTCCCGGTCCGAGGCGAAGCTGCGATATCTCGAAACCGCGGCCTTCACCGAGCAGGATATTTTCTTCCGGCACGCGCACATTGTTGAATTTGATATGCATATGGCCATGCGGTGCGTCATCATCGCCGAACACATGCATGGGTCCGATAATCTCGACGCCTGGCGTGTCGATGGGGACCAGGATCTGGGATTGCTGCGAGTGGGAGGGACCGTCCGGATTGGTGCGGACCATGGTGATCATGACCTTGCACCGCGGATCGCCCGCGCCGGAAATGTAGAATTTCTCGCCGTTGATGACCCATTCGCCTTTTTCGAGAACCGCTTCGGTCCGAATATTGCGCGCGTCTGATGAAGGGTGGCCCGGCTCGGTCATCGCAAAGGCCGAGCGGATTTTGCCTTCGAGCAGCGGCACCAGCCATTCCTGTTTCTGGGCCGTCGTGCCGACCCGTTCCAGCACTTCCATATTGCCGGTGTCGGGCGCGCTGCAATTCATGCATTCGGACGCCAGAGAATTTTGACCCAGCACGCCCGCGATGAAGGCATAATCGAGATTCTTCAGCCCTTCGCCCGATTCCGCGTCCGGCAGGAAGAAATTCCACAGCCCTTGCTCGCGCGCCTTGTCCTTCACGCCTTCGAGCAATTCCAGCTGCCCCGGTGCATAGCTCCAGCGTTCCGCGCGGCCTTCGCCCATGGCGAAAAACTGCTCGGTTATCGGATCGACTTCTTCGGTGACGAAGCGTTTGACCTTGTCATAGAGCACGCGGCCCTCGTCGGACATGCGCAGGTCATTCATTTCAGAATCATTGGGATCTTGGATCATTGGGGTTCCTTTTCTAGGATGTTGGGACAGTCCTGTCCGCATTGGCGATGGATGAAAACGCGAGTCGTCATTTAGTTCAGCATTGAACTATATCACATAGGCTATAGATAGCAATATCAGCCTTTGCCTGCCAAAACCCATCATTTATAATTCACCTATGAACTTATAATCGGTTCACAAGGCGCCGGAAATAGGATAGCATAAAGCCCATGACGGCAAGAAAACTCCGATTTTATTCGCGGCTGCAAATTGCCGCCCATGTGCTGAAGAAAAGCTCTGACCGGCGGTTGCTGGAGGTGGCGGGCGTCACCACCGCGCAGATGTCGGCGCTGGCGCTGATCGCGTCGGAGGAGACCACGACACAGACCCGGCTGGCGACCGAGCTGGGCCTGAATGATTCGGCCATTACCGCGATGGTACGGCGGCTCATCGATCTGGAGATGGTCGCGCGGGTGCGCGATGACAAGGACGGGCGGGCGTGGCTGCTCAAGCTCACCAAAACGGGCGCCGAAGCGGTGCAGAAGACCGATATGATCACCGATGAAACCAGCGCCCGGGTGGATGCCCTGCTCGGCGAGAAGACCATCGCCACGGTGGTCGCGGCGATGGAGCTGATTATCAACGACGCGGATTAAGCCGCGCCCCCCCCCTTGGCGCGCTTAGCTCTGGCTGGATGGCTCCCGCTGGACCTCCGCCACCCCGCCGGGATATTCGGCGAGAAACGCCGCCTTGGCCGCTTCAAATTTTTCCGGGGACAGCCATTTGAACTTTTCGGGCAGCATCACCCGTCCGCCCGCGACAAAGCGCTGGACCGCCTCGACCACTTCGTCGGTCATGCCCTCATTGGTGCGCAGGTCGATGTTGCGGCTGCCGGTCTCGCCGATCCGCTCGCTGATCGCCTTGAGCTTTTCCTCCAGCCTGTCCTTGGGCGCGCCCGGCGCCGGTTCGGGCGTGGCGAGCCATTGGGGATAGATCGTTTGGTCCCCGATCATGGTGGGCTCATCCACGTCGACAGGCTGACTGGCCATAGGGAGCAGCCTCTGCGCTGCCGCACCCGTCGCCTGACCGGCCACCTCACCGGCATCCACATCCGCCCGCACATCCGCCCCCGAACCAGCCGGCGCAAAGCGCCCCTGCGCGTCGCGGCCGGCGCCGTTGGTGTCATGCTGATAGAGCAGGCGCAGCAGGTCATTGGCATATTTGGTGCGCTTGCCGACCACCTTGCCATAATACCAGACATCCTCCTCCACGCCCTCCACCGCGCGCTGCCACGTGACTTCGCCGATGGTCGTCTCTGACCGGCGCAGCGCAAGGGCCCAGCGTTCGGCAAAGGCCGGGCTGCGCCTGCGATGGCGATAGGCGCTGTTCCAGCTGATCCCCGCCATGCGGCTGGCGTCGCGCACGCAGCGCGTCTTGGCCAGCGATTCAATAAAAATATTCTGCCGCTCCGCCGTCCAGCCATCATGGCGCACACGATAGGGGCGCTCCGGCGGCGGCTCCTGCGCCGCGGGGACGGGAAGATTGGAGTTATGGGGGGTGTCATCTGCCATGGCTGCGGCCCTTTCGTTCTGCTTTTGTTCCTTTGATTCGGGCCGGTGTATCAAAGACTGGGGGTTGTAGGAAAGGGGGTTTCTTATCCGATCGTTTTAGAGGCGAAAACACAAGGCTCAATGCTATCTGGTGCGCATAGTACTGGCCACCAAAACGGGCCACCGTTCCAGTTCAAGGCTTTTGTTCCCGTTTGACGCAGTAGAGCCAATTTTGTTCGATCGGTATGCTCTTGCGCCATCCGTGATCTTAATGCTGTACCGAGAATTGATCTGCCCGACTTGTCACCTGATTTTAAGCGATCGAGAGACCTATTTAGGCTTGAAATGACCAAAACCTGCCCGTCATTCGATTCTGATGCCTGATCAAAATAGTCGATCAGTCCCTTCATAGCATCCCATTCAAACTTTGGACCTTCGAATTTACATGACTTCGCTATCAAATTAACAATAGATTTGGCATCATTGAGCGACATTTCGTGAAACTGCTCCGGTACTCTTGCATCGAGGTCAAGTATATCGTCGATGCTTTTGACCAGTTTTGAAAGCTTTGGTTTCACAACTGTTTGAAAGCCGGTTGGCAGCAACAGTCCACTAGGTCTCACCGCATTTACTTTGCTCAGTAGCAACTTATTTGGAGCACATGGCCTTATTTGTTGGTTGGCATTCTGCTGAATGAAAACAACGCCTGCATCATGCGCTCCCGTCTCAAATGCGCTTCTTAAAGCATTCTCGAATTGGTTGATGGTGTATAGGCGATCATAAACACTTTGGGATGTATAAAAGCGAGTAACGGCAAGATCACTTCTGTCTCTATTGCCATACATCCGAGAGTGTTGCAGCACGGTGTCCGCTTGCATAGTTTTCGGATTTCGGCCGTAGTAAAATGATATCAAATTTGGGATGGTAATTCCACGATCAAGAATATTGCCGCCCACGAAGATATTAAATGGAGTCCTTAATTTTAGTTCGGCGTCCTGATCAAGCAAAGCCAGAACATCGTTATCGGAGTTGACCCGTTCCCATACGATGTCATCATTTAAAAAGGCTCCCAGAAAACTTTTGAACAGGTTCTTTCGCGTGGGCATCCAGTCCCCATGCGCTGTAACCGATCGCTTCAAGTCATTGTAAGCGTCATCGAAAATCGATTTCAGTTGATCTGGCGACTGCTGGGCTTGTTTCTTTATGCGGTCAAAAATCCATTGGATCAGTTCATCCTGCCATTTGTGCGCTGCTTTTTTTGTATCGATGTGGATAACCATCGAATATTTTCTAAGTTTCAATTCCAATTTTTGTTGCTGTGCCCGCCTCAAACAAACTGCCAAGATAAAATTCACAATGGATGTTCTCAGAGCCTTTGTGTTGTCTGACGAGAGAACTTTCTCTTTTTTTACTCGTCTGAGGTCTTTCTCTCTTAGAGTATCTAACTCGTTCGAGAAAACTTCAGAATATAGATAAAACCGAGGGTCAGTTTCATCAAACTCGCCAAAGTAATCGTCGCCACCCACATATCCCCCATGGATAGGCAAGAGTTCTGTAAATGCGGGTTTCTTTGGCTTGAAAACAAAGTCCTCATTGCCATCTTCGTAATCTTCTGGCTGCAGATAAAGCGAGTAAGGGGTAGCTGTTACCTGTAAAAAAGAGACATCATCAATCTTATCCCTAAATGCATCCATTTTTTCGGCAATTTTGCCTTGCTCAATAACATCGGCTTCACGGTTCTTAACAAAACGAATGCTAGCCAAATCGGCTTCGTCATCGATTAACAACACCTTCTTAGACAGCAGGACATCATAGTCTTCGAACATTGAGACTAGATAATCCAAATTGTGCGATTGCTTCTTGGCGACGATGACTATTTTCCGAGAAAGTTCGCTACCCGCCAACTTCCCAGGCAGATGCATAATATCCAACACGATCATTTCATCGTTTTCAATAAATTCAGCAAAGTCAGTTTCTAATCTTGAAACAGTTTGTGCCGACAAAGTTTTTGTGCCTTTTGTAAGGACAATCGCAACGTCGTATCCAGAGTCGAATGCAAGCGCTATGGACCCTACAAAACCCCTAGTCTTTCCAGACTGAATTTTGCCCAGCAACATGCCTGGTTTATCACTATCAGTTTCAACTTCTCCGAGCTTGTCGACTACATTTTTTATACACCCCGCGAGGGCAACATCGTCTTTGCGTTTCGCGCGTAATCTATCGTAAAATCCCGAAGTCATATTTGGCCCCCAGTATATTCAGTTAGCGTCAAGTATTGGCTCGAAAATTGATTGTGACAAATATCGAACTACTGGGACAGCTACTCCCTCTCCAGCCAGTTTATAGGCGTCGTTTTGTCTTTTTGAGATTTTGTATGAGTCAGGCACACCCATTAATCTGACAGCTTCTTGTCCAGACAGTCGGCGCGTCCTTATATTATTACCTTCTACAAAGATGAGCGTTTGCTTGCTTGATCCTCCGGTAGGTGCTCGAAGGCATCCGGCTATTCCATCAAACCTCACTTCAGCGCGCTGCACCTTCTGTCCGGATTTATTTTTTCTCATCCTTCTGTAAACGGTACCAACTGTGGACTTTTCGCTTTTCCTAACATGACGAAGTTTTAGCAATGTCGTTGGACTCATAAGCTTTAGCAAATGACATGTCTGTTCCGGTGAGTCCCAAGCTACTGTTGTATTAGTGTCCAAAATGCTTTGGAGGTTTTCAACCTTGACGTCAGGAGGCGATGGATTCCAATTTATCCATTTTTGTGGGTCAATGGTGAGCCTCTCAGCGACCGCTCGTTGGATTGAGTCAGACTGAAAGTATTTGGGGGTCGGTGATATTAAATGCGACGGAATCTTGATATGATCTTTGACGCCGATAATAAAAACGCGCTTTCGCGACTGAGGCACAAATAGAGCGGCATCGACAACAATCGCTCCTACTCGATATCCTTCTTGGACGAGCGCGTTGCAAATCGCATCAAAATCTTTGCCACGTTTCGAGGTAATCATACCGCAGACGTTTTCGATTACGACAATGGATGGTGCCCGATCTTCTGAAGCTAAAGCGGTTACAAATTTCCAAAAAGGCCAAAATGTTCCAGACCGATCTCCAAGCAAACCCGCGCCGGCACCTGCAAGAGAGACATCTTGGCAGGGGAAGGAAGCCCAAGCGAGGTCAGTTTTTTCTGAAATTAGATTTGTTTGGAGATTCGCAACGTCTTCGCAATGTAGGTCGCTGTTGCCCCAGTTTTCTTTATAAGTGGCCGCCTTTTTTGGGTCCCAATCGTTGGCAAGTAAGCATTTCCAATTGTCGCCCAGTCCCAGCCGAGCGAACCCGCCTCCAGCAAAAAACTCTAGAAAAGACCATGAAGACATAATTATCGATTAGATTACCTTTGTAAAAAACAAAAGAATTACTTTATCAATTTTTTGCATTTGCAAGAACGAGTAGTGGATGATCTGTGGACGCCTTCCCATTGCACCCCGGCACCCCCTGCGCTAAAGCCCTCTCGAACATCGATTCATCTGCTGGTTTGCGCCTTGTTGGCCGCTTTCCCCAAACCGGCAAAAGCACAGATTAAAATAAGGGACTTTAATATGACCACCACCGGACAAGACTCGCTGGGCACGCGCTCGACCCTCTCGGTTAACGGCACCAACTATGCCTATTATTCGCTCGCCAAGGCGGCGGCGAAGCTTGGGGATATTGATCGCTTGCCCTATACGCTGAAAGTCCTGCTCGAAAATATGCTGCGCTTTGAAGATGGCGGCCATACGGTGGATGCCAAGGATGCGCAGGCGGTGGTTGACTGGCAGAAAGAGGCCAAGTCCTCGGCGGAAATTCAATATCGTCCGGCGCGCGTGCTGATGCAGGATTTTACCGGCGTTCCCGCCGTTGTCGACCTCGCGGCGATGCGCGACGGGATCAAGGCTTTGGGCGGTGACGCGCAAAAGATCAACCCGCAGGTGCCGGTGCATCTGGTGATTGACCACTCGGTCATGGTCGATGAATTTGGCACGCCGCAGGCTTTCGAGAATAATGTGGCGCTGGAATATCAGCGCAATATGGAGCGCTATGAGTTCCTGAAATGGGGTTCCAAGGCGTTTGACAATTTCTCCGTGGTGCCTCCCGGAACCGGCATTTGCCATCAGGTGAATCTGGAAAATATTGCCCGTGCGGTTTGGTCATCGAAAGATGCGGACGGCGTGGAAGTGGCCTATCCCGATACCTGTGTCGGAACCGACAGCCATACGACGATGATCAACGGCCTGGGCGTGCTCGGCTGGGGCGTGGGCGGGATTGAGGCGGAGGCCGCGATGCTCGGCCAGCCGGTATCGATGCTGATCCCCGAAGTGGTCGGGTTCAAGCTGACCGGCGAGCTGGCCGAGGGCATTACCGCGACCGATCTGGTGCTGACCTGTGTGCAGATGCTGCGCGCTGTTGGTGTGGTCGGGCGCTTTGTGGAATTTTACGGTCCGGGCGTGGCGGCGCTGTCGCTCGCCGATCGCGCGACCATTGCCAATATGGCGCCGGAATATGGTGCGACCTGCGGTTACTTCCCGATTGATGACAAGACGCTGGATTATCTGCGCCTGACCGGTCGCAGCGAAGCGGATATCGCGCTGACCGAAGCCTATGCCAAGGAGCAGGGTTTCTGGCGGCTGGATGAAGCGAAGGACGCGATTTATTCGAACAAGCTGGAACTGGATATGACCAGCGTGGTGCCGTCTTTGTCGGGACCGAAATTGCCGCAACAGCGCGTGTCGATGAGCGAGCTAGACGAGAGCTTTAACCGCGATCTGGGCGAAGTTTTTGGCAAGGACGACAAAGCGGGCCGGGTCGCCGTGGATGGCAGTGACTATGATTTCGGTCATGGCGATGTCGCGATTGCGGCGATTACGTCCTGCACCAACACCTCCAACCCCAGCGTGCTGATTGCCGCAGGGCTCGTCGCGCGCAAGGCGCGGGAGCGGGGCTTGCAGCGCAAACCTTGGGTGAAGAGTTCGCTCGCGCCGGGGTCTCAGGTGGTGACGGATTATCTTGATAAAGCGGGATTGTCCGAAGATCTCAACTATCTCGGCTTTAATCTGGTCGGCTATGGTTGCACGACCTGCATCGGGAATAGCGGGCCTTTGCCGCCGGCGATTAGCAAGGCGATCAACGACAACAGCATTGTGGCCGCCAGCGTCTTGTCCGGCAACCGCAACTTTGAAGGCCGCGTGTCACAGGATGTGCAGGCAAACTATCTCGCGTCGCCGCCGCTGGTGGTGGCCTATGCGCTGAAAGGCACGGTGCGGGAGGATATGTACAAAACGCCGATCGGGCAGGGCAGCGATGGCGAAGATGTTTATTTGAAGGATATCTGGCCGACCAATGACGAGGTCAACGCAGCCATGGGCGGGGCGGTGAACCGCGACATGTTCATGAGCCGCTATGCCGATGTCTATAAAGGTGACGCGGCGTGGCAGGATATCGACGTGACCGGTGGCGACACCTATCAGTGGCGTGCGGGTAGCACTTATGTGGCCAATCCGCCCTATTTTGAGGGCATGACCATGACGCCGGAGCCTGTGGGCGATATTATTGACGCTAAGACACTGGCCTTATTGGGAGATTCGATCACGACCGACCATATCTCGCCCGCCGGTGCGATCAAGGAAGACTCACCCGCCGGAGAATATCTGCGCGATCATCAGGTGGCAAAACAAGACTTTAACAGCTACGGCAGCCGCCGCGGAAACCACGAAGTCATGATGCGCGGCACCTTCGCCAACATCCGCATCAAAAACGAAATGGCCGACGGCAAGGAAGGCGGTTACACCAAATATAATGGTGAGATCATGCCCATCTACGACGCCGCCATGCGCCACAAAGCCGACGGCAATGACCTGGTCGTCATTGGCGGGGAGCAATATGGTACCGGCTCGTCCCGCGACTGGGCCGCGAAAGGCACGAACCTGCTGGGCGTGCGCGCTGTGATCGTCGAAAGCTACGAGCGTATTCACCGGAGCAATCTGGTCGGTATGGGCGTGCTGCCGCTGCAATTTGCGGAAGGCGTTGATCGCGAAACACTGAGTCTTGATGGCAGCGAGAGCTTTACGATCAAGGGTGTTGCGACGCTGAAACCGCTGCAGGAAGTGGAAGTGGAAATGACCCGCGCTGATGGAACGACGGCGACGTTCAATACCATCTGCCGGATCGATACCGCCAACGAGATGGAATATTTCCTCAACGGCGGCATCCTGCATTATGTGCTGCGTAATCTGGCGGGGTAGTTGGTCATTCCCGCGAAAGCGGGAATCCATTTCCTGATCATATATTTTGAGGGTCGCGTGAAAAATAGGCGGCGGATTCGGTCGCGCGTGACGATAGCCGCTAACGAAATTAATGAGTGTCCATGCAACGCGAATTTGCTCCGGTCGTTTATATTCTTGCGAGTCAGAAACAGGGGCGGCTTTATACAGGCGTGACCTCAAACCTGCTAAGACGGATATATGAACACCGCGAAGGATTGGTTGAGGGTCACAGCAAAAAATATAGCATCAAACGCCTGATGTGGTTTGAATTACATGACGATATGGATGCGGCCATATTGCGCGAGAAACGGATTAAAAATTGGAAACGACCTTGGCGCATCGAACTGATTGAGAAGGACAATCCGGACTGGCAGGATCTAGCGATCGGTCTCGGTTTTGATCCATTGCCACCGCAGATAACAAGGAAAGACTGAGCCTATCCGAATTGATTGTGTATCCTTTTTCTAGAGCTGGCTTTTAGTTTCCTACCCGGAAATGGATTCCTGCTTTCGCAGGAATGACGATGGTGTTAGCTTCCAGGCATAGGAGAAACCCATGCCCCGACTGCGCGAGATTCCACGCTCTGAAGTTACGGACGACTATGTCCTGAAACTGTATCAGACATTGTTCGGAGATCGTGATCCGGTCGCAGAACCGGGTACTGCAACCGGGACACCGGGAAATTGGTGGACTGTCTTTGCGCAGGTCCCCGATGCTTTTAAACATACGACCGAAGGCTTTGGCTTTTACCGCTCACCCAATCGCAAACTGGATCCGAAGCTGCGCGAGCTCGGCCAAATTCGTGCCGGTTACGTAGTGGGATCGCAATTTGTCTATTCGCAGCATAGCAAGGCGATGCGCTTTGAAGGGTTTTCCGAAGAGCAGGTCAAAGCCATTCCCAATTGGTCAGTGGCGGATTGTTTCAGTCCGGTTGAGCGCGCCGTGCTCGCCTATACGGATTGTTTGGTGTTGGAACAGGGCCGGGTGCCCGATGGCGTTTTCGACGCGCTGAAAGAACATCTGTCGGAAGTCGAGATCATCGAACTGACCTATATCACCTGCACCTATATGATGCACGCGGTGATGAGCCGGGCGCTGCGGCTGGAATTTGATGATGTCGATGAGCGGGTGGTGGAAGTGCCAGCACCAGCAGGCGCGACTGCCGATGTCATGGGTATGGTCGACAAGCGCAAGGAGTCAGATCAATGAGCTATCATCATCTCGCATTGGCCGCCAAAGACATGGCCGCGATCCATAAATTTTACGAAGGTGTCATGGGTTTTGAACTGGTGACGGTCGAAATTGCACCGGTCATGGGTGGCGGCTGGGGCAAGCATTTTTTCTACCGAATGGACGGCGATGACAGCAAGTTTATCGCCTTTTGGGAGTTGCATGATGTTCCGGGGCAAGAGGCCCATGAGTTTGATTTAAATGCAGCGGCGAAAATGCCACCAGGCACCAATCATATCAGCTTCGGTGTGGAAAGCGCCGAACAACTCGCCGAGCGCAGGGATCAATGGAATGCAGCGGGCCTGGATGTTCTGGAAATTGACCATAATTGGTGCCATTCCATCTACACCCGCGACCCCAACGGCAATATGGTCGAATTTTGCCTGACCACCGGCAATTTTGGCGAGGTAGAGCGGGAACGCGCTCTGGCCGCACTGGATGAAAAAGAAATGAAGCCAACGCCGCCGCCGGCGATGATGAAGCAGTGGCTAGCGAAAGATGCACGGGAAGCGCGGTCAGAGTAGCTTGATCAGAGCCACTGCCGCCGCGATTGCAAGCAACACCATAACAAAACCGCGCCAGACTGGTTCCGAAACCGCGCCAAAATATTTCGAACCCAGATGATTTCCGCCGATCATCAGCGGGCAGGTCAGCGCGGTGAGGACCAAAAGCTGTATGTCCACCATATCGCGCCAGAAGGCGACTAATGTTGCCATCGCAGCGGTGGCAAAGAATATTGTGATCATCGATCCGCGTGATACTGCGGGCGGAACTTGTTTGCGGACGAAATGAAGAACCACCGGTGGGCCAGGCATCGCGGCGAAGCCATTCAATAGCCCGGATATGGTGCCAACCAATGTGATATGAAGAGGAGAGACATTCATTGTCTGCGGACGCTTCATCATAAAGGCGAGAAAGCTTCCGATGGCGATCGCGGTGATTATCAGTCGCGCCACATCGGCACTAACGATATCCAGCAGCCACAGCCCGAGCGGTGTCGTCAAGCAAGCGATCGCGGCAATTTTTGCAACCATCGGGACATCGATTATTCCGCGCGCCTGTCTGACACCAAATGGTCCGATGATCAGTTGCATCAGGATCGCCATCAGCACGGCCACCGTTGGAGTAGCCACCAGACTCACCAGCGGCACCGATAAAATGGCATAGCCAAACCCGGTCAGGCCGCGAAAAAAGGCGGCGCCGGCAACAATCAGGCATATGGAAAGAAAGGGCAGGAGAGCTAATCCCGCATGGGTGCTTAGCCAAATATCGAGCGCATCAATCATGGCGGCTCTTCGCCGATTACTTCCCCAAGAGCAATAAGTTATTGACGCGTGGGGGGATGATTCCGGCCTTATCGGGCAATATGCAGTTCTGTTTTCCTGGGCTTTTGATTCTCGTGCGCTTTCAGGCCGGCGAGGATCGTATCGATCACCTGCCGCAACCGGTTTTCGTCGGCGAGATGCATCATGTCCATCATCAGATTGGGATTGCAAAACGGTTGCACCATCGTGTTAACCAAAGAGACGATCTGGTCGAGCTCCAGCCCCTTAAAATAGCCCTCTTCCATCGCTTCGGCGAGGATCATTGCCATGTAATGGTCGGTCAGGTCGACATAGCCGCGGATGACTTCGAAATGCTCGTCGCCCAATTCCATGTAAGAACGGAACAGGTCCGGATCTTCCTCAAACCGGGCGCGTTTAATGGCCAGCCGCCGGGCAAAAAATTCATAGAGCTTCTGTTCGGCGGGCATGTCCGCCTCAACCAGATCCTCGATAATCGTGATCAGTTCGGCAAACCAGCGGCCTGCCATCGCTTCGGCCAAGTCATCCTTATTCTCGAAGAAACGATAGACGTTGGATTGCGACATCCCGGCCTCCGCTGCGAGATCGGTGATGGTGAAGCTGATCGCGCCGCGCTCCCGGATGATGACTTCCGCAGTCTGGATCAGTTTTTCACGGCCGGCTTCGATATCGGTTTCGGGACGGGGCATTGTCGGCTCCTGCTTGGCTTCACATATCTGTGCTATATGTACCTCATACGGTTTTATGATAAAAGATATTTTTATTTATTTTTCAATTACCCCCGAGGTAATGCGATCTGTGTCGTTTCTATATTGTCGTCAAAGGTCCAGAGCGCTTATAGAAGATCATGACCGAAAATTCCCAAGCCGAGACGCGTTCTCCGGCATCAGAGCCTGAAAAAGAGGCTGGCCCGTTTCAACCGGTAACGGGAAGCATCCTGCTTTTCCGCCGTTGGTGGCGGGTCGTGGTCTGTTCTGGCGTCGACCAGCAAGCCGTTATCGATAAAGTGAAGGAAGATAGCGATTTCAGTCCGCGCTATGCTTTCATGACCTGTATGTCGGCCGGCATTGCGATATTGGGCTTACTGCTATCCTCGCCAGCGGTTGTCATCGGCGCCATGTTGCTGTCTCCGCTTATGGGCCCCATCATGGGCGCGGGTTTTGCGCTGGCCATTGGCGATTACGCATGGCTGAAAGAAAGCGCAAAAGCGCTGATCCTCGGGACTCTCGTGGCGGTGCTCTTTGCCGCCTTGGTGGTCGCCTTGTCGCCGTTGCAGACCGTCACGACCGAAATAGCCGCCCGCACCCGGCCAAACCTGTTTGATCTCGCGGTCGCGCTATTTTCTGCGCTGGCCGGTGCCTATGCGATGATTCGCGGACGCATGGGAACGATTGTCGGGGTGGCCATCGCGACTGCGTTGATGCCGCCACTGGCGGTCGTCGGCTTTGGGCTGGCGACGCTCAACATGTCGGTGTTCGGCGGGTCGTTATTGCTGTTTTTCACCAACTTGATGACCATCGCCTTGACCGCAGCTGGCATGGCGCGGCTCTATGGTTTCCGTTCCAGCCTGTCGGAGCGCCAGTCGCAGTTTCAGATCGGCGCAATGGTGATTATTTTTGTCGGACTGGCGATTCCGCTCGGCTATTCGCTGCAACAAATTGCCTGGGAAGCCAATGTTTCGCGTCAGGCCAATGGCTATATCAAGGACCAGTTTAGCAGCCGCGCAAGGGTATCGCAGATAGAGATTGACTGGGACGCCGAGCCGATTCTGGTCAGTGCCTCCGTCTTCACCCCAAAAATTGTTGGCGATGCCGAACAGCAAAGCGCCCGCGTTTTGAGCCGCGCCTTTAACCGCCCGATAGCGGTCGCCATTGAGCAATATCGCGTGGAAACGGGGAGTGATGCGGCCAGTGCGGAATTGACGGCCGCACGGGCGCAGCAGCAGGCGCAAGAAGCCGAGATCCGGGTGGTCAAACTGCGCGAAAGCCTCGCGCTGGTTGCTGGTGTGTCTGCCGATGATGTCACCATCGACACGACAAAACGCAGGGCCGTCGTATCGGCGAAACCCTTGCAGGGCGCATCGCTCGATACCTATTACGCGCTGGAAAAACGCATCGCGGATCAGGCAGCGGATTGGACGATCGAGATCAAACCGCCAGCGGTTGCCTTGCCGTCCCTGATTGTCACCAATGGTGCGATCAACGAAAAATCTGCAGAGGAGCTCCCCTTAATTGGCTGGGCGGCTGCGCGTGTTCAGTTACCGCTCGGCGCTTATGGGTCACCGGAAGATGTTGAAGTTGCGCGAAAAACTTTATTCGATACGAATGCGACGACAATCCGGGCTGCTGGACTGGGCGGGTCGAGAGGAACTGTGCGGTTGCGCTGGTTGTCTCCACAAGATGCTGAATAAGAGACGCCTTAGCCGTTTACGCTACATTCATTTTCGCGGCGCTAGGCCGTGCATCACGAACGATGGAGAGAGAAAATATGCGGCTTCTTGCTTTTACCGGCCTCGCACTGGTAACCCTCGCAACCCCGGCGATCAGCCAGTCCTCTGATCAGGGCGATATCGCGGTCACGATTTATAACAATAATCTCGCGCTGGTGCAGGATACGCGGCGGCTGAATATTCCATCCGGTCGTTCAGTGCAAACCTTCCCCGGCGTTTCCGGCCAGATCCGCGCCGAGACCGTCGGTTTCAATGCCGCCGACACCGGGATTGTCGAACAGAATTTCGACTATGATCTGCTCTCTCCGCAAAAATTGATGGAAAAGGCGGTCGGCGAGACGGTTACGATCGTCCGCATCAACCCGGCCACCGGCAAGGAAACGCGCGAGCGCGCCAAAGTGCTGGCGGCCAATGGCGGTGTGGTGCTGCAAATTGGCAGCCGCATTGAGGTGCTGCGCGATGACCGGCTGCCGACGCGCGTGATTTTTGACAAAGTGCCAAATAATCTGCGCGCACGCCCGACATTGTCTGTAACCCTCAACAGCACGCGTGGCGGCACACGCCCCGCGCAGCTCAGCTATCTGACTAGCGGCATGGGCTGGAAAGCCGATTATGTTGCGCTATTCGATGAGAGCGCAGGCAAGATGGATGTGCAGGGCTGGGTGACACTCACCAACAATACCGGCACGACGTTCAACAACGCTAAAACCCTGCTGGTAGCAGGAACGCCCAGCGTGAATGGGCAGTCGAACCGTGGCGGCCGGAACAATATTCGCCGGGCCGGAACCGAATCCGCCAATCGCGAATCCCTCGGCGATTTCTATCTCTATCCGCTGGCCGCGCGCACTACGATTGCCAATGCGCAGACCAAGCAGGTCAGCTTTCTCGACGTGACCGGCGCATCGGCGCAAAAGGCTTATGAATTTACCAACCGCTGGCTCGGCAGCCAGAATGAAGCGCAGAGCGCAGCGACGGTGTTGCAGTTCAGCGCATCAGCCGATGGCGGCCTTGGTGACGCACTGCCCGCTGGAACCGTGCGGGTCTATATGAAAGACGCCTCTGGTCAGCCGCAATTTATCGGCGAAAATAATATCGGTCATACGCCGATGGGATCAGAGCTCGGCTTGAAAACCGGCGAGGCTTTTGATGTGAAAGTCAAGCCGACCGTGACCGAACGGCGGCGCCTGTCATCCACCAAATGGCGCAGCAGCATGTCCTATGAATTGACAAATGCTAAGTCGACCCCGGTGACAGTCTCGCTCATCCAGGATGGTCTTGATTTCTATTGGAGCGATACCCGGATTGTCAGTGAAAGCCTGAAAAGCGAGCGGCGCTCGTCCGACAGCATCATATGGAAGGTTCCGGTTCCGGCCAACGGACGGACGACGGTGACGGCGACCTTTGAGACCCGGTTCTAGAACGCGGCGCTATGATCGCTGTGGTATCTTTCCATCTTAGACCGTTCGCCCTGAGCCTGTCGAAGGGCTTCTATGGCCTTGAACAGTCCTTCGACAGGCTCAGGACGAACGGCTTGTTTTGTCTGTTGGTTCTGCTTTTGGGGCTGCCATTACCTGCCTCCGCACAAACCGAACAGGCTGCATCGGAATGGGCGCGTCAAGTCGTCACATCCGAAGGCCCATCCGCGGTATCGGTGACCGTCTATCGCGACCCGCGCCGCACCGCTGATAATGGCATGAACCTGCGCTATCTCGGCGGCTATGCGCTTATCACCGAGCAGCGCACCGTGACTTTGCCAGCAGGCGAAATTGACCTGCGCTTCGAGGGGGTTGCGGGCGGAATCATTCCGCAATCGGCGATTGTCACGGGCTTGCCCGATGGGGTGATCGAGAAAAACCGCGATGCGGCTTTGTTATCCCCCTCCGCTTTGCTCAACGGCTATCTCGGGCGCGGGGTCACGATCCGCCGGACCAGCGTCGCAACGGGCGAGACCAAAGAATTTGACGCCCAAATCCGCACCGATGCCAGCGGCGGCGTGGTGCTGCAGACCGCAGAAGGCTTTGAAGCCCTGCAATGCACCGGTTTGAATGAAACCATTGTCTACCCGGCCATTCCCGAAGGACTTTCGGCCAAGCCCACTTTATCGGTGAAAAGCCGTGTCGCAAAGCCGACGCGCGCGACGGTGACGCTTTCCTATCTTGCCACTGGTTTTGACTGGCAGGCCAATTATGTCGCCGACGTCAGCGCTGATGGTCAGACGATGAATATGTTCTCTTGGGTGACTCTGGCCAATGGCGACGAAACCTCCTTCGCCAATGCCCAGACGCAGACGGTGGCCGGACAACCCAATAAGGGCCGCGATAATATCCAACGAGCAAGTGGTGGCGCGATTAGCTTGCGGTGTTGGCCGCAAGCCACGACCAGCGATATCATGGTGAAGCGATTTGAACGCGCGCGGCGCGAGTCCCGCTTTGTTGGCAATGTAATGCCAGCTCCTATGGCTGCTATGGAAGCCGAAGGTGACATGGTTGTTGTTACCGGTTCAAGGAAAATCGAAGCCAAACAGGAAGAGCTCGGCGACCTCAAACTCTATCGCATTCCGGTTCCGGTGACCGTCGCTTCGCAAAGCCAGAAACAGGTCGCGATGTTTGAAAAGAGTGCGATTCCCTTTGTACAATTTTACGAAGCGGAGATCCGCGTAGACGGGTATTATGACCCAACGCCTCTGCTGACGACATTGCGTTTCCAGAACAAGAAAAAAGACGGCCTTGGCCTGGCGCTGCCGGCGGGCAAAATGGTGGCCTTCAAGCAAGCCGGCGGCAAGCGCCTGTTGCTCGGGGAAGGCGGACTGGATGACAAGGCCATTGGTGAAGAGGTGGAAGTCACCATCGGAACAAGCCCGTTGGTCCGCTATCAGCTGGCATCAACCGGCAAAGCCGATACCAAAAGCCAAAGCGTCAACAATATGCGGCTGGTCGTCACCAATGCCTCGCGGATTGCCGCGCAGGTCGAAATCACGATTGATCGCCGCGATGATGACAGGCTGCGTAAGCTGAGCCAGAAGCTGGGCCGCAAGGATGGCAAGGATTTCTGGAAGATTACAGTGCCAGCCAATAGCGAGCGGGTGCTGACCTATCAGGTCGTGCGCCGATAGCTCCGAAAAAAGACGCAAGAGGGCTTTCCTACAAAGGGACGGCTGTGATATTAAGCGGCTGCTCTTTCTCACCGTTGATCGCCG
Organism: uncultured Sphingomonadaceae bacterium; assembly: GCA_947501325.1. Taxonomy (GTDB): domain Bacteria; phylum Pseudomonadota; class Alphaproteobacteria; order Sphingomonadales; family Sphingomonadaceae; genus Parasphingorhabdus. The sequence goes on along the minus strand of CANMVC010000004.1, from coordinate 134,529 downwards.
TGGCGATATTTCGGATTGGGGAGGAGCGCATGTTTTTTTCAGGTGATTCTGTGTCGAAACTGTAGAAACTCATTCAGAAAAAGACATGCTATCCTGAATATCAGTGCGAATCAGCTTTGATATCGGGTCTTTGAGCTCTCTGGGATCGACCGGGGGCTATGGTGCTCATCCAGCGCCACAAAGGTAAATAGCCCGCTGGTCACGGGCACATGTTCTTCGCCGCGATTACGCTCGGCGACGACATCAATGCGCAGACTGACGGACGTGGTGCCGATCCGCTCGACTTGCGCATAGACCGAGACAATATCGCGGGTCAGGATCGGGGCGAGGAAGGACATGGCTTCGATCGCAACGGTCGCGGTGGAACCCTGCGCCACCCGGGCTGCCATGATGCCGCCGGCAATGTCCATCTGGGAGAGAACCCAGCCACCGAAAATATGGCCATTATTATTGAGATCACGTGGCTGCGGGGCCACCCGCAGCACCGGTTGCAGGGCGATCAGCTTTTTGAGCTCGTCCTCACTCATCAGGGGATATGTCGTTGCTGACCGGGTCATCGATACAGTCGTCATGGCCCGTACCACTGGACAGGAATACCAGCCCCATCAACGCTGCTGTCAGCAGCAAGGCAAAGCCGACACCAGCGGCTGCCGCAATATACATATGGATAGAAACCAGCCCGTGGAGATAATATAATAGCCCCAGCGCAACGGCAATGCAGATGAAAGTCAGCGCGGTCATCCAGCGCATCAGGCGCCAGTATCGCGACCAGGCCATACCGGCATATAAGGGATCATCTAGCTGCGAGGGACCAGGCACAATATATCACTCCGTTGGGGTTGCTCCTCTTTGGACTTTATTGGATTTGCCATCAAGCCCAACTTCGGCCAAAAATATGCTATGCTGCGATTACGGAGAGAATCGATAGCGATTTTAGGAGATGGGGAGAGGGCGCGGATGACAATTCAGGCTATATTACAGGGACGCGAAGGACCGATATTTAGCTGCAGCGCAGATCAAAGCGTGGCAGATGCGATTGCTATATTGTCCGAGAAGAGAATTGGTGCCTTGCCGGTTCTGGACGGGGACAGGGTTGCAGGCATTTTTTCGGAGCGGGACGTCTTGCATGGTATTCAGAATCTCGGCCCCGCTTTGATGGACAAACGGGTTGCAGAGGTGATGACCGCCGATGTCATTTCCGTCGATCTGCAAAAGAGCGCGATTGGCGCGCTGTCCCTGATGACCAAACGCCGTATCCGCCATCTCCCGGTGGTTGAGGGCGGCCAGCTGGTTGGCTTTATATCTATCGGCGACCTGGTCAAATATCGCATCGATAAAATAGAGAGCGAAGCCGCAGCCATGCGGAATTATATCCAGTCCGCATAATCTGTTCGGCTGCAGATATTTGATAGCGGGGGCTAGGAAAAAATGGGGCTATTGAATCGCTTTGCCGATCCGGCAGTTGAAGATCAGTATGTTACAGATGAACGGCAGGCACGGCGTACGGCAACCCGGACGCTGATCATTATTGCCATTGCGGTGTATGTGGCTTTTACGATCTTCAATCCGATGTTCTTTCCCGGCGCGGTGCTGATTATATATAATAGTCTTTCCGCGCTGATGATCCTGGCCTTGGTGTTCGCCTATTATGTCGTCGGGACGCGCTTTTATCTGGAATGGGTCTGGCTCGATTTCCTGATCTTTGCACTGATGTCGGTTGCGGTCGTGATCCTGATGGCGTCGCTGGCCCGTACGGAAGATACCACCGGCACATCCTTTCTTGGCATGGCGGTCATTAATCTGGGTATCGCGTTCGCCTATGCGAGCATCGCTTTCGTTGCCAATGTGCGATGGTTTTTGGCTTGGGCGATGAGCGTGATGCTTATCTATGTCGGCTATGTGGTGGTTGTCGACATTCCGGTTTTTCCGAAAATATACATGATCTCCAACGTCTCGATTTTTCTGACCTTCGCGCTTTTCGTAAACTGGGACATCGACCGGCGCGCTAGAGACGTCTTTGTCGCCAACGAAGCGCTGGATGCCGAACGGCAAAAGACCGAGCAGCTATTATATAATGTGTTGCCGCAGTCAGTCGCCAAACGGTTGCGTGCCGGAGAGGCGGTGGCCGATTCCTTTTCCGATGTATCGGTAATCTTTGTCGACATTGTCGGTTTTTCGCGGCTGGCCAAAATATTGTCGCCCGGTCATTTGGTGGAACAGCTCAATAATTTCTTCTCCATGGCCGATGAATGCGCGGATCGATATGGCATTGAAAAAGTAAAGACTATCGGTGACGCCTATCTTGCGGTTTCGGGAGGAACCGCTTCCGGTGGCCAGGGAGCGCGGGCGGCGATTAATTTCGGACGCGAGCTGATTACCATGATGCAATCCCGTGCGGAAGAAAGCGGAGTCGACATTAAATTGCGTATCGGCATCCATTCCGGACCAGTGGTTGGCGGAGTGGTGGGCTCAAACCGGTTGGCCTATGACTATTGGGGCGATACCATGAATATTGCGAGCCGCATCGAAGGGACGGCAGACGCCAATGGAATTGCGGTCTCTTCTGCCACTTATTTTGAGTGCGGCGACGGCTTTGCATTTAGTGAGCCAGAGAGCCTGACGTTAAAAGGCGTGGGCGATACCGAAATATACCGGCTTCAAATGTGAGACTTCTGCGCGATAGTTATGTTGTGACGGTCAAAATAATCCATCGCTGCAGTCCGCACTTCCTTGGCGCGTTCGACAGGATCAGGATAGTTATCGCGATAAGCCTTTGACCGGACTTCGAGGCTGAGCGGGATTGTTGATGGCAGCGCGGACAATATATCAACGAGCGGCAACTCACCCTCTCCCGGCGCGCTGCGCAAATCTACAGCGTCATCCAAATAGCTGTCATAGTCATCGGCGCACTGCAGGTTGCCGTCACATATCTGGCTATAAGTGAGCAAATTGCGGTCAACGGCCTTGAGATCAGCGGCGCTATGACCCGCGCGCTGGAAATGCAGCGAATCAATCAACACCGCCGCGGCTGGATGATCACAGCGTTTCACGATATCGAGAGCATCACCAAGCGATCGTACCGCCGTGATCATCAGAAATTCGAGCGAAACCCGCATATCGGCCGGTGCCGCCCATTCGCATAGTTGGTGCAATGCGCTAGCCGTTTGGTCCGGATCAGGCTCAGCACTGACAACAAGCACGTTAGGCGCGCCCAGCTCCGCGCCAGCATCTATAATCAGCCGGTGATCATCGGTTAGCACGCCTCCTTCAGGAATCCACACCACCTCGACATCCAGGACGGATAAATTATATTGCCGAAGCGCGGCCTTGGTCGCCTTGGCCTGTTCGGGGGTCCACTGCTCGGGTTCTATCGTAAAGCCGACATGGCCAAAACCGGATTGTCCAGCCGCGCGAGCGATTTGATCGGGCAGAAATTCGGGGAGGGTTCCCGCAGCTAAAGATAATATATGAGCCATGGCGCCTGCCTAGCCCATGGTTGGGCTGAATCAATGCGCGCTTTTAAGAGGGGCTTTCTGAGAGTTCCGGATCAAGCGTCGGTTCCGGTGCCTTCTTACGGAGAATAAGCTGAACCACTTCGAGCAGTGTTGGCTTGGCCAGCAGGGCTAGTAAACCGATATAAGCTATGCCACCGACCCCGACCAATATGGTCAGCCGGGCATAGACAATCATCTCCGGCAAAAACTGATCAGCTATATAAACGACGGCCGCCATGGCGATGGATGTCGACAGGCCAGGCCATATCGCACCGGCCAGCTGACCGGCGGTGATGCCGATATGCCGATAGGACTGAAAGAAGGTAAATAGTGTAAGCAAGGGAAAAGCAATGACCCAGCCCCAGGCAAGGCCAATAGCACCCCATTGCAAGCCGATCAAAAAGGTGATCGGCATCAATATCGCACCGACGAAGGATGCTCTTGCTGTAATCTGAGGTTTGCCGGCAGCATTGTTGGCCGGCGCGAATAATATCTGCAATGTCATCACCGGCATCGCCAATGCGAGGATGGTGACAAAGGGAGTCATCTCCAACCATTTGGGGCCGAACAGAGTTCCCACCAATGGCTCGGCAGTGACAGACATGCCAAGATATAGGGGGCACGAGATCAGCATGATCAGGCGGACCGCTTTTAGAAACGACCAACTCAGAGCTTTCGGGTCATCCTGCAGCCGGGAATAAGCCGGGAATGCGACTTCATTGAGAGGCGGCACAAATTTCGCAGCAAAGATGGTCGTCAGAAACAACGCTTCGGCATAAAGGCCCAGCTCATGAGGATTGAGAAACCGCCCGGCGATGAAAATGTCGGACTGGCTTTGGATCGTCCAGAACAAATGGCTGGCGAGCAGGGTGGCGCCGAATCCGAACATGGCCCCAGCGCCCTTGAAGTTGAAGCTCGGCCAGACATAGAATTTCACCGCGATCACCAGACAGATGGCCCGCGTCCAGAAAATGGAAAGAGGTGCATATATCAGCGTCCACACCCCGTGACCGTTCAGAGCGAAATATAATGCGA
>CANMVC010000004.1:0-125000 GCA_947501325.1 uncultured Sphingomonadaceae bacterium | reverse complement strand
GTATAGGGTCTGACGCCTGCCCGGTGCTCGAAGGTTAAGAGGAGGAGTGCAAGCTCTGAATTGAAGCCCGAGTAAACGGCGGCCGTAACTATAACGGTCCTAAGGTAGCGAAATTCCTTGTCGGGTAAGTTCCGACCTGCACGAATGGCGTAACGACTTCCCCACTGTCTCCAGGATATGCTCAGCGAAATTGAATTCTCCGTGAAGATGCGGAGTACCCGCGGTTAGACGGAAAGACCCCGTGCACCTTTACTGCAACTTCAGAGTGGCATTAGGAAAGAATTGTGTAGAATAGGTGGGAGGCTTTGAAACTTGGGCGCCAGTCCGAGTGGAGCCATAATGTGAAATACCACCCTATTGTTTTCTGGTGTCTAACCTAGATCCGTTATCCGGATCAGGGACCCTCTGTGGTGGGTAGTTTGACTGGGGCGGTCGCCTCCTAAAGAGTAACGGAGGCGCGCGATGGTGGGCTCAGGACGGTTGGAAACCGTCTGTTAGAGTGCAATGGCATAAGCCCGCCTGACTGCGAGACTGACAAGTCGAGCAGAGACGAAAGTCGGTCATAGTGATCCGGTGGTCCCTCGTGGAAGGGCCATCGCTCAACGGATAAAAGGTACGCCGGGGATAACAGGCTGATGATTCCCAAGAGCTCATATCGACGGAATCGTTTGGCACCTCGATGTCGGCTCATCACATCCTGGGGCTGGAGCAGGTCCCAAGGGTTTGGCTGTTCGCCAATTAAAGTGGTACGTGAGCTGGGTTCAGAACGTCGCGAGACAGTTTGGTCCCTATCTGCCGTGGGCGTCGATAATTGAAAGGAGTTGACCCTAGTACGAGAGGACCGGGTTGAACATACCTCTGGTGTACCAGTCATGCCGCCAGGCGTGCCGCTGGGTAGCTATGTATGGACGGGATAACCGCTGAAAGCATCTAAGCGGGAAGCCTCCCTTAAGATAAGTTATCATCGAGCCGTGGAAGACCACCACGTTGATAGGCTGGGTGTGGAAGCGCAGTAATGCGTGAAGCTAACCAGTCCTAATTGCTCTTTTCGCGCTTGTAGAATCCCGCCATCAACAACAATGTTGGACTTGTTCAACTTGTCGTAGATGCTGGACATTATAAGCTCAGCCCACGGTAATATGTGCATGGATTTAACATGCATATCTTACCAACGATATATCGATTAAAAGACCCGTGATTACAGCTTATGCGCTTGCTTCATTGCTTGGTGGCCATAGCGTCTGTGCCCCACCCGATCCCATCTCGAACTCGGCCGTGAAACCAGATTGCGCCGATGGTACTTTGTCTTAAGGCATGGAAGAGTAGGTCGTCGCCAGGCATTGCAGCAGGCGCATAGAGATGTAGTCACGAGGAAATAACCCATTCACTTTTTCAAGAAGCGGCCTGTCCGGCAACGGGCCGGCCGCTTTTTTTATTTCGGCGGCTGTTGAAACACAGCTTCCATTGGTGGCGCGGGATGGAGCAGTCCGGTAGCTCGTCAGGCTCATAACCTGAAGGTCGTAGGTTCAAATCCTACTCCCGCAACCAAAATGACCAATAAAGTCAAAGCATTACAAGCCTCGCTGTTACCAGTGAGGCTTTTTTGCGTTTGAGCTGTAAGCAAATAGTAAGCAGGAGGATGAGTATGGATGCGGATCGTTGCGTAATCTCAATGGTTTGCCGGTTTTCAATTGGAAGCAGAGGGCAGGTTTTAGGCCAAAAACATGAGCCACACCGACGCATTTGCCATAGCTATCCCGAAACCTTCATATTTTGAGTTGTTTGGGATCCCAATGTGATTGAATACTAATGTTCACTTTGGGCGAAAAAGCAGATATTCCTTGCGGAAGGAAATGGTTGGAAAGATCGAAGCAGATGCGCGTTTCGGTTACATTGATTGAAACCATATCTTCAAAACAAAGAAAACGGGTTTTGGATCACCCGCATGATCTGCGAATAAGAAAAACTGGATTGCAACTAGTCCGTAATTCAGTCGTTTAGCAATCGGGCTCTTAGATGTAGGAGTTCCGAAAAAGGGCAACCATATTATCGATTCTTATTATTATGAGAATATTCTCCAGCGTTTGGCAAATGCCCTTCGCGAACGCGCTGGCGCCAAATTATGAAAGATAGATTATGCAACTCACTGTATTTGGTGCGACCGGAGATACCGGTAAGCATATTGTCGAGATGGCAGTCGAACGCGGGCACGAAGTGACAGCTGTTGAGCGTAACTTTCCGGATAAATGGAAAAGCCGAAAAGACATCAAGAAATTTGAAGCCGATGTCTTTGATGATGATCTGGCTGGTGCTGTAAAAGGCGCAGATGCAGTGCTATCAGCACTGGGTATCGCAACATCGCCCAGCACGATGCTCAAACCGCCTCCGCTCTATACCGAGAGCGCCGCCCGGATTATTTCCGCCATGCGGAAAGCGAAGGTCCAACGTTTTATCAGTATTTCCGCTGCCTTTGCTGATCCTGAGGTGCGAGTGCCGATGTGGTTTCGCGCCAGTACGATGGTATCAATGGATCGAATTTTCACGCAGGTGGGGGATATGGAGCGCGTTATTGCAACGGCCGATGACATTGCAGCGACGCTGGTGCGGCCTGGCTGGCTTGTCGACCTGCCATTTTCTGATGATTATCAAATTTCATTGGACAACTTGCCCAAAAATGTCCTCCGGTCGCGACGGCCAGATGTTGCGGACTTTATGCTCAACTGTGCAGAGCAGGATCTTCACGTCCACGAACGCCCTTTTATTGGACGGGAAGAGTCATTTGAATACGAGAATCCCTTGGCGCTTCTAACGGAGGTGGCTCGAATGCTTCGACCTTGAAATCCTCGCTAAAATGATGGCATCCCTATTCGTCGGGCATTGCAGCAAGGACACGGTCGGGCGTCATTGGGAAATCATGCATACGTGCGCCGCATGCGTTATAAATCGCATTCGCGATCGCGCCTGCGCCGCCGCACATGCCAAGCTCCCCGATACCTTTTGCTTGAATCGGGCTGGCCGCAGGGTCACGTTCTTCAACCATGATGACATCCAGGTCAGGGATGTCCCGATTTACGGGAACATGATATTCGGCAAGATCGCAGTTGACGAGATGGCCGTCACGGGGATCAAATAACAAGCTTTCGGTCAATGCGCTACCGATGCACCAGACCATACCACCCAAACATTGTGACCGGGCGGTTTTTTCATTCAGCACGCGCCCGAAACCAAATGCCCCTGTCATGCGCCGCATGCGGGTTTCACCCGTCCATCGATTGACTGCCACTTCGACAAAGAAAGCACCATAGCCTGACGCCGCATAATCTTCCGTTATGTCTCCCGGTTCGTAATGGCCCTCTCTAGCGATATCTTTCCCATCGATAATGTCCGATAAAGACTTTTTGCCTTCATCCCACGACACTGTGCTGTCTTTTAACGTCAGCTCCATGTCTGCAGAGATACCAAGCTGCGATGCTATTTTCGCACGGATCGCCTCACAGGCGACAAAAACGGCCGAGCCGACAGATGCCGCGCCCCAACTGCCGCCGGATCCTGATCCGCGCGGGTGGCGTGTATCGCCAAGTTCGACTTTTACCTGTTCTTGCGCCAGTCCAAGCATCTCACCTGCGATCTGACCCAGAATTGTATAAGTCCCCGTACCAATGTCGGTCATGTCGGTTTCCACCAATGCCGTGCCATCCGCCTGCAATGTTACACGCGCTCTTGCCTGGCTAACAATATGTACCCTTGCAGCACTAGCAACACCTGTACCAATCCACCATTCGCCTTCGCGCCGATTTCGTGGCTTGCGTGGTCCGCTATCCCAACCAAATGCCTTTGCGCCTTGTTGAAGGCATTCTGCCAATTTATGGGAGCTAAAGGGTGTGCCAGTTGCGGGATGTTCTTCAGGTATGTTCCGCAGACGCAACTCCACTGGGTCGATACCCGCTTTTTCGGCCAACTCATCCAGCGCAGCCTCTAATGCAGGCATTCCCACAGCTTCGCCGGGAGCACGGACAGATCCCGCCGTCATGCGGTGAATGCGCGCGATATCTATCTTGAGTAAGCGGTTTTCACCGGCATACAGAAATTCACTGGATTGCGTGACAGGTTCGGCAAAGCCTTCTCCAGGAAGATTTGATACCAAAGCTTCATGCCCGAACCCTGTAAGCCGTCCGTTCGCGTCCGCTGCGAGGCGTAGACGCTGCGTTGTTTCGGAACGCCGCATGATCGTCTGGAATACTTGCTGGCGGCTCATCACTACCCGTACAGGGCGGCCCAATTGCATTGCTGCTATGGAGGCTGCTACAACTTCTTGGCTGATACCCAGTTTTGATCCGAACCCGCCACCGACATATCGGGATATTAAACGGACTTTGCTTTCGTCGAGATCCATTGAGTCCGCTAACTCACCAATATTATAGTTTAACATCTGTAGTGATGCTCGAACAGTCAGTGTCTCGCCATCCCAATCCGCGATGGCAGCATGTGGCTCCATTGCGGCGCTGGCGTGTCCTTCGGTCGTGTAGCTAATATCGACACTATGTTCGGCTTCGGCCATGGCTTGGGCGAGATCGCCCTGCTGTGTAGCGCCATCCTGAGGTTCTACTTCGACTTCTGAAGCATCGAAAATCGCATCTTCAACTTCGAATTCAATGTGCAGGTGCTTGGCCGCATTGCGGGCTTCCTCAAAACTCTCAGCTACCACAAGCGCGATAGGTTGACCCCAATAGTCAACGTCACACGCTTTTTGCAATGGAGCTGCTCCCGCTGTCCCTTGCGCTGCGCGCGCGATCATTCTTTCATCGCTAATAACGGTGATGACGCCGGGCATCTCCATGACGGAACTTTCGTCAATAACCGTTACGCGACCCTTGGCAAACGGCGCCGTAACGATGACACCCTCAAGGCAGTTTTCAAGGTGATATTCGGCTGCATAGGTCGCTTTACCGGTCACTTTCAGCAGCCCTTCGGACCTGCTAATCGGTTTGCCGATAATGCCCTGTTGCATGCCGTCTAGCACATTGCGTTTGTCGAGCTTATTCTGTTTCAAATGAGCGGTCATGCATCAACCCCCGTCGCTTCACAGAGCGTCGCTGCCAGCGCGCGCCGTGTCAGCGGAATTTTAAAATCATTTTCCCCAAAGCCATGCGCATCTTCCAGCAGCAGGTCTGCCGCCTTGTCAAACAGGGACAGTGACGGTGTCTCGCCAACGAGCAGTTCACCCAACCGGGCGTCGAACCACGGCTTATGCGCGATCCCACCAAAAGCGAGATCGGCACGGGTGATCTTGCCCTCATCCATGTCAATGATCGCTGCAACCGAACAAAGAGCAAAGGCATAAGACGACCGTTCTCGAACCTTACGATAAAGTTGTTTCCCTGGAACCGGAGCAGGAAGAATGACTCCGGTTATAATGTCTCCTGGTTCCAGAATATTATCCTTTTCGGGAGCGTCATTAGGAAGCCGGTGGAAGTCGCGAACTGCAATGCTACGTGTATTTCCAGCACGGTCCTTGATTTCGACCTTCGCATCCAGAGCTGCCATCGCGACCGCCATATCGCCTGGATAGGTTGCGATACATTGATCGCTGGTTCCAAGAATAGCGTGCAACCGCGCAATACCTGTTATGGCACCGCAACCAGAGCCTGGGTCGCGTTTGTTACAGGGTTGGTCGATATTGGTGAAATAATAGCAACGCGTCCGTTGGCACAGATTGCCTGCTGTCGTTGCTTTGTTTCGGAGTTGTTGCGTCGCCCCGGCAAGAATGGCTTTCGCCAATATCGGGTAATCCGATCGCACTTTGCCATGGCCTGCTGTGGCGGTGTTAGTAGCAAGCGCGCCGATACGCAGGCCATCGCCTTCTTCTGCAATTTGGTCCAATGGAAGCCGATTGACATCTATAATGGTGTCCGGTGTTTCGACTTGCAGTTTCATAAGGTCGATGAGGTTAGTGCCTCCCGCTATTGCCATGGCGCCAGATGCGCTAATAAGCTGTGCTACATGCTCAAGGCGATCAGCGCGCTGGTAATGGAAGGGTTTCATAGTCCGGCCTCTGCTACTTCACGAATAGCCGCAACAATATTGGGATAAGCCCCGCAGCGGCATAAATTACCGCTCATCCGCTCGCGAATTTCTTCGTCGGTCAATTTAGGGCTGGTTGAGATATCCTCAGTGGCATCGCTCGGGAGACCCGAGGCGATTTCCGTCAGCATAGCGGTTGCTGAACAGATTTGTCCCGGCGTGCAATAACCGCATTGGTACCCGTCATGCGATAGAAACGCTTGCTGCAAAGCCGATGGGTTTGTCGGCGTGCCGAGGCCTTCGATAGTTGTGACCGCATCGTCCTCATGCATGATAGCCAGAGTAAGACAGCTATTAATCCGTTCACCGTTGACGATCACCGTGCATGCACCACATTGGCCGTGGTCACAGCCCTTTTTTGTGCCCGATAGCCCCGCGTCGTGGCGAATAAAGTCTAGAAGACTGACCCGCGGGTCGCTCGGCAACTCATACTCTTTGTCGTTAATCGTCAATGTCATCGATGAGTCCTTCCATAGCTTCACATGTTTAACACAACCAGCCATTAGGTTGGGTTTTTACTGAGCTAGCCAGGCATCGGAGCATATCTGCTATGCCCATTAACATCATAGCGATCTAGCATCATTATCTTGGTCCAGACTTTAACGAAATCCTCTACAAATCGCGTCTGCGCATCACTTGCCGCATAGACATCGGCGATTGTACGAAGCTGGGCATTGGAGCCAAAAACCAAGTCGTTTCGCGTCGCAGTGAATTTGCATTCGCCACTTGCACGATCTTTTAAGTAAAAGTGCATCGCGGATTTGTCTGACTTTTCCCAAACAAGATTAACATCGGTCAGATTCACAAAAAAATCATTGGTCAACATGCCAACCCGCTCAGTGAAAACCCCGTCTTCAGAACCATCATGATTAAGCCCGAGCACTCGCATACCGCCGGTCAATATGGCCCATTCTGGTGCGGTTAGTTTCAAGAGATTGGCCTTATCCAGGAAGAGTTCTTCGGGCGCGACGCCTTGAGAAATTTCTGAAAAATCGTCGCTCACATAGTTACGAAACCCGTCCACCACTGGTTTCAACCATTCAAAGCTTTCTTCATCAGTCAGTTCTTGCGTAGTATCGACTCTACCAGGCGTGAACGGAGCGATTATGTCGACGCCAGCATCTTTCGACGCTTTCTCGATCGCGGCACATCCCCCCAGCACAATTAGATCGGCTAAAGAAACTTTCTTTTCGCCTGACTGTTCTGCGTTAAAGTTGTCCATTAGCGCGCGCAATTTATCGATCACAGGAACAGCGCGTTGGTTGATCGCCCAGTCTTTCTGAGGCGCGAGCGCAAGGCGACCGCCATTGGCCCCGCCTCGTTTATCGCTATCCCGATAAGTTGCAGCGGCGGAAAAGGCTGTAAATGCCAAGTCCGAAACCGAGATTTCCAAATTCATGATAGTCTGTTTAAGTGCGGGGATGTCGCTATCTTCTATCGTGACATAATCTTGCTCAGGAATAGGATCCTGCCACAATAAATCATCCGCGATCGTTACCTCAGGCCCAAGATAGAGTGCTTTAGGCCCCATATCGCGGTGAGTGAGTTTGTACCATGCTTTTGAAAATGCCAGGGTAAAGCTCTCGAAATCCGTCAGAAATTTCTCGCAAATTTTGCGATATTCCGGATCAACCTTAAGCGCGATATCGCTCGTCATCATCATCAGATCGTTCATTTGACCGGCAATATGTGCATCCGGGGTCTTGGGTGCATTAGGGTCTTTAGGTGTCCACTGCAGCGCGCCAGCCGGGCTGCGCTTTTCTTCCCATTCAAATTTGAACAAATTTTCCAGATAGCTGTTATCCCATTGCGTCGGGTTCGGGGTCCAACTGCCTTCAATACCGTTTGTCATAGTATATTGTGCAAAGCCGGTACCTTTGGGGTTGTGCCAACCCATGCCCATGGCTTCCATGGGAGCGATTTCGGGCGGAGGACCAACCTCATCCGGTGAAACCATCCCATGGCTTTTGCCGAAGGCGTGGCCGCCAGCGATGAGCGCTACGGTCTCTTCATCATTCATGGCCATGCGTGTAAACGTAATACGGATGTCCCGGGCCGAAGCCATCGGATCACCTTTACCATAAGGCCCCTCGGGATTTACATAGATCAACGCTTGGTGTGAGGCTGCCATAGGATTTTCTAGGTCATAATCATCGTCGCCATTTTCACCACGCCAGCGCTTATCGCGCGTCACCATATTATCAAAACTGTCGACATTTTTGGGGTCCCAGATTTCCGGGCCCCAGTAGGTCGAATTGTCGGCTTCCCAGGCATCGAGACGACCACCGCCGAAACCATAAGTTGGCAGCCCCATGATCTCGAGTGCGCAGTTACCAGTTAGAACGATTAAATCAGCCCACGACAGGCTATTGCCATATTTATGCTTGATTGGTTGCAAGAGGCGGCGGGATTTGTCCGTGTTACCATTGTCCCACCAACTGCTGATGGGTGCAAAGCGCTGCATCGCTTTACCGGCGCCACCGCGGCCGTCGGATATTCTGTACGTCCCGGCTGAATGCCAAGCCATACGTACCATTTGTGGGCCGTAGTTATGATAATCAGATGGCCACCATTCTTGCGACGTGGTCAGGAACTCCTTGATATCCTTTTTCAAAGCGTCGTAATCGATATTCTTAAAGGCCTCACCATAATCAAAATCCGCGCCAAGTGGATCAGATGCAAGCCCGTTTTGATGAAGTAACTCAACGCGCAGACGGCCAGGGTACCAGTTTTCTAAAGTTGGTGGTGTACCCAGCGCACCGCCTATTCGGTCTCCGCCAAATGGGCATTTTCCAGTCATCTCGATGTTGCTGGTATTGGTTGATGCGGTCATCTGCGGGCTCCGGTGCAAAGTAAAAGGTGACTTATTCCAGTCTGATAACGTCTCTCCGGCTATATTGTTCCTCGCAGCAGGAATTTAGATTATACTCTAGTTAGTTGATAAACTCCTGTCGGACAGACTTCTTCTTGATATCGACCAATGATAGCGGCCGGCATCGCTATAGACAGAAGGAGTCGAGGCTGATCAGCTTCGAAGCGGTCTCCCCCTGCACCCATTTAGAAACGGTTTTTTGTGGACCACCATCATGACCAGTATAATGCATCCAGCACGGCTCCAATTTGAAGCCGATTATGTGAATTCAATGGCTCCGGGAGCAAATCATTGGCTCTTTCGAGGTGCCGGGTCATTGTATTGCGATGCAAGCGGAGAACCTTGGCGGCCTGTGCGGCATTCGCTCCTTCGGCCAGATAGACTCGCAAGCTTTCCCGAATATCCTCTGTCGCATGGAATAGCCTTCCAAGCGTCTCGCCGGCTAAGTCGATCTACGCGTACGCGGAGGCCATTGAAGCTCATTTTGGCAAAGTGCACCAGCTGTACAATAATGCTGGTGTTTCTGGCTCGGGGGCGCTGGCTGACATGTCTGAGGAGCTGATCCAGCGTGTGATCGACATCAATCTGATCGGCGTCCTGCATGGCTCCAGGGCCTTTCTTCCTCGCCTCGTGAAGTCTGGCGAGGGCGCGCTTATCAATATTTCCAGCCTCAACGGATTTGCCGGAATGCCGGGTTTGCCCATCTATTGTGCAACCAAATTTGGCGTACGCGGTCTCACCGAAGCCTTGCGCGCCGATGCGCTATTGCATGGCGATCCAGTGCAGATCGTCTGCGTGCATCCAGGCGGGATCAAGACCAATATCGCAAGAGCGAATGTCGGATCGCTTTCCGAACTGCCGCCGGAAACTCGCGAACTGCGCTCAAGGCATCTCGATTTTTATGAGAATAAGCTTCTAACCTATCCTGCCGACAAAGCGGCGCGAGATATACTGCACGGCGTGGCTCGCGGAAAAAGCAGGATCGTTATTACCCGTCAAGCAAAGACGCTCGACTGGATTACGCGGCTTTTTCCATCCGGCTATTTAAAGATTTTGAACAAACACATGCAACGCGAACTCTTCGCGGACACATAAGAATTGCAAGGGCTTTATCATGATCTCAAGACGATCCATTCTACTGGGTGGTGGAACAACGCTTGCCCTCGCGGCCGGGATTGGATTGCATCGCCTTTCTTCAATTTCCACAGATATTCGCGCGCCTCTGCTTTACGCATTTGGCCTGTACGAGTTTGCCAGAAGAATTCAGATTCTTTCAGGTCAGCTATCGGGATCAAGCCAGTTTGACGCAGTTCGCGTGGAAGAGCAGGTTCCCGACTGGAATGGCGAGCCATTAATTAATCGGGAGATCCATGTGCGAGAGCTGAGCGACCCCTCATCCCGCGCCGTGACGACACCCAATAATGACACATTATACACCTCGGCTATATTGGACCTGACGGCCGGGCCTGTCGAAGTTATCGCGCCTGAATCCCGGGAGAGATACGTCTCCATCGCTTTTATGAACCCTTTTAATGACCAGGTCGCTTACATTGGCACAAGAGCCACAGACGGTCGCGGTGGCCGATTTTGGGTTGTGGGGCCGGGGCACTCTTCTGATGTCCCGGAAGATGTCACTCCGATCAGAGTCAAATCGAACGATCTATGGATGCTTGGCCGCGTCTTCGTTGCAGGCGAGGACGATCTTGCTGACGCGCGAGCGGTGCAGTCGCAAATCAGTGCACGCGCCGTGAACCCCGCCAAGCCAGTCAGGCACTTTGTTACCAAGCCACCTGAGCGCGCAGATGCGAAAAGCTTTCTCGCGCTCACGAACGAAATTCTGGCTCGCAATCCTGCTGCTAGCCATACCGCTCGCGCTTCAATGTTTGAAGCGTTCGGTATCATACCGGGCAGGCTCGACGCTTTCGAGGGCCTTTCTCCGGCCAGGAAATATGTCTGGTCGCGGGCCGTCGACCAGGTAGAAGATAAAATCATGGCGCAGGTCAAAGCTGACGAAAAAAACGCAATCGGCTGGACGACACCGCCCAGAATTCTGGGAAACTACGGCACCAATGACACCATTCGCGCCGGGACGGCTTTGGTAGGGTTCGGAGCCCTGACCGTGGACGAGGCAGTGTACTATAATAGCTCCACAGACGCGGCGGGCACTCCCCTGAATGGAGATCAAACCTATCGCATGGTGCTTCCGGCCGCGGGCGTCCCGACCGATGCTTTCTGGTCGCTCAGCATGTACGCGATCTCTTCTGACCAGCGCCTGTTCTTTTATGAAAATGAACTCGGTCGATTTTCCATAAATTCTTACAGCGACGGACTCCTGTTCCAACCCGATGGCTCAATCATACTCGCTTTTCAACGCGAGCGGCCAAGCGATCCTTCACTCGTCTGGATGCCGACACCCGAGGGTGCGTTTAAATGTGTCTTCCGCGCTTACCTGCCGGGTCGGGCAATCCGCGAAGGTCGCTGGACACCTCCGCCCATCGTCCCAAACGGGTAGTATTTACTCAAAAAGGTCTCAGCCTATGCTTTGGTCGCCGAGATAAAAGCGATGATGCCGAAGCGATAGAGAGGGAAATCACCTCTTAATCAATTATCACGCCACATGCGCTGGGATGCCAGCTTGCCGGGCTTTCTGTCTGGACGATGATCGATTGCCGACCACCCAATTGCCGCCGTCAAAAATGACCATAACTAACGTCCGCTTTGGGCGCAAAAGCGGGCAGTAGATCGAGGTCCGTCTTTTGCATCGACAAAAAAGCCATCGTGCTCATGAGGGATAGGTAGTAAAGGCCCGCGTATACTAATATCGACACCACAAGCCTGGCTCAGGGTATGGCGATGCCCGCTAGGTCGAATAGCGCTGCCCTTCGGTTAAGGTCATCTTGTGACCAAATTTTTTCATATTCGTAAAACTCGTCTGCAACCTGGCTGCCAACAGGAAAAAGCACCCAAGGTTGTTTGGAAGAAGTGTAAATGTGGACATCAGGCGGCATCAGGTCGGGATCGTCGAGTGTTCCGACACGAATGAAGCGAATATGTTCTCTTAGACCAGACATGTGATAGTTGCTCCAAACTGCAACACGACATTTCGGACAGCGCGCAATAGTCTGACCCTTGCCACTCGGAGAGGCGACGGCGCATTTCTCAATATCTCCTTTGACTGTCTGTACCTCACGGGACTCTATTAGTGCATTCAGAGCGAAAGCCGTCCCGGTTTGTTTCTGGCACCAACGGCAATGGCAACAGTGAACAATCATTGGTTTTGCATGTAGCTTGTAACGCAAATGTTCGCATGAACAGCCACCTTCTAACATTTCGATCATCCTTTACGCCTTTCCGATGTCACAGTGTGTCCTGCAACGGTGCCTATTGTCCGGAGACGACGATGTCGTTTTTGAGGCTCTCCAAGAACGCCATTACCTCACCACTTTCTGGTGACCCCACCTTTAGTCCGCTGGCAACATCGACCACTATCTTGATGAAATGTGTCCAATCTCGCTCAGTAATGCCCATGCCGGCATGAGCTACTGCCATGTCGCGTCCAGTATAATACATCTGGCCGCCGGTTTCTCGTACGAGATAGTCTATCAGCATCTGCAATTCTCTGGCATTTGTATCTTCACTGCGATGAGCCCAAAAGCGACCGAGCAGGTCGTCGGACTTGGCCCGTCCAATCAGTTTTCCGGCAAATATTACAATAGCATCATAACCGCCCAGACGGTCGTAAAGAGTTATTGTCATTTGGAAGCTCCTGATCTGCTCGATATTTCAATTGGGTGCCGCTGGTTTTCAGTCGCAGTCGCATTTTTATTTCCGTTGCTAACAGGAATAGCTTTGCGTAGCGTTTTTGGAACTCTAGAAAAATCGACAACGGCTATGCAAAAATGCACCGTGGAGGAGAGACTGGATGCAATGGGATGATGCCCGAATCTTTCTCGCCTTCGCTCGCGAAGGCTCGTTCAGCGCCGCTGCCAAGCGATTAGGTGTTCAGCATTCCACAATCTCGCGACGAATACATACTCTGGAAAACGAACTAACAACGCAGCTGGTCGAGCGCAGAGCACAAGGATATGTGTTGACTGAGGCAGGACAGGACCTAAAAAATTCGGCTGCCAGAATGGAACGAGAATTATTGTCGTTCGAAGCAGTGAGTGCCGGTCAAAGCAATAAAATATCTGGGGAGCTTCGTATCACAGCAATTGCAAATATGGCATCATCGGTGCTGATGCCATTATTTGCCAAATTTAATGCCGCCTATCCCAACATCAACCTCAGTATCGAAGTTACTAACGATTCCGTACGTCTGGCAGAGCGGGACGCTGACGTGGCTCTCAGACAGACAAATAGTCCGGGTGAGACGCTCATCGGTACACGGCTGGCAACCATCGCATCTGCTGTATATGGCTCAGCTGATTACTGCGCTTCCCTCGCCGCGGGACACACCACAGAAAAGTGGCTTGGCGTCGATTGCTGCGAACACCATAGAAAGTGGACCAGGCAGGCTGCGCCACAACTTGATCCTTCATTCTGTGTCGATGATACATCCCTTACTACCGCTGCTCTCAAGGAGGGGCTTGGCGTTGGGTATTTACCTTGTTTCATTGGCGACAGCGAACCGACACTGGTTAGGTTTCGGCAGCCGGAAAAACAACATGATCTGGGATTGTGGTTGCTCTATCACCGTGATTTGCGAGGCACGAAGCGCGTACTTCTCTTTCGGGAACATATGCAATGTGAGATAAATAAAATCGGTGCGTTATTCGAAGGCATCGGATCTCAAGCGGCTGAGCTGTAGACTTAATTCCAACTTGGGTTGTGACCCAACCAATGTGATTTTTTCGTCAGGGGAATCTAACGTCCGCTCTCGGAATATTGCGGACGCATGACTTTCCTGACGTGTAGCGAAACTGATCAGTTTTACACCTGGCCCGGACCTATCCTCGGAACGCCTCGCAGATTTTCCATCAACCGGCCATGACCGCGCAATTGCCGTTCCATTTCTTCCGGATTGGGTGCTATGTTATTGTTGCTGCGCTGGTGTGTCCCGCCCAATACGATGTTTCCGCGTCTGGGAAACATATAGAGTACTCCACCCGGTTGGCGGCTGACATAGCTATAATCGATTTCGGGCTGTGGTTTCAGCAGCGTCAACTGCCCGCGAATGGGGAACATATTCTCGTCGCCGAATAGAATGCCAGCTCCAAGTCCGGAGCAATTGACAAGAGATGGATGAGGCAATTCGGCCAGGCCTTGGAGCGCGGTCAATTTCTTCGTCCAGAATTTGACGCCCATTTCCGACAGGTCTTGCATCAACGCAGCGAGATAATAATTGGGGTCCACCATGATTGTACGATATTTATCGGTGACTCTGCGCCCCAAAAATGTCTCGTAGGGCGATTGGCTGTCTTGCCGCAGCGGTCGCATCTGAATATGATCAATGCAGTAAACGCCGTATCGTTGCTCGGTTAAAAACGGCGCAAATCCAGCCAACGCGTCAGCATTAATTACATCGTCAGATGGACCGATATCGGCATTCTCTCCTGATCGATAATTTGGATTGGTCAGGATAATAGCACCGGCAATATTGGATGTCGTATCCGGAGAAAATTTATCAGCGTATATCATCACCTTGATCCCGCGCCGCGCCAATAGCCATGCAGTGGTCAAACCGCTGACACCTGCGCCAATGATACCGACCGATTTTGATTGTGCCGTCGAGATCTGATCCGCCGCCCACTGAGCGCATGGCCAGGACAGGGTATATCCATCGCCGCCATGGCCATAATTATGGACAACCAGTTTTTCGGCTAGCTTCTCCGTTGCTAGCCTGAACCCGCCAAGCCGGCCGGGACGCAACCCAACGACCGATCGATCAAAAAAAGCCGGTGATAATTGTACCGGTACTCCTGGTCGTTGCGATGGATTAGGCAGAAGACGGGTTGTTTGGCACGCTGTCAAAGATGCCGCGCCCATCGACGCGAGAAGCGATCTCCGCGTGATAAAGGATCGTGCAGGTAGCTGGGCCATGGTTCTTGCTTAGCCCAAAACCAAGAGGGTTCATAGAATTGGAATGGGGAGTTTAGCAAAAGGATCTTGTGCATTTGAACGAACATAAGCGCTGCATTCCAATACCCCACTTTATCGATCAGATATGCGCGGATAGAAAGAGGAGCCGCTATTGTTCTGTGTAAAAGATGCTAACAGCCATCCTTTCTCACTGCGTAAAAATCAACGAAGTGCAATTTATAACCACCAGTAATTGGCACAACGCTGTGGGAAACAGGATGCGATCAAATTACACTGGAAAGGGCGTTCGAATGGAATTGACAATCGTCTTCCAATACCGCTAAGCGCATCGCCTACCCCGTGCCCAGATGGCGGAATTGGTAGACGCGCTAGCTTCAGGTGCTAGTATTCGCAAGGATGTGGAGGTTCGAGTCCTCTTCTGGGCACCATTTGTTCTTTTCAGAATATCCCAAATCGTTGCATAAACCGCAGTTTTCTGCCATAGTATCTCTAATGACGTTCATTGGAGTTTAGCTATGTTTCGCCTTATTTCGATAGGATTGGGGGCCTCATTGGGGGCTCTATCGCTTTTTCCCAATTTTCGTGAAAAGTGAGGCCCCCAAATGCCGCTAAATATCGCAGAAATCCGGTCGTTTAAGCCGAAGGCGAAACCTTATAAAAAGGCCGATGGGCGGGGTTTGTACCTTTTAATAAAACCAAATGGATCAAGGCTTTGGTATTTGAAGTATCGTTTCCGGGGAAAAGAGAAAAAGATGTCTTTGGGGCCTTTTCCGGAGGTTGGCTTGGCCAATGCACGTCGGCTGTGTGAAACAGCGCGCCTTCAAATACTGGAAGGCACTGATCCGATGGCGGAGCGGATGCGTGAAAAGTCGTTGGAAAAACAAGGGTCGGAGCATACTTTTGAATCGGTAGCACTCGAATATATCGAAGATAATATGGTGCGCGCAGGTCGCGCCGAGGCGACTTTGCGAAAAGCACGCTGGTTTCTCGATCTTCTGAAACCTGCCATCGGCGACATGCCGATTGCCGATGTTGATCCGCAAATGATGCTGGCCCCGCTCAAGAAGATGGAAGCGCGCGGCAATCTGGAATCTGCGAAAAAGTGCAAATCCTTTGCCAGCAGAGTTTTTCGCTATGGCGCTGCCACTGGACGCTGTCAAAGCGATCCAACTGCGATCTTGCAAGGTGCATTGGTGTCGCCAAAGGCGCGGCACTACGCGGCGATATTGGAGCCTGAAAAACTAGGTGAACTGCTGCGCGCCATTGAAAATTTCGAGTGCAGTCCAATTACCAAAGCAGCGTTGCGCGTTGCGCCCCATGTGTTCGTCCGCCCCGGCGAACTGCGGCACGGAGAATGGAAAGAAATCGATTGGGACAAGAAAGTCTGGACCATCCCGGCGGGCAAGATGAAGGCGCGGCGCACCCATGCGGTGCCACTGTCGCGCCAAGTCCTGGAATATCTTGAGCATTACAAGGCAAAGATGGGCGGTGACGGTTATATCTTCCCGTCATTATATGCATCCGCCCGTCCGATGAGCGAAAACACAGTGAACGTCGCGTTTCGGCGGATGGGATTTGGCAAGGAAGAAATTACCGCGCACGGACTGCGTTCGACCGCTTCGACTTTTCTGAACGAAAGTGGGAAATGGCACCCCGATGCGATTGAACGCGCGCTCGCGCATGGTGACAGCAATGCGGTGCGCGGCGTCTATAATCGCGGCAACTATTGGAATGAACGGGTGAGGATGGCGCAGTGGTGGAGCGATTATCTGGATGCTCTGCGTGCAGGTGAAAATCCAAAACTTTGACCGAATAACTCCCGGCTGAATCTTTCTAACACGTTTTATAAAATCTGACCGAAATGCAGTTTCGCTGCATTTCGGTCAGAAATTATAATGATATGGCAAAAGTCAGAACAGCCTCATTTGCCGAGATTCAGCGACATGCTTCTGCCATTGTTTCGACTGACTTGCTTCGTCCAGCCATTCTGAAACGAACGCCAGTGGGTCGCTGTGGTTTTCCAAAGTGCCGGATGGCATGAAATGCGAGCGGTAGCCTGTTTCGGTAATGGGAAGCGGGACTGATCCTTCGCTGGTGATTTCGAGATGATCTGTACCGGTAAAATATTCCGGCTTGTGGACGACCATGATACGAATGTTCTGCCAGAGCAGGATGTGGCGGGCGCTCACGCGCCCGCTCCCTGTTCGGTGGGTTCCAAAGGCTTGCGAAGAACAATGCGACCATTGATCGGAAGAATATCCAACTGGATCGAAAGCCCCTTGCCGTCGCGATGCGGCCATGCGGCCCCGACTTTGGTCCAAAAGCCTTTCTCGCCTTTGGTGCTCACATGCCAGGCATGGAAGTCTGGAACCTTGGGTTCGCTGGTTGTTGATGTTGATGCATTTGCCATGAGAATTTCCTTTCTTGTCTGATTGGCTCGTTGCACCGAACCAAAAGACCGGACGAAAAAGGACGGGCGTCATGCCCAACACGGGTGAACGCAGAGAACCGGCGCGGGCCGGGCATTGACGGCAGTCCGCGTTCGGTCAGTGAAGGGGGCTTGAAAACGAGCTGAAAAGACTGGAAAGTCTTTCGATAAGCTATATCAAAAACAAACTACGTAATTCATCGAGAATTACATTCTGGGGGTAAGTGTGCGCGAAACCGAGTTTAAGGAATGGTTGGAAGGATCTCAATACGCGGGCAATACTGTCAATACGCAGATTGCGCAGTCGCGACGATTGAACGCGGAATATGGCGATCTTGACGAATGGTTTCAGAAGGACGGATTTGCGGAAATTCGGAAGTCACTTGCATATTCAAAGGCTGATGAACGTGCCGGTAAATCAAATCCAGCAAAGTTTCCTATAGACGGTAAGTTATATGAAAACTTGGCAAGTTATCGATCAACCTTGTCCTACTATGCGAGATTTGCTCGATCCAGCACTACCGAAGATCAACAATTCGAACGCGGCATGGAAAGTATGCGCGAGACGTTCTTGGAACGTATGTATGACTTTCAAGATATGCGCTTGGAAGATGGCGAATATTGGGAAGTAGAGAAATCTTACAAATACGCAGCTCGGGGAGACGTATTTTCATTTTCCATCGATCCTGAACGTTCACCTGTGGAACGCGGTAAAGCAATGTATGACCGGCTCTGCCAAAGTGCAGCGCAAGGTTTGCCGTTAAGTTGGCGGACCAGAGCTGAAGTTCAAAAAGCTTCACAGGAGTTGCAGGAACGCTTCTATCTCACAATTGCGGGCTTTGGTGATCGGGATAAGCCAATCGGCGAATTGGCGGAGGAAGGTGCCCGGTCATTGGAAACACTACGCTCAGACGGGATAGTTGGTCTGCGTCGAGGAGAAGTGCTCAATATCACCTTATCAGTTTTAGGTACTTTACGACCGAACGAATGCTGCTGGTTTAAAACCAGTATTTTTGATGAAGTTGGTAAATTGCTACTTGGGAAACGCCTATTCCCGAGTGAATTTTTTGATCGCGTCGAGTTTGAAGAATTTCAGACACTGTTGTTTCGGATGCAGGATTTGATGGATCAAGAATGGGATTGGCAGACAGAAACCTTAGAGGATGTTCAAGGCTTTGTTTGGGTTTCGCTCACGAAAAATTGGAATGGAGATTGGGGCGTGCAACTTGATTCAGAAGCTGTCGATGGCGCAATGGATGAGTATGATGAATTGGGCGAGGAAGTATTTTACAAAAAGTATTCCCAATTTCAACGACCTACCGATTACTGGGTGCTTTCCAACGCTCCCGGCAATAACGGACTTTACCCTTCAAAACCCATTGCGGCTAATGCCGCGGGAAAACACTCACTAAACGGAGGTTGGTCGAAGCATCAGTCAGCGTGTACCTTGTTACACAACGCGGGCTATCAAATTGTTGATGCAAATGGCAATGCCGTGCCAGTGCCTTACGAAAAATTCTCGCATATTAAAGCACCAGAAAAAACAAGCTCGGACGATGATCTGGAACCTCATTGGTTTGTTGGTGCATCTTATGGGCGAGTGGATGATCAGACCGAACGATTCCTTGAGGAAGGGATTTGGGAAATCCATGATCCGTCGGATCGCCATCGGCAGCAGGTTCTATCGATGGAACCGGGACAACGAATAGCAATAAAAGCTACCTATGTGCGGAAGAATGAGTTGCCGTTTGACAATCGAGATCGCCGGGTATCGGTGATGATGATTAAGGCAATCGGTACCATAGCGAGCAATCCCGGCACGGGGGAACGCGTCGCCGTTGATTGGGAGACGGCTCCTATTCCGCGCGAATGGTATCATTACACGTATCAGCCGACGGTTTGGGAAGTCTATCCCGACAAAGAAATGGCAAGGCGGCTAATCGCGTTCGCTTTTGATGGTGAAGAACAAGACTATGACTGGTTTCTAGCGAACCTATCGAATTGGCAGGATTTACAAGAAATAGATGATAGCGATGTCGTTGCCGAGGTCGCGTCTCGCGATCCTCAAAATCTGATACTTTACGGACCGCCTGGGACAGGTAAAACTTTTCGAACCATGTCGGAAGCGGTCCGATTGTGCGATGATCTCTCCGCCGACGACCCGCTAATTGTCGAATATTCAAATCGGACAGAATTGCGAAATCGTTATGAGGAGTTGCGCGAACTTGGCCAGATAGGGTTCGTGACATTCCATCAGAATTTCAGTTACGAAGACTTTGTTGAGGGGTTGAGACCCAAACCTGTCGAGGGAAGTGCTGGTTTTGAACTACGCGCAGAGCCGGGTATTTTCCGGCGTATGGCGGAAGCGGCTAAGATCAAACCAGAAAATCATGTTCTGATTATCGATGAAATTAACCGTGCGAATATTTCTAAAGTGTTTGGAGAGTTAATTACGCTTATTGAACGCGACAAACGTCTTGGCATGGACGAACCTTTAACAGTGCGGCTTCCTTATTCTCGTGATCGATTTGGCGTACCGGCTAATCTCCATATTGTCGGTACAATGAACACGGCAGATCGTTCAATTGCTCTTTTAGATACCGCCCTGCGGCGGAGATTCTCGTTTCTAGAAATAGCTCCGGACTCAGAATTGCTGCCGGAGATTGTTGATGGAGTACCATTGAGAAGCGTTCTGGAGACCATGAACGACCGCATTGAATACCTGATTGATCGCGAACATTGCGTTGGTCATGCATTTTTTATGGGCGTGGAAAAACGCCAAGGAATCGATGCTGTAATGAGGGATAAAATTATTCCGCTGCTTCAAGAATATTTTTTTGAGGACTGGGGCCGATTGGCTGCTGTTTTGGGAGAAACTGCTGAAAGAGGAGGGGCTTTCCTTGAATGCCGTATGCTAAGTGATCCGACTGGCCAAGGTTCGGAAGACCGGCCAAGCTGGCGCGTTCGTGAACATTTTTCCGGCGGCGCTTACAAAGGCTTGATTGGTAAAACGGCAAGTGAAGCAAAGTTAGTATTCGAAAATGATACGGAAGCTTCACGGTCGTAATGCATGATACGGTTTTTGAATGGGGCCGTATGCCTATTGGCGAAGGTAGCTACAGCCGAGCACAAGCGGATGCACTTTTCGCTGCTGCAAAGGCGCATCCCCAAGGCGGCAGTGATGGAACCGACATCATTGTCGATCATCATCGGCACTTAAGGGCGAGACAATCTGTAGGCGTTCTTGCCTCACAAAATTGTAGTCTAGAGATATTACCCAAAGTCGATCCGGACGGGCCAAGCGAAAATCCAGTCAAATTGCGCGAACGCCTAGTCCACATGCTTGATGTGGCGCTGGGTCTTGGATTAACCGGTGGCCAATCGGCAACAATGGCGCGACAAAACGAAACACTACTCGATATTTTTATTCGGCTATTCGCTGATCGATTGATAGCGGAGGCAAGACGGGGTTTGCCAAGGCGCTATCAAAACCATGACGAAGACCTTGCAACGCTGCGAGGAAGACTAGATGTAACTCGACAGTTCACTGCTCATGCAGTTCGACCTGATAGAATTGCTTGCAGTTTCGACGCGCTTTCAGCGGACACGCCGCTTTTGCAGATAATGAAGGCATGCGCTTATTATCTAAGCCAACATGCCAGAGCGTTGGAGACAAAACGAAAACTACATGAACTTCGCTTGTTGCTTTCGGACGTAAAAGAGATTCCAGCAAGCGCCTTACCTTGGCAGCAGGTTCGTATCGACCGGACAAATCGACGTTGGCAGACGCTGTTCGATCTGGCTTGCATGTTCATGAAACGCGAATGGCAGGCGACGCACTTTGACAACGTGCGCACTGATGGCATTAGTTTGCTTTTCCCTATGAATGATCTGTTTGAATCCTATGTCGCGACCCAATTGCGACGGGTTCTAATGCCATATGACATCGAAGTAGTTGCCCAAGGTGGATTGAAATATTGTCTTGGAGATTGGTCGCAAGATTCACTTTGTCGCGCGACATTGTTTCAGACCAAACCGGATATCATCATTCGGCGCGGCGGCAAAGTCCTCGGTATAATCGACACAAAGTGGAAACAATTATCAAAAAATCCACTTACTAAAAAACATGGAGTTGGGCAAACTGACGTGTATCAGCTAATGGCATACGCACGTCTCTACGATTGTAAGCGGTTGATGCTCTTGTATCCATCCAGTCCCGGAAAATTTGATGGTATACGGAAGGGGTTCGGCATTGCGAATGGCACTGAGCGCCTCGATATAGCATCATTGGACATCTCACAAAATAATACAGACGTTAAAGGAAGTCTGCATTCGCTAGCCATGAATCTCCTCGGGGCTACGGATCAGCAGCAGAATTGAATTGTGTAATTCAAATTTTTGATTGCTTTACCGCTGAGTTACAATCGTTCAAACGCTCACGAAATTAGTTCATAAACCAAATCGTCGATTTCAGCCGTCTCGGCGAGGGCGTCTAATACGTTACGAATTTTTCTTCGCGACGCTGAGAAATGAAGGTTAGGATCGATTTCGACCGATCTTGAAATCTGCTCAACAATAGCGCCCAACTTCGATAATCTAAGATGTATCGCGTCGTCAGGGTCAAATTCTGGTATTGGAAGTTTCCATACATGTTTGTGGATATCCCTTTCGTCTTTTCCATAAGACATTAAAGGTCTTACAAATTCTGTTGTTACGGGACTATTTAAGATCGCACAGAGATATTGAGCTTCGTTGTCAGAGCCGACAGTGCACCAATAAAGTTTGTTGTTTATAATGCCACGATTATCAGAAAGTGGTGCAGCTGCGATGTGCATCCCTGACGAATTATAAACTACCCTCCGAGCTGGTGCCGGAAATTGACTCGATAGTTTGCCCATGTAGTCAAGTTGCTCATGCAAGGTCAGTCGATCACTGGCTCGGTTGTCTAGCCAATATTCGGTAGCTTGCCTCCACCATTCACTAAGACCAGGATGCTGAGCGATTTGCTCATCGGTCGCCAGTAGCTGCCTTTCATCGTGCGGGATAATACACTGCAAGGGTGGAGACGTACGATACGGGAGCAAACTCTCACCAGAATACATAGGTCGAACAAAACGATTTTCGATAATACCTTCCAATGAGGGCAACTGCTTCCACGGTTTCTTTTCGTTGGCACTTCGAGAAGATATTACCGGTGTACGACCGGCTTCAACTCCAAGTGGTCCAGTTTGACGGTTTTCTACAAAGAAAAACACACGCGGAGCTAAAATTGCCCCTTGGCGAAATCTGGATTTGTATGGCGAGGGATCGTTAGTTCGGATGACTACGTTTTCGTTCGTCGCTTCCAAATGTGGGAAAACCAAGTCCAGGCTAGTTGAGTTACGTGGAATTGAACCAGAATGAATGACGGTATTTAGAGGCATGGCGGTCGCCTCATTTGGATGCCGTTCTCCAAAAATAACGCTTGAACCACGAGGAAAGAAGTGCGGGCGAACCCTTCTGAAATCCCATGATCCATTAAACGCGATCTGAGTCCTGTGCGCGGCGCTTACATATGAGCCGCGTCGGAATCCCGCATAATGATCGCGATCCACTACGGCGTTTGGCATTACTAGGCCGAATTTCCCGCCATCTCTCAAGTATAATTCAACCGCGCGTACGACAAAGAGGGCCGACAAGTCTTGATGTGTGGCGTTTTTAGCGCCTGCCCAGAGACCTCTTTGCTCCTCCATCGTACGGAAAGTGTTCTGCATATCATCAGGCATATGCCGATATGCTAACCACGGCGGGTTGCCGATCAATGCGTCGACCCTATTAGCTTGACGCGACAGCCACATAGGCCGCGCCAAATTGCGGACATAGTAGCTCCAGATATGATTGCGCCCTTGGTCATGCAATTCGCACATGGTTCTGAACGTGGCCGTAATTGTTTCGTGATTTTGTTCTGGAACACCGAGGCGTTGAAATAGTGGGCCGAGCGATGGAATGCGATCACCGGCTTCCCTTTGCGAAGCGGCTTGAGCCATAGACTCCACTAGTTGATCAAACATTGTTGCATCTGTCAGCAAGCGGTCAGGAAACCGCAATTCGGTGTGAAATAACTCAACATTGTCTTCCACAGGAACCACCAAATCTCCGGCATTCCAGAGGTTGGTTGTCTGACCGCTCCATTGAATAGAATCGCCCAAATAGACCGGTATAAATATTGGACCGCGTTCGGGATTGGTGAGAAGTTCCCGCCCTATTGCCAAAAGATATGTCACGCGCGCCAACGTTACCGCAACAGGATGCAGGTCCATTCCGTAAATGCTTTGACTTACTCCGCTCAAAATTTCACCCACAGCTTTTCCATCTTCGCGGGCAGCGGCAATATATTGTCGAACAGCGTGAAATAGAAATGTTCCTGAACCACAGGCAGGATCAAGCGCTCGCGTTTCAAGTGGCTGGTCTATCACTTCATTTACGACCATCTCTGCAAGCCAATCAGGTGTGTAATACTCTCCCAATCGTTTCCGGGTTTCGGTACCAATTACGCTTTCATAGAGTGTTTTTAATACATCCTGTTCAACCGCATGCCAGTCGAACCGAGCCAATCGCTTGGTCAAGGCACGTACAAATTCAGGACCTCCTTCGACTTCTAAAGGCCAATCGAAAAAATCTTGCTCAACCACGCCGTAAATACTGCTCTGATTGAAAATGTGACCTGAAAGCACGTCCTCCGGTTCAATGTTTGCAACATCAAGTCCGAGTACCGAGTGAGCAATGATTTCAGCTGAATTTACGAGAAGAGTATGTTCTACAAACAGCTCATCGGTGTCTTCAAATTGATTGCCAAGCGTGGAGGTTAGTAGTTTTGACCAAAGACTGCGCTTCATTCGCACTGTAGCGAGGTCACGGTTTTGAGCATAAAGTGCTGCGATCGTTGCGCGATCAAGCTCATGGGAGCTACTACCGGCACCAAGTCTGGTAGCAATTTCTGCGGACGTTGCCGGGATGTGTTGCGCAGTGCCCAAAACGCCTTCGAGCCATACAATCAATCGATCAAGGTCGATGTCGGCATGACTGGCATCTATCGTTGAAACTTGATGGAGTTCGGCGTCCACGAGATCATAACAAGTCCATTCTGCGCCATCGGTCAAAATGCCTAAATAACGGGTACCGGTCGTTCGAGTTCGCTCTGCGACATAACCGGCAAGTTGTTCGATGGCGTCGTTGCGAATTCGCCCTCGTCTCAGATCGCGCTTTACTTCAATGACTGCCGATCCCAGTTCGACATCAATTCTACGGCGGTCTCCAACTTGAGCCTCCAAGTTAACAATCCGAAGATCTCCATCATCCAACTGAAGTTGTGGTAACAGCAAAAGCGACCGAACATCTGCTTGGATGTCAGCTTCCGTGCGTTGGCCATCTCGGTCGATCAGTCGTCTGTAAATATTTTGTGGCAATGGCCGTCCCTTTGATTTGATCTATCGTCCTATTCAAAAACGGTTGTAATTGGAATCGTTCATTTGAGCGAAGCGAGTTGAACAAATAATACATCGTCGATGGATATCAGCCGTCACCCGACCACTTAAGATATTCCACAGCCTTGCTCGCCGCACTAGCCGCTGCAAACACAGCCTTCGCGTCAGCCTTCATCGCAGACAGCCAATTGTTGATATAACTGGCATGATCCTCACGCGGTGATGCACTGATCCCAAGATCGGCACATAGGAACGCTGCCCCCAGTTCAGCTGTCAGTTCTTCAATGGCATAGGCATGATCCCCAAAGCGTTTGCCGAATGTCCGGTCAAGCCGGTGCTTTGCTCCAGTCCAGTGGGTCAGCTCGTGAAGTAAAACCGAGTGATAATGCTCGGTTGCGCTGCCAGTATCGGTATCAAAAAACCGATACTGGTCGGGCATGCTGATCTGATCGCTGGCTGGATTGTAACAGGCCTGCTCTCCGCCCTCCGTTATGATCGCACCGGTCTTGCTGATAAATTCTTCAACAGAGGCGATGCAAGTGACAAGATTTTCGGTAAGTTCGGGTTGGTCGGGCAATTCATACCCATCAACCTGTGCGACGTTGAAGACATGCGATGCTCTTGCCATGAACAATCGCCGCTCGGATTGATTTTCGCTATTCTCTGTCTCGTCATTTTCAAACTGCTTGTAGAAGATGATGAACGATGACTTTTCACCCTTACGGACCTGCGCTCCTGCTTCCTGCCACTGACGATAGGTTCCCCAAAGTCCGTGATGATATCCACCGCTCATTGCTGCGGCCCAGAGTGAGAGAATATTGATCCCCTGATAAGGCTTGCTGCTGGAGATATTGACCGGGCGGGATTGATTGAACCCACTGCGATGCCAGGGCATTTTTACCTCGCCCGTGCCAGCTTCGATGGCGGCGATAATCTGGTTGGTAATGGATTGATAGATATCGAGGTGCTGTTTTTTCTTGCGTGTCATTTTGTTTTCCTTCGCCTTTGATTGAAGACGCGAGGAAATTGGCCGGTGGCCATGACAGCGGATCAGTCGGAGTGAAAACGCAGATAAAACCGTCCACACGGGAGCGGCACGCGAACGGAGCGGGCAGACGGTTGAACCGCTGGCAGAGCCGGCCATCTGAAGCGGCATATTCGAGCAAAGGTATCGGGAAACCGACGCGCAAAAGCGTTATCCGATTGCCCTAATCCTATCCCAAACCAGCCCCTGCCGACTTGCTGGCCTTGGCGATGTCCATGCTCTTGTCCGCAATCGCGGTCTGAACATTGCCTGCCCGTTCATTCAATGCAGAAACCAGCTTCGCTTCATCATTGGTGTAGATCGCGACTGAATGCTTGGCGCGGGATATAGCGACATAGAAGGACTTTTGGTCAATCAGGTTGGTGGCTTTGCTGTCCGCATGGACCATGACGTGATCGGCGGTTCGTCCCTGTGCTGCGAACGCCGTTTCGACATAGGCATGGCGGATATGAGAATCGCGGTGGCTATCAAGAGCAAGCGTCTGGGTTTTGCCGTTGGTGGTTTTGATGACCGCCGTCCGGGCGTCCTGAGCGATGCTCCTGACCTCACCGCGCTGGCCATTGATCCGGCCAAGTTCGCGGTCATTGCGGGTGAATACGATACGGTCGCCGGTTTTGAGTTCGAGTGTCTTGGTCTCAAATGCCTGTGACTTGCCCGCGCCCCATTGCCGCAATCGCCAGTCAATCTCGCGACCATCTTCGGATTTGAGCGCAATAGCGGATTTGGTCCTGTCGATGCTTTCGACGCGGTAGCTGTCACCGTGTGATACGCCCTTGTGCGCATAATCTTTGGTGAATCGAATTATGTCGCCTTTGGCATAGTTTGCTGGATCGCGAGCTTCGGCGCGCGTCAAACCCTTGTTGACAAGGCTCTGCGCCTCAATGGCAGAGCCGCTCAATGCCCCGGTTTTCACAAGCTCTTTGCGGATTTCATCAGTCAGGCTATCCCGGCCTTCACGCGACGGCTCGACAATCAAGGTTTTGCTTTGCTCTGCCTTATCCAACCCCGCATAGGCTTTGGCGATAGCAGCAAAACGATCTTCGCGTTCCGCGCTTTC
Source organism: uncultured Sphingomonadaceae bacterium (assembly GCA_947501325.1). Lineage (GTDB taxonomy): Bacteria > Pseudomonadota > Alphaproteobacteria > Sphingomonadales > Sphingomonadaceae > Parasphingorhabdus. The sequence goes on along the minus strand of CANMVC010000004.1, from coordinate 98,012 downwards.
GATAATCCTGCCGCCACCGCTATTGATGGCTGCCAGCGCCTTTCTGGCATCGCCTTCAATCGAAGCCAATACGGCTTCCTTTGTCGCGCTATTGGTCTGTCGCAATATCTCGCCGAGCTTGGCGGTTTCCATGTCAGCGGATTGAAGCTGCGTGAAAGCGGCTCCAGCTTCCACTGAGCCTAGTTGTTTGATATCACCAACCAGAAGCACCCGCGCATCCTGCTTTTCCGCCATGTTGAATAGCTTCGCTGTATCGCGCGATGATAAAAGCGATGCCTCGTCCACAATCCAGACCGATTTATCACTGTCCGGATTGGCTGGTGACAAAAGATGCCGTGCCACTGTGTCGGCCCGTGTATCGAGCGCATTTCCCAAAGTCATCGCCGCCGATGCTGTGGGTGCAAGCGCTGTTACATTATATCCTCGCGCTTCTGCTTCCTTTGCGTAAGTCGCCAATACAGTTGTTGTTTTGGCGGTACCCGCATAGCCTTGCAGCGCGGTGATCCGGTTGCGGCTCACCAATAGCTGCGCGGTTGATAACCGCTGGTCCCTATTCCAGGGCAATCCCATTTTTTGCGCCTCAGCCGCCGCACCGGCAATGGCTTTTGCGGCGGAAAGCCGCGATTCAATTGCGGGCATGATGCCGCGACCTACATTTTCCAGCCGCAACATGCGCCGCTCGATGTCGAGATTTTCGCGGGTCGTAAATCCGGTAAATTCCGCGCCGCGTTTATTTTCAAAATGACGCGGCAAGAGATCGCCGCTATCAACCGAACGCTCGATGGCGCTTTGGATCTGGGCATGACTGATATGCCCCAATCCAAAGCGACCGGCTGCTTCCTGCAAATTACTCTCCGAAAATACAGATTGGCGCTCGCTTAGATTTTGAACAGCATGCGCGACAGCCCGTTCAGCAAAGTTATCGCTTTTGGCGGCACTATCAGCGGTCACGGAACGGTCTGCCGCCTGCATTTTGGCATTGCCTACCAATGCCAATCGCTCCTTAAGACCAAAGCCTTTTGCATCTGCGGTGTCGCGCCAATTCCCAACCAGCTTCCCATGATCGACACTGCTTTTAGCATCCCGCGTATCGAGTGCCGCAATCTGTTTTTCAACCGCACTTGCTTTCTCTCGTGTCTTGCCGCGCTCTGCCAAACGATCCTCTATGGCGGCGCTACGCCCGCTAAAGGCGTCGATGATATTTTTGGAAACGCCTTTAATCTCGAACATGGATTCCTTGGTTGATTCAATTTGATAACCCAGTTCGCGAACCTTCAATGCGAGTTCTTGCCGATACACCGCGCCTATCTGCTTTTGCAGTTGATAGATTGCGCGTGGTTCCAGACTGCGCCAATTGCCATCCTTATCCTGCGTAGCATTCAATATCACATTATGCGTATGGAGCTGCGGGTCTTGTGCGCGGCTTGTGCCATGCTGGAAAGAGGCGATGGCCAAATTGCCGGTCGCCTCGCGGATGACAATGCCATCTTCTCTTATGCGCGTTGCCGCCATATGCCTTTCGACAAAGCCCAACGCGGTTTTGACCGCTTCGGTGTGAGCGCCAATCAGCCGCCTGTCACCTGCCACCTCGGCCATAATTGATACCGATTTGGGCGCGCTCAAGGTGACATCCCATCCGGGGCGATGCTCCAGCTTACCGTCGCGGGGGGTTCCAAGCTGCTCGCCCGCGACTTTGCCTTCGAGCAAATTCTTGAACTGCTCGCGGTCTACATCACCGGACAATCCAAGCGCTTCTGCGCTCTCGCCCTGCCACTCGGACGGCGCTAACCCGCCTTCAGCATAATAGTCGTCGGCCTCATAATAGCTGGCGGCTTGTCCCGCACTTGAAAGCGCTGAGACCGAGGCGACCATCAGACCATCCCGTCTGGCAAGGGTGGTTGGTTATCGTCTGCTTCTGATGTCCGATTCCACAATGTCTGCGCAACTTCACCCGCCACATAAGGGCACTGGTTTGGATCGCCTCGCGTAATAATATGGCCATTCGTCAATGAGATTTTCGCCACCGGATAGCCATCGGGCAAAAGCAAGTAGCCCTGATACTTTCCAAGGCGCAGTTCGCTTTCGAGGACGGCAGGGCGCAAATGGCGGGTTGTCGTAAGTGAGGTCCGGGGCTTTTCCCCGGATAGCGAGAGCATATCGGTTGTCGTGCGCATTTCAATCTCGCACTCGCCAATAGTGTTGCTCGCCCATACGCGGGTTTCCTGATCGACCGTTTGCAAAAACAGCTTTGTATTGCAGCAAGCGAGCATGGATTCCGCAATATTTGGTCCATAGCGATGCTGCATTTGACCAAGCGCCTGAAAGGTCAACATGATCGCCGCGCCAAACTTGCGACCCTCGGGTAACAGGCGCGCAAGATTTTCCACTTTCGGTAAATCTGCCAGCTCGTCGAGGATGAACCAGATGCGTCGGTCGGGGGATGGCGATAATCCCAATACCGCGCTTGCCGCACATTCAAGCCAGCAAGCCATCAAGGGTTTCGCCGCTTCAAAATAGTCCTCTTTGCGTGGCACAAATATCCACGGCTTTGGGCCAGTGTGCTTATCAAGATTATGAATGAAATTGCGAAATGCAAAGGGTGTTCCACCGGTATTGTCGGCGCGCAAAAACTGAATCAGGTTCGCGGCCTTAGCGAGCATGAAGAGGACGCTGCCCGTTGCCCGGTCGGCATCATCGGCAAAGGTCCGCGCCGATGATGTATGGCCCAACCAATGTTTGAGTTCTTCTTTGCTTTTTACCTGCAAGGCATCGAACAAGGCTTCGAGGCTGCAATTGCCCTCGCGCCATAAGGCGCGCAGCATATTGGCAACCAAGATGCGACTTGTTTCCAGCCAGACATCATCGTCATAGCTGCCGGTTTCGGAGACAAGCTGATGCGCGATGCGGTCTGCATCTGCGGGGTGGGAAATCTCATCGAATGGCGACCAATAGGCACATCGGGCATCGAACGGATTGAGAATGATGTCGCCGCGCGCTGGATTGTAGTAATGCGCGATAAACTCGCCGCTGGTATCATAAACTAGTGCTGCATCGCCGCGCTTCTCGATCCGGTCCAGCATCTGGCGCAAGACCGTTGTCTTGCCGCTACCGGTGGTCCCGATCATAGCGAAATGTCGCGTCTCGCAGCGGTCCGGAACGGGTACTTTACCAATTTCCAAGGATTGCAAGCTGGCCTCTTCGGAAGCGAGATCGACCAGCGCTTTTTCACTGACAATCTGGGTGCCACCGATGGTTCTATCCTCGAAACTGGACTCACCCTTTTGACGGATAAAACGGCCTATCAGCCAGTTGATGAAAAATCCTAGAAGCAACCCCAGCAGTGAACCCGCTAGGGTCCATCGTAGATATGCGTCAGCAGGTTCACGCAGCTCTGCATCATTCACAAAAACCACCGAGGGGATGTCATACTCTTCCCCTTGCCATTTGACTTTAGAAATCATCTTTTCAGCGTTCGCGTCAGCTATCCAAACCTTCATTGACGCCCCCCAATATTGAAATGCAACCACTCGCGCATCGTTGCTCATAAGCTGATTGGGTAGAAGGAAAGCGGAGACGATTGTTGTCAACGCGATGATCCCAAATGAAAATTTAAAACGGCTTCTTCGGTATTCGATATTCTGCCGAAACAGGGCATGAAAAAGGTTCTGGGGCGTGTTTTGAAGGCTCATGATCCGTCCTCCACGATTGCGCGCTGCCGCTTGAAAGCAGCCAAGGCATCTGCTGCAATTTCCTTGTCATCGCGCTTCATTCCGAGCGCTGAATTACGGGCATAAGAATAGGCCGCACAGGCTGTGAAAAGGGTGCGGTCTAAGACCCGATCCATCTCTGCCAAGCGTGCAGAAAGTTCTGCAATTTCGTTCGCTATCTCGTGAATATCAGATTGGACATCGGAACCTCCCATTGTCGATGAAAAGCCGCTGTTGATGATCCGCCTGAGCATCCGGTAACGGGGAATTTTACGCTGTTCGGCAAGACTGTTTAAGGTCCGGAACTGCGATGAATTAAGCCGGATTGTTAATTTTACCGCGCTCATGAAAGCCGCCATGCGAGCGCGCTATGAGCGCGCTCTACAAATCCCAGAAAACAGCCAATCTCATGAAGGAAAATCAAAGAGCGCGCGGATAGCGCGCTCCAGGACCCGCAGAAAAGCTGGATGCACCTGTGCGTGAGGTGTGTATCTAAATTGCTGCTCCGATACGAAGTATCGCGGGCATACTTATTATCCAGAAAATATAGTCCACCGGTCATCGGAGAAGCTCCAGCTCCCGGGGGTTAATGCCATGATTTGGTTCTCCTATTTGCTCTTCGGAAATCACCGCTCGAAGAGTTGTACGTTCAAGCCATAGGTTGATGAAGTGGTCGGCATGCTTGTTGGTACTGATGGTCTGAATCTGGCCGGGATGGGATTTCAGATCATAGCTTTGTTTGAATTCCCTGAGCGCGGCTTCAATGGCGCGCTTTATTTTCCGCTCAAGGAACAAAGTCTCGACCGGATTGAGATGGGCCATGTAACCGTCTACGGTAAATATTCCTCCGGTTGGAAAACGTAACTGGCCAACTCTCCTTCTCGGGCCTTCGACAAATAGTCTGTTGCGGTTGCCGGAATATATTGCGTCAACGGGGTTGGCAAAATTTAGCCAATGCGAAATGGTCCGGCGATAGCTTTCGCCCTGGGCATTATTTTGGACCAATCTATCGACGAGCGGTTGCACTTCCGCAGCGATTTTTTCGCTTTTGCAACGGGCAAAAACATTCTTTTTGATATAGTCAAACATAGGTCATTTCCTGCTTAAATTCAGAGATTGGGCTGCGGTGGGGGAAACTAGTAACGGCGCTCGGGACGCGCCTCGATCCAGTCGGTAATGTCGCTGGTGCGCCAACGGATGCGTCCATTGCCAATATCAACCGGGGAAGGGAAATCGCCCTTGCGGACGCGCCGCCAAACGGTTGTTCGGCTCCTGATGCTGGTCAGGCGCATAACGTCCTGACAGGTGAGTAGTTCTGCTTCGATCATAGTGCACTCCTTGGGGGGTTGCTGGAGTGTCAAAAGGATCAATATTGCCTTTGGCAGGACTTGTTTTTTGCGAAAACCTGATGGGTCCATGAAATGCCATCACTGTTTTCCAATTGTACCTGTCCGGGCGCACTGGCCCTTTTGACAATAGGATTGATATGCAGAAACCGTAGCTGTAGGAAAGAACAAATATGGAACAAAAGGCGTTTCAGTCACCCAACGAGATCACCTCGGACTATTACGCACAGCATGGGACGTTAAAAATTTTCTCAGTGCTTTTCGCTCATCGCGTCGAAAACTAGAAATTGGCGTCAAATTCAGATCGGTAGAGGCTTGGTATCGCTTCGATTCGAAATGCAAATTGGTCTAGACAAAGGACTCTTCACGCCGTTCGAGTTTCCGAATGAGTGCTTCTTCAAAGTGATAACTTTGTGCGGAAATGAATATCTCTCTCGATCAGTCAGATTCGGTACATGTCACTGGTAGCTATAGCGTGGGAAACAGTCGTAATCGGAAATGCGTTCAGTCTAGCTTTCTGATCACCGTGCGTATACGCTCCAACATCAATCTAATACTGTCTTGGATCTCGAGAGCGATTTTGCATGAAATTTCTAAAAGGAAGTCGCGACGAATTTGAAAAGCTCAAGGACGAGAATTCTTGGGATGACAAGGCCGACATTATTCAGAGACAAATGGCGGAAGTCTTTGGCGCCAAAAATCTCTCGTTTCTTTTGGGGTCTGGTTGCTCATCCTTTTGGCACGGTGAGATGGAGCGCGGCATTCCGACGATGAAATTCCTTGCGGAGGAATTCCAGACGTTGCTGGCCGCTGAGCCTGCCGCCGACCCAGCCCAGGTTTTTGTCAGCCCTGCTCAGAAGACCGAGCTACGCGATAAGCTCGGAATTGATCTTTCAGCCAATGACCTCAAAGACAATTTGGAACAAATGATGGCCGTTCTCATCAACGCGCATTTGTTCTGCAAGACGAGTGATAAGGAGGAACTGAACTCCCTTACGCCGCTGGTGGAAAATACCATCACGGGCATTAAGAGATTTGTCCTTCACAAATGTACTAACGGGCCATTTGCCAGCGGTGACGAAAGTGTCGTTGCGCTCTATCGGCGCTTCTATCAGGCCTTAACGACCCGCGCACGCGGACTCGCGCCTCCTTGGGTGTTCACGACAAATTATGACCTTTTCAACGAACGAGCGATGGATCGCTCTGGAGTATCCTATTCCAACGGTTTCTCGGGAACCGTAGAGCGCCGCTTCAATCCTGCGACCTATAGACTCGCGCTTGCTGAACAATTGGACATTACGTCCCGTCGCTGGGCAGCCATCGATGGCTTTGTGCATTTCTGCAAACTGCATGGCTCGGTAAACTGGTTCGAAGAGAGTGCAGGTCTTTATCCCATTCGAGAGTCACACGCGCCGCTCGACCCCTCAAAAGATAGAGTCATGATCTATCCTACGCCATCCAAACAGACGGCCAGCTTCGGATCGCCATACGCAGACATGTTCCGCGAATTTCAAAGACAGGTCGTGCAGGATCAAAGTGTGCTTGTGATTTTAGGGTTCAGCTTTGGTGATGAGCACGTGAGCAATATAATTTTCCAAGGGCTCTCACTCCCGAGTTTCAGGCTTGTTGCCTTCATGGACCCCGAAACAAACGATATTACTCGCGAGCTCGCAGCGCTTGGCGACCCGCGCATCTGGTTCATCTGGGGCGATGGCAAGGAAGCCGGAAAGAAGGCGCACTATTTCGATGGGGTTGTGAATCAACTCTTGCCCACCAGCGCGGATCAGAAGATCGACCAGACGATAGAGAAAGCCTTGCAGACGCTCCTTGTCAAGCAACAGGATGGTGGAAATGGCTAGGGATGATGCAAGTCGTGTCATCGGAAAAATAGTTAGCGTTTCAGCTGACCGTTTGGTTGTCGAGCTGCACAGAGGGAGCGACAATTTCACGATCGTCGGCTTTGACGACATTCACTACGTCGCAACGCTTGGATCGTATCTCACCGTCCCAATGCAGGCAGAATATGTTGTTCTTGAGGTTGTCGGCCTTCGTGAGAAGGACAACCCGTCATCCCAAGCTTCGCAAACAGAGTTAGACAAAGCCTCTTCTGCCAAGTTTCTCGATGTTGAGCCTGTAGGGTCGATGCCCATCCAAGGCGGGAGCTTTCGCTTTGGCGTTTCGACATTTCCGCCACTCTATGCGGACGCGCTGTACGCTCGGGACGAGGACCTTGACCGCATCTTCAATGTTGAACTGCCACCTCAGTTAGAGACCAAAAAGGACGCAGCGGGTGCAGATCACCAAGGCAGTGTCCCGCACAATATAGAAATTGGTACGTCTGCCGTCTTCAAGGGATATCCAGTCAAATCGCGCCTCGATGAGCTGTTCGGCGGTCACGTTGCCGTGCTTGGCAACACAGGAAGCGGCAAGTCCTGTACGGTAGCTTCTATTTTTCAATCAGTTTTCATGAAGCCCGAGGCGTTTGCTCCTTTAAGTGCGGCCTTTGTCATTTTTGACGTCAACGGCGAATATCGGCGCGCTCTCGACAATATTCCTGCTTGGATCGGGTCATGTTATCTCAAAGCGAGCGAGCCCAACATAGCAATCGCAGCCCCGTCAGTGAACCGGCAAGCGGCAGAGACCATCGACAGGTTCAGGCTACCGCATTGGTTTATGAGTGTCGATGAATGGGCGTTGCTATTGCGAGCAAGTGAACGCTCACAGCTTCCAGCGCTTCGCACCGCGCTCGGCCTAACAACGCTCTTTCAGGAAACGCCAGGACAGCAAGATGTTCAAGCAGGAGCTTTGGATAACCTGAAAGAAATTCGGAATCACGTTTTGGCGAAGATTATTCTTTCAATCCTGTACGGCGACGCCAGCACTCCGAGCAAGGCAGACCGCATTCTGGCTCTTTTAAATGCGTTTTCGACCGATGAGATATCAAAGGATATCGTTTCGGCAGGCCTTACAATCTACTACGGTCAATTTCGGGATGGCCAACATCAGGAAACGACGGTCAACTATGATGCACTTCTAGACTTTTTGAATGAGCATCAGCAGGATGAGCCCGTACTGCCAGGATACGCAAATGCGCCATTCTCGTTCGAAAGACTTCAAGCCGCGCTCGATCTCGCACTCTACTACGAGGAAGCGAATGGCAATAAGCAGATTCGAGACTATTGCTCGCAATTGGTTACACGGCTTAAATCCGTCATCGACAATCCCGACTACGAGTTTCTGCGCGCAGACGCGGCCGCCCTGCAAGACCATGACCGCGAGCCTACTTATTATGTAGATCGACTGCTTGGCATTTCAGTAGATGGCGGGCGCTACAAGAAGGAGCGCCAGATTTGTATCATCGACCTAAATGATGCATCTGACGAGATCGTCGAACTCGCCTCAGCGGTTGTTGCTCGACTAATTTTTGACCGCATGCGCCGCGCCGATCCGCGCAATACGATGCCTGTTCACCTCATTCTGGAAGAAGCCCATCGCTATATTTCGGAGAAGCCAAGCCGCTTTGCGATTGATGCGGGCATCACATTTCAGAGAATTGCGAAAGAGGGGAGGAAATACGGTGCCTTTTTGATTGTAGCCTCGCAGCGACCGAGCGAGCTTTCGAAGACGGTTCTCTCTCAGTGCAATAACTTCATCATCCACCGCATCCAGAACCCCGATGATCTTTCGCAGATCAGACAAATGACGCCGTTCATTTCTGACACAGTGCTCAAACGCTTGCCGTCTCTGCCAAAACAGCATGCCTTGATATTCGGGAACTCGGTGAACATACCGATGACATTCCGTGTTCGCGATGCCGTTCCGACGCCAAACAGCAGCGACACTCAAGTCAGAGACATTTGGTATGTGCCGATAGACCCAAAGTTGCCTTGGACCCCTTAAGCTGCTTTCACTTCCCAGAACTGCGGCTTCAACAATGTTGTATCTATTTTCTTCACACCTATTTGAAGAAATTCAGTGATGTCGCGTCACCTCCAACATTTGAAGGTCCGCCTCTATAGTTTCGTCACCAAAAAACAGACAGCCTCCTATCGTCCTCAATCTGATCAATGCTGAACGTCGCGATTTGAGCAGTCAGCCTACATTAGGCCTACGTCGTGAAAGTCTCGAACTTTGGCATTGTTCCCGTGCAATGAATAATGACCACCATTGGTAATGTATGGAGCTACCTCGAACGACCGAAATTGGAGCGCAAAGCGGGCGTAGGATTTGACTGGTGCGAATGTCCACAATCGGGGCGTTTCCGGGAAGTCTGCTTTCGGAAAGTTGTGATGGCAAAGCGGTCATTCAGTAAGAACTATGAGTCATTCGATGTTGGACGAATATGTCAACTTGGCTGGCATCAATAGGTTTGATTTGGCAATTTGGTTTCTGACATAAGAAATACCTTATTGTAGAAACTGCCAGGGTTTCTGAAATATGACTTGCGTGGCGCGCAGTTTCTGACATAACAATACCCATATCGTAAAAACAACAGGGCTTTCTGATATATGGATTTGGCAGATTTTGTTTCCGGCGGATATCAGGATGAATATGAATACAAGAGCTTCCGGCCAAACCCCATTCATCGTCCGTGGATCATCTCCGATCCCGATATCCAGCTATTGCTCGGCGCGGCAGATCGCGCGCTTGGTGAATTGAATGCCTTTGCCCAGCTAATTCCCGATATCGAATTTTTCATCCGCATGTATGTTGCTAAGGAGGCCACGCAATCAAGCCGGATCGAAGGGACGCAAACCAATATCGAGGATGCGTTCAAGGATGCGGATGATCTGGAACCTGAAGAACGCGATGACTGGTCAGAGGTGCAGAATTATATCGAGGCGATAAATCACAGTATCGCGCGACTGGAAAAATTGCCGCTGTCCAACCGGCTATTGCGCGACACCCATGCCATATTGATGCAAGGTGTACGGGGTGAGCATAAGATGCCCGGAGAATTTCGCGCCAGTCAGAACTGGATCGGGGTCAGCCTGAAAAATGCGGTGTTCGTGCCGCCAAATCACGAGCATGTCCCTGAACTGATGAGCGATATGGAGCGGTTTCTGCACGACGAGGCAATCATGGTGCCGCCGCTGATTAAAATTGCGATTGCGCATTACCAGTTCGAAACCATTCACCCGTTTCTGGATGGTAACGGGCGTCTGGGACGATTGATGATTTCTCTCTATCTGGCTTCCGAAAATTTGCTGATAAAGCCAGCGCTTTACCTGTCCGACTATTTCGAGCGGAACAAAACCGCATATGTCGATCACCTGATGGCAGTGCGCCAGGGCAATCATATGCGCGAATGGCTGACTTTCTTTCTCCATGGTGTGGAAGAAACGGCGCGAGCGTCCGCCGGGGTGTTCCGGGAAATACTCACTCTGAAAGAGCACATCGAGCGGGAAGTGTTGCCCCATTTTAGCCAGCGACGACAGGCCAATGCACAGGCAATGGTCCACCGTCTTTATGCGCGTCCTGTGGTTGATGTGAAAGGCGTTGCCGCATATCTTGATACGACACCCAACACCGCTTCATCGTTGATCGACGACCTTGTAAATCATGGCGTATTGCGGGAGATAACAGGGCAGCGGCGCAACCGCCTTTTTGTGTTTGATGATTATATGAATCTTTTCCGAAAAGTGGATTGAATAGTCATTTCCAAACCCAGTCCGGCGTCACCTTTCGCCATACTTATACTAGCTATTCAAACAAGTCCGATGGAACGGGCATGTGTGCGATGCAATATTCACACACCGATATCATTTCACATATCTAAAGCAATCGGCCTTGCCCATCATTTACGCGCTTCCGGCGCTTCTGACGTTTTTTGAAAACCCATGGGGGCTCAGGGTCATCCATCGACCAGAGGCCACGCCGATTTTGTCGGGCATCATCTTGCGCTTCAAAATACTCGGCTTCCCGATCAAACGTATATTGCTCAATTACCCAGGCCCAGCCGTTGACGATCATTTCCAGCTCGATATTTCGGGTAGCGGGCCGACCGCTCTTCACTGAACCGGCGTGACATTTGCCATTCATGTAATATTCGATCCTGCCAATATCCATCTGCTCGGTCAGGAAACCCATACACAGCACCCGTTTGTATGGATCAATTGGCATATAGTCGTTAGATTCCTTGCCAATAGGGTCAAGACTCAGCGGTTTTCCGGCTATCAAGTGATTTAGGAAATCTCTCGATTCTGGACCAAATGGCTGGTCGATCTCAGGGGCATCTATGAATGCGAAGCGAAAGGGAATTTTTTGAATCCAAGTCTCACGCGAAGGATGCCAGACATTTGCAAGGAAGCCGTCGCCATCAAATACTTTCACGACATTTGCCTTTAACGCATCGTCAGGGGAAACCCTGTTGGGAACGTCAGGAACAATGATCATGTCAATTTGATACCGCTAGGGAGCGGTCAAGCATGTAGTTAAAATATGACAGATCGATAAATGCGCGTCGGCATGCATCGGTTGCTTGGGTAAAATGCTCTAAATCATCCAAGGTATAACGCACTCGCTTACCATCTGGTTCTTCATACCCACTTACAACACATTCGATTGATCGACCATCAGTGTCTGAATGTGTGTCGCCTCCCCAGAGACCGTGCACGATGATATTTCTGATAGCTTTGATAGCGAGTGCCTGCTCAACAACAGCGTTTGCGATATCCAATTGATCGTCCGCAATTTCTGTGCGTTCTAAAAGTTTGGACCAGATATCCAGCCGCTTTTTCAACTCACCCCTTACCGGCTTGGGTTGATCGCCAAGAGCTTCTCTCATTTCGACAATGGATGTTGATAATCCCTGCTCCAGCCAGCTCCAATAAAAAAGGAACGAGCCGACCTTTGACATGAGGTCAGCGAAGGCTACGAACGATTGAGATTGGCTATTCATGGGTTGCGAATTATAGCAAATCAGTGCACTTTTCGTTTAATACGAAAAAATGGCAGTTTCGCCGGCTTTTCGTCCGCTTTTTGGTAAAGCAGTTGGACTCGAACCCAAATCTAAATGCACTTTTGGGGGCCTAATTGGGGGCCTCGCTAAAATACATTCCAAAAAATTTGTTTATAAATAACAGGTTGTTGAAAGTCTCTGGTCCTCTTCTGGCACCAGCACACTTTCAAATGACCCTCTGAGCTCGAAGCCAGAACGAAATGCAAATCTTGTTCCACTACCATCACAGATGCATCGGACAGGGCTGTGTCAAAGAACTGACAACCAAGTCCGTAACTCTCCATTCGAAACTTGTTCAAGCAAATAAGGGATTGGATGGATGAGCGTGCTGCGTCTACACCACCATTATGCCGGACCATTTCCCTTTGATTCTCAACTCTATCGCCAAAACGCTCCCCAATGGCAGAGAGCTGTTCGCAGATATTCATCTGTCGCTGTCTGCCGGCGAGTTCATATCCATTCAGGGCGAGTCAGGCATAGGTAAATCCACGCTTCTCAATCTGGCCGCTGGCCTGGATGTGCCAAGCGCCGGTGAGGTCATTGTTGCAGGGCAGAGTTTGGACGGATTATCGGAAACAGCGCTCACGGCGTTGCGCGGGCAGAAAATCGGATTTGTTTTTCAAGCCTTCCATGTCCTGCCTTTTCTGAATCTGATCCAGAACGTATCTTTGCCCGCTATCCTGACGGGTGACACGCGTGATCTTGCTTTGGAAAAGGCGGCTGACTTGCTCGACAAGGTGGGTTTGGGAGATCGGACGCACAGCCTGGTTTCCGAGCTGTCCGGCGGCGAGCTGCAGCGCGTTGCTATCGCGCGAGCGCTGGTTCATGCGCCGACACTGATTCTCGCGGATGAGCCCACCGGAAACCTTGATCCGTCCACTTCTGCTGAAGTCATGGATCTGTTGACCCGCACGGTCAAATCTACGGGTGCTGCGATGATATTGGTGACCCATTCCGCCATAGATGCAGCTTCTGCAGACCGGCGTCTCGTGATGACGGCGACCGGGATGCGGGACTTGCATGACTAGTGTGAGACAGATGGTTCAACCAAGCCCGATATGGCGCTGGTTGCTGCTCGGGCAATTGCGAACATTTCCCTTTCGCTATATTTTCGCTGTTCTTTCGATAGCTATTGGCATTGCGCTCGGCTTTTCCGTTCATCTGATCAACGCGTCGGCCAGCGATGCTTTTGGAGACGCCGTGCGCAATATGTCGGGGTCTTCCGATGCGCAGGTCGCTGGCGCAACCAGCCTGGGTTTTGACGAGCAGCTCTACGGTCAGGTCTATAACCTTTCAGAAGTCGCAGATGTTAGCCCTGTGATTGAGATGTCGGCTGTGTTGGGCGAGTCCGGTGCGCGCGTCAAATTGCTCGGAATTGATCCCTTTCGAGCTGCGACAATCACGCCTGTGCTGCTGGGGCGACAGGAGAGTTCGAACGACCAGTCGGCTTCGCGGAGGGGCGACCAGGCAGCATTGGCCACCAATATCGCCTATCTCAGCGATGCCGCCTTTGCTTCGTCCAACGCGAAACCAGGCGACCTTTTGACGATCCGCGCGAATGGCCAGACTCATGATTTTCAGGTTGCTGGGGATTTGCCGGGCATCGAGGCCGGACAATCTGTCGCGGTCATCGATATCGCTGCCGCACAGTGGCATTTTGATCGGCTGGGTGTTCTGGACCGGCTTGACATCAAGCGATCTGAAAAAGCCACCCAGTCTTCCCTGACCCGGGCTATGCAGGAGATGCTTCCCCGGGACGCACGTCTTAGCGGCGCTGAAAATGAAATTCAAAAGCGCACCAGCCTGTCTCGCGCTTATCGTGTTAATCTTGAAATGCTCGCACTGGTTGCGCTCGTCACGGGCGGGTTTCTTGTCTATTCCGCACAGTCCTTGTCAGCCCAAAAACGCCAACAGCAATTTGCCCTGTTGCGCATTTTGGGCCTGCAGAAAAGCAGCCTTCAGCACCAGCTGTTATGGGAAGGTCTCGCGCTTGGTTTGGCCGGGTCGATACTTGGTCTCATTTTGGGCTATGCCTTCGCCTATCTCATTTTAACGATAATCGGATCAGATCTGGGCGGCGGATATTTTTCCGGGTCAACGGGCCCGATTGATGTCACGATTTCAGCGCTTCTGGTATTTCTTGGTTTCGGCATTTTTACAGCCATCTTCGGAAGCTTTGCGCCGGGACGCCGTGCGGCCGCATTAAATCCGGCGCAGGCGATTAAGACAGCGGTCGACCACCAGGAAAAGGGAAAGCAGCCCATTTGGTTGCCCGGTGTTGCTCTTTTGGTGGTAGCAGGAGGTCTGGCGCTGCTGCCGGCAGTCGATGGCCTACCGATATTTGGATATCTGGCGGTTGCCGCGGTTCTTGCCGGGGCAATCTGGCTAACGCCTTGGCTGGCAAGGGGGTTGCTTACTCCTCTGTCCCGCCTGTCGGGACGAGGTATCGCATTTGATTTAGCGGTGCATCATCTTTTGCGTTCGCCATCTCAAGCAGCTGCTGCGCTCGGCGGAATTGTGGCAAGCGTCGGCCTGATGATCGCCATGGTCATCATGGTTTCGAGCTTCCGGACGTCGGTTGATAATTGGTTGGAATCAATATTAAGTGCTGATTTATACGTGTCCGGAGGTCTGGTGGAAACCAGCTTTGATAGCAAGCAGCAAGCCGAAATAGCAGGCCTGCCGGACATTGCCGATGCAGAATTCAGCAAAACAATAAACATCAGCCTCGACCCAAAGCAGCCACCGGTCAATCTTACGGTGAGACCGGTAGAATCATCGCAATATGACCTCCCGCTCATCGCCGTCGCGGAGCAACGAACGGCGGGCATCCCGGTCTGGATATCTGAACCTGCGGCGCGGATATATGACTTGCAGATTGATCAGAACATAAGCCTGCCAATTGGCGCGCGTGGGACGCCGGTTTATGTTGCCGGCATCTGGAGCGATTATGCGCGCCAGCAAGGCGCTATTGTTATGGAGAGCGAGGATTACACTGTGTTAACCGGAATATCGGCGCGCAGTGAAATTGCCATTTCTTTGCAGGATCCGCAGGATATCAGCGCAGCATCCGAGCGTTTGAAAGCGCAGATACGGGATATCGCTGGTACAGAACCGCAAATGTCGAACGCGGCGGGCATTCGGGATATTGCACTGGGGTTATTTGATCGCAGTTTTGCCATCACATATGGTCTTGAAGCCGTTGCGATATTCATTGGGATGGTTGGCGTGGGGGCGACATTTGCCGCGCAAGTCGGTACGCGGGTGAAAGAGTTCGGCATGTTGCGTCATATCGGATTTGGCCGACGCGAGATCATCAAGATGCTGGCTTATGAAGGTCTTTTGCTTGGGATAGTCGGGTTGGCAGCCGGTCTGTTGTCTGGCTTTGCCATCAGCCAGATACTGGTCCATGTGATTAATCCTCAATCGTTTAACCTGACAATGAAGACGGCGATCCCCTATATGCTTTTGCTGGGTATTTCTGCCACGTTGTTAATAACATCGGGACTGACAGCGATATTCGCTGGAAGACGCGCCGCCGCCGCAGATGCCTTACGCGCGGTAAACGAGGACTGGTAATGTATAGACTTGTTGCCATCGCAATCTTCCTGGCCGCAGTACTTTCTGCTGGAGCCTGGGCTTATTCCGATAGACCAGACTATCCTGAGGTAACCAGCGGCAAGAAAATTGTCTTTCCTGAAGACCATGGGTCTCATGATGCGTTTCGGACAGAATGGTGGTATCTTACCGGATGGCTGGAAACCGAAAGCGGCGATCCTTTGGGTTTTCAGATCACGTTTTTTAGAACGCGACCGGATATCGAAACCAACAATCCCAGCAAATTTGCGCCCAACCAGATTATTTTCGCGCATGCGGCGCTTTCTGACCCAAAAACGGGCAAGCTTGTTCATGATGAACGGATCGGCCGGGCCGGATTTGATATCATCGAAGCGTCTTCGGGCGATGCCGATGTGAAACTCTTGGACTGGCAGCTTACGAGGACCATTGAAGGCGTATTTGACAGCAAGGTTGCGGGCAAAGATTTTGCGCTGGATCTGCAAATGAAGCCGAGCCAGCCTCCGATGCTCAATGGTGACAATGGCTATAGCCGCAAGGGGCCCAAAGCGTCCCAGGCTAGCTATTACTACTCGGTGCCCCAATTGGTCGTCAGCGGGTCCGTTATCAGCGGCGGCAGAGCCATGAAGGTGACCGGCCGGGCGTGGTTGGACCGGGAATGGTCCTCCGACGTTCTTCCCGAAAATGCCGTAGGGTGGGATTGGACGGGCCTGAATTTCGACGATGGTAGCGCGTTGATGGCGTTTCAGGTGCGCGGCGCTGATGGCCAAGCTGTTTATGCGGGCGGCAGTTTTCGCGACGCTGAGGGCAAGCAAACCGTCTTTTCGCCCAATGACGTGCGGTTTAGGCCGCAGCGTATCTGGAAATCGCCAGAGACCGGCGCAGCCTATCCCGTGGAAGCAGAATTCATAATTCGCATGGGTGGTCAATGGAAGAGCTATGGGCTCAAGCCCATGTTCGATGCACAAGAACTTACCGGGCCGTTCACGCCGACCTATTGGGAAGGGGCTGTTACAACATCCGGTGGACGCGGTTATCTGGAGATGACCGGATATGCAGGTAAAATTGCCCTGTGAGCTATAGGCACAGGTTGCAGTGTTTCTGGGATTGCCGGGATTCCAGCACGATCACTTCGTACTATTGATCAACCGCGTTGAAAACTGGTGGCGCGACAGCCGCCCGTCTTGTTTCGATGGGTGATATCCGTCCCGTTGACAGTAGCGGTCATGTTCTTGTTGGGATAATTCGGCGCTGTTACAGCGCGCACGCATATCTCGGAGATCACATGCCGTACCCTAAATTCCTCGTGCTCTTGTCTGTATGTCTGGGCATAAATGCATGTTCCACTCCGCTCGATGAGCCGCATCTCACTTTTCATCAAAATGGTTCCGAGGTTGAAGCCACATTGGTGGATGGCGTTTATGAAGTTGCGCTTCAGGCGACCAAATTTACAGTGACGCCGGACCCCGCCCTGTTTGAAGGGGATGCGTTTGATAGCCAGCTGGGTTTGACCGTCGGCCGCGAAGCCAATCTCCGCCCTGCCGTGGAGGCGTGCCAATCTGTTATCGAAGGACAGCTTTTTGAGGCTTTTAACAAATATGCGACCAGTGAAGAACCACTCACCACATGGTTTGTTGATACCCCAACCCCTGGCGGAAGGTTTGGATGGCATCAAGTCGGGCCTAAAGATCCCGGCATTTCCGACACAGGCGCCTTTGCAATAGAATCGATAGTGGACCTAAAAAATGGCAGAGCCGAGCTGTTGCGGGCCGGAGAGGAAATCTTTCTTATTTCTTACGACTCTCCGCCAGCAACTCTACTGTCACGGCATTCGTGTGATCCCGCCGCTGGTGCCGATACCAGTGAGGGCGTGGTGGACTCCAGGAGGATGAATTTTTGGCGGTTGGTGCTTGATTGAGACCAAGTCCACAAAATTTATGACCAAATACGGAGTGTTGCTCAATCTTGCACGGGATCCATATAGTCCCGGTAATAGGTCAGCTTTCCGCCAGAAACCTTGTAAATTCCCACGCCACCTCTGCGGCCTTTAGGGCTGATCGCGGTCTAGCGGGCCCAGGCGGTGTGGTCATCTCCTGATATCTCGTCGACTTCGAAATGCATCCCCATCTTGTCCATCTCGACTGCCATTTTGGTCATGAAGTCGCCAATAGCCTCTTTGCCTTCATAGCGACCCCATATCGGATCTTCCAACAGTGCATCATCCGCGAATAGGTCTGTCAGCCGCGTATAGTCGCCTTGATCCTGAACCTTCCAGAAGGTTTCGATCGCGTCTTGGGCTTGTCCGGCCATTATCCTGCTTGGACCGTTACGGGTGAAGTGCTGACATCAACGGCGCTGAAATAGGGGATGGAAATGGCGTATGCGCCCAGACCCAGCATGATGAGTAGTGTCAGGATGGTTCCTATCATCCTGCCTTTACCCAGTTGGCCGCCGTCCATACCGATGCCATGAGCGATCCGGCCGAGCATATATACACCACCGACAACCCAAAGCCACAAGGGTGAGCCACTGGCCAATTCTATAGCAGCAATCAGGATCAGTATGATTGGAAGACTCTCGCCATAATTGGCATGAGCCCGCATGCGACGGATAACCTTTTCGTTTCCGCCGTCACCCACACTCACTTTTTCAGATGTACGGACCTGTCCAACGCGGATCATCAGCCAGATATTGACCAGTGCAGCTGCACCGGCGATCGTAAGAGTAATAGGTAAAATCATGGTTCCCCCAAAAGCTTGTGAAATTATCAGCCTGCTATAGAAGCACAATGCTTGCAACGCACAGGAAAATCGTTATACGCGCCCCTTCGCGTGCAATAAGCTGATCGCAGCAGGCCAGTGATTCTCTATATAATATGGAGGCTGGCTTGTTCTCAATTGGCATTTGGCTTATGGTACACACATATGAAATTTGAAATTTAACGAACAGGCTGAGCAATGGCTGTCCCTAAACGAAAAACTACGCCGTCCAAGCGCGGAATGCGCCGTTCCCATGATGCTTTGAAGGTCGAAGCATATCAGGAATGCTCGAATTGCGGTGAATTGAAGCGTCCTCACCATATGTGTGGGTCTTGCGGTCATTATAATGGCCGTGAAGTAATGGCGGTCGACCTATAGTCTTTTGGGCTCTAATCGACTAACTTCACGACTATTATAAAGCTAATCAAGGGGAATAACCGGTGGGGATGAGGCCGCGAATCGCAATTGACGCGATGGGCGGTGATATCGGCCCACAGGTCATGGTCGCTGGTGCTGCTTTGGCGCGCCATCGTCATGAAGGATTCCAATTTCTGTTCGTTGGTGACGAAGCCCGCATTAAAGAAGCGCTTCAAAATCATCCCAACCTCAGCGCAGCATCCGAGATTCTGCATGCTGAAGACATTGTCTCCGCAGATGCCAAGCCAAGCCAAGCGCTGCGCAGTTCCAAGAAAACATCAATGGGCCTGGCTGTAAACGCCGTAAAGTCTGGTGAGGTGAGCGCCGCAGTGAGCGCGGGTAACACCGGTGCGCTTATGGCGATTTCGAAACTGGCGCTGCGCACAATGCCCGGCATAGATCGACCGGCTTTGGCTGCGTTGTTACCGACGATGAAAGACAGTGATGTTGTGATGCTCGATCTCGGCGCCAATGCTGAATGTGACAGCCGTAATCTTGTTCAATTCTCTGTAATGGGCGCGGCCTATAGCCGGATCATGCACGGCTTTGAAAGGCCCACAGTCAAACTGTTGAACATCGGTACAGAGGATGGCAAGGGTACCGGAGCGCTTCAAGTTGCGGCAGAAACGCTGAAAAAAGCCGACGGATTGGCGATGAATTTTCAGGGTTTTACCGAAGCTGATAAAATTTCGACTGGGGATGTAGACGTAATTGTCACTGACGGGTTCTCGGGCAATATTGCCTTGAAGGCACTCGAGGGCACGGCACGGTTTGTTACCGATCTTTTGAAGCGCAGTTTTTTGAGTTCCCTGCGATCAAAAATCGGCTTTCTCATCTCTCGACCGGCAACAGAATTGCTCAAGGAACATCTGGATCCGAACAATCACAACGGTGCCGTATTCCTCGGTCTCAACGGCGTGGTTGTAAAAAGCCATGGCAGTGCTGACGAAAAAGGCGTAGCCAATGCAGTCGAAGTAGCCGCCCGGTTGGTAGAGGATAGCATTTTGGAACGTATCAGCGAAGATCTGAATAAAATCAGCAGCGAAACGCCTCTGGAGGCAGCGGCAAAATGAGTATTCCGACCGCCCGTCGCGCGGTCATCAAGGGGACTGGCTCTAGTCTCCCGCGGACGAAAGTCTCAAACGCCGATCTTGCCGAAAAAGTCGATACGACTGACGAGTGGATTGTTGAGCGCACCGGGATAAAATTCCGGCACATCGCCGAAGAAGATGAAACCACGTCGAGTTTGGCTACCGAAGCCGCGCGCAAGGCGCTTGCGGCATCCGGTATGGCGGCTCATGACATTGACCTTATTGTCCTTGCTACAGCGACACCAGATCAAACCTTTCCGGCAACCGCCACTATCGTCCAGGATCAACTGGGCTGCAATGGCTGCGTCGCATTTGACGTAGCAGCGGTGTGTTCGGGTTTTCTGTACGCCTTGTCCGTTGCAGAAAGCATGATCCGCGCGGGCAGCGCGCAAAATGCGATTGTGATTGGCGCCGAAACGTTCAGCCGCATATTGGATTGGGAAGACCGCACGACATGCGTCTTGTTCGGTGACGGCGCAGGCGCGATCATTCTATCGGGTGAGGAAACCGATAAAGGTGTCCTCGCTACCCGGCTGCATGCCGATGGTGCGCATAACCAGTTGCTTTACGTCGATGGCGGGGCGGGCACAACGGGAACTGTTGGCAAGTTGCGGATGAAGGGGCGAGAGGTTTTTCGTCATGCGGTCGTCAATCTGTCATCGGTGCTGAAAGAAGCGTTGGATGCAGCAGGCGAGGATATGGAGAATGTCGACTGGGTTGTGCCGCATCAGGCCAATGCCAGGATATTGGATGCGACAGCCAAGAAATTGAAGTTGCCCCCTGAAAAAGTGATCAAAACGGTGGATCAACACGCCAATACGTCCGCAGCCTCTGTACCATTGGCCCTTGATACTGCGGTTCGAGATGGTCGGATAAAACCCGGTGATTTGCTGGTCTTAGAAGCTATGGGTGGCGGTTTTACCTGGGGCGCGAGTGTTATACGCTATTGATCGTCTGCCATTGGAATCCCGCATTTTTCTATAATATGCTTTAAAAGACTTGTTCGTCGTCAATTTTACATCTTGGTCGAAAGCATGTTGAGCTTTTAAATGCTCTGCTCCTAGCTATTGTGATGGGGCAGACAGATCTAGACGATATCAGTGTTTCGTCACAATTTTTATTCCAGGTTTTCCGCAGTTGCTATGATCTCGGCGCGCGCAAACCTGTCTTACTGGCTGCATTGGACATCACCGATTCGAAATTGCGTGATCCGAAAAGGCGGTTCGACAGCGCTTCTGTAACCGCGTTATACCAAGCCTGTGCCAATGAACTTGGCCGGACTAATATCGTTCCTGATATTGGCCGCGAAATGGTGCCTACTGGATTTTCCGATGTCGGCTATGCAGCGATGTTTGGTGAAATGGTCGAAGATGTGATGCGGGCCGCAGCCGCAGCCATCGATTTTGGTACGAACAGAACTATGCTAAGATGGGAGCGGACGGCCTCGGCTTGTCGTTTGGTATGCGATTCCACTTCCGATAATGCAAGAGACCTAGTTTTCATCATTTTCTCGATTTTGTCACGCATTGGAAGTCGCGTAAGCAATGATGGAACTTCTCCTATCAAGGCGGCCTTTTTCAGGTACCGGGAACCGAAGAGTGGTGAGGGATGTGTCGGTATCGAGAATCATCCCTTAGTGGTGCCGTGTTTTTTCAATCAATCCCAAACCTATCTGGAAGTCTATCCGGAAGTAGCGGATCGTCCCAATCCCCTTCGCAACCGAATATTAGAGCAGGCAGCACAGGTGTCGCCCCGTGGGTTTCAGACGGGCGAAAACCGGGTGATCCCTTTGGCGAGCCTTAGCTATGACTACCTGTTCTATTTGCTGGACAAGTCTGGGCTGAGCTTAGATGCAGCTGCAGAGACCTTTGGCATGGCGGAACGTACATTGCGCCGCAAACTTGTCGCAGAAGGAGCATCCTTTCGTCAGATATTGGAGCAGGTGCGCAAAGATGCTTGCCAGCTTTATTTTCTCGAAGGGACACGGTCATTATCCGAAATCGCCACAAAATTGGGCTATAGCGAACTGAGCGCCTTTACCCGCGCCTATACCGCTTGGCATGGCCGTTCCCCAAGCCGGGATCTGGCCGCGCATATTGCGCTGGCTGCTTGATCCAGAAATTCGGAAAATGGTGGGCGTAGAGAGAGTTGAACTCCCGACCCCTTCGATGTCAACGAAGTGCTCTACCACTGAGCTATACGCCCACGCTGAAGGCCGTCTAGCTAGCCCCTAGACGGGGTGCAAGACTTAATTCAGTTCGCCAATGCTATCCGGTTCAAATAGTCGCTGCACTTCCAGAACCAGGTCCTTAAGATGGAACGGTTTTGAAAGTATTTTTGCTTTGGGAACCGATTCGCCTGCTCGCAAGGTAACGCCTGAAAAACCGGTAATGAACATGACTTGGGTATCGGGAGAAACTTTCGCGCAATGCTGCGCTAGTTCAATTCCGTCCATTTCTGGCATCACAATATCAGTTAACAGCAAATCAAATTTCTCTGATTCGAGGTAAGGCAGTGCCGCTGTCCCGCGATCTACAGCCACAACATCATAGTTGGACTTTGTCAGCGCGCGTGTAAGATGCTCGCGCATCGCCTGTTCATCTTCCGCAAGGAGAATTCTTATCATTTGCTGGGTCATTCCCTATCGCTATTGCCTTAAAAACTGTGGTGCTTATGCCTAAACTCAATCATAGGCGCAAATCTCTTAATATTTTGGTTCTGCCGGGCACTTTTATACGATATTGGGCAATAGAATGAACACTGACAATATAGTCGACAACTTGATGCTGACCAAGCCTGATGACATAGCATTTTCTTGCCAAAATATTGATGATCTGCAATTTCCGCTATTGCTTAGTGTTCCCCATGCCGGCCGGGTCTATCCCCATGAAATAATGGATAACTTGGCGGTGCCGGCAGTCCATTTATTGCGGTTGGAAGATCGTTATGCAGACCGTCTTGCTATCCCAGCGATCGCTGCAGGTTTTCCTGCCATTATCGCTCAGCGGCCAAGAGCATGGGTAGATTTGAATCGCAACCGGTCGGAAGTTGACGTGGACATGGTCGATGGACTGTCATTATCACAATTACCGAATCCGAGCCGAAAGGTGCGCGGCGGGTTGGGTGTGGTCCCAAGCCGTTTGCATGGAATCGGCAACTTATGGCGGAAAAAATGGCAGTGGGACGATATAAATAGCCGTCTGGACGGCTGTCATGAACCGTATCACGACATTCTCACGGACGTGTTGGAGCGCATGCGTTTAAAATTTGGGTGCGCTATTCTGCTGGATTTGCACAGTATGCCTTCGCTGGATGAGAAGCAGGGCAGCGCCGATATCGTCATTGGTGACCGGTTCGGTCGAAGTGCCGGTTCACGCTATTCGGAGCGGGCCATGTCTTTTTTTCAGCAGTCAGCGATCAAGGCTAAGCTGAATCATCCTTATGCCGGCGGGTATATTTTGGAGCGGCATGGCAATATCGAAAGAGATATTCATGCTCTGCAGATAGAGGTAGATCGTGGTTTTTATCTGGATAGTTCTTTGCGGGAACCCAGTGGCCAATTGCCGATCATGGCAGAGCATATAAAGAATTTGGCTGTCCAGTTGGTCGACCAAGTCAGCAGCCAGTTTCTGCTCGCTGCGGAATAATTCTGTTTATTGATTCGATGAAAAAAACCACCCCGCCGAGACGGCGAGGTGGCCAAGGTTCAGGGAGGTGGCATTCAAGGAATGCCGGTACTGATCCAATCGGGGGATGTAGACCAGTACCGTAATAATGTGGTCTCTTCCGTAAAGAGTTGCAAGACCAAATGCGAATTTATTGGTCCGATTCTGTGCTATTAACCGGTTTGATCAGGTAAATACGGGCCTAACAAGCCACAAGCCGACAGTCAGGCGGACTGCCATTTTGCTAAATGGGGATCACTGGACCAACAGATCTACGATCATCTGATCATGGGTAAACTATGCAGCAGGTGCTTCAGTCACCTGAGGTACTTTGCCAGCCTCAACCTGTTTTGCAAAAACTTCGCGCATGATCTGGAGCGAGAAGAGATGCGCATAAATTAGAGGCAACATGCCGTTTTGGTTCAGTTTGCGTAGTTCGTCTCCGCGCAGTTCGCGGAGTTTTTCTTCATTGACCATCTGGAAGCCGCGATAGACAAATGGTTTCTCAACACCCGTTTGCTGGATGGCGACTTCGCCTTCCATCAACAAGTCCAGCTTCTTCAGTTCCTCAACAAACTGACCTGTGCGTTGGCCGGCTTGCTCGAATTGCTCACAAAACTCTAAAATACTTTTTGTTTTTTCAGAAGGTTGGTCTTTGTCAAACAGCGGTTCGCCCTCTTTATAGTCGCCAATGGCTCCGGTCGTGGGGTCAAAGCAGAGTGATAATTCGTCTGCATCCGGCCGCAATTTCGCCAGCATGAAAGGGTAACGACGCACATAAGCAGGAACATAGGCAGGCTGGTTGAATCGACCATCTTCGCCCATAAACGTATTCACGCCTTCGTTAAGCCCCATCAGGATAAGCGGGACGCTGTTTTCGCCAACAGAGAAGACAATCGGATAATTGCGAGCGGCATTGGAGAATTCGTCAATGGTCAGGGGAATCGCGTGCTGTTCCTGCATAAACGAAGCATCATCCAGACCCTTAACTCGCCACTTGGCATGCTCCTTCGAATTGAGCGGAACAAGATCCTTGTAAAACATTGGTAGGGCTTGGGCTTGAGGCGCGCTGGCCATATGAATTCTCCGAAAATAAGTTGGAATATGATAATCTGTTAAGTCGGCTTTAAGAGGCTGGCGTGCCGGACGCAAGAGGAACTAGCTTGCCCGGATTCATTATGTTTTTTGGGTCTATGGCGGCTTTGATCGAGCGGAGCGTCAACATCCGCGCATCACCTGACAGGCGCCCGAGCTCGTCCCGCTTCGATTGACCGATACCATGTTCCGCTGAAATGGAGCCATTGGAAGCCATAACGAGATCATGAACCATCGGCGAAATGGCCCGCGCGGATTTCGACATCCATGCAAGGGCCA
The DNA here is from genome assembly GCA_947501325.1 of uncultured Sphingomonadaceae bacterium. Taxonomy (GTDB): domain Bacteria; phylum Pseudomonadota; class Alphaproteobacteria; order Sphingomonadales; family Sphingomonadaceae; genus Parasphingorhabdus. Next base: position 73,116 of record CANMVC010000004.1, on the reverse strand, counting down.
TCGCAGGTTCTGCGATGCCGGGCGGGGCTTTCACATGGAAATGGACATTGCCATCGCCCATATGGCCAAAGGCGGTAACCGCAGTGCCCGGGAAGTGTGCCTCTATTTTGCCGCCGGCCTCGGTGATGAAATCCGCCATCTGGGCAACCGGGACGCTGATATCATGCTGCAAGGCTGGCCCATCAGCACGCTCCGCTTCCGAGATCGAATCCCGTATCTTCCAGAACGCTTCGGCCTGACTTTCATTGGCAGCGATAGCGGCATCGCTGATCAGATCTTGATCCATCGCTTTGGCGAGCAGGCTTTCGGTCAGCTCGCGCGGATCGGTTGCGTCGGATTGGTCTCGTACTATTTCAATCAGCACATTCCAGGGCGTACCATGCTCAAGCGGGCGCCTCGTGTCAGGTATGTGCTTGAGCACCGCATCCAGGCAAGATTTCGGGATGATTTCAAAACCTTCCAGAGACTGACTCTCGCGCGCATTCAGAAACTGAAAAAGCTGATATGCGGCTTGCGGAGAGGCAACGCCCGCCCATGCCACACATCGATCTATCAGTGCGGGAACCGTTTTGAGAGTGGCCGCCGTCACAATACCTAAGGTTCCTTCGCCGCCGACTAACAATTGCTTTAAGTCATACCCCCGATTGTCTTTTTTAAGCGGCGCCAAACCATCATAGATCGACCCGTCCGGCAAAACCGCCTCCAGTCCGGCAACCAGTGCTCGCATGGTCCCGTGACGCAGAACCTGAGTACCGCCGGCATTGGTCGATACCAGCCCTCCGATTGTTGCCGAGCCTTTGCCGCCTAATGTCAGCGGGAACCGTTGGCCATGCTCGCCGAGCGCTTCGTGGAAATTTTGCAGAATGACGCCAGCATCACAGACTGCAAGCTGGTCACCGGCTGAAATATCGCGAATCCGGTTCATCCGTCGGAGCGATAACAGCACGGACTGGCCTTCGCTATCGGGAGTCGCACCGCCGGCCATGCCGCTATTTCCGCCTTGCGGCACCAGTGAAATCGAATGTTTATCTGCAATTTTGACAATATCGGACACTTCAGCAGTGGACGCTGGGGAAACTAGCGCGAGAGCCTTGCCGGTATATCGGCCGCGCCAATCGGTCAGCCAAGGCTGCATCTCTTCGGCGTCTCGGGTAAAGCCTTTGGGTCCTACAACTTCTGCCATGCTATTCAGCCAATCGGGTGTTTCCGACATTATTTGCTCCGGTATTTTTCTAGGATTTCTCAGAATATAGATGCTTTACGCAAAAACACCAATATACCAGCAGAAACGATAGTTCATCAATTGTTCAATCGGCGTTGTTATAGGCATGGCGATGATAACTAGGGGTTTTCAGTGAGTCTTTTGCTCTATGCATCATTGCTGTCGGCTGTACCCGCCACTGCGGAACCGCCAGCGACCCCAGCTGTTGCCGATACGGATGGTGTTTTTGTTGCTCCGGTAGAAAAGCGGTTTGCCCAGGTACGTATCGAGAAAAGAGTCATTATTCGGGTGCCTCGCCGTCGATCCGTGTTTTCCTCGGCCTTAGCAGATATCAGCCGCCGCTCTGAACCCACAAAATATGAACAAAAAAAAATCGGCAAATGCTTACCCATGAGTGACATTTTGGGCGTTCAAAGATTTGGTGAGCGTTATCTCGATCTCGTTACGAAGGACCGCAAACAGATTAGGGCCCGGCTCGAGAAGAAATGCCAGGCCCGAAGCTTCTATTCCGGATTTTACATGGAAAAATCCCGTGATGGAAATATCTGCGCGGGCCGTGACATATTGCATTCACGCACTGGCTCAAAATGTGAGATAGACCGGTTCCGGCAGTTGGTTCCGGAATGACTGCGGTTACCGGGACAATTTTCTGACCGAGCCAATAGCTAGATAGCTTGACAAAAGCTGCATTTAGCACCATCCATCCACGCGGCTTTTACAAGCCCATGTATCGTGCAATATAGCACCATTATTTCCGGAAACACTATGAAATTTGCCGACCTCGGCCTCTCTGACGAATTGCTAAAAGCGGTAGCCGATGCAGGCTATGATGAACCGACCCCCATTCAGGCGCAGGCGATTCCGCCTGTCCTGATGATGAAGGACATTATCGGGATTGCACAAACTGGTACGGGAAAAACGGCCAGTTTTGTGCTTCCGATGATTGACATTCTGGCGCACGGCCGATCACGGGCCCGTATGCCACGTTCGTTGATCCTGGAGCCAACCAGAGAATTGGCCGCACAAGTCGCGGAAAATTTTGAGAAATATGGCAAGAACCATAATCTCAGCATGGCGCTGCTTATTGGCGGCGTTTCGATGGGAGATCAGATTAAGGCTTTGGAAAAAGGCGTAGATGTTCTGATCGCTACACCGGGCCGATTGATGGACCTGTTTGAGCGCGGACGGATTTTGATGTCCGGCTGTGAGCTTCTCGTCATTGATGAAGCGGATCGCATGCTCGACATGGGCTTCATTCCGGATATTGAGCAAATCTGCTCGAAATTGCCATCCACCCGTCAGACGATGCTATTCTCGGCCACGATGCCGCCACCAATCAAGAAATTGTCCGATCAGTTTTTAAACAATCCAAAGTCGATAGAAGTGTCGCGGCCGGCGACTGCTAACACATCAATAGAACAATCGATAATCAATGTCGCGCCCAAGGCAAAGCGCAAGCTGCTCTATGGCATATTGGATAATGAAGGTGTCGATACAGCGATCATCTTTTGCAATCGCAAAACTGAAGTCCGCGACCTATGTGAGAACCTCCGCAAAGATGGATTTGATGCCGGGCAAATTCACGGTGACATGGATCAATCGTCTCGTCTTGCTGAGTTAGATCGCTTCAAGTCTGGCGAAATAAACATATTGTGTGCGTCTGACGTTGCCGCCCGCGGGCTGGATATCAAAGGCGTCAGCCATGTCGTCAATTATGATATTCCCTGGCATCCTGATGATTATATTCACCGCATCGGCCGAACCGGCCGTGCGGGCGCGACTGGCATTGCCATCACATTTGTCACCAATCGTGACAGTGAGCATGTTGATAGCATCGAGAAATTGACGGGCATGAAGCTTCCGGTTCGGGACAGCAAGTCGATCACGCCAGAAAAGAAGCCGACAGGTAAAAAGCCGGCTGCAGAAAAACCAAAGGGTGGAAAGCCCAAGGGCGACAAGCCCAAGAAGCAGCATACGGTTGAGCAACCGAACAAGCCGGAAAGTCCGTCTGTCAAGTCAGCTGAAAAATCCGTGAAACCGCCTAAGCAAGCGCCAAAGCGAGAGCCTGACGACAACACAGATGATGATGGTTGGAATGGACCGGTTCCTGGCTTTCTGGATGCGAAACTAGACCGCTAAAACCAGCTTTTCCCGGCCTAACTATGGCAGACCGGCTATTGCAGCGTCAGGCTGTCTAATATCTGTTTGGCTAGTGGATCGATCGCATCGGCGCTATCCGCCGGATAGGTGATTGCAGCCTTGATCATTGTACCGTCAGGTTTGCGCAAGATGCGCTGAGCAGTTTTGCTGCCTTCATCGATAAAACCAGAGGCGCGATATTCGTTTTCGTTGACATATTCACCGGTCATGCCTTCTCCAGCATCTTCCAGAGTTTTGACCGCAGCTGTCAAGTCGGCATCTTCCCGGTTTTCAATCCAGCCGGCGGTGAGCACGGCTTTTGATTCGGCGTCGTTAAAGACCTGACCATTGTCATCGCTAGCATTTTCGTCAACAGGCCAGTCTTGCGGGACCATGATAGAAAATCCGCGCAGCGCATTGGCATAGCTGGTCATCGCAGTGTTATCGACAGCAGGTGCAGCCCCATCGGCATTTGCAGCCGCCTCTTCATCCCGAATCGCTTTGCTGGCGGCGTCGGCCTGTTTCGCCAGTTCTTCGCTGGACGGAACATCGCCAACGGCTTCCTGTTTGCCGCAAGAGGAAAGAAGCAACGCTGCCGTGAGGGCAACACCAATCGAGAATGGAGATCGCATGTTTTTCATATTCGCTAGACTTAGGGAGTAGCGCGGTAAACTTCAACTGAGAAGATGAGGTCGCGTGCCCAAGCCACCCAATTAGGCAGCGTTGTCGATTCCGAGATCGGCTAGCTTACGATAAAGCGTCGATCGACCAATGCCGAGGCGGCGCGCCACTTCGGTCATCCGCCCGCGATAATGGCCGATCGCCAGGCGAATAACGTCGGCTTCTATTTCCTCAAGCGGGCGTAAATTGCCGTCTTCCATATATAGGGTAATGCCGATGCCTTCGGGGCTGCTCAGCAAGTGAGGGTGGGCATCGTCCGACTCTGCTACAAATGAAGCAATCTGCGGAAATTCCTCGCAGGTAAGGGCATCGCGGTCGCACATTACAGCGGCGCGGAATAATACACTTTGCAGCTGACGGACATTGCCCGGCCATTGATAGCTGCGCAGCAAATTCAGCGCTTCATCCGTAATGCCAAGGCTGCGTAGCCCGGGTTGCAGCGCGAGGCGCGAAAGAAAATGACGAGCCAGGGCCGGAATATCGCCGGTACGGTCGCGCAGCGGCGGGATGGTGAGTTGCACCACATTCATCCGGTAATAGAGATCTTCGCGGAAGCGTTCTCTTTTCACTTCCTGCTCCAGCCGGCGGTTGGTTGCGGCGATAATGCGGACATCAATCTGAAAGCTGTTCGGGCTGCCGAGCGGCTGGATTTCCGATGATTTGAGGAAACGGAGCAGGCGCACCTGTGTTTCGGCTGGAATCCGATCAACCTCATCCAGGAAAATTGTGCCGCCTTCGGCCTGCTGCAGCAGGCCGATTTTGCGATCAAAGGCCCCGGTAAAGGCTCCCTTTTCATGACCGAAAAGAATCGAATCGAGTAGGTTTCCCGTGATAGCTCCGCAATTGATTTTCAACATCGGAAGCTTCGACCGCGGGCTGGCCGCGTGAATGGCATCAGCGATGACTTCTTTGCCAACGCCGCCTTCTCCTTCAATCAGAACCGGTACGCGTGCCCGTGCCGCTTTGGCGGCGATCGCAAGCGCGGCGCGAAAGGCCGGCGCTGCGCCGACAATTTCTTCAAATTCAAGCGGCGCCGAGATTTTCTCGGTCAGCGGCTGCAACTCTCCCGTTTCTTTGGAGCTTTCCACTGCAGCAGTGAGGGCCTGCAGCATTTGTTCGGGCGCAACGGGCTTGATTAGATAATCGGTCGCTCCGGCCCGCACGGCATCAACCGCCTCGGTAATTGTACCAACGGCGGTGAGCATCAATATCGGCAGAGCCGGACGTCGGGATTTGAGTTCGGCAATTAAATCGGTCGCTTCGGAGCCGGGTACCCAATTATCCAGGATGATAGCATCCAGCATCATGCCATCTTGTGTGCCCAGCGTGGCAATGGCGGTTTCGGCATCGCGCGCAAATATGGTGCGATAACCGGCCCGGGATGCAAGAGCAGATATTAACCGGCATTGTGCCGGCTCATCATCGATTAACATCAGCAATTTCGTGCCGTTTTGAGCCATTTTTATCCCATATGTGCCAGAATGAACCAATTCTGTAACAACGAGGGGTAAAGACCGGATTAAGAAGGGCTGATATTTTCTATCACTCTTATTAGGATAAATCAGGCTGCTGGGTCTTGAGCGATGCGATATATATGGTTAGAGCAGCGGCAATCTTTATTCGAATATTTGGAGGAATCATGGCTTCTGACAATAATATGAAATCTGCAGAAGAAACTTATGGACGCTTTTTGGGCTGGATGAAAATCGGTTCGATAATTACGGCCCTGGTGACGATATTGGTCATCATTCTTCTTGTTACCTGATTGGAATAATCCTTGAAAATAGCGGTATTGAAAGAACTCGCCGACGGCGAACGGCGGGTTAGTGCTTCCCCGGAGACGGTGAAGAAGTTCACGGCACTGGGCGCTAGCATGGCGGTCGAAAAAGGCGCGGGCCTATCCGCCTCGGTGACAGATGCCGATTATGAAACGGCAGGGGCCAGCATCGGCAGCCGCGCTGCGGTCCTGAAAGATGCCGATATTGTGTTGGGCGTGCAGGGACCGGATCCCAAATCGCTCAAGGGTATGAAAAAAGGCGCCTGGCTGGTGGCCAGTCTTAATCCCTTTGGGGAAAGAGCGCGGGTTGATGAATATGCCAAGCTCGGCATTGACGCGCTGGCCATGGAATTCATGCCGCGGATTACGCGTGCGCAGTCGATGGATATTCTGTCGTCCCAATCGAACCTGTCCGGCTATAAGGCTGTGCTTGAAGCAGGCTCCCATTATGGCCGCGCTTTTCCCATGATGATGACGGCTGCTGGCACGGTGTCTGCGGCCAAATGTTTCGTGATGGGCGTTGGCGTTGCTGGCTTGCAGGCGATTGCAACGGCCCGGCGTCTCGGCGCGCAGGTATCGGCAACCGATGTACGGGCCGCGACCAAGGAACAGATTCAATCGCTCGGCGCGAAGCCCATTTTTGTCGAAGATGTCGCTGGCATCGAAGGCGAAGGCACCGGCGGTTACGCCACCGAAATGAGCGAGGAATATCAGAAGGCACAGGCTGAACTGGTATCCAAGCATATCGCCAAGCAGGATATCGTGATCACGACCGCGCTGATCCCCGGACGTCCAGCCCCGCGCCTGATCAGCGATGCCCAGATCGCGACGATGCGCACGGGCAGCGTGATTGTCGATCTCGCCGCTGAGCAAGGCGGTAATGTCGAAGGCGCAGTTGCCGGCCAAGTGGTCGAAAAACATGGCGTCAAGATTGTTGGTGCGAATAATATGCCATCCAGCATGGCAGCCGATAGCTCGGCTTTATTCTCCCGTAACCTCTATAATTTCCTCAGCGCCTATTGGGATGAAGAGGCCAAGCGGCCTGTGCTGCCCGATGACGATGAAGTGACGATTGGCATACGGCTGACCAAAGACGGTAAAGTTGTGAATGAGCGCCTTCTGGCGAACTAGGAGGCATTTAAAATGGACTTTATATCAATTCTCTCAATCTTCGTGATGGCCTGTTTTGTGGGCTATTATGTCGTCTGGTCGGTGACGCCGGCTTTGCACACACCGCTAATGGCGGTGACCAATGCGATTAGCTCGGTGATCATTGTCGGGGCGTTGATTGCAGCCGCCGCGGGGTCGCAAGCTGATGGAGGTCAGACCGCGAAATGGCTGGGTCTGGTCGGCGTTGTTCTGGCCAGCGTGAACATATTTGGCGGCTTTGCCGTGACCGAGCGGATGCTCGCAATGTACAAGAAAAAGGAGCGCAAATAATGCGCCGTGATCATCTAGCAAACGCCGTTACTCGTGCCCCGGACTTGATCCGGGGTCCATCTCCTGCTGTTGCGTCTGGACGCAAGCTGTGGAGATGGGCACCTGCCTTTGCAGGTGCACTGGCATTTTCAACGCCGGCCATGGCAGCATCCGGTGAAGCGGTAAATCCATGGGTTGCCGTGGCCTATCTGATCTCTGGCATATTGTTCATTCTCGCTCTGCGTGGCCTGTCATCACCGGAAACCAGCCGTGCGGGTAACCGCTATGGCATGATCGGTATGCTGATTGCCGTGGTCACCACTTTGATCACCCATGACATTGCCAGCCTGCCGGAAATCGGCGTTGCGATTGCCATTGGTGGCGGTTTCGGGTTCATCTTCGCGCGCAAGATCGCGATGACCGACATGCCCCAACTGGTGGCGGGTTTCCATAGCTTGGTCGGTATGGCGGCGGTGCTGGTCGGTGTCGCAGCCTATCTCAATCCCGGTGCCTTTGGCATATTGGACAATGCCGGCGAGATACTGGTTGTCAGCCGCGTTGAACTGGGGCTGGGCGTTGCCATTGGCGCGATTACATTTTCCGGTTCGGTTATCGCCTTTCTGAAACTCAACGGCAATATGTCCGGCGCGCCGATCATGCTGCCAGGCCGCCATGTGATCAATCTTGGCGTGCTGACAGGTATTATCGGCTTGACCGCCTATTTCGCGATCCTGCCAACGGCGGAAACGGCGATGGTCTTCTGGATCATACTTGCGCTGGCCTTTATCATCGGCTTCCTGCTGATCATCCCGATTGGCGGCGCGGATATGCCAGTCGTTGTGTCGATGCTGAACAGCTATTCCGGCTGGGCCGCAGCGGCGATGGGCTTCACGCTTGGCAACACAGCCATGATCATTACCGGCGCGCTGGTTGGCTCGTCCGGTGCGATTCTGTCTTACATCATGTGCAAGGCCATGAATCGCAGCTTCATCAGCGTTATTGCCGGTGGCTTTGGTGCGGACAGCAGCGGTTCCGCTGATGGCGCTGAAAAAATCGACCGTCCGTGGAAACGCGGCAGTGCGGAAGACGCGGCCTATATGATGAAGCAGGCGGAAAATATCATCATCATTCCCGGCTATGGTATGGCGGTGGCGCAGGCCCAGCATGCATTGCGGGAAATGGGCGATATGCTCAAAGAAGAAGGCGTGAACGTCAAATATGCCATTCACCCGGTCGCTGGCCGGATGCCGGGTCATATGAATGTGCTGCTCGCCGAAGCCAATGTGCCTTATGACGAGGTGTTTGAGCTGGAAGATATAAACAGCGAGTTTGCCCAGGCCGATGTGGCATTCATTATCGGTGCCAATGATGTGGTCAACCCGGCGGCGAAGACCGACAAGGGCTCGCCCATTTACGGCATGCCGGTCTTTGATGTTGAAAAAGCCAAGACCATCTTCTTCATCAAACGCTCCATGGGCGGTGTTGGCTATGCTGGCGTTGATAATGAAGTATTTTATATGGATCAGACCATGATGCTACTGTCCGATGCCAAGAAAATGTGCGAGGACATTGTAAAGGCGCTTTAGGATGATCTGATTCCCGAGGCAGCCTGTAACTCTGTCGGGGAAGTATTCCATGCGTAAAATTGGCCTGATTGGCGGGATGTCGTGGGTGTCCACCGAATCCTATTATCGCCGAATCAATAGTGAAGTGCAGCGCAAGCTGGGCGGTTTTGCGAGCGCGCATATGCTCATCGAAAGCGTCAACTTTAACGATTATGCCCGGTTGCAGTCGGATGATGACTGGGAAGCAGCAGCGGGTCTGATGACCCGATCGGCCAAGCGGTTGGAAGCCTCCGGCGCGACCGCAGTTCTCATCTGCTCCAACGCCATGCACAAAATCTACGAGCAAGTGCAGCCTGAAGTTGGCGTACCGATCCTGCATATTGCTGATTGCGTTGGCGACAAGATGGTCGCGGATGGCATCAAGAACGCGACACTGCTGGGCACGCGCAATGTGATGACAGAAGGCTTTTACCGCAAACGACTGGTCGGCAAAGGCATCACGCTAACCCCACCGGATGAAGATCGTGTCGAGGAGATTGACCGGATTATTTACGAGGAGCTGATGTTCAGCAAAGTGAAACGTGATTCGGAACGGACGATGAAAACCTTCATCACCAATATCGCCAAACAAGAGGTTGAAGCGATTGTCCTGGGCTGTACCGAACTGGACCTGATCATTGATGCCAAGGCGAATATTCTGCCCATCTATGACAGCACCGAAATCCATGCGGACGCGGCGGTCGACTGGATTTTGGCGGACGCTTAGCACTACTGGCTTCGATCAACGGGAAATCTTTATATTTCAGGCAGTTAAATCGTTTTCCGGTTGGGCGGCCTCGGCGAGTTTCTACAGCTTCGACACAGAATAGCCTTAAAAATTTTCCCGGATTCCGGGAACGAAAATAGGCCGGAACGCCGGATGAATATCGACAGCTGAGAAAGAACTGCGTGAGATTATCACAAGCCGATCCCTGTAGGAAAGCGCTTTTTCTAGCGTCGGCTTTGCCGTGAATGCGACGAAGCCAATTGCCGCCAGCGCTGTACGCTAGAGACTATCGAGATAAAGGCGCGGGGAATTATTTCTGTGGCAGGGATCAAGAGTTACCCCGTTTTGTTCGCCTCAAGCTGATCAATGAGCTGGTCGCGATAAACACTGACCGAATTGCTGATAATCTGCCCTGCGCGGAGCGTATAGAGATTGATGTAGCGCGAGCATAATCGCTTGCCGGTCGGTTCGAAACCCAGGATTGGCTTGGCATGGTTCCCGCAGATGAGCGATTGGATCGCCACCTTATCGTCTTCCGCCAGCACGTGCTCGACCTCAACAGAAACATCGGACAGCGAGCCGGGGAACGCTGCGGCATCTCGGAAATGCTCGTAAGGTCCGCCGCGTTTACGCGTCTCCATTCCCAGAATAACGTCGCTTTCGGTGTCAAAATATCGCTCCAGTGTTGTCAGATCACCTGATTCAAGCGCTTCAAAAACCTCAAGAACGATGGCTTTGTTGGCCTCACTGGTCGAGACCGCAGGATCGCTGGCCGCCGCGGAGGCAGAAAACCCTGTTGCGATCATTCCCAAAGTGCCAATCGCGAATAAGATTTTCATGTTGGTTATCCTTAAACATATGACGTTGATCGCACTTATCATATTTTGATGTTTGCCTGGTGGCTTGCGATAAACGTTTGTCGAAACCCTTCGTCTTTCCATCGAATTCTATAACGAAACCCAACCGTTACGGTAGCTATCTTCGATAATGAACAATAGAAATTGGCGTTGGTTATTAGGCCTCGACTCTCTTTTTTCGCCGCCGCTGACGTGCCCAGCACTTGATGCGGAGCGCTGAGATGTTGCTACGCCTTCCCATGCTATGCTCCGCATCACATACCGAGCACGGTCGGCCCTTTTTCCCTAGCCTACTGACATCCCTGTCAATGCTCTTGGCAAGCGATCAAATTTGCGTCATTATCTCGCCAAATGGGAGAGAGATATGATCCGCACGTTATTAGCCGTCACTGCTTTATGCTGTACCATGCCAGCGCTGGCAAAAACCATTACTGTCGAAGCCGGTGCCGATGCGCAGGAGCGATTGCAGGAAGCACTGATCCTTGCCGAGCCCGGTGATATTGTCGAGCTGGGGGCAGGGACATTCGCGCTAACGGACGGGCTCTCCCTCGATGTGGATAATGTGACGGTGCGCGGTGCCGGGATGGACAAAAGCATTCTCAGCTTCGCCGGACAATTGGGCGCGGGTGAAGGCTTGCTGGTCACCTCTGATGATGTCGTGCTGCGCGATTTTGCGGTTGAGGATAGTAAGGGCGACGGGATCAAGTCGAAGGGCGCGGACCGGATTGTTTATCACGCGATCCGCGTCGAATGGACTGGCGGACCAAAGGCGACCAATGGCGCCTATGGCATCTACCCGGTCGAGGGGAGCGACATATTGGTGCAGGACAGCGTGGTGCGCGGTGCGTCTGACGCTGGTATCTATGTTGGTCAGTCGAAAAACATCATTGTCCGCCGTAACACGGCAATCGAAAATGTCGCGGGGATCGAGATCGAAAACAGCTTTGATGCCGAAGTTACCGAAAATCTCGTTACCGAAAATACCGGCGGCATATTGGTTTTCGACCTGCCGAACCTGCCGCAAATGGGCGGGCATAATGTGCTCGTCGCGCGCAATGCGATCATCAACAACAATACCGATAACTTTGCGCCAGAGGGCAATATCGTCGCCAGCGTTCCAGCCGGCACCGGCGTGATGGTGATGGCCAACCGCAACGTGCAGGTGGTCGAAAATGCCATGATCAACAATGGCACGACCAATGTGATGGTGGTCGCCTATACGCAGAGTTTTGACGATGCCAATTATGACCCGACACCGCGCGATGTCTATATCGCCGATAATGTCTATGGCCGCGCCGGTTTTGCCCCGGATTTCGATGGCGGCGAGCAATTGGCGGCGGCTTTTGGCGGCGCGCTTCCGGCGATTGTTTATGATGGTCTCGGGACAGGCCTGATTGTCAATGATGCGGTTGCGATCCTCAATCTCGGGCTGACAAAAGTCGGTCAGTCCCCCACGGAAGCGAAGCCAACGCTCGATACAGAACGCGGGGCAGGCGAGGCCGTCGCATTGTCACCCATCGTCCTGCCTGCCTCGATGGAGGCGGCACTGAAATAATGCGAACCTTCCTTGCCGCCATTACCCTTTGCGTTGCCGGTTTTGCGGTCAGCGCCGCGCCTACAAAGCCAATAGCACCGGTGTCCGATGCGGTGATTATGGCGGCTGGCATGCCCAAAAAGCTCTCGGAATATGGTTTCTTTACCGATGCCGCTGGCTGGACGCCCAATAAGGGCGTTAAGCTCTACCGGCTCAATAGCGCCTTGTTCACCGACTATGCCGAGAAATATCGCTATATTTATATTCCCGCAGGGCAGCAGGCCGTGGCCGATGGTGACGGCCGGCTGCAATTTCCGGTTGGTTCTGCTCTGATCAAGAGCTTCGGTTACAAGATTGATGGGGAAGACCGGCTGCTCGAGACCCGGGTGCTGCTGCACCGCGCCGACGGCTGGATTGCCTTGCCCTATGTGTGGAATGCCGAGCAGACCGAGGCGACGCTTAAGGTGTCGGGAACCCGGATTCCGGTGCGCTTTACCGATCCGTCCGGCAACGCGCGCGACATCAGCTATGCCGTGCCGAACAAGAACCAGTGCAAGGAATGCCATTCGCTTTCCAACGCTGTGGTGCCGATTGGCCCGAAAATGCGCAACCTGACGCATGATACGCTCGATATGTTGCTGAGCAACGCGATGCTGGAACAGCCGGGCCGCGATCATCCGCCGATACCGGACTTTGCCAATGCAGCGATGCCGCTGGAAAGCCGGGCGCGCGCCTATCTCGATATTAACTGCGCCCATTGCCACAACCGGGAAGGCTCGGCGAGCAATAGCGGGCTGTTTCTGACCTATGAGGAAGAATCGCCGGTCCATCTGGGTGTCGGCAAGCGCCCGGTTGCCGCCGGACGCGGCAGCGGCGGCTTTGCCTTTGCGATTGCACCGGGCGAGCCGGATCAGAGCATCATGATGCACCGGCTCAAAAGCCTAGAGCCAGGTGTGGCAATGCCGGAAGTCGGCCGGTCATTGGTGCATGAAGAAGGCGCGGCTTTGCTCAGCGAGTGGATTGAACAGATGGAGAAGAAGTAACGCCCGCTGGCTATTTCGCGCGAGTCCAGTTCTGACCCTGACAAAACGGCCCGATACAGCCCTTCATCTTCAGCTTTGTTGGCGACATAAGGCTCACTTCCGAGCGATAGGTTTTGCCGCTCTTGGGATCGTAAACCTTGCCGCGCCAGATTTTGCCATCGGGCTTGAATCCCGTCAGAATCGCAATGCCAAGAATCTTACGGTCGCGCAGTTTCTTGTTGGGATTGTTGACGTCTTTTTGGCCCACGCCATTGGGCGGGGTGACGAGATATTTCAAAATGCGACCGCAGACCGTATCGCCGCATTTGCCGATTTTGATGATGGCATCCTTGTCTTGCGTGATCCAATTGCCGTTGATGGAATCAGCGGCCAATGCTGGAGATGCAGCCAATAACCCGCCAACCAATATGGCCGTTTTCGCTATTGATAATCCTGTCATGTCGTCACCCTATAATGTCTGTTCGGTCGTCCTTAGAGGTTCTTTCTTTGCCCCTGTCTGAACGCGGCGGAAAAGAACGCCGTTCTCGGCCCACAGGATAAACAGAAAAGCCGCAATGCCGCAAAAGAAAAACCCGATGACAAGCGGCAGGGTCGTACCATCAAATTGCAGGCCAATCGCCCCGCCGATTGCGGCGGATAGCAGGGTCCGGGTAAAATTCTGAAACGAGGAAGCCACGCCAGCGGTTTTGCCAAAGGGCTGCATGGCGATTGAGCTGAAATTCGCGCCGGTAAAGCCGACCATGCCCATGGAAGTCGCGAGCAAAATCACAAATAGCGTCATGGTCAGCCATCCCGCCAGCGTTATCGCCAAATGAATGATCGCGATGAAGATAAAGAATAAAAGCGCCGCCTGCGATACCCGGCGCGCGCCAAAGCGCATGACGATCCGGCTGTTGATGAAATTACCCAAAGCCATGGCAATGGCATTCGCCGCAAAGATGAAAACAAACAGATCAGCCGCATCAAAGGTGGTGAAAAATATCTGCTGCGCCGACGCGATGAAGGCAAATAGCGGCGCCATCATCAGGCCGCTGGCGAGAACATGGCCAAGCGCATTGCGGTGCAACATCACGCTGGCCCAGGCGCTGGTCACTGACGACAGATTGATCAGTGTTTTGTCTTCAGGTTGCAGTGTTTCGGGCAAACGGATGAGCAACCACAGCAGCGCCAAGGCCCCGATGGCGGACAGGACGATAAAAATCATCTGCCACGGTGCGAAAACCAGCACCAGCTGGCCCAGCATCGGCGCGAGCACCGGCACGGCCATAAACACCATCATGATGGTCGACATCGTCCGCGCCATCGCATCACCTTCGTAGCGATCCCGAATGATGCTGTTGGCAAGCACGCCCATGGCGGAAGCCGCCAATCCCTGAATGAACCGCGCGGTGAGCAGCAGGTCATAGCTTTCGCTAAACGCGCAGAGGATGCCAAAGCCGACATAAATGGCGGTGGTCACCAACAGTACCGGTTTCCGGCCATAACGATCCGCCAGCGATCCATAGAGGATCGACCCGATGGCCATGCCATAGATATAGGATGTGATGATCCATTGCCGGTCATTCTCGCCCGTTAGCCCAAAATCATCGGAAATCAGACCGAGCGCCGGCAGCATGATGTCGATCGCCAACGCATTGAGCGACATCAGGCTGGCCATCATGATGATCAGCTCGACGCGACCAATCGGGAAAGGGAGAGACTTGTTATTCACCGGCGGGCTATGGCAACTAATATTCATCGTGGCTATAGGTGAAAATGCTATAGGTGAGCATATGAACAGGGAGTTTGCGGTATTTTTGACATGCGCACCATATTGTTGCTTTTAGGCTCTGTTCTTGCGCTGCTTGCCGGTACTGCGCCCGCCTCCGCCCAATTGCCAACCCCGCCCGTGCCGGGCTGCCAATATGCTTATGGTCATATCTATGGCGGCGGCGATGGCGAACGTGCGGCAGAAGGAATGCGGACCTATGATGGCACCCAAATCAAGTCGCCAGAGCAGATCGCGGACTATTCTGAAGCTGCTGGTGACAAGACTATCCTGATCGAGGGTGGCAATTTTTCCGGGTGGGATTTTACCGGTGTGGCACTGTCCAACATCTGTTTTGTGGAAAGCGACCTCAGCCGTTCGGACTGGACCGGAACAAGGGCTCCGGGTCTTGGTTTCATTAAATCGAATATGAAGTCAGCCGGGATGATCGGCGCTCGAATGCAGGATATCCTGATCCGCAGCAGCGTGTTCACCCACGTTGATGCCAAGGCTGCAGACTGGAGCAGCGGCAAATTGGACGGTGGCTGGGAGGGAGATGTCGAGGGGCTGAATATCGACGCCGCCGACTTGACCGGTTTCAAATTTGATTGCGGGATCACGGTCAGCGATGGCTGTCCGCTGGCAAGAAGCGGCATCAGCGCGCGGGGGACCAAATTGGCCTTTGCCGATTTGAGCAGCTTTGGTTTCTATGACGCCAACCTGACCGGCGCGGTCTTGAACCAAACGATCATCAGCCCGCGCCAGCTAACCGATTTTAAAGACGCATCCAATATGGGAGCCGTATTTATCGCTGGCGGAGATCAAAAGGTCATGGTGTTGCCCGAAACATGGGCGGTGCTGATGGCATCGGCGCTGGCGGCGGCGGACAATGATGCGCCATCCTTTGATTGCGCCAGAGCCGGAACCGCTGTCGAGAAAGAAATTTGCGGGGAATATAATGGCGATATGCGGCAATCTGACCGGCAGGTGGCGGCGCTTTATGGCCTGGCTCGCAAGCAGGACCGCAGCGTAAAGGCCAGCCAGAAAGCGTGGCTGAAACAGCGCAATGCCTGCGGTGCTGAGCAATATCCTGCCGATTGCCTGCGCAGGGCATATGATGAGCGTGCCGGTCAATTAATCGGACTTTTGGGCGAGCCGGATTGGTTGAAATCCGGCGAGGAAGTTTTGTTCTTTGAAGAGGTGCTGCCGTTGACCGGGGATGTTGCGCAGTCGCCCAGCTACGCGCAATTGGTCCCTATATTGGCAGGCGAGGCACGCGCGAGCCTGTTGGTCAAACGTAGCACGGACGGCAGTCTGGAAGCTTATGGCGATGCAGTCGGCGCCAATGCGCATCTTTGCACTCTGGAGGCAAAAGGCCTCCGCTTTGATGCGGCGACCGGCTGGTATAGCCTGTCCGGAACACAAGAGGGCTTGACCCGAAAATTTCAGGTGCTCCGTTATCATGATGGGCGGATTGAAGTCTATCGCGCCGGCAGGTTGCGCGCCGACGAGGAATTGCCAGGCACGAGCTTTGCCAGCTGTGGTGCGCGGGCGAGCTTCCCGCCGATGATCAAAATGGACGTGCCACCTGCGATGATGGCGCGTTATCGTCAGGCGGTCTCAGAGGGCAGATGAGCGAACAACTCGGCATCCGCAAAATCATCCATATCGACATGGATGCATTTTTTGCGAGTGTGGAACAGCGCGATCATCCGGAGCTGCGCGGGAAACCGGTCGCGGTCGGTGGCTCGGCGGCACGCGGCGTGGTCGCAGCGGCCAGCTATGAAGCGCGACAATTCGGTGTGCGTTCCGCCATGCCGTCCGTGACGGCGAAACGGCGTTGTCCTGACCTGATTTTCGTTAAACACCGCTTTGATGTCTACCGCGAGGTTTCCCAGCAAATCCGCGCGATTTTCCGTTCCCATAGCGATCTGGTCGAGCCGCTGTCGCTCGACGAGGCCTATATTGATGTGACGCAAGACAAGATGGGCATTGGCAACGCGACGCGGATTGCAGAAATGATCCGCGCAGAGATCAAAAAACAGACCCAGCTGACCGCCAGTGCCGGGGTGAGCTATAACAAGTTTATCGCCAAAATCGCTTCTGACCAGAACAAGCCCGACGGGATTTGCGTCATCAAACCACATCAGGGCGCGGATTTCGTCGCGCAACTGCCCGTGCGGCGGTTTTTCGGTGTCGGCCCAAAGACGGCCGAGCGGATGGCGAAGCTCAATATCCATACCGGGGCGGATATCAAAGCGCAGTCAGAGGATTTTCTCCGCCAGCATTTTGGCAAGTCGGCCGGCTATCTCTTTCGCGCTTCCCGCGGTGTCGATCACCGCGAAGTGAAACCCAATCGCATCCGCAAATCGGTTGGCGGTGAACGCACTTATGGCGAAGATCTGGTCAGTGATACGGATCTGGAAGAAGCGATGGAGAAAATTATCGATATCGTCTGGAACAGTATCGAGAAATCCGGTGCCCGCGGCCGGACGGTGACGCTTAAGGCCAAATATGCCGACTTTCGCCAGATCACCCGGTCAAAATCGCTGGAACGCAATGTCGAGGGCAAGGCCGAGTTTGCCGATATAGGCCGCGAATTGCTCGCCAGCATTATGCCGGTCGAAAATGGCGTGCGGCTATTGGGCCTGACGCTGGCGAACCTTGAGGGTGTGGTTGAGGCGGCGGAAGAAGCGTCGGCGGGTGCGGCGGGGCAATCGGCGTTTGAGTTTTAGGGCTGCCTCAACCGCGGGATTTAATCATCCTAACCGCATCCGTTCGCACTGAGCCTGTCGAAGTGCTGCTATGGCCTGGGGCTGTCCTTCGACAGGCTCAGGACGAACGGTAATTATTGCGGGGAATTTAAAACTTAAACCCGGCTTCAATGCCCCATATCCGCGGTTCATTGACGAAGCCGGTCAGGTTGTTGAAATCAATTCCGCCTACTGCCGATTCATCATTGGTGATGTTGCGGACGAAACCAGCGACATCAAAGCTGTCGGTCTGATAACCGATGCGCAGGCCGCCTTCGAGTTGACCACCATCCTGAAACTCTACCGATTCATAGAGGAAAAAGTTGATTTTCGAACGGTAGGACCAATCGGTAAAGGCATAGACTTCGCCATCGCCGACCGGAATGGAATAACGGGCCGTCCAGTTGGCAATCCAGCGCGGGCTTTGCGGCAGGCTGTTGCCGTCAATGTTGACGATGGCGGCCGAGAAGGGTGCTGCTGGCGTCACAACCGGATCGAGGATGGTGCAAAGCGATACATCCGGGAAGGTATCAACCCGGGTCGCGCCGCAAGCGGCTGTCGTCAGGCCATTATCCCGTATCTCGGTATTATTATAGCTAAGGCTGGCACTCAGCAGCAGCTCGGGGATCGGTTTGAATTCGGTATCCAGTTCAAAACCATAGCCGCGAACATTGTTCGCGTTGATCAGCCGGTTCGCGTTAATGCCGCCGCCGACCGCAGTGAGCTGCGCATCGTTGAGATTATAAAGGAAGCCGTTGAGGTTGATCCGACCGCGACCATCAAGGACTGTGGCTTTGACACCCGCTTCATAGGATTGAATGGTTTCGGAATCGCCGATCGTGACACCATCTTCCAACGGGGTCGCCGTTGCTGGCGGGAACAAAATCCGGCCCTGAATGCTCGGTGCGCGATAGCCTTTGGCGACGCGCGCATAGAGGTTGATATCATCACTGGCCGCGTAGGTAATGCTGGCGTCCCAGGTGAGGTTGTCATCGCTGACCGAGCGGGTGACCGTGCCGAGCGGGTTTTGCAGGAAGGTCGGGAATTGCGTGTCCTGAGACCGCACAACGCTATAGTCGCGCTTGTCGTCATTATAGCGCAGACCACCGGAAATGCTTAGTCGGTCCGTGATATCGAACGTGACCGCACCAAATATGCCAAAGGCTTCGCTGGATTGACGTTGGCGCACGAAAATATTGATGCCGCCGGGCGCGTTCAGCGGATCACCCAGGGTGGAATAATTCTCACTGTCGATGCGCAACTGTTCGTCAAAATAGAAGAAGCCAGCCTGATAGTTGAACGGGCCATCACCATTGCTTTCAAGACGCACTTCCTGCGTGAACTGGGTCAGGAAGGGAACGCTGTCGCGGGTCTCTGCCGTAAAGGGAATGTCGCCCGGACCAAATAGTGCGGGTGGCAGGAAATTGGCACCGAAACCGCCATCGACATCGCCAACCGATGTGGCATCACCGCCCCACAGGCTGGTGACCGAAATCAGTGAAACCGGGCCAAAATCATAGCTATAGCGCGCGGCGATATTATAGGTTTCAACATTCTGCTCATTCTGGCCGTCGGTGGCAACTTCATCGCGCTCGAAATCATCGTTGAGGCCGGATTGTCCGCGGGTAAACACATTGGCGCGGAACACGCGCGCGGTGCCTTCCAGATCGCGATACTGGCCGGTGATCAGTAATTCCTGCTCATCGGTTGGCGTGAACAAAAGCTGCCCGCGAATGGCAAATTCGTCATAACCTTCAAAGGCGTTATTTTCGGGCGCTGACGGGTTGGTATTGTCCACCCAGTCGTCCTGACGCTGATAGAGAGCCGAGATGCGGGCAGACAGGACATTGTCGATCAATGGCAGCGTCACAGCGCCCTCGGCATTGACCGCATTGAAGCGACCATAGCTGATCCGGCCATAGCCGCTGACGTCATTGCCCGGTTTAACCGAGTCAAACTTCACGATACCCGCTGGTGTGTTACGGCCAAAGAGCGTGCCCTGCGGTCCGCGCAAGACTTCGACGCGCTCGAGATCGAAAATCGGGAAGCCTTTGAGGATCGGGTTTTCAAGAACGACATCATCATAGACGAGGCTGACCGGTTGGGCGGCGTTAAAGTCAAAGTCGGTATTGCCAAGACCGCGAATGTAAAAGCGCGGGAAGGTCCGGCCGAAAGAGGATTCGACCACCAGACTCGGTACGCGAGAGGAAAGGGCTCGGACATCCTGACCACCGGCACCGATGGCAGCGAGCTTGTCATCGCTGAGTGTTGAGATTGAGAGCGGTACGTCCTGCAGGTTCTCTTCGCGCCGCTGTGCGGTGACGACAATCGTACCGAGTTGATCATCATCAGCACCGGCTTCATCCTGTGCGAGAACGGGTTGTGACAGACCGCCCGCGAGTAGGGCTCCAGCAAGGGCGAAACGGGAAATAGCAGATACGGATATGCGGCGCATGACGATAATCTCCGGCAATGAATTTGGTATAGGGACTCGGAGAAATACCCTGTTCCCCGTGCCGCAACCCCTGACCATCATGGCCGCAACGGTCAAGTTTACGGCGATGTTAAGGGGTGCGATTGTACAGAATTTGCCACAACTGTTGCAATTGCGTTACAAAATGATGTCAGAATGTGGTTTTGCGGCCAGTCTCAAAAACTCATCTCGTCATAGATATGTGATAGATCGCCATTCCATTCGCCATGATAGCGTTCGAGCAACTGCGCCGCAGGAGATTTGCCTTTGGCGACCACTTCACGCAGTGGGTCGAGAAAGCCGCTTTCATTGTCGCCACTGGTGTTGAGACGGCCGCGAGCGGTCAGACCAGCGGAGGCAATTTCCAGTATTTCGTGCGCCAGATCAATCAGCTTGCCGCCACCCGGCAGCGGCGTGCTGAGACCCTCTTTCGGCACAGCGTTGCGCAATGCTTCACGTTCTTCCATGCTCCAGCCCTTGACCCGGTCCCACGCAGCATCAAGCGCGGTCTGGTCATAGAGCAGGCCTACCCAGAAAGCGGGGAGGGCACAGATGCGGTTCCATGGCCCACCGTCGGCGCCGCGCATTTCAAGGAAGCTTTTCAGGCGCACTTCCGGGAACGCCGTCGAAAGGTGGTCATTCCAGTCAGCAATAGTAGGCTTTTCTCCTGGTAAAACCGACAGCTCGCCTTTCAGAAAATCCCGGAAACTCAGACCCGCCGCGTTGATATATTTCCCGTCGCGAAAGACGAAATACATCGGCACATCCAGCATATATTCGGCATAGCGTTCATAGCCAAAACCTTCTTCAAACACGAAGGGCAGCATGCCGGTGCGATGGGGATCGGTGTCGGACCAGATATGGCTGCGGAAGCTTTCAAAGCCATTGGGCTTGTTTTCTGTGAAGGGCGAATTGGCAAATAGCGCGGTGGCGAGCGGTTGCAGCGCCAGGCCGACGCGGAATTTCTGCGCCATGTCGGCTTCGCTTGAATAGTCGAGATTGACCTGAATCGTGCAGGTGCGCAGCATCATGTCTAGGCCAAGATTGCCGACCGTCGGCATATGGTTGAGCATGATCTCATAACGGCCCTTGGGCATGATAGGCAACTCGGCGCGGGTTTTGTCCGGCCACATGCCCATGCCGAGAAAGCCCTTGCCGGTTTTTTCGCCAATGGCTTTTACCTGCTGTAAATGGCGACCGGTTTCGTTACAGGTCTCGTGGAGATTTTCCAGCGGCGCGCCGGATAGCTCGAGCTGTCCTGCCGGCTCGAGACTGACGGTGCCGTCATCACCGGCCATGGCAATGACTTTGCCGTTTTCTTCGACCGGCTTCCAGCCAAATTCCTGCAGCGCGAGCAGCAGGTCCCTGATCCCGCCGGGTTCGTCATAGCTGGGGGCATGATGATCAGTGGTGCAATAGACAAATTTCTCGTGCTCGGTGCCAATGCGCCAATCGTCTTTTGGCTTCTCGCCGCCCTGCATTGGCTCGATAAGCTGGCTGACATTCTCGATCACAGGATCGTTGCTATTTGAAACTTGTCTCGTGCTCATGATCTGCGTTTAGGCAAGTGTCCGAAATATCGCTAGAAATATTTTATTCGGGCGGAAGGAGAGAAGGTTTAGTAACGATCTATCCTCTCCCCTTGAGGGAGAGGATAGTGGAGCTTGCGGCCCTGGGCTTGACCAGGGGCGCTAGCGGAACTTGGAGAGGGGTAGGCGGCAATCGCTAACGGCGGTGGCGCCCACTTCCCCTCTCTAAGACTTGGCTTCGCAGCAAGCTGCCAAGCGAAGTCTGTTCTCTCCCTCAAGGGGAGAGAACAAGTGGTTCAGCTCTCAATCGCGGGAAGGCGATATTCTCCCGCAACACAGCCTAAACCAGCCATTTCACCGCAGCAAAGCCGCCGACAAACAGCACCCCGCCCAAGGTAGTCGCCAGCGCGAAATTCTTGTCGATCCACTCTTTCATCGGCGGACCAAAAAAGCGCAGCAATGCCGCCACCAGAAAAAACCGGGCCGAGCGCGCAATGATCGCGGCGATGATCAGGATATAGAGCGGCATGGCGGTACTGCCCGCCGCGATAGTGATCACCTTGAAGGGCAGTGGCGTGAAGCCGGCGAGCAGGACGACGATCCAGCCCTGTTCATTGAAACTTTGCGCAAAAGTATCGAACTTGTCGGTCACGCCATAAAATTCGAGGATTGCGATGCCGATGGTTTCGAAGAGGAAGAACCCGATTGCGTAGCCCAGCAGGGCTCCCAATACGGACGCAACGGTGCAGATGAAGGCATACCAGAAAGATTTTTTCGGCTTTGCCAGGCACATAGGCGCCAGCATGACATCAGGCGGAATGGGGAAAAAACTCGACTCTGCAAAGCTGATCCCGGAAAGCCATTTCGTCGCTTGCGGATGACCCGCCTTGTCGAGCATCCATTCGTAAAGGCGTTTGAGCATTTTTATTTTACCTCAGTTGCCGGGCGCGGGCATCCGCCCGCTTGGCTATCGCGCCAAGAAGGCGCGGCGGCCAGTCGGCCTTGCCTCCGCTTCGCGTCGGAATAGTGGCTAAGTTAGAAATTTCGGGCATGGTCGGATTCCGATAAACTGCGCTGTGCTCCCGCGTAGGCGGGAGCCTATCTCCAATGTAGTGCTCTAGATGCTACAGATAGATTGGCAAATGATTTTGTCGAGCAATCTGGCCGTATTTCATGTTGTTGCTTGTCCGATCGATTAGGAGATAGGCTCCCGCCTACGCGGGAGCACACTATACTCAATGCCCCGCAGCCCCCGACACTTCCTCTTGCAATTCCTTCGGTGTTTCCCGGCCATGGTCGGTGCCGGCCGTACGGTTTCCTTTGGCGAGGGCAAAGACCACACCGGACAATGCCAGCAAAGCAACAATATTCGGCAGCGTCATCACTGCGTTGGAAATGTCACCCAGGCGCCAGACCAGCTGCAATGGTGCGAAAGAGCCAAAGAAAATGACCACGCACCACAGGACGCGCCAGATAAAATGCAGTTTCTTCTCACCGCTCAGCGTGGAACCCGGCAGCAGATCATAGAGATAGGTGATCGCCCGCTCGCCATAATAGCTCCACGTCAGAAGAGTCGTGAACACAAACAGGATCAGCGCAATCGAGACGATGAGTGTGCCGATAGGAATACTGAACACTTCGAACGGGAACGCCGCTGCATAAGCGCCCGACGTCATGGCAAAGCCATTGAGATCGGATTGCCAGGCATGTTCCACCACCGTTTTCACGCCATTGGCATCGGTAAGGGTGAAGTCCCCCGCGACCGTCAGCATGACCAGGGCGGTCATCGTGCAGATGACGATGGTATCGATAAACGTGCCCATCATTGCAAAGCGGCCCTGCGCGGCTGGATCATTGGTCTGTGCTACCGCGTGGGCGATCGGTGTAGAACCCTGACCGGCCTCGTTGGAGAACAGCCCGCGCGCGACACCGGCGCGAATGGCAATCATGATCATTGCACCCAGAAAGCCGCCGGCAGCTGCGTCATAACCGAAGGCCCCGGCAAAGATCCGGGAAAAGGTTTCGGGCAGATAAGGCAGGTTGATCATCAATGCGACGAAAGCCATCACCAGATAAGCGGCAGCCATCCATGGAACGATGGTTTCAGCGACTTTACCGATGGATTTGATACCGCCGATGATGACCGCAAAGACCGCAACAGCGGCAACCGCACCGCCTATCCATTCCTCGACACCGAAGAGTTCATTGGCACTATCGCCCAGACTATTGGCTTGGATACCGTTGCCGGTAACCAGCGCTGAAAACAGCGCGCCGATACAGAAAAGGACCGCTAACCAAGTCCATTTCGGGCCAAGGCCAAGGGTAATATAGGTCATGGGTCCACCGCGATAGGTACCGTCTGCGGCCTGCTCGCGGAAGCGGATGGCAAGGGACCCTTCGGCAAAGGCGAGCGCCATGCCGAAAAGGGCGGTCACCCACATCCAGAAAATCGCGCCGGGTCCACCCAGCGTAATGGCGGTCGCCACTCCGGCGAGATTGCCGGTGCCGACTTGCCCGGAAAGAGCTGTGGACAAAGCGGCGAAGGGAGAAATTTCGCCTGCGCCCTTTTTGTCGGATTTCTTGAAAAGTCCAGCCAGAGCAGGGAATAACCGGCGCAGCGGATAGCCGCGCAGACCGATCATGAAGTAGATGCCAGCGCCCAGCAGGATAATGACCATCGGCGGTATCGGCTGGCCAGCAATGGCAAGAACCGGTTCACCGTTCCAGCTCCCGCCCCAGATAAAGTCCGATACGTTGGTTACTGGCTGAATAGCCGCTTCAAACCCCGAAACTGGCGCTGTACTCACTCAAATTCTCCCCGCTTCGCGCATCTTGGCGCTGAAATACTGGCTGTAATTTAATTACAATCGCAACAGGATTAGCAGTCGCGTCGTTTTTGGCAAATGCTTTTGCCAATTGCGCGTCAAAGCCTATGATAAAGTTAGAAAATCAAAACCAATATCATGATTCTTTTCAGATGGAGCAGCGCATATGAGTGACCAGATCAGCAGTCTTTGGGTAAAGAAATCCGATCTCCCCCGAGCCGAATGGCACGATACTCCGACCCCGGAACTGGCCGATGGACAGATTTTGCTGGAGATCGAGAAATATGCGCTGACCGCCAATAACATCACCTATGCCGCCGTAGGGGACGGCTTTGGCTATTGGAATTTCTTCCCGACCGGTGATGCCGACTGGGGTATTGTCCCGGTCTGGGGTTTCGCCAAAGTGGTGGCATCGAAACAGGATGGCATTGCTGTTGGCGAGAGGGTCTACGGCTATTTGCCAATGGCCAGCCATCTTGTCGTCGCGCCCGGCAATGTGACTGATGCCGGTTTTGTGGATCAGTCCGAACACCGCCAGGGTCTGGCGATCATCTATAATCAATATCACCGTCTCGGCATGGACGCCGGACAAATGGAAGACGAGCGCGCTCTCTATCAACCCCTGTTCACCACCAGCTTCCTGATCGAAGATATGATGCGCAAGTCCGATTGGCACGGCGCAGAGGCTGTATTGCTTACCAGTGCCTCATCGAAAACGGCTTTGGGTCTGGCATTGGTGGCCAAAAATCTGAGCCCCGATATCAAGCGTATCGGCCTGACGTCGCCGCCCAACCGCGATTTTGTCGAGAAGACAGGGCTCTATGATCAGGTGCTGACTTATGATGATCTTGGCAAGGCGGTTAAGGATCAACCAACTGTCTCGGTTGATTTCGCCGGTAACAGCAAGCTGCTCGCGGCGATTCATGATCATTGGCAGGACCAACTGAAATTCAGTTCCATGGTCGGCGCGACCCACTTTGAAGCACGCACAGGCAGGGGTGAGCTAAAGGGCCCCGAGCCTATCATGTTCTTCGCACCTACGGTGGCGGAATCGCTGATGGAAGAAGTCGGTCCCGCGACGTTCCGCGCGATGGTGGATGAGCAGTTTGCATCCTTTGTTGCAACAGCAGCGGGTCATTTGTCGGTCGAGCATCTCTCCGGTCAGGACGCCTTGCAGAGCGCCTATCTCGAAATGCTCGCCAACAAGGTGGCCCCCAATCGCGGGTTGATCTGCGCCTTCGAATAAGACGGAAAGCCATTGATTATCAGAGCGTAACGGCAGATAACGCGCTAAACGGGGTCGCACCTGTTGGGGGATGGGATGAATATAGTACCGGTTTCCGGCCCGAATCTGGCCCGTCATGCGCTCTTTGATGGTGTGTCGGCTGCCGCGCTTGAGGCGCTTGAGGCCGTTTCTACCCTGAAATCCGTGTCAGGCGGCGAGATTCTGGTTTTGCAGGGCGATGACGCGGATGCGCTCTATTTCGTCGAATCCGGCCGGTTCCGGGTGGTGGTCAACAAGGTCCATATTGTCGCCCATATCGAAGCGGGGGAAGCCGTGGGCGAGCTCGCCTTTTTTGCTGGCGGAAAACGCACAGCCGATGTGATCGCAACCCGCGATTCTGTGGTTCTCAAAGTCTCGCGCAGCGCATTCGACGATATCGCACGGACGCATCCGGAACTGACACAGGCCATGCTCAAACTGGTGTCCGAACGGTTGGTGGTCGCCACCAGCCGTGCCGGTTCGGTGGGGAGCAGCACACCGCGGGTGATTGCCTTGCTGCCCGCCGGGACCAGCCAGTTGCCGGACGGCTTTCTGGCGCGGTTGGCAGAGGCGTTTGAAGCGGTGGTGAAAGCAGACACGCCGGTAATCGCGGTGGACCAGGGCACAAACGAGGCGTCGGACAGCGCCGCTTATCAGGCATGGCTGGCGGAACAGGAAGCCAAGGGCGCCTATGTCCTGATTGACGGCAGCGGGTCGGAAGAGTGGAGCAACCAGGTCTGCCGCAACGCCGATGCGCTGGTCATGGTGGGGCGTCCTGGCCGCGCCGAACCCGAAGCCAATGCGATGGAACAAAGCGCGATGCGGTGGATTGCCGCGCCGCAGCGGACCTTGCTGCTGGTCCGTGAAAAGGCCGACAAGACGATTACCAAAAGCGCGGCGTGGATCGACCCGCGCGAACCCAAGCTGCACCACCATGTTGCGCTCGATAGCGATGCCGACTTTGCCAAGGTTGCACGCTTCCTGACAGGCCGCGCGGTGGGCTTGGTGCTCGCTGGCGGCGGCGCTTTGGGCTGCGCGCATCTCGGGGTCATTCAGGCGCTGAGAGAGGCGGATGTCCCGATCGACTTCATCGGCGGCGCCAGCGCAGGGGCCGCGATGGGCGGCGCGATTGCGCGCGGCATGACGGTCGAGGAAACACTCGACCAGATGGAGGCAATGTTCATCAAGGCAAAGGCGATGCGGCGGCTGACCTTGCCGCTCTATTCGCTGCTTGATCCGACCGTGTTCGATGCCGAATTGCGCAGCCGCTACGGGACCAAGGACATTGCCGACCAGCCGATTAACTTCTTTGGCGTTTCGACCAATTTGTCGACCAACGGCCTGCACGTCCACCGGCGCGGGCCGCTGTGGGAATGCGTCCGCGCGTCGGGTTCTTTGCCGACCATATTGCCGCCCTTTATCGACAGCGATGGCAATATCCTCGTCGATGGCGGGGTGCTCGACAATGTACCGGTAAAGGTCATGCATGATCTGAAAACCGGCCCCAATATTGTCGTGTCGCTGGGCGATCCTGATGAAATCTGGCGCACTGATGTAGAATATGACGATATTCGGGGGCGTTGGACCCTGATGAAAGACGTGCTGCTGCGCAAAAAACGCGAGGCCGAATTCCCCTCGATTGTCGAGATCATGTCGCGCTCCATGGTTGTCGCCAGCCGGATGGCGTCCAAGGAAATGCTCGGCGAGGACGATATTCTGGTCAATCCGCCGATCATCCCGGATATGCAGATACTCGACTGGCATTTGGGCCGCGAACTGGCCGAAATGGCATCCGAATATATTGCCAGCCAGGTGATCGACAGCGCCGGGCTGAAACATCTGTAAACGCCCGTGCCCCTGCGCAGGCAGGGGGCCATCTCCCATATTCCCGTAAATATGCGAGCGACAAGAGGCACAGGATGGCTAAAGCGCAACGCATCCCCCACACCCACTTAGGGCCGTAATGATAGGAGATGGGTCCCTGCCTGCTCAGGGGCACGGCAGTAAGCACCACAGGTGGATTCCATCCTGACGCGTCATCCCGTCCCGCCTCATCTATCGTTCAGCCGGGCCTCTATATCTGGTACGATATCCGCATTAAATAGCGAGATCTCTCGAATCAGGATGACTTATGACCCCCACCGCCAACCCCTCACAAACCCTTGATTTTAAATGCCAATGCGGCGCCATCCGGGGCACCGTCCACGAATCCGCCCCGCCAACCGGACGGCGGCTGGTGTGCCACTGCAACGATTGCCAGGCCTTTGCCCATTATCTCGGCAAGGAAAAACTGATGCTTGATGACCATGCCGGAACCCATGTCTATCAAATGGATTCGTCGAAATTTGAAATTACCAAGGGGCAGGACCAGCTCGCCTGTGTCACGGTTACGGGCGGGCCGTTGCTGCGCTGGTATTGCGCGACGTGCAAAACGCCGATTGCCAATACGTTGAGCTCGTCGCGTTTTGCTTTTCTGTCGCTGATCCTGTCCGGATTTGATCGCGGCAAAACCGATGCAGTGCTGGGGCGCGCGGTGGAACATGTCGCGGTCTCGTCCGGGGCGGGCGATCCGGGAAAAGTGAAAACCGCCAGCATGCCCGGCATGCTATGGAACTTGCTGATCCGCACCATCAAGGCGCGGTTCAACCCGGAGCTTAAAAAGTCGCCCTTATTCGATGGCGCGACTGGCAAGCCGCTTGCCGTCCCGATCAAGCTGGAACAGGCAGAGCGGTTGGCGATTGACGAAAAGGCGGATATTTATCGCGAGGTATTGGCGGAGGTGAAGTAGACGATTAGGTCGTTTCGCCCAACTGAGCTTTATTTAACCGAGCTTTAGTGGCCGCTTTGAGCGCAAAAACTTTGCACGCTGGCGGCTGACAAACTGGGCCGCGTCCTTTGCAAAATAAGCGTTTCGACCCGCTCGTCTCGCTACTATTGCTAGCACCTTATTATTGGTTTATTTTGAGATTTATGACCATACGCAGCCGTGTTTTGATCGCCTTTTGTGCTATTCTTTATCTGGGCACATTACAATCTCACGCTCAATCTGGTGAGACGGTACGGCTCGCGGAAGATAGCAGCAGTAAAAGCGCAGCTGTAATCAAAGCGCATATGGCATTTCTAGCTGATGACCTCATGGAGGGGCGTGAAGCGGGTACGGTCGGCGAAGCCCGGTCAGCCCTCTATATTGCCACGCAATTTGAGGCTCTTGGACTGAAACCAGCAGGAACAGACAATGGGTTTTTGCAAGCTGTACCACTTCGTTCGGCGCAGCTTGATCTGTCTGATTTCAAATTTACCATCGCAACCAGCGATCGGTCACTGTCGTTTGAGAATAGCGGCGACGTTGCGGTATCGGCCAGTTTTGCAAGCACCGACCTGTCTGTTGCAGGAGAGATTATCTTCGCTGGGCATGGCATTACGGCGCCGGAACTGGGCATTGATGACTATGATGGCTTGGACGTTCGTGGCAAAGTCGTAGCTGTAATCGGCGGCCCGCCATCTTTTTTACCCTCGGAAGAAGCAGCACATTTCGGTTCTTCCGATCAAAAACGCTTAATGGCCGAGGCACAGGGTGCTGTTGGGGTCATCATCATTTGGACGCCGGCATTGGAAAAGCGATATCCTTTCGATCTCCTGAAGACCCTGTTCCCTTCTTGGAATATGACGTGGGTCGATCCGACAGGAAGACCAAATATTGAAGCTCCCCAGATAAGCTTACGGGCATTCGTGCGGGGCGATGCAATGGAGGCTATCTTTGAGGGCGGACCAATGACAGCTGCAGAGGCAATTGCCAAAAGCGAAGTTGGACCGGTGAAAGGCTTTGCGTCAAAGGCGAGTGTCAAACTGTCCCTGCAAACCAGACATGATGACACGCGCCAGTCCCGGAACGTTGCTGCTTTGCTACCGGGATCAGATCCTGCTCTATCGGATGAAATCATCGTCTTGACCGCTCATTATGATCATGTCGGTATTTGTGCACCTGATAAGGAGGACAAGATTTGCAATGGAGCATTGGACAATGCCTTTGGCACAGCACTAATGCTGGATGTCGCCCGCGTATTGGCAGCACAAAAAACGCCCCCGGCAAGACCAATCTTGTTCCTTGCAGTCGGTGCAGAAGAGAAGGGCCTGCTAGGCTCTGATTATTTCGCCGCATTTCCGACCGTTCCGCGAGCCCAGATCATTGCGAATATAAACTTGGATGGCGGATTTCCATTTTACGACTTTAGTGATGTGATCGCATTTGGTGCGGAACAGTCCCAAATGGGGGAGCAACTCCAAACAGCGATTTCAAACATGGGGCTAACGCTGGCTCCTGATCCCTTTCCGGAACAGGGCATCTTTACCCGATCTGATCAATATTCCTTCGTTAAACGCGGCATACCTGCACTTTTTTTATATAACGGTTTTACCGATATGGACGGAAAAAATAAAGGACAGGCGATCTGGGATTCATTTCTAGTTGAGCATTATCATGAGCCGTCTGATGATCTGTCCCTACCAATTGATTACAACGTATCGGCCAAATTTTCTGATGTGTTTCGCCTGCTCACATTGGAGGTCTCAAATGCTCCATCCCGACCATTATGGTATGATGATAGCATTTTTGGAGAGCGCTTCGCTCCGCACCAGCCGAAGGCTCAACGCTCAAAAATAACCAAATAGGCACAAAATACTTGACATTGTCACGCTGTTTGGGTACATATCAGGAACATCGAGAAATTGTGATTCGGGCCGAGCGGCTCTGGGACAA
Source organism: uncultured Sphingomonadaceae bacterium (assembly GCA_947501325.1). Lineage (GTDB taxonomy): Bacteria > Pseudomonadota > Alphaproteobacteria > Sphingomonadales > Sphingomonadaceae > Parasphingorhabdus. Next base: position 42,766 of record CANMVC010000004.1, on the reverse strand, counting down.
GGCGATCCCGGCGGGGTGGCTTCTGTTTCAGCGCGCAGGCCTTTTTAACGCCTGCGGTCCTCAGCGATCCGGGCTGGAGGATAGATATGGCTGAAACAAACGAAGACATGCACACCGATACCCAATGTAATCCCAAACCCCATCCACGCGCGGATTATGATGCCGCCCGGCGTGCGACTTTTCTGGAGCATCTGGCCATGACATCGAGTGTCCAGAAATCCATGACCGTTGCCGGTATCGCCAGCTCGACGCTTTACGGATGGAAGAATAGAGATCCGGATTTTGAAGTCGCCTGGATGAAGGCGCTGGCCGAGGGCTATGCGCTGCTTGAGATGGAAATGCTGGAGCGGGCGCGAGAGGGCGTGGAGCGCAAGATTTTCTATCACGGCAAGCATGTCGAGACGGTGCGCGACTATGACCATAAAACGGCGCTGACCCTGCTGCGGATGCACAAGGAAACCGTGGCGCTGGTGCGCGCGGCGCAGGCGGAACTGACCGTGGAAGAAGAGCCGGTGCGCGATACGCTGGATGAGAAGCTCAAGAAGATAAACGTCCGCTTGCGCGCCTTTCAGGCAGAGAAGCGACGACAGCGCAACGGTTCAAACGGTGACCCTGATGGGGAAAGGGATCGCGTGATTGATGGCGCATGATATCACAAAGGCACGCGATCTAGCGAAGTTAACGGCGGAAGAGCGAAAATTTTTTCTGGACGCATTGGGTCCGGAATATCGTCTCGAATATGAAGCCAGCTGGCACCATTGGGCGCGCGATGAACAATTGGCGCCAGCTGGCGACTGGACCGTCTGGATGATCATGGCCGGTCGCGGATTTGGCAAGACCCGCGCCGGTGCGGAATGGGTGCGCTTTATTGCCGAAGCCGACGGCAGCGCGCGCTTTGCTCTGGTCGGCGCGAATTTTGCGGAGACGCGGATGGTGATGGTCGAGGGCGAGAGCGGCCTGCTGTCGATCGCGCCGCCGAAAAACCGGCCTGTCTGGGAACCATCCCTGAAGCGCCTGCGCTGGAATAATGGGGCAGAGGCCTATCTCTATTCGGCCGCGGAACCGGAAGGACTGCGCGGACCGCAGCATAGCCATAGCTGGTGCGACGAGATTGCCAAATGGGCGAATAATGGCGGTCAGGCGCTGGCGGCATGGGACAATCTGAAAATGGGATTGCGTCTCGGCCGCGCGCCTAAAATTGCCGCGACAACGACGCCAAGACCGGTGGCGCTGGTGCGGGCGTTGTTGAAGGATAGCGGCGTCGTGACAACCCGCGGCAGTACAAAGGATAATGTGATGAACCTGCCGTCTGCGTTTATCAATGTGATGAAGGCCGATTATGGCGGTACGCGATTGGGGCGGCAGGAACTGGACGGCGAACTGATCGAGGAGCTGGAAGGCGCGCTATGGACGCGGGCGATGATTGAGGGGTGCCGGGTCGCGTTGGGGGCAACCGACAGCGGTCCTTCGACAGGCTCAGGACGAACGGAATACACGCAAGGGTCATCTGTTGCTGTTCGTGGTGAGCCTGTCGAACTACATCCATTGGCTCGCGCTAACCCGAAGGAGACTATCACCAGAATAGTCATCGGCGTCGACCCGCCCGCCTCGAGCAGCGGAGACGCGTGCGGGATCATCGTCGCCGGATTGCGCCCTGACTGCAAAGCCGTGATCCTCGCCGATCGCAGCGTTGAGAAAGCCAGCCCCGAAAAATGGGCGCGGGCGGTGGCTGATGCGGCGCGCAAGTGGGGCGCCGACCGGGTGATTGCCGAGGCCAATCAGGGCGGAGCGATGGTCAAATCGGTCCTGCAGGCGGCGGATATATCTTTGCCGGTGCGATTGGTCCACGCGTCGCGCGGCAAGGTTGCGCGGGCTGAACCGGTGGCGGCGCTGTATGAAGCGGGGCGGGTTTATCATGCGGGCGCTTTCCCGCGGCTGGAGGATGAACTCTGCGGATTGCTCATCGGCGGCGGCTATGAAGGGCCGGGACGGTCCCCGGATCGCGCCGATGCGCTGGTCTATGCGCTGACGGAATTGATGTTGCGGCGGAAGCGCGAGCCAAGGGTGCGGGTTTAGGAAGGATATAGAGCTTTGTACCCCTGCGCAGGCAGGGGTCCAGCTCCGATCGGATAATCTCATCGGAGCAGTTTTGGCAGGAAAAGATTTGGGCCCCGAGCACTCTTTGGCTGCAGCGCATCGGCTGCTGAGCAAGAGATGGACCCCTGCCTCCGCAGGGGCACAGGTTAAGGAAATAAAATGAAATTCTGGGAAAATATTTCCCTCGCCTTCAAGGGCGGGGGTGGACAATCACGGACGCCCTTGGGGCGTAGCTATATCGGCACCTACGGCGGTGCTTCGTTCACCGGCAAAGCGCCCTATTCTTACGAAGGACAGGTGCGCGACGCTTACATCAATAACGCCATTGCCCAGCGAGCGGTGCGCATTGTGGCCGAGGGGGTCGGCGGTGCGCCGCTCGTGCCGATGGACGACGGCATTGCAACCTTGGTCAACGCCACCAGTGCGGGCCAGTCCTTGCTCGAAACGCTCGCCGCGCATCTGTTGTTGCATGGCAATGCCTATGTGCAGGTGATGTGCGGCGCCGACGACCAGCCCGTCGAACTGTTCGCGCTGCGGCCCGACCGCATCACGATCGAGCCGGATGAAAAGGGCTGGCCCGTCGCCTATGCCTATCGCGCTGGCGAGCATCAGACCCGCTTTGCCGCGCAGGATGCGATGGGCCGTCCGGCGATCATCCATATCAAGGCCTTTCACCCGACCGACGACCATTATGGTCTCGGCTGTCTCGGCGCCGCGGCCAGGGCGGTGGCTGTGCATAATGCGGCGGCACAGTGGAACAAGGCGTTGCTCGACAATGCCGCGCGGCCTTCGGGTGCTTTGGTGTTTGATCCGGGGCCGGATGGGTCGGTCTTGTCGGCGGACCAGTTTGACCGGCTCAAGGCCGAGATGGAGGCGAGTTTTGCAGGCTCCGGCAATGCCGGTCGTCCGATGCTGCTTGAAGGCGGCCTCAGATGGCAGTCGATGAGCATGACCCCGGCCGACATGGATTTCGTTGCGCTGAAAGCGGCCGCCGCGCGGGAAATTGCGCTGGCTTTTGGCGTACCGCCGATGCTGCTCGGGCTGCCCGGGGACAATAGCTATGCCAATTACCGTGAGGCTAATCGGGCGCTCTGGCGGCTGACGATCTTGCCGCTGGCCGGTAAGATTTTGGACGGCCTGTCGGGCGCGCTGGGGGTGTGGTGGCCGGAGGCGAAGCTGACGATCGACCGCGATCAAATTCCGGCACTGTCGGAGGATCGGGAGAGGCTGTGGAGCCAAGTGAGCGCAGCGGATTTTCTGTCGCCGGAAGAGAAGCGGGCGATGTTGGGGATTTGATCAGAAGACCGTGCCCCGGCGAAGGCTGGGGTCCATCTCCTGCTGCTGAATCTACGCGAAACGGCAGGAGATAGGCTCCTGCCTGCGCAGGAGCACAGCAATTTGCTTTTAAGGATGAGATTATGAAAAACGAAGAAATGCTCGCCCGCCTGGTGGCGCAGGCGGAAGGCGATGGGGCTGATCTGGTCACGCTCCGCGCGATAGTCGAGGAGGCAACCGACAGCGGTGCGGAGCGTGTGCTCGATCGGCTGGGTCTTGCCGATCATAAGGCGCAGGATGATCTCGACGAACTGCGCGAGCTGCTGCGCGCCTGGCGCGATGCCAAGGCGAGTGCCTGGAAAGCCGCGATCACCTGGATTGTGCGCGGGGCGCTGGCGCTGCTGCTCATCGGGATTGCGATGCGGTTCGGGTTCGGGAATTTGGTGACGTGAGTGATATTCGCTTCGCTGGCTATGCCGCGATTTTTAACCGCATCGACAAGGGCGGTGACATTATTCGACCCGGTGCTTTTGGGACGCTCGCCGAGGGGCAATCGCTGCCCTTGCTTTGGCAACATAGCGCCGAGCATCGCATTGGCAGCATCAGCTATGCCCGCGAAGATCAGCGCGGCCTGCGGGTGATCGGTAGTCTTTCAGCCGTGACAAGAGCAGGGCGAGAGGCGTCGGCTATGCTGAAAGACGGTGCGGTAAAGGGCCTCAGTTTCGGCTATCGCGTGCGGCAGGCGGCGGGCCAAAAGCCACGCGCGTTGATAGATCTGGATGTGGCGGAAATATCGTTGGTTACGCACCCAATGCAGCCCTTGGCGCGTGTGCACCATATCATCTGACGCGACCGTGCTCCGCATCAAGTGAGGAGCACCAACACCAGCTTTTGGCCGCCCCTGACCGGGCGGTTTTTCATTATCCATAAGAAAGGAACATCATGGACATTTCAACTACACCCCTCGAAACGAAAGCCGACCCGCTGGAGGCTTCCTTTGACGCGGTTTTGCAGACCGAAGAAACCGAACAACACGGCAAGGCAATTGCCGCATTGCGCACCGATGTTGATGGTTTGAAGAGCCAGATGGCGGATATCTCCCGTGCATCCGCCCGGCCTGCTTTAGATGGCGCGAAAGGCTTATTGGCGTCCTCTGCATCAAAAGACTTCGTCGCAAAATATCTCCGCCGGGGCGATCATGCAGGTGTCGAGCTGAAAAGTTTTTCCGGAGCATCCGGCCCCGAAGGCGGTTTTGCGGTGCCGCAGGAAATTGACGCGCTGATCGGGCGGACGCTGAAAGACGTCTCGCCGATCCGGTCCATCGCCACCGTCGTGCAGACCGGCAGCGCGGGCTATCGCAAGCTGGTCACCAATGGCGGCACGCCATCGGGCTGGGTCAGCGAAACGGCGGGGCGGCCAGAAACCGAAACGCCCAATTTTAACGAAATCGCGCCGCCGACCGGAGAGCTTTATGCCAATCCGGCGGCGTCCCAGGCGATGCTCGATGATGCGGCCTTTGATGTCGAAGCCTGGTTGGCCGATGAGATTGCGCGGGAATTTGCGCAGGCCGAGGGCGCGGCCTTTGTCGGCGGTTCGGGCATCAACCAGCCGCGCGGCTTTCTGAACGCCCCTGTGACCGACGAGCCGGATGATTTGCGCGCTTTCGGGGCGCTGCAATATGTGCCGTCCGGTGCAGCAGGCGGTTTCGCGGGAGCGGATGGGGAAGATGCGCTGGTCGATCTGGTCCACACGCTGAAACCCGCCTATCGGCAGGGCGCAAGCTTTGTGATGAACAGCGCAACGCTGGCCCAGATCCGCAAGTTCAAGACCGCCGATGGCGCGTTTTTGTGGCAGGCGTCAATGGCATCAGGTCAGCCGGACATGCTGCTCGGCTATCCGGTGGTCGAGGCCGAGGATATGCCGGATGTGGCGGCGGACAGCCTGTCCATCGCCTTCGGCAATTTCCGCGCCGGTTATCTCATCGCCGAACGCAGCGCGACCAGCATCTTGCGTGATCCGTTCACCAACAAGCCGTTTGTGCATTTCTATGCAACCAAGCGCGTCGGCGGTCAGGTGATGAACAGCGAAGCGATCAAGCTGATGCAGTTTAGCGCGAGTTGATTGTTGTGGGGGAGGGGGGAGAGTTTTTATTGGAACCTCAAGCGCCGGGCGCGGGTTTTTGTTTATTCCCTCAAGCGCCGGGCGGCGACATCCGTCGCCTTGGCTTTCCTCGCATAAGCTCGGGCGGCCGGTCGGCCTTGCCTCGCTGCGCTCGGATGATGGTCTTGAGGGTAGGATAGGCGCACTACCTTTTTTCTCTCCCCTTGAGGGAGAGAAAAGACTTGGCTTGGCAGCTCGCTGCGAAGCCAAGTCTTAGAGAGGGGTAGGCGGCAACCACCATCGTCAGCGATAACCGCTCCCCCCTCTCCAAGTTCCGCTAGCGCCAGTCAGCGCAAGCTCCACTGTCCTCTCCCTCAAGGGGAGAGGATGAAGGAACGGCCACCATTGTGTACAACCTCAACCCCCAAATCCCACACCCCCCAAAAACCCCAACCTGAAAGGACGCCCGAACCGTGAGCTTCCCCCCTATAGGCCTGCCCGCGATCCCGGCAGAGCTGATCGAAGAGGTCAAAGAATTTCTCCGCCTTGCCCATGGCGAAGATGATGACGCGCTGGAGCAATTTCTCCGCAGCGCCGCGCACCTTTGCGAGAATTTCACCGGCCAGATGCTGATTACCCGACCGGAATGCGATCGCTTGCCGGTTCGCGCAGAATGGCAGAAACTTAAAAGACGGCCGGTACAAGCGATTACGCGGGTCGAGGCCGTGGCCATCGATGGCAATATGACGCCGCTCGACCCGAGCGCCTATGCGATGGATATCGACGGCGACGGTATCGGCTGGGTGAAGCTGTATAGCTACCATAATATCCAGCGTATCGCTGTCACTTATGAAGCCGGGCTGGCCGCCGACTGGGGCGCCGTGCCAATAACCTTGCGGCAAGGCGTGGTGCGCTTGGCAGGCTATCTCTACTCCCATCGCGATGGCGCGGATGTTGCCGCACCGCCGAGCGCGGTGACAGCCTTATGGCGGCCGCATCGCCGGATGAGGCTCGCATGAGCGGTTCAAATTTTGGAGGCGGGGAATTTAGCGGCCTGCTGCGCGAACGCATCCATATTGCACGCCGGTCCGCGCAGCGTGATGCCATCGGATCAGCGACCGACCAGAGCGAAATCGTCGGTGATTTCTGGGCGGCTGCCGAGCCGCTTGGCTCGGGCAGCGAAGCGCTCGCCGAGAGCCGTTCGGCCTTGCCGCGATGGCGATTCACGATGCGTCAGACGGAAGCGATCCGTCCCGGTGATCACCTGAAATGGGGTGATCGGAACATGGTCGTCCGCACCGTGTCCGCCGACCATCGCTTCATTCCGAAAACCATGTTGGAAGCCGAGGAGAAACGGTAATGGAGAAGCTGAAAAACAAGGCGGAAAGCCTGGCAGAAGCGACGGTCGAGAAGACCAGAGCAGAGGTCAAAGTGGCGCTGGACGAGCAACTGCCTGATCGGTTTTCGATCGAGGAGTCCAGTGATGGGGTTGTCGTTTCCGGTGGCGGCATTGGCGCGGAAATGGTTGAGAATAACAGCCTGCGCGATGTCGCCTTTTTGATGCGGGGTGTTCGATGACCAGCGCTCTTGAGGCGGTGCAGCGGGAACTGGTTGCGGCGATGAACGCGCACCAGCCGTTGCTGGATACAATTAACGGAATCCATGACGGCCCGCCACCGCGTACCCGCTTTCCCTATATCGCCTTGGCAACGGGCGCATCGCTCGACTGGAGCTTTAAAGGCGGCACGGGCCGGGAGCTTAGCCTGGCGCTGACCGTGCATGACGATGGCGATAGCGCGGCGCGATTGCACCGGGTGATGGCGCTGGTGGAAGCGGCGCTGGAGAGCGGTCTGTCAGACCCCGACGGTTGGCAGATCGTCACGTTCGATTTTCGCCGGAGCCGGATTTTACGAAATGCGGTGAGCCCTTGGAGCGGTCTCGTTGAATATCGCGCCCGGGTTTTGAAAATATCCGAGATCTAGAGGTTCGTGCTCCGCATCAAGTGCGGAGCAACGCTGAGCAAAACTATATCCTAGTGCCCCTGCGCAGGCAGGGGCCCATCTCCTGACCTCTGCTCAATTGGCAACTGAATGGAGGGATAAAGGTCTCGCATGCGACGCTCTCCCAATCTGTTGCGGTCAAACGCAACGACAGGAGATGGATCCCTGCCTGCGCAGGGACACAAATTTATTTATCAAAAAAGGAACCAACTATGGCAGCAGAAAAAGGCAGTGCCTTTCTCCTTAAAATTGGCGACGGGCAGGACCCGGTGAGCTATTCCACCATCGCCGGTCTGCGCACGACGCAATTGTCGGTCAATGGCGAACCCGTCGCGATCACCAATAAAGACAGCGGCGGCTGGCGCGAGCTATTGTCGGGCGCAGGTGTGCGGTCGGTATCGGTATCGGGCGCCGGCGTATTTACCGGATCGGATGCGGAACTGCGTATCAAGAACCACGCGCTGGGCGGGGTGATTGACGCTTATGAACTCAGCTTTGAAGGCGGTGACCGGATGCGCGGTGATTTTCTGGTCACGCGGCTGGACTATAGCGGCGATTATAATGGCGAGCGCAGTTATACGTTGAGCCTCGAAAGCTCGGGCGCGGTGATCAATGTCTGAGCGGGCAAACGCGCTGCGCGGTGAGGCGGAGCTGGTGCTGGGTGACCAGCGGCTGATCTTGCGCCCCAGTTTTGCGGCCTTGGTCGCGGCGGAAGAGGAACTGGGGTCGCTGTTCGATCTGATCGTCTGACGCGAGAGGATTTTGGCGAAGCGATGATGGCGCTCGGGCTGGCGGGTGTGACGCCTGTTCTCAAAATCCTGCTCAAACAGATATTGCAGGGACGGTGATGACAATCCCGTATCCCTGCGAAGGCAGGGATCCATCTCCTGATCCATCGGTGATCAGCAACGGCATTGGTGAGCGCCAGTCTCCTGGTAAGAGCACTCCCTCTCTGGCGCCGTCAGATGCAACGGCACGAGATGGGCTCCTGCCTGCGCAGGAGCACAGTGGCTTCCGCACCTCTGCAGCCCATCTCGCTGGCCTGATACCCGCAACCATCGGCTGGACCCCGGACCAATATTGGAACGCCACACCCGCCGAATTGGCCGCCATCCTGAAGGCTTTGTCCGGTGCTGGTCCGGTCCATCAAAGCACCCAACCCCTCACCAAAACCCAACTCGAACAACTGAAAGACACCCTCCATCATGGATGAAGAAATCGAACGTCTGGTCATCGCCGTGCGGGCGGATACCGCCGGATTTGCAAAGGATGTAGCGGATATGAAAGGCCAGCTGGATGGCCCGCTCGCCAGCGGAATGGAACGCGCCGGTTCTGCACTCGAAACCGGCCTCAGCCGCGCGATCCGGCGCGGGTCGCTGGATTTTCAGGACCTGAAAGGCGTCGCTCTGTCGGTGATGGATGATATTGCCAGCGCCGCAGTGAATAGCGGTATTGGCAGCCTGCTCGGCGGTGGCGGTTCGGGTGGCGGCTTGCTGGGCCTTGGAACGTCGCTCTTGGGCGCGGCTCTGGGTCTGCCGGGGCGCGCGACGGGTGGACCGGTCACCGGTGGCCGCGCTTATATGGTGGGGGAGCAGGGGCCGGAGCTATTTGTACCGACAGCAGCGGGCCGGATCGAACCGCAAGGCCCTGCGAGGGCAGCGCCCAATATCCGCCTGACCATCAACATATCCGACCATGGCCAGGGCAGCGCGCCTGATCAGATGCGCCGCTCCAGTCGGCAAGTCGCGCGCGCGGTGCGCAATGCGCTGGCCTATCGGGAGGGGTGAGCCATGGGTTTCTGGCTAGCGAAAGAACGCAGCGCGCAACAGACCAGCTTTATCCAGCGCTTTGATCCGCGCTTCTGGACCGTCAATTTTCCGCGTCCGATGATGGCGTCGGTGGTGACGACCGCACCGGACGCGCTGCGGGTCGATGCGGTTTTCTACAACAGCGATGATTTGGCGGGTTTGATCTGGGACAGCGAAGATACGCTCGATCACCCGCTGCTCGCTTATGAAACGAACCGCGATTATGCGCGGCTGCGGCTGAAATTCCGCTGGCGCTCGCAGGGGATCATGCCGCTCAATCGGGTCAATGGCCCGACGCTCACGATCGAAGGACGCGATGCCAGCGGCCAGCCCAAAGCCTGGTATGTGCGGCTGTGGAACTATGCCAGCGGCACGCCGACCGATGCGCTGATCGATCTGGAATTTTCCGCGCTGGACGGCGGCTTTGTGCTGCCGGGCGAAGCGGATCCGGTGCATCCGAATGACATTGACCGGATGTTCATCTCGATCATCCCGCCGGACTATGACGGTGCAGGCACACGCTATGCGAGGCCCAAAACCGGCTGGGTCGAGATGAGCGCGATTGCGGCCGATGGCGGCGGCGCGGTGCTGGAAATCGGCGATATCATGGTGCCGGAAAATGGCCTGTCGATGGCGACCGGCTATGATGACAGTTTCAACCAGACGCCCGCACGCCTGCTCCGCGCCATCCGCGCGCTCGGCTATCGCGGGGCGATCAACCATTATGTCGGGATGAGCCATTATTTCCGGCTGGAGACCAATGGGGCGGGGCTGTATGTCAGCCTGTCCGCGCCGCAGCCGGGCGAGGAATTCGCCGCGATCAATCAGCCCTGCGCGGTCTGGCACCGCGACTTTGTCACCCGCGCGGAGGCGATGGATTTTACCGTCATTTTCTCGCTGTCCTATGAGCTGTTCAATGCCCATTGCTGGAACAATTGGAAACAGCGCGCGGAAAATGGCGATCCGGCGCTGACCGGCTGGGTGCCGCCATCGGCTCTCTTGTCTCCCGCGCGCGCGCCCGCGATGCGCTATCTCCAGGCGGTGGCGCGGGCGTTCACCGCGATTGCGCGCGATGCCGGGGCGGCGATCAAATTTCAGGTCGGCGAACCGTGGTGGTGGGTGATGCCGGAAGACGGGCGGATCTGCCTCTATGATGCGGCGGCGAGGGCGGCCTTTGGCGATGCGCTGGTCAGCATTGCGGACATACGCGGGCCGAAAACGGCCGCGCAGAAAGCGATGCTGGATCAGGCGGGCGCGATGCTGGCCCAGTCCACCGCCGATCTCGTCGCAGCGGTCAAGGACGAGGCGCTTGGCGCGCCGGTCGAGACGCTGCTGCTCGCCTATCTGCCGACGATATTGGATGCCGCCGCGCCAGAGGCCAAGCGCGCGAACCTGCCCGTCGGCTGGGCCAGCCCGGCCTTCGATATATTGCAGCTGGAAGATTATGACTGGGTCATCGCGGGCAACCAGTCGGAGACCGAGCGCGGCATTGATCTCGCGACGCAGCGGCTCGGCTATCCGATGGCGCGGCAGCATTATTTTTCCGGTTTTGTGCTGACCGCTGACGACAGTTTTATCTGGCCCAATATGGTCGATGCGGTGGCGGCCGCTCGGGCGCGCGGCACGCCGGAGATTTTCATCTGGGCGCTGCCACAGGTCGCGCGCGATGGGTTCACCTATTTTCAGGAACAGGAGGATGATATGAACGCGTTTGACGACGTGCAATTCCCGCTCGCCATCGGGCAGGGCGCGGCGGTGTCGCCGGGCTTTTCGACCGATATCGTCACCACCCTGTCGGGCCATGAAAAGCGCAATAGCGACTGGGCCGACGCGCCGCTGGAACAAGAACAGTCGTCGATCAGCATATCGGCTGACCAGATTGAGGATTTCCGGCAATCGGGTGTGGCCAAGCTGTCACTCGAGGTGCGGCAGGTCGGTCGGCACAATATCTCCGACCCACTGTCATTCGCCGTCAAAATATAGCCGTACCATCCGGTTCTCATTTAACTATTCAAAGGAAAGCAGATGACAATATTTGAAACCACGCGTTTTGCATTACCCTTACTGGCGGCGGGTCAGGCGCATAAAGAGCTATTTCATAATGAAGCCCTCTTATTACTTGATTTTTTGATTCATCCTGTGGTGCAAGCTGTTGCCGCTGATCCGCAGTCATTATTGCCGCTCGCAGGGCAATGCTGTCTCGTCGCGCCCACTGCAATGGCGGAATGGAGCGGTAAGGACAATCAGATAGCCGGTTGGTCATCCGGCGGATGGCACTTTATTAAACCACAGGAAACAATGAAGATTTTCGTTGTCGAAACGCTGCAATCAGCCATCTACCGGAACAATGTCTGGCAGTTTATCGATGCCGTTGATGGTCCGGTCGGCGGAGCAATTGTCGATTTGGAAGCGCGATCTGCGATTGATTCGATATTGAACGCCCTAAGAACAGTCGCGATTCTTCCGCAAAACAGCTAGGATGTTTCTAATCCTGACCCACAATTTACCCTGATTGCAGCACCTTAGAAGGCATTTTTTCGGGTAAATCACGAAAATGGCGACATTTTCGCAACAGTTACACGATTTGTCGGCTTGCACTGCCTTGGGGGAAAGGTTACAAAGCGCCGTGAATTCAGAACCTAAATGAGAAGGGGAATATAAATGCGGAAGCTTGCCATAGGATTGGCGCTTGCCTCCACGGCGCTCGCTTCACCTGCCCTGGCCCGTGATGGCCAATGGTATGTGGGCGTAGAAGGCGGCGCGATGCTGGTTGAAGATATTACATCTGACATCGGTACAAATAATAACGCGTCAGAAGTTGACCATGACACAGGTTACGATTTTGACGGTATCGTAGGTTACGATTTCGGTGGTTTCCGTTTGGAAACAGAAGTTGCTTACAAAGCAGCATCTGCTGACCGGCTTCAAGTCGGTGCGCCGGGCATTCCGGCCGCTGCTGATGGTTCCGGCATTTTTACCGGCACCACACCTATAAACGGCGAAGTTAATGCTTTGAGCTTTATGCTTAACGGCTTGCTTGATTTTGGCGATGATGATGGCATTCAAGGCTTTGTAGGCGGCGGTGTTGGTGTAGCTCGTACCGAGATCACCAATATTTTTGCTGGTCCGTATCTTGACGATTCGGACACTGGTTTCGCTTGGCAGGCCATCGCGGGTATCCGCGCGCCATTGAGCGATAGCTGGGACGTTGGTCTGAAATATCGTTTCTTCAACGCCGACAAGATTGATCTTGTTGACCAAGTTGGTAACGATGTTAGCACCCGTTTGCGGACCCATTCCGTTCTCGGAAGCTTGATCTACAACTTTGGCGGCGAACCGGATGCACCACCGCCTCCACCGCCTCCACCACCACCACCGCCTCCACCACCACCACCGCCGCCTCCACCGGCTGCTGTGTGTGCACCTGGACCGTATATCGTGTTCTTTGACTGGGATCAGTCAGACATCACACCAGAAGCTGCTACAGTTCTGGACAATGCGGTTACAGCATATGGTGATTGTGGTTCGGCTCAGGTTATGTTGGCGGGTCACGCTGATAAATCTGGTTCGGCTAGCTACAATGTTGGCTTGTCCCAACGTCGTAACGCTTCGGTTCGGGCTTATCTCGAATCACGCGGCATCGGCGGCGGAGCGATCTCCAGCGAAGCCTTCGGTGAATCGCGTCCTCGCGTTGAAACCGCAGACGGCGTTCGTGAGCCGCAAAACCGGCGTGTTGAAGTTATGTACGGTCCTGGTTCAGGAAACTAATAACTTTCAATCTCGAAACAATGAAAAGGGCTGGTCTTCGGACTGGCCCTTTTTGTTTGTGCGATCCGTCTAAACGGTGCCCGTCGGTGGCGCAATTTCCACAAAGATAGATAGAACCGATATCGATCAATTCGGTCCTTTGCAGCGCCGCTAGGTGCTTGACTGCTAGGCCTGAACCATCTTTTCTGCGGATGATGGCTATTACCCGTTTTTCTGCGATAAACCGAAAAAATGCTGAGGGATATAATCCGAACTATCAACGCCATCACTTGATACCGCTGCAAGCAGCTTCGGTCACCGATAGTATCAAACCGCTCAATCGGATTTGGCGGATAGTTTTGACTTTGATGATTTTGACCGGAATGGGGTCTTGCTACCCTCTGACGAACAAACTGCCTTTGAAACCGGGCATCCGCTGCACCGGGGGCCCCATCCTCGCTATAATGAATTGGTTATTGACTGGATGTTTCGCATTGTCAGCCTTAGCGAGAGCTTCGTTGGCGGGGGTGATCGTCGTGAATTTTTCCGCTTCCGGATCAGCTTGTTGCAACAGGCGCTGCGGTAGGCCCTTCTCGGCCGCGGCTTGGCGCAGCTCCGCCTTAATAAGAGAGACCCTGGTCCTGCATCCGATGCCTTCCGGGATTTGGATGCCTGTATTGATACGCTCCATGCGGCGACCCAATGGCCACCGATCCAAAGCCGAGATGATTAGCTCAGAAGACTTTCAAACAAGCGCAGGCCATCTGCTCCGCCATGTTTGCTATCAATTGCGCGTTCCGGATGCGGCATCATCCCAAGAACGTTGCCATGAGCATTTAAAATCCCCGCAATATTACGTGCCGAGCCATTGATATTTTTGGCATAGCGAAAAGCGATCTGATCATTATCTTCCAGGCGGTTCAGACCGTCATCATCCGCAAAATAATTGCCGTCATGATGGGCGACCGGAATGGTAATCGTCTCGTCCTTTTTATATCCGGATGTGAACACGGATTGGGACTGCCCGACCGATAGAGCGACGTCCTTGCATATAAAGTCGATATTTTCGTTGCGCATCAAGGCGCCGGGCAACAGCCCGATTTCCGTCAATATCTGAAAGCCGTTGCACACGCCCAAAACATTGACGCCGCTATTGGCTGCCTTAACCACCGCATCGATAATATTCGCGCGAGAAGCCATGGCGCCGGATCGCAGATAATCACCATAGGAAAAACCGCCTGGAATCGCGATGATATCAAGGCCATCGGGCAGTGTGCTATCGCCGTGCCAGACCATATGTGGTGTCTTGCCGGTCACGGTTTCAAGCGCGACAGCCATATCCCGATCACAGTTGGAGCCGGGGAAAACGAGAACAGCAGATTTCATCGGTCAGACTTCTTCTGTGGCCTGATCGGCCAGTTTCTCAATTTCAAAATTCTCAATGACGGTGTTGGCGAGCAATTTCTCGCACATCTTTTCAATGTCGCTGTCGCTGGTTCCATCATCCACGTCGAGTTCAATCAGCTTGCCGGCGCGTACGTCATTCACACCCTTGAAGTCCAGACTTTCCAAGGCGTGGTGAATGGCTTTTCCCTGTGGGTCGAGGACGCCATTTTTTAGGGTCACAAATATTCTTATCTTCATGGATCTCGCTTTTCCGATGGCCGACATGATGCGCTATTTCCTATAGCGTGGTCGTCGCAGGGAGCAAGAGGTGGTTATCAGGCGATGCAGTGAATCATCGCGACCGGTTTGCTGTCGTCAGAAAAATTTCGCAAGTTTGAAATTCACCCGGTGCCGGTTCATCTGATACAAGTCATAATTGCTGTCAACGCGCGAATAATTATAGTCGATCGACGGCGAGAAACCGAGAAACTTGATCTGGCGGCTGCCAATATAGGCGCGCCCGAAACTCCGCCAGTCTTTGCGTTTTTCGGTAGAATATAATGCGATCGCCTCGTCAAAAGTCGAGCGGCTTATGCTGCCCGAAATGCCGGCGTTTAAGCCGAGTGGTAACTCACCACCAATGCCCAAGTTTACGCCATAGTTGGTGCTGGAAAAGGCATCCGATGTTAGGAGATCACGGCGACCAAAGATGCTGGCGGAGGCGATCAGTGATTTGCCGATCAAATGTTCATAAGTTACATTGGCACCCAATTGCCAACCGCTAAAGCTGTCGCTACGCTTCGAGTCCGTTCGCCGTCCATCCAGTTCGATACCAACCCGCTGCCCTTGGCTGAGAGCGGCCTGAAAACCAACTCGCGCGCCATATTCCCGCGTAGCGAGCTTGCCGCCAAACCAGCGCTGCTGCCCAACCGCTTGCAGGGAAACGCTGGCATAGCGTGCAATGCGCAGTTCCGGACCCACGGCAATTTGACCGACAAAATCATCAGCATCTTTGCCTTGATAGTTTATGATTTTGCTGTCAGCATCGAAAAGGAAAGCGAGCTTATCACTGGCCTTTAACCTTACGCCGCCAGAGAAACCAGCGGTCTGCCCTATGCCCGATCTTTGCCGCGCGCTTTCATCTAGCTCTAGTTCGCCTTGCGCGTCACCGAGTATAGGGAAAATGGCGCCAAAATTGACATCGATGGTTTCAGCATTGGTTGCACCGTTGATGTTGGTATCCGGCGCAAAACCGAAATCGAAGCTGAATCGCCAAACACGCTGATCTCGCAATATGCTGCGGGTATTGCGGATTGTTCGCGAAATTTCGTCTGGCAGATTATTGTCATTCTGCGCTAAACGAAAATGGTAATCTGCGCTCACTTCTTTGCCACTTAGTAAATAGGTGCGAGCAAGTTCCAGCCGGACCCGAGTTTGTCCAGGGTTTTCGTGCAATAGTGAACGAAATGTCTTGATCGCTTGTTTCAGGTCACCGGTTTCCACGGCAATATAGCCAGCTAAAAACTGCTGTTGCATTTGCAAATTTGGTACTTGGCCTAACATCTCTACCAGCGGCCGAGCACGGTCAAATTCCTTGGCCAGAACCAGGGCTTCCGCCTTTGCTAGTAGCTGTGCCGGCGTAATTTGGAAACGACAAGTGCCGGATATATCACACGCTGGTGATGCAGCCGGGGTTACGGAGCCTGCCAATGTCTCGGCGCCAGCATCGTCGCCAATTCCGGCCTCGGCGAATGCTGGAGCAGCCGACAGTGCGATAGCGAGACCGCTTCCCAAAAAAAGCGCTCGTTTTGTGGCAGTCCGTATTGACATATCGGCGCTTAGTTTCCTTTGCCGACAAATGTTCCTAAAATATCAATCCGCTCATCTGGTGTACCGCCGACAATGCGATATCCGCCACCAATTTCTTCGCCATTGGGGCCATAGAAAGCGCCATCGATGCTCGAGCCGGCAATATTAAGGTCGAGCCTTGCGCCACCTGGATTAACAAACCACGCTTCATTAAACTGACCGAAGAAACCACCGGCGGCAACTAGATCAATCTGGCCAGCGCCGTTGGCGCGAAATTGCGCTCCTTCAAATACGCTGTGTCGGCTGTCTGTGCCATCGAAGAATGGCGCTCCGACTGTTCCGTCCAATGAAAGCGCGAACGTATTGGCACCAAAATCAATGTTTGTTGTCGCTTGGCCAGCAATCCACTGAAAATATGTATCAAAATTGCGATTGGTATCTGGTTGGTCGTTAAAGACCATCGATGCCAGCATCGCGCCTTCAAAAGAACCGGTGCCGCTTGTCGGCACTTGGTCATTTACAGTAAGTTCACCATAAGCGAACGCGCCTCGTTCTAGCGTATTTGTTTGGGTTGTTATGTCGGTGGTCGGATTATACGATACACCTGCTTGGTTCCTGAGATAACCGGCAAACGTGACATACTGCGTGTCGGTACCCGGTGTTTGATAAAAGAATGTCGTTGAATTGTAGCTTCCACCTACCGTGCGGTCGATCAAGTCGAAAACAAATTCTGTAGGCGCTCCAACGACGGGCTGTGAAAAAGCTACATTGTCAGAACTGCCCGTTTCCAAATAATTGATCCCGGGTATATTCCATGCGGCTGACCCCAAATTGGGCGTCCCCATCTGCGGTTCGACAGCACCGCCGAAATCTGTCCGGTGTAAGGGGTCTTGAAAACGACTCACTGCAGAGGTGCCTGCCAAAGCGTTGTTGAAACTGACGTTGAAAATAGCGTCACGAGGATTGTATTCTATAGTCAGGTTGGAATTTCTGACGGTTGTTGCATCGCCTTGATACAGCTGCGCATCTTGTGATGTTTGTCTCAGCGTACGTTGTGTCGCGATGGCATTTCCTCCTGCATCCAGCACGACATTGCCATCAGTGTCTCTCAGTAGTCCGCCAGCATCCGCGACCGAATTTCTGTAACTGTGAGAGGCCCCGACGGCTTTATAGCTTTTCGGCTCCGTCGGATTGACAAATGTATGCGTTTCTCCGCTACCGTCTCCGACACCACCGCCTGAGCCGGTCGGTGCTGCAACACTACCTGCAGATTGGGGGCCCGCGCCGCCACAAGCGGCAAGCATGGTTGTACTGGCTAACAAGATCAAAAGGCGCATCGGAAAAATTCCTCACATGAGTTCCACATGAGGGCGGTGCTATCAGTCTATTGGTTAAATTCGCGTAAACCATCACGCTATTTTATGGGTGAACTGCCCGCCCCCTGGGAACGAGTTGCATCATATCCTTTAACAATAGCCCGAAAAACTATGGTTACTTTCCGCGCTTTTTCCGTTCACTATCCAGATCGAGTACTTCGCTGAGACCACCTTCGGGAAACAACCCCATGCGCCGGGCAACCTCTTGATATGCTTCGGCTTCTCCGCCAAGATCACGGCGAAAGCGGTCCTTGTCGAGCTTTTCATTGGTCTCGATATCCCACAGACGGCAGCCATCGGGGCTGATTTCATCGGCCAATATGATCCTTGAAAAATCGCCATCAAAAAGGCGGCCAAATTCGAGTTTGAAATCGACCAGTTTAATACCGATTCCCGCAAACATACCGGCCATGAAGTCGTTTATGCGGATCGCCATGGCGGAAATGTCCTGCATTTCCTCCTGCGTCGCCCAGCCAAAACAGGCGATATGCTCTTCGGCTACCAGGGGATCGCCCAGCGCGTCATCCTTATAACAATATTCCAGCAATGTGTGCGGCAATGGTGTGCCTTCTTCGATACCCAGGCGTTTGGATAATGAGCCAGCAGCGACGTTGCGGACGATGACTTCGATGGGAACAATTTCCACCTGCTTCACCAGTTGTTCGCGCATATTCAGGCGGCGGATGAAATGACTGGGTATACCGATATGGCTAAGCAGCGTGAAGATATGCTCGCTCACGCGGTTGTTGATCACGCCCTTGCCGTTGATCGTGCCTTTTTTCTCGGCATTGAAGGCGGTCGCATCATCCTTGAAATATTGAATGATCGTGCCAGGCTCGGGTCCTTCATAGAGGATTTTGGCCTTGCCTTCGTAGATTTGGCGGCGACGGGACATATCGGATTCCTACTCACAGGAAGAAGCATCAAAAACCAAGCCCCGATTGTGCGAATCAAGCGAACTCGGACAGATCGGGGCAGCGATTTATCTCTATAAGCCAAAGCAGATGATGGCGCAATCAATCCTCTGCTGGCGCGGCTGGTTCCAGTTTTCGGCCCCAAAAACTGCGGTCTGCAGCCTTGAACCGGCGGCGCAGATAAATGGCGAGGGCCAGCAGCAATATCCATGGAAGCATAATCGCGATGAGCGTAATCACGGCTGCAATCGAATATCCAAGGGTTGCTGAAATATCACCCAAAGCCTCGCGGATGGGCTGGGAGAAACCGCCGGCGCCCGGTGCGCTCGACTGATAGTTGATCATCACGGTGCTATAAGAGACGCGTCCGCGCATTTCTTTAAGCCAGCTGCGTGCTTGGTCAATTTCCTCATTCACGCTGGTGACGGCGCGTTCCGCCTCGACAAGCTCGGCTACCGTTCCTTTGCGGGTCCGCAGCAGTTCAGTCAGACGTTGAGAAAGCAGAACACGGCTGCGCAGGCGTGCTTCAGTATCGACAATTATTTTCGACAGGTCTTCGCCACTGATTGACGCCGCAATCTGGCTGCCACCGCTTTGATCAATGGCTTCGGCCAGCTGTTCACCAAAAGCCATAGCTTTCGGGGCTGCCACTTCAAGATGCAGGCGGCCGGTCGCATAGTCCCCTTCGCCGCCACTATTGGACATGTTAAGGACCCGGCAACCATTGGCAGGGAGCCGGTTGCACAGGGCAATATGCTGTTGCTGGGCTTTTGGAATCTCGGACGAGGGCAGGCGGAAGCCATAATCATAACTGTAAGCAATTTGAGGTTGGCTGACAGGGATTTCGCTATTTGCCGGCTCTTCTGGCGAAGCCATTGATGCCAACGCAGGTTCGCGAGCGATGTCAGCGTCTGCCCCCGCAGCCTCGGTTTCAGCGAGATCATATTCGGAGGCTGTCTGGTCGACACCGCTGCATCCGGCGAGCCCTAAAATTACTATGGTCGCGAATAAGGTCTTGCGCATTCGCATATATTCTCTCCATGTTGAGGGTCAGAATGAGTAATGTAATATTATCACATAGTCAACGATAAAGCGTTTATTTTGAGCGACGAAGCGTTGCAGGGAGTGGTTTTTGGCAAAATATGGCACGATCGATGAAGTGATGGCAACGCTTTATGACTGTATATCCGGACCACCAGGCGGTCAGGATTGGGAGCGCGACCGCGAGATTTATCATCCCAAAGCGCTGATTAATCGCACGCGGATTGTTGACGGCGAGCCGGTTATCTTTCCCTTCACTTACGATGATTTTGTCGAGGCGACCATTCCGCTGCTCGAAGGAAGGTCATTTTACGAAATTGAAATTGGCCGCAAGACAGATGTGTTTGGCCAGATTGCACATGTCTATTCGAGCTATGAAGCGCGGGAGACACCGGATCATCCGGACATCCAGTTTCGCGGGGTGAATATGGTGCATTTATGGAATGATGCGCCCAATTGTTCTGGCCGATGGTGGATCATGGCGATGATCTGGGACAATGAGCGCGAGGGGGTGGACCTGCCGAAGGAGTGGCTCGACACCTGATCCTCTCCCCTTGAGGGAGAGGAAATGAGAGCTTGGCAGCTTGCTGCCTAGCGAAGTTGGAGAGGGGTGGAGGCGCAGCGCATCCTCTCAACCCCTCACCAAGATTTTCTAGTCAGTAAACTGACAAGCAAATCTGTCCTCTCCCTCAAGGGGAGAGGATTGGGATGTCACTCTGATCAAACCCACTTTCCCACTACACAGCATGAATCCACCCTGCTATCGCATCTTCCATGAGTGATGTAACCGACCCGCCCGAAGCGGCACCTGAAGATGAATTTGATGCTATAGTCGACGCGCCCTTTGATGCGGCCCTGTCCGAGCGTTACCTGATTTACGCGATGTCGACGATTACCGCACGGTCGCTGCCCGATTTGCGTGATGGCCTGAAACCGGTGCACCGGCGGCTATTATGGGCGATGCGGCTGCTGAAACTGGATCCGTCGCAAGGCTATAAGAAATGCGCGCGCGTTGTTGGCGATGTCATCGGTAAATATCACCCCCACGGCGATCAGTCCGTTTATGACGCGATGGTCCGCCTCGCGCAGACTTTCTCGCTGCGCTATCCTTTGGTCGATGGCCAAGGCAATTTCGGCAACATCGACGGCGATAATGCCGCGGCTTACCGCTATACCGAAGCGCGCCTGACACGCACGGCGATCGAGCTGATGCACGGGCTCGACGAAGGCACGGTCGATTTCAAGCCCACCTATAATGGCGAAGACGAAGAACCGGAAATCATGCCGGGTCTGTTTCCCAATCTGCTCGCCAATGGCGCGAGCGGCATTGCTGTGGGCATGGCGACCAGCATTCCGTCGCATAATGTTCACGAGATTATCGATGCTGCAACCTTGCTCATCGACAGTCCCAAGGCCGAGCATGCCGAGATCATGGCGATTATCAAAGGCCCCGACCTTGCGACCGGCGGCACGCTGGTTGATCCGAAATCGGTCATTGATGCGACCTATGAAAGCGGTCGCGGTGCGATGCGTGTGCGGGCTAAATGGGAGAAAGAAGACGCCGAAGGGCGTGGTGCCTGGCAGATTGTTGTCACTGAAATTCCCTATCAGGTGCAAAAGGGCAAACTGATCGAACAGATTGCCCAGATTATCGCAGACAAAAAACTGCCCATATTGGCGGACATTCGCGACGAATCCGACGAACAGGTTCGCATCGTTCTGGAACCGAAAAGCCGCGCGGTTGATCCCGATGATCTGATGAACGCCCTGTTCCGGATGAGTGATCTGGAAAACCGTTTCTCGCTCAACATGAATGTGCTCGACAAGGACCGTACGCCCAAAGTCATGGGCATAACCGAAGTCCTGCAGCACTGGATTATTCATCAGATCGAGGTGCTGGTGCGCCGGTCTCAGCATCGCATAGACAAGATCGATGCCCGGCTGGAGCTGCTCGAAGGTTATATCATTGCTTATCTCAACCTCGATCGCGTGATCGAGATTATTCGCAATAATGACGAGCCGAAGCCGCTCCTGATGGAGGAGTTCAAGCTTAATGACCGTCAAGCCGAAGCGATCCTCAACATGCGGCTGCGGTCGTTGCGCAAGCTTGAGGAAATGGAACTGCGGACCGAGCGGGACAAGTTGCTCGAAGAACGCGAGGGGCTGGCGAAACTGATAGACAGCCCGGCACGGCAAAAGACACGGCTCAAAAAAGACCTGGCGGCCATGCGCAAACTCTATGCCGAGGATACGGCGCTGGGTGCCCGCCGGACGATGCTGATCGAGGCAGCGCCAGCGCGGGAAATTTCGCTCGAAGCCTTTATCGAGAAAGAACCTGTTACTGTCATTATGTCGCAGCGCGGCTGGATCAAAGCGATGAAGGGCCATGCCGATCTCAGCGCGCCGGACAGCTTCAAGTTCAAGGAAGGCGACGGTCCCAAATTCGCCTTCCACGCACAGACGACAGACAAGCTGTTGATGTGCTGTGACAATGGGCGGTTCTATACCCTAGGCGCGGACAAATTGCCCGGCGCACGCGGCTTTGGCGAACCGGTTGCCTCTATGGTTGATATGGACCCGGGCACGGAACCCATTGCGATGATGGTAGCGGATATGAAAGCGAAATTACTGATCGCCTCAACCTGGGGCCGGGGCTTCGTCACCAATATTGCTGATGTCGTCGCGGAAACCAAAAAGGGCCGTCAGGTCGTAAACCTGAAAGGCGACGCCAGATTGCTGGTTGTGCGCCCGGTGCCTGCTGATGCCGACCATGTTGCCGCCATAGGCGAAAACCGCAAGCTGGTGGTTTTCGCGCTGTCCGAAATGCCGGAAATGGCCAAGGGGCAGGGCGTTATGCTGCAACGCTATAAAGACGGCGGACTGTCTGACGCCACGGTGTTCAAGCTGGAAGAAGGCTTAAGCTGGGCAATGGGCGGTGATACCGGTCGCACCCGCACCGAACATGATCTGACCATGTGGCGGGTAGCCCGCGGCGCGGCAGGGCGCTTGCCGCCGACAGGTTTCCCGAAGACGGGAAAGTTTGATTGATGAGTCAAAACTAGACAAAGAGGAAAGTTGATGTCGATCAGGGGAAGCTGCCTATGTGGTTCTGTTGCTTTTGAGATTGACGGAAAAACCGGCCCGATCGGGCAATGCCACTGTTCCAAATGCCGCAAGGTTTCCGGCACCGATGGCAACGCCGTATTCTATGCCAATGCAGACAATTTTCGCTGGCTTCGCGGAGAGCAGGGCATCAGAAGCTATCGCTTGCCGGATGGGAATGGTTGGCAGTCATCCTTTTGTGGAACCTGCGGAAGCCCTGTGCCGCATAGCGATAACAGTGAGAAAATCTATTTTGTCCCGGCCGGTCTATTGGATGACGATCCGGGGCATCGCGGCTATGCAGCCCATGTTCACGTCGCTTCCAAAGCCCCATGGGTTGAGATTACCGACGATGCACCGCAATTTCCCGAAGGTTTCGATTGAAATCCGGCATGAAACCAAGAACCATAATTCTCAACGGCATCGGCAGCGTTGGTAAAAGTTCCAGCGCCAAAGCGTTGCAGTCGATCGCCGCTGATCCGTTTCGTGGGTCTGTTTGCTCCGCCTGTGATCCCAAAGCGAGCTCTTCAAAAAAGGCGGGATTTCCACTGGACAGCGCCACAGTCTAAGTCGAGGCTGTGCCAAAATGACACAACAGGTAAAAGGTTAACAAAACCTTGCCAAAAGTTTGACTTTTTTGAGTTTTTCGGTGCATTAGAACAATACGAATGGTCGTGAGGGGTCGCGAGCGATTCGATTTCGTGTATTTTGATGATTTAATGCCGTCATGTCGGCACGAGGGGTATTTATGCGTAAGTTACTAGTAGCGCTGGCACTATCAGCTGCAACCATCGCACCGGCTCATGCGGGTGTGGTCTTTTCAGACAATTTTGACGGTGAGAATGGCGGAAATTCAGCTACCAACTACACTGGCTATGCCAATTTCGCTTCAACTGGTGCTGGCACAACCGACGTTGTTAAAAACGGTGACTTCGGAATCGCATGTTCAGGATCCTGTGTGGATCTTGATGGTTCGCCCGGACCTGGTGAGCTGACCAGCCTCAATAGCTTCGCATTTAACGCTGGTGATTTTGTACGACTCTCCTTCGATCTCGGTGGCAATCAGCGCCGTTCCGGTAGCGATGGTTATTTCGTTGGATTTAATTTTGGTTCGTCCATCATGGTCGATGATTATGGTTTCAATTTTACTGGTACCGATCAGATTGTTATCCCATCAACAAACACCTCCAACATCACTACTTCTTCAGGGATCGCCTTTGACGCGCCGTTCTTCACCCGTTCGATTTTCTTCACCGCTGGAGAAGCTGGATCACTGAATTTCAAATTTGGTTCCAGCAGCGCCGACAATGTTGGTCCTTTGCTTGACAATGTCGTGCTGGAAATCGGCGCACCGGTTCCTGAGCCCGCGACGTGGGCGATGATGATATTCGGCTTTGGTCTGGTCGGTGGCGCAATGCGTCGCAACCGCAAGTCTTTGACGGCCAAACCAGCTTTGGCATAAATCCTCTGACCCAGCTCTGTCGGGTTAAGGTTCGATATTAAAAAGGCTCCCCGTTTGCGCGGGGAGCCTTTTTCTATTGTCATACGGTAGCCTAGACGCGGTTCGTTTTACTACGCATCCTTTTTCTGAAACGCTGGAATATCAGAACAGGCATCATAGTCAGCCTTGATCATCGCATGGCGATAATCAATGGCCCCGGAAAATTCGGGATGGGTGAAGATATAGAGCCGGTCTGCTTCAACGCATTGCGCCGTCCATTCCGCGACATCGGCCGGGTCGATTCCGGCGTCGATGACAGCGGCCATTTCCTTGAATCGGGGATCGCTTTCGTCGCTTCCACCGGTAGGTTTATCAAAAGCGCTACGGTGAATGTTGGTTTTGACCCATGCCGGGCACAAAATGCTGACGCCGATATTGCTCGGCGCCAGTTCCTGCTTCAGAGCTTCGGAATAGCCAACTACCGCGAATTTGGTCGCGTTATAAGGTGCCATTCCCGGCGCGGCGCCATGGCCCGCCATTGATGCGGTGTTGATGAAATAGCCGCCTTCGCCATGACTTTGGATGAGTGGAGTGAATATTTCGACACCGTGAGCAACGCCGATCAGATTGATATCAACGATCCAGCGCCAGTCTTTCATCGCAATCTCGCCGGGCATACCGCCCAAGGCGACGCCGGCATTGTTCACGACAATATGCACTTTGCCGAATCGGTCGATCGTCGCCTGAGCCGCCGCGCGCATCTGCGCTTCGTCTGCGACATCGCACAGGACGGTGGCGACGTCAGCGCCACTCGCGCTCAGAGCTGCGGCGGCCTCGTCGAGCTTGTCCTGATGGATGTCCGCCAGCATGAGCTTGGCCCCGCGCGCCGCCATTGCGCCAGCTATGGCAAAGCCAATACCCGCAGCGCCGCCGGTGATAAAGCAGACCATATCCTTTTCGATTTTCATATATTTATCCTTTTGTGATCGACGTTGGGGCCAGAGATCTTAAAATCTACAGGCCCTTAATAATATCATGGGCAAGCGTGCGCACCCGGTCTTCGTCCGGAAATTGCTCGGCAATCCAGGCGGCTTCGACAGCCTTCAGGCTTTCCGCGACAATCCGCCCCGGTTTCAGGCCGATGGCGATCAAGTCGCCGCCGGTTATCGGGAGCGCAGGGGGCGTCCAGTCTTTGAGTTTGGCCAACATCCCTGCAACATCATCGTCCGCGCCAAATAGCAGCGCCTGGTCGCGTGCGGCTGCGATGGAGGTGTGATAGGCCCGGGCACGAACGGTCTCCGGCGTTGGAGCGGCGGCCTGGAGCCCAGATGCGGGAATACGGTGCCGGATCGCCTTGCGAATTTTGTTCGACATTCGCAGGCTTTTGGCAATGGCATCAGCCTTGTCTGCATCTTTGGGCAGCAGACCGACCAGACGCCGTATCGCATCGGGCGCGATATCGTGCGTTTCTTCGCTTATAATAAGTGTAGCCAATATCTCTCCCGCATGGGGATCAATTTCAGCGACAATATTGGCAAAGACATCTGCTTGGATCATCTCCTGCACGGCATAAACGGGGTCAGCCGCGTCGAGCAATTTCATCAACTCATCCGCTATCCGTTCTCTGGATAGCTTGCCAAGCTCTCGAGACGCTTTGCGGCAGGCATCAAAGGTCGCTTGATCGACGGCATGTTGGCCGAACCGGGCCAGAAAACGGAAATAGCGCATGATCCGCAAATGGTCTTCGGCAATCCGCTGCTCGGCAGATCCGATGAAGCGGACATGGCGTTTCTCCAAATCGATCAGCCCATCGAAATAGTCGAAAACTTCCAGCGTATCGGGATCAGCAAAGAGCGCGTTGATGGTGAAATCCCGGCGCGCTGCATCCTCTTTCCAGTCGTCGCTAAACGCCACCGTCGCGCGTCGTCCGTCTGTTGAGACATCTCGGCGCAGCGTGGTAATTTCAACAGGACCATCTGCGGTGACGGCGGTGACCGTGCCATGCTCAATGCCAGTGGGAATAGCTTTGATGCCGGCATCTTTCAGCCGGGCCATAACCGCATCGGGGGTCAAAATTGTGGCGACATCAATATCCTTCACTGGCAACCCGAGCAGTGTATCGCGTACCGCGCCGCCCACAAAGCGGGTAGCGCCATGGCTGCCATCCAGCACAGCGATCAGGTTTTTCAAAGATGGTCGCTGATGCCAGGGCGCTTCCGGTAATTTCATGACAACCAATCCAGCCGTTTCGACAAATTGACCAATATGCCCGCTGTAATGCCCCAGATACGCCGATTCTCCCAGTTAATCTGGTAATATTCACGCTTGGCACCGCGCCATTCGCCGACATGAGCCGATTGGTTTTTCGGATCGAGCACAAAGTCGAGCGGCGCTTCAAACCAGTCGTCCACCTCTTCCGGGCAAGGCACTAGCGGCAGGTCGGGCGGGATCACGCCCACGATCGGTTGGATGTTGAAACCGCTGCCGGAATGGTAGCGGTCGGTCGGACCGATTATGTCAACCAGGCCGGGATCAAGGCTGACTTCCTCTTCCGCTTCCCGAAGCGCCGCGTGAATTGCATCCTTGTCGTCCGGATCAATCTTGCCGCCGGGAAAGGCGACTTGTCCGGGATGGCTGCGCATATAGTCGGGGCGCTGGACCAGGATGACGCCAGGATCTGGTCGATCGGTTATCGCGATTAAAACCGCCGCGCTGCGCAGGCTATTGAGGTCTTTGATGAAATTACGTTCGTCGGACAATGCATGATCCAGATCATTGGCATGGCCGCTCTCCAGCGCTCGCGCCAATTTTGTTCTCAGATCAAGCGTGCTTGTCATTCCGGCTTATCAATCGGGAAAAAGGCACCGTGACTCCATAGACCAAAGGGATCGAGATCATCGGCGAGCGCATGCTCCGCCAGCTCATAATAAACCGGCCGCGCCAATACCGCTTCCAGCCCGCCGCGAACGTGGAGATAGGGGCGCCCATCCTGTTGCTGTTTGGGCTCTGCTTTTGGAAAACTAAGCTTGTGCCAGTCGTCTGCGACAACCAGATGATCGGTATTTAATCGAAAAGCGAGCTTGCGATCCTGTCCTTCGCCCTCGCTTTCCATCTCGACCGCAACAAACGGCGCGTCTTCGACTTGAATATGGAGCTTCTGATAAGGCGTGACCAGAGCGTAGCTATTGTCTTTTTCGTGCCGAAGCAAAGTGGAAAACGCACGCACCATGGCGGGGCGATTTATCGGTGAGCCTTGATGAAACCATGTCCCGTCAGCGGCAATGCGCATTTCACTGTCGCCGGTTTCTTGCGGTTCCCATTGATCTACAGGCGGCAATTTTTGCGCTTCTGCAAGCTCTGCAATTTCCGAGAGAGAAAGGGAGGCCAGTTCAGGTGGTGGTGTGTAAGGCATAATATTTGCCTATTGCGGGTGGCGCCCAGTGTAAAGTGCTGGCTTGCGGGCAAAATATTCTTGCCGCTAGTTTTTGTTCAATCGAGATCCGGTTTTTTCCATGGTCCGAGCTTGCCCTTGGCAGGTAACGGCGCATCTTTTGGTGCGCGTACCAGCAGTCGCTCCGGTTCCCAAGGCCCCGGCAGGCTCCATCCGCCCGTCCGCTCAGGTGAGAAACCGAAAAAGCGGTCATAATAGGCGGGGTCGCCGATCATCACGAGGGGCAAGCTCTCGTCCTGCTGTAATTCTTTGAGCAGTCCCTTCATCAGCGCCTGCCCGATGCCTTCGCCCTGACAATCGGGGTAAACGGCAACTGGCCCGACCATGATCATCGGATGCATTTTGCCTGTTTCGTCGGTGAGCGCCACCGGCCAGCATTGTAAAGATCCGAGCAATTCATTCGCCGCCATATTTACTGCGGCAACGCTCAAGCCCTCCAGCATTTCCATGCCTTCACGGACTTTATAGGCAGTGCGCTGGTTACGCTGTTTCCCGAATGCAGCATCCAGCAGGTCTTCGACCAGCGCAGGATCAATTTCGGCCAGGGGCATGATGGTCGTCAAAGCAAGGGTCCAATTCTCTCAAGAGGCTTTAGGAGCGGCGCGTTTAACGTGATTGAGCGATGGTGTCGAGCAACACTATGACAGGAACGAATCCTGTCGCGCAGTGTTGATTGCACTATGGCGCCGGCACGTCTAAAAGCCATTTATCAAAGGGGAGTTAAGCGCGTGAACAGTAATCAGGACCAGCAATCGCACAAGGATCAGACTGCGACCAGTGCAACCGAAACTGTAACCGGAAAATTGGCGGGCTTGCGTAAGGACCCCAAAGGCTGGATCGTTTTTGTTCTCGCGGTTGGAGCGGTGATTGCTTTTTTCGGCATCGCGTTCGGTTCCGGCATTGGTTTGTGGGATTGGAAGGCTGGCCTGGCTGCTCTGCCATGGACTGGACTTGCTGCGGTTTTGGCGCTGGTAATCGCTATTGTCGGCTACATCTTGGATCGCCGGAAATCGCGCAAGACACGTTGGCCGTTGCTTGGCCTCGGGACCATCGTGTCCCTAGGCTTTATTGGTTATCTGCTGAGCTATATCATGACCGCAGCCTCGTTGCCCGCGATCCATGATATCACCACCGATCTGGCTGATCCGCCGCAATTTTCGGCTTTGCCCTTACGCGCTGATAATTGGGATAATATTCCGGGTGCTGATGACAGCGAAATGCGTGGCATGAACCCACGCCAGCGTTGGGCGACGGTCCATCAGGATGCTTATCCCGATATTCGGTCGGTGCGCATTGATCGTCCGGTTGCAGAAGTGATCGAAAAAGCCAAACGGCTGGCTGAAGATCGCGGCTGGGAAATTGTCAGTGTCGAACCAGCTTCCGGTCATCTCGAGGCAACAGATACGATTTCGCTATTCCGTTTCAAGGATGATGTTGTGATCCGCGCGCGGGCGGCTGAAAATGGCGCGTCGAGCATTATTGACATGCGCTCGGTGTCACGCGTTGGTGTCCATGATCTTGGTGCGAACGCCAAGCGTGTGCGTCAGTTTTTGAGCGATCTGTCGGGAACAACGACCGCCGCCTCGCAATAAGCTTCTGGTGAGGTTCACTGGCTGATGGCGCTATTGCGACGAGTCAGGCGATTGGTCAAACTGCTGGTACTGTTAACGGCTTTAGCGCTTATGGCGCTGCTTCTATTGTCTTATTTGCGGCAGCGACCACAGGATCTGCCTTGGACAGAGCTGAGGCTAGATCAACCGATCGGAATGTTTACTGGCAGAAAGCTGGCCAGTCTCGATGCCGACTTTGACCGTTGTCAGATGTTATTGGACCAAGCGGGCGTTGTTTACATACCATTGCCGCCGGTCGGATCCGATCAATGTTTTCGCGACGACAATGTTCGTTTGTTGAAACCTCAACCGGGCCAGATCGGTTTCGTTCCCGAGACGCTTGCGCCGTCTTGTCCGGTGGCGGCTGGATTGACCATATGGGAGGATCAGGTGGTGCAACCCGCCGCTCGGGCCGCCTTTGGCCAGCCCGTGGTTAGTATCCGGCATTTGGGTTCCTATAGCTGCCGCAGAATCGCTGGCGGCGATAACTGGAGCGAGCATGCCACTGGCAATGCCATTGATATTGCAGCATTCACTCTGGCCGATGGCACGGTGATTTCCTTGAGCGGCCATTGGAATAGCAATGACCGGAAAGCGGGATTTCTCAGGGCTGTCCACGATGGATCATGCGATCTTTTCTCCAGCGTTCTGTCGCCGGATTATAATGCGGCGCATGCCGATCACTTTCATCTCGATCAGGCCGCACGCGGCGCGATGGGCTATCGTATTTGCCGGTAGTTGCTAATGGGCTGATCGGACAATATATTTAGCGGCTGGCAGGTGTTAGTTTCAAAAGCTTGGCACCTTCACCATCTTCCAACACCCAAAGCGCGCCTTCTGGACCCTGTTCGATTTCACGGATTCGGGCGTCCATGGCCAATCTTTCGGCTTCTTTGGCTTCCTCGCCGTCAAAGGACACGCGAATGATTGCTTCACTGGCTAGGCCGCCGATAAAGGCACTGCCCTTCCAAGCCGGGAAAAGATCGCCGGAATAGAAAATCAGACCCGATGGCGCGATGGTTGGCACCCAGGCCACTTTCGGCGCAGCAAATTCAGGTCGCGTGTCATGGTTAGGGATTTTTCTCCCGTCATAATGATCGCCCTCCGATACAATCGGATAGCCGTAATTCGCGCTGCGTTGAACGAGATTTAATTCGTCGCCGTCTTTTGGTCCCATTTCCTGGTTCCACAGCTTGCCTTCGTCGTCAAAGGCCATGCCAAGAATATTGCGGTGTCCCAGCGACCAAATTTCAGGAAGTGCCCCTTCTTCATCTACAAACGGATTGTCTTTCGGGACCGTCCCATCAGGGAACAAACGGACAATCTTGCCGAGGTTGCCAGTCATATCCTGCGCCGGATCAAATTTCTGCCGCTCCCCTGAGCCGATAAACATATATTTGCCATCAGGAGAAAATACGATCCGATGAGAATAATGGCCTTTTCCGGTTACTTTCGGGCTTTGGGTCCAAACCGTTTTTAAATCCTGCAGAGTGGGCTGGTCAGCGGTTACATCGAGGGTCGCGTGGGCTACCACCGCTCCGCGGGTGTCATCGGCGCCCTCTTCAATCCAGCTGAGATAGACTCTGTTGCTGGTCGCAAAATCCGGGGCCAAGACAATATCGCCAAACCCACCCTGACCGCCATAATCGACCGTTGGCACATTCCCGATTTCGGTTTTTGACCCCTGTTGATCGACCAGCAGCAATTTGCCTTTTTTCTCAGTAACCAGCATTCGGCCATCGGGAAGAAATGTCATAGCCCATGGTTCGTCAAACGTTGTGATCTCGGTCTTTTCAAAAGCTATGCGATCCACCGGAGATATATCAGCCGCCTGCGCTTCTTCGCCACTTTTTGAGGCCTGCGCATCGCCGCCGTTGCTGCAAGCAATGAGAATGATCGATAATGCAGTGGTAATTGTAAGATTTCTCATATTCGTTCCCATAGCCATTTTATAATATGATCCAGTAAGTTGCTGATAGTGTTGTGCGAAAATATAACCGATTATACTGGCAAATCATAGAGCATTCGCGTCGAAAACGGATGTTCACCGGTTACTTACTATTTCTGGTTAAAGCCCTGGAATATGTTTGCAACAAAACCAGATGCCAGTGACCCGCGTCCGCCATCGGCGGTGTCGGGCGGCGTTGGCATTGCTGGCCTGATTGGCTTGCTGTCCTGGATTCTGATCGCGCGGCAATATGGCATGGATGGGCCTTATTCTGCCCTGGTCGCTTGTGCGGCCTGTGGCGTTCCAATGGTCGTCTGGTCTCTGCTCTATGAGAAGGTGCATTTGCGGACATCTACCGGAATTGACTGGAAAAATCCCAAACCGTTGAGGCAAACTTTCGATGTCAGTGTGGCCAAGCTAGCAGGCCTATGGGCGACATGGGCCATCATCGCGCTGATCTATTGCGTCGGGCGCTGGTACTGGACCGGCCAGTATCAGTTTTCGATGGATATGATGGAGGCCGCTGCGCCTTTCGTACTGGGCTTGTCGATCCCCTATGTGATGTGGATGGACCGGCGCTTTGTTGAACCGCGGGATGGAGCGTGGCATTTTGGACAGTTCCTGATGGGCGCCCGCGGGGAATATGATCGTGAGCAGATTTATCATCATCTGCGTGCCTGGGCGGTAAAGGGTTTTTTCCTCGCATTCATGATTTCCATTGTGCCTGGCGGATTTGGCGACATTGTGCGTCTGGATATCGCGCAAGTCATGAACAATCCTGTGGCTATAGCCCACTGGTTGATTATCGCGATGTTCGTGGTTGATGTGCAATTTGCCACTGTTGGCTATTTGCTTACGATGAAGCCGCTGGACGCCCATATCCGCACCGCCAATCCTTATCTCGCCGGCTGGGTCGCGGCGCTGATTTGCTATCCGCCATTCATTCTGATGGATGGCCCGCTCAACTATCATGTCAACACCGCCGATTGGGCCTTTTGGCTGGAGGGCCACGATACCCTCTTGACGATATGGGGCGGGATGTTGGTCATTCTGACAGCCATCTATGCTTGGGCGACGGTTGCTTTTGGCTTGCGTTTTTCCAATCTTACCCATCGCGGTATCCTGACTAATGGACCTTACCGGTTTACGAAACATCCGGCATATGTGGCCAAAAACCTCTATTGGTGGCTGGCGACCATGCCCTTTCTGGTCACATCGAACAGCTTTACCGATATGGTGCGCAACACTGTCATTATCGCTGCCGTCAGCGGCATCTATTATTGGCGCGCAAAAACCGAAGAAAAGCACCTGCTCAGCGATCCTGCCTATAAGGAATATGCTGAGTGGATGGACCGCAACGCACCCATACCGCGCGCGATTAACTGGCTGAAAGTGAAAATCGGCTGGTGGCCGGATGCGGACAAGGCGGGACCCGATATTCAACCTGCCGAATAGGTTTACCGTTCGGGCTATCCAAAACAGCAGCTTGGTTTTAAGGTCTGCCGATGACAGTCATCGGCACAGACGGAAAACTTCGCTGTTTTGGCGGACAAGCAGGGAAAGAATTTTACGGGCGATATCATGATGAGGAATGGGGCGTTCCCGAGCATGATGATCAGAAACTGTTCGAAAATCTGATATTGGAAGGCGCGCAGGCCGGTTTGAGCTGGGAGACGGTGCTCCGCAAGCGCGACGGTTATGGCCGGGCTTTTCACGGCTTTGATATCGCGCGCGTTGCAGCCATGACCGATGATGAGCTGGAAGCCTTGCGAACCGATGAGGGGATCATCAGGAACAAACTGAAAATATATTCTACTCGCAAAAACGCTCTGGTCTTTTTGGAGATGCAAAAGGAATTTGGCAGCTTCGATGCCTGGCTTTGGGCGCATGTTGACGGAGAGCCGATCGTGAATCGGCCGACTGACAGTACTGAAATGCTGGCCACCTCACCGATGAGCGATGCGATCTCCAAAGACCTGAAAAAGCGCGGAATGAGCTTTGTCGGCAGCACGATAATCTACGCTTATATGCAGGCTATCGGGATGGTCGACGATCATATGGCGGATTGCTGGCAGGCTTGACGATCATGGTGTTGGTGAACTTGGCAGAACTGCGGAGTTGGCAAGGCTGTTCATTGCTGCGATAGGGCCGCCATGACACATCCCGCACCCACAAGAGCCGCCGCGTTATCGCGCCTCGCCGATTTCACCGTCAATATGGGACATAATTATGCGCATAAACGCAATTTTGACTATGGTCCGGATGCGGATATTGAACGGGATAAGTGGCGTGATAATGTCTCCAGACTATCGCCCTATATCCGGCACAAGCTGCTCACCGAACAGGAATTGATTGCGGCGGCGATTAAGGCCCATGGCGCGCAAGGCGCGGACAAATATATCGCGGAAGTGCTCTGGCGCGGCTATTTCAAAGGCTGGTTGGAACAGCGGCCCGAGGTTTGGGCCGACTATGTTGCGAGCAGGGACGCCAAATTCAAACAGCTCAAATCACAGGGCAGTGTCCGCAAAACCTATGAACAGGCGACCGAAGGCCGGACCGGCATTGATGCTTTTGACCATTGGGCGAAGGAGCTTGTTGAGACCGGCTATCTTCATAACCATGCACGGATGTGGTTTGCGAGCATCTGGATATTCACGTTGAAGCTGCCTTGGGAATTAGGCGCTGACTTCTTTCTCCAGCACCTGCTGGACGGAGACGCGGCTTCTAATACCCTGTCATGGCGCTGGGTCGGGGGATTGCATACGAAGGGCAAAACGTATCTCGCGACCAAAGAGAATATAGCGCAATTTACCGATGGTCGCTTCACGCCCATAGGTTTGGCCGCAGAAACGACTCCGCTGGAAGAAGATAAAACTTACAAATTGCGGCCGTTCAAGATACCTCCAGCTCCGCCGGCTGCCGCGGCCTTTGCGCTTTTGGTACATGAAGAAGATTGCCATCCCGAAAGCCTTAACTTGCCTCAGAAACCATCTTTGATCATCGGCGTGAGCGGTCCAGATGGAAAGAGCCCCAAAGGTGTTTCGGAAAAGGTTCGCGCCTTTTCAAACGGAGCTGTGGCGGACGCAGTGGCGCGCGCGGCGGAGCATTTTATTTGTGATTCTGTCATATGGAACAAGGGTGAAAAATTGAGCGCTGTTTTGGCCAATGCCAAGATCGAGCGGCTCTTGTCGTCCTGGCTGCCGGTCGGCGCGCTAAAAGATTCGATTGGGAAGGAGATCAGGGGTAACAACACCCGATGGGTGGTGCGCGACTATGACGCCGCGATCTGGCCGCTCGCGACCAAGGGTTTCTTTCCTGTGAAGAAAAAAGCGCCTGACGCGCTGCGTGCCATCGGAATGGAGCTGTAATGAAAGATCATTTTGAACGCCACAAACAGCCCTGGACCAGTGAAGAAGCCCAGAAACTCCATGCTTTTGCGAAAAAGGGGATGACCCTGAAAGCGATATCCAAAGCTTTGACTCGCAGCGAAGAGTCGATCAGGAAACGCGCCAAGACAGACAAACTCAAGATAGCGAAAAAGCGCTAACGGAACTCGAGATCTGTAAACCTATGTAAAATAGGGAAAATAATAAAATATTTACGCTTCTTAGCTAACCCGCTGACCGTGGGGACCAAAATGCTAGACGATAATAATACCGGAGAGCTGCCGCAATCCGATCAAGACCTGATATTGCGGGAACAACTTGCCGAACACGGGAAATCTGTGCGGGTGACGGTGTTCGCGAATATCGTCAATGCTGTGATCCTGTCGGCCCTGTTTTTTGACCAGGCACCGCTTGCCATGCATATCCTGTGGTACGCGATGTTTGCCTATCTTTCCATCAGCCGATTGCATTTGGCCGAACAGCCCAAAACCATGGACCTATCGCGCGCTAACATGTTGAAATTGAAAAAGCGGATTACATTTAATGCGGCTGGCTATGCCCACATGTGGGGTACCGGTGTGGCGTGCCTCTTGTCCGTTGCAACGC
Organism: uncultured Sphingomonadaceae bacterium; assembly: GCA_947501325.1. Classification (GTDB taxonomy): domain Bacteria; phylum Pseudomonadota; class Alphaproteobacteria; order Sphingomonadales; family Sphingomonadaceae; genus Parasphingorhabdus. The sequence continues at coordinate 7,669 of CANMVC010000004.1, read as the reverse complement.
CCAACCAGCTTATGCTGCTGGCCATAATCGGTGCTGGTAAAATGAGTACAGCAGTCGTTTCGTATCGGCACATCCCGGAAGCCTCACGCGCATGGACGCTGATTGTCTGTGTCGGTCTGACAGCGGGACTACTCTATCTTGGCGGTATCGAAAGCTATGCAGCGATTGCGCTGCTGGTCATGTTTGCTGCGGTCCTCTATGTTAACTGCGGAAATATTTTCGACAATTTCGCCAATCAACTGGTGGCAGGTCAGGAAATACGGCGCTCGGCGGAAACAGTGAAATTGTTGCTCAATGACTTTGAGGAGCAGGCCTCGAGCTGGTTATTTTCGGCGGATGCGGACGGACGGCTGGTTGATGTATGCGACCGGTTTGCGGAAGCGGCACAGCAGCCGCGAGAAGCCATGAATGGCATGAAGCTGATATCGTTGATTAAAGATGAAGACCATCGCCAGCTGCTAACTGATCACATCGTGAACGGACGCCCCTTTCGTGAGATCACTGTTTCCATTGATGTAGGGGGCGACCAGCAATGGTGGACGATCAGTGCCCGCGCTACCGACGAAGTTTCTGGCCCTGAGAATGTCGCTCTCAGAGGCGTGATCGAAGATATTACGGCTCAAAAAAATGCGGAAGCAAAAGTCAGCTATATGGCGCATTTTGACGGCCTCACCGACCTGCCGAACCGGCGCCTGTTTACAGAGACGCTCAATCGCACAATTCATCGGGTTGAACCGGATGATCAGGTCTCGCTCATCTTCTTTGACCTAGATCATTTTAAGGCGATCAACGATACATTGGGTCATCCTATTGGCGACAAGTTACTGCAAATGATTGCACGCAGACTTGAAAAGCTGGCGAAACCTGGCGATCTCCTCGCGCGTATTGGCGGTGATGAGTTTGCGCTGCTTTTGACCGGCGCGCGTGCGGACTGTGCCGATGTTGTGGCGGGTTCGATTGTCGAGAAAATCGGTGAACCATTTTTGATCGATGACCATAATATTGTATCGGGTGTCAGTGTCGGGGTCGCAGCATGGGCACCCCCTATGGATGACGCTAATCAGCTTTTGAAATATGCCGATTTGGCGCTTTACTCTGCAAAAGGGGCTGGCCGGAACCGCGTTGCGTTCTTTGAAGAGGGTATGGATGTAGCGGCAAAGGCGCGGCGCAATCTGGAACTCGATCTGCGCGCTTCTCTGGGCCGCGACGAAATGCGTCTGCATTATCAACCGCTTATAGACCTCAAGACGCAGAATAAGATTGGCTACGAAGCGCTGTTGCGGTGGAAACATCCCGAGCGCGGTGTGGTCATGCCGGATGATTTTATCGCCGTGGCCGAAGAAACCGGGATGATCGTCCAGTTGGGTGAATGGGTCATTCGCAAAGCGCTGGACGATGCGGCAAACTGGGATGAGCAATTGACGGTGGCCATAAACCTCTCACCAACGCAAATGCGCAGTGCGAGTCTCGTGTCCACGATCGTCAACGCCCTTGCCAGTTCGGGTGTGGATCCCGGCAGATTGGAGCTGGAGATAACCGAGAGCATATTGATGCAAGATAGCCAGGCCAATATCCGGACATTGCATACGCTCCGTAACCTTGGCATCCGCATCTCTCTGGATGATTTTGGCACAGGCTATAGCTCGCTTAACTACTTGCGCAGCTTTCCGTTCGACAAAATCAAGATTGATCGCTGCTTTGTTAGCGAGATTGATACGCGCGAAGATTGCCGGGCCATTATTCGCTCTGTGATCAGCCTAGCCCAGAATTTGGGCATGACGACAACAGCTGAAGGTGTGGAGCGCGAAGATCAGGTCGAAGAATTGCGGCTGGAGGGCTGTGACCAGGTTCAAGGTTTCCTATATGGAAAAGCCGAAGCCTTGGAAGAATATACGGATCTGCGGTCCAGCGATAAAACGATTCCCCATGTGAAAACCGTATATCTGCCCGCAGCGGAAGTGCCCGTCATAACCGACCGGAGACGCAAGAAAGCTTGATCTTGCTACTACAATCGCAAGATCCCTAATTCGAGTGCGCGGATAGAAGCGCCGGTTCTGTCACTGGCGTCCAGTTTGGCAAAAACTCTGCGAACATATGTATCGGCCGTCGAACCTCCAATTTTCAACTCAGCCGCAATCGCTCGGTTCGAATGGCCATGAGCGATCAACCGGATAACCTGCGATTCCCGTTCTGATAGATCAACTTTTCGCTCGTACTGCTTGTCGAGTATATTGCATATTCTCAAATGCGCTGCGCCAGACAAGGCCGCGACGGTCGCGACGATGTGCTCGTCAAACATGAGTTTAGCGGGATCGAAGGTAAATGCTGAATAAGCATGTCGCCCTTTTGGACCAAACAGAGGGATACCGAGTCCTTCGCTCAATCCGTGGGCTGTCAGCTGGCTGACAAAACGGGTTTCATCTTTATTCAGCCGGCGCGAGCCCAATGCGTCCTGCCACAACATCGGCTCACCATGCTGCATGATAATATCCGGAATCGGATCGCATTTCCGAAAACCTGCTTCTTCATAGAGTTTCAGCCATTCCTTCGAAAAGCCCCACGTCGCCAGCTGTACGGCATTATCTGTCTGCGATTTCAATTTTGGGGTAAAGTGATAGCTGGTCCGGTTCGCACCAAGTTTGACAACAGATACCCGGACAAGCTCCAGAATATCCGAGAGTGAAGATAGTGATGCTATCTGTCGGAAAACATTCCCGATATGGAAATCGTCATTGCCTGTAGCCATTGCCCCGCTATTCCCCCAAGTCTAATCATGCGGCAATTTACAAAATTTTTCAAGTTGTCCCCCGTTTGGGTGACAGAATTTCTTGATTCCACGCCTATCAGTGCGAGTCTGCCAGTCGAGATTATTAAAACACCCCCCCGATATTGAAGTAGAGAAATATAATGGATCAAGCGCGCGAACAAACGTTGCTACTACAAGACATTCAGCAAAGGCTGGAGCGGTTGGAGAACCAACATCGGGAACGTGCGATTGAAACAATTGATCTCGGCCAATTTGCAATCGCTCTCCGTCGCTCTAGAATTGGCGTTTTCCCCGATGAATATTGCGCTGGCAATATTTGGGACGTCTTGCTGGAACTCTATGACGCAAAACGCTCGGGAGAGAAGCTACGGCTATCGGAGATTGCGACCAACGCGAAAATAGCCGAAAAATTGACCCTTCGCTATGTCAACCTGTTATCGGCTGATGGGCTTTTACACTATGAAGAAGATGCTGAAGGTCAGGGCGAACCTTTCATATTGCTGACGGAAAAAGCGATGGTCCAGATCGAGCAATTGTTTCAGCACACCCGGATGAGAGCTCTTGGGGGGACTGGGCCTTCTGCTGTTGCGGAGAAGGATGCAGGAATTACGATTGACGGCGCCGTTGAAACTGTCTGACCTGTTTTAGAAGCACGCAACTGCGATATTAATAATCAGCGGGAGTAATCACAATCTTGACGCAGCGGCCGCTTGGCAGCATGGCCGTCTTATGCGATTTTTCTCCGACAATGCAGCCTCTGTTCATCCCCATGTTATGGCGGCTTTGGCTGCAGCCAACCACCAAGATACCGCTTATGATGGAGATGCTCTAAGCGCACAATTGAATGGCGCTTTTTCTGATCTGTTCGGAACAGCGGTCGAGGCGATGTGGGTGGCCACCGGGACAGCAGCCAATTCGCTGGCCCTGGCAGCGATGTGTCAGCCGCATCAGGGCGTGATTTGTCACGAGGAAGCGCATATTGAACAGGATGAAGCAGGTGCTCCGGGCTTCTATACTGGTGGCGCAAAGTTGATGCTGGCGGGCGGGGAAGGCGCAAAACTCTCGCCCGAGACCATTGATACGATGTGCGCCGCGATCCGCGACGATGTGCATCAGGTGCAGCCGGCGGCGGTATCGATTACCAACGCGTCGGAATATGGGTTGGTTTACGCGCCGAGCGAGGTTGCGGCTGTCGCAGAGGTTTGTAAAAAGCGTGGTCTTGGATTGCACATGGATGGGGCGCGCTTTGCCAATGCAGTGGCGACCTTGGGCTGTCATCCGGCCGATGTGACCTGGAAGGCGGGCGTCGATGTCCTCAGCTTTGGCTTCGTGAAAAACGGCGGTATGGGCGCAGAGGCTCTGGTGTTTTTCGATCAGGAGATGGCGCGCGCAACCCATTATCGCCGCAAGCGGGCCGGGCATTTGCAGTCCAAGGGCCGCTATCTCGCGGCGCAGCTCTTGGCGATGCTGGAGGACGACCTGTGGCTCGCCAATGCCCGCGCCGCCAATCAGGGTGCGCAGATCATTGCGGAGGCGGCCAGCGAGCGATTGCTATACCCTGTGCAGGCCAACGAGATTTTCATCAAACTGGCGGCAGCCGAAGCGGCAAGCCTTCGCGCGGGCGGATTTGACTTTTATGACTGGGGCGAAGGGCAGGCGCGACTGGTCACCAGCTGGAACCAAAGCGCCGAGGATATTCGTCCATTGGCAGAGGCTATTGCCGCCTTATGACGGCCGATCAAGGCGGCGAGCCCAGTCTACTCAACCCGCGCATATTGCTCCCGTTTCTGTTGGTGTCGCTGATCTGGGGCTCGACCTGGCTCGTCATCAAGGATCAAATTTCCGATGTCCCGCCAAGCTGGTCTGTAAGCTACCGTTTCATCATCGCCTCAGCAGCGATGTTCGTTCTGGTCGGCTTCAAACGGTTGCCATTCAGATTGGGGGCAAAGGGCCAGTTTTGGGCGGTTCTGATTGGTATTGCGCAATTCTCCTTCAACTTTAACTTCGTCTATAATGCCGAGCTTTACATCACCTCGGGTCTCGTCGCGGTGCTGTTTGCGTTGTTGATGGTGCCCAATGCGATATTGGGGCGCATATTTCTTGGCCAGCGCATCAACGGCGCGTTCATGGCCGGGTCCGCCATTGCAGCAGTCGGTATTGCGCTGCTTTTCTGGCATGAATATAAAAGCTCCCCGGCCACATTGGCCGATGTCTTGCTGGGCGTCGCGCTCACCGTCGGCGGGATATTGTCCGCTTCCGTCGCCAATGTGATGCAGGCTTTGCCGAAGCTTAAAACCTATCCGATCCTGACGCTGTTGGCATGGGCGATGTTCTGGGGCGCATCGATCAATATCCTGTTGTCCTGGATCACGGTCGGGCCACCTGTCATCGAAATGCGCGCGGCCTATCTTGGTGGCATTGTCTATCTCGCGATCGTCGGTTCGGTCATAACATTCCCGCTCTATTTCTCTCTTCTCAGAGAAATCGGCGCTGGCAAAGCGGCCTATTCCAGTGTGCTGGTCCCGGTGGTGGCGATGATCTTGTCGACCTTGTTCGAGGATTATATGTGGACCGCATTGCCCGTTGCCGGCGCGCTTCTGGCGATGACCGGATTGCTGGTTGCGCTCAGGGCGCGCAAAGCCAAGCCGGTTGCACCCAATTTTCGACAGACCGACGATGCCGCTAGCTAAAGGCATATTGGAATGGGAGTATGATCAAATAATTCTCCTTATTCTGAGGCTTTAACCGGCACCTTCACCTTTGGCGCGACATAGCCGGGCTGGTCAATATCCAGCGTGCCTTTGGCGCGCTTTTCCATCAGATCATTGACCAGATCCAGCGAGTCTATGCGTGTCTCGGTCCAGCCTTCGATGTCAAAAATTTCCGGTGTATGTTTTTCCAGGTTCTTCCGGATATTGGCCGGCAGAGCGTCATAGCCCGAAATATGCTGCCCATAGGCGCGCACCATGGTTCTTCCGGGCGCCTGGCCCACCTTGAGATACGGCGCCCAACTGACCAGATTCTGCATGTGCATCTCGGCATCGGTATGGGTAAGCTTGTCGTTAAACACGTCTTCCACATCGGCGGAGAAGACCAGCATGGAATCCCAATAGGTCATCGGTCCCGTATCATATGGCCCCCAATCTCCCGGCGGCATCCGATTGGGGAAGGCAAGGGTCGTCAAAGTCGGAATATATACCCGGTTCCCGATCATCGTGATATTCAGGGGATCAGGAGCAAAGGTCGCGCGATTGTCCGATCGCTCGGCCGTATATTGCCGGCTCAGCGGGCCCAGAACAAAATGGGGTATCTCCACAATTTCGCCCGTTAGCGGATTTTCAAATGTATCTATGGGCTCTTCTTCGTCAAATTTGGAATAATAGGCGACCTCGTAATGTTGCACGATAAAGTCGCCGTCCTCGCCATCGGGAGCCCATTTTTGCACAACATAATTGTTCATCGTGAAAAACGGAATGATATTCCCGTCACCGCCAAAGCCGAAGACATGGAATTTCAGGAACGCATGGCGCTCGTCTTCAACGGTTGACCCCATTACTTTAGCAATGAGTTTTGACCGTTCGACAGGATCTTTCAGACGCTCCGCCAATTGGCGTTGATAGCTTTCCAATTCCTTTGCGCTCAATTGCGTGTCTTCTGGGACGCTCGGTGTGCAAGCGCCCAGTGCCAGAACAGCACAGCCAAGAAGCGCTTTTTGAACGAAGGTGAATCCACCTTTGGTTTTTCTCACAACAGCTATTCCTCTTTACCAATATGTATCCCAGAGCCTGCCATATGACCGGGCAGCCACCACAAGGATACAGGCTTTGCCGAAATGCCCGACTGCCGGATAGCTCATGCGCACAATATCGGATGCTTCCCGATCATATGGGCCAGGCCCGGCCGCGGACGATGGCGGGCTAAGTCCATCGATCCATCCAGGGTCACACGGGGTCACACACCCTGAAGCGGAAGTGCCTGCGCCCCCGATGCGGGCATGTCTTCGCCTGGCATAAAGCCTTCAAACATCTCGTCATCCTCATGGACAATGCCCGCCGCAGCCTCGCTCGCCCTGACCCGTGTCCAGAAATCGGGATCATCGCTTATGCCGCTGCGCAAGGCGCGCTCCCATTGCAGGTCGTCCCAGTCAGCCGCTTCGTCGGGATCGAGATCGGATATGTCGATATCTTCCGGAGCGGTGGCGGCAATTTTTTCCCGTTCCTGCTTTTCGCGCAGCCGTTGTAGCAGCTCACCATTGTCGAATCCTGTGAAAGGGGAGGACGCTACCGGTTGCCCCGCCTGATCCTGCGCCTCCAGCATCTCTGCACAATCGCTGCCCTGGCTGATCGCCTCGACCATCTCGTCAAACTCGGCAGCAGCCGCGCGCGCCGGATGGCCCGCCAGATCACATTCATCCGCCTTGGCATCCAGCCGCGCGAGTGCCGCGAGTAACAAGGGCACAGAAAAACGCTGCCGCTCCCCCACTTCCTCGCCATGATACCAGACAGGCTCGGCCCAGCCATTAAGCCCTTCTCCAGCACTTCCTCGGCATAAAGATCCCGCGCATGAATAAGCGCTGCATCCCAGGCCCGCGAAAAGGCCCGCCCCTCATCGCGACGCCTCAACCGATGCGCACTCTCCCGGCTCATCCCCACAAAAGCCGCCGCCGCCTTCACCGACCCGCAGCGCGCGAGGGCCTCGAGAAACCGGCCCTGCTTCTCCGGCGTCCAGCGCGGTGCGGGCGCGTTCAAGGTTTCAGTGTCTAATTGCTTGGGGGATAGCTCGGTCATCATGCTTTCTCTCATCGGTTATGGAAAGCACATGATATAACCTATATGGTACGTTGTAGGAAAGAGGGGATTTGGCACGCGCCGCCATACTGAAGAAGGTCCGCGATATCGCGGA
>CANMVC010000003.1 GCA_947501325.1 uncultured Sphingomonadaceae bacterium | reverse complement strand
GCTTCAACCAAAAACCATCAGGATCAGAAATACTCTCCGCATAAAGAGCTGCATAAGCAGAAGAAGGGCAGTGGGTGCTGCTGGTCGCCTTTGTATCGGGCTGAATTATATCGCTCATTTTTCTCTCCGGTGACTTCGGTATGTTTTGCCAAATCTCTAGCAGACGAAACAAGCGGCCGCCTAGCCTTGTTGGAAGGAAACAGGAATGACGCTACGGCAAGCTGACTTGCCGCAGAGTCTCTTGCACCACCGCCCATTGAACTATAGTTTCGAAAAATAGAGGATGAGGGAAAATATGATGCGTAAAGCACTTTTACTGGCGGTCTGCTCGGCAGCGCTGGCCATTTCAGGATGTAGCAAAGACGGTGGATCGGGTGGTTCGGATGCCACAGTCGCCAATACCGAATATCCCGACCAGGTTTTCTGGGGCGACACCCACCTCCACACTGACAACAGCATTGATGCATTTGGTTTTGGCAACCGGCTCGACGCGGAGGCCGCGTTGCGCTTCGCCAAAGGTGAAGAAGTGACAGCAACCAAAGGCGAAAAGGCTAAGCTATCCCGCCCGCTCGACTTTCTGGTAATCGCGGACCATAGCGATGCAGTGGGCGCAACCAAGGCCCTTTATGAAGCCCCTCGCATTGCGCTTTTGGGCGACAAATTTTTGCTCCGCTGGCATGACATGATGCATGAAAGTGACGAGGGCTCGCTGCGGGTGACATCCGAATTGATCGACGGCGCGGCTGCCGGAACCTTGCCGGAAGGGCTTTTCGATCCGGAAGAATCCGCGGATCGGATCAAGTCTTTATGGACCGAACATGGCGAGACGCTGGATGAATATAATGAGCCCGGCAAATTTACCGCTTTTCATGGCTTTGAATATACACCCATGCCTGGCGGAGATAATCTGCACCGTGTTGTGATGTTCCGGGATGGCGCGGACAAGACAAGCACCATGCTCCCCTTTGCCAGCTTTGACGCCGGTGATCCGGAGCAACTTTGGGCCTATATGGCGGCCTATGAAAAAAGCACGGGCGGAAAAGTCCTCGCCATTCCGCATAACAGCAATGTGTCTAACGGCCGCATGTTTGCCATGAACAAACTAGATGGCAGTCCTATCGACGAGGCCTATATAAAAACACGCGCTCTGCGGGAGCCGATTGTCGAGGTCACGCAGATTAAGGGCGACAGCGAAAGCCATCCGTTTCTCTCTCCCAATGATGAATTTGCCAATTATGGCGATGCCGGCTGGGACAAATGCAACCTCAGCTGCGGCAAGGAAATGCCCCCGGAAAGCTACGGTGGTAGCTATGCCCGCGAGGCGTTGAAGCGCGGTCTGGAATTCACCCAGAAAATGGGCGCCAATCCGTTCAAATTTGGCATGATCGGTTCAACCGACAGCCATACCTCGCTGGCCACAGCGGACGAGAATAATTTTTACGGCAAGCATAGTGGCAACGAGATCAACAACAAGGAGCGGGCATTGGCTCCGCAAAATCTGGGCACGCGCCAAGGGCGGTTTGGCTGGCATTATCTGTCCAGTGGCTATGCCGCGGTCTGGGCAACCAGCAACACGCGCGAAGCAATTTTTGACGCGATGATGCGCCGCGAAGTCTATGCGACGACTGGCCCGCGGATGCAGGTGCGTTTCTTCGGTGGATTTGATTTTGCCGAAGGCGATACGGCTGATCTGGTCAAAGTCGGTTATACCAAGGGTGTACCTATGGGGGGTGATCTTACAGGTGGAGAAGGCAAAACACCCAGCTTCCTGATCTCTGCATTGATGGATCCCGAAAGCGCCAATCTCGACCGGATTCAGGTTGTCAAAGGGTGGATTGATGCCAATGGAAAATCCCAGGAAAAAATCTACAACGTCAGCTGGAGCAGTCCGGATAACCGCTCGGTGGGCGCAGACGGCAAACTAACCGCAGTTGGTAACACCGTTGATCTCACCAAAGGCACGTGGGAGAATAATATTGGTGCACCGGAATTGACCACATGGTGGCAGGACCCGGATTTCGATGCGCAGCAAAATGCGTTTTATTATGTTCGCGTGCTTGAAATACCAACGCCAACCTGGCCGGTTTATGACGCGTTGAAATTCGGCCTGACGCTGCCGGACGATGTCATCAAAATCCAGCAGGAACGGGCTTATTCATCGCCGATCTGGTATACGCCCGGCGCGTCAACAAGCTGACAACATGGTTGCGCGACCTGCGCGGCAAATCAGGAGTATCGTGCGGAGATGAATTTGCTAAAAGAGCCTTTGGTCCATTTTCTGGGCGGGGCATTGCTGGTTTTTGCATTTTTCTGGGCTACGGGATCAAACCGCGATCCAGCCGATTATGAAATCACCATCAGCGAGACCGATATCGAACGGTTAAAGGCAGGCTGGGTGCAAAATTTCCGGCGTGCGCCTACCCAGACGGAACTGGACGGGTTGATCGATCAGGAGATCAGGGAAGAAATCTATTATCGCGAAGCATTGCGGCTCGGCCTAGATCGCAATGATCCGGTCATCCGTCGCCGACTGTACACCAAGATGCGGTTTCTCGACAATGAAGAGGTGGAGACAAAGCCTACCGACACGGTTCTGCAAAAATGGCTGGATGAACACCCGGAAAAATATGCCCTGTCCTCGCTTTATGATCTGGAACAAATTTACCTTGGGCAACAAGACTTGCTTGATGAAGCGCGCATCGCTCAGCTGGTGGGCGATCTGAACCAAGGCACAATCCAGCCTGACGAAGTTGCGCGACCGATTTCTCTGCCCACTCAATTGCAAAGAGCCGAAACTGCGGCGATATCACGTCAGTTTGGAGAGAAGTTTGCAAGTTCCTTAACCAGTCTCGAAACCGAAAAATGGCAGGGGCCGGTTCCGTCAGGATTCGGTCTGCATCTGGTCAAGATCACAGCGAAAATATCTGGAAAAACGGCTAGCCTAGATGACGTTCGCCAGCGCGTGACCAATGACTGGCGCGCGGCACAGACGGCGGCAAAGGAAAAGCAATCTCTCAGCAAATATCGCGCCGAATATGATGTGACGGTTGCAGGTCGTCCATGAAATATTGTTTGTCCGTTCTGACGGGACTGATCTGCGCACTGATATGGGTTTCACCAGCCAGTGCGGATGAATTGCGCCCTGCCTATGTCGAACTCACCCAGAAATCATCGAGCGACTGGCTTCTATTGTGGAAAGCCTCTGAACGGTCGCGGCTGGGCCAATCAGGTGAAGTTATTCTGCCAGCCAACTGCACTCAAGTTGGAGAAACGGAAAAACGATTTGCGGCGACAAATATCCTGACAAACCTGTCGCTCAACTGCACAGGGTCAATGGCCGGCCAGTCTATCGGATTAAAGGGATTGGAACTCAGCACTACCGATGCGCTGGTCAGGATCGCCCCGCTTGATGAAGCTACGCAAACACTCCGTCTGACCCCAAAGGCACCCATCGCCACGATTGCGCAAAAAGACGAGATTGCCAATGTGGCCTGGACCTACACCATTATCGGTATCGAGCATATCGTGCTCGGCTTCGACCATTTGCTATTCGTCTTAGCGCTTGTCCTTTTGCTGAAAGGCGGCTGGCTGGTCGCCAAAACGGTGACTGCATTCACCATTGCTCATAGTATCACCCTGATCGGGTCCACACTGGGCTATCTTTCATTACCCTCGCAACCGGTTGAAGCGATCATCGCCCTGTCCATTGTTTTTCTGGCGGTTGAAATCGTCAAAGCGCAAAGAGATCATCATATTCATGGTCCGCGGCTATCGGAACGCTTTCCATGGATAGTCGCGTTTCTGTTTGGCCTGCTCCACGGCTTTGGCTTTGCCGGCGCTTTGGCCGAAATCGGATTACCGCAGGATGATGTGCCGATGGCGCTCCTGACCTTCAACCTTGGTGTCGAGATCGGGCAGTTGATCATCGTCGCTATCGCCTTTGGGCTCCTTTGGCTAATCCGCCGCTTTCAGCAATCATGGCTGCAGCCGGTCAAGACGGCCACATCCTACGCCATTGGCATTGTCGCAACCTATTGGTTCATTGAACGGATGGTGGCCTGAGCAGCAATCATTTCAGCCTGTCGCTCAATTGGGCCACACGCAGCTCCAGCGTTTTCAGTTCGGTTAACACCGACAGCAGATTCATCCGCTGGAAAATCCAGTTCTTCGAAAAGCCAACCATCATGAAAAGAAGTATAACAACGGTCGACCATAATATTATTTCCCTTGTGTCGACGGCGTTAAATGCGCGCCAGCCAGCATAAAAAGCGCCCATAGCGACAATGAATGTTATTATCGTGATCAGATAGGACCAGAACCGCATCGGTCCCTGCAATGTTGCGCCCAGCTGCTCAAAAAGACCGCGGCCATTTTCCAGATCCTGGAGAAATGCCTTGTCTTCAGCACTGAGCGATTGGTTCAGTTCATCATCAAATTTCGTCATCATGTGTCTCCTTCATTATGTTCGTCATCTAGTGCTGCCTTTAACTGTCGGCGCGCATGAAACAGGCGGGATTTTGCCGTACCGATTGCCGTACCCGTTACCCCTGCAATTTCCTTGATCGTCAGGCCTTCACCGAAATAGAGCAAAGCGGCTGTCCGGTGATCATCGCTTAGGCGGTCAAAGGCTTGATCAATCGTAACCTTGTCTTCGCCGCGGGGTGCGATGGATAGGTTCGCATCTTCAGCAGCGGCAGCATGAAGGCCGCGATGCTTCTGGTTTCTGCCTATCTGATCCGCACATTTGCGGTGCAGGATCGTATAAGCCCATGCGGGAAAGCGGGATGGATTGCGCAAACGGCGCCAACCCTTGCAAATCCCGCTCCATGCTTCCTGTACCGCGACGCGTGCCTGTTCCTCATCGCGCAAAAGCCTAAAGGCTGTCCGCATCAAACGCGGATGCCATCGCGCCGCCAACCGTTCTCCTGCGCGCCGGTCACCAGCCTGAATCCGGGTCAGCAGCAATTCGTCATAAATCCGGTCAGTGTCGCTGTAGCGCATAGAAATCCTAATGGCCTTTACCCCTATAGTCGGAGCAAAGTGCCAAAAGGTTCAATGTTAAAATCAGCTTTGCAGGAAATTTCCTGCGTGCGCAGAGACCCTAGCCAGCCGGCGGTCTGTGCGCGTCGTCCGACCAGTCTTGTCGCGTCGCCCATTGTTCCAGCGTTTCAAACTCGACCTCTGGCAGGCGTTGCTGCATGAAGTCCGTACATACTTCAAAAGGCTTGGTCTCTGCCTTGTTATTATACTCATAGAAGGCTGCGATTCCCGCGGACATGGTCGCGCGATTTTCCTCTGGCACGTCATCACCAAATGCGTTCACCAACAGGTCGCCAAATTCGGCCGGTGTGCAGGGGTCATATTTAATCTCGCGCCCGAAAACCTTGGACAAGATTTTGGCAACCTCAGGCGGCTTAACGCGCTGCGGTCCACCAATATTCATCCACGATCCCTCGAAATCGGGGCGCTCCATAGCTGCGACCATGCATTTGCCGACATCATCCAGACTGATCCAGTTAGCCTCTAGATGTGCTTCGTGCGGATAGACATACCGGCTTTCATTGACGATGAACGGCCGCGCCCAGTTGGTAAGCAGGTTGTCCATAAACAGCACCGAACCAAAAACGGTGGCGGGCACGCCAGAGCGAAAAATGGAATTTACGGCGATCGTGTTATTGCCATAAGTAAAAGGATCACCGGGACGCTCAGGAATCCAGCTCGACGTATTCCAGATGAAGCGTTTGCCGCCTGCTTTCTGTACCGCAGCAGCCACGCGGCCCGTTAAAGTCGCCCGATCCTCGCGCGCTTGCAAAGGGTGGGTATAGAAAACAGCATCCGATCCTTCAAAAGCCGGAACCCATGTATCTTCATCATAGAGATCAAAAATGCGGGCTTCATCGGCAACGTTGCTACCGCCCAGATCAGGGGTTTCGCTGCGTGACAGTGCGCGGACCCTGTGGCCCGTGGCCCCCAGTTGCCTGATTTGAGCCAATCCCTGACGCCCGGTTGCGCCGACCACTGATACCAATGCCATTTCGAATCCTCCTTTATATTTGCAAAGGAGGCTAATCGCACGGGGGCCTCGGCCCAATGCTCCATTTTGTCAGGTCATTAATGTTAGGAGGCTTGCTCGTTCAACATTGCTTGCCAGCGCTGCATACCGGTGATCCAGCGCTCCGGATCGCTACCCTTTTGCTTGATATAATCAGCGACTTGTGGATGCGGCATTATCAGGAAGCGCTCTTCTTCAATGGCATCCAGCGTGATTTGCGCAACGGCTTCGGCGGTCAGCATACCGTCTTTTGCAACCGTAGAAGTATCGATATCGGCGGTCATTGCTGTTGCCACACCCTGCGGACAGAGCACCGAGACTTTCAGTCCATCGCCGCCATGGGTGATTGCCAGCCATTCGGCAAAACTCACAGCTGCATGTTTGGTCACCGAATAGGGCGCGGAACCGATTTGCGCCAGCAGGCCAGCGGCAGAAGCTGTGCTCAAAATATATCCGCCACCACGCGCGAGCATTTTGGGGACCAATATGCGGGCGGCGCGAATATGGGCGAGGACATTAATGTCCCAGATTTTCTGCCAGCCATCATCAGCAACTTCAACGCCGCCTTCCATGATGATCCCGGCATTGGACACGAACAGATCGATCGGGCCGATGTCTTTTTCCGCCATCTCGATAAGAGATGTAATATCCGCTTCCAAAGATACATCGGTTTGAATGGCCGTTCCGCCGATATCGTTCGCGACGGACTGCGCCCCGGCCAAATCCCGATCCGCGCAGACTACATGCTTAGCGCCTGCTGCGGCAAAGCGTCGCGCCATGGCAGCGCCAATGCCACTTGCGCCGCCTGTAATAACGATGATTTTGTCTTCAAGATTCATAGATCGGATGTCCTGTTCAACCTGTTTGGCCGGACGTTAGGCGATGGCTCTGGAAAGATACAGAGCGTGATTTTCTTTTATGCTCAATCGGGTTCAACAACTTGCCAGGCGGTAGCGCTATCATAGACAAACCGCTCTTTGATAATGCCATCGGCCGACCAGACCTGATGGGAAATTTCATTGAGTCTGCGCGTTACACCTTGCTTATCGGTCGCATCAAATGTCCATAGGATCATCACATCGTCGCCATCGACCAGCACCGTTTCGGGCGGATGTGTTTTCATCCTCTGCAAGCGATCCATTGCCTTTTTTTCATGTGCGATCAGGTTATCACGACCGCGCCTTGGTGGTTCGCGATTCTCCTGCATCGTTGCGTCTACATGATAGAATTCTTTGATGGCCTCGGCATGATCGCCATGCACCACGGCGTGAATAAATTGTTCAACTCGCTTTCGACTTGGCATAATCTATCTCTTTCAATTCGTTTCCTTATTCATCCAAAGCGGCAAGTATGTTCTTCAGGCTTACGGCCAGTCGTTCCGCATCCTCGGCATCGATATTTTTATCGAGCACATCGTTTATCTCGCCGAAGGGCGCTTTGATGTTGCTGAGCGCATCCAATCCCTTCGGACTAATGGTCAGTTCCCAGGCCCTGCCATCTGCCACAGACCGCTCTCTGCTTATATAGTCCGCAGCCAGCAAACGGTTTGCCATCGTCATGACGGCACTTTCTCGCTGCGACAGCTTATCGGCCACGAAGCGCTGCGTGACCGGCCCGTCCTTGGCAATGATCGACAGCGCCGCCGCTTGCGCCGTTGTCAGGCCAGCCGAGTCTTTGAGAGCGCTGTCCGCGCGCTTTTTCAGACGATGTGCAACCCGTTGCAGCAAAAAATAGAGACGATGCTCTGACGCCGACATCCGTTTCCTTTCGATATTGACATTTCCATGCTGATATTACTACACATATGTAGTTAATTGGCAAGAGGAGATCAAAATGGGCGCGATAGATGTCTGGTCGCAGATGACCACGGAGCGCATGGCAAAGGCCCCTTGGCTGGAAACCTTGCTGCGATGGACGAATCAGGCCGGCGACCCTTTGATCCCCACAACCGAGTCGACTCTGCGGGCGATGGATGCGGCTGGCGTGGAAATTTCCCTGCTCTCCGCCTGGCACGGACCGCAAGGATCGCTGATCAGCAATGAGGAAGTCAGCGATCAAATCGATAGCGCACCGGAACGGTTTCGCGGGCTTGCGACGGTGGACCTGACCAATCCGATGCAGGCGGTCCGGGATATCCGCAAGTGGGTGGATGGCAAAAAATTTGTCGGGGTTCGTGTCGTTCCCTGGCTCTGGGATCTTCCCCCAAATGACCGCCGCTATTATCCGGTATATGCCGCCTGCGTTGACCTTGGCGTCCCGTTTTGCACGCAGATCGGACATACCGGGCCGCTGCTACGATCAGAAACCGGAAGGCCCATTCCCTATTTGGAGGATGTCTTGCTCGACTTTCCAGAGTTGGCCGTGGTGGGCGGCCATGTCGGGTTTCCATGGATTGACGAGTTGATTTCCCTGACCATCAAGTTTCCCAATTTCCATGTCGATACATCGGCCTATGCCGTGCATCGCCTTCCCGATAACTTTATAGGCTTCATGAAGGGCCTCGGGTCCAAGCGGGTGATGTTTGGTACGAACTGGCCCATGCTGTCTCCGCAGCAATGCCTGCAACATCTGGAACAGCTGGGCCTTACACCAGAACAACAGGATGCTTTTTTGTCGGGTAACGCCCGCCGGGTTTTCAATCTCTAGCCAGCGGTCGACGCATGACTTGCTACAGGTTTAGAGCCTTTCGTATCGCGTCCCAGGACAGAAGCTTGAAATTCTGTGTGCCCTCTCCATTGTCACCGTCTTGCGCGACAAAAACCCCGCCGGGATAGTCGGGACCAAAATCGCCGAGTATCAACTCGATGCCATCGGTATCGGATGTCGTGTCTATATATCCATCTTCTACGACAAAGCGCGAGCGAAACTTCCCGCTTTCCAGATCGTAAACGGCATAGCTGTTATCGCCCTGACTCGATGCCAGTAAATAGCCCCCGGTGTCGCCTTCTGGAGCCAGCGCTAGTCCTTCCACGTCCGCGGTGAGCTCTCCCGCCTTGAGTATAGCGAATTGCACCGGTTGAGGTTGCTCCTGCTTGAGATCAAACGACCAGATTCCGACATTTTCCTCACCGACATAGAGCATGCCCGTGCGGTCATCGACCACGCAGCCTTCCGGCTGGGTTTCCAATTGAAACATGCGATTGACGTCGACGATTGGCACGCTTTCCGAAAGCCTCACTGACATGTCGATAATCGTGCCTTCTTTGGTCACGATGAAAGCGCGCAAGTCGCTGTCGCTCATCATGCCCAAGCAGAAACCATATGCCTCGCCTTTGCCCACCTGTACATTGTTCAGCGGGTTCAATGTCTTATTTTCGCTATCGAGTGTGTAGAGCGCGAGCCGGGGCTGCTTGCGATCGCTGCGATCACTTGCGCCGACCAGGATCACTTCACCGGCAGCGGAGGATACCGTTCTGATATCGATATTATTCACCGCATCGGCTGCAAGGAACGACATTTGGCGGCCTTGCAAATCATAGATATGAATGCCCGCCTTTTTATCCGTACCGATGATAAGGCTTTGCGAGGGATCATCCGGATTCCGCCAGATTGCAGGGTCATCGGCTGCATCATCTCCGACTGTGCCTACGCTGTCTGTTTCCGCCACAGCAGGCACCGCAATGATATCAGGCGTCAGGGCAGCCTGTTCACCGCAACCAGCCACCAATGACAATCCGGCCAATGTCATGAGCGGCGATAAATTGGGTCCGCACATCAGAAATTCACCTTCGCGCCAAATTTGGCGGTCCAGCTATATTCCTCATATTGCAGCAACCGGCGGCGGTTATCGCGGTTCTGATAAGCAAAATAAGGCTCATCATTGATATTCACCCATTCGAGGAAAAATTGCAGATTCTTGTTCACCCGATATTTGGCGCTGGCATCCAGTTGGAAATGGCTGGCGACAATCCGGTCATCTTCGGCTGACGCGCCGATTTCATCGAGATATTTGTCGCGATATGTCCCCGCCAATCGAAAGCTAAACGGCCCCTTTTCATATCCCAGAACCGCGTTGAGCGTATGTTTGGAAGATGCTGGCAGCGGAATATCCCGGCCGTCATCCAGCGTGCCTTCGGCATCGGTATAGGTGTAATTGACCTGCAGCAGAAATCCATCGAGCGGCGAAGGCAGGAAGGTCAACGCCTGACTGAGGCTCAGCTCGACACCTTTGATGGTCGCGCTGTCACCGTTGATCGGTATGACCGCTTCTTCAAATGTTATCCCATTAAAAACGCCGCCATCCTCGTTGAAGGAATCGACGATAAAATCATTAACATCCTTGTAGAAGACATTAGCCGAAATCGCTCCATTATTGCTGAAATAGTATTCTGCCGAGGCATCGAAATTCCAGGCGCGATACGGGCGCAAATCGGGATTGCCGAAATCGCCCTCATTGTCATCGCTAAGCTCAAAGCGCGGAGCCAGATCAGCGAGATTCGGCCGCACGAGGCTGCGATAGGCAGCGGCACGAAACACAAGATTGCGCTGCGGCTCAAAACGGATGTTGAGGCTCGGTAACCAGTTGTCATAATCATTGGAGAACTGCACCGGCGTGATAGTCGGTCCGTCTTCATCAACCCGGTTTCCGCTGAGATCGGTTTTTGTGTTTTCGTAGCGAACCCCGCCAATCACCCGTAGCGTGTCGCTATCCCACCGGCCGAGCAGATAGCCAGCGAGAATGTCTTCGTCTGCGACATAATCACCCGCTGCCGAGTCAAATATCGAGTCGTCCGGCTGCAATTCAAACAGGACAAAATTGTCGAAGAAAAAATTACTCGCACCGCGAAAGCTGGGAAGCGGGCTGATGTCGGTAATCCGATAGGTTGGAAAACCGAGTACATCGCCGAGATTATAAGTTCCGGTCGGATCTTCATAAAATTCAACATCAAGATTATAGGACTTCTCCCGCCAGCGTCCTTTGAAACCGGCCTGCACGGTAAAATCACCACTGCCCATCGCGAATTGACGGCCAATATCAAATTGCGCCGCATATTCCTCATCCTGAGCATCCGAGCGCTTGGTAAATTCAACTTCATCCAGACCATAGCCCGATGGGTCAGTCGCTATGTCCGCACCGCTGAGATAATTAAAGAGCGGGATTTTACTGTCGCTATAGTCGAACAGCACATCAAGGCCGTCATCCTCGAAACCCCTGATAAATACTGTTGGATCTACCGAACCATCTTCCAGTTCGCTGGACTTGGCCCAACTGGCCGAATATTCGATGGTCCATGGCCCGGTATTGGTTTCTCCACCCAAGGCGATAGAACGGATTTTCTGTTCTTCCTGACGATCCTTGATATCGCGTTCAATCTCGATTTCACTGCCCGCATCGGAAAATGACACACTATCGGCATCCACACCGGTTACCGTGGCATCGCCGAGCTTGAAGATATTGCGCCGCCGAAACTCCTGATCATCAAACTGACTGTATATTCCGCGGATGTATAAGCTCGTGTCATCACTCGCCCGGAAGTCGAGCGACAGGGATGCGCTGATCCGTTCCCGCTGCACGTCATAATCGCGATACTGGACCTCTTCGGCATAGCCGAAACCTTCATCGGTTGTGGTCCAGTCTTCCGCCTCGACATTGTCGGTTTCGAACCGTCTGTTGTAGTAAGACAATCCGCCGGCGATGCCCAAATTATCGCTCAGTCGCGTGGAAAAGTCGATGCTCGCCTTGGGAGAGGCCACGTCGCGCAAATCATTGTAACTACCTTCCACCTTAACCGAGAGCAGGTCTTTCTTGCGGTCAAAGGCGCTGACTGTGTTAATCTCAATCGAAGCCCCGATAGTATCGCCATCCATGTCCGGAGTCAGAGATTTTTTGACTTCGATTGATTCGATCAGGTCACTGGAAATCACATCAAGCGCAACCGAACGAATATCCGATTCAGGGGATGGCAGACGCACGCCGTTGATCGAGCTACTATTCAAATTGGGGTCCAGTCCGCGAACAGAAACAAACCGGCCCTCGCCCTGATCATTCAGAACGTTCAGCCCGGGCAATCGGCGGAGCGATTCTGCAACATTCTGATCGGGAAACTGACCCACAGAATCGCGGGTTAGAGCGCTGACCACACCATCGGCTGCGCGCTGGCGGGACAAGGCGCTGGCTTGATTGGCAGCCTGGCCGATGACGAGAATTTCGTTGCGGCCCATGCCCTGCATGACAATATCAATGCGGACATTGCCGGTTTCTGGCACATCCACTTTGGTCGTGACCATATCGGCTCCGATATAGCGGGCTTCCATCGTATAGGTCCCGGCAGGAACATCGGGGAAACGATAGGCGCCACCACGCCCCGATCTGGCAACGCGGTCGAGCTCTACGATACGCAATTCGGCCGATTGCAGGCCCTGCGTCGCGCTGCCTTCACTGACAGTGCCAATAATCGTACCAGCCCAGGCAGAGGTCGGCATGGCAGCCGTAACGAGCAATGCGGAACAGATGGTAAGGCGGCGGATATTTTTCGGTGCAGGCATATTTTGGAACTCCCTCGGTTTGAGGGTGCCCTAGGGATCGCTTGTTCCAAAAATATGCGTTGTTCGTGACTCTGCTGTGACGGAGCTATTGCAGTTTTATTGTGCCACCGAATTCAACTCGCGGCGAAACTATATTCTCCGCCCTTTTCAAGACCGCGTTGATAGGCTGGCCGGGATTGCAATTCTTTAACAAATGCGGCCAGCTTCGGATGTGTCTCGGCTCTGCCCTGAGCGATCGCCACCTCTGCCGGGAAGCTAAGCATGAAGTCTGCCGCACTAAGGCTATCACCGATAAAATGACCGGAAGGATTGAGTTCGCTTTCCATAAAGTCAAAATGGCTAGTCAACTGTTCATTGATCCGCGGCATCAGCGGCGCTCCGGCTTCCTCCAGTCGGCCAACATAGAGGTTCAGCAGGATCGGGGTCATCGCGGACCCTTCGGCAAAGTGAATCAGCTCAAGATGGCGGAGATAGTCATCGGTCCCGCGCTCTGGCACAAATTGATCACCACCATGATGCGCGCAAATATGTTCTACAATCGCACCGGATTCGATGATCATGCGTCCGTCGTCTTCAATCATCGGCGACTTGCCGAGAGGATGCAGAGCCGTCAGACTGGGTGGAGCCTGGTTCGTAACCGCGTCGCGTTGATGATGGCGAATTTCATAGGGAAGGCCAATTTCTTCAAGCAACCACAATATACGCTGAGACCGGCTATTATTGAGATGGTGGACGATCAATGTCATTTTGGTTCTCCAGGAAATATCGGTTTAACATGCTTGAAACAGCGGCTACCTATGTCTCTGCATAATACTAATGCGATAATATCCTAGGACTTTTTGCAGATAGGCATTTCTTTTGCCGGCGAGAAAGTGTGATCATAATGACGATACAGAAAACCTACATCACCGCTGACGCCCTATTGTCGGACAGCTTCCGGCTTGGCATGCAGATATTGAAAAGTGATTTTTCACCAACCCATATTGTCGGCATCTGGCGCGGCGGTGCACCGGTGGGCATTGCGGTACAGGAAATTCTTGAATTTCATGGTGTCTCGACCGATCATATCGCGATACGAACCTCCTCCTATTCCGGAATTGATAAACAAGAGCGGTCGGTGCGGGTATTTGCGCTGGGCTATCTCGTCGATACGCTTAACCCCGATGACAATCTGCTGATCGTCGACGATGTGTTTGACAGTGGCCGCAGCATCGAGGCGTTTCTGAAAGAACTGAGTGATCGATGCCGCCACAATATGCCGAAGGACGTTCGCGTTGCGACAGTGTATAGCAAGCCTTCGCGCAACAAGACGGTTTTGAAGCCCGATTTCTTCATTCATGAAACCGAAGACTGGCTGATCTTTCCGCACGAGCTTGACGGCCTGACCAAAGAAGAAATTTGCGATAATAAATCCGATGCCGCGATTATTTTCGGCGAGGAAGCCATCCCCAATCCCATCATCATAAAGGGTTAGACATGAGCTTTTCATCCCCTCAGCAGCGTCAGGCGTTTATTGCCGGCATCCCAAAAGCGGAACTGCATTTGCATATCGAAGGGTCGCTCGAACCGGAAATGATGTTCGCTCTGGCCCAGCGCAACGGGATTGATATTCCCTTCGCTTCGGTCGAAGAAGTCCGCAAAGCCTATGCCTTTTCGAACCTGCAGGATTTTCTGGATATCTATTATCAGGGGATGAATGTCCTGCGCACCGAGCAGGATTTTTACGACCTGACCATGGCCTATTTCAACCGGATACATACCGACAAAGCGATTCATGCAGAGATATTTTTTGATCCGCAGGGCCATACCGAGCGCGGGATAGCTTTTTCCACCGCGATTGATGGGATATTGCGCGCCATGGGTGATGCCGAGGCGCATCTGGGCATAACATCAAAGCTGATCATGTGCTTTCTGCGCCATCTCAGCGAAGCAGATGCTTTGGCAACGCTTGAAGAGGCTACCCCCTATCTCGGAAAAATATCCGGTGTTGGTCTGGATTCATCGGAGCTCGGTCATCCACCTTCCAAATTTGCGAAAGTCTTTGCCAAAGCTAAAGCTCTTGGCCTCAAGGCTGTGGCCCATGCGGGTGAAGAAGGGCCACCGGACTATGTTTGGGAGGCATTGGACCTTTTGAAGATCGACCGGATGGATCACGGCAACCGGTCATTGGAGGATCCCCGGCTTGTTGAAAGATTGCGAGACAATCAAATGACGCTAACTGTCTGTCCGTTGTCCAATTTGTCACTGTGCGTGGTGGACAATCTTACAGACCATCCGCTGAAAAAGATGCTCGACCTTGGCCTGCGTGCCACCATCAATTCCGACGACCCCTCCTATTTTGGCGGCTATCTGAATGACAATTACGAGGCAACCGCGTCTGCCTTGAACCTCGATAAGGATGACATCGTAGCGCTAGCCAAAAACAGCTTTCGTGGTTCATTTCTCGGTGAGGAAACTATTGCTCAGTCTCTCCGCCGCATTGACGACTATGTTGCGCGATTTGACGGATAAACGGGTTGAACCGAAGCCAGTCCGTTGGAAATTTTCATTTTTTGCTGTTACTGACCCAAACAATGATCCCGAATGACAGAGGAATGACTCTATGAACCAAATGGATGATAAAAGGGGTCAGCCAGACACCATATTGGTTACAGGCGTAGCGGGATTCATTGGCCACGCGGTTTCCCAAAGGCTGATTGCGCGCGGAGAGCGGGTCATCGGCATCGACAATCTGAATGATTACTACGATCCTCGCCTGAAAGCGGCGCGTCTCGCAAATTTGCGTTCATTGGAAGGGTTTGAATTTGCGGAAATGGATGTCTCCGACGCTGAGGGCGTGCGTAAACTGGTACAAGACAATGGCGTGAAGCGCATCATCCATCTCGCCGCCCAGGCCGGTGTGCGTTATAGTATCGAAAACCCGTTTGCCTATCAGAAGTCCAATCTGGAAGGCCATTTGAGCCTGCTCGAAGCCAGCCGTCATGCACCCGACTTCGAACATCTC
This sequence comes from uncultured Sphingomonadaceae bacterium, assembly GCA_947501325.1. Lineage (GTDB taxonomy): Bacteria > Pseudomonadota > Alphaproteobacteria > Sphingomonadales > Sphingomonadaceae > Parasphingorhabdus. The sequence goes on along the minus strand of CANMVC010000003.1, from coordinate 191,846 downwards.
GTCTACGCCTCTTCCAGTTCTGTCTATGGCGACAAACCGATGGGCGGCGAGGGTTTTGTCGAGGAAGAGCCGGCGGTTGACCCGGTCTCGCTCTATGCCGCTACCAAACGCTCCTGCGAATTGATGAGCGCATCCTATGCGAAACTTTACGGCTTTCCACAAACCGGCCTGCGGTTTTTCACCGTTTATGGTCCGTGGGGCCGGCCGGATATGGCCTATTTCGGCTTTACCAAAAAGATTCTCGCTGGCGAGCCCATTGAAGTTTACGGCGAAGGCAAAATGGCGCGGGACTTCACCTATATTGATGACATTGTCGACGGCATTTTGGGGTCGCTGGACAATCCGCCAGCCTCTGGCGAACATCGGGTATTGAATATCGGCGACAGTCGGCCAGTCGGGCTCATGGACATGATCAAAGCTCTGGAGCAAGCGCTGGGCATGGAAGCGCAGAAGATCATGCGCCCGATGCAGCCCGGAGACGTTACGGCGACCTATGCCGATGTGTCGAAGCTGCATGCGCTGACCGGCTATGAACCGAAAGTCATGCTGGAAGATGGTTTAAAACGCTTTGTCAGCTGGTATCGGGACTTTTACGGCAATCTGCCGCCGGAATAGCTATTGATCCAGATATTCCCGCCGGTGGGAACCCTGCATCACTTGCTGGGCGACGAGACGAAGCTGCTCATTCACCGCCTCATCGGCGCAAAGCCCATTTTTGAAAATCCCGCCCGAAGCATTGATCCCAACCCCCAAAGGTGTCGGCCAGCCGCGCAGCGCATGAACAATCGAACGCATCGCGGCCAATGTCGAACCGGTGGCTTGCCACCCATAAGCGGTAACGATCAGTCCAACTGGCAGGCCATCGAGATATACGCGTTCATCACCGGCTGTTTCCTCAATATAGTCGACGGCATTTTTGACCAGACCGGAAATAGTGCCATGATATCCGGGGCTCGCCAGGATAATGCCATCAGCACGGCGAACCGCTTCGACCAATAATTTTCCCGTTTCGTTTAAGCCGGCAGGATCGGATCGGTAATGCGGCAAGGCGCATAGTTTGGCCGATCCAAACAATTCGGTTTCCGCGCCCGCATCCGACGCTGTTTTCAGCGCGATCGCCAAAGCCTGTTCAGTCGAGCTATGCGGATTGGTTGTGCCGCCAAGGCCCAATATGAAAGGTTTATCGTCATTTTTCGCCATGGCCACTCTTAGCAAGCCTTTTCAAACAATTGCAACGATCAAGAATGATCGTGTAGCATGGCAAAAAGAACAGGTTGCCGGGCATGCCAAGCCGTGTTTTAATTGACCGATTAAACCGAATTCGTTATCGCGACCCGCAATAACAATGTTGATGAACTGCCAAATATTAAAGGATTTCTCCCATGCGTAAATTTACCGAAGAACAGCATATGTTCCGCGACGCCTATCGGCGCTTTCTCGCCGACGACGTAGCGCCTCGCATGGAGGAATTTCGTGCGGCCGGTATTGTTGATCGTGAGATTTTCAAGAAAGCCGGAGATCAGGGTTTCCTGATGATCTGGCCGGATGAAAAATATGGCGGCATGGGCGATAATGATTTCCGCTATGAGCAGATCATTATCGAGGAAACCACCCGGGCGGGCTGCGCGGAATGGTATAATACGCTGCACAGCCGTTTGGTTGGCCCTTATTTCAAGAATATCGGAAACGAGGAACAGCGCGAACGCTTCCTGCCCAAATGTGTCAGCGGCGAAACCATTTTGGCGGTCGCTATGACCGAGCCCGGCGCGGGTAGCGATCTTTCGGGCATGAAATCCACAGCAACCGATAACGGGGATCATTGGGTGCTGAACGGCTCGAAGACTTATATCTCCAACGGCATTAACGCGGATGTTGTGATTGTCGCTGCAAAAATAGCGGGCGTCGATGACAAACATGCAATGGTCTTGCTGATTGTCGAACGCGGGATGGAAGGCTTTGAACGCGGCCAGAATTTGGAGAAAATCGGGCTGCATGCACAGGATACCGCTGAGCTTTTCTTTAACAACGTCAAAATTCCAAAAGAGAACCAGCTCGGCACGCCGGGCAAAGGCTTTATCCATCTGATGGAAGGTCTGGCCGAAGAACGCCTGATCGCCATGGTCGGCTATGCCGCCTCAGCCCGCCGCGCCTTTGATGTCACCCGTGAGTTCGTCATGGAGCGCGATGTCTTTGGCAAGAAACTGTCCGACATGCAGAACACGCAGTTCAAGATGGCCGAGATGGATTCCAAGATCGACATGCTGCAGGTCTATGTCGACCATTGTGTCGAGGTCCATAATCAGGGCGGGCTCAATGCCAATATCGCGGCGAAGGGCAAGATGCTGGGCAGCGAAATTGAATGGGAAATGGCCGATCTCGGGCTGCAGCTGCATGGCGGCGCGGGCTATATGAAGGAATATGAGATCAGCCGCATCTTCACCGATGCGCGGATGAGCCGCATCTATGCCGGCAGTAGCGAGATCATGCGTTATATTGTCGGGCGGGATGTCTTCAGCCAGAAATATCAAAGCATCCTGGAATAGTTTATAGCGGAAGCACAAGAAGGACAAGGCGAGTCGCCCGCCTTTCTTGATTGACGTTTACGTAAACTGCTTGACTGTGCTGCAGCGCAACATTAACTATGCACTTAACAGTCCAGACTTAATCAAAATAAGGAATATCGCATGACCGAAGCCTATATTTATGACGCTGTGCGCAGCCCGCGCGGGAAAGGCCGCAGCGACGGCAGCCTGCACGAAATCACCGCTCTTGATCTCGCGTCCCAGGTGCTCGCTTCGGTCAATGACCGCAACGAACTGGACGGTCATGAAGTGGAAGATATTGCTTATGGCTGCGTCTCCCCCGTGGGTGAGCAAGGCGCCGTCATCAGCCGTATGGCAGCTCTGAAAGCCGGTTATGCGGACACCACCTCTGCGATTCAGGTCAACCGTTTCTGCGGCTCCGGTCTGGAAGCGGTAAATATCGCGGCCGGCAAAATCAAATCCGGCGAAGCAGACTTGGCGATTGGCGGCGGCGTGGAATCCATGTCCCGCATTCCCATGGGCAGCGACGGATTGGGCGGCATGGCCGATCCGACACTCGTTTTTCAGGAATATTTCGTCCCCCAAGGCATTTCCGCCGATCTGATCGCCACAAAATATGGCTATAGCCGCGATGATGTCGATGCCTATGCCGTGGAAAGCCAGAAGCGCGCCGCGAAAAGCTGGGAAGAAAAGCGTTTTGCCAAATCCATCCTGCCAATCAAGGACGTGATCGGCGAAACCGTTCTCGACCATGACGAACTGATGCGCCCGGAAACCGACATGCAGTCATTGGGTTCGCTCAACCCCGCCTTCCAGATGATGGGTGAGCAGATGCCCGGCTTTAACGATGTCGCGATTCTGAAGCATCCCGACATTGAGAAAATGAATCATGTCCATCATGCCGGTAACAGCTCCGGTATCGTTGATGGTGCAGCGGCCGTGCTGATTGGCAACGAAGAAGCAGGCACGAAATATGGCCTAAAACCGCGGGCGCGGATCGTTTCCATGGCGTCGATCGGATCAGAGCCAACCATCATGCTGACCGGCCCTGAATTTGCCGCGCAAAAGGCACTCAAGCGTGCGGGCATGGAAGCCAGCGACATTGATGTGTGGGAGTTGAACGAGGCATTTGCCGCCGTCGTCCTGCGCTTCATGGAAGCGATGAATGTCGATCATAGCGATATCAATGTGAATGGCGGCGCGATTGCCATGGGCCATCCTTTGGGCGCGACCGGCGCGATGATCCTCGGCACGGTGCTGGACGAGCTGGAACGTTCGGGCAAGCAGACCGCTTTGTCAACGCTGTGCATCGGCGGCGGCATGGGCATTGCCACCATCATTGAGCGGGTGAACTAGAAACAAATAGCAATTTAGTGCCCCTGCGCAGGCAGGGGCCCATCTCCCGGTATCGCCAAAATGAACCAATTGGAGATGGATTCCTGCCCCATAATTTTCTGGCGCAGGAATACAAGAAAGGAAAAAACATGACTTACGAAACACTCACCGTCGATATTGACAGCGATGGCATTGCCCTTGTCACCATCGATCTTCCCGGCCAGTCGATGAACGTCTGGAATGAAGGCCTGATGGCGGACTTCCCGAAATTCGTTGATGAACTGATTTCCAATGACGACATCAAAGGTGCGGTGATCACATCGGGCAAGAAATCCGGCTTCCTTGCCGGTGCCGATCTCAACATGCTCGGCTCTTCCAAGGCCGAAACCATGAAAGAGGCATTTGATCAGGCTTGGCAACTCAACAGCGTGCTCCGCAAAATGGAAACCGGCGGCAACAGTGCGAAGGACCTTCTGAAAGGCAAAGCCCACGCCAAGCCGGTTGCCTGCGCGCTTAACGGCCTCGCCCTCGGCGGCGGTCTCGAACTGGCGCTTGCTTGCCACTATCGCGTTTGTGCCGACAATCCGAAACTGCAACTCGGCCTGCCCGAAGTGCAAGTTGGTCTGCTGCCCGGTGGCGGCGGAACTCAGCGTCTGCCGCGTCTTGCCGGTTTGCAAGCGGCTGGCATGGCGATCATGATGGGTCAGCCGATGAACCCGCAGGCTGCGCTCACACAAAAGATTGTTGATGAAGTCGTTCCTGCTGATGAAGTCGTCGCCAAGGCGAAAGCGTGGGTCAAAGCCAATCCCAAAGCATCTGCGCCTTGGGACAAGAAGGGCTGGAAATTCCCCGGAGGCGCTGGCTCCATGGATCCCCGCGCCGTGCCGCTGTACCTCGGTTCGTCAGCCATGGCGCTGAAGCAGAGCAAAGGCAATTACGAAGCGGTCAAGGCAATCCTGTCCTGCCTCTATGAAGGTTCAATGCTGCCAATCGACACCGCATTGCGCGTTGAAAGCAAATATTTCACCAAGCTGCTCAGCGGTCCGCAATCCAAGAACATGATCCGCACCTTGTTCGTGAACAAGCAGGCCGCCGAAAAGGGCGCCGCGCGTCCCAAGGACGTGCCGGCTTCCGACCTCAAAACTGTTGGCGTGCTGGGCGCGGGCCTGATGGGCTCGGGCATTACCCATGTGACAGCCAAGGGCGGCATGAATGTCATCGTCCTCGACCGCAATATGGAAGAGGCGCAGAAGGCGATCGATTATAGTCAGAAGATTGTCGACAAGGGCGTGAAGCGTGGCAAGATGAGCCAAGAGAAAGCCGATGCTTTCATGGCGCGGATCACCCCGACCGATAATTATGACGATCTGAAAGATGTCGACCTGATCATCGAAGCGGTATTTGAACGCCCCGATGTCAAAGCCGATGTGATCAAGAAAACCGAAGCAGTCATCGGCAAGGATGTGGTTTTCGCATCCAACACCTCGACGCTTCCGATCACAGGTCTCGCGAAAAACAGCGAGCGTCCCGATCAGTTTATCGGCATGCACTTTTTCTCACCGGTTGAAAAAATGCCCCTGCTGGAAATCATTCCCGGCGACGAAACCGGCGACAAGGCATTGGCCGTGGCGCTCGATTATAATGCCAAGATCCGCAAAACGCCGATTGTGGTCAAGGACGTGCGCGGTTTCTACACCAACCGTGTGTTCCCGCCTTATGCCAATGAAGCGATGCTGATGGTTGCCGAAGGCGTCAAACCCGCACTGATCGAAAATGCGGCCGTTGCCATGGGCATGCCGATTGGCCCGCTCGCCATTGTCGATGAGACCACCCTGCAACTGGGTTACGACATCATGACGTCAACCAAGGAAGAAATGGGCGACGCCTATGTTTCCAGCGGGACAGAGGATCTGATGGAATTGATGGTCAAGAAGATTGACCGTCGCGGACGCCGCTTTGGTGGTGGTTTCTACGAATATAGCGATGATGGTTCCAAGAAATTATGGCCTGGTCTCAGCGAGCATTTCCCGCTGGCAGATGAGCAGCCCGATGTTGAGGAAGTCAAACAGCGGTTGATGTACATCCAGCTGATCGCGACGGCCCAATGTTTCCACGAAGGCGTAGTGTCCGATCCGCAATCTGCTGATCTCGGCGCGATCTTCGGTTGGGGCTTTGCGCCATGGACCGGCGGCCCGATGAGCCATATCGATACTATCGGCGTCGACAATTTCGTCCGCACAGCCGACAATATGGCCCAGAAATATGGCGAGCGGTTCAAACCGCCGATGAGCTTCCGCGAAAAAGCGGACGCTGGTGAGAGCTTTTACAAAGCGGCCTAAACGTCGTCGATAATCAAAAGATTTGTGCCCCCGCGAAGGCGGGGGCCCATCTCCTGTACTGCCATCTTGAACCGCCGGTAAAAGTACAGCGCGATATATGATTTATCGCCTTCCTTATCTGATTGCTTTGTAACGCACCCTTGGGAGATAGGCTCCCGCCTTCGCGGGAGCACAAAGACGGGTGTTTTTATACGCCCATATCCATCAATAACGGGTTGATAAGTCGCGCAACTTGACCCAAGCTGGTTTCAGGAGAGACCAGTATATGACGGCTGACAAAATCATTCGCATCGGCGGGGCCAGCGGCTTCTGGGGCGAATCCGATATGGCGGTGCCGCAATTTTTGCAGGCGGCGGAAAACGGGCAAAAGCTGGACTATATTGTTTTCGATTATCTCGCCGAAATTACCATGTCGATTATGGCGCGGGCGCGGGCTAAAAATCCCGACATGGGCTATGCGACCGATTTTGTCGCTGCGGTGATCAAGCCGCATATTGGCGCCATCGCGAAACAGGGGATCAAGTTGATCTCCAACGCCGGCGGGACCAATCCCGTCGCTTGTGCGGCGGCTGTTCGCGCTGTCATTGCCGAGGCCGGGCTCGATCTGAAAGTCGCGGTTATTACCGGCGATGATCTCACATCTCGCGCAGCCGATTTTGCGGACGCCCGTGAGATGTTTTCGGGCGAAGCTTTTCCCGCTCCGGAAAATATTGCCAGCATCAATGCCTATTTGGGCGCCTTCCCAATCGCTACCGCCCTCAATCAGGGGGCCGATATTGTCATCACCGGCCGCTGCGTTGACAGCGCCGTGACACTTGGTGCCTGCATCCATGAATTTGGCTGGAGCGCGGGTGATCTCGATCAGCTATCCGGTGCCAGCATGGCCGGTCACATATTGGAATGCGGGCCACAAGCAACCGGTGGCAATTTCACCGATTGGGAAAGCGTGGCGGGCAGCATGGACAATGCCGGCTATCCGATTGCCGAAATCGCCGCCGATGGCAGCTTCATTGCGACCAAGCCGGAAGGGACAGGCGGGATCGTCAATATCGGCACGGTCGGCGAGCAGATGCTCTATGAAATTGGCGATCCGCAGGCTTATATGCTGCCGGACATCGTCTGCGATTTCAGCGCAGTAACTTTGGAGCAGATAGCCGATAATCGCGTCGCCGTGTCCGGTGCCATCGGCCATGCCGCACCGGATAGCTACAAGACCTGTGCCACCTATTCCGATGGCTGGAAAATGGTCGCGCCGTTTTTCTTCATCGGCATGGACGCGAAAAGAAAAGCGGAAAGCTTTGCGGAAAATGCCCTCAAGCGCACACGAGCGAAATTGCGCGCCTCCAATGCCGGTGATTTTGATGAGGTACTGATCGAAACACTGGGCGATGACAGCCATTTTGGCGCATTTGGACAGGCAGCTGAAACCCGCGAAGTGGTTCTGAAAATCGGCGTCAAGCATCGCGATCCCAAAGCAACCCTGTTGCTGCTGAAGGAAGCCACTGGCATGGGCCTCGCGACGCCGCCGGGACTGGCGCTGTTCGCTGGCGGCCGACCCAAACCCTCACCGGTGGTGCGTCTGTTTTCGCTGCTGGTGCCAAAATCGGAAGTCTCGATTTCGGTGACGGCTGGCAATGATGGTCAGGAATTTACCGAAACCAAAGGCACGACATTTGACGCTGCGGCGATCCAGCGACCAGACCCGCCTGCTCTGCCCGTTGGTGACGGACCCATGACACAAGTGCCGCTGATCGATCTCGCCTGGGGCCGGTCCGGAGACAAAGGTGATAAATCCAATATCGGCATTTTGCCGCGCGACAAGAGCTATGCGCCCTATATCTGGGCAGCGCTCGGCGAGGACATCGTGCGGGAACGCTTTGCCCATTTCCTGACGCAGCCCGATGATCCGGCCAGCGTCGAGCGCTATTACATGCCCGGCACCGGCGCGATCAACTTCCTCCTCCATGATATTTTAGGCGGCGGCGGGGTTGCATCCATGCGCAATGATCCGCAGGGTAAAAGCTATGCCCAGATCCTGCTCGCCGCTCCCGTTTCCATACCGCAATCACTCCAGTCCTCTTTGGCTAAGGCCCTCTGACTATGTCCCAGTTTAAATCGAAAATATCCACCAGCTCCGACAGCTTTGCCCAGAACCGCAAGGATATGCTGACGCTGATCGAGCATCTGCGCAGTCTGGAGAAGCGGGCTGTTGAAGCATCGGAGAAACGCCGCCCGACTTTTGAAAAACGCGGCCAGCTGACCCCGCATGAGCGGCTGACGCGCTTGCTCGACCCCGGCATGCCGTTTTTGCGGCTCTATAATATGGCCAATTATCTCGTCGAAGATGATAATCCCGACACCAGCATTCCGGGCGGCAGCGTGATCCTTGGCATCGGCTTTGTCAAAGGCGTGCGCTGCATGATCTGGGTCGATGACAGTGGCATTCGCGCGGGCGCCGCAACAACGGGTGGCTGGGACGCATCCAAGGGCGCCCAGAAAATGGCGCAGGATCTGAAGCTGCCCTTCATCCATCTGGTTGAGAGCGCGGGCGCGAACCTGATGGAATATAAGGTCGAGCTTTGGGCGCATGGCGGGATGCTGTTCCGCAATCTCGCCTGGCTGAGCGCGGCGGGTATTCCGACCATGGTCGTGCTGCACGGGCCTTCCACCGCTGGTGGCGCCTATATGCCGGGCATGTCCGACTATGTCATCGGCGTGCGCGACAATGGTATGGCGGCGCTGGGTGGTGCGGCGCTGGTTCATGCGGCGACCGGCGAAGTGGCCGATGATCGCGAGCTGGGCGGAACCGAAATGCATGCGAGCACCACCGGCAGTGTCGAATATCTGGCGGATGATGACGCGCACGGTATCGAGATTGCCCGCGATACAATGGGTCGGATCGACTGGAACAAGAATACCGCGCCGATCCGGCAGAACGACTATGCCGAACCCGTTTATGATATCGACGAAATTGCGGGCATCGTGCCGACGGACTATACCATTCCCTATGATGTCCGCGAAGTCGCGGCGCGGATTGTGGATGGATCGGACTTTGAGGAATTCAAAAGCCGCTATGGCCCCGGCACCGTCTGCATGCAGGCGAGCATCATGGGCCATGCGGTCGGACTGATCGGCAATAACGGCCCGTTCGATCCCGAAGCCGCCGCCAAGGCGACGCACTTCTTCCAGCTATGTGACCAGTCCGAACTGCCGATCATCTTCCTGAACAATACTACTGGCTATATTGTCGGCAAAGAGTCCGAGCATAAGGGCATGATCAAGCTGGGCAGCAAGATGATCCAGGCCGTCTCCAATGTGCGCGTGCCGAAATTGTCGCTCTATATCGGTGCCAGCTTTGGCGCAGGCAATTACGGCATGAGCGGCGTCGCCTTTGAACCGGATTTTCTCTTCTCATGGCCCAATGCCAAAACCGGTGTGATGGCAGGCGCCTCGGCCGCCAATACCATGAGCCATGTCGCGAAGGTGCAGGCCCAGCGTAAAGGCGTGGAACCGGATGAAGAAGCCATTGCCAAACAGAACCAGCGCATCCGGGATATTTTCGAAGCGCAGGAAAGCGCTTTCTTCACCTCTGGCCGCGTGCTTGATAACGGCGTAATTGATCCGCGAGACACCCGCAAGGTGCTCGGCTTTGCTCTCGAAACAATTTTCGAGGCCAAGAACCGCACGCTGCATCCCAATGCCTTCGGGGTGGCGCGGATATGATTTTTTCTACTCAACGCTTTGTGTTCCCCCGCGAAGGCGGGGGTCCATCTCCCGCCGTTATGGCTGACCGAATAGCAGGAGATGGGCTCCTGCCTGCGCAGGAGCACACAGCATGACGAACCTCCCCGAAACCAGCACCCTCGAACTGGAACTCCGGCAGGGCTGGCTCACCATCTGGTTCAACCAGCCGGATAATCGCAACGCGCTGAGCGACGCCTTGGTGGCAGAGTTAGCCTCTGTTTTAAAAGGTGTTCGTGACGACCGGACGGTCCGTGGCATAACCCTAAGGGGTCGCGGCGGTGTCTTTTGCGCCGGTGCGGATCTGAAGAATTTCAAAGAGAATTTTCAGGCGAGTGGCGACCGCGAAGCCACCATCACCATGTCGATGGGAGCGGCCGAAATATTCGACCTGGTCAACACCGCGCCGCAAGTGGTGATCGTCCTGATCGAGGGCGCAGCCATGGCAGGCGGCTTTGGCCTGTCCTGCTGCGCTGATGTCGTGATCTGCGAATCCGGTGCGCGTTTTGCGATGACAGAAACCGCCATCGGTGTCACCCCGGCGCAGATATCGCCTTTCGTCATTCAAAAGCTTGGTTATGCCACTGGCCGGCGGTTGATGCTGACTGCCGCCCGCTTTGATGGCATGCAAGCGCATGAACTGGGTTTTGCCGATTTTATCGCCGATGATGTGCCGGGATTGGAAGCGATTGAGATGCAGCTCAGAAAACAGGTGCTCGGCACGGCGCCGGGTGCGGTTGCTGCAACGAAAGAACTGCTTGGCCAGATTGCTGGTAAACCGCGCGAAGAAGTGATCCGCCTGGCTGCCGAAAATTTTGCCGACCGCATGATCAGCGATGAAGCCAAGGAGGGGGTCGCCTCCTTCTTTGAAAAGCGCAAACCCAATTGGGCCGTGAAGCCGGAATAAGGAACCATAGATGACACAAATATCCACACTCCTTATTGCCAATCGCGGCGAAATTGCCTGCCGGGTGATACGAACAGCCAAAGCAAAAGGCATAAGAACAGTCGCCGTCTATTCCGACGCCGATGCCAATGCACCCCATGTTCATATGGCCGATGACGCGGTGCATATCGGGCCTGCGCCGGTCAATGAATCCTACCTGCAGATCGACACCATCATACAGGCGGCAAACGACAGCGGTGCCGATGCCGTGCATCCCGGCTATGGCTTCCTGTCGGAAAATGCCGCTTTCTCGCAAGCCTGTGCCGATGCCAATATCATCTTTGTCGGACCACCGGAAAAAGCCATTGATGTCATGGGTGACAAGGCACGGTCCAAGCGCGCAATGATTGCGGCCGGTGTACCGTGCGTTCCGGGCTATCAGGATGATGATCAATCCGACGCGACATTGATTGCCGAAGCCAAGAAAATCGGGGTGCCGCTGATGGTCAAGGCGGCAGCGGGTGGTGGTGGCCGCGGTATGCGGCTGGTTCACGATCAGGCAGAGGTGCCCAATGCGATCAAGCTCGCGCGATCGGAAGCGGAAAATGCCTTTGGCAATGGCGAGCTGATTCTGGAAAAAGCGATCATCAAACCCCGCCATGTCGAGATTCAGGTTTTTGCCGACAGTCATGGCAACACCATCCATCTGGGCGAACGTGATTGTTCGGTACAGCGCCGTCACCAGAAAGTGATCGAGGAAGCGCCCTGCCCGGTCATGACCGAAGAGCTGCGCGCTGAAATGGGAGCCGCCGCTGTAGAAGCGGCCCGCGCGGTCGATTATCGCGGGGCGGGCACAGTGGAATTTCTGCTGGATCAATCCGGCAGTTTCTACTTTCTCGAAATGAACACGCGGCTGCAGGTTGAGCATCCTGTAACCGAGGAGATAACCGGTCTTGATCTGGTTGCCTTGCAATTGAAAGTTGCCCAAGGCGAGCCGCTGGATATTCCGCAGGATGATGTCACTCTCACCGGTCATGCCATGGAAGTACGGCTCTATGCCGAAGACCCGGCCGATGATTTTCTGCCCAGCACCGGCCATATTGATCTCTGGTATCCGTCGGCCAATGCGCGCATCGACAGCGGCATCGCTACGGGCGGCGAGGTTTCCCCGTTTTACGACAGCATGGTCGCGAAAATCATTACCCACGGAACGACCCGCGAAGATGCGCGGCTACAGATGGTCAAGGCCTTGTCCCAGACCGCTCTGTTCGGTCCGAAAACCAATCGTGACTTCCTGATCGATGCCCTCGGCAAACCGGATTTTATCGCCGGTCAGGCGACCACCGCTTTCATTGCCGAAAATTATGGCGAAGAGGGTGTTGATCTGAGCGCGCATGATTTTACGACATTTGCGATTGCTGCAGTGCTCCAGCACAAATTGCGTCAGCAGGCGGCGCATAAACTGGCGCTCAACGTCAATCCAGAAATGCTCGATTGGTCGAGCACCGCGGATCTGAAAACCGTCACCCAATATGGAAAGCTGGCGGAAGCGACCGAGACGGATGGGATCGTTCATGTCCATGTGCACCGACCCGGACATTATCATGTGGATGGTGCTGGACAGGAAGCGCAAGTCGAATTGCTTTCCATCACCGGTGACATGGCAAAACTGCGCGTCAATGGCCGGACGGTCGAAGCGATTTATCATGCCGACGGCCGCCACCTGCATCTGGCATTGCCGGCCCGCTCCCTGTCGGTCACAGACCTGACCGGCCTCAGCGCCATGGAAGATATGGCTGGCGGTGGTACGGTAGTGGCGCCGATGCACGGCCTGTTACTTGAGATACTCGTCGAGCAGGGCGCGACTGTGGCAAAGGGCGACAAGCTGGCGGTTTTGGAAGCGATGAAGATGCAGCACGAGATTCTGGCGGAGATTGACGGTACCGTTGAAACGGTTGCGGCTGCCGCGGGCAAACAGATTGCAGCCGATGATCTGATCATGGAAATCGTGGCGGATGAAGAGACAGCAGAAGAATAACCCAATACCGTTCATGCTGGGCTTGTCGAAGCATGGTGGCATACACCCTTCGACAGGCTCCCTCCGGCTGCCTGCTTGCAGCAGTCACTCAGGACAGGCAGAATGAACGGGTTTAGGAGAAGAAGAAGATGAAAAACCCCATTTGCGACATGCTGGGCATCGAATTCCCGCTGGTTGCTTTCAGCCATTGCCGCGATGTTGTCGCTGCGGTTTCCAAAGCCGGCGGCATGGGGGTATTCGGCGGCGTCAACTGCACACCCGAAACACTGGAAGAGGAATTGAGCTGGATCGACGATCATGTCGATGGCAAACCCTATGGCCTCGATATCATTGTACCCAACAAGGTTGAGGGCAAAGGCGAGCAGATCGATATTGACACCACCTTGGCGATGATTCCTGAGGAACATAAGCAGTTTTCCAAAGACATAATGGCGCGTCATGGCGTCGATCCCGGCGATCTGGAGGAACTGCGCCGGGAACATGCCGTGGGCGCGGACAATCTGCGCGGCGGCAATGCGGGCGCACTGCTGGAAGTTGCTTTTCGCCATCCAATCAAACTCATCGCCAATGCGCTGGGCATCCCGCCGCAGGTCATGACCGATATGGGCCGCGAACATGGCGTACCCGTCGCGGCGCTGATCGGGACCAAGGAACATGCCATGAGCCAGGTCGCCGCTGGCGTGGATATTCTCATCGCCGTCGGCGGAGAAGCCGGTGGTCATACCGGTGATGTCGCCACGATGGTTTTGATCCCCGAAGTCTGCAATGCCTTGCGTGATATGGGAGATGACACGCCGGTACTAGCAGCAGGCGGCATTGCCACGGGCGCACAAATGGCAGCGGCCATGGCCATGGGCGCAAGCGGCGTATGGTGTGGATCGGTCTGGCTGACCACAGCAGAGGCAGAGACCAATCCCGTCGTGAAAGAGAAAATGCTGAACGCAACGTCGCGTGATACGGTTCGCGCCCGCTCTCGTACCGGCAAGCCGTCCCGGCAATTGCGCTCGCCGTGGACCGATGCCTGGGAAGCGGAAGATGCGCCGACTCCGCTGGCCATGCCATTGCAGTCTCTGGTCGCGGAACCACCCCTTCGTTCGATCGACAAATTGAGTCAGGGTGATAATCAGGGCGCAAAAGATCTCGCAACCTATTGGGTCGGCCAAGGCGTTGGCCTGATGAACCAGCCCATGTCGACTGCGCAGGTTGTCCAGGGATTCAAGGAAGATTTTATCACCGCCTATGAGAGGCTCGCTGCCAATCTTGAGGATTGACGGCACCGATAGCCCGCGCTCATTCTGCTTGTCCTGAGCGACTGCTGTAAGCAGGCAGTCGAAGGGTGAGTTTCGAACGGTTTTGATAAGATGCGTCGACAAGCTCAGCATGAGCGCGAAGGGATATAGGAGATGAGATGGCAGAGGTGACAGCACAACAGCCGCTGGCCGGGATCAAGGTGGTCGAATTTTCAACGATGATCACCGCGTCTCTCGCGACCATGATGTTCGCGCAACAGGGCGCGGACGTCATCAAGGTGGAACCGCCCGGCATTGGCGACCCTATGCGCTGGCTGGGCAGCCGGAAGGAAAGCATCTCCGGCCTGTTCAACAATTGCAACCGCGCCAAGCGCTCGATCACGCTGGATCTGAAAAGCAAAGAGGGCGTGGCAACGGCCCGCAAGCTGTGCCTGGACGCTGATATTGTCATCCATAATTATCGCCCCGGCGTGATGCAGCGCCTGGGCCTCGACAGCAAAAGTCTCCGCGCCGAGAAACCGTCACTTATCTATTGCGCCATTACCGGCTTTGGTCGCGACGGACCGATGGCCGATCGCCCTGCCTATGATCATGTGATGCAGGCGATGGCGGGTTTCATGGGTACACAAGGCCATCCCGATGGTTTTAGCTATGTGAAGACTTTGCTGTGCGACAAGCTCACCGCCTATACCGCCGCGCAAGCCATCACTGCTGCATTATTTGCACGGGAACGCACCGGTGAAGGACAGCATATTGACTTGTCTATGCTGGCCAGCTGCATTGCCTTTCTTTGGCCGGACGGCGGCATGCATCTGACCTTGATGAACGATGATGCGATCCATGCGGCGCCCTTTGCCGACTATTATCAGATGCCGCTACGCACCACCGACGGCGCGATTGCCTATGCAGCGATGAGCGACGCGCATTGGCAGGTTGTTTTCGAAATGGTCGGCCGCGAAGATTTGAAGTCGGAAGAAAAATATCAAGGCCTCGAAAATCGCAGCATGCATATGGCCGAACTCGCGCAAATTGTCGCCAGCCAGCCGCCGCGCCATGATACCGATACGATGATCGCCGGCCTGACCAAAGGCGATGTGCCCGCCGCGCCGTGCCTGACACTGGCCGATGTGAAGGACCATGCCCAGATCGTTGCGATCGAAGCCTTCGAGGAACAGGACCATCCATTGCTCGGGAGAATTCACAATGTCGCGTCACCGGTGCATATCAATGGACAAAAACTGCCAACCACTGGGCCCAGCCCGGCGCTTGGCGAACATACGCAAGAAATATTGCAGGAAATAGGAATTACATAATGATGGAGCAGGCACAGGATTTTCTCGACGAAAGCGAAGCGATATATGCGCTCGTCAAAGATCTTTCCGATGAGCAGATGGAACAGGAAACCGGTTTCAAGGGCTGGACGATCAATGCCATAATCCGCCATCTGCATATCTGGAACATGGCCGCCTATTGGTCGCTGACCGAGCCGGAAAAATTCCATGGCTTCTTCAAAGAGGCGATGGCTGCGATGAAAGAGAATGCCAAAAAGGGCCAGACATCGATGCGCTTTTTCGAGGCGGATTATCTCGACAATCTATCCGGCACGCCGCTCGTAAAAACCTGGCGGGACTTCTTTCAGAAAATGGCGCCGGAATTTGGCGCGGCTGATCCCGCCATGCGGGTCGAATGGGCGGGCCCTTCTATGAGTGTACGCTCTTCCATCACCGCGCGGTTGATGGAAAACTGGTCGCATGCGCAGGCCATTTATGATGTGCTCGGCCTCGAGCGCGAAAATGCGGACCGCATCCGCAATATCGTGATGATCGGCCTCAACACCTATGGCTGGACCTTCAAGGTCAACGGCGAAGAAGCGCCGCAGCCTGTGCCCTATCTCAAGCTTACTGCCCCCTCCGGTGCAGTCTGGGACTATGGCGATGAGAGCGAAGAAGAGCGGATTGAGGGTTTGGCTGAGGAATTTTGCCAAGTCGTTACCCAGACTCGCAATATTGCGGATACAGACTTAAAAGTGACCGGTCCAAACGCAACCCGGTGGATGGCTATAGCGCAATGTTTTGCTGGCGGCGCGGAAAGCCCGCCAGCGCCAGGGACGCGTTCTATCAAAACCGGTTAAATAAATCTATCGGGTCTATCTATTGTGAATCAGCTTTTTCTGTTTATGTTCAAAAGAAAAAGGAGAGACTCGATGAGCTGGCACATGGCTGATATCTGGGAAAATATTGCCCAGGCGATTCCGGACAAACCCGCAATTGTAGAAGGCGCCAAGCGCTATAGCTGGTCAGAATATGAACAGCGCGCGGCAAAGCTGGCGCAGGTTTATGCCGATCATGGCCTGAAACCCGGCGCGAAACTCTCTATCTACGCCTATAATTGCGCCGAATATATGGAGGCGCAATTTGCCGCCTTCAAGGCGCGTATTTGTCCGGTCAATGTCAATTACCGCTATCTTGAAGCGGAGCTGACTCATGTCATCAACAACAGCGATAGCGAAGCCTTGGTGTTTCATGCGCAATTCGCACCGCGCGTGGCGGCGATCAAGGATCGGCTGGAGCATGTGAAGCTGTTCCTCGAAATTGAAGATGGTTCCGGTGAACATCTCGATGGCGCGGTGGATTATGAAACCGCCTTGCAGGCTGCTGATCCGATGCCGGTGATCGAGCGCTCTGACGACGATCTCTATATGCTCTACACCGGCGGGACGACTGGCATGCCCAAGGGCGTGATGTATGATCACAGGACTTTTTCCAGCGCGCTGTTCACCAAGGGCTTTGAAATGCGGGAAATGACTCTGCCGGAAGGCGCGACAGGTTTTGGACCGCTGGCTCAGGCGCTACATGGCGCGGGCGCGGGGAGCCGATCGATTCCCGCCTGCCCGATCATGCACGGCACCGGCATGTGGATCGGGGCGATGATCCCGCACGCGCTGGGTGGTTGCGTCATCCTGTTCAACAACCGGCATTTTGACCCGCATGCGCTTTGGCAACTAGCGGATAACGAGAAAGCCACCGACATCACGATCGTCGGCGATGTGTTCGCCAAGCCGATGCTGGCCGCGCTGGATGATGCCAAGGAACAGGGCAAGCCCTATGATCTGTCATCTGTCCAGATGATTGGCTCTTCAGGCGTTATGTGGTCAGCCGAAGTCAAAAAAGGCATGCTGGAACATATCGAAATGGTCATCGTCGACAGCATGGGATCGACCGAAGGCAGCATGGGCGCATCGGTTACAACCCGTGAAAATGCCGCGATTGAAAAGACCGCCACTTTTGAAATGGCAGAAACCACCAGGATTTTGACCGAAGAGGGCCGCGAAGTAAAACCCGGTTCAGGCGAAATGGGCATGATCTGTAACGGGGGAATGGTCCCGCTTGGCTATTATAAGGATGAAGAAAAAAGCGCCGCGACGTTCAAGACATTTAACGGCGTTCGCTATTCCATCCCCGGCGATTTTGCGGTGGTCGAGGCCGATGGCACCGTGACGCTGCTGGGCCGCGGGTCCGTCTGCATCAATAGCGGCGGGGAGAAGATTTTCCCTGAGGAAGTCGAGGAAGCGCTCAAGACCCATGACAGTGTTTATGACTGTCTCGTTGTCGGCGTACCCGATGACCGCTTCGGCGAGAAGGTGACGGCTGTGCTGTCCGTAACGGATGGTCATACGCTCGATGAAGCGGCGCTACACGATCATGTTCGCGGCAAGCTGGCCGATTATAAAACGCCGCGCGCGTTTCTGGTGGTCGATGATGTGCCCCGTGCCGCCAACGGGAAACCGGGCTACAAGGACGCGAAGGATATCGCCCTGAAAATGCTGCAACCAGTCGCCGCTTAGGGCTGCCAATCAAATTCCCGATGATAGCGCGGGATGAAAAGCTTTTTGCCTTTGATGGCGGATGTCAAAAACGGCCCGGTCACGCCAAAGGGCAGCGCACTTGCGCCCTTATCCGGTCCCAAAGGCAGTAATATCAACGGCTTGGGCCATGGCTTATAGGGCCTCACATCCTCGATCTGCTTGCCACCGATATGGGCTTTCAGAGCCTTTTTCAGCCATCCCACCTGACGCGTCAGTCCGACAATTGTCATCGTGTCACCGGTGCTCGCAATATCGCCGACGATAAACAGATCAGGATTGGCGGTGGGCCTGAGCCAGCCGTCAACCTTTGCGCGGCCATCATCATCAAAGATCACGCCTTGCAGATTCTGCAGCAGACCAGTCGCCGGTTTCGACCCGATGACCGGGATCACCAGATCGGCATCAATCGGGAAACCGTCAGCCAGTTTGATTTTGTTTTTGAGCGGTACAAACGGCTGGTCCGTATGTTTCAGTTTCTTGATCCGTTCGCCCAAACGCACCTTTACGCCCAGTTCCCCGAATTGCCGCAGCATCGCGCGTCCAAGCTTGGCCGGATAGTCCGGAAACAGGCTTTCATCTGCCGAGATCAGCGTGACCTGTTTTTCCGGCCGCGCAAAAGCAATCTCGCCCGCCAGTTCGCTACCCACCGCACCGGCGCCAACAATGGCGATGGTCTTTGCCTTGTCGATTTGTGACATCACGCGCTTGGCTTTGGTCAAAAAAGCCGCGCTGTCATCGCCCTGCATTTTAAAAGGCGCGGCATAGGCCGAACCCGTGGCGATAATCGCTATATCTCCGGGTATTTCGGTTCCATCGTCGAGTATCGCATTGTTACCGTCCATCGTGGCGACCCGGCCGCGCACGACCCGGCCGTTTTTCAGCAAACCATCATAGGGCATGATGATCTCGTCAAGCAGCTTTGGCCGCGCCAGCGCCCGGATCATTGCGACATTATGCACCCATTTGTCGCGCGGTTCGATCAGAGTGATATCGGCATGGGCATCCAGCTCTCTCGCCAGCATGGTTCCGGCGTAACCGCCCCCGATGATTGTGATTTTTTTGGTCATGAGCCGATTCATAAAACGGTTTCGCAGCGATGGACAACTCAAATCATCCTTCGCCATTGACGCCGCGCATAATATGTCGCCATGCTCAATTCATGATTGTCCAACTGATCCACAATCCAGCGTCTGGGACCCATCACGAATTGCGACTTGGCATGCTCGCTCAAGCCTTTGAAGCCTGCGGCGCTCAGGTAATAACCGGCACGACCACTATTGATAACAGGATGAAGCTTGCCAAGCACAGCGATCTGATTTGCGTGTCCGGCGGCGATGGCACATTGCGCCTGGTCATCGCAGCCATGCAGAAAAGCGGCACAAAAACCCCCCTTTGTATTTTCCCGGCCGGGACAGTGAACCTGATAGCCCGCGAAATTGGCTATGCGTCAGAACCAGAACAATTTGCCAGCCAAGTCATGCGCGGATATCTCGCTGGCGCACAAGCGCGACTGACAGAGCCAGTGGTGACCAGCAACCATGGCCCTTTTGTCGCCTGTTTAAGCGCCGGACCGGACGGCGTTGCGGTGGCGAACCACTCACCGCCGTTAAAAAGGAAAATCGGGCGTGCCGCCTATGCCTGGTCTTTTGCCAAGCTGTTTTTCAACTGGCCGCAGCATGAGTTCACGCTGGACGTCGCCGCTACCGATGGGTCAAAGACCGGCCTGACCTGTGGAGCTTTTTATGTTGCCAAGGGACGTTATTTTGCCGGGCCGTGGGCGCTCACCCCAAAGGCTGGTCTGGGCGAAGATCATTTCCATCTCATCACCCTGTCTCGCGCCAATCGCGGAAACTTTATACGGTTCATGCTGTCGCTCGCACGGGGCCGTGACCCTAAAACCCTGCCCTACGCTCAGTCATTTCGTGCGCGATCCGTTTCGATCGATCACGATCCTTTATCTAGTAATGGTCTTTTTTTTCAACAGGATGGCGATAGTGTCCCGCAGCCACCGAGCGAGATCAAGATGACCGATTATGTCGCCGAATATTGCTTGCCGCTGGATGAGTAGCCGCCGGGATTACCCGCTCAGGCGGCCCGGCAATGCTCCGCGATCATCTCCACCATCACTGGCAATTTGCTTGGCGGCAAGTCATGACCCATGCCATCGACGAGCTCAAGGCGGGCATTGTTGATATTTGCGGCAATATCCTCACCACAGGGGTGCGGAATCAGCGGATCCGATGTGCCATGGATGACCATGGTGGGAACAGATATTCCCTTGGCTTTGGGCCGCAAATTGCCGGTCTCGATGATCGCCGCCATTTGTCTTTGACGACCGGCTGGATAAAAACTGCGCTCGAGAGCGATTTTCATCATTGCTCTGCGCTCTTCTTCCCTTGCCCGTCCTTCTTCTGACGCAATGATCGATGAAAAAGCCATGCCGGCCACCAGGGCTTCCTCAATTGTTGTTGCTTTTGCCCGGGCCGATTGGATCAGTCCCTTGCGCACCACGGGATCAGCGCCGGGCAGACCGGGCGCGTTGGTTGAAGACATGATCGGCGTCAGCGACAAAACCCGGTGGGCATGATCGGCCGCCACCAATTGGCCAATCATTCCGCCCATCGATGCACCCACAATATGCGCCTTGTCGATATTGAGCGCGTCCAACACGCCAACAGCGTCCCGCGCCATGTCACTGAGATTATAGGGCGCCAGATTCTGACTGGGAAAAAACCGTTTTGTGAAAAGCTGCCGGATCGGACCGGGGGCCGAGACGCCGTCACATTTATACGAAAGCCCGACATCGCGATTGTCGAACGTAACCACGCGAAACCCGGATTGCACCAGCCCGTTCACAAAATCCATGGGCCAGGCAATAAGTTGTGTCCCATAACCCATGATCAGAAGAATGGCAGGGTCCGCGGCTTTGCCATGATCTTCCACTTCGATATTAATGCCGTTAGCAGTCACTTGCATATTCTTATCCTGATTCGATCCCGGGCGTTTGAACAGCCCAAAAGCTTAGCAGAACGGAAAAACCACACAAGCCGCGATCAGGGGGCGGGTGATCCGGCCGGAGATCCCGTTGGAACATCGCCAAGTGTTGCCATCACCGCGTCAGCCGCCGCCACAACGACGCCCAGTTTGGCGACCTGATTATCATCATCAACCACCGCGCGGATATTCACGATGGGTGAGACAGCGATGGCCTGCGCCGAAAGCTTTTGAATCCGCAGTTCATAGGAGCCGTAGGGCACGCCCTCAAAGAGGAAGAAGCCATCAAATTCGCTCTGGGTTTCGTGCGTGACGCGCCCGGCACCATCCAATAGCTCTAGTCCGACGCCGGCCAATGCGCCGCCCCCTTTGCGCACGAGCGTGCCTTCCACCTCTCCGGCGCTAACCAACGGCAATTCAACGGTTGCGGCAATGCCCGGACGCGGAGTCACTACGACACCGGGCAGAGCAGGCCGAACATAAGGATCCGGCAAGCTGCTGGTATCAATACCGATCAAGATAGGCCGGAAAGGCTCCAGATTATCGATAATCGACTGTCCATTAGCATCCGTCGGTGTCAGCGCGGTCGATTGACCAGCCGTCAACTCGACATTTTCGACCAGTTCTTCGTCAGCTTGCCGTTTTCCGTCACGGTTCTTGTCGCGATAGACAATCGCGAGCGCCTGACCGCTATTAGCCAGTTTATTGTTCGAGAAACGGAATTTTCCATTACGTGGATCAGGGCCCAGGCTGAATGCCAGATTTAACCCTGCCGCCACCGAGCCATCTGTTGCGGCCTCCGCGCTGGCGGTTAGCGAGAATTTGTCAAACCGGCGGATGATCCCGAGTCCCGCACGGCCGCGATCCAGCCCGACATCATAACCAAGCTCTGCGCGCCAGTCGGCCCGATCTCCCGCGCGCCATTCGCCGGTAAAATTAACCCTTTCGAAACGTTTCTCCGGCGTGATCCGATAGGTCGCTTCCCCGCGCAGTCTAACACCCGCAATCTGACCATTGGCGAGCAATCGCGCCTCGCCAATGTCCGGCAGATCCGGACCCAAATCGTTGAACCGTTTTTCCCAGTTTAGTTCGCCGGTTAACGAGAACCGCCGTAAATTGAGCGAAACCCGGCCAGTCAGATCGAGTGACGCACGGCCATCCGAGCGCGTTTCATATTGGGCATCAATATGAAAGGGCACAATTTTGCTGCCGAGCTTGAAACTATGGTCGAGCGAGAGGCTATGCTTGCCGTTCACGTTTTGTTCGATATGATCTGATCGAAAGCCACCCCGAGCCCAAATCGTCTCGGCCGTGATGAATGTATTTCCAAGCTCACCGAGCAATTGTCCGCGGAAGGCCATGCCCTTTTGCAGGTCAGATGACGCGGTCAACTCAACCAGGGTCGGCCCGACCGCGCGGCGCAGGGATCCTTCAACATAATTATGTCGCGTGCCATCGATTTGCAGGCTGAACAGGGAACCAGCGACCGATGTCTTGGTGTTGAGCCCGCGTTCCACGCCAAAACCGCCACGCCAACCCCCTTGCCGAAGAGTTGCAAGGCTATTGACGTTGATCAGGTCCTTTCCAGCCTCTTGCCCGCCGGCCCAGTAATAGGTTTTGCGCGGCGGAATCGAATCCAGGCCGACAGGAACCGATTTGCTGTCCCTTCGTATCTGTCCTTGCGGACCATAGAGCACCACTTCAAAGCGGTTCTGGCCATATAGCAATGGCACGTCGATAAATTCATAACGGCCATCGGACCGATTTTCAGCAAAAGCCAGCAATTGGCCGTTGCGATAGAGCTCCGCATCCCAACCGTCCGGCAGTTCTCCGCGAAAGCTGGTACGGTCGAAATTGTCCGGACGATCGACCGGCCGATTGGTGATGATCGCCCCCCGCCCGGCTGTGCTCTGAGACACCAGCGGGGTGGAAAAGGTCGAAACATCGCCTACCGCGACATGCGTCGCCTTCAACGGACCCAACAGTGCCCCTTTGGGATCGGTGCGATAGGCTCTGACCCGCAGGCTCTCCGGCACGCCCTGGTCATCGGAGGATAAGCGCGCATCGAAAGACGCCTTACCTATCTCGCCCGAGGCAAATAGCTCATACCGGATATCCAGATCCTGCTTCGATCGTTTATCCCGCAGGCCGCCGGCGGAAACCACCGCATCAACAGATGGTGTCCGCCATAATTTATAGGCTTCGGTTGACTGTGGCAGGCTCGAAAGATCAAAATTCTTGCGCGGCCGAATTTTCGCGGCCTGTTCTTTGCGTTCCAATGCTTTCTGAAACGGCAATTTCCGATCCGTTTCCACAATCAGCAGTGCATTGGGAAGATCAGGGCGCAACTCAATATCAAACCACACCGAAAGAGTTTTGACATCTACACACCAGCCTTCCGGCGTGTCATGTATTTCCCCGGGTGTAAGCCTTTTGGTGCTATTCATCCTTTGCACCATTTCATTATCGCGCTCGATGATCAGTGTTTCGCGTTCTGCGAAAACCCAGCCAGTTGCGCGGCGCGACTTTTTGTCCAACCTAATCGGTACATCGAAAGCCATGATAACATCGGCAAAGTCCGCGCAAATGCCGGTGCTGGTTTGATATCCTCTAATACCATCGCCAAGGCGATATTTGCCGGATCGGAGATCGAAAAGCAGCGCATCATCGTCATTGGCCGTCCAACCGCCCGGACTAGCGGCAGCTGAAGCCATGAACGGCCCGGGAAGAAACAGCAAAGCCGCAGAGATCATGATGACCCCCGCGGCAGATACCAGAGATTTCAGCTTCTGGCGGTATATGGAAAGTTGCTGTTTCATCGTTCATAGTGGCTGCATAACGGTCTGAAGCCAGCCTAAACTATTGATAAATAGATGCTTTACCGTAAAACCAGATCGGTTTTGGCAATTAATCCGCCACCAATATTTTGCGGTTCATAATATTCGATGGACAGCGGCCCCTTTAGTTGGGCAGCCACTTCAGCCGGCACCGGCAGAGATACTTTACGGCCATTCACCTCCGGATAAACGGCGATACCACGGACCATGAGCAGTGGCTCGTCGTGCCCCTGTTTGACAACCCTTATTTCACCATAGGTGGAGCGATTGCCTGTACGGCTAAGATCGAAGGCGAAGGTTTTGCCTTCCGCCCCCTCTTCAATACGCGCATTTGCTATCGCGGCAGTAGCGGTTAACTTTCCCTGGCGAATTATAACCGGTATGGTTACACCATATATGGGTGTGAGAGCGATGGAGAAGCCTTTTGCCTCCTGGTCCTGCTGGGTTACCGGTACCGCTTTGGGAACAGCCCGGAACAGAAGATGTACACGATATTCACCGTCGGCCAGATTCTGAGGCGTTCTGATGCCAAGCCGAATGGCTTGCGGCTGATTCGGCGGCAGAGTCACGCGGCGCGGCGCATAGCGGACCATCTCCGTTGCTGCTCGCTCCAGTTCATTGGCTTCTTCCGGGCTGACATCGACCAACCGGCCTTCTGTCGTCATCCGGCGCAGCTCCAGGGAGATGCGGTAAGTCGCTGTTTCCGAACCGATATTATTCAGAATAACTTCAGCACCACGGCGGCCATCAAGGACGACCCGTGTCGGAGCTACCAGAAGATCGCCCGCTGCTTGGGCAGGCAATGTCGGAAGAACAAGGGCAGTAGCTGCCAATCCCAACCCAACACATGTTCTATATAGTCGTCTCAGACCCCTGATCGTCATCTTTTTCTCCGGTTTATACTGGTCATCCGGACAGGCGGTTTCCCGCGCATCCCCACGCAGAACACTATGGCGAAAGAGGGTTACCAAAGAGCTAACCACATCCATTATATGTCTGCAAACCGGGTTTGCACCGGCGCGACAGACCCGATGAAAGAACCCGCCCGCAACTGATGTTGCGGACGGGCTCCGGTAGGTCGATCAACATAGCCCTGCGCGCAGGGCTATGAGAATATCAGTTATAATCGACGGTTACGGTGAAAGTATTGCTATATGCACCGTCAGCCTGAGCAGAAGCGACAGACAAAGCGCCGCCTACGGAAAAGGATCCGTTACCCGAAGCATCCAACGCGGTAAGAGCGGTTGAAATCAGGGTCGCATTCATGATTGCGCCGCCAGGACCGTTCAAGGTCACTGATGCTGGTACGGTCAGCTGAACCGCAGCGCCATTCGAACCGCTTACAGTGAAGTCAGCAGCGTCTGATGTGCCAGAACAAATGACGCTCGTGCAAGTCGCACGCACACCGCTTGTGTCGACAGTTACGACTTCGGCTGTTCCGGTCGTAATGATCGTTCCAAAATCAAGGTCGGTCCCGGCAACTTTGGTGACGGTCAGTTCTTCAAGGATGTTGGCGCGTGCTTCAGCGGTTGCAGTTGCAGCTTGCGCGGCGCTTGCACCCATTACTGAAGCGGCAAGCACGGAAGAAGCCACAGCGGCTTTAATAAATTTAGACATATTTTCTGGTCCCTATATTTCACTACTTGAACGAAAGGGCGTCTACGGTGCGTCGGACCAAACCCACTGGTCAAACGTCGCTTTACGCCAACATTCGAGATTGCTTATCGACAAGAAAGGATAAGGCTTTGCTGCCAGCCATGGTTAAAAAGCTGTAAACTCTATAAGTAGTTGAATTGTAGGATTTTATTGGATCAATGTTACAATATTTTAGAATTGAATTTCATCAAAACGCGCTGAAATTTGCCCGAAAAACAGCAAAATTTATATATGTTCACCCGTCAGGCGCTGACAAATCAGGTCGAGTTGGTCAAGATTGCTATAGTCTATAGTCATGGAACCAGCGCCCGTCTGCCCCTTGGATTGGATGGTCACTTTAAGACCGAGTAAATCCCCCAGATGACTTTCGACCGCGCGAATATCTGCGTCGCTTTCGCTGATCCCCGTCACCGGTGACTTGCTTTTGCGGCTCGGGCCGCCGAGCGCCTTACGCACAAGTTTTTCCGTATCGCGGACAGAAAGCCCCTGTTTGACGACTTGTTTCGCCAATTCCGCCGAATCAGGTGCATTAATAAGCGCCCGGGCGTGCCCCATGGTCAGCTTTTCTTCCGCAACGAGCGTCCGAACCGATTCAGGCAGCTCGAGCAATCGCATCAGGTTAGCGATGTGACTGCGGGACTTACCCACAAGTTCCGCCAATTTCGCCTGGCTATGCCCAAAGTCATCTTTCAACTTCACATAGGCCTCAGCCTCTTCAACGGCATTCAGATCGCGCCGCTGAACATTTTCAACGATTGCAATTTCTAATGTTTCCGCATCATTGAGGCTGCGAACAATCGCCGGAACCCGATGCAAACGGGCCCGCTGGGCAGCGCGCCAACGACGTTCACCGGCGACGATCTGGAAGTTCTTGCCATGGGGCCGAACGACAATTGGCTGAATGACACCGCGCAACTTCATGCTGTCGGCAAGCTCATCAAGCGCTTCATTATCAAAAGTCTGCCGCGGTTGATCTGGATTGGGGCGGATATCCGATATAGCTATGGACCGCAGCCCTTCCGTGCGGGCATCCGCGCCTCCTTCTTCTGCGTCCGCTTCCGTTGCCTGGATGAGGGGTTCTTCCCGCTGAATTTCGCCGAATAGAGAATTTAAGCCGCGGCCCAGGCCGGTGGCCTTTTTTATGGCAGCCTTTTTCGGCAATGGAGCTTCCTCTTCTTTGGCCATCATGCAGCAACCTTCCGTTCTGGCAGCCGAGAGATTAATTCCCGCGCCAAATTGATATAAGCCTCTGACCCACTGCATCGATGATCGTAAATCAGGGCGGGTAAACCGTGACTTGGTGCTTCTGAAAGCCGCACGTTTCTGGGAATTACTGTATCAAATACGACATTTCCCAGACAGGCGCGAACATCGTCGGACACCTGCTCGGTCAACTTGTTCCGGCGATCATACATGGTGAGCACCACACCCATAACGGACAAGGCCCGATTGAAACGCGCTCTGATGCGTTCCACCGTCTGCAACAGCTGGCTGAGACCTTCGAGCGCAAAAAACTCGCACTGCAGCGGCACCAGAAGCGATTCTACAGCGACCATCGCATTGAGTGTCAACAATCCAAGCGATGGCGGGCAATCGATCAAACAGATGTCCCACTGTCCGTCGTCACCTGCATCCAAGGCTTTTTTCAGCCGATGGGTGCGCTCTTCAAACTCGACCAGTTCCACTTCCGCGCCGGAAAGATCAACGACAGCCGGTACGATATCAAGGCCAGGCACACGGGTACTGATAACGCATTCAGCCAGGGGGGTGTCCGAAATCAGCAGGTCATAGCTGCTATGCGTGCGTTCTGCCTGATTCAAACCAAGCCCGGTGGATGCGTTCCCTTGCGGATCGAGATCGATCAACAATACTTTCCAGCCGCTTGCAGCAAGAGCCGTCGCCATATTAATGGCTGTGGTCGTTTTACCGACGCCGCCTTTTTGATTTGCTATCGCTATCCGGACCATTTTACGCAGAACCCTTCGCTAAGCTGATATAAATAAACGTTTTCAGCCTATTCCCACCAATATTCCCGCTTCCGGGTCGGTCAAACTTTGTTCCACGTGGAACATTTTTTGCCGTTTTGGCGATAGGCCTTTTAACTCCCTTACCGCATTTTTGCCTTTAGGTAAGAGCCAAACCGTTTTTTCTGTGGAAAACCGGTGTGAAAGTGACAACAGTTTTTGCAATGGCGCAAAAGCTCTTGCACTAATGACGTCCACAGGATGGCTTTCAACCTTCTCCAAACGGTCGCCCAATACCAAGGCTTTTTCGATCAGATCCAGCTTTGTTACGACAGATTCCAGAAAGGCTATCCGGCGAGATCGCGACTCCACCATCTGCACGTCATAGTCACTCAATATTGCGATAATGATCCCGGGGAAGCCGGCGCCGGTCCCCAGATCCATCCAGATTTTGCGGCCCTGCCCTTTTGGCGCATGTAGCAATAATTGCGCGCTATCGACAACATGTCGGGCCCAGACATGGTCGGCGCTTGATTTGGAGATCAGATTCTGATGCTGCATTTCTTCAGAAAGAAGGGCGAGAAATTGCTCCAGCCGCTCCCATGTTTCACGTGAAACATCGAATTTTTCGCGCAGCCAGTCCTGCGCCTCTTGTTCTGTCATACCCGAATCATGCCGCCAGAGTCTTGGCTTCGCGGCGACGCGCATGGACGAGGATTGCGGCCAATGCCGCTGGTGTAATCCCGCGAACCCGGGAAGCAGCCGCGAGTGTTTCCGGCCGTGCCCCTTTTAAACGCTCGACCATTTCATTCGACAGTCCAGCGATTGCGGCATAGTCAAGATCATCGCCCAAGCGGATCTGCTCATTCGCTCTCAAGTCTTTAAGCTCCGATTCCTGCCGCTGGAGATAAGGCGCGTAGCGCGCGTCCTCCTCGACTTCAGCCAGCAACGCAGAGTCTGTGTCAGCAACAGAAATCCCCAGTCCTCCCAGCGACGCTATCGAGATATTGGGAAAACGCAGCCAGTCAAACAGCGACTGTTTGGTGCCGTCCCGGCGGACCTCAATGTCCTGATCGGCAATTGCCTCACAGCTGTGGACGGCCTCCAACTCCTCCATAAGCGCATGGCGCTGGATTTCCCGTGCTTCAAACCAGCGCTGTCGCTCTTCACCCAGGCAACCCAATGATGCTGCCACCGGACTAAGCCTTGAGGTTGCATTGTCAGCCCTTAGACGCAGGCGATATTCGGCACGCGCGGTGAGCATCCGATACGGTTCGGTCACCCCCTGCAACACCAGATCGTCAATCATCACAGCCATATAGCTGGTACCGCGATCAAGCTTCGGTGCATCCTTGCCCTGTATCGCGCAAGCCGCGCCAATACCGGCGATCAGGCCCTGTGCCGCCGCTTCCTCATATCCCGTGGTGCCATTGATCTGGCCAGCGCAATAAAGCCCTTCCAGATCACGGACTTTTAGCGACCTGTCCAAAGCCCGCGGATCGATATGGTCATATTCCACCGCATAGCCGGGTACGATGATTTCGGCTTGGGAAAGCCCGTCCATGGTCCGGAGGAACGCCTCCTGTACATCGGCGGGCAGAGACGTGCTGATGCCATTGGGATAGACCAGATTGGTATCAAGCCCCTCTGGCTCCAGAAACACCTGATGGGAGTCCCGGTCTGCAAAGCGGTGAATTTTGTCTTCTATCGATGGGCAATAGCGCGGGCCCTGCGCATCGATCGCACCGCTGAACAAGGGCGACCGATCGAGATTGTCACGAATAATATCATGGGTCGCTACGCTGGTCCGGCTGACGGCACAGAAAATCTGGGGCACGTCCCGCCGCGTCGAAAGCGGTGACATGGTCCAGTTGTCATCGTCGGAAGGCTGCTCGGGAAGTGCGGCCCAGTCTATTGTACGTCCATCGATCCGCGGCGGCGTTCCGGTTTTCAGGCGCGCGATCGGAAGGTCGGCATCGCGAATCTGCTGGCCAAGCGACACTGCACTGGCCTCTCCGGTCCGTCCGCCATCGACAGTTTCTTCGCCGCGGAACAGCTTGCCGTTTAGAAATGTTCCCGTCGCCAATATAACGGCGGACGCTGTGATCTGACTTTCGTCTGCCAGGTTAATGCCGCTCACCGTCTGTCCATCAAATATCAGCGATGCGACTTCACCTTCGATAATGGTCAGATTGTCCTGCGCGTCCAGCATGCGATGGATGGCGGCTTTATAAAGCTTACGATCTGCCTGGACTCTCGGGCCTTGCACTGCGGCGCCCTTGGACAGATTGAGCATGCGGTAATGGATGGCGGCTGCATCCGCCGCCCGCCCGATCAATCCATCAAAGGCATCGACCTCGCGCACCAGATGCCCTTTTCCCAGGCCGCCAATGGCCGGATTGCAGGACATCGCGCCTATGCTGTCTTTGGTAAAACTCACCAGCGCTGTGCGCACGCCCATGCGTGCAGCGACCGCCGCCGCTTCACAGCCCGCATGCCCGCCACCGACGACAATAAGATCAAAATCACGATTCATGCTGCGCCCATAGCGGAAGCTGGGTTTCAGGTCAAAATGATCTCGCCTTGCAAATCCGGAGATGTTGCAACTGTTCCACGTGGAACAGTCTATTTCCCAATACAGAACTTTCCGAACAGGCTGTCGAGCATGTCCTCGGTACTCGCCCTGCCCGTCAACGCATCAAGCGCGGCACGGGCCAGCCGCAATAGCTCCGCGATAATCAGATAGTCCTGCACGTCGGCTATCTGATGGAGACTCGCTTGCGCTTCGGTCAGATGATCTGCCTGACGTTTGTTTACGCTGATCTCGTCTCCGCGCGGAACAATGTCTTTCGCGCGATCCACAAGCAGCGCGACAAGCGCATTCATTCCTGCGCCGGCCAGCGGAGATACGGAAAGCACATCCGGCGATTTGGGCATATATTCCGGATGATCCTGGCGTGATGCTATTTCAACCAGATTGGCGTTTCGCGGGCCCTCCCCCTCTGGACCGAGCCACAGGATCAGATCTGCCAGATCAAATTGCTGGCGCGCGCGATCAATTCCGATGCGCTCGATTTCTTCCGCGCCTTCCTCCCGGACTCCCGCCGTGTCGATAAACAGAAATGGGATGCCTTTAATCGCGATGGGCACCTCAATCACATCCCGTGTCGTTCCGGCGATAGCGGATACAATCGCCGCCTCTCGCTCAACCAGTGCATTGAGCAAAGTTGATTTGCCGCTGTTGGGCGGACCACCCAAAACAACCCGAACCCCTTCGCGCAACTTTTCTGCGCGCGGGCGATCCAGCATGTTTTTCATTTCAGTCGCCAGTTCATCGGCCGCCGATTGGACAACCGACAATTGCGCGGGCGTCACATCATCCTCATCGGAAAAATCGAGCTCTGCCTCGACCATCGCGGACAGGCGCAAGATGGTATTTTGCCAATCTTCCACTTTTCGCGAAAGCGCTCCACCCGCTGCCTTAATCGCCGAACGGCGTTGCAGCTCGGTCTCCGCAAAAAGCAGATCGGATAGGCCTTCTGCTTCCGCCAAATCCATGCGGCCATGGGTAAAAGCCCGGCGGGTAAATTCCCCAGCCTCCGCTCGGCGCAGTCCGTCCATATTTTCAAGTGCGGTTTCCAGCGCACGAACGACAGCCCGGCCGCCGTGGCAATGAATCTCGGCGAGATCTTCACCACTCGCGCTATTTGGTCCCGGGAACCATAATATGAGAGCCGTATCGAGCAGTTCGCCACTGGCCGGGTCGGTCAGATTCGCCAGACTGGCGCGTCTCTCATCCGGCACAGCGCCGCTCAGAACACGCAAAGCATCCGATGCTTTCGGACCGCTGACCCTGATGATACCGATGGCCGCCGGTGGTTGCCCACTGGACAATGCAAAGATAGTGTCAGCCGCGGACATAGGTTAAATATTTGATATCTAATCTTTTTTCTTGGTCGAGGAGGATTTTCCGTTACCGGCACCCATTGCCCCGCTCACAAAGGAAGAGAACATCTTGATACCGGCCTCACCCATGGGGGCGATAATCTTGGTGAAATTCTGCAACTGCTCTACCGAACTGGCGCCCTGAAGGAATTTGGACAATTCTTTTACATAAGTTTCGTTGAGTTTTGCGACATCCGGCAGGCCCATCATGCGGCGCGCTTCTTCCGGTGTGCAATCCAGCTCTACGGTTACTTTCATATTGGCTTCCTCTTATAATGTTGTTGAAGCGAAGTTCCCCCCTCACCGCAACAGATGATGTTCCACCTTGCCACAACAGGATATGGGGATAATGTGCACCAATAATCAAGTCATGATCAAAGGAGCGCAAGAAAATGGGTGAAATGAAACCGATTAAAACGCTGAGCGGAGACGCAGAATTTCCATGCTATGTCGCCAAGCCAGACGGTGAAGCCAAAGCGGCAATCATCGTGATTCAGGAAATTTTTGGTGTGAACAAGGGAATCAAGACGAAATGCGATCATTGGGCCAAGGCCGGATATCTCGCTGTTGCGCCAGATCTGTTCTGGCGGATCAACGAAGGCACTGATCTTGATGCTGATGTTCAGGAAGAATTTCAGGTCGCGCTCGATCTCATGGGCAAATTTGATCAGGATCAGGGTATCAGGGACATTGAAGCGGCGATTCATTTTGCGCGTGATGCCGTAAACGGCGGCAAAGTCGGCTGCGTCGGTTATTGTCTCGGCGGCAGGCTGGCCTTCATGACAGCGGCCAGAACCGATATTAATGCCTCTGTTGGCTATTATGGTGTGGGTATCGATGGCCTGCTGGGCGAGAAAAATGCGATCGCGCATGAGGTCATGCTGCATATCCCCACTGCCGATGGCTTCGTACCCGCCGATGCCCAGGCCGCGATGCATGAAGGGCTGGACGACCATCCGAAGGTGACGCTGCATGACTATGAGGGACTGGATCATGGGTTTGCCGCTGAATTTGGGGCTCGCCGGGACGAGGCAGCAGCAACATTGGCCGACAGCCGGACAGCTGAATTTTTCAAGGCGCATTTGGGATGAGCGCACGCGATAATCTGAAAGCCTGGCACGCCCGCATGGCTGACAAGAGCGAAGCCGCGCTCAGCGAGCAACTTGCCGATGATGCGGTCTTCCACTCCCCTGTCGTGCACACGCCGCAGGCGGGCAAACCCATTGTCATGGCCTATCTATTGGCGGCGGATAATGTCCTTGGAAATGACAGCTTCAAATATGTCCGTGAAATTGTCGATGATGATGCCAATATGGCGATGCTGGAATTTGAACTGCAACTGGATGATATTCAGGTCAATGGTGTCGATATCATCAGCTGGAATGACGACGGCAAGATTCAGGATTTCAAGGTCATGGTTCGCCCGTTAAAGGCGATCAACAAGGTCTGGGACGAAATGGGTAAGATGCTGGAGACAATGAAGGATTAAAACAGCGTCGTTAAACCGATCGTCTGCGCATCCCCAACCCAACCGGTATAGATCATTTTCCCGGCCACATAGACGATCACAGCCAGCCCGATATAGGCGATCCACTTGTAGCGTTCGATATATTTCGCGATCACATTGGCTGCGAGACCCATGAGCGCGACAGACAGCAGCAGTCCCACAATCAATATGCCCGGATGCTCGCGTGCAGCGCCAGCGACGCCCAGGACATTGTCCAGGCTCATCGATACATCAGCCGCAGTGACCGCCCAAACAGCGCCCCAGAAGGTTTTTGTCGACTTTACACCGCTATGTTCGTCGCCCTGGATCTCCGGAGAACCGGAAGACTCGCCTGTGTGGAAGATTTCCCGATAGAAATTCCACGCCACCCATAGCAACAATAGGCCGCCAGCAAGAACCAGCCCGACAATCTGCAACAGTTGCACGACAATCAGCGCGAAAAGGATGCGCAGCACCAAGGCCGCGCCAATACCGATCAGGATCACCTTCCGGCGCTGATCCGCTGGCAAACCGCCTGCAAGCGCGCCGACAACAATCGCGTTATCGGCGGCAAATACCAGATCAATCAGAATGACTTGCCCGAAAGCGGCTAACGCCTCGGGACTTCCGATATTCGAAAAATCATGAACGATGGCCGCCCACATTTCTGAAAGGCTACCAAGCCCGGCCGGCGCTGCGGCGGACAAAATCGAAAGAAGGTCAATCATGAAAAAATCGAAGGTCCAAAATAAGTTACGGACGGCATAGGGTCATAGAATTCATGAAGCAAGGCACGCCATCGGGAATATTCCGGAGATTTGCGAAAACCATCACGATGAGATTCGACCGAGTCCCATCCGACCAACAACAGATATTGGTTGGGACCATCTACCAACGGACGAACTTCTATCGACTGAAAGCCAGGCTGAGCTGCAATAAGTGGCTTTGCTTTTTGCATTGCTGCGAAAAACTGGTCGGACTGACCCGCTTTGACCTGCAACAAGGCCTGCTCCATAATCATTACTGGCCCCAATCCCCGATGCGCTCAGCGTGAGCTCTTACTGATTCATGCTGTCGAAGAAATCATCGTTGGCTTTGCTGTCTTTCATCTTGTCGAGCAGGAACTCCATCGCGTCGATCGTGCCCATTTGCATGAGGATACGGCGCAGCACCCACATTTTCTTGAGCTTGTCATCCTCGACCAGCAATTCTTCCTTACGCGTACCGGATTTACCCACATCCAGCGCCGGGAATATCCGTTTGTCGGCAACTTTGCGATCCAGCACGATTTCCGAGTTACCCGTGCCTTTAAATTCTTCAAAGATAACCTCGTCCATCCGACTACCAGTGTCGATCAGCGCGGTTGCGATGATGGAAAGCGAGCCGCCTTCCTCAATATTACGCGCGGCACCGAAAAAGCGTTTCGGACGTTGCAGGGCATTGGCATCCACACCACCGGTCAGCACCTTGCCGGAGCTTGGCACGACCGTATTATAGGCGCGACCCAGACGCGTGATAGAGTCGAGAAGAATGACAACATCATGCTTGTGCTCGACCAGGCGTTTGGCTTTTTCAATAACCATTTCAGCAACTTGCACGTGGCGCGTGGCCGGTTCGTCAAAGGTGGAGCTGATCACTTCGCCCTTCACGGAGCGCTGCATATCGGTCACCTCTTCCGGCCGTTCATCGATCAGCAGAACGAGCAGATAGATTTCCGGATGGTTGTCGGTAATCGCCTTGGCGATATTTTGCAGCAGCACGGTTTTACCGGTCCGCGGCGGCGCCACGATCAGGGCACGCTGGCCTTTACCTTGCGGCGAAATAATATCGATGACGCGGGCGGACTTGTCTTTGACCGTCGGGTCGAGACTGTCGAGTGTCAGCTTCTCATCCGGATAAAGCGGGGTGAGATTGTCAAAATTGACCCGGTGACGCACCGCATCTGGCTCGTCAAAGTTGATCGCTGTCAGCTTGGTCAGCGCAAAATAACGCTCGCCATCCCGCGGCGCCCGAATTTCGCCTTCGACCGTATCACCGGTGCGCAGGCCGAATTTCCGAACCTGGTTTGGCGAAACATAAATATCATCAGGACCAGCGAGATAATTGGCTTCCGGCGAGCGCAAAAAGCCGAAACCGTCGGGCAGCACTTCAATTGTGCCGAGGCCCATGATCAGTTCGTCCTGATCCGCGAGTTCTTTCAGAATCGCGAACATCAGGTCCTGTTTGCGCAGGGTAGATGCGCTTTCGACGCCCAGTTCTTCCGCCATGGAGACGAGACCGGCGGGCGATTTTTCTTTTAATTCTTTTAAATGCATGGAGGTTTATCCAAAAATATTAGGAAGTTATTTTGTTTTTGCATGTGTGCAGCATATGCGCCGTCAAATTTTCACATGAAAGATAGCCCGGACGGGCTTTGGCGTTCAATTACGCCTTTGCCGTATCGCTGTCAACAAAAGCTGAAACCAAAACGAAGACACCTGACTAGAACGGTTTCACAATCACCAAAACCACGATAATCGCCGCCGTAATGCCCGGCACTTCATTAACCAGACGTAGCTTCTTGTCTGTCATCGTCCGCTCACCGCGCGCTAGCTTTTTTACGTAGCCCATCATCCAGCCATGATAACCTGAGAGCAGCAGAACCACGAGCAATTTGGCGTGAAACCAGCCCTGGCTGAATGCGCCAATATCATACGCAAGTACCAAACCCAAAACCCAGACGATGATCAGCGACGGGTTGAGAATGATCTTGCGCAACTTGGCTTCGCGCTCAATCCATTTGCCATCTTCTTCCGACCCGACAGCCGATTCCTGATGATAGACGAAAAAACGCGGCATCATGAACAGGCCGGCCATCCAGAAGATGACGAAAATGATATGAGCGGATTTTAGCCAGAGATAGAGCATGGAAAGATATTCATTCATTGCCGGACAAGTGTAAGCAGCTTTTCGACATGTTCAATGGGTGTATCGGGCAAAATCCCGTGGCCCAGATTGAAAATATGCGGGCGATCCTCAAAGACTTGCAAAATATGGCGCACCGATTTTTCCAGCGCATCTCCGCCGGCAATCAGGGCCAGCGGATCAAGATTGCCTTGCAACGGGAGGTCCAGGGGCAGGTTTTCATGCGCCCA
Organism: uncultured Sphingomonadaceae bacterium; assembly: GCA_947501325.1. Taxonomy (GTDB): domain Bacteria; phylum Pseudomonadota; class Alphaproteobacteria; order Sphingomonadales; family Sphingomonadaceae; genus Parasphingorhabdus. The sequence goes on along the minus strand of CANMVC010000003.1, from coordinate 155,833 downwards.
GACCGGATCGACCGTTTCATCCAGACCGATGGCATCCGCGCCCGTTTCTTTGGCATAGGCAATTAATTTCGCGCCAGCGCCTTTGGGAAAACCGATAATCGGCAGATCGGGATGAACAGCCTTTACCCGCGCTATGATTTCCGTATTGGGCGCAATCACCCATTTTTCAAATTGCGTAGGTGACAGGGTCCCTGCCCAGCTGTCAAATAGCTGCACCGCGTCCACGCCCGCATCAATCTGACCGAGCAGATAGGTCACGGTATTGTCGATAATCGCGCTGATCAGCTCTGCAAAAGCCGCTTCGTCCCGATAGGCATAGCGGCGCGTGACAGACTGATCCTTGCTGCCTTGCCCATGGGTCATATAGGTGGCGATGGTCCAGGGGCTTCCGGCAAAGCCCATGAAGGTCGTTTTGTCATCCAGCTGCGCAGCAACATGGCGCACCGTATCGTAAATAGCCTCAAAATGCTCGGGAGCCGCCTCTAGAGACGACAAAGCCGCATCGACGAGTCTTGGTGACAGGCGGGGTCCTTCTCCCGTCTCAAACCAGAGTTTCTGACCCATGCCATGCGGCACGATCAAAATGTCGGAAAACAGGATGGCCCCGTCAAAACCAAAACGCTTTATCGGTTGCACCGTGACTTCAGCCGCAGCCTCTGCGTCATAGCAAAGTTCCAGAAAGCCGCCTTTTTTCGCACGTAATTCGCGATATTCCGGCAAATAGCGGCCCGCTTGGCGCATCAGCCAGACGGGAGTCTGGGCGGTTTTCCTGCCATGCAAGGTTTCGAGCAAAATTTTCGGGGAGTCGGTCGCGTCAGGCATAGGATAAGGGTCACCCAATATAATAATATAGTATATTTAAAGAATCTTGTTGGTGATGATAGAGCGTGGATAAGAGAGTTAAAGAGCGTCTACCGCGATTACAAACAGATTGACAGATGGCTGTTAACGAAAAATTTACCGATTCCCAAATTTCATCCCCATTATCCACAATCTGTGGATGAAAGTTTCAAAACTTGACCGGCTGTGGATAGAAATCGGGATGATGGGGATGAAAAAGAGGAGCCTAAAAATCCCGCATTCATCCCTTGCTTTATCCACAATGAAATCACAGGGTTGCGGGCATGAACAGACTTCATCTGCATATGTTATCGGACTCCACCGGCGAGACGCTGGAGAATATCGCAAAAGCGGCGCTGGCGCAATTTGATGGCGTTGAAATTATCAAGCATTTCTGGCCGATGGTGCGCTCCGAAACCCATTTGAACCGGATATTGGTTGAAGTTGCCGATAATCCCGGCCTTGTGATTTTCACATTGGTCAACAGCGATATCCGCGCGCGGCTGGAGCGGGAATGTCGCCATCTCGGCCTACCGGTTGTGCCGGCGCTCGATACCGTCACCGATGCGCTGTCCAACATGCTCGGACAGGAAGCAAAAGCGCGTCCCGGGCGCCAGCATATATTGGACGCGGCCTATTTCGAACGGGTCGAGGCGATTCAGTTCACCATCGCGCATGATGACGGCATCGGTTGGAAAAACTGGGAAGAGGCGGATATTGTTTTGGCCGGTGTTTCGCGAACCTCCAAGACCCCGACATCCATCTATTTGGCCAATCGCGGGTACAAGACCGCCAACATCCCCATCGTGCCGGAATCGCCGCCGCCTGACGCGCTCTACCATCTCAAGAACCCGCTGGTTGTGGGACTGGTGGCCGGGGCCAGCCGCTTGGTGCAGGTGCGGCGGAACCGGCTATTGTCGCTTAATCAGGCACCGGAAACCGACTATGTCGATGAAGAGAAGGTCAAAGCGGAAATTCAATATGCGCGCCGGATGTTTGCGGACAACGCCTGGCCGACAATCGATGTGACGCGGCGATCGATTGAGGAATCGGCTGCGGCGATCATCAATTTCTACAATGAGCGGCATAGCAAGGAAAAAGAAAAGGGCGCAGCGGATGCGTGATGATTCGCCAGATCCCATGCTCGTCCTGGCCTCCAAGAGCAAGGCGCGGCGGGCGATGTTGGAGGCCGCCGGCGTCGTGATTGAATCGCTCGCGCCCAATGTCGACGAAGACGCGTTAAAAGAAGGTCTGCAGGCCGATGGCGTGACCGCGCGAAATCTGGCTGACGCGCTGGCTGAAGCGAAAGCGGTGCGATTGTCTCGGCGTATTGGAATGGCGCTGGTACTGGGCGGGGATCAGGTTCTGGCCCTGGAAGACGGATCCATGCTCGACAAGCCGGTTGACCGTGAAGATGCCAAGGCTCATTTGCGATTGCTGTCCGGCAGGAAGCATAAGCTTTTCAGCGCGGCGGTGATTGCGGACCAGGGGTCACCGGTTTGGCGTCATGTTGATATAGCGACGCTGACCATGCGGAATTTGAGCGATGCTTTTATCGACAGCTATGTCGATGCGGAATGGGACAATATCCGCCATTGTGTGGGATGCTACGAGATTGAAGGCCGGGGCGCGCAGCTTTTTTCCGATATTAAAGGGAGTCAATTTACAATCATGGGCTTACCATTGCTCCATCTGCTGGACTATTTGCGGGTCAGAGGCGTTATGCCGTCATGACGAATATTCCCTATGCGGAGGTTATTGGCGACCCGATTGCGCACAGCAAATCGCCGATCATCCATAAATTCTGGCTGGAAAAGCTGTCTATCAAGGCTGATTACCGGATGTTCCACGTGAAACCGGAGGAGCTGGCCGATTATGTCGCCACGCGCCGCGAGGATCAGGACTGGCAGGGTTGTAACGTTACGATTCCGCATAAATTGGCGATAATGGATCATGTGTCCGATCCCGGAAATGTACGCGCATCCATTGGCGCGATGAACACGGTTGCACGGGCCGAAAATGGCGACCTTTTCGGCACGAATACTGATGCTGGCGGATTTTTCGCGCCGATTGCGGATGTGCCGTTGAGCGGTCAGGATGTGATTGTCATTGGCGCCGGTGGCGCGGCGCAGGCGGTGTTATTTGCCTTGTCCCGTATCGATGTGGGTTCTGTCACGATCATTAATCGCAATGTGCTCAAGGCGTCCGCATTGCTGGCCCGCTTCGGGCTTAAAGGACAGGCTTTGGAACATGGGTCTGCGCTTCCGGCGGCTGCGTTGCTGGTCAATGCCAGCGCGCTCGGGATGAAAGGGCAAGATGATCTGGTGATCGACCTGGCAAATCTGCCCGAGGACGCGATTGTCTATGATCTGGTCTATGTGCCGATCAAAACCCCCTTGTTAAAGGCGGCCAAGGCACGCGGGCTGGAAACGATCGACGGTCTGGCAATGTTGATCGGTCAGGCAGCCGTCGCTTTTGAAATTTTCTTTGGCCAGGCCCCGCCGCTGGAACATGATGAAGAATTGAGAAAGCTGCTTCTGGCATGACGGGACCGGTGATCATCGGCTTGACTGGCTCCATCGGGATGGGAAAATCCACGGTTGCCCAGATGTTTGCAGATGCAGGCGTGCCCGTTTTTGACGCCGACGCCGCGGTGCATAGCTTGCAGGGCCCCGGCGGCGCCTTGGTCAAGGATATTGAAGCCTTGTTTCCCGGAACCACCAATGAACAGGGCGTCGACCGTCAAAAGCTCGGCGCCGCGGTGCTGGGGAATTCCGACGCGTTAAAGTGGCTGGAAGCGCTGATCCACCCGGCTGTCGGTGCCATGCGGCTGGAATTTTTAAACACGCATAAAGATGCACCGATGATTCTCTTCGACATCCCACTGCTGTTCGAAAAAACCGGAGCCGACGGCGTCGATCACGTCATCGTTGTGTCGGCGACAGAACAGGACCAGCGTGATCGTGTCTTGCGCCGCCCCGGGATGACAGCGGAAAAATTCGAGACCATAAAGTCCCTGCAAATGCCGGATGAAGAAAAGCGCAAACGCGCCGATTTTGTCATTGATACATCCCTGCCTTTGGGCGAAACGCGGCGGCAGGTGCAAAATACTATCGAAAAATTGAAAGCGCCCCTTGCCTAACTTGAAATTGAGTCCGATATTGGTCTTATGCGGGAAATAATTTTCGACACTGAAACCACCGGATTCGACCCTCAAAGCGGCGACCGGATGGTTGAAATAGGCTGTATTGAAATGATTGACCGGATCGAAACCGGCAATAGCTTTCACTGCTATTACAATCCGCAGCGCCCCATGCCCAAGGCAGCAGAACAGGTGCATGGTCTGTCAGACACATTCCTGTCGGACAAAAAACTCTTCGCTGATGGCGCAGATGAGCTGCTCGAATTTCTCGGTGACGCCAATCTGGTCGCCCATAATGCGCAATTTGACTTTAACTTCCTCAATGCCGAACTGGTTCTCTGCGGGAAACACGCTATTTCCCAGTTCCGGATGGTGGATACGCTGGCAATCGCAAAGGTCAAACATCCCGGCGCCAAATTGTCGCTGGATGCGCTGTGCAGCCGCTATGGTATTGATCGCAGCCACCGCGTAAAACACGGTGCCTTGCTGGATGCAGAACTGCTGACTCAGCTCTACATAGAGTTAACCGGCGGACGGCAAATTGGTCTCGGCCTGGCCGACGATAAAATATCGGATTCCGAGAATCAGCGCCAACCGTCCGGTAAAGAGGCGGCTCTGCGTCGACAGTTTATCGCGCCGCGTCCGCATAATGCCAGTGCAGAAGAGCTCGCCCGCCACGCGGCCTTTATGGAGGGAATAAAGGACCCTCTCTGGGCCGATTTATAACCGTAAATTCTAATAGCCGCGCAACCATAATGGAGAAATAATATGGAAATTCGTGTTTCAGGACATCAAGTGGATACTGGTGATGCGCTTCAAACCCACATTGATGATCGAATGAATGCGATAGCCGACAAATATTTCCCGAAGGCGATTTCAACCCATGCGACAATTGGCAAGGCGCCGCATAACCAGTTTCAATGCGATATTGTCGCGCACATCATGACGGGTTTGATGTTGAAATCGGAAGCGCGGGCCGGTGACGCACATCAGGCTTTTGAACAAGCCGCGGACAAGGTTGAAAAGCAGCTACGCCGGTACATGCGCCGACTGAACGATCATCATGTTCAGGCACAATATGCCGCGAAACAGGAAGAGGCCGCCTATCGGGTGTTTGACGCCGGTGATGAAGAGATTGAAACGGAAAATGACTCCCAGGCCCCTCCGATTATTGCTGAAACGAGCACTGATATCCCGGAAGCCAGCGTGTCTGACGCGGTGATGATGATGGATTTGCGCAATACCAGCGCGCTATTGTTCAAAAATGCTGGAACTGGATCGCATAATATGGTTTATCGCCGCTCAGATGGCACTATTGGCTGGGTCGAACCGCAGCAATAGCGTCTTTATTTCTGCCAAGTCACTCGAAACGCTAAAATTTGGCATCTTTTGGCAGAGCTATTAGTGATCAACAGCATCCTGCAGAGGCGTATAGCCCGCCATGATGCTTTGTATAGTAACGGTCCGGGCGTCTGGACTTTTGAGGAAAACATGGAATATTTGTCAGTTCATATCGACTCTGCCGCGGTTATGACGAGCGAGACGGCACTGTCCAAACATAAAATTTTTTCGACTTTGGCCCAGCAAGCGGCGAAGAGCTACGGTCTTGATGCGCAGCTGGTGCAGGACCGTTTGAACGCGCGCGAATCTTTGGGCTCCACCGGATTTGGCGGTTCGGTCGCCATACCGCATGCCCGGATCAAGCAGCTGGACCATAGTGTCGGCCTCTTCATTCGGCTGCCGGAGCCCGTCGCATTTGATGCGCATGATGGCGAGGATATTGATCTGGTCTTCGGGTTGCTGTCTCCCGAACAGGGCAGTGCCGATCATTTGAAGGCGCTCGCCGAAATATCGCGGTTTTTGCGCAATGAATCGGTTGTCTCGAAATTAAGAGGTGCCAGTTCGGATGATGCGCTTTACGCCTTGCTGACCGGACAACAGGATCAGCAAGCGGCTTGATAATGGCTTCAGATACGCAATCAGAACAGCAGGCGGACGGATCGCACGAACATTTTCGCGCTCTGGAACGGCTCTATAAGCAAGCGCCGATCAACAGTTTATTTGCGTCTGATCTCGAAATTATCGAACGCGGCTTTGCCCGCATCACATTCGCGGTTGATGAGCGGCACTATCACGCTGCCGGCGCTGTGCATGGGACCAGCTATTTTAAAATGCTCGACGATGCCGCTTTTTACGCAGCCAACAGCTTGGTGTCCGACCGGTTTTTGCTGACTACGGCGTTCAACGTGCTGTTCACGCGCCCGCTAAAATCGAGCACGGTGACGGCAGAGGGACGCTGGGTTAGCGGGAAAAGACGTGTATTTGTGGCCGATTCCCGATTAATCGATGAAGAGGGCGAAGAAATTGCACGCGGCACCGGGACATTCATGCGGTCCCATATCCCTCTGGCATCGCTCCCCGGCTACAAGCAGGATATATGATCGAACCGCGACTGTCTGCCGAGATGACAGTGCAGTCCTTGTTGCGCAAAGTGAACCAAGAGGGCGGCTTTGCGATGGTGCTGCGCAAGGGCGACCGGATTGCCGGTGCGATTCTCATTATTTGCCTGGAAAAGGGTAAAGATCCGCGGCTTCTGGAGAAAATGCCGAGCCTGGACGGGCCTTCAACCTGGCAGGTGATATGGCCCCAAGATACTGAAAAACAACAAGATTTAGAAGAATATCTCGCGCGAAGAGCGCGGTTTGATCCGGACTTATGGTTAATTGAACTGGACATCCCGGATGCGGAACGGCTCATCGCTCAAATGACCTGATTTCTTGACTTTGCTGCACTGCACCCTATTTCGCGATCAACTTTGAAGCGAAGGTTGTTCCGAGGGATTGTCCACATGGACGCGGAATAAACACGCAGACGGAGGGAAGAGGGATAAGCTGTTGGTTGGTTTTTTAAGCTTATTTTCGCTGGTTTCGGCTGGCACTCGACTCGCCGCATAAAATAACAGGTTTATGAGCAAAATTTTTAAAGCTGCAAGCGTGGTTTCGCTTGCATTTTCTGCGGTCGCCGCTCTTGCAGTGACCGATGCATCATTCGCACTAGAAGCCAATGATGATATACCCGAAGTCGAAATCGTCGTCGATCCAGCCATGCTGGAAACCGCCGATGAAACGGCTCCCGTCATTTTCGGAGAACAGCAGGAAGTTGTGGCTGCCATCCCGCAGGACGTGGTCGAAGCTGACCAGCTTGCCAATGAAGAGCAGGCCGCTCTCGAAACGGTCGATTTCACGAATGACGGCGCCGGTTCTCTCCGTGAGCTTGTCAAACAGCAGTCGGTTGCCGGCGATTTGAGCGAAGAAATGCAGTGCCTGGCCGGAACAGTATATTTTGAATCCAAAGGCGAAACACTGGCAGGACAGCTTGCGGTTGCGCGGGTTGTCATGGCACGGGCCGCGTCATCGCGTTTTCCCGATAGCCTTTGCGGCGTTGTCTACCAGCGCAAACAATTTTCGTTCATCCGCGGTGGCAAAATGCCCCGTATTAACAAGGGACACCGTCACTGGCGCAATGCTGTAGCGATAGCCAAAATCGCCATGAATGACGGCTGGAAAAGCCCGGTCGAAGGCGCTTTGTTCTTTCACGCCCGCTACGTATCACCCGGCTGGCGGCTCAAGCGCATGGCGACGATCGATAATCATATTTTCTATCGCTGATCTCGATTACCAGAATGTTTCATAAAGGCTCCCAATTGGGGGCCTTTATTTTGCGCGCATGGCCCGCGGCTTTTGGAGCGCCAGATCCGCTTTCCTACAGACAGGGCTTTGTGATAATTGTAGCGGTGCTCTTTCTCAATGTTGAATATGACTTGCGTGCAATCGGGCGGGCCGAAAAATACCAAAGCCGCAATGCAACAGCCCTGTGACTTGTGTGAACTTTGACGGGCAGCAGGGCATCTTCCGTGTGAACTTTGGAATGAGGCGCCTTCTCCGTAAAGCACCAATTGGTTTATCGGCCTTGTCCTTCTTGCGCTTTCACCCCGAACCTTGTCCGAAAAAGACAAGCATCTTTATTTTGTTCTATTTATGTTCTATCCTGCTCTGATGATGATAGAACCAAATGATTCGCCTCCAGCTCTTGCCGCCTTGGCCACCAGTGTTTCGAATCCGGAGGATAGTAGCGGCGCTCTCACCGGCGCAGCTGCGGTTGCCAGAGGGGTTGCGCGGCTTTTCTTCAGGCATGACATCATGCTGCTGTCCGAGGTCAGTTTGCCTAATAAAAGGCGTGCTGACCTGATGGGAGTCGATGCCAAGGGGCAGATTGTTATCGTCGAGATTAAAGTCGCGCGTGGTGATCTTTTGGGCGATGACAAATGGACGGAATATCTGGATTATTGTGACCGCTTCTATTGGGCCGTACCGGGAGATCTGGATATGGCTCCGCTCAGTCGTCCGGATTTCCTGCCGGAACGGGCCGGATTGATCATTGCCGATGCCTATGAGGCGGAAATGATCCGGCCTGCCGCGACGCATAGTCTGGCGCCAGCACGGCGAAAAGCCGAGACGATGAGATTGGCACGGCGATCAATGCAGCGGCTGTCCGCCGTTAACGGGTGGATAGACCCGGATGCGCGGGAATTTTATTGATTCTACAGAATAATTGGTCGGTGCCTAGCCTTCTGGCCCGAAAAACCGGCCTTCTGATTTCGGTTTTTTCTCCGCATCCGCCTTTTCAATTTCGCTCAATATCGCAGATGCGCGGCGATCGCGCGCTGCATAGTCGCGGGCGGAAAGTCCGGCCAAAGTATCGGTACGGTCGGGATCAGCGCCGTTTTTCAGCAACAACCGTGTCATTTCCGAATCACGAAGCTGCACGGCGCGGATGAGCGCGGTTTCCCCGCGATTATTGGTCTGATCAACCTTGGCATTCTTCGCGAGCAAGACCCTTGCGCCTTCAACGAAACGCAATTGGGTCGCGAGCATTAACGGCGTGTTGCCCTGTTTGTCCCGAAGGTTAGGATTGGCACCCTTTTGCAACAAAAAGCCGGTCCAGGTTGCATCGCGACGGGCAACGACGATGTGCAAGGCCGTTTCGCCCGTGGAAACATCCCTGGTATTGACGATCACGGTCCCGGGTTCGTTCAAAAATTTCGTCGCTTCTGTCCCGTCCCGGTCTTTCACCGCTTTTAGGAAATTATAGCTGCTGGAAAATTGTCCCATGGCTGCATTCGGTACGGCCAGGGAGCACATTATCAGCAGGCTGAGGAAGAAACGCTTGATATCGGTTTTTCCTGTGTGAAAGTTCTTCGCTCGTGAAATTTTATGGTTGCCCCAAAGCATACAAATCGCCCTATCCAGATTCGACAGCCGAATCGTCATTCGGCAATAGATTGCGTCAATTATCGGTTGAATATTGTTTCTTAGCAGACCATGTCTGGCCGCATGATGAACAAATTCCTATCCGCTTTTTCTACCCTTCTTCTAATGGCGCTGTTGTCGGCCTGCAACCCGGCTTCTTCAGATAATATTGCGGAAGAAGCGCCACTGGCTGGCGCTAAAATTGGTGGCAGTTTCACGCTCACCAATCAGGATGGCGGGAAAAGCTCGGACACTGATTTTAACGGCAAATACCGGATCATCTATTTTGGCTTTACCTATTGTCCTGACGTTTGCCCGATCGATCTCGCCAATTTGATGAATGGCCTGACCCTCGCGGAAAAAGAAGATCCGACGCTAGCGGAGAAGATTCAGCCGATTTTCATTTCCATCGATCCGGAGCGGGACGGGCCAGAGCAGCTCAAGCAATATACCGACAATTTCCATCCGAGACTCATCGGACTAACCGGAAGTGTTGATGAGATTGCGGCGGTCGCAAAGAAATATCTGATCATCTATAACAAGCGCGAAAGCCCCGGGTTTAGTGAGTATCTGGTGGATCATAGCCGGCAGGGATATTTGTTTGGACCGCAGGGTGAACCGATTGCGTTGCTCCCCTTTGATGGGACCCCGCAACAAGTCGCAGATGAAATCAAGCGATGGACGAAATAGTCGATAACCCACCATTTTGGGAACAGCCACTTGATAAGCTGGACCGCGGGCAATGGGAGGCATTGTGCGATGGCTGCGGGAAATGTTGCTTGCTCAAAGCGGAAGATGAGGATGATGGTCAGATCTACATGACCAACATTGCTTGCAAGTTGCTGGACTTGCAAAGTGCCCAATGCAGTGATTATCGCCGCCGCCGCTATTATGTGCCCGATTGTGTCCGGTTGACGCGTAGCAAGCTTGATACGTTTTCGTGGCTCCCGGACAGTTGCGCTTACAAGATGCGGGCGCGGGATATGGCGCTGCCCGACTGGCATTATTTGATTTCCGGTGATCGCGAGACTATTCACAGGACCGGAAATTCTATCCGGGGCAAGGTTATTACGGAGGTTGAAGCTGGGCCGATTGAACAGCATATTCTCGATGAGCCGCTCTAATCACCGGTCCATTTCCGTGGAGCAGGACGAACTGGAAATCGAGTTGGAAGGGCGCTTCTATCCCCTGCGGGTCCGCAAATTGGCCCAATCCCGTTCGATTGCTGTATCGGCGGACACTGTAAAAGGTGAAGTTCGACTAACCATGCCGCGTTATGCCGATACCGCTCATGCGCTGCGGTTTGCCCAATCCAAATCGGACTGGCTGGCCGCGCATTTTGCCGACGCACCTCCGCCGGTTCCGATTGTGAACGGTACTGAATTGGCCTTTGCCGGCCAAAGCCATTTCGTTCGCTGGTCGCTTGATTACAGCCGGAAGCCTTTGAAAGTAGAGGATGAAATCCGCGTTGGCGGTCCTCTAGAACGCTTGGAAACCCGCGTAATGGAATGGATGAAAGAGCAAGCGCGCGCAATTTATGCCGATGATCTGGCCTATTATTGCAAGCAGACGGATACCAATATACCGACATTGTCTGTTGGTGATGCCCGGCGACGTTGGGGAAGTTGTTCCGGCCGTAAGGCGATACGATTAAATTGGCGGCTTGTTATGGCTCCCCCGATGGTTCGCCGTTCCGTGGTTGCCCACGAGGTCGCCCATTTGCGTCACATGAACCACAGCCCATCTTTCTACGCCTTGCTCGATGACATATTCGAAGGAGAGCGCCGCGCTGCGGACCGCTGGCTCAAGGAGCATGGGGCGGCTCTTCATCTCATCGGTGCTCCCGCACATGATAAATAAGCATTGGCGCTAGGATTCGAGCTATTCTTCAGCCGGCTTTGGCAAAATGGAAACAGGTGCGTTCGGTCTGGCCGGTTCCGAAGGGTCATTAGCGGGTGGCGCATTTTCGCGTTGGGCCGGTTTTTCAGGTGGCTTTTGTTCGCCTCGACCTAAAACGGAATCAATCCACCCCTGATCCAGTTGTGGTGGACCATCTTCTGCCTGACCGCCTTCCAGATCATATTCCACGCCCTGGCCGGATTCTATCGGCATGCCGTTTTCGTCGACATAGATCCCGTCTTCGGGCGCGCCATATAAGTCTTCTTCGTCGGGCTCCAGCTGCCAGTCAGGCAGCACCAGTTCGGTTTCAAACTTCTCGACTTTCCGTTTGGCGACAGCGACTTTCATGAAGGATGCAAAGGCCGCTGCAGGTGCGCGGCCACCTTGCAGTCCGCGGACGGCTTTGGCGTCGTCACGGCCCATCCAGACGCCTGTGGTGAGGCCGCTTGAAAAGCCCAGGAACCAACCATCCTTATTGCTGCTTGTGGTCCCGGTTTTGCCAGCCACCGGACGTCCGATCTGGGCCGCTCTACCAGTACCGGTATTTACCGCCGTCTGCATGAGATCGGTTATTCCGGCGGCGACCCAAGGGTCGACAAGCACGCGGCTGCCATCATATTTGCTCTTGTAAAGGACATCGCCCTTTATGGTGGTCACTTTCGTGATCGCATAGGGCGTAATAGCGACCCCTTTGGCATTGATGGAAGCGAAAGCGCGCGTCATTTCAAGCAGCCGGACATCAGACGTGCCGAGCACCATAGAAGGGTTCACATCAATCGGCGTGCTGATGCCGAACCGCCTTGCCATATTGGCGACGGTCGAGGTGCCGATATCATTGCCGATGGCAGCGGCCACCGTATTTTTGGAATAGGCAAAGGCGCTGCGCAAGCTGATATCGCCGGCATAGTTTCCGCCGCTGTTACGCGGCCGCCAGTCACCAATCTGAATAGGCTGGTCAGTGACAATGTCATTGGGAGAATATCCCGCTTCAAGGGCCGCCATATAGACAAAAACTTTCCACGCGGATCCGGGTTGCCGGACGGCTTGCGTTGCGCGGTTATAATTGGAGGTAACATAATCGGTTCCACCAACCATTGCCCGAACGGCTCCGTCCCGGTCAATTGCAACCATTGCGCCCTGGACACCAGCAGGAACGCCGGTTTGTATGGCATTTGTCGCCGCACGTTGCATGCCCAGGTCCAGAGTGGTCCACACTTCAATCGGCTCGACCGTTTCATCGATGAGCAGATCCAGTTGCGGCAAGGCCCAGTCGGTAAAATAACGGACACTATTCTGGCGTGGCTCGGGGGCCAATTCAACGGCGGTTGGCTTGGTTTCGGCTGCCTGGGCTGCGGTTATGGCGCCGGCATCTTGCATTACGCGCAGGACAACAGTCGCGCGGTCAATGGCCGCTTGGGCATCGGCGGTCGGCGAATAGCGCGATGGCGCCTTGACCAATCCGGCGATGATTGCCGCTTCGGCGAGGCTCAGATCGGTCGCGCTGTGGGCAAAAAAGCGACGCGATGCTGCATCAATGCCATAAGCGCCGCCGCCATAATAGACCTTGTTGAGATAGAGCTCCAAAATCTGTTCTTTGGAAAACTTTCTCTCCATGGCCAGCGCCAGCATGATCTCACGGCCCTTACGGCCAAAGGTCCGGCTGTTATTGAGGAAGATATTGCGCGCCAACTGCTGGGTGATGGTCGAGCCGCCCTGCGCCCAGCGTCCGCGTTCCATGCGGACTTTCAGCGATCGCGCAATGCCGATTGGGTCGACGCCGAGATGACTTTCATAACGCCGGTCTTCAACCGCCACCATGGCGTCAATCATAACCTGCGGAATATCTCCATAATCGAGCCATTGGCCATAGCTGGGACCCATGGAGAATAGCTCACGGCCACTGACGTCCAGAACGCGGATCATTTGGCCGTTGGGAGATGATTTCAGGTCTTCATAACCCGGCAGAGAAGATCGGATGACCGCTACGGCCACGATAAGAGCTATCAGCCCGAGAAGGCTCACGACCAAACCGGCTTTGACTATCCGGAAAAACCATGTGCGAACCGGTCCTGATTGTTTGCTGCGTTTTTTGCCCCGCGCCATATTGTCCCATTCACGATACGCTTACTAAGCGTGTATGTTAGCGTGTTGCCGTCTTACTGCAGGCTGAACGGTGTAGGACAGCGAAATCTTCAACTGTCTTTCGGTTCAAATTCCAGCGCCGCGCTGTTCATGCAATAGCGCAGTCCATTTTCGGCGGGACCATCCGGGAAAACATGGCCCAAGTGCCCGTCACAGCCCGTGCAGCGGACTTCTATGCGGCGCATACCATGACTGTTATCTTCGATCTCGGTAACAGCTTCGGATTCGGCCGGTTCGGTAAAGCTCGGCCAGCCGCAACCGCTGTCGAATTTTTTTGTCGCATCAAATAATTTGGTCCCGCACCCCGCGCAAAAAAACTCTCCATCGCGTTTTTCGGCGTTGAGCTTGCCAGTAAAAGCCCGTTCAGTGCCGGCTTCGCGTAACACATGATATTGTTCGGGAGAGAGTTTTTCGCGCCATTCTTCGGCGCTTAAGATGATTTTTTCCATGATGCTGAAATGGGGTGAAATGGTCGGCACGTCAAGCGTTCGCAGCGAAGTTTACAAAGTGAACACAGTCCTTTGGGGCAGATTTTAAGGGGTTATAACGGATTGATTGAAGACAGCCGTCGCTCTGATCAAATCGCCGGCATCTCCAAAGTTCACACATATCACAGGCCTCCGCGGCTCCCAATTTGACATTTTCGGCCAAGTCATCCGGTCAATATTATCTGCAGGGCTGAGAAAGAGCGGCACGGAAAATAGCACGAGAATACAGGTGTAGGAAAGTTTGAAATCGGCCCGTTTCAGGAAGTGATCATAGAAAATTAACCATTTTTTCAGGCATTTGATCCAAAATCGGCGGGTGGTGATGATATGCGCGAAATTTAGAACGGTTCTGCCGGTTCTGATGCTGCTGCTTGGCTGGATGGTGGTTCAGCCTGATGGCGTGGCGGCGCAATGCCGTTTATGTGCCGTGGAGCCCGGCAGTGGCTCTTCGCAGGCAGGCTCTGGGCCGACAGAAACCCCGCTGAATATCGAAATCACCGCCAATCTTGATTTTTCAAGGCTCGCTCTGTTGAGCCGGGCCGGTGGTGAAGTGGAACTCGATCCGGAATCCGGCCAACGCCGGTTTAGCGGCGGTGTAACCGATCTCGGTGGACTATCGCTTCATGGCGAAGGGCGTCTGACCGGCGAACCGGGCCGGCTTGTGCGCGTCCAATTGCCGCAACGGATTACCTTAAGTGCGCCTAACGGCTCGACCGCTGATCTGGTCAAGCTTGACACTGATTTACCGGCACAAGCGCGACTGGACCGCGATGGAAGGCTGACATTCTCCTTTGGCGGCAGGCTTCGCGTAACGGGTAATGCCAGCGGCCAATTTCGTGGCCGGATCGCCATTACTGCTGATTATGAGTGAGCGCGGCTAATCGAGGCTCAGGACGAACGGATAGGTTAGGATAGGACAAACACTAACGAAGGCCCGCGCTTTTTTTCGCGTGCGCCGCCTTTCTGGCAATGGTCAGCAATTCCTGTTCGACCAGCACATGATCCGGTTGACCGCTGCTTTTCAGGGCAATTTCGAGCATTAATATCCTCTCAATCAGCCGTCCGATATGAACCGAAGACCAGATATTGAGCTGCCGCGCATAATTGTCGCGATCCTTCCAGAACACACTGGGATGGTTGACCAGCTTGCCAATGTTGGACCCTTGATCGGCCTTCGTTCTCAGTTCCGCCAGTTTTGTCAGGTGCCGCAGCATCAATCGGACCAGACCCACTTCGCTAAAGCCCGTTGTGCTCAGCGCGGCCAATTCGTGGGCCAGTTTCCGGGTATCGCCGCCAATAGCTGCGTTGATGAGCAAACCGAGATCTTCTTCCTCATTTTCTGCACCCAGCAAATGGAGCAGCTCGGGGTCGGCCTCTCGTGGATTCTCCGGTGTCGCGTCCAGATAAAGCGCGATTTTTTCGACTTCAAGCCGGGCGAGGACGAGATCATTGCTAGTAAGCGCCGCAATGGCGGCCGCCAGCTCGCGTGACATTTGTACGCCTTCATCGCGGGCCATGCCGGAGATGGCGGCAACGGCGTCGCCTTGCGAGGTTTCATAACAGGTGGCTATCAATGCATCGGGCGCAGAAGCAATTTTCTTGGCCAAGGCTGTTTTGTCGGCCATACCAGCTGCGACAATGATGACTGGGTCGCCTTGGGTCTCACTTGCCAGCAAATTTTCAATCGATGCGCTCGCGCGGACGGCCTCGCCACTATTGAGGCGCACCATGATGAATCTCTTGTCTCCGAACAAAGAGGCGGATGTGGCCTCGTCGTTCAACCGGGCGGCGCTTTCGGTCAGGTCAGCAATGGTGAGGTCAACGCGTTCCGCCGATTCAACCAGTGGAGCGGCCAGTTCATTGGCCAAAGCCTGGCAGCGCGTGGCATTGGGGCCGCAGAGAATGGCTAGGCGAATGGCATCCGGTGTCGCATGAAAGCGGCGCACTATTTCATTATCTTTGACTTTCACGGCTTTATGCTCATGCCGCTGCCCCTAGCTCCCGCTGTCGCTCGCCTGTTCGCGGGCAAAGAGGGAGAGGCGTTTGATAATCTGATCGGCCACGCGCGTGGACAGGTTTTCCAGCGCGGTTTCTTCCGCTGCGACGGTGGCATATTCCGACGACACCACATCAATACCGGCATCGGAACCGGCGGTTGCATCCAGAACGACTTTGCTGTCGGACAGGCGGACCAGTTGATAACGCGCACGCAAGGTCCGGCGTTCCCGGGTGATGCGGTCATTGCTGCGCACACCAAAGCCGGCAATTTTATCGTCCAGTTCGACGATCAGGCGATATTTGGAATCACTGCCTTCAAAAGTGGACAGCTGATCATTGAGCGCATTGCGCATCAGCCATCCCGCTTTGCCCTTGATCGGTTCGACCGTGACATCGCCTAGTTGGGTCGCAACCACGCTGTTGGTGCCGCCGGAATATAGCGGTTGCAGGCCGCAAGCAGCAAGCAGCAATGTGGCAGCGGCAAGCACAGGGATTTTGCGCATCAATATCATATAACGATGTTCACCAGTCGGTCGGGCACGACGATCACCTTCTTTATGTCTGCTCCATCGATAGTACGCTGCACTTTCTCAGAGCCAAGTGCAAGGTCCTCCAAGACGGATTTATCGCTGCCCTTCGCCACGGTAATCGTGTCGCGCAGTTTGCCGCGGACCTGAATGGCGATGGTGACTTCATCCTCGACCAGCAGGCTTTCGTCCACGTCCGGCCATGGCGCATTGGCGACCAAATCGCTTTCCCCGAACAGCGCCCATGCCTCTTCGGCAATATGGGGCACCATCGGGGCCGTAATCCGGGCAAGCGCGCGGATGGCGTCATGACGATCACCCGACGGCGCGGCTTTTTCGATCATGTTGATCAGTTCAAAGATTTTCGCGACCGCTTTGTTAAAAGACAGCGCCTCGATATCATCGGCAACACCAGCGATGGTTTGATGGAGCTTGCGTTTGACGGCTTTGTCGTCACCCGCAGGGTTTGGCTGATCGGCCACGGCAACATAGAGACGCCAAAGGCGCTGAACAAAGCGCCAGCTGCCTTCGATCCCAGCTTCCGACCAAGGCAGGTCGCGTTCCGGCGGGCTGTCGGACAGCATGAAGAAACGAACTGCATCCGCGCCATATTGGTCGACAATGGGATCAGGGTCGACGACGTTTTTCTTCGACTTCGACATTTTTTCAATGCGGCCGATTTGAATCGGTGCGCCGCCGGATGATTTGAACACGCCGCCTTCGCGGTGATCCACTTCGTCAGGGCTGTAATAGACTATTTGATCGGCCCCGGTTTCAGCGTTCTGAACCGTTTCGAAATAGGTTTCGTGCGTCACCATGCCCTGCGTGAACAGGCTTTCAAAAGGCTCGGCAAAATCAAGCTTGCCGATCGACGCCAGCGCCCGCGTCCAGAAACGCGCATAAAGCAAATGCAGGATCGCATGTTCAATGCCGCCAATATATTGCGATACCGGCATCCATTGCTTGACGATTTCGGGATCAAATGGCTGGTCATCAGGCTGGCTCGCAAAGCGCAGGAAATACCAGCTGGAATTGGTGAACGTATCCAGCGTGTCGGTTTCCCGCTGCGCAGGCTTGCCGCATTTTGGACATGCAACATGCTTCCATGTGTCATGCCGCTCCAGCGGGTTGCCGGGGATATCAAAGCTGACATCTTCGGGCAATGTGACCGGCAATTGGTCCTTGGGCACAGGAACTGGGCCGCAGTCATCGCAATGGATGATCGGGATCGGCGTGCCCCAATAGCGCTGGCGCGATACGCCCCAGTCGCGCAGCCGCCAGGTTGTCTGGGCTTTCCCCCAACCTTCGGATTCGGCTTTGTCGATGACGGTCTGCTGCGCGGTTTCGATATCCATGCCGTCAAGCATGTGGCTGTTTACCAGCTTTCCGGGTCCCGTATAGGATTCCTCGTGTATCGGCGCGTCTTCTTCGCCTTCTGCGGCGACAACGCGGGTCACGGGCAGGGCATATTTGCGGGCAAAGTCGAGGTCGCGCTGGTCATGGGCGGGTACGCCGAAAACAGCGCCGGTTCCATAATCCATCAATACAAAATTCGCCACAAACACCGGCAATTCCCAGGATGGGTCCAGCGGATGGGTTGCTTTCAGGCCGGTATCAAAGCCCTTTTTCTCCATCGTTTCGAGTTCTGCAGCGGTCGTTCCGGTTTTCTTGCACTCTTCACAGAAAGCGGAGAGCATCTCATCATTTTGCGCCAGTTGCTGGGCAAGCGGATGATCAGCGGACAGGGCGACAAAGCTTGCGCCAAAAATCGTGTCCGGGCGGGTCGAGAAGACCTCAATGGTTTCGATATCGTGCTGCTTTTCGCTTAGCGCAAAATGAAACTGCAGGCCCTGCGACTTGCCGATCCAGTTTTCCTGCATCGTGCGGACTTTTTCCGGCCATCCTTTCAGATCATCCAGACCAGCAAGCAATTCTTCCGCAAAATCGGTAATTTTCAAAAACCATTGGCTGAGCTTGCGCTTTTCCACCGGCGCGCCCGAGCGCCAGCCCTTGCCATCGATAACTTGCTCGTTGGCAAGCACAGTCATGTCGACCGGATCCCAGTTGACCGCTGATTCCTTGCGATAGACAAGGCCGCCTTCAAACATATCAATGAACAGGGCCTGTTCCTGCCCGTAATAATCAGGCTCACAGGTTGCGATTTCCCGGCTCCAGTCGAGCGCGAAACCGAGCCGCTTTATCTGATCACGCATCCCAGCGATATTGGCGCGGGTCCATTCGCCGGGATGGACCTTTTTCTCCATTGCCGCATTTTCGGCCGGCATGCCAAAAGCGTCCCAGCCCATCGGATGGAGCACTTCAAAACCTTGCATCCGCCGGAACCGGGCAAGCACATCACCCATGGTGTAATTGCGGACATGGCCCATATGGATGCGGCCAGAGGGGTAGGGAAACATTTCCAGCACAAAACTGCGCGGCTTTGGCGAGCTGTCATCCGCCTCAAAAACGCCGGATTCCGACCAGCGGGCTTGCCAGCGTTTGTCCGCCGATAAAGGGTTAAAACGCTGATCGGTCATGCTGGTCCTATAAGAAATTGGCCCGCTTGTGCAGGCTCGTCATTGGATTAGTTTGTGGTCAGGGCACCACGCCGCAAATCGCGCGCTTTGGTCAGAATAATCTGTTCCAGCTTTTGCGTGGTCGCAGCTTTTACCGGGGCATCAACCCATGTACCGCCGTTGCGGACTTGCCGGGAAGCGGCAACACGCAGCGCATCGGCTCGTAAATCCTGATCGAGGATCGAGATATTCAGTTTCATGCGTTCCGACGGATTTTGGGGGTTCACATACCAGTCAGTCAGAATAACGCCGCCGTTGCTGTCGGTCTGTGTGAGCGGCATGAACGACAGGCTGTCCAGTGTCGCGCGCCACAAATAGCTATTTACGCCAATGGTCGTGATTTGTGATGCGGCCAGATCAGCTTTGGGGCGCTCTTTGCCGCCACAAGCGGAAAGTCCGGTGACCAATGCCACAGCCGATAGGCTCATTACCAAAGGACGCATTTTCGCGGCGGATAAAGAAAGGCGGGACATGTACAAGCTCCTCATGGGCAGTATGGCGTGGTTTAACAGGCGCCGCGTGCCGGTAAATCTTATTTCAACGCTCTCTATAATTGCTTTGCCGCAGGGGGCAAGCCAAAGCGCAACATTTCGCTCATGCGAATCCGCGCGTGAATAGCAGTTGAATAAGCCTAGATGAAACTCTTCCAGCATATGATGAGCGGACTGATCATCCTCGGTTCAGCTTTACCTGTGTAAATTATGGAACTGTGAAACATGAAACCGTAACCGATCTGCAACAGATTCGCTCTAGATGGAAAAAATCAGAAAGAATCAGCATGTTGACTCGTGTTATCGTTAAAAAATTGATATAGCTAATGGCCAGCAAGGGGAAAATAACGTCGTCATGAAGAAAAATGGCAATCTTTTGGGGTGGTTAGCTGCGGGACTCGCAGCTTCTGGCCTTGCCATGACTCCTGCATTGGCGCGTGTTTTGTCCGAGCAAAGCGGCGCGGTATCCTTGAACACCATCGGTTCTTTTACGACGGCTGGCGCTGATCCTGAGTTGGCGGCTAGCTTCAAGCGCAACAGTTTGGGCGGCAAGACGCAATTTAAATTTACGCCGGCCGGTGGCAATACTAGCGGCGAACGGGCTGTTACAGTTGTGGTTCGGCAGGACGCTTCCAGTAAAGCGATTTCCATTCGCGAGAATATTCTTTCTGCAACGCCTGGTGCAGGTGTGCTGACACCAACGAAAATCACACAAACATCTTTCAGTCTTGGCACCGCCAAAGGCCTCAAGAGTTTCGCGATTCCGGTCAAGAAGTTGGGTGATAACCTGCCTGATCTTTCCGAGATCGGTATTGGAATTGACGCGGATAATAAAGACTCTGGCAAGAAGAGCCGGTTCAATCCGCGTCTATCTATCGATGCGAAAACACCGCTAGGCGCCTCACCCGGTGCGCTAAGGGCGAGTGAAAAGGATTATTCGCTTGATCTGGGCGGAAGCTACTCCGTGACGCGCAATCTGGATGTGACCGCTGGTGTTCGATTGAAAAACGAGCGTGACCGGATGGCGCCGCTGACAGACTCGCGGCAAGATAGCCAAGCGGTTTACGTGGGAACACAATTCCGTTTCTAATACCGGGTTTTCTAACCAGGCATTTCTAAAAAAATGAAATCTTCAGGCGCTCAACCCGTCAATTGCGGCCCATCCATGGGCACCGAGATGGTTCCTTTGCGCAAACCGCTGCGCATCCATACCGCCGAGCAGGATTACCGGCTTTTTACATAATGCCACTAGCCGCTTGAGCTGTAGCGGACTGACCGGCCTTTGACCGGGATGGGAGCGGGTGGCAAAAACCGGGGACAGAATTAGCAGGTCTGCGCCATTGTGATTGGCGGCTCTGATTTCCTTGGGATTATGAACGGGTGCGCTATGGAGCAGGCCGGCGGTTTGATACCGTTTCCAGTGTCGACCGTGAACACCATCCGCACCCCATTGGCGCGCCAATCGCGGCGATCCGGCAAGCAGCAATATGTGATCGCTGCGTTTTGCCAATGCTTTGATCGATAGAAATCTGTTCCGCCGCGCAGCCTCCTTGAGATGATAGTGGCGAAAGATAATCCCGCTGCCACGCGGCAGCCCTTTTACCGACTCTTCCAGCACGGCATCATTGCGACGATCTGTCATCAGCCAGATTTGCGGATAAAGATCGGATAAGCGGGGGTGGTGCATGTCGGTCACCTGCCATATAGGCGGCCAATAGCCAATTGAGAAATATATGATGCAGATGACCGAATGTAACGAGCGCCTGACCGCGGTTCAGGAGAAAATCGCCAAAGCGGCGAAGCTGGCCCAGCGCAAGGCTGACGATGTGCGCCTGATCGCGATTTCCAAAACCCGTTCGGCGGATGAAATAAGGCCCCTGCTAGATATCGGCCATCGGCTGTTCGGTGAAAACCGCGTACAAGAGGCGGGAGCCAAATGGCCCGATCTGCGTGACGCATATGACGGAGTCGAAGTGCATCTGGTCGGTCAGTTACAGTCGAATAAGGCCGAAGACGCGGTCCAGCTATTTGATGCGATCCATTCGCTTGATCGGGCATCGTTGGTCAAGGCGCTGGCCAAGGCAATGGAGAAGCACGATCGGCAAGTGCCTTGCTTTATCCAGGTCAATATTGGTGAAGAACCGCAAAAGGGCGGTTGTGCCATTGGTGATGTATCGGGTCTTGTTGAATCGGCACGGTCCGCAGACATAGAAGTGGCTGGCCTGATGTGCGTGCCACCATCAGCCGTCCACCCTGCCCCATATTTTGCGCTTTTGTCCAAGCTGGCCAAAGATAATGGATTGTCCGGTCTCAGCATGGGCATGTCCGGCGATTTTGAAAGCGCGATCAAGCTGGGCGCGACTTATGTCCGGGTGGGAACGGCTCTGTTTGGCGCCCGGTCCTAGCTTTCGCCTTTTGCGTCCCCGTTTTTCTCGGCCTCTTTGGCAGCGCGGTCTGCCTTGCGCTCTTCCGGTGTATCAGGAGCAACAAAACTGATCACAACATCACCGTTTTCGATCACCGGTTTTGTGTCGGTCGCAAAAAACAGCAGGCGGCGATCTTCCTTCAATACCGCCAAGGGCTCTTCACCCTGTTCGAGATTCTTGCGATATTCTTCGGCAGAGAAAATTTCGGTAATATTGGTCTTGCTAAACCGCCAGCCATCCCGCTCGCGGTCGAGCAGGCTGTTAAAGTCCGCGCCCGATTCAAATAATATCCGGCCATGGCCGACCTTGCTTTTGGCTTTACCACGGCTGTCATTGGACAGCCGGCTAATTTGATCAAAGCCCATTTCCGGACCGAGATCAGCAGTAATGAGCTGATTTTGGCTATCATTGTCGGTCGCCACAATCATGTGCTGAAATTCACCCAATTCGACATGATCATTATGGGCTTCGTCTAAAATATCACCCTGATGGACTTTCAAATCTTCGTGTCGCGCGCGGCGCAGCGCAAACTGGCTGGTGTCGGCTATCAACACATCGATATCGAGCGACTTCAGGATCTTGCCGAGCGCCACCGACCATCGGGTTGCTCCGACGATCAATACGCCCTCACCTTTGCCCTCATCAATGCCGAGACGTTCCGCTACCCAAGCGGCGGAAAAGCCATGGGCAAAGATTGTCGCGATAACGACGGCAAAACTGAGTGGGACCAGGGCTTCTGCGCCCGGTAAGCCGTAATCGACCAGGCGGATGGCAAACAGACCGGTAATGGCAACGGCGACGATACCGCGCGGGGCAATCCAGGCTATGAACAACCGCTCTCGCCAAGGCAGGGAGCTGAACAACAGCGCGACCAATACCGATATCGGCCGGACGACGAACAACAAGAGGATCAGGAAGATGACGAATTGTGGCCGGAACTGCTGGACTGTTTCCCAATCCAGTGTTGCGGACAGGATGATGAAGACGCCGGAGATCAGCAGGACTGCCAAATCTTCCTTGAACCGGTGCAGTGCCTGACTGGAATAAATTGGCCGGTTTGCCATCACGACGCCCATGACGGTGACAGTGATCAATCCGGTTTCATGCATGATGAGATCGGCAGCAACGAAACCGCCGATGACGGTAATCAGCAAAAACGGTGCTTTGAGATATTCCGGCACATGGCCGCGCGGGAACAGCCAGGTGATCGCGTAACCCAAAGCCGCGCCGATTAAGCCAGCGAGGAAACTGGCGGCCAGCACATCCATGCTGATAGAGGCAATATTGGCGTTCGGCCCTTCATAGGTAATATAGGCGTAAATCCCCACCGCGAGCAGCGCGCCGATCGGATCATTGACGATGCCTTCCCATTTTAGCACGTTGCGCACGCGTGATGGTACGCGCAAGGTGCGAAGCATCGGCCCAATGACCGTCGGACCGGTCACAATCATGATACCGCCGAGCAGCGCGGAAATTTCCCAGGACAAGCCCGCGCCATAATGGGCGGCTCCGGTTCCCAGAACCCATGCTATCGGTCCGGCGATGAACACCATCATGAACACAGCACCGCCGGCTTGGCGAAGTTCGCGGAAATTGAGGCTGAGTCCGCCTTCAAACAGGATCACGGCGACCGCCAGTTTGATTATCGGTTCCTGCAGTGCGCCAAAGTCGCGTTCGGGATCGATAATTCCCAAAATCGGGCCGGCGATGATGCCGACAATCAACATAAGCGCAATGGCCGGACGGCCCGTACGCCAGGCGACCCATTGCGCGCCAATGCCCAAAAGGCCAATCAGCGCAATCTTCACCATCAGCGAATCAACAATAATCATTTGTAATCTATGCCGTTTCTTTGCGGGATATGCAAAATTTCATGTGATGTAAGGCGGCGTTGCTATCCAAAATGACCAATAGCCTCCTCTATAACGCGATACACTGCGGATAGTTGCTCGTCAGTGATACAATAAGGCGGCATGATGTAAACTGTATTGCCGAGCGGGCGCAACAGAACATCATGATCAGCGAAAAAGCCGAGCAGCGCTGGCCCTAGAGCAGACATGTAATTGCCACCCGTGTCATCTATTTCAAACGCCAATATGGTGCCGCACTGACGAATGGCGGATATATTGCGATGCTCGCCCAGCTGTCGGGCAAAATTCCTGTGCCGCGCAATGATATTATCGATGCGCTGCTGAACGGGTTCATCACGCCAGATCTGCAAATTGGCATTGGCGGCAGCACAAGCAATCGGGTTGGCCGTAAAGCTGCTCGAGTGAAAGAACATTTTGGCGCGGTCTTTAGAAAAATGGGCGTCATATATTGGCGCGCTGGCCGCCGTGACCGCTAGCGGGATCACGCCACCGGTCAAGCCTTTGGCCATGCATAAGATGTCCGGTGTAATACCGGCCTGCTCACAGGCAAAGACGGTTCCGGTGCGGCCCCACCCTGTCATGACTTCGTCCGCGATAAATAGCACATCATGCTGGCCGCAGATGCGATGCATCTCGGCGAGTATCGCGGGGGAATAGACTTTCATGCCGCCTGCCCCAAGAATCAGCGGTTCGACAATCAGTGCGGCCGGCGGATTGTCGCGGTCGCTGCAAAATACGGTCAGCGCATCTAATGTGGCCTGTTCGGCCTCTTGCTCGGGAAAGGGAATCGAGCCCACATTAAAGAGCAGCGGCGCATAGGCCTGGTTGAACACCCCGCGCGCACCAATCGACATCGCGCCGATGGTGTCGCCATGATAGCTATGGTCCATCACTATGACGCGGTGCCGGGTCTCACCCCGGTTGTGCCAGAAACCGAGCGCCATTTTCAGCGCGACTTCGACCGCCGTGGAGCCGCTGTCGGAAAAGAAGATATGATCGAGCGCTTCGGGCAGGAAATTGGACAGGTCTTTTGCCAGCTGCTGGGCCGGTTCATGCGTCCATCCGGCAAAGATGATCTGATCGAGCCTGGCGCTTTGCTGCTGTATCGCGGCGACAATTTTGGGATGGCAATGGCCGTGAGTCTGCACCCACCAGCTGGAGATCGCGTCAATAATGGCGCGGCCATCTCTGGTGTAAAGCGTTGCGCCTTCGGCTCGCGCAATTTTGGGAATCGGTTGTCCCAGGCCATGCTGCGTAAACGGATGCCAGATCTTGGTGGTCATCGGCCGAAATCCGCCAAATTGAAATTTGAGTCAAAAGCGGCTGAAAGGGTTTGTGCTGACAGATTATCGATCATGGGCAGGCGACCAAGTTGTTTCACGCCGCCAATGCGACAGATCGTATCCTGACTATCCGCTATTGCCTCACCGATAAAGGCAATGCCCAGGATCGGAACGCTTCGGCTTCGCAGAGCTTCAATGGTCATCAGGCTATGATTGATCGTGCCGAGTTTGGTCGACGCGACAATGATGACCGGCGATTTCCATAGCGCAAACAGATCGGCATAAAGCAGAGTGTCGTTAATCGGCACCAGTGCGCCTCCCGCGCCTTCAATTACCAACGGCCCATCGACTGGTGGGATAGCCAAATCATGTGGAGATATGGTGATACCATCCTGAGCCGCTGCAAAATGCGGAGACGCGGGCGTGTGCAACCGGAATGTTTCCGGAAGGACTTTTTCAGGACTCATTCCGCTTAGCCTTGCGACTGCCTGACTGTCTGTTTCGCCATTAAGTCCTGCCTGCACCGGCTTCCAATAATGGGCACCCAGCGCGCCGGTCAGAGCAGCGGCAAAGACGGTTTTGCCAATATCGGTATCCGTTCCGGTAATCGCGAAATTTTGCCTCATGCCGCATGCTCCAAATTTTGCGCGTCGGTTAAGGCGTCGGCCAACGCCGCGATATCCCCTCGCGATACGTTTAAAGTGAGGGATAGGCGCAGACGCGCGGTTCCCGATGGCACAGTGGGTGGCCGGATCGCGCGAACATCAAAGCCCGCTTTCTGCAGAGAAGCGGCTATCTGAACGGCGGCTTTGTCGTCCCCGAATATGACCGGGAAAATCTGGCTACCGGATCGGGATGCGGGGCAGAGCGAGCCCAATAGTTGTTCGGCCACCCCGACATGATCATGCAACCGGGTCTGCAGTTCCGGATATTGGGCGATATATTCTATCGCCTTGTGCACCAGATGCGCCGTGAGCGGGCTGGGCGCGGTCGAGAAGATAAACGCCCGGGCGCGGTTGATGAAAAAGTCGCGCAGGACATGGGGCATCGTGATCAATCCGCCTTCGACCCCCAAAGCTTTGCCGCAGGTCCGCAGGACGATGATGTTGTCCTGCCGACCAAGCGCGCTGGACAGGCCAATGCCGCCCTTGCCAAACACGCCGACGCTATGGGCTTCATCAATGACCAGCACCGCGTCATTGGCACTGGCAATGTCGGAAAGCTCCGCGAGCGGGGCCTGGTCGCCGTCCATGCTGTAGAGGCTTTCCACAGCAATCCATATCGTTCCGGAGCCTCGAGCCTGTCGGTAGGCCGCTATCCGGTCTGTCAGATGATTCAGATCGTTATGCCGGAAGCTTTGCGTTTCGGCGCGACCCAGTTTCATGCCGTCATGGCTGCTGGCGTGGATCAGTTCATCATAAAGAACCAGATCACCGGTCTGCGGCAAAGTCGAAAATAAGGCGAGATTGGCCGCATAGCCGCTGCTGAAAAACAGTGTGGCATCCGCGCCATAATGGATCGCGGCAAAGGCTTCCAGCGCCTCATGCTCGGGATGGTTGCCGCCCAATAACCGTGATCCACCAGCGCCATGCGCCATGCCATTGTCGAGCGCGGCATGGGCTATTTCTCTAAGATAGGGACTGCGCGCCAGGCCGAGATAATCGTTGGACGAAAAATCCTTACCCGGCGGAAGAATGAGCGCGCGTTTGCGACCGGCCTGATCAAGCGCATCCAATTGGTTGTAAAACGGTTCTAATCGGGACATGGCGCTGCTTAGCGTCGGGATTCGGCAATGGCCAGTGGCAACGGAAGTTCCGGTTGGTTCAGCGCTTCCGGCAGGGCCGGGGCAAAGCCGAGATCAAAATGCAGCAGCTTTTCCTTCAGCGCAATGACGGCCTCGGCCTCGCCCAGAACAGCCTGTTCAATCGCGGGATGATTGGCGGCCAGCCCACCGGTTAACGCACCAAAAGCGGGCATGATCAAGTGCGTCTCGCCTTTTACAAAACAGCGCCGCGACACATGGCGCCCGCGCACGGGAACCCGTAATTTGGGATGGAAATGACCGGATATCTCGGGCAATTTGGTGTTTGCCGTGGCCTCGTGCCGCAGCGCAAGCCCACCCCCTGTCCATTCAGCCGTGACGTCTCCACCCCACAGACCGCTGACATCCCGGTCATGGTTGCCGCTGATCCAGGTCCATTGCGTATTTTGGGTCAGCTTCGTCAATAAGCGGGCTGCCTGGTCTTCCAGTCGCGCCTCGCCCCCAACATCATGATAATTATCGCCCAGGCAAAAGACTTTTTCTGCTGCTGTTGTCGCGACCAGACCCGCCAATTCATCGAGTGTTGCGCGGCTGTCATAGGGGGGTAACATCTGCCCTTGGCGCGCATAAAAGCTGGCTTTTTCCAGATGCAGGTCGGCGACCAGCAAAGCCTTTTGCGCGGGCCAATAGAGCGCGGCCGGAGCGATAACATGAAACTGGTGATTGGCGAACGAAAGGGGAACCATCATTCTGCTATGCGATGATCTGTTGGCCCATGCAAGCGGGAAGGGTTGGAATTTGCCGCGGTCCGCGACTATATGCGCGTCATGACGGAATCAGAAATTTCTTACAAAGTCGCGGCGCTCTATCATTTTGCAGTCGTGGATGATCCCGCGGCGATGAAGCCGGAGATTCTGGCGGCCTGTGAAGATAATGGCCTGAAAGGCACAATCCTGCTCGCGCCTGAAGGGATTAATGGCACGATTGCCGGGGAATCCGATGGCGTAGATGCGGCTATTTCTTACCTGAGGAGCCTCCCCCAGTTTGCCGGGTTGGAAGTCAAATATTCGGCCGCCGATAATATGCCGTTTTTGCGGATGAAAGTGCGTGTGAAAAAGGAAATCGTGACCATGGGCGTCGAGGGTATTGATGCCGCTCGCGCCAAGGGTGATTATGTCGATCCGCTTGACTGGAACGCCATGGTTTCCGATCCCGACACGATCGTGATTGATACCCGGAACGCCTATGAAGTGGCGATTGGCAGTTTCGAAGGCGCGATCAATCCGGATACCGAGACGTTCCGGGATTTCCCCACCTGGTTCGACGATTTTGCCAAGAAATTGCAAGAAAAGTCCGAAAAACAGCCAAAAATCGCGATGTTCTGCACGGGTGGAATACGGTGCGAGAAGGCCACCGCCTATGTGAAGGCGCAGGGCTTTGACGATGTCCACCATCTGAAAGGCGGGATCCTCAAATATCTTGAGAATGTTCCGGAAGAAAATAGCCGCTGGAACGGCGATTGTTTCCTGTTCGATCAACGGGTTGCGGTCGGTCATGGCTTGAAGCAGAGCGATTATGACCAGTGCCATGCCTGTCGTATGCCGCTCAACGCCGCAGAACGGGCATCAGAAAAATATGTGCCCGGAGAAGCCTGCCCCCATTGTTATGACAGCCGTACGGATGAACAGCGCGAACGCTATCGCGAACGCCAGCGGCAAGTGGAAAAGGCGGCACAGGAAGGCCGTCAGCATCTCGGCAGCCCATGAACAGCGCGCCGATCCTTTATAGTTTTCGGCGCTGTCCCTATGCCATGCGCGCCCGCATGGCGTTGCTGATCAGCAAGACGCCGGTGCGTTTGCGGGAAGTGGTGTTACGGGACAAGCCGGAGGAAATGATTGCGGCTTCACCCAAGGCGACCGTTCCGGTCTTGGTGCAGGATGATGGCGTGGTGATCGATGAAAGCCTGGCGATCATGCACTGGGCGCTGGAGCGCAATGATCCGAAGGGCTGGCTGGAAAATAAAGCGGCGGGCGATGATTTGATCGCGGAGGCGGACGGCGATTTTAAGTCCAATCTTGACCGTTACAAATATCCTACCCGCTATGACGATGTTGACCCGATCGTTCACCGCAGCGCGGGACTGGCGTTTCTAAGAAAACTGGAAGAGCGCTTGTCTGCAAACGGTCAATTGCTCGGAAATAAGGCCCGTCTGGCGGACTATGCGATTTTTCCATTTGTTCGCCAATTCGCCAATAACGACCGCAACTGGTTTGACGCGCAATCGCTCCCGGCGGTTCAGAATTGGCTGATGACCCATTTGGATTCAGATCTTTTCTCTACTGCTATGAAAAAATATCCGCAGTGGAAGACGGGTGATCCGGAACCGCTATTTGCCGGCTCCTGAAATTATGACCTGATGCGCGTATTCTTTGGTTGCTCGTAACGATTTCTTGTATTTTTCGGCAGCAGAAAATGAATCTTCCGTTTTTTGAAATCGATGGCGACCTGATCAAATTTACGCAGGACATCCATACCCAATAAAAGCGCCGGCTTCCTGGCCATGCCCAACCGTTCAAATGGCGGCGCATCGGCAAATGCCAACGGCAGTCGCGCAAACTGGGCGCGACCGATCCGAAAATCGCGGGCCCAGCCAAATTCCACACCAAGCGTGTCCCCGGTAACAGCGATCAGGCTATTTTCTTCGCCCAGCTCTTTGGCACGCTGCCGTAACCGTTTTTGCAATACGGGATTGGCGATGGAAACCTGAGCCCCCGTATCGACGATGACGTTGACCTTGAGTCCCGAAATGGTCGCTTCGGTGAAGATGAGTTGGCCAGATTTGCGCCTGGCCGTTACCACAATTTCCCGGTTGGCCGCCATTGCCGTCGGTTCAGCGGTATCTTCGATCGAGATCTGATTGGCGATAAAGTCGAACAATATGCGCTGATCTTGTAGACCATCGAGGCCCAATATTCCGTCTGCACCGATGTGGCGGGCGAGCAGAACGGGAGCGATCAGGCTGTCATAGCTTTTCGAGCCCAAAGTCAATTCGGGGACGTAGACCATATCGACCATGCTGCTGCCGGCAATACTCATAAGTTGCGCTGGTTCTTCCGCATCCAAAGCCAGACGGGTTGCTATTTTTCGCGACAGGACCGTGCGTTCTGCGCCGGTATCGATGACAAAGGAAAACGGCCCGCGGCCTTCAATGCTGACGGGTACGGTCATCCGCCGGGCCCGGTCCTCATCTATCGCGACAATTTCACTGTCCGGTTTGGTTAAACTGCCGGGCTCGATCGATTGGCCCATCGGGACCGGATAGGCCAATGCCAGAGCAGAGGCTGCAATTGCGGGGATCAAGCTTGTGGAAAAGAGGGGCATCTTACTCTCCGGATATATTTATATCGTTTTACTATACCACCAACGGGTCTGTAACCAAAATCAGCTTATGACGCGTCTTTGGGAAGCAGGAAATAGATTTTGCGGTTGGCAAAATCGATCGCCATTCGGTCAAATTTGCGGAGCGCATCCATGCCCAGAAACATGGCGGGTTTTTTCTCCAGCTCCAGAGCTGCAAAAGGTGCTATGTCGGCAAAGGCAATAGGGATGACCCCAAAGCGCGCGCGGCCGATATGCAGCTCGCTGGCAACACCATAGTCGGCGGCTATGGAGCGGCCGGTCACGTCGACCAGATTAATCTGCTGCAACGCAGAGCGTTTCATCCGCAGACGGCGTTGCAGGGCCTTGTTGCCAATCGACAGCTCACCGCCAGTATCGATGATGACACTGACCTTGATTCCCGAAATTTCGGCATTGGTAAAAATGAGCTGCCCCGACCGCCGCCGGGCGGTCACGACAATTTCGCGGCGGGAGCGGGCTTTGCGCTTTT
Organism: uncultured Sphingomonadaceae bacterium; assembly: GCA_947501325.1. Taxonomy (GTDB): domain Bacteria; phylum Pseudomonadota; class Alphaproteobacteria; order Sphingomonadales; family Sphingomonadaceae; genus Parasphingorhabdus. The sequence continues at coordinate 125,190 of CANMVC010000003.1, read as the reverse complement.
TGGCCGTGTCTTCAACAGAGATTGTGCTGTCGATAAAATCAAACAAAATGCGTTGCCCTTGCAGGCTGTCGAGACCCAATACGCCATCGGCGCCGATATTGGTGGACCGGAAAGTTGGCGCGACGATGCCGCCATAGCTGCGGCTGCCCAATGTCAGTTCAGGAACATAAACGGTTTGCACTATTGTGCTTCCCGCCAATGCAATAATATTGACTTCGTCTTCCAGTTCCAGGGTCAGGCTGCCAGCCACTTCAGTGGATAATATGGTGCGTTGCGCCGCCGTATCGATGATAAAATCAAAAGGGCCGTCGCCTTCGATGCTGACCGGCACGGTCATGCGGGCCATTCGGTCTTCGGCAATGGTAATTTGTTCCGCATCGGGCTGAATGAATTGATCGGGTAGCCGGTCGGCCAATATAGCTTCCGGTTCGACAATTTCGGGAATAGCGGCCACCGCTTCCGGCAACGATGCAGCCGGTTCTGCGATCTGCAGGGAAAATAGCAGCGGCAAGGCCACATTTGTGGAGAAAAACATACTCATCGGTCTATAGATACTCCAATTTTCTACCGGCGACAAATGGCTTAAGGTGCATAGCCCTTGCTAGTCGCCGCGCATGGCTTCTTCGATCAGGCTTTCCGCTTCGATCAGCAAGGCATCGTCTGTGGCCCCTTGTGCGACATGTTCTCGGCCAATCATGACCAGTACCGGAACCGCTAGCGGACTGACCCGGTCGAGGTCGACATGCACCATTGATCCAGCCGCGCGGTCGAGAAGATCGCCGAGCCGCGCGACATCAGTCATCCGCGCCCGCGCATCGTCCCAAGCAGCCTGCATAAGCAAATGATCCGGTTCATATTTGCGCAGCACGTCGAAAATCAGGTCGGTCGAGAACGTCACCTGCTTGCCGGTCTTGCGCTTGCCGGGATGCTGCCGGTCGACAAGGCCGCTGATGACGGCCACTTCCCGAAACGCGCGTTTGAGCAGATAGGATCCCTCGATCCAGTCGAAAAATTCGTCTTCCAATATGTCGGCGCTGAACAAAGGCGCTGGATCGGTGATCGATTCGACGCTCCAGCAGGCCAGGGCATAATCATTGGCAACAAAACCAATCGGTTTCAGCCCGCGGGTTTCCATCCGTCGCGTTAGCAACATGCCGAGTGATTGATGCGCGTTCCAGCCTTCAAAACTATAGGCTGTCATATAGTGCAGCCCCTTGTGCGGGAAGGTCTCGACGAGCAGTTCACCCGGTTCGGGTAAGCGCGAGCGATGATCCTGCATTTCCAGCCATTCTCGGACATCATCGGGGAAGCGCGCCCATCCAGCCCGATCCGTCAGAAATCCGCGCACCCGGTCGGACAAATGGGTGGTCAGCGGCAGCCGCGCGCCCATATAGCTTGGGATCATCGCTGCCTTCTTGGTCGCGCGGACAACGATATCGGACGTGTCCATCTTGACCAGTTCCAGGCTCATGCCAGCAAAGAAGAATGTGTCCCCGGGACTAAGCATGGCGGCGAAACTTTCCTCGACCTTGCCCAGATTGCGACCATTTTTGAACCGCACCGTCATCATCGCGGCATCGACAATAATCCCTGCGTTCAGCCGGTGCTGCGTCGCAAAGCGGGGATGGACGAGATGCCAAACCCCATTGGCATCGCGCCGCAACCTCTTGAACTTGTCATAGGCTTTTAGCGAATAGCCGCCGTCCCGCGTGAAGCCGAGGACACGGTCGAACGTATCTTTGTCGAGCGCGCTATAAGGCAAAGAGGATTGCAACTCATCGAGCAAATCATCTTCCTGAAACGGCGCGGCGCAAGCACAGGTCATGACATGCTGGGCGAGCACATCAAGCCCGCCGGGGCGAAACGGTTCGCCATCGCGCTTGCCTTCGTTCACCGCATCCAGTGCGGCTTGCGCTTCGAGATATTCAAACCGGTTGCCCGGCACCAGCAAGGCTTTGGAGGAAACATCCAGCCGGTGATTGGCGCGGCCAATACGCTGGAGCAGCCGCGAGCTGCCCTTGGGCGCGCCCATCTGGATCACGCAATCAATATCGCCCCAGTCAACGCCCAAATCGAGCGACGCGGTGCAGACGAGCGCGCGCATCTTGCCTGACGCCATGGCGTTTTCGACTTTGCGGCGGGCCTCTTTCGACAGGCTGCCATGATGCACGCCGATGGGCAGGGTATCTTCGTTGATGTCCCAGAGCTTCTGGAAGATAAACTCGGCGAGGAAGCGCGTGTTGGTGAAAACCAGCGTCATCCTGTTAGCTTTAATCTGTTCCATCACCTGCGGGATCGCATAGACTCCGGCATGGCCTGCCCATGGCACGCGGATCTTTTCCCCTTCCGGTGTTTCCGGAATCATGATCGCGATATCCGCTGGCGCACCTTCGTCCCCCAGCACATGGGTGACGACGTCAATATCGCCATAAGGCGCGAGCCAAGCGCGAAAATCATCGGGCTCCGCGACCGTGGCTGATAAAGCCGACCGTTTCATGTGAGGCGCGATCCGCTGCAGCCTTGCAAGCGAGAGAGACAGCAGATCGCCGCGCTTGCCCGATGCAAAGGCATGCACTTCATCGATGATCACATGCTTCAGTTTCGCAAACAGTGTGAAACAGTCTTCCTGACTGAGCAGCAGGTTCAGTGACTCCGGAGTGGTCAGCAGGATTTGCGGTGGTTTGACACGCTGGCGCGCCTTGCGATTGGCAGGCGTATCACCACTGCGGGTTTCGACCTTGATCGGCAGGCCCATTTCATCAATCGGCGTCAGCAGGTTGCGTTGGACATCGACGGCCAGCGCCTTGAGCGGAGAAATGTAAAGTGTGTGCAGTCCGTCAAAATCAGGCTGCTCGATCAGGTCGACCAGTGTTGGCAGAAACCCGGCCAGCGTCTTGCCTGCGCCGGTCGGAGCAGTGAGTAAAGCATGGCGCCCTGCCCGCGCCGCTTCCAGCATTTCCAACTGATGCCGCCGCACAGACCAACCGCGTGAAGCGAACCAGTCGGTCAGGATTTTCGGAATGCTATTAATGACAACTGTGCTCCTGCGCAGGCAGGAGCCTATCTCCTACCGCTGCGTTTGTGCGCAAGCTCTGGAGATGGGTACCTGCCTGCGCAGGTACACTAAATGCGCATTGACGGGCAAACTCAAGCTATTGCTTCAATTCCGCCATCAATCCAAATAATTGGGTGACATCGGGCGGCGAGGTATCGCCTGCATATTCCCGATACAGCGTCGATACATTGACCGCTATCCGCTCGCTATCGCCCCAGCTGGAAAAGTCTCCCAGATTGATATCATGCGCGGCTTCCCGCACCGACAGGCCGCCATCATAACGTTTCCTCGCCTCACTATCGATAAAGTGCAAATAGTCCTGCACGCGCCGGACTCCGGCTATATCGGTAATGGACCCGTGTCCCGGAACGATGGTGTCGGGTTGAAGGTCGATAATATGATCGCAAGCGGCGATCCAGTTCGACACTGGCCCTGCCCACATGATTGGCGTGCCTTCGATAAACAGGATATCACCGGTAAAAACCGTTTTGTCACCCGGAACATGGACCAGCACGTCGCCAGCGGTATGTGCAGGACCCACCTCAATCAGATCAACCTGTTTGTCGCCAACCTGTACACTATATTCGCCGCTGAACGTCTTGGTCGGATGTTTCTCCGCGACATCGGTAAAATCAAAGCTGCCAAAAATGTCGATGAGATATTGTCCTGTCGGCCCCATATCCTTTGCCTGCGCCATGATTGCAGCCAGGGCGGGCGCAGGCAATTCGTCCATTTCCCGCGCGCTGGCGTCCGAGGCAATCACTTCCGCATGTTGGCACAGACCATTGCCATGACAATGGTCGCCGTTGGCATGTGTGTTGACGATGGTGCCAATATCATCGGCACCGACACCCGCTGCATCCGCCATAGTGGCCAGCATGTCTCGGGTCAGGCTGGCATCAAATAACGTGTCGACCAGTAAAGACTCTCCGCCATCGGTTATTAGACCGGCATTGGACCAGCCCCAGCCGCCATCGGGCTGCAAATAGGCAAATATGCCATTGCCGGTCTCGTACAAACCTTTCTGGAAGGATATCTTGTTCATGCTGCCTCTCGTTTTGCCGCAAATTTTTCATAGTTTGGCAGTTTTTGCTGGTTTTGGATAGGGTTACAGAATCGGCCAGCGCGACGGACGTTCATTGTGTCCGAAGAGAAACTGTTTTACGAGTGCGAGCATAAACCCATGAATGAATCAGCGCGCCCTCAATTCGGAATAGAACGTTTGTTCGTCCTCGCCTTGCTAGTGATTATTTCGCTGGCCTTCGCGATGCTGATCGAGCCGTTTTTTGGCGCGATCGTCTGGGCGGTCGTTGTTGCCGTATTGTTTCAGCCCGTTTACCGGAAAATATCAAAATGGCTATTTCCCCGAATTAATCTGGCGGCCTTTCTGACGCTGATTCTTGTCATATTGCTGGTCATTGTCCCCGCGATTCTGCTCGGCATGGCTTTGATGCAGGAAGCAACCAGTGCCTATGCGAGCATACAGGCCGGGGAATTTGATTTTGGTGGCACGTTCGTCGCCCTTCAAAATAGCTTGCCGGTATGGATGCAACGTCAATTGACGGAAATGGGCTATGGTGACCTGGACACGGTAAGACCGCAGATTGAAGAGGCGGTTGGCGCCAGCCTGGAATTCTTGATCGCGCAAGCGATCAGCGTCGGCCAAGGAGCTTTTCGGTTCATGCTGGCTTTGGGCGTTATGCTCTATCTGACCTTCTTCCTGCTGCGTGATGGCCGCGCGCTGGCCGCGCAGATCGAACATGTCGTTCCGCTGTCAGAGAGCAAGAGCCGGATATTGATCGACAGATTTTTTGTGGTGATCATCGCAACGATCAAGGGCAGTTTCGTTATCGCATTGATGCAAGGCACGCTGGGCGGTTTGATTTTCTGGGCGCTGGACATTCGCGGGGCGTTGCTCTGGGCTGTGTCGATGGCGATATTCTCGCTCATCCCGGCCATCGGCACGGGCTTCGTCTGGGTACCAGTGGCGATCTATCTACTGGTTACCGGTGCGGTCTGGCAGGGAGTGGTGCTCATTCTGGCCGGTATATTCATCATCAGCATGGTTGATAACCTGGTGCGCCCGATATTGGTCGGGCGGGACACGCGCATGCCCGATTATGTCGTGCTGATCTCGACATTGGGCGGGCTGCAACTCTTCGGATTCAACGGCATCGTCATCGGGCCGTTGCTCGCCGCCCTGTTCATCGCTGTATGGCGCATTTTTGCAGAAATGAACAAAGCGGAACGGGAACGCCAGGCCCGCGTCAGGGCTTCATATGATAAGTCAAAGCCATAGCAAGACAATGCTTTACCGCATCGATCGGTATGCCCTGATCCACATCAAATACCACCGCGCGAGCGCCATCGAATTTTAGAATATCGCCATAAAGCTGTTTGTACCGCTCGACCAGATCGGTCTGGCAATGGACGTAAAATGCGTAACGATCGTCCATTTTCTTGTGCCGGTTGATGCGGACGGTTGTACCGGATTTGGTGGAAGATGTCAGAAAAGCCGGCTCACCCCATTTCAGCGTTTCTTCGAGTGGACCAATGGCCGGATTATCGTCCGCAGTTTCCAGGATGAGGGCCCTGAGCGCCGCCAGCCGCGCGGCCATGGCTTTAGGGAGGTCATCAAAAACCGATTGTGTTTGTGATGGTAACTTGGCGTTCATGGCGTCATCCTGTTCCATGGGTGGCTAAATGTTTCTTGTTATCGCCCATTGTTAGCGCAAAGCCTTGATCTTGGCCAATATCTGGCGCGATGGGTAATATATTCAAATTAGTCTGATCTCGACCCAATCGAAACCTTGCCGCGCTTCTCGCAAATGTCACCAGCGTTTGAATTCGTCGTTCGAGCGCCCTTCGAACTGAAATTAACGGTGTGGATATTGTGGGTTCTGGCACAGGCACGGACATTGGCGGAAACCAGGCTTCCCACCGTGACGGGATAAGCTTTGAAGATGTCAATGCCGCGATTGAGCTAACTGATGCGGGAGCAACGGATTCGCGGCGAAAGCCGTGAACGGTTTTTACCAACCGCTGAAATGGGCTGTTCAACTTAGCTTCGAGCTGAGTCGAAACCATAACATGACTGACTGCTTCTAATGCCCCACCGTCTCTCCGCGCTCCAGGCCGGAAAGCGCCAGCTGCTCATCAATTTGCGCCATTAACCGCTCTAGCCCGTCTTCCGACTTTGCTTCCGCCCGCGCGACCAGGACATCCTGTGTGTTAGATGCCCGCAGCAACCACCAGCCGTCGTCCGTATTTACCCGCGCGCCGTCGGTATTGTTGACGTCAGCGCCACTGGCCGCGAGCCGCTCGAGTATTTCCTCGATGACCGTGAATTTACGGCTCTCGTCCACCTGAAAGCGCATTTCGGGAGTGTTGATCATCTCGACCATATCGCTGCGCAGCTGGGTAACGCTTTTGCCGATATTGGTCGCAGCCTGAATGAGGCGGATGGCGGCATAGGGGGCGTCATCAAAACCATAATAATCATGTTTGAAGAACACATGGCCGCTCATTTCGCCGGCCAGCGGCGAAGAAACTTCCTTCATTTTGGACTTGATCAGGCTGTGCCCGGTTTTCCACATCAGTGGTTTGCCGCCAAGTTCGGCAATCCGGTCATATAGCGCTTGGGATGCCTTCACGTCCGCTATAATCGTGGAGCCGGGTTCGGATTTCAGGACGTCTTCGGCATAGATTTGCAGCAGCTGATCGCCCCAGATCACCCGTCCTTCACCATCAATCGCGCCAATACGATCGCCGTCACCATCAAAAGCCACGCCGAAATCGAGGTTTTTCTCCGCGACAAGCGCTTTCAGATCGGTCAGATTCTTCTCTTCTGTGGGATCAGGATGATGATTGGGAAAACTACCATCGACATCTGTGTAGAGAAGGTGATGCTCGCCCGGCAGGTTTGCGGTCAGCTTTTCAATGACCGGTCCCGCCGCGCCATTGCCCGCATCCCAGCCGATTTTCATCGCGTTTCCGGTAAAGTTCCTGGTCAGTCGGGCGACATATTCATCGATGATATCAATGCGTTCGATGCTGCCAACGGCGTCATCGGCTGGCGTATCCCAATCGCCGCTCGCGGCCATAGCGCCCAGCTTCTGGATATCCGCTCCGAAAAATGGGCGTCCCTGAAACACCATTTTGAAGCCATTATAATTGGCGGGATTATGGCTGCCGGTTATCTCGATGCCGCCCTGCACCTGTTCTAGCACGCATTCGGCATAGTAAAGCATAGGGGTTGGCCCCATGCCAATCGAAACAGCGTTTGCGCCAGCATCGTTCAGTCCCTCAATCAGCGCATCTTCGAGCATTGGCGAGCTGGTCCGGCCATCGTAGCCCGTGGCGACCGCCGTGCCCCCTGCCCGTGCGATCAGCGTTCCGAAGCCGCGTCCAATCGCATAGGCATCATCATTGCCCAGCGTTTCACCGATGATCCCGCGAATATCATATTCTCGCAGGCTGGACGGATCAAACTGGTGGGATGTGCGTGCGTTCATGGGCTATTTTTCCTTTGGGGAAGTTGAACTGACGTTGGGATGTTACGGTGTTCGGATAATATAAAGGCTTTAGAAAAGCTAGACGCGGAATGGCGCGCGCGTCTCACCAGACGGGCGGCTTAGCGGTGATTGATGGTCTCCAGTTCCTTCAGCAGAATATCACGGGCCCGGTTAATTTGACGTGCTACTTCCTCGTCGCCGCCGCGGTCGGGGTGATGTTCGGTCAGGCGTTCGCGCCATGCGGCATTAATGGTTGACCGGTCGGCTCCTTCATCAACATCCAGCAAAGATCGCGCCCGGTCCAGTTCGAAATTACGGGGTGGGCGCTCGCCAGACTTTGGAGATTTAAGAGTGCCCAAAAATTTCGAACCGCGCCACGCCGCCGCTGCGATGACCAGCGCGCCGCCCATGGCCCAGTTTCCGCCGCGCAACATATTGATGCCAAGCAAAGCTATGGCAACGGCGACCCAGTCATTGGCGGTCATGGTCTTGGCGCGGCCGGACAGAAACAAAGCCGCGATAACGGCAGCACTGAGGACCAGCATGAACGTCATAGCTCAGGCGACCAATTGGGGTTTGCCAAAGCTCGGCCGCTCGCCCTCTGGCTGTGGTAGCGCAAGATGCTTGATCAGTTCGCGCAATTCCTGGCGTGCCGCGATATGGCTGGTAGCAAGGCGCCCGAGATGCTGTTTGTCCAACATGGTGAGTCCGGCGGGGAACAGTTCACGATAGATGACCCGTTCACTGAGCCCCGGGATCACCCGAAAGCCGACGCGTTGTGATAATTCGGTAAGCGCCGAGATAACGCGCTGCATATTATGCGCCTCGACATGCTGGGTCCGGTTGCGCAACACCACCCAGTCGATAGACGTGCCATCAGCCTGGGCCCGGGCTTTGCGCGCCTCCCAGATCAATTCGGCATAAAAGCTGAGTTTGCGGACCTTGAAGGTTTCCGGGTCGACTTGCCCGATCAGATCGAAATCTACAAAGCTGTCATTAATGGGTGTGACGAGCGTATTGGCGCGGGTGGCGACGAAACGCGCAAATTTGTCATCGCGACCGGGCGTATCATAGAGCAGATAATCGACGCCGTGGCTCATGCGCCCAATAAGCTGTTCGAGCCTTGCGAGATTGTCATCCTCGAAAACGCTAAAAAAGGGCAAAGGAACCTCAATGTCGAGCCGGTCCATCGTTGCTCTGCGGTTTTCCAGATAGCGATATAAAGTCCGTTGGCGCGGATCGAGGTCGATGACGGCAACCTTGTGCCCTTGATAGGCAAGCGCAACGGCAACGTGAACGGCGGTGGTGGATTTTCCGGTGCCGCCTTTTTCATTAGCGAATACGATATGATGCGCTTTGCTTTTGGCCACTTGCTTTTGCACCCCTATTCGATGGAAACCCGGCTATCGTCGCGAGGCTGGCAATAGCCGTTCATTGCCCTTGCGATAGGTATGCTTCTGTTTGCACAATCCTATCCCTAGTTAAGAACCCGATTTTCAAGCCGAGACCAATTTAACGAACCGCAGCTTCTACAGGACTGCTAGCCCAAACAACCCTTGATTAAAAGTACCAGTGACAAAAACTTGCGACCCATCGATTCGAATGATTCTGGTTATAGGGGATCATAATGGACGAAAAGCCGGATAAGCAATAGGTATGGGAGAGCTGTCTGATACCACTTATGGTAAGAGAGGGACCTTTTTCTGCTCGAAACAGGGCGGTTGCTAAGGCAACACACTGGCTGTAGGATTTTTGTTCTACTGCCTTTATCATCTGGATTTCATGTCTTCTTCCCATAGCCCTTCGGTCAATTCTACGATGATCAAGACCTGTTCGATTTGGCGGGCGCTAGAGATATTGGGGGACACCCCGATTTTATTGATACTGGAATCCATCTGGATGGGCTCCACCCGGTTCACCCAGTTAAAGCAACGAACAGGCCTTCAAAAAGCATTGCTGTCCAATCGCCTGACGCGCCTCATTGAGACCGGTATATTGCGAAAAGACACGGATACAGAGTCATCCACGCATCGCCAATATGGATTGACCGAAAAAGGGGTAGACCTCTTTCCAACTGTTTTGACTCTCTATGTATGGGAACGCAAGTGGGGCACTGCCGATGTCCGCCGTAATCTAGAATTGCGTCACGAAAGCTGTGGTTCTGTCCTGAAACCTGTACCGGTTTGCGGCGCATGCAAGCAAAGCTTCAGCCTGGATGAAGTCTCGTTTGTTGAAGGCCCGGGCATCGGCCTGATGCCGCCCTCTTACAGTCGCCGGCGCAATCAAGTGAGTTTCCAGTCCGATCAGCCCTCTCTGTTGCGCGGATCGGTGGAGATATTGGGGGATCGCTGGTCGGCTTTGATCATGCGCGCGGTGTTCGCCGGTTTAAACCGTTTTGATGCCATAGCCGCTGATACCGGGGCCGCGCCTGCCATTTTGTCGGACCGGCTAAAGGCATTGGTGGAATCCGAAGTCTTAAAGCTGGTTCCCTATCAACAAAATCCGATCCGCAATGACTATTTTCTGACGAAAAAAGGCTTCGACTATTATTCCGTCATTATGATGCTGATGTTGTGGGGTGACAAATATTATGGCGCGCCGGAAGGCCCTCCGGTCCTGTTGACGCATACCATGTGCGGCAAACGCCTGATTCCGGAAATTGCCTGCAGTCATTGCCACAAGACGGCGCATCCCCAGTCTGTAACGATCACCGGACTGAAAAACTAACCTCACAAACAAGTGCTTAGCGCGGCGCTTATCAAACGGGTCTATTTTCGCTTGACCCGATGGCATCCATACACGATAGCCCAGTAACTTCTATAACCATACCAATATTGGAGTCATGCAATTTGCCCCAACTTGTCAACCGCGTAAAAGCGACCCTTTCCGAGAATGGCCATCCCTATCTCAACGGGGCATGGACTCCGAATTTTGATGAATATGATGCCGATGATCTGACCGTTATCGGAGAGATTCCAGCGGATATTGATGGCGTTTATATTCGGAATACCGAAAATCCCGTGCATGATGCCATTGGCCGCTATCATCCCTTTGATGGTGACGGCATGCTCCACATGATGCGCCTGTCTGGTGGCAAAGCGGAATATAAGAACCGGTTCATTCGTACTCGCGCCTTCGAAGCAGAAGCTGAGGCCGATCGGTCACTCTGGATCGGCTGTATGGGCAATCCCAAAAAATCGGAACGCAAAGGCTGGGGCGCGCATGGTCATATCAAGGATAGCTCGTCGACCGATGTTGTGGTTCATGCCGGCAATATCCTCTCGACCTTTTGGCAATGTGGTGAGGGCTATCGGCTCGACCCGCATACGCTGGACACTTTGGGGATAGAAGGCTGGGCTCCTATTGATGGTATATCGGCTCACCCCAAGCTGGACCCTGCCACCGGCGAATTGCTGTTTTTCAACTATTCGACCCACGCGCCTTACATGCATTACGGCGTCGTTGGCGCTGACAACAAGCTCAAGCATTATATCCCAGTGGACTTGCCCGCTCCACGTCTGCCCCACGACATGTGTTTTTCGAAAAACTATTCGATCCTGAATGATTTTCCGATGTTCTGGCCGCAGGCGATGCTGGATAATGGTTTCTATATTCCGGTCTTTGACAAGACGATGAAATCGCGCTTTGCAGTTGTTCCGCGCTTTGGCAACCAGGAAGACATAAAGTGGTTTGAAGCCGAACCCACTTATGTGTTGCACTTCATGAATGCTTATGAAGACGGCGAAGAGCTTGTCATGGACGGCTATTTTCAGGAAGATCCGCGGCCCGATCCGCTGCAATCCCTGCCGGGTGAATATCAGGCTATGGGCGCCAATCTCGATCTTCATTCTCTGAAAACCCATCTACATCGCTGGCGGTTTAACCTCAGCACCGGTGAAACGCTGGAAGAACGGCTATATGACGACGAGATTGTTGAGTTCGGAACAATCAACCCCGCTTATGCCGGCAAGAAACATCGATACGTCTACAGCGTGACCGGCGAGGACGGCTATTTCCTCTTCACCGGCATGATCAAGCATGATCTGGAAACCGGCGCTGCCCAGCAATATGAATTTGGCGAAGGCCGCTATGGGTCAGAGGCCCCTTTCATTGCGCGTAAAAATGCGACATCAGAGGATGATGGCTATCTGATCAGCTTCATTACCGATATGAATCTGGATCGCTCGGAATGTGTGATACTGGATGCCAAGAATATTGCAGCAGGACCGCTTTGCCAAATCATCCTGCCGCATCGCATTTGCAGCGGTACCCATGCGGTTTGGGCGGATGCTGAGGAGTTGAAATAAAGGGGACAAGCGTGTCACAGAATATCTACATATTGGGCGGTCATCAGACGGATTTTACTCAAAACTGGACGCGTGAAGACCAGACTCTATTTGATCTCTTCTCCACCACCGTGCTCACAGCGCTCGAAAAAACGGGACTGGAGCCGAAAGATATAGAAGTCGGCCATGTCGGCAATTTTGTGGCGGAACTCTTTACCGGTCAGGGAATGCTCGGCGGCTTTTTCGGACATGTCCACAAGGATTTTTCCGGCATGCCCGCCTCCCGCCACGAAGGTGCCTGCGCCTCTGGTTCGCTGGCAATATTGGGCGCGATGACGGATATCGAAAGCGGGCGCTATGATCTCGCCTGTGTCGCCGGGGTTGAATTGATGCGCAATGTATCCGGTGCGCAAGCCGCGGATAATCTGGGCGCCGCGATCTTCGTTGGTAAAGAGGGACAGGATGCCAAATATATCTGGCCCGCCATGTTCTCTGATCTCGCCGAAGAATATGACCGTCGCTATGGTTTGCGCCACGAGCATCTCATGGAAATATCCAAGACAAATTTTGACAATGCGCGGCGCAATCCCAATGCACAAAGCCGCAACTGGCAGTTTGAGGACAAGAGTTTTACCGCGGATGATGAATATAATCCGGTGATCGAAGGCTGGATGCGGCGGCAGGATTGCGGGCAGGTGTCCGATGGCGCGGCTGTTGTCTTCCTGGCCTCGGAAGCCCGTGCGAAGCAATATGCTGATAGTCACGGCGTTCCGCTGGAGAGCCTCGCCCAGATCAAGGGATGGGGCCACACGACAGCGCCGATGCTCATGCAAACAAAATTGGTCGATAGCGCCAATGATGACTATGTCCTGCCATGGACCCGCAAGGCGATTACCGACGCTTATCGTCGCGCTGGCATCAGTGGGCCGGATCAGCTGGACGCGATCGAAACCCATGATTGTTTCTCGGTCACCGAATATATGGCGATAGAGCATTTCGGCATCACCGCACCCGGTGAAGCCTGGAAAGCGATTGAGGAAGGCGTCATCACGTTCGACGGCAGCCTACCCGTCAACCCGTCAGGGGGTTTGATCGGAATGGGGCATCCTGTTGGTGCAACCGGCGTTCGTATGATGCTGGATGCATCCAAGCAAGTCACTGGAAATGCAGGCACTTACCAGGTAGAAGGTGCTGCAACAGTGGGAACCTTCAACGTCGGGGGCTCCGGCACCACCAATTGCGCGTTCGTCGTAGGAGTCTAAATCATGAGCCCGAAGCTATTCATCGCACTGGTTGTTACCGTGCTCCTTGGCGGACTGGTCTCTCTGGCTGGTAGTCAGGGAGGCGCAACTTTCGGCGCGATGCCCGTCTTTCTGATATGCGGGATTATGGCTTTTGCGATTAACTGGCTGGCTTTCATTCCCGCCAATGCCGCAAAGACCGAAAAATATTATGACCTGACGGGATCCTTCACTTACTTATCGCTGATGATCGTTGCGTGCGTCCTGTCTGCGCCGCTGGATGCGCGGTCGGGTATAATTGCTCTGATGGTTGTTATCTGGGCCATGCGGCTCGGGTCATTCCTGTTTTTGCGCATTCGCGATGATGGCGGCGACCAGCGGTTTGACGAGATAAAAAAATCGCCTGCCCGTTTCTTTCTGACGTGGACCTTGCAAGGGATATGGGTTTTGCTGACAGCCGCCAGCGCGCTGGTCATCATCACCAACGGCACGCGGTTGCCACTCGATATATTCGCATTTGTCGGCATCGGATTATGGATCGCAGGCTTTGCAATCGAAGTTATCGCAGACAAGCAAAAACGGGAATTCCGCAAAGTACCAGCCAATAAAGGGCGTTTCATTTCCACTGGTCTATGGGCATGGTCCCGGCACCCCAATTACTTCGGGGAAATACTATTGTGGACCGGCGTGACTGTTGTGTCGCTGCCGGTATTGAGTGGCTGGCAATGGGTGACAATTATTTCGCCCATATTTGTCGCCTTCCTGATCATCCGGATCAGCGGCGTTCCGAAACTGGAAGCGCATGCGAAAAAGAAATGGGGCGATGAAAAGGAATATCAGGATTATGTCGCGTCCGTCCCGCTTCTCATCCCGCGACCACCCAAAGGTTAGCATCAACCCCAATAGCATGTCGATTGGCCCGTATACCGCTTAAGATAACCGTCCTTGGTTTTGGCTGGTCTCGCATTATGATGGCAATGGTCAATCCAAATGGCTGGCATTGGTCTAATGCGCTATGCATATAGCATTTATAATCACCGAATAATCGAGGCCCCATGAAAATCATAAGACAGATTGACCCGCTTCGCGACGCTTTGAAAGAGTTGCGGCAGCAGAAATCCAGCCTGGGTCTGGTGCCGACAATGGGCGCTCTGCATGCTGGTCATATGCGATTGGTTGAGACAGCAAGGGCACAATGTGACGCCGTCATTGTGTCAATTTTCGTGAATCCGACACAATTTGGGGAAGGCGAAGATCTTGATTCCTATCCGCGACAGGAAGCTGCAGATGCGGCGCTGTTAGAGGCGGCAGGTGTTGACCTGATCTGGGCACCAACTGTTGATCAGGTCTATCCCCATGGTTTTGCAACGAACATCAGTGTGAGCGGGGTTAGCACCGGGCTTTGCGGCGGATCACGGCCGGGACATTTTGACGGGGTTGCGACGGTAGTGGCGAAGCTGTTCAACCAGGTTCGACCCGATGCCGCGTTTTTTGGCGAGAAGGACTATCAACAACTGGCGGTTATAAGGCGCATGGCCCGCGATCTTGATTTCACCCATGATATTATCGGTGTCCCGACCGTTCGCGATGCAGATGGCGTCGCGCTGTCTTCTCGCAACGCTTATTTGACGCCTGAGCAGCGCGGTCAGGCAGTGGCCTTACCCAACACGATGCGCGATGCCGCAGATGCTATTGTAAAGGGTGACGATATCGCTGCTATCTTAGCCGAAGCGGAAGGCAAATTGCTCGCATCGGGCTTTCATAAAGTCGATTATTTTGAACTCCGAAACGCCGAAACACTTGAAAATATGACGGTTTTTGAAAAACCGGCGCGGCTTTTGGCCGCAGCGCATATTGGCAGCACCAGATTGATTGATAATATTGCTGTGGCTTAGACTGTGCGCGGGATACGTTAACCTTGCAAAAACATGTAAAATGTCGGTTTTTTGACGTTCTGGACACCTTTGCCGCAAGTTTTTGCTTATCGCGTTAACCATTCTTTTAAGAAATTGCTGTGAAAGTCCACCTGTCGCCAAATGAGGCGCAACATGAACAGGGACTTGAAGACTATGGGCAACAGCATGAAAAGCGCAGCCTTCTTGATAGAAAGCCGGCTCGCAGAAGCGGCACAAGGCAGCAGCAATGCTTATTTCGATCTGGGCGTGATTTATTCGACTGGTTCAGAAGGTGTGGATGTCGATCTGATTGAGGCCCACAAATGGTTTAATCTGGCCTCTCTATCCGGTCATGATGAAAGCAAGGTGTGTCGCGCAGAAATTTCACTCGAAATGACCGCCCGCGAAATTGCTGAGGCACAGCGCGAAGCGCGCAGCTGGTTGCAGGAAACCACGCGCCGCGCAGCCTAAAAGGCTAATCGGATTTCTTAAACGGCCCCATTTCGGCCAGAAATTCGATATCAGCGGCCACCGCCCGCCGCTCACGGTCTAGATAGTCAGCTATGGCTGATCGAAATCCGGGATCTACAATATAGTGGGCTGACCAGGTTGGCACAGGTTGATAGCCCCGCGCCAATTTGTGACTACCCTGCGCGCCTGCCTCGACATATTTCAGGCCGCGCGCAATGGCCGCGTCAATGGCTTGATAATAGCAAATCTCGAAATGCAGAAACGGTATGTCGCGGGTGCAACCCCAATAGCGGCCATATAAAGTCTCTTCGCCAATCACGTTAAGTGCGCCGGCAATCGGCACACCGTCCTGAAGCGCCAAAATCAGCAACAGCTTTTCGCCCATTTTCTGGTGCAACAGATCAAATGCGGCGCGCGTCAGATAAGGCGTGCCCCACTTGCGGGCACCGGTATCTTGGTAAAACACCCAAAAATACTCCCAATGCTCATCGGTGATGTCATCGCCGGTGAGATGGATGATTTCGGCAGCTTCCTGTGCTTTTCGGCGCTCTTTTTTGATCGCCTTGCGTTTGCGGGAGGATAGGGCAGCGAGAAAATCGTCGAAACTCTGATAATCATCGTTGCGCCAGTGAAACTGGCTGTCAGAACGGATCATCCATCCCGCATCACGGAAAAAATCGAGCTGGCTCTCTATGATAAAAGTCGCGTGCACGGATGATATGCCATTAGTGGCTGCCAGCTGTTCGGCGGCGCGCAATAGCGGAACGGCCATGGCTTCTTCGCGCAACAACAAGCGTGGGCCGGGTACTGGCGAAAAGGGAGAGGCAATCTGGATCTTGGGATAATATTGCCCGCCTGCATTTTCGAACGCATGGGCCCATTGCTGGTCGAAAATATATTCGCCCTGGCTGTGGGATTTCAGATAGCTCGGTAGGCAGGCGGCGATTGTCCCCGCTTGATCTTCGATGATGATCGGCAGGGATTTCCATCCCGTCCCGGGTCCGACGCTGCCCGATTCTTCCATCGCAGAGAGGAAAGCGTGTGATACAAACGGGTTGGCAGTGCCAGCACAAGCATCCCACTCCGCCGCAGGAAGGCTTGCAATATCGTCTGCGACCCGTGCGATAACGGCTGCTGGATCAGATGGTGATGGGGGAGAATCAGGCATGTGTCTGGATGCTATCAGGTCTGAGGCATCTCATAAACCGGTTCATCAGCATGAATCGCGGCAATTTTTTCCTGGCTTGCTGTACGGACGGTCCATGTGACGACTGGCAATCCTCTAGCGCGGTTCGATGCGGCAAAACTTGAGGGAAAATCGCGAACGTCATAGGCCAGAAAATCGGGCTTTGCCGTCCACAGGCTCTGATGCCTGGCGATGCGCCCTTTGAGGTTTTTGCTTCCCTCTTCGGTCACGACCAGTCCGCGGACGATATGGGATGCATTTTTGCGAAACCATGCGGATACTAGTGGATTGAACGACATGATAGCGGCCTTTCCGGCATAGCCTTCCAAGGCCCTGCGGACCGAAAGACAGAGCGGGCCGACACGCATATTGTTGGATTTAATCTCGATCAATATCGGCACCTGCCCTGCTATTTGCGCCAGTATCGTACGCAGCCGCGGAATTTTTCCATGTCCGTCTTTCAGGTCTATCTGGTCAATGTCACTAGCGCGCAGATTGGCGAGCTTACCCTGATGTCCGGTCAGGCGATCCAGTTTAAAATCATGAAAAACAAAAGCGGTGCCGTCTTCGGCGGCCTGCACATCACATTCGATGCCGTGAGCCAATTTTATCGCTGCATCGAAGGCAGCGGGGCTGTTTTCCAAAACGCCATGGCCGTGCAGGCCGCGATGCGCATAGGGCTGACCTTTCAGGAACGCGACCCGCGCCGGTTCTGGTGCCGGCGCCAGTAGCGCATCAAGCGGACTTGATAGCGACAATAGCGTCCACCTCTACCGCGACGCCGAGCGGTAGCGAAGCGACGCCAACGGCAGCACGGGCATGTTGTCCGGCAGCCCCAAAAATAACTTCCATCATATCGGAACAGCCATTGGCGACTTTCGGATGGTCGGTATAGTCGGCAGTACTGTTGACGAAAACGCCAAGCTTGACGATCCGGTCCACGCGATCAAGCGATCCCAAGGCGAGTTTTATTTGTGCTGCAATCATCAAGGCACAGGCTTTGGCCGCTTGTTGTCCTTCTTCCAGCGTCATGTCATCACCCAGCCGACCGGTAATCAGTTTGCCATCGGCCATGGAAACCTGTCCGCTGATATGGAGCAGTCCGTTTACTGCCACTGCTGGGACGTAGGAAGCCACTGGGGCCGCCGCCTTGGGAAGCTCTATGCCTTTGGCGTTCAACGCCTTTTCGATTGTATCTGTCATGAAGCTGAATCAATCACGTCTTGGCAAACTGGTCAAGTTCTTCCGACGGTAAATCGATGGCTGGCGCGGCATTTCCCGATTCAAATTTGTCGGTAATCCAGCCCAGCGCATTGGACCAAAGATCAATCCGGTCATGAGCTGCGGGATTGGTCTTTATATGCTTGGCGAGAATGGGCTCGCCAACCATGTGGAGGCGCCAGACGTCGGGTGCATGTTTGGCGACACTGCCATGTTGATAGCCAAGATCATCAACAAAAACGGTGACGCTGGGGTTGTGATCAGCGACGATTTTCGCCAGCGGCTCGCCCTTGCCGCCTTGATTGCAATAAACCGGAAAATCAATTCCCACTGCGCGCAATTGTTCGGCGCGTGCTTCGCGGCGGTCATCGAGCAGGTTGGTGAGGATCACAACATCGGCCGTCTCTGCCAGTTTGTTTATCGCATCCACCGCACCATCAATTGCGCCTTGTCGGTGCATTTCACCGTTAAAAAATTCCTTGAGCATCGGCCAGACATCTTCACGGGGTACCAGTGTACCGTCATGCTTATGGCGCAACGCGTCGACAAAATCCCCGGACTCGAGATCAAAGTGAATATGCTTGTCGGTGTCGAGCCATTCGCGAAACGGGACAACCATATGTAGCAACACCTCGTCGCAATCGCTTATGAGAAGCGGCTTTTGGCTCATGTAAAGTCTCCAGGATCATTCAAATATTGGGCGGCCGCAGCCAGTTTTTCGGGAGAAACACCGATTGATTCAGCACAAGCGACCAGATCGGGCTCATGATTAGCGAGGAAGCCCAACAGCGAGGACAGCATCGCCGGATCTTCCAAACCCGACCGTAATTCTCTGGGGTCTAGCCCGGTCAAGGCCAATAATCGCTGGGCGCGGTCTTCGTCCTGCAAAACCCAACCCAGGGCTTGCAATGCCAATATTTCGGTTTCTGCAGAGATATTGCTGTTTGTGTCCATTTGGGCTTTCGCCTAAAGGGTTAACGGGACGTTTGGAAGGGGCAAGTCGCGCAGTGGCGAAAAGAGTTTTAGTAGTCGAGGATAACGAGCTGAACCTGAAACTGTTCTGCGATCTGCTGCGCGCGCATGGTTTTGTTGTAGAGCCGGTCAAAGATGGCCGGGAAGTTCTAGACAAGGCGCGGAGTTTTGTCCCCAATCTGGTGATTATGGATATTCAGCTGCCGCATATCAGTGGTCTGGAGCTGATTGAACAGATCAAAAAAGATGCCCAACTCAAAGTCATCCCGATTATGGCTGTCACGGCTTACGCCGGCAAAGGCGATGAAGACCGGATTTTGAGCGCCGGAGCTGAGGCTTATGTCTCCAAGCCCATATCGGTGGCGAAATTTATCGAATCGGTACAGAGCGTTTTGCAACGCTAAATACGTTCTCGATTTTCAAATTGTCGGCAAAAAGCGGTTTACTTGATCTTCGCTTCTTTGAACTCAACATGCTTGCGCACGACGGGATCATATTTGCGCTGCACCATTTTTTCGGTGAGATTACGCGGGTTTTTACGGGTTACGTAGAAAAAGCCGGTATCCGCGGTGCTGACGAGTTTGATTTTTACATTGGCTGGTTTCGCCATGGCGCATTCCTTAAAAAGCAATTTTCTGAAAAAGCGAACTGCCAAAAAATCCGGCGCGATCCGCTGCAATTGAGCGCGCTAATGCTGAAAGCAGCGGCGATTGTCAAGAAAAAGCGGCCATATGGCTTGGCCGAAACTGTCGGACCATCATTTACTGCCCTTTAACCATATTTTTGCATAGTGGCCCGATAAAGAGGTAACCCTATGGATCGCGATCAAAATCTACTCGTTCAGGCGGAAATGCTGGCTTTGCTGGACGGCATGCCGTCGTCCTTGGTGGAAAAGCACCCTGTGCAATTTTTGATGCACCTCGATCAGATACGGCAAAAAGCAGCGCAACATCATTTGACCGCCCTGCATGATCTTAGCTGTGCCTTTGAATCGGCACTACAACAAGCCTTGCAAAGCGGTGCCGGTATAGTGGTCGCAGAGTCCTATCTTGCCGCCATGCGGGAAGCTTTGAAATGCGGACCGATTAATGGCGCTATGCTTGAGGCTCTTATGGCCAACGTGGCGCTGCGTTTGGGCGGGCAGCCGTAACGGCGAGCCCCCGTGGATGCATTCCTCACCTCCTTATTTGCTCTACTCCTAGCGGAAATTGGTGACCGGCCGCAGATATTGTGCGCAGCCCTAGCCATTCGTTATGGCCGTATCGCGCCGATAATCTGGGGGCTTGGCCTAGCAACTTTGCTCAATTGCTTGATATCAGCGCTGAGCGGCTCGGTGGTGAGCCAGTGGATTAGCGAGGAGCCGTTGCGGCTCTTCTATGCGCTTTCTTTGCTTCTTGCCGGGATTGGCATGGTGGCATGGCGGAGACCGGTAGACCTGCTGGAAAAGTGGACATTAGGCCCATTCTGGACGTCTTTTCTCGGCCTTTTCATCCTGCAATTCGGGGACAAAGGGCAATTCATATTGGCCGCGACGGCAGCACGGACGGGCGCATGGGAATTTGCTGCTGTCGGTGGATGGATCGGCGTCATGCTGGCCTGTGTTCCCGCTCTAATATTGCAAGAAAAGCTCGCGCAAATCGTTCCCATCAAACCTATCCGCTATTCTGGTGGCATTATATTTCTGATGATCGGGGCCGCAATGGCCCTGAGCGCATGGGGAATTGTCTAGATTTAAGAAATCGATTTATTGTCGAATTTAATATCGACAAAAGCGATCATAGAGAGCCGCGTTTTGCGTTGGCATTTGGGCAACAGGCTTTCTACATCCATCGCATAGACAAGTAAGATTGATGGAGATTGATATGACAACTGGTGACAATGCAAGAAAAGCGCTGGCAGATTCGTTAAACGCGGTTTTGGCAGACAGTTATGCGCTTTATTTCAAAACGAAAAACTTTCACTGGCATGTTTCGGGGCCGCATTTTCGCGACTATCATTTGATGTTTGACGAGCAGGCGGCACAAATTTTGATGACAACGGATGCAATTGCGGAACGGGTGCGTAAAAATGGCCAGAGAACGCTAACGTCCATCGGTGATATATCCAAACGGCAAAATATCGCTGACAATGATGCTGAGAAAGTGTCTGCCGACGACATGCTCAACGAGTTGCGTCAGGATAATTTAACGTTAGTGGCCAATTTGCGAGCGGCCAAAGAGCTCGCCGGCGAGGCAGGTGACAATGCAACGGACGGCGTGATCGATGACTGGACCGATCAGGCAGAGCAGCGAGCCTGGTTTTTGCTGGAAAGCTCTCAGAACGCTTAAATGCAGTCAAGGAACGCAAAGGAGGGGTCGTGGACATTTTATCCATCGGCCCTTCCCGCTTTTTGCTTGATCACAGAAATAGGCAAAAAAATAGCGGACTTTCGCCCGCTAGATTTTAAAATTTTCAATTATCGGCTATTTGGAAACCAGGTTCACGGCAGCGGTCTTGCCGCGTCGATCAACTTCCAGTTCAAATTCCAGCTTGTCGCCTTCTTCTAAGCCACTCATCCCGGCGCGTTCCACCGCTGAAATATGAACGAATGCATCTGGTTGGCCATCATCGCGCTGGATAAAGCCAAACCCCTTCATGCTGTTGAAGAATTTTACGGTACCCGTGGCTTTTTCGCCGGTGAGTTCCCGTGTCGGTGGTCCACCGCGCTCTTCACGCGCTGCTGGTTCAGCAACTTCGATCAGATCGCCTTCAATCTGAATGTCAGATGCAGATACTTTACCGCCACGGTCTACCAAAGAAAAACGCAGGCCTTGTCCTTCGGCGAGACCTTTCAGGCCAGCGCGCTCAACTTGGCTGATATGCACAAATACATCTTCGCCGCCCGCATCTTGCACAATGAATCCAAAGCCTTTTTGGGCGTTGAAGAATTTTACTTTACCGGTGCTTTCGCCAACAACCTGATCCGGCATTCCGCCGCCTGGGCCACCACCGCCGCGCTGCCCGCCGCCGCTATAGCCCGTATCTGGTCGTGTGTATCGCTCTACTGGTGGAGCACTATCGCCTTGATATCCATCAAAATTTTCATCACCAAAGCTGTCACGCTTATCCCGGCCTCTGCCACGCCGGTTTCTGTCAAAACCCATTCTTGAATCGTCTTTCACTTCGTCCAATAAATCAAATCAAATGTCGTAGCGGACGATGGCACGATCATTTTCCCACGCGAATCCCGATATTGCGCCGCATAACTATATAGAAAAACCAAGGCTTATGCGAATAAAAATCCACACTAGGTTAATTTCCGTTCAATCCCGTTCACCGAACGAGGGCGTTATTTAGAAGAGCCAGGTCTTGGGGTCAGGAATGGGTTCCTGTCTCTGGGCTTTCAAAAGCGCAAGAACCGAGCGCACCAAAACCCAAATAGCAAGCGCAATAAGCAATGGTATGCCGATCAGGACAAGGGATAAGATGATACCGATCACGCTACCAATCAAACCGATTACAAAGGTCATGATATGAAACTGCAAATGGCTTTCTTCCCATGTGCCAACAACTTCGTCTTTCCATATAAAAGCCAAAATGACGCCTACCAACCCGGTAATGCCCACGACAAAACTTGCTATATATATAGCAACGAGATAATCGTGGCTTTATTCATATCGAAACCGCCCGAAGCTGGCGTCGGTGATTGATCAGTCATTTTGTCTTCCCCTTTATCCCTGCGCATATATCGCTATGTGAACGGCAATCTTATTCTTGCTGTTTGGCGGATGCTGCGGCAGATACTATAGCCAATGGAAGCAAATTTTGAAATAATTTCGAATCCGATGTCAGGGGCGCTGCTGATCATTCCGATCTTGCTACCGGCCTTTGGCTGGCTTGTCGTGCATTTGCCCCTAAAATTTGTGTTTACACGCCACTCAATTGAGATGATTGGCGACTGCTAAGTGATTCAACCAAGCCTTATCCAGAAAAGCGAGACGTAATGGCCGTATTTTTCCACGAAGAAGATTTGCCTGAAGGTGTACTGGGTGCCGGACCAGTCGCCGTTGATACGGAAACCATGGGGCTGCAAACGCTGCGTGACAGACTTTGCCTGTTGCAGATATCAGATGGCGGCGGGGATGAGCACCTTGTTCGCTTCAATCCCGAAAGTGACTACAGCGCTCCGGTTTTGAAGCAGATATTGGCCGACCCCGATCGGATAAAGCTTTACCATTTTGCCCGCTTCGACCTCGCGGCAATAGAATATTATATGGGGGTGATGGCTGAGCCGGTCTTTTGTACAAAAATCGCTTCACGACTGATCCGCACCTACACGGACCGGCATGGCCTGAAAGAACTGGTGCGGGAACTTCTGGGTCAGGATATCTCCAAACAGCAACAGTCCAGTGACTGGGGCGGCCCCGTGCTTAGTGATGCGCAGCGTGACTATGCGGCATCTGACGTCCGTTTCCTGCATCGTCTGAAAGACGAGCTCGAGATCCGGTTGGAAAGGGAAGGGCGCACGGCGATGGCACAGGCCTGTTTTGATTTTTTACCGCATCGTGCGCGTCTTGATATCGCCGGTTGGCCTGAAACAGACATATTCGCCCATGCCTGAAATTATCGAAAATTCAGCCCTCGTACATTCCGAAAATTGCCTTGAATATAGGTAGAGATGACAAACGCAACCGAACATATCAAAACCAAGCGCCAGCAATTTGCGGCGCCCGGAGGCAGCCATGATCGCAATATCCGTTTGTTGCGGGTATTATTACCACTTGGCGTCGGTGCATTGGGCGCACTATTGGCATTGGCGCCTTTTACGATGAGTGGAGAGCTGAGCTTTGTTCTCGACAAGAATAGCGTCGATGTTGCGAAAGAACGGATGCGTGTAACCGAAGCGATTTACCGCGGTGAAGATAGCCAAGGCCGTCCGTTTTCGATCAAGGCCGGATCGGCCGTCCAGAAAAGTTCGCGGGAACCGGTGGTCCAGCTGAAAGACCTCTCGGCCAGGATATTATTAAGTGACGGGCCAGCCCAGATCCGGGCAGGCGAAGGGCGCTATGATATGGATCGCGAAAATGTCAAAGTACCCGGGGCTGTGCAGGTTGAAAGCGCTGGCGGCTATCGGCTGACAACAAATAACGTGACAGTGGATTTAAAAGGCCGAACATTGAAAAGCGACGCGCCGGTTGAAGGGCGCACAAATATCGGGACATTCCGGGCAGATAGCCTGAGTGCGGATATGTCGGAACGGACAGTGACGCTGGACGGCAACGCGAAGTTGCGTATCGTGCAAAACGGATTAAGAGGGCGATGATGACTAAAGGTTCCTTTCTTTCAGCCTCCATGGGCGCATTGCTGGTGACGGCGACAATCCTTGTTTTTTCAAGGCCCGCGCCAGCGCAGGTTTTTGGCGGCCATAACAGCAATGCCCCCGTCAATTTTGACGCTGGCCGGATTGAGGTTCAAGACCGGGCAGACCGCGTCGTGCTATCGGGTGCTGTTCGCGTAGAGCAAGCCGGATTGGTTCTGAACTCTACCCGGATGACGGTGGCCTATCGCAATACGGGCGGCATTGAAGTGGACCGGATTGATGCGTCAGGCGGCGTGACTATTCGCAAGGGCGGCGATACCGCTACAGGCAATGCGGCAATATACGACTTGAACCGGCGTCTCATTACTCTGGTGGGTAATGTCACATTGACCCAAGGGACCAATCGATTATCCGGCGGACGTGTGATTATTGATCTCGCATCAGGTCGTTCGACCATAGATGGTCGTTCGGCGGGTGGATCGACGCCTGGTACGCAGAACCCCAACGGCCGCGTGTCGGGCACTTTCACGGTTCCCCAACGCACAGAGTAGACATCGCCAAATCCGCAACGGGATTAATTTTTGGATCTGCTCGCTGTCATATTTCGCCGGTCAGTCCTTGTCTTATCACGCCAAAAAGAACCATTTTCGACCAATCATGCATAAAGCTTGCCAATTTCGAGTAAATTGGGCCATGTTGTTAACCATTGCACAATCTTATCGGGTACAAATAGCGCCAGAGTTAAAGGACTGAGATGAACGAAACGACCACTTTTGATCCGGCTGTGATGACCGATCAGGGCTCGGCTATGGCAAGTGATGCCATGGAGCACGGCCTTGCTGTTGTGTCTATCGCGAAAAGCTATGACAAGCGGTCGGTATTGTCGGATGTATCGCTTTCTGTCGGTCGCGGCGAAGTGGTTGGTTTGTTAGGGCCCAATGGTGCTGGCAAGACGACCTGCTTCTATTCCGTCATGGGTTTGGTTCGCCCGGACGCTGGCCGGATCATGTTGGATGGCGAAGATATTACCCCGTTACCCATGTATCGCCGGGCGATATTGGGTCTGGGTTATCTGCCCCAGGAGACGTCTATATTTCGCGGCATGACAGTCGAACAGAATATCCTCGCCGTTTTGGAAATGGTTGAGAATAACAAGGCTGTTCGTGCCGAGACACTGGACCGGCTGCTCGACGAATTCGGTTTGACCAAGCTTCGGAGCTCTCCTGCAATGGCTTTGTCGGGTGGCGAGCGGCGGCGCTGCGAAATTGCGCGTGCTTTGGCCGCTGATCCGTCGATTATATTGCTGGACGAGCCGTTTGCGGGGATCGACCCCATTTCGATTTCCGATATCCGCGATCTCGTCGTGCAGCTCAAGAACCGCGGTATTGGCGTTTTGATCACCGACCATAATGTTCGCGAAACGCTCGATATTGTTGATCGGGCCTGCATCATTTATGATGGCCAGGTTTTGTTTGCAGGTAGTCCTGAAGCGTTGGTTAAAGATGAGAATGTCCGGCGGCTTTATCTCGGTGAGGGTTTTGCCCTATGACTAGGCGGAACCAAGCATAATGGCATTAGGGCCGCGTCTTGACTTAAGGCAGAGCCAGTCACTGGTGATGACGCCGCAATTGCAGCAGGCGATCAAGTTGCTGGCTTTATCCAATCTGGAGCTTGAAACCTATATTGCCGAAGAGATTGAGAAGAACCCCTTGCTCGAGACCGGTGACCTGAGCGCCGAAGCCAAAAGCGATGATGGCGACAATGGCGCTGATCTTCCGCCTGAACCGGGGTCTCAAGGCAGTGATGAGATATTGTCCTCAGGTCCAGCGGAAGCGGAATCGAAGCTTGATATGGCGGGCGACGCGGACCAATTTTCGAATAACAGCTTGAGTGAAAGCGATGGCGCCTTGGACGGCGGCCTTGGTCTTAACGGTACCAGCAATTCCGGCAGCGGCGCTGTCGGCGGAGAAGCCCCGGATTTCGAGAATATGCTGGTCGCCGAAACGACGCTGGCGGAACATCTGATGGAGCAGGCGGGCGCGATATTGTCGGGTGCGGATTTGTTTATCGCCCAGCATCTTATCGATCAGATTGATGAATGCGGTTATTTGCAGGCCGATTTGCTCGAATTTGCGCACCGGCTGGGTGTGCAGCTTGATGATGTAAAGCGTGTATTGGCCGAGGTGCAGAACCTGGAACCGGTGGGCGTGGGCGCGCGGGATCTGGCCGAATGCTTGGCGCTGCAGGCCAAGGAAGCGGATCGATATGATCCGGCGATGGCGCGGCTGATTGATAATCTCGACCTGCTGGCCAAAGGTGCTTTACCACAATTGAAGCGCATATGCGGTGTGGATGATGAAGATCTGATGGACATGATATCGGAGATTCGCGCCTATGATCCCAAGCCCGGCTGCAAGATTGGCGGCGGTGATGTGCAGGCCGTTGTGCCGGACATTTTCATTGCCGAGCGCAGCGGAAAATGGCTGATTGAGATCAATAGCGCGACCTTGCCCAAAGTGCTGGTGAACCGCACCTATTTCACCGAGCTGAAAGACGGGGCGCAGGACAAGGCCTCGAAAGAGTGGCTTAATGACTGCATGGCTGACGCAAGCTGGCTGGTTAAAGCGCTCGACCAGCGGCAGCGCACCATCATCAAGGTGGCCACCGAAATCGTGAAGCAACAGGAAAATTTCTTCCGCGAAGGGGTGGCGCATTTGCGGCCTTTGACGCTCAAAAATGTCGCAGACAAGATCGAGATGCATGAATCGACGGTTAGCCGGGTGACGTCCAACAAATATCTCTCCTGCTCTCGCGGCACGTTTGAGCTCAAGTATTTTTTCACCAGCGGCATCCAGTCTTCAACCGGCGGCGAAGCGGCCTCGGCCGAAGCGGTGAAGAGCCACATCAAGGCGCTGATCGATAACGAGGATCCCAAGAAGATCCTCTCCGACGACAAGCTGGTCGCGCTGCTCAAGGACAAGGGCTTTGACATTGCCCGGCGGACGGTCGCCAAATATCGCGAAGCCCTGGGGCTTGGCAGTTCGGTACAGCGCCGCCGGCAAAAAGCCCTCGAGGGAAAAGCGGCTTAGGCGGTTTTAATCTCCTTCCGTAACACCACAAATTCCAGTTCCTGCGTCTTCGGCAGGCCATAGCGCGGGTCATCGAGCGGGAACGGGCGCCGCTCGCCGGTCTGGCCATATCCCCGCCGTTCATAATAGGCGATCAGATCGGCGCGCTGGCGGATGACGGTCATTTCTATCACTTTCGCCTGCCAGTTTTCGGCAACATAGTGTTCCGACGCATCCAGCAATTTCTTGCCCAGTCCGCCCGCTTGGCGGTCGGGGTCAACCGTCAGCAGGCCGAGATAGGCCACTCCCTCTTTGACGCGCATGAGTTGCACGCAACCGGCCATATCAGCACCGTCCATAGCGAGCAGGATGACCTGATTCTCATCCGCCAATATTTCCCGCAGAGCCTCCAAATCGGTTCTCTGCCCGCCCAGCAAATCGGCTTCGTGCGTCCAGCCGCGCTTGGCGCTGTCTCCCCGATAGGCGCTTTCCACCAGGGCATGCAGCGCCGGGAGGTCTTCAGCGCGCGCGGGCCGCATGGTCTCTTGCAAGCCCATGATCGTCAGCCGCCATCCGCCAGTCGCACGCCTTCGGCTTCGATCTGGTCATCATGAATGAGCCGTCCGGTGACAATCACGCGTTTTTCCACTTCATCAATCGGCGTGCGGAGCAATTCGAGGCGGTAGCGCTGTCCGTCATCGGATTGCAGCGCAAACCCGCCAACATCGCGAACGAGCAAGCCGGAATATTCGGCATCGCCCAGATGCTCATTCATCATGACCGGGCTTCTCCTTACGCCGCAGCCAGCAATGTTTCGCTGAGCTCCCAGAGCCGTTCAGCATCCTTGTCATCGCACGCATGCGGCGCGACACAGCCAAAGGGCGGCGAATCTTCGTCCATCAACTGGGCAACATCGCAATCCTCGCAATAGAGGCCATGCTTGTCGTTCAGCAGCGGCGATGTTGCGGCCCACAGGCTGGTTGTGCAACCTTGCGTGGTTGATTTGAAACCATTTTTAGCCATTTCCGAAGGCTCGCCATTTTCGTCCAGCCAGCCCAACGCGATCTGCTCTTCGACGGGCAAATGGCGTTGCAGCGGCGTGAAAATGCCGCCCGGATGCACGGAGAAAGCGCGTCCGCCAAAGCTCTCCATCCGCCGGCTGAGCGCATTGGCGAACAGGGCATTGGCGCTCTTGGACTGCGCATAGGAGGTCCATTTATTATATTCGCTATTTTCGAACTGGATATCATCCCACAAAATGCCGTTGCGTTTGTGGGCAATCGAGGACAGCGCGACGACGCGCGGCGCCTCGGCCTTTTCGAGCAGGGGCATGAGGCCTTTGGTCAGGGCGAAATGACCCATATGGTTGACGCCGAACTGGCTTTCCCAACCCGGACCGACGCGCTCCAATGGGCAGGCCATAATCCCCGCATTGTTGATTAACAGGTCCAACTGACTCAGACTGGCATTCATGGCATCGGCAAATTTCCGCACCGAGGCAATGTCCGACAAATCCATGGTGGCAGAAGAAACATCACCCGCCACGCCGGATAGGTTCTTCGCCGCCTTGGCTTCATCGCGCACCGGTACAATCACTTTCGCACCCTTGCCGGCCAGCGCCCTTGTCGTTTCCAGACCAATGCCGGAATAGCCGCCGGTGACAATTGCGATCTTGCCGGTCAGGTCGATGGCAGCCAGCACGTCTTGCGGTTCACTCTTCGCTGGAAAGCCGGAACCGAGGGGTTTCTGATCTGCTGCTGCCATATGGTGCTCCTTTTTAATCGGTTGCCCTTTTTGCCGTTCGTCCTGAGCTTGTCGAAGGACAGTTTACTGGCCGACGGATGTGGTTCGACAGGCTCACCACGAACGGTTGTGGATGGGTTGTTACAAAATTTCAGCGATCATCCCATCCCCTTAAGCTATACCTTCAACCCCACTATCTCTGACACCGGCATATATTCATAGCCCAAATCTTCGGCCACCGCGCGATAGGTGACATGGCCGTTCCATACGTTGAGCCCCTCGGCGAGATGTGCATCATCGCGCAAAGCCGCCTCCCAACCCTTGTTCGCAATGGCAAGTGCATGGGGCAGGGTGACGTTATTGAGCGCATAGGTCGATGTCCGCGATACCGCGCCGGGCATGTTTGCCACGCAATAATGCACGACGTCATCGACCACATAAGTCGGGTCTTCATGGGTCGTCGCCTTGGACGTTTCAAAACAGCCGCCCTGATCAATGGCTACATCGCAGAGCACAGAACCGGGCCGCATGGTCGAGAGCATGTCGCGGGTCACCAGCTTCGGCGCTTCGGCCCCTGGGATCAGCACCGCGCCGATGACCAGATCCGCCTCAGCGACACATTCGGCCAGATTGGCTTTGTTGGAGAAACGCGTTTTGGCCCGCGATTCAAAATGGGTGCCGACCGATTCCAGCACATCCGGGTTGCGGTCCAATATGGTCACGTCCGCACCCAGACCAGCGGCCATTTGCGCCGCGTTAAAGCCAACGACGCCGCCGCCGATAATGGTCACCTTGCCCGGCGATACGCCCGGTACACCGCCCAGCAATATGCCGCGGCCGCCATGGGCTTTTTCAAGTGCGGTCGCGCCGGCCTGTATCGACATGCGTCCCGCGACCTGACTCATCGGTTTCAGCAATGGCAGGCCACCGGTGCCGGTGACGGTTTCATAGGCGATGCAAATGGCTTTGGATTTGACGAGATCGGCGGTCTGCTCCGGATCGGGGGCAAGGTGCAGATAGGTGAACAGAATCTGTCCCTCGCGCAGCATGGCCCGTTCGGCTGGCTGGGGTTCCTTGACCTTCACGACCATGTCGCATTTTTCAAATATCTCGGATGCCTTGGCTGCAATGGTTGCGCCCGCATCGACATATTCGGCATCCTCCGCGCCAATGCCCAGACCGGCGCCGGTTTCGACCAGCACATCATGGCCATGGGCGGACAGTTCCCGCACCGATTCCGGCGTCAACCCGACGCGATATTCATGGTTTTTCACTTCTTTCGGGGTACCGACACGCATGGGGAGGCTCCTGTTTTTTGCCGAGTCTTGCCCTCGTCCAATATCAGCAAAATATGACATGTGCGAGAGGGCTGCGTAATAAAGTTACATCATTCGGCAACTTTTCTTATCGGCACGGGAACGGTGCAGATATTGCCATAGCCGCCATGGGCTTCAATATATTGCAGCAGCGACGGGCTGTAACTGGCGAGATATTCATAGCGCGGCTGCTCGGCCAGAGGCAGTTCGCTCGCCAGACGCACCGAGGTGATCGGAATATGCTGTGACTTGTCGGCATAAAATCCGCCTGCTGCCGTGCCAAGCGGCAGGTTGGTGACATGCTCCAGGCCATCAATCACTCGCCCGACCATGCCAAAGGTCATATCCAGGCTGCGCGCCGCTTCGCCCGTGATGATCGAGATTTCCGCGCCGGTGCCGGCATCGGGCGGATCATAATGGGCCGGAGACAAGGACCCGCGGCAGGTGATCGGAAAGGCCTTGCCATCCTTGGTACCAATCGGCCAGCCCGCGCCAAAGCCGACTTTCGCGCCATAGCTTTCATAGATCATCTTCATCAGTGGCCGGATTTCTGTGCCCTGATATTCATTGCTATACGCAACGGCCGCATCCAGCGCGGCCTGGTCCGTAGCGCGCTTGGCACCGAGCGCCGCGTTGAAATAGTCGCTCTCCGGCACGGTTTCGAGATTCTCGGGAACCTGCTTATTGTCGGGATTGCCGCCAAATTGGGTGACGAAATCCTTGGAGACACGGTATATTTTCGTGCCATCCCACCAGCGCTGGGCGGCAAATTTGCGGACATTGCGAACATGCGCGCCCGAAAGCTCGGCCGGGATCAGCTGGATCACCGCCTGCCGTTTGTTACCTTCCGCATCATCGGGCAGGGTGAAGATGATCAGGTCGCGAACCGGAATCGGCAACCAATGGTCGGCGGGCGCAGCGGCCAGCACCTCTTGCGGGGTTGGCGCGGGTTGTTCGATGGCGGGATCATCTTGATCTTGCGCTATGGCGGGGGCGATGGGCAGCAGGAAAGCCAAGAGGGCTGCGAGGCTGCTGCGAAAGCAGGCGCCCGGTAATGCAAAATTTTGAAAATTATACATCAGGGTCACACAGGGTCACACCCCCCAAAGCGGAAAAATCTTTGCGCCCGGAAAGGGCCAAAAAAAGCGGGTCAGCGGCGGGCGGAGCAGGAAGGATTGATGAATGCGTCATGGGGGAAAGCTAGCCGATTTGACCCGATGTAGGAAAGGGGAAAATCATTTGGTCTGTGCTCCTGCGCAGGCAGGAGTCCATCTCCCGCCGATGCGGTTAAACGAGAGCGTCCGAGATGGGCCCCTGCCTGCGCAGGGGCACCAGGCTTTTAGATTAAATCTTTATTCTCCCGCCTTCACCCGCCGCACCGGCACCGGTATATTGCAAATATCCACGCCGCCTGCCGGTTTGATAAAAAACGGATCGCGGCGGTTGGCGCGGGCATCGGCATATTGGGCGAAGGCTTTGCTGGCGGTGTCGAGATATTCAAACCGGGGTTGGTCCGTGGCGGGCAGGGCGTTGCCCAGCCGGATCGACTGGATCGGCACGCGCTTCTTGGGATCGGCATAAAAGCCCAACTGACCCTTGCCGCGCGGCAGGCTGGAGAGATGCTCGATGCCTTCAACGATGCGTCCGACCACCGCGATATTGCGATCCAGATGGCGCGGGGCATGGCCGATAACGGTATAGAGTTCGGCGCTCGTGCCGGTATCGGGCGAGAGGTTGCGACCTACACCAACCGCGCCGTAGCAGTGGATGGGCCAAGTCGACTCCTCTATTCCACCATCGCTTGCAGCAACTGGCCATCCGTCTACGAATGCGACAACCTTAGAGTAAGGGTTTTTGCCAAGGGCTTTCCACAATATCATCCAGGGAGGGAGCTCGCCGGGTCTCGTATCTCGATACTCCTCAGCTTCCCTGAATACTTCAGCAACTTCTCCTTCGACAAACGATTCGGCAGCTTCGTTTGTTTCAAAACCAGCAGTAACCTTTATCAGCTCTTTGGTTTTTATCTCATACTCACTCTCTGGCACTTCCACCAAACCCTCCGGCAAAGCCTTCTGCTCCACTTCTCCCGATTCCGGATTGTCATATCCCGCATCGCCCCATTGCACGACATAATTATCCTGCACCCGGTTGATGCTGGTGCCGTCCCAGAATTTCGCGGCGGCGAGCCTGCGGATATTGCCGATCCAGCCTTGCGAGAAAGGCGGCGGCATCAATTGGATGACCACGCGGCGGGCTTCACCCTTTGCTTCGGGTGCCAGATCCATGACCAGCAGATCGCTGGCCGCTATGGCTTTCCAGTCGCTCGCCGGGGCCGCATCGACTATCGCATTGGGGCTGGGATATTCCTTTTTGGGAAGCTCCTGCGCTGAGAGCGGGGCGCTCGCGAGCAGTGCGGCGAGAGGGAGGATAAAAGCATAGCGTTTCATAAGCGGGTTCCTGCAATGTGCCGTTCGTCCTGAGCCTGTCGAAGGATGTCTATGGTCTTGGAACGCCCTTCGACAGGCTCGGGACAAACGGATAATGAGATATTCCTGACCCTAACCCCAACCAAGCTCTTGCGAAAGAGCGTTTCGCGCACTAGGGGAAGCGTCGCTGTCAGAGTTTCGACCAACCAGATGATTCTGATAAGCATTGCGGAGTCGTGGCAGAGTGGTCGATCGCGCACGCTTGGAAAGCGTGTATAGGGCAACCTATCGAGGGTTCGAATCCCTCCGACTCCGCCATTATTCGATCCAATCGGATCGCTAGCGCATTGCGTTCAAGATTTATCTGGTGAGGCTGACTAACGGTCAGGGAACGGCTTACACACTTATAGGCGAGCTTTTAACGCAGTTCAGGAAATGCAGGGTCAGGCCATGGCCACAATTTCCCCAGTTCTAAATCCATTGATTGAGGGTCAAACTTGCTTAGCCCAGCATCAGGGGTGAACCCCAATTCTCCCACGAATATTTGGCCTTCTATATTATACAAATCTACTCGGACATAGCCAAAGCTTGAACCAATTGTTTCAGCAATATCTATCATCTTTTCAAAATTTCTGGGCCGGGGAATGCCGGTTGCGGGGCCATGAGTGCCAAACCGAAATTGGAGCTGCTCCCAATTCGGGTCATAAAGCACCCTCTTGTGAGCAAATTCCCGGTCCAGATCCAACTGTATGAACTCTAGTTTCCCGTCGAAGACGTGACATTTGTAATCCCAAGGGAGCTCCGAAGAATTTGATATGAATGGTTCAACCAGAACTTGAGGTTCAACATTCCGATAATATTCTTCGTCGCTAAATTTTCCAAAATCATGACTCAAAAATACTGCAATTTTTCTTTCCAGTTCTTCATGATCGACATGATCTCTGACAAATATGTTTCCTCCCGAACCGTTGTTAGTTTTGACAACGAAGGGCAATGGCCAATTTCTATCAGCTCTATCCGGCAAATTTTTTCCTGAATAAAGAGTTGGAATTATGTGCTCACTACTAACTTTCGTTCCGATAAAATCCTTGGCTCGGACTTTATCAACATACGGAGCAAGATTCGGGCTGACGAACTTTAGTACAGTACATTTTTCGTTAAATGTTCTTGGGTTTCTCATATCAGGAAAAGCCGAAAAAGACTTGTAATATCTAAGCTTGATTCTGGTTTTTCGAGGAAACAGCCGCAGCGTTTTTTCAAACAAACTTCCGAGTGTATCTCGAAATCTTTTGGGCAAAATCAATTTTAGAAAATTGAGCGGAAGACCGCTAATTTTATTCTTTAGTGAGTCGGCTTGTACTGGCAATTTAACTCCCCTCCCTATTTTGTCGAACGGCGGCGATTTTATGATATTATTTGAGTCAATCGGCGGTATATCTTTAATTAATAAACACATATTATTTTTTGGGCCGAATGAAAACGATTTGCGTCAAAGATTGATGCGGTCTTTGCGAACAGTAGGCCTTCGAAACTAGTTATCGAAGGCAACGAGTATCAAGTTTTGGCTAGCTGAACGATTGAACGCTAATGAACTTATATAGCAAGCCGATTCAGCCTCCGCCATTATTCCATATCCAGAAAATGTTGTTTAAGCTTTGCGACTTCCGTGACCGCATTATGCCGCTCGCGGACACGCGTCCGCGCCCGTTCGCCCATTTGCTTGAGCGCGCTGTCATCAAGCTTCAACAGCCGCTCCATCGCGTCGGCAAGGGCCGTTTCGTCGCTGGCAAACACCAGAAAGCCTTCGCTTTCGTCCCGCACCAGCTCCGGGATGCCGGCAATATAGGTTGATATGATCGGTCTTGCGAGCCCCATCGCCTCCATGATGACCACCGGCAATCCTTCGGCGAAACTGGGGAGGACGAGTGCTTTGGATTGAAAGATAATATCTCTCACTTCGGCTCCCGATTTCGAGCCGACCAGCTTGACCGATTTCTCTAAACCGCCATGGGCTATTTCCTGTTCAATTTGCGGCCGCATTTCACCGTCGCCAACCATTGTCAGTTCAAATGCGACGCCTTTCTCGGCAAGAATTTTGCAGGCCCGGATCAATATTATTTGACCCTTTTGCTCGGCAAACCGACCGACCGACACGAAATTTGGCTTGTCTGGTAGATCCGAGACGGCACTATCGATAAAGCCGCTACCCAGTCCGCAGTGCACGATCTTGATCTTTGCCCAATCCTGCTGACGCGCAAACCGGTAGATTTGGCTTCGGCAAAATGTGGATATGGCGATAACAAATCGGGCCTGTTTCACCTTTTCCCGCAGATTGAGGCTTTTGACCTTGTCGAACTCTTCCGACCCGTGAATCGTAAAGCTGTAGGAGATATCGCCGATCATGCTGCACAGCAATCCGACGTCCGTGGCATTTGTGCCGAAATGACAATGGACATGAGTCAAGCCGTCGCGCTGCATCTGCCGGAATAACAGGCAGGCCTCGGTCAGATAGACGAGATGGAAAAGCATGAAGCGGTCGCTCGACCGCCCCATTTTCATCGCCAAAAGGAACGCGGCCCAAAGAGCAATCGGGTGGGTAAAGAGAATGGTGATGAGGCTCGCGGCTAGCGGCCATAAGCCGCCTTTTAGCAGATAAGATGTCTTGCGATGCTCGGCGATATCAGCTTCGTCGATGAGCTCGGCATCCCAACCGCGGACCGATATCCGGGTCACGTTAAAGCCTTGTTTTTCGAGTTCCAGAATTTCGTTTCTGATGAAAGTATGGCTTATCGATGGATATTGATTGATCAGATATGCAATTGGGATGCGGCCGGAGCCTTGATCGTTTGAACGCATTTAAAAATTTCCAAAATCAGTTGAGTCCACCATCAGATAATCTCGGCCGGATTACCCACAGCCGTCTTGCCATTGGGTATATCGCAAAGCACCACTGCGGATGCGCCAATATTGCAATTGTCGCCGATACGGATATCGCCCAGAATCTGGGCATAGGCGCCAATCTCGACATTATTGCCGATGACTGGAACACCGCCGCCTTCGATCCGATTGCCGATCGTTACGCCCTGACGGAGCGTGCAGCCCGACCCCAACACAACGCCGGGATTGATAAAAACCCCACCAAAGTGCCAGATCCTTAAACCCGGTCCGATGTTGGCTTCTTTCGGCAGACTAATACCGACCAGTGTTTCGACAAAGCGGAACAGGAACCAGTAGAGTTTTGTTCCAGCCCATTTGCGAAAACCGTCGGCGCGTTTATCGACAGCTCTACCATATCGATAGACTTTGATCGCCCAGAGCGACTGTTCCTGGAACATCGGGCGAGCAGCATCCACTCTTTCCACATCCGACTGCCAGTCGTTGTCACGATTTCTGAAAGCCAACGGGTGAGTCCTTGTTACTTGGTTCTGGCAGCGCCTTATCAGACTATCATAAACTGCGCGCGATACTATACAACAGCGTAACAAATTTAGACACTTAGCGCCCAAGGCGTTAACCTGGCGGAGCTTTGCCAGTCCAATGTCCGGTCTGAAGATAAGTGATATGGTTGCGGGCGGCCGCAGAGCCATTGCGCCCCGTTGCTGTCGCTAAAGATTTCAAAAGTAAATACTGGTGCGGTCGAGAAGACTCGAACTTCCACGGGGTATTAACCCCACAGCGACCTCAACGCTGCGCGTCTACCAATTCCGCCACGACCGCACTGTCATTCGAACCGGGCCATAAGCCCTTGGTAGGCGCGTGCCTCTAGCAAAGGGTGGATAGGCCCGCAACAGATATTGTTGGCGCGGCTACCATGAGCCATGCGGATTGACGCTGCGCCCAAATATGTCCCTTTGTCATACAGTTTCACTCACTTTGTCCGTTTTATCGGGTGAGAGGACGAAAAAAGCGCGCGTTAACCTTTTATTTACCTTGCCAGGGGGCGGTTTTATGGGCTTTCTTTAGCTCATGCGCATTATCTTGCTTTCTTTGACAATGATGATCGGGATACTGGCTGGCGCGCCTGTTGCCGCGCAAACGGCATCCTCGTCCAACGCCCGAACACAAGTCACAGTCTCGGCGCGCATTATCAGCGGAGAATCGGTCAGCTTTGGCGCATCTGCACAGCAGCGCGACACAAAACCGGGGTTAACCGGGACAAGCGGCAGTGTTTTTGCTCTGGCCCGCACGCAAGGCAAAGTCGCTCTGGATGGTCAGTCGCAAGTC
The DNA here is from genome assembly GCA_947501325.1 of uncultured Sphingomonadaceae bacterium. Taxonomy (GTDB): domain Bacteria; phylum Pseudomonadota; class Alphaproteobacteria; order Sphingomonadales; family Sphingomonadaceae; genus Parasphingorhabdus. Next base: position 88,273 of record CANMVC010000003.1, on the reverse strand, counting down.
CTGGTGACCGAGTTTCACTAGCGCGGAACGGCGGGGCTGAACCAGCCCATCGGCTATTCGCGTGTCACATCCGCCCAGCCCACTTCCAGCTGACTGGCAGAGCGCGGAACGTCCAGCTTGGCTTCATTGAAATTGATTTTCGCCCCGGGCGCAAGCGATTTGGCGGGCGCCTTCATTTTCCAGCTATAGACAATCCGGCCGCTGGCATCACGCAAGATGACCAGCATGGATGGCACGGATTGTTCGGTATCGGACGGATTGATGATCGTTCCGCTGGCGGCGAAATATTCGGTGCCGTCCTGCAGCGTTCGGCGATCCTGCTTCTCGCTGAGTTCGATCAAGAGTGGCGTATCGTCCACCGAGGCCATTTGATAGCTTTCAAACCAGTTTTTCGGTCCAAATGCGTAAAACAGGCCGCCGCCGATGATGACGAGACTGGCAAAAGCAATGGCCGCGATCGTCCATAATTTGGCCGGATTGCGCCTCGGCTTAAACGGGGGTTCGTGCGCAAAGCTGCTGGTTTCCGAGACAAAGGGGGGCGTCACAGGAGCCGTTGGCGGCGGCGCGGCGGATGACGCGGTTGTTGTTTCGCGTTGGTGGGGTTGGCTTGGCCGCTCCGGTTCCGCGGCTGACCCGGACGGAGGGTCGGCAAGCGGCGCAGTGCCGGGCAATGGCTTTTGTGCTGGCGGAGGTGTCACAACGGGTTGTGGCGGCGGGGCACCCTCTTGGAACCAGTTATGACGGCATGACGCGCAGCGCACCGACCGGCCGGTGGGGCCAATCGCACTGTCTGGCACGAGATAACGTGTCTTGCAGGCCGGGCAATTCAATATCATGACGTCCCTCTAAACACGGCAATCCATGAAACTGCAAGTCTGTGCTGCATGCTTTTGAGACAAGTGCCTTTTTTTCCACGCCTTAAGGTCGGTCCGACGGGCGACGCGGCACGCAGCAGTTGATTTCAGGCGAGGTAACGTCCTATTGAAGCAAGGAAATATACAGCGTCCCAACCCGATCAAATGATTTGAAAAATCCCGATGAATGAAATTGTTCAATTTGAAAATGTTGGCTTGCGCTACGGGGCGGGCGTGGAAACGCTGTCGGACCTCAGTTTCACGCTTTATCCGGGCAGTTTTTACTTTTTGACCGGCGCTTCTGGTGCCGGCAAAACATCGCTGCTCAAACTGCTCTATCTCGCACAGCGGCCCAGCCGCGGTCTCATCCGCCTTTTCGGGGAAGATGCTGTGACGATGTCACGGGAGCGTTTGCCCGGATTCCGGCGGCGCATCGGTGTGGTTTTTCAAGATTTCCGGTTGGTACCGCATCTGTCGGCCTTTGATAATATCGCCCTGCCGCTGCGTGTTGCCGGGGTGAAAGAGAAAGATCTCACCACGCCAGTCGCTGAAATGCTTGACTGGGTTGGTCTTGGCGACCGTGCAGAAGCCCGTCCCGCGACCCTGTCAGGCGGAGAGCAGCAGCGGGTGGCGATCGCCCGGGCGGTCATTGGCCGGCCCGAAATATTGGTGGCCGATGAACCAACCGGCAATGTTGATCCGGAAATGGCCGTGCGCCTGCTCCAGCTGTTTGAGGCACTCAATACATTGGGCACGACGATCGTGGTGGCCACCCATGATATTCATCTGTTGAGCAAAGTGCCGGGCGCGCAGATGATGAAATTGGAAAAAGGCAGTCTGTCCGATCCGACCGGGTCCTTGCGCAACCCGCCTCTGCCGCGGGACAGAGCCTAGGTGGCGGCACGATGTTGAGCTTTTTTGTCATTCCTGGCCATGATCGCCGTCTGATCCCGGAAGGACGCTTGTCCGGGCCCATGCCCTGGGTCATTGCGATCATGATTTTCCTGATGGTTCTTGCGACTGCCACCGGTCTGGCCTTTGCCGAAGCGGGTCAAAACGTGTCCGATCAGTTGTCCAGTCGCGCGACGGTTCAGATCGTTCAAGCCAACCCGGATATCAAGGCGCAGCAGGCCAATGACGCAGCAGCCCGCCTGCGTGGCATGGCGCTGGTTGAGGAAGTACGCGTCTTGCCACCCGAAGAGATTGAAGAGTTAATTGCACCGTGGTTGGGGCAGACCGCTGGAGCAGCCGATAGCCGTGAAGGCAGCAGCCTGCTGGAAGATATTCCGCTGCCGGCCTTGATTGATCTGAAACTGGTACGCCCGGCCGGCTCAGAAGAGCTGGAATCGTTGCGCGCAGCGATCAGGCCCTTGGCGGACAACGCCCGCGTAGAACCCAGCAGCGGCTTGATTGCACCCGTCATTGCGCTGGTCCAGTCGCTGCAATGGATCGCTTTTGGTCTCGTCGCATTGCTCGCTATGGCAACAGCGGCAGCCGTGATCATATCCGCCCGCGCTGCGCTCAACACGCATAAGGAAACCATCGGGGTGATTCATCTGCTCGGCGGCACCGACAGACAGATTAGCCGCCTTTTTCAGCGGCGCATTGCGCTCGATGCGCTACTCGGCGGGCTATTGGGGTTGATTTGCGGCACGGCGATCATCCTGTTGCTGGGCATGCAGCTTTCTGCGCTCGGCTCCGGGTTGGTGCAATCGTTGGGGCTATCCTGGTATAGCTGGTTGATTATCGGCGCGGTTCCGATATTGGGAATGACACTTGCGATGGTGACTGCGCGCATGACGGTCATGGGCGCGCTCAGAAAAATATTGTAGTCACACCATATGATCCTTCGTTTCTTCTGTTTTTTGCTGCTGTTCTGGATGATCGGCTTTGTCTGGTTTGCAGTAGATTTGCCGCGTCCAGCGGGAGATGACGTGCGGACGGATTCCATCGTCGTCCTGACTGGCGGTCCCAAGCGGATTGAACATGCCTTGCAGATACTGGAAGCGAAGAAATCCGGGCATTTGCTAATATCGGGCGTGGATCGTGATGTGAAACCCGGAGAACTGGCGGCTGAATATGATCGTCCGAATGATTTGTTTGAGTGCTGCATTGATCTGGGGTTCCAGGCTGTGGACACGCGGTCCAATGCGCTGGAAACAGCACGCTGGACCGCCCGTCGCGAAGACACATCGCTGCGGCTGGTGACATCGGACTGGCATATGCGCCGCGCCAAGCTTGAACTGGAGCGGGCCGTGCCGACGGATATCAAGATCATATCTGACGCGGTTCCGAGCGCGCCGTCCCTCAGCACTTTGTTCAAGGAATATAACAAATATCTCATGCGGCGTCTGGCCGCTTTGGCGGGGGTTTAAGCATGTTGGCAAAAATCCGGTCGATCCTGTTCATTCCGCTATTCTATGGCGGCTCGACGCCGATCATCATTTTGGCGTTTATCGTCGCGGTATTTTCAGAATCCGGCACCCACTATATGGCGCAAGTCTGGAGCCGGTATCACTATTTCTGCGCGCGTTTCATTCTCGGTATCAAGGTCGAGATAAAGGGCGAAATCCGCAACGAACCGCTGCTTTATGTCTTCAAACATGAAAGCATGTTCGAGACGATTGACCTGCTGCGGATTTTCGACAAGCCGGTGGTAATTGCCAAGAAAGAGCTGCTCGTCATTCCGCTCTGGGGCTGGATCGCCAAAAAGCACGGGCTTTTGGGTATTGACCGCAATGGCGGTGGCGCGGCCATGCGTCAGATTATCAAACAGGCCAAAAAAGCGGTTGCCGAAGGCCGCCCGATCGTCATTTTCGCCGAAGGCAGCCGCGCCCATCATGGAGAGCGGCCAGAATTGCAGACCGGATTTGCCGGCATCTACAAGCTGATGGGCCTGCCGCTGGTGCCGGTGGCGCTCAACAGCGGCCTTGTCTCCCCGCGCGACACATTTGTGCAAAACAGCGGTGTGATTACCTATGAAGTGCAACCGGAAATCGAACCGGGCCTCGACCGCGACGATATTCGTGACCGCGTGCATGCGGCGATCAATGTTTTGAATGATTGAATATCGTTTCTGCTACTGGACCAAATTCACGATCATCGTCTAAGATGGATGCTTGAAATCGCAATAAAGCAATTGGTGGGTATCGTCCGGGTAAAAACACAACCCTTATGAACAGTCTCGACTATCTGGTGGTCGCGGCCTATCTCGCGGTCATGCTGGGCTTCGGGGTCTTGTTGCGCAACCAGTCCAGCGAAGGCGATTATTTTCTCGGCAACAAGTCGCTCGGCTGGTTTCCCCTGTCTCTCTCAGCCATGGCAACGCAGCTCTCTGCGATCAGCTTCATCTCTGCGCCCGCCTTTGTCGGCCTGCGCGAGGGGGGTGGGCTCAAATGGCTGACCTTTGAATTTGCCCTGCCGCTCGCAATGCTGCTGGTGATGTTTGTCATCGTGCCGGCGCTTTACCGTTCCGGGGTGATCAGCATCTATGATTATCTGGAACGGCAATATGGCCGCTCGACCCGGCTGATCATCAGTATTGCGTTTCAGATCGTGCGCGCCTTTGGCACGGGCGTCATGGTGTACGCCACCGGGATCATTATCGAGGCCGTGCTCGGGATCCCGTTTCTGCAATCGGTTCTTGTCATCAGCATCATCACTTTGATCTATTCCCTGCTCGGCGGGATCAAGGCGGTGGTTTATGCTGATGCGGTCCAGATGATTCTGGTCGTGTTCGGGCTCGCGGTCTGTCTGTCTTACGCGCTGCCCGCGATTGGCGGCTTTGACGCGATCTGGACCAATGTTGATCCCGGGCGGCTGCGGGTCGTCGACTGGAGCTTTGCGGGGCTGGTGACGGATGAATTTGCGCTGCTGCCCATGCTGTTCGGCGGCTTCGTGCTATATGCGTCCTATTATGCCTGTGATCAGACGCAGGCGCAGCGGTCGCTGTCGGCAAAAAGCATCGGTGATATCCAGAAGCTGTTGATCGCCAATGGCTTGCTGCGTTTTCCGATCACATTATTATACTGCATTACCGGCCTCGCCATCGGCGTCGCAGCCGCGGCCAATCCGGATTTTCTGGCGCTGATCCCGGCGGATCGGCCAGACTATCTGATGCCGCTCTTCATCCTAGAATATCTGCCGCACGGCATTATTGGTCTGCTGCTGATCGCGATCATGTCGGCGGCGATGTCGACACTGAGTTCCGCGGTCAATTCCCTGTCAGCCATATCGATCGAGGATCTCGCTGCGTTCGGCTGGAAAGCAAAAAGCGCAAAACAGGAAGTGATGACGGCGCGGCTTGCCGCCTTGTTCTGGGGCGCGCTGATCCTGTTTTTCTCCGCTTTTGCTGGCGATATTGCCGATACGGTGATCGAAGCGGTTAACAAGGTGGGATCGGCGCTGTACGGGCCGGTCCTGGGCGTATTCCTGATGGCGATATTGTCGCGGCAGCGCAGCGCGCGGAACATCAATATCGGCTTTCTCGCCGGATTATTTTTCAATCTCTATCTGTGGAGGTTTCAGCCGGACCTGTTCTGGATGTGGTGGAATGTCATCGGGTTACTGGTGACGGTCGGGGCGGCGTGGCTGCTGTCTTTCGCCAGGGCAAAACCATCACCGATGGGCGCACCCTTGCTGTCAGAGCTGGACCTGCCGCCGCGCCGCACGGTCATGTCGATCTCGGCAGGGCTTGGTCTGTTTACCCTAGCGATCATCACTCTGTCGCTTCTGCTTGACCGCGTGCCGTCCTACGTTTCGTATCTGCCTTAAGCAATTGCAAGGCGGCCTGCTGCAATTGCTCGCTCGGTACGGCGAGAAGCGCGGTAGCATCATCCACTTGCAAATGGGTACGGAGATCGGACAGCACCTGTTTGTTTGCATAGCCGTGCGACGATTGGATGTCGTCGCTCTGGCTTCTTGCAAAACGTTTCAACAGTTTTTCCCGCGTTACGTCAGCCAAGGCCAGTTCAACCAGCTTGGCGCGATATTCCCACTCCCAACCGTCGAGATCAGCGAAGCGATTTTTATCCAAAAAATGCTGTGCTTCATGGGCGAGGAAGCTGACTTTGAAACTTTCGTCATCCAGACTCTTATAGGCGGGAACGACTAAATGGATCATATCCTTTGTTGCCCAGCCGCCGGTTTTTGATCGTTCGCAGCTATGATAGCCATACCAGCCAAAGCTGATGAAATTGTCCATCATCATGACCCGTGTGCTTTGTACGCCTTCCGGCAGCCTTACTTTATAAGTTCGTTCTTTCTGGTCGGTCCAGACCATAAGCTCGCGGAGCTGGCCAGTGCGCCCCTGCAGGGAATGATAACCAGCCTCGGACAGGAGTTTCTGCAAAACCGGTTCAATGTCTTCAATCGTTGCTAAATCGGGTCTGCCAATAGCGTTTTGCAAATCCTGAACCAGCGCGCCGTGATAGGCAGCGATGTTTGAACTATCGTTCATGCTGGCCCGCCAATAAATCATATAGGACTGGAATATCTGGCGAATGATCGGCGACTCTATCTGCTCCGGTATGGCCACTTTCTGCTTGAGGTCTAAACGGTTCAAAATGCATTTTCGCAGCGCGGTATCGTCGGTATTGAAAACCGATGGGGGATGATCCTTGAGCAGCCTGATCGCCCGGGCCCCATCAAGCACGCCAATGGCGCCAGTGGCTTCTGAAATTATGGCTTCAGGAGCAGCTATCTGGTTCTTTGATGCCATAGCTTCGCTGGCAATCAGCGATAGCAGCAGCATGATTGTTTTTGTCATAAACGGCATTCCCGGTATTGCAGGCAAACGTGCCTTACGTTCCAGAACTACCAGCCAGTCTAACCGCCGTATTGAACATATTTGATCTTGCGCCAGATGGACGGCGTTGCACCAGTCACCAAAGCTACGGACCGTGTCATATGGGCTTGATCAGAAAAACCGCATTGGAGAGCGATGTCGCATAGAGAATTGCTAGTTTCCAAAATTGCCTTCCAGGCTTTGCGCGCACGATACTCCAGACGATATCGGGAGGGGCTTACCCCGAAAGCTTTGCGAAACCCGCGACTGACCGTGCTGGGATTGATGCCGATTTCTTCTGCCCAATGGTGGATGCTCTGATCCGGTGATTGCTTTATCAACGCGGCAAGCATGTCGGGCCAGTCATTCAGTGACGGCACCAGTCCGCCACGGCCTTGCAGCAAAGCCAATGCCGCCTGCAAATCCTTTCCAGCGAGACGGACAAAGGCATCGAGGTCCGAAATATGAAAAGCGGAGGGCAGATTATGGTCAGCGGGCAATGCCATATTGAGTATGGCCGTATGGGGCTTCTCAACAAGATTTTTGTGTGACTCAAATGGTTCATGGATCAAGGCATCGCCGGGACCGACATGCCACCGGCCCGCATCTCCGGCTTCATAATAACCGCCGCTTAGTATAACCGCCGCATAGGCCGATCCATGTCGATGGCGTGCAATATTGGTCCCACAATCGAGCCGCTCTTGCTGAACGGGTATATCCCAAATTCTATTCATGACTCCGGCCGAAATCAGGCGCGGCATCGTCCTGGCCCTCTTCGATAATCCGGCGGCGGATGGCGCGGGTTTTGGTGAACAGGTCGAACAGCTCGTCGCCCTTGTCCCAGCGGATCGCGCGCTGCAGGGCGGTCAGGTCTTCCGAGAAACGCTGCAGCATTTCCAGCACCGCATCCTTGTTCGACATGAAGACATCGCGCCACATGGTTGGATCGGAGGCTGCGATGCGAGTGAAGTCACGAAAACCGCCGGCGGAATATTTGATCACTTCGCTGCGGGTAACATCTTCAAGATCGGACGCGGTGCCGACAATCGTATAGGCGATGAGATGGGGCAAATGGCTGGTCACTGCGAGCACCAGATCATGATGTTTCGCATCCATAATCTCGATATTCGCGCCCAGCTTTTCCCAGAAGGCGCGCACGCGTTCGATATCGCCTTCTTGCGCGTCATCCGGCGGCGTCAATATGCACCAGCGGTCGTTAAACAGCGTCGCGAAACCGGCGTCCGGGCCGCTATGTTCGGTACCAGCGACGGGATGGGCCGGGATGATCCGCGCGCCGGGCAGGGCGGCTTGCAGCGAGGCAATCACATTGCCCTTGGACGAGCCGACATCGCTGATAACCGCGTCTTTGGGCAGGTCTTCCGCCATGTCCGAGGCGATTGACGCCATGGCGCCAACCGGCACGCACAGCAGGACAAGATCGGCGTCAATGACCGCCGCCCCGGCACTATCGGACACGTCATCGCAAAAGCCAAGCTCTTGCACCCGGGCGCGGACGGCCGGGTCCACGTCATAACCGGTAATGCGCGCAGAAGGCATATTGGCCCTGACGCCGTGGGCTATGGATGACCCGATTAGCCCCAGGCCGATAATCGTAATATTTGCAAAAGGCAGCATCAGTCGGCAGCTTCCAATATCCCGCGCAGGGCGTCCATGAAGCCGCGGTTTTCTTCTTCGGTGCCGATGGTGATGCGCAGCCCATTGACGAGACCCTGTCCGGGCAGCCAGCGCACAACATAGCCTTTGTCCATCAGAGCGTTGTTTGTGGCCTCTGCCGAGAGCGCGCCTTCAAACAATACCAGCAGGAAATTGGTATGGGAGGGAATGACCCGCAGCCCGTGATTGCCCAGCGCTGCAATCTCGCTGGTCATCCAGTCGCGCCATATGCGGTTATGATCGCGGCTGTTTTTTACGAAATCATCGTCGGCCAATGCTGCCAGCGCAGCCTCCTGGCCGGCGGTTGTGACATTAAACGGTTGCCGGATACGGTTCATCGCGTCGATAATCGCCGCAGAAGCATAGCCCCAACCAATGCGTTCGGCGGCTAGCCCGTGAATCTTGGAAAAGGTTCGGGTCATGAGGACATTGGATGCTGTCTTGGCCAGCTCCAGCGCGCCATCATCTTCATCGCTTTCCAAATATTCGGCATAAGCTCCATCCAGCACCAGCAGAACGCTGCCAGGCAGCGCGTCATGCAGACGCTGCACCTCGGCCGCGCCGATTAATGTACCGGTCGGATTATTGGGGTTTGCCAGATAGATCAGCTTGGTCTTGTTGGTAACCTTGGCGAGTATCGCATCGACATCTGTGCCATAGTCGCTATCATCGGCAACCACTGGTGTGCCGCCATAGCGCTTGGCGGCAATTTCATAGACCGCAAAGCCATAGCGCACATAGATAACTTCATCGCCCGGTCCGGTGAAGGCGTTGGCGACCAGTTGCAACACATCATCGGAACCCGTGCCACAGATAATCCGCGCAGGATCGAGACCATATTTGGTCCCTATGGCCGCGCGCAAGGCATTGGAACCGCCATCAGGATAGCGATCCACGCTGGCGGCAGCGGCTTTCATCGCATGGGTCGCGTCCGGGCTGCAGCCCAGCGGATTTTCATTGGCCGACAATTTGATCAGCTTTTTGCCATCATCGCTACCGGCTTTACCGGGGACATAAGCGGCTATGTCCAGGATCCAGTCTTTTGGCTGTGGTGTTTGATTTCCCATAACAGACTCTCAATGCTTGTATCTGAATATGCAGCCGGACTAGCCGTCACAGCTTGTCAGTCAACCGCAATATCGTTTGACCGGCGGCGAATCGGGCCTTAGCCACTGAATTTATGAGTGAAGATGCGCGTTTTGGATTGGATAAAAGCGTCCGCTTGCTGGGCCCGTTACCGCTGGATAGTGGCGGCGAACTGGCACCTGTGGAGCTTGCCTACGAGACTTATGGCTCGCTCAACGCGGATGTAAGCAATGCGGTCCTGATTTGCCATGCGCTGACCATGGATCAATATGTGGCCTCTACCCACCCGCTTACCGGCAAAGGTGGCTGGTGGACGGATATGGTTGGCCCTGGGAAACCCATTGATACCAACCGGCATTTCGTCATCTGCGCCAATGTGATTGGCAGTTGCATGGGATCTTCAGGGCCTGCGACCATCAATCCCGCCACGGAAAAACCGTGGGGGATGGATTTTCCGGTGCTGACCATTGCCGATATGGTTCGCGCGCAGGCTCTGCTGCTCGACCATCTCGGCATCGAACGACTTCATGCCGTCATCGGCGGGTCAATGGGCGGAATGCAGGCGATTAGCTGGACTGCGCTTTATCCCGAGCGTGTGAAATCAGCGGTGATTATTGCATCGGCCGCGCGGCATTCGGCGCAAAATATCGCCTTTCATGAAGTCGGGCGCCAGGCGATCATGGCCGATCCGCGCTGGCGCGGCGGGGCTTATTATGCCGATGATGATCCGCCGAGCAGCGGTCTCGCCGTGGCGCGCATGGCCGCGCATATTACCTATCTGTCCGAAGCGGGACTGACCGAAAAATTCGGTCGGCGTTTGCAGGACCGGGAAGCCAAAACTTTCGGCTTCGATGCCGATTTTCAGGTCGAAAGCTATTTGCGGCATCAGGGGATCAGCTTTGTCGATCGCTTTGATGCGAACAGCTATCTCTACATCACGCGCGCGATGGACTATTTTGATCTGGCCGAAGCCCATGGCGGAACGCTCGCGCATGCGTTCAAGGGATCCAAGACGCGTTTTTGTCTGATCAGCTTTGACACGGATTGGCTTTACCCCACCAGCGAATCGCGGACCATCGTGCATGCACTTAATGCAGCTGGGGCAGCGGCCAGCTTTGTCGAATTGTCGAGCGCCTTTGGTCATGACAGTTTCCTGCTGGAAAATCCCGAAATGAACCGGATTGTAGACGGGTTTTTGAAGGCGGGGGAAACAGGATGACCGAAGGTCACGCATATTATCTGCCGTTATCTGGTTTGCGCGCGAAGACACGACGACGCGAAAAGATGGGGCAGTCCTTCACTCTTTGCGCATTCGCGTCTTCGCGCGAACGAACATCTCCTTCAATTGACGCTAGCGCGTCGTTGGACAAAGCATGAGCAAGCTCCGGCCCGATCTGCAGATTATCGCTGACAATATCAGCCCCAATGCCCGTGTGCTTGATATCGGTTGCGGGGACGGCGCGTTGATGGCGGCTCTGCGCGACCAAAAAAAGGTCGACGCGCGGGGTCTGGAAATCGACCCGGCCAATGTGGCCAGCGCGGTAAGCAAAGGCCTCTCTGTAGTGCAGGGCGATGCCGATACGGATCTGTCGGCCTATCCCGATGGCAGTTTCGACTATGCGATCCTGAGCCAGACATTGCAAACCACCCACCGGCCCAATGCCATTCTTGAAGAATTGCTACGTATCGGCAAGCAGGCCTTTGTCAGCTTTCCGAATTTCGCCCATTGGCGCGTACGCATGTCGCTGCTTGTCGGCGGCCGGATGCCGGTCACCCGGCTGTTGCCGCAGACCTGGTATGATACACCCAATATCCACCATGTGACGATCGACGATTTCCGTGCTTTGGTGCGCGATGGCAAGCTGAAGCAGCAGGGAGAATGGTTCCTGAGCGGTGATAAACAGACGAGCCGGGCGATGGCCAATCTGCTTGCTGAGCACGCGGTGTTTTTGCTGCGAAAGTAAATCCTATGGCGACGGATTGTCGCGAAACGGTGAGGACCAATGATGGCCTATGATTATGACCTGTTCGCGGTCGACAAAACCAACAGATTGGCCGAGGTGGTTATATCCAATCCGCCGGTTAATCTGATCACGCAAAAGCTTTTTGGCGAATGGATGGCATTGGCCGAAGAGCTAGAGGCCGATCCTGATTTGACCGTCATTTTGTTCAAAAGCGCCGACCCGGAATTTTTCATGGCGCATTTTGATGTCGCGCTCATATTGTCGATGCCCGTTGATGGCCCCGCAGAACGCGGTATGGAGCCCAATCCGTTCCATGCCATGTGTCAGCGCTTTCGCACGATGGACAAGGTCACGATCGCGCAGGTCGAAGGGCGCGTTGGCGGTGGCGGCAACGAAATTATCTCAAATATGGACATGCGTTTCGGGGTTCGGGGGAAAACAACGATCAATCAGATGGAAGTGCCGCTAGGCATCTTGCCCGGCGGAACCGGTACCCAGAATCTTGCCCGCATAATCGGTCACGGGCGGGCGATGGAAGTGATATTGGGCGCAGAGGATCTTGATGCGGAAACAGCCGAGCGCTGGGGCTATCTCAACCGGATCTATGCAGCTGACGAAATTGATGGAAAGGTGGGCGCATTGGCGCAACGGATTGCCAGCTTCCCCGGCGAAGCGACAAGATACGCCAAGCAATCGATTAACAATGCCGCCGGCCCTTTGGATAAGGGCTTGGCCGAAGAGTCATTCCTGTTTCAGCAGCTTATCCGCATGCCCGAGGCACGGTCCAAAATGCAGAAATTTCTCGATAATGGCGGTCAGACAAGAGACGGTGAGCTTCAGTTGAGCAGGCTGATCAATTCATTAAACGACGGCTGATTAGAGTCCGGAGCCCTGTGGCGGATAGACATTGGTGTCGGGATCTTGATGCTCGTCTTTTGATTCAGTTTTCTTTTCCTGCAGTTTCTTGACGATAATTTTTGCCGCGAACGAAACTACGGTTGCAGCAAGGCTCCTGAGGATAAATTTCTTGTTCATTCCATACTCCGTGAATTTTTTCTCTGTTCATTTTACGCCGGACCGCGGATTTGGTTCCTTTATGATGACAAACAAACCGGGCATCGCAGGGCTAATTTGCTGGCAGAGCGCGCCATCTTCCTGTTAGAACATCGGAAAAGAAACCGATAACGCAGGAGCAAAATTTGGATTGGGCTAGTTATTGGGATATCGCAAAACCTTATGCGGGGCTGTTGATATTATTTGCCTTATTTGCTGCTTTTGTTGGTGAGCGTCGCCCGCCAGCCGTGACCGCCGTTGCTGCCGCGGCGCTGATGATGGTCATTGGCTTGCTGAGCAGCGATAATATGCTGTCGGTGTTTTCCAACCCGGCCCCGCTGACCATTGGTGCGATGTTCATATTGTCCGGCGCATTGGTGCGAACAGGGGTCATCGAAGCGCTCGCTGGCTTTGCGGCGCGCCAGGCGGGGAACCGGCCCTTCATGGCGATTGGCGGATTTCTGGGCGGTACCTTTGCCTCTTCAGCCTTTGTCAACAACACACCGGTGGTCATCATCCTGATCCCGATCATGCGCAAAATCGCGAAAGTATCGGGCATAGCGGCGAGCAAGCTGCTCATTCCGCTATCCTATATATCGATATTGGGCGGCAGCCTCACGCTGCTGGGGACATCCACGAACCTGCTCGTCGATGGTGTGGCACAGGAAAACGGGCAGGCCGCCTTTGGTCTGTTTGAGATAACCCAGGTTGGTCTGGTCGCTGCGGTGACCGGCATTATCATGATCGCCATATTGGGCCCCTTGTTTCTGCCCAAACGCGACAGTGAGAGCCTCGCCGATCAGATGCCGGAGTCGCAATATCTAACCGATATCCGCATCGACGAGGAAAGCGATTTTGTTGGCAGGAAAGTTTCTGACATCGGGGCCTTTGCCCCTTCCGGGGTGGAGATACTGGGCCGCCGGGTTGGCACCGGGATCGACCGTTTTGAGTTTTCGGACCATATCGTACTGGGCGGAGAGACTCTGGTCGCCTCTGTGACACAGGAAGAGCTGTTATCGCTAGCCGAGACGGATGGGATCCTATTGGGTTATGCTGGCGTCAAGCAACCAACCATCCCGCTCGCGGACGAACATACCAGGCTGGTCGAGCTGGTGATCGGGCCTTCTCACCGATCGGTGGGGAAAACCTTGCCCAATCTGCCCTTTTTGTCCCGCGTTCCTGCCCGTGTACTAGGTCTGTCGCGGCCACGCCATATTGCCGGACCGACCCTCGCCAACGCGCGGATCAGGCATGGCGACAGCTTGCTGGTGCAAACCGATGATCTGTCGGTCGGCACGTTGCAGGAAAATGTCGATCTGGTGCACCTGGAAGAGCCGGAGGCCCGTGCCTATCGTCGTCGCCGCGCCCCAATGGCGATTTTGACGCTGGCGATCATCATCATCGCTGCAGCCTTGGGCGTGATGCCGATTGCCGCGCTGGCCATGTTGGGCGTTGCGGCGGTGTTGTTGACCAAATGTATCGACAGCGAAGAGGCATGGAGCTCCATCGACGGGAATGTGCTAGTGCTGATCTTTGCCATGCTGGCGGTGGGCAAGGGGTTGGAAAATGCCGGGACCGTGCAGCTGATTATCGACACGGCACTGCCATTGCTCAACATGCTTTCCCCCTTATGGCTGATTATCGTGGTCTATTCCCTGACATCGCTACTCACTGAAACCGCGACCAATAATGCGGTGGCGGTCATTATGACGCCACTCGTTATCGGTATTGCCGAACAAACCGGTGTGGATGTACGCAGCCTGCTGGTCGCGGTAATGTTCGGGGCGTCGGCGAGTTTTGCGACGCCGGTGGGATATCAGACGAATACATTGGTCTATACGGCAGGCAATTATCGCTTTTCCGATTTCGTCCGGATCGGCCTGCCGCTTAATATCGGTGTGGGGCTGGCAGCCTGTTTCGCAATCTATTACATATTCTGATCGCCAGCCGGTTCGATATGTATTTTCCCTGATTGCGCCTGCGTGCTGCCATGATCATCTTTCTTGCTGAAACCCCAGCCCGCCTTGCACGCGGTAAAGCGAAGGAAATGATCATGTCTCTCCATATTGGCGACATCGCGCCCAATTTTGTTGCCGACAGCACCACAGGCGAAATCGACCTGCACAAATGGGCGGAAGATGATTGGGTGTTTTTCTTCAGCCATCCGGCTGATTTTACGCCTGTTTGCACAACCGAAATGGGGCGAACCGCGCAGCTTGCGGATGAATTTTCTGCCCGCAATGTCAAGCCGCTGGGCCTTTCAACGGATATAGTCGAAGAGCATTGGGACTGGATCCACGATGTGAATGCGACACAGCACACCAATGTCCGCTTCCCGATCCTTGCCGATCCGGATTGCAAAATATCCAGGCTCTACGACATGATCCACCCTGGCGAGAGTCACACAGAAGCGGTGCGGTCGGTATTCATCATCGACCCGGAGAAGAAAATCCGCCTGATCATGACCTATCCGATGACGATCGGGCGCAATTTTGACGAGATTTTGCGGGTGATTGATGCATTGCAGCTATCGGACAGAAAAAATATTGCGACCCCCGCCGACTGGCAGTCCGGTGACAAGGTCATCATTCCCCCATCGATTGAAAAGGAAGAGGCTGAGAAGCTGTTTCCACAAGGCTGGGATGAACAGCGGCCCTATTTGCGGTTGACCGAGGTTTCCTGAAGGGGCCGACCCGGCTTTATCGCTCTCGGGTTGCGCTGAACTTGATCTCCGGATTGCGTTCTTCCTGATAACTCACATCCCAGCCGGATTTGGCGAGGAATACCAGATTGTCGTCGCGGTCCTTGGCGAGGCTGGTCTGGTTGATATTGGCAAAGGCGCTCAGCACCTCATCATCGCCGCTGATCCAGCGCGCGGTTTCAAAGGGAGCGGGTTCGAGGCCGGCCTCAACCTTATATTCTGCGGACAGGCGGCTAACCAAGACTTCGAGCTGCAATTGCCCGACCACGCCGATAATCCAGTTGGCCCCGATTTCGGGATAGAAAACCTGCACGACGCCCTCTTCGGACAGGTCATCCAGCGCCTTGCGCAGTTTCTTGGTCTGGGTCGGGTCTTTCAGGATCACCCGGCGCAGGATTTCCGGGGCAAAGTTCGGCAAGCCGGTAATCCGCACCTGATTTTTCTCGGACAATGTATCACCGACCCGCAATGTCCCGTGGTTGGGGATACCGATAATGTCGCCGGGCTGCGCGGTATCGGCAATTTCGCGGTCCTGCGCGAAGAATAATATCGGGCTGTGGATGGCAATCGGTTTACCCAGCGCGGAGGGCGTCAGTTTCATGCCGCGCTTAAACTCGCCGGAACAAAGCCGCATGAAAGCGATGCGGTCGCGGTGCTGCGGGTCCATATTCGCCTGAATCTTGAAAATGAAACCAGTGACATCCTTGCTGTCGGGTGCAATCGGGGCAGGCTCGGCTGGCTGTGGCCGCGGGCTCGGCGCATAGTCGGCAATCGCCTCGATCAGCTCTTCTACGCCAAATTGTTTAAGTGCGGACCCGAAATAGACCGGCGTGAGATCGCCGCTTTGATAAGCTTCCAGATCAAAGCTGCTATAGCCGCCTTGCGCCAGTTCACCTTCGCTCGTCAGCCGTTCCAATGCTTCATCGCTCAGCACATCAGCGAGCTTGGGGTCGTCCAGCCCCTCAAATTGCTGAACCTTGCCATCATATTGTTTGCTGTCGCCATCGGGCTGGTGCAGCTGGTTGCGATAGAGGTCATAAATCCCTTCAAACTGCCCGCCCATACCGGTGGGCCAACTCATCGGGCAAACATCGAGCGCCAGCTTGTCTGCCACTTCGTCGAGCAATTCAAACGGGTCGCGGCCTTCACGATCCACCTTGTTGACAAAGGTGATAATCGGCACACTACGCAGGCGGCAGACTTCAAACAATTTGAGCGTCTGCGCCTCGATACCGCTCGCAGCATCAATTACCATGATCGCGCTGTCGACGGCGGTCAGCGTGCGATAGGTATCTTCGGAAAAATCCTCATGGCCCGGTGTGTCGAGCAGGTTGAAGGTGATGCCATTGCGTTCAAAGGTCATCACCGAGCTGGTCACGGAAATCCCGCGCTGCTGCTCGATCTTCATCCAGTCCGAGCGCGCCCGCCGGTTGTCCCCGCGCGCCTTGACCTCGCCGGCCAGGTGAATAGCACCGCCTTTCAGCAGCAGCTTCTCGGTCAGCGTCGTCTTACCCGCATCGGGGTGAGAGATAATCGCAAATGTGCGGCGTGGATTGGTCATCAGCAAGCAAACGGGATGTATAGCGACACGCCTTTGGGTCGCTTTGAACAGGTGATTTTTGATTGGAATTCCGGTTCTACATCCTTTGTTCGCAGTACTGGTAGCGAAGAAAATTTCTGACTTGATAGCGGAGCGAGCGGTTTCCACCGCAGCGCATAATCAAGGCCATTTTTTTTGATTTCACCAACATGCTTTCCGGGGATCATTGCACCAGTATATTCAACAACAAAATCGCCGGCCTCAGTAATGTGTCCAGGCCGTATTTCGACAATCGGACTTGATTGCAAATATCGACCGGTCGGAAAACCGCCGGACCCAGCGATAGCGCCTGAACATACCGCCCCGACGGTAGGCAAGCCTTCACAAGCTACTGTAAAGGCCATGGGGCGGTATTTCCCAGGAGGCGCTCGGTAAACAACAGGTTTGGGATCAATCATATTGCTGCCTAAAAAGGGAGCCCCAGCACCCCTTTCGAAGCGTAGAAGCTGTTTGGAATCGCTACCATCATCGTTTAACCGGACAAAATATACGAACAACGTTTGTGTTGTTTGAATTTGCAGGCGGACCGACAATCGAACAGCGCCTTGATCAGTTTTCAGCTTTTTGGAAGACTTGATTTTCTTTGGTTCGGTTACATCATATGAGCTGGCTGCCTCTGCTTTTGAGACAACAGACAGGCTACACAAGACCAACAAAGACAACAGATATTTCAGCACGTCTTAACCCCTCAGTTCCGCCCCCAGCTTTGCCGCACCCGCCACAACCTTATCCGAAACGGCTTTCAAATCCTCTTCGGTCAGGGTCGCTTCCACTGGCTGCAATGTAATCTCCACCGCCAGCGATTTCTTGCCTGCACCCACGCTTGCGCCTTCAAACAGGTCAAACAACCGCGCGCCAGTGATCAGTTTCTTATCCGCGCCTTTGACCGCGCGCACCAGATCGCCGGCTGGCAGGTCTGCATCGACAATGAAAGCGAAATCGCGAGTCACCGCCTGCAGAGCAGGCGGGGCGAAGGCCTCACGCATATGATCTTTGGCTTTTTTCACGGGGATGGCGTCGAGGAAAATTTCTGCGCCAACGGCTGACCCTTTCAGGCCGAGCGCCTTGGTCACTGAGGGATGCAACGCGCCATAAGCGGCGAGAATCTTCTTGGGCCCAAGCCGCAATGTGCCCGACTGGCCAGGATGATAATGATCCCCCGCTTCCCCGAAATCCATCAATTTATCAATCGGCGCACCGGCGGCTTCCAAGATGGCAAGCACTTCGGCCTTGGCATCAAAAGCGTCATATTTGGTCGCTGATCCCGCTTGCCAGCTGCGTGCTTTGTTCTCGCCAGCCAGCACCAGGCCGATTGTCTGATGCTCGGTGGTTGCGAGATAGCGGCGCCCGACTTCAAACAAGCGCATGGAGGATGCGCCGCGATCGGCATTGCGCTGGGCCGCGGCGATCAGGCCGGGCAATAACGAAGGACGCATGACTTTCAGGTCTTCGCTAATCGGATTGGCCAGCGACCAGGTGCCACCGCCAAAGGGCGCGGCTTCCTTGTCGGAGATAAAGCTCCACGTCACTGTCTCGTTCAGACCGCGTGCCGCCGCAGCACGACGCGCTTTGCGTTCGGCCAGTTGTTCCGGAGAGGCCGTTGGCTTGGCGACACCAGCCTTGCGCGGTAACGGCGTGGACGGGACGTTGTCGAGCCCTTCGATCCGGACCACTTCCTCGACCAGATCCTGCCAACCCTCGACGTCACGACGCCATGTCGGGGGTGTGACATCCCACAAGGAAGCATGACCTTTATCTGTATTCCCGCGCAGGCGGGAATCCATCTCCACCGCCTCGCCAGCCCCGGCTTCTGGAGATAGGCTCCCGCCTACGCGGGAGCACAGCGTCACTTGAAAGCCCAGCGCTTCCAAGATGGATTTCTGTTTTTCCGGCGCGACATCAATACCGCCCAATGCGGCACATTGCTTGGGATCATAGCTGATCGTGGGCATGTCCGTCGGTGGGGCTCCGGCGCGGGTTATCTCGCTGGCATTGCCGCCACACAGATCGAGCACCAAAGCCGTTGCGATATCAATACCATTATCCAGAAACGCCGGATCCACACCCCGTTCAAAGCGCTGACGGGCATCGCTGGTCAGCATTAGCTTCTGACCGGTTTTTGCGATGGAAGCGGGATCGAAATAGGCGCATTCGATCAACACTTCGGTGGTAGATTCTTCGGAACCTGTTTCCGCGCCGCCCATGATGCCGCCAATATCATGCGCGCCATTGTCATCAGCAATGACGGTCATAGTCTCGTCGAGCGTGTACTCTTTGTCGTTGAGCGCGGTGAGCTTTTCGCCCGCTTTGGCTTTACGTGCAACCAATCCGCCCTTGAGCTTGGCCACATCATAAACGTGCAACGGCCGCCCATGGTCGAGCATCACGTAATTGGTGATATCCACCAGTGCGTTGATGAGTTTCTGGCCAGCCGATTTGAGCCGTGCCTGCATCCAGTCGGGTGATGTGCCGTTGGTCAGGCCGGTCACTGTGCAGCCGTAAAAGGCGGGACAGCCTTCGGGATCATCCGTGCGGACATCCGGGCCAGCGCCACTGCGTTCAACGGAACCGATTTCCAGCGGCTTCAGCGTACCGATACCAGCCGCTGCCAGATCCCGGGCAATGCCGCGCACGCCCATGCAATCCTGACGATTGGGTGTGATCGCAATATCTATGACCGGATCATCGAGCTGTGCGTAATCGGCATAGCTGGTACCAACCGCTGCTGCGGCATCGGCGGGCAGTTCAATGATACCATCATGATCGTCACCCAGTTCCAGCTCACGCGCGCTGCACATCATGCCGAAACTCTCGACATCACGAATCTTGGCTGGTTTCAGGGTGAAATCACTGCCGGGAATATAGGTGCCGGGAGGGCCAAAGACGCCGACCATATCCTTGCGCGCATTGGGCGCGCCGCATACAACTTGCCAAGGCTGATCCGAACCATCGTCCACCTTCAGCAATTGCAGCTTGTCCGCATTGGGATGCGGACCGGCTTCGATAACCTTGGCCACACGGAAAGGGCGCAGGGCATCGGCGGGGTTCTCCAACCCTTCCAGTTCCAAACCGATATCGGTCAGCTTGTCGGTAATTTCGGTGAGGCTTGCATCGGTATCGAGATGCGCTTTGAGCCAGCTTAGGGAAAATTTCATGCGCCGACTCCTCCGCTCAATGTGGGTACGTCGAGCGCGTCAAAGCCGTAATGCTCCGTCCAGCGCAAGTCGCCGTCAAAGAACGCCCGCAAATCATCCATGCCATATTTCAGCATTGCCAGCCGGTCGATACCGCAGCCAAAGGCAAAGCCCTGCCAGACATCGGGATCAAGCCCGCAGTTTCTAATCACATTGGGATGGACCATGCCGGAGCCGAGAATTTCCATCCAGCCACCATTGTCGCCGCGCGGATCACCGCCGATGATGCGGCGGCCTTTTTCAACGGAAAATCCGACATCGACTTCGGCACTGGGCTCGGTGAACGGGAAATAGCTTGGGCGTAGGCGCAGTTCGATATCGTCGCGCTCGAAAAAGGCGCGAACAAAGGTTTCGAGTGTCCATTTGAGATGACCCATATGAATATTTTTGTCGATCACCAGGCCTTCGACCTGATGGAACATCGGCGTATGGGTGGCATCGCTATCACTGCGATAGGTGCGGCCCGGTGCGATAATGTAGATCGGTTCACCCTCGCCGTCAGTTTGCTTGGCAACATCCATCATCGTGCGGATTTGCACAGGCGAGGTATGCGTACGCAGCAGTTTCGGCATGCCCTGATCGTCAGTCTGCGGGAAATAGAAAGTGTCATGCATCGCGCGCGCCGGATGGGTTTCCGGAATGTTGAGCGCGGTGAAATTGTGCCAGTCATCTTCGATTTCCGGACCGGTCGCGACCGAGAAGCCCAGATCAGCGAATATCTCGGCCAGTTCGTCCATGACCTGACTGACCGGATGAATGCTGCCCTTGGGCGCGCTGGGCGGCGGCAAAGTCATGTCGAGTTTTTCGGTGGCGAGGCGGGCGTTCAGAACATCGCTCTCCATCGCTTCTTTACGCGCAGCAATCGCGTCGGCCACCGCCTGGCGGGCACCGTTGATTTTCGGTCCCTCCGTCTGGCGTTCTTCGGGCGTCATTTTACCGAGGGTTTTGAGCAGCAGCGAAATCTCGCCCTTCTTGCCCAGCGCAGCGACGCGGATGGTTTCCAGCGCATCGCCATCGGTGGCGGCACTTATCTCACCGAGATATTTGTCTTTTATTACTTCGATGTCACTCATGACTTTACCCTATTTTCCCTGCTGACCGTCTAAAGCAGGCTGCGGTGAAAAACCCAATAAAAAAGCGCCGCGAGATTGCTCCCCGGCGCTTTTTGAAATTTATGGAAATACTTAAGCTTTCGCTAGAGCATCCTGCGCCTGTTTGATGATGCCGCTAAAGAGCGCAGGTTCATTCATCGCCAGGTCAGCCATGACTTTACGATCGAGTTCAATGCCGGCAAGCTTGGTGCCGTGAATGAACGTGCCGTATGTCATGCCTTCTGCGCGAACCGCAGCGTTAATGCGCTGGATCCAGAGTGCGCGGAAAGCCCGCTTTTTAACTTTACGATCGCGATACGCATATTGGCCGGCTTTTTCGACAGCCTGCCGCGCGACGCGGATGGTATTTTTGCGACGGCCATAATAGCCCTTCGCCTGTACCAATAATCTTTTATGTTTTGTACGAGTGGTCGTACCCCGTTTTACACGTGCCATTTTCTATATCCTTGAATTTTAAAAGCTATGGGATCTTCGGTGCTGTTAAAGCCCGTAAGGTGCCCATTTCTTGACTGTCCGCGCGTCGGCATCACATAATTTCTTGGTGCCGCGCTGCTGACGGATATATTTGCTGTTATGGCTCATCAAACGGTGGCGTTTGCCGGCTACGCCGTGCTTTACCTTGCCGGTTGCGGTGATTTTGAAGCGTTTCTTCACACCACTTTTGGTCTTCAACTTGGGCATTTTGGTCTCCTTTGAAAAGTTACCGTTACGGACACATGTGGCAGCCCAACACTGGCCAGTGCATCACATCGGAAGGGCGGCAATAGCTAGATTCGCCTGAAATGCAAGATATATTGCAAATCAGCGATCCTTTTGGTGCTTTAAGCTATGCCGCGTTGCTATTGTCCTCGCCATTGGGGTCTATCGGCCGATCCATCGCCTGCAAGGGTCGCCCCAGGGCTTTGGTCCGCTCCGTTGCACCGATCCCGAAAATCGGGTGCGGCTGGGCCATATATTGCCGCGGTGTCAGCCCCATGAACCGTTTGAAGTCGCGATTAAAATGCGCCTGATCATAATAGTTGAGATCCACGCATTCGCTCCAGCTTTGGTCGGGGTTCATTAAGGCCTGACCCAATGTGCGGACAAAACGCTGCCGCCGCAGCAATAATTTGGGGAGAAAGCCAAACACCCGATTCGAAAAGCGGCTGAGCTGTTTGGTATCCATATCCAGCCGTTCACACAGCGCGCCGACACTGTCGATCGCAGGATCGGTCAGCGCGAGATGAGCCGCCTCAATCCGGTCATCTTCGGCATCGGATGGTTCCAGCGCCTCGAGAAGCATATGATTGAAGGTATCGATCATCTCTGCTTCGGTCTCCAAATTTCGGATAGCGTCCCAGATTTGCGCAAAAAGATCGAATTTATGCGTGGTTTCGACATCAATCACCTTGTTGGCCCAGCGCGAGGCCGGCTGGCCAACAAATTTGTGCCAGCCAAGTGGCAATAAGCCAAAGGCCGCGATTTTTGCGGATTTGCTGGAAATCGGCGAGGCCAGACTGGTCGGCCCTGTCATGGCGGCCAGCGGGGATGGCTGTGGTTTATGATCGGGAACCGTCATATCCACTCTGCCCTGATATATGAACCGGATGCTCGCCCATTGCGGTAACAGCATGTCCGATACCGCCGTCCCATCCAGGCTTTCGATCTCACTAAAATAATAGGTCGTCAGATAGCGCTGCAGCGGCGGTGGTGGCAGGACGAACCGCGTTTTGCTAACAGGCTCTAATGGTTGCATGCAATCGCCTCTAGCACATCATCGACCCGCGCCTGATCTCCTATGGCCAGTACATGGCCGTCGGATTCGGCATGAAGCGGCTCGCCGTTCCAGTCGCACATCATTCCGCCGGCGCCATCGATAATCGGGGCGAGCGCCGCATAATCATGCAGCATCAGCCCGGCTTCGCAGACGACGTCGACATGGCCGCTCGCAACCAGACCGTAATTATAGCAATCGCCGCCATAGATAATCTTGCGCGGCGCGACTTTGCCGGCGAGGCCCATGAAATGTTCCGCATCATGCTCATCAAATTGATGCGGCGTGGTCGTGGCGAGCACGGCATCTTTCAATTCTCGGCACCGCGCAGATTTGGCGGCTGCGCCATTGAAGGTGGTTGGGCGCCCGACCACACCAACCCAACGCTCCCGTGCAATGGGCTGGTCAATAATCCCGATAACCGGCCAGCCATCCTGCATCAGCGCGATGAGTGTTCCAAAAATCGGCCGACCGGCTATGAAGCTGGTGGTGCCGTCAATCGGATCGAGCACCCATTGGCGCGATGCGCCTTCGTTGATCGTGCCATATTCCTCACCGATAATGCCGTCTTCCGGACATTCGGTTTCGATAATTTTGCGCATAGCGGCTTCGGCGGCGCGGTCTGCTTCCGTTACCGGTGTGGAATCGCTTTTCGATTCCTGATCAAATTTTGCGCGGAAGAGTGGGCGGATAGCTTCGCCTGCAGCCTCGGCAAGCTTTTCTGCAAGGGCAATATCTTTGGGGGTCATGGCGCTATCGTAGCTCGGACTCGGTCCGAGGTCCATCTCCTCAATCGGCAAAACTTGAAGACGGCTGGATCAGACTCCTGCTTGCGCAAGAGCACGATTTAATCCCACAGGCTTGAAACACTGGTTTCGTCCGCAATCCGTTTGATCGCTTCGCCTAATAAGGGGGCAATAGTCAGATGCCTGATCTTGTCTGAATCTTTGACCGCATCGGTTGCGCCGATGGAATCGGTGATCACCAGTTCTTTGAGGCAGCTGTCATTGATCCGCGCCACCGCGCCGCCGGATAATACCCCATGGGTAATGTAAGCCACGACTTCGGTCGCACCTTTTGCTCTGAGCGCATCGGCCGCATTGCAAAGCGTCCCGCCACTATCGACAATATCGTCGATCAGGATGCAAAACCGTCCGGAAACATCACCGATGATATTCATGACTTCCGATTCACCGGCCCGCTCGCGGCGTTTGTCGACGATCGCCAAAGGCGCGTTGTCTAGCCGCTTAGCTAGCGCCCGGGCACGCACCACGCCGCCAACATCGGGCGAAATGACCATCAATTCATGCCCGCCAAACCGCGCCTGAATGTCCGCCGACATGACCGGCGCGCCATAGAGGTTGTCGGTCGGAATATCGAAAAACCCCTGAATTTGGCCCGCGTGCAGATCGACAGATAGCACCCGGTCGGCGCCCGCTTCTGTAATCAGGTTCGCGACCAGCTTGGCAGAGATCGGGGTTCTCGGGCCCGGCTTTCGGTCTTGCCGGGCATAGCCGAAATACGGGATGACGGCGGTGATGCGCTTGGCAGACGCGCGGCGCAGGGCATCGATGCCGATCAGCAATTCCATCAAATTGTCATTGGCCGGGAAGCTGGTCGATTGCATGATGAAGACATCTTCACCGCGCACATTTTCATGAATTTCGACAAAAATCTCATCGTCTGCAAATCGTTTCACGCTGGCATCGGTCAGCTTGATGTCCAGATAATCGGCTACGGACTGCGCGAGCGTCAAATTGCTGTTGCCGGACATGAGTTTCATTGCGTGGCTTCCCCCGAGAGCAGGCCAGCCATTGCATCAGAATCGCGGACCCTATGTGAATGATTCGCGACCCTGTTAGACAGGTGAACCGCAAATCGAAAGTGCCTTTCGGTCAAATCCAGCCAGTTTGTTTCAACTTTGTCACATAGGCCCGGGAAACCGGTACTTCCAGGCCGCCGGATAGTGATAGACGTAAGTTCCGTCCCTCGCGTTTTGATGTCACGATGGCATCGCGGGATACCCACCAGCTGCGGTGGACCTGCATGCCTTCCAAAGGCTTCGTTTCCCGGATCGCATCGCTTAGCCGCAACAAAAGCATTTCGCTGCGCTCCGCAGAGTGCACGCGGACATAATGATCTTCGACGCCGAGCGCTATTATGGGACTGGAAAAACCCGGCGAAAGCCTGTCATGCAATTGGGTTTGGACCGGTTTCACAGTTTGCTTGACTGGTTCTTTTTTCGGCTGGTCTGGCTCCAAGCGATCATCGCTGACATGTTCGCCCGCCTCTTCCGCTCCAAATAACAACCGCATGAACAGGAAAATACCAAAACCAATGGCTGCGCATTGTAGATAGAGCAGCACAAAGCGATCACCGAGGACATCGGGGTCAAACCGCATTCCTGAAATCGCAAAACCAATGAGGAAGGTCAGCGGCAAGGCGGCAACGGCGGTGGCCATTAACTCGGCAGTCCAAACGGGGATGCCGATGCTTTCGCGCAGCCATCCCGCGCTAATCGATACCGGCCGGAAAATCGCATAGCCCACGATGATAAAGCCAACCCAATAGGCGAGGCGCATTGCCACCGGCATGGCATAAGTGCCAAAAGGGCCGAGAAAACCGAAGACAAGACCGATCAACGCCATGACCAGCAATTCCACAGCAACCCATCTCACGGATAATTTTCTGGCATTGCCGCCCATATAACTCCCCAATGCCGCCATCCCGCTGGCCCATTTACGCTTCGTGAATGGGCAGATCACCGGTTTTCTGGGCGACTCACGAATAAGCGAGAACCAGTCACGTAAGCAAGCTGGAATTGAGATTCCGGATGATCAACCTGGTTTGCAATCAAGCGAACCAATGGGGAAAATCATGGTGAATTCTAAATCAGAAGTGCAATCTGAGATGCAAAAGAATAGCGGGTATAATATCCAGAACATCATTCTGCTGGGCGGCGCGACTATATTGGCAACCTTGGTGCTGATGGCCCTGTCTTCCCTATATGGCGGCTTTGCCTACAGTGCAGATGTAGAGATTGCGCAAAAGCGGCCGATCAGCCTGCCGGTCATCATTCACCTTGCGACTGTAATCCCGGCCATCCCGCTAGGAGCTTATGTCCTGTGGCGTGAAAAAGGCGACCGGCTCCATAAGCATCTGGGGCGCATCTGGGGGATGTTGATGGTGACCACCGCTATTGTGAGCTTCTGGATCGGTCGTCCCGGACAGGGCATTGGTGGAACCGGGCTCAGCTTCATTCATATCTTTTCCGTGGTAACGTTGGTGTCGATTCCATATGGCGTCTGGCAAATCCGGCGGGGTAATGTCGTTGAACATTATCGTGCGATGCAGGGCCCCTATATTGGCTTGCTCATCGCTGGCCTGTTTGCGTTCATTCCTGGCCGGGCAATGGGGTCGCTAGTTTTCGGATAAATCATTTGCCCCGCGCTGCGCGGGTTTCTATCAGGGCGAGATGACAGCACAGCTCACCATCACTCTTGCCCAGATGACTCAATCGGTCGGCGATTTGCGCGGCAATGCCGATGCGATGATCGCGGTCTATCAGTCGAAGCCGGATAGCGACCTGGTGGTGTTTCCGGAACTGCAGCTCATCGGATATCCGCCCGAAGACCTGGTTCTCAAACCGGCAGTGGTGGAGCGTTCGGAAACGGAATTGCAACGGTTGGCCGACGCGACGAAAGATAGCGGGGCGGCCATGTTGGTCGGGTCAATTTTCCGTGAGAACGGCAACCTGTATAATGGCATTGCGCTGCTCGAAGGCGGTCAGATAAAAGAAGTCCGCTACAAGGTAGAGCTGCCCAATTACGGCACTTTTGACGAAAAGCGTTTGTTCACTTCCGGCCCGCTGCCCGCGCCTATCGACTTTCGTGGCTGCAAGATCGGTTTGCCAATCTGCGAGGATGTCTGGTTCCCGACTGTCTGCGAGCATCTGAAGGCGCAGGGCGCCGAAATGCTGATTTCTGTGCATGGCAGTCCCTATGAAATCGAGAAAGATGATCGCCGTCTGGGCCAAGTGGCGACTCAGCGGGTGCGGGAAACCGGCCTGCCGCTGCTGTTCCTCAACCGCATTGGCGGCCAGGACGAAGTGGTGTTTGATGGCGCGAGTTTCGTCTTGAATGGCGACACCAGCGTGATGCATCAGCTTCCGGACTGGGATGAAGCGATTGTCGATACCTACTGGTCGAACGAGGATCAGGGTTGGACCTGCCAGCAAGGCGAGATCCACAAGCTCGATGATCATCCCGCCGATATATATAACGCGATGATAGTTGGCTTACGCGACTATGTGAATGCCAACCGCTTTCCTGGCGTCATCCTTGGCTTGTCCGGCGGTATCGATAGTGCGCTGTCTGCGGCCGTGGCGGTTGATGCTCTGGGGGCTGATCGGGTCTGGTGTGTGATGATGCCATCGCGCTTCACGTCACAAGAGAGTTTGGACGATGCGGCTGGCTGCGCAGCAATGCTCGGCACGCGGCTCGACACCATTTCAATTGTTCCGGCGGTCGAAGGTTTTGACGCGATGCTCGAAGACAGTTTTGCCGATGAAGAGGTCGACATTACCGAAGAGAATATCCAGTCCCGTATCCGCGGTGTGACCCTGATGGCGATGAGCAACAAATTTGGTCATATGCTGCTGACCACCGGCAACAAGAGCGAGATGAGCGTTGGCTATGCGACCATCTATGGCGATATGGCCGGCGGCTATTCCGTGCTCAAAGACGCCTATAAGCTGACCTGTTTCAAACTGTCGGAATGGCGCAATCGCAACAAGCCGTCGCTCGGCATGGGCCCGGATGGGCCGGTGATGCCGGAAACCGTCATCACCAAACCGCCAACGGCCGAGCTGCGGGAAGACCAGAAAGACAGTGACAGCCTGCCTGAATATGACATTCTCGACCCCTTGCTTCACGGCCTGATAGAAGAAGAGCTATCGGTATCCGATCTGGTCGCACGCGGCTTTGATCGCGAAACCGTGATACGGATCGAGAAATTGCTCTATATAGCCGAATATAAACGGCGTCAGGCGCCTCCCGGCGTGAAACTGGGCACCAGAAATTTTGGCCGTGACCGGCGCTATCCCATAACCAATGCATTTAGGACTATATGACCATAAAAACCCGCTTCGCGCCCTCTCCAACGGGCCATCTTCATGTCGGCAATATCCGCACCGCGCTCCATAACTGGATGTTCGCCAAGAAACAGGGCGGCGAATTTCTGTTGCGGCTGGATGATACCGACAAGGAGCGTTCCAAGGAGGAATATGTCACCGCGATTCGCGCTGATCTGGCGTGGCTCGGCATCCATCCCGATAGCGAGGAACGGCAATCGGCGCGCTATGATCGTTACGAAGAGCGGTTCGCGGAATTGCGCGCGGCGGGCCGGGTTTACCCCGCTTATGAAACGGCGCAGGAACTGGATCTGAAACGCAAGGTGCAGCTTGGGCGCGGAAAGCCGCCAACCTATGACCGGGGCGCACTCGATCTGACCGAAGCGCAGATAGCCGCGTTTGAAGCGGAGGGCCGCAAGGCGCATTGGCGCTTCAAACTGGATCATGACACGCCGATAGAATGGACCGACCTGATCCGCGGAGACCAGCATTTTGATCCGGCCCTGCTCTCTGATCCGGTGATCCGGCGCGAGGACGGCAGCTGGCTCTATATGTTGCCCTCCACCATCGATGACATGGATATGGGCATCACCCATGTCGTGCGCGGAGAGGATCATGTCGCCAATACCGCTGTCCAGATCCAGATGTTTCACGCCTTTGGCGCGAGCACGCCTGAATTTGCGCATGAAGCGTTGCTGGTCGGGACCGAAGGCAAGCTTTCCAAGCGTCTGGGGTCGCTGGGCGTTGGCGGTTTCCGGGAACGCAATATCGAACCGCAATCCATTGTTGCGCTGCTTGCGCGCATCGGAACCAGCGATCCGGTGGAGCCCATTGCCGACGTTATGACGTTAGTGGAAGGCTTTGATTTCACACGCTTTGGGCGCGCGCCGGCGCGCTTTGATGATGACGAGCTGGCGCAACTCAACCAGAAGATTGTTCATCTGCTGGAATATGCCGATGTGCAGGAGCGCTTGCCCGATGCCATGACCGCGGAGGGATGGGCAGTCATTCGCCCCAATTTGCACGATATGGGTGAGGTTGATCGTTGGTGGCAGGTGGTGACAGGCCCCATAGCCGCCGCAGAACTATCCGATGAAGACGGTAATTTTGTTGGGCAAGCCTGTGAGGCGTTGGAAAGCATGCCATGGTCAGAGACGATCTGGAAAGACTGGACTGGCGCGCTGAAAGACAGCACCGGCCGCAAAGGCAAGCCGTTGTTCATGCCGTTGCGGCAGGCCCTTACCGGTCTGGAATATGGTCCGGATATGGGCGCGCTGCTGCCGCTCATTGGCCGGGAATCGGCTCTCGACCGCCTGAAAAACGCTTCCTCATAAGTTTTATTTGGTACCGTCGCTTATGCCTGAAATTCTATATGCTTGATTTTATTATGTAATAGTATATCATCACATATGACGGTGCGGATCTATAAGCGCCACACAAGGGGCAACTGCACTGTCATCCGAGGAGACGGATGAAAGGACAGACTTATGAGCTTCACATCAACTTACGCCCAAAAACCGCCAAATTATAAAGGTATTGGCCTGGCCGTGGGGATTCACGCATTGGCTATTGCCGGTATAATGGCGATTCCTGGTATTGATTTACCTATCAAGCCGCCAACCGTCATTGAAACTTACGACGTAATCGTGAAACCGGAACCAGTGGAAACCATCCCAGAGCCGCAAAAGGTGGATGTCGAACTTCCCACGAAAGCCCAAGATTCGGTGAAAGTCACGCCTATTGTAGAGCGCCCGGTGTTCAATGACCCACCGGCAAATAGATTTGCGGACGTCGACAACGGAATCGATTTTAGTGGCTTAGGTGATCGAATCGAAGTCCCGATAACACCCGTTGAGGCCATTTCAGAGCCGGTCATTGCTGCGGCCAAACTGAATAGCCGTTTTAGCAACCAGTTCCAGCCGCCTTACCCCTCTGGTCTTTTGAGAATGGGAGAAGAGGGAATCATTGCGGTTCGCGTTTTGGTCGGGACAGATGGCCGGGCCAAGAGAATCGAGTTGATTGACAGTCCGCATGATGATTTTTGGACAGCAACCAAGCGCCATGCCCTCAAGAAATGGCGGTTTGAGCCTGCGACAAAAGACGGGGTGCGATTTGAAAGTTGGATTACTCTAAAAGTCCGGTTTCAGATTAACAGCTGACCCCGGAAGCGGTAAGGCCAGCGCCACTCGGCAGAAAATCTGCTGTTTCGGGGCTGGTCATAACCGCTTTTGCCCCCTATTTAACGATCATGAAAATGTTAAAAGATGTTTCCGTCGGTGGCGGCCTGAAAGATTTGATCACGCTTTTGCGGCGTAACCCCAGAGAACAGGCCCTACCCCTTTTTCTGGCATTGGCTTGTTCTGGATTCATCTTTTTTCTGTTCATTATCGACCCGAAGGTCAACACGGATGTCTACGTTCCGCAAGAAGTGGTCTATGTCGAAAATTGGACGTTGGACCGCGCGGACGAGGATATATTGAACGACCGCTGGGCGGTACAATGCCTGAAAGACAAACGCGATGCCAAACGGCGCGAAGCGATGAAATCCCTGGGCCGGATGTCCGGCATGGATGTGGAAGAGATTGAGCGCCAAGCGAAAGCGGAAAGATTGGCACGCGGCGAAATCGAAGTAGAGCGCCCGGCTGGCATCACATGCTAAGCAGCCATAAAGATGCCCGTTATATGGCTGCTGCAATTGCCTTGTCCGAGCGTGGTCGAGGTCGAACTGGCGATAATCCCAATGTCGGTTGCATCATCGTTCAAGATGATGTGATTGTTGGTCGTGGCTGGACTCAGCCCGGTGGCCGACCCCACGCTGAAGCCATGGCTCTGGCGCAAGCGGGCAAAGCTGCCAAAGGTGCCGATATGTTTGTGACGATGGAGCCTTGCGCCCATAAGAGCAAACGCGGCCCAACCTGTACCGATTTGGTGAAGGAAGCAGCACCAGCGCGCGTGATTGTTGCGACATTGGACATTGACGAACGAACCCGGCGGCAAGGCATTGATCAGCTGGGTGAGGCAGGCATTTCGATTTCGGTCGGCGTTCTTGAAGAGCAGGCGCATCGCGCCATGGCAGGGTTTTTCACCCGCATGGAAAAGGGGCGGCCGCATGTCACGCTGAAGCTCGCAATGTCGTTGGATGGCTGTATCGCATTGGCAGATGGCACCAGCAAATGGATCACCGGTTCACGCGCGCGCGCGCACACGCATCTGGAACGGGCCCGTAGTGATGCGATTTTGGTGGGTGCAGGCACGGTGGCGGCCGATAACCCCGGCCTTGATGTTCGTTTGACAGGCCTCGAGGATCGCTCACCCAAACCTGTGGTCCTTGGCAAAGCCGATGTTGCGGCGCATTGGACCGGAATCTCGGAGCCCGAAGCCATTGCAGGATTGGACAAAACAAACTGGCTGTTGGTCGAGGGAGGGGCGGCAACAGCCGCTTCTTTTCTCAAAGCCAATCTGGTTGATCGCTTGCTCCTCTATCGCGCGCCGATCATCATTGGCGGTGGCTTGCCCGGCATTGGTGATATCGGCCTTGGCAGTCTTGACGTCGCCCATGGTCAGTGGAATCGGCAGGATCGCCGCGATCTTGGTCAGGATGTGCTTGAGATATACGAACGCGCCGCCTAAGTTCGCCAGGCTGACCGTTACATCCAATTTTCGTAAAGGCTTTTCATGTTTACAGGCATAGTTTCCGATATCGGCACGATTACCAAGGTGGAAGAGCGGGGCGACCTGCGGCTGATCATCTCTTGTAACTATGACATGAGCGGCGTTGATATTGGTGCATCTATCGCCTGTTCGGGGGCCTGTTTAACGGTTGTTGATAAAGGGTCGGACTGGTTTGCGGTCGATGTTTCGGCGGAAAGCATTTCCAAAACTGCCAAATCCATGTGGACCGAAGGGCGAAAGCTCAATCTCGAACGCGCGCTGAAAGTGGGCGATGAATTGGGCGGCCATATTGTGACCGGCCATGTCGATGCCGTAGGGGATGTTGTGTCGATAGAGACGGAAGGGGATTCGCACCCCATTCGTATCCACGCTCCCCAAGAAATCGCGGCCTATCTGGCGCCCAAAGGGTCTATCACGGTCGATGGCATATCACTGACCGTCAATACGGTGGACGACCAGCCGGATGGCAGCACGGTTTTTGGACTGAATATCATCCCGCATACTGCCAGCGTGACGACTTTCGCGGACTTGAAAGCCGGCGATCAGGTCAATCTCGAAATTGATATATTGGCGCGCTATCTCTCGCGAATGGAAAAATTGCGCGCCGTTAAGGCCTAAATGGTGTTTAGAACGGCAGCCATCTCTGTTTCTTGCTGAACTTCATATAGCCGACATTGGCGCCTAAGCGCAGACCCGCCCCCAATCGCACCGGGATCAACACTTTGTCGCCGCTTCGCAAATAGCTCACATGAAAGCCACCTACGAAATAGGCCGCGCCCTCCCCCGCAGGAAAGCGCTGATAAAGATCTTCGGTATCATAGAGGTTGTAGACCAGCACGAAGCTATTCGCCGCATTGCCGCCGACATCAAAACCGATAGAGGGGCCGGTCCAGTAAACCGGCTTTTCGCCTTCAATCTTGTGATATAATTTACCGGAACCATAGCGCAGACCCACGACAAATGCGCCAGAGGCTTCACGTCCCGCAATATAGGCATTGGGACGCCCCTGCTTCTTCAAAATATCTTCGATCACGCCAGCAAGGCCCTTGGCACCTTTGCCAAACACGCCTTCTGCTGCGCCGATCAGATCATCGTCCTGAAAGGTTGTCGCATCGTCGACATTGGCAATCACATTGCCATTTTCATCAACACTGCTCTGATCAACGGTATTTTGATTATAGCCACTCTCGTTCGCGGGACCATCATAACTTGTGCCATTATCAACCTGACCCGGCGTCGCGAGATCGCCATCTATATCGTTGTTCACCGTCGTATCCTGCTCGGGCGCGGGTGCTTCGAAATTGCCGTCATAGTCAGGATTGTTCAGGTCAGCATCAATCGCATCATTCGGATCAATAGTCTGAACCTGCGCGAAAGCAGGCGAGAGAGCCGGCGTAAAAGCCATCGCAGCGACGGCAAACAGGCCAAGCAATCTTGTACCGAGAGTCTCACGGGTAATTTTTTTCACAGACATTTCCTTTGGACACGACTTAGTCATGGGTAAACTCCTTCCCATACCAGCCATTGCCAACCATGGCGTTTCGCGATGACTAGGCAATGAACGGACGACGACCTGAGTCGTATTTGCGACCTATGGAGTATATTTGCCGGATTGCGGCGAGAATCGAAGGCTAGCTTATCCGTTGCGCGGCTGTTTTACCGGTAAATGCTGAATCGAGGCGAAGGCAGCCACTTTACCCGTTGCAACCGCCACAATGAAACGTTATAGCGCTGGAAATTGGCGAGCCAAACACGAGGACACGTGGGTGAGCGGCTGAAACCACCTCCTTGCTAAGGAGACAAGCCTTTACGGGCTTCGAGGGTTCGAATCCCTCCGTGTCCTCCATTCATATTATCCCAGAAAGTCTCATATTGTCTCTAAAGCAATGAATTTGCTTAGTTTTCTGGCTTGTGCGATTTTCACGCGTTCTTATAATGTTCCACAGAAGCCCACAATAAGTGTGGGGTAAATTGTGGGACAAATATGGAAAGATGATGAAATGGGAAAGTTGACGACAACCAAAATTCGTAAGCTCAAAGAACCCGGAAAATATGGAGATGGTGATGGGCTGTATTTGAGAATTGGCGATTCTGGTAAAGGATATTGGATTATTCGCTGTCAGATTAACGGACGGCGTCGTGATATTGGTCTTGGCTCACTCAGTCTTATGTCATTGGCCGAAGCCCGTGAAGCAGCCTATCTGATTCGAAAAGATATTCAAAACGGTCTTGATCCTATTGCAGAACGTAAAAAAGCAACGCTGGTCATACCGACCTTTAGGGACGCTGCGAAACACGTTCATGCGGAATACCGTTTGGCGTGGAAGAGTGGCAAGCACCAAAAGCAATGGATAACGACGCTGGAAAAGCATGTCTTTCCCAAAATCGGCGATCGGCTAGTCAATGATATTGAAGGACCGGTCATACGGGATGTACTGGTCCCGATAATCACGCGGACACAGGCGATGGTGCACCGAATTGAAGCCCGTCAGCGCCGCACCGACAAGAGAGACTGGGTGATGCGGCGTAGGGAACGAACGCGGCGTCTGATCGAACTGGGCGGACTCGTGCAGAAGGCTGGACTGGTGGAACTCACCGATGATGATCGGGCGATGATGTTCGGGGCGTTCCTGCGCATGGCCGAGTTGCTGCAAAGCAAGCGCGGGGATAAAGTGCGATTACTTTGGCGACGAAAAGGAAAACGGGCGTTTGAGAGAGTGTGTGATAACCTATAACCATCTGGACGGACTGGTCCGTTGGGATAAAGATAACAGCCCTTCGGTTTGCGCACCATGTGGGACTTTCAACCCCGCATTAACTCCATTCAAAGCAGACGTTCGCGATGCTGTCGGGTAGACAAAAAAACATACGTCGCTTGCTGCTAATCCACGCCTCTGCTTGTTTCAGTATTTTGGCACTTCTTGGTGAATCAGGCTCTTCTATTCGGGGTTCCACTGCCCATTTCAAAATTGGGGATTCTCCCCAACATGTGCTCCAAGTGTCACTTGTTGAGCAAGAAAAGCCTCGATGACCTTGTGGATTTCGGCAATCTTAAAATCAATTTGCCATTTCGTGAGGCGAATCTCCAGATCTTGCGTAAGCTGCCTCGCACAATCGATCATCAACGTTTGTAGGAATTCCCGATCAGCATGTTAACAATATTTCTTATGCTTGCCGAAATTTGAAATGATAGTTCCGTATGTACGTCTTAAGATAATTCGAACTTATTATTCTCTCGCACCGTAGCCTTTCCATATTCCTGGTGAACCAGCAACCACGCATCTCCATTTGTCCCATTGATCCGTCGTTGCTAAATTATTGATCACAGTTTCGCCAACTGCCCAGCTGCCGGATGTTGGGGGTTTGGACATAAAAATCTTTCCACGACCATCTTTGTTGCGCGAAAGTATATCGGCAGCATCAGAAACATGCTCCTTTTTCGCTTCGACTTGATACATTTTAACAACATGGATTATGCTATTGAAGCCGCCTGCTGGCTGGATGCCAAAAGCCTTAACCATATAGTTTCCATCGGTAGGAACCGTAAACAGTTTCCCAGGCTTCGCAAAATATTTTCCGATTTTTATTTGACTAATAGCCCGGCCGCGAAAAAGAGATGCATGGAAGTCGATAATATACTGTTTTCCTGCCAACAACTTTACTTTTTGTTTTAACCCGCATGCACCGGTCAATGTTTCGCTGTCGATCCTGTAACCGGCGGCAGAAACATCCCAGCCCTTGAATTCACTGGTCCTATTCGAAACCCAGTCTTCTGGTTTCAGCAGGTTTTCGCCGCGTATCATTGCTATTGCTGTGTCACCGTAGGACACACCAACATTATCAGTATCGCCAATTGCTTTAATAACTTGGGGATCAACACCGAATCGAGACAAAAGCTCGAAACCCTTGCCAGTATAAATATTGTCTTTCAGGCTGGTATAGCCGCGCCTCGAAGCATCAAGGACGCCCAGGGTCCAAATAGTTTCCTGTTCATTTTGAGATTGGGAGCTTCCTTGACCTGGCTTTACGCGCGGAAAGAGGACCCTCAGTTGACTATCGATAGACCGAATGCCTTTAATTTTATTGGCTTCACGATAGCCATGAAAGTCGGTGATAGATGACCGTACCGCTTCAATACCAATATCGCAGAATTCCTCGGTGCAGCCCAGAAGAAAAGCATCTTTCAAATCTTCAGCATAAAGGCCGGTCGCGCAAGATGAGAAATAGAAGTTTGTTAGATTGAAGGTTGTTCCAAAAGCTGCCTTGGTATCACCCGCGGGGAAGTGTGCCACTCCCCGACCGCAGTTTCGAATTGTTGCGAAATTTCCGGAAAAATGAACAGAATTCGTGACTGAAATCCCAACGCCCGAAAACCCGTCAATATATATGTCTTGAATATTGATATGGCTGGAGGAATTGGCTCCACGAGAAAATTTCACAGCACTTGTGCCATTCCCATCATTCTCGGTGCCCTGTGAAACAAACCGGGTTTTTTGTAGACCTATCCATTTGGCATCAAACGTAATGCCGGTAGTGCCGTCCTTAACCAAGAGATATGAGCTTCTTGTTGCGCCGACGATATCGATAAAATCTGTTTGAACCACCAGATCACCGATTAAAGGTGTGCCTTCGTAAACCAATACACCGCCACCTTGGTGAGCAACATAATTGATCGCGTCTTGAAAAGGCAGGGAATCATCGGTCACGCCGTCGCCGGTAACACCAAACCATTTAACGTGAATGATCAGATCGTGCTGGCGATAGAAGGCACCGTTAGTTCCGTCTTCTCCTTCAGGAGCTACAAACATCGCCCTGCGCGGATCGGCGGCGACATCCTCTCGTCGGTTGGACGGATCGAAACTGAACAATCCTCCCCGCAAGGGATCCGACAGAATGGTCACCAGATCGCCTCTAGCAGCTTTTGAGAGTTCTTTGATATTTGAGTGCCTGTTTTTGTCAAAACCGGGACTTGTCGTTGCTAATCCTGATTTTGATAAAAATAGCTGGAAAGCAACAGTTAGTCCGCCCATCAAGCCACGTCGAGTCAAGCCATCTTGATAAAAAGACAATTGTTCATCCTCGCTCAATTCACTACAATAGAAAAACGCATATACGTACCTACGTTGCCATTATATTTTTCAAATAGCTAGCATTGGCGGCCCTATCAAGCTTCCAATTGAGACTGATGGTTTTGGAAATTCGAGGAGCACTGGGTCCTTCTGGTAGATATAATGAAATCACGCAAATTGCTGCTCAGATGGCGAGAAATGCACGGTGAGAGTGCGATGGTGTAACGGCAAGGGCTGCCGTTTCAAAGCTTTCAACGAACGATGACCGCATGACCCGCTCAACCTACAAGGCATTAAGGTAAGAGAATCCGATCAACACCAGAAGCTCAAGAAGCTTCAATTGGAGGCCCGACAGATCCATGTGCTCAATACCGCCGACACATCAAAAAAGTCCGGCGCTGGGGAGGTCCATATATTTTGTTCGTTGGTCACTGATATCAATCCAAAAGCTTGAATCAATAATCCCATTTTGGTATTTCAAGTGCTGGCTGGGAACAAAAAACAGACTGCGTAAGTAACCCAGCTGTCTTCTGCAACACGCTTGCAAAAACCCAGTGCCATCGCTAGCGGGATAGAGCTTCGCACGAAATGAATAGATATCCGAGTATTTAGGCAGTGGTTGATTCTAGAATGATAGACACGCGACGTAACCGGTTAAATCAGATTTTAAAAAGAATAGATCACCCAAGTTTGTGCTTCTACGCTTTTGTTGCATTTCTGACTTTGGTTTTTTTTACAGGTGGCGGCTCGCGCGATGACGTCCAGTCATTGGTGATTTTGCGTCCGCTGGCCGTGTTGTTCTGTGCCTACGCTCTGACGTGCATGCGCCCCGAACATTTGAAAGGCCGCACTTTCTCGGTCTACATTGTGTTTGCAATACTGCTTCTGATGCTATTGCAACTCATCCCCCTCCCTCCATCAATATGGGTCGAGCTTCCAAGCCGCGAGATGTTTGCAACTATCGCGAATACTGCCGGTATTGAACAACCTTGGCGGCCGCTAACTCTTTCACCTTCGCGAACCTTAAACAGCCTATTTTCGCTCTCAGTGCCGTTGGCTGCAATGCTGCTTTACCTCAACCTGAGTGAAGCGCGCAGGAAAGAGGCAATAATTGTAGTCATGGGACTCTGTCTGATAAGTGCGCTATTGGCAGTGTTTCAGTTAGCCGGTTCATCGCGAGGACCGCTCTATTTGTACAGGATTACCAATTTCGGTGGTGGCGTTGGTCTGTTTGCAAACCGGAATCATCAAGCGATTATTCTGGCTTCGACGATTGTTATGATTGGTTGGTATGTGGCTTTCCTCCGGCCAACGGAAAAGTTGGCAACGTTGAAATTTTATGGCGGCATAGCGACGATTTTTGTTATTGTGCCGCTCATTTTCGTAACCGGATCGCGGGCAGGGCTTTTGCTAATGGCTCCGGGTCTGCTTGCAGCGATGCTATTTATCTACTTTGGGCGTTATAGCGACGAAATCCGACGTAACAAAGTAGCGAACGCAAAACGAAAGGCACAATTTATTTCCTCTCGCAATTTGGTATTACTAGGGAGCATAGCAACAGTCGTCACGACCGGAGCTTTGTCTGTATATTTTTCGCGTTCATTTGCTTTTGATCGGCTTTTTGGTGGAAATGTGATTGGCGAACTGCGCTTACAGCTTTTGCCAATCCTGCAAACAATGCTTCATGATTATTTCCCTTGGGGAAGCGGGTTCGGGACATTTGAACACGTTTACAAAATTTACGAGCCAAAGGAATTATTGAACCCTACTTATCTGAATCAAGCCCATAATGACTGGTTACAATTCTCAATCGAAGGCGGAGCACCCGCTGTATCAATCGGTTTAGTTGCAGCGATTTGGTTTATCGCACAGTTGGCCAATTTGGCCAGATATTGGCGTTTGTCTCGATATACGAAATACACTGGGTTGATGGCCGCTATAGTCATGCTTTTTTTCCTAGCTGGAAGCATCGGAGACTATCCTCTACGCGTCCCATCAATAATCACGGTTTTTTTGATTTTTGCATGTATTTTAGGCGATAGCGTGCGCAGCGTTAAGCGAAATGCAATGCAGGACTCTTAAAGCGTACCGGAGAATAGTGAATAATTCTGGCATTCATCTATCAACAGTTTACCTGCAGAACCTGATCGTCTAACGCGAGCCATATTAAACGGAATTTTTATCGATAATGTTGAAATTTTTATACATGTTACTGCCGATGCTGTTTCTATCCGCTTGCGGGGGTCCGGCTGTCCTGGGAGGAAGCCCCGATGTATCCGTTGTTTCAAGCGAAGGATTGCCAGAACCGACGCGCGTCGATTTGCTAAGCTCCAATCGCGCTTATTTGATTGGTCCGTTTGATAAACTGAAAATTGATGTATTCGGGATCGAAGATTTGAGCAAAGAAGTTCAGATCGACGCAAGCGGCAGGCTCTCTTTCCCATTGATCGGCGTTGTTGAAGCTGCGGGCCTTACTCCAGGTGAGCTCGCAGGAGAACTGGAGCAGCGGCTGCAGGGCCGCTATGTGCGTAATCCTGAAGTCACCGTAAACCTTGAGGAAACTGTAAGCCAAGTGATCACAGTCGACGGTCAGGTAGACAAGCCAGGCCTTTACCCCGTTATCGGTAGAATGACATTAATGCGGGCGGTCGCAACAGCCGGCGGCACAACAGAGTACGCTAAGCTCAATGATGTTGTCATTTTTCGTACAGTAAATGGTGATCAGCTTGCTGGACTTTACAATCTGAAATCCATCCGTCGTGGCAGCTATGCTGATCCTGAAGTTTTTGCAAATGACGTAATAGTAGTCGGAGATTCGCAAGCTCGCCGGATATTTAGAGATGTGATACAGGCTTCTCCTCTGCTTTCCACCCCACTAATCATATTGTTTAGATAATAATGACACAAGACCACCATTTGGACGACAATGAACCCGTGAATCGCGTTGCCGATCCTCATCCCTATGAAGATTTTGCTCATGAAACGCCCATATTAGTTGAGTATTGGCAGGCGGTTTTACGCCATCGCATGGCTATCGCCATTATTATGGCCGTCTGCGTAGCTCTGGGCATTATAACAACCCTACTTATGACACCATTCTATACGTCAACGTCTACGGTTGAGATTAATCGCGAACAGGACAAGGTAACCAACGTAGAAGGCGTAACTGGTTCGGATAGCGCCGGTCAAAATTTAGAATTCTACCAGACACAATACTCCCTTTTGGAAGCCCGCTCCTTAGCCGAAAGGGTCGTGAGAGCGCGGGATTTAGCGTCGAACGATGAATTTTTCGAAATGTTCGGTGAAAATCCAAGCAACGCGAGTATCTTGTCGGATGCATCGACTGTTCAAACAGCCGCCGAACGCAAAAGGCGACTTAGAATTGCAACCGATCTCCTGCTAGATCACGTTTCCATTTCTCCTATTCGTGGTTCA
This sequence comes from uncultured Sphingomonadaceae bacterium, assembly GCA_947501325.1. Lineage (GTDB taxonomy): Bacteria > Pseudomonadota > Alphaproteobacteria > Sphingomonadales > Sphingomonadaceae > Parasphingorhabdus. Next base: position 48,190 of record CANMVC010000003.1, on the reverse strand, counting down.
AGCTTGGTTGAAATTAGCTTCCAGAGCCCCAACCGAGTATTGTCTGCTCAGGTAACAAACGCCTGGGTCGAACAATTTATTGCTTCGAACCTTGACCGGCGTTTTAATTCAACGGCGGATGCTCGAAAGTTTCTGGAAGAGCAACTCGCTGACCTTAAGCAGCGGCTCGAGGACTCAGAACGCAATCTTTCTGCTTATGCTGACAATAAAGAGATTATTACACTTTCTTCAGAGCAGACCGCCAGCGGCAAAACGGTAGCACAAAAAACCTTGGCATCCGCCAATCTGGAAGCACTAAATCTTGCATTGGCACAAGCTACAGCCGATCGCATTTCAGCAGAGAGCGAAGCGAGGCTGCGTTCTGGCAACAAAAATGCATTGGACAACGGGGCGCTGAACCGTCTTCGCGAAGAGCGCGCCAAGATACAAGCGGAGTATGCTCGGCTTATGGTGCAGTTTGAACCCGAATATCCAACAGCGAAGGGATTGACTTCGCAGATTATGGCCTTGGATAAGAGCATAGCAGCTGAAGAATTGCGTTCCCGAACTGGAACATTAGCTCGCTATGAAGCGGCGCTAGAAAAGGAAAAGCAGTTAGCGGCCCAGGTGGCGACGCTTAAGGGGCAGTTCAGTGGGGAACGGCGCGATTCTATCCAGTACAATATCTTCCAGCGCGAAGTGGATACCAACAGGCAACTGTACGACGGTCTTTTGCAGCGATACAAAGAAATCGGCGTCGCTGGTGTTGGTGCGAACAATATTTCAGTTGTCGATAAAGCAGAGCCATCGACGACCCCCTCTAGCCCAAAAATCATATTGAATATTGCGTTGGCGTTTATTGCCGGTATCGGCTTGGCAGCCGCTTTTGTGTTCATTATGGAGCAAATTGATCAAACGGTTAAGGATCCTGCCGATTTAAAATCAAAATTGGGCATTGCACCATTGGGCTCTATTCCGGATTTCGACAAAGAAGATATCTTGCTGAGCTTGAATGACAAGAAATCGGTGGCTTGGGAGGCTTATCTCTCGTTACGCACAAGCCTTGCATTTCTTACCGATCACGGCTTGCCTCGGTCTTTTCTCCTAACGAGCACGCGTCCAAATGAAGGAAAAAGTACGTCGGCGTTCGCACTTGCAGCGGTTCTTGCTAGTTCAAAAAAACGCATACTGCTGATCGATGGTGACATGCGCAACCCGTCTTTGCACCAAATGCTGGAGATTGAAAACCGTTCTGGCCTCAGCAATTTCCTTGCGGGCGATAACGATCTCGATCGGTTGATAAATAAAGACAATGCCTTTGGATTTGATTCCATGTCTGCTGGCCCGATACCGCCAAATGCTGCAGAACTTCTCAGTAGTAACAGAATGCGAGAACTAATTGAGCAATTAAGTAGCAGATATGATTCAGTAATTGTTGATGCGCCACCGGTTTTAGGCCTTGCGGACATCCCTCTCCTCGCCGATTCAGTAGAAGGCGTAATATATACGATTGAGGCCGGCGGCGTTAAGCTTCGCGGCATTCAATCTGCGTTACAGCGTATAAAAAGCTCGAATGGGCATATATTTGGGGGAATCGTTACCAAGATTCGGCCGCAACATTCCGGTTATGGCTACGGCTATGCATATCAGTATAGCTATGGACAAAAAGCTGCTATCGCGGAATAGTGGTCGAGGTATGAAACCATGATCAAAAACCTCGCGATATGGGCTTTCGCAATAGCAATCGCGGCGATATCCGGCGTAACTGCTTTGGGTGCAGTTACCAAGAACAAAGCTCCTAGTCTTGCGATCTCATTGCAACCAGTAAACGGCTTTTCTGAGAACGAGATAGCGATCCAGTTAACTCAGAATGCGATACAAGAAAATCAGAATCAATTTCCATCAGCTATTGAACCAAGAACATATGACTTAGCTATCCGGGCATTTACAGCAGAGCCTATAACTCCCGGTGCTATTGCAGTTATCGCTTTAGCGAAGTCCGGCGGTGTTCGTCATGATCTAATGGAGCAAGCGTTTGAACTGTCGCGCCGTCAGCAAATAGTTACCGGATGGATGATCACGGATAGTGCCCGCAGGAATGACGTTGCTGCGCTCCTAAATTTCTATGATATCTCGCTGCGTACAGAACCAAAGTCTGGTCAGCAATTCATCCCAGCTATGGCGAGAGCCATGGCAATACCAGATTTTATCGAACCGATGTTTAAAATGCTCAACACTGATCCTCCATGGGCTGGTCGGTTTTGGCGGCAACTGGTTAGAACCCCTCCCTCGTTGGTTAATGGAGCAATTCTGCGCACAAAACTTGGTACTGGACCAGGAAAATCAACTCAGAACCATGACGAACAACTTTTGCAAGCACTGATCAAAAACGGCAGTTTTATTGATGCTCGAAATTTATACCGCATTTTCGCTCAAGCACAGGACAGTCTAGAGCTAGTAAGAAACCCCGACTTTGACCAAAACTCCAAATACCCCCCCTTTGACTGGCAATTATTCTCAAATGGAGAATTTGGAGCGGTGATTGAATCGGGAGCGTTATGGCTCAATGCTGTCAAAGGTTCTGGCGGTGTATTTGCGAGGCAATTGATCGAACTGCCTGCGGATCGTGGCCGCCTTCAATTAACTGGAAAGCTTGCAACTCCTTTGCAGGCTGGAGATAAGCTATCGCTTCGTATTTACTGTGCAGAAAGCAATAAGAAAAATAATTTATCTGCACGGATACCATTTGAAGGGCCGGAAATTCGCCGAGAGATCATCAATCCCAATCTTGATTGCCGCTTTTTTTGGTTGGATATCGTTGCTGAAGCAGAAAGCAACGATGGAGATTTTGATCTCAAATTTGAAAATTTGTCAATTAGATAGTTTGATCATCAAGCTAGTACAAAAGCTATCCGCAATGCCGATTGATGCTGCCAAATGTTTTTAACTTTACTGAGATATTTTAAGATAGCTCTTCAAATAGCCCCCATAGATAATTTGAGCTCCCCAACGCCGAGCTAATGCCACTCTAAGCAAAAATTACTTTAACATTTTGGACCATTTTACCCCATGCTTTGCCTCACAGAACATAGCGATGATAAGAAGGTCTCAGCGTTCACAAGCAATTGTCCGGCCTTCAGGCATGATTCAAAACAAATTCGGGTTTATCGATTTTGACCCTGACATTAGGATCCGATCTCTAGATATAGACTTGAACCGTACAATAGTTTTCCTAGCTTATCATTCTACGATTGACAGACACGTAATTCAGCTTCAATCGACCGATCTGATCGCCCAAATGTGGGCAATATATACTGATAATCGAGAGTATTTAGAATAAAGAAAAATCTTCCATGAATAGATTACTAAATTTAATTTTGGCTATCGGGTTGGCGCCACTTCTGATTTTGATTTGTTGTGTTGTCGCGATAATGGTTCGCGTGAAACTGGGTACGCCGGTCTTTTTCTTTCAAGAACGCGCCGGCCGTAATGGACGTCCATTCACAATAATAAAGTTCAGGACAATGACAAACGAGTTAGATGAGGCGGGCAGTTTGCTGCCATCATCGCAGCGCCTCACCAGTTTTGGCAGATTTTTGAGACGAAGTAATCTCGATGAGCTGCCTGAGTTATTTAACATTTTGAAGGGTGAAATGAACTTCGTCGGCCCAAGGCCATTGCTGATGGATTATGTCGGTCTTTATTCGCCTGAACAAGCGCTACGACTTGATGTGCCTCCAGGACTGACAGGATGGGCTCAGATCAATGGCCGGAATAAAATAAGCTGGGAGAAAAGATTCGAGATGGACGTTTGGTATGTGAAAAACCAAAGCTTGTTGCTCGATTTGAAGATATTGGCTTTGACGGCTATCTCCACACTCCAGCATAAAGATGTTGGCGCAATGGACTCAGAAATTAGCAAGCGATTCAAAGGTTAGTATGGAAAAACAAAAGTATAAGAATGTACTCCTTCTTTCCGCTGGCAGACGCGTATCTCTATTTAGCGCATTCGTGAAGGCGGGGATGGAGTATGGCATTGATGCTTTCGCGGCCGATACGAGGCCAGAATTGAGCGCCGTTTGCGCCAGTACAAAAAACAATTTCAAACTACCGCCAATTAGCGCATCTAACTTTTTTGAATTGCTTCTGAAAGAATGCAAAGAGCGCGATATAGGGCTTGTTATACCAACTATAGATACAGGTTTGCAACTTTTGGCTAAGGCGAGACCTCGGTTTGAGGCCAATGGAATAAAGCTCTTGGTCAGTCAGGCTGATCTTGTTCATACGTTTGGCGATAAACGACTAACCGCAGCCTTTTTTCTCGAGAGGGATATAAATGTTCCTGATATTTATTCTCACGAAGAGATTAAATATCCTGTTATCGTTAAACCCTTTGATGGGTCGTCAAGCGAAGGGCTGCATATTCTGGATTCTAAGTCAGCTATAGTCGATGAACTTATAGCCAATGATCGAAATATGTTCTGTCAATACTTGGACCCTTCAGAGCATGATGAGTTTACTTGCGATCTTTATTATAATCACGATGGAGATCTTATCTGTTTTGTCCCACGGAAGCGTTTGGAAGTTAGGGGCGGGGAAGTTAGCAAGGCGATAACATGCAAGGCTCATTTTGTATCTGAGCTGGCTGAAAAGTTGAGCAAGATAGATGGGTATCAAGGTGTTCTGACGCTGCAGCTATTTGTGAACAAGTTCAATAGCCAAAGCTCTTGTATAGAAATTAACGCTCGCTTTGGAGGCGGCTATCCTCTGACAAGGCTGGCAGGCGCAGACTATCCATCTTGGCTAATAGACGAGTATTTGTTAGGCAAACCCATTAAGAATCCCCACTCTGACTGGGAGCCTAACTTGATGATGCTGAGGTACGATGCCGAGGTGATTACTCGGGTGAATCCAACTGAAAGTAGTTCTCATGAATAAAGAAGAAGAGTATGCGCACAAATATAGTAAGTTGAAATCGGCCTATTATTCGTTCAAAAACTACAATAGCAAAACTCGACTATTAACCTACTGGCATCAGATAGATGAGGTGCTGGCTTCAGCCCCGCGGCGAGTGTTGGAAATTGGCAAGGGCACAGGCTTGGTATCTTCCTACCTGAAGAATCTTGGTGTGGAAGTGGCAACCCTTGATCTCAACGAAGAGCTTCAGCCGGATTTTGTAGGAGATGTGACTGAACTTGATCAAAAGTTTGATGCGTCTTCCTGGGACGTTGTGCTGTGCGCGCGCGTCCTTCACCATATACCTTTCACCGAATTCGAGAATATTATCAGCCAGTGCATCCATGTGGCTCGCTCTTGTGCGGTAATCAGTATACCGGTAGATGACTTTCGGATCTATTTCTCGTCGAGGGTGACTTCTCGTCCCTACAAAACGATCACAATTCCATTGCCGCTGTTCCTCAAAAAAAGGCTTGGAAAACTCTCTGGCAAGACTCCAGGAAGCGGCCTTTGGCAAGTAAACTCCTCGAAGCAAACTGCTTTCGCTGAAATTCAACGCATAGCCGATGCGCAGAATGCGAAATGCAGAGTGTACCAAGTGCCGGAAGATAAGTCACACATGTTCCTTATTTTCAACAAATCCTAGTTTCTTGAAAGTCGGCTTATGCGCATTCATCTATCGCGACCACATATGGGCGGCTCCGAGCTAGAGCACGTCCGACAAGCGTTTGAAAGTAACTATATTGCGCCAGTTGGCCCTCAGCTGGATCAATTCGAAGAAAGCGTGGCGGGTTATGTAGGAGGACAAGTCCATTGCTTGGCCGTGAGCAGTGGAACGGCAGCTTTGCATCTTGCATTGCGTTTACTTGATCTAACAGCTGACGACGAGGTATGGGTCTGCTCAATGACTTTCGCGGGGGGGGTTTTTCCTGTTCTCTATGAGCAATCACAGCCGCGTTTTTTCGACATCTCGAGTGAAAGCTGGACCATTTGTCCCGAGCTGCTTGAGGATGCATTAAAAAAAGCTGCAGCCAAAAATAGCCTACCAAAAGCAATCATAGCAACTGACCTGTATGGGCAGAGTTGCGACATCAACCGTATAGAAGGTTTGGCGCAAAATTTTGGTGTTAAACTCATTTTTGATAGTGCCGAATCGCTCGGCGCAAGATATCAAGATCGCCAATGTGGCAGCGGCGGCGATTTTGCGATCTTGTCCTTTAATGGAAACAAGATGATTACAACCGGCGGTGGTGGAATGCTCGTATCTCGTGACAGGCTCGCAATAGACCGTGCGCGCTTTCTTTCGACTCAAGCTCGCGACTTAGCCCCTCACTATGAACATTCAACCTATGGCTACAATTATCGGATGAGCAATATCGCGGCGGCGATAGGCTTGGGCCAGCTTAGCGTACTGGACGAGCGCGTTCGTCGTCGGCGGACTATTTTTTCGCGCTATCGTAACGCACTTGACAATGTAGAGGGGATCGAGTTTATGCCCGAACCTAATTGGTCTCATTGCAGCCGCTGGTTGACTGCGATTACTGTTGATCCTCTTAAAAGCGGGAAAACTCGTGATTGCATTCGCCTGCATCTGTTGAAGCACGGCATTGAATCTCGCCCACTTTGGAAGCCAATGCATTTACAACCGCTCTTTTCTGGAAGTTTGTATGTGGGAAGGGGCTTAGATGAGCGATTGTTTGCTAATGGCCTTTGTCTTCCTTCCGGAAGCGATATGAGTGATGGTGAACAAGATGAAGTTATCCAGGAAATTCGCGACTGCCTAAACGGTGAATAGTTTATGCAATAGCCGGAAGACTATCAAAATATGAAAAAAGAGATACTGCTTGTCGCGCCCTATACAAGCTTTGCGATAGATGGTTTGCCAAATCGCTTTGCCGCTGTCGCTGAAGAACTAACCCGGCGAGGCCATAGTGTTGAACTGGTTACGAGTGATTTTATTCACCGACTTAAACGGAAGCGCAATTATTCCGAATTGGACACTGAGAATTTCAAGGTGACGCTGATTCAGACCCTCCGATATAAGAGAAACTTCGGGATTGGTAGGTTTTTGAATATTTTTTTCTTTTCAAAGAATTTCGGCCGAAAATTTCCGGAATTCTCCAAATATGATGTTGTATATGCTTCTTATCCGATGATCGGACCCTGTCATCATATTGCAAAGACAAATAGAAAGGCGAAGTTTTTTGTAGATATTCAAGACTTATGGCCTGAAGCTATTTGGCATAATTTCAGTGTATTTTCGGTAATGAAATTTATCTTCGCCCCGTTTCAAAAAAAGAAGGGATATATATTCTCAAAAGCTGATTCCGTGATAAGCGTTTCTCAGACCTATTTGGAAGCCTATTCAGACGTTATACTTACGCCAGAAAAGCATGTGTGTTACCTAGGATCTGATTTAAGTATTGAAAAAACCAAGAAGAAAAAATTTCCAATCAAACTCTTCTATTTTGGGACACTATCGTTCAGCTATGATATAAAAACAGTCTGTGCTGCGGTCACACAACTTAGAAAGCGCGGATTGGATTTCGAATTCCATGTTTTCGGTGATGGCCCCGAAAAAGGAGCTATTGCGGAAGCCGGATATGAGGGCACTTTTCTCTACGGATTTGTTCCATATAAGGAGCTACGAGAGCATATATCAGAAATGGACGCGTCAGTGAATTCAATAAAAGCGGGGGCTGCCCAATCGATTACAAACAAGCTTTCTGATTATCTGTTTATCGGAAGTCCCATGATTAACTCACAGACGTCTCCCGAAATAGATGGTCTATTAGAAAGCAAGAATGTTATTCAGTACACGCCAGGTGACGCAGATGACTTGGTTCGCGAACTGTCATCGCGTTCAAATTTGGAAATAATTGCAGCTCCATGGGTCCCTGACATTAGATTTGATCGAGAAAGTCAAATAATGAAGATTTGCGATCTCGTTGAAGATTAATGTAAGCATGACAATAAGATATATTAAAAATTTGGCGTTCAAGCTCTCATCACCCAAGTTTTTGCGTTTGTTGGCCTCCTGTTATTATCGTGCAAACCTAATATTGGGGAAATTGCTCAGCAGAAACTCATCTTCCTTTGCAGTCAAACTGCGAATAACGAGCTCCCGTTTTCGACGGACAGACATTGAGCATGCGTATAATCACGGCATGGGCGATCTTGCACGTTGGGGAGAAGCCATTCAGTTCTACGAATCTGTAAGCAATAAAAAAACGATCAGGTGCTCTTGGACTGCACTACCGTATAAAGGCAATTTTGGTGACTGGTTGGCACCCTATTTGATTAGCAAGATAACCGATCAGCCAATAAAATATTTGCATCTCAGGGACCAGAGATTGGAGCCTCATTTTCTATCCGTTGGATCGATTTTGGCATCAGCCAACAAGCTATCTATCGTTCTGGGTTCCGGATTCAATTCGCAAACTGATAGGATTGGTGATGCCAGTAATTATGTCTCGGTCCGAGGACTGCTATCACAAGATAAAATATTGGAGGTTGATCAAAAGCCCATTTTTCAACCTTGTGATCCAGGATTTTTCATGCCTTTTCGCTATTCCCCACCCTCCAAAGCGATGCGATCAGACCTCGCATTCGTTCCGCACGTGAATCACGTTGATGAATGGACGTCGTTAAAGGGCCCGATTGAAACTATTTTGCCTTATGCTCGCACGCCCGCAGAGATTGAATTGCTCATAGAACAGCTGCATGGATTCCAAAAGATTGTAACAACTGCAATGCATATTTTCATTGTTTGTTTTGCATATGGTATTCCAGTTTCACTGGTCCGGCCGGCCAACTTCAAAGCGATCGTCCCAGGCGATGGATTCAAATATCTTGATATGTCCTCGGTAATAACAGGTGGGAGCTTTGCTCCTGAACCAATTTCTCTGTCAAACAGCAAAGCATCCTTTGATCGATTAACATTCCGTGACAACAGCCAAATGGCGTATTTCAGGTCTCGATACTCTGAAATCAGAGACTACCTAGATTTGGAATCAGATCGTGATTGATATAATCAGCTTGATTATCGTGATCATGTTCATCTCCTATGGTTCAATAGAAGCCATAGGAATGATCGCAAGATTTGCCGGTTATAAAAGCAGCGTGTATTCTTTTGCAATCGTGTTGGCCAACCAGGTGTATAGCTTGAATCGCTTCAACGGCTTTCTTATTCCACCGCTACTAGGCCTTTACATCGACTTGGGCGGAACCGTTTCCGGAATTAAGCAAATCGCGATCATAGGGTTGCTTGGCGTTGCATTTTTTTTAGCAATCCTAAGTTGGCGAATGGATGCCGTGTCAAATATTTTTGTTTCTGCATTGAAAGAATTTGAGGCCCATGGGCGCATTGGATTGCGTGGATGGGCTACCGCACTGAAACTGTTTGACCCGTCAATGAAATCTCGCTTTTGGATTAACAGAAAGTATTGGTTGATCTTTGCACAGAGTTTTACCAGCCTGCTTGCGCTGTCTTCAGTTTTTATCGTCAACATTCTTTCTCTACGTATTCCGGAGTTTCAGAGTACAATTTTACAGTCCGCCACGCTATTCAGTGGGGTAGGAAATCTGGTATTGAATTTTTATATTTTCCCCACTCTGGCAAAAGCTGAAAGAAATAAAGACGGAGAGGCTTTCTACCTAAGTGCCATGTTTGGCAAAGTCCTCGGATGTGGAGTATTTTCAATATGCCTTATACTATTAGTCTGAGGCTCTATTGGCTGTTGGTTGTGTCTATTAGCATAACCATCGTGCTTGTTTTAGGAGATGCTCGTGGAGGAGTGGATATTGATCGATACTGGATGCAAAGTCCCCTAATCAGCACCCAGTCGAGCTACTATATCAAGGAAATTATTTCATGGTTTATAATAAAATACACAGGATTATTTTCAAGTAGAGATAGTTTTTTAATGATCTTATTTGGCGCAATGACCTTAATATTGTGCCTATCTTCGTTCAAGTTAATACCCAGTTTCCTTGTCGCGTGCGTTTCACCATTTGGTGTCCTCCTATTTTCTAATATTCTGAGGCAAGGTATAGCCTGTGTTTTTTTTGCAGTAGCGATAGAAGCAATTATATCTAAGCGATACTTGAAAGGAGCGATATTTTCGCTCCTTTCGATATTTTCTCATAATACCTTTATCGTATTTGTCCTGATTTTAATTTTCTCGGTCGTTTATCATTTGTCATCGAATTCATTGAAGATTTTTATATCTTTTTTTACAATCGTTATATTTATAATATTTCTATATACTCTGTTGATTGTCTTTCCATTCGAGAGAGAATTTACATATACAGAAGATGGCATCGAAAATTACCTAAATGGTTTCATAGCTACCATCGTGTGTTTAATCTGGCTCAAATTTTGCGCTGGCCGTGAAAGGGTCATCGTCGCGTCATTTTTAATAGCTAATCTTCTCATCTATTTGTTCTCATACATATTTAATATCCCGGGCTGGGTGCCAGGAAGATTTGCGACTTCTTTGGCATTTTTCTCACTTATTTTCATGTATGCGAGCTTCAAAGATGTTCGAATTGCGTTGTCGGCGAGCATCGCAGGAGCACTAGCTGGTTTTCTGGGTATATATATTCACCAAGGTGCCTACTCGATGCTTTTTGAAAGTTAGTTTTCTTAGTTTACAAAATCCCTCACTGTTTGACTGGCACCCTAGTCAGCCAAAGCGCATAGCACAGAAAAGCTAGAAAACATCAGGCTGGTTGAGCGCTGTAACCTTTTGAGTTACAAACAACGGGTAACCTTCAAAATCTCTTGCAGCCTATAGTGAAGACAGGTTTTCGATTGGCAAATACGAGGTTGCATGCCGCTTCTGCGGGCCCTAACAACTGCAGCGCCTAGTCCATCTCACACCGCCTTTTGAGCAATAATCTCCTCTGGCTTGCTCGACTTGCTCTAAATTCATCACGCCTTTCAAAGCCGACTCTAGTGATGAAAATAAACTGCTTAGACAGAGACATATCCGGTGCTACAAATTCCACCGCGTTTGACCCCGCTGCACGCTCAGGAGTGACTCCATGCAATAGAGGATAGATTACTTGAGCTACAGTTTTTGGATGAAGCAGGGTCGGCATGGAGCCATCGATCCAGCGCAATGTAGCGATTTATAAGCTTATTGGGCCCGTCGCTTTGCGATGGGCCCGGTCTGTGCGTTGAGATCAGTCTCATTATCCGCGATTTGGTTGATTAGCGAAGTTAGTAGCGTGTCGGCTTCATCCCGAAAGCCGACATTAGCGGTGTATATGAATTTGCAAAAAAACCCATGCTGAAGATCTTCCGACATTTCTTGCTGCCTTGTGGGGAGGGCGGATCGAGGTCGGGTTCAGCTGGCCCAAGCGGGATTTTCGATGGTGATGAAGTCCCTGATCTCGGTGGAATTGGGACCCAGTGTGATGGGATTCTTCACGCCCGGCAGGACGCAGATGTCAAACAGCTCTGTAATAGCACCATCGAAACGTAGCCATTGCGCGACATCGCCGCTGGACAAGGATAAGATTTGAATGCCACACCATGGATCGGCGTCTTTTTCCGTGAGCTTGTTGTCCAGCTCCAAGCCTTCGAAACGTTGATAGCGGGGCTTTGATAATGTCACAAAGGCATGGTCATTATGAAAAGCCAGCCCTCTTAAAAATCCCGGAAAAAAGGCCAAAGGGGTAAAGCTGTTATCGCTGGTTTCTAGCCATCCCAATTCGCCAGTGCCTGAGTTTAACAGCCAAACTTTTCCATCATATACCCGCGGGCTATGCGGCATGGATAATCCGTCGGTCAGGATTTCATTGCTCTCCACGTCGACTATGACCCCGCCATCGTGCCGACGGTCGCGCCAGCCATCGATGACATCGGACCGGCATACGGCGCTGACATATTTAGGCTCGCCATCCACCATCGCCAATCCGTTCAGGTGGCAGCGGTCTTCCGGTGCGAGTTTTGAGATGAATTCCGGTTTCCAGATCGGTTTGAAGCTATGCGTGACACTGGGTTCGCACAGGCAGCTATGTCGTGTGTTGACGAACACAATGCGGCCGTTGTTCCTTATACCGATTTCGTGAATATCGACATTGCCGGTGGTCTGCATGTTGCGCGGAACATAGACTTTATCATGGACCTTGTTGGCAAGTTGATCGGGGCCAAGCACATTTTCCATACGGATCACTTGTGTCAATGTTCCTAGATAAATGCGGTCTGCGTTACCGGTCACTCCCATGGCTTGCGGATATTGTGCTTCGTGCAAAGCCAGCTTGCCGTCGGCGCTATGACCAATCAGATACAATCGACCAGTTTGATAAGAAGTAAAGCCGATTGAGATATTGTTGGACGCCAGAAATGCGGCTAAGCTTGGCGAGAAATTAATGTCGATTTTGCCTGCTTCTGCGGCTGGCGTCGGGGGTGCTTGAGTCGGTTTGTTGGTGCTGCCCGGCTCGACTGTTTTTGTATCGCTCACGTAAAAATCCCGATCCTCAATTAACGTCATTTATGCCCGTGATTAGGCAATAATTCCATATTGGCAAACCAAATTTATTACATTGCTACAACGGTAGAATCATATTCGAGATGCGCGTATTGAAGCCCCAACTCTCCATGTTTCATTATGATAAGACTATAAATCTATTGCGTTATTTTACGTAGCCGGAAATATAGTTACATAAGCTTACATTTACTTCAATACATGCTACAAAAGTTTAAGAATCTGGGAGGGCTGGGTCTCTCCCTTTTAACATGGGGCGATAACGTAATATGACCAATCGGCATAAATCCGTGCATTTGGATGCACTGGGACATACTCGTTTAGCAAAAACAAGCCTGCCAGGAAGAACGAAATTGGCAGGCGCATTGCTGACAACCGCGTCAGCAGCTGTGCTGTCGATATTAATGGCCAATCCAGCAGATGCGCAGGCGGTCCCAACCGGATGCACACCCAGCCCGGCCTTAACCGGCGGTACAATTGTCTGCACCGCCGTCGCCCCCGCTGAAATAGATGGCATTGTTACGACCGTAGATGACTTGACCATTGTCGTAGGCGATGCTGCAACCCCGACCGCCGTCAATGAAACGGCAGGAGACGGCATCAATATGGCTGGCAGCGGCACGCTGGCAATTAATATTGTGAATGCAGGATCGACCGTTACCGGGTCGCGTGATGGCATCCGTGCGGTCCGATCCGCTGTCCCCCTGGGCGACCTTACTATTGTTAGCGCTGGTACAGTTATCGGTGGCGATAGTGGAGTTGTTGCTAGTAGTTCTGGCGCAGGCGCTATTTCTGTTACGTCCAATATTGTGACCGGCGGTATATCTGGTATCGACAGTGATGCGGCCAGCGGTGACACAATGATCTCGCTGACCTCAAGGGCTATGGTGACGGGACAAACGGGTGTAGGCATAGACGCTCGCTCCACCGGCGGCGGCATTACGCTTCAGGGCAGTTCGGGTGATGTAGTTGGTGCAACCGACGGTTTTTATTCGCGTTCCATGGGTGGTGATATCCTTGTCGATAATTTCGACAGCGTAACCGGTAACGAAGGCGACGGTATCGATGTGGCTTCTGCGGGTGGTGGTATCACGGTCACCGCTGTTGATACGATCCTCGGCACCGGCGGCAATGGCATATTGGCTGATAGCGATGGCGGCGATATTTCCATTCAAGGCAGCGGCACAGTTGGCGGAATAACCGGCACGGGCGGATCAGGCATTTTTGCTGATGGCAGAGGCGGTGCTGGCGGCGATATCAATATTGGCGATACCGCGACCCTTGGCGCTGTAACCGGCTCGACCAACGGCATCTATGCACGTACCGATGGTGCAGGCGCGATATCTTTGACTACGGCCGATGTGACCGGGACGACGGGAGATGGTATATATGCCCGATCCAATAACAGCGGAGTAGTGTTGGACAGCAGCGCTGGTGCGGTTGTTGGCGGCAATCGTGGTGTTGTTGCAGTGCATACCGGTGCGGGCGCGATATCTGTGACTACGGCCGATGTGACCGGGATGTCGGGTAATGGCATAATTGCGTCATCCGCTAGCAGTAGGGTGACGGTCGACAGCAGCGCTGGTGCGGTCATCGGCCGCAGTTCTGGCATTCGTGTAAGTAGCAATGCCGCAAGCGGCGCGGTATCGGTGACCACGGCAGATGTTACAGGAACTGGTGTTTATGGCATTTTGGCAACGTCTTTTGGCATTAGCCTAGTGATTGACAGCACTGCCGGTACGGTCAATGCAGCGACGACCGGGATTGATGCCCGGAATAATGGTACCGGCGCACTTAGCATCTCTGCATTAGATGTATCGGGTACGACTGGAAACGGAATAGAAGCTAGAAACGGAAGAATCGGCAATACTGATCCATTTGCGGGCGCAGCACCTGGCGTTTTCGTTTCACCAATTGATGCGGGTAAAAACCTTGTAGTCGTGTCTCTCGGTGATGTTATTGGTGGCACCAACGGCATTATCGCGAGCAGCAACGGAACGGGTTCCATTTCGATAACTGCAGCAAATAGCCAAGGCTTGAATGGCGTTGGAATAGGGGTATCGAACTCTAGGCGCGTCGGTGCAGTATCGATAAATTCTTCCGGAAGCATAGAGGGCACCAACGAAGGTATTGCCCTCTCTGACAACGGTACGGGTGCGGTGACGATATCGGTGAACGATGTCATCGGCGGAAGTTATCGTTCGGGAATTCGGCTGGTGAATAACGCACGATCAGCCAGCGACACTGTAAGTATCACTTCAACTGGATTAGTAAGCGGCGGCGAAAACGGTATCGATCTGTTTGCGAGCGACTCGAATTACGCAGGAGCCCCGGTTTCTGTCACAACAAATAATACAACAGGGGTAACCCGCAGCGGCATTTCGGTTCGAGGATATGGCGCTGTAGATGTTGTTGTGGATAGCAACGGTACGGCAACGGGAGGAAATTCCGGCATAGCCGTAAGTTCGCGCGGCGGCGCGACAATAAATTCGCACAACGCGGTTGGTGGATATTTTGGCATAAGTGCTAGCAGTTCGGGCGCAGGCGGATTGACAATCACGTCCGGTGACATTTCGATAACTGACCCAAACAATGGTATTGGAATTTCCGCGTTCACTTTTGGTGACAGGCTTTCGATAACTTCCACGGGCACAATAGTTTCTGGAAGCCGCGGTATATATTCAAGAAATTATGGCAGTGGTGATCTGACGATACATTCCGGAGCTATAGCAGCTGCCAATGGAACGGCGATTACCGCCAAGAACGGCAGCCGCGGGTTTGGTCGCGGGGCTGATCTTCGTATCACTGCAACTAACGATATATCGGGCGGCTTGTCCGGGATTGAAGCGGACAATAACGGCAGCGGCTCGCTGAACATCAGTGCGATTAATGTCACTGGTACAAACCGGGATGGGATCAATGCCAGAAATGGTTCGGGATTCTCTTATGGTGGATATGGAGTCCCAAGCACCGACATTACCATTTCAATAGTAGGGACCGTTGAGGGTGGCGTGAACGGCATCTATGCTGCTAATTATGGCACGGGGAATCTGTCGGTCATAGCGGTTGATGTGATCGGGACCGGCGGAGATGGTATCTTTGCCTATGGCGGCGCAAACAGTACCGGAGTGACCATAAATAGTGCTGCGGGGGCGGTTACCGGTGGTGAGTATGGTATCTTCGCTCGCAACAATGGCACGGGAACTCTGAGCATTATTGCGGCTGATGTAACTGGGACGGCTGAGGATGGAATTTATGCCGACGCGGGCAATGGTGATCTGACCCTTAGTATAGCCGGCGATGTGGCTGGAGGAGTAGTCGGTATCAGGACGGTGACGCAAGATGGCACGACCCTAAATGTGGATACCGGATTAACGGTTTCTGGCGGCACCATCGGCATTGCCACTATGGCGCAAGGCGGCAGCACAACGTCCAATGATGTTCTCAATATCCTTGGTACCGTGAACGGTGCGATCATGACCTTTGAGGGTGATGATGTCGTTACGGTCGCGGACGGCGGCGCTGTTAATGGTGCCATCATGCTGGGCGCGGGTGCTGACACGCTTTATCTGAATGGCGTTACGACTGGCATGCTGCGCGGCGGCGATGACGATGATATTCTAAACTTCAATGGTGGTGCGGGGCTGATCAGCAATAGCGGTGACGCAGCCGACGCTATCGCAGAATTTGAAACGTACAACTTCAATGTTGGCGGCTTCATGCTGGGCGGCACGCATAGCGGCCTGACCAATGTGAACTTTAACGCCGGCGAGACTATGTTGCTGGGCACATTGGCGTCCCTGCAAAGCAATATCGCGACGGGTGCCAGCCTGCAGGCTGCCGATGGTGCGATCCTCAATGGTAATCTTGCCAATGCAGGCCGCTTGGGTATCAATATGGGCGGCGTCGGTGCTTTCGTCATAGACGGTGATTTCACGCAAAGCGCGACCGGTGGTCTCACGCTAGATATTCAAGGCGCAACCAATTCCGATCTCATCACCGTTACCGGAGACGTAACCTTGGGCGGCACTTTGAATCTCGTACAGACCGACTTGGTCTTCGAAACGGTCACTTTGATAGACGGCAGCGCTGGCGTTACCGGAAGCTTTGATACAGTGACCGGACTGCAAAACGGATTACTGATAATGCAGAGCATTGTAACTGATTTGGCGACATCCGATGTCAATCTAGTGGCCGGACCGGCAGATCCCAGTCTAATTGTTGGCCTCACCCCCAATCAGGCAGCAACGGCCAACGCGTTGACCACGCAATTTTTTGCAGGATCACTTACCGGCGGCCTGCTTAACCTTACGCTTGGCTTGGGCGTGACGCCTGATGCTGCCACCTTTTCAGCCTTGCTGGATGAACTGACGCCTGAAATTGTCAATGCCGGTATTGATGGCGTGCGCTTGACCCAGGGCCGTTTTCGCAAAACCCTGATGAGCCAATATCAAGCGGATAATAGTGGAACGTCAGGTGAAGTCGCCGCTTTGGGAACCTTTGCACTCGCGGCGGCAACGGGAGCCAAGGCGCCGCCAAGCGGGCCGCAGATTTGGGGTGGGGTAAATTATAATTATCACCGCAATGACACGACCAATAATAACAAGGGATATCGCGCGGATGGTTTTGAACTAACAGCCGGTGTCTCGGGCGTCACAGTTGGTGCTTGGCAAGTCGGCTTTGCAGCTGGCTATTCGGATTTCGATACCAATGATCTGCGCGGCACGCGTGATAAAGCCGCGAGCGAACTTTTCCGCTTTGGTGTTCATGGCAGTGCGGCAATTGGTGAAGGAGCATTGGGCCTAAACGGTCATGTTGATATCGCACTGGACTATGGTTACGGCGATAATGATATCACCATGTTTACGGATGGCGCCTTACCTGCACTGGGTTCGGCCCAAAACGGAACCGCCGATACAGAGACTTATGGCATGTCATTCCGCCTGAACGTGGATGGCAGCGGCGATAAGCAATGGCCGATCCGTCCATTTGTAAGTGTTGCCTATGATCATTTCTCCCAAGATGCAGTGGCGTTGAACGGCGGAGGTGTCACAGACTTGGTTATCGACAAAATTGATCTGGACCGGATTGCATTTGGATATGGCATTCGCGGGGATCACACCTGGGGACTAACCGCGTTGCGGGTTGGGCTTGCCGGATATCACTATGAAGGTGATACCCAAACCGCTGTCACCTCACGCTTTCTGGCAACGGATGTTAATAGTGTTGCGTTTACCACCGTTGGTTTTGACATCCAGGATCAGTTCCAGATTGATGCCGGGCTATCTCAAGACCTAGGCGACGGATGGTCGCTATCGGTTGATGGCTATGCTGAATTTGGTGATATCGAAAGTTACGGTGGATTATTCAAAATCGCAAAAAAATTCTAATCTTCATAGAGAAAGTTATCCTGCTACAGGAAGAATGTTGGTTTTCTAGCGTCCGCTTTTGCGGTTATAACGGACGCTAGCGTTGTGGCTGCAATATACTGAAAGCAGGACGACCACGCGATCAAGTGTCTGCTAAATGCTTCGCGAGAACGATATTCATCGGACGATATCCTTGTGTAGTGAAAAATGATTGCGCCGCATCGTTGGCGGCCCATGCATCCAGTATGACGGTGTCCACGCCCATGTTTTTGGCTTCCCTTTCGGCATAGTTCAATAGCGCCAACCCAACACCTTCCTTCCGACATGCAGTGTCCACAACGATATGATGCACGTAGAGCCACCGCCGAGAATGATGAAGCGCGTCACGCGGCTGTCTTGTATTTCGAACCAAATGCTTCCTGAAACAATACCGTTAGCCAAGGCCACTCCTACTATACTCTCAGGTTCTTTCAGCCGTGCCGTCCAAAATCCGAGCAATTCTTCACTGTCCAAATCATCTCTGAATACATCTGGACTTAGGTTGACGTGCACAGCTTGGACGACGCTATTCAAGCGAGATAGTTGCTCTAAGTCTCGGTCGGTAGCTCTAACGATGCCAATTGACCATAGGCAATGCCCATTGTGACGGGGCAACGGTCCGTAATAGAGAGTCACCAGTAATTCCATGGAATTACCTCTGAATGGGCGGTGGAGTCAGATTAGTCGTGCCCTCTCTACCGGGGCTACGTAAGGCCCTCGATCTATATGTGGGACAAACCGTGAGACATATCACTCTCGTCACATGCAAAAACCAATTAACCTCAGCCGGCTACCAAAAACCTCTTGCAACCTCCGTGTCCGCCTTTTCATGAATGTCGAATCGGCCCAATAACAAAACGCTATTCGAAAAGGACTCAAGTAGTTTTACCTAGGAAGTAAAGATGAACGAGTTTGTGCATTGGGTGCCAATATATCTGCAATACTTTCGCCACGCGTCAAGGCCCCCGATCAATGACATCATTCAGCAACGGCCATTCGGTAGTGCTAACTCTAACCATCCATGAATATGCCTTGCTTCGCCAGTTATCCAAATATTAGATAAGGTCGATTATCTGTCTAAATATGACAACTAACCTTTCTTCAAATCCTAAGGTCTTGACGATTTTCGGAACAAGGCCCGAGGCCATAAAGCTGTTTCCAGTGATCCGGGCGTTATCAGCACGCTGCGCCTTGGAAACTACCAGCTGCGTATCGGCACAGCACCGATAATTGCTCAATCAGGTGCTCGATATCGCTGATATTAAGCCCGATTATGACTTGGACCTTATGCGCGCCGACCAGAGCTTGGACGAACTAACGGGCCGCCTGGTGCAGGGTATTGGTCAAACACTTGATGTCATCCAGCCGTAACGGGTGATTGTGCAAGGCGATACCGCAACTGCCATATGTGGAGCACTGGCCTCATATTATCGCAAAATTCCGGTAAGCCATGTCGAAGCAGCGCTACGTAGTTATAATATTTATCATCCATAGCCAGAAGAGGTAAATCGTAAGATCATTGGCACCATTGCTGACCAGCATTTTGCACCGACAGAAACATCGGCAGCCGCCTTGCGGAAAGAAGATGTGCCGGAGGCGCAGATCAGTATTACGGGCAATACGGTCATTGATGCCTTATTCGTTACAGGCGAAAAAAATCAGGATGATCGCTTTATGGATCAAGACTTAATGCGCCTGTTCGACAAATTTTCGGATAAGAAAATAGTCGGTGTGACCAGTCACCGGCGTGAAAATTTTGGGGACGGATTGACCAATATCGCTGCAGCTCTCTGCCAAATCGCTGAACGCGATGATGTCGCGCTGATCTTCCCGGTCCACCTCAATCCGAATGTGCGCACTATAATGAACGATGCTCTAGGCGGACTAAACAGTGTCGCAATGATTGAACCGCTGGATTATCCGAATTTTGTCGCCTTGCTGGACGGCTGCACATTGATGCTGACCGATAGTGGCGGGGTGCAAGAAGAGGCACCGGCACCGGGCAAGCCTGTGTTGGTTATGCGAGATACGACTGAACGCCCCGAAGGCATAGCGGCCGGCACGGCCAAATTGGTTGGAACCGACAAGGATTTGATTGTCCAGGAGACCTGCAAATTGGTTGATAACACGGAATATTATGAATCCATGGCAAAAGCCCACAATCCCTTTGGAGATGGCAAGGCCAGTGAACGGATCGCCGATATCATCGAACAAAGCCTAGTGTCGTAAAGCCAGGCTAAATACCGAAGAATCCAGCAACATTACCAAAATATTTACGATGTTCGATTATCAAAATCCCTGAAAATTTCCGTCTCTCATGGGCGCATGGAGGAGATTTTGCGATAATGCTTTCCGATGAAAAACCTTCCGTTTGTGTTTTGGGGCTTGGTTATATCGGCCTTCCCACCGCAGCTGTCATCGCACGGTCCGGCTGCCCGGTGCTTGGCGTTGACGTCACGAGCATGTTGTCGACACGATCAACAGCGGTAAAATCCACATTGAAGAAGTTGATCTGGATGGCTTGGTGCAGGGCGTTGTTTCTCGCGGCACTTTGCGAGCGTCGCTGCAAGTGGACCGGGCTGACGTTTTTGTGATTGCTGTGCCGACTCCGTTTGGCAATGATCATGTGCCAGATGCGAGCTATGTTATGGAAGCGGCCACGAATGTTGCCGCAGAGTTGATCGACATTGACGAAGCGTTAGAAAGCTGTGGCATGATGATCACGCTGACCGATCATGACATGTTCAAATCCATCCCGCTCGACGAACGTGCCGGCAAAGTCGTTTATGATACCCGCGGTATCTGGCCGGATCAGCCGGATAACAGGCAGGCGGTCACCGATCTTCGGCGGGTTAGCTAAAGATATTGCGACCGCGGCTTTGCTATCAAGCTGCTAAATCTCCCCAACCAACTCCGCCAATGTCGCCAAACACTCGCGAGCCAATAGCTTGCAGCGTTCCGGCGACCAGCCCTGTTCCACGTCCGGCAGGTCGCGGTTATCCTTGAAGGGCATTTCCAACGTCATCGCCACGGCGCCGAAGCGCTCAGAGACCTGATTGGTGGACATGGAAAGATTCGCCTTGCCCTTGGCGGCAGTCGGGTAGCCTAGCTCTGTCTGAAAATCGGGGGTGCGGGCTGCCAGTCGGTCGCGATAGGTGTTATATTTGCGCCCCATTTCATCCGTCCAGCTGGGGATTCCTTCAAATCCGGCAATAAACACCGCCGGTATCGCTTCATCGCCATGGACGTCCATCGCAAAATCAACGCCGGTTTCATCCATGGCGTTTCGGACGCAGAGGACTTCCGGGCTTTTGTCGGCGCTTGGTTCATGCCATTCGCGGTTTAGGTTGGTGCCAACGTGATTGGTTCGAAGGTGCCCTCTAAACGAACCATCCGGGTTCATATTGGGAACGATATGGAATTGGCATTTCTGCAGCAATGCCCGCGCATGGGGATCAGTGGGATCGGCCAGCATTTCCAACGCGCCTTCCATCCACCATTCGGCCATGCTTTCACCAGGGTGCTGCCGGGCATAGAGCCAGACCTGCTTGTCGCCTTCGCCCATGGACAGGCAATCAATAGGCTGCCCTTCCAATGAATGCCCGAGTGTACGGCAAGTCACCCCTTCCACCGATGCCAGTTCGGCAATCAGGTCATGATGCCGGTCCATGCTGTAAGGCGCGAAATAGGCGAACCAAACGATATTGCTGGTCGCGGTATAGCTGATGGAGAGCGTGCCCTTATCCTCGTCATAGCTGCTATCGGCACGGCCCCAATATTCGCGATCTTCGCTGACACAGGCTTTATAGTCGGGCCATCCTTGCGGATAAGCGGAGTCTTTCAAGCCGTTGATATTGAGTTCGAGCGTATCCCCGATTTCGCAGGTCACACGAAAGTGGAACCATTGCAAAAAGTCGCTGTCCTTGTCTTTGCGGATCGAAAGTTCGGCTTTGGTGCCGGCAATGTCCTGGACGTTGATATTTCCACTATCGAAAGCGGCGGTGATCTGGATATTTTCGGTGCTCATGGCACCCTGATAGTGGTTCCTGACTCTCCGGGGAAGTCCCTGAATAACGCTTCAGCCAATTTTGATGCGGCAAGGCCTGGCTGTGATGCTGGCGAGCCATCTTTTGCTTCCACCGAAGACCGGCCTTCCCAGATCGTTTGGCCATCGGCGCGGCGGGTGATGCGGACGGATAATTCGGTGGCGATCTTGTCCTTGGGTTTGCCGCTCAAGTTGATGCCAATGCCCAAACCAACGCCGGAGCCATAGCTGCCGGTGCTGCCACCGACGCCCACCGATACCGGTGATCGTCCACCGCCAGCGGTTAACCGGCTTTGTTCAACAGAGACGCGAGCGACATATTCGCCATTAGCGGCATCCGTGCCGGGATCGGAAAACCCGACCCGCTGCAACTCTCTGCGCACAGCGGCTTCATAGGTGCCCTGTTCCAGCAATCGGCCATCGCTCGTGTCAGAGGTTGAGACGATAGCAATCGTACCGGTTTCTATCTGCGCGTCCTGTGCATTGTGAAAACGGGTAACATTTACCGGTGGCGTGGATGCGACGCAGGCTGTCATTGTTAGTGACAATAATGCAATCCCGAAAAGCTTCTTGCGTGCCATGATTTTCAAACTCCCGACCAACTGTGCGCTATCTTAGCCCAAATTTTGCTATGCAGGCGTAAATAATTGCATCTGCATGGCCCTATGGTTAACCGAATGACGACTTTTCCCGGATATAGCGCCTGAACGATCAGGTTTTGAGGAGACAATATGTCGGATCGCTTCACAATATTGGTTACTGGAGGGGCGGGCTATATCGGCAGCCATGCAGTGCTGGCTTTGCAAGATGCGGGTTGGCCGGTGGCGGTGATCGACAATCTGGTCACCGGGTTTCGCTGGGCGGTGCCCGACAATGTCCCCTTTTATGAAGGCAATGTTGCTGATGACGCGTTGATTGCAAAAATTGCCGAAGAACAGAATATTGGCGCGATCATGCATTTTGCAGGCTCCGTAGTCGTACCGGAATCGGTCGAAAATCCGCTCAAATATTACGATAATAACAGCGCCAAAAGCCGCAGCCTGATTGCAGCAGCTGTCGCCAATGGCGTGAAGCATTTCATTTTCTCATCCACCGCGGCAACCTATGGAATTCCCGAAGAGAGCCCAGTGAAGGAAGACACGCCGCAAGTGCCAATCAACCCCTATGGCATGTCCAAATTGATGACCGAACATATGCTGCGCGATGTGTCTGCGGCGCATGACATGAATTTCTGCGCCTTGCGCTATTTCAACGTGGCGGGTGCCGATCCGGCAGCGCGAACCGGACAATCCACCGCTGGCGCTACCCATCTGATCAAGGTCGCGGTGGAAGCGGCCTTGGGCAAGCGTGATAGCGTAGCGGTATTCGGCACGGATTACGATACGCCCGATGGCACCGGTGTGCGCGATTATATCCACGTTTCCGACCTTGCCGCCGCCCATGTGTTGGCGTTGGAAGCGCTTATTGCGGACCCTGAGGAGAATTACTTGCTCAACTGCGGTTATGGGCGCGGATTTTCGGTGCTTGAGGTGCTCGACGCGGTGGATCGCGTTACGAATCTCAAGATTTCCCGCAAAATGGAAGGGCGCCGCGCAGGCGATCCTGATTCGCTGATTTCGGACAATCGCGCGATCATGAAACGCTTCCCGTGGCAGCCGCAATATGCGGATTTGGATAAAATTGTGACCCATGCGCTGGCTTGGGAGCGTAAATTGGGTGAAATTCGCGGGGAATAAGTCCGCTCCATGCTTGACTTTGGCCGATCACAACCCTAACTGCACCGTCTGCATACGGCTTTGCCCGTTTTCAAGAAATTTAAATTATTAAGGCGTGGTACCAAAATGAAAGTCCGCAACTCTCTGAAGTCGCTCAAAAACCGTCATCGGGACTGCCGCGTGATCCGTCGTCGTGGCCGCACCTATGTGATCAACAAAACGAATCGCCGGTTCAAAGCGCGCCAGGGCTAAATTCGTTCCATGGCAGAAGCGACTGCCATTTCTAAAATCGACACGGTTATTTTCGATGTGGGCAATGTCCTCTATCGCTGGGATTTGCGCTGTCTGTTTGAGAAAATTATCGAAGACCCTGAGGAGCTCGATTGGTTCCTGTTAAATGTCGTCACGTCCGAATGGCATTTTCAGCATGATGCCGGACGTGCCCTGGCCGACATGGTGCCAGAGCGGATCTCTCAATTTCCCCAATATGAAGCCCATATCAAGGCCTATGCCGCGCGGTTTAACGAGTCTATCCCCGGGCCGGTGGAAGGATCTCTGGCACTCGTGGAGCAACTCGCGGCCGATGGCGTTCCGCTTTTTGGGATTACCAATTTCGGTTCGGAACTCTGGCAAGGCTTCCGCCCGACCGCCCCGATATTTGATCTTTTTGCGGACATTGTTGTTTCCGGCGACGAGAAATTGATGAAGCCCGATGCGGCGATTTACCAGTTGGCGCTGGCCCGGTTTGATGTTGCTGCTGACCAATGTTTATTCATTGATGATCGGCTGGAGAACATCGAAGGCGCCGAGGCGTTAGGGATAAAGGGACATCATTTTCAGCAGGCGGCTATGCTTGAGGCAGAGCTCAAGGCGTTGTCTCTGTTATAGCCCCGCACCCGATTTGACTTAGGGCGTATAATAAGTTGGCGAGCCCGGACCGACCGGCAATCCCAACGCGAACACCCAGACAAAGAAGAATACCGACCAGCATAAAAGGAAGAAAATGGTGTAAGGCAACATCATAGCAATCAACGTGCCGACACCGAGATTCTTGTCATAACGGGTTGCCCAGGCCAGAATCAGGCCGAAATAGCTCATCATGGGGGTGATGATATTGGTCGTCGAATCGCCGATCCGATAGGCGGCCTGAATGACCTCCGGCGCGTAGCCGATCAGCATCAGCATCGGTACGAAAATAGGGGCAGTAACCGCCCATTGCGCCGATGCCGAGCCAAGCGACAAATTGATTACCGCGCAGATCAGGATGAAGAAAAAGAACACCGCCGGCCCCGTCATGCCCGTGTCGAGCAGGAACTGCGAACCGGTCACTGCCGTGATCGCGCCCAAATTGGTCCACCCGAAAAAGGCGACAAATTGGGCTGCAAAGAACACCAGCACGATATAGAGACCGAGCGACGCGAGTGCATCGGCCATTGCGTCAATCACATCACGGTCGGTTTTCATCGAGCCGACCACCCGGCCATAGGCATAGCCCGTGACCACAAAGAAAATCAGGATCCAGACCACAAAGCCTTTGAAAAAGGGCGAATTGATCCGGTCGCCGGTTTCCGGATTACGCAATATGCCCCAGTCAGGGAGCAAGGTCAGCGCCATCAAGCCCAATACCCCTAATAGCGCGATCCCGGCCCAACGCAGGCCCTTGCGCTCTTTGCTGCTTATTTCCTCCATCATCCGGTCATCGAGAATGGTGGGATCGGCGCCGGACGGATTATATTTGCCCAACTTGGGTTCGACGATGAAGATCGTCACTAGCGAGCCAATGGCGGTAATCAGGAAAGTCGAACCGACCATGAAATACCAGTTGGCTGTTGCCACCACCGTATAATCCGGATCGATTAAACGCGCCGCTTCCTGGGTAATCCCAGCAAGCAGCGGATCGATCGTGCCGATTAGCAGGTTGGCGCTATAACCTCCCGAGACGCCAGCAAAAGCGGCTGCCATGCCGGCCAGCGGATGGCGTCCGAGCGCATAGAAAATCGCGCCCGCCAGCGGAATTAAAACGACATAGCCCACTTCTGATGCGGTATTGGATACGATCCCGGCAAAGACAATCGCTACCGTCACCATATGCGGCGGCGCGGAAAGAACCATGGAGCGCACGGCTGCCGATAAAAGCCCCGATTTTTCTGCCACGCCGACACCGAGCATCGCGACGAGCACCACGCCAAGCGGCGCAAAACCGGTGAAGTTGGTCACGAGGTTGGTGAAAATGCGCCGCACGCCATCGCCATCCAACAAGCTGACCGCCCGGATCATGCCATCCTCTGCAACGCCTGCCGCGCCGGCGGGACGCGGATCGACAACCGCCAGACCCATCCAGCCTAACAGGCCGGATAGAAAGACAATGCCAATCGCGAGCAAGGCAAATAGCGTCACCGGATGCGGCAGCAAGTTGCCGAGCCACTCCACACCGTCGAGAAAGCGGGTAAAGCCGTTGCGACGGGGTAGGGCCGCTTGCTGCTGGCCATCGGCCATATCTGTTCTCCAATTTATCGCGTAACCAGAACTGCCGCGACTGGAGCATGACCAGCGCGAGAAACAGGGTGAGACTACAAGAGACTATTGAATAATTTCAAGGTAGAAGATCATTCCGGTTGGGCATTGCCAAAGCGCAAGCGAGTTGGCCGTATGTTTTCTGGATAGGATCCCGCCGACGCTGACGCTTGAGCCAGGCCAACTCCTGTAGATTTTGGGCAAGCTGTCATGGGATCAAAACATCCCACTGCAAGGATCGGGAGACTATTCGGTCACGGCCAGCGTATAGGTGATCTTGTACTGGCTGCTATCTCCCGTGAGCATTTCTGAAAATGTACCTGCTTCTGTACCCAATGTGACAGTTCCGATCACGTCATGGCCACCAATTTGGTCATGTTCCATCACCCGAAAGCCGATGGGTTGCTCAAATGCAAATTTCTCCTCGACAGTCCAGCTTTCGCCTTTTTTGATGTTAAAGGGCTTGGTGCCGCGTTGCGGAAATCTGTCGCCCCCTTCAAAACTCAGGAAAAGTTGATCTGGCCGCCCCAGAAAGCCGGTAAGTTTTATGCATTCGATCGTGATGTTGCTCAGGATGAATTTGCCAGTCAGGCCCGCGGCAGGTGCTGAATCCGCATCAACAATAGCGGCGCTCAGTCCCAGCGATTGCGAAATTTTCCGGCTGGCCGCCACCGCATATTTTCCGCTGGGAAATTGCGATAGATAGGCGCTAAAGGCGCTGACTTCGTTGGCGGCGATGGCACCTTGCCAGGTCAGGTCCTCAATAGCTTCGAGATTTCGCGCTTGGCTGGCAGTTTCCGGAGGTTCGGCCTTTGCCTGTGTTCTCGGTACCAAGTAGATCGGTGTCCCGGTGATGCTGGCACTTACGAACGGTCTTTGATTTCCTCCTGTTGCAGCCAGGACATCATCTCGAACGGTGCCACCGAGCAACTGGACGGGAAGATCCGGTTGGGGCAGTCTCCTGGCCAGCGAGGTTGCGAATGGAGAGTTTTTCCCTACTCCATCTGTTGCCGTTTGTCCGGGAGCAGCAGCATAAATTACCAGGAAATTGTCAACATCGATTCCGGCCAATCCATTTGTTACCGACCGGGTGCTGGATTTCCATGTGCGTGCGAATGGATTGTTCCGGCAGGCGTCCAGGACGACAATGCGCATCTTCGCGCCGGCGATCGTTTCCATCACCCGGTCCAACTCAATCGCTTCATATGGCAAGTCGCGTGCGCTTCCCAGTTCGGCATCGACGGGGATCAACCAATTCTTGCCCTGCCCTTCAATGCCGTGACCGGCATAATAGACCATCGCCACATCCGCGCCGTCGGCACTATTGCGAAAATTTCTGAGCACTTTTTGAAAATCGCCGATGCCAAGGTCCAGCGCCAGCGTTGTGACTTCAAATCCAGCCTGTCTGGCCGATGCAAGTATCAATTTTGCATCTCCGTTAGGATTCTCGAGCGGACTGGTGAGCTGATAGTCTGAATTGCCAATGATCAATGCTACTTTTCGTGCATCGGCAGGCGATGTGCCTAAAAACATAGTGACAGCCACTATGATGGATAAGATACGAATCATATAATCCCCCAAAGCCCTCGGCAAAACCAAAGGCTCATTTCCCCTGACCCGAGCGAGTTGGCTGATAAGCAGGTCATACCGGTCCGAGCTGCTTCAGAGGCTAGCCCCTTTTATACTGGACCGCAAATACTCGCTCAGAAACAGGCTCGGCTCCGGTCACCCATTGTCGGATCACGACCTGCCTAACCCCGCTTCAATTCATTCCCGCTTAGCCGCACGACATGCAGCAAGTTGGTCGATCCGGGTGTTCCAAAAGGAACGCCTGCGCAGACAATCAGCCGAGACCCCGCTTCGCCCAGTTTGTGACGCAACGCCATGCGCTTGGCTTTGGCGATCATTTCTTCAAAATTGCTGACATCGCGAGTGACGACGGCATGGGCGCCCCATAGCAGGCCGACACGCCGCGCCGTGTGGCGGTCCGGGGTGAGGACCAGCAACGGCACGGACGGGCGTTCGCGGGCCATGCGCCGGGCGGTCGATCCGGATTTGGTGAAACAGACAATTGCTGAGGTTTTGACCGTGCGCGCAATATTATAGCTCGCCGCGGCGAGGGCGTCGGCGGTCGTTTCATCCGGCACGGTTTCGGTGAAGTGGACGCGCTCTGCATAGGAGGCATCGCTTTCCACTTGCATCGCAATCCGGTCCATCATGTTGGCCGCTTCGATCGGCCACTCGCCCACCGCTGATTCTGCCGACAGCATGATTGCGTCAGCCCCGTCATATATGGCGGTCGCGACATCGGACACTTCGGCGCGTGTTGGCGTCGGTGAGGTGATCATGGATTCGAGCATCTGGGTGGCCACAACCACCGGCCGACCGAGCCGGCGCGCGGCGGCGACAATCTTCTTCTGCAGCGGCGGTACTTGTTCGGGCAGCAATTCGACGCCCAGGTCACCGCGCGCGACCATGACAGCGTCAGAGAGCTCCAAAATTTCTTCAAGCCGGTCGATAGCAGCGGGTTTTTCAATTTTCGCCAGCAAAGCCGCCTTGCCGCCAATCAGCCTCCGTGCTTCGGCAACATCTTCGGGTCGCTGCACGAAACTCAAGGCGATCCAGTCTACATCCTGTTCCAGCGCAAAGGTGAGATCCTTGCGATCCTTGTCGGTCAGCGAGCTGACCGGCAGCACGACTTCGGGGACATTGACGCCCTTGCGATCCGAAATCGGTCCGCCGACAATCACCTTGGTTTCGACGCTCTTGCCATCGGTTTTAGTGACTTCCAGACGTATCTTTCCGTCATCCAAAAGCAGTGTGTGACCGGGCTCCAGCGTCTCGATAATTTCCCGGTGGGGAAGATTGACGCGCTTGGCATCGCCTTTGGTCTTTTGCAGATCCAGGGTGAACTTCGCGCCCGTTTTCAGCTCGACAGGAGCTTTGGCAAAAGTACCGATGCGCAATTTGGGGCCTTGCAGATCCGCGAGAATGGTTATCGGCCGCCCGACTTTCTTTTCCAGCGCGCGAATGGACTTCACATTTTTTGCATGCGCTGCATGTTCGCCATGGCTCATGTTCATGCGAAAGGCATCTACGCCCGCCTTGTACATTTTTTCGATCATTTCGGGACTGCCGCTGGCCGGACCGAGGGTCGCGAGCACCTTTACTTTGCGGTCGCGGGAGAACATATGCGATGCCATTCAAAAAATCCTGTTCATGGACGCTGCCATTTTATGTGCCTGAGCGCGAATCATGACAGGATAAAAACAACAAAGCAACGGAAGCATGAACTATGACGGACCAAATTTCTGACGCAGCGGCCGCCGCCGCCTTTCGCCGCCTGGTCACCCATTTGCAGCATCGCCATGATGCAGAGAATATCGACCTGATGGGCCTGGCCGGTTTCTGTCGCAATTGCCTTGCCGATTGGGTGCTGGAGGCCACTAACGAGGCGGGCGGTAATATGACCAAGGAAGAAGCGCGCCAGGCGATCCACGGCATGCCATCCTCGGAATGGAAGAAAAAATTCCAGACCGAAGCAACACCGGAAAGGCTACAGCGCATGAAGGAAAGCGTAGCCAAAAACGCAGCAGCCGATTAAAGACGGCGTCCGAATCCAAAAACACTATTTCTAGGGAATTGAAGAATGAGCGAAGGCAATGTCGCCGCAGACCAACTGCGTCTGTTTATTGAGCGTATCGAACGGTTGGAAGAAGAGAAAAAAGGCATCGCTGACGATATTCGCGACGTCTATTCCGAGGCGAAATCAACCGGTTTTGACGCCAAGATCATGCGCCAGATTGTGCGGTTGCGCAAAATGGAAACCCATGACCGTCAGGAAATGGAAGCCATACTCGACACCTACAAGTCAGCTCTTGGTATCGCCTGATCAATAGTCTAATATCGGGCACTTAGCGGCGGGAGAGCAAGCATGATTGTTACCACAACACCCAGTATCGAAGGGCGCGCGATCCGTGATTATCGCGGCATTGTCATTGGCGAGGTGATTGTCGGTGCGAACCTGTTCCGCGATCTGTTTGCCAGCATCACCGATATTGTGGGCGGCCGGTCAGGCAAATATGAAAATGTCCTGAAACGCGCCCGGGATGAAGCCTTGCTGGAAATGCAGGCAGAGGCCGCGAAACTGGGCGCCAATGCGGTGGTTGGCGTTGACCTCGACTATGAAGTCGTGGGTGACAAGGGATCGATGTTGATGGTATCGGCGTCGGGAACCGCGGTAATCGTGGACTAAACAAATTGGGAATTTGAGGGATTATGGCAGGCCATAGTAAATTTAATAACATCAAGCATCGCAAGGGCGCGCAGGATAAAAAGCGCTCGGCGCAATTTTCCAAGCTGAGCCGCGAGATCACTGTGGCCGCAAAATCGGGCATGCCGGACCCGGACATGAACCCGCGTCTCCGGCTGGCGGTTAACAATGCCAAAGCGGTGTCCATGCCGAAAGACGGCATACAGCGGGCAATCGACAAGGCCTCGGCCAATGAGGGCGATGACTATAACGAGGTTCGCTATGAGGGCTTTGGCCCGGGCGGCGTATCGTTGATTATCGAAACCCTCACTGACAATACCAACCGTACCTTTACCAATGTCCGCACCATCATGTCGCGCAATGGCGGCAATGTCGGCGAGACCGGTTCGGTCAGTCACGGCTTTGACCGGGTCGGCTATGTGCAATACTCGGCCGAAGCGGGCAGCGAGGACAAGGTTCTCGAAGCCGCGATGGAAGCGGGGGCGGAAGATATTTCGTCTAGCGAAGACGGCCATGAAATCTGGACCGCTATGGAAGATTTGCACGAGGTTGCCGGCGCGCTGGAGAAATCCCTTGGTGAAGCGGAAAGCGTAAAACTCGCCTGGCGCCCGACGGTGCAGGTGGAAGTCGATCAGGAGCAGGCGGAAACGCTGCTCAATCTCATCGATTTGCTGGAAGAGGATGACGATGTTCAGACGGTCTGGGGCAATTATGATGTGTCCGACGAGATTATGGAGAAGCTGAACGCGCAGTGATGGCTGGTATTGAGGCGCAGCGATGATCATCCTGGGCCTTGATCCTGGCTTGGGCACAACCGGCTGGGGCGTGATTAGCGCTGAGGGCAACCGGCTGTCGCATATTGCCAATGGCCAGATAAAGACCGATCCGAAAATGCCGTTGGCGAGCCGGTTGCTGAAGCTTGATCTGGAGCTGACCGACCTGCTGCTGGAATATAAACCGGACGCGGCGGCGGTCGAGGAAGTGTTCGTGAACAGCAATCCGCAAAGCACTTTGAAACTGGGGCAGGCGCGCGGCGTTGTGTTGCTTGGCGCATCGCGGTCGGGTCTTGAGGTCGGCGAATATGCGGCGCGGTCGGTGAAAAAATCGGTGGTTGGTGTGGGCAAGGCGGACAAGGATCAGGTGCAGGCGATGCTCAAAATCCTGCTGCCGGGCGTGAAGCTGGCTGGTCATGATGCCGCCGATGCCTTGGCTGTGGCGATTACCCATGCGCATCATCGTGGGCGTTGAGACCATGCTCTGAGCCCCGTTCGCACTGAGCCTGTCGAAGTGCATCTATGGTCTTGAAGCGTCCTTCGACAGGCTCAGGACGACCGGGCTTTATCTCCTGCTCAGAAATATTTGGACAAGTGCGCCCTCGCCACTAAAACACACTCATGATTGCAAAATTAACCGGCATTATCGACGAAATCGGCACGGACAATATCGTGCTGGATGTAAACGGCGTCGGCTATCTCGTCTTTGCCTCGTCGCGGACCATTACCGCGATTGGCGGCGTTGGCGATGGCGCGACCATCTATACCGAAATGCAGGTCAGCGAGACCGACATGCGCCTGATGGGTTTTGCTTCGGGGTCGGAGCGCGACTGGTTCC
Organism: uncultured Sphingomonadaceae bacterium; assembly: GCA_947501325.1. Classification (GTDB taxonomy): domain Bacteria; phylum Pseudomonadota; class Alphaproteobacteria; order Sphingomonadales; family Sphingomonadaceae; genus Parasphingorhabdus. Next base: position 16,193 of record CANMVC010000003.1, on the reverse strand, counting down.
GCTTGCTGATCTCCGTGCAGGGCGTCGGCGGCAAGGTGGCGCTGGCGATTCTTTCGGCGCTGGAACCGGGCGAGATTAGCCGTGCCATTGCAACAGGCGACAAGGCGATGGTCGCACGAGCCAATGGGGTGGGGCCAAAACTGGCGCTGCGCATTGTCAACGAGCTGAAAGACAAGGTCGGCGGCATCGCGACCGACCCGATTGCGGGTAGCAGCGGCGCTATCCATGCGCCATCGAACAACAGCGCGGACGCGGTCAGCGCGCTCCAAAATCTGGGCTTTAAACCGGCGGAAGCAAGTGCAGCGGTCGCGGCAGCAGATGCCGAGGCTGGCGAGGGTGTGACACTGGACGCGCTGGTCCGGCTGGCGTTGAAGAAGGCGGCGCGGTGAAGAAGATATGCCTTGATCTAGGTCCTACTTATCGTCACCCTGAACTTGTTTCAGGGTCCATTTCTCGGATTTCGCAGGTCGTTCTTGTCTCGCAATGGATGCTGAGCCGCAAGGCCACCGAAGGTAAACGAGTTCAGCATGACGGATTAAGGGATAGCATATCAGTTTCCAATCGGCGGCAAGCCCAGATTCACCGCCAAATCCACCCATTGTGGATTCTCCGATTCAATCAGATTGATCTTCCACGGGCGGTGCCAGTTTTTCAGTTGCTTCTCGCGCGCTATAGCATTTTCAATATCATCAAATATTTCAAAACGAACGAGACGATGAACAGCATATTTGGACGTGTGACCGGGCGTAAGGTTGTTGCGGTGCTGGTAAAGGCGCTTCAGCAAATTGGTAGTCATGCCAATATACAAAGACCCATGCGGCTTGCTAGCCAATATATAGACGCAAGGTTGCTTGGTTTCCCGCATAGTGGGTTTATAGGATCGCCATGGACCCTGAAACAAGTTCAGGGTGACGCATTTGGAGGCATTGGCCGTTACTGATAATCCGCATCTTACGCCGCAACGGCAACCGGAAGATATCGACGCCGCGCTGCGTCCGAAATCACTGGACGAATTTATCGGGCAGGAGGCGGCGCGGTCCAACTTGCGCGTGTTTATCGAAGCCGCGCGGTCGCGCAGCGAAGCGCTCGACCATGTGCTGTTCTTTGGCCCGCCGGGTCTTGGTAAGACCACCTTGGCGCAAATCATTGCCCGCGAGCTGGGCGTGGGTTTTCGCGCAACATCCGGGCCGGTCATTGCCAAGTCCGGGGACCTTGCCGCCCTGCTGACCAATTTGGAAGAAGGCGATGTCCTGTTTATCGACGAGATTCACCGGCTCAATCCGGTAGTCGAGGAAGTGCTCTATCCGGCGATGGAGGACCGCGCGCTCGACCTGATCATTGGCGAAGGGCCATCGGCGCGCAGCGTCCGGATCGACTTGCCGCAATTCACCCTCATCGGCGCGACCACGCGGCAGGGGCTTTTGACCACACCGCTGCGGGACCGGTTCGGCATTCCGGTGCGATTGAATTTCTACAGTGTCGAGGAGCTGGAAAAAGTCGTCCACCGCGCGGCCAAATTGCTGGATCTGGGTATCGCGCCCGATGGTGCCACCGAAGTCGCGCGCCGCGCGCGCGGAACCCCGCGGATTGCTGGCCGCCTGCTCCGCCGGGTGCGGGACTTTGCCAATGTGGCTGGCACTGCGATGGTGGACCAGAAAACCGCCGACGCCTCGCTCACGCGGCTGGAGGTGGACAGCATCGGTCTTGACGCCATGGATCGCCGCTATCTTCATATGATCGCGGATATTTACAAAGGCGGGCCTGTCGGTGTCGAAACGCTGGCAGCCGGTCTGTCCGAACCGCGCGATACGATTGAAGAAGTGATCGAGCCTTATCTCATCCAACTCGGTCTGGTGGCCCGCACGGCAAGAGGCCGCGCGCTCAACGATCGCGGCTGGCAGCATCTGGGGCTGAAACCGCCCGCTGGCAAAGAAGTGGACGGGCAGCTATTTGATTAACCCACTCCTCTCCCCTTGAGGGAGAGGACAGATTTGCTTGCAAACTTGTTTGCTAGAAAATCTTGGTGAGGGGTAGAGAGGAAGCGCCAAGCCAGACCCCTCTCCAACTCGACTAGGCAGGCAAGCTGCCAAGTCTCCGTTTCCTCTCCCTCAAGGGGAGAGGAGTCAGACCGCTGCGATCTGCCCCGCATCTGCCCAAGTCGCGTGCGTTCCGCTGCTGATCCGATGCGGCAGGATGATTGTGCAGACCGGTCCGGCTGAAATGTCTTTTGCATCGACAATGATGCACTCGCTGCGGTCCTGCGCCATGTCGGTGATAAAGCTGATCAGATAGCCGTCATCCTCTTCGGTCGCCCCCGCACGCGGAATAAACGGGGCTTCCGAACCAAAGCGGTCATCGCCGAAATAGAGACGTTCCGCCGTGCCGGTTTCCAGATCATGTTTGACCAGTCCGTTGAACAGGAACCAGCCGCGATGGCCCGTGACGCTGTAAACATAGCGATAGGGCCCGCCCGCCGCTTGCTGGTTGATTATGCCGAATTCGACCGGATAGTCATTGAATAAAGTCTCTTCCCGCGTCTCGCCGGTTTTCAGATTGAACCGCCAGCGATGCAGTTCGGGCTGAAAACTGTGCAGATCGATACTCGCGCCCATGCTTTCATAGCCCGCCGGGAAATCGGTCAGCGGCTTGGGCACTGGCTGGTTCTGGAAATAGCCGTCGAGCACCAGCTCATCGCCCTCTTCAAAGGCATTGGCCCAGTGGAGAACATAGGTTGGTTTGGCTTCAAACCACTTAATGTCTTCCGGCTGCCCCATGCGCGGGATGATCCCGAAGCGCGTCGGTTCGTCGGGATGGTAAGAAGGGACATAGAGATTCTGTTCGATCAGCTCCGGTTTCCAATAGAGCGGGCAGTCGTTGAAAATTGCATAGTTTTCGCTGAACGCCATGTCATGCGGCAGACGCGCGCCGGGCAGTTCTACCGGAATGAAATGTTTGAGTCGATCATCCGGACCGACCACGCCATAATGAAGAAAGGGCGCTTTGGTGCTGTAATTAAAGAACAGCAGCTCGCCGGTTTTCTCATCCACCTTGGGATGGGCCGAAATACCGTCTTCCGGAACCCAGTCCGCCGTGCCCAAAGTTCCCAGCGTTTCCGGATCAAGCTGATAGCCCTCACCGCATTGATAAAAGGTGGAGAGGATTTTTCCGGCATGAACAACAACATCGGTGGAGCTGCTATCCTTCACGCTGCCATGTGCGCCCCAGCCGGGCCGCTTGGAATCGCCGGGCCTGCCCATGATTCCGACCCACAGGGGACCACCTTCGGCTTGCTCTGCCTCAAAGCCTTTGGTGCGGACAAAGCGGTTGCGATAGCTGGCCTTGCCGTCCTTGATGCGCAGGGCGTGGATCATGCCGTCGCCGTCAAAGGGATGATAGCGGCCGATGCTGTCATGCACCGGGTTTTCGGTATTGCGGACATACACGCCGTCTATATCCGCCGGGATCGTACCGATGACTTCGAGGCTGTCCGCGTCCAGCTCTTCAAAAACCGGTGTCCAGGCGCCATTGCGATAGGGATGGTCATTCGCCCCCAGCGTCGTCTTGATCTGGTTCACCGGTATGTTCATCAGTCCCTCAGCAGTTCGTTTATGCCTGTTTTCGAGCGCGTTTGCGCGTCGACGGTTTTGACGATCACCGCGCAATAAAGTGACGGGCCGGGCACGCCGTCAATATTGGCCTTGGGCGGCGTCGCGCCCGGCACAACCACAGCATAAGGCGGCACTTCGCCGATATAAATTTTACCGGTTACCCGGTCGATTATCTTGGTCGAAGCGCCGAGATAGACGCCCATCGAGAGCACCGCACCCTCGCCCACTCGGACACCTTCGGCGACTTCGCTGCGCGCGCCGATAAACGCGCCGTCTTCGATGATCACGGGTCCGGCCTGCAGGGGCTCAAGCACGCCGCCAATCCCCGCTCCGCCGGAAATATGGACATTCTTGCCGATTTGTGCGCAGCTGCCAACGGTGGCCCAGGTGTCAATCATCGCGCCGTCATCGACGAAAGCGCCGATATTCACGAAACTCGGCATCAGCACAACATTACGTCCGATATGCGAACCATGGCGCACAACCGCACCGGGAACTGCCCGAAACCCGGCTTCGCGGAAACGGTTCTCGCCCCAGTCGGTAAATTTGCTCGGCACCTTGTCCCAATAGTTTGCGCCGCCGGGCCCTTCGATGACCTGATTGTCGTTCAGCCGGAAAGAGAGCAGCACGGCCTTTTTCAGCCATTGGTTGACGACCCATTTGTCGCCCTGCTTTTCCGCGACACGCGCCGACCCATTGTCGAGGCTGGTGAGGGCGGCATTGACGGCTTCGCGCTCCGGTCCCTGGCTGGTGATGTTCAGCGATTCGCGTTTGTCCCAGGCGGATTCGATAGCGGCAATCAAATTGGCAGTCATAGCAGTGCTTTTCCCTTGTTTTTATAAGCCAGTAACCCAGCTTTCCAAATCGGCAATTTCATGGTCGATATAATCCGGTGCATGGTCGCGCGCGCCCCATTCCGAGCCGGTATTGACCCAGACGGTTGTCATGCCCAAATCTTTCGCCGGACGCAAATTGCGCGCCATGTCTTCGACAAATAAAGAGCGTGTCGGATCAATGCCAGTGGTGTTGATCAGGCTGTGATAGGCTGCCTTTTCCGGCTTGGGGATCAGGTCGGTTGCGACGACGTCATGAATTTGGTCAAACAGGCCGCCAAGGCCGCGATTGTCCAGAACCCGCTCCGCATAGGGCCGGTCGCCATTGGTGAAGACGAGCTTCTCGCCGGGCAGGGCGGCGATGGCTTTGTGCAAATCAGGGGCATGGGACAACCGGCTCATGTCGATATCATGGACATAATCCAGAAAATCCGACGGGTCCGTGCCGTGGTGATGCATCAGTCCGGCGAGCGTTGTGCCATGATCATGGAAATAGCTTTTCTGCACCTTGCGAGCTTCGATCGAATCTATGTCCAGCGCCCGTTCGATATATTCGCCCATTTTGATGTCGATCAGCGAGAATAGATCGCACTCGGCGGGATAGAGCACATTATCCAGATCAAAAATCCAGTGGTCAATATGGGAAAATTCCGGTGGCATGGTCGAAGCGCCTAATCACTCCGCCGCGTTCGGGCAAGTATTGATCGCTGTTAAGCTGTCGGTAAGCGCGCCGTACTATACATATATGTGTAATCGGGGAAGTGTGTGAAGATGAGAAAATATCGGTTTGGTCGCGGCAATTATTTGGGAACAGTGTTATTGCCGCTCGTCCTGCTTTCGGCTTGTGGCGGCGGTGGTTCTCGCCCTGCCCCGACACCCACACCGCCAGCCGCACCGCCGGTTCCGACGCCAAGTCCCACCCCCACGCCCGCGCCGACTCCTACCCCGACCCCGACCCCGATATCTTTTGATACGGCTGAATTTCGTCGGTCGGACGGCCTCCAACAGCATGGTGCCATCGCCGCCTATAATGCCGGCGCGACGGGTGACGGGGTCATAATCGGTGTGATCGATAGCGGGATCAATCCCAATAGCGCCGAATTTGCCGGCCGGATCCATCCGGACAGTCAGGACCTCGCTGGCAGTCGCGGTATTGGCGATGAAGGCGGCCATGGCTCTGCGGTGACATCGGTGGCTGCGGCGGGCAAAAATGACGTTGCGGTTCACGGCGTCGCCTTTAACAGCGATATCCTGGTCCTGCGTACCGATAGCCCGGGAACCTGCGCGATGGATGATCCCGGTGACCCGGATGATGATGGATGCAGCCATGGTAGCGGCGCGATTGCTTCGGCGATTAATCAGGCGCGCGTAAGCGGCGCCAAAGTCGTCAATATTTCCTTGGGCGGTCCGGATATTTCCAACTCCGTCCGCAATGCGATCACCAATGCCGCAGCGGCAGGCGTTGTGGTGGTCGTATCCGCGGGCAATGATGGCGCTACAACACCCGATGGTTTCGCTGCCGGGATTGCGGATAGCGGGAATGGTCACGTCATCATCGCCGGTTCGGTTGGTGCCAGTGAAAATATTTCCTCATTCAGCAACCGCGCCGGCGCGCAGTCCGCCAATTTCCTGACCGCCTTGGGCGAGCGGGTGCAGGCGGATGATAATGCCGGAACCGCTTTCTTGTGGAGCGGCACGTCCTTTTCCGCACCGCAAATTTCCGGTGCCGTCGCTTTGCTCGCGCAGGCCTTTCCGAATCTGACCGGCGCGCAGATTGTCGATCTGCTGCTGACCAGCGCGCGCGATGCCGGCGTTGCCGGCACCGATGCGATCTATGGCCGCGGCGTGCTTGATATAGCCGCCGCTTTTCAGCCGCAGGGCCAGACCTCATTGGCGGGGAGTAAAGTTGCGGTTGATCTGACCGCGTCCGGTGGCCAAACCTCGGCAGCGATGGGCGACGCCGCGCTGCAAGGGCAGAATGTTGGCGCTGTTATTCTGGATGGCTTTGACCGCGCGTTTGCGCTCAACTTGGCGCATGATCTGACAGTCGCGGTGCCGGAATATAAGTTAACCGGCGCGCTGAGCGGTGATCGTCGCAATATGACCGCCTCCAACTCTGGCGTACAAATCGCCGTAAATATCGGACGTACGCCGGTGGGACTGATCGACCGCGATAATCTCACCCTGTCGAACAGCAATGCCCGAAAGGCGCGGATGCTGGCGGCTTCGGTGATGACGCAAGTGTCGCCGGAAATGAAAGTGGCGTTCGGTTTCCGGCAAAGTTCGAGCGGATTGGTCGCGCAGATGCAGGGCGCAAGCGCCCCCGCTTTTCTGGTTGCGCCAACGCCCACCAGCGAGCGCGGCTTTACCGGACACGTGAAAAGCGCGCTGGCGGTGCGCCAGGAAATTGCTGGCTTCGGACTGACTGCAAGCGCGGAAAGTGGAACAGCGCGCCTGGATTCAGGCGAAAGCAGACTGGATGATCTGACCGGATTAGATCGTGAGCGCTATCGGTTCAGCGGCCTCGGCCTTGCCCTAGATCGCGAAATCGGCGCGGCGTCCTTCAGCATCGCCGCGAATTGGCTCAGCGAAGGCGACAGTATATTGGGCTCGCGTTTTGTCGATACCATCGGTGCACGCGGCGCGCAGAGCTGGTTTGTTGATGGTCGCGCCGGATATGACATCGGCAATGGCTGGCGCGCCGGGGCAAGCTGGCGACAGGGCTGGACGCAGGTCGACAGCGCCAGTCTGGTCACCGGCGGGACGCTCAAAACATCCAGTTTCGCAGCTGATATCAGTAAGGCGGGAATATTCGATAGCTCTGACCAGATCGCTTTGCGTTTCGCGCAACCGCTGCGGGTATCGTCGGGTGGGCTCAATCTCAATCTGCCGGTTGGTTATAGCTATGACACTCTGCAGACGGAATTTGGTCAGCGGACGCTCAACCTCGCGCCGGAAGGCCGCGAGCTGGTCAGCGAACTGGCTTATGCGACGCCGCTTTGGGGCGGGTATCTCAATACCAACCTGTTCTGGCGGCAAGAGCCCGGGCATTTTGAAGCGCTCAATGATGATTTTGGCGGCGCCGTGCGGTTTCAGCTGAAATTTTGAGGGGATTCTTTTTGGACCTCAAACGCCGGGCGCGGGCATCCGCCCGCTTGGCTTTCCTCGCATAAGCTCGGGCGCGCGGTCGCGCTTGCCTCGCTGCGCTCGGTTATCTGACACAAGGCTGACGCCGAACCGACGCGAAGCGGAGGCAAGGCCGACCGGCCGCCGCGCCTTATGGCGCGTAGCCAAGGCGACGGATGTCGCCGCCCGGCGCTTGAGGTTAAATAGATTAAGCCCGCGCGCCCGTTTCCTCAACGCCGGTACTGTTGTGACGCAGCGCCTTCAGCACGGTGTCAACAATACCATCGGCATCCAGACCCGCTTCGGCATATTGCACATCCGGTTTGTTATGTTCCTGGAACACATCCGGCAAGCGCATGGTGCGGATTTTGAGACCTGCATCGGTGAGGCCCGTATCGGAGGCCAGCGTCAATACATGCGCGCCAAGACCGCCAACGGCGGCTTCCTCGACCGTCACTGCCACTTCATGCGTGGTTAGCAATTTGCGGATCAGTTCTTCGTCCAGCGGCTTGGCAAAGCGCAGATCAGCCACCGTGGTGCTCAGCCCCTTGGCATCGAGACGGTCGGCGGCTTTCAGCGCCTCGCCGAGACGCGCGCCGAGTGACAGGATGGCAACCTTGCTGCCTTCGCGCACAATCCGGCCCTTGCCTATTTCCAGTTTTTCAAGCTTTTCCGGTATTTCAACGCCCGTACCATTGCCGCGTGGATAGCGGAAGGCGATCGGGCCGTCGTCATATTGCGCGGCGGTATAGGTCATGTGGGCCAGCTCTGCCTCATCGGCAGCGGCCATCACCACCATATTGGGAAGCGTTGCCAGATAGGTAATATCAAAAGAACCCGCATGGGTGCTGCCATCCGCGCCAACAAGGCCCGCCCGGTCAATCGCGAAGCGCACTGGCAGATTCTGGATCGCGACATCGTGCACGACCTGGTCATAAGCGCGCTGCAGGAAGGTGGAATAGATCGCGGCAAAGGGACGCATCCCTTGTGCGGCCAGACCAGCGGCAAAGGTCACGCCATGTTGCTCGGCAATGCCGACATCAAAAGCGCGATCGGGATGGGCCTGCGCAAATTTGTCGACGCCGGTGCCGGATGGCATGGCTGCGGTAATGGCGCAGATAAGCGGGTCGGTATCAGCGAGCTTTGCCAAGGTCTCGCCAAAGACATTCTGATAAGCGGGCGGTCCGCCACCCGGACCCTTGTCCTGCTTGCCGGAGACGACATCAAATTTGGCGACGCCATGATATTTGTCCGCAGCTTCTTCGGCAAATTTATAGCCTTTGCCTTTTTCGGTAACGCAGTGGATCAGCACCGGTCCTTCGGCATTGTCGCGGACATTTTCGAGCACCGGGATCAGCTGGTCCATATTATGGCCGTCAATCGGACCGACATAGTAAAAGCCGAGTTCTTCAAACAAAGTGCCACCCATCGCCATGCCGCGGGCATATTCCTCGGCTTTGGCGGTGGCCTTGTGGACGCGGCGGGACAGCTTCGCCGTCATCTTGCTCGCAAATTTGCGGATGCCGAGATATTCGCTGGAGGATACAAGCCGGGCCAGATAGCCGGACAGACCGCCAACGGGCGGCGCAATCGACATATCATTGTCATTGAGAATAACGACCAGACGATTACCAGCGGCCTGCGCATTGTTCATCGCTTCATAGGCCATGCCGGCACTCATCGCGCCATCGCCAATCACGGCAATGCCGCGACCCGGTTTGCCAGCCATTTTATTGGCGACGGCAAAGCCCAGGGCTGCGCTGATCGATGTCGAGCTATGGGCAGCACCGAACGGATCATATTCGCTTTCGCTGCGCTTGGTGAAGCCGGATAGTCCGCCGCCCTGACGCAGGGTGCGGATACGGTCGCGGCGACCGGTGATGATCTTGTGCGGATAGCATTGATGGCCGACATCCCAGATCAGGCGATCCTCGGGCGTGTTGAATACATAATGGATCGCGGTGGTCAGCTCGACCACGCCCAGTCCCGCGCCCAGATGGCCTCCGGTTACCGAAACAGTGTCGATAACTTCGCTGCGCAATTCGTCGGCAAACTGCCGCAATTGCTCTGGCTTTAACTTTCGCAGATCCGCAGGAAGCGATACTGTATCCAGAAGCGGTGTTTTTGGACCTGACATGTATACTCCCTGTTTCGTCCCAGCTTTAGCGATATTGGCCGCTAATGTCGAACATTCAGCAGAAAGGCCATGAATATTTGCTGACGGCCTTATCTGATCTGCAAAAAAGCGCCTTCAGCTACATTTCTGGCAGACGCCGCGCACTTCAATTACCGGGCGTATCGAACTAAACCCTTGTTCTTGCGCCACATCCCGCACTTTTGATGACAAGGCATCATCGTCAATATGGGTCGCTTCCCCGCATGTGTCGCACACCAGAAAGATGCAATCATGTTCACAGCCGGGATGGCTGTTGGCGAGATAGGCATTGGCGCTTTCCACCCGCATGGCGAGGTTTTTGGCAACGAACAGGTCGAGAATCCGGTAAACGCTATTGGGCGCCACGCGCTTTCCGCGAGCAGTCGATACCAGCTCGGCTATATCATAGGCCGAGGCTGGCCGCGAAAAACCCGACAGCGCTTCAAAAATCGCAGCGCGCGTTTCGGTCCATTTTTCGCCGGATGCTTCCAGATTATGGCGTGCCGCATCTGCAAGAGACTCGCCGTGATGCTCGTGATGATCATGTTTTCCCATAGGTGTGATTTAGGGATTTTTGAGGGTGAGGGCAAGAGTAGGGAGTCTTTGCTTATTCCCTCAGGCGCCGGGCGCGGGCATCCGCCCGCTTGGCTTTCCTCGCATAAGCTCGGGCGCGCGGTCGCGCTTGCCTCCGCTTCGCGTCGGATCAGCGCGACCTTGAGGAATATCACCAAACCGACGCGAAGCGGAGGCAAGGCCGACCGGCCGCCGCGCCTTATGGCGCGTAGCCAAGGCGACGGATGTCGCCGCCCGGCGTTTGAGGTAATATAAACAACTCCGCGCCCGGCGCCTGAGGTAAAATAAACTAATGCGTTGCGCGGTAATTCAGGTCGTGGCCCAGCGCCAGTATCCCGACACCAATCATCGTAAACAATATTTCCGTTCCGCCATGATCGCCTTGGTGGCCGATGGTGATAGCGCCTGCCATGATGCCGAGGCCCAGGCCGCCAATCGCGGCTGGCATGATGTAGCCATGATCCATGACGCCCCGGCCCAGGGTGAACAGGCCCAGTGCAATGGCCACGCCAATGCCGATTTCATGGACGATCGGATCCAGCAAAGCACCCGCTGCCGATGACAGGAGCGCGACAAACACCATGGTCGAAATGCAATGGACCAGACACAGACCAGAGACGAGCACCGCAACACGGTCCCATAATCCGTCCTTGGCCAGCAGGCCGTCTTTGTTCCAAAGATTAGATGTCGTAAACACGACTCGTCGTTCCATTCGTTCCAGTGAGCGTTCTAGATATAGGCGGCGTCGCGTTAAGATACAACATATCATTTTTGCTTAGAGCGAAGAATTTTCGCGATATACTGTGCTCTTCCCACTCTAACCGTCATCCTGAACGTGGTTCAGGACCTCCTGAAGGCTTGGCGGTGCCTCATATTCTGAAAAACGTTCAGGATGACGAGTGACATGAGGAGGTTATGGACGACGATACCGACATCCCCTGCCCACCTGCACCAATTCCCGTAGTCCGCCGCGCTCCGCAGCCCTTGTCTTCGCGCCAAAAAAGCATCACATAGCCCCCATGACGAGTTCGACCATCTCCGCCACGACACCCGACCGGGACGCGGCCCGGTATCGGCCCATAGCGGTGGCCAACTGGCTGTTGTCGGTCGCTTTTCTGGTGTTCATCATGGTGATTGTCGGCGGGATCACCCGGCTGACCGAATCAGGCCTTTCGATTACCGAGTGGAAGCCGATTATGGGCGCGCTGCCTCCGCTGAGCGAGGCGGACTGGTTATCCGAGTTTGAAAAATACAAACAGATACCGGAATATATTGAAATTACCGGACCAGCGGGAATGACGCTGGCGGATTTCAAATTTATCTATTTCTGGGAATGGGTGCACCGGCTCCTGGGCCGTGTCATCGGTCTCGCATTTGCCCTGCCGTTGCTGTATTTTGCCGTGAAACGCGCCATTCCAGCTGGCTATGGCTGGCGGCTCACCGGCCTGCTGTTTCTCGGCGGTCTGCAGGGCTTTATCGGATGGTGGATGGTCAGTTCCGGCCTGTCGGAATTGACGGATGTCAGCCATTTCCGGCTCGCGACCCACCTGCTCATGGCTTTGTTCATCCTCGCCTGTCTGGTCTGGACGGCGCTTGATCTCCGGCGGCTCGCGGGCGGCCACACAAAGCCATCGCGGATGACGTCTTTTGGTCTGGTCGTTGCTCTGGTACTCTTCCTGCAGCTGTTATTCGGTGCTTATGTCGCTGGCCTTAACGCCGGCTATGTCTCCAACACATGGCCGTTAATGAACGACAATTTCATACCCCAAGGCATTGATTTTACCTTTGGCGCATGGGCGGCGATCAACAATGATCCCTATCTGACCCACTTCATCCACCGCTGGTGGGCCTGGGTCACGGTCGGCTTTCTGGTAGTGCTGGCCCGCAAAGTCCGCAGTCGGTCGCGCATGGCCTCGATTGCCATTCACAGCGCGTTCGGAACCCAGATTTTGCTCGGCATCGCGACGGTGATGACGGGCATGGATATTACACTGGCGGTGCTGCATCAGGCGGTTGGCGCGCTGGTGGTGGCCGCAACGGCATGGGGTATCCATATATTGGGGCGTCAAAACCCCGATCCGGTCGTGGCATGACCGACACGCCCAGCCTGATCTACACCGTGTTCGGGTCAGGCGCAGAGGCCAGGCGGGTCGCCAGGATATTGATCGAAGAAAAGCTGGTAGCCTGTGCCAATCATTTTGCGCCCGCGGTCTCGCAATATGTCTGGGAGGGGGAATTTTGTGAGGAGCAGGAATATCCCGTGCTTCTCAAAACGCTGGAAAAACAGGCAGAAGCGGCGATGCAGCGCCTGAAAACGCTCCATAGTTATGACACGCCAGCTATCTTGAGCTGGCCCGCTGATCAAAGCGATCCGGCTTATGCAAAATGGCTCTCCAAGCAGATCGCTTCGTAGGAAGGGTATTATTATACCCGTCAGCAAGACCGCAGTTTCGCTTGACTTGAAGCGAAAACAGCGCCAATAGCGCCTCACCAAGGCCGGGCACCAGCTCGGCTTTTATCATTTTGATTCGTCGCCCTCCCTTGTGGAGGGCTCCAAAGGAGCCAAGCCCATGAAGGCTATCACCAAACAGACGCAGTCGGTCAAACCCGCAGACGTTGAAAAGAAATGGCATATTATTGATGCCGAAGATCTGGTTGTAGGCCGCGTTGCCTCGATCATCGCCAACATCCTGCGCGGCAAGCACAAGCCCAGCTACACCCCGCATGTCGATTGCGGCGATCACGTCATCGTGATCAATGCGGGCAAGGTGAAGTTCACCGGCAACAAGACCAAGCAGAAAGTCTATTACAAGCACACCGGTTATCCCGGCGGCCTGAAAGAGCGCACAGCGGAAAAAGTCCTTGAAGGTCAATTCCCTGAGCGTGTTTTGGAAAAAGCGGTTGAGCGCATGATTCCAAAAGGCCCGCTCGGCTTTGCGCAGATGCGTGCTTTGCACCTCTTCAATGGCACCGAGCATCCCTATGCCGGCCAAGACCCACAGCCGCTCGACGTGGCTTCCATGAATCGTAAGAACAAGGTGAGCGCATAATGGCGACTGATAACAAAGAAGGCGTGAAAACCGATCTCGCTGATCTGAAAGACATTGCTGGCGACGCTGTTGTAGCGGCTCCTGCTGCTGCTGAAGAAGGCGAAACCGTAACGGTTGAGCCACCCGTCTCCACCATGCCACTGCGTGAGCAGGAGCTGGACAAGTTCGGCCGCGCTTATGCAACTGGCCGCCGTAAAGACGCGGTTGCCCGTGTCTGGCTGAAGCCCGGCAAAGGCAAGATCACCGTCAATGGTCGCGATCAGGAAACCTATTTCGCGCGTCCAACCCTGCGTCTGGTTCTCAACCAGGTGTTCGCCATTACCGAGCGCGAAGGCCAGTATGATGTCGACGTGACGGTTAAAGGCGGCGGACTTTCCGGCCAGGCTGGCGCTGTGAAACATGGTATTTCACAAGCCCTGACCAAATATGAGCCAGCGCTTCGTGCCACGGTCAAAGCGGCAGGCTTCCTGACCCGCGACAGCCGTAAGGTCGAGCGTAAGAAATATGGTAAGGCGAAGGCGCGTAAGAGCTTCCAGTTCTCGAAACGCTAAACCTTATACTATATCCAAGTTTCGAAAGAGGCGGCCTGCGGGTCGCCTTTTTTATGGATGTTGTGACAGGACAGATCGGGATCGGCCCAAAGCCGCTGGTGGACAGATTATTCCGCCTCTGTGCTGAGCCCCAGCTGCGGAATACCGATAGAGCGTCTTCCGCCAAAATCAGCGCGGACGACGACAGCGCCCTGCTTTTCCATATATTCCACCAGTCGGCGGATACGGCCCGGCGAACGGGTTCCATAAGCGCGGCCCAGCGCGTCATCATCAGGGCAGGGATTTCCTTCCATCGCTGCCCGCGCGATTTGCAGGAAGGGCGCAGCCATATCTTCCGGTAAAGACGCTGCGGCCTCCAAAAGCGCGCTCCAACGCGGCTCTGCGGGATCCAATATGCCCCCCTTGGCAAAAGCAAAGCGCCGCCGAAAATCGGCCAGTCCCAACGGCACAGCGGCAAGCTGCTGCATCCGGCACCGCACCGAAAAATCCTGATAGAGCAAGGCATCCGGCTGATAAGCACTTTCGGTGTCGGCCAGCATCTCCTGTAAAACATCAATAATAATCGCTTCGACATCGACCGCATCGGCTGTTCTTGTGTCACAGGAGTCCTCGGCATCCGATGTCATTCCGGCAGCGGGTTCCGGCTGGGCGATGCGGCGGATTAATTCCTCCGCAGCAACCGGCTGCGGCGCGGGTTGCATTGGGACGGGCGGCGCTGCCGTTTCCATTTCAGCAAATAGCATCGTGCGCAAATTTTCTGGCTCCGACTCCGGCATGGGCAAGAGACTATGGGTTCCCATCCGGGTGCTGGTCTGCGTTGGGCCAATTTTCATCGATATCGGTCGGCGTGATATGGCGGGACCAAGACCAAGAAAACAGCCGCGCTCCAGATCCCGGATGCGCTCGGCCTGCCGGCGTTCCATGCCCAGCAAATCGGCGGCGCGCGCCATATCAATATCGAGAAAAGTCCGGCCCATCAGAAAATTGCTCGCCTCGGCGGCGACATTTTTTGCCAGTTTGGCAAGCCTCTGCGTCGCGATCGCACCGGCCAGACCGCGTTTGCGGCCGCGACACATTAAATTGGTCATCGCGCCGAGACTGGCACGCCGCACGGCATCAGGGACATCGCCGGAAACCGAAGGCGCGAACATCTGGGCTTCATCAACGACGACCAGCGCAGGATACCAATGATCCCGCGGCGCGTCGAACATGGCATTTAGGAAAGCCGCCGCGCAGGTCATTTGCGCTTCCAGCTCCAATGCTTCCAGATTCAGGATGATCGAGGCGCGATGTTCACGAATGCGGCTGCCCATGGTCGCGATTTCATGCTCATTATAGTCGCCAGCATCAATCACAACATGGCTATAGGCATCTGCCAATGTCGCAAAGTCGCCTTCCGGGTCGATCACCACTTGTTGCACGAGATGGGCGCTTTCCTCGAGCAGGCGGCGCAACAGATGCGACTTTCCCGAGCCGGAATTGCCCTGCACGAGCAGTCGTGTCGCGAGCAGTTCTTCGATGTTGATATGCACGGACTGCCCCGTGTCATCGCTTCCAATTTCTATGCCAACATTCACATCATGGCCCTACCGATATGGCTTTGAAGTTGCAACTGATCGCGCCGGTCCAATCCGAGTATTTTTGACCGCATTGCGAATGGACCGGCGATGGCCTAGACGCGCGCAGATGGACTTTGATGATCAACTGCAACGCTATTTCGGCACCACCGACCTTTCCTCGGTCCATCCGGAGGCGATGAATGCAGGCCTGGAACGGATGCGCGTCGATCTGGGTCTGGAAACAGACAGCGGAAGACGCTTTGCCTTATGGGCGGTCTTGTACATGCTGGGCGGGGCCCCGGAGCTTGAAAGCAGTTTCAAGGACGAAGCAGACCGCAACTCTGCCCGCGACTTCATGGACTTGATGGATCGCGCGCAAGACCAATAAACCGGTTATCAATGGCAGAACTGCTATGGTTGGAGCCTGGGTGTAAGGCTGTCACTGATCAACGCCCGGTTACCGGGCCGGAGTGCGACCCAAAGGAAATATTTTTCCGATTTTGCAGCCGATAACAGCTGAATTTCTCCGACCCAGTGCTGATATATCAACAACTATTTGCACATTATAGCAATCTGCCTTTTGGGCCGTAGTGACCCCATGCAGGCGTTGCGTGGCGAAATGCTGATATATGTGATGCAATAAGGGCGCTAGAACCAATATAAAATTCCCTCTTTCCTACAATGTACCAGATAGGTTATTTGTGTGTTTTCACTTTTATGGAGAAAGCACCAATGACC
>CANMVC010000002.1 GCA_947501325.1 uncultured Sphingomonadaceae bacterium | reverse complement strand
TGGGCAATGATCGCTGGCTGAAGGAATTGGAAAAACAGACAGGCCGGACCCTGAAGGCACAAAAGCGCGGCCCGAAAAAGCAAAGCTCTGATAGTTTGGCTATACGCCGCACTTTAGCGGTGCATCCCGCTGTTAATTTAGCCGGATCAATAGTAATGTAACACTGCCCGAGTGCCCGCGCCCAGACGGGATAGCTTCTGACCAATGGCTGCATTGTGCCCAAAAAATTTCTCCTACGGTGAAGCGCTGCCGCCTAAAATCTCGCTTGATTTCACCATGCCATCAGCAGTCGTCTCGACTGATAATTGGGCCGTTCCCTTTGCCCGAGGCAGGCGCTTTCGCAGACTGGCGACCGATATTTCAAAAGCATGTGACTTTTCAGCTGCCGCTGTCCCTATTTCCAAATGAGACTTTATCTTGTTCGGCTCCTGAATCGTTTAACGGTTTTGGAGCAGCGCTATTGGAAACAAGTCGCGGTACCTTGATGCGCTACGGCCAAGCCTGCGCGGGCGGCGAAGCATTTTCACGATCTTGCCTTAGCGACCGAATAATTGATATCCAAACACCGATTTACAGTGCCGTAGCAAGTATTTTGTATCCGAAATGGATATATACCTGATATTCAATAACTACATAAATATCTGAAAATATTGGGGATTATATTCTGTATTCCAAAAGACGAATCTATTCTGGTCGATAGTTCAGGTCATAAGTCCGGTATTATATTTTGAGTCTATTGACATAAGAAAATATTAATGAGAAATTTCTCAGGTAATTGGGGGCTGTGATGATATTTTCGGTTAATGGCGGTATTATTTATTATACCTTGAAAGAAATATTAGATAGACTGACCTTCCTATTTTGTCACACTTTCCTGCCTCAATCTCTATTCCTGTCCTGGTTCATTCAGATACTTCCCTTTCCGACCACCGCTGGCGCTATCGCACCGCGCCTAGCGAACTTCTCATGATGAGATTGGTTGGACTCTTTATCGCAACTTGTTTCACTTTCATTAGCACGCCGGTCTTGGCATGGGATGGCGCCGTCACAGGGAAAGTCATCCAAATAGATATTGAGCCATCAGGTACGAATTATGGTTTCAGGGTATATTTTCATAGCCTCCCTACCATGTGCACAGCCGGGCCCAGCTGGGCTTATCTCAACTCGACTGAACCCAATTATCAGGCAATCGCCTCAGCACTGATGCTCGCTTATTCATCGGGCAAGTCAGTAATCATTTACAGCAACCTCGAAGCTGGAAGCTATTGTAAGATCGGTTATGTCACCCTGCTTCCGCCGACGTGAGGTTTTAACATCATGACAACGCGCAACACCGCCAAACAGGATTTCATCATGCAGTATTTTAAGATCATGACACTGACAGTGGCTCTCAGCACGATGATGCAATTCGCAGTCCCTCCAGCGTTGGCGCAAGGCACGACGACATACGAATATGATGCGCTGGGCCGGTTGATTGGCACAACCACGACTGGTGGCGCAAATGACGGTCTTGGAACCGTTTATGAATATGACGCGGCCGGGAACCGAAAGCGGGTTGAGGTCACCGGGAGTGACGGAACACCGGGCGGGCCAAGCCGTATCATCGTGTTGCCGATTAACGGCTTTCTCGTGATTCCGATCAAGGGGTGGTCATATTAGTTTTTCTGTCGGATTCAGAGGATATCGAAAGTGAAAAAAATTATTCTATCCACCGCCGCTATGGTACTTATGTTTCCCTCTCCAGCTTCGGCCGCAGCGATTTGTCAGGGCTCGGTGGCGCATGTCTATATTTATGCAACTGGCAGCGTTCATATCATTGGAAGTTGGCGCAATACTTTGACGCAGATTTGCAATGTCAAAGAAGAGTGGAAGGGCGTTGATACGCAAACATGCTTTGCTTGGTTTTCCGCCCTGAGTAATGCCAATGTCGAGAACCAACAGGTATCTGTCTATTATGGTGGGCTCGATCAATCTGAGTGTGCGACGATACCACATTATGGCAATGCGCCTGCTCCAGTTTATGTAAGTTTGGCTCAGTGAAGTGACGAGAAGATCAATTTTACTCGCGGCGCTATCATGCCTTCCCATTTCATTGAGGGATATGAGTACTTACGCTCGCTTGCTGACATCTCGCAATATGTCGATAGTCAAATGAGCGCTGCCAAGAAGGTCATATCGATCGTATTGGCAATGGCAGCTTTGTCTATGTCTTCCAGCGTTAGCGCGGCTGCTTGGTGCCAAGGTTATATCGATCAAATTCTGACTTATGACAGCGGACAGGTGGGCATCTACTCGACATGGCGTTCTGGATGGACAACCATCTGCAATGCCAAAACGGAATGGAAGGGTATCCCGCCAGAAATATGCTTCGTGTGGTTCTCCACCGCCTCCAGTTCAATCACCGAAAACAAACAGGTCATCGTTTATTATCGGACGATAGATCAGGCCGATTGCGCGACAATATCCACAGGCCTCGCCGCGCCCGCCCCCGGATATGTGAGGTTGATCAAATGAGTGTTTTTGCAAAAGCATTGATCGCCACAGCACTTCTGTCCCTATCCATTCCCGCAAATGCGGCTGGAGGTTGGACCAATGACGTCGTGCCAGCCAATGTTGAAATTGTGCGTAACGAGGGTTTCATGATCTTTGGTGCATTCGGCAATCCCGGCTCCACGCCCTGCAGCTCTGCGGACGGGGTTTGGGTCGCCAAAACCCACAGCGAATATACCGAAATACTCTCCAGTGCGCTGGCCGCCGTTGCGGGCCAGCTGAAACTCAGAATCTATGCGCATAACTGCGCGACGGTGTCCTGGCATGGAACAGACTACAACGAGCTCACCAGCAGCGGAGCGATGTATATCTCAAGATAACGGACTGAAGCAAACAGGCAGGGGAATAGATGATGAAAACAGTTTGGAAGCTTTTCCTTGGGGCATTGGCGTTTAGTACGTTGCCACAAGCCGCCGCTGCACAGACTGTTGGTTGTGCGGCTACCTATTGCCAATATCAGGGCAAAATCACGCGCGCTTACATTAATGAAGACAATTTGCTGCTGATCTATTTTGAACAGCCCTTTGATGTTGCGATCACGGCTACGGCGGGCATTACCGGCGTATCAAACGGACAAGCCGGATCCTACATCATCACGGATAATCAAAATTATTCTGAATTTCTATATTCAACCGCTCTGACCGCGCTGGCGGCAGAAAAGACGGTGATCATGCAGTTTTATGAAGCGCGTAATAGTTACCTGAAAATCGATAAGATCTGGATTTATCAATAAGCGATGTTTTTCAATATCGTTGAATGCTGGCTGCAGCGATCAGGCCGAATGAGCTAGGGGATAAGAGTGATGAAAAGTGTTTTGAAATTTCTAATGGGACTATTGGTGTTTGCCGCATGGCCTAGCACCGCAAATGCACAAACTACTACCTGTGCACTTTCATATAACATTCCCTATTGTCAGTATATCGGTAAGCTAAGCCAAGTTTACATAAATGAAGGCCATGTGATGCTCTTTTATCTAGAGCAGCCTGCGGACATCGCTCTTCCCGCTTCGATTGGTTACACCGGCGTCAGTAATGGAGGCGCCGTGGCTTATAACGCAACGGTTGATCCGGTCTTTGCTGAATATTTCTACTCCACCGCACTTACGGCGTTTGCCGGTGACAAAACGGTTGCCATACAAATGCGTCAGACGGTTGGCGGATATATGAAAGTCGATCGAATTTGGGTTTATAAATAGAGCGCCGGAACCGTTAGGAAGCTACTCAATTACAAGACTTAAAGTTCAATTTTGATGCCTCAATATGCATGAGAATAATATGAAACAGATCGTTGAAGAGAATTTGAAATATTCTTTATACCTGTGCCGGCTAATGTCGAGCTTGGGTCTGTTCGAACGCAGAACCGAATGGCAGGACAGCATGTCTCAATAGCAAAAGCACCAAGCAAACTGTCTGAAATTACGGTGACAAAATTACGGTGAAATTACGGTGACAGTTTACTAAATGCATCACATTCAAAATATTCCGCCACAACAGACAATCCACTTGAAGTCTTACCAAGACCAAATCTGCAACCGCTTCTGGCCGAACGGGAACGCTCCGCACACCCAGCCGCAAACTTCCAAGACCTCTCTCATAACACTATCGCAAGCTATCAGCCCGCAGGGCCGATCAAATCAAATGCACACGACAATATTTGCCCGGCGAGCCGCTCCAAAGTCGGTCATTATGCGCCAGCACAATGATGGACCGGCCTGCAAGATGGGCGCTCATCACGGCGGCAAGGTTACGGTCAAATCCCGGATCCGTTGGCCGCAACCAATAGCCCGCTTCGCAACCGGGAACGACGGTTGTAATCGCAAAAACAACATCACCGCCGCCATAATCCGAATAGGAATATAATGTCGCTATCGTCACTTTTGCAGTGCTTGAACCCACGATTGCAGCCTTTACCGGAGCTAAGGTGAGCAATAAAAGCGTGATGACGAAGATGATATATTTCGTCATAAATCTAGTCCCTTAGTTCGAGCGTAAGCTCCCGCTCCAATCACAATATTCAAAAAGCTACCCCACCCGATGCACCCGGATATAGCCGCTGGTGCAATTCCCTTGGCCGTCGTAACCGATATTGATTGGCGTACCCGAGCCAAAAGCCAGCATCGCTCTTGAATACATACGGTCCAACCGGTCTTCTGGTGTTGCCGGGTCAATCGCGAAATAGCTATGGTTGCACGGATGGGCGCTTAATTGAGACTGATTATCCAACTGGATGAGGATGACATTTCCGGTGTCATATATCAGATTATTGGTGATCTTGCCGGTCTTGTTCGATGTGTAAACAGCGTCTGCCCGATTAGATCCGCCCAAAACCATCGCGAACAGCGCAACCAAGCCAAACCCATATTTCCATCGTTTCATTTCTGTTTTCCTTCTTTGATACATCGTGTGCAATGATAGGATGAGCATCGTGTCTGGCTCGCTGAATTCCTCGACGGACCGAAACTGGTAAGCTACATAAAACTACCTAATGCAGTGATCGCGCTGGGTTGAGCCACATCATTTACAATCAGGTCGATGGATTCGCCCGAAGCATAGCGCAGCAGGAAATAGGCATAGTGTGATTTGCCTGTCTCCGTCGTCAAATCGAACCAATAATTATAACAACAGCCGAGCCAGTTTGAATCGAACTGATCGAGATTGCGCAGGAAAACCTTATTGTCTGAAATCAAGAACTTGATTTGTGATGCATCGCTTATTTGGACGGTCGAAAACGCCATTGCAGGGCTTGTCAGACATAAAACACTCAACACCGCGCCGAGTTTTATTACAAATTTCTTCATTCTCTTTCTCCTGTTCAGTTCAGAAAACTTTATTCCTTGATTAGTCGCCACACCCCGCTTGATCCGACCAATCCAGCACGCTATAAGATCGGCCGATTAGCCCGCTCGTCCGAATAACCGCGATCAACGGCGATGCCCCGTCAGTGTTAATCGAAACCCGCAAAGCCGTTCCCGGGCTGGCTCGTGCTTCGGTCGGAAGGCTGGGTTGACCAAGAGCTTTGGTAAGCTCCGGCCGCATTTGCCCCGGTGCTGGTTGGCCAAGCCCTGAAAAGGTCGTGAAATAGTTATCGGGGCAGAAGCCGCTGCCAACCGCCATCCCGGCCTGCTGCATCGCGGCGCCTACATCCGTTGGAGACTGAAACAACCGGCTGGCACTTCGTTCTCCGGCAACGATCGCTAAAAACGCCTGACGCTGGGAACTGGATATGCCAAGCCCTCTCAGCGCCCGTTCGATCAAAACGGGATCAGCCTGATTGACATCAATTTTCCCGCTTTCGCTGCTGATCCGCACCTGCATCGCAATGCCATTGATGGTATAGCTCGTCTCGGCCGGCAGGCGCGCCAGCTCGCTGCGCGGGCCGTTGAACAACATGTCGGCAACCACGGTCTCGACCGCGCTTTCCTGAGCATATTTGATTTGTGTCTGCTCTCTTTCGAACGAGAGTTCCTCTGACGCTCGCAGATTGTGGATCATGATAACCGCGACAATAGATGCGCCGAGCAGCAGCATCCAAACGGCAGTGATCAGTATGGAACCTCGCTCGCTGGTGCTTATACGCAACTGCCGCTGGGGCTGCTCGGTTTGTCTATGGTCGAGGAAGACGTGCACCAACTTCTCCAGCTACTGCCTCGTCAACCAAGGGCCGGGTAAGATCGAGACCGTCGATGAGCGCATCGACAATATTTTTCGTTTCTTCCGGTGATCGGATGACAGTTGGCGTGATCAAAATGATCAATTCGGTGCGTGTTCCGGTGTCCACCTTGCGCCCGAAAAGTCCGCCAATGAGCGGTATCTGGCTGAGTACTGGTATGCCAGATTTTATCCGCGTCTGACGATTGCGGATCAGTCCGCCCAAGGCGATCATTTGTCCGGAACGTGTTGCGACTGTGCTGGCAAGTCGGCGCTGTTGAATCGTTGGAGAGTTAATTCCGGACGTCGAGGTCTCTGCTACATCACTGACCTCTTGCGAAATATCTAGGATGATAGTGCCGCTATCATTGACCCTTGGTGTAACTTGCAGAATTACACCGGTATCCCGTAATTCGATATTGTTGACGATGGGCGCACCGGGCGAGACAACGCCTTGCGATTGTTGTGTGACGATGGGAACCTGATCGCCAACCTGCAATGTCGCTGGTTCATTGTTGAGCGTTAGAATTTTGGGCGCCGAAAGAACCCGAACATTTGTTTTAGATTGTAGCGTATTGAGCACAGCCGATGCGGTTGATCCGATCACTGAAACTGAAAAGCCAGGAAAACTTGGAGCAGGCGTACCGCCAGTCGTGCCCGTATTAGTGATTGTATTGGTGCCATTTGAACCCGAACGAAAAACCGAAAAGTCTACGCCAAAACGCAGATCATCAGATAGGGTAACTTCGGCCAACGTCGCCTCAATGAGGACCTGCGCTACCGGTTGATCAAGCTTATCTAGTGCATCACGGATGAAGCCATATTCTTCACCATTGGCGTAGATGAGCAGGCTGTTATTCTGCGCGTTAGGAACAATGCGCAGACCGCCAGCAGATCCCACAGAAACCGAGGGTGAACTGACATTAGTTGACGAGCTTTGGTCCCCTTCATCGCCGCCCAGGGTCGCGCCAGACCCTCCTACATTGACCGTTGATTCTGAGGAGCTCGGCCCAGCGCTTCCTCCACCACTTCCAAGAACCAGTTGCAGAGAAGACGCGATATCGGCAGCCCGACTATTCTGGACTGCATAGCTGTATAATTTTCGTTTACCTGAGCCGCCACTATCAAGCCGCCTGATCCACGGTTCGATACGGGTCAGGTCAGCATTGCTTCCAGCAATGCCCAACACAGAGCGGAGGCGCGGTAATGGAACAAGTCTTATGCGTGAGCCGATAATGTCGAAAGGCGGTTCGAAAATCTTATCGAGTTCGGCAACAAGCGTATCGGCATCGACATTTTCGAGCCGATATATTTCAAAATTCATCTCTGCCAAAGTATCGACGTCGAAACGTGCAACGAGTTTTTTGGCAGCATCACGTTCGTCGGCACTGCCGCTGATTAGAAGCTGATTGCGCCCATCATTCGACGGCTCAACAATCTTGCCGCCTAAAAAGCCTTCGATGAGTTTAGCGATTTCGTCAGCGCTGCCATATTGTAATGTAACCACTTCGGTTGCAAAGCCGGGCGTCGATGGTGCAAAGCGTCTGGGCTGTTCCCCCGAACTGTCAATAGGTAGGTTGCCCGCTGATACAATGCGCGATGTGTCTATGGGCGCTACGCTGCGCGCTTTTGCGCGGTTGATGATCCGGTAGCCATCGCCGCGTTTAATGATTACGGCATCGACGCTCGCAAGTGCTTTTTCCAAAAGCGGGACTAGAGAGGCTTCGGTGACGGGTTTGACCGTGCGCAAAGTTATATTGCCGGTTACATCGGCATCAACCGAGTAATTTGCACCTAGCATCGAGCCCATTACAGCGTCGACCACGCGCTTCACGTCCGCTTCAACAAAGGCCAGGGAATAGCCATTGACCTCGTCATATTGAATGCGCGTACTTTTCGCTGTTTGCGCTACTGTTGGACCGACCGTAGCAACTGCGCAAAGTAAGGCAGCACCCAGCCTTAAACTATATGCCCCGAAGATGATTTTTGATCGATCACCATCATATTTGAAAAAACTCAATTCGGCTCTCCATCTGATATTATATCTTCCGGTTGTTCCGGATTTTCTTGTGTGTCTAACTTGAATGCGGGTGCGCCAGATGGTCCGCCAATGGCCTTGTTGCCGTAATCCAGCCCAATGGTTCGCTGTTCATTTGCGCTCGCAAAAGTGGCCTCATTTTTACCCACGGTAACCAGCCGCCAACCATCACTGGTCTGCCCTGTACGCAAGGTTTTGGTTTCACCGTCATTGGTTTTGATAATTGCCACCGCTTTACCGCGGCGTTTGGAAACCAGACCGACCAGCGTCGGTACTGGGCTGATTTGTGCGGGTGTTTGGACTACTTCTGCTTCGTCAATAAGCACCTGATCAGCCACGGGCGTACGATCTGCGTTGAATATAGGTTTTGTCAGGAGAATTTCGATCGGCGCAATTTCCTGTGCTTGGACTTTGGTGATCAAAAGGGGTTGTGCTTCGGGGATATTATCCGGCTCATCAGTAAGTAGCCACCACGGCACAGTAACCATCAATGCTGCCGTCAGAGCTAACCAGGCCCATTCCACCTTGATCTTCGCCATCATGGTTTTATCCAAGCAGTAATGACCTGACCGGAAAATTGAAGATTGGGATCACTGTCGTTGCCTGCTTCGATCCGCCAGCTGCGAAAACGGATCAGGGGAGAACCGCGTTCTGCTTGATTAATGAAACGGGTGACGGAAACTTCTTCGCCGATTAACGCCAGATCAAATGCCAACAGCTTATCTGTCTCTGCGCCAGGCCGAGGGGTTATATTGGCGATTTGCAGGCCATTTTGGGCGGCCAGACCGGAAATATAGCCGCTGAGCCCAGCGGCGGCTTCTTCGCGAGACTTTGCGCTGAACACAATGCCGGCTGGCAGCGCTTCTGCCTTGTCCGGTGTTGGCCGATTTTGCAGATTTTCCAGACGCACACGCTGAAAGCGCGCATCGTCCAATTCGGTCAGACTGGCCTCCATCTGCGCAGCCACCGGAGCCAGAATTAGTCTCCAAACTAGCAGCAATGCCAAGACCAACAAGCCAAGTGCGAGTATCTTCCGGGTTATCGGTGAGAATTGAGATATTACTGTTATCATCGCAGCGCCTTGTAACGAATGCGGTTCCGTGGTGCTTCGCTCTCAAGCTCTTCTGTCATCTCGAGGCGGGACAGCATCGCGGCTTGTTTGAGGGCTGACTCAGCTTCTTCGCGGTTGAGCATATCGGCCACAAATTCAAAGCTACCGTCTGGTTGCTGTTTGGCTGATACAGTCCAATCCGTTTCCGGCAGATTTTCCGCAAGTCTCTCCAGTCTGTAGCTAGCGCTTGGCATGTTGAGCAGCGGAGAGGCGGCGCGGCGGATCATTTCTTCGCGCGCTATTATCTTTTCGGCAGCCAAACGGGGAGCCAGTTCTTCTTCCAGTCTTTCAGCGCGATCACTTTCTATCGAGTTCATCAATTTTGCGCCGCCAATGGTCAGTACCGGGATCATGGACAGCATTACCGCCATTGCCATGGCAAATTGCATCTTGCGCTCTTCCAGAGGTTTTCGCGCCATCTCCAGCGGCTTGCGCAAGGTTATGTTCTTATCGTCAAGCTGAACGCAAAAGGTAGGCGGCATGAGATCATGCTGTGCAAATAGGCTTTCAAGAGCATCTAGACGCGCGCATTTTGCTATAACAAGCGCCAGTTCAATATGCGCATCATTGCGGCTAAGCTCGACATAGTCCCAATCGATTAATTCGGGATCTAACGGCACCAGGCTGGGCAATTGCAACTCTAGAGCGGAGCGAAGCTGGGCCGCACTTGCGCGAGGGAGCTTGACTGGTAGGGCGAGAAAGTCAGATTCGCCTAAGAACAATCGTGCTTTCTGGATGTCAGCAAATTCTGTGATTTGCTCCCAGCTTTCGGCAGGCAGCTTTTCCAATGCATAAGCTTCCTGCATTTTTTGGCCTGCGCCATCGTTTACCGTTTCGATTGTTGTCTCATCTTTTGCCATGAACAGGTCAAACCGGTTTCGCTCCGTTGCTTCTCCTCTAAAGCCTCTAGGCAGCATTTCTCGCAGCTCGTCGCTCCACCAGGTCCAAAAGTCATGGATAGCTTCAGTCGCCTTTATCCGCTTGTCCTTCATGTTCGGCAACGCTGCGAGATAAGATCAAAGATGCAAGCGCCGACAGCATTTACGCGCGGACGAACGACTATGGTCTGGGGCTCTGATCCAGACTGATCACTAATTGCGATCTCGATTTTCTTGAGAAATGCAGGGCTACCATCCTCGTTCGCGTTGACCTCATAACGCAATTCTATATCTTTCATGTCGGACAAAAGGATGGCTTCGGGCAATTCTTGCCCCGGCAACAACAGTTTTAGATTTTCTCCCTTTGCGTCGCGCTCTACGATGAGCTGAGCCTCCAAATATCCTTGTTTGCCGAGCGAGAGCGGCGCCTGCATTAGGAATTCAAGAGTTCGGCGCGAGCGTGATAGCGGTCTGGATGATGCATCCGAAAACCGCGCATCCTTGAGAATATCATCCAGCAAGTTGGCGGTGATCGATATTTGAAGGTCTTGATCCCATTGCTCGGTTGCTTTTAAATCATCACTTAGACCTGCAATGACCCAGCTAATCGATCCAAGCAGTAGCCCGCCTGCAACCAGTGCGACAAGAATCTCGATAAGAGTGAAGCCCTTTTCGTTCATTGCGTGACCAACGATTTGAGATAGCGTTTTTGCAACGTAACCAGCGCTGGCCTGTCTTGGCTTCCCGCCTTTATAGTGGCTTCGATAAGCACGAACGCTTCTCTTGGATCACGGGCAATTTCTGTTTCTTGCAATGTCCAGTTCACACTATCCTGAGTGCCATTAAGGCTGGATGCAGGCCCTGAAATGTCACGCAAATTGTCGATATGCGACTTTGCTATTGTCAATGCCTGGCTCTGCAACATCTGTTTTGTCTGCCGGGTCTTTGCGGTTACCGCACCGTCCATGAGGATTGTGACCAGGAAGGATGTTACGATTAACGCAACCAAAACTTCGATCAGCGTAAAGCCGGTTTCAGAAGGGCGCATCCTCATTTGGCAATCCGTCCATCTATCCATCGGACCGTGAATAACTGTTTCTCATCACGCAATATCGCACCGCCATTGCTTGATCCATCAGCATAGAAGATCAAGTCTTTGGACGCGTTTCCGGCAGCTGGGCGCAGATCCAGAGCATAGTCGGCAAGGACTACGCTTTGCGTCGTGGCGGATGTTATTGCTTGTTGGCGCGCTGAAGCTATTGCGCTTTTCAGTTTTGCCAGATCGCCTCTGGCGGTTGCACCATTGCTGCTACCGCTGGCGCCAATGAATAGCACAGCGGCGAGGGACATGATTGCCAGCACAACCAGAAGTTCGACCAAGGTAAAGCCTCGCTCATTCTCAGCCATTTCGGAAGGTCGATGGCCCTTAAGGAATTGCGGCATGGTCAGCATTATCGCCAGTGCCTCCTTCCTTATTATCGGCACCAAGAGTAATCAGTTCATAAGGTTTCCCCTCGACCGGCGATCGGTAGAGAAAGTCGAAGCCCCAAGGGTCTTTGAGTTGGCGTTCCTGACGGATGTAAGGACCGTTCCACGCAGGATCAGGGTCCGTCATAGACCACAGAACTTTCACGCCTTGCTCAGTAGTGGGGAATGCACCTGTATCCAGCTCATAATATCGTAAGCTGGCTGATAGGGTGTCGAGTTGAATCTTCGCCGCTTTGGATTTTGCGCTGCCCAACAGATTTGTGATCTGCGGAATGGCGACGGCTGCGATCAATCCGATCACAACCAGTACGACGAGCATTTCCATCAGCGTGAAGCCGTTTTGCTTTGGTTGATCATTGCGGTGCTTGAGCCTAGCCCTATTCGTGCTTTCAATATTCATCACCCTGCAAAATCTCCTAATGCAAATATGCCCAACATGACGCCAGCAACCAGCATTGCCACCAATCCGCCCAGCAATATGATCGCTATCGGATTGACCAGTGATACAATCCGTTCGATCCGAGCCGCTGCAGCCTCGCCCATAATCTCGGAAGCATGTCCGCAGGTTTCGCCAAGCTTGCCCGTGCGCTCGCCGACTTCGATCAGCCGGCTGGCCGTGCGCGGGAAAACCGCGGTTGCTTCCAAGGCAAATGACAGGCGGCTGCCCTCGCGGATTTGGGTTTCCACTTTCGAGAGCTCAATCTGCCAGCGTCTGCTGGAGAGGGTTTCTCGTGCGAGCGGTAACGCGCGGACTACGGTCAAGCCGTTACCGATTAGAGTAGCGAGGAGGCCGGTAAACTGGCCTGCGAGATATTGATCGCGCAATTGCATGCCCGGCAAATAGGGGGCTGCAGATGAAAGCATTTTTTGCCCCGCCTCTGATCTAATGAGGAGCCACGTCGTAAGGATGAAAAGCAACACGGCAGCCAAGATCATCAGGCCATAGCTGCGGACAAAACTGGACAGCGACAGGACAAAATTGGTTAGCCCAGGTAGCTTGTCTTCATTGCCGGCAAAAATCGGTTCGAATTGCGGAACCACGCTGGTGAGGACGATGACCAGGGCCGCCATGGTCGCGATCAGCACGGCAGCAGGGTAGGTGAGGGCAGTTGCCAGTTTGCGGCGCGTTTCCGTTGCTTTTGTCATGCGCTGTGCCACAGATGTCAGGGCAGCGCCGAGCTTCCCGCTTTTTTCAGACGATCGGATAACTCCGATGACATAGGTCGGAAAAATTTTGGCCGTCTCAAGGCCTCCCGCAAGCCCCTTACCCTCTTTTACCTGAGACAAAATATCGGTGAGCAATTGTTTCTGGCGGGCCTTCGGGGCCTGGTCACGCAAAAGATCGATTGATCGGTCAACCGGCAATCCAGAGCGGACCAGCAATGCCAGTTGATTGAGTAGTAACGCCTGCTCACTAAGCCCGACGCCCATAGACAGATGGACGGGTTGATTGAGGCGTTCCGACAAGCTCATCGCGCCGCTGTTAATTTTCAGCGGAGTAAAGCCACTACCCAACATCATCTGGACGCAGGCTTGTTCGCTAGCGGCTTCAACCTGCTGCCACTTCTTCTGGCCGGAAGCATCGACGGCAAGGCAGCGATATTCAGTCATGTGAAGCTAACCACACGCTGGACTTCATCCAGGCTTGTTGCACCTTGGCTTACGAGAGCCAGCCCATGACCGAGCAATGTCTCTGATGGATTGAATTCATAACTTTCTGCATTACCTTCTCGAATTCGGGCACGCAGGTCTTCATCTACCTCGACAATCTCGATAAGGGGACGGCGACCTGCATAACCGGACTGGTGGCAGTTGCCGCAGCCATTGGCTTGATAGATTTTTTTTGGAGCCTGCACATGATGGGCGGCGAAAAGAGCGATCTCGTCGGGGCTAATGTCGATAGTGGTTTTGCAATCATCGCAAAGGCTGCGCACGAGGCGTTGGGCAATGGTCGCGATGACCGTCGAAGCAACTAAAAAAGGCTCCACCCCGATATCATTGAGCCTTGTGTAGGCTCCCAATGCACTATTGGTGTGCAGCGTCGACAGTACCAGATGACCGGTCAGCGCAGCACGGTGGGCGATTTCCGCTGTCTCACCATCACGGATTTCACCAATCATGATGATATCCGGGTCTTGCCGCAAAAAGGCACGCAAACTGCTCGCATAGCTTAAGCCAATTTCCGGATGGACCTGAACCTGATTGATTCCATCCAGCATGACTTCGACCGGGTCTTCCACTGTCAATATCTTGACTTCAGGCCCGCGCAGAGCGTTCATCGCGGAATAGAGCGTTGTCGTTTTGCCGCTGCCGGTGGGACCAGTCAGCAAGATAATGCCATGGGGCTTATCCAAGGCTTTACCCAGCTTATAGAGAGCAATTTCGGGTAGGCCCAGGCTATCCAGCTCCAACGGCAGGCTGGCACGGCCCAAAAGCCGCATTACAATACTCTCGCCATTTGCAATCGGTGAGGTCGATACACGAATATCCACCTCCTCACCGCGCACAGTCAGCTTGATACGGCCATCCTGCGGCAGCCGGCTTTCCGAAATATCAAGCCCTGCCATAACTTTGATCCGAGATGCTATCGGGTCTGCTAGACCTGTTGGATGGCGCTCTACCTCACTCAATCGGCCATCAATCCGGTAACGCACCGATAAATGCCGGGCCATGGGCTCCAAATGCACGTCGGATGCTTTGCGCTTCACGGCGTTGGTCAGTATTTCATGGACCTGCCGGATCACCGGTGCCTCGCTAATCCCATCGCGCAAGCGTTCCAGTTCTTCATCAAGATCGGCGCCCAATTGAGAGTGCATGTCTTCATGATCGATCAGCCCGAAATATTGGCTCAACCTGTCTTCAATATCACCCAGCCGCGCAAGTTTGGGTTCGACAGCATGACCAGCGGCGAAGGACAAAGCTGCGATAGCGTCTGTGTCTTCTGCATCACCAATTAGCACATCAATTTTTCCGCCATCGTCCATTAGCGGAACAATTTTATGCTTTTTGAGGAACAGCGGATTTAACCCCTCGATAAGAGCGGGCTGGCGCTGCAGCAGATCATCACTCGCAACCGCGCAGCCGCTGGTTTCGTGCATCGCACCAAGCAAAATATCATCACTTACCAAGCCCATTTGCGAGAGAACCCAGGGCAGTCGCATTCCTGTCTCTTCTGCAATCTGAAAAGATCGCTCCAGCTCGGCTGGAGCAACAAGTTCTTGATGTATCAGATGGTCAATGAGACTCGGCAATTATATCCCCCTGCGAGCGTTGATATTTGCCTGATTCAAATATTATTGCAATCATCTTCATGTAGAAAACGATAACTGACCTATATTTTATAATAATTGCTGCTTCCCAACCGAACGAAGCGGACTTAATATAAATAGGAATTAGCGCATGATGGGGGGATATGGCCTTTCAGACAATAGATCAGTGGCAGGTTGAACGCTCCTTTAGGTGGCGCTTCAATCCCACATGGCTTCCGGCATGGCCGGATGGCTGGCCGTATCGTGATCGTCTGCACAGGGTTTTCAGCGGATCTTTTGCGATCCTCTTCCATGGCCTGTTTTTCTATTTTCTGATAACTGCGGCCTTTAACAAAGCCTTTGAAAAAGAACCGGCTGTATCGACCGGTGAAACCACCAGCATGACGATGTTGGAATTGGGCGAGGTCTCTAAGGGCAAGGAAGCGACTGAGCCGGAATCAGATGGCGAGCCGGCTTCATCGCAAGTGGCGCAGTCGGTGCCATCAGATATCGAGACAGCCACCCAAACTGAATTGCCGCCAGAATGGTCGCTCTCTCGCATCAAGGTGCCACGCCTCGTATCGAATATCTCTGCACCCGAACCGCCGGCTGCATCAAATTCTGGTTCCGCGGCAGGGCAAGGGGTTGCATCCGGTGGCAATCAGGGCGGCGGTGTCTATGATCCGTTTGCCGGGGCTGCGCCCAATCGCAAACCAGAATTGGAGGATAAGCAGCGCGAACCTGTAAAGGAGTCTTCATTGGCCGGACGTGTTGCAGGTTTTTTCGGTTTTGGGGATGATGCAGAGGCAGCACAAGAGGACGCTTTTGAGCAATGGGTCGCGGGCCTGCGCACGCGCTTGCCGCGCGCCAAAGGCAGTGTTGAACTGTCCGTCACACTGGGCAAAGATGGGAAAGTAAAGGCCGGTAAAGTGCTCGGCGGCAGTGCGTCGCCACAGGTAAAATTCTTTGTCCGCAACGCTGCTATTGGCCAAAATTTTGCGGGTCTAAAGACAAATGGTGCTGGCGGTGTGAAGCTGCCAGTTATCCAGTTGAATTAAACCGGCGGCTTTCGAAGGCGTTTGATTGAAACTATCAAGCCCGGCATTGTCGATTTTCAACGATCACTCCGAAAATAGATTCGGAGCAATATAATTCTCACTTTACAATTATAAAAGAAGAACGCAGTATTTGACGAAAGGGGAAGCAATCGTGAAAATATTCTATTCTTTAATTATAGTTTTTCTGATGAGTATCTCGGTCTCTGCCGATGCTAATACGGTTGGCGGTAAAATTGTCCATGTCGGGTCCGTAAATGACGTAATTGTGTTTCGCATCAAAGAGGGAGCAGACACTAATCGCCCTGCTTGTGCATCGACACTGCGATATGCGGTACACAAAGATAGTGTTCATGCGTCATTGATTTTGACTGCGTTTGCAACGGGCAAGGAATTGGGGACAGTGGCTGGTTTGGGTACTTGTTCACTATGGGGGAATGCAGAAGATCTTCAATTTATTGAGATATGCCCATCGAGCGGATGCTCATAATGGTATCGGCCTAATATTCATAACGTTTGTCTGGCACTAAGATTTGATTTCTGAGAGTTTTAAATGGGGAATTTAGCATGAAAAATTTTCTATTTGCTGTGACATTTCTAGGGGCATTGACGTTTGGTTCCAGCAGCGCCTTTGCGCAACAATCTTTCTTCTGTTCGTCTGATTATGGCGGCTATTGTCAATATACTGGGAAGATATCGAAGCTTTATGTCAATGACGGCAATTTCATCATTATGTATTTTGAGAATTCGGTCGATCCCACAGCCATTTCCAATGCCGGGATATCTGCAAGTGTGAACGACGCAGGCGGCTATTTAATAACCGATAATCCAATCTACGCTGAGTATTTATATTCTACCTTGATCACGGCGCAAGCGAGTAAAAGGCCGGTTACAATCCAGTTTTTCGGAACAACATCAGGTTATCTCAAGCTCAGCAAAGTCTGGCTGGTTGAGTAAGCTTGTGGAGCTCGTTCAACCGACACCAGTATGTTCCTCACACCAAAAGGCGTCTTGGCTGCTTGTTTCATTTCGCGAACCATTTGAATTATATAGGTGAGTCAAATTTCTGCACTTCGGTTCAAAGACACTTGTTGAATAGTCCAAAACGGTTCTAATTCTTACTGTAAAAAAAATTGCACCTATTCTATTTATAAATTCAATATTATTGAATGATAACATGTTTTTACAATAACCGATTTTTCTCGTCAGTATCGGCCACGGGCCGATACTGCCATGCAGTTCCGTTGACACAGGAAAACTCTTATCGCAGCTTCCCAATATAGGGGGCCAAATGACAGTCGTAGCCAGCAGCAAGAAATTTTTCACGAGCGGCGCCACACTTTGTTTGGCAGGGCTTACTTTGACAATAGCGGGCGCTATTCTTCCATCAATGAGCTTTGCACAAGATCTTGCCACTCCTGAGCGCTTGTCAAACCTACCTCAAATACCCAAACCAAAGAACCAGATCGTTTTCGCAAAAACGCCCGTTATTGATGTTAAAAAGCGGCCTGATAATATGCCTCGCGAGATTGTTAAGTTTAGTCCCGAGGACCGTAAAGCATCTGAAAACCTTCTGATACCTAATATCTTCCGGAAGAGGTATCGCGTTCATTCTGCACCCAATAGTCCATTCGGTAGTCATCCGGTTCCCAATCCCCGGAAAGCCAAAATAGTCAAAGCTGAAAAGCGTTACTATTCGATACCAACCGCTGCCCAAGCTAACCCAAGACCCTGAAGAAGGATGCAATGCTCATGAACGAATATCTCAAAGACTTTTCTACAAGTTTAGCGAATTGCGGTAGGTTGGTATTGCTATCACTAATCGGCATTTCAATGAGCGCTTCACCAGCAATTGCCGGAACGATTGCATGTAACGTCAAAATTGCATCGGTCGGTGTGACGCCGAATGGAACGGTTATTCCCGCTATGGAAGGTGTCGGTTGGCCCTATATGTGCAATCTGGAAATCGATCATACGACGAGCGCTGGGACTATCTCTCCGGAGACCTGTCAGGGTTGGCTATCAATGTTCGTCACAGCTTCAGCCACGCAGCAAAGTATCATTTTCTATCTCGACTATGGGGCTGCCCCAGCTCCGGCAGATTGTCAGTCCATAACCAATTTTTCATGGCAGGTCCCTGGGGTATTTCCTTATTTTTTTACACTTGAGAAATAGGAGAGAATTTTTTCTGCAACGGATAAACCCATTGGCGCTGCATAAGCTCTTCATACCATCGTACCGGTCAATGACCGATGTACCGATTCGGCGGTTGAAGAATAATTTTTGGAGGTTGATATGGTGAAGAGTTTTCTATTTCTGATGTCATTTTTGGGAGCCATGGTCTTTGGATCTAGTAGCGCATTTGCAGCTGGCGCACTGCACCCACCTCAGAAAATTACAACTGTTGCCTTTCATGAGGAAGGGTTTTTCATGTATGCTGATGGTTGGGCCAATCCTAATGGCTGTGACCGCGACACTGCAATTGTTCTGCTAAAAACCGACCCCAATTATGACAAAGCTTTTGCACTGTTACTGACGGCCTATGCCTCTGGTAAGGAAGCGGCAAGATCATCCAAGTTAATCTATCAATGACCTGATCATATTTCGAATTTGGGGGTGGTGCGAGCACCAATCGGTCTGCTTGTGCGACAACGCCAAGATACACAGTACATAAAGACAGTTCTCACGCGCCTTTGATCTTAACGGCTTTTGCAACCGGTAAGGATTTGGGAAATGTCGCCGGTTTGTTCACCTGCGCGCTTTGGGGCAATTCTGAGGATGTTAATTATCTGGAAATATGCCCGCCAAGCGGATGCTCGTGACCTAGATAACTGTCGACCTGAGGGCAAGACATTCGCCTGCGGCGTGGCTTCTGGTGCTAAATGTAAAAAGCGATAGCACTATCCTTTTCAAACTTTGCAAGTTTCTTCTCCCTTTTCGTTTGCTACCGGCTTTGTCAACGGGGCTTCATATTCATCAAGGCGGATAGGCCAATGCTAAAGGATTTACTGTTCGGGACGAAGATAGATGCCAGCAATATCACAGTCTCCCCATTGGCCCCCATTGGGGTTGACAGTGTCAATAATAACATGGCCTCTAATACCATTGGTAGCGACCATCATCAGGAGTTGTGCATAAAGCTGATCGAAATTGGGGTGTGACCTTCTTAAATATCCTCCTCTATTGGCATAGCAGCTTGGCATTGAATCACCCTGAAAAAGAACAAATACCGCGTTCCCGTCTGACATATATATTTGATCGACTTTTAACGGTGTCATCAACGGCCCTTGGGTTCGTGCGGCGTAAGCGGGGTCTAATAGCCCCAAGAAAAACAAACCCAGTACAATCAAACCCTTTTTCATCATATTCTCCGCTCCGAACGATAGTTGAAAGTCATTTTGTGATCCGTGGCCAATGTCGCCGCGGTTTTTGCCAGCTGCATGTTAAAGACGCCGACCAATTTCGCGCCAATCCCGATCAACCAATCCGGTGAACTTTAATATATCCGTTCTGGCATTCTGTTGTTGCATCATAACCGATATTTATCGTTTCGCCGGTCGTCTTGGCTGTAAGGGCGCGGGCAAAGAGTCGATCCATTCGCGGCGCTGGCAAGGCAGCGTCAATGACGAAAAAATTCGGATTACAAACTGGATGACTGGTCGGCTGATTATCTAATTTGAAATAGATATGATCAGCCTCTGTATAAGCCCAAATTGCGGTGACCTTGCCAGATATATTGGCATTGTAGATAGCGCTGGCACTTGATGGTGACAGCAATCCTATGGCAAATATCGACAATAGAGTCTTGATAATCAGTTTCACCCAATGGCCCTTTTTATTGTTCGATATTGTTAAAAATGTCGAAAAATATTTCTCAACTATATATTTTTTGTTTCATTAGTCAAAAACATTTATATGATCAGGTATAGGCAAATCGCGGGTGAGGTTATGATGAACAATAGCCTCGATTTCCTGCAATAAAATTGTGTGAAGGAGGTGGATGTGAAAAATATACTATTTCTGATGTCATTTTTGGGAGCCTTGTTCTTTGGCTCTAGCGCTGCCATTGCAGGGGGGACTCTGAACCCTCCCAAGATAATTACCGGTGTCGACTTTCAGACAAATGGGCTTTTGCTATATGCAGATGGTTGGCCTAATCCAAATGGTTGCACAACGACGGCAGCTGTGATGTTACTTAAGACAGATCCCAATTATGACAAAGCTTTTGCATTGTTGTTGACTGCCTATGCTTCGGGGAAGAAAGTATCTGGATATTCTGACGGATGCGCCGCGCATGATGCTAATACTTATAATACAATAAGAGGGCACAAATATCTGCTGGTGCGCTAGCAACGGCCTACAGCTTTCTTATTAATTTGGAGCAGGGGATTTCGAATGCTGAATTTGAAGAAAACGGTGTGGATTGCATTTCTGGCTGCACTGGCATTTCCGGTGCCCGCAAATGCAGCTGGCTTGTGGGACCCTGCAACCATCACGCGAATATCGGTTAGTGCGGGTGGTGTAGCTTTTATTAATGTCGAGCCCGGTGCCTCAAAGGCAGGCCATGTTAAAGCGGCTTGCTCCGTCAACGGTTTTTGGGAAGTTGCCTTTGATGCCACTACACCGACAGGGCAAGCTATGCTGTCATTGGCTGTATCTGCAAAACTCTCAAAGAGCCCGGTTCGCATAACTGGCAGCGGCACATGCCCTGCATGGGGCTCTGTTGAGGGCATAGCTTGGATCGATATACTACCGGTAGAATAGGCTTTGACATCGATCAGAATTATAATTTCCGTTAAAAATTGAAGTAAAAATAGGGTTCTGATCAACGAATATTGAATGAACAGCTGGCCGTTTGAAAAGGAGAAGTTAAATGAAGACGAGAATACTCCAAATGACAGCGGCTGCAATTTTGTTGACGCAAGCGGCACCGGCATTTGCGAATTCATCTTGTTACGGCACCGTCGCCGATGTGCATTTAAGGGCGGATGGAAGTGTTATGATTAATCCAAGCTACTATCCAAGCTATACACAGATTTGTAACGTTAAAGCAGATTGGAAAGGCGTTTCCAAAGATGTCTGCCGGGGTTGGTTTTCGCAAGTAAATACAGCCGTTGTTGAGGCGCGACATATTCGCGTCTATTATCTAACATCCCTAGCCTGTGATGCTTTGGGTACTTATGGAAATGCGCCAGCACCATATTATGTCATGCTGAATTGAGATGTACCGAACAACCTGTTCACTTTTTCTTTTTTACCCAGTAACTATGATTCTAGTTTATAGATGGCAAAACATAAAAAGTGATTTTGACATTTACGGTCATATATAAATAAATAATCAATTCATTTGACTCAAAAACAATAATAATATCTATTTGATCAGAACAGGGGCTCATGTTCGGGGGGCGATCATCAGAAAAATTCTTCAATCATCTGTCGTAGTTTTGCTATTGATCAGTAATTCTGCTCAGGCCGCCAGTGAATGGACCGGTGACCGTAAGATTACGTCCATCTATCCATATCCTACAGGGTTTATTTTCGAAGTGGATGGAGCAAAAGTAAACGATCCAGGCTGCACTGGGAATAGATTAAATCTTCCTATTACTGCCGCCAACTATGATGCGATCGTCAGCTCGCTGATCACGGCTTTTTCTGCAAAATATAATGTGAGTGCGAATTTCAATAATACTACTACCTCGTCTTGTCAGGCCGTTATTAACCGTGTGCAGATCAGGCCATGATTTTGAGTTCCAAAATCAGTTTTGTAGCAGGTTCGATTGCAACAGCTTGTTTGCTAATTCTTGCAGCTCCTGTTTCGGCGGCGGAACAATGGGCCGGTTTTCGTCAGATTGACACACTCTATCCTAATACATTGGGCCTAATATTCTATGTCGACGGTTCGGACTTAAGGCT
Source organism: uncultured Sphingomonadaceae bacterium (assembly GCA_947501325.1). Lineage (GTDB taxonomy): Bacteria > Pseudomonadota > Alphaproteobacteria > Sphingomonadales > Sphingomonadaceae > Parasphingorhabdus. The sequence goes on along the minus strand of CANMVC010000002.1, from coordinate 1,310,135 downwards.
TGCCGGCTATAGCGGCCCGTGTCCAGGTAACCGAATGTTTATAAGCAAAACCCATCCCAATTACGAGGTTATGGCGAGCGTTCTCATTCTCGCTTTCGGGTCCTCTTTCCTCGTCAACTTAAACTTTGAGAACACCACGCTCTCATCCTGCGACATCATCGTCACGCGTGCGACTGTCGCAAAGCAATGAACGCATGCAGCATCACATAAGGGACCTTCCTGTGAAACATACCATAAAACCGTTTTTCGTCTCGCTCGCTGGAATTGCTCTGGCCACATCCAGTCCAGCATTGGCTCAAGGGACCACGACCTATGAATATGATGCACTTGGCCGGTTGATTGGAACAACGACCAACGGCGGCGCGAATGACGGTCTCGGGACAGTTTACGAATATGATGCAGCCGGTAATCGAAAGCGCGTTGAGGTGACCGGAAGCGACGGAACGCCGGGTGGCCCCAGCCGCATCATCGTACTGCCAATTAACGGCTTTCTGGTGATTCCTATCAAGGGGTCCGGTTACTAATATTCGATCATGAGAGGAGTTCGTCTGAAATGAAAAATTCCATCTTTATGATGCTGGCCAGTTTGGCGTTAGCTTTTTCGTCAAACGCCAATGCCGCGACCAGCTGTTCAGGCTTCCTTACCAACGTAATTTCATATGCAAACGGCGATGTCACAATATACGGACTATGGCGCACGGATTGGACGCAAATTTGCAACCTGAATCAGGAGCGTTTGGGAGTTAGCCCTCAAACCTGCTTTTCATGGTTTTCCATCATGAGTAGCGCCATCACAGAAAACAAACAGGTCGTAGTTTATTATCCCACTTTGACACAGGCCCAGTGCGCTACAATGCCAACATATGCGAGCGCCCCTGTTCCTGGCTATGTCCGGCTAGTCAAATGAGCGTTTTCGCAAAAGCCCTGCTCGCTTCAGCACTCATGGCCTTCGCGCTACCTGCAATCGCGGCAGGCGGTTCAACGGCTTACGCCGTGCCGGCAAAAATCGAAATCGTCCGTGGTCAGGGTTTTCTGATCTTTGGAGCATATGGCAACCCGGGACCAAACCCGTGTACCAGGGATGAAGCAATTTGGGTTCCGATATCCCATCCCCAATATTCTGAACTTCTGTCGTCGGCACTATCCGCCTTTGCCGGGCAGTTTAGGCTGCAAGCCTATGTGCATGTTTGTACGTCGATCGGTTGGCATAGCGGGACTTACAACGAGTTATCCAAAGACGGCGCGCTCTACATCACAAGATAGGGCGCTGCGATCAATGAGAGGGAACGGGTAATGAAGATCAGAACGATGATGGTAACTGCGACCGCAGCGATTACCGCAATTGCGCTTTCGGCGCCTGCCAATGCCGTTGCAATTGCCTGTAATGGAAATCTATCCGGAGCCTATACAACCAAAGATGGCTCCGTCGTAATCAAGGGTTCCTGGCATCCCTCTTGGACCCAGATCTGTAATCTCAACACGGAGTGGAACGAAGTTCCGGCACAGACCTGTTGGGCATGGTTCTCACAAGTCAATGCTGCTGTCGCGCAAAGCAAAAATGTCCGAATCTACTACAATGTCGCAGCGAACATGACATGCAATCAATTGCCGACCTACGGGGCCTCGCCAGAGCCCTATTACGTGATGTTGATGGATCCTTGATGGGTAAAAAATACTCAGAAAATTGGACGGGCTCATTGAGTCCAAAAAACCAGATAGCATTGAAATAGTTAGATAGTTTGGAAGATAGATGAAACCGCAACAGTCAAAAATTTTGAACATCTCTAACAAGCTTAGTCAGGCAACAATGTTAGCCACTACTGCTATATTAATGTCGTCAGTACCAAAGACCGTAATGGCGCAGGATTCCAAAACATTTGGTGACGCTCTTGCAGTACCGGTCTTCGAACAAGTCGACCCCAATGGTGTTGATTTGATCAATGGCTATCTACGCATTCAATCGCCGACAATCGTTACGGGCACCGAGCAGGCCCGGCGGGTCACTGGCTTGCAATGGACGGGTCGTGGGTGGACTCATCTTGATATGCCATCACTTTGGAAGAAAGATGGCGTTTATACCGTCAACTATAATGGACGGTCTGAGGAATTTAAAAACTACAAGAAGAATTATGCTCAGAAGAAGCCGATCTCAGGATCAACACTTGGTTGCCGTGTTGAACAGCCTAGCAATATAACATCGACTTGCACATATAGGGGTCGTGAAGGAGATGTTTTAGTTTTTGTTGGAATTCCAAACCCTTTCATCACCAGACCGGACAACATCGGCGAAACAGGTTATAAGCTTGGTAATCTTGCGATGTTTGGTGTCCAGCAACATTCTGATGATCGCGGTGACAGATATTATGGGTTGCAATATGGTGGCGTCTATTGGCCAATTGACGATACCTACTACAAAAGAGAAGTCACGTTACACGCAACCTACTATTCCAATGTTGACCCGATTGCTCGCACTCTAAAAATCGTCACTCCGAATCACAATAATGATAAGGATGAACACTATCTTCGACCGAAAAATACCACACAAACCATCACCGATTTCACCGGCTCCGTTTGGCGGTACACTGTCAACAGCGACCGAGAAATAACCCGGATTCAAAGCCCGGGCGGTGCGGCGGACGTGAACTACGATTATAACAGCAAGCACCGGGTTGTTTCAGTGACAACCGCCGACGGCACCTGGACCTATAGCTATGCAACACCAGGGGATTTTCGTACCGTCACCAGAACGGACCCGGATGGTAAGCAGATTTACGTAAAGTCCCATAGAGACAAGGGACACGTTGTTGAGTCGCGCAATGAGTTAGGCCGCACGACATATTATACTTACGATGACGGATATAGGTTGGAGAGGATTACCTATCCAGAGGGTAATCGCTTGGAATTCTCGTATGATCCTCGCGGTAACATACTGACAAAAAGACAGATCGGGAAATCTGGGCAGGTTTTTACCGAGAGGGCAATATATCCTACTAGCTGCGAAGTTTCTCCTACCTGCAACAAACCAATTGCGATTATCGATGCAAATGGCAATCGAACCGACTTTGAATATGCGCCGCCGAGAACGCGTAACATTTTGAATTATTTTCACAGCGGTCAGCAAACCGCAAAGGCTGGCTCAAGCTCTCCTACCAAGATTATATTGCCTGCACCGGGACCGGGTTTAATCCGCCCAGAGGTGCGAAATGTTTATGCCAACGAAAGTGGTGTGCTGATTGAATCGTCTTTGTGTAAAACCGGATCATCCTGTGCTGGAACCAGCGACGAAGTCAAAACGATGTATGACTACCGCGGAACGGAACAAACTTCGCGCAGGCTCTATAGCATGAGGGTAGTATCGAACGGTGAAAACCTTCTTACCTGTTATGGTTATGATGCTACTGGTCGCAGGATTAGCGAAACACCACCGCGCGCTAATTTGACCACATGTCCTGGTGTTGCTGCAACTTACCCGGGCGCAACATTGATACCCAGTCCTAACCCCAGAGTTACGCCCACATATCCTGGGGTCGTGGGCGGAGGAACCTCTCCCGGTGGCGGCGGTAGCGGTGGCGGTAGCGGCGGGCCTCCCAATGAAGAAGACTGCGGAACCGGCGGTCAGGTTTGCAACTAGAACCTTAAAAGATCGCCAGTTAGCCAAGTTATTTTCAGGGAATTTTCACAATGAAAAAATTAGTTAAATCGCATTGGTTCCATCCCCTATCATCACTGCCAGCCTTGATTGCATTGGTTGTCCTTCAACCGCTATTTTTCGCTTCATCATCTCACGCGCAAAATATGCAGCCAAATGAATATTCTAGCGTCATACGCTACGATGGATATGGCCGGGTCATTGGAGCCATCGGTCCTGATCCCGACGGTAATGGAAGCTTAAAGTATCCTGCTACCCGGACGAGCTATGATGCCTTGGGCCTTGTGGTTAAGATCGAGGCTGGCGAACTGGCGAACTGGCAACCAACCAGTATTTGGCCCAAAGACTGGCCAGGCTTTACCGTATTTAACACAACCCATCACAGCTATGACACGATGAACCGGCGGGTTAAGACGCGGGTTGTGGGCAGCGATGGTCAAACTGTTTCATTCACACAATTTAACACAGACAAATTGGGCCGACCCGCTTGTACAGCGGTCAGAATGGACCCGGCAACCTATGCGAGCTCGCCAGTCAATGCCTGTACCATCTCGCCTAATCCTCCTGCGGGTAAGGAAGATCGGATCACCAAGAATATTTATGATTTTGCTGGACAGGTTTTGAAAATACAAAAGGCGGTCGGCACGCCAATTCAGCAGGATTATGCGACATATACCTACTCCTGGAATGGTAAGCAGACGACTGTTCGGGATGCCAATGGCAACCTGGCGAGCATGGTCTATGATGGCCATGACAGGCAGATAAGATGGAATTTCCCACATAAAACCAATACGGGAACCACATCGACGACCGATTACGAGGCTTACACATATGACGCCAACGGCAATCGCAAGACATTGCGCAAGCGCGATGGCCGGACGATCACCTATAATTATGACGCGCTAAACCGGGTGGTGTCCAAGACTGATCCCGATACGCTGACCCCCCATGTCTATTACGGCTATGATAATCGCGATCTGCAGACCTACGCGCGCTTTGGCAGTGCCGCGGGTAATGGCATCGATATCGTCTATGATGGCTTTGGCCGGGTCAAGGAAACCACGAACAAGATGTTCGCGACGCCGCGCAAACTGTCTTATCAATATGACAGAAATGGCAATCGCACCCGGGTCACGCATCCCGATGGCCAGTATTTTACCTATGATTATGACAAGCTCGACCGGATCACCCAGATCAAGGAAAATGGATCAGCGGTTTTAACCACCAATGTCTATAACAATCGCGGTCTTCCCGATGCGATGACGCGGACGGGTGCGACCACCAATTACAGCTATGATGCGGCGAGCAGACCAAGCGGCTCGGTCCATAATCTGGGCGGCACTTACGGCGATGTGACTTATGGCTTTGGCTATAACACGGCCAGCCAGATAGTCTCCAAATCGATCAGCAACAAAGCCTATATCACCAACTCTCACTATAATATTGACCGGCAATATACCACCAATGGTCTCAATCAATATACCGGCACCAATACCGGTGCGACCTTCACCTATGATGCCAATGGCAACCTGACCACTGATGGCACCACGACCTATGCCTATGACATAGAAAACCGGCTGGTCACGGCGCGCGGTGAGAAAGAGGCCAATCTGATCTATGATCCGATGGGGCGCTTATTCGAAACCAATGCGAACAGCAGCCTCGCACAAACCACAACGCAGTTTCTCTATGATGGCGATGCACTGGTCGCGGAATATAGCGATGCGGGCGCATTGCTGCACCGCTATGTCCATGCGGGCGGCGTCGACTCGCCTGTCGTCTGGTATATCGGGGCCACGGTCGGTGCTGCGAGCCGCTCCCATCTCCACGCCAATTGGCAGGGCAGCATCACAGCCGTCACCGATGCCAATGCCGGTGTGCAGTGGATTAACGGCTATGATGATTATGGCATTCCCAACTGGTTTAACGAGGGTCGCTTCCAGTATACCGGCCAGATTATGATCCCCGAGCTGGAAATGTATCATTACAAGGCGCGGGTCTATTCTCCAACCATGGGCCGGTTCCTGCAGACTGATCCGATTGGCTATGAGGATCAGGTTAATCTCTACGCTTATGTCGGGAATGATCCGGCGAATGGAACCGATCCAAGCGGGAAAGAAGGTGCGTCTAACGGTCTATGGGGTTGGGGCAAGATGGTCGTGAAAGACCTACAAGAGCTAGGGAAAGGCCTTTCAGAGGGTAAAATTGATTGGGCATTCCGTAATTTGCCTCCGCAACTCGGTACTGGGGCTGTAACTGGGGTTGTACAATTGCCAACGAGGATAGCAGCGTCGAGAGCTGCCGCCTCTAACAATTCTTTAGCGTCCACAGCTAAAACCGTACACCAAGCGCTTGATCCAATTGCAAGAAAACAGAGGACTACTGCAGTTTTGCAAACTTCGAACGGCAGGGTAGTTGCTGGCGGTGCTCGAGATTTGACTCCAGCTCAACGAAGAGTAGTATCGACGATAGGTGGTACGCCAGCCCGGCAGCCAGGAGCACATGCTGAAATTACTGCGCTAAATCATGCAAAAAATATTGGTGCAAAGCCAAGATCAATTGAAACTACCAGACCATTTTGTTCAAATTGTACTGCAGCCATTGAGCAAAGCGGCGGGAGAATTACATCTCCAACCTCTGCAACCTGGAAACCAAAATGGTTTCCATTCTAACATCAGATGAACTTTTATGAACCAAGAGATAGTAAATTTCAGCGATAGCGAATTGCAATCGAAATTACTTAATTTAGCAACTAATTGCCGAATTATGTTTTCAGTTTCTTGTATCTTAAGGCTGACAAATTCACTCAACAGAAGTTGTAGAGATGCAGAAATAGATTCCAGGTTTTATTCTTTTGGCTCTGCTGTTTGGGAAGGCGTAGAACGGGGCTGCCTAAAAAAAGTTCGAAAATTTGAAGAGGATTTAACTCTTTTATTGATGGATGAAGATGTTGAAGGCGATATATGTGATATTCTCATTAATAATATAGCGACATCTTCTTTATACCTTATTGAATTTTCAAAGGATAATTCAATTGATTCTGTAATCTGGATCGCACAGAAAAATTATGAAACCTGCGATTACTTTGCTTCGTTATCTTTGAACAGAGACAAATACGACTCATTGACAGAGCAAAATATTGTTACCAGCCATTTGGTTCAACGAGAATTATTGAGGCAAAAAAGGGATTTAGATTTATTGGCAACGAATTCGGTGGATTCAGTGGCAAGGGTGAAGTCGCTTTGTTCTTCTGAATACTGCTTCTAATTTTGAGTTAAGCTACGGCGACAGTTCGCTACCCCCTCCTCAACGACAACAGAATCGAGGCAATGAAGTTCAGCCCAGTGCTGTAACTGATGTACTTGGCCAAGGTGACTACTTTGTTCGCGTTCAAGCTCAGGGGAATAGTTTGCGTTCCGAAACTTCTCAACCAATTCACAGTAAAAAGCCAATAACTGCTTCACAGGTTCACTCGGCTTTGGGTAGTACCGCAAACAAACTGAGTCCCAAAGACGCCAAAGCTTTAGCACCTGCATTTGCTAAAGCTGGAAATTGGGTTGAACGAGTCGCGGATGGGGGTGGTGTTGGTCCTATCGGTAGTAGGACTTTTAATATTCGAGGTGTTAAGGGATCTGATATGAGGGTTGATATTGAGGTCTGGCGGGGTCCGATAAATATTGTGAGGTAAGTATGACCGCTTCTGATGAAATTTTAAGCTCAAAGCTTATCTATGAAGATAGTTTTGATCGAGACTATCTCGATCTAAAAAGTGTTTTAGTAACGATGAACGAGAAGGATAGGCTGCTAAGCGGGCATGCCTTCGTTGCACAAAATGCCAATAGAATTTTTCAGATATCGATTGATAACGATGCAGTCCCCTGTTTTTTCGTGAAGAAGGCTGGAATTAGCTTTCAAGACGAGTTGTTACAAATAATCATTTCTTCTGACGACTTACAAATTGATGCCTGTCGAAAACTATTTGAAAACTGGATATTTGGAAATTTAAATGCCGACGAAATAGAAAATTTATCATGGAATGAATTGTAAAAAATGCGATGGAGTAATTTTCGAATATGGAATTACGTCGACAGTTCGCTAAATACATGAAACTGAAACCACATATGGACGGTCGGCCACCTCCCAAACGCACCCATTATCACACCAAAGGACCACACCTCACCACCCCATCCGCAAACTTCCGCGCCTGTTCCAAGCACCAAAACGCAAACATTCTCCCACCTTCCGCCACTTTGTCCCAAAATCAATCCCGCCGCGCGGCAACTTCGCAACTTTGAACCAACCCCAATCACCCCTCAACCGATGAAATAGAGGGAACCCACGTCATGAAAATACGCCACACAGCCCTTATCCTCGGCGCCGCAACCGCGACATTGTTCGCCAGTCCAGCGCAGGCCTACACAGAATGCAGCCGCGAAGTTTATCGCGTCTGGATCGATCACATCACGGGGAACACTCTAGTCTGTTTCACCACACCAGGCTGTATATCCGTAGCCGCATCGCAGGGAGCACAGGAAGGTCGCGACCGTTTTTATTCTCAGGCAGCAACTGCCCTGGCGTCAGATTTGCTCATGCGCGTCCGCTACCCGGAAAACGGGCTCGATTGTAACGCGATACCTTCGCCAACGCGCAATGATTTTCAGGGTATTTGGCTCCACAAGCCGTAATCGCTATTGGCACGATCTTTACGCTTGCTTTCGCGAGCGGCGGTAACAAATAATATTTTTCCCGCGCTCCAGTTTCCGATAGAGCGATCTCTATTTCATACTTTTACTCCTCACAGAATATCCATTGTTTCTGCGTTTTATCATGACTTGGCTGTGATGCTGCGAACCATATCATGTCGAGGCGGTCAGCGAAGGTGATTGGATCGAGCCATTCGAACTAGTGATATAAACGGATGTGGGTATTCCCACCCCGACCAATGTGCTACTTCCCCTATTGAAGATGACCCATCCCCCACTCCGCTTTCTCCTGTTCACCGATCTAGACGGAACTTTGTTGGATCATCATAGCTATTCGGCAAAGCCAGCTGATCGCGTAATTCGCGAGTTGCGGGATCGGTCGATGGCGGAGATCATTCCGATTACAAGCAAGACGCGCTCGGAATTGTTGGCGTTGCAGCAGACTATCCCCATCCATGACACAGTTAGCGTGACGGAAAATGGCTCCGTTATTCATACGCCCCACGGCCGCCCGTTTACGAGCGACAATCTACCGCAAACCATCATTATAGGGGTCGAATATCGCAGGATATTGGATTGCATCGAGGCGCTGCCCCAAGAATTGCGAGGCCATATTACGGGCTTTTCCGATATGACCGTAGAAGCTGTAGCGGAGGCCACAGGGCTGAATGGCGACGATGCCAGACGCGCGAAAGAGCGGGAGGCGACAGAGCCGTTTATCTGGTCTGGTTCGGACCGTGCCTATGCCGAACTGGAGGCAGCGATGGCCCAAACCGATATCCGGATACAGCGCGGCGGGCGCTTTTATCATTTTACCGGCCAAGCCACCAAAGAGCAGGCGATGGCAAAGATCTTTCGTGCCTATCAGGACCAAGAGCCGGATACGAAATTCTTGACCATTGCTCTGGGCGACGGCCCCAACGATCTTGGTATGATCGAGGCGGCCGATATGGGGGTGATCATGCCCAACCCCGACGGCGCCACGATTAGTTCTACGCGCCCTCACGTCCGCACAGCGGTTGCACCAGGACCGCGCGGTTGGGCCGCAACAATGCTGGTAATATCGAAAGAATATGGTTTCACCCTGTCTGAAACATGATTAGGCAGTAGCTTAGACACGACAAGGACACGCATGGCTGATTTTCATCAAAATGGCATCATATCGACACTTCATAACCTGACCGACCGTTCGACGGATTCGCTTGAGGCCGATTTGATGGGCTTTCGATCAGCCAATCCCATGGCGCTGGTTTTGCCGAGCCTGTTCTCCGAACTGGAGGGACCGGCGCTTGAGCATATTGTCGACGAATTGGCGCAAGTCCCTTATCTCGATGATATTATCATAGGGCTGGACCGGGCAGATAAAGACCAGTTCCAATATGCCAAAAGCTATTTTTCGCGACTGCCCCAGCGGCACCATATCTTGTGGAATAGCGGCCCGCGACTGACCGCGCTGGATGAGGAACTGAAACAGCATGGTCTGTCACCGGCACAGCCCGGGAAAGGCCGCAATGTCTGGTTTTGCTTTGGCTATTTCCTGTCGGCGACCGATGCGCAAGTCGTCGGACTGCATGATTGTGATATTTTGACATATGACCGGGCGCTGCTGGCGCGCCTGATGTATCCTGTGGCCAATCCAACCTTTCCCTATGTTTTTTCCAAAGGCTATTATGCGCGGACGACCGAAGAGAAGTTCAACGGGCGCGTCGTGCGGCTGTTGATCGGGCCGTTGCTAGCAGCGCTCAAGAAAGTCTGTGCGCCCAATGATTACATCACCTATCTCAACAGCTTTCGCTACGCTCTGGCTGGAGAGTTTGCGATGGGCCGGCAAGTCGTCAAAAATATCCGGATACCGTCTGACTGGGGACTGGAAGTCGGCGTCCTTTCGGAAGTGTGGCGCAACCATTCGACCCAATCCATCTGTCAGGTGGAGATTGCGGATAATTATGATCACAAGCATCAATCTGTGTCGCATGACAATCCGGATCGCGGTTTGTCAAAGATGAGCATCGACATTACCAAATCCATTTTCCGCAAGCTTGCGACCGATGGTCAGGTTTTCTCGCAAGGGACGTTTCGTACGCTCAAAGCGACCTATTTTCGGATTGCACTCGATCGGATCGAGACTTTTTATAATGATGCGGTGATGAACGGGCTCACGCTCGATCGGCATGAAGAAGAAACAACCGTCGAACTATTTGCGCAGAATATCATGACGGCCGGCGAAGTATTTCTGGAGTCACCGAACGAAACCCCGTTCATGGCTAACTGGAACCGGATTAACAGCGCTATTCCTGATTTTACCGACCGTTTTAAAGAAGCGGTGCGGCTGGATAATGAAGGCTAGTCACTGACCGGTTTGACGTTGGTAATCCAGACGGATTGGTAAGGGGATAGGGATAAATCTCCCTCGATATCGGCAATCGATTGGCCTGAAATCAGATCCCACCAGGCATCTCCAGCGATAAGATTAATATCGGCCAGCGCCAATATTTTCTCGCCTTTGGTTACATTGGTTATAGCAAAGATGCTTTGCTTGCGGTCCTGGCTCTGGCGCCAGATGCCGAACAGACCTTCCGGAAGGGCAAGGGTGAATTGCACCGCGTTGGGATGAAAGGCGGACTGCTGCTTGCGGATATCGATGAGCGCGAGGAAGCGTCTAAAAACCTTGGCCTCGACGCTTTCAGGATCATCGAGTTTCGCGCTGATCATATAATAGTCCAACCGCCGGCGATTGATCGAGCGGTTTTGGCCAGTCAGATTGACTTCCTCATAGCCATTGGCCGTCGCAAGCAGGCTGTGGATATAAATCGCGGGAATGCCCTCTAGCGAGAGCATAATTGCCATTGCTGCCATGAAGCGATCCACTTGATGGGCGTCCGGTCCATCGAGCGTGCCCTGCATCGCCTCGAAATAGGAGATGTTCATCTCATACGGCTTCTCTGTCCCGCCCGGACCGCGGCGCATGGACAAGCGGCCGCCAAAGCTTTGGATGGCTGTCAGCATTTGATCGACCTCGCCTTGCGGCAACACGCCTTCCGTCGGACGCAGCCCGATTCCGTCGTGGCTGGCAGTAAAGTTCAGGTAGGTGCAGCCCGTCAAAGCAGGAGGATTACTACGCGTCAGGCGTTTGAGATAGAGCGCGTCGCCGGTGAGCAGGGCATGGACCAGCAGCGGCGGCAGAGAGAAATTATAGATGACATGCGCTTCATTCTGGTTGCCGAAATAGGTCAGATTTTCGTGATTGGGAATGTTGGTTTCGGTAATGATGATCAACGTCTCGATATGATGATCCATCAACGTCCGCAGCAGCCGGATCACTTCATGGGTCTCGTCCAAGTTAATGGAGGCGGTACCGATTTTCTTCCATAGGAAAGCGATCGCATCGAGCCGGAATATACGAACACCATGCGCAATATAGTCGGCAATGATTCTGATAAATTCCAGCAACAGGTCCGGATTGGTAAAATCGAAATCCAGCTGGTCGGCGCTAAATGTGCTCCAAACGCTGCGATCTCCTGCCGCTGTACGAAAAGGAGTTAGCAACGGATGTGATCGTGGGCGCACCACTTGCCCAAGATCGGCGGCGGGGTCAGCGGTGTAATAATAGTCCTTACCCGGCGCTTGGTCGGACAGAAACTGTTGAAACCAAGTCGACTTGCTGGAGCCATGGTTGATCACGAGATCGGCCATGAAACGATAATCCTTAGCAATCGCCTCAATGTCAGACCAGTCGCCGAGCTCTTCATCGACTTGCAGATAGTCGATCACGGCAAAACCGTCATCAGAACTGGAAGGGAAAAACGGCAAAATATGGACCGCGCCGATCGTCTGACCCAAATGCTGTTTCAAAAAGCGGTGCAGGGTCTGGAGTGGTTTTTCCCCATCCGATCGGATGGTACCGCCATAGGTGATGAGCGCAATGTCGCTTTCGTCCCAGAGATGCTTGCCGACAATATCTGTCCGCTTGATCATTTGTGTCCGATCGGGCCAGAACCGGTCGATCATTTGATCGGCCAGAGCAGCGGTATCGTGGTTGGGGTATAAGATACCCAAATGCGCCGATAGGCGACTTTGCAGATGCTCTAGGGTGGCGCGATCGGTCATATTGGCGTTCAAACTCCGAAAAGTCGCTTGACCGCGATCGGACAATCGGGCCTTTATTGTGCAGTGCATAAAACAGCAAAACCCGATTCAATAAAAGCTTTTTTGAAGGACCTGTACTTGCGGGCTTTGGCACCCGCGCTTCCCGATCAAGCCATGCGAGACGTTCAGTGGCCTGCGGTCACCGGTCGAACCTATATTTTGGCGGCTGGTAAAGCGGCCACGCAAATGGTTGCCGCCATCCATGATCGTTTGCCAGACAATGCCGAGGGATTGGTCGTCACCCGCCAAGGCTACGCGCAAGCGGGTTTCGCGTCCAGCAGGTTACAACTGGTCGAGGCTTCCCATCCCGTGCCCGATGCGGCGGGTGCCGATGCGGCGCAAAGCGCGTTGGCGGCGGCCGATAGTCTGGGGGAGGAGGATTTGCTGCTAGTGCTGATGTCCGGCGGTGCCAGCGCTCTGTTGCCAGCGCCGGCAGAGGGCATTTCGCTGAGCGAAAAGCAGGCAATTACACGAGCCTTGCTCCATAGCGGCGCGCCGATTGGCGAGATGAATATCGTTCGCAAGCATCTATCTGCCATCAAGGGCGGGCGCCTAGCGGCACGGGCATGGCCGGCTGCGACGCACATGCTCGCTATTTCCGATATTCCCGGAGACGATATTGCGATGATTGGCTCCGGCCCCACTGTCGCCGACCCATCGACCTGCGCCGATGCCTGCGCGATTCTGGACCGCTACACTATCGATATCCCCCCGGCCCTGCGCACTGCGCTGGACGCGCAGAGCCTCGAAACGCCCAAGCCGGATAATCCCCGCATGCAAAAGGCGACAGCGGAAATCTGTGCCCGTCCAGCAGATATTTGCGCGGCGGCCAGTACAGCGGTCGCGGCGCTGGGCTATGATGTGGTTATGTTGGGCGATGCATTGGAGGGTGACGCAGCGCAACTGGGCGAAGAGCATGCGCAGCTGGCCCTGAAAATGCAGGCGGACGGGCGCAAGGTCGCGCTGATATCCGGCGGAGAAGCGACCGTCACCGTCCGCAATCGCGACGGCAGAGGTGGCCGCTGCAGCACTTATCTACTCGCTTGCGCGTTGGCTTTGAACGATGTTCCCGGCATCACTGGCTTTGCTGCCGACAGCGATGGCATAGACGGGTCCGAAGATAATGCTGGCGCTTATTTGTGGCCCGGTGTTGTAGCGGCTATGGGCGGCAGAGATGCGGCACACCGGTGGTTGGAGCACAATGACAGCTATGCTGCTTTCGCGCACGCAGATGGCTTGTTGATGACCGGTCCATCAGGCACCAATGTCAATGACTTGCGGATATTGCTGGTCGGATAGAATTGCCGTCTGTTTTCATGATTTAACCATCACAAGGTTGGCGGCTGTCATGGGCGCCAAGGCGGAAATCAGCCAACAGGCGGGTTTTCGGGCAATGACGGTGGCAACGGTTCGGGAAGTGGCAGATCCGACAAATCAAGCCAGTCATTTGGGGCCTGACCGTTTATAGGCAGGCCGTAATAGCTATCAAATGCAGCAAAGGGTATCCTGAAGGGCATCCCCCAGCCACTGTTCCACATCGCCACAACTCCGGTTCGAGCTTGCGGGTCAAATATAATCGTCGCGCGGTATCCATCCACCGCTCCACTATGTCCGGTCAATCGTCGGCCCTGATAGTTGAAACTGCGCCAACCCAGTCCGTAGGACGGTTCGGTCAGAGCGCGGGCCAAGTTCCCGCCATATACCCGCCCGGTTCTAACCTGAGGCGCATGCGCCAGGGTTAGCGTCTCATTCGACAGAATATCTTCATTCGCGCCTAATTGTGCGCGGAGCCACCGCGCCATATCCACGATATTGCTGCTGACCCCAGCCGCTGCGGGCAGCCGCCAATAGGATTCTGAAAGCGTGCGCACTTCGTCACCACGATGGGGGCGCGCCCAGCTGTCGGCACCAGTAAGACCGATCATACCGAATTTAGCGCTTTCCATGCCCAGCGGTTCAAATAATTGTTTCTGGACCGCATCATCATATAGCGTGCCGGTTGCCTGACCCAAAATCTCGCTGACCGCATCAAAGGCGATATTCTGATAGCTATGACAGGTGCCGGGGATGCATTGTAGCGGCGCGGTTCCCAGCTGTGTCCGGAGCAGGCCGGGGCTTCCCCCTTCCTCCAGTTTGCGGTCATAAGCATTTTTGGTGAGGCCGGTTTGATGCGACACGAGCTGCGCCAGCGTAATCCGCGACATAGCTCCACCCGGCAGCTTGAGTGACGTCTGCCAGCGACTCAATGTGGCGTTCAGATTGAGACCATCTTCGTTCGACAATTTCGCCGCGAGGGAACCCGCCACGCCTTTTGATAACGAGGCCCATCGAAAAACTGTCTCCGGTGAGACCAGCTCGCCGCTGCGTTTATCGGTCACCCCGTAGCCGCGCACAAAGCTTATCTCCCCGTCTTCAACAATGGCAACAGCCAGGCCCGCCATTTCCGGACGTGCGGCGAGGGCAGCCATGCGCCGATCGAGGCTGCGATAATCAATCTTGCCCTGCCAGTCATCGGGCTGGGTTGGCCATCGGTCCTGAGACGCAGCTTCGGCGGTTTCGGTGAGCGGCAGCGGGATATTGTCTTGAACGAAGGCGCGATGGCCATACCACCCGATCAGCAGCAAGGCCGCAAACCCGAAAAACGGCGTCAGATATTTCCCCATAAAACGACCCCAGTTAATGGTCTTACTAATCAGTCCGCACAATAGAGCCGATTAGCTGTAAATTATTGCCATATGCGAGGACCGTAATGATATTCCAGAACTTCAAGCCTTGCAACTTGGTCTCTGCGCCGCCAAATAACCGTTATGACAGAAGCACCCTTAAAGGCCGTGATCATTCCGGTCACGCCGCTCCAGCAAAATTGCACGCTCCTATGGTGCACCAAGACTAACAAAGCTGCGCTCAGCGATCCCGGTGGTGATCTTTCACGGCTCAAGGCTGCGGTGGCGGAACATGGCGTTGATCTGGAAAAAATCATCATCACCCATGGCCATCTGGATCATTGTGGTCAGGCCGGAATGCTGGCCGAGGAGCTGGGCTTGCCGATCGAAGGGCCGCACAAGGATGATTTGTTCTGGATCGAACAGCTGGACGGTGACGGCGCGCGATATGGTATGGAAGCGAAAAGCTTTGAACCGGATCGCTGGCTGAATGACGGCGATCAGGTGACGGTGGGCGATTTGGTGCTCGATGTGATCCATTGCCCGGGCCACACGCCTGGCCATGTGATTTTCTATCACGAGCCTTCCAAACTGGCGGTTGTCGGTGATGTGATTTTCCAGGGCTCCATCGGTCGCACCGATTTTCCACGCGGGAATCATCAGGATCTGATCGACGCTATTACACAGAAACTATGGCCGCTTGGCGATGATGTTACCTTCATTCCCGGCCATGGTCCGACCAGTCAATTTGGCTATGAGCGCAAGACCAATACATTTGTGGCTGATGATGTCCTGGCGGCGCGATAAAGGTAAGTTAGTCCGCCTTTGTCTTTTAGCTACGTTGCCCGAGATGTTTTTCGATAGCTGAGATAGGCAAACATTAGCGCGCTGGTCGCTGGCGCTGTCTGCACGACATTGATTTTCTGAGATATCGTAACCGCGCTAAAATCCCGGCTGCGGCAACGAATAGCAAGAAGCAGGTAGCCACCTTGAACCGCCATTCGGCGTCCCTGATGAACAGTGATCAAAGCAGTCCGATGGCCAAAAACGCGTTGTATAAACCCTGATTCGCCGCCATGGATTGGGTCTGCTCGAACAAGTCCATTGGCAAGGTTGAAAAACTTTGAGTCCCTGCGTTGTCCACGCAAATATCTCAAACCGCGCGATATAGAGATGGAGCGCGGCAATCAGGCCGATTGATAGCATTGCAATTCTGTGCGTTTCCCTGCTCTGCTCATCGCCTTGAAGGTTCGCAGCTTTATTGGTGTTTGTTAAATGACAGCTGGATTTTCGTGCGGGAGATCCCTGTGACGGTGCTCTTGTTGTCGGTTCAGGCTGGTTTGTCCGGCCGCTCCCGAACACTATCGGCACAGGTTCAACCGACATGTTGATCAACCAGAATCGCATTGCCGTCGGGATCGACGATCGTGAAGCTTGCGGGACCGCTTCCATCAGGATCTGCCTCTGTGGTAAATTCAACGCCCCTTTTTTTCAGCACCTGTTGCAGGTCTCTAATATCAGTATGTTCCTTCAGGGGCTTTGCATCGCCATTCCATCCGGGATTGAAGGTTAGGATATTGTCGGGAAACAAGTCCTGAAACAGGCCTATTACAGTGTCGCCGTTTTTCAGGATCAACCAATTTTGGCTTTTGTCACCGCCAAAGGGCTCGAAGCCGAGCTTTTGGTAGAATTGCTCCGACGCCTCCAGGTTTTTGACTGAAAGGCTGATAGAGAAAGCACCCAAATGCATAGATAATTCCTTTTGTTGAAATGTGCGGGATCAGTTTTTCGCTGGCAGGAGGTTCGGGTTGCGCAGGAGAGCCGCGGAAAGCAGGGAAATGATAAGGCCGACGGGAAAAATCTCCATGAAGGTCATTGGCAGGCGGATATAGAGTTTGGCATAGTTGGCCTTCATGTTTTCCATTTCGCTGACCAGATTGTCCAGAGCTACGCCGCTAAGCCCTTCGGCTTTTTTGGCCTCAATCATTGCCGAGGTAAACTCGTCTATGAAAACATAGTCGGTGCTGAACAGATAGATTTCCCACACGCAAACATAAATAATAGATGCAATCGCAGCGATGGCGAGGCCGAGCCCGAGAGCGGGAAGAAACCTGATTACGCCGCCGAGTTCTAAGTCGCGACAGCGTTTGATACCGATAAAAATCATCGACAAAGCGATGAGCATCGTCAGATAGCCGAAATATTCCGATGCAAAAAATCCCTGTCCTCCACTCGACAACAGACCAACGAGCATTGTGCCTATGACTATCGCGCCTGATATGACCCCATAAATGACGATGATTTTCAGCATAGTGATTGTGATTTTTATCATGATGATTTCCTCCCGATAGGGAGAAGTTATGACGAATAAATCTCTATCTGAAAATCACCCTGATGGGTGATTGGATCAAAATCACCCAAGAGTATCAGGGAATAAGGTGCAGAGATTTGGCTTTTTCAATCGCCAATACGCGCCGGTCCACCGACAGTTTTTCAAACAGATGGGAGATATGGGTTTTGATGGTGTTGGGCGAGATACCAAGGTTACGCGCAATTTCTTTATTGGATTGCCCGGTTGCCAGAGCCTCCAGCACCTCTAATTCCCGGCTTGAGATACCCAGTGATTTCAACGCCGGATCATTGCGTTCAAACGCTGCGCTGGTCTTGCGGACGGTTAAACGGTACCCAACCCAGATACCCAGCGACACAAAGATCATTGCCAATAGAATAATATAGATATCGGTCGGAATGCTTTTGAGGAAAAACTTATATTCCAGCCATTGCAGCGCAAAGGCCGCTGCTGCCAAAGCCACAGCGTATAAAGCTACCGTGCTGAAAATCGATTTTGTCATCCATGGCAATGATCACGGATGACAGCGATAGCGTCAATCCCTTTCAAACACGATCTTTATGCCGGGCTCCGTCATAGCATCTGCGGCCTCGGAAAAGGGAACGGATCGGGATATCACGTCGTCTGGCTGGATGGTTCCGCAATGCGCGCAGTCGAGGACATGATCTATCTCCGTGCGAGCATGGACGCGCCCGATCGTATAGGTAATGCCTTTCATATACATGGACCGCAGCGGAACATTCGCGCTTGCGCCCAGCCCAGCAAACACGCCGCTACATGTGCCGCAAGGTTCCGTCGAACGTAAGGCAAAGGTTAGAGCCTCCGGCAAACCGGCTGCTTCGACCACGATTGGGAATTCCTCGGTTGCTCTCAGATCCGGGCCATATTGGGTTTCGATCACCTCTGCGCCAAGCGCCTTGGCTTTGGCCAGGCGTCCTGCATCATAATCGCGATATACGACGCGGCCAGCACCCAATGCGCGAGCGGCCTGCACCGCGAACAAGCCAACGCTCTGAGCAAGCCCGCCGATGATTAATATATCGGCCCCTGGCCGCCGTGCGAGCGGTTCGGCCACAGTCCGATATCCATCGACCGCATTATCAGATATCGCCGCTGCGCTTGTGATCGACACATTGCCCGGTATTTTTACCAGCATCGCATCGGCAAACGGCACGTTGATCAGGTCGCTCAGTCCGCCGCCCCATTTTCGCTCTCCTGTTGGCGCGAAGCCATAAGCGGCAAAGGGTTCCACGGTGTTGCAAGCATTGGTAAAGCCGCGCCGACAATTATCGCAAGATCCGCAATTTATCTGGAACGGAACAACTACTTGGTCACCGGGGGCAAAGTCTTTAACACCATCGCCAATGTCGACAACTTCCCCGGCAATTTCGTGGCCAAAGGCGAAAGGCCCTTCCATCGGATACATGCCACTGGCCATATAAAGATCAAGATCGCAACGTGTGACGGCAAGTGGTCGGACAATCGCTTCGCCAGCGCCTTGGATGGTTGGCGTGGCGACTTCATGCCATTCGAATGTCTCGGGTTTGATGAAGGTAAGCTGTTGCATGCTGGTCATGGTGATTGTTCCTTTGCTGCAGAGTCGCGCAAATTAGGTCGCCACGGAATTAGCAAAATTGAATAATTATTATTCATTTATGAAAATCCCAAGCCTGTATATAGACAGAGCATGACAATTGATTGGGATACCGTGCGCTGCTTTATCGAGGTGGCCGAGCGACAGTCGCTGATGGCAGCCGCTTCGGCGTTGGAAATGTCCAATGCAACCTTGGGACGAAAGATGGATGCCCTCGAAGCCGCGACGGGGTTGCGGTTAATTTTGCGCGGCCCAGGCGGGATTAGCCTAACCGACGAGGGCAAGGAAATGCTGGTGCTGGCAAAGGCAGGCGGGGATCATTTGTTTCAGATGGAGCGCTTGGCTTTTTCACTGAAATCGGATCGTCGTGCCTTGCCCATCCGCATATCGACGACCGAAACGATGGTGTCTGCCGTGCTGGCCCCGCATTTACCGAAGCTGTGGGAAAACCATCTCGGGCTTGTCGTCGATCTGATCATGTCTACCGAACTAGCGGATCTCAACCGGCGCGAGGCAGATATCGCGGTCCGGCTGGCTCGGCCGAAAAGCGATGGTTTGATCGCACGGCGGTTGCCTGAAATTACCGCAAGTCTTTATACCTCACCGGACTATTTGCGCGGGCGATTGCCAGACAGCCTTAACCTGCGTGATGAAAAGCTGGCAGGTTTGGACTCGAAATACGGGGATATTCCGGAAGTTGTCTGGATCAAAGAGCATGATTTGCATTCGGCATTGTGCGTTCAGTCCAGCAGCATCTATGCGTTATTGGAAATAGCAAAATCCGGTGGGGCTATTGCGATGCTGCCCGATTTTCTGGCCCAGCGGCATGGATTGGTTCCCATCCCGGCGCCACCGGTTCCGCCGCGCAAGCCGTGGATAGTCTTTCATCGCGACAATCGCCGCAATCGCGAGATCAAGGCGGTACGCGACTGGATCGCCGATTGTTGTCGGTCAAGCTTTGCCGCCCGTTAGGCAGCAGCTTTTGCTTCGTCCGAGCGCATCACCTTGCCATAGATCCAACCGATGCCGATAAGCGCGATCCCGAGGCCGAGGAACGAGAGTATCCGCAAAATGCCTTCCAGTTGTGCCGCGTCGATCAGGAATACCTTGAATGTCACGAGGGTAAGTAACAGCAGCCCCGCGATACGCAGCAACGCATTGGTAGTCTGGATGCCCCTCGCGAGCCACGCAATGGCAAGCGCCAGCAGTCCGGCGCTATAGAGATAAGTCTCGGTTGAGGTGAAAGGCGGGGTGGCTATATCTGTGCCGTGGACGGCTTGACGAACGGTGACCATGACAGATGCAATGGCGGCGAGCAGGCTACCAATTTCAAGCGGCCGAACCAATTTGGGTAAGGAGGTCACCAATGCCTCGGTTCGCGCGAAAAGCCAGAGCCACAGCATGGCGGTGGTAAAATGCAGCGTGCCGAGATTGGCAATAGGTGCGGGGC
Source organism: uncultured Sphingomonadaceae bacterium (assembly GCA_947501325.1). GTDB lineage: Bacteria > Pseudomonadota > Alphaproteobacteria > Sphingomonadales > Sphingomonadaceae > Parasphingorhabdus. The sequence continues at coordinate 1,289,580 of CANMVC010000002.1, read as the reverse complement.
CGATAGCCTGTTTGACGCTGGTCGGGCTGAGCAGCAAAATATCGAAATAGACAAACCGGGCGAGCGCCAGCGCAGCCAGAGCAAAGCCCAATGATTTGAGCGGTGCTGCGAGTTTCTCATCCCAAGTCCGCCTGAGCAACAACCAACCGGCCAGCGCTAGCAAATGGGTAAAGACGGCGCGCTCGGCAAAACCATAGGCGACAAAGTCTTCGATTGGACCAATGGCGAGAGGCTGTTTGAGCAGCAAGTAGAGGAACCCGCCGGTTGCGATCAAACCGGTGCCGGCGATGATTTTCGAAAACGCTTTGCCGAAGCTGTCGCGAAAGCCATAGGCGATGGCGATAATCGCGATGGCAGGAAGCAGCAGCTCGATAGTCGATGGGCCCACTTCCGGTAAGTAGACAAACAGATCGGTTTCTCCAGTGAGCGATCCAAACAGGGCTTCCACGAGCCCGAAGCTGTCGAACAGCATGATCAGACTGCCCAAGCCGGTGGCGATGGCCGATTGCACGATAATCGCCTTGCGCATGACCCAGCGGGTCCAGAAAGCAAGAGCTGCGGCAACCGTAATCGCTACCAGCGCGCCGAGGCTTTGCGGGGTCCATATCCACAATGCGATGGCAACCAATAGCCCGGTCAGACCGCTGGCCACGGGCGGCGGCAATATGGCTGCGTCTGCGCGGGTCCGCCACGCCATGAGGGCGGTTGTGAGCGCGGTCAGGACGCAAGCTATCGCCCAGCTATTCTGGCTCCACCCCAAATTGCCAAGGGTATAGATGAGCAGCAACATGCCCGTGGGCGCCGCCATACCGACGAGTGCCCACATCCATCCGTCTTTTTCGCGCAACGCAAAGACGTGGCCTGCAGCGCCGAACAGGATCGCCAGCCCGACGGCAGCGAACAACTGCATTTGCTCAGCACCGGTGTTGGAGAAAGCGGTCGCGACCATGGCCAAGGACAGGCCAAGAGCGCCGGCTACAGCTGGCGTCAGATCCTTGTCCCGCCAGGCGAGCGCAATGGCGAAGATGGTCAGGACGGCGAAGAACAGCCAGCTGATGAGCGAGAATTCGATGAGCGGTGCCAGTGTCACAAGCTGCAACAGCCCGACGCCCAGCGGGATAGCCTGCATGACCGGTTTGGGAATACCAAAGCTGGTGCCGGTGCGCGACAGCGTGAGCACGCCGCCAATGGCCAGCAAGACAATAAACGCGCCGACAAAGGGCACGTCGCCGCTCAGGTCCATAAACAACAGCGCCGTCGTCCAGATCACGCTGCCACCGGTGGCAAGCAGCGCGAGCCACGCCCAGCCGCGATGGATCGCAAGGCCGAATAGGCCTGCGGTGAACACGCCGAGATAGATGAGTAACGGCGCAACCGATTCCGGCCCAAGTCCGGCGACATACGGCGCAGCGAAACCGCCGAGCAATCCCATGATCGCTGTCGGTGGGCCGTGGCGCTGTGACAGCACGAAGGCCAACATGGTGACCGCGATAACCCCGCCAAGTGCGGTGTACAGGCCTAACAAGCCATATAACTCGCTCGCCATATAAAGGGTGGCGTAGAGGACGGCGATACCGGCGCCAGCGATCGAGTGGCCAATGCGGACATCATCGGTAAAAATCTTGCCGAATTTTGGTATTTTATAGCCAAATTCGCTCAGGCCGATGAGCAGCAATCCGAAAAGCGCAGCTGTCACGCAACGCGCAGCCGGGCCGAATAAACCGGCTTCGATGGAAAAACGGACGAGAAAAAAGCCGGCGAAAATGAGCGCGATGCCGCCAATCCAGATCGGAAGTTTGCCGCCAATCAGGTCTTCAAACCGTTTCGCAGCGCTCGGGCGCGGTGGCGGCGGTTCGCTGCTCTCCTGTGGTGGAGGAGGGGGGGTAGGGGAGGTTGGTTTATAGACTTGCCGCGATGGCTCTGCTGCCGGAGTCGTGACGCGTGCCGGCTTGGGTGCTGCCTTCGCGGCGCGCCGCGCTGGCTCGACGGGTGCTGGTCCCGCCTCTGTTTGCTTTACAGTTTCGGCCATAACGGTCTGATCGGGCCGAACAGTAGTTTGAGAATCGCGATTTTCGAGAGTTTCGATCCGATTGCGAAGCGAAGCAATTGTGCTACGTGAATCAAATACCAGCACTAGCAGGATAATAATCCCTGCAATGACAAGTATTTCCATACACTACTCTCCGTTCAACAGATATTTCTGCCAGAATAGCAGGGACGCCCAGAACTGATAGTCTGCATTTGCCTTTTTACGAAAGCCATGGCCCTCATTCTCGGCGAGCAGGTGCCAGGCTGGCCGATCATTGGCACGGACGGCGGCGACAATCTGGTCCGCTTCGCTGGCCGGCACCCGCGGGTCATTGGCGCCGGTGACAACCATCAAGGGAATATCTATTTCATTGGCGCGGCGCAGCGGGCTGATTTCTTCCAGCTTTGCGCGCTGTTCCGGAATGCGTTCATCGCCATATTCGACCCGGCGCAGATCGCGGCGATAGGGCTGCGTATTTTCAAGAAACGTGACGAAATTGGAGATGCCGACCACTTCCAGTCCCGCCTTAAGCTTGTCGCCATAACGGAGCATGGACGCAAGCGTCATATACCCGCCGTAGCTGCCGCCCGTTACCGCAATGCGGCGGCGGTCGATGCGTTTGTCCTTGCGCAGATGGGAGAGGAAGGCGCCAATATCCTGCACGCTGTCTTCGCGCCGGAACGGGCCATTGTCCAGCGCCACGAACCGTTTGCCGAAGCCCGTTGAGCCGCGGACATTGGGATAGAAGATCCCAACGCCCAGCTCGTTGATCAGATAATTGTTGCGCCCAAGAAAACGCGGCGTCGCCTGGCCTTCCGGACCGCCGTGAATATTGATGATGAGCGGACGTTTGCCCTTATGCTTGTCAGGATCGGGGCGATAGAGAAAGCCCGACATTTTCTCGCCGTCAAAACTCGTTATTTCTACCAGCTCCGGCGCAACATTATTCGCTGCATCCAGCCCGCCGGTCTCGCTTTTGGTCCAGCGCGTGATTGCCAGCGTCTCGGGATCAAGGCTGTAGCTGTCACTGCCGCCTTGATTGGCATTGAACGTGAAGCCCAGCTCCCCCCATGGCGCGAATTGCAGGCCGCCGATCACGCCGGGGCTCAGATCGGACACTGTGCGCAAGTCACCGCTCTGCATATTATAGATCTTGAGGACCGAGCGGCCCGCCTGATTGACTTCATAGGCGATCCAGCGACCATCCTTGCTGATGTCAAAGTCGGATATGTCCCAGACTTTCTCGTCAATAACGGGTTCAAATATCGCTGTTTCGATATTGACGGTGCCCAGTCGCTGGACATCGCTGCCGTCATCGGACGCCGCCCATAACCGGCCATCGGGCGCAAATTGCAGACCATTATACGCCACCGGATTGCTGCTATTGGTCAGTTTCCGCGACGTGCCGTTGGCAATGTCGATCAAATAAAGTTGATTGTCGGTAATCGAAACATAGTTGAACACCAGCAAATGCTTGTCATCGGGCGAAAAGTCGATCGGGAACCAGCCGCCACCCGTTGAAGCAACCAGCATGATGGCGCTATCGGGCTTGGCGGGGTTCATCAGGTAAATATCGTTATAGAGCCCGGTGCGCTTGTTGGAGCCAAAGGCCAGTAAACTGCCCTTGCTGGACCATGGCCCGAGACTATTGCGGCTCTTTCCATCGGTCAGCATTTCGGGAACCCCGTCGCGCAGAACGAATATCTGGTTCACTTCATTGCCGCCGATGTCTTTCTGGAACAATAAAGCGGAACCATCAGGCGCATAGCTGGCCGCGCGTGCCGGTTCGTTGCCAAAGGTCAGTTGCTCGCGCTCCCGGCGCGGTGCGGCGACCCTGTGCAGTTGGCTGGTGTCGGCAAAACGGGTGCGCACCAGCATGGCCTTGGTTTTGGGATCCCACCCGACAAACCCTGCTGTCCGAAATTCCATATAGGGCCGGGTCTTTTCGACAATGGACATCGGAATGTCGGGAACCTGATCGGCAACCAATGCGGTGGGCTTGGCGGCGATGGCATTGGAAGTTTTGTCCGCCGAATAGGCCGCCGGTGTGGACAATAGCAATGAAGCTGCGGCCATAGCGCCGGCAAATATGGTGCGCATCAAACGCCTCTCCCCGTTGAGTTTCGCTTATGCTTATGGACGAACGGTATAAAAAGCAATTAGGGGAGGGGGATGATCCCTGACAACAGTCCTTTCATATTGCTAGACGATGCCCGTGCCGAAGGGGAAGCAGCACTCGCTCGCCTCTATCGCGATCCGGTTGAAATTGTCGAAGCCCGCACGCCGGACGCGCTGAAAGCGGCCTTGGACCAGATTGCCAGAGCAAAGCAACGCGGCCTGCATGCGGCGGGCTATATGTCTTATGAAGCCGGTTTGGCACTGGAAGGGCGTTTGTTAGAGCGGCTTCCAGATGACCGCCCCTGTCCGCTGGCATGGTTCGGGTTGTTTGAGGACTATGCGCTGCTCGAACCGGATGCGGTGGCAGTGCAATTGCCCGACGCCAAAGGTGCTTGGTTGGGAGATATCCGACCCGGCGTGACGCGGAGAGACTATGATCGCGCCTTTGCAAGTGTGCAGGACTATATTCTGGCAGGGGATATCTATCAGGCTAACCTGACATTCCGGGCCCATGCCCGCCATGCCGGGCATCCGCTTGCGCTCTATGCCGCCATTCGGAACCGCGCGAAGGCGGGCTATGGCGGGGTGGTCTATGATGGCACAAACTGGATGCTATCCTTTTCACCGGAACTATTTTTCGCAATGAAAGACGGACGGATCACCGCCAAGCCGATGAAGGGGACGGCGGCCCGGCTTCAGGATGAAACAGCTGATATCGCGGTGCAGGCGGAGCTGCAGAGCGACCCGAAACAGCGGGCTGAAAATCTCATGATTGTGGATTTGCTGCGCAATGACCTGTCCCGGGTGGCAGAGCCGGGTAGTGTGAGCGTACCAGAACTTTTCCATGTCGAAAGCTATCCAACCATCCATCAGATGACATCAACCGTAACTGCGACACTGGCCGATGGTCTGAACGCCGTTGACCTGCTCCGCCAGATTTACCCCTGCGGCTCGATCACTGGCGCACCGAAAATTCGCGCGATGGAGATTATCGACGAGCTCGAAACCGATCAGCGCGGTATCTATTGCGGGTCCATTGGCCGGATTGATGCGAGCGGCGATGCGGCCTTTAATGTCGCCATCCGGACATTGTTCATCAATATGGACCAAGAAACCCTTTCCATCGGTCTGGGCTCTGGCATAGTGGCGGACTCTATTGGGGGCAATGAATGGCGGGAATGTCTCGCCAAGGGGAGATTTGCGGCTGTGAATCATGGCGTGACGGATGGCGTGAGCAACGGCAATAATGTGGACTTGATCGAGACCATGGCGTTCGATCCGGAACAAGGTATCCTCCGCCTTGAAGCACATCTGGAACGGATGAAGGCCAGCGCCGCTGCCTTGGAATTTGAATTTGACCGGCACGCCGCGCGCAACACGATTCAGGCCATTACCTTCCATCAGGATCAACCGGCCAAGGTCCGCCTGATGCTGTCGCGTTCCGGCGCGATTGCGATTGAATTGCAACCGATGCCTGAGCCGCTGGACGAGCCGGTACAGGTCAAGCTGGTGCCGATGTCGGCCCATCCACAGGATTACCGCCTGCACCACAAGACAAGCGACCGCAGCGTCTATGCCGCGCCGGGTTTGAACGGTTCTGCTCATCCCATATTCCATGATCCCGACGGCTATCTAACCGAGGGCGCGATCTGGAGCCTATTTGTCGAACGTGACGGCCAGCTGTTGACACCGCCGCTTAGTCGCGGCCTTTTGCCCGGAATATTACGCGGACAGCTTATCGCGAGCGGGGATGCAGTCGAGGCGGATTTGCAGGCTGAAGATTTAGACAGCGGACTCTATATCGGAAATAGCCTACGCGGTCTGGTGAAGGCCAAACTCGTCTGAATATATTTTAGCTTTTTACGGAGATTCTCATGACCGATCATCTGGAAACCATGGCTGTGCATGCTGGGACCGAACCTGACCCGACCACCAACGCGCGGATCACACCGATTTATCAGACCGCATCTTATGTGTTTGACGATGTCGATCATGCCGCCGATCTGTTCAATCTCGATGCTGTGGGCAATATCTACACGCGCATCATGAACCCGACCAACGGCGCGCTGGAAGGCAAGATTGCGGCTATGGAAGGCGGCGCGGCGGCGCTGGCTGTGGCGTCGGGCCATGCCGCGCAATTACTGGTTTTCCACGTGCTGATGGACCCCGGCGCGCATATTGTGGCGGCGAAAAAGCTCTATGGCGGATCGTTGAACCAACTCGGGCATAGTTTCAAGAAATTCGGCTGGAACGTGACCTTTGTGGATGCCGATAATGTCGATGAAGTGAAGGGCGCGATCACCGACGATACGCGCTGCGTGTTTATTGAAAGCCTCGCCAATCCCGGCGGTGTGGTGCAGGATATTGCGGCCATTGCCGATGTCGCGCACGCGGCGGGCATTCCGCTGATCGTGGATAACACCATGGCGTCCCCGGCTCTGTGCCGCCCGATTGAGCATGGCGCGGATATTGTCGTGGAAAGCGGCACCAAGTTTCTGGGCGGTCATGGCAACAGTATTGCCGGTCTGATTGTCGACAGCGGCAAATTCGACTGGACGCAGAGCGAGAAATTCGCGTTTCTCAATCAACCCAATGCTTCTTATCATGGCAAAGTCTTTACAGAAGCCTTTGGCCCAATAGCGTTTATTTTGGCGGCAAGAGCCTTGTCTCTGCGCGATCTGGGACCAGCGCTTGCACCATTTAACGCGTTTCAAATCCTGACCGGCATGGAAACGCTGACCCTGAGGATGGAGCGACATTGCGATAATGCGCTGGCACTAGCTAAATGGCTGCAAGGCCGGGACGAGGTGAGCTGGGTTTCCTATGCAGGCCTTCCAGACAGCGAATATCACGAACTGGCGCAGAAATATCTCGGCGGCAAAGGCGGAGCAGTGTTCACCTTTGGGCTGAAAGACGGATATGATGCTGGCACCAAGCTGGTCTCTGCGGTCAACCTGTTCAGCCATCTCGCCAATATTGGCGATACCCGTTCGCTGATTATCCATCCTGCATCGACCACGCACAGCCAATTGTCAGGTGATGATCTGGTTTCGGCAGGCGCGGGGCCAGATGTGGTTCGCGTGTCCGTGGGCATTGAACATATTGACGATATTATTGCCGATATGCAGCAGGCTTTGGAATCCTTGTAATGGCCGATGGCGACGGGGACTATGTCTATGACGAGGAAAGTGGAGAGTGGCTGAGCCCGCAAGACGCGGCAGCAAAAGTCGAGGGACCGGAAGTCCTTGATGCGGTGGGTAACCTGTTAGCCGATGGCGATGCGGTGACATTGGTCAAGGATCTGAAGGTCAAGGGCGCAGGCCAGACGCTGAAGCGCGGAACGTTGATTAAATCCATTCGCCTGACCGGCGATGCACAGGAAATTGATTGCAAGCATGAGGGAATAAAGGGCCTCGTGCTGCGCGCAGAATTTGTGAAAAAGCGCAGTTGAAAAAATCCTGCTTTCCTACACAGGCCGGTCTTTGCTAAGTCGGGGCCGTGATAGAACCAATGTCGGCCTGCCGGGTGTCGTTATAAGCCCGATTGGACGGCTCGGCCTGTCGCTCCAGAAGCTCCATTCAACCGAATTTCAATCTTGTTCCGCGTATCATTTGTAGAATTTCCCAAAGAAGATCAAATTAGAATCATATTAAAATTATGGGACGGCCATTCTCCCTGTTGCAGCAACCTCGCATTGATATTAGGCATCTTCCGCAAGCCTCCCAGATAGGACTAACCCCATGACAAAACTTTCGAAAGCTCTTGGCAGAATTCAGCCCTCCGCGACCATGGCCATGTCTGGCCGGGTGACGGAACTCAAAGCGCAGGGTCTTGATATTATCGGTCTGTCCGCTGGAGAGCCTGATTTTGATACGCCGGATTTCGTCAAGGAAGCCGCGATCAAGGCGATTCGAGATGGGGATACCAATTACACGACGGTTGATGGCACGGCGGCTTTGAAAGAGGCGGTGGCTGCGAAATTTCTGCGCGACAATGATCTGACTTATGCGCCGTCGCAGATTTCGATAAATAGTGGCGGAAAGCATACTTTGTTCAACGCTCTGGTGGCGACGCTTGATTCGGGGGATGAGGTCATCATTCCAGCGCCTTATTGGGTCAGCTATCCCGACATGGTGAATTTTGCGGGCGGTACGCCGGTTATTGTCGAGGCAGGGGCGGACCAGAATTACAAGATAACGCCGGATCAGTTGACGGCCGCAATCACGCCCAAAACCAAATGGCTGATCCTCAACTCACCATCCAACCCCACTGGCGCTGCCTATAGCGGGGAAGAACTGAAGGCGCTGGGTGAAGCCCTGTTGCCGCATCAGCAGGTGATGGTGATGACCGACGATATGTACGAACATATCTGGTATGCCGATTTCCCGTTCACCACGATCGCACAGGTTTGCCCGGATCTTTATGATCGCACGTTGACGGTCAATGGCTGTTCCAAAGCCTATGCGATGACCGGCTGGCGGATCGGCTATTCCGGCGGTCCTGAATGGCTGATCAGCGCTATGCGCAAGTTGCAGTCGCAATCGACATCCAACCCGAGCTCCATCTCTCAGGCAGCGGCGGTGGCTGCGCTCAACGGTTCGCAGGATTTTCTGGCCGACCGTAATGCTGCGTTTTTGAAGCGCCGGGATCTGGTCGTGTCGATGCTGAATGATACGCCGGGTTTGAATTGCCCGACCCCGGAGGGCGCGTTTTATGTCTATCCCGATGCCAGTGAGTTGATGGGAAAGAAAACGCCAAAGGGTAAGACGATCGAAAGCGACGAGGACCTGATCGGTTATTTCCTGGACGAGGCGCAGGTAGCGGCTGTCCATGGCGGCGCCTTTGGTTTGTCTCCAGCCTTTCGCGTGAGCTATGCGACATCGGAAGATATTTTGCGCGAGGCATGCACGCGGATTCAACGGGCTTGTGTGGCGTTGAAGTAGGAGTTTTTGTTGATTCGCTCAAGCGCCGGGCGCGGGCATCCGCCCGCTTGGCTATCGCGCCAATAAGGCGCGGCGGCCGGTCGGCCTTGCCTCCGCTTCGCGTCGGTCCGGTGCCAAACTCTAGAGGATTGTCCGAGCGCAGCGAGGCAAGCGCGACCGCGCGCCCGAGCTTGTGCGAGGAAAGCCAAGGGCACGGATGTGCCCGCCCGGCGCCTGAGGTTAAATAAAGAAGCGGTCCAATAAAGAAAACCTTCTCCCGCCAAAACTGAATGTCGTCCTGTGACGGTGTTCACAGCGGGGAAAGCAATCCTATATTATTAGTGTAACCAATTCAGGGGTCGCTCCGAACACAGGGTAACCACAGTAGGAAAATACCATGCCGAACTTTTTGAAATCAGATTTGACCTACAGCTTAAGCGGTGGCTTTTTATTGGGCGCGCTGGCTTTGTTTTTCATGCAACCCAATGATGAGCAGCAGGATTTTAGCCAGACCGCATCTTCTGTAGCCAGCATCGTTGATGCGGTTAGCTAAGTCAGGTCAAAAAACGGGGCGTACGATATGAGCAATATTTTTCCCAAATTAGCCATTGCCGGCGCCAGCCTAGCGACTTTCGGCGTCGTTTGGGCCAGTATCGACGCGTCCTCCCCAGATGATCGGCAGCCAACATCCAGTCTGTTTGTCGGCGAAGCTCATGCGGCTGAAAAAGCCACCATCATTCCCGCCCCGCGCGTCAATGCTGCAGAAAAAGGCAAGCGGGCGGTTGCGATATTCGCCGGTGGTTGTTTCTGGGGCGTTGAAGGCGTGTTTGAACATACCAAGGGCGTGATTAGCGCGGCCTCTGGCTATCATGGCGGAACCAAGCGCAGCGCTTCTTACAAGCTGGTGAGTGCCGGCCTGACCAATCATGCTGAAGCGGTACGGGTGGTCTATGACCCCAGCGTGGTGAGCTACGGCCAGCTGATGCAGGTGTTCTTTTCTGTGGTCGCTGACCCGACAATGCTCAACGCGCAGGGACCTGACCGCGGCAAACATTATCGCAGCGCGCTTATTCCCACGAATAACGCACAGGCCAAAGCAGCCCGCGCTTATCTGGCGCAGCTCGATAAAGGCAAATATTGGAAGCGGCCCATTGTGACCAAAATAGAACCCTATAAAGCTTTCTATCCCGCCGAAACCTATCATCAGGATTTCATGCAGAAAAACCCGCGGCAGGGCTATATAGTGCGTTGGGACAAACCGAAAATCGCCAACCTCAAACGCCATTTCCCGAAGCAATATCGCGCACAACCGGTGAGCTAGAAACTGACACCAACGTTATGACCATTTAACTTGGCGTTAGTTTTGCCGTGCTATTCATCATAAGAATCGCACCACAGAACGGATCTGCCATGGTATCGCAAAATTTCGAATTTGCTATCGCGTTGGCGTCCATAATAGTTGGTGTGGCTTTCATCTGGATTGCGCGCAAGCATCCCAATTGATCGCCTCACCGATTATTTAGGGCACAGCACCATTAGCATCTGACGGCCTTCCAGTTTTGGATAGGCTTCGACCTTGGCGTTTTCCTTCGTGTCTTCCTGAACCCGTTGCAGCAATTGCATGCCGAGTTGCTGGTGAGACATTTCACGACCACGAAAACGCAAAGTCACTTTGACCTTGTCGCCATTGTCGATGAACTTGTTCACATTGCGCATCTTTACCTGATAATCATGATCGTCGATGTTCGGACGCATCTTGATTTCTTTGACGTCCTGAACCTTTTGGGTCTTGCGCGCTGCATTGGCCTTTTTCTGGGCCTCATATTTGAATTTTCCGACATCCAGAAATTTCGCGACTGGTGGAGCAGCGTTTGGAGAAACCTCAACAAGGTCAAGGCCGACATCCTTGGCCCGCTCGATCGCTTCGCTGGTGTTCATCACGCCCAGGTTTTCACCCTTGTCGTCGATGACCCTTACGGTATCGGAAATGATCAGATTGTTGAAACGCGGACCGCCTTTGACGGGCGGTGTGGGACGGCGTGGTGGTGCAGCTATGTTAAATACTCCTAATGTGTCTAATGAAGCGGCCAATAGCGAGGAATCGCAGAAGCCGCAAATTGTTATACATAATTAGTGTCTGACAGCGCTTCGATCAATGGTTGGTTTAACCTTCCGGATCGGCTGGCGTTACTTGCGGGATATCGGCCACCTTGCCAGTATTCTCAAGCGACTTGGACAATAGGGACTTGCGCGGCGGCAGGGACTCGCGTTTTTTCAACCAAGCGCGCATCTGGTCAATTTCCTTGCGCTGGCTATCGATAATTTGCTGCGCCAATGCGCGCGTCTCCGGATCTTTGCCATGTTTCAGCACAATTTCAGCCATTTCTACCGCGCCTTCATGATGTGGGATCATGCCTTGCATGAACGCGACATCGGGGTCGGGATTAATCGTTTTTCCCATATCTGCATGCATTTTTGCATTGGCCCGGATATAGGCTTTCACCGCTTCATTGCTCTTGTCAGAGCCCTGTTCTTCGCCGGCCTGATTATCGGTTGTCATGGCCATAGTTTCCACTGCGCCGCTATTTTCGTCAACCGGTTTGCAAGCGATCAGCAAAAGGGCGGTCGCTGTAGCAAAGGCAATATTGCGTTTGGTCATGTATTTTGTTCCTTCAAATCCGGTGCCAGCGCTTCGTCTGTCAACATGGCTACTGCTTCATCCACGCTCAAGAACATCTGCTCTTTTTGCCCCAATTTGCGTAACGCCACTTTGCCTTCCTCGGCCTCCCGCATGCCGACCACCAATATATTCGGCACCTTTGCCAGCGAATGTTCGCGTACTTTATAATTGATCTTTTCGTTCCGTAAATCCGCAGAAACCCTGATGCCAGCGGCTTTGAGTTTTTCGGTTACGTCTGAGGCATAATCATTGGCGTCCGTTACAATCGTCGCAACGACCGCTTGGGTTGGCGCGAGCCAGGTTGGCATGCGTCCGGCATGGTGTTCGATCATGATGCCGAGAAACCGTTCAAACGTGCCCAAGATCGCGCGGTGTAGCATGACCGGGCGATGGCGCGCACCATCTTCGCCAATATAGCTGGCGTCCAGCCGTTCCGGCAGTACATAATCCAGCTGGATCGTGCCGCATTGCCAGGTCCGGCCAATCGCGTCGGTCAGGTGAAATTCCAGTTTCGGAGAATAGAAAGCGCCTTCGCCGGGCAGCTCTTCCCACTGATATTCTTCGCCAGCGCGGCCAGCTTCGTGGACAGCATCGCGCAAATTCTGTTCCGCTTTGTCCCACATTTCCTCTGTACCAAAGCGCTTTTCCGGACGCAGAGCCAGTTTGATCGCATAGCTTTCAAAGCCGAGATCCTTGTAGATCCCGTCAAGCAGATCGCAGAAGTGGCGAACCTCGTCGACAATCTGGTCCTCGCGACAGAAAATATGCGCATCATCCTGCGTAAATTGTCGCACGCGCAGCAAGCCGTGCAACGCGCCATGCGGTTCATTGCGGTGGCAGCAGCCAAATTCGGCCATGCGCATCGGCAGGTCGCGATAGCTTTTAATACCCTGGCGGAAAATCAGAACATGGGCGGGGCAGTTCATCGGCTTCAGCGCCATCATATCGGCATCGGCAGAAATTACCGGCGCGTCATCGTCGACGCTGGGTACTTCGTCCGGAACCACGAACATATTCTCGCGATATTTTCCCCAGTGACCGGACGCTTCCCATTGGCGGGCATCCATGATCTGCGGGGTTTTCACTTCTTTATAATCCGCGCCATCGAGCTTGCGCCGCATATAAGCTTCCAACTCGCGCCACATGACATAGCCCTGACTGTGCCAGAAGACAGATCCTTGGGCTTCGGGCTGGAAGTGGAACAGGTCCATTTCCTGGCCCAATTTGCGGTGATCGCGCTTGGCCGCTTCTTCGAGCCGTACGAGATGAGCTTTCAGCTGCTTTTTGTTCAACCAACCGGTGCCGTAAATGCGCGATAATTGCGGATTGCGCTGGTCGCCGCGCCAATAAGCACCGGATACGCGCGTCAGCTGAAATGCCTGCGGATCGAGCTTGCCGGTCGATGGGAGATGCGGGCCACGGCACATGTCCATCCAGTCGTCACCTGACCAATAGACGCTGATTTCGTCATTTTCAGGAAGCTCGGCCGCCCATTCGGCCTTAAACGTCTCGCCGTTTTTCTTCCACAGCGCGATCAGGTCGTCACGCTCCCAAACTTCGCGCCGCAGCGGTTTGTCAGCCTTGATAATCCGGCGCATTTCTTCTTCGATCTTCGGCAGGTCATCGTCGGTGAATGGGTCACCCGACGGCGCAAAATCATAGTAGAAACCATCGTCCGTCGAGGGGCCGAAAGTGATCTGCGTGCCAGGATACAGCTTCTGTACCGCCTCTGCCAGCACATGGGCAAAGTCATGGCGTGCCAGCTCCAGCGCTTCGTCTTCGTCGCGAGACGTGATCAGGGCCAGCTTGGTATCAACCTCCAATGGCCGCATGATATCGCGTACTTCGCCATCAATACGCACGGCTAAAGCCGCCTTTGCCAGACCGGGGCCAATATCGGCGGCAATCTGCGCCGGTGTGGTGCCCGATGCCACTTCACGCGCGCTGCCGTCGGGAAGGGTGATTTTGATCATCTTGGTCATCGGGTTTTCAATCTCTAAAGTTCACACAATTCTCACCAAAGAATCTCAGAAAACAGCGACCCCTGGCTCGTGATTGCCTTAGTCGTTGGTCCGACCAAGTCAACCGACTCCGCCATAGCGAAGCCGAACGAGGGAGGAAAGGATTTTGGAAACGGAGGGTAACGCAAATGTATAGGCACTTCCGTCATTATGTCATGCCCACTGAACATTATTCATTCCATGTACAATAGGCATGCAAACTCGTTAAGAAGCCGGCGCGCAGCGCGACCGGTCGCTAGCGGATTTTGGGGCGCTCGCCTTCAAGATTGCCGGCCTTTTTGATATGGCGATTGGAGAGATTAGTTCTAAAAAAATGAAAAAGCGGAGGGCACAGCGGTTTTGAACATGAAAATCTTATGGTTTCTCGGGTTTTTGGCAGCATTGTTATTGTCAGCCTGCACAACCATGCAATCTACCGAGCCGGTGGTTTCAAATGCTGCGCGCGGGGAACGGATCAATTTGCCGGAGGGAGCGCAATTGCTTGGCGGTCGGCATTTCACTGTGCTGGTAGAAGGGCGGGGCCGAGATGTCGTCCTGGTCCCCGGCCTGTCGACACCGCGCTCGGTCTGGGATGCGACCCGCGCCAGGCTGAAAGATCGGTATCGTCTTCAAGTTATCCAGATACGCGGTTTTGGGGATGCGCCGATGTCTGGCCGTGATGGACCATTGCTCGAGCCATTTATCCGTGAATTGACGGACTATATTGATGACGAAATTATCGATCGCGATGGCGGTCAAAAAGCGCTGGTAATCGGCCATTCGCTTGGTGGGCTCGCCACAATGACTTTGGCCGCGCGCTATCCCCAGGGCGTCGAAAGAGCGATGATTATCGACAGCCTGCCGTTTTTCGGTTTGCTATTCGGCCCTGATACCACCGTCGAAACACTTCAGCCGCAGGCCGCAGCCATGCGAGATGGGCTGATTGCGCGGGGGAGCAGTGCAGCAGACGAACGGACGTTGCAGACCATGTCGCGCACCGAAGCGGGCCGGACGCAGGTTGCAGCCTGGGCCCGCGCTGCTGACATCGGCACAATGGCACAGTTGACCTATGACCTGATGACGACTGACGTTCGGCCCTTGTTGCCCGGGATAACGGTACCGGTCACGATGCTCTATCCGGTCGATGCCAGTGTCATGGCGGAGCCACGGATTACCGAGATGTACCAAGCGGCTTTTGCCGGGGCCAAGACCGTTACGTTCGAGAAAGTTGCAGATAGCCGTCATTTCATCATGCTGGATCAGCCCGCAGCCTTTGCCGCTTCGGTGGAGCGGTTTTTGCAAGGGGATGATGGTAACGATATGTAAATGGTTATAATATATCGACTAATCCGTTATGAGCGATCGTCATTCCATCGTCTGGCACCGTGATGCCAAAGGTGCGCGTAAACGCAACGTGCGGATCGAGACTATTGGAAACACATTTCTGTTTTTCGAAAACCAGTGGCGCAGCGAAGCCTATTATTTCGGTGATTTGGTATATCGTGGTTTAAGCGGTGGCGCTCATGTTTTCGGCCTGGATGACGGCATCAAGGCGCGACCGCATTGGCAGCTGGGTTTTACCGGTGATCCGCCAGCGGAATTGAAGACAATCCTGCCCAAAATGAAACCACCGATGCTTAGCGGCGTCGGCATGTTGATAATTGCGTTTCTTTGCCTCGGGATTGTCTATTTCGGCTCCCCTCATATTTGGATTTGACGGGCGCTCAACGATTTAGTTCCCCCGCGCAGGCGGGGCCCATCTCCAGATTTTCAATCTTCTTGTGACGGGGAAGTTGTCGCGCTTGATAACAAGCTTGCGAACTACCGTGCCGCTACACTAAGGCTCACAGACAGGTGATAGGCTCCCGCCTGCGCGGGAGCACAATAGTAGGTAAGGCAACCGAAAATATGGAAGACGACATCCTCTATCTCCAGCGTCCTGGCGGTGCAAACCTCGCTTATTGCTATTGTCCAGCGGAGCCTGGCGTGAAAGGTAGCACGCTGGTTTTTCTGCCCGGCTATATGTCGGATATGGAAGGCGGGAAGGCGTTGGCCCTCGACGCATGGGCCAAGAGCGAGGGCCGCGCCATGCTGCGTTTCGACTATGCCGGATGTGGGGCTAGCGGCGGTGCGTTTGAAGAGCAGAGCCTGATCGATTGGCGCGATGATGTGCTGTTTCTGATGGAAAAGGTGACGAGCGGTTCGATAACGTTGATCGGTTCATCCATGGGAGGCTGGCTGATGTTGTTGGTGGCGCTTGCGCGGCCAATGCGGGTCAAGGCGATGGTCGGCATAGCCGCTGCGCCTGATTTTACCGATTGGGGTTTTAGCCAAGAACAGAAAATGACGATTTTGCGCGAAGGCAAGTTGGAGGAACATAGCGACTATAGCGATGATCCTTATGTGACGACCAATGTCTTTTGGCAGTCGGGAGAGGCCAACCGCCTGCTGCACAAGGAAATCGCTTTTGATGGCGCGGTGCGACTGCTTCACGGACAGGAGGATGCCGATGTGCCGTGGGCCTATGCGTTGGAGATTTCCAAGAAAATGCGTTCAGCCGATGTGCAGGTGCATTTGGTAAAGGACGGCGATCACCGGTTGTCACGCGATCAAGATATCGAGCTTTTGATTGACGTGGTTTCGCGGCTGGATTGAAATTTGTCGGGCAAGTGGAAACCCCGTTCGTCCCGAGCTTGTTGGAGGACGGGGTTGGGCTAGCTCTCCACTAACGGAAATTTTTTGCATGTTTTCTTCTATTTTCCTCCTCCTCGCGCAATCTGCCAATCCATTTGGTTCACCGGTTCCCCCGACGATCAGTCCTTCCGCGCCGATGACGATGACCGAAGTCCGGTTTAACGAATGCGTCGACCTGGCGGTGGACGATCCGGCGAGCGGGATTGTCGAAGCGAATAAATGGCGGATCGAAGGCGGCGGATTTTTAGCCCGCCATTGCCTCGGCTTCGCCTATGCCGAACAATTTAACTGGGCCGCTGCCACTAGGACTTTCGCCGAAGCAGCGCAGGAAGCGGAAATCGCCAAATATCCGCGGGTCGCCAATTTTTGGGCGCAGGCAGGCAATGCCGCGCTGGCCGGGAATGAGCCGACCAAGGCGCTGGAATATCTGAATGCTGCTTTGGTGCAGGGTAGTTTGGTTGGTTTAGAGAAGGGTGAAGTGCATCTCGACCGGGCGCGGGCCCATGTCGCGCTCAATAACTATGCAGCGGCGAAAGATGAATTTGTGCTGGTCCATAAACTCGCCCCTCAGGACCCTTTAGGTTGGCTGTTGTCGGCCACGTTGGCGCGGCGGATGAATGATCTGCCGCTGGCCAAGGCCGACATCGCGGTGGCCGCGAAACTGGCCGCTGACGACCCAGCAGTTGCTTTGGAGGCGGGCAACATCGCCTATGAGGGCGGTGACATGGTCGAGGCGAAAGCCAATTGGGAAAAGGCCGTGGCAATGGATGCCGAAAGCCGGCCTGCGAAGGCCGCACAGAAATATCTCGCGCAGCTCGTGACCACAGTATCCGAATAACGATTTACAACAGAGGGCTTTTCAATCCTTTTGACGGGCGATAGAACCGCTCCAGACACAACGAAACCCAACAGAAAGCACCGTCCCATGACCAAGAAATTTCTTCTGCCACTGCTGTCGGCTCCTCTCATGCTGGCAGCCTGTGGCAGCGGCGGGGATGGCAGTCCGGCTGCTGGCCAGTATCTGCAGACGGTCGAGATAACCCAGCTTGATTTTCCAGGCTTGACGGAAGACGCGAAAAAGCAAACGATCACTCAGATGGAACGCGCGGCGGGCGGAGGAACCGGTGGGCTTTTCTGTATGCAGGGCGATGATAATGGCTCGCAATGGAAAGAGGCTGCGAAGCAAATGTCCGGCGCTTTGGGCGGTAATTGCGAGACCATCAAGGATGAAGGATCAGCAAACACCATTGATCTGGAAATGACCTGCAAGGGCACTGGCAAGGGTGACATCAATATCAAGATGAGCGGCAGCGCCAATCCCGAAGGCTATGACAGCGAAATGGCGTTTGACATCAAAGACCCGGCCAGCGGTGAAACCGCCAAACTGGCGATGAACATCGGTGCAAAACGGCAAGGCGATTGCCCGGGCTGATATTACGGGCAAAGGGTGAGGGGCAGGGCTGTATCTACCAGATATTGCGTCATCATGTCATCGGCCCCTGCCCTCAATCGAGGTAGAAATTCACCGTCGTTACAACCCTGACCTTTTTATAGGGCGTGTCGGTAACACCGTAACCGCCGCCATCGCCGTCACGGGAATTGATCGAGAAATAGCCCTGCGTGGCAGACTTAATCCCACCGACATCGGTGCCGCTGTCCTCGGCAAATTGTTCGGCCGATTTGCGCGCGTCCTTGGTGGCTTCCGCGACCATTTCCGGCTTGATCTCGTCGAGCTTGGTGAAAGTATAACTCATCCCGGATCCGTCTTCGAGGACCACGCCACGGCGAACCAGGTCAAATTGCCGGGCGACGGCTGCTTGCGCTTTTTCGATATCATTGGTGCGTAATGACAGGCGCTGGCGGATTGTATATTGGGGAATACCGTTGCTGGTATATTGGTTCACATTGGCTCCGGTTGGTTTCAATGCATCGGCCTTGAAACCAAGCTCGGTGAAAAATTTACCAATCGCCGCGGTGTCTTGATCGATATCAGCTTGCGCTGCCTGCAGATTGCTCGATTGGGCGCTGTAAGCGATGGTCCAAGTCGCCAGATCAGCAGTCACTTCGCGTTCGGCCAGGCCACGTACGGTCACGCTCCGGTCGGCCATTTTCGATCGAAGTAGTCCGTCACCGAGCAGATAGCCCCCGGCGATGAGACCAATGGTCAGCAATCCTGCGCTGACCAGCAAAACATTATTCTTCTTGTCCAGAAATCTGGTGCCTTCAACATTTTCCGCCATAGCTCTTTCCCTCTCGTTCCCAGCGCTCTAAACTGTTTTTATCGACCCGGTTCGGCTTTGCTACAGCTGCGATGAACCGTTTCTGAATAGCGATGAATGGAGTTCACCCGATGCCGATTCAATATCTACACACAATGCTGCGCGTCAGCGATCCTGATGCCACGATCAAGTTTTTCAATCTTCTCGGTCTCGAAGAAGTCCGGCGTTATGATAGTGAACAGGGCCGCTTCTCGCTAATCTTTCTCGCCGCGCCGGGGCAGAAGGACGTTGCCGAAATCGAGCTGACTCATAATTGGCCAGCCGAGGATGGCAGCGGCGAAGACTATGATGGCGGCCGAAATTTCGGTCATCTCGCTTACCGTGTCGATAATATTTACGAGCTTTGCCAGACGCTTATGGATGCCGGCGTGACCATCAACCGCCCGCCGCGTGACGGGCATATGGCATTTGTGCGCTCACCGGATAACATCTCGGTCGAACTATTGCAGGCGGGCGAGAATCTGCCGGTGCAGGAACCATGGGCGAGTATGGAAAATATTGGCGAGTGGTAGGTTTGGTTCAGCTGGTCAGGCGGTAGCAGTATCTGATCCCGGCCTGGCCGACTTGGAACGGAGGTCGGACAGATCAAAACTGACAACCTGATTGCGACCGTTATTCTTTGCACCATATAAGCGTTTGTCGGCTATCGCCATGACTGCCCGCAGAGACGTGCGCTTCGGAATAGCCGTGACACCAACAGAAAATGTGACGGGTTGTTTGATATCGTGCACATTTTCGTGAACCGCACGGATCAGAATTTCACAGATTCTTGTCATTTCTGATGCGGGATTGCTTTTGCGGTTACCGCGCTCGTCCGGCTTCATCAGCAGCGCAAATTCTTCACCGCCAATACGGGCCGCGAAATGACGGGTTTGTCCCAGCTCGCGACCGACCACCCGGAGCACTTCGTCGCCGGTTTCATGCCCATATTGGTCGTTTACCTGTTTGAAAAAATCGATATCCAAGATCGCGAGGTGACTATAGTTGCGTGTGGCCATGTTGACTTGGAAAGCTTTCTCAAGCGCACGGCGATTGCTTATAGCGGTCAGGCCGTCGGTTTCAGCCAGCAACGTCAGCTCTACTTGTTTTTTCAGCGTATGCTCATGCCTCAGCCGCAATTTCATGATCCGGTTGGCAACGCCAAATGCCAGGATAATAGTCTCGATGACCAAGACAAAATAAAGGCCGTAATCGAGCTCGTGAATCCCGATATAGAGATCCATGCCGCGCGCAATCCGATCGAAACTGAAAATTATGATCGGTGTCCATGCCGCAATCTGGAACCATATGGCTTTGCTGCCGCGCCGCAAAGCATGGACCATGGTATAGAGGACAACAAGCAAATAGGGGAGGAAGGAGACATGATAATAGTTGCGGATTTGCGTCCCATATCCGTCTGCTGTCTGAAAAATATATGCCGTTGCGAAAACTGGCAAGACCGCAGAGATTAGAAGCATAGAACGGAGCCAATTGGCAATTTTTCCCGGTTCGACAAATCGATCCAGGAAGAACCCGCTAGCCGCTATCGCAATAGCCAGCGTCCAGTAATTTATCAGGAATTTTGTCGTCAGGCTGGTTTCCGGGAAGACCAGAAAGATCAAACCGGAAGAACTGAACGTATAGACCACGGTGCAGATAATCATAACACTGTGCCACAGCATGAAACTGTGTCGCAGGGCCCCGTAGAAGAAGAGATTATAGAAAAAAGGCATGATCGTCATACCGCATAACAGGGCAAACATGGCAGAAAGCGGCAGCTTGAGATCATCCCATCTTTTTTTGGACATCAGCTGTATTAGAGAAATCGAACTGGCGACGCGCGGATTGTCCAGTGATATATAGACGGTTTCGATCTGGCTGCGCGTTGCTGCATCTTCCGATCCGGGTATCGGCAGGCCATAATGGCCTTTGGGACGCCAGCTATCGATAACTTCCTGTTCGGAAAAATAGGAAGATTTGATTCTACCATCGGTCAGAACAGAATGTACGGCCATGGCCTTCAGCCCGTTATTATCTCCTTGGACTTCAACCGCACCAGCTGGAATCTCATCAGCGTTGAATGGAATTTTGACCCATAGTCGAGATCCTGAAAAATCATATTTGTCGTCCGAACAGTCAAATTTGTCGCTTGCGGCCACTATCTCGGATATCTTGCTGTCCAGAGCCGCTCCATAGGTGCACAGGTCATCGGCAAGCGAAACGCCAGCATTTGCGGGTGCGCACAGGCCGATAAAAGCCAGTAATATGATAAGAATGCGCAACTATCTTCCTTTTTGAGATCGCCATTCAGCAATATTTGTGACTTAGGGAAAAAGAGTTATCGGGCAGTTAACCATCGACAAGATTGGGAAAAAAAGGTAATTTGACGCCATGCTTGAAATAATCCGTATTCCCGTTTTGTCTGATAATTATGTGTGGCTGGTTCACGAACCCCAGTCCCGAGAGACAATGGTCGTCGATCCGGCTGTTGCAGAACCGGTGCTGGCCGAAGCAGAAAAGCGCGGCTGGAAAATCACCCAGATATGGAATACTCACTGGCATCCCGACCATACCGGTGGCAACGCTGCGATAAAGGAAGCGACGGGATGTCATATCACGGGTCCGGAAGCGGAGAAGGCGCGTATTCCGACGCTGGACACTATGGTCAAAGAGGGCGATCGAGTGCGTCTGGGCGATGTTGTGGCAGATGTTATTGACGTACCGGCCCATACGGCGGGGCATATCGCTTTTCACATCGCTGATGAGGAAGTGGTGTTCGTTGGTGATACCTTGTTCGCCATGGGTTGCGGCCGTCTGTTTGAAGGCACGGCGGCGCAGATGTATGATAATATGCAGAAGCTTTCGAAATTACCGGGCGATACGAAAGTCTATTGCGCTCACGAATATACTCAGGCCAATGGTGAATATGCGTTGGTGGCAGAACCGGATAATCAGGAACTGAAAACGCGCATGGACGCTGTCTTGGCTGCGCGGGCGAAGGGTGAGGCGACAGTGCCAACCACCATTGCCTTGGAAGCTGCGACCAATCCCTTCATGCGGGCCAATTCAGTCGAGCAATTGGCGGAGCGGCGAACCGCTAAGGATAATTTCTAACCGTCGATTTCCGATTTTCCGAATTTTATGTTACAACATTGCATCGATGGGGGACATCGAAGGAGAATCGTCATGCGTAAGATTATTTTCGCACTACCATTAGCATTAATGCTCGCAGCACCTGCTGCCAATAGCGGCACCGCAGAGGTCAAACTCAGCGAGAAAGAACAAGCCAAGTTCGATAAGAAAATTGCAGGCCGCGAGGCTGGCAAGCCGGTTAGTTGCATTAACCGGACTGATCAGAAAAATCTGACTGTCGTGGGTGACAAATATCTGATTTACAGCCGCAGCAGCAATCCGAAAACAATTTATGTCAATGAGCCCTACGGCGGATGCCGGGATGTTGACCGCAATGCATTGGTTACGCGCAGGCCATCTTCGCAGCTTTGCCGCGGTGAAATTGCCCAGGTGAAAGATCTGCCGACCGGTGCATTTATCGACAGCTGTTCGTTCAGTTCATTTGTGCCCTATACCAAAATCGAAGGCTGACACTCCGAACAATCCACGCGCCTATTTTTTGTAGAGCGCGTTCATCCGTTCCTGATAGCGTTCGCGAATGACATGCCGCCGGATTTTCATGCTCGGCGTCAACTCTTCATTCTCAATGGCAAAAGGTTCGTCGGCAAATTCAAACCGGCGGATCTTTTCCGTTACTGACAGGTTTTTGTTTACCCGGTCCACGGCGGCGCTCACGGCTGATTTAAAGGCCGGGTTCGCCTGCAGTTTCAGGAAATCATAAGCCATGCCTTCCTCGCGCGACCATTCCAGAGCCCATTCGGGGTCCGGGACGATTAATCCGACCATATAGGGGCGTTTGTCGCCGGAGATCATAGCTTGCAGGATTTCCGGTTGCAGGGTCAGCATACCTTCGAGTTTCTGGGGCGCGACATTCTCACCCTTGTCATTGACGATCAGGTCTTTCTTGCGGTCGGTAATCGCTACCCGCCCCGCTTCGTCGATTAGGCCAATATCGCCGGTGTGCAGCCAACCATCGATTATGACACGATCTGTTTCCGCCTGATTGCGCCAATAGCCTTTCATGACCAACTCGCCGCGAACCAATATCTCGCCATCATCGGCAATCTTTACTTCGGTATCAATCATGGGCGGGCCAACCGTATCCATTTTCAGGCCTGAACGCGGCCGGTTGCAGGAGATAATTGGACCGGATTCTGTCTGGCCATAGCCTTGCAGCAAAGTCAGCCCCAGCGATTGAAAAAACACACCAATGTCGGGATTGAGCGGCGCGCCACCCGAAACCATGGCCTTGATCCGGCCGCCAAAGCGTTTTTGCACTTTCGGCCGGAGTGTTTTGTTGAGGAAAATATCCATCAGCTTGTCACGCTTGCGCTTTTTGCCTTCAGCCTCTCGCTCACCCATGGCCAACGCCTTGCCAAGCAGATAATTGGGCATCTTGCCCTGCTTCTCGACAGTTTTGATGAGCCGGGCCCGCAAGACTTCGAAAAGCCGTGGCACCACAACCATGATCGTGGGGCGCACTTCCTCGATATTGGAGGCGAGTTTTTCCAACCCTTCGGAATAGTAAATTTCTGCGCCCAGACCGATCGGAAAAAATTGTCCTGCGCTATGTTCATAAGCATGGCTGAGTGGCAGGAAGGAAAGGAAGACTTCGGAATCCCAGCCAAAATCATTTTCAATAACTTCGGCTGGTCCTTTGACATTATGCAGGATCGCGCCGTGGGGTTGCATTACCCCGCGGGGTTTGCCGCCTGTACCGCTGGTATAAATGATGCACGCAACATCATCACGTTTAATCTCGGCGGCCTCCGCGCTGATGTCAGCAACGTCTTCGTCGGTACCCTGAACAAGACCATCCCATTGATGAATGGAAAAATCACCGGATTGACCAATGCGCAGGTCTGACATGCCGATAACAATATCGGCGTCAGTTGACTTCATTACCGAAGGGATCAGATTCTGCGCGAGCTTCTGATTCGATACAATTACCGCCTTGGCGCCGCTATTGTCCAGAATATGCTGATGGTCATTAGGCGTATTGGTCGTATAGGTGGGAACGGTAATACATTTCGCTGCCATAATCGCCAGATCGGCAATGCACCATTGCGGGCAGTTATCCGAAACCAGCATGACCCTGTCGCCCGGTTGCAGTCCAAGCTTCTTGAAAGATTTGGCCAGCGCCGCGACTTGCCGTGCTGCTTCGGTCCAGCTGGTCGATCGCCATTCACCATCAATTTTGGCGCTCAAAAAAGGCTTGTCGCCGCTTTCGCTTGCGCGTTGAAAGAACATGGAAACCAGATTGGAAAAACCGTCAAATTCCAGATAGCGGTTGGTTACTTTTTTTGCCGACACTCTCATCACCCTCTTGCGCGGCTATACTTTTTACAGCGCAGCCCCTGTTATGGATGGCAAGCTAGCGCGGATAAAAGTTGTGGGCAATGGTTTCCAACCATCATGCAGCAAATGTCCGACTTAGGGCAGCTCGCTAACCGCTTCTCCGGTACTGCGCGGATCGACTGCTCCGACCCAGCCTTTGTCTGTTTTTTGCGCACCGGCGAGTTTTGACGGCAGGTTATTGGTCACGACGATATGGCCGAGGCGAGCCAAATCATCTTGCAGCTTCACCAGGTCGCTGCCGTTCTCGATCAGCAGCCCTGATCCGCCAAAATAGATATTCGGCATTGCCATCGCGTCTTCCAGCGGTAACCCGTAGTCGAGCACACCGATCAATGTCTTCGTTACATGCATGATGATCCGTTTGCCGCCAGCAGATCCCAAAGCGAGAATGGGTTCTCCCTTCGCATTATAAACAATGGTGGGTGACATGGAGGAGAGAGGGCGTTTGCCCGCTTCTACCCGGTTAGCCACTGGCGCGCCGTCTTTTTCCGGCGCGAAGGTAAAATCGGTGAGTTCATTATTGAGCACCATGCCACGGGCGAGCAGCTGGCTGCCAAACGGGCCTTCGACGGTCGATGTCATATTGGCTATATTGCCTTCTCCATCAACGGCCGTGAAATGTGTCGTGCCTGCCACTTCTGACGATATCGCAGCGGTGCGTGGCGACGAGCCAGGAGGATTGCCAGCCGGATAGGTTTCGACACCAGGAAATTGTGGCCGGGCGCGTTGCAGAGCAATCATTTGTGAGCGTTTGGCAAGATAGTTTTTATCAATCAGACCAGCGACAGGAACGGATACGAAATCCTGGTCAGCGAGATATTTTTCGCGATCTGCATAGGCCAAGCGCATTGCTTCGCCAATAACATGCCAAGCGCGGGCCGGTTCCTTTTTGTAAAGTTCGCCCATGTCGAACCGTTCGATAGATCCCAATATTTGCAAGACTGTTGTTGCGCCGGATGAGGGAGGCCCCATGCCGCAAATCCGGTATTCGCGATAACTCGAGCAAACGGGTTGTCGCAATATTGCGCTGTAATTGGCGAAATCCTGTTCGGTCAAAACCGATTGGTTCTGAGGAGCGTTGGCCACTGCCTCGGAGATCGCAGCGGCCGTTTTGCCGGTATAAAAAGCATCGGCTCCACCCGACTGCAATTCACGGAGCAATTTCCCCAGTTCCGGATTTGTTATGATTGTACCGCGCGGAGCGGGGGCGCCGTCACGCCAGTATAGCTTTTGCATATCGGGGAATTTGACCCAGAGCTTCTCGAGGCGCTTCATCCAGTCATATTGCGGAGCACTGACCGCATAACCTTTTTCAGCAAGTCTGATGGCAGGCTCAAAGAGCTTCTCCCAAGGCAGCTTGCCCCATTTCTTATGCGCCATTTCCATCAGCCGCATATTGCCGGGAACGCCGACCGATTTGCCGCCAGGCGTTGCCTCGCGCCACCCGAGTGGCTTGCCATCTTCATCCAGAAAACGGTCCTCTGCCGCCGCCGCTGGTGCCATTTCACGGCCGTCAATCGTCTCCATCCAGCCGCTTTTTGCGTCATGATGCAACAGAAAGCCGCCGCCGCCAATGCCGCTTGATTGGGGCTCGACAACAGTCAGCGCCAGCATCATCGCCATGGCAGCATCGGTCGCAGAACCACCGGCCTGCAACATCTCAAAACCAGCCTTGGTGGCTTCTGGATGTGCCGATGCAGCCGTGCCAGCATTTTGTGCGCTGGCAGGAGCCGCTATGGGCGTGAGCAACAAAAAAGCGAATAAAGTCAGGAGTTTTTTCATGACGCCGAGTTTTATGGATGGCTTGGCATTTTGGCAAATCATTTGTCGCCAGATCTTATGCGGTCCCGACAGCATCGGCCACAGATGCAAATCCGTCTCGTTTCAAAAGCCGGGCCAGTCCGCAGCTCATCGCACGGGCCATAGTCGGGCCTTCATATATCATCGCGGTATAAAGCTGGACCAAGGCCGCCCCGGCGCGGATCCGTTCATAGGCATCTTCTGCATTGGCAATGCCGCCAACGCCGATAAGCGGAATTTGGCTGCCACTTGCTGCGCGAAAATCTTTGAGCCGTTGCAAAGCCAGGTCTTTTAATGGCGCGCCCGACAGGCCGCCGGTTTCTTGCCGACTGTCAGATCGGAGATTGGGTCGCGTAATCGTTGTATTGGATATAATTAGCGCGTCAATTTTCTGCAGCATTGTTACTTCGACAATATCGTCGATATCCGCAGGTTCGAGATCAGGGGCGACTTTCAGGAATACCGGCACTTGGTGATCGCCACGCGCTGCCATGACAGCCGCCATTAGTTCTTCCAGCGCGCCTTTGTCTTGCAGAGCCCGCAAACCTGGCGTGTTGGGTGAGGAAATATTGACCGTTAGATAATCCGCCAAAGGCGCCATATTCTGTACGCCAATGACATAGTCTGCAATTCGGTCATCACTGTCTTTATTGGCACCAATGTTGATGCCCAATATACCTTTGCCCATCCGGCCACGCATCCGTTTCAAACGCGGCGCGGCTTGTTCCTGGCCTTCATTGTTAAAACCAAGGCGATTGATCACCGCTTTGTCTTGCGGCAATCGGAATATACGCGGTTTAGGATTGCCGGCTTGTGCGCGGGGTGTCAGCGTACCGACCTCGGCATAGCCAAAACCCATTCGGATCAGCGCATCCGGCACTTCGCCGTTTTTGTCAAAACCTGGCGCCATACCTATCGGATTGACGAAATCCAGACCCGCGACACTGGTCGCCAGAACGGGATCCGATTTTGGCGCAGGCCCCAGCGGCAGCGCCTTTAATCCGGCAATGGTAAGGCCATGGGCTTTTTCCGCTTCAAGCGCGAAAATAAATGGGCGGGCAAGATCATATAGCATGGCCGCGCCTATGGCATCGGGGCTTCCCCTGCGCAATATGGTATTCCGCATCAGGCGCGCAGTACAAGACTGGAAACCCGAATAATATCTGCTAAACAGCGCTCAACAAAGCACAAAGGATCCATAATGATTGCAACTCCCGATTTTGACTTCCAGCTTGGCGAAATGGCGGATCAGATCCGTGTTACGACGCGGCGTTTTGCCGACGAGAAAATCAGTCCGCTGGCCCAAAAAATGGACCGCGAAGACTGGTTTCCCCGTGAGCTGTGGGAGCAGATGGGCGATCTTGGCCTGCACGGGGTCACGGTTGAGGAAGAAGATGGCGGACTCGGCTTAGGGTATCTCGAACATGCCATCGCGGTTGAGGAAGTGAGCCGGGGCAGCGCGGCACTGGGCCTTAGCTATGGCGCGCATAGTAACTTGTGTGTGAACCAGATACGCCGCTGGGCAAATCCGGAGCAAAAGGCGAAATATCTCCCCAAGCTGATTTCCGGTGAACATGTCGGGTCGCTGGCCATGTCCGAAGCAGGCGCCGGCTCTGATGTTGTCAGCATGAAACTCAAAGCTGAGGCGGTGCAAGGCGGTTACGTCCTTAACGGCACGAAATTCTGGATTACCAACTCGACGGACGCCGACACGTTGGTGGTTTATGGCAAGACCCGTCCCGAAGCGGGTTCTGGCGGGATCACCGCGTTCCTGATTGAAAAGGGGATGAAGGGTTTTTCCATCGGCCAGAAAATCGAAAAGGTTGGCATGAAAGGTAGCCCGACGGCTGAACTGGTGTTCGACGATTGTGAAGTGCCAGACGAAAATGTGATGGGGCCGATCAACGGCGGCGTCGGTGTGTTGATGTCCGGTCTCGACTATGAACGCGCGGTGCTTGCTGCGATACCGCTCGGTCTGATGCAGGCCTGTCTCGACACCGTTATTCCTTATGTTCGGGAGCGCAAGCAATTTGGCAAACCGATTGGCACGTTTCAGCTCATGCAGGGAAAAATCGCGGATATGTACGTCCGCCTCAACAGCGCGCGCTCTTATGTCTATGCCGTCAACAAAGCCTGTGACGCTGGTCAAACGACACGCTTTGATGCGGCCGGTGCGGTCATGTATGCTTCGGAAAGCAGTGTTCGCGTGGCCGAGGAATCGATCCAGGCTTTGGGCGGTGCAGGCTACACGACCGATTGGCCGGTAGAGCGCTACTGGCGCGATTCCAAACTGCTCGATATCGGGGCAGGCACTAACGAAATTCGCCGGATGCTTATTGGGCGTGAATTAATCGGAGGCGGTTAATGAAGCTGCTGCTAACCGGTTCATCGGGTTGGCTAGGCAGGTTTCTTGCACCAAAATTATCTGCCATCGGCCACGAAGTCGTTGGTCTGGATGTCGCCACCGGCGCGCATACGACTGTCATTGGCTCAGTGGCGGACCGGCCGCTAGTCGATCAGACTTTCGGTGATTATGGCATTGAAGCCGTGGTCCACGCTGGCGCGCTACATAAACCCGACATTGTTCGTTATCCCAACAATGCGTTTGTCGATGTCAATGTCACAGGAACGCTAAATCTTCTGGAGGCGGCGGTGCAGGCTGGTCACGACCGGTTTATTTTTACGTCCACGACGTCGTTGATGATCTCTGAGGCCGTCCGGGCTGGCCGTGCCGGAGGGGCTGAACAGGCTTTCTGGCTGGACGAGGAATATGGTCCACTCAAGCCGCGGAATATTTACGGGGTCACCAAGATGTCGGCCGAACATCTGTGTCGTCTCTATCACAAGCTGCATGGAATCAGCGTCGCGGTGCTGCGGACCGGGCGGTTCTTCCCCGAAGAAGATGACACGCTTGCCGTTCCCAGCGGTCCAAATCTGAAAGCCAACGAATTTCTGAACCGGCGGCTTACGGTCGAAGATGCCGCCGAAGCGCATATTGCCGCGCTTGAGGGCATAACCGGTCTGGGTTTCGAGACGTTCATCTTGTCAGCAACAACGCCCTTCACACGGCAAGACTGCGCGCAACTTATCGCCGATGCGCCGTCTGTCATCGCGCGCTATTTCCCCCAAGCGGCGGCGCTTTATGAACGCAAAGGCTGGGTGCTGCCGGACCATATCGACCGGATATATGACGCCGGGAAAGCGGAGCGGCTTTTAGGGTTTAGGCCGAAAACTGATTTTGCTAGCATTTTGAAAGCGCTGGAAGATAATAGTCCGTTGCCCTTTCATCATGATCCGAGCTACTCTTCTCCAAAGGAAATGCCATGACCTACACGCTGATCACTGCCAATCGGAACTATTCCAGCTGGTCGCTGCGCCCATGGGTACTGATGCGAGCATTAGACATCGCGTTCGAGGATCAAATTTTCTATTTCGAGGAAGAAAATTATGAGCGGTTTCGGGCCTTTGCTCCCAATGCCCAGGTACCTTGTTTGAAGGACCATGGTGCTGACGGTGGTACGCGGACGATCTGGGACTCGCTTGCGATCATGGAATATCTGGCCGAACGTCACGAGGGTTGCTGGCCGGAGGATGAAAAGGCGCGGATGTGGGCGCGCTGTGCGGCGGCGGAAATGCACGGCGGTTTTGCACCGCTGCGTAATATCTGTCCGATGAATATCGGTGTGCGGGCCAAGCTGCATAAAATCGATAAAGCGCTTTCGCGCAATATTGAACGGATTGGCGAATTATTTGCGCAGGGGCTGGATAGCTTCGGCGGTCCATGGCTGGCAGGCAATAGCTTTACTGCCGTTGACGCCGTCTATGCGCCAGTGGCTTATCGCGTTCGAACCTATGATCTCGATATTGGACCGAAAGGGCGGGCATGGGTGGAAGATATCATCGCGCACCCGGCGATGCAGGACTGGGAAACGCAGGCGCTAGCCGAAACGCAGCGCGAGATCGCCCATGAGGAAGAAATCGCGTCGGTAGCGACAGTGATCGAGGATTTTAGGGCCTAAGGAAAGCAACGATGGGCTTTTGCCCTTCTGGATGGGCGGAAACGAACGCCTTATGTTGACTATCCAACGCCATTCCGTCAAAGCCAGAGCCAATTCATGCTGCAGCGCAGCATTTTAATCCGAAAATTTATCCGGTGGGGACCGATATAATGGCAATACACAGCGATTTTAAACGCGACTGGCTATCCAATCCGAAAACCGAATTTCTGGCAGGTTTGGTGGTGGCCCTTGCTTTAATTCCCGAAGCTATTGGCTTTGCGATTATCGCGGGTGTTGATCCACGCGTCGGTCTTTATGCCAGTTTCTCGATCGCCGTGATTATCTCGATGATCGGCGGTCGCCCCGGTATGATAAGCGCAGCAACGGCCGCAGTGGCGGTATTGGTGGTTCCGCTGGTCCGCGATCATGGGGTCGAATATCTGTTTGCCGCGACCATATTAATGGGCATTTTTCAGGCGATAGCGGCTCTGCTGCGGCTCGACTTGTTGATGCGTTTTGTTTCACGGTCGGTGATCACCGGCTTCGTCAATGCGCTCGCGATTCTGATCTTCATGGCGCAAATACCGCAACTTACCGGTGAAGCACTGACTTGGCAGACCTATGCCATGGTCGCGCTGGGCCTTGCGATTATTTACGGACTGCCGAAGCTCACGACATTAATACCATCCCCACTGGCCGCGATCGTGATCTTGGGGGCTCTCAGTATCTATGGTAGCGGACTGCTTGAACATTATTTTGGCATAAAAATCGATGTCTTTACTGTGGGCGATATGGGTGAATTGCCTGACAGTCTGCCCTGGTTCCATATTCCGCAAATCCCGATCACTTGGGAAACATTGCGGATCATCGCACCTTATTCGCTCGCTATGGCTGCTGTCGGTTTGCTGGAATCCCTGCTGACGGCATCGATCGTCGATGACTTGACAGAAACGCGCAGTGACAAGAAACGCGAAACCTATGGTCAGGGTATCGCCAATTTTGTCACCGGCTGGATTGGCGGCATGGGCGGCTGTGCGATGATCGGTCAGTCAGTGATCAATATTAAGTCTGGCGGTTCGCGCCGTCTGTCTACCTTTGTAGCAGGCGTGATGCTGCTGGTCCTGATTGTCGGTCTCGGGCCGCTGGTGGCACAAATCCCGATGCCTGCCTTGGTCGCTGTGATGATCTTTGTGTCGATCAGCACCTTCCGCTGGAAAAGTTTCACCGAAATTACGCATCACCCATGGCCATCCAACTTTGTTATGATTGCCACCGTTGTGATGGTTGTCGCGACGCATGACCTGTCCATCGGTGTTCTGACTGGCGTTTTGCTCTCCGGTATATTCTTCGCATGGAAAGTGCGTCAGCTTGTCACCATTCAGGATTTTGTCGAAGTGACCACTCACCGCTACGTCTTTGGCGGCCAGATTTTCTTCGGTTCGGTTGATATGCTCTATGAAGCTATGGAGTTTAACGAAGAAGGCATCAATACCGTGGTCATCGATGTTCATGACGCGCATTTCTGGGATATTTCCGCGACGGGCATGCTCGATAAAATCGTCGAACGGCTTCAAAACGAAGGCAAGACTGTGGAACTGATCGGTATGAATGAAGCCAGCGCAACGTTGGTCGAGAAATATAGCGAGAATGAACGCCCGTTTGAAAGTCTGGGCATCGTCGGGCATTAGTTATGACGGTCGTGCTCTGCACCTGATGCGGAGTCTAGAATGTGAGCGCGACCGCTAATCCCAGGCGCCGCATGACGTGCGGCGCATGTCCGCCATCTGGATTTGCGGTTTCGCTGAAACAGCGCTTTCTCTGCTTCCACAAACATTGTTTTTGTTGTGTGTGCTTTTGTCTGCTTCTAGGCTTTGGCATAGCGACACTGTTCAAACCCCAAAGGAGCATAGCCCATGATCAAACTGCACCATCTGGAATATAGCCGTTCGACCCGGATTATCTGGCTCCTCGAAGAACTGGGGCTGGAATATGAGATGGTGCGGCATCAACGGCATCCCGAAACCATGCGGGCGCAGGCGGATCTGGCGGCTATCCACCCGCTTGCCAAAGCGCCGACCGTTATTATTGATGGTCATCTGATGATGGAATCAGGGGCTATTATTGAATATATTCTCGAACAATATGGTGAAGGAAAACTGGCTCCTGCACCGGGTTCAAAGGATCGCGCCGAATATCTCGAATGGCTGCATTTCGCAGAAGGCACGCTGGCCAATCCGGTTATTGTCCAGATGCTTGCCCCGCGTTTTGGCGGCTTGGGCGAAGGCTATGCGCCTTTTGTCGAAGGCGAAGTGGTCAAGTTGCTCGATTATGTCGAGCATCATATCGACCATCGCGAATTTCTGGTCGGCGACAGCTTTACCGGTGCCGATATCAATATCAGCTATGTCATCGAGCTCGCCACGGCGGCCGGCATGCTGGCTAATCGCCCCGCGAGCATGGATTATGGCAAACGCATGATGGCCCGCGCTGGCTACAAGAAAGCGATTGAGCTGGGCGGACCGGTTGTGCCTATATTGGCGGGCTAGTGCCGTCTGGTAACCAGCCACAAAACCCTGTTGGCGGACGCTTGCTAACCACCCTTCTATTGGCTCTGACGCTGTGCGCCTTTGCGGGCAATAGCTTGCTCAATCGCGCCGCCTTGGCAGAAAACACCATCGATTGGGCAAGTTTTACCGCCATTCGTCTGGTTTCAGGCGCGGTCATGCTGGCGCTGCTATTGGGATTTCGTCATGGCCGTGCCGTGCTTCCGCGCAGCGATACCATTGTCCCGGCGGTCGCGCTGTTCGTCTATGCCGTGAGTTTTTCCTTCGCTTATGTCTCGCTGGATGCGGCTATCGGGGCGTTGATCCTGTTTCCGGCCGGGCAGTTAAGCTTGCAGATAATTGGCATAGTGCGCGGTATCCATCCAACACCGGTCCAATGGGCGGGTTTGTTGCTGGCCATTGCCGGACTGGCCGTTTTTCTGGCGCCGGGTGATACCGCACCGCCGCTGGTCGGCGGTTTGATCATGGCGCTGGCTGGCATAGCATGGGGTTTCTATAGTTGGGCGGGAAAAGGAGCCGCGCGACCAGCATTGGCAACTGCCCGGAACTTTGTTGGCGCGGCATTGCTTTGTCTCTTGCTGATTCCTGTTCTTGGCAATGGCGAGCAGATACAATCAATCGGGATTTTACTAGCGATCATTTCTGGCACCATCACATCAGGGTTGGGCTATATCACCTGGTATGCGGTGCTACCACGCCTGTCGGTTAGTACGGCTGCGGCTTCTCAGCTGTCGGTTCCAGCTATAGCGGCGCTGGGCGGTGTATTATTGCTTGGCGAAACGCTTACGACACGTTTTTTCATTGGCAGCGGGATGATTTTCGCGGGCATTGCCCTGACGATGTTCAAACTGGGTGAGCTTAAACAGCGCCAGCGGAATCCCTGACCACCGCTTGTCCGGTTTCACGCTGGACCTTTAGTTCCGCTTTCAGCTTGGCGGGATCGCGGGCAAATACAAAACCAAAACTGACGCCGCCTTCCTTGCCAATGGTTGCGTGGTGCAGCTTGTGTGCCTGCACCAGCCGTTTGGCATATCCGCGTTTCGGGACATATTTAAAATAGCGTTGATGCACCAGACCATCATGGATGAATGTATAGATCACCCCATAAGCTGTTACACCCATGCCCATCCACCAAACCACGTCTGAATACAGAGCGCCAATCGCGAATAGCGAGATGGCAAGGGCCGCGCCGACCAATCCATAATAATCATTTTTTTCGAGCAGATTGTCATGCGGTTCGTGGTGGTCACGATGCCATCCCCAACCCCAGCCGTGCATGATATATTTGTGCGCCGACCAGGCGACAAATTCCATCGCGATAACCGTGCTGATTACGATAAGGCTGATCGCCCAGATGCTCATAAGATATTCTTTTCCAGTGAAGCGTACTTCTGATTATCAGTTATACCGGATTGATGAAGCTTTGGCAAAGACCACCAAGGCGTCTGCGGCGATAAATGATGTTCGTGATGATAACCGAAGTGAAAACAGGACAGCAAGGAAGCTAGCGGTCCAAAGGCATTGCTGCGGGCATTATGGTGATCGGCAAAGACCATGGTGTTCTGCTCGGCAAAATGCCGATGTGGCCGATAGGTACCGAAATAGAAAAGCTGAAACGAGGACGCGATGGCCGGAAACCCATATAGCAGAACGATATTTGTGATTGGTATGTCGAAGAGCAGCCAGTAAGTCGTCACAACACTGGAAACGTACAGGACAGAAGACAGGCCAAAATAACGTTTGAGGAACGTCATGTACCAACGCCCAAAATGGGCTGGATTATCGGCATCAAAATCCGGGTCCTGCGCCGTGCCGGAATATTTATGATGATCCCAATGGGCGTTGCGCATTTTGCGCCAGCCAAAACCGGCATAGAAAGCCAGCAAAAAGCTGCCAACAGCTTCGTTCACCCATTTTTTGCCCGGAGCCAGCGAGCCATGCATACCATCATGCGCCGCGATAAACATGCCAACCGATAGCCAGCACTGTACCGCGAAGATGAGCGGAATCAGCGGCCAGTTGGTCGCATCGATCCGGTAGAAAAACATCGCATAAATATGTATAGCGATCCATGTCACAAATATGGCGGCAATCAGGGACAGCCCAATTACCGTTTGCCGTCGGCTTGAAATTGTCACTTTATGGTCGCTCGTCAGAGATCTATCGCGGTTCATAGATACGGCAATAGAGCCGCACTGCGAGAAAGATAGACGGACTTGTGACCGTATCTGCTATAATGTCTTTTCGCCGTTTGAATTACCCGCTAACGACGGACGCTATGGAACAGAATAAACCAAAAACCCTGTATGAAAAAATCTGGGATGCGCATGTCGTTGACCAGCGCGATGACGGCACAGCGCTCATCTATATCGACCGTCATCTGGTGCATGAAGTGACCAGCCCGCAAGCGTTTGAAGGGCTACGCAAGGCCGGTCGCAATGTCCGCCGTCCTGATCTGACACTGGCTGTTCCCGATCATAATCTGCCGACCACCCCGCGCATTGATGCCGATGGTAACAAGATACCTATTGCCGACCCCCAAAGCGCTGCGCAGCTGGAGGCTTTGGAAGCCAATGCGCCTGCGTTCGGCATAAAATATATCGGTGCGAGCGATAAAGAGCAGGGCATCGTTCATGTCATCGGACCGGAGCAGGGTTTTACCCTTCCTGGCACGACATTGGTTTGCGGTGACAGCCATACCGCCGCCCATGGCGCTTTGGGCGCTTTGGCCTTCGGCATTGGCACCAGCGAAGTCGAGCATGTGCTTGCAACACAGACATTGCAGCTGTCCCGGTCGAAATCGATGGAAATCCGGGTCGAGGGATTGCTCGGCCCCGGTATCAGTCCCAAAGATCTGATTCTCCATATCATCGGGGTCATTGGCACAGCTGGTGGAACCGGCCATGTCATCGAATATCGCGGCGAAGTATTCGAACAAATGTCGATAGAAGGCCGGTTGACGGTATCCAATATGTCGATCGAAGGCGGCGCGCGAGCAGGTTTGATTGCACCGGATGAAAAGACTTTTGCTTATCTGAAAGGTCGCCCGATGGCCCCCAAAGGCGCAGACTGGGATGCCGCGGTAGCCTATTGGAAAACACTGCCAACTGATGAGGGCGCTATATTTGATAAGAGTGTCACCATTCAGGCGGCTGATGTCGCGCCGACAGTGACCTGGGGCACGAGCCCGGAAGATGTCGTGCCGGTAACCGGTCATGTCCCTGCGCCAGATAGCTTTGCCGATGCCTCGAAGCAGGATGCTGCACGCAAGTCGCTGGATTATATGGGGCTGACTTCAGGACAGGCCATGAGCGACGTTGCGGTAGAAAATATCTTTATCGGCAGCTGCACCAATAGCCGGATCGAGGATTTGCGGGCTGCTGCCCAGGTGCTGGATGGCCGCAAAATAGCTGATGGCGTAAAATGGGCGATTGTCGTCCCGGGATCCGGCCTCGTCAAGGCACAGGCTGAAGCTGAGGGGCTCGACAAGATATTCACCGCTTCCGGTTTTGAATGGCGCGAACCCGGCTGTTCGGCCTGCCTCGGCATGAACCCTGATAAGGTGCCACCGGGTGAACGCTGCGCTTCGACATCCAATCGCAATTTTGTTGGACGCCAAGGGCCGGGTGCTAGAACGCATCTGATGTCACCTGCAATGGCAGCGGCTGCTGCGGTTACAGGCAAGCTTACGGATGTCCGTGAATTGATGGACGTGAACTGATAGGATAAGGTTTGATCATGGCAGAAGACAAAAAAAAGCCCGAAGATAACGGCAATGAAGACAGCAAAGGCAAATGGTCCACCGGTGCCAAAGTCGGTGCTGCCGTTGGATCCGCCGCTGTTGCAGCGGCCTTGATCTATGCGGGTCGACACAAGATGCGCAAGCTTGATGAATTCAGCACAGACAAACCGATACCCGGTACGCGCTACGAAAACGAACCGGTCGATGATGCTGATGATAAGGATACAAAATGAAGCCCGTCCGCAAAGTTGAAGGTCGGGCCATTCCCTTTGGCCAGAAAAATGTCGATACAGATGTGATTATTTCGGCCGAGTGGCTGAAGACCGTATCGCGCGATGGGCTCGGTGAGGGTGC
Source organism: uncultured Sphingomonadaceae bacterium (assembly GCA_947501325.1). Taxonomy (GTDB): domain Bacteria; phylum Pseudomonadota; class Alphaproteobacteria; order Sphingomonadales; family Sphingomonadaceae; genus Parasphingorhabdus. The sequence continues at coordinate 1,252,931 of CANMVC010000002.1, read as the reverse complement.
ATTTGAATCTATCCGCGCGCAAGAGGGCAATGTGTTTGATGATCCCGAATATGCCGGGGCGTCGATCCTGATTGCCGGTGATAATTTTGGTTGTGGATCGAGCCGCGAACACGCCGCCTGGGCGCTGGATGACATGGGCATAAAGGCAATTATTGCGCCGAGTTTCTCGGATATTTTTTCCAGCAATGCTTTCAAGAACGGCCTGCTCGCCATAGCTTTGCCGCAAGACGCGATTGACCGTTTGATGGAGGTCGCCAAAACCGACCCGATCACTATCGACATGGAAAGCATGAGTGTGACCACACCGTTTCAGGATCGCTTCACCTTCGAGATGGATCCGTTCCGGCAACAATGTTTGATGGACGGGCTCGATGAAATAGACCTGACAATGGCAAAATCAGATGCCATAGAGGCCCATGAAAACAGGATTGATTCTGCGCAGGTCTGGCACAAGCCCGTGGCCGCTTAAGCGCGATTGAAGATTCGTAAGGGAAGAGGAAAAAATAATGAAAGCATTAATGTCCACAAAAGTTGGTGGTCCCGACAGCCTTGAAATGCTTGAGGTTGATAATCCGGCTGCTGGCAAAGGTCAGGTGGTCATTGATGTCAAAGCCTGTTCGATCAACTATCCTGATGTTCTGATCATCCAGGACATGTATCAGTTCAAGCCGCCCCGGCCCTTCGCGCCCGGTGGCGAAGTATCCGGCGTTATCGCAGAGGTTGGCGAAGGTGTGACGGGCTTGAAAGTCGGCGACCGGGTAGCTTCCACTACCGGTCACGGCGGTCTGGTTGAAAAAGTGGCTGTTGATCATAACAGTGTTTTTAAAATACCGGACAATGTCAGTTTTGAAGATGCCTCGGCGCTTATCCTGACTTACGGCACTTCGATCCATGCTCTGGTAGATCGCGGTCATATCAAGGAAGGCGACACGCTTTTGGTTTTGGGCGCATCCGGCGGCGTCGGCATTGCAGCCGTCGAGCTCGGCAAAGCCTTTGGCGCGCGCGTCGTCGCGGCGGTTTCTTCCGAAGAAAAAGCGGCTTTTGCCAAGGCGGCTGGCGCTGATGAAACAGTGGTATACGGTCGCGCACCGTTTGACAAAGATCAGTCCAAAGCGTTGTCGGCCCAGTTTAAAGCGGCTGTCGGCCCCAATGGTGCTGATATCATTTATGATGCTGTCGGCGGTGACTATAGTGAACCTGCTGTTCGGTCCATCGCATGGGAAGGCCGCTTTCTGGTCGTTGGTTTCCCGGCCGGTATCGCCAAATTGCCACTAAATCTGACGTTGCTGAAATCCTGTGATGTCTGCGGCGTCTTCTGGGGCGCCTATGCAATGCGCGATCCTGCGGGTAATCGGTCGCATATCAACCGGCTGTTCAAGCTGTGGGGACAGGGCATGATCCAGCCGCGCGTTTCAGAAGTGTTCGACTTTGCCGACGCTGGAAAAGCGATCCAGAAAATGGCAGATCGCGGCGCGATTGGTAAGCTTGTCGTAAAAGTTGCCGACTGATCGCCATTGGCCTCTTGTCGCTGATGCGGCCAATGCCTATTTCTATTCCATATGATCCAGCAATGGATACACGTTAGTTAGGGAAAATTATGGCCGGTTTTGATGATCGTGAAAAAGCGTTTGAGAATAAATTCGCGCGTGATGAAGAAATGCAATTTAAGCTGACTGCCCGGCGGAACCGTCTGGTGGGCGAATGGGCCGCTGAAAAAATGGGTCTGACTGCTGAAGAAACCGACTCTTACGCAAAAGCGGTTGTTCAAGCCGATTTTGAAGAAGCTGGCGATGAAGATGTGATCCGCAAGTTGATGGGCGATTTGACCTCGGCTGGCGTGGAGATTGATGATGCCGGTATCCGTACCGCTTTGACCGAAAAGATGGTGGAAGCGCGCCGTCAGTTTATTGAACAAGCTGAGTAGGATAATCTGCAATGCCGATGGCGAGTGACGATATCAAGGCCATGATCCTGGAAGCTTTTCCAGACGCCCTAGTCGAGATCCAGGATCTTGCCGGGGATGGTGATCACTATGCCGCGAAAGTATTGGCACCGGCCTTTGCCGGTATGAACCGGGTCAAACAACATCAGGCCGTATATGCGGCTTTAAAAGGTAAAATGGGCGGAGAGCTGCACGCTTTGCAACTCACCACCGGGGTTCCGGAGTAGAACCTGCACAAGGAGAATGAAGATGAGTGACGCTGTAAACGCAAAAATCGAGACCATTGTCGCATCCAATGATGTGGTCCTGTTCATGAAGGGCACGCCGCTGTTCCCGCAATGCGGTTTTTCTAGCAAGGCGGTTGCGATTCTGGAGCATCTCGGTGTCGGTTTTGATTCTGTCGATGTCCTGCAAGACATGGAAGTCCGTCAGGGTATTAAGGAATTTTCCGATTGGCCGACCATCCCGCAACTATATGTCAAAGGCGAATTTGTTGGCGGTAGCGACATCATGATGGAAATGTATGAAGCAGGCGAACTGGGCGAGTTGATGGCCGAGAAAAAGGTCGCTCCAGCCGCAAGCTAAACCGTATGGTTTTTGCTTAGCTATCCGGCATTTCTATCAACCACATACCGATAGCCAGACAGGAGCTGCCCAACGCCATCGCGCCTGCGATGAGTTTGAGGTTCATGCCTTGCATCGGCGTTGCGTCATGCGCGCTCAGCCGGTCTTGCACCCGGCAGCCATTGCGCTGTGCCATATAGAAAACGAATATACCGATCAGGATGAACAGGCTAGCAATAGCCCTAGGCAGCCAAAAGGGTTGAAGTTTTCCAAACAAGGCATTGAAGCCCAGGCCGATGCCGACAGCCGCTAAACCTGTACGCATCCAACCGGCAAAGGTGCGTTCATTAGCAAGCACGGTCCGATCTTCCGCCCAATCGGTCCGGTCCTCGGCAAGATCTGTCCGGTCTTCCGCCAAATCATTGCTGCTTTTCTCGTCTTGTCCCAATCTGTCCGTCCCATCCGTTTCCTGTTGTGAGATAACGAGCCTACAACAGAAATGTTCCCGTCGCCTAAGCAAGAATCAAAAACGGCCCGGATTAGGAGATCCGGACCGTTTTGATATGGGCTTAATAGTGAATAGTCTAAAATCTGTAATGAGAGGGGACGGCGGAGACCAGTACGCTGTCCCCCTCATTTGCGTTTCATGGGTGTGAAACATAGGAACACTCGTAACGTTGCACCGCGCGTGCCAGTTTTTCACCCGTCATATATTTCAATCATTTAGATGGTTACAGCCGCGTTAACCTGTGCAGCACTGTAAAATTTTTCGACAAATTGACATCTCCCCTGTCCTCCGCTTTCCAAGCAAGGATAAAGTCAGCACATTGCCGCAAATGTAAAATCACCCATTTACATTTGTAGTCGATGAAACTACAGATGTAGTCAGTAGCGAGTCTCAGCCGTAAATAGTTCGCAGTTTCATTTGGGAGAAATTGGATATGGTCGAACGTATCAGCGACGCCGAACACGAGATTATGGAGGTGCTTTGGCAAAAGGCACCGCTGACCGCTACCGAAGTAGCTGACCGCGTAGCCGATTCCAAGGGCTGGTCGCTGCAAACCGTCAAAACCCTGTTATCTCGCCTCGCGGCTAAAGCCGTTATCGGTACAGAGCGTGATGGCCGGCGTTTTCTATATTCACCACTGGTTGAGCGGGATACTTATCTGGCTGGTGTTTCACGCAAATTTGTTGACCGTCTTTTCGGAGGGAAAGTCACACCGTTGGTTGCGCATCTGGCCGAGGCTGATGAGCTGAGCGATGACGATATAAGGGAAATCGAGGAGCTTTTGAGGGAGTTGAAGGGATGACCAACTGGTTGATAGACACGATGGTGTCGATGACGTTGCTCATGGCACTGGTGCTGATCGTTCGTAAGCCAGTGGCGCATTTTTTCGGGGCACATATTGCCTATCTTTTGTGGGCCCTGCCTCTTGCCCGGCTGTTCATGCCTACGCTGACATTGAAAGCACCGCCGCCGGTTGAGACAGTGTCCGCGATTGGAGCGACGCCGATATTGTCGGAAATAGCGATGGTTGCTCCCGCCGAGACGGTTGCCGTCAGCGGGCTGGCTTCGATTGACTGGATGGTGATTGCCCTGGTTGTCTGGTTTGGCGGTGCTGGCATGCTGTTCATCAGCAAACTCGCGTCCTATTTTCAGTTCCGTGAAGACATTGTCTCCGATGGCCGTCTTGTCGGCAGCCATGGCCGGATCAGAATTCTCGAAACGGCAGCGGTCAGCGGGCCGTTGGCTTTCGGATTGTTCGAAAAATATATCGCCGTACCAACGAATTTCTTCCGTGATTATGCCCCGCGCGAGCGCGAATTGGCGCTGGAGCATGAAATCGCTCACCACGAGTCAGGTGATCTGGCTGCCAACTTTATCGGTTTGCTTATCCTGTCACTACATTGGTTCAATCCGGTGGCCTGGTTGGCGTGGATCGCGTTCCGACAGGACCAGGAGACCGCTTGTGATGCGCGCATCCTGAAAAATAATGGGCGAGACTTGCGCGCTGTTTATGGGCGGACGATTGCGAAATCGGTGTCGGGGCACCAGCTTGGCCTTGCCAGTCCTCTGAACCAGAAAAACAAGATCAAGGACCGGCTTAAAATGCTGGGTCAGAAAGAAAAATCTGCTTTCCGCAAGCGCGTTGGCGCGCTGATGGTTGGGGCCAGCACCGTTGTCGCATTGCCGCTAACGGCAACTGTGACCTATGCCGTGGAAGCCGAAGCGCACCCTCATGAAGATAACTTTACAGCGGACGATGAATTCATAGCGGATGATGAAAATGTAGCGTTCAATGTTGGCAGTAAGGACGAGACTGCCAAAATTCGCACGAAAAGCGCCAGTGTGGATGTCGGCCAGAATGGTGTCGTCGTCGCTGAAAAAGATGCAAATGGTTATAGATATACTGTCGAGAATGACGATGGCAGTTTTCAGTTTCAGTCAGAACGGAAGCTGAAGGGCAAAGAAATTACCAAGCGCCTTAAGAAAATAAAGGCTTCCAGGCAAAATACGGATACAGCATGGGCACCGGTAGCGCCCGTTCCGCCTGTGCCTCCGGTTCCGCCGGTTGCTCCGGGAAAGCCAGGATTTGTGGCGCATGACAAATCCAAGGGCACCATCAACATCACTATGCTTAATGGCGAAAAGGATTGGGCAAAAGTTCAGGCCAGTGGGAATGAACATGTTCACCGGATCAAATATAATGGCCGAACGGTAGTTTTGCGGACGAACAAAAAACTCAGCAAAGCCGAGATCAGAGAAATGGTTGAGGAAGCCGAAGAGTCGCGGCGTGAGGCAGAAGAAGCGGCCCGTGAAGCCGCGATGGAGTCCCGTGAAGCCCAGCGCGAGGCAGAGCGTTATCGCCGCGAAGCCAAGCGGGAAGTTGAAGCTGCTCTTCGCGAAGCGGCCCGGGAAGTGCGTGAAGCCGCCCGTGAAGCCAGGGAAGCGGAACGAGAAGCGCGTCAAGAGGCCCGCGAGGCCCAGCGCGAAGCTCTGGAAGCGACCCGTGAAGCGCAGCAGGAAGCACGGGAAGCCAAAAGCGTAGCGGCAAGAATTTGGGACGTCTCCCAGATTGCCTTCAAGCCGAATTTTAAAATGTCGGTGCAAAAATCGAGCCGATCAAGCCACGTAGCGCGTTCGAGCCATTCGAATGCTGATTGTACTGCAATCAACCAGAAAATTGCTTTTGCCGGAGCTAAAGACGCCCGCGGCGATACAATATGGGCAAGCATCGTTGGTTGCACAGATAAGGATAAAAAAGCGGTATTGAAAGTTACGCTACAAAACCTGCAAAACGAGCGGGCCAAGGCCGCCGAATGCCGCAATAAAACGGCCAAACAGAAACTGAAAATCGAGAGCTTTGATAGGGATATCAAAGAACTCAAAGCCCAGCTCTCGATGACCTGATCCCTCTTTAAACCTATCGTCACAAGATCGGGAGCAGGCCTTTTGCGGCTTGCTCCCGATTTTGTGTTGATATTCATGGTTGTTTTATGGCCGGAATATGCCACATCTTGACCATGAACAATGAATTTGACCCGAGCAGCTTCCCGACCGGCCTATCCGAACAGATGGAGCCCTTGGTCGCGCGCGTGCTAGCGGGCAATCCCAGCCCCTATACCTACACCGGCACGCAGACCTATGTTGTGGGCAACAAGAGTGATCGCGCCGTCATCGATCCGGGTCCGGCGCTGGATGACCATATCAATGCGATCATGGCGGCGGTTGGCGATGCGAAGATCACAGCGATCATGTGCACCCATACCCACCGCGACCACAGTCCGGCGGCCAAACCGCTGGCGGCTCGTACAGGCGCGCCGATTATCGGATGTGCGCCGCTGGTGTTGCAGGATGACGGGCCGCGGTCTGATGAAAGCTTTGACAAAACATATGAACCCGACCGTGTGCTGGTCGATGGCGAAACCTTGGCTGGTGATGGCTGGACTATCGAGGCGGTAGCCACGCCGGGGCATACTTCGAACCATCTCTGTCTCGCGGTGCAGGAATCCGGTGCGCTGTTTACCGGCGATCATGTCATGGCCTGGTCGACCAGTGTCATCGTTCCGCCGGATGGCGATATGGCCGACTATATGGCGAGCCTGCAAAAGCTCTATGAGCGCGAGGACAAGGTCTATTATCCCGCCCACGGCAAAAAGGTCGATAAACCGCGGCAACTGGTCCGCGGCATGATGGGGCACCGCAAACAGCGTGAGCGGCAGATACTCAAGCTGCTGGAAGGTGGTCCCTCGGCAATTCCCGATATGGTGACGCAAATGTACAAAGGGCTTGATCCCCGACTGAAAGGCGCCGCCGGTCAGTCTGTGCGCGCGCATCTGATCGACCTGCAGAACCGGGAGATTGTCGCCGAAGATGGCGAAATCTGGAAAATGTCCGCATGAACCGCCGCTTCGCCATTCCCTTGGCGATCATGGCGGGCGTGCTAGCTATTCTCGGCGCGTTATCTTGGTTGCTGTTGTCGAAGTTTGAAAGCAGTTTCACGCCCGATCCCGTGTCAATTGCCAGCGCGAGCCTTGATGGATTGCGCGAACAGAACCGCCTTACGGTTTTTTCCGCGAGCTATAATGCGACGGTCACGACCACAGTGACCCGCATGGGGCTCTCGGCGCGCAAGACGCTGATCATGCCGGGATCGGTACGCTATGAGGTAGATCTGGCGAAGCTCGATGCCGACAATGTCCGCTGGGATGCGGAGACCGGAACGCTGTCGGTCGAAATGCCGCCGATCGAAATCGCGCGGCCAGAGGTGCAGATTGACCGTATTCAGAGCTATGATGATGGCGGGATATTAATGGCGCTGACCGATGCGGAAAAAACGCTGGATCAGGCCAATCGCAAAAAGGGTGTCACGGAACTGGCCAAGCAGGCCAAAAACCCCTTGCAAATGCGATTGGCGCGGGATGCCGCAAGACGGGCCGTTGAGAGCAGCTTCGTCCTGCCACTGCGCGCCGCCGGACTGGATGCTAAAGTAGACGCCTTTTTCGCATTTGAGCGGGGCGCAGCCAATACCGATCGCTGGGACGTGTCCCGGTCGATCAAGGACGTTTTGGCGGACAAGGAAAAGCAGGGGGCGGAGTGATGAAAATTTGGAGCAAGGCCGCGATTTTGGGCATCGCTATGGTCACAAGCGCCTGCGGGCAAGAGTCTTCCGAACAGCGCGCAACACAACCGGTTTCATCGGCGGCTGAATTTGAACTACCCATCCCGATCAGCAATAACGCCGTGGCGGCCGCGGAAGGGCCCGACGGCCCGACGCTTTACAGCTTCAACGGACTGAAGTCGGGCAAAAGCTGGAAAGATACCAGCAATGCCGCCTTTGCCTGCATTATCAGCATCAAGGATTGTGAAGAAATCGCTTCTGTCCCCGTGAGTGAGGGCCGGCTGGCTAGTGCAGCCGTGACGGTGGCGGACAAGGTCTATCTGTTTGGCGGTTATACCGTGGCAGAAAATGGCGACGAGGTGTCCACACCGGAAGTCTTTGCCTTTGATCCCCAGACAAAGGCCTACAAGCGCCTTGCCGATATGCCGACACCGGTGGATGATATGGTCGCGCTACCCTACAAGAATCGCTATATCTATCTGGTGTCCGGCTGGCATGATGAAGGCAATGTCAGTCTGGTTCAGCTCTATGACACAAAGTCGGATAGCTGGAGCATGGCGACCGAGTTTCCCGGCAAGCCGGTATTCGGCCATGCAGGCGGACTGGCGAACAATAGCATGATTATCACAGATGGCGTGGCGGTCGCAGGCCTGGTCGATGGCAAACGCAAATTTGCCGCGGCTCCCTTTGCATGGCGCGGCGATATTGATCCGGGTGACCCCGGGCGGATTAGCTGGCGCGCGATTGAGACCCATCCCGGGGGACCGCGATACCGGATGGCGGCCATGGGCGATGGTGATCGCGGCCTTATCCTGTTTGCCGGTGGTGGTGACAATCCCTATAACTATGATGGCATCGGTTATGATGGAGAGCCCGCAAAACCGACAGACCGGGTCTTCGGCTATGATCTGAACACGGATCAGTGGACCGAACTGGGCAAATTGGCCGAACCCGGAATGGATCATCGCGCTCTCGTAAAGTCGGGCGATGATTACTATATCATGGGGGGAATGGATGCGGATCAGGCCGTGACAGCGCGGATCATGAAATTCCGCATCGATGATTGATCTTCGCCGCTGCCTCGTGGCATAGCGGCAGTAAGTTACTTAAAGGAAAAGACAATGGATGCACGTGGTGGAATTGGCGGCAGCTTGGCCGGCGTAGATGTGATCGAGGAAATTCACCGTCTGCGCAAAGAACGCAACGCGATCATCCTCGCCCATTATTACCAGAAACCGGAGATTCAGGATATTGCCGATTTTGTCGGTGATTCACTGGAGCTTTCGCGCAAGGCAGCGGAAACCGATGCCGATGTGATTGCCTTTTGCGGCGTGAAATTCATGGCGGAAACCGCCAAAATCCTGTCGCCGGAGAAAATCGTCGTGCTGCCGGATATGGATGCGGGTTGCAGCCTGGAAGACAGTTGTCCGCCGGACAAGTTCAAGGCGTTTCGCGATGAGCATCCTGACCATATCGCGCTGACCTATATTAACTGCTCGGCCGAGGTGAAGGCGCTGTCCGATATTATCGTGACCAGCTCATCCGCCGAACATATCCTTTCACAAATCCCGCTGGACCAGAAAATCATCTTTGGCCCGGACAAGCATCTTGGCGGCTATATCGCCAAGAAAACCGGTCGCGACATGTTGCTGTGGCCCGGTGTTTGCATCGTCCATGAAGCGTTTAGCGAGACGGAACTGCTGAAACTGAAAACCCAGCATCCCGATGCGCCTGTGGCGGCCCATCCTGAATGCCCGGCCTATATCCTGGATCACGCCGACATGGTCGGTTCAACCAGCGCGATCCTGAAATATGCCAAGGAATTTGAAGGCGATACGATCATCATCGCGACCGAGCCGCATATCATCCACCAGATGGAAAAAGCGGTGCCGGAAAAGAATTTCATCGGCGCACCCGGCGCGGACGGCAACTGCAATTGCAACATCTGCCCCTATATGGCGCTCAACACGATGGAAAAACTCTATGTCGCGCTCCGCGATCTGGAACCGCGCATCGAAATGGACGAAGAACTGCGCCTGCAGGCCCGCAAGTCGATCGACAAGATGATGGAAATGGCGAGCGCGACCGTTGGGCAGGGTGATCTGGGACCGGCTGATCTGGCGCATGAGGATTAAATCGCAACCACCGTTCAGCCGGTGCGTATTAACACGATGACAATTACGAAATATCGTTCGACGTGATAGCCCGTTTCCGCGCCTTATTATTGTCGATTAACGCCAGCTACTGGTTCTTCCCGGCGCTTTTTTCGATTATCGCGGCCATTTTGGCTCTCACAACTGTTTATCTGGACCGCAATGGCGCCTCCGAATGGCTGCAGCAATTTGGTTGGCTCCATCCCAGTCGACCGGAAGGCGCCCGAGTTACATTGTCGGTTATCGCAGGTTCCATGATCGGAGTGGCGTCGACCGTTTTCTCTATTACCATAGCGGCTGTCGCCTATGCTTCGGGCAATTACGGGCCGCGTTTGCTGACGAATTTCATGGAAGATCGCGGCAACCAGCTATCACTGGGTACATTTATAGCCACTTTCACCTTTTCATTAATGGTGCTTCCTGCGGTGCGGAGTGAGGATGAAAGCGCGGCAAGTGCTGCAGAAGCGGCGGCCACAGCATTGCCCGGCTTTACTCCGCAATTATCGCTGCTGGTCGCCATGCTGTTGTCGATTATCGCGGTGGGCGTACTCGTCTATTTCTTGCACCATATTCCGGCGAGCATCCGTATCAACACGGTGTTGGAGGGCATTGGCCAGCGGCTCATCACCGACATTAAATGCCGCTATCCCACGGACAGTGAAGAACGCGATCCGCGCGAGCAGATCAGCGGCGACGCAATATCGTCGAAAATTACCGGCTACGTCAAGATTATCGATTTCGATGGATTAAATGATGTTGCAGAAGAACATGATCTGACAATCGCTCTGAAGGTAAGGACCGGTGACTTTGTCCATCCGGATGTCCCGTTGGTCGAAGTAACCAATAGCGATATATCTGACGAAGCCATTACAGACATTCAGGCCTGTTTCGGCGCAGGCGGCATGCGCACGGCCAAACAAGATCTGGAATATCTTATTGATGAACTCGCTGAAATTGCCCTGCGCGCGCTCTCACCGGGTATAAACGATCCATTTACAGCCATTACCGCTATGCACTGGACCGCCGCAGCGACGGCAGAACTTGGCCGCCGTGATCTGGATCGCGGTCCCGAACAGGAAGATTATGATTGGGATCGGGTGCAACCGCTAAGCGATGATTTCGGGCATTATCTGAATCGTGGCTTCGGAGTGATCCGTACCGCTGCGGCGACCAACATTATTGCGGCAAAAAAATTCATCGACAGTCTTTATTCCGCTTCAACGAGTTGCCGATCCGACGAACGTCTGCAAAGTTTGCTTGACGAGGCAGAGACTTTGGTCGCGCTGGCAAGAACCGAATTGAAGGGAACCTCTTTGGCAGAACTGGAAGAGAGACTTGATGCTTTCCGGAAAAACATGAAGAAGGTTGCATGACCTTCACCCTGGACCGCTTCGACCTCGATGCCTTTGTGCATTCCACGCTCGCCGAAGATCTCGGCCCCACTGGCCGCGACGTAACTTCCGAGGCCGTGATCCCCGAGGACGCCATCTTTACCGGCGTCATGGATAGCCGCCACGATGCCGTGATCGCGGGCTTGCCGATTGCCGAGGCGTTTTTCCGGTCGCTCGATCCCGATGTTGAAATTGAAATTTTGGCACAGGAAGGCGAGGCGGTAGAGGCTGGCACCGATATCATGCGCCTGAAGGGCAAGGGCCGCGCGATGCTGACTGCGGAGCGTAGCGCGCTCAACACAGTGCAACATCTCACCGGCATTGCCAGCATGACCAACGAATATGTGCGCAAGATTGTCGGTACCGGCTGTACCTTGCTCGACACGCGCAAGACCATTCCCGGCCTGCGCGTGCTGGAAAAATATGCCACTCGCATGGGTGGCGCGCAAAATCATCGCATGGGTCTGTGGGACGCCGCGATGATCAAGGATAATCATGTCGCAGTGGCCGGCAATATCACCGAAGCAGTCAAGCGCGCGGTGGATGCCGGGATTGAACGGATCATTGTCGAAGTGGACCGGGTTGATCAGATCGAACCGGCGCTGGCTGCTGGAGCGACCCATTTGCTGCTCGACAATATGGAACCCGCCACCTTACGCGGGGCGGTGACGCTGATCGGTGGACGGGTCGTGACGGAAGCATCTGGCGGCGTGACGCTGGAGACGATTTTCGACAAGGCGGACACCGGCGTGGACTTTATCTCGGTGGGACGGTTGACGCAGTCGGCACCGGCGGCGGACATCGGGCTCGATTTTGCGCAAGTATAGGGCGGGCTTCACGATAAAATCCAACGGGATAAGCAGGTTGATCTGCAATAAAGTTTTGATTGATCGCTTTTGACACATTCGGCCTAACCCGCAGCTAACATTTGGATTTGGACCAAGGCTTGGTTAGGCCGGTTCAGGGAAGCACGGGTTCTAGACATAGTCCGGAGGCCGTCATGCGACCAAATTCCATCATCAGATTTGAACAGCTATTCTTGGGCGCGCTTGCGCTCAATGTCCTTAATATCATCCTGAATTGGGATACCTGGTCAATGGTAATGGATCATGGAGACGGTAGCGACGGGATGAATGCCTTTGCAACCTATACGATCATTGCCTTCCCCTTTCTCATCAACCTGTGGCTCTGGTTCAAGATAGCGCGCAAGGCGAGCAATATGGCGAAATGGCTGTTGGTTGGGATGTTCGTGATCGGTGTCATCTGGTCGCTTGCGACGGTTGATAATTACCGGACGTTGGGTCTGACGATCCTGTTCACCATCCTCGCCCTGAAGGCGGCGGCGATTTATATGCTGTTCAAAAGTGATGCGAAGCAATGGCTTGCCGGTAATACCGTAGTGACATAGAATTCGCTGGATACGCCCGCTCATTCCGGGCTAGGTCTGCGATCGATATGAAACGCTCGCGGCCCAAGTCTATCCTATGGTTTGAAAGGTTTTTCGTTGCCTCGATCCTTTTGTCGGCAATACCAGTTTCCCTTAACTGGATTGAAAATTTCTCAAGCGGTGATTTTAGTCGTGAAGGTTGGAGCAATTACGTTATCGGTCAGATGGTCGCCACGATCATCGCTTTTTCAATAGATATTGGACTTTGGTATTTTATTGCGCGGCGAGCCAGCAAAATTGCGAAATGGCTTTTGATTGTCAAAACATCACTGGCATTCGTTTCCATAGGATGGGTTTTGCCATCGCTATTAAGAAACGGCGTTGAATCGATAATTGCCTCCACTTTGGTCATTCAAGCATTGGTTGCGTTTTCGATTGTTTTCTTGTTCCGACAAGGAGCCCGAAGTTGGTTTCAGTCTAAAGGACGCTCGCCCGGCGGGGTTGAACAAGATTTATCGGAAGTGTTTAAATGAAATATTTTATTCCGTCGCTAATTTTGATTCTGTCATCACAAGCACACGCCCAATCCTATCAATGCCGCGCACCGGCGCTGGCCAAGCCCGCCGCTCCGGCAAGCAAACCTGCCAGCGAACCGCGCCGGATCACACCGGTATCAGGCTATACGCTCGCGATGAGCTGGTCGCCGGAATATTGCCGGCTGCGCAAGGACAATGCCCGCGACAAAAGCCAATGTGGCGGGGATGATGGCAGCTTTGGTTTCATCCTTCATGGCCTGTGGCCGGACGCGCAAGGGGCGAGCTATCCGCAATGGTGCCGCGCGACCAAGGCGTTGCCGCCAGCGGTGGTGAAACGCAATTTTTGCATGATGCCGTCCACCCGGCTAATGGCCAAGGAATGGGCGAAACACGGCACTTGCATGACCCGGCGGCCGGAAACCTATTTCCGGATTTCCAAAATCATGTTCGATGCGGTGGAATTTCCCAATATGGACCGGCTTTCGCGCAAACCGTTGACAGCCAGAGCGTTGCGCGATGCTTTTGCTGCAGAAAATGAAGGGCTGGGGCCAGAGATGATCCGATTAAAGGTCAACGGGCGCGGCTGGCTAGAGGAGGTTCGGCTTTGTCTCGGCAAGAGTTTTCGGCCCGTCCGTTGTCCGACAAATATGCGACCGGTCAGGGATGACCAGCCGGTCAAAATCTGGCGCGGTGCTTAACCTTCCAGCGTGCGGGTGCCGGGATGGTGCTTGTCGAGATGCTTGCGGATAATCCGTAAATTGCGCGTATTGGATCGCCAGAAAAAGTCGAAAACATCGCCGGCCAGCGGAATTGCTCCCAAAGCGGTATCGATGCCGACATTGGCCGCCATGCGGGTCAATTGCCATTTGGACATACCGAGATTACGGGCTTCCCAGACGATATAGGTGCCCATGACCGCGGTGACGATATCACCAACTACAGGAATGAGGCCGACCAGTGAGTCAACGCCGATCGGTTTGTTAATGCCGGGAATGATGAAAGCGCGTTCCAGCACTTTTTCCATGGCTTCGACACGCGTGCGTACCGCTTGTGGATCACGGCTTACATCAGGCAATTGTTCGGCTAACCGTTTTAACTGTTCTTCCGAAATCGCCATGCGTCCTCCGACCAAATTATACTATATGCTAGTCAGGATATGGGGATTCCCACCAGCAGATTCAATGGATGCCAGCCGCGCGGATTCACCGCTAGACCCTGCTGGCCGGGCCTGCTGATCGACCAGCGGACCGGGACCGCGAGCGGAATAAAGCTGTAATGCTCGACCAGCATGACTTCAGCCTCGGCATACAGCCTTGCCTTCATCTGCAAGTTGGTCGCAGCATCCGCCTCGGCAATTTTTGCGTCTGCGTCGTTCAGGCAGACCGACATCTGGGTGCAGGTCAGCCGATAGAGGAACCATTTGGTGCTGTCATAAGCCGCTATTTCATCAATCAAACGGATATCCGCTGGCTGATCCGGACCGGCTTGAATCGCATTCAGCCCGACGCGTCGCAAATCGGACTGCACGCGCAGGAAGAATATGTCTGCTCCCGCGGCATCGGGCAGCGAAATGGTGAGCGGTCGCACGGGCCCCTCCAGGGATTGCCAGCGGGCGACATGTTCGCGGGCCACGGCCTGACGTTCCTGTATCGTCATGCTGGCCCAATATGGCCGTGCGTCTATTCCCGCCACATCCAGTGCCTCGGGGACGATCTTCTGGCGGCTCTGCCAAGCGGTGACATTGGGAAAGGACGTTAACAGCGCGGGCCGATCAATCGCCATCGACAATATCTCACGGTTTTTCGGAACGGCCCAAAAGCCCTCCGCCCGTAAAAATTTGAATCCGAACAGGCCCGCTACCGGGTCCAGCCGCAGATCATTGGTGCTGATCCCGGCTTCCTCAACCAGCGGAAGATGATGGAATTTACCGTTCAATAGGACATCACTATATCCAGCCGTATAGCGAGCCAGGGCCTTGGCCGCTGTCTCGCTGCGGAGAATGACACGGCGCGGGTCATCCTCAACGGCCTCCTCGACAGTTTGCTCGTTTTCTTCGCTCTCGTCTTCATCTGATGGCTGCTGGCTCATTATGGCCAGCGTGTAGGTCTTGCCATTGTCCAATTTGGTCATCGGGCCCGCGCCTTGCCCCGCCTTGAACAGACCGAGTTCCGGTTGCGCCATGAGCTGCAGGAAATTGGGATGGGCCGATGTCAGGCGGATTTCGATAACACGGCCCGTCATCGGAACAATTTCATCAATGGTCCGCAAATCCGGCCCCAAGCGGCTTTTGCTTAACTCGGCAATCCGCTCGCGCAGCAAGGTCGCAACCCGTTCTGCCGTAACCGGCGTGCCATCATTCCATTGTGCATCGTTCAAGCGGAAAATGTAGCTCATGCCGTCATCGGTGACGATCCAGCGCGCAGCCAGAGAGGGGACCACGCGCCCTTGCTCATCAAAGCCAACCAGCCCCTTGGCTATAGCAGATCGAGCGATGGCCGAAGCATAGTTTAGCTCGATCCCGATCGGTTTTATGACCGGCTCCTCGTCTTCGATAACGATCACGCGTGCGCGATCCTCATCACCCGCAGTACCGCAAGCCGTCAGGCCAAGGGAAACTGCGGCCAGAGCAAGCATAGACAGGAGATTGGGATGGTTGGTCATGGTCATTTCGTTCTTATACGCAGAGTGCGGCTGGGATGCACATTGGAAATATTATCCTGCCATCCATCAATGCGTTTGCTGACGAGCGAGCGGGTGACATAGAAATAAAGGGGCAAAATCGGCATGTCCGCTATGAGCGTGGCATCCGCCTGGCGCATGATGCTGTTTCTGCGGTCTGGATCTGCTGTAGTGATGGCCTGCGCCACCAACGCGTCATAAGCCGGGTTGTCATATCCGGAATAGTTGCCGGCACCATTGGCCGGCTGGTGCACGGTCAGAAAATTCTCTGCAACTGGCAAGTCGGCAATCCAGCCAGACCGTGCCAGCGAAAAATCATGTTGCCGGAGCGCCGCGAAATGCAAAGCGGCTTCGCTGTTGAACAGGCTGGCCTCGACGTTCAAATCTTTCCACATGGCGGCGAGAGCGACCGAAACGCGGCGATGCTCGGCGGAACTGTTGAAGCGAATTTCGAAGCGCAAAGGATTGCCCAGGCCATATCCCGCCTCCGCGAGCAATTGCCGGGCGGTTGCCAGTCGCCGTTCGCGATCCCAATCGGCCCAAACCGGCTTTGCACTGATACCGCCGGTCAGTTCCGGCGGTAAAAGATTCCAGGCCGGAACATTGCCGATGCCGATGACCTTTTCCGCAATCCACTCTCGTTCGACTGCCATAGAAAGTGCGGTGCGCACACGACCATCGTCAAACGGAGCCTTGCGGGTATTGAATGCGAAATAATAGCTGCCGAGATAGGGCACGCTATGCGCAAGATCAGGGTGATTATCCATGAGCCACTGGTGCCGGCTGGCTGGATAATCCGCCGCGACATCGGCGCCGCCGGAAAGAAACAAACGCATCGCCGACAGGCTATCATCCATCGGTTTCCAGATGATAGTAGCAGTCGGAGCCGGTTGGTCATGCCATTCCGGGTTCCGCGTCATCCGTGCATGATCGTTGAGCTGCCACGCGGCCAGTTGATAGGGGCCACTGACGATCATGGGACGCGCACTGGTCCATTTGTCCCCGATTTTTTCAATATGATGGAGCGGCAAGGCCGCCATAGCCGGATGGGCCAATAATATCGGCAGCGACGGCGCGGGGGCTTTTAGCCTCACCGCAACCGTGGTTGCGTCGCTGGCACTCACCGACGCGATATTCTCAAACAGCGCTTTGGTTGGAGATGCTGTTTCCGGCGCATGCAGCCGATCCCATAATTTTGGAAAAAGCGCGGCGTCAAAGACGGCCCCATCGGAAAACCGGAGCCCTTCACGCAGGGGGAACGTCCATAGCAATCCGTCATCCGAAACGCTCCAGTCCTCTGCAAGCCCCGGTTCGGCTTCGCCAGCTGCATCCAGCCGGGTCAGCCCTTCAAATTGGTCTGCGGCGATGCGCAGCGAGGACAGGTCTGATATCTTCTGAGGGTCGAGGCCCTTTATCTCGGAATCGGACAAGCGCACGATTTGGTCCGGACCTGGCATGCTATCGGTGTCCGCCCGGCTGCTGCAACTCGCGAGGAAAAGGATAAAACCCAAAAGTGCCAATATGCGCATGATATCTTTAGTATATGTTTTTGCTGGATCGACAAATAGTAACTCCTATGCTGACAGCTATTGAACGGAGATTCCCAAATGAACGGTTTGCAATATGATATCAGCGGAATTGGCGAGGGGACCGGCGCAGCAATATTGAAGCTGCTTCCGGAAATTGCCGACCGCGCGCCCGATATAGAAAATGCCCGCCATTTGCCTTCCGATCTGGCGGCCAAAATGGCCGCTGCCGGGGCGTTTAATCTGTCCAAGCCCGCATCACTGGGCGGCCTCGAATTGCCGCCGCTGGAATTCATGCAGATTATCGAAACAATTGCAGAGGCCGATGCCAGCGCGGGCTGGTGCGCGATGATAGCGGTCACTTCCACTCTGGGCGCCGCCTATATGGATGAGAAGCCCGCGGCTGATATTTTCGGTCCCGATGATGTTATCACCGGTGGCGTGTTTGCGCCCATGGGCAAGGCCGAAGACAAGGGCGACCATTATTTGCTCTCGGGTCAGTGGCAATGGGGCTCCGGCTCCGCCAATTGCAGCTGGCTGGGCGGCGGCGCGATGATCTTCAAGGATGGCGAGCTGCAGAAATTTGATAACGGCGCGCCCTATCACCGGATGCTGTTCTTCCCTGTCGCTGACGTCGAATTTATCGATAGCTGGCATGTCGCTGGCATGAAGGGCACCGGGTCGGGTGATTTCAGCGTCAAAGACCTGAAAATTCCCAAGGCCCGCAGCGTTTCCTTTGTCGCGGACCGACCGCGCGATACGGGGGCGCTTTACAAATTCCCGCTATTCGGCCTGCTGGCGCTGGGGGTTTCCTCGGTTGCGCTTGGCAATGCGCGGGCTGCGCTGGAAGAAATCAAGCAGGTCGCGATCATGAAAAAGACACCCGGTGGCGGCCGCAGCATGGCCCAGCGCGCGACGGTACAAGTCGATATAGCGCGGGCCACCGCGCAGCTTGGCGGGGCGTTCAGCTTTCTGGAAAGCGCAGTTGGCAAGGCTTGGCAGGAAGCACAGGGGGAGGGCGATATTTCCGTGAAGGCGCGTTCTGATTTGCGCTTGGCCTGCGCGCACGCGACCGAAGTTTCGGCGGATGTCTGCAAGACGGCCTACACATTGGGCGGCGGCGGCGCGGTCTATTCCAGCAGCAGTCTCCAGCGGCGGTTTCGCGATGCCCATGTCGCGACCCAGCATATCGCAACGGCGCCGGCTGTCTTCGAATTGGCCGGACGCACATTGCTGGAACAGCCGGTGGATATGGCGATGCTCTAGGCTAGCAAGCGGATGACCCAACCGACCCTTCACATTCACGGCACGATTATATCGACCTACAGCCGTATTGTTCAGACGGTGGCGGAAGAGGCGGGGATCAGCTGGACGATTACGGCGACGCCAGCGGGCAGTGAAGAGAACCGACGCCGGCATCCGTTTCGCAAAGTGCCAACCGTCGAAATTGACGGCCTGAACCTGTATGAAAGCGTCGCAATCTGCCAATATATCGACAATGCGCATAATGGCGGCGCGCTGCAACCCGATGATCCTGCCACGCGCGCCGAGATGGACCGCTGGATTTCGGTCGCGAATGCTTATCTGTTTCCGGTGGCGGAGCATGGGCTGCTGATGCCGCGGCTGGCGCACCGGTTTTTGAAAACCCCCTTGCGCTCGGATATTATCGAAGCCGCTTTGCCGGAAATAGCCGAGCATCTCGGGATTGTGTGTCAGCGGGTTGAGGAAGCCCCCTTTTTTGCGGGTGCGCAATTCACGCTGGCGGATATTTTTGTCTATTGTATTTTGCGGCCGGTCCAGATGACGTCCGAGGGCGATCATCTGATCGGTCAGCTTCTGCCGCTGCGCCATTGGCTGAACAAAATCGGCAAGCGACCGAGTTTGATGGCAACGCGGTGGGACAGCGAAAATCAGCAATGAAAAGCTGTCCTACAGAACGGCATCTGTGATATGGTCCGATCATAGGAGATTTTCAGCGGCATGATTCAGAAGGTAATTATATCAAACACTTGTGGGGAATTTCGGGTCAAAAACCGGAAAAGAAAATTTGCCTTTGGGGGGTGTGACCCTGTGTGACCCTCAAGACAAAAAGGCACTGATTCGATGATGCTGCCATCGCTCCTGATCCTCGACGACTTTCTGTCCGATCCACTGACGGCGCGCCGGGCCGCGCTTGCGCTCGACTATGACGCGTCTTTCAAACGCGGCAATTATCCCGGCCATATCTCCACCACGCCGCTCGCCATTCAGGGCCTCGATGCCCGCATATCCGACATTATTCGCGCACCGGTGGAACCGGCGCCGGGAACCAGCCATAACCATTGCCGGATCACCCTCAAAGGAGATAAGGGCCGCAGCGGCGTGCATATCGATCCGGCCTTCTATTCGGGCATCCTGTATCTGTCGCTGCCCGAGCATTGCAAAGGCGGCACGGAATTCTTCCGGCATAAACGCACCGGACTGGAACGCGTGCCCAATGACCCGGTGGAAGTGACCAAGGCTGGCTATGCGGACATCAACGGATTGATCGAGGATGTCGTCAACCGGGACACAATGAATAAGGCCAAATGGGAGCGCACCATGTTGATCCCGATGCGGTTCAACCGGCTGATATTGTTCAGCCCTTGGCTGTTTCACAATAGCGGTGCAGCCTTTGGGACGTCGCCAGAGAATGGACGGCTGGTGCATCTGATGTTCTTTGCCAAAGCGAAAAGATAGGTTACAAGCCTGTAAATTTTAGGAGAAACCCCGATGAAAACCCTATTGACCAAGACATTATCCCTCGCCCTTCTGGCCGTTTCTCCGCTAGCGTTGACGGCTTGTGCCGAGAGCAATGCGCAGGAAGCGGATCGCTTTGCGAAGGTGGAGATAAAGACCGAGACACTGGGCGACGGGATTGCGGTGCTTTTTGGTGCGGGCGGCAATATCGGTGTTTCTTATGGTCCTGACGGTACGGTGCTGATCGATGACCAGTTCGCGCCGCTGACGCCCAAAATTCAGGCGGCTGTGGCGGCTTTGGGAGCGGATCCGGTCAAATATCTGATCAATACCCATTGGCATTATGATCATACCGGCGGGAACGAGAATTTCGGCAAGGCGGGCGCGCTGATCATGGCGCATGACCATGTTCGCGAACGGATGGCGGGCCTGCAGACGGAAGGGCGCGGCAATGATCCGGCTGCCCCGAAAGAGGCCCTGCCGGTGGTCACCTATCATGACGGTTTGAAGTTGCACCTGAATGGCGACGAGGTGCATGTGAAGCACATGAAACATGCGCATACCGATGGCGACAGCATCGTGTTCTGGAAAAAGGCCAATGTGATCCACATGGGCGATCTCTATTTTAACAAGGTCACTTTGCCATTTATCGATCTGAACAGCGGCGGCAATGCAAGGGGCGTTCTGGCGGCAGCTGAAAAAGCGCTGACGATGGTAGATGACAATACCAAGATTATTCCTGGCCATGGTCCAATGGCAACCAAGGCTGACCTGATGGCATATCGCGATATGCTGAAAAGCGTCATCGGTGCGGTCGAACAGGCGCGCGGCGAGGGCAAGACGCTGGAGCAGATACAGGCGATGAAGCCGGCCGCTCAATGGGACACGAACGAAGACGCCTTTATCAAGGGTGATGCGTTTGTAGAGGCTGTCTATAAAAGTCTGGAAGCGCCGAAGCATATGGAGGGCGATCACAAACATTAAGGGCGATTAATCAAGGTTTGGCGCGACTAACCTCTTTGCGCAGCGAGGTGATGAGTGGCGCGACTTTGGTCAGCCGCTTTTCCTCTTCATCGATGATGGCGCGGAACAAAGTCTTTTTGAATTCCAGCGTCTTGACCGGGTCGGGGCGTTTGGCCTCGGGGAGAGTGGAGAGCAGAATATCGATCATCCGCTCAGCCCCGTGAAGTCGGCCCCAGAGATAGTCATTCTCGCGGTAGGATCGACTGAAAAATGCACCGAAGTTATTGAATTCAATGCCTTTTAACGTCGATGCTACGCCGCCCTTGCGGATCGACTTGGCGTCTTCGGGGGAAATTCGGTCGACCTTGATCGGGTCAAACTCATCCAGACCCTCGCCCTGTAAAAGGGGCAGTGTGGCGATGTCGTAAAACGGAAAGCCGAGGAAGGCGAGCAGCATCGAGCGCTTCTCCGCCTTGGGCAATCCCGCCATGGCTTCGGCGAGCTTGGTATCGACGAGGGCATCAGCAGCGGCGAGATCGCGAGCCTTGGCCAGACTGTCCAGCATGGCTGACGGGTGGCTTTCGGCCTGCTCGGCCAGAGCGACGAAATCGTCGCCGAGATATTCCACCGTTTCGCGTTCGATGTAGAGAGAAAGGCAATCGTAAATCACATCATGCATTTGCTCAATCACATCATAATCATCCGGATGAGCGCTATCGAGATCCTCTGCAAAGCGCCTTGCCAGAAAGCGCAACCGGCGGATGCGATAGCCCAGATCATGTTGGCGAAAGAAATCGGCGGCCAGTTTGGACGGGCCAGCGCCACCCTTTTTGGCGATATTCTCAAACCCGCGCTGCCGCAGCTCAGCCCACAAAGCCTCTCGCAGTGCCTGGTGATTGTGGATGTTGATCTCACCCCTAGCGCGTCTTACAGTCTGCGCAATGTCTTCCAGTACGGTTGCGAGCTTGAGGTGACCATAAGCGCTATAGGAAAACCCTGCCAGCTTGCTTGCCTTATCGCGCGACTTGCGTCGCCAAGCGGCCAATCGAGCAGCCGTCGGCTTGTCCAAAAACAGCGTTCGGCCGAAAATGGCTTCGACATTTTGCTCGACCTCGCCGCGCAGATTATCGGTGATCTGCTGCATCTGAATGATCCGGTTGGAGCGCCGCGATATATCGTCGAGATTATCGCGAATGGGCTGTTCCCGCGGAATATTCGAAATCGCGCCGAAGATGGTGGAAAAGAAACCAGGCAGGCTTTCATCTTCGGCTTCCTGGGCTGCCTGCAATCGCTGAAGCGCCCGATCGCTTTTGGCGACATCCAGATCCGGCCTTGGGTCGATATAGACAAACCGCCTGTCGACTTCCCGTTTTGCCGGTCGGTTTTTCAGCGCTTCAATGGCCTGTGCGAAAGGCGCGTTGGCAAGGACCGAGCCGTCGATCAATACGGTATCATCAGCGGTCCCAGCGCGGCTCTGATTGGGCAATATGCGTTTCAGGAATGCCGACCGATTAGTCCAGACATGGTTTCGATCCGCCAACACGCTGTCCAGTTCCGTCACCGTGAACGGAGGAAAAGCGCCAGGGAAGCTTGCCGTAGCGCGTCCCGCAAAGACGAGTTCTGCTGGATCGGCGATATCGCTGCCATTCACGCCGCGTGTCGAAAAGCTGATGGTGATCCGGTGTTCCATCTCCAAAGCCTCTGGCGGGCTATGCAATTGCAGCTTTTCCGGATGACCCACAAAATCGGTGACGGTCACAAACAAGTCCAGCGGTTGCCCCGGCGGGAGCAATTTGGGACCACGCTCGGTCTTTTTCATCGTCGCTAATGCGTCCATGATAAGGCCTGAAAATACTTTGCCACCAAAAGGCGGCGCAAACCATCGGGCGCGTACAAAGCGGGAAAGTTTCATTTTTACTTCCTCGCGCGCCTCCTTCGAAACGGTTTGTTCCACCGCCCCGCCTTTCCGTCCGAGCGCCATCCAGGCGATGGGTTCTGCCCAGAATTTGGAAAAACGCGATAGCGGTCGGGCGTCAGGATCAAGCAGCGTATCTACGTCGGCTGTTTCCAACCACATCTCGGTCAACGGTTCAAGCGATTCTCCCGATATAATAGCTTGCGACAGAAATATGCCGTTAATTCCGCCGGCGCTCGCGCCCGCGATGATATCCGGCAGAACCCGTAATTTGACGCCTGTTTCAGTTTCGATCCATGTCAATATGTCATAATAGGTTCCGCGGCTACATGTGGCGTTTTTCTGGTCGTCATGAAAGTCGCGGCTGGCTTTGGCGAGCTTCCAGATTTCCTTGGTTATGCCATGCATGTAGATGGCAAGACTGACGCCGCCATAACAAATAAGAGCAAGTCTGAGTTCCTTCTGGCGCATTGGCCCAAGAGTTACAGGATGTAGAGAATCGCGCAAGCAGGAAAGCAGTTGAAAAACCCATGAAAAGCTATAATGTTCTTTTTTTGTTCTATTAGAAGATTGTGATGGCCAAGCCTAAGAAAAAATATGCCTGCCAGAATTGCGGCTCCATTTCGCACCGCTGGCAAGGTCAATGCCCCGATTGCGGTGATTGGAATACTTTGGTTGAAGAAGCGGGCGACACTGTTTTTGCCGCCAAGCATAATTTGCAGAGTGGTGGGCGTGAGGTTCGGCTGGTTGGACTGGATTCGGAAATTCAGCTGCCAGAGCGCAAAAAGACCGGGATCGAAGAATTTGACCGTGCAGTAGGCGGTGGGTTGGTGGCCGGATCTGCGACTTTGATGGGCGGTGATCCCGGGATTGGAAAGTCAACGCTTTTGCTTCAAGTCTCGGCCCGGTTGGCCAACGCTGGATGTTCGGTTGCCTATATTTCCGGCGAGGAAGCGGCGGATCAGGTGCGTCTAAGAGCCCGGCGATTGGGGCTCGGTAAAGCACCGGTGAAACTGGCCTCAGCGACATCGGTTCGGGACATTCTCACGACGCTAAGAAAAGATGCGCCTGATTTCGTGGTCATTGATTCCATTCAAACTATGCACAGCGATCTCATTGAAGGCGCTCCAGGCACGGTCAGCCAAGTGCGCGCATCTGCTCAAGAACTGATAAAATTTGCCAAGGAACACGGCACGATGATCATGTTGGTTGGTCATGTGACCAAGGATGGCAACATTGCTGGGCCACGGGTTCTGGAGCATATGGTCGATACCGTGATGAGTTTCGAGGGCGAGCGGAGCCATCAATATCGAATATTACGCGCCATCAAAAATCGCTTTGGCGGCACGGATGAAATTGGCGTTTTCGCTATGGAAGAAATGGGCCTTAGCGAGGTTCAAAATCCATCGGCACTATTTCTGACGGACCGAAGCGAGGAAGTGACTGGTGCGACGGTATTTCCGGCTCTTGAAGGAACGCGGCCAGTTCTGGTCGAAATTCAAGCACTTACCGTTCGACTGGCGAGCGGAGCAACCCCGCGCCGCTCGGTAGTGGGTTGGGATAGTTCGCGATTGGCGATGATCTTGGCAGTGCTTGAAGCGCGCTGTGGCCTCAGTTTTTCGGGCGCTGAAGTTTATTTGAACGTTGCTGGCGGATATCGGCTGACCGATCCGGCAGCCGACCTTGCAGTGGCCGCTGCGTTGATTTCTGCTCACGCTGAAAAACCGATGCCAAGCGATGCTGTGATTTTCGGCGAAATTGCTCTCTCCGGCGAAGTTCGTCCGGTATCTAACACCCCGCTCCGATTAAAAGAGGCTTCGAAATTGGGCTTTGGCAGGGCATTGATTCCGGCGTCGAAAGAAAAGGCTGTCGCTGGTGTGAATTGTGTGAACTTTGGGAAGCTTGCCAATCTCGTTGACCATATGCTTGGCCGCCATTAGCTAGTCGTTATGACCGGTCTTGATATTTTCGTATTGCTGTTAATGGGCGGCGCTGCTGTTTTTGGCTTTGTGCGGGGGTTTGTGCAGGAAACGCTGTCGCTAATGGCCTGGATTCTGGTGATTTTCGCCGTTCGGTTTTTACATGCCCCGGTCTCAGACTTTTTGGTCGCACCCGTTGGTAACGAGGGCGGCGCGTCAGTCCTAGCCTTCGGATCGATCGTAATTGTGACTTATGCTTTGGGCCGCTGGATCGCAAAATCTATCGGACGCAAATCGCGTAAATCGTTGCTCGGACCGATTGATCGAGTGCTTGGTTTTGGTTTCGGGATGGTCAAAGGGTTGATCGGTGCGACGCTGGCTTATCTGTTGGTGGTATTGGTTTATGATAGCATCTATAGTTCGCAAGAACCGCGGCCGGAATGGATTGCGAATTCGCGAACCTATCCCTTGCTGAACGCCAGTGGTGATACAATGGTTCAATTCGTTGAAGATCGGCGCGAAATTGCGGAGGCTTCAGAATGAGCGAGGCGCTTTATACCAGGAATATTTTGAGACTGGCCGTTTCAATTCCGCATCAGTCTAGAATCGATAAGCCGCATGGAACGGCTGATATCCGGTCACGCACTTGTGGCAGTCGTGTGGCTGTAGATATCATATTGTCCGACGAACAAGTTATTGAGCGACTAGGAATAGAAGTAAACGCCTGTGCCTTGGGCCAAGCATCAGCCGCAATTTTGGCGACCGAAGCTGTTGGCAAATCCGCCGATGATATTGCTTCTGCGAGAGGCCAGTTGTTTGAATTCTTGGTTGGTTCATCTGACCATCCGGGTGATTGGGATAATATGGATCATCTCAGGGCTGCGAAAGATCATCCTGGCCGACATGCCGCAATATTATTACCTTACGACGCCATTATTGCTGCCTTTGAAGCGGCCACAACTGCGGACAAGGTGGTTTAGGCGGTGGAAGGATCAGAAGCACATATGGGCGATTTGCTCTTGGGCGGTTTCATCATGCTGGGCGCGGCGCTGATACTGGTTTTGTTATTTCGTAAATTCGGCATTGGTGCAGTCCTTGGCTATCTGATCGCCGGGATCTTAATCGGTCCGCAGGGTTTCGGACTGATCAGCGAAGGTGAAACAATCCTCGAATTTTCTGAAATCGGGATTATCTTGCTGCTATTTTTGGTCGGATTGGAACTTGCTCCTGCGCGCCTGATGCGTTTGCGTAAAGCGATATTCGGGTTGGGGATGGGCCAAGTTGCATTTTGCGGATTGGCTCTCTTTCTGCTGATCATGGCCACCACCAATTTCACTTTTGGAGCAGCAATAGCATTGGGATTGCCGCTTGCGCTGTCGTCGACCGCTCAAGTATTACCGATGTTACAGTCGTCGGGACGGCTCAACACACCTACTGGTGAAAAAGCCTTTTCCATCCTGCTGTTCCAGGATTTGTCCCTCATTCCCCTGTTAACAGTCGTAGCCGCCCTGTCCCGCGCGCCAGCCGAACCTGGAGCCATGTCGGGCTGGATGACAGCGATTCTTGGCGTAGCGGCGATCGGTGGTCTAATCCTAGCTGGCCGGTATGTATTGCAACCGGTGTTGGAGTTGATCGGAAAAATTGCCGAGCGCGAACTATTTATAGTCGCGGGATTGGTTGCGGTCTTCGGAAGCGCCGCTCTGATGGAAGTCATCGGTTTGTCGCCCGCGCTTGGGGCATTTATCGCCGGCGTCATGCTGGCCAATTCACCCTATCGTCACGAGCTTGAGGCAGATATCGATCCCTTCCGATCGCTGTTATTGGGATTGTTCTTCCTGGCCGTCGGGATGATGCTTGATGTCAATGTGATTGCTGAGAATACAGCCTTTGTATTTGGCGCTGCTATCGCGCTTGTTATCACAAAGACTCTGATCATATTTTGTTTAGGCAAATTGTTCGGGATGCCGACCTTACCAGCTTTGGGTATGGGTATGCTGCTCAGCCAGGGCGGTGAATTTGGTTTCGTTCTGTTTGCCGAGGCCGAGCAGGCACTGTTGATTCAACCAGAAGCCAGTAGCCTTTTCGGGGCCGTGATTACCGTTTCTATGGCGATGACGCCTTTACTCATGCTTATCGTCGAGCGGTTTAATGTCACTGGTGCGAAAGGGGATATTGATCTCGATGATCCTTCGCTAGCAGGCAAAGCATCTGTAATTGTCGTTGGGCATGGCCGGTTCGGCCAGACCGTGGCCCAGATGCTCAGCGGCGCGAATATACCGGTTACAATTATCGATATTAAGCCACAGCAAATTGGCGTGAGTCAGAAATTTGGCCGCAAGGTTTTCTATGGTGATGGCACACGGGTAGATTTGTTGCGAGGGGCGGGTGCAGATGAATGTGCGGCCATTGTTTTCTGTATGGATGGAACGACATTGACGGCAGAATCTTTGGAAACGATCGCTATGTCGTTTCCCGATGCCAAGCTTTTTGTACGCGCCTATGATCGGGTGCACTTGCTTGAAGTCAAAAAAGCAGGTCTTGCTGGCGTAAAGCGTGAGGTGTTTGAATCAGCCATCCATCTAGCGCGCCAGACTATGACAGCGATCGATATTGATGAAGTATTGATTGATGAAGTAGACCGAGAATTCCGGCAACTTGACTGTGACCGACTGGAAGCGCAGCGGGCTTCTGGCGACATGCTTGCGGGCAAACATCTTGGCTTTGGGCTTAGCGGGGCCAATAAAGGCAATTGAACAAGGGCTTCATCCAGCCTGATCGAGAAATGTAGCGACATCGCCTAAATCAACATCATTGGCCAGAAATGACTGACCGATCCCAGCGGCCAATAGAAACGGTAGGTTTCCGGACGCCATTTTTTTGTCGTGCAACATGTGCTGAACCAATTGTTTTCCAGATGCTTTGACCGCAGCGCTCTTCAGTCCATGCGGCAATCCGGCATTTTTCAGATGCTGCTCGACCCGACGGGCATCTGCTTCACCGCAATGACCGCGTCGGACAGAATAGTGAAAGGCCAAAGCCATACCAGCTGCTACAGCTTCGCCGTGTACCAGTTCGCTGGAATATCCAGTTTCGGCTTCCAATGCATGACCAAATGTATGACCCAGATTGAGCAGGGCACGACGGCCACTCAGTTCCTTCTCATCCTCCGCAACAATGCCCGCTTTTGCCTGGACACTCTGTATAATCGCATAGCTCAAAGCATCAGGATCACGATTTAACAAAGCGGTGCTATTTTCATCACACCATTCAAAAAATGGCGCATTGTTGATCAGTCCATATTTAACGACTTCGGCATAGCCTGCCCGCAGCTCGCGGTCAGACAATGTATCGAGTACCAAGGGGTCGATCAGGACAAATTTCGGTTGATTGAACCGGCCGATCAGATTTTTTCCTGCACGGCTGTTAATCGCTGTCTTGCCCCCGACGCTGCTATCGACTTGCGCCAACAGGCTGGTTGGTATCTGTATAAAATGACAACCGCGTTTGAGGATGGACGCAGCAAATCCCGTGAGGTCGCCGATGACACCGCCGCCCAAAGCCACCAATGTATCGGATCGTTCGGCGCCCTCCTCCAAAAGCCAATCGGTCAATTGTTCGAGCACTGCCCAGCTTTTTGTCTGTTCACCGGCGGCAAGGATCTTGCTGATGACCTTGATCCCCGACTTCTGTAAATCTGCCTGTAGTGGTTCCAGCCATCGGGCAGCGACATTAGCATCAGTTATCAAGAAAATTCTGTCGTTATGGAGATAGGGTTCTATCTGTTCGGCCACAGAGTTTAATGCCCCCGGCTCCACCAGAATATCATATCCATTGCCAGCAAGATCGACGGAGACGCGATTCATTCTTTTAGAGCTTTCATGATATTTTCCACGGTCAATTCATGCGGGGCATCATTGCCAGTCACATGAAGGTGCGCCAACGCGTATACAGGGTTTCTTTCTGCAGCCAGCTTGCGCAATATTGTTTCTGGATCACCATTTTTGAGCAAGGGGCGCGTGTCGCGCCGCGCCACGCGGTTAACCAGGATATCAATGTCCGCATCTAGCCATATCGCGGTTGCCTTGGACAATATTAAAGCTCTTGTTTCTTCATTCATAAAGGCACCGCCGCCGGTGGCTATCACCTGACGGCCATCGTCCATCAGACGCGCAATGACACGCCGTTCGCCATCGCGGAAATAATTCTCACCAAACCGATCGAAAATCTCAGCAATCTTCAGGTCAGCTGCTTTTTCGATTTCTTCATCGGCATCGACAAATGGCAAACCGAGTTTTTTGGCTAATCTGCGCCCAACGGTTGTTTTACCAACACCCATTAAACCGATTAGAACCAAAGGTTTCTCGATTAAAATGCCACACTCTTCACCGGATTCTCCGGTGGTTCGGTCAAAAGGGTCTTTCATGTTTTTGTCCATTGAGGCAAAGGCTATACATAGGATGCGAACGAGTGCAAAACCCAATGCGCTTGCAGCTGTAAATTTGGTAAAAAGAGAGTTAGTTGAACAACAATGCCAAAGAACTTGTTTTTTCTGATTGTCTTTTTGGTTGCCTTGATCGGCGTCTTGTTTCTTTTGGCTTCGATGGACGTGGAGCAGGACATGAAACCTATTGAAAAGCCCGTCATTGCTGAAGAAACGAACTAAGCTATGCGCTTTCGCCTGAAACACATTTCGCTTGCCACCGCCGGTATGGCCGCTCTGGCAATATCGTTGCCCGTTTTAGGCCAGAGCTCCCCGGAATCGCTATTGCCTCCTGGTTTTGGGGATCCTCAACCGGCGGCAACGCCAGCACCTAGTCCCGCTCCGACACCCCGTCCAACGCCGACACCTGGTCCCGTGAGCAGCGATCCAGGCCCTGTGGCCTCAAGTGGACCTGTCGTTCCTGATTCTGTGCCAAATCTCGCTACGGGCTCACCTTCATCAATATTGGACTTGAATGAAGATAGCGATTTGAGCGAACTGGATGATGCCCTACAACCGCAATATTATTTGACGGCGAGTGCCCGTCGGTCGCTCGCTCAGGTTGGTGTGTTGACGGAAAGCACGGGCGGCATCCCAGCGGATGGATTTGGCGAAGAAGGTGGTCAATATCTTACCAATCTCATTCAAAACCTCAACGGCCCTATAATTTCTCGCTGGGCATCGATCCTGCTCCGCCGGACGTTGCTGAGTAAAGTGGATAGTCCGGAAAATATCAATCCTGCCGATTGGGTTGCGGCGCGTGCCTGGCGGTTGCTGCTGATCGGCGAAGCAGACGCTGCCCGCGCTCTTGTGCTCAAGGTTGATGGAGGGAATTTTACACCCCGTTTGTATGAAGTCGCCATGCAGGCTCATTTGGCCACCGCTGATCCCGCCGGGATTTGTCCCTATGTTCAGGGAGGTTTAAGAACCAGTGATGCACCCACCTGGATCATGTTTCGCCCAATTTGCGCGTCTTTTTCTGGAGAGCAAAGTCGGGCGTCTGCGTTGCTAAATAGCGCGCAAAATCGGAAGGTCGCAACCGGTATAGATTATCTACTCGCTGAAAAAACAGTAGGAGCCGGTTTTCAAGGACGCCGCGCAGTCACGATCAAGTGGGATGATATTGAATATTTCAACAATTGGCGCTTTGGTTTAGGGGCTGCCACTGGAGTCGAACCGCCAGATCGGCTATACGAACAAGCAGGGCGTCATGTTCAAGGCTGGCGGGCAAGGGCACCGATGCTCTCCCGTAATTCGCGGATGAAAGCCGCCGATATAGCCGCTGCTATCGGCACTTTATCGAATAAGGCGATGGTCGATCTATATGCCGCGACCTATGATGATCCAGAGGCTAGTGACGATTTGAAAGCGCGGGCCTCTACGTTGAGGCAGGCTTACACCAATGCTACTGCTACTGGGCGCCTTGATGCGATGCGCAGTTTGTGGACGCGTTCGGATGGTGCTTTGGCCTCTTATTCCGCCAAAATCCTTACCGCGCGGGCGGCCGCGCGAATCCCGGCTTCTGCCGGTTTAAGTGATGTCGAGGCCGACTTGATTGCATCGATGTTGTCTGCGGGTCTCGACAGAAATGCAGCGCGTTGGTCAGAACAAGTTGCTTCAGGTGGCAATGCTTGGGCGTTACTAGCGGTCGGAACTCCCGATCCCACGGTCACCATCACCAATGACGCGCTCGATGAATTTGTGGATAATGATGAGAGCGCTGGACAATTGAAGAGCAAGTTCTTGCTTGCATCACTTGCGGGCTTGGGCCGCGCGGACCCCTCTATAGTTCAAGCTTTTGCTGACGATCTGGGATTAAAGCTTGAAGGCACCACAAAGTGGACAACGGCGATCCGGTCCGCAGCGCAACGAGGGCAGGCAGGGACAGTGGCTTTGCTCACAGCCGTTGGTATGCAAGGACGGGACTGGAATGCCATGTCACCAGTCCATCTATTTTACATTACCCGATCCTTAAGTCGCGTTGGCATGGAAGCAGAAGCACGTATGATTGCCGCAGAAGCTTTGACACGGACCTAATATCTGTAACAGGTTTCCAGGCTTTCAATCGGTTTGGAGCATCGCTATCGTCTTGGGATTATGAGCAACGATTCCGCCTATATTGACCGATTTTTGGAGATGATGGCAGCGGAGTGTGGCGCTTCCAACAATACTCTATCAGCCTATCGTTCCGATCTTGAGCAGGCATCCAGTATAGCAAAAGGGGCCTTGTCGGACGCGGATCGAAGCGGACTAGAAAATATAGCTGCCGCCTGGAGTGAGCTGAAAAATAGTAGCGTTTCCCGCAAATCCTCTGCTTTACGGCGGTTTTTTGGGTTTCTATCCGAAGAAGGTTTTCGAGAAGATGATCCCTCCGATGCACTCCCTCGTCCGAGTGGGCGACGTTCATTGCCCAAAATCCTATCCCATGAAGAGATATCGAGGCTTTTCGAGACCATCGAAACCGGACTGGATTCTGAAAAGGCAGAACCAAAGGCCGCGCGCTTGGCAGCGTTGGTGGAGTTACTTTATGGTTCCGGTTTGAGGGCCAGCGAGCTCGTTTCCCTCCCGCGCAAATCTGTGACGGTGGATCGTCCGTTTTTGATCATTCGCGGCAAAGGCGGAAAGGAGCGACTGGTTCCGATTTCCGAGCGCGCACGCCAAGCCGTCAAGAGATGGGCGGAGTTCGTAAAGTCTGACGAAAAATATCTTTTTCCATCACGGACAGGTCATCTGAGCCGAGTAAGATTATTTCAGATTATCAAGGAATTAGCGGCAAAATCGGATATCAATCCGACGAAAGTTAGTCCCCATGTTTTACGCCACGCGTTCGCCACCCATTTATTGGAGGGGGGAGCCGATCTTCGCGCCTTGCAAACTTTATTAGGACATAGCGATATCAGCACTACACAAATATACACCCATGTTGACAGCGCGCGGCTTGTCGAACTGGTGAACAGGCGGCATCCTCTTGGTTACCAGAATCTCTCGCGTTGACGTTTTTGTCTGGCGGTTCTAACCGAATATCATGACATCTTTTCTGGATTTTGAAAAACCGATAGCCGCTCTTGAGTCTCGGATCATTGAACTTCGTGAGACTGCCGACGAAGGTTCGCTGGATATTGAATCTGAAATTGCAAAATTGCAGACGAAGTCGGCGAAAATGTTGAGTGATACATACTCAAATTTAACGCCATGGCAGAAAACACAGGTTGCCAGGCATCCCGAGCGTCCGCATTTTAAGAATTTTGTCGCCGAGCTGTTTGATGAATTTGTCCCGCTTGGCGGTGACCGTAACTTTGGTGATGATCAGGCAATCATCGGCGGTTTTGCCAAAATGGGCGAACAGCGACTGATTGTTATCGGTCACGAAAAGGGTGACGATACAGAAAGTCGGTTGCGGCATAATTTTGGCATGGGAAAACCAGAAGGATATCGCAAAGCAATAAGACTGATGGATATTGCGGACCGGTTTTCTTTACCGGTTTTAACTTTAGTTGATACGTCGGGTGCCTTTCCAGGCGTTTCGGCAGAAGAGCGTGGACAAGCAGAAGCTATTGCTCGGTCGACCGAAAAATGTCTCTCTTTGGGTGTACCAATGGTAGCCGTTATTGTTGGTGAGGGCGGTTCCGGCGGAGCGGTGGCATTGGCGGCAGCTGAACGCGTATTGATGCTTGAACATGCTGTTTATTCTGTCATTTCGCCAGAAGGTTGTGCTTCTATATTGTGGCGCACCGGTGATAAGGCCGATGTAGCTGCAGATGCGATGAAAATTACCGCACAAAACCTCAAGAAACTCGGTGTTATTGACCGTATAGTAAAGGAACCAGTTGGCGGCGCTCATCGAGATTCTAGTCTGTGTATCGCTACATTGAGAACAGCGATTGCCGAAGAAATCGAGAGTTTGACCGCGCTAGACCGGAAACAGCTCCGCGCTATGCGCCGTGAGAAATTCCTGAAAATCGGAACCCTTTAGCACCTTATTCGTTGCTTCAAAGATCACGATCCGACCGTTTCTGCGAACCGGGGCGACAGAGTTTTACAACGGCCGCCCTTCCGCTGGACAACAGTGTGATATATGTTCCCGCTTAAGGAGATTCTGATGAGAACAAAAGCCAAAATACTTCTATCGACCGTTGTTACTCTGTCGCTTGCGGCTTGCGGTGGTTCCGGTGCCGATGCAGGTTCTGTTGAGTCCGCTAGTAGCAACTCGTCTGCGCAAGCCGGTGAGGTGCGGACAATATCGGCTGAAGACAAGAAAAAAGGTTCGCAGGCTCATCCGCAGTTATTGCAGGAATTTGGTGGCGCTTACACTGGGCCACAAAGCGCTTATGTTGTTCGGATCGGACAAGATATCGCTGTCCAATCTGGGCTGGGTGATGCCCGCAGTGACTTTACCGTCACGTTGCTGAACAGCCCGGTAAACAATGCTTTCGCCATTCCCGGTGGTTATGTCTATTTGACCCGCCAACTCATGGCCTTGATGAATGATGAAGCTGAAATGGCTGGAGTTCTTGGCCATGAAGTAGGTCATGTGGCTGCCCGGCACGGTCAAAAAAGGCAGAAGGCGGCCAAAAGGAACAGTATTTTGGGTGCTTTAGGTCAAATAGGGGCTGCCATATTGTTAGGCGATTCTGCACTTGGTAAGCTGGGGCAAGAGGTCTTTGGCACCGGTAGCCAGCTCCTGACCTTAAAATATTCCAGAAAACAAGAATATGAAGCGGATGACCTGGGCATAAAGTATCTCGCTTCAGCAGGCTACGACCCGCAGGCTCTTTCAACGATGCTAGCATCGCTGGCTGCGCAATCGGCAATTGATGCTCGTGTTGCCGGGCGCGACGCACGTTCGGTGCCGGAATGGGCTAGCACTCATCCAGATCCCGCACAGCGTGTTTCACGGGCGGCTAGAAATGCAAGCAAACTAGGCGTTTCCGGTGGAAAACGTAATCGTGACACATTTTTAAATAGTCTCGACGGTGTGATGTATGGCGACGATCCAAAACAAGGTGTAATTGAAGGAAACAGTTTTCTGCATCCCGATCTAAAGTTTAAATTTAGCGTTCCCAACGGCTTTTCGATGCAAAATGGGACGCGCGCCGTAACAATCAATGGATCTGCCGGTAAAGGGCAATTCACAACAGGGCCCTATAACGGGAATATGACGACTTATATTGCCTCCGCTTTCAAGGCGTTGTCGGGGCAGGGGCAGGATATTCCCTATGGCGATATCCAACGGACGACTGTCAACGGTCTACCGGCGGCATATGCGACCGGTCGCGTGACCAGTGGCAACGGCCAAGTTGACGTTACGATATTCGCATATGAGTTTTCGAAAAGCAGTGCTTTCCACTTTGCAACGCTTGCTCCGGCTGGACGGGCGAATATTTTCTCAACGATGTATCAAAGCACAAAGCGCATGACTACTCGCGAAGCTGCTGCGATCAAGCCGCGCAAAATAGATGTTGTTACCGTCGGAAGTAGGGATACTATCGACAGCATTGCGAAGCGAATGGCTTATGCCGATTATCAGAAAGACCGATTTGTTGTGCTTAACCGGCTCCGGTCCAACGACCAGTTGCGAGCTGGAGACAAGGTTAAAATCGTCGTTTATTAGTCGGAAACCTAGCAATAAAAAAGACGGCGGCCGTTGCGGGCCGCCGTCCTCTTTTAAACAAAATGGTTGTTCTTAAGAACCGGCCATTTCAGTTTCAACTTCGTTGAAGGTGTTGCTCAGGGTGTTACCCAGCTGACCCATAGCAACAATAGCTGCAACAGCGATCAGAGCAGCAATCAAACCATATTCAATGGCAGTTGCGCCTTCTTCGTTCTTAAACATTTTACGTACGAGTTTCATGTCTGGTCTCCTATATTTGACAAACTTCACTTACCCAATCAAACCCAAATTCTGGGCCGATATTCAACACACTATGTTAGAAACCTTTAGAATTGTTTAACGTGCAACGGCAGTCTAGGAATTTGAGACGACCTCATCGGCGACCTCATTCCACATATTACCGGTCGAATTGGCGACGCCACTGATTGCTGCAATTGCAGCAATAGCGATCAAAGCCAAAATCAAACCATATTCAACAGCCGTCGCCCCCTGTTCCGAGCGATATAATTTTTTCAATTGATTCATTATATCCCTCTTCACGCTTCAAAGGTTCTGCTAAGTTGCGAACAACTCGTTTTTCACAGAAAGGGATTAACAAAATCCTTACATCGCAAAAAAAAGTGGAAAATAATCCGACATATCTGTTCGTGGTTGCGGCAGCTCTGGTTGATCAGAACAATCATATTCTGGTGCAACGACGCCCAGAAGGGAAGCCGATGGCAGGTCTTTGGGAATTCCCCGGTGGCAAGGTCGAAGCTGGTGAGACTCCAGAAAGTGCGCTTGTACGTGAATTGGAAGAGGAGCTGGGTTTAATTGTCGAGACCGGCGCCTTGAAGCCGCTCGCATTCGCTAGCGAATCTCTGGATAGCAAACATCTTTTGCTATTGCTCTACACGTGTCATGAATGGACAGGTCAGGCGATAAATCTGGAAGCGAGTGCCATGCAATGGCTTCCGGTCCATGAGTTACAGCATCTTGATATGCCGCCCGCCGACCAGCCTTTGGTCGAGCAATTGGTTATAGCGCTATAATCACACCGTCGGTTTGTTCAGAGCCGTTTTAAGTGATACTTGGCCGCTGCCGCGACGTGCAGGTGTCGGTTGATCGGGATGGGGCGCCCACGCGCATATATTTACGAGCTCAATATGCTCAGCTACTCTGCCCTCCGCATCGGCTTGGTTTTGAAATAGTTCTTTTGCTCGTTTGTAAATGGTTCGCGGAAGTGGACGGATGTTGCCATTCAGCGCATTGCTTCCACCTATATCTCTGATATCATCGATGAGCTTGTTGAATTCCCGATACGCTAGATCCAGGCCATCACTGTCTATTACAGGCAAGGTCAAACCCACGCGCGATACAAGGTCACCAACAGTACGTATATCAATTTGCGGATGAATATGTGGCGCAACGCGGTTGCCTTCCGCCTCCATTAACAGGGATTTCAGCGTAGTGAAACTTTCTGCCCCAATGAAGGATGCGAGTAATAAGCCGTCCGGTTCCAAGATGCGCCGCGTCAGCACCAGAGCGCCGGGCAGGTCATTCACGCTATCCAACGTGCCGACATTGACAACAAGGTCAAAGCTGTAATCAGCAAATGGTAGTCGATCTTCATCGCACTGAATGCCGTGCGTTGCATTCACCGAAGCATAGGCGGAATCGGCGGTAACAGTCTCAATGCCCTTGTTCTTCAGAGCGGAGGCGAGCTGATGTCCCGCTTGCCCAATCAGCAGGCATTTTTTGAAGTCCCGCTTTACCAGCGAAAGCCTGTCTAATATTTCATCAGCCATGATTTGGCCGATGAAATCTTTTCCTTTGGTTCGGAAGAAGGCGCGATCGCGAAAGTGGCGACGGCGTTCACGGTCGAATAATTCCCTGGGTTTGTTTGCTTCTTGCATATGGTCTTGTGCCTTCGCAGGGAACGGGCGACAAGGGCAAATGGGATATTTTTCGGCTCTGTTAAAACCGTTGGTTGATTTTGCTTTGCCACCGCGTTGTCCAATATGTGGTGTGACCGTCGACGCGGATAATCGGTTTTGCTTGCCCTGCTGGCAAGATCTCGATTTTTTGAATCCGCCTTGGTGCAGCACCTGTGGAAAGCCATTTGCTTTCGCCCAGGGGGAAGGTGCACAATGTGCGTCCTGTCTTCAGGAAAGACCTCAGCATGATGGCGTACGGGCTGTGGTGGCATATGACGACAAGAGTAGCCTGCTAGCCATGCGCTTGAAATATGGAGCACGCCTGGGAATGGCGGAATTAATGGGACGACATTTGTTGCGTTTTTTGAATGAGGTTCCTTCAGACGCGCTCATCATCCCGGTCCCGCTGCATCGCTGGCGCATATGGTCGCGCGGATTTAATCAGTCGGCGCTTATCGCACGGACTGTTTCCAGGCAAAGCGGACTTGCAATGAACACCAATATTCTAACCCGTAAAAATGCCACGCCGCCGCTGCGATCCATGTCGGCGAAGAAGCGCCAGAAAATCGTCAAAAATGCATTTGCGATATCGCCGAGCAGACAAAATGACCTTGTGGGAAAGACGATCATACTGGTCGATGATGTCTATACCACGGGATCTACCGCCAATGCGTGTGCCAGACGGCTGAAAGAGGCCGGTGCAGAGAGGGTATTGGTTTTTTGCTGGGCGAGAGTTTTGAAAGACTATGATAATGCCTCATTAAAATAAGCAGCAATGCCTAGCAGAGTTGATTTACCTCATGATCGGGGCCATCTGCAAGATAACTGGCAAATATTGGAATGGTTCTATGGCAAAAGTCGAAATTTACACCAAATTCACATGCGGCTATTGTTTTCGCGCAAAAGGGTTGCTGAAAGAAAAGGGCGTCGCGTTTGAAGAAACCGACATCACGATGGGTGGTGCCAAGCGCGAAGAGATGGTTCAGCGCTCGGGCGGTCGAACAACGGTGCCGCAAATATTTATCGACGGTGCCCATATTGGCGGTTCTGATGATCTAGCGTCGCTTGATGATGCCGGAAAATTGGACGAACTCCTGGCCGTATAGTTGCCTAGTCGTATCGCCTTGGCTCAGATGTGCAGCGGTATAGATCCTGTTGTCAATGCACTGACCTTGCGGAAGCATGTGCACGAGGCGGCCGCAAAGGGCGCTGAAATTCTGTTTACGCCAGAGATGACTGGTTTGCTTGATCGTAACCGGAGCCGCGCGAAATCAAATATCTACCAGGAACAGGATGATCCGGTTCTGCAAGAAGCCCGTGAATCGGCTGCCCGGGAGAATATCTGGGTGGCCATCGGCTCGCTGGCGATGAAGATAGATGCAAGCGATACGAGCAAATGGGTCAATCGAGCGTTTCTGATCGACCCCGCTGGCGAGATCATTGTTCGCTATGATAAAATCCATCTTTTCGATGTGGACCTGGATACTGGTGAAACATGGCGCGAATCGGCGGCCTATCAAGGCGGATCGGAAGCAATCACGGCCTCGGTTGGGGAAGCAACTCTTGGTCTATCCATTTGTTATGATGTCCGGTTTCCGGCGCTCTATGCTGCGCTTACTAATGCTGGAGCTAATATCCTCACGATACCATCGGCCTTTACTGTCCCGACTGGCCTTGCACATTGGGAAATATTGCTGCGTGCCCGTGCGATTGAGGCAGGGGTTTTCGTTGTCGCGGCGGCGCAGACCGGTCTGCACGACGACGGCCGCACAACTTATGGCCATTCGATGGTCATTGACCCTTGGGGGGATGTTTTGCTGGACATGGGAACAGATACCGGCGTCGGAATATGCGATATCAACTTGACCGACATTGAGAAGGTGCGAAGCCGCGTTCCTGCAATTACCAATCGCCGTGTCTTTGAAGCGCCCAAGAGGACTGTATGATCGTTTTTGATCTTATCTGCCGCGATGGGGGACATGAGTTTGAGGGCTGGTTTGGTTCGTCTCGTGACTATGAAGAACAGCAGCAAAAAGGTCTGATTGATTGCCCAACTTGTGGATGTGGCGTTATCGAAAAGGCAGTCATGGCACCTAATATTGGCATCAAAACCAATCAGCGTTCAAGCGATATAACCAACTCGGCTCAGCAAACGGATCCATTCAGCTCGACGGGCGACACTCAGCCGATACAGAACGCAGTTCAGGTTCCAGCGGAATACAAGGAACTGATGGACAAGCTCGCTGAAACGCAGGCCAAGATGCTCGATAAATCGAAATGGGTAGGGGCCGGTTTTCCGGAAGAGGCTCGGGCCATCCATTATGGTGAAAAAGATGCATCACCGATCCATGGCACAGCCTCAGCCGAAGATGTCGCTGAGCTAGAGGATGAGGGCGTCGAGATAATGCCGCTCCCATTGCCAGTTACGCCACCTAAGTCGCAAAATTGAAGCTGGTCTATCGGCTATACAGCAGCTAAAAACCAGACAAGCGCCCGTAGCTCAGTCGGATAGAGCATCAGATTCCTAATCTGGGGGCCACAGGTTCGATTCCTGTCGGGCGCACCAAATAACAATCATTATCGGAAAACTGGTGCGGACGGCGGGACTCGAACCCG
This sequence comes from uncultured Sphingomonadaceae bacterium, assembly GCA_947501325.1. Taxonomy (GTDB): domain Bacteria; phylum Pseudomonadota; class Alphaproteobacteria; order Sphingomonadales; family Sphingomonadaceae; genus Parasphingorhabdus. The sequence goes on along the minus strand of CANMVC010000002.1, from coordinate 1,213,492 downwards.
CACACCCATTTCGGATAGCAGATTTTAAGTCTGCTGCGTCTACCATTTCGCCACGTCCGCACCGGTAGATCCAACTTGCATTGGAACATGCGACAAGCATCATTGAGCGCAGCAGGTCAAGAGCTGAGATGCCTAATTTGATAATTTTCGTTAGCCTGCCAAATATTTGACAGTTCCGGACATAAGGTCAGCGCTTGTTGAGCTGTTCGCGAATTTCTTTGCCAGGCTTGAAATAGGGTACGCGTTTCGCTGGAACCTCGACTGATTCTCCCGTGCGCGGATTGCGACCGATGCGCGGCTTGCGCTCACGAGTCGAAAATGCGCCAAAACCGCGCAATTCGACGCGTCCGCCTTCCGCTAGTTTTTGGCTTATCTGATTGAAAAATAAGTCAACAATCTTCTCAATTTCATCCGGCTTGAGATCAGGATTCTCTTCGGCCAGCTTTTCAAGCAGTTCAGAACGTATCATACGCATGCCTTTCCGATTGTGGGGCAACCACGGAATTTCTGCTGTTCGCTTCCTGCCGACACCATCGTGCGGCATAACGATAATAATAGGATAGTGGCAGAAAATTTACGTGTTTTCAATGCACTTTGGATTTTACATTGTAATACGTCTTGATCTGGGACGGATTGGCCGCATCTGCTTCGGCAAGCGCTTAAGGCTATAAATGAAAAAGCCCGCCTCTTTCGCAAGAGCGGGCTTTTTCTTGAAATCTGGTCGGACGATTGCCCGAAGATTTAGTCTTCTTTTTTCTTCAGCGCTTCGCCCAGAATGTCGCCAAGGCTGGCACCAGAGTCGGTAGACCCAAACTGTTCGACAGCCTGTTTCTCTTCAGCCAACTGATGGGCTTTGATCGAGAAATTCGGCTTCTTGGAGCGATCGAAACCGATGATCATCGCGTCGACCTTCTGGCCAACCTGGAAGCGATCAGGACGCTGCTCATCACGGTCACGACCAAGGTCTGTGCGTTTGATGAAGCCAGTTGCGCCATCGTCGCCAACCTGGACTTCCAGACCACCATCGCGAACTTCAAGCACGGTAACGGTGGTAACCGAACCTTTCTTAAGACCGCCGGTATCGGTTCCACCAACTGCAGGTGCACCTTTTTCAAGCTGCTTCATGCCAAGGGAAATACGCTCTTTCTCTACATCAATGTCGAGAACGATCGCTTTTACCTGTTCACCCTTATGATGGAGGTTGAGTGCGTCTTCGCCGGAAATACCCCATGCGATGTCAGACATGTGAACCATGCCGTCCACGTCGCCTTCAAGCCCAATGAACAGACCGAATTCGGTCGCGTTCTTGACTTCGCCTTCAACCGTGCTGCCGACAGGATGCGTATCGGCAAAGTCGGTCCATGGGTTGGACTGTGCCTGTTTGAGGCCCAGCGAAATGCGGCGTTTTTCGGTATCGACTTCCAGAACGATCACATCCACTTCCTGAGAGGTGGAGACGATTTTGCCAGGATGTACGTTTTTCTTGGTCCAGCTCATTTCGGAAACGTGGACAAGGCCTTCAATGCCGGCCTCGAGCTCAACAAAAGCACCATATTCGGTGATGTTGGTAACCGAACCGGTCAGTTTCGTGCCAACGGCATATTTCTCGGAAGCAGCATCCCAAGGATCGCTTTCAAGCTGTTTCATGCCGAGCGAGATACGCTGCGTGTCTTTGTTGATCTTGATGATCTGAACTTTCAGCGTATCGCCGATGTTGATCATCTCATTCGGGTGATTGACCCGCTTGTAGCTGAGATCGGTGACGTGGAGCAGGCCATCAATGCCGCCCAGATCTACAAATGCACCATAGTCGGTGATGTTTTTCACAACACCTTCGGTAACCTGACCTTCAGCCAGAGACTCTATAAGTCCGCTACGCTGTTCAGCGCGGGTCTCTTCGAGGATCGCGCGGCGCGATACAACAATATTGCCACGCTTGCGGTCCATTTTCAGTATCTGGAAAGGCTGAGAAATGTCCATCAGCGGCGTCACGTCACGCACGGGGCGCACATCAACCTGACTACCGGGCAGGAAGGCCACGGCACCGTCAAGGTCAACCGTGAAGCCGCCTTTGACGCGTCCGAAGATAATACCGTCAACGCGGTTGCCTTCGTCATATTCTTTTTCAAGCTTGTCCCAAGAAGCTTCGCGGCGTGCGCGGTCGCGGGACAGCATGGCTTCACCGTTCACATTTTCGATGCGGTCGACATAAACTTCGACTTCATCGCCAACGTTAAGTTCGGCTTTTTGCCCGGGAGCGGCGAATTCGCGCAGCGCTACACGGCCTTCTGATTTCAAGCCTACATCGATGATAGCCATATCATTTTCGATGCCGACAACGGTGCCTTTGACCACGCGGCCTTCAAAGCCTTGATCTTCACCGCCAATTGATTCGTTTAATAGTGCCGCGAAATCGTCGCGACTGGGAAATGCCGTAGAGGCCATATAAGAGTTCCTTAATAGTCATTTTTTCGGGCCAAGCGGTTGGTTCCGCTGGTCTTGGACCAAAATATAACCGCCACCGCATGTGACAGCCATATTCCCCAGAAAACTGCGATAATTTGGTGATATGCAGCGTCAGCCAAAACAGAAAAAGCTGCGCCAAAGCCAGAACGGTTATGCACCATTCCGTCTTGCATATTGCTTTTTTGCTATGCCGGATCTTTGTCGCGCCGGCGGCTTATCTTCATATTCACCAAGGCAATTGCCTGTTGAACGGCGTCGCCTATAGTCAAATCGGTCGTATCAAGCAAGTCCGCATCTTCCGCGGGCTTGAGCGGTGCGGTCGTCCGACTGCGGTCTCGCTCATCGCGTTTCAGAATATCAGCAAGGATATCATCAAAGTTCACCTTCTCCCCGCGGCGCTTCATTTCTTCGAAACGGCGAACGGCGCGGGCTTCGGATGAGGCGGTCACGAACAGTTTTACGTCTGCATCGGGCGCAATTACGGTCCCGATATCGCGGCCATCCAAAACTGCGCCCTCCGGTTGATAGGCGAAATCTTTCTGGCGCTTGTCCAACGCATTGCGCACCTTGGGATGGACCGAGACCCGGCTAGCCAGGCCGCCTACGGCTTCGCTGCGCAAGCCCGGCTCATCGAGCAATGCGGCATCAAATATGCAGGCCTTAAGCGCGTCGGCCGGATTATCCGCATTTCCGTGCTGCTCTCGCAAGGTCCATCCAACCGCGCGATAGAGCAGGCCAGTATCGAGAAAGGGCAGCGAAAAATGCTTGGCCAACTCCTTGGAAATGGTTCCTTTGCCAGAGGCGGTAGGGCCATCAACCGCGATAATCATTTGGCGCTACCCTGCAAGGTGGCCAGCAAATCAGCAAATCCCGGAAAGCTGGTTTCTGTCGGGCTCATATCGTCAATCGCAACGCCTGTTTTTGTAATCAGACCAGCGACCGCAAAGCTCATCGCGATGCGGTGATCCAGCGCTGTTTTAATGGCTGTCTTTTTCTTTCCACCCGGAATCGGTCCGCCGCTTCCAGTGATAACCAGACCGTCTTCCTTCTCGGTTACATCCACGCCCAACAGGCTCAAACCTGTGGCCATCTGGCTCAAGCGGTCGGACTCTTTGACGCGCAGTTCATGCAGACCGCTGGTAGTAGTTGTTCCCTCTGCCAATGCGGCTGCAATAAAAAGGATTGGAAACTCATCGATCATGCTCGGAGCGATGTCTGCCTGAACATCAATACCTGTCAGCTTGCTGTGTTTCACATGAATATCAGCCACCGGTTCCCCGCCAACGGTGCGTTTTTTCTTGAAGCTGATATCACCGCCCATTTGCTGCAAAACTGTGAACAGGCCAGCACGTGTCGGGTTTATGCCGACATTCTCGACCACAATATCCGATCCCGGAACAAGTAACGCGGCGACGACCGGAAAAGCTGCAGAGGACGGGTCTCCGGGCACCTTGATCTTCTGCGGTGATAGTTCGGCTTCGCCTGTTAACGAAATGATCCGGTTGCCATCCCTGTCAGTTTCCACTGTCAGGTTCGCGCCGAAGCCTTTCAGCATGGTTTCGCTATGATCACGGGTGGGAACCGGTTCTATCACGCGCGTCACACCCGGCGCATTTAGACCCGCAAGCAGGATCGCGGATTTAACCTGCGCCGACGCCACCGGCAGTCGGTATTCAATGGGAACGGCGGGACACAGACCGCGCACAGTAAGTGGCAGGCAAGCTTTGCCGTCCGATGACATCCGCGCTGTAAAATCAGCGCCCATGCTGGACAGTGGATCAATCACCCGGCCCATTGGGCGCTTGGAAAGACTGGCATCGCCGGTGAAAGTCACGCTTATATCATGGGAAGCGACAAGACCCATGAGCAGGCGGACAGAGGTTCCGCTATTACCGAGATCAATGGCCGTTTCCGGCTGCATCAATCCGCCAACACCGACGCCGTGTACCGTCCAGCTGCTGCCCTTTTTCTCAATCTTTGCGCCCATTGCCCGCAATGCGGCGGCAGTCGCCAGAACATCTTCGCCTTCCAGCAGCCCGCTAATCTGGCTCTTGCCAATGGCGAGCACAGAGAGAATCAACGAGCGGTGGGAAATGGATTTGTCGCCCGGCACCGTTATTCGGCCAGTCAAAGGACCGCTTGGCTTGAATGAAGCTGGCTTGGCCTCCATTATCGTCTGATCTGTCGGTTTGCTGGTCATTTATGGGCTTTATAATGCAGTCGTACGCGGTTGAATCGCGCATGATTCGTTTCAGGATGTGAAACGGCTTTTGACAGCGCGGCTGAGCTATGGCAAGGCGCGGCCCGATTGATTGATCGATTCCGTAAATCTTGCGAGCGGTCATTATATATTACTGACAAATAAGGATTTGGAACCAGCCATGGTAAAGCCAGAATGGGGCACGAAGAGAAGCTGCCCGAAATGCGGAACACGTTTTTACGATTTGGGTAAAGAGGACCCGGTTGCCTGCATCGAATGTGATGAAACATGGACGCCAGAGCCAAGCCTGAAATCCAAACAACCGATGCCGTTTGAAGAAGCGCCCAAAAAAGACGCGAAAAAAGAAGAAGATTCGATTGATGATGATGATCTCGACATCAACATCGATGATGATGAGCCGTCTCCTGACAACGAAGTTGATCTGGGCGGCGACGACGATCTGGGCGTTAGCAAAGGCAAAGGCGACGACGACGACGCTGAAACTTGATTTTGATACCCGCAGGCACCATTTGGGGCTTGCAATAAGCGGCGCGCTTAGATTAAACGCGCCGCATAAGGGGCCTTAGCTCAGCTGGGAGAGCGCTTCGCTGGCAGCGAAGAGGTCAGCGGTTCGATCCCGCTAGGCTCCACCATTTTCTTATATTCCCAGCGCACCCCGTTATCGGCAGCTTCAGGCTGTTCGGTGCGCTATGCCCCAGATAACCATATGCGTCCTGATCGCTTCTATTGAATGGTTATCCCAGTGCAGCGGTCGCTGCATATCATAAATTTTTCGCCACTCCTGATATTTACCCGCTGCTCGAAGCACGCTTCGGGTGACCCATATTTTCTCACCACAACCGTTAAATCAAATGATTTACTTTTTCGTTCAGGCTGATTATGGACGTGGCTCTGCACGCCGAGGCTTCGGCACAGTACGGACGATCACGGTCATTAAAAATAGGGGTCATTTGATATGAGTGAAGTAGCTGAACAGATCATCGCAGGTTTGAAACCACACTTGATTGAAGACGCAACGATCAACGGAACTATCAAGGTGGATATGGGGGAAGCTGGTACAATCTACTTTGATGGGAGGGACGCGCCAGCAAATATAACCGCTTCCGATGAACCAGCAGATGCAACAATGGTTTGTTCCGCTGAAACTTTTACCGGAATAATGAAAGGCGAAGTGGATGGGATTCGCGCCGTCATGACCGGTAAGTTGGCGGTAAAGGGTAATATGGTTCTTGCCGGAAAGCTGGGCAATTTATTTGCAAAATCGTGACCGGAGATCCTCTCGGCTGCGCGGCCTTGAGGGCCCATGATCCAATGCATCAACCAAGAGGTCGGGCATGAAAACTGTAAAACATTTTGATAATCTCATCATCGGCGCCGGCTTGTCAGGGATCAGCGCGGCACATTATCTGCAAAAGCGCAGCCCGCATCGTTCCTTTGCAATATTGGAACGACGAGGCGAAATCGGCGGGACATGGGATCTGTTTAAATATCCTGGTATCCGCTCGGACAGCGACATGCATACGCTTGGTTTTGCTTTCAAGCCTTGGGTCGGCGTAAAGGCCATTGCCGACGGCCCTGATATCATGGCTTATCTGCAAGAGACGGTCGATGAACTCGCGCTAAATGAAAAGATCGTGTTTCATCGCACACTGGTTGCGGCAGATTATGATAGCGCAAGGGCGATTTGGACGCTGGTCATTCAAAATGAGACGACAGCGGAAGCCGAGACATGGACCTGTAATTTTCTACATCTGTGTTCGGGCTATTATGATTATGATGAGGGGCATGCGCCTACCTTCAAAGGTCAAGATATTTTCGAGGGCCAGATTGTTCATCAGCAATTTTGGCCGGAAAACCTGGACTATGCTGGCAAACGCGTCGTTGTGATCGGTTCTGGAGCAACCGCGATCACTGTAGTCCCCGCTATGGCTGAGACGGCGGATCATGTGGTTATGCTGCAGCGCACGCCATCATATGTGGTGGAACTGCCTGCAAAGGACGCATTTGCGAATCGCCTTCGCAAATGGCTGCCCAGTGGTTTTGCCTATGCGGTAACCCGCTGGCGAAATGTGTTGGCGAACTTGATTTCCTATCGATTGGCCCGGCGTTACCCTCAACGGGCTAAGAGCTACCTCCTCAAGGAAATGGAAAAGCATTTGCCGCGCGAATATATCAAGCAGCATTTTACTCCATCGTATAATCCTTGGGATCAACGCGTTTGCGTGGTGCCTGATGGAGACTTGTTTAAGTCGATCCGAAAGAAACGCGCTTCGGTAGTGAGCGATCGGATCAATCATTTTACGCAGGACGGCATATTGTTGAAATCCGGTGAGCAGTTGTCTGCTGACATAATTGTGCTGGCAATCGGGTTGAAACTCAACGTCTTCGGTGGTGCCCAACTCTCCCTAGATGGCGAGCCTATCGTGTCCGGTGATTTGGTAACTTACAAGGGCATGATGTTTGGGGGAGTGCCAAATCTTGCGGTCACGACAGGCTATACCAATTCATCATGGACTCTCAAGGCAGACCTGGTTTCGGAATATATCGGGCGGCTGATGTCCTTCATGGATGAAAGGCAATATGTTGAATGTGTGCCGGAACTGGATGATCCGGGCATGGGGCGCGAAAATGCCATAAATTTCACATCCGGCTATGTTCAGCGCGCGAGCCATTTTCTGCCCAAACAAGGTGACCGTTGGCCATGGAAGCTCGCCCAGAATTATGCGCTCGATATCCGGCAACTGCGTTTTGGTAAGCTGAACGATGGTGTTATGCGATTTCGGCGTCATGGAGAACCGATAAATAGCGGTTCCTACGCGAAACTCGACAGAGGGGTCAGTTAGCAAGACCGCCCCTAATATATTGAAGGAGATCGACCAAAGTCTCTGGGCCGTCACTCATCGACAAGTCACCGAACATCGTCCGGTGCAGCCCGCTATCATTCGCAAGGCCGTGCACGATATTCAGGGTCGAGTAAATGAGGCGCCGCTTGATAACTATCGAATCGAGGTTGGGGAAAACATCAAATATCCTTTGGAGGTCTTTTTTCTTGCCCCGGCCGAAAACCGGCTCCCAAATGGCTTGAATATTAGGATCATGACTTTGCAGGAGTTGGGAAAGAAACCCTAACGCGTCTTCTCCTTTGGGGCGCAAATAGCGCATTACAAGAACGGGGCTGAAGAAACTGGCTATAGCTTTTAATTGCTCGTCGTCCCCAATGGGTAAACTGGACAAGATCAAATCCACCTCGCTAGGTGTTGCAGTATTGATGTGTTCGACCATGGCCCGGATCAGTCCAAGGCGGTTTTTGAAATGATAGTGGGTTGCGCCAGAATTCTTCGCCTTTGCAGCCTGATTTACAGCCCGCAGGGAAACCCCATCAAGACCGTTACGAGCAAAAAGAACCATCGCTGCTTCGATCAGCCGGACGCGTGTACTTTCTTTTGAATGTTGCTCCATGTCTCACCCAATAGGTCGGCCCCAGTCGGTTCGTAAATCACTTTTTCGCAGCCGAACTAGGCAGGCTATTTTACTGAGCGCCCCTCGAAAAAGAGGTTCATCACGGAATCAACGTGCGTTTCAACCATCTCAGGGGCCAAAGTGTCGACGCCGTAAAGAGCTTTTGCCTCTTGAGCGAGGACGAACGGCATCTGGCAGGCTGCCGTCAGAATGTAGACGAAAGAAACTGGGTGCATGTTGGGCATGCCATTAATCCCACCGCTGTTTTCGAAGCGCTCACTCAGGTTTTTGTGGAGTGGTCGAATGAATGTCTCGACAATCCAATCCAGCCTGTCGCCGCCGCGAACAGATTCCATGATCATAATTCGCGCATGTTCCGGATGGGCTGCACTATAGCGGATGTAGCGCTGCAAATAGGCTTTGAAACCGTCCAACCCACCTAATGTGGAATAGGATTCATCGTCCAATGCGAGCGCTTGATCCAACAGCTCAAACATGTCCCTGACCGATTCCCGCCACAGCTGACCCTTGGTACCAAAATGATATCGAATCATGGAATGCGTGGTCTTCGCTGCTGCCGCGATGTCCCTGACGTTTGCCGCATCACATCCTCTTTCGGCAAAGATGATCCGGGCCTGATGCAATATTTCGGAACGCTTTTGTTTCGAGCGGGCCTGCACGGGAACGCGGTGGTTCAGACTATCTATATTTGTCTCAGACGGTTCCATAGCTGCCACCTTTGCCTTGCTCATCTGTCTATTAACCCCCGACTTCATATGATGACGCGAACAATCCCTTTTATCAGGCGATTGGCGTCAATCCTGCTGCGAGTAAGCTAGTGCGAGTTAGCGAGTAGGTCAATGCGTCCAATTGGATGAATTATGTTGACCATGCGAATCATGCAGCTAATCTCGGCACTTGCAACGCGTGCCATTGAAGAGGGAGAAGACAATATGACGGGGCGTGCCATCATCAAATGGGCCGCTATCACTTTTGGCGCCGGCGCCCTTATGCTCGTTGTTTTCGGCGCGGATTTGCTGGAATATTTTGTGGAACAGGGCGTTGCGCCTTATCTGGGTGACAAACCGGCCTATACGCACGAGGCCGGACGGACTCTCGATTTTCGGGTCGAGATGGATGATGGTATAGAGCTGCAGACAGAAGTCTTCCTGCCCGAAGGAAAAGGGCCTTGGCCGGCAGTTTTGGTCCGCGATGCCTACAGCTTCAACAAATATCTCTTTTGTCACCCGCTTGTGCGCTACGGCTATGCATGCGTTCACCAAGATGTTCGCGGAAGATTTGGTTCAGAAGGAAAATGGCGCCCGTTCGTCAACGAAGCAAAAGACGGTAAAGCAACCTTAGATTGGCTGGTTGATCAGAACTGGCAAGATGGCAATATTGCTATGATTGGCTTTTCTTATCTTGCCGTTTCGCAATGGGCGGTTGCCGACCGCCTTCCGCCGGAGGTCAAGACGATTATACCCATGCTTGGACACGGAGACGTCTACGATATTGTCTATCGTGGAGGACATTTTGCGCAAGGGGTTACAGGTCTTTGGTCGACAGAGCTTTTTATGCCATCAGGGAAAAATAAAGATGCTGCTGAAATCTGGAAATCTCAGGTTATAACGGCACGGCCAGCTTTGGACGTTGATCCCAATATTTTTGGCGCTGCATGGTCTGATTATCGAAATTTCATCAGCCATCCGCTGCGGAGTGATGCCTATTGGCAAAGCGCGGAGTACAGGCAATTACGAAGGGCGCATGAAGCCATCGATATTCCCGTATTGTGGGTTGCCGGCTGGCATGATTTTTTCCTCGAAGGTACACTTGAACGCTTTACGACCTTGCCCACGCGCGCGCAAAGCACTCTTATCATACAGCCTGGCGAGCATGCAGGACAGACTGGTGATCTATCAGTTGAGGATCAGTCCGTGCAATATTTTCGATCTTCGCTTGCTTGGCTTGACCATCATCTGCGGGGAAAACCGCTGCCCGATTACCTGTCTCCGGGGATATTATATTACCGCAACGGTGCAGATCGCTGGACGAAATCAGCATCTTGGCCACCCGCGAGCCAAAGGCACAACCTGCAGCTTACAAAATTGGACAAGGCTTCTAACTGTGCTGGTGTGCTCGCCATGGAAGGTGAAGCCACCGTCGAGCGGTCAGTGGCAAAGTTCACATATGATCCGGCATCGCCAGCTCCAACCGTTGGCGGAGCTTACATGCTAAACGCTTCGGTGTCGCCGCCGGCGGTAGCTTCCCAAGGAGACGCCGCTTGCAAACGCCCCGATATCTTGTCTTTCGTTTCAGCGTCGTCGCTGACGTCTCGTCGTATTGCTGGCTCGATAAACGTAAAGCTTGATGTGTCGAGCAATGCTGAGGATACGGCCTTCTTCGTTCGGGTATCGGAAATATTTGAGGATGGACGCATCTTGAACATTCGCGATGATATTCTGGCCCTATCAGCCCGGGAAGGGGATAGGGTTGAGACGGAATATGCACCCGATACTGGTGTGGCCCTGAATTTTCCTATGGTGCCGATTGATTGGACGCTAATGGCGGGCAGTCGGATCCGCCTGGATATTTCGTCCTCCAATGCGCCAGCATTTGCGCCGCATTTTAACCTGGCTGGACTATGGAGTGCGAAAGCCGGGCCGGTGGTTGCGACACAAACAGTTTATGGAGGGTCGGTGAGCCTGCCACTGGTTTCGAACGCCCGCTGAAGATTGCCAACAAACCGTTAGTCGTCCCAAACCAATGGAGTCGCGCAGCATGTTAAGGTGTCCGATGAAGGGCCGACAAATATATCGAAAGGAACGGCATCCAGACGCCAGCCTTTTGCCTCTTCATCATAATGGGTAAATGCGGTGCGATTGAGCGTGAATTCCACCATCGCCGTTTCCCCTGCTGCGAGCTCTACTCGTTCAAATCCCCGCAGCAGCTTGCTAGGTCGATCAATCTCACTGTTCTTAAAACCGGCATATAGCTGGGCGATCTCGGCGCCGGCGACAGTTCCGCTATTCGTTATTTCAACACGAATGCGCGCAAGGTCGCCGATGATTTCGAGTAAAGGTTCGCCATAGTCGAACTGCGTATAAGACAAGCCAAAACCATATGGCAGCGCGGGGGTGACGCTGTCCCGGTCAAATAGGGTGTAACCGTGATACATTCCGTAAGTAATATCGTCCGCGTGTTTGTCGAAATAGGGCAGGTGACTCTCGTCGGCGGGAATGGAAAAAGGCAGTTTGCCGGACGGACAAACATCACCGAACAGGATGCGCGCGAGAGCCGTGCCGCCCTCCATTCCCGGATACCATATCATCAGAACAGCGTCGGCGAGCTCGAACCATTCGTCCATCATAATTGCGCCGCCACCCATCACGCAGACAATCATTTTTGTTCCGGTTGCTGCTACTGATTTGATGAGATCAACATCGGGCCCCGGAAGGTGTAGTGAATTGCGGTCCCCGCCTCGATGGGCTTCTTCTTCATCTTCAACTTCCTCAAGGGCCACGTCCCCGGGAATAAACTCGCCTTCGTCGAAATAGGTATAGCCCACGACTACAATTGCTACGTCGTTATTTGCTGCGAGCGTCGCGGAGGCAGATGGGTCTCCGCTTGTGTCTGATTGTAATTTGACAAGCTCCGCGGCGTGTTTTTCAATACCAGCAAGAGGCGTGACTGCATAAGGTGGTGTCACGTTGGATGATCCATGATCACCTAGGTTCACTCTGTCTGCCAGTTTTCCCAGTACCGCGATCCGGGCGCCGTCTTTGGCAAGAGGCAGCGCGTCATCATTTTTCAGAAGAACCATACTTTTTTCAGCGGCCTCACGAGCAAGTTCTGTATGCGCTGCGCAGCCGATATCGCTTTCCGAATAGGTTCGCGGGTCGGCAGCACGAGAAAACCGCAACTGCATGCGTAAGATTCGGCGTACTGCTTCGTCGACCACGGCTTCCTTCGTTTCGCCACTCTTAACCGCGTAAATCAGATCTTCACCAAAGAACGTGGGTTCGGGATTCTCTATGTCGAGTCCCGATTCGGCGGCGTCGGCACCGTAAACGCCCTTCACCCAGTCTGAGTGGACGAAGCCCTCGAAACCCCACTCGTCCTTTAGAATATCCCGCAAAAGCTGCTTATTATGAGCGCAATAATGGCCGTTAACTTGGTTATATGCGGACATGACCGTTGCACATCCGGCATCTACCGCCCGTTTGAAATGTGGCAGATAAACCTCTCGGAGCACGCGTTCAGAGACGGTGACGTCGACCTTGAATCGGGCGTTCTCGATGCTGTTGGCGGCGAGGTGTTTGGCAGTGGCCATGACATTTTGGGATTGTGTGCCCTCTATCAGAGCTGCGCCCATCTCTCCCAGATGGTAAGGGTCTTCGCCATAAGTCTCTTGGGATCGTCCCCAAGCCGGGTGCCGCAGCAGATTGATGCAGACGTTGCTCAACAAGGTCAAACCAAGGGCGCGGGCTTCGACGCCCATCGCAACACCGATTCTTCGTTCTAGTTCGACATCCCAACTTGCGCCGCGGGCCATGGAAACGGGGAAACAAGTGGTGCCATTTGGGAGGCGTACACCTCTTGGCCCGTCGGCATAGCTGAGCGGCGGCAGACCGATCCGATCGCATCCGCCACCGGCATTATAGGGGCGCACGCCAAATTGGCGATTATCGACGGTGAAATAATATTTATAAAAGTCTTTTCCCGACATCATCGCTACCTTTTCTTTGAGACTCAGTGTCGGAATAAGGTCGTCGAGCTCTTTCTCGATAAGGGCGTGATCGGCAGAAGATGTTGTCATGGTTTCAATTCTGTTGCTGGTTCAAGGAGTTGATCAAAATATTGCGTCATTTCGCTATCCGGTAGGGCATTGGGATTGCCGTAAGGCGTTTATTTGGCGGCGGGCAGGAGGAGGAATTACATGTCCGTCGTGATATGTCTTGAGCACGGTCAGGATCGCGCATAAATCCGTTTGCGAAATCCTTTTGTCATTCTGCAAATCGGCAATCCATCTACCCATGGAGTCTGCGCCGGGCAGAATTCCAACACCTTTGTCTCTTTCACTGTCGAACCGCATAAGTTGGCGCTGTGGTCCATTCGTATAGCGCGGCCATTCTGGGCCGGCTGATCGACGGGGTTGTCCGCTGCGCGCAAAGGCGGCCCAATATTCACTCATAACTGCACTTAGGGCATCGCGGCTTTCGGCATATTTGTCGGGAAACAAATATTTTAGTTCGTCAGAGAAATCATCGAAAGTGCCAAAGACGAAAGGCGTTTCAAAACCGTGCGAAGCGCCGAAGAGTTTGGCAAGGTTGGTCATCCCGATGGACCCGCTTTCGTCCCAATCGAAGCGGTAGGCCCAGACCGCCTTATGGCCGGCACGCGCCATCTGTGATGCGGGTTCGTCCACGGCATGGATTCGCCAGAGCCGACTGGCATATTCCGCTATCAAATCATAAAGACGCTGGTCTCGTGCAGCCGGGAAAAGGCCAAGATGTTTCTTTACGAGCGCGGGGTCAGCCTGGAAGAGGGCTTTGAGTTCATCCCGGTTCGTGCCCATGATCATTGGCACAGCATTAAAAGTCGCCTGATTGGACAACAGGGACCGAAGCGGAGCCAGCGGCAAAGTCACACCGTCGGAAATTACGGAAGGAATATTGGGGAATTCGGGTTCCCCGTCATTATAGCGAAACCGCGCATTGGCCGCTATTTTCTCAGTTGCATAAACGGCGAGTAGATCAGCGACGGAAGTCTCCCGAAGCGCTCGCGCGGTTTTTTTGCTGTCAATACCCCGAAAGCCAAGCTTGTCGACAACCACCGCAGCTGGATTGTAATAATCGCTATTGGCATGCTCGGCTTTGCTTAGAGGCACGCTGTCGAAGCCCCCTGACTGCATAATGGCTTTGTGAAAAAGACCCTTCGCCAGCGGAGAGCCGATTAAGGCGGCGATATTTTGACCGCCGGCACTTTCACCAAAAATAGTCACATTGTTCGGATCACCACCAAAAGCGGAAATCTCCTCCCGAACCCACCTCAGGCTGGCGATCAAATCGAGAAGAGCAAAATTCGCGGCTTTATCTAAAGGCTGTTCAGCCGATTCCCGCAGGGATTGATGAGCGAAAAAACCAAGTGGACCGAGCCGATACTGGACCGTTACGACAATAACATCCTGACCAGTGGCAAGTTTGGAACCGTCGCGCTCGCTGGCCATGCCCCAGACATGGGCGCCGCCATGGATCCAAACCATGACAGGAAGATTACGGTCTGTTGCATTTGGGGGAGCGTAGACATTCAGATATAGACAGTCTTCCGATCCGGTCAGTTTTCCGGCGATGGATTTCTCTCTGGAAAATTGCGGGCAGGGCGATGCGGGTGCGATGGCAGAGCGAACGCCGTCCCATTGCGCAACAGGGCGTGGTGCGCGCCAACGATTTGCCCCTGCAGTCGATGCGCCGAATGGCACGCCCCGCCAGACATGCGCTCCGTCACTGGATTTGAACCCGATTATCTGTCCGTTATTCAGAGTCAGCCGGGTATCGTCATCCTCGACTGGCGCCGGCGCAGCTTCCAGCGGATTTCCGCAGGCCGTCAGACAAAGCGACAAGGCGATTCCCGCGGCGATACGACTAATCAATGATCCCTCCAAACGTCTGTTCTTGAGCTCTTAATTGCCGATCAAACTCATGCACGCAACAAAAATCGTCCAAATGGACGTAAAAAGAAATATTCCTCGTTTGGGTTAATCGGCATTGACTGAACTACGATAAACTGAAAGTAGTCCATTTGGACGACAAATGGGAGAGGATGACAATGGACTTGGCCAAACCGGATCGGCTGCGCGCTTTTTGCAGAGCCTTCGCGTGACCGTAGCAAGCGATAAAATGCTCGCCGACCCTGGTGCGGCGACGACAACTTTGCGTTCCCGGATCGGGTTCGGTTTCGGCGATTTCGGGATTTCAATCGGTTGGAATATCACCAACACTTTTGTTCTATTCTATTATACCGATGCCGTCGGTTTGCCCAATGCCGTTGCTGGCACCATCATTATGGCGGCGATGATCTGGGACGGCATTACGGATCCTGTGATTGGAGTGCTTGCTAGCTGGACGCGAACGCGCTGGGGCCGGTATCGGCCCTATATGCTGTTCGGCTGTGTGCCGCTGGCCTTGTCTCTCTCGCTGATGTTCTACCGACCCGATCTCGAAGGGACCGAGCTTATCGTTTTTGTTGCTGCGACGCATTTGTTGTTTCGCACATGTTATACGGTGGTGGCCATTCCCTATCATTCACTGATCGCTCGGCTCACGAAAAATGCTGACGAGCGCAGTTCGCTGGTGGTCTGGCGGCTGCTCTTTGCGGCGATATCGGGTGCGCTGGTCGCCGGGCTTACATTGGATCTTTCCAAGGCGCTTGGAGATGGCGACCTGGCGGTGGGGTTCGGGCGGACAGCCATGATCTATGCAGCTATTTCGGTGGTGGCGATCCTGGTGTGTTTTGCTGTGACCCGCGAAAGTGAATCGCTGGCCGATTCAGAAGAACCGCTGCCCAGCATCGGTCATATCATCGAGATGCTATCAAAAAACTCAGCGTTCTGGCTGCTGTTTGCCATTATATTCATTGGCGGCAGCGGCGCGACGATAGGCGGAAAGTCCGGTCTCTATTTCCTGAAATATAATCTTGGATCAGAGTCACTCTTTGGTTTGTTCGCTGGAGGCTATGCGCTCACGATCGCTCTTGCGGTTCCTTTCTGGGGCTGGGTTGCGAAGCGGCGGGGGAAGAAATTTGTTCTCCTCAGTGCATTTTCCATTTCCATTACAGTCAATGGCGCGCTTTTTCTGCTGGCTCATTCGTCGCCAGCTCTTGTCGTTCCACTGATGGTCTTCGGAGCTGTGGGGACGGGCGCCGTCTATCTGTCAATTTCTGCGGCAATGCCGGACACCGTGGAATTCGGAGAATGGAAGACGGGCGTTCGCGCGGAAGGAGTAATCTATGGCCTGATGGCTTTTGCGCAAAAAGTGTCCCTGGGTGTTGCGGTTGGTATATTGGGAATAGGCCTCGATCTTGTCGGATACCGGGCAAATGAAGTGCAAACGCCAGAGGCGGAAGAGGGGCTTCGGTATCTGGTCTCCCTTGTTCCAATGGCATTTTATATTGTTTGTCTTTTACTCGCGCGACGGTTCGATCTCGATCAGGATCGACATGCTGAAATAGTTCAGGCGATTGCTGCGAATAAACGAATCGCAGACGAGAGTTTGACTGGAAAATCCTAGGAACCGGATCAGTATGGGCGCCGAAAGGCATCTGCAATGGCAATATATCGTCCCCAAGAGAGCGAGAAAACCACACAGACGGACGATTTTCTGTCAGAGGCCGGATTTGTCGATTGACAAATAGTCCAAATGGACGAATATCAGATTCATAAAGACACTTAAGTGTTCACTATGGGAGGATGAAAATGGCCTGTCGGCACAAGAACTTGTTACTTACGTCTTCAATTATTCTGGGAGCGCTCATCAGCTCTCAGCCCGCGTTTTCGCAAACGGAGGCCAACGGAACCGGCGACATAAGCAGCAAAGACGAGAATGCTGGATTCAACACTATTATCGTGACAGCACAAAAGGTTGAGGAAGATCTGCAGGATGTGCCCATTTCTACTACAGTCGTTTCGGGTGACCAGTTGCAGGATCGTCAAATTGATAGCTTTGAACAGCTTCAATATGTTGCACCCGGCCTTCTTTTCAGTAGCGGTATCAATGCGCGCCAATCGGCGATGACCATTCGCGGAGTTGGGGTGGGCGTCTTCAATATTGGTGTAGAGGCAAGTGTAGCGCTGTCGATTGACGGTGTTACCATTGGGCGAACAGGTGCGGGTCTCTTTGATTTTTCCGATGTCGAACGCGTGGAAATACTACGCGGACCACAAGGAACGCTGTTCGGGAAAAATGCTTCTGGCGGTGTCCTCTCGATCATTACCAAGGGCCCAACAAATGACCTAACGGCCGAAATGAACGTGGCTTATGGTTCGTTTGACGAAGTTAATCTGTCCGGTGCAATATCAGGGCCACTGGGTGACAATGTAACTGCCCGCATCTCGGGATACCGCAACACGCGAGATGGTTTCATCGAGAATATCAATCCTAATGCTCCTCAACGGGATCTAGCGGATCGGGACGAATATGGGTTTCGAGCCAAGATCAATTTCGAATTCAGCGATTCGGTAAATCTGTTGCTCAACGTGGATCATTCGCGCCGGGATAATACGCCCGGTGGCCTGACATACAGGCAGCTATCGCCAGACGTCCCAGGCACAGGACTTTTGCCAAGTCTTGGGCCTGGAGCATTTAATGCCATTGGCTTGGAGTCGCTGAGAGCCGGTATAATACCGGGTCCCAAAAACAGGCAGATCGCTTCTGACGCTAACTGGATCGCGGAAAGTGAAGTGAACGGACTCTCTGCCGAGTTGACGGCGAATTGGGGAGAGCTTGAATTTACCTCACTGACGGCTTGGCGTGAGTGGGACACTTTTTCGGAAGAAGATGCTGATCTTATTCCACAGCCCTTCCTGCTGATTAATTCCGGCGCGCAGCAACAATCACAATTCAGCCAAGAATTTCGATTATCCTCACCGCGTGACACGAAGCTGACTTACACTCTGGGCGCTTATTATTTCTGGCAGGAAATAGACCAGTTCAATCGACAGGTTGGTACGGGTGGCTTGAATTTGAGATCGTTTGCCCCGGGCGTTCTGCCGCCGATATTGCCGGCTCCGGGCTTGACCGGTACAGATTTTGCCTCAGATTTCGAGGAGCATAATTATGCGATTTTCGGGCAGGGCCAATATCAGGTGACACCCAAATTCTCGCTGATCGGCGGATTGCGACTCTTGCGGTCTGAACTGAAAGCCGGCCAATCATTGGCACAGACGCCGACATCGGTTTCACCATTGATTGTCGCGCCATTCCTGTTCCGTGTTCTTGATCCGGGCAGGGTTTCGGTTGCAAATGATGACGATGCCGTGACGTGGCGACTTGGTGCAAAATATGACTTTTCAGATGATTTCAATATGTTTGCAACCGCTACCCAGGGTTATAAATCAGCAGCCCTGGTGACAGGTGAGGATATAGTCGAAGCCGCATCCGATGGCGATGAACGACTGCCTATTGCCCGCCCGGAAAAGCCCCTGCAATTTGAGGCTGGTCTTCGTTATCGCAGTTTGAGCGATCGTCTTCAGATCGGCGTGACGGCATTCCACACCACGATCAAGGATTTGCAAGCGCAATCACTGGTTCGCGGTCCGGACAATACTTTGGTTGTGTCCCTTTCAAACGCCGCGAAGGCTGTTTCAAAAGGTGTGGAGGTCGATGTTAGTTTCATGCCGGTCAATGGCCTGACTTTGTCAGGGGCCCTGTCCTATAATGACGCCAAGTATAAAAGCTTCGAGCAAGCACCATGCTATAGTCTCCAGACAGAGGCACAAGGATGCGTGCAAGTCAGGATTGATCCCGATGACCCTGGCAATCTTGCGACCACCCCGGCACAGGATCTTTCCGGAGCACCGCTAGCAAATGCGCCAGAATGGATTCTTAACGGTCTTGCTCGATATGATTTCAACGTCAGCGAAGGCGTTGACGCCTATATTCAGGGCGGATTTCAGTATCGCGATGATGCGCTCAGTCTCGTTTCTAACGACCCGCAAAGCCGGATTGATGCCTACACTCTGGTTGATGCGCAAGTTGGCGTCACATTTTGGGATGGGCGGGCCACCATGTCCCTATTTGGCCGCAATCTCACAAACGAAAATTTTGTCGCAGCCATTGTGCCGATGCCCTTTGATGAGGGTGGCTATGCCCAGTTTCGCACGTTTGAGGCTCAGCGAACATGGGGCGCGCGCCTGGCTTTGAAATTTTGATTGTAGGACCGTAGCGCATCATGCTGAAATCGCTTCCTAAAATTCTTGCGACACTATTTGCGGTAATCCTCGTGCTACTCGCCGTCGGTTGGTTTAACCGTGCGTTTATCGTGACGTGGATGCTGAACAACGAGACGATTTCAAGCTGGTTGACCACTTTTGAGCCGTCCGATGATTATGAAGCGACGGTCGAAGGATCTTATCCGGTTGCTGCATGTCAAGGCAGCCATGTCGACTGGGGTGAACAAACACGCCGTACATTGATGCTGGATGGCACATGGGACGTGGCCGAAAGTAAAATGTCGGACACGCTGCCGGAAACCTATGGTCATAAAGCGCCGGTTCCCGGGCTCATCACCGATGCGCGTCCGGCTTTCACTGAAACGGGCATAGAAAGCGGTCAGCGCGATGTGTTCTGGTACCGCACTGAATTCAAAGCGCCTGAAAAAGAATCCGCGCAGGCATTTTTATGCCTCCACAAAGCGAAGAACGGTGTCAAAGTCTGGCTCAACGGACAGCCGTTGGGTGAGCATTTCGGGACGTTTTCGCTGTCCGAATATAATGCTTCTGATGCGATTAAGTTTGGCCAGACCAATGAACTGGTCGTTCGGCTGGGCGCGGATCGTAGCCAGCTGCCCAGTTTTGTCCCGGCGGGTGATGATGATGAAAAAGAAAGATGGTATCCCGGATTATGGGACACGGTCAGCCTGATTCTGACGGATCAGGCATCAATTGCAAATGTAAAAATTGAACCCGAAATCGATAATGGCTTGGTTAGAATCAAAACGATCGTCCGCAACAGCGGCGCCGAAGACTATAACGGCATATTGGTGCAAGACGTCCAGCCGTGGAAAGACGGTAGCGCTGCTGATACCCTAAGCACAGAAATCGACATCACAGTGCCGGCCGGAGAAACCAAGCTGGTGGAGCAGACGGTCGATATGCAGGATTATGAGCTGTGGTCGCCCGAAAACCCATTTCTCTATCAGGTGCACGCGCAGCTGGGTCGGGTAGATGCTGACGGCGCGGTTATGCCAAGCGATGATAGGGTAAAAAGATTTGGAATGCGCAAGGTGGAATGGCGCAGCGGTGCGGACAAGGGCTTTTACCTGAATAACAAGCTCTACTATCTGCGCGGTACCAATATCGGCCTGCACCGGTTTTTCGAGGATGCACAGCGCGGGCAATTGCCATGGAACAAGGCATGGGTGCGCGAATTGTTGAGCGGTCATCCTAAAGATTTTCACTGGAATTCATTTCGCAACCATACCGGACGCATGCCGAATTTCTGGTATGATATGGCGGACGAGATCGGCTTTATCGTGGCTGACGAATATAGCTTCTGGTCTGTGGTTCGTAATACGGAGTCAGCCAGCTGGTCTGTCGCGGAGCTTGAAAAAGAATTTCGCGGATGGGTGAGTGAAAACTGGAACCATGCGTCTATCGGTTGGTGGGATGCGGCCAATGAAAATCACAATCCGATATCCGACGAAGTGATCCGGCGTGTGCGTGACATGGATCCGACCCGCCAATGGGAAAATGGCGGTTACAGACCGCCGGTTGGCCTCAACGACCCGATTGAGGAGCACCCCTATAAGCTGAATGCCGGGGGTGCGCTCAACATGAATGATCGCCGGTATTCGCTGGATGATTTCACAACCATGGATGGGCAGCCACCGCAAGCCACCTGGGGGCCGTTCGCTACCTATTCCGGCGCACTTGAGCATCCGTTTATCAACAACGAATATGGATTTTTATGGGTCACGCATCGCGGTCGGCCGACCGAATTGGGTAAGCTGTCCTTTGACAATATTGCAGAAGGCAAAACGCTAACGCCGCAGGAATATCTGGAAGGCTATGCTTATATAATGGCGGAGCTTACGGCTTACTGGCGGGCAATGCGCGGCTATGCCGGGGTGCAGCATTTTGTATATTTGTCGAAATGCGATGACGCAGCCGATATTCCCGAAAGCTGGGAGGTGAAATCGACCAGCAAAACTTGTGACAGCTTTATCGATGTTGAAAATCTGAAGCTGGAACCACGTTGGCAGCGATATGCAAAAAGCGCCTTCGCGCCACAGCTCATCTATCTGCGCGCCTGGGATGAAGCATCCTATCCGCACGGGCAGCAGGCCAAAGTGCCATTGATCCTGCTCAATGATGATTATGAAGAGCGAGCGGTAATTGCGGATATCTTCATTGTTGATAACAGCGGGCGGGTGAAATCCCGTTCACGGCCGATGGAGCTGGTTCTCGACCCGCTGGTCCGCAAGGATATCAGCATCCCTGTCAATATTCCGGAAACGAAACGGCTGCTGGTCGTCGCTCGGCTGACGTCGCCAACCGGCGCCTTTGACCCGGTCTATAGCCGACGGAAAATTGGCTATGATCATGTCGGCAAGGCCATTCCCGACCCACCGTTTCGCCTGCCATCTACTTCACCCGGATCCGATACGAAACCCGCCGCGTCTCCAGCAAGCCGCGCGCAACGATGAGGATAGAATAATGACTGACATCTATGGCAAGTCCGCCTTCATAACAGGCGGGGCATCCGGCATCGGGCTGGCGCTGGCCAAAACTCTAAAAGCCCGCGGCGCCGGGGTTGTGATCGCAGATGTGAACGAGGCCGCGCTGGAGGCCGCCCAGGCCGAGCTTGGCTCTAGCGTGACCGCTGTCGCATGCGATGTCGCTAGCCTGGAAAGCGTGGAAAAAGCCGCCGAGGCAGCCTTGAAGGCGCGGGGCGAGATTCATCTGCTTTTCAACAATGCTGGCGTCGGCGCTGGCGGACCAGCGGGCGGAACCCCGATTGAGGACTGGCGCTGGGCAGTAGATATTAATCTGATGGGTGTGGTCCACGGCGTGGAAACCTTTGTGCCCATAATGCAGCGGCAGAAGCAAAGTGGTCATATTATCAATACGGCCTCAATCGCCGGATATCTGCCCGCGCCCTATATGGCGCCCTATTCCGCGACAAAATTCGCAGTCGTCGGTTATTCTGAATGTTTGAAGCTGGAATTGGCGATGGACAATATCGGGGTCAGCGTGCTCAGTCCCGCCTTTGTTCGCACCAACATCCACAGGAGCGGTGAAAACCGTCCGTCCGTCCGGGACGAAGCGCCAGCAGCGGATGAGCCTGACTCGGTAAAAGCGCTGGTGGACGGAGGGATTGATCCGGGCATGGTGGCCGACTGGACACTGGACTCCATCGAAGCGGACCGCTTCCATATCTTCACCCATCCGGAGCTGCAAAGCGCAGTGGCGGAACGGATGCAAGCCATATTGTCCGACTATGACGCCTGCGACACATCAGGCCGTTTTGCTGCTTAAAAGCCTGGTGCCCAGCCCCGTGCCTCACTCGATTGGATTAAGGAAATCCGGATGAAACGTGTTATGAAATGGAGCGGTTATGCCGTGCTGGGGCTGATCGTCATCGCGCTGATAGCCAGCGTTGCGGGCTTTATTTATTTGCAAAGCGCGCTGACCGATGCTTTCGAACCACCTGCTGCAATCGCTGGCCAACCCAGCATCAGCACCTATGCGGACGAAGCCGCGCCAGCGAATATTCACTATGCGCCGCTTCGCCCGCCCGCGCTTGATCTGCAAACTCTTTCTGCTGTTGATCCGAGCACCCGCCCCTGGGCACGCTGGTGGTGGCCGGGCGGCGATGTTGATGCCAAGCAAACCTGTGAAGAGCTTCGCCTGATGGATGCGCGCGGTATCGGTGGCGTGGAAATCCAATCCTTCAAAATTGGTCTGGAAAAAATTGAAGACGAAGCACTGCAGGCCAAGATCAATTCCTTTGCAAGCCACGACTATTACGAAACCCTTTCGGCGACGATGACTTGTGCGGAGCAGTTGGGCATGGACGTCTATCTCAACCATCTGAGTGGTTGGCCTGCGGGCGGTCCGCAGGTGTTGCTGGAGGACGGTTTGCAAAGTCTGGCCAGCGCGCATCTGGATGTTCAGGGTGGGCAGACGGTTCGCACAAGCCTGCCGCGACCAGAGCCTGGTTTCAATGCTTATATCCTTGGTCTCGCTGAAGTTTTCTTCGGCGCCCATTTTGGGGATTTTCCGAGCGACCGGGCAAGCTTTGTAAGTGCCGTGGCGATGCGGCGGCTGGGCGGCGAACATTCCAGCAATCCCCTGGATGTGACCGATACGATCAAGCTGGATAGCGCGACCGCGATAGTTCTGGACGATTATGTAACCGGCAATGATATTGAATGGGAAGCGCCCGCAGGAGACTGGACAATCGTGGCGACTTATATCCTTCCTTCCGGTGAGGCACCCACTTTCGGCGCCCATGAAACTCCTGGCTATGTCCTCGACCATCTTCGGCAGGATCAGGTCGTCGGTCATTATAACTGGGCGTTCGGAAACCGCACTGGTTTGCAGGATCATTACGGCAAAGCGTTCCAGGGTTTTTTCAACGACAGCCTGGAATTCAAGGTCGATCGTCTGGCTGCTCACGACATTCTGACCGAGTTCGAAAAACGCCGGGGTTATGATTTACGACCCCATCTTCCCGCGGTGCTGGTCGATGCTACCGACAATTATTTTCTGTGGGACGTCGCGCATGTTGACGCGACGCCGCGATACACGCTTTCGGAAAATGATGCGCGGGTCCGGCACGATTATAAGCTCACACTGTCAGATCTGATTATTGAACGTTTTCTGGAGACGTCGGCCAACTGGGCGGAAGCACGGAACCTGCATTCGCGCGGGCAAAGCTATGGCATGGATCTTGATGTAATCCGTGCGCTTGGCGCCAATCATATTCCGGAAATCGAACAGCTTTATGCCGGTGGCTCGACCGCATTTATGAAAATGGCGGCATCGGCGGGAGCTCTATATAATCGCCCTTTGATTACAGCAGAGTCTTTTGTCTGGATTAATCGCGATTATGCAATCACCCCGCGGCAGGTCAAGGCCGCAGCCGACTTGTTATTTGCCTCTGGCGTCAACCAGATTATCTATCACGGCATGCCGTATGATGCCAAAGGCGAGCCCTATGATAATTGGTTCGGCGACGTTCCCTGGCACCCATTTTCAGGTCCCGCCAATTTTAGCCATTTCAGCGAAAATTACGGCCAAGGGAGTCTCATGTGGGATGCGCAGCCGCAGCTGAACGCCTATATGAGCCGTACCCAAAAATTGCTGCAGTCGGGCAAGCCCGAAATTGACGTTTTTATCTACTATCCCTGGCTTGGTTTTCCTTCCTTTTTTGACGATACGCCAGGGCTCTCAGACGAGTTTCTGTTCGAAGGCTGTATGCCTGATGCCGATAAGCCAGAGCGTGGCAAGCCCGGTATCGATCTGTCAGGACTTCCTTTCTTCAAAGCGCCAAAGGACGATGGCGATCCGCGTATTGCCTGGTTGTCCCGGGTTTCAAAACTGACGCAAGAACTCGACAGGCGGGGCATGACATGGGCTTGGACAAACGGTCACGCACTAGAAGAGCGCGGGCGTCGAGCAGGCAGTGGTTTTCACAACGATATCGAAGCGGTTGTCGTTTTTGAAACCGAAACAATGGAGCTTTCGGCTGCAAAAGCGCTGGATTTTCTTGCTAATCACGGCACGCAAATTCGTTTTTTCGGCAAAACGCCGAAGCGACAGAACGGTTTCAAGAACGCCGGAACCGGCGATGAAGTTTTGCGCGCGCGCATAGCCGAACTCAGCGCTAATCGGATTGCGACAACCCAAAGCCAGCTGGTCGACCAAATTGCCGGATCATTGACTATGGCCGGAAACGAGAGTGTTCGTCGGGTCCGCCGGGTGGTGGGTGCACGCGAGACAGTCGACTTTTTTACCAACCTCTCGCTCAAAGATTCGACCAGCGTCCTTAAACTGACTGGCGATGATGGTCTGAACCGCTACTGGTTTGATCCCATGGAAGGACGCGTTTGGCGGGCCGCTGATGACAATATGGGTGGATTGCCGCTTACTTTAGGTCCGCTGGAGGCCGTGTTCCTGGTGTCTACCCCGCAAACGCTTGACGAGACGGGCAGGCCGCTGTCCCGTTTAGTCCGGGGAAAAGGTGTCATAACACGGGTGTTGGATGATTGGACGCTGAAGGCAGGCGATATCGAGAGGGTGATGAAAGGCCGGATGATCGAACTGCGGGAGGACGAAGCGTTGAAATATTCTGCAGGCCCGATGGTTTATAGTAGCGATTTCTTATTGCAGGGTGCAGCCGCAGACGAAAGCTATGTGATCGATCTGGGGCAGGTAGAGGGCGTTGCGAGCGTGTCAGTCAACGGCACCAAGATAGGCAAAGCCTCTGCCCACCCATTTCTGCTTGATATCACGGATGCTGCTCGCGTCGGGCAAAATACAATCAAAGTCTCGGTGCGACCTCCGTTACGAAACGCGCTTGTGGGCCGCGCGCTTGCCGGTGACAAGTTTGCTGAGCATATGAAGACACATGAAAATAATCTCGTTCGGCTCGGGTTGGTTAAACCGGTCAGATTATTTCGCGTCGACGGGGACGGGAGGCGCATAGGTGCTGCCAAACCCTAACTTGCTTCGCAGCGCGTCGTGCCAAAGGTTTCTTGTACAGAAGCCAGGCATTGAATGGCTTGGGTCGGATCGCTTTTTGCCAAAGGTAATTTTTGTTTGCTAATCTGAGCTTTGGCGTAGAATGGCGTTCAATCATGACCAACATCCCCATTAAATATGATGCCATCATTCTTGGTGCTGGCGGCGCTGGCCTGATGTGCGCAGCCATTGCCGGTCAACGAGGCCGCAAGGTATTATTAATAGATCATGCCGACGAACCAGGTAAGAAAATCCTGATTTCCGGCGGTGGGCGTTGCAACTTTACCAACAGTAATACAGCGCCGGATCGCTATCTTTCAGCCAATAAGCATTTCGCCAAATCGGCGCTTAGCCGTTACACGGCACAAGATTTTGTCGCCTTGGTCAACAGATATGACATTGCGTGGCATGAGAAGACTTTAGGACAATTATTCTGCGATGGTTCGGCTAAGCAGATCGTTGCCTTGTTGATGGATGAGTGCCCTAAAGACGCCGTAACTTTGTCGCTGGGACAATCGGTAACGGATATCCGTCACAACGACGGCACATATCATGTGGACTATGGCAATAAGGCAGCGACTGCCCCGTCATTGGTCATCGCGACGGGCGGGCCGTCTATTCCGAAAATGGGCGCGACGAGTTTCGCCTATGATATTGCCCGGCAATTTGGCCTGAAGGTCGTGGAGCCACGGCCTGCTTTGGTCCCGCTAACCCTTGGGGGCGAAGAAACTCTGTTCCGGTCGTTGTCCGGTGTATCCGCGCCGATTATAGCGAGCTGCGGCAAAACCGCCTTCCGTGAAGCAGCACTGTTCACCCATAAAGGCTTGTCCGGTCCGGCGATATTGCAGGTCTCGTCTTACTGGCGGCACGGGGATGCGGTAAGCGTTAACTTCTTGCCTGACCTGAAGCCCGACTGGCTGACCCAGTTAAAGCGGGAACAACCCCGTGTTTCGCTGAACAAAGCCGTTAACGAGCACCTGCCAACTCGCCTTGCGGAAACTCTATTGGATCGGATCGCGCTTTCAGGCGACTTGGGTAATCTGGCAGATCGTAAGCTGGAAGAGGCTACAAGGCGGCTATCCCAATGGCGCTTCATGCCCAATGGAACCGAAGGTTATGCCAAAGCGGAAGTCACCGCCGGCGGCATCAGTACGGCCGAATTATCGTCGAAAAATATGGAAGCTAGGCAAATGCCCGGACTCTATGCTATTGGCGAAGCTGTAGAAGTTACCGGCTGGCTCGGTGGCTATAATTTTCAATGGGCTTGGGCTAGCGGCCATGCTGCCGGTCAGGCAATATAGTTCGCAGCACAAACCCTCTAAACCAACGATATATTATCACAGACCGCAGGCGATTGGCATTTCCGCGCGGCTTTCAATCTTTGCCACGGAAATAAGAATATGCCTTTCTCCTCAGTATCCCCGCTTCTTGCCGAAGCGCTTGCAAACCGCGAATATGCGAAACCGACGGCCGTCCAGGCCGCTGTGCTGGAACCCGAAACCCAGGGCCGCGACCTTATTGTGTCTGCCCAAACCGGTTCCGGCAAGACAGTTGCCTTTGGTCTGGCGATGGCGCCGCAGCTCTTGGACGATAATGGCCGCTTTCCATTTCTGGTAGAGCCTCTTGCGCTTGTCATCGCTCCCACGCGCGAATTGGCTTTGCAGGTCAGCCGCGAATTGAAATGGCTCTATGAGGGTGCTGGCGTTCAGATGGCAACCTGTGTGGGCGGTATGGATGCGTCAAAAGAACGGCGTACCTTGCGTCGCGGTGCGCATGTGATTGTCGGAACACCGGGTCGTCTGCGTGACCATTTGGAGCGTGGCGCGCTCGACCTCAGCAAGCTGCGCGCAGCAGTACTCGATGAAGCGGATGAAATGCTCGACATGGGCTTCCGTGAAGATCTGGAAGAAATACTGGACGCGACTGGCGAAAACCGCCGGACTTTGATGTTTTCCGCGACCATACCAAAGCCAATCATTAATCTGGCCAAACGCTATCAAAATGATGCGATGCGCATCTCAACCGTGGGCGAAGACCGCGGACATGGCGACATTGCCTATCAAGCGATAACTGTTGCCCCTGCAGATACCGAAAATGCGGTGGTCAACCTGCTGCGTTTTCATGAAGCGGAATCGGCAATGTTGTTCTGCGGAACAAGGGAAGCGGTCCGTCGGCTTCATACCAGCCTGGTTGATCGCGGGTTCAGTGCCGTTGCGCTTTCAGGCGAACATACGCAAGCTGAGCGCAACCAGGCGATGCAGGCGTTGCGCAGCAAACGTGCGCGGGTCTGTGTGGCAACCGATGTGGCGGCGCGTGGACTGGATTTGCCGACTCTGTCTTTGGTTGTACATGTCGAAATTCCACGCGATGCAGAGACTTTGCAGCATCGGTCGGGGCGGACAGGCCGTGCTGGCAAAAAAGGTACTGCGGTTATCATCGTGCCCTATCAGCGGCGCAAACGGGTTGAATCGATGTTGCGTGGCGCAAAAATCAACGCAGAATGGAAAGATGCGCCAACGCGGGCGGATATCCGGAAAAATGATGCCGAGCGTTTGATTGAAACCCTGCTTCAGCCCGTTGAAGTGGACGAGGACGATCTGGAACTGGCAAAACGCTTGATGGCGGAAAAAACGCCGGAGGAAATTGCAGCGATGCTGGTCCAATCCCATCGTGCGAAAATGCCGGCGCCCGAGCAGATGCTGGATCGTGGCGCGCAGTCACAACCTGCTGCTAGCGGCCCGCGCCCGGGCTTTGAAGATACCGTATGGTTCAAAATGAATGTCGGGCATAATCAGCGTGCCGATGCGCGCTGGATTTTACCAGTATTGTGCCGCCGTGGTCACATCACCAAAAATGAAATCGGTGCGATCCGGATTAACGGTGATGATACGCTCTTCGAGATTCCTCGCCGTGTAGTCGAAAAATTCACCAAGGCGATTGCAGAAAAACGAGAGACTGGTGGTGACGATACCGACGACATCAGCATCACCCAGTTTGAAGGCAAACCGCGCGATGAAGCCAAACGCAACCGCAAAGGCGGCCGCAGAGACAATGGCGGCGGTAGCCGGGACTACAGCAATGCCAGCAAGAAATTTGGCGGCAAGAAATTTGGTGATAAAAAATTCGGTGACCGGAAATCCGGTGGCGGAAAATCAGAGAGCCGCGATTTCGGAGGCAAAAAGAAATATGGCAATAAATCTGCCGACGGCGATAAACCTTATATGAAACGCAAACCCGCTGGTGATCGTCCAGATCGTAGTGAAGGCGGCGGCGGTGAAGGCAAGCGTGAATTTGGTGACGGCTTTAAAAAGAAGGCAGATTATAAGGGTGACCGGAAGTCAGGTCCCAAGGGTGATTTTGGCGGTAAGAAGAAACCTCATCGCGGGAAGCGGCCTTTTGAAGGCAAGCCCAAAAGCGACTAAACCGCGTTATGACTGACGCGATCCAAATTTACGTTGATGCGGATGCTTGCCCGGTAAAGGATGAAATTTACCGGGTGGCCTATCGGCTTGAAGTACCGGTGATTATCGTGAGCAATAGCCACTTTCGCGTGCCAGCCCACCCCTTGGTCAGTCGCGTTGTCGTAAGCGATGCCTTTGATGCGGCCGACGACTATATTGCGGACCAGGTGTCGGCTGATACGGTTGTTATCACTTCGGACATATTATTGGCCGACCGCTGTATCAAGGCAGGAGCACAGGTGCTGGCGCCCAATGGCAAACCGTTCACAGCGGACTCGATTGGTGCTGCCGTGGCGACACGCGCTATTATGGCGGATCTGCGTGCGGGCATGGGAAGCGAAAATATTGGTGGCCCACCACCATTTAGCAAAAATGACCGATCCAAGTTTCTGTCATCTCTGGATGAAGTCCTGGTGCGGCTCAAGCGTCGCGTTTAGTCGACTGTGACTTGAAACGTCAGTGCGTAGCCTTCTGCTGGTCCCAAGTTGGCGGCCGTTGCGGTTAGAACCGTTCCACTGATGGACGCTCCAAAAGGATCATTTTCATCGGCTCCTGTGGCGTCGTCATCCTCTGAGGTTGCTGCCGACCCGCAATTGCTGCCGCTTTGCATCGATTCTGCTGTATAGGTGACATTGCCGGGTAGAGTGTCGGCGGCGCTTATCGAAGATGCTGTGGCACTACCGGCGTTGGAAATTAATATGCAATATTCTATTGTGGCGCCCGGTATGGCTTTGGGATTGGAGGTCCCGTTAACTGGGTCACTGACCACACTGCTAATTTTCGTCACGCTGAGTGTTGTTGCCGGATTGCAGAAATTAATATCGTGAATGGATATTGCCTGTCCGTCGGGATCGGCCGGCGCCGTGCTGGCATTGCCATATTGTATCGTAATCGTATCGACGGGTGACGAAAATGTAACAACGACATTGCCGTTTGCTGAATCCGAGTTTGAACCGCCATCTCCAATGGCGACATTTCCAACTACATAGTTGACGACACCATTGGTCAATGTCGGCATGACAGCAGCGCCATTGAAGCTACCCGTGACAGTTAATTTGTCAGCGAAATCATTGGCAGCAAAATCGATATCGAAAACGGTGAACTGCAAGCTGGGAACTGCTGTTGGCAGAGTGAGCACGGTTGTTGCCACCTGCGTGCGGTTATCAAATTGCAAATTTTGGTAAAGCGATTGTTCGGTGGCGGCCAATCCACCAGTATTGTTACTGTTGTCTTCAGGTGAACCATCATCATAGGTCCCGCCAGTATTGCTCAGCGCGAAATTGATCGTCCCGATGTTAGCAACGGTATAATTGTTGTTCAGCGTCCCTGATGCCCAAGTCACACCTGCTGTATTCCAGTCGAACAGGGTTTGATTGACAACGGGGCAAATCGAATCGAAATTCGGCGCGATTCCAGCCGTTCGCGTGCCCTGAACCGTAAAACTGCGGCTCGCATCATCGTCCTCATTGGTGCTTCCATTGCCTGGGGTGCTGTCCGTGTCGAAATTGGTCTGTGAAAAAACCTCGGCAAAATTGGTGATGGTCACACCTGCTGGCGCCGTCACTGTTCCGGAAATTGTTATCGACCGGGTTTGTCCGGAAGCAATGTTCGGAACCGTCCATAAATTCGTACCGGTTGAATAAGATCCAAAGCCCGTCGCTCCCGTGAAGCTGAAACCGGCCGGTAAAATATCCTCTACCAGTACATTTGTTTCAGCCACTGGCCCGCTATTCGTGAGGCTCAGCGTGTAGCTTATCGCGCTGCCATTCAGCGGCGTAGCATTGCTCACGGTTTTCGCCAGCGAGAGGTCGGAAATAGGGGTGCCTGGAACTTCGAAAGTAAAGTCCGACAAACCCATATACTGGAGATTACCGGCAGGATTACCGGTTTGATTCTGGCCGAAATGATAGGTGATACGCACACGTTGGACCGAAATGGCGCCAAAATCGACGTTGATATTGCCGGTTGTACTAGTCAATCCGCCCGCCGATCCTGTGCCAACAAAACCCTGCACCCCTGATAGTGTCGCATTTCCGACAACTGCGCCCAGCGTATAGGTCGCTGGGACACTGCGGATATTTTGCCAGATGCCAGTCCCCGTATCATATTCGATCGTGACGCCGTCGCTGCGCGGGCTGGTGCCGCTATCAACGTGGGCAACGGCGAAGGATAAGTCGGTTACTCCGGAATTGAAGGAAAACACGCTCTCAAAACGATCATCAGGATCGAATGTGTCATTGTCCATAGAATAGAGCAATGTGCCGTTCTGGGTCCCGATCGTGCCATTAAAATAGTTGAGCATTTCGGTACCGTAAAAGTTTTCAAACGGGCCGCCGTCGGTAATTTCTGTATGGGTGACCGTCACTGTCCGCGGACCAGCGGTTACAGAGGCCCCGCTTGGGACGCCCTGAATACTGCCAACGCCAAGATTGGTCCAATCGGCTGTGAAAGTTTGTGCAATGGCAGCGTTGGGTGTGGCAAGCGAGAATAAGACGGCAAGGAGGCACAAAAACATATGCGCCAGCCATAGGCGCACGGCGGACCGGTCAGATCCTTTATGTAATGTCCCCACATTCATAGGATCGCATTGGACGAATAGCTTGAATATTTAGTAAAAATTTCAGTCAAGAAGCGCGGTTAACAGAATTTTACAATGCTATGGAATCTCATTGATAAACTAATTTGTCACAATATTTTATAGCTTTAAGACCAGTCACCACGCCCAGCCATCCATAGACTGATCGCGGCGACCGCAGCGGTGTCCGCCCGCAATATCCTCGGTCCTAGTGATACCGGGACCGATTGGGGCAGGGCGCGGATCATGGCGTTTTCCGAATCAGAAAAGCCGCCCTCTGGTCCGATTAACAACGCTGCGGGTCCGGCATGGGCAACCAGTGCTTTGCGGAAACTCCCCTCTCCGCTGTGATGGATCCGTTCGTCTGCGAAGAAAAGATGCCGGTCAGCGGGCCAATTTTCCAGCAGAGTATCGATCTTTACGAGTGGTTCCAGTTCTGGCAGCGCCGTACGCTCGCATTGTTCCGCTGCTTCGATCATGTGGGCGCGCAGCTTATCCGGTTTGATGGCGGTGTTCTGGGTACGCTGGGTCTGGACCGGGATCATCCTGGCAATGCCCAACTCGGTCGCTTTTTCCGCAATCCAATTGTAGCGATCTTTTTTGATCGGGGCTGCGAGCAACCAAAGGTCCGGCACATCTTCCCGTTCCCGCGTTTTAGCGTCAATCTGCAATATAAGATCGCGTTTGCCGAGCATGATAACATGGGCCAGATATTCGCCTGTCCGATCATCAAATAATTTGACGGGCTGACCATCTTTTATCCGCATGACCTTAAGCAGATAATGGGCATGGCTGCCGTCCAGCCGGATTTCCGTGCCCTCGCTGAGTTCGACGTCTACATAAAGGCGCGGAGCGCTAAGCGGGGGATAGGCGGGAGTGGCGGGCATAAACTGCAAATATCCGTTAGTGATGCGTCTGTCGAACCGTGCCCATAAGATATTATCGGTTTGTGAAAACGGTCTTCGACAAGCTCAGGACTAACGGTATAGAAGCGATATGTCATCCGATCTTCATCCAAATGTTCCTGACACCGAATATCGCGGCCTGGTCGGCCTTTTGCCAGCCGCTGCCCGCCCCTATGCTCTGCTCGCCCGTCTGGACCGACCGATTGGTTGGTGGCTGCTCTTTTGGCCTTGTACCTGGGGCGTCGCTTTGGCTGGTGGGGCAGTGCTTCGTTGGGACTTACTGCTGTGGCTATTGCTGGGTTCTGTGGCGATGCGCGGAGCCGGCTGCGTGTATAATGATATTGTCGATCGTGATCTTGATAAGCAGGTGGAGCGCACCCGTTCCCGACCCCTGGCCAGCGGGGCGGTGTCTCTGAAAGCCGCTTGGATATGGCTGGGGCTCTTATGCCTCGTCGGGTTAGGCGTCTGGTTTCAATTGAACCTGACAGCAAAGCTTGTCGCGCTGGGCAGCCTGGCTTTGGTAGCAGGTTATCCCTTTATGAAACGGGTGACATGGTGGCCGCAGGCTTGGCTCGGCATGGTCTTTTCATGGGGGGCGCTGGTCGGTTGGCTTGCCATCGAAGCCGGTTTTTCATGGGCAATGATGTTGCTCTATGCTGGATCGATATTCTGGGTCATCGGTTTTGATACCATTTACGCGCTGCAGGATCGCGAAGATGATGCGCTGGTCGGCATCCGGTCCAGTGCGCTTAGGCTCGGAGATAATGTGCGGGCCGGTGTTCTGGTCTTCTATGCCTTGGCCTTGGCCAGCTGGGCAGCGGCTTTCTGGATCGTGCGCCCCGAGATATTGGGCCTGACGGCATTAATACCGATGGCGCTGCACCTGGTTTGGCAAGTGAGCAGTTTGAACACCCGTGACGGTGAAGATGCCTTGGTCAAATTCCGATCCAACCGCTTTGCCGGATTTCTGATGTTTCTTGCCTGCCTGGTGTTGGGACAAGCCGGATAGATTAGATCTCTTCTCAGAATAATTACATTGCCTCTTGCAACCTATGGTAATTCTGGCATCTTTAACCGCATAGTTAAATCAAAAAATCTCCCGGAGAGCCTGAATGAAACGACGCCGTCTTGGTAAGAGCGCCCTGCATGTTTCCGATATCTGCATGGGAACCATGACTTTCGGCACCGGTGCTGATGAAGCCATGTCGCATAAAATCATGGATCAATCACTCGACGCGGGGATAAATTTCTTTGATACGGCTGAAATCTACCCCGTGCCGCCAAAGCTCGAATATTCTGGCCGGACCGAAGAAATTGTCGGCCGGTGGCTCAAGGATAAAGATCGCGACTCGATTATATTGGCAACCAAAGTGGCAGGGCCCAGCGGTGGTTGGTTTCAAGCCGCTGTACGCCAAGGCAATACCGCACTCGATCGGCATAGTATCGTCAAGGCTTTGGATGATAGTCTCAAACGGCTGGGAACCGACTATATTGACTTGTACCAGACCCATTGGCCTGATCATGGCACCGGCTATGATGAAACGATGGAAGTGCTCGACGATCAAATTCGTGCAGGCAAAATCCGCGCTATTGGTTGCTCCAACGAAACCAGTTGGGGTTTGATGAAGTCGTTGGAGGCGTCCGAGCGGCTCGGTGTCACGCGCTATTGTACAATCCAGAATAATTTCAGCATGAACAACCGCCGTTTCGAAGATGAGCTGGCGCAGGTTTGCAAGAAAGAGAATGTCAGCCTGATTCCTTATTCACCTCTCGCGGGCGGGGTGTTGTCCGGCAAATATAATGATGGTGCGAAACCAGAGGGGGCGCGGTTCTCGGCCTATCTGGAGATGAAAGGCAAGCGCCAGTTCAAAATGGCGGAGCGCTTTGTGAACGAGAAAAGCATCGCATCGACCAAACGGTTTATGGCTATCGCAGATGAAGCCGGGATCGCTCCGGTCACGCTCGCAACGGCGTGGTCGAAACAGCATAAATTTGTAGCCTCCACCATTGTCGGGGCAACCCATACAGATCAATTGGCCGACATATTCGCCGCGAGTGAATTGGTGCTCGGTGATGAGGTGATGACAGCCGTCGATGCGGTGACCAACGATATTCTCTATCCGATGGGTTGATCGGCCGGTTTCAAATCTACGAAAGACCCAAAGAAAGGTCAAAAGCCATGAACCGTTTTCTCGAGCATACTGGTGCGAAATATCCAATTGTACAGGCACCGATGGGCTGGATCGCCCGTTCGCAACTCGCTTCTGCCGTCTGTAATGCGGGTGGTCTTGGTATTATCGAAACATCATCTGGCGAGACAGAAAACTGCATGGCGGAAATCGCCAAGATGAGCGACCTGACCGATGCGCCCTTTGGTGTGAACCTGCCGATCATGTTTCTAAAGGACCCGGCAATTCTCGACCATATTTGTGGCTCGGGCGTGAAATTTGTGACAACATCTGCCGGTAGCCCGGCCAAATTTATCGGTCCGCTGAAGGAGGCCGGGATTACAGTCTATCATGCTGTTCCAACAGTTGACGCTGCGATGAAATGCGTGGAGGCGGGCATTGATGGTCTGGTAGTCGAAGGCGCAGAAGGTGGTGGGTTTAAAAATCCCGAAGAAGTCTCGACCCTTGTCCTGCTCCAGGCCATCCGCCGCCAATCCGACATACCGATGGTCGCTGCTGGCGGTATCGCGGACGGCAAGGGCATGGCGGCGGCTTTCGCTCTGGGAGCGGAGGCGGTCCAAATGGGCACGCGTTTTGTGTCCAGCGCAGAAAGTCCGGTTCACCACAATTACAAACAGGCGATACTGGATGCCAAGGAAACCGGCACCTATGTCCTGAACAAGAAAGCGACGCCCTGCATCCGCGCTTTGAAGACAGAGCGCACTGCGAAAATTTATGAAGATGGCCTGATGCCGCCCGATACATTCAAGGGCATATTGGATGTCTATTTCGGCGGCGACATGGAGGCCGCTGTTGGCCTGGCCGGACAATCATCCGGTTTGATTGATGAGATAAAAACTGCCAAACAGATCATCGACGAGACGGTGGAAGAGTTTTTCATCATTGCTGAGCGTATGAGCGCCCTGAACGCATCCAGAAGTTTTTGAACCCAACCCTGAATAAACAAGGAAATTCCAAATGAGCATCGATAATGCAAAGCAACTTTTCACCACCGTAACGGATGACGGCAAGCTTGTGCTATCCGTAGAGCCTTATAAAGTGCCGGAGCCCAAGGATCATGAGGTCGTCGTGCAGATGGAAGCCGTGCCGATCAATCCGTCTGATCTGGGCCTGTTGCTCAGTCCCGCACAGATGGACACGGTGCGTTCCGAAACCGTTGATGATCATCCGGCTCTGGTTGCTGACGTCGATCCAGCA
The DNA here is from genome assembly GCA_947501325.1 of uncultured Sphingomonadaceae bacterium. Lineage (GTDB taxonomy): Bacteria > Pseudomonadota > Alphaproteobacteria > Sphingomonadales > Sphingomonadaceae > Parasphingorhabdus. The sequence continues at coordinate 1,177,558 of CANMVC010000002.1, read as the reverse complement.
ATGATGCGCATTTTTGCTGGCCGCAAGGGTAAGAAACTGCCTGCCGGTAACGAAGGTGCGGGCAAGGTTGTCGCCGCCGGCGCAAGCGATGCGGCGCAAGCGTTGCTCGGTAAAACCGTGACGATTGTCGGCGGTGAAATGTACCGTACCCACCGCGTCATGCCTGCGATGATGTGTGTCCCACTTCCTGAAGGCGCAGCGGCAAAGGAAGGGGCATCGCTGTTCGTCAACCCGATGACAGCGCAGGGCTTTATCAACACCATGCGTGCCGAAGGGCATGAAGGGTTAGTGCATACAGCAGCAGCGTCCAATCTGGGTCAAATGCTCGCGAAATTATGTGTGAAGGATAATATCCCACTCGTTGCGATTGTCCGATCAGATGCGCAGAAGAAAATCCTGACGGATCTGGGCGTCACCCATGTACTGGACAGCACTAAGGATGATTTCATGCCAAGTCTGGTTGATGCGCTTGCGGAAACCGGCGCAACATTGGGCTTTGACGCTATCGGCGGTGGCAAGCTGGCTAGCTATATCCTTACCGCGATGGAACAGGCGGCGGCTAAACGCGGCGCTGAGTTCAGTGTCTACGGTTCCACTGTGCACAAGCAGGTCTACATCTATGGCCGCCTCGATACCGGCGAAACCATTTTGGGTGGCGGCCTGGGTCTCTACTGGGGTGTTGGCGGCTGGTTGCTGACCCCGCATTTGGAACAGGTTGGTATGGAACGCATGATGGAAATGCGCATGTATTCCGTCGAAGAACGCAACGGGATATTCAACAGTGAATATTCCAGCGAGATTTCGCTGCTCGACATGATTAATCCAGAGATTGCTAAGGGCTATGAGAAGAAAGCTACCGGTGAGAAAGTGCTGGTGAATCCCTCACTCTGACGGTTGTCGGCAGCGCCGGAACCTTGGAATTCGTCATTCCGGACTTGATTCGGGATCCAGAGTGAGCAATCGTTGCTGCAGCGATGGTTTCTCTGGATCCTGAAATAAGTTCAGGATGACTAGGATGTTATTTCAGTTTTTCCCGCAGTTCCTCATTCTCAGCCGTCAGGCGAGCGATCTCATCCTGCAAAGGCTTGGCCGCAAGATCGACCATATCTTTCGTGAAGCGCGGGACAATATGTTGCGGGCAGTTCCAGTCATAGGATTCCAGAGTCAGGGTCATCAGCCGCTCCGGCTCGCCCGGATAGTCTGTGTCGATGATCTGCTCAGCGAGTTGCCGGTTCTCGTCCAGCTGATGGACGGAAAGATGCGCGAGCAACTTCAACCGTTTGCGCCGGGGATAATCAACCATGAACAGGGCCACCCGGTCATCAGCCCGGACATTGCCGAGGCTGATATACTGCCGGTTGCCACGGAAATCTGCAAAGCCAAGCGTCTTGTCGTCCAGCACTTTCAAAAACCCCGCTGGACCGCCGCGATGCTGGACATAGGGCCAGCCATTTTCTGAAACGCTCGCCATGTAGAAACTATCGCGGGCAGCAATGAAGGTTGCTGCGCGTTCGTCGAAATGATCAAAGCGGCGGTCGCCGGGAAAGTCTTCCCACTGTTCGCGTGCGCCATTTTCGGACTGGGCTGCGCGGACACTATCCGTCGTCAGCATATCGAGAAATTTATAGGGCATGGTCTGTCTCCATGGCCCGGTTCGGGCCGCCATCGTGAAAGGTTACGCGCTGACGGCCCGGATGGGAAGATCTGCCCAATCAGGCGTAGCTGACAATCTCGAACTCGATACCGTTCCAGTCGAAAAAGTAAAACCGCCGGCCCGGATCATAATCATCATGGCCAAAGGGTTTCAGGCCCGCCGCGATCACTTTCGCTTCGACGCCATCCAGATCATCGACGGTCATCGCGACATGGTTCATCGGTTCGCCCTTGCGGAAGCTTGGATCGGCGGTCTTCACATCCTTATTGGTATAGAGCGCGAGATATTGATCATCAGTCCCAACGTGGATCGTGTGGCCACCCGACATTGATGGGCCCTCCCACCGGATATGCCATCCAAACAGGTCGCGCATCAGGTCGGCGGACCGCTGGGGGTCGCTGACTGTCATGTTCACATGTTCCAGCTTTGCTATTGTCATTTTTCATGTCCTTTTCCTTGGTTGCTGTTTGAAATTCGCCACGGTGGGAAGCGGCGATTGTCGCCGCCATAATAGAGGCACAGAGCATTGCCGGCCGGGTCGCGGAGCCGCGCTTCTCGCCAGCCCCAGCTCTGATCCGTCGGCTGTGTGTCGAAGGTGATGCCCTTGGCTTCCAGAGACGCAACGTCCGCATCAAGAGTGCCAGTTTCGAAATAAATCAATCCGCTTGGCTCGGGGAGTTGATCCACAGCGTGTATGGAGAAGGTTTCTCCGGACTCCGTTTCAAAGCGCGCATAGCGGGGCGGAGCATCGACAATCTGGACGAGGCCGAGCGTCTGATAGAATTTGACGGACGTGTCATAATCGAGACATCCAACGGTGATCTGGTTCAACTTCATACTGGCTATTCTCCTTTCGAACAGACATTTTTGCTGGACTACTTGTCCTCACTTGCGATTCGTACAACCTCAAGCTAAGTCGAGGTCAAGAGATTATTCTGGAAATCTAAACGCAGTGCTCCAGCGCAGGCAGGAGCCCATCTCCAACCGACACAAAATGGCGCAAGGGCAGGAGATGGATCCCTGACTGTGGAGGAAAACCAAGAGGAACTAAGATGACTGAAACCAAATCCCTGACCATCGGCGCCTTGGCCGCGCGGACCGGGCTTTCAGTCTCGGCGATCCGTTTCTACGAGGAAAAGGGGCTAGTCGAACCTTTCCGCTCCAGCGGCGGCCAGCGGCGCTTTTTGCGTTCGGATATCCGGCGCTTGTCCTTTGTCCTGATTGCGCAACAATTGGGACTCACTATCGGAGAGATTGAGCGCCAGCTGGCGAGCCTGCCACATGGCCGGACACCTACCCAAGCCGACTGGACCCGGATCAGCAAAGCGATGCGCAAGGTAATCGATGCGCGGATTGCACAGCTGGAACGGACGCGGGACCGGCTTGATGGATGTATCGGCTGCGGTTGTCTGAGCCTGAAGAAATGCCAGCTCTATAATCCGGAGGACCGCGTTGGATTGAAAGGGCCGGGGCCAAGACTGGTTCTGGAGGATTGATAAAAACGGCCGCGCGGCCAATCCGTTAATCCTGAGCTTGTCGAAAGGCGTTTCTAGAGAAAGCGGAACCCTACTCCGCCGCCAGTAACTCTTCCGCCGCATCCAGATCCACAGACACCAGCTGCGAAATGCCGCGTTCAATCATGGTTACGCCGAATAACCGATGCATCCGGCTCATCGTCACCGCATTATGGGTCACGATCAGATAACGGGTGTTGGTTTCCGCGACCATCTTGTCGAGCAGGTCACAGAAGCGCTCGATATTCGCGTCATCCAGTGGCGCATCAACCTCGTCGAGCACGCAGATCGGAGCGGGATTGGTCAGGAACAGGCCAAAGATCAGCGCGACCGCGGTCAGCGCCTGCTCGCCGCCCGATAAAAGAGTGAGAGATGTCAGCTTCTTGCCTGGTGGCTGTGCCATGATTTCCAGCCCGGCTTCCAGCGGATCATCGCTGTCAACCAGGGCGAGATGCGCCTTGCCGCCGTCAAACAGGGTTGTGAACAGCCGCTGGAAATGCTGATCCACCTCTTCAAACGCCGCGAGCAACCGTTGCCGGCCTTCGCGGTTGAGACTGCCGATGGAGCCGCGCAGCTGGTTGATCGCCTCGTTTAACTCATTGCTTTCCTTTGTGGATGTTTTCCACTCCGTCTCCAATTCCTCCAACTCATCGGCCGCTACCAGATTAACCGGCCCGATCCGCTCCCGGCTCAGCGTCAGCCGTTCGAGTTCCGCTGATTCCAGTCCGGCTTCACCAACCGTCTCTTCATCAAATCCACATTTCTCGGATAGCAATTGCGGCGGACATTCAAATTTCTCGCCTGAAATCCGGCCCATCTCGACACGGCGCAAGTCCTGATTTTCTGCTCGCGCTTTCGCTCCGGCCCGTTCCTCGCGTGCCTGACTGAGCGCCTCGCTCGTGGCGTTTAACCGGTCTTCATGATCGCGCTGCGCCAGTTCAGCCGACTGCTGTGCGGCGTCTTTTTCAGCGACCACGGCGTTCAGGGCATCCTGCTGCTCCTGCTGCTTGGTCACTTCGACTTCAATCACGCGCGGGCGATCAGCGAGCTTTTCAACCTCGGTCTCAATCGCCGCGCCGCGCTTGCTCATCTCTGCCATGCGCGTGGCGGCCTCGCTGGAGCGATCCTGCCAGGATTTTATCTGCGCGCCTGCCACGGCTTTCTGCTCTTTCACCTGTGCCAGCTTCTGATCGAGTGCGGACAGAGCGGCCTGTGAAGACATGACGTACTGCCGGGCCGCGTCGCGCTGATCCTGCAGGGCAGCACGCGCGCTTTCTTGTGCAGCGCCATCGGGTTGGCTTGTGCGTTCTTTCTGGGCCGCCGCCAATTCGGCCTGCGCGGTGGCCGCTTCTTCTTTAAGGGCCGCTTCCCGCTCGGACAGGCTAGCCGTTCTCTTTTGCAGCCAGCCTAGCGCTTCTTCTGCTTGATCTGCTTCCCGCAGCGCTTGCCGCAGCAAATCCTCTGCCTCTCGCCGCGCTGTTCGCGCTTCGGCAAGCTGTTGTTCGGCAGTCGCAATCGCTTCCTGCTGGCTGTGCAAGGCGGATTCCGCCGCGGCGACTTTCGCTTCGGCTGGCGCAAGCAAGCCGGTTAATTCGGTCAGGCGATTGGCCCGCACAAGTCTTTCGGCGCTGGCATTGCCATCATCAAGAGCGACAAAACCGTCCCAACGGCGCAAGGCCCCCGATTTGGTAACCAGCCTTTGGCCAACCGTGAGTGACTGGTTGGCATCGCTGTCGGCAACAAAAATTTGCGACAGGCGGCTGTGCAACTGTTCTGGCGCGTCGACATGATCGAGCAAGGCTTCGGTTCCGGCTGGTGCGTTGCCGGCTGCAGGGGCGCTGCCTCCACCCCAAAAACGGTCGCCTTCTTCGCCGATCGAAGCCAGCAAATCATCACCCAATGCCGCCGCCAAAGCCCGCTCATATCCGGGCGCAGCCCTCACCTGGTCGATGGCCTTGTGTTCGCTCTCGCCTTTGGAGAGTTCGCGCTCTAACGCGCTGTGTTCGGATGTGAGCCCCGCCAGTTCCGCCTTCGCGGAGGCCAGCGCAGACTCAGCCGCATCACGGGCTTCGCTAGCGGCCAGCCGCTCTTCTTCCAGCGCCGCGATTTGCGATCCCCTGGTATCAGCCTGTTTCTGGGCCGCTTCCCGCGCCGCAACCGCTGCGGCAGAAGCCGCTTTCAGTTCGGCCTCATCGCCCATTCCGGCGCGTTCCTGAGCCAGCCGTTCCAGTTCGACGGTCAAACGATTGTGACGGGTTTCGGCGGCTTCCAAGGCGGCATTGGCTACCTTGATCTCCGCTTGAATCCGCGCTTCTTCGGCCACGGCTTTGGCGAGTTCCACTTCACTGTCACTTGCGGCGCGTTCCGCTTTTTCCGCTTGTTTTTCCAGGTCCGGGCGCTCTGCTTCGAGTGCTGCAAGCTCGGTTGTCAGGCGTTTGTCATCCTGTTCCAGCCGCGACAGAGCTTCCATCGCATCGCGGGTCAATTGATCCTCGCGCGCGTTGTCATCGTGGATGCGCTGGGCCTGTGACTGGAGGTCGAGCAGACGGGATTTCAGGTTATCGCGTTCATTGGTCAAGGAGAGAAGCCGATGACTGGACTCACTGGCTTCCTCGCGCGCTCTGGTGAGGTCTGCGCGCAATATGCCAAGCGTCTTCGCGCTTTCATTTTGCGCTTTCACTGCCGATTGTTGAGCGTTCTGGGCAGCGTTGACCCTGGCTTCTGCCGCTTCCGCTTCGGCTTTCGCAGCGTCGGCGGCCGCTGCCGCTTCTTTCCAGCGGGCGAAGATCAAGCGCGCTTCGATCGTCGTGATCTGGCCGCTCAGTTTCCTGTAGCGTTCGGCCTGCTTGGCTTGTCGGCGCAAGGCTTGAGCGCGCTGTTCCATATCGCCTAGAATATCGTCGAGCCGCGCGAGGTTTTTCTCCGCCGCCCGCAATTTTTGTTCGGCATCTTTGCGGCGAACATGCAGCCCGGAAATACCCGCTGCTTCTTCAAGCATTTCCCGCCGGTCGGTCGGTTTGGACGAGATTACATTGCTGATCTTACCCTGACTGACCAGCGCCGGACTATGTGCACCGGTGGCGGCATCGGCAAATATCAGCGCAACATCCTTGGCCCGGACATCGGTGCCATTGGCGCGATAAGCACTGCCGGCCCCGCGCTCAATGCGCCGGACAATCTCCAGCTCGCTGTCATTGTCACCGACGTGAAGCGAGGACACATCATTCGTCTCACGCTCAGCATGCAACGCAACTTCGGCAAATTGCCGCTGCGGGCGTTGGTCGGTACCGGCAAAGATCACATCTTCCATACCGCCGCCGCGCATGGATTTGGCAGAGTTTTCACCCATGACCCAGCGGATGGCTTCAAGAAGGTTGGACTTCCCACAACCATTGGGCCCGACCACGCCGGTCAGCCCTTTTTCAATGCGCAGCTCGGTGGGATCGACAAAGCTCTTGAAGCCCGAAAGTTTGAGCTTCTTTATTTGCACGCCGCTTGGCCCGCCTGGCTGTTATCCATCACTCGCATTACTCGCTTCCCCCAAGCGATAACAGGCGCTTACCGGGCGCCTGCTTCTTTCAATTTGGTTTCCACCATATTCCAGCTCGTGCCTTCGATTTTCTGGCCGTTAATCAGGAACGTCGGTGTGCCCTGAATGTCATACTCCTCCACTGCCGTTTGCGTGTGGGCCATCAGCTTTTCAGCGGTCGCCGTTTCACTGAGGCAAGCCTTGGCCTGATCTTCAGAAACGCCAAGCTGTTGAAAATAGCTGATCAAATCGAGTTCTTCCGCCAGCTTGACGAAACGCACATCGGGTTCGGATTCCAATATGTTTTTATAAGTCGCTTCGCCCATGCCTTGGGCTTTTTCAAACATCGGGCCCTGATTGCTCAAGGCCTGTTTGGTCAGCGCGAAATAGGGTCCCTCGCCACCACAACGCGACAATATCGCCGCGGTCAGGTCCAGTGGATCGCGGACAAAATTCCGGATCTCAAAACTTACCCGGCCAGATTCAACATAATCGTCGCGGATACTGGTAAATGCTTCTTCTCCGAAAGTGGCGCAAACCCCGCAGGTAATCGACATATACTCGACCAGTTTAATCGGCGCATCGGGATTGCCCATGACATAACCACCCTCTTCGGTCTGAGCGACCGTGGTGGACCATGTCTGGCCCTCGGGAGGTGCCACAGTTTCAGCAGTATCACCGGATGTTGCGCCGCCTTCTGCCGTTTCGGCACCACCACCGCAGCCGGTAAGTGCGAGTGCCAGAGCGATGGGCGCGAGATATAGTGATTTGGACATAGATAGATTCCTGTTATTTCTAGGGTGTTTCATATTCATTCGGGTAGGGCCAGCAGCGCGGCGCGCAAGCGCGTCCAGTTGTGAACCTTTTCGATGGGTTGGTTGTTCAAAGTAAAACTGGGCGTACCCGATAATTTCAATGTTCCGGTTGCATATTTGGTCATCGCCGAAATTGTATCCAGCGTCGGTTGGTCGGCCAGGCAGGCATCAACCTGTTTAGTCGAATAGCCACGCTTATTCATCAGCCCATAAAAATCCGCTGCTTTGGCAATTTTCTTGAGCCTGTCGGGAACGGTTCCTTCATTCAAAGATTGCATGACTGCGGGGGAAGAGGACTGGAAAGTCTCCATCCAGTTGGCCTGAGATCTGAGCAATGCACGATGATTGCCGAAAAATTTGGTACGCCCACCACAGCGTGCCAGCATGGCGGCCGTGAGGTCGATCGGATTGAGGACCAGGTTGCGGACTTCAAAGCTAACATGACCTTTTTGCACGAAATCGGATTTCAAGGAATCGTGCGATTCCGTTTCAAAATTCGCGCAATGATTGCAGGTATAGCTCATATATTCAGCCACTTGATGTTTGGCCAGGGGATTGCCGACGATATGGCCACCCTTATCGGACATGGTCACTCGCTGGGACCAGTCTGTTTCCTGGGCGGCCGCTGGAACAGCGATAACAGCCGCTACTCCTAATGCTGCCGAAGCAATATACGCGCTTCCAAATTTCATTCGTCGTCCTTCTTGTCTTCCGGCCCGTTACTTTCGGGTTGCCGTTTCACACCGCCACCAATTTTTCCCGTGATAGTAATCGGCTTCGGTTCCTCTATTTGCGGAGCGCCTTCCGACTTGGCAATAGCTGTCGCCAGTGATTCCAAAACCCTGTTCAATTCCGGGTCGCCAATATCGCGCAGGCTATCTCCCAATTCTATCGGCGCCGGTTTTAATGATAGCGGCAGTGCGACCCGTTTTTCTCTTTGTTTTTCAGGGTCTTTCGCGGCATTTACCGGGCCCTGCCTGAATCGTACCTGACTAATCGCGCCATAGCCAAAAAAGCGGTTCACCCGCTCAATAATTTCGGGTGTAATATGTTGCATCAAGGTCGAATGGGCGCCGGAAACCAGCAAATGGAGCGTGCCGCCCTCTTTTTCGCCGCGAGGAAAGCGGATTGATTCGGGCAGAGAGACGTCGGCGTAGCGTTCTCCCACAATTTCTGGCCAGCGACTGACCACCGAACTCTGGATGAAGCCATAGCGACGAAAGGCTGCGCGCCCGATTTCGGGCATCAGGTCGGATATGCTGCGCGCGCCGCCGCCGCGTGGCCGTTGATATTTGCTATATTTTCTGGCCACGGATGGGCACTTCGCATTTTTGCGCTTCGGCTTTTCGCCGTCGGGACTATTTTCCTTCGCCATCGCGCTGCACCATGGCATAGGCACCCCATGGGCGTCGACAAAATAACCGGTGAAATGCAGGATATCACCGCCAAAATTAGTGCACATTATGTGGATAACGCGCGCAATCTGCCGTGGCGGGTGCCACCAAAGATTTCGGCGAGCGGTGCCTTGCCCAATCCCTACCATATCTGGTTGTCCGAAGTGATGTTGCAGCAGACGACGGTTGCTGCGGTTGTCGCCTATTTCCAAAAATTTACCAAGCGGTGGCCTACAGTCAAGCATATGGCCACTGCAGATGAGGCAGATGTACTCGCCGCCTGGGCTGGTCTGGGCTATTATGCGCGGGCGCGGAACCTTCATAAATGTGCGCGGCACGTAACCGAAATGCTGGATGGTGTGTTTCCTTCGCAGGAAGCGGAGCTGCTGAAGCTGCCGGGTGTTGGAACCTATACGGCGGCGGCGATAGCGGCGATTGCCTTTGGTGAGCGCGCGGTGGTGGTCGATGCCAATATCGAACGGCTGGTTGCGCGGCTCTTTGCGATTGATACACCGCTGCCGAAGGGCAAGGCGGATATTCGTGTCGGCATGGATGGTTTGACACCGGCAGTTGGTGCCGGTGATTTTGCCCAAGCCTGCATGGACATCGGTGCAAGCATCTGCACCGCCAAATCACCCAAATGCGATAAGTGCCCTGTGCAAATCCATTGCGCGGCTTTTGCCAATGGCGATCAGGAACGCTATCCGGTTAAGCCACCCAAAAAAGCCAAGCCATTACGCAAGGGGCGTTTTTTCTGGATCGAACGGGATGAGAAACTGTTGCTGGTTACGCGCCCGCCGACCGGGATGCTGGGTTCGATGCGCGCTCTGCCGGATGACCAGTGGGCGGCGGGAACGGACGGTCATGGCCGTCCACCATCAGAGGGAAATTGGCGGGTCCATGAGAATGTCGTTCAGCACAGCTTCACGCATTTTTCGCTTGAGGTAGATTTGGCGGTTTATCAAAGCGATAAAATCGCTATTAACATGGGTGATAATAAAAATACTGAATTTGGCCCCGGGATAAGCGATGCTGTCTGGTGGCCAATTCAAGAGATTGAGGATGCAGGCCTGCCGACCCTATTTGCAAAAGCGGTGCGCTGGGCTGTAAAACATAAACTGAAGGAATCACTATGACGATCAACAAATCGGCGGACAAATCAACTTTTCCGGCCTTCAACCGCCGCTCGGTCCTTGGCGCGATCGGAGCCGGGGCCTTTTTAGCTGGCGCGCCGAGAGCTGCTTTTGCGCGGTCCTTGGCACGACCCGCTTCGCCTTTTCCCGGTCTGACGAAGATTATCAATGAGTATGTCGCTGAAAAGAAAGTGGCGGGTATGCTCGCGGCCATTGGCATGGGGCAGAATGATCCCATGGTTATATCGGCCGGGACACACAAGCTGGGCGGTGACAAGCCGGTTGATTTGAATACGTTGTGGCGGCTTTATTCGCAAACCAAGCCTGTAACCGGTATGGCGATCATGATGCTGATTGAAGATGGCCAGCTCAAGTTGGACCAGCCGCTAGCTGATATTCTACCGGAATTTGCAGAAATGCGGGTCTTGCAAGATCCGGAAGGAACGCTGGATGAGACCGTTCCGGCACGCACGCAAATCACCATCCGCCATTTGCTAACCCATACGGCTGGCCTCGGTTATTCGATCATCAGCAAAGGCCCGATTCAAACCGCCTATTTTGCAAAAGGCATCACGCCGGGCGTGGTTAGTCGCATGCCGCTTCCGGGCACCCAACCGGGGCCACCGACTCCGGATGCGGCCACCTTCTCGAAGAATCTTGCATCTTTGCCGCTGGTTTACGAACCAGGCACAAAGTGGAGCTATTCGGTCAGTTTGGATCTGCTCGGTTATGTTGTCGAAGTCGCTTCGGGCATGCCACTCGAAGAATTTCTGCAGAAACGCATGTTCGACCCGCTGGGCATGAACGATACATTTTTCCGCTTGCCAGCCGACCGCGTCAAAGACTTCACGGACAATTATTCGCCTTTTGGCGGCGCTCTGATCCCGATCGATCCGGCAGAGAACAGCATTTATCTTGATGAGCCGGCTTTTGCCTTTGGTGGTGCGGGGCTGGTCGGTTCGGCGGGTGATTATGACAAATTTCTAACTATGTTGCTTGGTTTCGGAACCTATAAAGGGACCGCAATCATGCAACCGGAAACGGCAAAGCTCGGCATGTCCAACCTGCTACCCGAAGGCGCCGATATGAAAGGCACCTGGGTTGCCAATCATGGCTTTGGCGCAGGTGGCCGAGCCGGTTTGGGGACAGCAGCAAGTCCCGCCGGAACTTTCGGTTGGGGTGGTGCCGCAGGGACATCGGCTTTTGTCGATACTGGCAACGGCTTCCGCGCAGGAGGTTATACGCAATATATCCCGTCCAACGCCTATCCATTCCAGTCAGATTTCCCGAAATATGTCTATGCCGACCTGATGCAACAAATGTCAGCGGGTGAAGGAAAAACCAGTCCGTGAGTGGTCCTGTTCTTCCGATCATGACAAGCGACCTGAGCGCCATTATCCCGACCTTTGCTGGCGGAACAATTGACCGCGCGGATCAGGTTCGGGTCAATCCGGAGCGTTTGAAAGAAGCGATGATGCGTCCCAATGCGCGGCTGCTCAAGCTGGATGGTTTGAGCCCGGTCTTTGACGACATGGGTGATCTCGCCTGGGGACCGCTTTACGAAGCCTCTCCCGACAATGACCTTTTGCTGCTCGGCATTGATGGCGATACGCCATGTTTTGCAGAACTCAATGGGGCTGGCAGCGCGATGCCAACCGCCGATCCGCGGCTGTGGCAATCATTGGGTGTCTTGCCGCCGGAACAAGCAGCCATTTATGCAACGGCCCGCAGCCTCGTCGACTGGCATGCGCGGCATCGCTTTTGCGCCAATTGCGGCCAACCAACAGAATCCCGCAAAGGGGGTTGGGCGCGGCAATGCAAGAAGGAAGAACAAGGCTGCGGCGCGGAGCATTTCCCGCGCACCGATCCGGTCGCAATCATGCTGGCAGAATGCGAAGGCAAAATATTGCTCGGCCGGCAACCGCGCTTTCCGCCTAAGCGTTTTTCTGCGCTGGCCGGGTTTATCGAACCTGGCGAAAGCATTGAAGGCGGTGTTGCACGCGAATTGTGGGAAGAGGCCGGCATTAAAGTGCATGACGTGCGTTATATTGCCAGCCAGCCCTGGCCCTTTCCATCGTCGTTGATGATGGCTTGCACCAGTGTCACAGATGATCCGACATTGACGCTGGACGAGGAAGAGATTGAGGAGGCCGCGTGGTTTTCGCTCGATGAAGTGAAGGCGGCCATGAACGGTGATCCCGACGCCGCTTTCATCGCTCCTCCGCCTTTCGCGATTGCCTATAATTTGCTCAAAAATTGGCTGGACGAACAGGATCGGTAACGGCTTCACAAGCCACCAATGTCGATGCGCTTTGATGTCGGCTCAATAATGGACCTTGCTGCACATCTTATTGAACTGATTCGCTTTCGGATAAAACTCCGCTTGTCGTCGAGCCAGCTTCCTTTCATCCACCTCTTCTTTTGGAGCAGTGAACAGGATTCATGCTATCTCATTGAGAGGACTGAATTTTTGGATAAGAGATTCAGTTATCGACCATCGAACCTGAATGAGTTTCTACAGCTTCTACGCAGAATCACCTAAAAATTTTGCGATGCTTCGAGCGAAGGAAATATTATTTGATATTCAAGAATAGAAAGAGCCGGTCCCATATCATCCTTATAATATCATAGCCGGAAGGATGTAGGAAAGCCCCAATATCTGGTCTGTGGGCCGGCTTTGGAAACTGTCCCGGCGGCCGTGGATTTTGGATCTTTCGGCAGCCGCCAAATGAAAACAGGCCGGATCGCTCCGGCCTGCTCCCCTGTTATCCTTGGCTTGTGATTATTGGAACCTTGTCACATGCCCAGGATCATTTGTTCCCCAGCAACATGGCGAAGCCACCAGTCCTGATTGGAAATCTGTTTGCCATCGCGGTCGATAACGGTCAGCTGCGGTGCGGCATCCGCTTGTCCGCTGATCGAAATGAAATCACCGTCAAAGCTGGTGAACGTCGTTTCCATCGGATCACCGTAGGTTGGCGCCTGTTCCAGCAATATGCCAACCGCAACGCGCTCTCCCATGCGCAGGCTGTCATAATAGTCGGAATAATAGTGGACGCCCGCCATATTCCGGCCAATCGAGATATTGGCAGCCAGCTTGTCCAGCTCGCCCTGTATGGTCAGCGCGCCTGAGAACTTGCTGTCCTGCACCAGACGATTGCCATTGGCGTTGGGGACATAGACGATCGGTGTGCCATCCGGCTCCACCAATGGTCGTTCCACGCCGCTGTCATTGCTTTCGAACATCTCGAAAAACGCTTTGACCATCGTGATGCAGCCACCGGCCACCGTCGCATGACCGGCGCCATAAGCGGGGTGCATCGGTGAGCCTTCGGGGAAGGCCATGGGGAGCAGCAGGTTGCAATCATCGAAATTGCTGAACGGCGTTGATCCGCCCGCACAGTCGGTCAGGCGCATGTCGTTCATCGCCGTTTCGTTCTGTGCTTCGTTATGCGCAATGATGGCGGTCTTCAGCGCATTCGGCAATTCGCCGTGCATATTTTCAAACGCGGCTTGGGCGTCACCCAGCTTGTCGGCATCACCGCATTCGACCAGCGCCATCCGTCCCCCCATCAGCTCGGGGCGCGCCCGGCGGTGATAGTTGAATTTCTCGCGGCGCACTGCTTTCAAGCAGCGGGTTGCAACTTCTGTGACGAGCGACAGGATATGTGGTCCGCCGAAAGTCGCAAAGGAAGTCCGTCTGGCCGATCCCGTGCTGCTGTCCCGAAAACCGGGTTCGGGGAAGCCCTTGGAAGCGGGAACGCCCATGGCATCGATGATCAGCACCGCATTGAGATAGGCTTCATAAAGCGCATCAAAATGCACATAGGTTGCGAGATCGCGCGGCGTGGTGATGAACCGGCGTTTCTCCTCGAACAGATTGGCGCCGCGAAAGTCAGCGCCGTTCTGGACATCGCGCCAGGTTGGCCAGTCGGTCATATGGTCAAGGCATGATTTGTGCACGGTTGTCCGCTGGTCGATGGACAGGCTGCCATAGCGGATGAAACCATCTTGGAGGTCATAGCCTGCATCCTTGCCGGGGAAGCTCGCAGCTCCTCCACCAGGACCAGCCAAGCCGGTATTGCCAATTAGCATGAACTGCGACACGTAAGGCCCGGCGAGCGAACCTTTGGTCGAACCGCGGAACACCGTTTCGGTGGTGAGAGCGGCGGTAACCGGATTGCTGTCATCTTGCGTCCGGGCAAAGCGGCGATTGCGCTCAAAATTGTTAAGCCCGTCTGCGTCAACATATGGCGGGGTTGAGGATGTCACGCCGGTACCATTGAAAAACGGCATGCTGTTGAGCGCGTCAACCACCTGAGCAGATGTCAGCTGTGCATCACTGTCGCCGTCGCATAGTTGCTTGGCGCTGTCGCCGGCACAGATGCTGGTAAATGGTACATCGCGCAATAGTGCGAGGCCGTAGACTTCGGCCATTTCAGCGGCTTTTTCTGATGAGCCAACGCGCGGGGCAGGGGCCATGCCAACGCTGTCTGCATCCGGCCCTTGCAATTCATAGACATGACCGGCACGCGGGCTTTCCCAGCCGCGCCATTGCGGTATCTGGCTATTCACCGTGCACTGAAATGTGGGTTCGCTTGTTTCCGCAGCGCGGTCCGTCGCGTCCAATACATGGTTCTCAAACAGATTGGTGTCGTCGCTATTTATTGCCTCGACAAATGTGCGATAATCGTCGCCAAAAGAGAGTATGCCAAATTCATCATGATGCAATCCCTTGGTAAAGTTGGTGGGGAATTTGGAACCGGCATAATCCAGTTCCTCGGCATTATTCCGCGACGCGGCATGGGGCCGGGTCCGCGATATTTCCGCTGCCAGTTCACGCAGTTCTTTGGCTTTACGGGCTCGTTCGGTGCCATTGGGGCAGGGTACGCTATGTGGTAGTTTCATTTTTACATCTCCTTGATTCAAGAAAATGCGACCTGAGGCGGCGTCCGGTTTCTCTGGGGGAGGATCGCTGCTTCTGACCGAGGAGATACAGCCAAGTCATTCCCATCCGATTGGAAAAAATGGACATGCAAGTCTTTGCAAAATAGGCGTTTTTATCCTATTTGGTGACTAAGTTGATGAGAACATTGTGAATATTTTCAGCCTATGGCTACTATATGAAAATTGCTAGGCTGTTGATATTACGTTGAAATTTTATGCACATATTTGTGCATCTGGTAGGTCAGGCGCTAAACCAGTCCGAGTTTAGACAGTTCTCCGAGCATTTCAGCAGGCATTTCATCAGCCCCTTCTGCGCCTTCGCCCAGATCTGCCGGTGCGTCCTTTTCTTCCAGATAGCGCCAGCCCTGATGCGCGCGGCGCGGGATGGTTTGCACGGCAATCAACCGCGGTTCCAGACGGATCCACTGGCGGCCTTCGCCATTTTCCATGAAGCCAATGATTGGACTGCGCCCGACAATTTTTTTCTGATGGATCCAATAGAGCGACCCGCCGACCATTTCGGCATGTCGCTTGGGCAGGTAGCGGGTGGTCAGCCGCGCTTCGCCAAGCTCTTTATGTGATTCCAGCCAGGCCCTGAGGGTTGCAGGACTTTCACTACGAAACGCGATCTTGGTCATGTTGAGCGGCATGCTGCTTATGTGTGGGGCGCGGCCGATTTAGTCAAGCGGCCTTGGCTCCCGAGACTATCATTCACGGCGCTCCGCTCTCGACACATCTCAAAAACCATAATAGTTATTGCAAATGATTATCAATATCATAATATGGGCGACCAACTCAAAAATGGAGAATATGCAATGGGACGATGGTCGGGGAAATTGGAATCGGGGAATCTATCAAAATGGGTAACGGCTTTGCCCGACTTAATGTCGCTCCCAAGCGCGGAGGCCAGGATTATCACGTCACTGCGCGTCGCGGTCATGAGCCAGAAATGTTATCGCGACTCTCGCCCCTATCTGCAGGACCGCCTCGGTGGGGAGCTTGTAGCCAACCGGTTTCTCATCCTGATTGAAGCCATTGGCGAGGCTTGGCCCGAAAGCGTGAAAATCGCCCGCGCCTGTTGTCCGCACACGATGCCGGACGAGATGTTGCTGCTGAATATGCTGTGCTGTGCAAGGCAAGAATGCCGGCCTGGCTTCGACGCCCTGATCTGTGAGATGATCGCGCCATGCGGTCGCGATCGCATCTATACTGATATGCGTAATTTTGCGTCGGTCTATAAGCCTTGGCTGGTCGACAGTCGCTCGGGATAACGACCGGTTGCCTTAGCTGTTATCAATTGATGCGTTCAAACATAAGGACGTCGCTATCCTTGTAGCGACTAGTCCCTGTCTCCTGATATCCCAGCTTGCCAGCCAGTTTTATTGACGGTCCATTGTCTGGGCTGATGATGCAGACAGTTTTCTGTGGCGAAAATTTACCCCCCAGCCATTTTTGCGCAGCGGTCATGGCTTCAATTGCATATCCTTTGCCCTGGCCAGCGGTTGAGAACATCCAGGCGGCTTCGTGAAACGGATCAAATTCGGGACCCAGGCCGCGCCGGAAATCGCTGAAACCGGCATCGCCAACATAGCGAGCGGTTTCTTTTTCAATGATGGCAAACAGACCGTACCCACAAACGTCCCATCGCCCGAAATGGGCGAGAAACCGTAACCAGGCCTCGTCATCTGCCGAGGGCTCTCGCCCGATATATCGCATGACTTCCGGGTCTTGCGACATCGCTTTATAATCAGCAAAATCACCAGCGATATGAGGGCGGAGCAATAGTCGCTCGGTTTCAATCATGTCTAAGCCCTAGAAACTGACCATACCGCTTGCAACCGCGAGGCTTAGGAAAGCCAGAAAGCCCATGGTGTCGGTGATCATGGTAACGAATACGGATGACGCCAGGGCTGGATCCTGATCCATGCGGTCGAGCATAACCGGTACGAAAATTCCCGCAAATCCCGCGATAACAATGTTGATCAGCATAGCGACAGCGATGACCAAACCAAGCACCGGGTTCGCAAACGCAATCGCTGTCCCGATTCCGACGAGTACCGCGATGGTCCCGCCATTGAGGATGGCGATCCGGAATTCGCGTCCGATTATCCTGCGCGTATTGGATCGGGTCAGCTCGTTCATCGCGAGCGCGCGCACCGAAACCGCCATGGTCTGGGTCCCGGCATTGCCGCCAATGGACGCCACGATTGGCATTAATATCGCCAGCGCCACCATCTGCTCAATGGCTGCACCAAATATGGAGATCACGAAACTGGCGACCATCGCAGTGGCGAGATTGGCGATAAGCCAGCGTACCCGTGCCTTGTAACTGTCGCGGATCGGCTCGTTAATATCGCCTTCGCCGGCACCCGAAAGCAGCAAGACATCCTCACTGGCTTCATCTTCCACAATGTGGAGAATGTCATCCACCGTGATCATGCCGATCAGTCGCCCGTCTTCATTGACGACGGCAGCGGAAATCAGGTTATATTTCTGGAAACGCAGCGCCACTTCTTCCTGGTCCATATCAACCGGGATCAGCGTCTGTTCGCGCTTCATGATATCGGCGACGGCAATGTCGCGGGGGACACGCAATATCCAGCTGAGCTGGCAGGTGCCGACCGGTTTGTGTGCAGGATCGACGACATAGACTTCCCAGAATTCGGTAGTCAGGTCGCCATGTTCGCGCAGATAGTCGATCAGCTGGCCGACATTCATATGCTCCGGCACGGCCACCAGATCGCGCTGCATGATCCGGCCAGCCGATTCTTCCGGATAGGTAAGGGCGCTTTCAATTGCGGCGCGATCTTCCGGTTCCAGTTCGGCGAGAACCGCTTGTTGCTCTTCCTCTTCCAGATCCTCGATAATCGCGACCGCGTCATCGGTTTCAAGCTGTTCGGTCAGGTCGGCAATCTGACCCGGCTCAAGCACTTCAATCAGGTCTTCGCGAACATGCTCGTTCATCTCGGCGAGCACATCGGCGCTCACCAGATCGCCTAGCGCTCCGGCCAGCGGCGCGCGTTCGTCTTCGTCGATCAGTTCGAACAGATCGGCAATATCCGCATTATGCAGCGGATTGACCAGTTCTTGCGCAAGATTGCTGTTGCCTTCATCCACCGCTTCGGAAACCGAACGGACAAATTCGTCCGTCAAACGGTTGTCTTCGTCCAGGCTGGGTGGTGCGACATCTTCCTCGTCGGGAGCGTCTGTCATCTCGGTCATGTCGATGCTCCCTGTTTGGCGTCACATATGGCGGGTTTGTAGTAGCTGTACGGCTATAATTGCAATCTTTTGTGACATTTATCGAACGCAGCGGGTGATTTTTGTGATTGGTCCCCCTATATGCAGGGCCAGACAATGAACGACTGAAACATAAACTATAAGGAATAGCCTATGGCGCACGAAAAAATGACCCTCCATCTCGACACGGGTGATGTTGAAATCAAACTCCGTCCCGATCTGGCGCCCGGCCATGTCGAGCGGATTACCGAGCTCGCTTCCGAAGGCTTTTATGACGGTGTTGTTTTTCACCGCGTGATCGATGGTTTCATGGCCCAAGGCGGTGATCCCACCGGCACTGGCATGTCCGGATCCGACAAACCGGATATTCCAGCAGAATTCAGCCAAGAGCCACATGCGCGCGGCGTCTGTTCAATGGCCCGCACGATGGATCCAAACAGCGCAAACAGCCAGTTTTTCATCTGCCTGGACGATGCCGGTTTCCTCGACGGTCAATATACCGTCTGGGGCGAAGTCACGAGCGGCATGGACGCTGTGGATGCTTTGCCTAAGGGTGAGCCGCCCGCGCAGCCTGGTGCGATCAAAAGCGTTACACTGGGCTAAGCGCTTTCTGTGAAAGCCTCATTTCTCTCCGGCCTTACATTTGCCAGCCTGTTGCTGGCCTCTTGTGCGGCCGGAGAAGATACCGCAGATGATGCGAAAAATGACAAATCCTTTGTCATCGACCCGGCGGCAGCCGAAACCGGACCGCTTGCAGAGATGCAGGGCAGCTGGGTATCTGATGACGACCCAGACCGCACCATTTTGATAGACGGCAGCAACTTTGAGGAAAGTTTTGCTGGCGACCTGCAATATGATGGTCCGATAATTTTTGTCGACAGCTGCAAAACTCAAGTCCCGGACATGCAGGGAAAAGCTTTCATTTTGCACGGCAAAGAAAAACAGGCCTGCTTTCTGCTCTATTCGCTGTCAAAAAAAGAGTTGAGCTACATTGATGGCACCCGCGGGAAAACATCACGTTTCACGCGGATAGAATAGACTGATAATTGGAGACAAGCGCAATGACTGACCAACCGGCCGAATATACCCCACCCAAAGTCTGGACATGGGATACGGAAAGCGGCGGGCGTTTTGCCAATATCAACCGCCCGATTGCAGGCCCCACCCATGACAAGGACTTGCCGGTCGGCAAGCATCCGTTCCAGCTGTATTCGCTCGGCACGCCCAATGGCGTAAAAGTCACGATCATGTTCGAAGAGCTATTGGCAGCAGGCATAACTGCCGCCGAATATGACGCTTGGCTGGTCAATATTGGCGAGGGCGCGCAATTTGCCAGCGGCTTTGTAGACATTAATCCGAATAGCAAGATTCCCGCGTTGCTTGATCACAGTACGACCCCGCCAACCCGGCTTTTTGAATCCGGTTCCATGTTGATCTACCTGGCTGAGAAGTTCGATAAATTCCTTGCAAAGGACGGCGCGACACGTGCCGAAACGATCAACTGGGTGATGTGGCAAATGGGCAGCGCGCCCTTCCTTGGCGGCGGTTTTGGGCATTTTTATGCCTATGCGCCGGAAAAATATGAATATCCGATCAACCGCTATGCAATGGAAGTGAAGCGGCAGATGGATGTGCTGGACCGTCATCTCGCGGACAACGAATATTTTGCAGGTGATGAATATAGCATCGCGGACATGGCGATCTTCCCCTGGTATGGCGGCCTGGCGCGCGGTGTTCTTTATGAAGCCGGCGAGTTTCTTTCGGTGCAAGACTATAAAAATGTGCAGCGCTGGACCGCAAAAGTGGGTGAACGGGCAGCCGTTAAACGCGGCATGATGGTCAACCGCCCCTATGGAGAGCCAGAGACACAGCTTCACGAGCGCCATGATGCCAGCGATTTTGAAACCAATACACAAGACAAACGGATCGCACGCGGCGAGGTCGAGGCACCGGAATAATGCGGCTCAATAAGCCGCGTATCACGCCGCTATCCGATGCGGAGATGGATGACGAGCAGAAGGCGATGCTGGGCGAGCGTTTCCAGCAAGGACCTGTGCTCAATATCTTCCGCACATTGGCCCGCGCGCCAAAGGCCTTCAAAGCGTTTATGTGGTGGGGCGGCTATATGCTGTCGCGCCACAACAGCCTGCCGGAGCGCGAGCGGGAAATCATTATCCTGCGGACCGGGTTTAACTGGCAATCCGGTTATGAATGGGCACAGCACGTCCGCATCGGCAAAGATTGCGGGATAACGGACGAAGAGATTGAGCGCATCAAAGCGGGGCCGGATGCACCGGGTTGGTCACCTTTGGAAGCCGCGATGCTGCGGGCGACGGATGAACTGACCAGTGATAGTTTCGTGTCCGATGCGACTTGGGCAGACCTTTCGGAACTGACCGAAAAACAGCGCATGGATTTGGTTATGACCGTCGGTCAATATACCCAGGTTTCGATGATGCTGAACAGCTATGGCGTGCAACTGGACGAGGGTCTGGAGCTGGATCCTGATTTAAAAGGTTTAGGCTGAGTCCCGTACTCAAACTTTAAAAAGTTTGAACAGAGAAGAACATATGTTTCGATACGGACAGGAAAGCGATTTCGGATGGCTTCGAGAGCATGATCGGCACGTTAATCCTGAATGGATTAATCGATGCCTGCATCATGGTGAATATATCCTTGCAGCAGAAGGGCAGAACAGAAAAGGCTTTCTGCGTTTCAGTATGTTTTGGGGCACTATCCCCTACATGGATTTAATTTGGGTGTTGAAAGCTTGTCGGCAGCATGGTGTTGGCGGCGGCTTGTTTCATTTCTGGGAGAAAGAAATGAAAAGGCGTGGAGCAAAGACTTTAATGACTTCTTCCATGATGGATGAACCAGAGCCGCAAGCATGGCACATAAGAAATGGTTTCAGGGCGTGCGGTCAGCTAACCTTTGGCCAACAACAAACGCCGGAAGTATTTCTTGTAAAAGACTTAACGGAAATTTGAAAAAGACATTTAGTCTGGCAAGGCGCCGAACGGGACGACCTTGTTATCCACATCATGACCGATATCCGCGCTTCCCAGATAGGGAATGGCGTAGCGGTTACATAAGCGCTGGACAATTTCCTCTGCTTCTTCACCAAAGGGTCGGTTATTTTCTGGTACGTCGCTGACCCGTCCCAAACGGATGCCTGCGAGACCTTTGTCCGCCAGATATGTAGTGACATTGAACAGCGCGCGGTCAAACGCGTAGAGATATTCCGCAATTTCCTCGATCATCAGCACGTGACCTTTGAGATCGGGCAGCAAGGGCGTACCGACCATCATCGCCAAGGTCATCAGGTTGAACGCAGCATATTTTTGACCCGTCTCAACATGCGGTTCCAACGCAGCTTTATCCCGGTGCACCAACCAGTCGAGCCCGCGCTCGACCGCCACCATGCCGCCATCGCGCCGCATATCAACCGGCATGGGGCCATGCGCCTGTACGCCTATCCCCGCTTTATAGAGTGCGCCGAGCAGATTTCCGCCGTCACTGTAACCCATATAGGTTTTATTCCGCGCAGCTGGTCCCAGTTGCGCCAGGATGCTGTCTGCAATCCGCGCCGCGCCATATCCGCCACGGGCAAACCAGATGGCATCAAGCGATGGATCATTGGCCAATGACACGAAAGCGGAACAGCGCAGATCATCTTTGCCAGCAAAATGCCCTTCGATGGCAAAGCATTGATCGTGAAAGACCAGTTCTGCTTGCGGATGGCTTTTGCCGATGCTGTCTACAAGCTGCTGCGCCTCTTCTTCATAAAGGGGCGTTGATGGCGCGCAAATGCCGATCCTGACCTGTTTCATGAAATTTTTACCCCAACACAATTGCCAAAAAGCTGTCGAGGCCATAGCGGGGGATTATGAGTAAAGACAAATCCTATTATTTTTGCGGCATTGGCGGATCAGGCATGCTGCCGCTGGCGATGATTGTGCGGGAAAAGGGCGCTGACGTGGCTGGTTCGGACCGGGCGCTGGATCAAGGGCGGCTCGCTACCAAGTTTGAATGGTTGAAAAACAAAGGGGTTGGCCTGTTTGCGCAGGATGGCAGCGGATTGACCTCGGGTGATCAGATATTAATCGCATCGGCAGCGATCGAGGATAGTGTGCCGGATGTAGCCAAGGCCAATAGTCTGGGCTGTGCCCGGATGACCCGCGCACAATTGCTGGCCGAGCAGTTTAACGCGTCACCGCGCAGCATTGCGATTGGCGGGACCAGCGGTAAATCCACCGTGACCGGCATGATCGGCTGGATATTGACCGAGGCCGGTCTGGATCCAACGATCATGAATGGTGCGGTGATGAAGAATTTTGTCGCGGATGATGCGCCTTTTGCCAGTTCGCGGGTCGGTGATGGCAACATCATGGTCAGCGAGGTGGATGAGAGCGATGGATCTATCGCCTTGTTTGACCCTGAAATAGCCGTGCTCAACAATGTCAGCCTGGATCACAAGAGCCTTGAGGAATTGCGGCAATTGTTCGGAGATTTTGCCGGCAAAGCCAAGCATTGCATCTGGAATCGGGATGACGCCGAGACCGTGGCCTTGGTGGCTGATCTGGATTTGAAGCACGCCATCAGCTTTGGTTTTTCAGAGGGTGCTGATTTTAGGGCCACTGATATTGACGAAGCGCCGGTTAGCAGCCGCTTCACTTTGTCGGCGAACGGCGATGACTATCCCGTCACCATGCAAGTGCCGGGTCGTCATAATGTTGCCAATGCGCTCGCTGCTATTGCCGCAGCATCGGCTGTCGGTGTGTCAGTGGCAAAAAGCGTCGCGGCTATCGCCCAGTTTAACGGCCTTGCCCGGCGTTTTGATGTGGTCGGCGCAGCCAATGACATCAGCGTGATTGATGATTTCGGCCACAACCCCGACAAGATTGCCGCCACGCTGCAAACGATGAAGGCCTTTCCAGGCCGTATCATCGCTTTTTTTCAGCCACATGGTTTTGGCCCGATTCAAAAAATGGGCGCTGAACTGGCGCAGGTATTTGCGGACATGCTGGATGGCGATGACCGGGTCATCTTGTGCGATCCCGTCTATTTCGGCGGCACGGTGGACCGGACTATTGGCAGTGAATTCATAACCGATGCGGTCAATGCAGCCGGTGGCATGGCCAGGCATATTGCCGGTCGTGCGGAATGCGGGGATCATATTGTGCACATTGCCAAGCCCGGCGATCGTATTGTCATCATGGGTGCGCGCGATGATACGCTGAGTATATTTGCATCCGATATTTTGGCGAAACTCGCCGTCAATCAATAACGGCTATTCCAACGCAAATCAGGCCCTTATAAGGGCCTGATCGTCGGTGATTATCGCGGGTGTCAAAAGGAATTTAGTTTCGACTTGTATCAGGGGCTGACGGGATCGTCATCGTCATCATCGTTGATGATCGTCAATGTAACGAAAGTCGCAGCAATACCGGCCGCCAAGACGGCTATAATGGTATCAGTACCCCCACCAAGATTATTCGCCTGTTCCTGAGTCGCAGAAACACGCTCAACGCTTGCGCTGGATACGGGAGCGACCGCTTGTGACTGGGCCAGAACCGGTGCCGTCGAGAGGGATAGAGCTGCTAAGGCAGCCAAAGTCTTGAAACGCATGCATTTTCTCCAATATTTATATTATGGACTACTATATTACGAAAGACTCGAAATAAGGTTCCCAAATATTTGGCTTTACGACAATAATTGCCGATTACGCGTGACGATCTATCAATATTAGCATAAAATGGTGAAAATGTCATGGAAGCCTGTCGGCTAAGCGCGCACGTTTCGTCGCTTAAAGGCCCGCTTTTACGACCCAGTCATGAAAAATCCGTACGGCACGGTTTTTCTTGTCCCGCTTGCGGCAGACGAACCAATAGGAATAGGGACTATCGATATCATAATCGAACAGGCGCGCGAGGCGCGGGTCATTGGCGTCGGAGAAATGACCGCCATGCATGATCGCTACGCCCAAGCCCTGGGCGGCGGCTTCCAGCATCAACGGTCCGCTGTTCATTTGATCGACGCTGGCAGGATCGAGATCGGGCAGACCCACCGCTTCTTTCCAGCGATCAAAGGCTTTGGCCATATCGCTATGTATCAGGATATTGTGGTCCTTCAAATCTTGCGGTGTCTTTATGGCATTGGCCCCGTGAACAAGATCGGTTGCCGCAATCGCATAAACCTTGTTGCTGTCGAGCTTGACCGCATAGAGATTAGGATCGACATGATCCGCAATGATGATCGCCGCATCAATCACGTCACCCAGCATATTTTCGGCATGGGTGGAGGTATCTACATCGATATGCAGATTCGGATAGAGCTTTCTCAATTCCGGTAGGCGAGGCACCAGACGCGTCGCTCCGAAAAGTGGCAGCACGCCAAGGCGCAACCGCAAATCATTGCCGCTGACGGTCATTTGATCGACCGCTTCACCAATGGTTTCCATTGCCGGAGCCACTGCATCGAGCAGCAGCTGGCCATCGTCGTTCAAAATCATCGATTGGTTGCGGCGTTCAAATAGCGGCTTTCCAATATGATCTTCGAGTGATTTGATTCGACGACTCAATGCCGGCGCCGAGAGCGCCAATTCGGCAGCCGCCGCTTTAGAAGAGCCGAGTCGTGCGACGCGAATAAAGGCTTCCAAGGCGCGTAGGGGAGGGAGACGTCGCATGGTGGGAACGATATCGCGACTAAATGCGAATTGTGCAACGCAAAATTGCACTAAATGTGAATAGATTGGCTAAATCAGGGCGCTAGCATAATCATTGCCTTGCATAATATGCAACTCGCGATGTTCTTTTCGCACTTGCAACATAATCGATTCTCGGCCAATTAGAACTCGCCTTTCAGGCATCCTCTCCTAAAAACTTTTATAGGCCAGTCCTTCGGGATTGGCCTTTTTTTTGCCTGAAATACGGGTCTGTCGATCCTCTAAGCGAGGATTCTGGTAAATTCAGGGTCGCATAATGGCGGACGCCTCCCTATCTTGTTGGAAACAATAAGAGCGGCAGGAGTTCATCCCCCTATGTCTGATCCCAAATCCGAACCCAAATCTGAGCCCGAATCCGAATCCCAAATGTTAAAGTTGCAAGTGGCCAATGCCCGGCCCGAAGATAGCGGCCGCGGATTAGCGCGTTTGTCTCGCGATAATTTGAGCAAATTGGGCTTGATGGAAGGCGATGTCGTTGAGATAGGCGGCAAACAGGCAACTCCGGCACGTGCTGTCTTGCCTTATCCTGAGGATGAAGGACTGGATTTCGTCCGCCTCGATGGTTTGCAGCGGGCCAATGCCGGTGTCGGTTCCGGGGATTTTGTCGAAATTCGTAAGGTCGAATCCAAGCCGGCCAAGAAAGTCATCTTTGCTCCGGCACAAAAAGACCTGCGCCTGCATGGTAGCGGAGCCGGACTGAAACGCAGCTTCATGGGTCGGCCCCTAAACGCTGGTGATTTTGTTGCGACCCACGGCCAGCAGCAGGTCGACCGCAGCGATATGCCACCACAGTTGCAGCAAATGCTGGCGGCGCCCGCTTTCTCGCTGACCCAGATCCGTCTGATGGTCGTGTCGACCGTACCCAAGGGTTTTGTGCATATCGACGAGAATACCGAGGTCGAACTGCGCCCGGAATATGAAGAATCAACGGAACATCGCCGTGCTGATGTGACCTATGATGATATTGGCGGATTACACGAAACCATCGACCAATTGCGCGAAATGGTCGAGCTGCCGTTGCGCTACCCGCAATTATTCACTCGCCTTGGCGTCGATCCGCCACGCGGAGTGTTGCTACATGGCCCTCCAGGTACAGGCAAGACCCGTCTGGCGCGTGCTGTGGCAAATGAAAGTGACGCAGAATTTTTCCTGATCAACGGTCCGGAAATCATGGGTTCCGCTTATGGCGAGTCCGAGAAGAAGCTGCGAGAGGTTTTTGAAGCCGCAACCAAGGCAGCGCCCTCGATATTGTTCATCGATGAAATCGACTCGATCGCTCCCAAACGCGGCGAAGTGCAGGGCGAAACCGAAAAGCGGCTGGTGGCCCAGCTGTTGACTCTGATGGACGGCCTTGAATCACGCCTCAATCTGGTTGTGATTGCTGCCACTAACCGTCCCGAGGCAATTGATGAAGCGTTGCGCCGTCCCGGGAGGTTTGACCGGGAAATTATTGTGGGTGTTCCCGACATGCGCGGTCGCAAGGAAATCCTGGGCATTCATACACGCGGCATGCCTTTGGAACCAGCGGTCAACCTTCAGGAACTGGCGCGCACGACATATGGCTTTGTTGGTGCCGATCTGGCTGCCTTGACGCGCGAGGCTGCGATTGAAGCGGTTCGCCGGATCATGCCGAAACTGGATCTGGAATCCGAAACCGTGCCACCGGAAGTGCTGGAAGAACTGGTCGTGCGCCGCGATGATTTTGTCGAGGCGCTGAAACGGGTGCAGCCATCCGCCATGCGCGAGGTCATGGTGCAGGCTCCGGATGTGCGATGGGAAGATATTGGCGGTCTGGACGACGCGCAGGTGCGTTTGAAAGAAGGCATTGAGCTGCCGATGAAAAATCCAGAGGCGTTTACCCGTCTGGGTATTCGCCCGGCCAAGGGATTTTTGCTCTATGGGCCGCCCGGAACCGGCAAGACATTGCTCGCGAAAGCGGTGGCCCGAGAAGCAGAGGCCAATTTCATTGCCACCAAATCCAGCGATCTGTTGTCGAAATGGTATGGCGAAAGCGAGCAGCAGATTGCCCGGCTGTTCGCCCGTGCCCGGCAGGTTGCACCAACCATATTGTTCATCGACGAGATTGACAGTCTGGTCCCGGCCCGTGGTCGCGGAGTGGGTGAACCGCAGGTGACCGAGCGGGTCGTGAATACGATCCTTGCTGAAATGGACGGGCTCGAAGAGATGCAGTCAGTGATCCTTATCGGTGCGACAAACCGCCCCGGTCTGGTTGACCCGGCGCTGTTGCGGCCCGGCCGCTTTGATGAACTGGTCTACGTGCCGGTTCCCGAAAAAGACGGTCGCCGCCGCATTTTGGCTATTCATACGGCCAAAATGCCTATGGCCAAGGATGTCGATCTGGACGTGATTGCGGAACGGGCTGAGCGCTATTCCGGAGCTGATCTGGAGGATCTGGTGCGGCGTGCCGGGCTATACGCTTTGCGCGAGCATGGCGGACTGGTGGAAACCGTATCGATGAAGCATTTTGAGAAAGCGTTGAAAGACAGCCGTGCCTCAGTGACGCCGGAAATGGAGGAAGAATATTCCAAGATGGAAGCGAAGCTGAAACAAAATGCGATGCGGGCCGAACCAATAGGTTTTGTCTCGCCCGGTATGCTAACGCCCGTCAACCAGAGCAAGCATGACGTATAGGACGTTTCTGTGCGTATCCTGAACCTGTTGCGGCGGCTCTGAAAACGGTCCGATCAAGCCGATGCTTCGGCAGTTTTGAGATGGGTGGGCCTTGTCCCGTCAATCCTGCGTCGCGGTCTCATCGAGTTGCAGGGTTTTAAAGCCCCAGCCAAAGATAAACAGACACATGGTGACGGCTATCCAGAAAGGTAGCGCGCTGAAATAGGTGTAGATCAGCACGCCAAGCGCCGGTGACGCGATAAACGCCATGCCGTTGACCGACGCTACTATGCCCGCCACGCCATTTTGCTCGGATCGTTCGACGGCAAGCGAAGCCCCTGCGGTAAAGCCGGGGCGGAACAGGCCGAAGCCCAGAGAGCTAACGGCAAAGCCGATGATAATTCCATATAGATCGGGCGATATGCCGATGATGAAACACCCGACGGCGGCTAGCAGCATACCCCATAGCACCGAGGACCGCGGCCCCATTTGCAACAGCGGAATCAGTCCCCACTGTGCCAGCAAGGTGGCGGCGGCCCCGGACATCAAGACTATGCCGGTCATTTCAATTGCGGTTTTCGGATCGTCTCTCAGCCCCAGCCGATCAAGCACCAGAAAACCGATAACACCCAAAATAACCGCATGGGCATTGCCCCCCATGATCCCGGTGATCAGCCAGGGTTTGATCCGCTTGTCGCCCCAACGCAGCCGGGGAACGATCCCGACCTGTGCAGCCTTGCCTGCGGGCTGGTCCTCATGGCCATCATCCTTCAGGCTGCCGGCAGAGGGCGCTGCACTATAGGGTTCCGAAGTGACTACCCCACGCGCTTCGAAACCCGGATCATCATTGGGCAGCTTCAGCGCTAGCGCGACCATCACCAAAATGCCGATCAGCGCGAAGGCAAACATCGGGCTCGAAAGACCAAGGAACGGTAAAATCAGCAAAGGGGCGACTGCCGGGCCGACAATGGTACCAAGGCCAAAGGAAGACGAGATAAGCGACAGGGCCTTGGTGCGTTCCGCGCGCGGCGTACGGGCCGCGACATAAGCCTGTACCGCAGGCGGCGCGGCGGAACCCAATCCGCCGTACAGGCTTCTGAAAATGGCAAATAAGATGAAGGTCCAGACGGCACTATACCAGCCAAGCAGCCCGAGAAAGAGCGCCAAACCAGCGAGCGCCATGGATGCGGTGAAACCGATCATGCCGAGCCGCATTAACGCCTTGCGGCCGCGATGGTCCGACAGTCGCGCCCATTTGGGCGCGGTGTAGACCCATAGCAACGCGGACCAGCTAAAGGCCGCGCTCACCCAGAAATCGGGAATATTAAGCTGCGTTCCAATGGTCGGTAATATCGATTGCATCGCCGTATTGCCCGACGCAGTCACAAGCATGACCGCGAAAAGCACCGTCATGCGGGTGCTGTCTATTGGTTTGTGCTTTTTGGCAGCAAGGGACGGGGCGGGAGAATCAGCCATGAGCCCCTATGGCACGCTATTTTTGCCGTTCCCAGATTTTTCACTATTACCCGGTTTCTTCCAATCATAGCTGCGTTCCACGCGCGCGACATGCAGCGTGTAGCTTTCATACCACTTGCCCCGGCCCTGATCGCGAATGGCGGCATGGACCGGATGATCACGCCATGCCTTGGCGGCTGCGTCATTTTCCCAATAGCTGATCGTAATGCCCAGCCCGTCTTGCGATCGGCTACTGTCCTGACCGAGATGTCCGGATTGTTGAGCAGCCAGATTGCTCATCACAGCGGCAGCGGCATTATATGCGTCTTCGTCGTCAGCAGTGCGCTGGGCGCAGAATATCACGGCGATGCAGTCGGGCGGATGTAGGTCCATAACCCTCTTTTAAACCTCTGATCCTTTCGGACAAGCGCGAAGATGTTTGAATGTGTCACTGCCATGGCTTAGTAAGACAGCGGCATCACATTAGGAGAGCTTGATTGACCAACAGCATTGCAAAAGCGCCACTTCTGGACCGAATCAAGCTCCGCGCTACCCGAACATTCGGTGCATGGGGTGTCTTTTTCAAAGGCTTTGTGAAGCATCCTGTCATGGTGGGATCGATCATCCCCTCTTCGGCCACAACTGTCAAAAAGATGCTGGAGCCCGTCAAATGGGACGAATGCGATGTGTTTGTCGAATATGGTCCCGGTGTAGGAACATTCTGCCGGCCTGTATTGGAACGCATGAAGCCCGACGCGACCTTGATTGTGATCGATCTAAACTCTGATTTTATCGATTATCTGAGCCGTAGTATCAGAGACAGCCGCTTCTATCCGATCCATGGATCAGCAGCCGATGTGCAGCAGATTATCCGTGATCTGGGTCATGACAAAGCCGACTATATCCTGTCAGGCCTGCCATTCTCGACCTTGCCCAATCAGCTCGGTCCCAAAATAGCAAAAGAAACATATGACGCCCTGCGTCCGGGTGGCGCCTTTCTGGTCTATCAATTCGTCAAACGCGCCCGCGATTTCATGGCGCCGCATTTCGATCGGATTGATAACGGCTATTCGATTTGGAACATCTTGCCGTGCCATTTGTTCTGGGGCTGGAAAAAGAAATAGGTTCTTGTCCTGTCTCTTTCATCGGCATTGTAGTTGGTCGATGCGAGTCTACTGTTTGTCGAAGACCAAACAGGACTTGCGCGACAAGTCCGCATGCTCATAGTAGTTTCCAGATATACAATATTTGAAGAGGATCTCCGGATGTCACGTTTCCCCCGTACGATTGCGCTTGCGCTTGCCTCCACGGCTTTAAGCTTCGCTGCCCCGGCTCTGGCCGACGATCATAGTGGTGCCACGCCTGCACCGGTCAGTGAGCTGGTCGACGCCGTTAATATTCCTTACGAGCGGTTTACCCTGGACAATGGTCTGAAAGTTTTGATCCACACCGATCGCAAGGCACCGATTGTGGCGGTTTCAATCTGGTATGGTGTCGGCTCTGCGCATGAGCCGGAAGGCAAAACGGGCTATGCCCATCTTTTCGAGCATATCATGTTCAATGGCTCCGAAAACGCACCGGGTGACTATTTTGAACCGCTGCGTCAAATTGGTGCAACAGATCTGAACGGCACGACCTGGCTGGACCGCACCAACTATTTTCAGACAGTGCCAAAATCGGCCCTCGAAGTGGCCCTGTTCCTCGAAAGTGACCGTATGGGCCATCTGCTCGGCGCGGTGACGCAGGAAAAGCTCGACAACCAGATTGGTGTTGTTTCGAACGAGAAGCGTCAGGGCGATAACCGGCCTTATGGTCTGGTAAGCTATCGCCAGACGGAATTGCTGTTCCCGGACGCGCATCCTTACGGCCACAGCACGATCGGATCGTTGGAAGATCTCGAAGCCGCTTCTCTGGATGACATGAAGCAATGGTTTATCGACCATTATGGTCCCAATAATGCAATTTTGGTACTCGCCGGTGATATCGATGCCGCGACCGCCAAGCCGCTGGTGGAAAAATGGTTTGGCGCCATTCCAAAGGGCAAGCCGATACCAGTGCTGAACCCGGAACTGCCGACTTTGGACGCGCCGGTTTTTGATGTGATGAAAGACAAGGTTGCGACCACGCGGATATATCGCAACTGGGTGGTGCCGGGTCTCAATGACCCCGATTACACGCCGCTTGATGTCGGCATGACCGTGCTGGGCGGTCTGGCCAGCTCGCGGCTTGATAATATCATGGTGCGCGAAGAGAAAAACGCCGTGGCGGTTTCTGCGTTCGTGCTGCCTTTTGTCCATGGCAGTCTGGTGCAGATTCAGGCGGATGTGAAGCCGGGTGAGGATGCCGATGTCGTTGCCAAGCGTCTGGATGATATCATCGCCGACTTCATTGAAAACGGTCCGACCGAAGATGAAGTGCAGCGGGTTGCGACCCGCGATGCCGCGGCCCGGATAGCGGGATTGGAGCAGGTTGGCGGCTTTAATGGCAAGGCCACCGCGCTGGCGCAGGGCGAGCTTTATTCCGATGATCCGAAATATTACAAGAAAGAATTGGAACGGCTGGCGTCGGCAACGCCCGCATCGGTGACCGCAGCGATGAAGAAATGGCTGACACGGCCGGTTGTTGGTATTCGCGTGGTGCCTGGCGAGCGCGAAGCCTATGAGGAAGTTGAATCCGGTAAAGGCGCACGCACCGGATCGCTGACCAGTCCGGCCTTTTATACCCAGGATAGTGGAGAGGATGCTGGTGCAGTAACAGTCGACCGGTCATCGCTTCCTCCGGTTGGGGACGTGCCCAATGTAGATTTTCCGGACGTCGAAACGTCGACATTGTCGAACGGGATCAAAGTCTATTTCGCCCGTCGCGATGCTGTGCCGATGACCCGGGTGACCTTGTCTTTCGATGCCGGCGCTGCTGCGGACCCCGCCGAAAAGATCGGGCTCCATAATTTTACCACTGCATTGATGGAAGAAGGCACGACCAGCCTGACCTCGGTCCAGATTGCCGAGCAGCAGGAGCGTTTGGGCGCGAATGTCAGCGTTGGCGGCGGACGGGACCGGACAACAGTAGATTTGAGTGCGGTCAATCCTAATCTGGATGCATCGCTCGATCTGATGGCGGACATCGTCAAAAATCCGGCCTTCAGAACAGATGATCTGGAACGCATTCGGGTCCAGCAACTCACTACAATTGATCGCGAAGAGAGCGATCCCCAAAGCGTCGCAACCAATGCGCTGCCTCCGCTGCTATTCGGTGACGCCCATCCCTATGGCCGCGGGCTTTCCGGCAATGGGACGAAGGAATCGGTGGCCGCGATCACCCGTGACGATCTGGTGAATTTCCATCAGAGCTGGATGCGTCCTGAAAATGCGAGCATCTTCGCGGTTGGGCAGATTGACCGTCAGGCCTTGCTTGAAAAGCTTGAAATGCGCTTTGGCCAGTGGCAGCCGGAAGGTCAGCCAGCGGCCGACAAGAATTTCGATGCCGCCATTCCCGAAGCGGAAGGCAAAATCGTTGTCATCCATCGCGCCAATAGCCCGCAATCGATGATCCTTGCCGGACAAGTGCTCCCAGTCAAAGGCACCGATGATTTGCTGACCCTGAACGCTGCCAATGAAGTTCTCGGCGGTAATTTCCTGTCACGGATCAATATGGACCTGCGCGAAACCAAAGGCTGGAGCTATGGCACGCGCAATACAGTCCTGCGCGGTGAGCATGACGTGCCCTATATCATTCGCGCGCCGGTGCAGACCAATCAGACAGGTCCTGCGGTTGCGGCGATTTTAGGTCAAGTTGAAGGTTTTCTTGGCGATAATGGTGTTACCCAGGCAGAACTGGAGCGCACCGTGAATGGCAATGTTCGTCAGTTGCCAGGACAATTTGAACAGTCCAGCCGGGTGCTCGGCCAGATGCAGGGCGATGTGATGTTCCAGCGGCCTTCCAACTATGCCGAAACCGTGGCGGATCGCTATAAGGCACTGACGACGGATGATCTCAACAAAGCGATGGCGGGCGCAATTGATCCGGATAAATTCACCTGGGTGATTGTCGGTGACGCGGACAAGATCAAGACGCAGCTCGAAGCGCTTGATATGCCAATCGAATATCGCGGCTATGAAGCTGGTAACACCGATGTTAGTAAAGCAGACAGTTCGAATGATTCGGCCGTCGGCCAAGACTGATCGCCGTTTCAGAGCTTTGATTTAAAAGGAGAAGAATATGTCTATCGATGGTTCATATGATTGCGTAACCAAATCCCCAATGGGCGACCAAAATTCTGTCGTGACAATTGTCACCGACGGCGACACGTTCACAGGTACAAATGAGGGCTCCATGGGCTCCATGGAACTGGAAGACGGCAAAATTGACGGCAATGAGCTGACCTGGGTCATGAACATGACCGTGCCCATGCCAATGAAACTGGAAGGCAAAGCAACCGTAGTTGACGGCGTTCTGACCGGTTCTGTCAATGCCGGCGCTTTTGGTGAAATGGCGATGAGCGGCACCAAAAAATAAGGCTGATAGCCAGACACAAAAAAGGCCGCTGCCCTGTCGGGTTAGCGGCCTTTTTCATATGTGATTTATGCGTTTATTGAACGACGATGCTCACAGCACGGCGGTTTTGCGCCCAAGCCGCTTCGTTGGAACCCAATGCGTCAGGACGCTCTTTGCCGTAGCTCACTGTGGTCATCCGGGTCGGACTGACCCCCAATGACGCGAGATAGTTTTTCGCAGCATTGGCACGACGCTCACCAAGCGCGAGGTTATAATCGCGTGTCCCGCGTTCGTCGGCATGGCCTTCAATGGTGATCCGTGCATTGGGATGCTGGGCCAGCCACTGGGCTTGGCTTTGCAGAACAACCTGATCCTGCGCATCCACATTATAGCGATCAGTATCAAACAGGATGCGATCGGACATTGTGTTGGCTAGGAAATCGCCCTGCGATCCCGGAGCATAGCCCGGCCCGGAAGGGGGTGGAGTGGTCGGTTGGCTTGTGCCGGCCGGTGCTGGCGGTAATTCTTCCGGCGCCTTTTTCGCACAGCCTGCGAGAACAAGGCTGGAGGTAATCAGGAGGGGGGTCGCATATTTTAGCATATTTCTGCTCCTAGTCTAATTTGCCCTTGCGGGTAGTTATAACCTTTTTTCAGTAGCTTGTCGCACATTACTTCGACTTATTATACTGTTTTTATGGCAGCAACGGTCCCCATGCAGGGTCAGATCCATTCACGGGTGTGGGCAATTGCCGCTCGTTCCGACCCGTCAGATCAACCTGCCAGATTCCGGTTTTGCCGCTACCCCGCGCGGTGCGGAAAAACTGGATGATCCGGCCATTGGGCGCCCATGTTGGCGCTTCATCCTGCCAGCTATTGGTCAATAAACGTTGTCCGCCACCGCTGGGCGTCATCACGCCAACGCGGAAATTACCGGCCATTTTGGTAAAGGCGATGAGGTCGCCGCGCGGACTCCATTCCGGCGTTGCGAAGCGTCCGCCGCCGAAGCTGATGCGCCGTTCATTGCCGCCATCGGCGCTCATCACATAGAGCTGCTGGCTGCCGGAGCGATCGCTTTCAAACACGATTTGGCTGCCATCGGGCGAAAAGCTGCCGCCAATATCGATACCGGGCGAGAAAGTCAGCCGCTTGGGTTCACCGCCCTGTGCTGAAACCTTGTAGATATCGGTGTTGCCGGCAATCGCCATCGAATAGAGAATCGTCTTGCCATCGGGCGACCAGCGCGGCGCAAAGGTCGGGTTGGTACTCTGGGTAATCAGTCTCTGACGACCGGTTCCGATCTCGTAAATATAGATACGAGGATTGCCGTCGAGAAAGCTGAGATAGACGATCTTGGAATAATCTGGCGAAAAGCGAGGGGTGAGGGCGGTTGCCTGTCCATTGGTGATGAACCGGTGATTGGCCCCGTCACTATCCATGATCGCCAGTCTTTTGCGGCGGTTATCCTTCGGGCCGGTCTCGGCAATATAGGCGATCCGGCTGTCAAAGAAGGGTGATTCCCCGGTCAGGCGGGAATAGATGCTGTCGGCACATTTGTGCGCCGCGCGTCGCCAGTCACCCGGATCGACCACAAAGCCCTGCCGGGTCAATTCGGTCTGGAGCGCCACATCGTAAAGATAGCAGCCCACGGTGAGCTTGCCATCGCCATTGGACTGGACATAGCCCTGTATCAAGGCAGAGGCGTTGGTGCCATTCCAGTAGGGAAATTGCGGGGAAGTCACTTCGGCGAAGCTAATCCCGCGCACCTGATTGCGGCCGAGCGGCTTGAACAAGCCACTGGAGCGCAAATTATTCACGATGACATCGCTAATCTTATTGCCGAGCTCTGCCGTTGTCCCTGCTGCGGTATCGGTGCTCTGTGGTGTCGGCAGACCGGGAACGGCTATGGTCAATTCATCGCCCGCTGTATTCTCGACATCAACGGTCAATTGCGCTTGTGCCGGCATGGTCAATCCAGCCAGCAAGGTGAAAGCGACAAACCAAGATGTCATTCGTTTAGAGGCTGTTATAGCCATGATATTCTCCTATATTCCGAGATAGAGGACAGGTTCGATCACCTGCCACTCATCATAATATTTCTCGGGAAATGTCGTAAAGGGTGCGGCTAGTTTCACCGCTGCAATAGCCCGTTCTTTGTGAATGGCGGCCTGGGATTGATTGCTGGCATTTATGCCCGATGTGGTGGCGGACGGTGTACCGACAATATTGCCGCTGCGGTCCAGCCGGGCGGTTACCTTTGTCCGTAAAAGCTCTGCATCCGCCCCTGTCGGTGGTTTCCAGTGCCGTTTGACCAGCCGGTTCAGTTCCCGTTGCAGGGAAGCGACAGTGCTGGCAGATGCTTTTTCCGCGGCAATATTCTGGTTCCGGCTGACCGAAGATTGGTCCGTCACGCCTTTCAGGAAATCCTTGCCGAGACGCGATCCTTTCGGTTTTGGTTTGGGTTCAACCTTGGCTTTCGGCTTGGGCTTGGCCGCCGGTTTCTCCCGTGGCGGCGTTGGCTTCACATCCGGCGCTGGGGTCAATTCCATGGGGTCGGGCTTGCTGAGATCTTCCGGATCGGGATCACCCAGCTCTGGTGCCACGCTGGTGGCGGGCGGGACCATGGCGGGATTGGGCGAGGCGCTTTCCAGGCCGACCTCGTCAGCAATCATGACTTCAATAGATTTGGGCTTATAGGCCTCATCCGGCTGGGAAAGCAGGCTCAGCGAAAGTACGCCAAACAGGACAATATGTCCGCCAGCCGCGACGCCTAAGCCAATTTTTTCAGCTCTCTCCATAACAGCCTGTGATTTCTAATTTCACTCAGATGAACCTGTTGTGACTAATGATACCCGGTTGAGGCCTGCCCGGTTGAGCTCTCCCATAACCCCCATGATAAGGCCGTAATCCAGCGTTTTATCGCCGCGCAGCATGATCTGGCGGGGGTCTTCGGCGCTCTGATTGGCGGCTATTTCGTTTAATCGCGTGGCCAAGGCATTTCGGCTCATTTCTTCGTCGTCGAGGTAAATGCGACCCTCCTGATCTATCGAAATCTGCACCGGCTCCTGATCCTGATCCAGCGCATTGGCGCGGCTTTCCGGCAGGTCGACGGGTACGCCAGTTACCAATAGAGGCGCGGTAATCATGAAAATGATGAGTAGCACCAGCATAACATCGACAAAGGGCGTGACGTTAATCTCTGACATAGGCGCACGGCCGCGAGTGCGGCGGCCGTTACCGGGAGCAAGGTTCATGGCCATCGCTTATTTCCCCAATTCCAGCTCGCGGCTCAATGTCGCATGGAAACCGTCGGCAAAGCGGCCCATGCGGGCTTCGAGCTTGTTTAGGCGATGAGAGAAGCGGTTATAGGCGATAACGGCGGGAATGGCCGCGAACAGGCCAATGGCGGTGGCAAAGAGCGCTTCGGCAATGCCAGGGGCAACCACGGCGAGGGAGCTATTCTGCTCCGCGGCAATGGCCGAAAAACTGCGCATAATACCCCAGACCGTACCGAACAGGCCGACAAAGGGCGCCACGCTGCCCACCGTGGCGAGAAAATTCAGCCGATCCGCCAGCTTGTCCACTTCATGGGCAATCGTGGCATTCATTGCGGTCGCAAGGCGTTGGCGTGTCCCATCCCGGTCAATCGGTCCGCGTGCGGTGGACCGCCGCCATTCGCGCATACCAGAGGCGAGCACCTTGGCCATGGGCAAGCCGGATTTGCCGTGATTGTCATAAAATTTGTCAACATCTTCGGCTTTCGAGAAAGATTGTTCAAATCTTTCCGACCGTTTTCCGATGCGCCCGATTTTCATCGCGAAACTGACAATGATGGTCCAGGTCCAGACGCTAGCCAGAAGCAAGCCGATCATCACGGATTTCACGATAATATCCGCTTGGAGAAACAAGGCAAAAGGCGAAAATTCACCAGATACGGCTTGGATGGAAAGACTGTCTAGCAAAGGTATATCCTTTTATTTTTGTTATTCCTCATCCGCGATGACAGCCGCAAAGGCTTTCGTCCACGCCTCAGGTTGCCGTCGTGGCCGCCCGGCGGGCGTAAGGAAGGCTGCCTGAACGCTGGCTGACGTTATTTTTTCGTCACCGCGCATTATGATTTGTTCGATGTTCACGCTGGCTTTACGCAATTTGCTCACATGACTGACGACTAGCAGATTATCCTGAAATTTGGCGGGCGCAATATATTTAATCTGCAAATCGACGACGGCATAAGCGCCATCATCCGCTTCAAAGGCTGCGCGCTGGTCCATGCCGAGTTGATGCAGCATGTCGGAGCGCGCCCGCTCCATGAATTTCAGGTAATTGGCGTGATAGACAATGCCGGAAAAGTCCGTGTCTTCGTAATAGACACGACAGGCAAAATAGTGATGATAGTCGCGAAATTGACCTTCATGCGGACTGATATCGGACGGAAGATTACTAATGGCATCCATCTTCGGGACATTAGTCAGCTGATTCCAGCGGGGAAAGCGCTAATGATTCCGTTCAGCGTAAAATTGAGTCTTTTTGGCGGTTAACTGACGGAAATCATTTCCAATCCTCTTCCGACATGGCTTTTCCGGTTTCGATCATGCTCTTGAGGTTGCTCAGAACAGCAGACCAACCTTCGCGAACGCCTATGTCCATCGAAGAACCGGGTTCCAGTTCACTATGGGTCACAGTCAGTTTCGTATCCGGGCCCAGCGCAACCAGTTCATAAGTTACCCGCGACAATTTGGCCGGTTCGTCTGCCTCGTCCGCAAAGGCCCAGCTCCAGACCATCTTCCGCGGTGGATCCATTTCGATAATCTGACCCCTTACGGTGACCTTGCCGCTGTCGCTGCCGACATGTTCCCAGCGTGATCCTTGTCTCCAGTCGGATTCATTATAATGGCCCCAATAGGCTTTGGTCATTTCACGGTCGATCAGGCCGTTCCAGACTGTTTCCGCGCTGGCGGCAATATAGATGGTGTAGACGAAATCGGGCGCGCACGGTTCACCGGTCGAGGCACGGGTTGGGATGGTTTCTACAGGGGTGATATCAGGCATGGCGTTTCTCCTGTTCTGGTTTTTGTTTGTCTTCGATCTGATCTTTGAAATCGGTCAGCGCGTCGATGCGGGCATCTTCAAACTTGCCGACCCAGCGGTGGACAATGTCAGCGAGTGGGACCGGATTGAGATAGTGAAGCTTGCTTCGCCCCTGCCAGTGAACAGAGACCAGATTGGCTTTTTCCAATATTCCGAGATGCTTCGCGACCCCCTGACGGGACATGGGGAAGCCCTCGCACAAATCATTCAGGCTCTGTCCGCCTTTCTCAAAAAGGCGGTCGAGAAGCAGGCGGCGCGACTCATCGGCAAGGGCTTGGAAGATATCTGTCATGCTCGCTATTATGCAACTAAATGGTTGCATGTCAAGATCACTGCCGAACGCGCTGCTGTTTGCTCGCATTGGCGAGAGAGGAAAATGCGCTAATCCGCTTTCCTACATGCTCTCAAAACGCTATACCCGCGCCGGCTCTTTCTTAACTTTGAATATCCGTAAAACCCCAGCCTTCCGACCTTTTCGGGGGTAAAGGAAATCCTGCTTTGGGGGGTGTGACCCTGTGTGACCCTATTTTGAGATTATACGTGCGAATCCTATCTGCTGCGCTCACCCTGAGCTTGTAGAAGGGTGTTTGGTGCCACGGTCGTGACGTCCTTCAGGATGCTTCGACGAGCTCAGCATGAGCGCAAGATGAAGCGTTCCCGTGGCCCATTCGGCAAGTTTTTTAGCGCGCGCAGGTCACACATAGCGCCGCGGCGGGATCAATTTCCAAACGCTTGTAGGCAATGGGTTCTCCGCATTCGGCGCACCAGCCATATTCGTCTTCGTCCATGCGTTTAAGCGCGATATGGCTGCGGGCGAGGTCGCTGGTTCGGCGACGTGCTTCGGCCCGCGCCATTTCCTGTTGCTGCATCGCATCCATCCGCGA
This sequence comes from uncultured Sphingomonadaceae bacterium, assembly GCA_947501325.1. Classification (GTDB taxonomy): domain Bacteria; phylum Pseudomonadota; class Alphaproteobacteria; order Sphingomonadales; family Sphingomonadaceae; genus Parasphingorhabdus. The sequence goes on along the minus strand of CANMVC010000002.1, from coordinate 1,138,059 downwards.
CAGGCGGCCGACGCTTTGCTGGTCGAGCTCCACAGTATCGCTCCAACCCGCAGCTTCTTCATCCAGCGCTTTGAGCTCTGCCTGTCGTTCGAGCATAATGGTCTTCAAGGCCGCGATCTGATTTTTGGAAAGATCGTCAGCCATCGCAGCCTATTCTGCCTGGGGAGCGAGCAAGTCCAGCGCGGCGGCGGTCATGGCTTCGGTGCCCAGTGTGACCGACTCTCGTGGTGCGACTTTGAAAAAAGGCGAGTGGTGCGATGGCACCGGCTTGCCGCCCGCTTCCTCGGCGTCAAAGTCGGCTTGTGGCGTCCCGCCAACGTTGAAATAGACACCCGGCACATCGGTATTCGGCGAAACGAAATAGGCAAAATCTTCGCCGCCCATGCCTTGGCGCGGCTTATTGTCGAAAATATCGGCGCCGAAGCGGTTCTTGAAGACCGTCTGGACACGTTTCGTCAGGGCCGCGTCATTGTAAACCGCAGGGGTGGCCTCATGCGACACTTTCACTTCCGGCAGCTTGTCTTCCGGCAGATCGTTCATTCTGCCGACATTGGTGGCCACCCGTTTGATGCCAGACAGCAGTTTCTGCCGCGTTTCATCATCGTCGGAGCGGACGGTCAATTGCAGGACGGCGCGATCGGAAATGATGTTATGCTTGAAGCCGCTGTGAAAGGAACCGACCGTTATAACCGCCGGTTTCAGCGGCGCTATTTCGCGGCTGACGATGGTCTGGAGGCCCATGATAATTTGCGCGCCCATGACAATCGGGTCTTTGCCACGATGGGGTGAGGCACCGTGCGCGCCGACACCATGAACGATGATGTCGACCGTATCGACCGACGAATAGCTAATCCCTTCGCTCAGCGCCAGCTTGCCGGTGGGCGTGTCCGCGCTGACATGAAAGGCCATGGCAAAATCGGGCTTTGGAAAGCGGCTGTAAAGGCCGTCATCCATCATCATTTTGGCTCCGCCAATCCGTTCTTCAGCCGGTTGGGCAACCAGCACAATCGTGCCGCTCCACTGGTTCTTCATCGCCGACAGGCGGCGCGCGGTTCCGATCAGTGAAGTGATATGCACGTCATGGCCGCAAGCATGCATGACGGGCTTTTCTTCGCCATCGATACTGACTTGCTTGACCGTGGACATATAGTCGAGTCCGCTATCTTCAACCAAAGGCAAGCCATCCATATCGGCGCGCAGCATCAGCGTCGGGCCGTCGCCATTTTTCATGACAGCGACGACACCCGTGCCGCCCACTTTTTCCGTGACGTCCCATCCGACCGCTCGCCATTCCTCTGCAATAATGGCAGCAGTACGGGTTTCCTTGTAGGACAGTTCGGGGTTTTTGTGAAAATCGATAAACAGCGCTTCCAGCTTGGCATCATAATCCGCCGCGATGGCCTTTGCCAAATCAGTCGATTGGGCCGCTGTCGGTACGCCATATAAAAGAGCGGTGCCTGCTGCCAGAGCCAGAAATGCATGTTTCAAGATTTTTCTCCCCGAAGAATTTCAGTCTTTATGCTGGCCCAACACGAAAAGCGCAAAGCTTATTGCCTTCCGGATCCCGAAAATAGGCTGCGTAAAAGGCTTGCGGGCCTTCATCGCCACGCAGTCCCGGAGGGCCTTCATCGCTGCCGCCCAGTTCCATCGCCTTGTTATAAAAGCTGTCGACTTGCGCCCGTTTTTCAAAGGGAATAGCGATCATGTTGCCATTCCCTGGCGCGGCCTTTTGGCCGTTATAAGGCTGGGTGATCGCAAGCGAGGGCGCGCCCATTTCCGCGCCATAAAGCGTGAAACCACCCTCTTCGAGTTCCATCAATCGTTTGGCACCGATTTCACCGAGCAGCGCATCATAATATGCTTGCGCTTTCTCAATATCGTTCACGCCAAGTGTGACATAACCAATCATGATCAACCTCCCATGTTCATTTTGCAGACGCAAAGCTTGTTACCATCAAGATCGCGGAAATAGGCACCATAAAAAACATCGGGAGCGCGCCATCCCGGCTCGCCTTCATCGGCTGCACCGAGTTCCAGCGCCTTGGCATGGAGCGCATCAATCTGGTCGGTATCCTCGAAGGACAGAGCCACCATCGTGCCGTTACCGAAGCAGGCCTCATTGCCGTCATAGGGGTTGGTGATGCAGATCATCGGCTGGCCCGGCTTCCTGCCGTAAAACTGGCCGCCTAAAGGTGTTTGAAACAATTTTTTGACATCCGTGCCCTCGAATAGCTTGTCGTAAAATTCGACAGCCTTGTCCTTATCGTTGGTGCCAAGCATGGTGTATGCAATCATATTGTCTCTCCTGTTGGGATATATTGATTCGGTTTCGGAGTGAAACCTATCACTCACAGAAATAGATGCAATGACCTGCCGGATCATTTTCAGGAACCTGCGTCCGGAAAAACGTAGTGCCTTGATTGCGCGCTGGATCTATCCAAAAGCCAGATTTCAAAGCATAGGCTTCGCCGCTATGCCCAAAGCGCATTCTGGCATCACCAAAAGGGTCATCCTTGCAAGATGCCGGGCGTCCTGGTGTAGCAAGAATATGGACGGCAAGACCATAGGCGCAGAAATAGCCATCTTCGCTGTCGCCATTGGTGCCGTCATATTGCCAAGCCACTTCTGTCATGGTCGCGATGCTGTCTCTGCTCAAGAAGCTATTGTCATTGTTTAGAAACATCTGCCCGACTTTAGCGAGATCATTGACGGAGATACGCAAACCACCTTGTGGGCTAAATATCGAGCCAGTTTGACCGAGCCGATAGCTTGTCAGATCGCAGCTGCCATCACCGGCCGGAACCACGGGGCAATCTTCTCTGACACCGCGCAAATCATCGCGAGCGACATCGCCATTGGTTCGATACAGGGTCACGGCTGCGGTGACCTTATGGTCGCTGCACAAGGTCCAGTTGAAACAGGCGTCCAAATCCAGAGGATCAAAGATTTGCGTCTTCATAATCTGGTCAAACCGCTTGCCGGTGGCTGTTTCCATCACCGCAGCAACAACGGGAAAATTAAGATTGGCGTAAGTGAAATACCGACCGGGCGGATGTTGGGCGTCCCACGCCTTCGGGTTCTTCAATTCGGTCTCTAGCCGAGCATCCATCGGTAGCGCGTAATTAATGTCATCGCGCAAGCCCGACTGGTGGGATAGCAGCAGACGCAAAGTAATGGGTTTGTCAGGATAGGCCGGGTGCCGCAAAAACCAACCCAGATAATCCGACACATCCGCATCCAGTTGCAGTTTATCCCGCTCCGCTAGACGCATCACCGCCAGGCTGACAAATAGTTTGGATATCGATGCGATCCGGACTGGATCGTCCGGCATCAAGGCGCGACCGGTGGCGCGGTTGGACAGGCCTTGAATGGCGACGACCGCTTTGTCGTTGGCTTTGAAATCCACCTTAACAGCGGCTGGTGGAGCAGTTTGCGCAAATAGTGGGGTGGAAAGCGGTGCAGTCAGGCCAATAAAAACGGAGCAAAGGCACAGGGACTTTGCTCCGTTTCTGATAGTGTCAAGATACAACAGTTTAGCCAGCGGGGCAGCTACCAATACGTTTGCCGTTATTCTTGGCGGTAATGTTCATCTTCATTCCACCTGCGCCGCCGTCCATGGTCATCGTCATTTCATAACTGCTTGGACCATATTGACCGGTCATCGCCATATTCATATTGCCGGGTGCGCCAACGTTGGAGCAGGACATCTCGGAGTTGATCGCGCCGCCGCTCATATCAAATTTCTTGATTTTGCAATCGGTCTGTTCCTGCGCCGCAAAAAATTCTGCACCGGGATTTTTGGCCTGCTCTTCTGTAATGCATGTCTTGGTGACCGTAGTCGTCTTCATGCTGTCCATGATGTTGGCAGGGGCGCCTTCGGGAAGGCCTTCGATTTTTACATCGACTATTTCAACCGTATTTTCCCATTCGCCGGGCTCCAAAGTCACTTCGTTCATCACTTTCGCCACTTCATCGGCGCTGATATTGCCATCACCATCCGCGTCCGCTTTGTTACTGGAGCAGCCCGCGATCAATGTTACGGCGGCAACCGATAGAATTATCTTCTTCACTTGGATTTCCCTCGTTTAATTGCTTAACCCGCTTTTGCCATAACGCGAACGATCAGTATTGTAAATTTGCGAAGTGTAACGTCTTCATTTCGACAATATTGGGGGATGACAATGGACCTGTTTTGTTCCATATTACCCATATGGCAAAATTGGTAATTAGAGAAGGTCTGGCGGAGCCGGATACAGACGAAAATTTCGTTCCCCATAAACCTGTACGACCCGAAAAATCAGAAGGCGGCAAAGCTTTTGAGCTGGTTAGCGATTTCGAGCCATCAGGTGATCAGCCGACTGCTATCAAGGAGCTCGTCGAGGGGATAAACGATAACGAACTGGATCAAGTGCTGCTCGGTGTCACCGGGTCCGGCAAAACCTTCACGATGGCCAAAATTATCGAGCAAACCCAGCGTCCGGCCTTGATATTGGCACCAAACAAGATCCTCGCCGCGCAATTATACGGGGAGTTTAAGAATTTCTTCCCCAATAATGCCGTCGAATATTTCGTCAGCTATTATGACTATTACCAGCCCGAAGCCTATGTCGCGCGCTCGGACACCTATATCGAGAAGGAAAGCTCGGTAAACGAAGCGATTGACCGAATGCGTCATAGCGCGACAAGATCGTTGCTGGAGCGGGATGATGTGATAATCGTCGCGTCCGTATCCTGTCTCTATGGTATAGGGTCGGTTGAAACCTATTCGGCGATGATCTTTGATCTGAAAAAAGAACAGGCGGTGGATCAGCGGGATATCATCCGTAAGCTGGTGTCGCTTCAATATAAGCGCAATGATCAGGCTTTTGCGCGTGGCAATTTCCGGGTCCGTGGCGACAATCTGGAAATCTATCCCTCGCACTATGAAGATATGGCATGGCGCATCAGCTTTTTCGGGGACGAGATTGAAGAGATCGTAGAGTTTGACCCGCTGACCGGGAAAAAGGGCGCTAGTCTCAACAGCGTGCGTGTTTATGCCAATTCACACCATGTGACGCCCGGGCCGACGATGAAACAGGCAATGGAGGCGATTAAGCTGGAACTTGGCGTGCGGCTGAAAGAGTTGGAGGCCGAAGGCAAGTTGATAGAACATCAACGTCTGGAGCAGCGCACCAATTTCGACCTGGAGATGATTGGTGCAACCGGCAGCTGCGCGGGCATCGAAAACTACTCGCGCTTTCTCACTGGCCGTTTGCCTGGCGAACCGCCGCCAACCCTTTTCGAATATCTACCTGACAACGCGCTGCTGTTCGTCGATGAAAGCCATCAAACAGTGCCGCAAATCGGGGCCATGTCAAAGGGCGATCACCGGCGTAAGATTAACTTGGCCGAATACGGGTTTCGGCTGCCGAGCTGTATCGATAATCGGCCCCTGCGGTTCAACGAGTGGGACGCGATGCGACCGCAGACCGTTAGTGTTTCGGCAACGCCAGGCAAATGGGAGATGGATCAAACCAGCGGCGTGTTTGCCGAGCAGGTTATCCGCCCCACTGGCCTGATTGATCCGCCCGTCGAAATCAAACCGGTTGAAGATCAGGTCGATGATCTGGTCAACGAATGCAGAAAGGTCGCGCAGCAAGGCTATCGCACCTTGGTAACCACGCTGACCAAACGAATGGCCGAAGACCTGACTGAGTTCATGCATGAAGCAGGTTTGAAGGTCCGTTATATGCACAGCGATGTCGAGACTTTGGAGCGGATCGAGTTGATCCGGGATTTGCGGCTGGGCGTTTATGACGTGTTGGTAGGGATTAACTTGCTGCGAGAGGGTCTGGATATTCCCGAATGCGGATTGGTGGCGATATTGGATGCGGATAAAGAGGGCTTTTTGCGCTCTGAAACATCGCTTATCCAGACCATCGGCCGCGCCGCACGGAACGTAGATGGCCGCGTGATCCTTTATGCCGATCGTATTACCGGTTCGATGGAGCGCGCGCTCAATGAGACCGGTCGGCGGCGGGAGAAGCAGGAGGCTTATAACAAGCTCCACGGAATCACGCCGCTTTCGATCAAGAAAAATATCGGGGATATTGTTGCGCATGTCGCAAGCAAGGATCAGGTCACCGTGCCGATTGATGACGATACCGACCATCTCGTCGGTCACAATCTGCGCAGCCATATTGAAAGCCTTGAAAAACGCATGCGCGATGCGGCGGCTGACCTGGAATTTGAAGAAGCTGGACGCTTGCGCGATGAAATTCGCAAGCTTGAGGCTGATGAATTGGGCTTGCCGGCTGATTTGCAACTGGCCAAGCCAAAGGGCCGGGCCACGGAGGGCAAGCCCGGAACGCGCAAAATGGGATTTGGCCGGACGCAGAAGAAATTTTGACGTGTTCTTCGGGCGCTATCAGGCTTCTCGACCAACGACACGTACGGATAGACTAACGGCTTTGGTTCGTCTTGAATATGCCAGCATGGAGGTTCATGCTCGCCGCAAAGACATTTGGGGAGAGATTTTATGCGAGCAGTATTTTTTGCAACATTAGCAAGTTCCGCGTTGGCGCTTAGCGCCTGTTCATACGATAATGGCGACACGGCATCTGCCTCATCCGAGGCGGTCGTGAAGGCGGCACCGGATTTTGCTGCAGCGGTCACAACAGCTGGTCGCGAAGAGGGCGATGTGAAATTGGATGCTAGTCGACAACCCGCCGAAATCTTGACTTTCATGGGACTCGAAACTGGCGATGCCGTACTCGATATCTTCGCCGGTGGCGGATATTATAGCGAAATCATGGCTGCGGCGGTCGGTTCTGATGGGTCTGTAGTCGCGGTTAACCCTCCGCAATTTGTGTCGAGCGATGCAGCCAAAGCAAAATGGGCAGGGATCACTGCTCGTCAACCGAATGTGTCCATGATGCCTTCACAACTGGGTGATTATACACCGGAAGCGAATAGCTATGATTTTGCGATGATGCATCTCATCTATCATGATCTGTATTGGGAAAGCGAAAAGTTCAAAGTGGCGCGGATGGACCCGGCTGCCTTTTTGAACAGGCTTTATGCAGGCATGAAGCCGGGGGGAATCGTTGCGGTGATTGACCATGTCGGTAGCGCGGGAGACACGCGCGCCGTCGTCGAAAAAACGCACCGGATAGCGCCGACCACAGCCAAAGCCGATTTTGAAGCTGCAGGTTTTGTGCTGGAAGCAGAAAGTGACATGTTTGCAAATCCGTCTGATGATCTGGAGAAAAATGTCTTCGATCCATCGGTACGTGGCAAAACCAACCGGTTTGTGATGAAGTTTCGCAAACCTGCCTAAGCCATTTGGTTTACTCATCGATCTGAATATCGGCGAATCACATCCTGGAAACAGTGTCGGGGTGAAGCGATTCGCCGTAATTTTTGTGCAATGCAGCATTTTTGAGGAATTATGGCGGGCATTTGTGGATTAAATTACATGAAATTGTAATTTAATTTCAACGCTTTACGCATAGTTACAATAGTTTACAAGACGGTTCATGCCCTGTTGGGCTAAAGAGTCCTACATAAGTTGCGTAGCTACGAGCTGACACGAAAAGTGAAACACCGGCCACAATGATGAGCCACGGTCAGCATCTCGATTTTGGACAGAGAGGTTCTTATGGAGCTTGTTGTGAACAATGATGAAACGACGAATGCGGGCATGATAGCCGCGCCGGTAAGGGCCGGTCGTTTGAATGCTGCCGATTTCGACTCAGCTGAATTGAGGGCTGGTCCTACCTTGGGCCAGGGGCTGTATCTCATTGTCTCCGGTCCGAAACCGAAGCCAGGTGCAAATATAATATTGCTGCCGATAGTGGGCGATACGCAGGCCGATTATCAGCAGATAGAGTTAACGTGGGAAGCGCGCGCGGCAAATGACCATGACGTTTCAATGGGTTCGGGGGGATCCACTGGGGCAGAACGTTATGAGAAATCAATGCCGCTTTCTGGCCTGTCAGGTACGAAGGGCATTGAACTGGTTGGCGCCAATGGCACCAAAAAGTTCAACCTGACGGGTCACTAGTTTGACCGGCGGCGGCTCAGGGTCGCTGGCCGTCGGAACAAGGGTGGGGGACAGATTTGTGTTGTGTATTAAATCCGTTCCCCGATCCTTTGATTAGGAATAAGCATAGTTACTTACAGTTTAGGTCCGGCAAACCGTTATGCGGGGGCTTTCAGGGGGTTGTAAGCCGCCGGACTTTTGGGAAGTAGGGCTGGCGCGCCGGTTGAGTATCGCGCGCCGGCCCTACTTTTCTTCCTGCTTCAGCGGCGAGCCTTTAGCTCGCATATTTAACCGAACAGCCATAGGGTCGGGACTGGGCCACAGAGATGGTTTTTCCGGCCTTTAGCTCGGCCAAAGCCGCAGTGACATGATTGCGAGCGCCTTTGATATCAGCTTTGTTGGCGGTTGGTTTGTCGTCAATACCACCCTGATAAACCAGTTTTCCGGAACCATCGATGATATACATGTGCGGTGTTGTCTTGGCGGCATAAGCCTTTCCGACGACACCTTTGGCATCGAGCAGATAATGATCGGCGTTCATGCCTTGATCCTTGGTCAGCTTCTGTGCTTCTGGACCTTTCATATACCCCTGTTTGCCGGCCGCGCCGCTATTGATGGTGAGCCAGACAGTCCCTTGTTTTCGAGCCGCGGCCTGGGTTGCTTGCATATTGCCGCTGTCATAATGCTTTACGACAAATGGACATCCCGGGTTATGCCATTCCATCACCACGGTTTTGCCACGGAAGTCGGAAAGCTGCACGGTCTTTCCATACATATCGGTCAGTTTGAAATCCTGCGCGATGGTGCCGTTTTTCTGTGCGGCCGCAAGAGGCATAGCGACGCCGATAGCGGCGACTGCGGCAAGGGATGTGAGGGTGGATTTGTAATTCATGGGGGCTCTCCTGCTGCGATCAATCAGTTATTGGGGGTCATGTGACCAGATCAGTTAAAGTACCGACGGTCAATATCTGCGGCAATATAACAGGTTCTTTGCCAGGCTCATAATAGAGATAGAGCGGAACCCCGGCGCGGCCATGCTTTTCCAGAAAATTGCTGATTTCCGGATCAGGGCGGGTCCAATCGCCCATCAGCACCGCGACATTGGCCTCGGCAAAAGCATCGGCAGTTTCCTGACGCTGGACGGCGGCTGCTTCATTGGCCTTGCAGGTAATGCACCAGTCGGCGGTAAAATAGGCGAAGACCGGTTGGTTAGAGGCGCGAAGCTCGGACAAGCGTGCTTCGCTAAACGGCTCGCTGGGCAAGGTGGCTGTCGACGCGCTGGCGACCTTCCGTTCGTCCATAGCCTCGGCATTGGGCAGGAACAGGATGCCGCCAATGATCGCAGCGACGAGCGCACCGGTCGTCAAAGCGCCGCGCGAAAGTCCTTTTGACTGACCGCCACCAAACCACCAGAGGATCAATGTGACCAGCAGCAGGAACATCAATGAAAGTCCCAATGCGTCAGTCCCGATTTGCCGGCCAAGGAGCCAGATCAAGCCGATGGCCGTGAGAAACATCGGCACAGCCATGGCTTTGCGGAAACTATCCAGCCAGGCACCTGGTTTGGGCAATCGATTCCGTATCGCAGGAACAAAGGCGATCAGCAGGAAGGGCAGAGCCAGGCCGACACCAAGGCCGGCAAATATTATCAATGCGGCAATGGGCGGAAGTACGATAGTAGCGCCAAGTGCCGCTGCCATGAAAGGGCCGGTACACGGCGTTGCGACAAAGGCGGCGAGCGCGCCGGTCCAAAAGGAGCCGGAAGGTCCTTCTTGCTGGGTCAGCTTATTGCCGAAGTTGACATTGGGAAGTTCGAATAATCCCGCGAGATTGAAACCGATCGCGGTTACGAGTGCCAGCAGGACGAAGATGATCCGTGGATCCTGCAACTGGAAGGCCCAACCGACTGCTGCGCCACTTGCCCTCAAGGCCAACAGCAGACCGCCCAGAGCCGTAGCAACGACCACCACACCAGCCGTATAAGCCAGCGCATCGCGGCGCACGACCGTTTCATTGCCGCCTGCTTTGGCCAAGCTGATGGCCTTAAGGCTGAGGATCGGGAAAACGCAGGGCATCAGGTTGAGCAGCAAGCCGCCAATAATCGCACCGCCAAGCGCTATAAACAGCAGGGACGTTTTAGACTGGTCGCCACCACCAATAAAATTTTCGCTATCTCCGTTGCTTACCAGCGGTATGCCGGACATCTCGACATCGCCGGCGGCGGCATTCAAGGAAAATCCATTGCTTTTCCCGATTTTGAGAACGCCGGAAATATTCTCTAGGGCATCACCGCGGGCGCCGGTTTCGATGATCAGCTTGTCCCCATCGCGATTGACTTTTTGCGGTGCGCCATAGTCCACAATTCCGTCTTCCTTGATAAAGAAATAGGGCGTTTCAACATCGATATTGGCCGGGAAGGGAACGGACAGGCGAAACAGGTCGTCTTTGACGGTGAATGTGGCCGCACTGCCAAGAGGTCGCGGCAAGGCTTCGCGATAAGCATTGAAAGCATTGTTGAGCGAAACCGCTGCATCCGGACCAACGACTTGCAGGTTGATCGACAGCTCATCCTGCTCAGGTACGCAGACTTCATCGGTACAGGCGAGCCATTCAGATTTAACCGATATGGCCAGCGGGCCAGGCTTGACTTTTTCGGATATGACCAGATTGACGAGGACGGCATAATCGCCCTTGTAAATATAGTTCATAATACCGGAAATCAGCAATGTGTCAGGCACCGGATACCGGGCTTTGCCTGCAGTGACGCCGTCTGGCAGTTTCCAGTCAAAGCTCATGCCAATGCCGGCATCACCAGGGTTTTCCCAGTAACCGTGCCAGGTTGGCTTGGGGTTCATGACAAAGGCGAGGGTGACGCTTTGCCCTGCTTGCACTTCCCGTGATTCCGCTACCAATGTGGCAGGCACATTTAGCTCACGCTTATTAAGATCAACCTGCGCTCGGGCAGGGCTGACGCCGAGCAGCACCGTGAACAGAAGCGCCGCCAGCAAAACCCGGAAACTTGCCGAGATTGTCCTCAAAGAGGTTTCAGATGTCATAAAAAAACTCACCATTTCGTATCGAACGCTGTTACTCTATTGGCGGCTGTCTTGCCATAGTCGCTTTATATCATGGGGATTATTCGTGCGCGTCATCAAATATGTTACAAGTTTCATAGCTTTTATTGCAATTTCCAGCGCAGCCAATGCCGAAGATCACAGCCAAGGCAAGTCAGACAAGCCCACATTGGTGATTGCGATATCGGTGGACCAGTTTTCGTCCGATCTGTTCAGCGAATATCGCAGCACATTTACCGGTGGCCTGAAACGTCTCACGGGCGGCGCGGTGTTCCCATCAGGATATCAGGGCCATGCAGCAACTGAAACCTGTCCTGGCCATGCCACCATCATGACCGGGGTCCATCCCGGACGCGCCGGTATCATTGCCAATAACTGGATCGATCTGGATGTAAAGCGCGCTGATAAAACGATATATTGCGCGGAAGACGAACGGATTGAAGGCACCAGCTTTGGCAGCATCACCGCTGCGACGCAGGGCGATTATGTTGCGTCTGCCTGGCATTTGCTCGTGCCGACTTTGGGGGAACGACTAAAGACAGTATCGCCAGATTCCCGGAATATGGCGGTATCCGGCAAAGACCGGGCAGCCTTGATGATGGGCGGCAACGCGCCGGATATGATATTCTGGTGGCGCGGTGAAGGATTTGAAACCAAACAAGACGGGCTGATGCTGCCAGCGCTGCCGAAATTCAACGCAGACATCAAAGCGATGCTCGCCAAACCGCGCGCGCCAATCGCGGTCCCGGCCCATTGCGAAACCCGCAACCGCGCTATTCCTGTCGATGCAGACAGCGCGGTTGGTACCTATCAGTTTCAGCGCCCTGAAAATGGCGCGTCGATCTTTCGGGCTTCTCCCGATTTCGATGCGGCTGTTTTGGCGCTGGCGGAAACAATGGTGGCGAACGAAAGGTTGGGTGCGTTTGCCTTTACCGATATATTGAATATCGGCCTCTCCGCGACGGATTATGTGGGGCATGCCTTTGGCACGGGCGGAGTTGAAATGTGTATCAATCTGTCAGAACTGGACAAGAATCTCGGCAATTTTTTCGATAAACTCGACAAGATGGAGCGTGATTATGTGGTCGTGCTGACCGCGGATCATGGCGGCCATGATTTGCCCGAGCGTTTGAACCAGCAAGGCGCTCCGGAAGCGCTGCGGATCGATAGTGAAGTCAGTGCGGATGGGCTCAACGAAGTTTTTTACGAAAATCGCAAGCTGCGCAAATATGGCCAGATCATTTACGCCGATAGCCCGTTTGGCGATTATTATATCAATCGGACTCTGCCGACCTCTTTGCGCGGGGAAGTCAAAGCAGAGGCCATGGCAATCATGGCACGCAATCGCCAAGTGGAAGCTGTTCTGGACGGCGCAGAACTTGCCAAAATGCCGATGCCAACCGGTCCTGTCGAAGAATGGAGCCTGGCCGAGCGCGCGCGGACGTCTTTCCATCCCGACCGGTCCGGTGATTTTATCGTGCTGCTGAAAAAAGGTGTGACCCCGATTGCAACAGCGATGCGCGGCTATGTTGCAACGCACGGCAGTCCGTGGGACTATGACCGGCGCGTACCGATCTTGTTCTGGCACGCGGGCATAAGCCATTTTGAGCAACCGCTTTCTGTGCAAACGGTCGATATCGCGCCAACCCTGGCGTCGTTAATCGGGCTCAAGGTTTCTGAAGGAGAGTTTGACGGGCGCTGTCTGGATATTGACGGCGGCGTGGAAGATAATTGCCGGTAAACGGGTAGGGGAGCAGCAAAGTCCCATGAAACAAATTATCCGAATCTGGCAGTTTGATCGGACCAGCCGCGCCGGGAGCAGGATTAAATCCCACCATTGAATCAGTCTATGGAGCTATATGTCCGCCATGGGCGCCACAGCGGACATTTATTGGCTCGAAATTATCATCATCCGTGCGGTCGTGAAGAATGTTACTTGTCTTCTGGAATTTCAGATGATCTCAACGGTGACAAATAGGTTTCGACAGCCAATGCCCCAATTTGCAAACCCATCTCAGAGCCGACATCCGCAGAGCTTCGGTAATGAACGCCATCATAGATACGCGCATCGGAAACTTCCTGTATGAAGTCGTCAACACTCTTCCAGTTCCTTCTGGCCCCGCCGTCCGTGTAGCTGACAGTCCACAATTCCGGCGTCGCATTCTCCCCGATTTCGGCTTTCAAAATAGCGCCTACTGTTCCCGCTACGACGCAATGGGCGCATGGATATTCAGGATGCATCGGCGTGGGAATGAAAGGAACCCATGCAGGATCCCTCAAGGTGTTTTCATTGCCATCGATATCAGCGTTGCGAATGGCGGTTATGGGCCGCCAAAACCCGTAGTGATATTTTGCCTCAAAGACAGCGATCATCGCATCATCGGTTGCCCGCGTCACGACCGCAAACAGACGCGCATTTTGGGTGACGTTGCGTCCTGGCATATTGGCGACAGAATGCACAACACCATGATAGATTGGTGGTAAAGTTGCTTCCCAGAACTTCGCCATTCTCGTCTGTTCTCCGGAACGATGCGCGCTGTTCTTGCTGCCCATTTTCTTGACTTCGATAAAGTCGCGCGTCCAGGCATCACTGGTTAATTTTGGCGGAGGTCCCGGACGGAATTTGGTCGGGTCTGAAAACATCCAGGGCTTGCGGTTTGCCCAATTTGGCGCAGCCGGTATGGTTGTTGGAACATATTTGCCAGCCGTTGTGTAGGGCCTGTAAGTTTCTGGGGACTGGCTGCCGTCATTTTTACGCGCGGCCCAGACGGCGCTTGCCGCTTGTTGACCGATTGCAACGCCTTGGGTCTTTTCATCACTATCTGCGATCTTTGCCAAAGCCTCTGCATATACATCCTCAATCTCGCGTTCTTTGCCGGGCATGAGATTTAACAGCGAAACCCGAACGGCTGACGCGATAGCGGCGTCTATCGATGAGTCGTCGGGCGCTTTCAGATCAAGGGAAGCAGGATATTTTTTTGTAATGGCATTTACGGCTTCATAAATTGACGTGTGCACGATGGCCAAAGCCCGGTTCGAATGTGGTGTCGGAAATTTTGCATCAACAACCATATCGCGCGCCTTTATGTTCCAATCCGTCACACTGTCGGCCCGGGCTTCAACGCTCACGCCGAGGGCAAACAAGGCGCCCGACACCAAAAGAATTTTATATTTCTGCAAATTGCGCATGATCACTCCTATGTGGCTTTTAACCCTTCCAAGCGTGGCAGGATTAAGCTCTGTTTCGTTGCTATACCCATTTTATGATGCGCTATAGTCCTGCAGTAGGACTACATGGTACAGTTACTGTACTGGCAATATCCCGGGTCTGGTCCAATTGTCGCAAACAGACAGCGATATCGCCGTATAAACCGAAGGACAGCAACATGAGTAAAGCGCCTAGCTATGGTCAATATTGCCCCCTCTCAATGGCAGCGGAAATTTTATGCACGCGCTGGACGATGCTGGTGATGAGAGAACTCGTTTTCGGTTATACATCCTTCAATGATATCAGCAGAGGGGTGCCACGTATGTCACGCTCCCTCCTGTCCAATCGGCTGAAAGAGCTGACGAATGCAGGCATTGTCAAAAAGACGGAATCGGCGAGCCATAATCAAACCAGATACACGCTGACGCCGGCTGGCAAAGCGCTCAGCAAGGTTGTTTTCAGCATGGCTGACTGGGCGCAGGAATGGCTCCGGATAGAGCCCGCTCTGGAAGATTTCGACAGCGATCATTTAATGTGGAATATCCGCCACAAGGCCAACCCACATCCCGCGCTTCCCAACCCGTTCATTATTCACTTTTTCCTGTATGATCAAACAAGCAAGCGCCAGAATAGCTGGTTGATATTCGAAGGGGATCAGGTTGATTTATGTATTATAGATCGTGATTTTGACGTCGATATGCAAATCACCGTGGCAGCCAAAACTCTTGCCAGAATATATTTGGGACGGTCCGACCTTGATGAAGCGATGGCAAACGGGGATCTGGAAGTATTCGGTGAAGAAAAATATACCAGACTTCTGCCCGAGTTGCTCGGTCGGAGTCGATTGGCCAATATTCCCATACAGCCAGAAGAACTGCGTGCTTCCGTCCGCAGGGCGTAACAAGGAAGCTCATCTCTGCTTTCGGGACAAAGTCAACTCAACCCATCCTCACAAAACCTGGAATCAGCGCTTTTCGTAGCGGGTCAATCCGCGACCGAGGCTGTTATTTGCAATGCGCATCTTGTCCCCGCTCCAGTCGGCGACAAACCAGGTTTTTCGCTCGACACCTTTGGCGAGAGACGCGCTGTTGGAATGGATATTGAGACCCGCCGAGCTGTGCTTCCGGCCTTCTGCTGCAATGGCAACAAAGGCGCTCCAGTTTTCCTTGTTTTGCCCCTGCACAAAAACATTGCCGCTGATCACGCCCGACGCGCCCGCCGGCAGGTCGATCATATAGTTGGTAGTCCGGCCCTGGGTATCGTCAAAGCTGCTGTTGGTGACCGTGATACGCGGTGCCCGGCTTTTCACATAGTGGCCGCCATTGCCCTTTTCGAAACGGCTGTTGGTCACAATGAGCGACCCATAATCGCCGATATAGATACTGTGCGCACAGGACAGACCCCGGTCACAGCGACCCAGTCGCTGGAATGTCGAGCGATCAATGACAATATTGCCGCTGGCGTCATCGGCGGTCAGCAGTCCCTGTTCACTGTTGCGGAACAGGGCGTTGGTGATCGTCAGATCGCCGCGCTCGAGGCGAATGCCAGCGCCATTGCCATCGGGCACGCGCTGGTTCTGAAAGATAATCCCATCGACAATAGCGGACCGACCACGCAAGACCAATGCGGCTTTGCCCTCGCAAATCCCGCCGTCCAATACCGCTTGTCCGGGGACGGCGGCCCGGTAGGTGATCTGCCCTTCCGTCTGTACAGCGCAGTCGCCATAGGCACCCGGCGCAATGACGATAGTGCCGCGGCTTGCGCCAATGGCTTCAACCGCTTCGGACAGGCTGAAAAAGGCTTGGCCGTTCTCGACGATCGTGAAGGGCGCGCTATTCTGGGCCAATGCAGCAGGGCTGGCCATCACTGCCAAGGCCGCCGAGATGGCGATACGAACCGAAAATTTCACGTCTGAAGCTCCTGAAAAAGCGGGGAAATAAGCATGTTTAATATCTTTTTAGAGAAGCCAACACAATATCGTGAATGGCTGTGTCCCAAATATATGCACATAGCGCTGCACCGGTTAATATTCTGAATCCTTATGCCAATCGACGCTGCACCAAACGGTCGTCTCAAAATAGGACACATGTGCGGTTCGTCATAGGTACAGGGTTAAAAATTTGTTAAAACCCCGAATCGGGTCGCATTGTAACGCGGGCATTTGGCCGCCAAAGGAATATTACAATGCAAAAACTTCTATTAACTGCCGCTGCGGTTAGTGCTCTATTGACTGCTGGTTCTGCAAATGCCGCAATTGTCATGGGCGAACTGACCGGAGGAAGCGCTTTCAACGCTGGCGGCGTTTTCCAACAACTTAATCCCGCGCCTGGCTTGAATGTGGGCAATAATAATCAACAGTCCAACAACCTGTTCGCTTTCGATGAGCAGCAGGGTGTAACTCTGCTGTCCGCTATTGGCGGCCTCGCCGCTGGGACAGTGGTGAACAGCCATTATGTGTTTTTTGATCCCGGTCCGAGCCGACGGGGCATCGGTTATGTGGATTTTGATGGCGATATTCTGAGCGTGCTGGATGGCAGGTCTCAGATGGAGATGACAGACGCTCTCCTGGGTAACGCCAATGTGAACTATGTCAGTGTCAATTTGCGTGGATTGGAAAACCAAGACAGTTTCAACACGGTCGGTAACAGAATAAATATCGATTTCACGGCATCGAATCCCGGTGACTATATCCGCGTGTTGACCGCAGCCCCCGCGGTTCCAGAGCCGTCAACCTGGGCGATGATGATTGGCGGTTTCGGCCTGGTCGGTGGGGCCATGCGCCGTCGCCGCAAAGCGATGCCTAAGGTCAGCTTCGCTTAGACACTATTGCAGTTGAATAGATAAAGCCGGTCTCGAAAGAGGTCGGCTTTATTCGTTGAGATTGGGTCTCAACCACTGTCGCGCTTTGTCTAGCGGAACACCGCGCCGTGCGGCATAATCTTCGACCTGATCTTCGCCAATTCGCGCCACGCCGAAATAATCGGCTTGCGGGTGAGCGAAATAGAAGCCGGAGACAGCAGCGGTCGGCGTCATCGCAAAGCTGCTGGTCAGTTCCAGCCCGGTATGATGGGTAGCATCCAGCATATCGAACAGGATCGGTTTGAGGCTATGGTCAGGGCAGGCGGGATAGCCCGGGGCAGGGCGAATGCCCTGATATTTTTCCTGAACCAGCGCCTTGTTGTCGAGATTCTCGTCTGCGGCATAGCCCCACAGATCCTTGCGGACATGTTCGTGCATGCGCTCGGCAAAAGCTTCGGCCAGACGGTCGGCCAAGGCTTTGATAAGGATGCTGTTATAATCATCCTTATCCGCTTCAAATCGCGCGATATGTTCGTCGATGCCATGCCCTGCCGTAACCGCAAAGCCGCCCATCCAGTCATCGGTTGTGTCGATAAAATCGGCGAGGCAATTGTTCGATTTGCCAGACCGTTTGCTGACCTGCTGGCGGAGCATGGGCAAGGCGACTTCTTCATTTTCCGGGGAGACCATGATGTCATCACCATCCCGCCGCGCGCGCCACAGGCCAGCGACGCCTTTGGCGGTCAGCCATTTCTCTTCAATGATCCGATCCAGCATCGCCTGTGCGTCTTTATACAGATCACTGGCACTTTCCCCGACCACTTCATCGGTCAGAATGGCCGGGAAGGTTCCGGCGAGTTCCCAGGCCCGGAAAAACGGGGTCCAGTCGATATAATCGCGCAGCTCGGCGAGATCCCAGTTCTCATAAACGTGCAGTCCCGGCTTTTTCGGCGCCGGTGGTTTTTTGCTCATGTCCACGGCCGCACCATTGGCACGGGCTTCATTGAGGGAAGCGAGTTTCTTGGCGGTCTTGCCAGCGCGCGCAATACGCACCTGTTCGTAGTCTTCACGGGTACTGGCGATAAAGCCTTCGGCCTGCGTATCGCTGACGAGCTGTGAGGCGACACCCACGGCACGGCTGGCATCGAGTACATAAATGGTCGGTCCGGAATAGGCCGGTTCAATCCGCAAGGCGGTGTGGGTTTTCGATGTTGTCGCTCCGCCGATGAGCAGCGGCATGGTCATCTTGGCGCGCTCCATCTCTTCGGAGACAGTGACCATCTCGTCGAGCGACGGTGTGATCAGGCCGGACAGGCCGATCATGTCGGCATCATTCTCGTTGGCGGCTTTCAATATATCCGTCCATGGTACCATCACGCCGAGATCAATGACCTCGAAGCCGTTGCATTGCAGCACGACGCCGACGATATTCTTGCCAATATCATGCACATCGCCCTTGACGGTCGCCATGATTATCTTGCCTTTGCCCTTGGCACCTTCTTCTTTTTCGGCCTCGATATAAGGGAAGAGATGGGCGACGGCCTTTTTCATCACGCGTGCGGATTTCACAACCTGCGGCAGGAACATCTTGCCCGATCCGAACAGGTCTCCGACGACGTTCATGCCGTCCATCAAAGGACCTTCGATCACTTCGATCGGACGTCCGCCCGCATCTTTGACCGAAACCCGCATTTCTTCCGTATCTTCGATAATATGGGCATCAATGCCCTTGACCAGTGCATGTTCGAGGCGTTTCACGACATCATATCCCCGCCATTCGGCAGCGGCTTTTTCGGCAACTGCATCGGTTCCACGAAATTTCTCGGCCAGTGCGATCAGGTTATCGGTGGCATCATCATGCCGATCAAAAATTACATCTTCGCAGGCATCGCGCAGCACCGGATCAATATCATCATAGATATCAAGCTGGCCTGCATTGACGATGGCCATATCCAGGCCCACCGGAATGGCATGATAAAGAAAGACGCTGTGCATGGCCCGACGAACCGGTTCATTGCCCCGAAAGCTGAACGACAGATTAGAGAGCCCACCGGAAAAATGAACATGCGGGCAAGCGGCTTTAATTTCGGCTACCGCTTCGATAAAATCGAGCGCATAGCGGCGATGTTCGTCAATGCCGGTGGCGACGGCAAAGACATTGGGATCGAAAATAATATCTTCTGGCGGGAACCCGTTTTCGGTGAGCAGCTTGTACGCCCGTTTGCAGATTTCGACTTTACGCTCTTTGGTATCGGCTTGGCCGGTTTCGTCAAAGGCCATGACGACAACGGCTGCGCCATAAGCCATGCATAGCCGCGCATGTTTCAGGAATTCCGCTTCGCCCTCTTTCATTGAGATGGAATTAACAATCGGTTTGCCAGATACGCATTTCAGACCCGCCTCGATCACCGACCATTTGGAACTGTCGATCATAACCGGCACGCGAGCGATATCCGGTTCGGCCGAGATGAGCTTGAGGAAGGTTGTCATCGCGTGTTCGGCGTCGAGCAGGCCTTCATCCATATTCACATCGATGATCTGGGCACCATTTTCGACTTGCTGCCGCGCGACTTCCACGGCGGCTTCATAGTCATCGTTGAGGATAAGCTTTTTGAACCGCGCGGACCCGGTGACATTGGTACGCTCGCCAATATTGACAAATTGCGCGGAAGAGGGGGGTGTGGTCATTTACAGATTTTTCTTTTGCATTGCGCCGATCAACGGATCAGGCGGCCATCGTGAAAGGTTCAAGGCCGGAAAGCCGGGTTTGGACAGCTGGCGAGGCCATGGCGCGCGGCTTTGCGCTTTCAACAGCTTTGGCAATGGCTGCAATATGTTCTGGCGTCGTGCCGCAGCAGCCGCCGACAATATTGACCAGTCCATCATCCAGCCACTCGCCAATGAGCGCCGCCGTTTGGTCCGGCAATTCGTCATATTCGCCCAGTTCATTGGGCAGGCCAGCATTGGGATAGGCCATGATCAGCGTGTCAGCTTCCTTGGTCAGCATCGCAAGATGCGGGCGCAGCTGATCAGCACCAAAGGAACAATTCAGGCCGATGGTCAGCGGTTTCAGATGGCGTACCGCGTGCCAGAAAGCCTCGACCGTATGGCCCGATAAATTGCGTCCGGACAGGTCGGTCAGCGTCATTGAAATCATCAGGGGCACATCGCGATCACAGGCTTCGGCGGCTTCCTGTGCGGCCATGCCGGCGCATTTGGCGTTGAGTGTGTCAAAGATTGTCTCGATCAACAGAAAGTCGACACCGCCTTCGATCAGCGCATCGCATTGCTCGCGATAGACGCCTTTGAGATAGTCAAAATCAATCTCGCGAAAGCCGGGGTCGTTGACGTCGGGTGATAGGGACAATGTTTTGTTGGTCGGGCCGATGGAGCCGGCCACAAAGCGTTTCTTGCCGTCTTTGGCCTCGGCCTTGTCGCAGGCCCGCCGAGCGATTTCGGCGGATTTGATGTTGATATCCCTGACCAGATGCTCGCAGCCGTAATCGGCCTGGCTGATTTCGGTCGAACTGAACGTATTGGTTTCGACAATATCCGCGCCCGCTTCCAGATAGGCGGTGTGAATGCCCTCGATAATATCGGGCCGCGTCAGGCTAAGCAGGTCATTATTGCCCTTCTGGTCATCGCTGAGCTCCAGCGTGCCGCGATAATCGCGCTCGCCAAGGCCGTGATTCTGGATCGCCGTGCCATAGCCGCCGTCAAAAACGAGAACGCGTTCCGCTGCCAGAGCGCGAAGCTGATCGCCGGGGCCCGTCATGCTGCTTTCTCCTGCGCTGCGCCGGATGGGCGTTTGCCGAGCAGGTGGCAGATCGCGTAGCTTAATTCTGCACGGTTGAGCGTGTAGAAATGAAACTGTCGGACACCGCCGGCATAAAGTTTGCGGCACAGTTCGGCGGCAACGGTTGCTGCGATCAACTGGCGTGCAGAGGGGTGGTCATCCAGCCCCTCAAACAGGTCGTTCATCCACGCCGGGATCTCGGCACCGCACATACCCGCAAACTTCCGCGTCTGGGCGACGTTCGATACCGGTAATATTCCCGGTACCAATTCGGCATCAATCCCGGCTGCATCCGCTGCATCCCGGAACCTGAAAAAGGCCTCGGCGGTAAAGAAAAACTGCGTAATTGCGCGGCTTGCACCTGCATCCAGCTTGCGTTTAAGATTATCGAGATCGCTCTGCGGGCAATTGGCCTCGGGATGGGTTTCCGGATAGGCCGCCACCGAGATTTCAAAAGGCGCAATATCCTTCAAACCCTTAACAAGTTCCGCAGCACTTTCGTAACCTTCCGGATGCGGTTCAAATGCTTGCCCCTCAGAGGGAGGATCACCACGCAATGCGACAATATGACGTACGCCTGCCTCCCAATAGGATTGCGCGACTTCCGCTATTTCCGCTTTACTGGCACCGACACAAGTCAAATGCGCCGCAGCTGGGATATTGGTTTCTTTGGCAATCCGCGCAACCGTGGCATGCGTGCGCTCGCGGGTTGATCCGCCAGCGCCATAGGTTACAGACACAAAACGAGGATTTAGCGGTTCCAGCGTTACGACGCTATCCCACAAAGTCTGCTCCATTTTTTCCGACTTGGGTGGGAAAAACTCAAAGGAAACATCCGCATCACCGCTTAGTCCGGCAAATAACGGAACGTCTAGCGCACGCTTAGCCTCTTCCAGTTCGTTCAAGCCTAAAGGTCTGGTTTGTTCGGTCATAGGGAAGCTCTTTTTCGGAGTATATTGGAGGTTGACGCGGCGTCGCTGCCGGGATGAATTTGAGATAGACCTGACTTGCGTCCCACCCAAATTTTGACGGTCAGCTTGCCGCCATCCAGCGTCCGGCTCTGCACCATGTCTATCTGTGAAGCTGTGAACCAGCGCTTCATGCTGTCATCAGAAAAACCAAGCCTGGCGTGCGCATGAGCGGTTCGTAATTCCTCGTGATCATGCGGAGCAAAGTCGGTGATCATGATTGTTCCGCCCTCTCGCACAACCCTTGATACTTCCATTAGAACGGCCTCGGGATGCTGGGCATAATGCAGGACCTGATGCAGTAATACGCTGTCAATTTGGTTGTCATTGAGAGGTAAATTATTAAAATCACCCAATTTCAACTCGGTTTTTCGTGCCAAGGCCGCCTGATCGGTCTTATCTGATTCATTGCCCAATAGTTTTGCCCGAGCCAGCCGCAGCATCTCGGGGCTTTTATCCAATGCCGTTACTTTTTCAGAATTTGGTCCGAAAAGTTCGACCATCCGGCCGGTGCCCGTTCCGATGTCGAGCATATGCCCTAGATTAACATCTTTGAGCAGTGCCAGCATTGCCTGTTCCACATCGTCTTCCGGCAGGTGAAGGGAGCGGATGGCGTCCCATTCTTCTGCATGTGCCTCAAAATAGCGTTCCGCCATCTCGGCCCGCGCTTTTCGGACGAGCGATAATTGCGCTTGATCACTAATGGCTTGTTCCGATGATATCACGTCGTCGGAACGGAAAAGCCGGCGCAGGACATCCAGCGCTGCGGACTGTCCGGGGCGTAGGAAAACCCAGCTACCCTCTTTGCGGCGCTCGGCGAGGCCCGCTTCGTCCAAAATCCTGATATGGCGAGAGATGCGTGGTTGGCTTTGGTCCAGAATTTGCGCCAGCTCGCCGACAGCGAGCTCCATTTTGAGCAGCAGCAGCATGATTCGAATCCGCGTGGGATCGGCCAAGGCTCTAAAAATGGTCAGGATATCGTTCATTGCAGCGCACATATAAAGAATTCTTTATATGCAGTCAATCCATTAGATTTGCTTGCTTTGAATCTTCGTTTTTCAAAATGTTACAAAAAAAAGTCTCAAAGGATCATAGGGTAAGAATGTTCGCCATTGCTATCCTTTTTCGACAGAGGTAAAGCTCCGAACCGCGAGCAGATTGAGGGAGTTTATCAGCTGTTTGCTTGGTTTTTTGAGGAAAAGTAAAAGGTTTACCCAATGAAAAAAGTTACAACATCTATCGTTCTTGCAGCCGGGCTCGGCTTGGCTGCTTGTTCCGGCGCTGCTGAAAATGCAGAAGCTGGTGCTGAAGAAGCTGTAGAAGGTACAGAAGCAACGGCTGAAGAAGCTGCTGATGACGCGATGACTGCTGCTGAAGGTTCTGCAGATGCCATGGGCGAAGCTGCTGCTGAAGCAACCGAAGAAGCTGGTGAAGCTGCAGCCGAAGCTGCTGATTCCGCTGCAGATGCTGCCGGTTCTGCCGCAGATGCTGCTAAGGACGCTGCAAATGACATGATCGACAAAGGCGCAGATGCTGCAAAACGTGCAGTTGAATAAGTCTTTTTGATATATTTGGAAAAGGGCTGCCTTTTTGGCGGCCCTTTTTTTGTCTTCAAGAATTGTTTCTGCTTTAAGCAATTTTGCATAATCTACTTGGTTTGGAAGGTACCGAAATATGATGAAACAAATTGCTATCTGTTTAGGTCTATTGTCATTAGCAGCTTGCGGTCCCGCTCAAAACGATCCTGGTCCAGGTGGCGTTACGGTTGGTGAGGCCAAGGCTCTGGACGAAGCAGCCGAAATGCTCGACGAACGCAATGTGCGACCGGAAGATGTTGCCAAAGAAACGGATGCGGCCCAGTGAATTTAATCTGGATATCCCAGATTTAAGCGGTCACCGCCGGTGATAGCGCCCTATAGCCCGTGTTACTGACTGCATTAGTCGCATGCGCTCCGGAATGGAGGCGGTTGTGTCACCCAGCATCACTGCCACAGCATACCGGCTTCCGTCCGGAGCCGTCATGATGCCAACATCATTATAGCCGGTTGATACGGCCCCCAAAACCTGACCTGTGCCGGTTTTGTGAAGAAATTCCCATCCAGCCGGTACGCCGGCCTTCAATCGGTTTGGTCCGCTGCGGGTCCGTTTTAAAATAGACTGCAGCAACTGCGTAGAGTTTGGAGACAGCAATTCGCCGCGAGCGAGTTGATCAAGCGCGCCGACAATCGCTCCCGGGCTGGCCCCGTCTATGGGATCGGCCAGGTAATTGGCCAGTGCCTTACGCCGTGTCTCAATTGGCAAATTTGCGCGGGCCGTGTAGAATTTGCGACCTTGCGACAGGTTTTGGTTCCATTTGAGCCCTGCAATCTGGCTTTGCATCAAACGTTCACCAGGACCGAATTTAATTTTCCCCAGGCCTTGGCGGCGAATGAAATCATTAACCGCATCCGGTCCGCCAGCATGCCGGAGCAGCGCATCATTGGCAGTGTTATCACTATAGGCCAGAGCCCTTTCCAATAACGTGTACACGCTTTTTATGACGCTGCCGTTGCGCTTAACTTCTGCAGCCATCGGTTGATAGAATAATGTGAGATCATCCGGACCAATCTGAATTGAGTCCGAAAGAGAAACGCGCCCCTGATCTACCTTCTCAAGCAGAGCCATGGCGACCCATAGTTTTGAGACGCTTTGCTGCGGGAAATTCTCGTCTGCGCGATGTCCTATGCTCCAGCCGCCATTGATGCTTTTTATCGCAATACCGGTTTTGCCGGGGAAACTGCGCCACAAATCGGCAATTTCCCGTTCGAGCGCTGGGTCAACGCGATTTCGCGAAGGCGTATTCACCTTTGCCGGTGGGGCATTATCATAGCGTGGCCGTTGCGGCTCTCTCGGTTCATTCGAAACAACAGGCCGCCCTTGTGACGGGGCAACACAGCCGGTGGCTATGCTAACGCAGAACAAAATGATTATAAAACGCACAAAAGTCATAAACTAACTACCGTTCCCTGTTTAGATAATATCGGCCAGAAGAATTTGTCCGGAATATTAACTACAAGCTATCTCTCTAAGTACAGGATTGTGCCTGAACAGAGCCAAAACCGATGTTTGCGATGAACGATTCTGAGTGTACGACGAAATGCGTTGATTATTTTTTAACGCCGAAGTTGATCCGCCGGGTTACCGTATAATCTAATATGTTCACAACAAAATAGGCTAGGGCCCAGCGAAGACGATTAATCAAGCCTCTGCGAGACTTATGCAGTTCTTTTGAAATCGGCAGGGAAGCTGCACACATGTCGTCCATCAAAAGGCGTGCATGGTCGGCAAAAGTCTGATCTTCGATCCGCACCATCATTTCCACATTGATGAACAGGCTGCGGAGATCGAAATTGGCGGAACCAATATAGACGGCATTGTCGATGATCACCATTTTCGTATGCAGCCGCTTGGGTTGATACTCGTAGATAAGAGTGCCGCGCTTTAGCAGATAGCCATAAAGCAACCGGCTTGCCCCGATGGTCGCGGCATTGTCGGTCTTTCCGGCCAGAATAAGCCGGTTCCGGCCACCCCGTTTTGACAAGCGGGCAATACGCCGCAAAATGCCCTGTCCAGGCGAAAAATAGGCGCTGACCAGATCAAGCCGCTTGCCTTTTTCGAGGTCCCGTTTGATAGCCCATGCCCAGCGGCTCAGGCGATTGCTGGGACCGCCCAGTAACCAACGGAAATTTCCTTCTCCGGCATCCCAGCGACGCACCATTTTCTGAAGAGAACGAATATGCCCGTTATTCTTGCAAACCCAGTCTGAGAGCTGACCGTAATATTTGTCGAGCTTGGCCACTTCCGGGCCGCGAATAATAAGCCCCAGATCCTCCCAACTTGTCTCGTTTTTATCGCTGTCTTCGTCCTGCGAATGCTGATCAAAATATTGATCAGCAATGTTAAAACCGCCGATCATTGCACTTTGGCTGTCGCAAATGATCATTTTTTGATGGTTTCGGACAAAATAGCTGGTCGAAAATCGCGGACTGAAGATAGCGAAATGGCCGCCGGCCTGTTTGAACGGATCGAAAAAGCCTTTCGGCGCGCCATTGGAACCAAAGCTGTCGACCATGAGTTCGACTTTGACGCCACGTTGGCAGGCTGCGATCAAGGCATCTCGCACAGTTCGCCCGATATCATCGCCCTCGAACATATAGTAAAAAAGCTTCAAAGAGTGCTCGGCCTGTTCGACCAAGTCAAACAGCTCGGCCAGCCGGTCACTCGGCCGTTGCACTAATTTGAGTTTAGTGTCTCCCACTTCAAACCAATCACTATCATGGCTTTTTTGGGCCGGAGCATTGGTCGAAACAGGACTGGAAGCGGATATTGTCATGTTTGGTGGCATAGATTATTCGCTTGGAACCGACAATTGATAAGCTATGCAGCTGATTGGCTTGACCATCCAATTTGTTGACAAAAGCGGGCGGTATCCCTAGTTGCAGTGCTTCTTTCACAAATTATAGAGAATCAGGAGCGCCTTATGGCTCGCGTTACCGTTGAAGATTGCGTTGATAAAGTTACCAATCGTTTTGATTTGGTCCTGTTTGCAGCGCAGCGTGCACGCGAGATTTCTGGCGGCGCTGAACTGACGATCGACCGCGACCGTGATAAAAATCCGGTTGTTTCGCTGCGTGAAATTGCAGAAGAGACCATTAAACCAAAAGATCTCGAAGAAAGCCTCGTCCAGTCGCTGCAAAAAGTGCAGATTGACGATGACGATACGCCGGATGAAATCGGTTCGATCAGCCAGTCTGCTGAAGCGCTGCGCTTAACCGCTGCGGCTCCGCCGCGTAGTGCCGGTGTATCAGGCGATTACGGTCGGCGGTAACGGTCTAAAGCTTTATTCTGACTTTAAAATCGGGCGGCGCTCTTTGGTAGAGTTGCTGCCCGTTTTTGTTTCTGCGCTTGGTTTGCGCGCAAACGGTACGAAAAGGCTCCAAATCAGATTGGCAGGCTTATCATTCTGATATTCCGACAGTCCTACAATCATTCCGTCATGCCCCTGTTCTGGCTGAGCAGTATAGGTCCGGAACAGCCGGTCCCAGATGGTCAGGAAAAAGCTGTAATTGCTGTTGGTTTCCCGTTCGAGGACAGAATGATGCACACGATGCATATCCGGGGTCACGATGAAAAAGCGCATGAGCCGGTCCAATCCAAGCGGCAATCGCACATTGGCATGATTGAACATTGATGCCGCGTTGAGCACGACCTCGAACAGGAACACCGCGAAAGCCGCGGGCCCGATCAGGGCGATGCAGATCAGCTTGTAGGCCATAGAAATAACGGCTTCCAGGGGATGAAAGCGCGCGCCACTGGTGACATCGAGATCGCGATCAGCATGATGGACCTTATGAATGCGCCACAGGATCGGGATTTTGTGAAAGCCGATATGCTGAGCATAGATCAGCATATCGAGCAGCAGAAAGGCGATGATGATTTCGACCCACATGGGGAGATCGACCAATGCCAGCAAACCCCAACCGCGCCCCGCGGCATAATCGGCCATTCCGACAGCCAATATCGGCATGATCAGGCGTATCGCCAATGTATCAACGAGTACCAGGGACATATTGGTAAACCAGCGACTACCCCTGCCGAGCACCCGTTTTTTGCGGGGCATAGCGATCTCTAGCAACGCCATGATCAGGAATATGCCTGCAAACGTGCCTAGCCTGATGATGGCTTCATATTGTTCGAGAAAGGACATGGGCTTTTGTCGCAGTTAAGTGGGAAGGGCGCAAGGCGGTCTGATCCAAAGTTCACACAATTCACGCCCGAAAAGGGTTCTTTCCCAGTGGTTTGGCTATTTTTCGGATGGGGTGCGATTGCTTGAGTTTATACGATTATACACAGAATCATCGAAAAAATTTTCGTCTATCTTCGAAAATGGGTGGGGCCGTGCATATCCGAAATTGAGAAAGAGCCGCTGGAAAAACATTATGGCATCATAAAATATCACAGGACCATAGCTGTAGGAAAGCGCTTTTTTCCCAGCGTAAGGAGACTAATATTTCGCTATCAGCAAGGGTATTTCTTTTTCATAAAAGCATGAAAAGCGGTCTTTACTTCCATATCGCGTTGGGCGACGGGAATGGTTTTGAGATGTGCAACAAATTCCTTGCCGTTGAGTTTCCCTCTCCCCTTCGCTGTTGGGCAGCTGGAAGGTGTTTTTCCGGCAGCGCGCGCCGCTTGAATATCGGCGCGATATCCATTGGTCACTTTTTTCATCTCAGCCATGACCGGTTTACGGTCTTTTGAAAACATTGCGCCCATTCCGGCATTCATGAGCTTATCAGCTTTCGGCAAAAATTCGGAGACTGGCATGGCGGCAGCGGGACCTGCTATCGATAGCATGATTGCGCTGCTGATAAATGTGAGGAATTTTCTCATGAAAAAAAGCTTTCTTCACTGCTGAAGAAAGCCTTTTGTCTTTATCTGACTGAATATATTATGAATTATTTTCCAAAGATGCTTTTGGTTTACGCGCCTTGCGGCTTTGGATCACCAAAAGGACCTTTCCGTTTCTTGCCGGCCTTGGGTATCGATGTCCCAACCGTTGGAACGGAAGATGGTTTGACGACATCTCCATCCGGCCGCTCAAATTTGCCATCCTTGACCAATGAGTCAATCTCATCACCAGACAAGGTTTCATATTCAAGCAACGCGTTGGCCAGCAGGTGAAGTTGATCCTCATGCTTGGTGAGCACGTCTTTCGCCCGATTATAGCCGGCATCAACAAGACCGCGAATTTCGCTGTCGATTTTCTTGGCCGTTTCGTCGGACATATGAGCGCGCTGCGATTGCGAATAACCGAGGAAGGTCTCGCCTTGCTCCTCTTCATATTGCAACGGTCCCATTTCGTCGGACATACCCCATTGCGTGACCATGTCACGGGCCAGCTTAGTGGCATATTGAATGTCGCCAGAGGCGCCGGAAGAGACTTTGTCATAGCCGAAGATAATTTCCTCGGCGACACGTCCGCCCATTGATACAGCCATGTTCGCGTGCATTTTATCGCGGTGATAGCTGTAGCTGTCCCGCTCTGGCAGGCGCATAACCATGCCCAGCGCGCGGCCACGTGGAATGATGGTTGCCTTGTGGATCGGGTCAGAGGCAGGCTCGTGAACCGCAACGATTGCATGGCCAGCCTCATGATAGGCCGTCATTTTCTTCTCGTCTTCGGTCATCACCATGGACTTGCGTTCCGTGCCCATCATGACCTTGTCTTTGGCTGTTTCAAACTCGTCCATCGCAACCAGACGCTTGCCACGGCGGGCGGCCATCAAGGCAGCTTCGTTGACGAGATTTGCGAGGTCAGCACCAGAGAAGCCAGGCGTACCGCGCGCAATAGTGCGAGCGTTTACATCGGGCGCCAGAGGCACTTTCTTCATATGGACTTCGAGAATTTTCTCGCGGCCCTCAATATCAGGATGGGGAACGACAACCTGACGGTCAAAACGGCCGGGACGCAATAGCGCAGGGTCAAGGACGTCAGGACGGTTGGTCGCGGCGATAATGATAATGCCTTCATTGGCTTCAAAACCATCCATCTCAACCAAGAGCTGGTTCAATGTTTGCTCGCGCTCGTCATTACCGTTGCCGAGGCCTGCACCACGATGGCGACCAACGGCGTCGATCTCATCGATAAAGACAATACATGGCGCGCTTTTCTTTGCTTGTTCGAACATGTCGCGGACACGGCTAGCGCCGACACCGACAAACATTTCAACAAAGTCGGAACCGGAGATGGTGAAAAACGGTACGCCAGCCTCGCCAGCAATAGCGCGGGCAAGCAATGTCTTACCTGTACCAGGAGAACCCACCAGCAAAGCGCCTTTGGGAATCTGTCCACCCAGCTTGGAAAAGCGGCCCGGATTTTTCAGAAATTCAACGATTTCCTCCAGCTCTTCACGCGCTTCGTCAATGCCGGCGACATCCTGGAATGTTACCTTGCCTTGCTTTTCGGTCAGCATTTTTGCTTTGGATTTGCCAAAGCCCATCGCGCCGGATCCGCTGCCTTTTTGCATTTGGCGCAGAACAAAGAAAGCAATACCAAGAATGAGCAGGAAGGGCAGTGACTGGATCAGCAGATATTGCCAGATGCTTGGGCTTTCTTCAGCCTGACCGCTATATTCCACGCCTTTTTCATCCAGTAATTTGACCAGGCTAGGGTCATTACCAACCGGCGTGGTGGTAAATCTGTCGCCATTGGTCATCTCACCAGTAATCTTGTCCGGGGCGATCGCTACTTTCTCAACGCTGCCTTCCGCAACCTTGGCGCGGAAAGAGGAATAGCTAATGGACTCGCCGGCATCAGCGCCAGCGCCTGCACCAAACATAGAAACCGTCAACAACAGCGCGACGATTACGCCTGCCCATATGAGCATGCTTTTCATCCACGGATTTTCCTTTGGATCTTGTTCGTCATTCATGTTGTTTAAGTCCTGTGTTGGTATCGTCGGCCAATATTCCTGCCGAATCTATCCTCCTAAAGATAGGAGTTTTGGGCGGGATGACAATATGGGCGCTAATGTTTTTACTAATCACTCTGATCGTATATCGGTGTTTTCAACCAAAACGTTGAAATAATTAGCTATTGTTCCGTTTTGGCGCAGGGGCGAAGGTCCAGGTTAATCCGCCTTTGCACAGGATGTTGCCGATGGTCAGCGTTTCGCTTTGCCTGAGACCTTTGATTAAGGGTTCGAGCTGGTTGCCACGCGGAGAGAGGGCTGGGTCACAGATATGCAAGCATTTCAGTAGCAGCCGCCGGACAATTTCATGGGGAAAATCATATTTGTCGAGTACGCATCCTGTAGCCGTTTTCTGGATATGGGTCATCGCTAGCCGATCCACCATCCAGTGGATCGCCATGCGAGCATCATCCAGCGCCGCTGCGCTCTGGCTGGCCAAACTGACATCAAAACCCGTTAATTGCGACAACGCATTGCGCACGCGGACACGATCAAAGCTTTGATCCTTATTGGACGGGTCATTGATTGGCTTGATAGCTTGGGCTGTTACAAATTCGATCAACATGTCCTTCGAAAAGGGCAATAGTGGGCGAATGATCGAGCCCCGTTTTGCGCGGATCCCGGACATACCGTCGACGCCGCTACCGCGCAGTACGCGCATGATCAGGGTCTCGAGCTGATCATCCGCATGATGGGCGGTAGCCAGCCAAGCGATGTTTCGGCTAGCCATCCAGGCGTTGAGCAGTGAATAGCGTGCTTTTCGCGCCTCTGTTTGAATGCTGCCACGAATGGGGGTGGATGGTTGCAGGATCTGATGGGGGATACCGCGCTCTTTACACAGAGCAGCGACAAATTCGCACTCATCACGCGCTTCGGGGCGCAGGCCGTGATCAACACTGGCCGCGGCTATCCGGCCTGGAAAGCTGTCATGGGCCAGCAACAGAAGCGCAAGGCTGTCCGGTCCACCGGAGACCGCCAATCCCAATAGTGCATCGCTATGTTCAAAGTCAGGGACCAGCGCAGCCACCGCCTCACGAAAGCGGTTCGCAAGCGCGTCACCCGTCATGGGTTACTCGGATCGGAGTGGCTGTTCAGCTGCAATCCGCTGCCGCCTTGCCGCTGTCTATGCGCGCACTCAGACGGCCCGATGCTGCGTCAGGATAAACATCCTGTAATTCAGTCAATACCCGGCAGGCGTCGGTTTTCTTGTTCAGTTGCACAAGCGCGGTGCTGAGAAAATACAGGCTATCCGGCGCGCGTTCGCCGCGCGGCAGTTCCTGATAATTTTCATAGAGCGCGACAGAGGCCAGAGCTGGTTTGCCGTCATCCAGATAGGCGCGGCCGAGCAGGTTTTTCGCGAAACTGGCCCGGCGATGATTGGGATGGTCTTCAGCGGCTTTTTTCAACTGCGCCTGGGCTTCCGGATAATATTTTGCCTCCCACAGCCGATAGCCATAAATATAGGCGTCTTCGCCAGCATCACCGGTATCGGGCATCACGATCGACGCAACGCCACTAACGCGTTCCGGATCGGGTGTGGCTGTCGCTGTTTCGGTGGTGGCAGCATCAGAACCGTCTGAAGGCGTGGTCGATAGCGTGCCAGGCGTGGTGCTGACCGGCGGCACAGCCGCCGCCATTTTATCCTCAATCTGCTTTATACGAAAGTCGTTTTGCTCCACTTGATCGGTCAGGTTGGCAAGGCTGCGCTCTAACGCGTCCACGCGGGCAATAAGATCGGATACCGCTGAGCTGGTCGTCGATCTTGTCGTCGGCGATGCGGCTTCCGGGGTAATTTCCGGTTCGAAAAAGCGTGATGAACCGCCGGGAAAAACCTTGCGTTGGACGGCCTTCATTTCCTGTTCAAGTCGATCTACACGTTTATCCACATTACTGTTTTGTGCGGCGGCGGGCGCGGCGATCAACAGGCTGGCCGATACTCCCGCATAAAGGGTCGATAACAGGACGGATTTCATAAATAGGCTCCAAATATTTGGATCTTGTTAACCATAAAATGCGGGGCAAAGTAAACAGATTTACGTCAAAGCACAAAGCTAAGGCGGCGATGGAATAATCCCGCTTACTGGTTGCTATTCTGGCTGGTGGTCGATTGCCCGTCGCTGTCGGGAGACAATCCACCCGTATCACCACGTGCCAACAGAGCCGCAGCACTGATACCGACATCCTTGATGGTGCGATCTGCCGTGCCAAGCGGTGGAACGACTTGGCCGTCGATGGTAACCGTTAGGGCATCAGGGCGACCGGTAAGAATTTGCGGGCCTTTCGCATCGGCGGGCACGGTATATTGCTCGCCGGCTGCCATTTCTTTTTCAAACAGCCGTTCACCGTCTTCATCATATATTTTCAGCCATACAGTCTCGGTTGCCGTCAAAGTAACCGTCCCCGAGCCAGAAAGGGTTGGTCCGGCGGGCTCAATCGTTCCGTCCAATATTTCGTTTGAAACATTCTCCTCGGCAAATTCCGTATCCGAGCCGTTGTTCATGAAATCGCCGGGTTCCAAGAATAGCGTCCGCCATACCAGGAAACCGATCAGCAAGGCTGCGGCGATGCCGGCAGCAGTCCATGCGAGATATTTAGGGGGAATATTGCTCGGGTTGGCTGGAGAATAACCGCTGGTTTCCGGCTCATAGGCACTATGGCCTTGATCATCCATTTCTTCGCGCAGCTTGCTACCGATAGTCACTTCGCTGAGACCAACGGTGCGGGCATAGGATTTGGCAAAACCGATCGCATAGGTGCGGCCTGGCAGCGCAGCAAAATCGCCAGACTCAATTGATTCCAGATGGCGCTGCGGTATACGCGTTGTCTTTGCGATATCTTCGACATTCAGATTTTTCTGTTCACGCGCATGGCGCAGCATGTCACCGACGCTATGCAGGTTTAGTTCTGCATTTTCGGTATCTGCTTCTTCTGCGTCAATCTCTTCGGCCATCATACTCTCCTTCGGCCGGTTCGCGGTGCGACCCCGTTTGATACTATGGATAGGAAGAAGCCACTAGAGCAATGAAAAGTCAATGATTATCACAGTTCCGACGGCAAGGAATCTGCGCCGGGCCAAGGACAATCGGGCGTTGCTCAACCGTAGATACAAGTTGTTACAGATATCCGATCAGTCCAGATCGATATCCTGTTGCCGTGCCCATTCCTGCAAAGTCGCTCGGGGATTGTTTGTTGGATCTGACAAGAGGGTTTCAAGTTGCTTTTTCGCAGCCGCCAAGTTGAGAGAACGAACCATGGCTTTGATCGGACCAACCGACGCTGGTGTGATTGACAGGCGTTTGATACCGAGCCCCAAAAGTGCGAGCGCATCCAAAGGCCGTCCGCCCATTTCCCCGCATACGCTCAGTTCAATACCCAAGTTATCCGCCTGCCGCGAAACCCGGCTGATAAAGCGCAATATCGCGGGGCTGAGCCAGTCGAAACGCTCGGCCAATTTCGGATTGCTGCGGTCGGCGGCAAACAGAAATTGGGTGAGATCATTGGTTCCAATCGACAGAAAGTCGAGCCGCGGTGCCATCAGGTCCAGACATTCGGCCAGCGCCGGCACTTCCAGCATCGCACCATAGCGGATGGAGAGCGGCAATTGCTTTTTCCGGCTGCGCAGGAAATCGAGCTGTTTCTCAAATACTCCCTTTGCTTCGTCAAACTCCCATGGCTCAGCAATCATCGGAAACATAACGCTTAATTTTCGCCCGGCTGCGGCCTCGATCAGTGATCGGGCTTGCACTTTCATCAAAGCATCACGTTCCAAGCCAATACGCAAAGCGCGCCAGCCCATAGCCGGATTTTCTTCTTTAACCTCGCTAGCCTGGAAATAGGGCAGGGGCTTGTCCCCGCCTATATCGACCGTGCGGAAGATAACCGGTTTGTCGCCAGCGGCATCCAGAACATCGCGGTAGAAGCGCAGCTGTCCGGTGCGGCCGGGCATGGTGGCAGCGACGAGAAACTGAAACTCGGTCCGGAACAGTCCGATCCCGTCAGCACCCGTCAGGTTCAGCATCGCCATATCATCACGCAAGCCGGCATTGATATTCAGCGTAATCCGCGTGCCATCTTTGGTGACCGGCTCTTTGTCACGCAATTCGGTATAAGCTGCCCGCTTTTTCTGGGTCAGCTCTATCTGGGTCTCAAACGCAGCTTCCATGGACGTACTGGGTCGCACGAAGAGCGCATTGTCATCGACATTGAGCAACAGATGATCATTTTCTCGGACAATCTGACGAACATTTTTCACCTGACCAAGGATCGGTATGTCCATCGCCCGGGCTATAATCGTGACATGCGCGGTCAAAGACCCCTCTTCCAGCACCACGCCCTTAAGCCGTCGGCGATCATATTCCAGCAATTCAGCAGGCCCCAAATTGCGCGCCACCAATATGGTATCCTGCCGCAGACCCATGGTGGCCGCCGTACCCATCTGGCCAGAGACAATCCGCAGCAAACGGTTAGCGAGATCTTCCAGATCGTGCATCCGTTCAGCAAGCAACGGATCATCAATTTGCCGCATTCGCATCCGGGTGTGTTGCTGCACCCGTTCAATGGCTGCTTCGGCGGTCAGACCGCTGTCAATTGCTTCATTGATCCGGCGGCTCCAACCCTCATCATAGGCGAACATCTTGTAGGTTTGCAGCACTTCTTCATGCTCGCCGCCAACGCCGAATTCGGCCTGATTGGTCATTTGATCTATCTGGCTGCGCATCTTGTCAAAAGCGGAATAGACGCGGTGCCGCTCGGCCTCGGTATCTTCGGCAACGGTATGTTCGATTTTCACCCGTGGCTGATGAAAAACCGCAAAGCCGCTGGCTTTCCCCTTCACAAGTTGCAATCCGGTTAGCCGGTCGGCGCCATCATTATGAGATTGTGGCGCATCAGGGGATTCTTCGTCGATTAGTCCCGCGTTGGAGATGAGTTCGGAAAGGACCATCGCCGCGGTCTGAAAAGACTCGATCTCTTCCGATGAATATTTGCGCGGTTCGATATGCTGGGCGCATAAAACACCAACAGCTTGCTGGTTACGGATAATCGGGACGCCGGCAAAGCTGTGGAATTTTTCTTCCCCGGTCTCCGGCCGATACTGAAAGTCCGGATGGCTGGCTGCTTCGTCGAGGTTGAGCGTCTCGACATTTTTGGCAATATAACCCGTCAACCCTTCACCAAAAGCCAATTTGGTGACATGCACCGCTTCCTGGTTCAGGCCGCGTGTCGCATAAAGCTCCAATACGCCTTCCCGCCGCAGATATATGGAACAAACCTCGCTGCTTACCGCCTCGCCGATGGTTTCCACGACTTGATTGAGCTTTGCCTGGGCATTGCCGGGCGAAGCCATGATCGAACGCAGTCCGGTCAATATGTTACGCGCTGTTACGAGATCGGGGGATTGTTTGGTGGGCATGGCGATGATCTAGCAGAAACCGTCCGCAGGCGCGATATGCAAATCAGGACAAAAACCAGAAAGTACATTTCATCCTGCGACTTGTGTGCGATAATTAAAGCAGTTTAGTCTGGTTCTGGACCACATTGAACGGCGAGCTTTCCTAAATTGGCGCCGGTAAACAGGCGCTCGAGCGATGCCGGAGCATTTTCAATCCCTTGGACCACATCCGTCTCAAATTTGATGCGACCTTCCATAAGCCATCCTGCCATCGCCTGCGCGCCTTCGGGAAAGCGATCAAAATAATCGAGAATGATGAAGCCGCGCAAAGTCGTACGCCGCATCAGCAAGTTGGCGAAGTTAGACGGGCCTGGCGAGCCATCAACATCATTATAGGTCGATATCAGCCCGCAGAGAGGCATTCGCGAGAAATCGTTCAGCCGCGCAATCACAGCATCCATAATCTCTCCACCAACACTTTCAAAGTTAATATCAATCCCGTTCTGGCAATGTTTGTCGAGCGCGGCGCCGACGTCCTCGCTTTTATAATTTATTGCAGCATCAAAGCCGGCTTCTTCGGTCAGCCATTTGCATTTGTCATCAGAGCCCGCAATGCCCACGACATGACAGCCATGGATCTTCCCGATTTGTCCTACCATGGATCCAACAGCACCTGCTGCCGCAGAGACGACCAGCGTATCGCCTTCCTTTGGTTTGCCGATATCCATCAACCCGAAATAAGCGGTCATGCCTGTCGCGCCCAACGGTCCCATATAGGCTGTGAGCGGGACGCCGGGGATGGATGGTAAAACGCTCGCCGTGGCACCGGGTATGTCATTATATAGCGACCAAGTGGATAAGCCGGTGTTAATCAGGGCACCGACCGGTACGCCATCATAATTGCTTTCCTCGACGACGCCAATACCGCCACCGCGCATCGGGTCATCAATCGGCACAGGTGGCAAATAGCCGTCCATGTCACTCATCCATATCCGATTGGTGGGATCGAGAGACAAATAAATCGTCCGCACGCGCACCATATCGGACCCTAGCGGTTCCATCTCTTTGGTCACAAGCTCGAGATCGCCCTCAGCTATCTTGCCGACAGGGCGTTTGCGTAGATACCAGATCTGGTTGGTGGTCATAGGACAGGCCTCTCTTTTTCAATTTCCCGAAGCCTTGGGGAAACCGGAGAGTAAGTCAATGACTCGAATGATTTAAGCTGATGGGACAGCGTGATTCAGTCAGGCTTGCGGGTGCCAGGGGCATATTTGGAAAATATGGTTGGAGGACCGGACTGAACCAAACAGGAATCAGGCGTCAGCCAGCAATTCATCTTTCAAACGCAATTTTTGCTTCTTCAGGTCGTGGAGTCGAATCGTATCTGGAACCGGGCGGGCCTCTTCTTC
The DNA here is from genome assembly GCA_947501325.1 of uncultured Sphingomonadaceae bacterium. Taxonomy (GTDB): domain Bacteria; phylum Pseudomonadota; class Alphaproteobacteria; order Sphingomonadales; family Sphingomonadaceae; genus Parasphingorhabdus. Next base: position 1,100,883 of record CANMVC010000002.1, on the reverse strand, counting down.
GTTGATCTTGCGATCGAGGGCTTCGTGTTTTCCGCGCAGGGCTGACACATGATTCTGATCCATAATATTCTCCTGATTTTATAGTGTTGCTGATTGAAAGTGGTTGCGGTTGTCCCTTTCTTTCTGTCGTACGCTCATAATTAAGTCGTCGACGGTCATCATGATATTATTGTCTTGGTTTAGACCAGAACCATGAATAGGATGAAGATGACAAAATTGTTGCAGGCATGCAAGGGGCGAATGAATCCATTATGGCGATAAGCGATCAAGAGTTGCGGCAGCGGCTCGAACTGCTGAAAATCGAGCATCGCGATCTGGACGACGCGATTGCGGCTTTGCTGGAATCGGGCGGCCATGATCAGCTGCGCGCCGCGCGTTTGAAAAAACGCAAATTGCAACTGCGCGACCGGATCATCGTGATCGAAAATCAATTAATTCCCGATATTATCGCTTAACAATCCCACTCTTTGGCCCTGCCAGGGGATGTTAACTGTTTCCATCCACTAATTAACACGCGCTGCTGGGCCGTGTCACATTGAAACACACCTTCTGTTAACCCTGTGGCAGCGAAATTTTAACTGTCCTTGATGACACATAATTTGCTACACCATTGCGATGGCCGATAGCGAAGCACTGATAACGCCCAAATTACTGGATGCACTTTACACCGAGGCGATGGTACTCGCTGATGAAGCGCGATCCTATTTTGAATCAGGGCGGTTTAATGACGAATGCCTCGATGACGCGACGCTACCTGTAGCCTTTTCCTGTGAATCACTGAAGGTAACGACACGGCTGATGCATTGCATAGCATGGTTGCTGAATCAAAAAGCGTTGCACGGTGATGAGCTGAACGAAGGCGAGGCATGGAATCACAATCGCGAGTTGGGATATGCTGCCGCCAGCGACGGTCCAGTGGTCGCATTATTTCCTGAAGAAGCGCAGCAAATTATCAATGCCAGTGAAGAGCTGTTTCAGCGCCTGCAACGGCTGTCGATACGTTTGGAATATCAGGAGATAGTAGAACCGCCGGTCCATGATATGTTCCGGCGGCTCCAAACTTCTTTCTAATTTCGCAAGGCATTTGCCTCAGGCGGTTGCTTTCGCCTGATCCAGCGTTGGATAATCCACATACCCTTCCGGACCCTGACTATACCATGATGGTGTAAAGTCGATCGGGTTCAGCTCTGCCCCCGTGCGGAAACGCTCGGGCAGATCGGGATTGGTCATGAAAGTCCGGCCAAAGCTGATGGCATCGGCCTTGTTATTTGCTAAAGCCTCTGTCGCATTATCGTAAAAATAATCGCTGTTGAGCACCAATGGCTTGCTGAACACCGGGCGTATATTCGGGCTAACCGCTGGCACGTCAGTATTGCCGTAAGTGCCATGTGCTGGTGGTTCACGCAGTTCGAGAAACGCAATGCCAATGCTGTCGAGCAATTTGGCTGCGGCGGTAAAGGTTTCCACCGGGGTTGCGTCATCTGCGCCCTGTGAATCGCCATTAGGGGAGAGCCGCACAGAAACGCGATCGCTGCCCCAAACATCAACGAGACGTTGCGTGACTTCACCCAGCAGGCGAATACGGTTTTCGATGGACCCGCCATATTCGTCGGTCCGGAAATTGGTGCCGGAGCGAATAAACTGGTCGATCAGATAGCCATTGGCACTGTGCAACTGAACGCCATCAAAGCCCGCTTTTTGCGCATTTTCAGCGGCGTTTGTGTAATCGTCCAACAAGCTGGGGATTTCGTCTAATTCCAGCGGACGGGCTTCAACATAGTCGCGCTTGCCTTGATAGGTCCGAACGCTGCCGGGGGCAGTGGTGGCTGAGGAGGAAACCGGCTTTTCACCGCCGAGGAAATCAGGGTGAACGATCCGGCCCATATGCCACAATTGGCAAATGATCCTGCCACCGGCGGCATGGACTTGTTCGATAATCGGTTTCCATGCTTCGGTTTGTTCGTTATTCCAGATACCAGGTGCGAAAGGCGTGCCCAGTCCTTGCTGGCTGATGCCGGTGGCTTCGGAAATAATGAGGCCCGCACCAGCGCGCTGAGAATAATATTCGCCCATGATCGGGGTCGGTACATGCTCCATAGTAGAGCGACACCGGGTCAGAGGTGCCATCAGCATCCGGTTGGGGGATTCAATAGCGCCAAGGGTGATGGGATCGAATAATGTGCTCATAAAATTGCTCTTTCGCTCGATTTAACTGCTTGATGAATAGCTAATCAGACCAGTGGCGCTTTGCAATGCAATGCTTTGAAAATCTTTTCTTTCAGCCTATATCGGATTTATTGATTGCCCGAACCGCAAGGAACATCAGGACATGTATGCCAATACCCCCGAACCCCTAAGAGACGATCCAACACTGGACGAAGTTCGCGCCTATCTGGCACCGCTTTTGGCATCGCAGGCCGCTTTTGATGGCTGGAACGAGAAAGCCGTAGTAGCAGCGGCAGAGCAAACGGGTGTCGATGTAGAGATGGCGGGACTGGCGTTTAACACAGGTCCGGTCGACATGATCGATGCGTGGTTTCAGTCAATTGACGAGGCTATCGCTGCCAAATTTTCTGAGGAAGAACTCGGCGCGATGAAAATCCGCGAGCGGATCACCGCTTTGGTTGTGGCGCGGTTGGAAGTGCTGGAAGCCGACCGTGAAGGACTGCGCCGTGCCTTGGCGATACTCGCGGCGCCACCCAATCTCCGGAAAGCAGCCAAGCTGGGGTGGCGCGCGGCGGACAGAATGTGGCGGCTCGCCGGTGACACCGCGACAGACTATAATCACTACACCAAACGGACTTTGCTGTCGGCCGTCTATGGCAGCACAATCAGCGTGTTTCTCGACGATGAAAGCGAAGATTATGCCGATACCAAGGCATTTCTGGATCGCCGGATCGAAAATGTGATGCAGTTTGAAAAGGTTAAAGCGAAGATCACCCGGCCCGGCGGCGACCGGTTCAGCATGGCTCGCTTCATCGGCCGACTGCGCTATCGCGGAACCTGATCACATTTTTCTGCCAGTCTTATCAAGTAGCTGCATCTTGTGCGGGAACAAAAGACTCGCCAGTATCAATCAATAATGATAATCAGTCGCAACTGAGTTCTATTGAGTTTATCTATGAACGCACCGGTTACATTAGCGGTTACGCTGGATCGCTTGTCCATGCACCAGCGGGCCGAAATCTCTGTCATCGACTGGGACTCCATGTCAGAAAGTGAAGGCGCCCGGCTGCGCGCGCTTGGTTTGGATGAAGGTGTCGAAGTCGAAAAACTCCATAAGGGCATGTTTGGCTTCAATGATCCAATCGCGCTCAAAGTGGGGCGCATGATGATTGCGGTGCGCAAATCCCATGCATCGGCCATATCGGTGGTTATTCCGGCTTAAGCCATGAGCGAAGCAGCGCACCTCATTGTCCTGGCGGGCAACCCCAATGCTGGGAAAAGCGCCTTGTTCAATGCGCTGACCGGTGCGCGACAAAAAATCGCAAACTATCCCGGTGTGACCGTCGAGCGTAAATCAGGCCACTTCCAGATGGCCGACGGACGTCCTGCGGAACTGGTGGATCTGCCCGGCAGCTATAGCCTTGATCCGACCAGCCCCGACGAAGCAGTTACTCGCAGTGTGATCATGGGCGAACAGCTAGGCGAGCGAAAGCCCGATGCTATTATCATCGTGCTGGATGCCGCCAATCTCGACAATCATCTGCGTTTTGCGCTGGAAGTCATTGCGCTGGGCCGGCCTGTTGTCATTGCACTCAACATGATGGACTTGGCCGAGCGCGATGGACTGACGCTCGATCCCGCAAAGCTTGAAAAATCATTGGGTGTGCCGGTAATATCGACGGTTGCCGTGCGCCGCCGCGGGCTTGAGGATTTGTCCGCCGCGATTGAAGCCCGGTTGAGCGAAAAAGCAGACCAGCAGGCTGTTGTGGTTGCAAAAGAACGGAAACACGGACTGCGCAAACAGGCGAAGACAATCGCTAATCTGGCCATCGTTTCGGAAACAGCGGGTCGCCGCTGGTCAGAGCGCGCTGACGCGATGTTCTTGCACCCGATTGCCGGCCCGGTCATCCTGCTCGCGATCATGTTTGTCATGTTTCAGGCGGTCTTTGCTTGGTCCGAAGCGCCAATCGGCTGGATCGAGCGTGCGAGTGAGTGGACTGCCGCCAGCGTCCAAGCCAATCTCGGCGAAGGCTTTTTGCGCGATTTCATTATTGAAGGGGCCATTGGAGGAGTCGGCTCGGTCGTCGTTTTCCTGCCCCAAATTCTGATCTTGTTCCTGTTCATTCTGCTTCTCGAAGCCAGTGGTTACATGACCCGTGCAGCCTTCATCATGGACCGCTTGATGGCCAGTGTCGGCCTTTCCGGTCGCAGCTTCATTCCGCTACTTTCGTCTTTCGCCTGCGCTATCCCCGGCATCATGGCAACGCGCAGTATAGCCGACCCGAAAGACCGGCTCACCACCATATTGGTGGCTCCACTGATGACCTGCTCCGCGCGGTTGCCGGTTTATGCGATCATCATTGGCGCATTTATTCCAGCGCGCGATGTCGGGCTGGGCGTTGGTTTGCAAGGGCTGGTCCTATTCGGACTTTATATATTCGGCATTGCCGGAGCGATGGTCGTGGCGCTGGTCTTGCGCAGCACCGTGGCCAAAGGACCTAATAGCGGCTTTCTGATGGAAATGCCGAAATATCAATTGCCGCGCATCCGCGATATATTATTGGGCCTATGGCAGCGCGCTTGGATATTCATGCGCCGCGCTGGTACGATCATCTTTGCCGCAACGGTTATTTTGTGGCTGATGCTGACTTATCCCAAAGTGCCGATCGACAGCCCTGTCAGTCAGGTCGATTATTCTGCTGCTGGCCGGATAGCCAATGTTATTGAACCGGTGGTCGCTCCGATTGGTTTTAATCGTGATATTGCCCTGGCTCTAATCCCCGCCATGGCGGCGCGCGAAGTAGCAGTCGCGGCCTTGGCGACAACATACGCGATTGATGCGCCGGATGAGGAAGCCGAAGCCAAGTCATTGACCGAACGGCTGCAAAGCCGCTGGTCTCTGCCAACAGCGCTGGCTTTTCTTGCGTGGTTTGTGTTTGCGCCGCAATGTATCTCCACCATCGCCGTGACCCGCCGTGAAACTAATAGTTGGAAATGGCCGATGTTCATGCTCGGCTATCTTTTCGCATTGGCTTACGGCGCAGCCGGGATTACCTACTGGACGGCAGTCGCACTGGGCCTGTAAAGAGCCTCCAGAGACTCGAAAAACATCACAGATATTCCAAGGGGAAAAAGCAAATGGCTGGCGGCATCAACAAAGTAATTATCGTAGGAAATCTGGGTGCCGACCCTGAAGTGCGTACGTTTAACAATGGCGGTAAAGTCTGCAATCTGCGCATCGCGACATCCGAAAGCTGGAAAGATCGCAATACCGGAGAGAAAAAGGAAAAGACCGAGTGGCATAGCGTCGCAATCTTCTCCGAAGGCTTGGCCGGTGTTGCTGAAAAATATCTCCGCAAGGGCAGCAAAGTCTATATCGAAGGCAAGTTGCAAACCCGCAAATGGCAGGATCAGTCCGGCAATGACCGCTACTCGACCGAGATTGTCTTGCAAGGCTTTGACGGTAAGCTGGAAATGCTCGATTCCCGCCAAGGTGGTGGCATGGGCGGCGGCCAAGGTGGCGGCAATGATGGTTGGAGCGGTGGCGGTTCTGGTGGTGGCTCGGGTGGCGGTTCTAGCGACGGCTGGGGTAGCACCGGCGGAGGATCATCCGGTGGCGGGTCATCAGGCGGCCAGGGCGGGGGCGCATTTGACAGCGACCTGGATGACGACGTCCCATTTTAGAATTTGGAATGGTGTTTCGCGCCGGCGGGGGCGACAGAACGCTTGACAATATCGGTCAAAAAAATCGGGGAAGAAGCCGGGCAATTGCCCTGACATTCGACGAGGTTTACTGACTTATGATAAACAATTGCGAACAATGTGTTGTCAAAAATAAAGCGATTTGCTCCGCATTGGACGCGGACGAACTGATCGCGATCAACCGCCTCTCCCGCAAGGTTTCGATAAAGGCCGGACAGGCCCTGATATGGGAAGGCGACGACAGTTTGATCGTGGCCAATGTCGTTGAAGGCGCCTTCAAACTGACCTCCTCTCTGGAAGATGGTCGAGAGCAGATTATCGGTTTGCTTTATCCCTCTGATTTTGTCGGTCGGCCATTTGGCGACAAGAATGAATATACCGTCACCGCACTGGCCGATTCAAAAGTCTGCGTATTCTCTCGATCCGATTTTGATAAGTTTGTTCGCGAACATCCAGATTTGGAGCATAAATTATTGCAACGGACGCTGACCGAGCTGGACCGGGTTCGCCGTTCGATGCTGCTGCTGGGCCGAAAAACCGCTTCAGAGCGCGTAGCCTCGTTCCTGTTGGAAATGTCAGACCGGCTAGCAGATGCCAGTTGCAGCGTGGTTGGTGGAAATCTCGAAGAATTTGCCTTGCCTTTCGGGCGACAACAAGTAGCCGACATATTGGGTCTGACCATCGAAACCGTTAGTCGCCAGATGACGCAATTGAAGAAGAATGACATAATAGCGCTGCCGGATCATCGCAATGTCCAGATATTGGATAGCATGCGATTGCAGAATATTGCCGATGCCGGGGCGGCCTGAGAGGCGCTAGCTGATAGCTTTTATCTTCATCAGCGATAGAATTTTTAAAGATTGTTTTGCGTTGATCTGAATCAATGTGATCCGCGACCGGGCCTGCCATGCCCTGCCTGTTGAAGGCGTTTCTTTTGAAACGTCCACACAGGGAAGGACATCATGGATACGCTCTTATTGAAGGCTAGCGGTTGGCTGGCCATAGTATTTCTTGCATTTATCGCAATGGTATTGGCGGCAGACGCTGGTTTCGCCGTACACATGGCGATTATCGCCCTAGCTGCGGGAATCACCTTGTGGGTGACGATCAACAAAGCTGATTATGCCGCCATAGGGCGCGGCATATTAAAGGCGCCTGCAGATCCCGGTACATATGATGATGATCCGATACGCTGGGGTGTGATTGCAACGATTTTTTGGGGAATTGCCGGTTTGACGGTCGGGCTAATCATTGCCCTGCAACTGGCTTTTCCCGTGCTTAATCTCAACAATGAATTCACCACTTTCGGTCGATTGCGACCGCTCCATACATCTGCCGTTATTTTTGCTTTCGGAGGCAATGCACTGATCGCGACAAGTTATTATGTCGTGCAGCGCACCTGCAGGGCGAGGTTGGCCTTCCCCGGCCTCGCCCGTTTCGTTTTCTGGGGGTATCAGCTGTTCATCGTGCTGGCTGCCACCGGCTATCTGATGGGTGTCACCCAGTCCAAGGAATATGCCGAACCCGAGTGGTATGTCGATCTGTGGCTTACCATTGTCTGGCTTTGCTATGCGGCAGTGTTCATCGGCACAATTGTGCGCCGGTCGGAACCGCATATCTATGTCGCCAACTGGTTCTATCTCTCCTTCATCCTGACCATTGCGATGCTGCATGTCGTTAATGGATTGTCGATGCCTGTCAGCTTGCTCGGTTCCAAAAGCTATGCGGCTTTTGCCGGGGTGCAGGATGCGCTGACCCAGTGGTGGTATGGTCATAATGCGGTTGGATTTTTCCTGACCGCTGGTTTCCTGGCGATGATGTATTATTTCGTGCCGAAACAGGCAGAGCGGCCGGTTTACAGCTATCGTCTGTCGATCATCCACTTCTGGTCGCTCATCTTCCTCTATATCTGGGCCGGACCACACCATTTGCACTACACGGCGCTGCCCGACTGGGCTCAGACGCTCGGCATGGTTTTCTCGGTCGTGCTGTGGATGCCCAGCTGGGGCGGCATGATCAACGGCCTGATGACGCTGAACGGTGCATGGGACAAGATCCGGACCGATCCAATTATCCGGATGATGGTTCTGGCGCTCGCTTTTTACGGGATGAGCACCTTTGAAGGTCCGATGATGTCGATCAAGGCCGTCAACAGCCTGTCCCATTATACCGACTGGACGATTGGCCATGTGCACAGCGGTGCGCTCGGCTGGAATGGTATGATCACCTTTGCCTGCCTCTATTATCTCGTCCCGCGTCTGTGGGGCAAGCAGCGGCTCTATTCGCTGCGGATGGTGAACTGGCATTTCTGGCTCGCGACGCTTGGCATCGTTCTCTACGCCGCGTCAATGTGGGTTGCCGGCATCATGCAGGGTCTGATGTGGCGCGAATATGGTGACGATGGTTATCTGGTCTACGCTTTCTCGGAAGTCGTCTCGGCCATGCTGCCCATGTACCTGATCCGTGCGACGGGCGGATTGCTCTATCTCGCGGGTGCCATCGTGCTGGTTTACAATGTCTGGATGACGATTGCGGGCAAGCAGCGCGACGAAAAACCCATGACCGAAACGCCTCATAACGAGGAATTAGACAAGCCGATTGTGGGTAAACCCGCAATTGCGCCAGCCGAATAAGGGAGGCGAGAATATGGCCGGTTTTGCTGAAAAACATAAGAAGCTTGAACGCAACGTCACCCTGCTTGGGCTAGCAGCCTTTGTCACCGTGGCAATTGGCGGGATTGTAGAAATTGCGCCGCTATTCTGGATCGATAACACGATCGAGGAAGTCGAAGGGATGCGACCTTATACACCGCTCGAATTGGCTGGGCGCAATATCTACATTCGGGAAGGATGTTATAGTTGCCACAGTCAGATGATCCGGCCATTTCGCGATGAAGTAGAGCGTTATGGTCATTACAGTCTGGCTGCCGAAAGCATGTACGACCATCCGTTTCAATGGGGCTCCAAAAGGACCGGCCCTGATCTCGCGCGAGTTGGCGGACGCTATTCGGATGAATGGCATGTCCAGCATCTGATCGATCCCCGGTCGGTCGTTCCGGAATCAATCATGCCCCCATATGCATTTCTCGCTGAGAAGGATTTGAATGCTGGCGATATGGTCAAGCATCTTACCGCTCAAAAACGGGTGGGTGTTCCCTATACCGAGGAAGCGATTGCAGCCGCCAACGAGGACCTGATGGCGCAAGCCGATCCCGAGGCGGTGACGACCGATCTGGTCGAGCGCTATCCCAAAGCGCAAGTCCGAGATTTCGATGGTGACCCGGACCGGCTGACGGAAATGGACGCTTTGGTGGCCTATCTGCAGATGATCGGCACATTGGTCGATTTTGAGGCAGGGGAAGCGCAGGAGGAGCCGCGATGAGTTACGAGGCACTCAGGCATTTTGCGGATAGTTGGGGGTTGCTGTTTCTGGGCATGGTCTTTTTGACCATGATCGGTTGGACTTTTCGACCCGGATCAGGCCGGAAACATAATGAAGCAGCGCATATGATCTTTGAAGAGGATCACGACGATGGTTGATAAACAAAGAGTAGATGAAGCAACAGGTACCAAGACGGTTGGCCATGAATGGGATGGTATCGAAGAACTTGATACGCCGATGCCGCGCTGGTGGTTATGGACCCTCTATGCGACCATCATCTGGGGCATCATTTATGTGATACTCTATCCCGCTTGGCCGCTCGTCAACAGCGCAACCGAAGGTGTGCTCGGTTGGTCAAGCCGTGGCGAGTATGAAAAATCTGTGGCCGCTCGTGAAGTAGAACTGGAACCAATACGACAAGCGCTGGTATCTACCGATATCCGCAAGCTGAGCGGCAGTCCTGAACTGCTGCAGGCGGCGATAGAGGGCGGGCGTTCCGCTTTCAAAGTACATTGCGTGCAATGCCATGGTGCTGGTGCCGCAGGTTCGAAAGGTTATCCTAACCTCAATGACGATGAGTGGTTGTGGGGCGGTGATATGGAAGCGATTGAATATACGCTTATTCACGGGATCCGGAACCCGGACCATCCCGATACACGCTTTTCCCAGATGCCGGCTTTTGGCCGCGACGGGATATTGCAACCTAATGAAATTCAGGACGTGGTGTCGCACGTCCGTGTGCTGAGCGGGCGGGAGCAGCCTAGTGCTTCATCCGCGCGCGGTGCCGTATTGTTTGAAGCCAATTGCACCATTTGTCACGGCAATGATGCCAAGGGCGATCGGACGCAAGGTGCGCCCAATTTGACCGATGCGATCAGCCTCTACGGTCTTGATCGCGCCTCGCTGACCGAGACGGTTACGAACAGCCGATACGGCGTAATGCCGCGCTGGGGCCAGCGGCTGGATCCGGCAACGATCCGGATGCTGACTGCTTATGTTCATTCGCTTGGCGGCGGGGAAACACTACCCGCAGTTGAAGAGCTGAATGAAGAGACGTTGGAGCAAGTCAATGGTGATGCCGTGACCAACGAAGCGGAGCAAAGCAATACCGCGAGAAGTGGACAAGATGAGCAATCCTGAAGAAATTTTTGATCCCCAGCTGCAGCTCTATGAAAAGCGCAAAGGCGTTTATCCCAAGGCGGTAGACGGCACTTTCCGGCGGCTGAAATGGGTGATCATGGCGGTTACGCTTGGCATCTATTATATCACGCCATGGATCCGCTGGGATCGCGGGCCCTATGCGCCGGATCAGGCGGTATTGGTTGATCTCGCGAACCGCCGGTTTTTCATGTTCGGTATCGAAATATGGCCCCATGAATTCTATTATGTCGCGGGTATGCTGGTTATGGCGGGGATTGGTCTGTTTCTGGTGACGTCTGCTGTCGGCCGCGCCTGGTGCGGATATTCTTGCCCGCAAACCGTCTGGACTGATTTGTTCCAACATGTGGAACGCGCCATAGACGGAGACCGCAATGCGCAGTTCCGCTTGCAGGACGCCCCCTGGGGACCCAAGAAAATTGCCAAGCGGCTTAGCAAATGGACGATCTGGCTGCTGCTATCGGTGGCCACTGGTGGGGCCTGGATATTTTACTTTGCCGATGCACCGACATTGGCACGAGACTTTTTTACGGGAGAAGCGGCCTTCGTTGCTTACGCTACTGTCGGCGTACTGACCGCGACCACGTTTATCTTTGGTGGTTTCATGCGCGAGCAAGTGTGCATCTACATGTGCCCGTGGCCGCGCATACAGGCCGCAATGATGGACGAAAATTCGCTTACTGTCACTTATAAGGACTGGCGCGGCGAACCACGCGGTAGCGTGAAAAAAGCACAAGCCCAGCCTGGCAGCTTTGGCGACTGTATTGATTGCAATCAATGTGTCGCGGTCTGCCCGACCGGGATCGATATTCGCGAAGGGCCGCAAATCGGCTGCATCACTTGTGCCTTGTGCATTGATGCATGTGACAATGTGATGGATCAAGTTGGACGGCCACGTGGCCTGATTGACTACGTGACTGAGGAAGATGCTGAACGGGAAAAGCTGGGCCAGCCACATACGCCTGTTCTGAAAACGCTGTTCCGGCCGCGCACTATCCTTTACTTTTCGGCTTGGGGCGCGATTGGCTTGGCGATGCTATTTGCGGTCGGCAACCGCACCCGTATCGACATCAGCGCCAATCATGACCGCAATCCGCTTTATGTACAGCTTGCCGATGGGGATGTGCGTAACGCTTATACGGTCAACCTGCGTAATATGGAGAACCGGCCGCGCGAGATGGAGATTTCCATGTCTGGTCTTCACGGTGCTGTGCTGTGGACGAACGAAGGATTACGGGAAACAGCCGGTCAAAACGTCTTAGTGAAGGTACCCGCTGACAGTGTTGGCAGGGTGCGCCTGTTCGTTGCAGCGCCAGGAGACGGGCCTGCACGAAAGGAATTCAAACTCACTGTCCAGGCCAAAGATGACCGGACAGCACAAGATACTCATGACGTCTTCTTTGAACGCCCGGAGATAGCCGAATGAAACAAGAAACTGTAGAACCCAAGAAATTCACGGGCTTCCATGCCACGGCAATGATTGTTGCCTTTTTCGCGGTGGTTGTATCGGTGAATATGCTGATGGCCCGTTTTGCCGTCTCGACTTTTGGCGGAACCGTGGTCGACAATAGTTATGTTGCCAGCCAGAAATATAATCAGTGGCTGGAAGAGGCTCGAAAGCAGCAAGCGCATGGCTGGACCGCCTCGCGCGTTACCCGCATTCAGGATAACGTGGCGCTGACTGTGCTGCGAGCCAATGGTACAGCCTTGGACGATGCTGAGATAACAGCCATTGCTGAACATCCCGTGGGACGGGCTGATCCCATTACCCTGGATTTTGTACAGAAGAGTGCGGGCTCTTATGTCAGTCGCGATGTGCTGCCTGAAGGTCGCTGGAAACTGCGGATCACGATCTCGCATCGTGGCAATAAAATGGCTCTGGCGCAGGAAGTTCTTTGAACGCCGCTATCGATCTTGACGCCATGAAGGCGGAGAGCGAGGATGGCGTCGTCTCTCGTTTTGCGGTGCCAGCGATCCGCTGCGCCGGGTGCATATCAAAAATTGAAAATGGCTTGTTGCAAGAGCACGGCATATTCTCCGCGCGGGTGAATTTCTCGACCAAGCAAGTCGCGGTGTCGCATCTGCCTGACCTGCGCGAAGACACAATCAAGCGCAAGATCGAACAGCTCGGCTTTGATGTCCAGATATTGGCTGATAATCCTCTGGCCGAAGAAAAAGGCGGTACAGACAAACTGATCCGTGCGCTGGCTGTGGCGGGTTTCGGTATGATGAATATCATGCTTTTGTCAGTCAGTGTATGGTCCGGCGCCATGGGAACGACCCGTGATCTGTTCCACTGGGTATCGGCGTTAATCGCGATACCGGTCATTTTATATTCCGGACGCCCGTTTTTCAGCTCCGCCTTCATGGCGCTCCGTTATGGCCGCACGAATATGGATGTGCCGATTACCGTTGGCATCATCCTGGCTACCGGTCTCAGCCTGTTTGAAACGATGACCAGCGGCGCCCATGCCTATTTTGAAAGCGTGGTCATGCTGATCTTTTTCCTGCTCGCCGGGCGGGTGCTCGATGGTATGATGCGGGATCGCGCGCGGGAGGGCATATCGGCGCTGCTGAAACAGACCGCACCTGGTGCGATGGTGCTAAATAACGACGGTACGACCAACTGGATCAGCGCAAAAGAGCTGCGCCCCGACATGCGGATGGTGGTTGCGGCCGGCGATAATCTCGCTGCCGACGGAGTGATTGAGCAGGGCAGCAGCAATTTTGATCTGGCGCTCATGACCGGTGAGAGCGAGCCACAGCCCAAGGCATCGGGCGATGAAGTGCTTGCCGGAACGCTCAATCTCACGGCTCCCGTCACCGTACGTATTACCGCAGCGGGAGAGGATACCAGCCTGTCCGACATCGCGCGACTAATGGACGAAGCGGGACAACAGCGGTCCTTTTACGTGCGTGTCGCAGACAAGGCGGCGCGCTATTATGCGCCTGCCGTGCACAGTCTTGCCTTGCTGGCCTTCGTTTTCTGGATGCTTGCCGGGGTCGGCTGGCATCAATCCCTGCTGATTTCAGTGGCCGTACTGATCATCACCTGTCCCTGCGCCTTGGGTCTGGCGGTTCCAGCGGCGCAGGTTGTGGCCTCCGGCGCATTATTGCGCAAAGGCGTAATGATCAAAGACGGCAGCGCGCTTGAACGTCTGGCTGAGGCAGACCGCGCCCTGTTTGACAAGACCGGAACACTGACGCTGGGACGGCCTGTGCCGATCGACATAGATCATTTATCGCTGCCGCAAAAGCAGGTCGCGCTGGCATTGGCCCAAGCTAGTAACCACCCGGTCAGCAAGGGGATACGCACGGCTCTTCTGGCTCAAAATGTCGCTCCGGTACATATTGATGCATTGGAAGAAGTGCCGGGAGAAGGCATGTCAGGTCGCTGGGATGGGGTAGATGTGGCGTTGGGTAAACCGATAAAATCGGACGACCATCTCTCGTGTCAGATAAGCATTGGTAGCGACCAGATCGCCATCGAATTGCAGGATGAAATCCGTCCCGATGCCATGGAGGCTATTGACCGGTTGAGGGCGCTTGGCTTGCCCGCGACCATCATATCCGGCGATAATGCCTCATCGGTTGCTAAAATTGCTAGAGCGACGGGCTTGACCGCGCAATCCGGTGCAAGCCCGCAGGATAAGTTACAGGCGATCAAGCGGCTCAGTGGCAGCGGTTCAAAAATACTGATGGTTGGCGACGGGCTGAACGATGGTCCCGCGCTGGCCGCTGCTCACGTGTCGATCGCTCCCGGATCAGCGAGCGATGTCGGCCAGCAAGCCGCCGACGCGGTTTTTACCAGCGATTCCTTCCTGCCGGTTGCGTTGGCGGTTCAGACGGCGCAGCGCACGATGCAGATTGTCCGGCAGAATTTTGCATTGGCCATTGGCTATAATATATTGGCGGTTCCACTGGCTTTAACCGGCATGGTGACGCCCCTGATCGCGGCCATTGCCATGTCGCTATCGTCCCTGATTGTGGTCGGAAATGCTTTGCGGCTCAATGGAGCGGCAAAATGAGTGGCTTGGTGATCCTGATACCGGCCGCTCTGTTAATGGGGCTGTCCGGTCTGGCATTTTTCTTTTGGGCGATGCGCAACGGACAGTTCGAAGATCTCGATGGCGCTGCCCAACGCGTCTTGATTGACGATCAAATCTCTGCCGATGGCGTTGCTGACAATGTCGGAAATGATCGCGAAGAGGATGAGAAAAGTTAAGATGAACCAACGCCAAGTCCCGATATTACTATCCGCTCTGGCTGTATCAATGTTGGTCGCAGCGCCGCTGGCACCGGCGAACGGGATGATGAATCTGTCCGTATGCGGAGCTGACGGCGTGGCGCGGACCGTTTCCGTGCCGGTTGATCGCGATCAGCAAGACCGCGATGATTGCGTCAAAGCCTGTCACAGCTTTTGTTCCCGCAAGCAACTCGTGGATGAGGGTGAAGACCCAGACGATTAGCAGCGGATTAGGAAGAACGATGCGCAATGCTGAAGTGGTTGCGGCGGTTGGGACTCTCTTGGCCTATTATGGCGGGGCTAGTTTGAACTGAGACGGCGGTAAGTTACAATACCGCCGTCAAGATGCCGTTGTCATGCAGATCACATTAACTATCCCGCTTTATCCTGAAAGCTGACGATAAATTCGGCTCAATGCGAATTGGGGTCTAGAATCGGACCATTTGGCATATTCTGCATGCAATCACCAAAGCGTGTTTGGATCTGCAAAATTGCGTTGGAAACCTCTAAGATTTCCACTTGTCAATTGGGGATTTTACGCGGGAGATATCGCTAATATACCCCAGTGGTGATTTCAGGCATTCACCAGTCATCACATCGATATACCGTATAGACTGCGAATCGGAAGTTGACGTGTGAATCATCTAGTTGCGTTAACCAACAAGTTTAACAAAAATAGTATAAGTTCGACATTCTTAGAAGAATAGGGTTGGAATTTTATAATGACCAGATTGCTCACCTCCAATCGTTACTTATTGATTTATAAGGCAATAGAATCGGGTGACCTAAATTGGAACACAATTAGGCATTTGTATCACTTGCAAAGAGCCAATTTTTGTGGATGTATCCGGTCGTAACGTTCGTTAGGGAATATCCTTAACAACAGTGTAATGTTAATTGTCAGGCACGCTTTGTGCTGATGAAAATTGGTTTGAACAGGGTCGCGAGTTTGGAGGATGTGTGTTGAAAATGCGCACTTATGAACTTGCTGTGTTGAAAAATATTGGGCTCCAGCTTCTTATTGCTCGAGAACATCTAATCACCAGTGGTCCGATTCTTCGGACCTATTTTGGTGTCCCATCACGGCATCTATAGAAAGCACACACAGTTCGTAAAGGTCTGGCGCTGCTTGGATGATATCAAGGGAGAATGTTCAAAAAACTACATTTTTTGAGGTCAAACGGGTTGATGGGAACGGTCTCTGATCAATCTCATCCAGTTAAGACTATTGTCAGTATCCACTACATTCACAAATGCCGGACATCGGCGTGAAAAGAAAGAAGAAGGATAGTATGAAAAATTGAGGTTTTTGGAAAGTCGGAGATCCGAATTTTCAAAAAAGGGGGCCCACCAGCGACCATGATTGGTGTCAAATCGCTGGCAGGCCGTGCGGACAGGTTCACGGGAACTCTGCCCGAGTTGTGAGAAAGCCTCACTGTGCAAACTTAGCGCAGTGCCATCGCTTATGCAACGAATGTTGCTCCAATTTGCGGTGGAATGGCTTTCTCCAGCTTCCAAATTCCCGTCAGCTGTATTCGAGGCCGGTCGATGCAGCTGCAAATTCCGGCCATAATCAGCGGTTTCCAATCCGGAAGCCGCGTCAACGGGGATGTCCCCATAAAACGGAGAATTGAAATGAAGACTCTTGTAAAACTCGCCGCTGCAGTAGCCGCTCCAGCACTGATGATCGCTTCACCAGCCGCCGCACAGGATAGTGAGTCCTATGTTATCGGCCTGAGCGGTTCTGTTGATAGCAACTGCGAACTCATTCCCGAAGGTAGCGGTACTTTTGATGTGGATATGCTGAATGTTGGTAATCAAGGTTCGCTTACCATCTTGTATAGCTGCAATTCGCCCTACACCGTGTCACTGGAATCAGCCAATGGCGGTATGGAGCATCAGGAAAGCGGCGGTGCTGTCAACATTGACTATGACGTGGAAGCGAGCTTCCTTGGTCTGGGTATTGCGGCAACCTCTACCAACTCGGAAGATATGAACGGAACGCCTGTTGTCATCGTAACCAACAATGACTGGGAAAATATCCTGACAAACGGCGGCACACGGACGGGTAATCTTGATCTGAGCTTTGATAGTCTCAGCGAATATGCCGTCGCCGGTACCTACGAAGACGAACTAACGATCACTTTGGCAGCAAACTATTGATTAATTTGCTGAAAATATGATCAGATGGCCGACGGTGTGTTTCTCATCGTCGGCCATCTTCCTTCGGGTTGAGGAGACAATAATGTCCAAATTTCTCAGACGCGTGGGGCTTTTGCTCCCGCTGGCAATGCTGGTTGGTGTGACACCCGCAAGTAGCTATGACATGAAGCCGATCGTCATCCAGCTTTCGCCAACTGGTGCCGGAGCCACGCAATCTGTCGTGCTGACCAACACGCATGATGTGCCCATTGCGATTGAAGTGCGCGCCTATACCCGGGAGCAAAACGCGGATGGGACGGAAACCCGCGAACCGGAAGACGAGAATATCATCATCACCCCGCCACAGATGGTGATTGCGCCCAAGGCAAGCCAGAGTTTCAAGGTGCGTTGGGTTGGCGATCCAGCACCTGACAAAGAGCTGGCCTTCCGTCTGGTTTCAAACCAGTTGCCGATCAAGTTCAAGAACGAGAAACAGGGCGATGTCTCGGTCAATGTCAGTATGAATTACCGTTATGAAGCGGCGCTCTATATCGTCCCTCCACAATCCAAACCGTCCGCACGCCTTACCAGTATCGCGCCGGTAAAGGACGAAGATGGGAAGAATTGGCTGGAAGTCAAAATCTTGAGCGATGGAACACGGCGCGCGATCCTCGACAGACCAATCCTTGTCGTGAAGCCCAAAAACGGGGGCGCTCCAGTAACCCTGGAAGGCGAACAGATGGCCAATGTCGCAAACCTCAATATTTTGGTCGGCTCGGAAAGGGTCGTGCGACTGCCCTGGCCGGAAGGCATGACACCTGGCCCGGTTGAAGGCGAATTCCGCACGGAGTATACGGTCTTTAACTAGACCGTATCGCACCCCATGCGGATTTCGTTTCTTATCCGATCGTCCCTGATCATGTTGGCGGTCGCAATCTCTGATGGCAGCAATTCGCGCGCGAATGCCAGTATCCAGGATGCCAGCAACGCAAACCCGAGCGCGCGGGATGACCCGTCTCCAGAAAGCCCGGAGCAAAAAAGCCAATCACAGAATTCCATTGATAATATTTTCAAACAGGTATTCGGAAAGGAGCGACCTGCACTTGGCCAAGGAAACTATGTTGTCCTGATTGAAGACATTAATGTCGGCGAATACCTTGTCACACCGGCCAATGGCGGTCAGCCTGGATCTGTTGACGCAAGTTTTGTCAAAACCGTTCTGGCTCCGATTACCGTTGAAGAGACTGCTGATCTGCTCAAAGCGCGCGCCGACGGCAAGGATAGCGTGACGTTCGACGCGCTACGCGAACTGGGGCTAATGGTAGAGTTTGACGATGCACAACTGGTTTTGCGCATTGACGTTCCAGCCGCGATCAGAACAGTCAGAAGCCTAAATTTGCGATCTTTGCGAAACCGTTCCGATATTGAACTGGTCGAGCAAAGTGATTTTTCAGGCTATGCTTCAGTCCGCGCAGGAACGACTATTGTAGAAGACTCCCGGTCTTCGGAAACAGGTTTTACCCGGTTTGCGGCGGATATAGATCTGGCATTAAATGTCCATGGTCTCGTCGCCGAAGCGGAACTGCGCTACGATGATAACCGGCAAAGGAAATTTTCACGGGGCGATATTCGGCTCACTTATGATGACCGGGAAAATCTGGTCCGATACGAGGCCGGAGACCTGAGTGTCGGGCGTAGGCCTTTCCAGAACGCACCGCGCATTGCCGGAATATCAGCGTTTCGGAATTTCAACATCAATCCCTATCTAAATATTCGTCCTTCCCCGGAGCAAGCGTTCGAAATTGACCGGTCAGCGCGGGTTGAGGTTTTGCTCAATGGCGTTCCGATCAGGACTTATGACCTGCGTAGCGGACGCTATAATCTCAGGGATTTCCCGCTCATACCCTCTGCAGGAAATGATATAGAGTTGCGCATCACTTATGCTAGCGGGGAAAGTGAATTGCGTTCCTACCCGGCATTTTACGATATCGAACTTCTCGCACCGGGCCTGTTTGACTTTGCCGCCAATTTGGGGCTGCCATATCGAGATGATGATGGCGTCCGGCGCTATGATGACAATAATTATAATGGTACCGCTTTCGTGCGTTACGGCTTTACGCCGACGCTGACTGGAGGCCTCAATTGGGAAGGTGACCGGTTTTTCAACCTTGTCGGCGCGGAAATAGTCTGGGCGTCTCCCATCGGGACTTTTGGCGTCAACAGCTCTACCAATATCAGCAGTTTTAATCCTGATCACAGTCAGATTTCTTTTCAGTATCGCTGGCGGGATACGGATATAGTTCGCGATCGGTCCATTGATGCTACCGTCACTCTGACCGGCAAGGACTATCGAACACTGAACCAGATATTTGGCGGATCGTTCATCGCCAAACAAGCCCGGTTTCGGATCGGCCAGAAAATCACTTCGCAATCGCGCCTGCAGTTTTTCGCCGGCTATGACGAATTTCGCGACGGGCAACGTGATGGCTATTATATCGGCACCAACTATTCACACCAGTTCCGCTTTGGTTCGGTGTCGGCCAGTGCCGAATATCGCCGTAGTGATGAGCGCAGCGGAGCTGTATTCCGGATAGGATTGTCGATACCGCTGGGTCGCTCCTCATTAACTTCATCCTATACGAGCGAAGATAATGCAGCGCGGATCGAATATAATCGCCTGGCTTCGGTGGGCGCTAACAGCTTCGGATTTAGTGCTGGGGCCGAACGACGCGATGGCTCAGATCGCCAGTTCGGCCGGGCAACTTTTATCGGCAACCGGTTTGAAGGATCAATCGAGCAAATATCGAGCAACTATTTTAGCGATCGCGACCGGGACTTGCGGACGGAAGTCACATTTGGAACCGCAATAGTCATGGCTGATGGACAGTTTGGAATTAGCCGGCCCGTCCGCAATAGCTTTGCCATTGTAAGGGCCAATGAAAAAGCCGGTGACTATCAGCTTGCGGTTGAACCGAGAACCGGCTTCGGATCCAGCAAGACACAATATTCGGCCTATAGCGGAGCTTTGGGGCCGGCGGTTGTGACAACCATAACGCCCTATTTTAACCGCTCGCTGCAAGTGGACGCTCCTGATGCACCAGCAGGAACCTCTCTCGGCGGTCAGGTTTTCTCTGTCAATCCGGGCTATCGCAGCGGCTTTGATCTTGAGGTGGGAAGTGCCCGGAACGTATCGCTGGTGGGCAATATGGTTGACCGGGATGGCGACCCCTTGGTATTTGTTACGGCACAAGCGCAGGATGCCGCCGACGGTGCAGAAGGCGCTGAAGCAACACAGATCTTCACCAACGCCAAGGGGCGTTTCTTCTTGGAGGGTGTCGAAGCCGGGCGGACATATAATATCATGGTTACCGCCGACGAGCAGACCGCTTCCCAGGCCGTGACCATCCCTGAAGACGTTGCCGGCATATACAGGCTGGATAGTGATTTATTCTATGATTTGGATGTCCAATCGAAAGGTGAAAATGATGATGAAACCACCCCTTAAAATTTTACCGCATCTGCTCGGAGCCAGCTTGATTTTTCATGCCATTCCTGCTGTTGCCCAGAATGATGCAATGCTGGCGGATGATCCCTGCAAACTGGAATTGACGGTTGACGGTAGTGTCGATTGGCGCGGGCTCTACGGCCGCGGATATGAGGTTTTTGACGAAGGAGAGTCTTTTGAAACCGTGACCATATCCGTTCGTCATCAAGGCGTGGCTTGCCAGTTTTTTCTAACCGCCGCGCCAATATCTGGAGGTGGTATAAATGCGTTAACCGGCCCGGGTGAACCGCTCTATTATGACCTCCTCAAAACGACAAGTGGTCCGTCATTTCTCAGCGCCGATTTCGAGGGCACCGAGACCTCCCGAATAGAGGGGCAATTTAGCCAAGGGCGTTCCGCCCAGGGCGCGACCCTGCTTGTGTCTATTCCCGCCAATCAATTTGTCCGCGGCGGGACCTATAGCGGTCAGGCAATGGTCAGGCTGTTTCGTGTCGATGCTGGAATTCAGGAGCTGGTCGCAGAAGCGCCGCTCGTGATTTTGGCGCCGGTTGCATCTGTCCTAAAGGTCCGATCGGATGATTTTCCGGAAGGTGTTCGCGAAACGTCGGTTGATCTGGGAGACCTGTCAAAGGCGGCTCGGCGGACCGTCGATTTCAATATCCTGAGCAACGCGGAAGTGGCTGTGACTTTTCAGTCAGCCAATCGCGGAAAACTGGCGCATGAAGCGGGTGCTCCTGGAATTGGTTATAACCTTTTATTCAGAGGCGAGAATATCGACCTTTCTGCATCAGCTTTGTCGACCAGGATCAACCATATACCCAACCGGGTGGAAAGAGCAGTCCCTCTGGAAATAGTGGTACCGGCACCTAACGGATTGCCTGCCGCCGGGCAATATAGCGATGCGCTGACGGTAACTTTCACGGCGGAATAGGGTTTTATATACATAGGAATTGAAACTGATTGTTACAAAAACAAAGAAACGCTGAGATGACCGATGCGAATGGCTCAACGCACGTTTGAACATTCATACCAAATCCTAATTCACTGACGGCAACACAGAAATGGCGAACAGTTATGAACTCGGCTTTGCTTTTGCTCGTACTCGCTTTGAGTAATGGTTGCCATCGATCATGCTGACATCGTGTCAGGATGAGTCAGCTTCCTGTGCATTTTAGGATGTTCGTCTTCGGATACTAGGGACTATCGAACCGTCTAGTCCACTTCCGGATTGGAGGCCCGCACGATCAATTTGTCGATTTTGCGGCCATCCATATCGATAATTTCGAACACCCAATCCTGATCCTCGAAGGCCTCGCCTTCCTTGGGTAAATGCCGCAATTGTCCTAGCGCATGACCGGCCACCGTCGCATAGTCCCGGTCATCCTGCAATTTGATGCCGAGCCGGTCGGCGAGCGCATCCATTGACATGGCACCGGAGACCAGAAAACTGCCATCGGCGCGTTCTATCAGGCTGCGCTGGGTTTTTTCATCCTGGTCGGAAACAAATTCACCGGCAATGGAGCTGAGCAGATCATTGGGCGTCACGATGCCTTCAAAATGACCATATTCATCATGCACCAATATCATCGGTACCTCTGCTTCTCTAAGGATATCGAGCGCATCAAGTGCATCCAGCTGATCGGGCACTTTTTCCAGTGGCCGCATCAGTTCCCTGAGATCCAGTTTCTGACCACTAAATTGGGCCGCGACAATATCGCGGGCTTGCACCACGCCTCTAATTTCATCGACGCTATTCTCCGCCACTGGCAACCGGCTGTGCGGCGATTGGATTAGCATTGCAAGAATTTCTTGCGTCGTAGCATCAATATCCAGCCAATCGACCTCGGTGCGCGGGGTCATGACCTCGCGGATGGGACGGTCGGCCATGCGGACAACCCCCGCAATGACTGCGCGCTCATGTTCCTCGATCACACCGGATCGGGTGGCTTCGGCGAAGACCATTTGTAGCTCTTCCGCCGTCACATGGCTGGTTTGGTCCCGCTTGAGGCCAAGCAATCGGAAAATCAGCGCGCTGGTTCCGTTCAGCAACCATACGAGCGGCGCGGCGATCCGGGCCAGCAGATCCATCGGTGGGGCCATGATGACGGCTATTTTTTCGGCTGATCGTAAAGCTATTTGCTTGGGGACCAGCTCACCAATCACCAGTGAAGCATAGGTGGTCAAGCCGATAACGGATGCGAACCCGACCGTGGCCGACCAATCATCCGGCATACCCATCGCTGCCAGTCGTTCTGCTACCGGACCGCCCAAACTGGCGCCTGAAAAGGCACCGGCAACAATACCGATCAGCGTGATGCCGATTTGAACGGTGGAAAGAAATTTACCGGGATCGCCGGCGAGGCGCAAAGCAATCTTGGCGCCGCGACTGCCTTGATCAGCAGATGAGTGCAGCGAAGCCTTGCGCGCGGAGACAATGGCCAGTTCCGACATAGCGAAAACGCCATTGATCAGTACGAGCACAACGATGATTGCAACGTCAAACCAGGGAAAAGGTGTCATGTTATCCAAATAGTGGGAATAAGCCCGAAAAAACTCCTATAGCCACATGTTTTACAAAATATCAAATTTACTGTCAGTTGCGGTTCATAATTTTGGGTTCATCTAACTTGTGGTTAGATGCAACTATCTCGCTGGAATAGAGTAATATCTCTACAGCATTGGAATATTTTTGAGGGAATATAATATGCCTACCAAACAAAATTTAATTGCAGCACTGTCATTGAGCGCCTTGGCGTTAACCAGTGCCTGCACGACCAATCCCGAGACCGGCAACAAGGTCCTTTCCAAAGCCGCAATTGGCGGCATTGGCGGGGCACTGGGCGGCTATTTGCTGGGTGATATAATTGGGGGCCGTAACGACAGGACAGCTAAAATCGTCGGTGCTGGTCTCGGTGGTCTCGCCGGCGCAGGTGTTGGCTACTATATGGATGAGCAGGAAAAAAAGCTGCGCCAGCAAACGGCCGGCACAGGGATTGATGTGACGCGCGATGGCGATAACTTGATCCTTAACATGCCATCCAACGTCACTTTTCCGGTCAATAGTTCCGCCATCCAACCGGAGTTTCAACAGACTTTGGGCAGTGTTGCCAATACCCTGTCGCAATATGAAAAAAGCTATATTGACGTCTACGGCCATACTGACAGCACCGGAACGGACGAATATAACCAGTCGCTGTCCGAACGCCGTGCTTCATCGGTTGCCAATTTTCTGAGCAATAGTGGTGTTCAGAGCGCCCGGATCGAAACCCGCGGCTATGGCGAAAGTCAGCCCATTGCGAGCAATAGCACCGAAGAAGGTCGCGCAGCCAATCGCCGGGTTGAGCTTAAGATTGTGCCGATTCGTGAGCAAGATCTCTAAGGTCAGGCTCTGATTTGGCAAACTAAGCCCTTGCCATAGTGACAATTATTCGGGCATCCCTATCCGCTAAACAGGATTAGGATGCCCGAATATGACAACCCCCAATTTCTCGATTGATCTGACGGGTCGTACCGCCATTGTAACCGGCGCGTCCTCTGGCTTCGGTCACCGCTTCGCCAAAGTGCTCGCGGCCTGCGGAGCCAAAGTGGCTTGTACAGCCAGGCGCCGCGAAAAGCTCGACAAGCTTGTTGAAGAAATTACCGCCGACGGCGGAATGGCGCAGGCTTTTAATCTCGATGTGCGCGAGGCGGATCAGCTAAAAGCAATCGTTCCCGCGGTGGCCGCTGCACTGGGCCAGCCAGATATATTGGTGAACAATGCCGGCATTCCCGATGCTCAACGCGCCATAAACATGTCTTCGGATTTTATCGACAATATGCTCGATACCAATTTGCGCAGCGCTTATATTCTATCCAACGAGTTTGCTCGTCCGTTGATCGAGAGCAAACAGCCCGGCCGGATTGTGAATATCGCATCAACGCTAGCCTTTCATTATGACGGGAATGGCGCAGCGCTTTATTCCACTACAAAGGCAGGGTTGGCGCGCATGACGGAAGCCTTGGCCGTCGAATGGTCTCGCTTCTTTATCAATGTAAACGCCATCGCTCCGGGCGCATTTTCTACCGAAATGATGGATGGTATGGTCGAACGTATGGGCGATATTTCCCAGCATTTCCCGCGCAAACGCATGTGCACGACGGATCAGATGGACAGCACGTTGCTCTATCTGGTGTCATCAGCCTCGGAAGCGGTGACAGGGACGATCATTAAGGTCGATGATGGTCAGGGGCCACGATAAACAGGATAATGGAGGCGGGCACCCTCAGCGCGAGTGCGACCGGTCAGTTAAACCAGATCACCCATTAACAGTTTCGGCAGGTCGCCGCTTTCCCCTCGCGCTTCGGCCATAAACTGGTCTTTCAGTGGCGGGATGCGCTGGACCAATCCCATACCAAAGCGCCGAATGGCCGACGATGTGTCACCTGGTAGCCCAAACAGCCGCGTTAAAATGTCGGTGGCGGCGGACATCATCAGATTGTCAAGTGCGCGCCAGCGGTCATAGCGCTCCAGTATCTGCGCATCACCCAGATCGAGGCCGGTGCGGGCGCCGTCAACTATGCACTCCGTCAGCGCCGCTACATCCCGCAAGCCCAGATTGAGCCCTTGACCCGCAATCGGATGAATGCCGTGACCAGCGTCCCCAATCAAGGCGAGGCGCTGCGCTGTTAAGCTGGCAGCGTGGTGGAAGCCAAGAGGGTAGGTCGCGCGATCAGACTGCAATTCCATCTCGCCCAGGAAACCGCCGGTTTTCTTCATAAGTTCGGCTTTGAAGGCACGGGCATTGATTTTGGCGAGCGCCGGTCCATCCTCGCGGGCAACAGTCCAAACAATGGCGGAGCGATGATGTCCTTGATCATCATCGCGCATGGGCAACACCGCAAATGGTCCGGAAGGATAGAAGATCTCGTAAGCTGTGTTTCCGTGCGTGTGTTCATGGCTCACAGTGCAGACAATCGCGCTATGATCATATTGCCATTTGGTCATGACGATACCAGCTGCGTCGCGTACCGCGCTCCCGCGGCCATCGGCAGCGACGAGCAGTGGAGCGAACAATTGGTCTCCATTATCCAGCGTCGCGGACACTTGATGAACACCGCGATCGACCTGTTCTATCTGCCGGGGCATCAACAATTGGATTTGGTCATGCGCTTGCGACGCCATAAACAGCGTTTGTTGCAACACTCCGTTTTCGATCATCACGCCGAGCGGACCATCATTTTCATCGGGTACAAAATCGAGTTTGCCCGGCTTCAGTCCATCATTGATGAGAATTTTATCGATATTACAAGTATGAGGTTCCAGCGGTTCGTGCAGGCCAATTGCTGACAGCATGTTCCAGCTCGCACTGTTAATCGAGGAAACGCGGCCGTCGTTTCTCGGATCATTCAAATCAGCTGGCTCGGCGCGGTCGACCACCGTAACCCGCAATCCATGGGCGGCAAGAGTCAGCGCTTGAGACAGGCCAACCAGCCCAGCGCCCAATATGATTACATCGCTGTCTTTTTCGTTCATGGTCATCTGCGGGCCTCTATCTTACCGATTACTGCAATCAAGATAGGCTTCGCGACACCGAAAAGAAAGCATGTTCCGGTAAAGATTGACCAACAAACTTGTCGGCAAAACTTGACGCGGAGTCACCGATTCGCGCAAAGGAGAGATAGTTAATGTGGGTACGGGCCTTTATACCGAAACAGACGGGCCCCTGGAGCAGAATATGGCCGGAAAAGCAAAAGAAGCCAATTGGCGCGAAGTGATGCGGCTCAGTCTGCTGCGCAGTGGTGCGTTGATAGGAGCTATCGCGCTTGGCCTTTTGGCGGCCTTTCTGTTTCTTGCCCTGGCGAGCTATTCGCCAAGCGATCCGTCACTGAACACAGCTGCGGGCAGCGTCGAACATAATTGGATGGGGATAGTTGGATCTTACAGCGCCGACCTACTGCTATCTTTGCTGGGTGTGCCAGTTATATTATTCCTGCCTTTGATATTGGTGTTTGCCAATCGCCTCTGGCGAGATATCCCGCAGGGAGAATGGAAAAAGCAGTTTCTATGGTGTTTGCTGGCGGCCTTTCTGACCGGAACGGGCGTATCCTTGTGGTTTCCCGATAGCCAAGCGGATTTGCCATCGGGTTGGGGCGGGTTAGCGGGCATGGTCTCAGCCAAAGGAATTGGTGCTGGCTTGAATGCCATTTCCGAAAGCTGGAGCGGCCTGATTTCCGGTATATTGACCGCCATGACGGTTACCGGAGGTCTCGTGCTCGGTTACTTCAGCTTGCGGTTGGACAGACCTCTGTTTTCCATGCCGCAGCTCAAATTGCCGCGGCTAAGGTCGAACGCAGAAGATAGCGGGCTGGTAATTGAACCAGAGAATAATGCCACCGCGAAGCCCAAAAAAGCGCCAGTCCCTCGTAAAGAGGTCAAACCGGATAACCGTCCGCCGCCAGAAATTAGTGACCGGGCCTTACCACCCAAAAAAGCCAGCCTGTCCAGCGGAAAACAGGGCGATTTCTTTGGGCCCTATTCCTTGCCGTCCATCGATTTACTGACGCCGCGTCCTGAAGAAGCGAATAATGTTATCGACAAGGCCGGACTGGAACGCAATGCGCGCCTGCTGGAATCCGTACTTGATGATTTCCATGTGAAGGGCACCATCAATGCCGTGCGTCCTGGCCCCGTAGTTACCATGTATGAGCTAGAGCCGGCGCCAGGCATTAAAGCCAGCCGTGTCATCCAGCTCGCCGAAGATATTGCGCGGAACATGTCGGCCCTGTCGGCTCGTGTCGCTGCGATACCGGGTCGCACAGTCATGGGTATCGAATTGCCTAATGCGCAGCGCGAATCAGTTGTCCTCCACGAAATGATTGGTAGTGACAGCTTTCAGGAACAGACCGGCCAGCTTCCGATCATTCTCGGCAAGAATATCTCTGGCGATCCGGTGATCGCTGATCTGGCGCCAATGCCACATCTTTTGATCGCAGGAACGACCGGTTCTGGTAAATCCGTAGGTCTTAACTGCATGATCGTGTCGCTACTCTACCGACTGACCCCAGATCAGTGTAAAATGATCATGATCGATCCAAAGATGCTGGAACTCAGCACCTATGACGATATTCCGCATCTGTTGTCTCCGGTTGTGACGGAGCCCGCCAAAGCTGTCCGTGCGCTCAAATGGGCCGTCGAGCAGATGGAAGAGCGCTACCGGATGATGTCTTCCATATCCGTTCGGAACCTCGCCAACTATAACGAAAAGGTTAAGACCGCGAAAGCCAAGGGGGAACCACTCGGTCGCAAAGTACAGACGGGTTATGATCCTGAAACATCCCGGCCGATCTATGAGGAAGAGCAGCTCGACTATGAGGTTCTGCCTCAGATTGTGATCATTGTGGACGAGCTTGCCGATCTGATGATGACGGCCGGCAAAGAAGTCGAATTCCTCATCCAGCGACTTGCCCAGAAAGCCCGGGCGGCAGGTATACATCTTATCATGGCGACGCAGCGGCCGTCGGTTGATGTCATTACCGGCGTGATCAAGGCGAACTTGCCGACACGGATTAGTTTCCACGTCACATCCAAAATCGATTCTCGTACTATCCTTGGTGAACAGGGCGCGGAACAATTGCTGGGTAAAGGCGATATGCTCTACATGCCCGGCGGAAAACAACTGACACGTGTTCATGGCCCTTTTGTATCCGATGATGAAGTGCGCCTAATCGCGGATCATTGGAGGGCTCAGGGGTCGCCCGAATATATTCAAGCGGTGACCGAAGAACCGGAAGATGGCAGCTATGCGCTGGATGGAGCCGATCTATCCGACAGTAAGGAAGACCGGCAATATGCGCAGGCCTGTCAGATAATCTTCGAAAGCCAGAAAGTTTCCACCAGCTGGCTCCAGCGGCAGCTGAGAATCGGTTACAATACGGCGGCTCGCATTATCGACCGAATGGAGGAGGATGAGTTTATCAGCCCGCCCAATCATATTGGTCGGCGTGAGGTATTGCGCGATCAAAATGGCGAAATGCTCTGATCCAGGCGCCAATTCAGGTGCTGTTCAATGATTTCAAGCTAAACGTCGTGGATATTTTTCAGGAGTTTTCAATATGTTGAGATATGCTTTTGCTCTGCTCGCGACGCCTTTGGCGCTAACCGCATCAATTCCGGCGACGGCCCAGCAAAGCCCTGCGGACGATATTAGTGCGATTTCTGCGCATCTACGGGCGATGACGACAATGACTGCAAATTTCACGCAAACCGATCGCAGCGGGCAGCTGTTACCCGGGAAATTGACGTTGAAACAACCAGGCCGTATCCGCTTTCAATATGGGAAGGAAGCAAATTTGTTGATCGTCGGCGATGGCAAAGCCCTGACGATGATCGATTATGAAGTGAATCAAGTGCAACGCTGGCCGATTAAAAACAGTCCTTTAGGGGCATTGCTCAACCCCGAGCGGGATTTATCGAAATATGGCAAAATCGTACCCACCCGCAATCCCAATGTCCTAAGTGTTGAAGTTCGCGACCCAAAGCGGCCGGAATATGGATTGATTACGATGATTTTTACGAAAGATGCTTCCGCTCCGGCGGGTTTGAGATTGGATGGCTGGGTATCTCTCGATTCGAAGAATAATCGGACATCGATCCGGCTGTCTGACCAGAAGTTTGGCGTTCCAGTGGCCAATAATGCATTCAAATGGAGTGACCCGCGAAGAAAAAGTCGTGGCAAACGATGAATGGAGGCGCGCCCTCGACAAGCGGAAGCGCTGACAGGTTTCGTTCATCTGAGCGACAGAAACGCGGTTCTATAAAGGTTACAGGATGAGACGAGGCAGTCAGGTTTTCCCCCTGTTACCTGATAATAAAAACTTCTGACCATCCTATGCGTGACGAACGCGAGTTAGCCCCCACCTCCTAAATGCCCCCGGAGGTGGGGGTTTTTCGTCCTTAAACCATCAAAAAATATAGAGATTTGTCTGGCTTTTGCCTTGGCTTTTATGCGTTATCATGGCTAGGAGTTAGTCATGAGTGAAAGCCTGAAAATCGTTAGTTGGAATATTAACAGCGTCCGTGCGCGACTCGAAATTGTCGAGCGATTCTTGAGAGAAGAAGCACCTGATGTGCTCTGTTTGCAGGAAACAAAGGTGCGCGATGAACAGTTCCCTGAAGGAGCGTTCCGTACATTAGGCTATAATCACTTGGTTTTGAATGGCCAGCCGATGCATCATGGTGTGGCCATGATCAGCCGCGTACCCTTGCACAAAGATGAACGTTTCGATTGGCAGGCCAATGGCGAAGCCCGGCACGTTGGTGCTCGTCTCGAAAATGGCGTTCGCATTGAGAATGTCTATATTCCGGCGGGTGGAGAGATTCCGGACCGGGAGCTCAATCCGAAATTCGGTCAGAAGCTGGATTATTATCAACGCATGACCGATTGGTCTGCGGCTCTCGACACACCGACCATATTATTGGGTGACTTTAATATCGCCCCACTGGAGTCGGATGTCTGGAGCCACAAACAGCTGATTAACGTGGTCAGTCACACGCAAATAGAGATCGATATCATGGCGAAGTTGAAAGCGGCACATGACTGGGTCGATATTGGTCGCAAGTTTATTCCCGACCCTGAACGCTTATATACATGGTGGAGTTATCGCGCGCGCGATTGGCGCGAGTCGGACAAGGGCCGACGGCTCGATCATGTTTGGGTCAGCCCGGAACTGGAAAGCAAAGCGGTAAGCCATGTCGTGCACGAAGATGCTAGGGGTTGGACGAAACCTTCTGATCACGCGCCGCTCATTACGGAATTCAAATTTTGAATGAAGACGCCTGTAACCCCTGATTTCAAAGGTGCCCGGCGCGCAGCCCGGGCGATAGATGCCCTTCGACGTGGCTGGCCAATAGGCATTGAGTCGGCTAAAACTGTGCTTAACCTTCTACCGGTCGAGACTGTCGATCTGGATAAGCATCTGGCTTCGCAATCCCATATCAAACTGTTAATTTCATCGAGCAGAGCTGACACGTTGAAACTATTAAATCAGCGTGCTTCGGCTGATCCGGCATTGCCTGTCCAAATTAGCCTTACAGGTCCGATGACCGCGGCTGAGATTATAGCGATTGCTGATCCAGTACTCGATATGAAGCATCCGATGAAGGGGCCTTTTCAGAGCGAAGAGCTTGACGATCCCGAAGCGGCCAAAGCGGCAATGGAACTGGCGCGTCAGGGTGGATTACTACCCGCCTTTTTGATCGACCAAGACCCAGCGGAAGACCTGTTGCATATCGAAGATGTCGAGGCCTATGCAGATTCCAACGCGCTGATTATTAGCGCGCACGCCAAGTTACCCGTCGCTGCCAATGCGCAGGCGCATATCTACGGATTTCGTAGCGAAGCGGATTCCACCGATCATATTGCGCTGGTTGTCGGGGAGCGCGATGAAACCACACCCGTCGTGCGGTTGCACAGCGAATGTCTGACTGGCGATGTGCTCGGTAGCTTAAAGTGCGATTGTGGACCGCAACTTCATGCGGCCCTGGGGCAAATGAGCGAAGCCAACTGGGGCGTGTTGCTCTATTTGCGCCAGGAAGGACGCGGGATCGGGCTTATCAACAAGCTGCGGGCATATGCCTTACAGGATCAGGGATTTGACACAGTGGATGCCAATCAAAGACTGGGCTTTGCAATTGACGCCCGGGATTTTTCGATTGCCGCGCGGATGCTCGAGTTGTTGAGCATACCGGCGATCAAATTGCTCACAAATAACCCGGAAAAAGTCGAAGGTCTGCAAGGATGCGGGATTGCGGTAGAAGAACGCCTGCCGGTCAAAATTGCCGCCAATCCTCACAATGAATTTTATCTTGATACCAAACGGGACCGCACCGGTCATAAGCTTTGAGTGTCCTTCGTGTAGATACGGCCGTGCTAACGCTGACGTTCAACCAAGACGTCATAAATTGTACCATCGGCCGTTCCGGTCCTTGCGAAGCCGAACAAAAGCGGGAGGGCGACGGCCGCACACCGCTTGGCACGTGGCCTATCCGAACCGTCTTGTTTCATCCGGGTCGCAGCGCCCCGTTTCATGGACTGAAATTGCCTTGGCGCTGGATTGGTCCGCAAGATGGCTGGTCCGATGACCCGGCTGATCCTTCCTATAACCGGCCGGTACGCTTGCCTCATCCGTTCAGCGCTGAAACATTGATCCGCGATGACCCATTATATGATATCATTATTACCCTCGGGCATAATGACAGCCAACCAATAGCTGGTCAGGGCAGTGCGATTTTCTTCCATATATGCTATGAGAATAGAGGCACCGAGGGCTGTGTGGCGATTGATCGCGCTACTATGGATAGTTTGCTGCCTAAGCTGGCACCCGGGGATTTGATGACAATCGTCTGATCGATCCACCGCTTGAGCAATAGAATGGCTGGATTTTTTGAGCCAGATCAATGCGAATTTCAATGGCAATGCCAAAGTCCTTCTTTGTCTTAACAGGGGCCAACGGGAGAAGTGTCTTGAAAACGATATTATTGCATGTGTTCGAAGATAGTGGTCTGGAATCACGTCTACAGGTCGCTTTGGACCTTACTCGCGGTCATGGTGGGCATTTGACTTGCGTTCAACCGACGACACAGTTTGCACCGATGTCATTTGGTCCGTTGGGTGGCGATTTTGTTACCGGCATAAATTTTGAAGACATGGATGCTGCGGAACGAGCGCATCGTGAGCGGGTTGAGCAGCGCCTGAAGGAAGAAGATGTCTCATGGGACTGGCAAACCGGCTTAGGAGATCCCGCGACATTGTTGACAGAGCGCAGCCGTCTTGCCGATCTGGTGATTGTCAGCCAGTCTTATGGCAAGCGTAATGCCGGTGACGAGCCGTTGCCAATTGCTGGCGATGTCGCGGTCCATGCGCATTGCGCTGTAATGGTGGTGCCCGTTGAAAACGATTCCTATGATTGTCTTGGTGCGATGGTCGTCGCCTGGAATGGCTCTGCTGAGGCTGCCAAGGCTGTGCGATTGGCTCTACCGATGTTGAAGATGGCCGGCGACGTGCACTTGGTGACCGTGGGTGATGATGATGTCGATTTCCCCCATATTGCTGCCTCGACTTTTCTGTCGCGGCACGGCGTTTCAACTGTCCTTCATGAGCTCAAGGGCAAGGGCAACGAAGCGTCCGATATTATCGGCGAGTTTGCGGCTGAACAGGGCGCAGCAGCTTTAGTCATGGGCGCCTATGGACATAGTCGCCTACGTGAAACATTATTTGGTGGCGTGACCAAGAACCTGCTCAATGACACGAAGATTCCACTGGTGATGGGGCACTAAGCGGAAAAATACGGAAGGGTGATTTGAAACGGATGCGCTCATTCGCAACCGATGATTTCAAATGTCCGATGGAAAAGTTTAGAGCTTGCCGTATTTCTTTTCGAACCCGGCAATATCATCTTTCGCGAGATATTTGGCCTGGTCTATCCAGGAATCGCGGGTAATTCGGCCGCTAAAGCTCTCCAGATATTTATCGACTTCCTCAATTTCTGCTTCTTTCCAAGCGGCAATCTGATCGTATCGTGTCACGCCCAGATTGTTGAGGAGACTATTTAACTTTGGACCAACACCTTTAATCAAACGCAGATTATCGGGATCGCCTTTGGCAGGGCTAATATTGGGTTTCCCCGGTGGAGGTGGCGGCGGCGTTTCTGCCACGACAGGGCGTTTGCGCGCACGCGGAGCAGGAGCCGGTGGTATGGTGACCTTAGCTGCAGCCGGAGTGACAGCAGCTGGCGCCACAGTTTTGGGTGCGACTGGCGCGGGTGCTGGCGCCGGAGCCGGTGCAGGAGTGGGCTCAGCCACAACAGGTTCAGGCGTTGGCAAAACCGCTTCACCCGCTTTTTCCAGCAAACCGTCATTGCTGTCGAAACTATCCATTGCGCCTTCGCGTCCGGATGCAGCCCAGGCCCAAAATGCTGTTGCGACGCCGATCAGCAAGGCGATCAGGAATAGCAGCCAATTTGCAGAAATCAGCGATATCATTATTTTAAACCCCTATAGTCATACATATTAGAACGGCCGAGCGGCAGTCGATGCGCTACCAGATAGGTCCCTTCAAATTTCATCACGGTTCCGGCCCCAAATGAGCCAACCAATCCCGAGGCCAATTGCAAAAGTAGCGAGCAGGAGCAACAGATTTTCTACTAATAATGGCATGGTTCATTCCCCCTGTTGCGATTTCGCATCATTTATTTCTTTTTTATTTGTCGCCCGCACTTTGAATTCAATGCGGCGGTTCTGTGCGTCCACCTCGGGACCGGTTCCGGTTGCCAAAGGTTGTTCAGCGCCAAAGCCCGTTGCAGTGACAAGGTTTTCAGGGATCCCGCGCTCAATCAACCCAGCGCGGACCCTATCGGCTCGTTCCTGTGACAGGATTTTGTTGACTTGGGCATTGCCATTATCGTCGGTATGGCCACCTACAGCGATGGTAAAGTTGGAACAGGACTGGAGCGCTGCCGCGATTTTATCCAATAATTGATTGGATGCGGGCGACACATAAGCGCTTCCGGATCGGAAGCTGAGCTTTTCGTCCCCAATCGCCTCGTCGACGCCCTTCTGGCATGTTGTAACCGCTGGATCAGCGTTTTGGGCGCCTTCGTCTGTTTTGCTTGCAACAACTGTATCGCCGCCAGCCCAAACAGCACTGGAGACGCCAGCAATGCCGGAGACAGCACTAAGTGCCTTTTGCTTCACATCGTCAGATACATCACCATCCAACACAGCCTTCCGGGAAAGCGGCTCGCGTGAGAACGCTACTTTAACGCCCTCCATGCCTTGCGCTGTCATTTCCGTCTGCGCTGCATTTTCAAGGCCAGTTATAAAATTATCGCCAGTGGTATAATGCCCGACCAGCGCCAAAAGCGCTGTGGCAACGGCACCAGTTATTATCTTACCCCCAACTTCCATTACGGAACCCCTTACTAAGTTCGTGTCTTATCCATGATCACCCTTTAAAATGAAGGATAATTAAGGATGAGTCCAGTTCAGCTATTTGGATAGAGCGTCCATTATCCGATGAAACGGGCTGAAATTGTCCCCATATGATACAATTACTTAGCAAACATGGTTAACGGGTTAGCGTTTTTTGACCGATAATCTAATCGCCGGTCGAATCGTGGCTAACTCTGATTCTGGGCCAAGTCGCTTAACTTGCGAAATTCCTGACGCCAGAAATCGCCACCATTTCCCGATAATTTCCGAATATTATCAAAGTTATAGTCACCGAGATACTTGTCCCCGCGAAGCTTCTGGCCAAAGGCCGCGACCGCAACGGCAAAGGCCATATCGCCGCTAGGTGCGGCTGCCTTTTGCAAGCCGCCCGCCGCGATCTGCCGTTCGATCAGACGAGATTTTGTTTGGCCGGGTAATTTGTAGCGCAATTTCACTTGTGCCATCTCGCCCCCGAAATCCGATTGCGTTTGGACGGCGCGATTGGCCGGATAGCGTCGTTCGGGCAGCCAGCCCGATGTTTGCGCAGGCATGATTTCATAAAGTGCCGTCACCTGATGGCCCGCACCGATATCGCCAGCATCAATTTTGTCATTATTGAAATCTTCTTCGGCGAGCAGCCGGTTTTCATAGCCGATCAGGCGATATTCTTTCACATGAGCAGGATTAAATTCGATCTGTATCTTCACGTCCTTTGCGATCGTGAATAATGTCGAGCTGAGTTCCTCGCCAAGCACTTTCTGGGCTTGTGGGCACCGGATAGTCATAACGGAAATAGTTGATCATCTCTTCGGTCCGGACGGCCGCTTCTGGCGGCATCTGGCCATCATTCAGGAATCGGCGGACATTGGAATAGCTGCCGGTATCCACATCCACGGCAAAAGTGGACACCGGTTCGTCGGCCACCCTCTTGATGCTGGCAACCTCTTCGCCGGTATATTTTTCGCGGTCCTGCGATTGTGACGGACGAGGGCGCGGCAAGGGATAAGGGTAGGGGCCGGGGCCCGTGATCTGCATTGCTCTGCGACTCATGGTGCCTGCCGCACTGCTCTTGGTGGATGGGCTGGCGACCGATGGCGGCGGTGGTGGTGGCGGAGGAGGAGGCATCGATGACCCTGTGACAGTCACGATACTCTCCTTGTCATGGCGCGTAAAAAGGCTGCAATTAACCGGATGGGGTGGCGGTATTCGAACAATATCGGATCGCTTATCTTGTCTCGATTGGGCTTCCAGCGAACCAGCCCCTGGAGCTGCGACAAAACTGACCGCTGCAAAACCGCACAAGATTTTGGAAATATTGGAAAAACGCCGCATAACTATCACTCCCAAGAAGATTCAACCCGGGATAGAAGGTGCCTCACGCGAGCTGACTGGACTATGAACAAATGATATGTTGTTACATAATCCAGTCAGGTTTGTCGTTTGCCCGAGCGGTTTTAGGCGAGCTGCTTGCGCATCCGTTTTGCTCGAGCTTCCGGGCTTGGATGGGTTTGCAGCCATGGCAGTCCACCGCCGCCTCCGCCCATGCCAGCCAATTTGTCGAGCGCGGTGACACAAGCCATCGGCTCATATTTCTTCTGTTTCATGAAGGCCATAGCATAGTCATCGGCTTCTTTTTCGTGCTTTTGGCTATGTTGCGAG
Source organism: uncultured Sphingomonadaceae bacterium (assembly GCA_947501325.1). Classification (GTDB taxonomy): domain Bacteria; phylum Pseudomonadota; class Alphaproteobacteria; order Sphingomonadales; family Sphingomonadaceae; genus Parasphingorhabdus. The sequence goes on along the minus strand of CANMVC010000002.1, from coordinate 1,064,958 downwards.
CTGATCACATCACCAAATAACTTGCCAAGCTTGGAATTGGCGATTTGGCCAACCTTGCCGCCTGCTGCATCGGCGACTCCCATAGCCGCTTCTTTCTGCAAAGCGCCCTGCATTCGTTTTTTGGTGTGGCCTTCTTTCACGTGGCCGATTTCATGACCGATCACATAGCGGATTTCGTCATCGGTAAATTCGTCCATAAGTCCCGCAAAGACACGGATCGTGCCGTTGGCCATGGCAAAGGCGTTCACGTCGCGAACCAGATAGGCTTTGATATCCAGATCAAGGCCATCATGATTTTTCAAACCGCTTGATAGGTTGGCTATGCGTTTGCCATATGGGTCATTGGGACCAGCCACCGGATTACGGCTGTCCATATCAGCCGCCATCTGGTCAAAATAGACCGCCATTTCTTCATCATTATACGATCCGGCCTTGGCCACTTTGCCAGCCGCACCGAGACCTTTTTTCAGATTGAACTGCGCGTGCAGCGGTGCGCTCGCGCTGATCCCGCCAGCCAGAGCGGCGATGACCATGATCTGCCGCCGGGTGAGTAAGGTATCATCGTTTTTCAAAGTCGTGCTCCCATCAATTTAAATTGCCCCGCAACCCTATGCAAAAGTCAACGATGGCTGGCAATTAGTTATAGGGCGAATAGTTGTAAAATTTCAGAGATTTTCAGGGTCTGGGGCGCTATCGTGCGCAGTCGTCTGGACAGTGCCAGCCTGTCGCGTCGCTAAGAGCGTTGCTAGAGATATTCCGCAATATTTCGGTCATCTCACCACTTAAAAACGAGGTTGGTAGACAGAGAACTGTTAAAAGGGATCTATTCCAACCCCTGGTGCGTCACTTCTTGCTGGCCGATATATCCCTGGCAAGGGCGCTTTTTTCTCTAATGCTGGGAAGACGGCCAAACCAAATGCGGTTGGATTTGTTTGGCCGCAAAGGTCAAGATTCCAATATTGTAAACGGGTGTAAAATGCTTGATGTTGCTACAACTTGAGAGCGGCCTCAAATACGGAGATTCTATGCGTCTGTTGATTTTAGCAACTTTATTGATCGCCAATGGAGTATCTGCACAGACCTCGAGCAAGACAATACCCCCAAACTCCGCTGAAACGACGGCCAGCAAAGTGAAAGCGCTTGTATCTGAACCGGAAATAATATCGTTATACATGTCGAAAAATCGCGCGTTGGTCATGTTGCGGATCGGGAGTGGGCATCCGGTTCCTGTCGTTTTTGATACCGGAACCAATGGCAACTTACTCGACAAAAAGCTGGCCGATCGGCTCAAACTTCCGAATATTGGCCCGTCACGGGCGATTGATGGCAGCACGGGAAAGCCGGTTCCAGGTTACGACAGTTTTATCAAAAATGCCCGTTTGGGTGGTGTGGCCATTGCTGATGATCGCGCTACGATACTTCCTTATGATCTCACCGATGAAGTCGGAATATTTGGTCCCAATAGCTTTCCGAACCATCTGGTTGAAATGGATGGCCCTAGCAGTCGTCTGGTCATCAGAGCCAAAACGCCAGCCAATATCCCTTCTGGGAAGGCATCTCCATATCGAGATTCAGCGGGCAGCCTACTGCCAGCTACTACAATCATGTTGGGTAAGGTCAAAATCACAGCAAAGCTCGATAGCGGCAACAACGCTCCACTGCTTTTGCCCAATGCCTATATCGAAAGGCTTGATTTGCAAGCGCCACCTGTTCCTGCCGGTGTTGCCGTATCCGCTGCAGGAAGCCAGCCGGTTCTCATGGCCCGATTAAGAGGCTCGCTCCGCATCGGCTCCGCTACCTTTGATCAGCCAGAAATAAGGTTTATCGAAGGAGGCCACCCCAATGTTGGCTTACCGATATTGCGCACACTTTCGGTGGTATATGATCACGGCGGATCACGTTCTTGGATTCTGCCCAAAAATTCTTTGCAGCCCTAAACCAGTTCCTCCCGCGCTACCTCTCGCCAGCCGATATCCCGCCTGCAAAAACCGGTTTCGAAATCAATCTGGTCGACCGCGGCATATGCTTTGGCCTGCGCTTCGGTGGTGTTGCTGCCCAGAGCGGTTACATTCAGCACGCGGCCGCCATTGGCGACCAGCTTTCCTTCGATTTCGGCCGTTGCGGCATGGAAGATCTTCGTGCCTTCGCGTTCGGCTCGAGCAAGGTTCTGGATCTTACCACCTTTTTCCGGGGTGCTGGGATAGCCGTTGGCGGCCATTACCACGGTCAGGGCAGATTGGGCGTCAAATTCCGGGGCGCTGATCTGGCCGAGTTCGCCTTTGGCCGTTGCATGCATAAGCGCCGCGAGATCAGATTTGAGCCGCATCATCAGCACTTGGCATTCCGGGTCGCCAAAACGAGCATTATATTCAATCAGCTGTGGCCCGGTATCCGTCAGCATCAGACCGGCGAAAAGGACGCCGCTATAGGGCGTGCCTTCGGCGGCCAATGTGTCGACCGTGGGCTGAATGATTTCGCTCATAACCTGCTTTTGCAATGCTTTTGTCAAAACGGGGGCGGGACTATAAGCGCCCATTCCGCCAGTATTGGGGCCGACATCGCCTTCGCCAACGCGTTTGTGATCTTGCGCGGTACCAAAGGGGATGACATTTTTGCCATCGGTAATCGCAAAGAAACTCGCTTCCTCACCGGTTAGAAATTCCTCGATCACCACTTCTGCTCCGGCATCACCAAAGCCGCCGTCGAACATCATAGCAATGGCATCTTTGGCCTGCTCAAGGGTTTCGGCGATGATCACACCCTTGCCAGCAGCGAGGCCATCGGCCTTGATGACAACGGGAATGGAAAAATTCTTGAGCGCGGCCAGCGCATCCGGCTTGCTGGTAGTACGGACATAACCCGCCGTAGGAATATTGGCGCGGGCGCAGAGATCTTTGGTGAAGCCTTTGGAACCTTCCAATTGTGCAGGAAGCTTATCGGGACCAAATACCAGGATATCGGCGGTGCGCAGGCTTTCGGCTAAACCATCGACCAGGGGCGCTTCCGGTCCAACCACCACCAGGTCGATGCTGTTGCGGCCACAAAATTGTATAACTGCGGCATGATCCAGAACATCCAGCTTCACGCATTCTGCATGATGGGCGATACCGGGATTGCCGGGGCTGGCATAAAATTTCTCAAGTGATGGGGATTGCGCCAGCTTCCATGCCAAGGCATGTTCTCGGCCACCGGACCCGAGCAACAGGATATTCATGAACGACTCTCTCTCTTTAGACGCGAAACTCCTAGCCGAGAGTGGCGAGGGCGACAATGCCGCTCCTTTATCTGTTTCGGAAATTTCCGGATCGCTCAAACGGGTGGTCGAGGACATCTTTGGCTATGTGCGGATCAAAGGAGAGATTTCCGGTTATAAGAGGGCGGCTTCGGGTCATGTTTATCTGGCGCTGAAAGATGACAAGGCGGTGCTCGATGGCGTGATGTGGAAGGGCAATGCCGGACGGCTGCCGTTTCAACCGGAGGACGGGATTGAAGTTGTCGTGTCCGGCAAGCTCACCACTTATCCAGGACGTTCCAAATATCAGGTCGTGATCGATAAGATGGAACTGGCGGGTGAAGGCGCGCTGATGCAGCTTTTTGAAAAGCTGAAGGCGAAGCTGCAAAGTGAAGGTTTGTTTGACCAAGACCGAAAGCGCGCCATTCCTTTTTTACCGAATACCATTGGGGTCGTAACATCGCCGACCGGATCGGTGATCCGCGATATCTTGCACCGGCTAGCGGATCGTTGCCCGAGCCATGTTATGGTGTGGCCGGTATTGGTTCAGGGCGATGGCGCTGCCAAGCAGATTGCCGGGGCGATTAACGGCTTTTCGAATATGGGGGAGAGCGGTCCTCTAACCCGACCCGATCTGATCATCGTCGCGCGTGGCGGCGGTTCTATCGAAGATCTGTGGAGTTTTAACGAAGAACAAGTCGTGCGCGCCGTGGCGGATTGCTCGATACCGGTGATTTCGGCCGTGGGCCATGAAACGGATACGACCCTCTGCGACTTTGCGGCTGATTTGCGAGCGCCCACTCCGACGGCCGCCGCAGAGATGGCCGTGCCTGTGCGTGCGGAATGGTTGGCATCGCTCAGCGAGACCAAGGCGCGGATGGCGCGATCTGTGCAGCGCAGCTTTGCAACAGCGCAAGAAAGGCTGGAAGCGCAGCGCCGCCTGATGCCTGCGCTTACTGACTTGCTCCGCCCCCATCAGCAGCGTGTCGACGAGCTGTCCGACGGCATGAAATATGCTATGGGGCAAAATGTGTCAAAGGCCCGCAGCCGCTATTCCGCATCGGAAGGGGCCTTGCGGCCCGCGATGTTGCGACAACGGTTGGAAACAGCAAAAAGCCGATTGGAGCGTTTGGATTTGCCAGTGACACTGGTCAAGCGACCGCTTCAAGATGCAACCCATCGGCTCGACAGCTTGTGGCGACTGGCCCAACAAGTGTCACCGGATGGCCCGCTGAAGCGTGGTTACGCAAGAATATCAGCATTGGATGGTAGATTTGTTGGTAGTCGGGATGAAGCGCTCAGCGTCGGTGCTGTAAATCTGCATTTTCATGATGGTGAAGTCGGTGCGCAGATTACCGACGAGCCAGTTACAAAATCAGCGCAATCGCCAAAACCGGTCAAGCCTAAGGCCAAGTCAAAGCCAGTCCGAGTCAGAAAACCGGCGGATGACAGGCAACAGGATTTGTTCTAGGCAAAAATTTTGTTATGAAAGTGGTAAATATTTTCCCGTAAATTGCGGGTAAATGATCCTGAGAGTAAGGTCTTTCCTATGTTAATGTCTAATCGTAACAAGCTAGCGAAGCTTTATTATATGCCAAACGGGTTCCGGCCATTGTCATCGGGCGATCACGTTTTATGTGCGATTACCAATGAGCAGATCCCGCTGGAAGACTTGCGCTACTGGAGTGTCGAGAAGCAGGAGGCTTATGCCAGTGCGCAAATCTCTGCCCAGGCGCATTTGCCGGAAGAAGAAAAATAATGGGGCTTAAGAAAAATGCCATTTTAGGGGCTTTTGCGCTGACTGCTGTTGCCGCCATGGCGCTGCCATTGTCGTCAACATTGGCCGAAACAGCCGAAGCGGAAGAGTCAGCTTTTCGTCAAGCGGTCAAATTTGGTTTTACCGGGCAGGAAATTCAGGGTGGCGTGATGCTGGGTGATGCGCCTGCAGGGACGCGCAGCCTTTCTTTTGAGGGACAGCCAGTTCCTGTCGATGAAGATGGCAAATTTATCGTGGCTTTCAATCGCGACGCCGGGCAATCCGCACAAATGGTGGCTACGCTTGAAAATGGCGAGACGATCAAGAAATTTTTCAATATTGCGCCGCGCAAATGGAAGATAGAGCATGTTAATGTCGCCAGACGCAGCGGCGGGCCGAGTGCAGCATTTATGGCGCGACGGCGTCCGGAACTGGAACAGATTAATGCCGCGCGTCAGGTGCGGAGCGACAGCAAGGGCTGGCGGCAGACTTTTATTTGGCCTGCCAAAGGCCGTATATCGGGCATGTTTGGATCACAACGCGTTTATAAGGGCGAGCCGGGCAGTTATCATAGCGGCGTTGATATTGCGGGCGGTGCAGGGACGTATTTTGTTGCACCAGCCGATGGAGTGGTAACGCTTGCCGCAAACAAGCCGTTTTCGCTGGAAGGCAATTTGTTGATGCTCGATCATGGCATGGGGCTCAACAGCGCTTTTCTGCACGCCTCTGAGATATTGGTCGAAGAGGGGCAATCGGTAAAACGTGGCGAACCCATTGGCCGTATCGGTGCGACTGGCCGAGCCACTGGCCCGCATCTACACTGGTCTATGAAATGGAATAATGCCCGCATCGATCCGATCCTGCTAACCGGGCCGATGGATTAGATCAGACACCAAAAGAAGCGGTTCAGTTGACGATCCGCTTCACTTTAAACGCGCGACCATCGTTCACTTTAGCGACAAAGCTTCCCAGTGAGCCGCGCTTAATGACTATTGTGTCACCGTCCTTTGGCGTCCGCATGCTCTTGATCTCGGTTTGTTGCCAAAGAGCGCCGTCATCAAGTTTGATAAGCATCTTGCCACTACGTAACTGGCGAACTGATGCGATGGTAGCTTCTATCTGATCGACATTGTCGCCTTTTTCTGCCTTGCCATCGAACAACTTGATCCGTGGTAGAGATAAGCCAAACAGGCCGCGTCGTGCCTCACGCACCTGCTCTCGATCCGCAATGACGAGCTGATTGCTAGCCTGCGCGGTTTCAAGTGCGGCTACTTTCGTATCGAAGCAAGCTAGGCGCTGTTGAGCATCAGCGATATTTTTGCAGGCCACCAGTTCCGTATATATGGCCGGCGGTGCGGCGATAGCGTCATCTTTTTCTGCAGCCATTGCGGGACCGCTAGTTGTCACAGGTGCACATACTAATGCAGCAAATAACAGATATTGCCCCTGATTTCGTTTATTCATGTCTGTGCTCCTTGATCTCTTAGGCATCACTATATGTGATTTTAGTGCCGCTTTTATTGCTGACCCATAACTAGCATAACAAAGGCGTCACGCAATGGTTGGGCGAAATGGTCGAGATAATTACGGTAATTCAGCGCATTAAACTGGTATGTTTGGGTTGCCCGTTGATCTGTCGATTGTCGGCCATGACTGTGACAAAATAGTTACATCCTCTACAAAACTGCCCGTAAAAGCTGAACAGCGGCTTTACAGAATTGTGCAATTACGGCATCTGCCAGCCATTCCGATGGAATATTGCGCGTGTCCACAGCGTGTTTGATTCGGTCGGGCAACTACAGAAGCGGGCCATTGGGGGCCCTGCTCCTCCAGAATAAGGGACTGGAATAACATGAAAAAATTTACGAAGCTGATGAGCGGAACGGCACCACTGGTGCTCGGTCTCGCGATGGTTTCAGCACCTGCCTACGCGCAGGACCAAGACGTACAAGACGCGGATGCCGTTGACGAAGAAGTCATCGTTGTTACCGGTTCTCGTATTACTAATCCTAACCTCGAGCTTTCAAGCCCAGTTGGTGTTGTAACCTCTGAAGAACTTGAACTTCGTCAGACTAACGTTGCTGAGCAGTTCCTTCGCGAACTTCCTAGCTCGGTTCCAAGCATTGGTTCCGCGGTTAACAATGGTAACGGGGGTTCTTCTTTCGTTAACCTGCGTAACTTGGGTTCACAGCGTAACTTGGTTCTTCTCGACGGACGTCGTTATGTTCCAGCTGATACAACTGGCCGTGTTGACCTTAACAACATCCCATTGGCTGTTATTGAGCGTACAGACATTCTGACCGGTGGTGCTACAACCACATATGGTGCGGATGCGATCTCTGGCGTTGTTAACTTCATCACCAAGCGTGACTTCGCTGGTGTTGAACTGAACCTCAGTGAGCAGATCACCGAGCAGGGCGACGGCAACGTTTTCCGTGGTGACCTTACAATTGGTGCCAACTTCGACGATGGTCGCGGTAACGTGGTATTGAGTGTTGGTTATCAGGACCAGGATGCTGTTTTCCAGGGCGATCGTCCGTTCTCCGAATTCAACATCGGCTCTTTCACCGGTAATGCTGGTGGTTCTTCAAACTCTGTTCCTGCCAACCTTCGTGGTCCGGTCAGTGCGCAGATTAACTCAGACGGAACCGGTTTGGATCCAGCGTCTTCGAACTTGTTTAACTTTAACCCGTTCAACATTTTCCAGACACCATTTGAGCGTTTCAACCTGTTTTCACAGGGTCGTTATGAAGTTAGCGATGCTGTAGAAGTCTATGCTCAGGCATCCTTCTCGAAACAGACTGTTTCTACGATCATCGCTCCGGGCGGTTCGTTCTTCAACACCTATTCGTTGAACTACGGTAACCCTTACCTGAACGACGTTATTGGTAATGCGATTTGTGCTGGCGACGATATCGATCCTAACACAACTGGTGTTCAGGCTCGTACAGCAGCTCAATGTCAGTTGCTTTTGGATGATACCACTGGCCCAACATTGGCTGACGGTTCGCCAAACCCGAACTACGCAACTGTAGACCTCGGCATCCGTCGTCGTTCAGTTGAAGCAGGTACGCGTAACTCTGACTTCACCAGCACCGTGTTCAACTTTGTTGTTGGCGCACGTGGCAACATTACCGACAGCATCTCTTGGGATATCTCCGGTGGTTATGGCGAAAGCGAGCGTATTCAGCGTCAGTCCGGTTTTGCCCGTTTTGCCCGTTTGCAAAATGCTTTGATTGCTACCGATGTTAATACCTGTGTCGCTGATGCGAACGTTGGCGCTACTGCTGAAGCAGGCTGTGTACCAATCAACCTTCTCGGCCCAATTGGTAGCCTGACGCAGGATCAGATTGACTATACGTTCTCTCTGACTCAGCAAGTTATCACAAGCACTTCATTGGCTCAGGTTAACGCCCTTGTAAGCGGTGACTTCGGTGGTTTTGCGATCGCCGAAACGCCAATCAGCTTCGCAGTTGGTGGTGAATATCGTGAGTTTGGCGCGCAACGTCGTAGTGACGAAGCGTCTCAGACTCCTGGTGCAGTTGTTGGCGGCGGCGGTGCTGCTCCTGACATTACTGGCAGCTATGATGTATATGATGCGTTCGGCGAGCTGGTTATTCCTTTGCTCGAAGGCCAGCCATTTGCTGAAAGCCTTACCGTTGAGCTTGGTGCACGTTATTCCGATTATTCGACTGCTGGTACCGAGTTTACTTGGAAAGCAGGCGGTGCTTGGGAACCAATTATCGGTCTGAAAATCCGCGGTAACTATCAGCGTTCTTCACGCGCACCAAATATTGGTGAGCTGTTTACGCCGGTAACAACGGGTCTCAGCAACTTGGGTCAAGATCCATGTGCGGGCGCTGCTCCTGTCGGAAATGCTAACCTTACTGCAATTTGTATTGCACAGGGTGCACCAGCAGGAAGCATCGGCATCATCAACAATCCAGTTGCTGGCCAGGTTAACATCACAACCGGTGGTAACTTGAACCTTGGTACGGAAACTGCAAAAACATGGACTGTTGGTTTCCTTGCTGAACCAGCTGCTGTTCCTGGTCTTGCTGTTACCGTTGACTATTGGAACATCGAAGTGACTGACGCTATCACCACCCCATCACCGGGTGATGCCAGCGACGCTTGTTTCGTATTCAACGCATCGCCAACCAGCGCTGAGTGTCTTGCGATCCGTCGTAACCCACTTGACGGTAGTTTGTCTGGTTCTGCGGCTGATACTCCAGGCCTTCCTTTGAACCTGACAAACTTGGGTACAATCGAAACCGACGGTATTGATCTTGCGATCAACTACAAAACGGACATCACCGACAATATCGGTCTGAACCTGTCCTTCAACGGAACCTGGACGAACAAAAACTTGTTCCAGGCTTCGCCAGGCAGCTTGAACCGTGAATGTGTTGGGTTCTACAGTGTGAACTGTCCTTCCATCCAGCCTGAGTTTGGCTTTAGCCAGCGTACTTCGGTTACATTTAACGATGAATTCCGGTTGTCACTTCTGTGGCGTTACTTGGATGGCGTTGAATATGAGCCAGAGCAGTTCGCTGCGGAACTCGCTGCTGCTCAGGCCGATCCGGCCGGCTGCCCTGATCCATTGGGAGCAGATACCGGTGGTTGTTTGGTTGAGCCAGAATTTCTTAACATTGGTGCAGAGCATTATTTTGATCTCACCGGTCAATGGGAAATCAGCGATAACGTGCAGTTGACGCTGACCATCCGTAACTTGTTTGATAACAAGCCATCGGAAGTTGGTTCTGATGTTGGTTCGACAGCGTTTAACAGTGGTAACGTTTACCCGTCATCTTACGATGCTCTGGGTCGCCGTTTCGCTGCTGCGGTGAAATTCAGCTTCTAATCCTTCGGATTTAAAGTGAAAAAAAGAGGGCGGGCTGTAAGGCTCGCCCTTTTTTTGTTGAAAGACTTTTACAGTGCCGTATAAATTCAATGATCGATGGAGATTATTATGAAATTACATAAATATGCCATAGCTCTGGCCAGTGCTTCCATCCTAGCGACACCCAATACGGCATTCGCGGATGTGACTATTGATGATGTATCTGAAGCAGCTCAGAAACCTAAAAAGATAACTGACAGAAAGCATCCTGACTATATGCGCTGTCGCTCCGAACCAGTTATAGGCTCTCGCGTTAAGAAAAACCGTATCTGCATGACCAACCGGGAATGGAAAGCGTTCAATGCAGAAGGCAATAGACGAGCCAATGAGTTCGTAAAAGACCATCAGTCTGGGTCAACAAGCAATTAGGCGTAATTGTAACATCCGCCATACTTTGCCGGTAGTTCTTATTTTCAGCGTATTTTTGTTTTGAGAACCGTCGATATTGGCGACGTCTCAAAATGTTTCTAAGGGGAATCGGTTAGAAACGTTTTCAGCTAGAAGGTATCCCGATTATTTAGGATACCGATCCGCACCTATTCTTGGATTATTCAAGAAAACGAGTGGAATTCTATCGGCAGACGCCGGTAGAATAGATGTGGGTGCCGCGGCTCCAAAAAATCGAGCGAATTCATAGAATCTCGCGAGCCCTGTTTCTTTCAATGATAGTGTTCATCGAGAATAAGGTATCAAAGCAACTTTGAACCAATATTCAGCCTGATGCCTTGGCTATCAGCCACCGCCTTGGTCCAAGTTGCCACCATGTCAATTTCGGCACCATGTATTTCCGCGACCCGTTGCTGTTCCTCTTCGCGCGCCTTGGCATCAAAAGTCTCGCCACGCTTGGCCTGATCGAGTTTTGAATGGCTCGTAAATGCCGGGCCTTGAACCACGGCTTCAATTTGCGCGTCACTTAAATCCAGTTGATAGAGCTCTGACAGTGCCGTAATAGTTTCCGGCGATCGTGCCAGAAATGTATCGTTATCCAGCGTTTTAACCCGGTCTGGGCCGATTTCTTCGATTATTTTCGCAAATAAGGCGTGTTGTGACAGCCACCCGATCGCGGCGACTTGCAAATCGGTTAGCTGCAAAAGCTCGTCCTGCGAAAAGCCCCCGATAGCGTAGCCGTCTTTCAGGGTGCCGATCAGCACATCGCGTACCCATATGCGGCCCCACATCTCTTTTTTGGCGATGGATTTGAGAAACCCTTCAATCGGCGCATAAAGAAGCAGTGCCTTGGCTTCGGGCCGCAAGCGGAGCATCTCGATTGCCAGCGGATTGCAGATGTTCGATGGTTTGATGATGACCGCCCGATCTTCACCAAATGGCCGCGAGAGCAAGGTGAGGCTTTGCTCTATGACGTGTTGCTGTTTACCCGGCTTAGCACCACGCCGGCGCCAACCAATCATGTCATTCAGAACCACAGGCTCTTTTAGCCCCATCGAAACGCCTTCAATATCAAAGGCGCGGGCGAGCATGGTGGAACAGCAATAGGCCGAATGAAATATGAAATGCACCGGTACGCTGTCAGAGAAGGCATCTGGAAGCGTGGAGCGGGCAATCGCCTTATATTGGTCGACATTGGGCAGATGCTCATCCGTAATGAATGTACATTGGCGGTGGACATCACGCGGGACCGAGAGGAACCGGAACGCATCGCCGACTTCATCATAACGATGCGCCAAATAGCTGGCATCGCCCAATATTTCGTCCGGTTGCACAGTGTTGATCATCGTCATTGTCTGCCCAAGATCGGCAGTGCGCGCAAGATCAACCTTCGACAGCCTCGACCACCGGCACCATTTCCAGAGCGCCGTCACCCTCGTCAATCTGTACTGTGCTATTATCCTGGACATTGCCGCGCAGGATCATGTCAGCAAGCGGGTCCTGCAGATATTTCTGAATCGCGCGTTTTAGAGGTCTTGCACCGTAAACGGGATCATAACCAACCCGGCCCAGCCAGCGTTTCGCGGCATCGGTCAATTCGAGAACAATCTTGCGATCCTTTAGCAGCTTCTGAACCCGGGCGACCTGTATCTCGACAATCGGCGCCATATGCTCTTCTGCCAGTCGGTGGAACAGGATGATCTCGTCGAGACGATTGAGAAATTCCGGGCGGAAATGGGCTCTGACGACTTCCATCACCTGTGGTTCGACATCCTTGACCTTCTGATCGTCTTTCAGGTTCGCCATATACTGGCTGCCCAAATTGGATGTCAGGATGATCAATGTGTTGGAGAAGTCCACTACCCGGCCCTGACCATCGGTCAATCGGCCGTCATCAAGCACTTGGAGTAGGACGTTGAACACGTCGCCATGGGCTTTCTCGACCTCGTCAAACAAAATGACCTGATAGGGCCGGCGCCTCACCGCTTCGGTCAGCACACCACCTTCTTCATAGCCGACATAGCCCGGAGGCGCGCCGATCAAACGAGCAACGCTGTGCTTTTCCATAAATTCGGACATGTCAATGCGGACCATTGCCTGATCATCATCGAACAAAAATCCTGCGAGTGCCTTGGTAAGCTCTGTCTTGCCGACACCGGTGGGGCCGAGGAAGAGAAAGCTGCCGAGCGGACGATTGGGATCTTGCAGCCCGGCACGAGAACGGCGGACGGCCGATGACACGGCATCAATCGCGTCTTTTTGACCGATAACCCGTTTGCCGATGAGCTCTTCCATGGCGAGCAATTTTTCGCGCTCGCCTTCGAGCATTTTGTCAACCGGGATGCCGGTCCAACGCGATACGACGGAGGCAATGTCTTCGCTGACCACTTCCTCGCGCAACATGGCGCCTTCGGTCGCGCCGCTGGCTTCTTCGAGCTGGCGCGTGAGATCAGGGATCTTGCCGTAGCTCAGCTCTCCCGCCTTCGCGAGATCGCCGGCCCGTTCGGCCTGTTCCAGCTCCAGCTTCGCAGCATCCAACTGTTCTTTAAGATGCGCTTCGGCATGGATCTTGTCTTTTTCGCCTTGCCAGCGGGTCGTCAGTTCCGTGGATTGCTGTTCCAGCTCCGCCAGTTCTTTTTCCAGCGTTTCCAGACGGCTTTTCGATGCATCATCGCTTTCCTTGGACAAGGCTTCGCGCTCGATCTTGAGCTGGATGATTCGCCGGTCGAGTGTTTCGATTTCCTCTGGCTTGGACTCGACTTCCATGCGTATGCGCGAGGCAGCTTCGTCCATCAGGTCGATGGCTTTGTCCGGCAGGAAGCGGTCGGAGATATAGCGGTGCGACAGAGTCGCGGCGCTTACCAATGCGCCATCGGTAATCCGCACGCCGTGGTGCAATTCATATTTTTCCTTCAGGCCGCGCAGGATGGAGATGGTATCTTCCACCGTCGGTTCGCCAATAACAACCGGCTGAAAACGGCGCTGCAGGGCGGGGTCTTTTTCGACATATTTCTGATATTCATCGAGCGTAGTCGCGCCAATACAATGAAGCTCGCCGCGCGCGAGGGCGGGCTTGAGCAGATTGGATGCGTCCATTGCGCCTTCGGAAGCGCCGGCACCGATCAGCGTGTGCATTTCGTCAATAAACAAAATAATCTCGCCCTCGGCACCGCGCACTTCGTCGAGCACGCCTTTGAGCCGTTCCTCAAACTCGCCGCGATATTTTGCGCCAGCGATCAGCGAACCCATGTCGAGCGCCATCAGGCGGCGATCTTTCAGGCTATCTGGCACATCGCCATTGGCAATGCGGAGCGCCAGCCCTTCGGCGATAGCGGTCTTACCCACACCAGGTTCACCGATAAGAACGGGGTTATTCTTGGTCCGGCGGGCCAATATTTGGATTGTCCGGCGGATTTCCTCATCACGCCCGATGACCGGGTCCATCTTCCCTTCGCGTGCGGCCTCCGTGAGGTCGCGGGCAAATTTCTTCATTGCGTCATAGCGGTCTTCGGCCGAAGCGGTGTCAGCAGAGCGTCCGCCGCGCAAATCGTTGATTGCGCTGTTTAAAGCATCAGGCGTCACACCCGCATTGGTCAGCGCCTTGCCTGCCGCCGTGTCCTTAGACAGGGTAAGCGCGAGCAAAAGGCGCTCCACCGTCACATAGCTGTCGCCCGCTTTCTCAGCGATCTGTTCCGCTTGATCCAGTACGCGCACAGCATCGTTATTTAGTCCAGGTGTTTGTTGCGCTCCACTGCCTGATACCGCCGGTATTTTTTCCAGTGCTGTATCAATTTCCAGATGCGCCTGTTTGGCGTCGCCGCCAGCTTTGGCAATCAGGCCAGCAGCCATGCCCTGATCGTCTTCCAGCAACGCCTTGAGCAAATGCCCAGCGGTAATCTGCTGATGGTTCATGCGGATCGCTACCGTTTGGGCAGATTGCAAAAAGCCTTTGGCGCGATCAGTAAATTTCTCGAGATTCATTGTCCCGTTCCCTCATTCCTGGTTCTAACCAGATATGGAGTGATGTTTTTATCACACAAGGGAGCGGGACAAATATTTGTTACAAATAGCTATTCGGCGGTCCAGTCGCGTGCCAGTTGATCAAGCAAGCGAACACCGAAGCCGGAAGCCCCTTTAGGCGTCAGCGGTTTTGCGGAATTGTTCCAGTCAACACCGGCAATATCCAGATGGGCCCAAGGCATAGATTCATCGATGAAATAGCCGATAAAATGAGCGCCTGCGCTCGCGCCGGGTGCGTCGGTTACGCCCGAATTTTTAACATCGGCAATGTCCGAACGTATCGCTTTGGCATAGGCCGGATGCAGGGGCAGCTGCCATAAATACTCGCCGGTGTCATCGGCAGCTTTCAGAAGGCGATCGGCGACAGCATCCTCGCGCGCGAATAGTCCGGCATATTGATCGCCCACCGCACGTCCGACTGATCCGGTCAAGGTCGCGATATCAACCAGCGCAAAGGGTTTGTAGCGATCCGCCACATATTGCACCGCGTCGGCGAGCACCAAACGGCCCTCTGCATCTGTGCTGAGGATTTCGATGGTCTTACCGCCATAGGTGCGCACGACATCACCAGGTCGCTGGGCATTGGCACCGGGCATATTTTCAGCCAGCGCGGCAACTGCTACAACATTAACCGGCGCACGGCTCTTGGCCAGCGACAAGGTGGCCCCCATTACAGCAGCGGCGCCCGACATGTCGGCCTTCATCGCCCACATGCCCTTATTGGGCTTGATCGAGATACCGCCCGTGTCAAAAGTAATGCCCTTGCCAGCGAATGCCAGCGGCGCCCCGCTTCCGCCTGTATAGCTAACCAGCATCATTCTTGATCCGCGTGGACTACCCTGACCGACACCGACAATCGCGCCCATATTCATTTTACGCATCGCGGCTTCGTCGAGGACTTCGATGCGGATATTGGGAACGCCTTTGAACGCTGCGCTCACCCGATCCACAAAACTCTGTGGGTAGAGGGTATTGGCTGGTTCGCTTTGGAGATCGCGGACCATCCTGACGCTGTCAGCAAGATGCTTGTGGCGATTGCTCCAGAGGGCTTGTGCCGCAGATGCCTGCGGGCCGGATATTGTGACCTGTTGGCTGGCAGGCGCTGTTTCGACATCCGTCTGATAGCGATCAAACCGGTACTGGCCCAGATCAAGGCCAAGGGCGGCATCGGCCATGCCGGTGGCATCGGGAGGACCAACCAACGCTAGTGCTGTTTCTTCCGTCATCAGCTTTTGCATGGCCTTGCCAGCGGCTGATTTCCAGTCCGGTTCCTGGTCACCCGGTCCCGCTTTGTCGGATTGGGCCGCACCGGAAAGCATTATGAGGGGACGGCTGCCAATTCCGCGCAGTTCGAGAGTGCTTCCCGTCTTGCCCTTGAAGCCCGCAGACGCGATAGCCGCTTCCACGGCATTGCGTTCGGCAGGCGAAAGAGCGGAAATATCCGGCAGTTCAGCACTCTGCATTAGAATTATCAGGCCTGCATCGGCAGGCGCTTGCTCGGCAAAGGCGATCGGACGTTCGGTGCTGTTCGGAACTGTACTTGCAGGCACACCCGATCCAAGCACAGATTGTGCGTTTATCGGGGCGGCAAGGGCTAGAGCGGACAAGGCGGATAATAGAGAAAGGCGAGAAATTTTCGGTTTTGGCATGAACGATCCTTTGTGGCTTTGATGATCGGGAGGCTACCCGGTTGACCAATGTCGCAACTTTGCGCAAGAGCAATCAAAAGGGCAAGGTTGATTGCCATAGAAAAGGGAAATGGGATGAAGGTGATCAAGCGAATTGGAATGGGATTGTTAATCCTGATTTTGCTCGTTGCCATTTCACTGGCTGTCTGGGAGCCGTTGAGCGTTTCGCCTGCATCGCCACCGCCCAAAAAGGACTATGAAGCGCGTATCGTCCGCGACAATTTTGGCGTACCGCATATTTTCGGAAAAACCGATGCCGATGTCGCTTACGGTGTTGCCTATGCCCATGCCGAAGATGATTTCGTAACGCTGCAAGAGGTGACTGCGATGACCCGGGGACGGCTCGCAACACTCAACGGTGCGGATGGCGCGCCGATTGATTTTGTCGCTGCGCTGCTCGATGTCGATGGCACAGTCAAACGCAAATATGACGATCTGCCCGAAGATGTGCGTGCTGTGCTGGAAGGCTATGCTTCCGGCCTGAATGCTTATGCTGAAGAGCATCCGGATCAGGTTAGCCTGTCGAATTTGTTTCCGGTCAACGGCCGCGATATTGCCGCCGGTTTCGCGTTGCGCTCGCCATTTTTCTTTGGACTCAATGGCCCGATACAGGCGCTGACCGAGGGCAAACCGCTGCGCCGCGAAGGCGGACCCAGTCTGGCCGTTCCGATGGAAAACCGCACCGTGCATCCTCTGAGTGAAGACAAGATCATCACGCCAGTGGGGCCGGATCCTGATGAAAATGGGTCCAACGCCTATGCAATTGCGCCGGAACGTTCGACCGATGACAAGACCCGGCTGATTTCCAATTCGCATCAGCCTTTGCGCGGAAATGTCGCGTGGTATGAACTGGTTGTGCATAGCGAAGAAGGCTGGGACTTTGCCGGTGCCAATTTCCCCGGATCGCCTTTCCCGTTTCTTGGACACAACAAGAATCTGGGCTGGACCAATACGGTTAACCGGCCTGATCTGATTGATATTTACAAGCTCACGCTGAACGAGAAGGGCAATGCCTATAAATTTGATAGCGAGTGGTTGCCGCTGGAGAAGAAACGCGTCTGGCTGAAAATCAAATATGGCCCGTTTGTCATTCCCTATCCGCAGATGATTTACCGTTCCGTCCACGGCCCAGTGATCTTGAACGGCAATGGTGCCTATGCGCTGCGCTATGCGGGTATGGATCAGCTCGACATGCTGACCCAATATTACCGGATCAACAAGGCGCAGGATTTCGACCAATGGCAAGCCGCTATGGCGGGGCAGGGCGTACCTGCGACCAATTTCATCTATGCCGATGCCAAGGGTAATATCGGGATGTTCTATAATGCCATGTTCCCTGACCGTGCGCCGGGTTTTGACTGGCGGACGGTGCTGCCCGGCGATAATCCGAATGCGGTGTGGCAGAATACATTACCGTTTACGCGCGTGCCTGCGCTGATCAATCCAGCTTCTGGTTATGTCATGAACGCCAATAACACGCCTTATGTTGCGGCGGGACCCGGCGATGAATTGAACCCGGAAACTTTCTCTCCGCTGATGGGGATCGAGAATGACCAGACCAACCGGTCGCGCCGGTCGATTGAACTGCTGGAAGCCAATGGCAAGATCGGTGAGGAAGAAATCCGCCGGATCAAATATGACACGGCCTATGTTCAGGCCGGCTATGCCAAGGACTGGCTCGACAAGATCGCCGCATTGGATCTGACAGACGATCCGCAGCTGGCAAAGGCGCAGGCCCTGCTGGCCAAATGGGACTGGGATCTTGATGGCAAAGGGCCTGCCGACGCGCTCGCTCTCAAAGTCCTGCGTCCGGCAAACAAAGCGCATTACCAGCGCGGCGAAGTGCCTGATCCGCGAGAAATATTGCAGGAGACGGTCGATCATCTGACCCAATATTTCGATCGCATCGATCCGCCGATGCTGGAGGTCTTGCGCCTGCGCCAGGGCGATGTTGACCTTCCCATTGATGGTGGCAATGATACAATCCGCGCCTCTACACTTTGGGATATTGAAGAGGATGGACGCCTGTCGGTCCGCCATGGCGACAGTTTCATCATGTTTGTCGAATGGGACAAGGCTGGCAACGTGAATTCACGCTCCATACAACCGTTCGGGGCCGCAACGACACGGCCGGACAGCCCACATTATACAGACCAGATGCAGCTGTTCGTGGACAAGAAGCTCAAACCCGTCTGGTTTGACCCGGCCGAGCTGGAGAAGAACAAGGCAAGCGAAAAGGTGGTAAAGTCGGCCAGCAGCGCGAAAAATTAAGAGCGGCGTTTCTGTTCTGGGCGCGAGAGCGACCGCCAATTATACGTGAAAAGCAGACAGATAGTCCGTCATTGTGGGGCATCTTGGCTTTTGACATGATAGCTTGCCAGCCAGTCGGTGATTTGAGGGACAGAAATCCGGTCCTGAAATTTAATCCCGATTTCCGGGCCTTTTTGCCAACGGACCGTACCCACGATATCGCCCAATTCCGGAACCAAGAGAGTGAGCCGATTGCCGACTTCAAACCTGTAATGGCTATTGATGCGGATCCCACCAGGGGAAATATCGCAGATTTCCGCTTTCATTACGGTGGAACCGATCCGTAATATGATGGCCCGGTTCGTTCGAACGCGCGGCAGTCTTGGGGGTTGCTGTTTATTGCGGACGGACAGATTTGCGAGCAATTCGGTGACGTCGATATCGTCGCTGAATTGCATACCAGCCAACGCACCTTTGCGCCAACGCACGTTCCCTATTAGCTCCAGATCATCGGTCAAAGCGACCTTTGTGGTTTCTCCTAACTGAAAGCTAGGGTGTATCTCGATCATGACACCGCTGCTGGAGATATTCTTGATGAACCCCCAGCCTTCTGCCGAGCCCGATTCCACTTTTGCCAAGCGGAATATTGTAATCTGACGGTCCTTTTCACGCCGGTCCCGGCTGATCTCTCCATTACTATGATCAAAGTTTTGAAGCATTTAATGTATTACGGTCGTGCGGTTGAAACCTTAAGGCCATTTCGCACTTAAATTTGCCATGGATCAAACCGTGGTGAAGGGCTGCCCAAACCAGGTATCGAAATGGGACACATATCCCGCGTAAATATACGCAATTTGCTAAGGTTGCAGGACGGTGTCGACGGCGTCGGGTAAAAGCTCCGGATAATCGGTAATATAGTGCAGACCCCGGCTTTCTTTGCGGGCTAGCGCGGATTTCACGATCAGGTCCGCTACTTCGATCAAATTCCGCAATTCGATCAAATCCTGTGTCACCCGGAAATGGCCGTAATATTCCTCAACCTCGCCGCGCAGCAGGTCGATCCGGTGCTGGGCGCGTTCGAGGCGTTTGGTGGTGCGGACGATGCCGACATAATTCCACATGAAGCGGCGGATTTCGGTCCAGGTTTGCTTGATCACGACTTCTTCGTCGCTGTCTGTGACGCGGCTCTCATCCCATGGCCGGATCGCCGGCGGTTCCGGCATTTCATCCCAATGGGACGCGATGTCGCGGGCCGCAGCATCACCAAAGACGAAACATTCCAGCAAGCTGTTCGAGGCAAGCCGGTTGGCACCGTGCAAGCCGCTTTCGCTGGCCTCTCCGGCCGCATAAAGGCCGGGCAGGTCGGTGCGGCCATGCAGATCGATCAAAATCCCGCCACAGGTATAGTGCTGAGCGGGTACCACCGGGATCGGCTCCTTGGTCATATCAATGCCAAGGCCGATGAGTTTCTCATAGATATTCGGGAAATGGTCTTTCACAAATTCCGGATCGCGGTGCGAAATATCGAGATGGACATAATCGAGGCCCAGTCGCTTGATCTCATGGTCATTGGCGCGAGCGACAATATCGCGCGGGGCCAGTTCCATGCGTTCGGGGTCGAAGCGATCCATGAATCGCTCGCCTGCTTCATCGCCAGCGTCGGTGGGTAATTTCAAATGCCCGCCTTCGCCGCGCACCGCTTCGGTTATGAGGAAATTTTTGACTTCGAGATTATAGAGACAGGTCGGGTGAAACTGCATCATTTCCATATTCGAAACCCGCGCTCCAGCCCGCCAGGCCATGGCAATGCCGTCCCCTGTCGCCCCGCGCGGTGCGGTGGAGAAGAGGTAGGTTCTACCAGCGCCGCCACTCGCCATGATGGTGGCGCGTGAGGTCAGCGTTTCCACACGCCCGGTGGCGTTGTTGAGCGCGTAGACACCCCAGACATTTTTAGCGCCCGTAGGCGCCTTAGCATGCCGGTCCGCAATCAGGTCAATCGCAACCATATGCGGCTGAAGGGTGATATTGGGGTGAGCCGCAGCAGTCTTCTGCAACGCTTCCTGCACCGCCCAGCCAGTGGCATCGTCGACATGGACGATCCGCCGGTGACTATGGCCACCTTCGCGGGTGAGATGAAGGACTTCCGCTTCCTTGTTGAAAGGCACGCCCATTTCTTCCAGCCGCTCAATCGCTGCAGGGGCATTTTCGACAACAAATTCGACAGTTTCGCGCCGGTTTAATCCAGCGCCTGCCACCATTGTGTCATCGATATGATTTTCAAAGGTATCGCCAGCATCCAGCACAGCGGCAATACCGCCTTGTGCCCAAGCTGTTGAGCCGCCGGCAAGATCGCCTTTGGCCAGCACCAGCACCTTGTGCGTTCGCGCCAGTGTTATGGCCGCGCTTAATCCGGCCGCGCCGGAGCCGACGATGATGACGTCGAAATGGCTCATGCGGCTTTGCGCGTCAGGTTGAGGAACACATCTTCCAGATCCGCTTCCCGTGTCGTAACATCAACAATCTCATAACCGCGTTTTTGCACAGCTCGCATAACGCCGCCGGCATTGGTGTGATCCTTGTTATAGGTTACTGCGACGGTGCGCGGGCCGATAATATCGGCTTTCAGGAAAAGGTCATCAGCAAAGGTGACCGCATCGGATTCTTGCGAAATATCCCGGTCCAACGTCAATTCAACCAGCTTCTCGCGCGCCATATCCACCAGTTCCGGTGTTGTTTTCAGCGCAATCAGTTTGCCGTGATTGATAATCGCAATCCGGTCACAAAGATTTTCCGCTTCCTCAAGATAATGGGTGGTCAGAACAATCGTCACACCGGATTTGTTTAGCTGCTCGACATATTCCCAGAGTTGCTGCCGCAATTCGATATCAACACCAGCGGTTGGTTCATCAAGGACCAATATCGGCGGAGAATGCACCATGGCCTTGGCCACCAATAATCGCCGTTTCATACCACCTGACAAAGTGCGGGAATAGGCATTGGCTTTATCTTCGAGATGGACGGCGCGAAGCAATTCCATCGTCCGGCGCTTGGATTTCTTTATGCCGTATAATCCGGCCACGACTTCCAGCGATTCCGCCGGCGTGAAAAAAGGATCAAACATGATCTCTTGCGGCACAATACCGATGGATGCCTTGGCATTGCGGTGATCCACGTCAATGTCAAAGCCCCAGATAGTCGCCGTGCCACCGCTCTTGCTGACCATGCCCGATAAGATGTTGATCAACGTTGATTTGCCCGCGCCATTGGGTCCCAAAAGCCCGAAAATCTCGCCGCGTTTCACATCGAACGTTACGTCATCCAGCGCTTTTTTTCCGCCTTCATAGGTTTTGGAGAGATGGTCGATGGATATAGCAGCTTCGGTCATGCTAACCGCATAAACATCTTGTGCCCGACAATCAAAGGCTTTGCGCAACGGTGCACAGGAGAGGCTGATGATACAGGATATGACACAGGTTAGTGGAAATTTAACCATGATCTTCAATGCATCTTTTGGCTCTGATCTCTATAGGCGGCAAGGTGGAACAACTGGGGGACAATCAACCGGCGACCAGGCCGGGATTTGCGCGCGCGGTATATTATATATTTGCCGCTGGCTGCTGCTTTGCCCATCCGGCGCAGGCCGCCAATAGTAATGGCGAAGCCAGAGTAACCTTGAACGAAGGGGTCAATATTACCAAAAATGCCGATCTGCATTTTGGCAATTTTGCTGCTGGTACAACACTCAGCCGTTTTCGTCTGACCCCGGACACCGACACTTTGAACCAACTGAGCGGGAATGCAGTTTCGATTGGCGGAACGCCAACAGCCGCGTCGTTTTCGGCATTTGGCTCACCGCTTTCCGCGATTAGAATTACTGTCGACAGTAGCAACATCAATCTGGTGCGGGTTGGTGGATCCGATACAATGCGGGTTGACCAGTTTCGGCTGGACGGCGGTAACGGGACGCGCAATCGGACTTTGAGTGCGGCCGGCACAGTAAATTATAAGGTGGGCGGACGTCTCACAATAAATCCTAATCAGGCGGGCGGAGCCTATATTGGATCTTTCGCTGTGACCATTGATTACCAGTAAACCGGCGCAAAAATGACGGTTAACGGAAATTAACCATAAAAAATGTCAGTTTGGTTAAATTTTGCGGCTAGTGCCTTAATGAATGTGGGTAGTGAGTATATTATGAAGACCAGAAACCAGATTATTTCGCGGCTAATAGGCTGTCTGTTGATCGTGCTAATTGGCATGACCAGCGCACCGGCGGCCTTTGCGCAGACTGCAGACGCCGAAGCAAGAGCCGTGACCATCGGCCCGCTCTCTGTCGTCAATATAGCAGACCTGGAATTCGGCAATATTATTCCGGCGGCAACTGCTGGCACAGTGTTTATAGACACCCGCAATGGCAATCGCACTAGCACGGGCGGCGTGACGCTTGCTTCGGGTGTCAATAACCGGGCAAATTTCATTATCTACGGTGGACCTAATCAGATTGTGGAAGTTTCCATTCCCGGATCGACAACCATTACGCACAGCAATGGCTCGGACAATATGATTATCGATCAGATGGCGATCGGCAATGGCAACCGGAATTTCAGCACGTTTGTGCGTGGGTTTTTGGGCAGGCTGGGGGTTTACCAGCTCACAGTCGGCGGTCGTTTGAATGTAGGTGCTGATCAGCAAGACGGCACCTATACCGGCAGTTTCATCATGACGGTTGATTATCTCTGACATTATCAGCCGGTTCGCCTGCGGTAATATATTGCGCTGGGTGAACACTGTTGCTAATTCGGCGTTATGATTGACACACCCGAAACCGTAAGAACGTCAAAAAAGCGCAATGCATGTGATGGCGCGTCCGATATTCCAGGTGGAGTTGCGTTGGGCCATCCCCGCGTCTGGCTGGAAATTGATGAAAAAGGTTATGTTGATTGCGGTTATTGCGACCGGCGCTTCATCCTGATCGGTGGACCGGCTGATGTCGCCGCCGATGCCTCTTCCAGCGAATAATCTGACTTAAGGGGGTGCGCTGCCCCGATTTCGTTTCTATATAAACGGAATGATGAAAAATTTAGACCCCCGCTCGTTTCTGTATCGCCCCGATGGCCTGGACCCGGAGCGCGCCAAATCTCTAGTATCGAACAGCCTTTCGGCCTGTGACGATGGGGAACTTTACCTGCAATATAGCGCGGTAGAAAGTTTCGGCTTTGATGACGGTCGTTTGAAAACGGCAGACTATAGTACGGATAGCGGCTTTGGCCTGCGCGGTGTATCGGGCGAGATGACAGGATTCTCGCACAGTAACGAGATTAGCGAGGCGGCGATCAAACGTGCGGCGCAGACGCTGCAACTGCTGGATCCGGCCAAGGGGGAACTTGCGCCTCCGCCGCGCGGGTCCAACCAGCATCTTTACGGTGAAACCAACCCGCTGGAAACCATCCCATTCGCGAAGAAAGTCGCCTTGTGCCAAGAAATTGACGCCGCGGCCCGCGCCCGTGATCCTCGGGTTGCGCAGGTTTCGGTTGGCCTTTCCGGCAGCTGGAGCGTGGTCGAAATCGTTCGCCCCGATGGCTTTGTCGCCACCGATGTGCGGCCATTGGTGCGGCTGAACGTTTCGATTGTTGCTGAACAAAATGGCCGCCGCGAAACTGGCAGCTTTGGCATGGGTGGGCGCTATTTATACGATCAATTATTTGAAGAAGCGCGCTGGAACCGGGCGATTGACGAAGCGCTCAATCAGGCGCTGGTCAATCTGGAAAGCGTGGATGCGCCGGCTGGCGAACAGACCGTTTTGCTTGGTCCCGGCTGGCCCGGCATCATCTTGCACGAAGCCATTGGTCACGGTCTCGAAGGCGATTTCAACCGCAAGGGCACGAGTGCCTTTTCCGGCCGCATTGGCGAGCGTGTAGCAGCACCCGGCGTAACAGTTGTCGACGATGGTTCGATCAACGAACGGCGCGGATCGCTGAGTATCGATGATGAAGGAACGCCGACGCAGGAAAATGTCCTGATCGAGGACGGCATATTGAAATGCTATATGCAGGACCGTCTCAACGCGCGTCTGATGGGCGTTCCGGCAACCGGCAATGGCCGCCGCGAAAGCTATGCCCATGCGCCCATGCCGCGGATGACCAACACGTTCATGCGGGGTGGCAAGGATGATCCCGATGAGCTGATGGGCCGTGTCAAAAACGGTATCTACGCCAAAAGCTTTGGCGGCGGGCAGGTCGATATTGTTTCCGGCAAGTTCGTCTTCTCCTGCACCGAGGCTTACAAGATCGAGAACGGCAAATTGGGGGCACCGATTAAAGGCGCCACCCTGATCGGTGATGGTCCGACCGCGCTGACCAAGGTGACCGGTATCGGCAATGATATGGCGCTGGACGAAGGCATCGGCGTGTGCGGCAAAGGCGGGCAATCGGTGCCGGCCGGTGTTGGGCAGCCGACTCTGCTGGTGGATGGTTTGACGGTTGGCGGAACGGCGTAAGGTTTGATGGTTTATCCGTTCGCACTGAGCCTGTCGAAGTGCCTCTATGGTTTTGAACTGTCCTTTGACAGGTCCAAGACGAACGGAATTGGGTTGAGTTCAAGATGAACTGGCAAGCCGATATCCTTCATTTCTGGTTTGACGAGCTCGGTTCTGACAATTGGTTCGGTTCGAGTGCGGACATAGACGAGCAGATTACCGAACGCTTTCAGGAGCTTTGGGAAGAGCAAAAAGCAAAAGTCGCGTCCGATTTCCTGGCGACTCCTGAAACCGCGCTCGCAGCGATCATCCTGTTCGACCAATTCCCGCGCAATATGTTCCGGGATACCGCAGAAGCATTTGCTACCGATCATCTGGCGCTGCAAATTGCCAGAGAAGCGATCGACCGCGAAATGGATCACAAGCTGACGGACGAGCAACGCATGTTTGTCTACATGCCGTTCATGCATAGCGAGGATCTGGACGACCAGACCCGCTCGCTCGGACTATTCACCGCCTTAGGCATTGAAAATAATATCAAATTTGCCAAGGCGCACCGTGATATCATCGTCAAATATGGCCGCTTTCCGCATCGTAATGCTGTGTTGGGCCGCGAGACCCGACCCGAAGAACAGGCCGCGATCGAGCAAGGTTCGGACTGGTAGCGCCACTTGGTGAAGATAGCTTTCCAGCAAACACTCATGGCTTTGAAAAGCTGGCCTGATGCAACACAGTGGATAGCTGCCTTGCGCTTGGCCGTCCCTGCGCTAGCGATTGTCGCGGCGCTGGGATTTTTGGCCGAATGGTTCGTCTGGAGCCCAGTCACCGACATGACGGCGTTGTTGTTCACGGCCGGCATCCTGTTCTTTGTTCCTGCGCTGCTCGAAGAACTGGTCTTTCGCGGCGTCCTGCTATCATGGCTGACACAGCTTACGCCGCGTTGGGGTGCATGGCTTTCGACCCTGTTATTTGTCGCGTGGCATCCGTTGCAGGCCTTGACTGTCGGTCCGCCTTGGGCAGACATGTTTCTGCGCCCGTCATTCTGGATCGCCACGTTGATATTGGGCATCATATTGTCCCATATACGGATCAGGTCACAATCGCTTTGGCCGGTGATTTTGATACACTGGTTTGCTGTTCTGATCTGGAAATCTCTGTTAGGAGGACCCTTCTATTGAACAGGAATTGCGACCATGGCTGAATTTTTCGATGCGCTGAATGATGATCACACGGCTTTTATTGCAAAGCAGCCGATATTCTTTGTGGCGACGGCGGCGGCTGATGCGCGGATAAATCTCTCGCCCAAGGGTTATGATGCTTTTCGGGTGCTCGGGCCAAAGCGGGTTGCTTATCTTGATCTTGGCGGTTCCGGCAATGAAACCCACGCACATCTGATCGCCGATGGCCGGGTGACGATCATGTTCAACAATTTTGCAAATCCGGCGCTGATCATGCGGCTTTACGGGACCGGAAAGCCGGTCCTGCCGCAGGATGCAGGCTGGGATGAACTGGCGGCCCATTTCGAGATTTTGCCAGGCACACGGCAAATATTCGATATAGCGGTGGACAACGTCCAAACCAGCTGCGGCTGGGGCGTCCCGCAGATGGAACTGAAATCGGAGCGCGAAACGCTGGTCAAATATCACCGCCAGTCCGATCCGGAAAAATGGATGGAGAAGACCGCCGGCCGAGTGCAGAGCATTGACGGCCTGCCAACGCGCGCGACCGACCGGTATTTGGGCGGGAATGGCTAACGATGAGCCTGGTTGAACTGTCCCGCCACATGCATGGTTACGAAGCGGAAATCATCCGCGGCCGGCTGGAAGCCGCCGGCATTGGTGCGGTCTGTTTCGACAGCGGCGTGAATATTGTCGAGGGGGCAGGGATTGCCTTGCCTGCTCGTGTCATGGTGCTCGACGAGGACTTGGCTGAGGCGAAAGCGATACTGGCGGAGGATGTTTCATTATGAAACTTTCGCTGGCTCTCGGCGGCGGCGCCGGTTTGGGCTGGACCCATATCGGCGTGTTGCGCGCGATTGAGGATTCGCCGCTCGAAATTGCGGCGATATCCGGTACATCCATTGGCGCGATTACCGGCGCGAGCTTCGCCGCCGGAAAACTGGACTATCTTGAGGAAACCGCGCGGACCGCCAATTTTCGCACATTGTTGCGCTTCATGGACCCGCATTTCAAGCGCGGTGCCGTCATGGGTGCGCGGACGATTGAGAAGGAGCTGGAGGAGCAACTCGGCAGCCTGACCTTTGCCGATCTGTCGATACCGGTGGCCGCCGTCGCGGCTGATCTGAAAACCGGCGACACGATCATCATGAACAGCGGCAAACTCGTCCCGGCCATTCGCGCCTCGATGTCTTTGCCCGGTATTTTCAAGCCGGTGGAATATGAAGGCCGGCTGCTGGTCGACGGCGGCGCCGCGTTGCCCGTCCCGGTTTCGCCGGCGCGTCAAATGGCGCCGGATGCATTGTGCCTTTCGGTGAACTTACAGGACGATTTTATCAATCGTGCTGAAATGGCGGGCATAAGCCGGGTTGATGGCAAATATCCCAATAGCATCGCCATTGTGAAGGCCTCGATTGGCCTGTCGTTGCGCAATTTGGGGCGTTATTCTCTGGCGCTTGACCCCCCAGATTTTGCGCTTTCTCCGCCCGTCGGCCATATTGATATGCAGAATTTTACCAGAGCCGACGAACTGATCGAAATCGGGCGTCGCGAGACCGCCGCGATCATCCCGGAGATTCTCAAGAGAATTGAAAATGATGCTGCCTAAATTTTAGGCAATCGTATCGCACTGCACAATTTTTACCCTTTCTTTAGAATTTGAGAATCACATTCTCGTGCGAATCCAGTAGCTTGTGATTCTGGCACACCCCTTGCGAAGTACTGACCGGTAACAAGAAGGGGGCATAATGAAATTTATCATTGCCATAATAAAACCATTTAAATTGGATGATGTTCGCGACGCGCTGACCGAAGTTGGCGTTGCGGGAATGACCGTATCGGAAGTCAAGGGCTTCGGACGTCAAAAGGGGCAGACCGAGGTTTATCGCGGCGCTGAATATACCACCAACATGGTTCCAAAAGTAAAATTGGAAATCGCGTGCAGCAGCGAACTGGTAGCACAGGCGGTTGAAGCCATTCAATCCGCGGCTGGCACTGAATCCATTGGCGATGGCAAGATTTTTGTCATGGGCTTGGATGATGCCGTTCGTATTCGCACCGGTGAAACCGGCGATACAGCGATTTAAACAGGGAAGCGTATAATGAAAAAAGCTCTAACACTATCTGCGGGATTGTTAGCCATGGGGATGGCTTCGCCCGCATTCGCACAGGATGTTGTCGAAGTCGCCGATCCAAGTGCCAATGTCGCCTATATATTTAACACTTTGCTCTTCTTGATCGGCGGTTTTCTGGTCATGTGGATGGCAGCTGGCTTCGCGATGCTGGAGGCCGGGCTGGTTCGCTCGAAAAATGTCTCCATGCAGTGCCTGAAGAATATCAGTCTTTATTCACTCGCCGGGATCATGTTCTGGGTCACGGGTTACAACCTGATGTATACAGATGTGGCCAGCTGGATCGGTACATTCGGTCCTTATGGTATGCAAGCCGTTGGCGAAGCCGATGTTGAAACCGGCTATTCCGTGGCATCCGACTGGTTCTTCCAGATGGTATTCTGCGCCACCACAGCATCGATTGTGTCCGGTACGATTGCCGAGCGGGTAAAATTCTGGCCCTTCATGATCTTTGTCGCGGTTCTGACCGGCTTCATCTATCCGATCACGGGTAGCTGGGAGTGGGGCACGGGCTGGCTCGATCAACGCGGTTTCAGCGATTTCGCTGGATCAACCCTTGTTCACTCTGTTGGCGGCTGGGCTGCATTGGCTGGCGCGCTAATCATCGGGCCACGGATGGGCCGTTATGTGAACGGCAAGATCACGGTCATGCCGGGTTCGAGCATTCCGCTTGCAACATTGGGTACGTTTATTCTGTGGCTCGGTTGGTTCGGATTTAACGGTGCATCACAGCTAGCCATGGGTACGATTGCCGATGTCAGCGATGTGTCGAAGATTTTCGTCAACACCAACATGGCTGCCGCTGGCGGCGTGGTGACGGCGATTATCCTGACGCAGCTTCTATATAAGAAGATTGATGTTACCATGGCGCTCAACGGCGCGCTGGCCGGCCTTGTCTCGATCACGGCAGAACCATTGGCACCATCTGTTCCCGCTTCCATCCTTATAGGTAGCGTTGGCGGTTTGATCGTGGTGTTCGCGGTGCCGCTGCTCGACAAGCTGAAAATTGACGATGTTGTGGGTGCCATTCCCGTCCACCTTCTGGCTGGGATATGGGGCACGTTGATCGTGGCCTGGAATACGCAATCAGAGGTTGACGGCGTAACCCTAAGCGTTGGCGCACAGCTGGGCGTTCAGGCTCTTGGTGTCGTGGCCATCGGAGCCTTTACCTTTGTCCTCAGCGCAATCGTCTGGACAATTTTGAAATTCACCATTGGCGTTCGGCCTTCCGAAGAAGACGAACAGCTGGGTATGGATATCGCGGAAGTCGGTGTCGAAGCTTACCCGGAATTTGCCAAAGGCTAACCCGTTTGGTGCCGGCCGCTCTCCTCCCAGAAACTTGAGGTCGGCACCTCACCTTGTTCCTCCTGAGAACAACAACTTTATGGCCGGTGGTGGAAACACCCCGGCCTTTTTTTGTGTGGATGGGATAAAAGGGTCCGAATTGTGACTAATTCGACACAGAAAAACAGCTCCTGTCAAAATTAATAGGAAAAAGACAGTTTTGGCCTTCACTAAGTTGTAAAATCATATTTATTGCGGTTGTGAGCAAATAAGCTCCGGTTGTGCATTTGACCAAAAAGGTCATCGCCAGCAATAAATATGGAGAGGGTCCCAGCTATGAAACGAGTAAAATTCGCAAGCCTAACCGCATTGTCTTTTGCAATTGCCGCGCAACCCGCGCTGGCGCAAGAAGCGGATGAAGCAGGCGCATCGGACGATAATATCATCATCGTCACGGCGACCAAGCGTGATGCCAATCTTCAGGATATTCCTTTCTCGATCAACGCGCAGACTGCGGCAGATATTCAAAAAAGTGGAGCAACCACTCTGGAGGATATTTCCCGTAATGTGGCCGGGCTTACCATCCAGAATTTGGGCCCTGGCCAGAGCCAGGTTGCCATTCGCGGCGTATCGGCCGGACAAATTGTCCGCGACCAGCCGGGGGTGAAGGAACAGGTCGGTGTTTATCTTGATGAGTCGGTGATCTCATTATCGCTGTTTACGCCAGACCTGGATCTGTTTGATCTCAACCGTGTCGAAACCTTGCGCGGTCCGCAAGGTACGCTGTTTGGTTCCGGTTCCATTGGTGGCACCATTCGCTACATCACCAATCAACCCAATCTGAATGAGCTCGAAGCCGTTGCCGAAGGCGATATCAATCTCGTCGACGGCGATGATATCGGTTACAGTTTGAAAGGTGCGGTCAACCTACCGCTGATCGAAGACAAACTGGCCCTTCGCGCCGTCGGCTATTACACCCAGTTTGGCGGCTTTATCGAGGCTTTGGGTGAAGGCGGGGCGTCGGAGGAAGACATCAACAGTGGTGAACGCTATGGTGGCCGTCTGGCGCTGACGCTGCAGCCGGTTGAAGGCATGACGATTACGCCGCGGATTGTTTATCAGGAGATCAAGTCTGACGGCTTCAATCGTCAGGAGGTGTTCAACCTCTTCGCCAATCCGTTCACCACCACCCGGCCGGACATTCAGCTTGGCGAGCGGCAGCAATATTTGTTGCTGGACGAGGCCTTTGAAGACCAGACAATGATCGCCGATCTGACGTTTAACGCGGATCTGGGCCCAGTAAACTTTACTGCCGTCACCAGCTATACTGACCGTGAAATTCTGGTCAGCCGTGATGCGAGCGCGCTAACCGGTTCAGTATCGGTGGATCTCGGTTTTCCGGATGCTGCGGTATTGTTGCCATCCAATTTGCGTGACACGACTGATCTGTCGCAAATTTCCCAAGAGGTCCGGTTTGCCTCCAATAATGACAGCCGGTTCCAGTGGGTTGTCGGCGGTTTCTATTCGTCTGTCACGCGCGAATATCGCCAGCGCCTGCCAACGCCCGGTTATGATGCGGCACAAACAGCGCGATCGATCTTTCTCGATGGGGATGGCGATCCAGATACCAGCCTGCCTTTACCATCTGTTACGGCGAATGGGTTTGGCGTTGACTCTCCGTTCAACTCCGATCTGGACTATGATATTGAACAATTTGCCGCCTTTGCGGAAGCCAGTTTCGATCTTACCGACCGTCTGACAATCACCGCAGGCGGCCGATATTATGACTTCGAAGAAACACGGATGATCACCACGGGCGGTCTGTTCGCCAATGGCGATAGCGGCGTGGTCGATGTGACCTCGTCGGATGGTTTCACGCCGCGGCTGTTGGTCAATTACGACATAACCGATGATATTTCGGTCAACGCGCAGGCATCGCAAGGCTTCCGCCTTGGCGGGGTCAACGATCCGCTGAACATCCCGCTATGTTCGCCGCAAGACGCCGCGATCTTCGGTTCATTCCAGGATTATGACGATGAATCGCTGTGGAACTACGAAGTCGGCGTGAAAGCGCAAAAAGGTGGTATCACCTTTAATGCGGCCGCCTTCTACACCGATATCAGCGATTTGCAGGTAACCCTGGATGCAGGTTCCTGTTCTTCACGGATTACCTTCAACGTTCCGGAAGCCCATACACTTGGTCTGGAATGGGAGCTTTCGGCAGAAGTGCTGACCGGCCTGGATATCGGATTGTCTGGGTCCATACTCGAGGCGGAATTTGATTCCACCGTTGTCGATGGTGCCGGCAATATATTGGGCGGTGTCGAAGACGGCAATCGGCTTCCCTCGGTACCCAAGTTCCAGATTTCCGGCGATGCGACATATAGCTGGCCCATTGGTAGCGGCGAAGCTTTTGTAAGTGCCTCGGCCCAGCATGTTGGCAGCCGGTTCACACAGCCAAGCGATCAGGTCGACAATCCGCGCTCCTTTGTCTCGGGCCTGCCCTTTGGCGGAGCCACCGGAAATGAGGCGACGGTTATTGACTTGAAATTGCCAGCTTATGAACTGGTCAATCTCAGCGCGGGTGTGAAGCTCGACAACCAACTGGATGTGACGATTTACGTGAAAAACGTGTTTGATGAAAATGCGCTGCTGTCCTTCGACCGGGAACGCGGCGGACGGGCACGCACGGCCTTCCGCGTCGGTCAGCCCAGAACATTCGGCCTGACCGTTCGCAAGGGCTTCTGAAGCACTGCATAGAGAATGAAAGGCCGGGGATGGAAACATCTCCGGCCTTTTTGATTCCGCTATCGATAGGCAGATCTATGGCTGTCCTACATGTCTCGGTTTGTGATAGTCTTCAGCCTTGTTACGGGATCGGGATTCGTTTTCCCCTGTTTGATGAATCTGCGTAGAAAATTCTGTAATTTTACCTGAATCCGTTTTCTCGCGAATGCCCATAAGGACTGTGTCAACTTTGTACACTTCATCCTTTTCCGCAGAAAACCGAGGATCATAACGTTCATAAAAGTAGCCCCTAACATGAACAACTGCTGACAAGAGGGTTCAGTCTGTACTCAACCACCTTCCCCTAGAAGAGTGTCACAAGCTCGAAAATAGTTCTCGGGTAGGAGTAGAAGGAAAGTGGAGATGAACACTCTTAAAACAGCAATGATCGGAACCGCTGCCGCAACTGCGATGGCCGTTTCTGCAACGCCGGCCATGGCCAAGGATTATGATCGAGATGGAATCAGCGCCGGAGAGGTAATTGCCGGAGCCGTCGTACTGGGCGGACTGGCTGCGATTTTGTCATCGAACAAGAAAGACAGATATAGCGTCGGCTATGACGATGACTATCGTGATCGTCGTTATCGCGACAAGCGCTATGGCTATGGTGATCGCCAACGTATCCGTCCGCGCCGGGCTGTAAACAAATGTGTTCGGGCTGCGGAGCGGAAAGCGAGCTATTATGGCCGGGCCGATGTAACCCAGATCCGCGACGTCAAGCGGACCCGCTATGGCTATAAGGTCAAGGGGCGGATTATGGTTAAAGATGGCTATCGCGGATATCGCCGCAGCTATGATCGCGGTAAGTTTACCTGTTATGTCGAAGGTCGCCGGGTAGCGGGCGTCCGTTTGAAAGACCTGAACTATCGCCGGTAAAGTTACAGGATATAAGAATATGGTTCAGCCTGGTGACAGGCTGAACCGACTATTTGTGGTATATGATTGGATTCTGAGGTACAGAATCTAGTGAACCTGGGGGTGAAAGTTATGAATATTCAAAAGACATTGTCCGCTGCCGTTGCATCGACGGCCTTGGTATTTACCGGATTTGCGCCTGCCATGGCAGCACCGATCAATGCCGCACCAGCACCCACGACGGTTATCGATCTGGAGAGCCTGGGCTGGACGGCAGACAGCGACAAGGCCGAAGGCTGGCGCGGATATCGCGGTTACCGGGGCTATCGCGGCTATGGTTATGGCCGCGGCTATCGGCGGCACCGGAATCGGGTTGATGCTGGCGATGTTCTGGCAGGTGTTCTAATCATCGGCGGAATAGCTGCCATTGCAAGTGCCGCTTCGAAGAACAAGCGGGACCGTGATTCTGATAATCGCGACTATCGCTATGACCGCAGAGACGATGACCGGCGCTATGATAATCGCCGGTCGGATAGCCGTAGCAATGATCGTGGCACGGGTTCGATGGATACTGCCATCAATGTCTGTTCCAGTGCTGCTGAACGGCAGGCTGGCGACGATGCCAGGGTTTCCGAGATACAATCGGTTGCCCGTGATGGCGAAGGCTGGCGCGTGGAAGGCGGTTTGTCGGGAACAGCGCAAACTACATTCCTGTGCGGTACAACCAATGGCCGCGTCGATTTTGTCCAGTTGGGAAGTGGTGAGCTCGCTTTCGCGAACTAAACTCTAAACGGCCGTGCGGCCAAATTCCTGACGGGTGACGGGGTGCGAAGAACTTAGTCCCCCGTCTACCGCAATCGCCTGCCCGTTGACATAGGATGACCGGTCGGATGCCAAGAATAAGGCAACTTCCGCCATCTCGATCGGGTTGGCGCCGCGGCGCAAGGGATTAAGGTAACCAAGCCGGTCCTCTTTGCCTTTCTCCCGCGCTTTGTCGTAGATAAACTGGGTCATACCGGTTTCCGTGATACCCGGGCAAATGGCATTGCAGCGGACGTTGGCAGTAGCAAATTGTTGCGCGGCCACTTTGACAAGATTGATAACCCCGGCCTTTGACGCCGAATAAGCGGGCCCACCTGCACCGGAACGGATGCCTGCGACACTGGCGGTGCAGATTATCGAACCGCCGTGGCCGCTGTCCGCAATGACTTTTCCTGCATATTTCACAGCAAGAAATGGCCCAATAAGGTTAACACGCAGGACTTCCTGCCATTCAGCAACACTGCTGTCGAAAATACCCTCAAATCCACCACCGATCCCGGCATTGGCGAAAAAAACATGGAGATCGCCGAACCTTTGTTCAGCGGCTTCGACCAGCATCTCGATATCACCTTCAGAACCGGCATCAGCCTTTATGGCGATAATATTGCCTTCGGAACCTTGGGCCGTTTCTTCTACCGCATCGGTAACATCACTGGCGATGACCTTCGCGCCATGTTCGGCAAAAAGTAGCGCCGATGCGCGACCTATGCCGCTTCCCGCGCCGGTGACAATGGCTACTTTATCTTTGAGGTCCGCCATGTTTCTGCTCCTGTCAGTCTGTTTTAGGCGCCGGCACGTTTTGCTGCTTCCCATCCGGCTTGCGCCAATGGTGTAACGCGGTCGGACATTTCGGCGGCCGCTGCGCTGTTTGCCGTACCATCTACTACACGCTTCTGGATGCCCTGCAAAATAGCGGCAATCCGGAAAAGATTATATGCAAGATACCAGTCCATAGGCGGCAGGTCATCAATACCTGACTTTTCGCAATAACGCGCGATGGCCTCTTCGCGTGAAGGAATGCCGAGTGCTTCCAGATCAATACCCTTCAGGCCGCTGCGGCCCTCTGGTTCCATCTCATAAGCCATCAGCCAATAGGCAAAATCTGCGATAGGGTCACCTAATGTGGATAGCTCCCAATCCAGCACTGCAATTACTTTTGGCGCGTCATGGGCAAAAATCATATTGTCGAGGCGGTAGTCGCCGTGAACGATACCAAAGCTCTTTTGCTCTGGAATAGTTTTTGTCAACCATTCGATAAGTTGATCCATTTCGGGAATGGTTTCGAGTTCTGACAATTTATATTGCTGTGTCCAACGAGAAATCTGGCGTTCGCAATAATTGCCAGGCTTGCCATGTTTTTCCAAGCCCAATTCAGCAGGGTTGTAGCTGTGGAGTTGGGCGAGTGTATCGATCATTTCAAAATAGATTGCTCTTCGTTCACTAGGCTCCATGTCCGGTAAAGTGCCGTCCCAAAACGTTCGTCCATCAGCCATACCCATGATATAAAACATAGTGCCTATGACATCATCGTCATCACAAAGGCCATATGGCTTCGCGACAGGAAATCCCGTCGGGTATAGCCCAGCAATAATTCTGAATTCCCTGTCTACGGCATGAGCTGAAGGTAGTAACTTACCGAATGGCTTCTTTCGCAGCACATAGTCCGTACCGGCAGTTTCAATTTTATATGTCGGGTTAGATTGGCCACCTTTGAACTTTGTAATATCCATGGGACCGGCAAAACCTTCGACATTCGCTTCCATCCATTTCTGTAGGCTGGCCTCGTCCAATTTGTCTTTATCCGGTACCGCCATGGTACCAGTCATGTCTTCTTGTGGGTTCATTGTGGTCCTCTAACTAATTATCCAAATGTAATGACGGAACGCGCCGCATCACCTTTTTTCATTTTCTCAAAGCCGTCATTAATCTTTTCCAGCGGGATCGTTTCAGCAACGATGCTATCCAAATCAAGAAGCCCGCGCAGATAAAAATCTACCAAGCGGGGAATATCGACTGGAAAACGGGTCGCTCCCATCAACACGCCTTGCAGCTTTTTGCCGGCAAGCAAGTCCATGGCACCGAGGCCAACCTTATGATCTAACGGCATCATGCCAAGTATTGTTGCTGTCCCGCCCCGCTTCAATGACCCAACCGCTAATTCACCGGCCCCCGGACGGCCAACAGCCTCAATGGCATGATCAACTCCGCCCTTTGTCAGTTCTGCAATCTGAGCGGCGGCATCATCATCCATTGCATCGACGACATCGGTAGCGCCAAGTTTCAATGCCAGTTCCCGTTTTTCGGGAATCGGATCTGCGGCAATAATGCGACTGGCTCCAGCGATTTTTGCAGCGTTTATGGTCGCAAGTCCAACGCCACCACAGCCGACAACGGCGACGGTCTCGCCGGGAGTGACATTGCACGCATTGAAGATTGTACCAGCTCCGGTGGTAACAGCACAGCCAATGACAGCCGCACGATCAAGCGGCATGTCAGGGTCAATGCGTACACAAGCATGCTCATGGATCAACATTTGCTCGGCAAAAGCTGACAAGTTTAGCATTTGGAAAACGGGTGTTCCATTGGGACGCGCAATGCGCGGCGCGTCGTCAGCACCGCGTCGCGTGTCTGCTCCCAAGCATAACGACATGCGGCCAGAGACGCAAAATTCGCAATGCCCGCAAAAGGCTGACAGACAAGAGATGACAGCATCACCAACGGCAACAGTTCTTACTTCACTGCCAACGGCCTCGACAATACCGGCTGCCTCGTGCCCCGGTATTGCGGGTAATGGATGGGGATAGCTACCATCAATAAAATGGAGATCCGAATGGCATAGTCCGCAAGCTGCTGTTCGGATCAGCACCTCATGCGGTCCCGGCTTGGAGATAACAACCTCTTCTATTTCGAGCGGTTTACCCGCCTCTACCAGGACTGCTGCTTTCATGAAATTAGGCCCTCTCTTATCGTGTGACTGCTAGATCGCCTGAAGAAAATTCTTCTTTCATTTTGCTGCCGTCGGCAGTTTCGGCATATTTACCATATTCCATTTTTGCGATGGTTCGATTGTGGACTTCGTCTGGACCATCGGCAAGCCGCAAAGTCCGTTGATGGGCATAAGCCTGAGCCAACCCAAAGTCAGTGGTGACACCGCCGCCGCCATGGGCTTGAATGGCATCATCTATGATTTTCAATGCCATCGTGGGGGCTTGGACTTTAATCATGGCGATTTCAGCTTTTGCATATTTGTTGCCGACCTTGTCCATCATATCTGCCGCTTTCAGGCACAGCAGGCGGCTCATGTCGATGTCGATCCGCGCGCGGGCGACCCGTTCGTCCCAAACACTATGTTCCGAAATGCGTTTGCCGAAGGCTACACGCGATTGCAGTCGTTTCACCATTTTCTCAAGCGCCTCTTCCGCGACACCGATAGTGCGCATGCAATGATGAATACGCCCTGGCCCGAGGCGACCTTGAGCGATCTCAAAACCACGGCCTTCGCCCAAAATAATATTTGATGCTGGTACGCGAACATCCTTCATTTCCACTTCCATGTGCCCATGCGGTGCATCGTCATAACCAAAGACTGGTAGATGCCGGATGATGTTCACACCAGGCGCATCGGTCGGCATCAAAATCTGGGATTGTTGTGTATAGCGACTGCCTTCAAAGCTGGTTTTACCCATAACAATAGCGATCTTGCAGCGCGGATCGCCAAGGCCAGATGACCACCATTTGCGGCCGTTGATAACATATTCGTCGCCATCACGAACAATTGCAGTTTCAATATTGGTAGCATCGGAAGACGCCACAGCAGGCTCTGTCATGAGGAATGCAGAACGGATTTCGCCGTTCATCAACGGGCGGAGATACTGTTCTTTCTGCTCGAGCGTGCCGTAGCGATGAAAGACTTCCATATTGCCGGTGTCGGGTGCTGAGCAGTTGAATACTTCTGATGAAAATCCAACGCGACCCATTTCTTCGGCGCATAGGGCATATTCCAGGTTGGTGAGTCCGGGACCCTCAAATTGAAACACATCGTCAATATGTGTGAGGTTGGGGTTCGCCGGTGGCATAAAAAGGTTCCAGATTCCTTTTTCTTTTGCCTTGGCTTTTTCTTCTTCAACAACCTGGATGACTTTCCAGCGATCTCCGGTTTCGTCCTCAGCTTTGTAATCTGCCACGCGCGGACGGACGTGATTCTCGATATGCTCACGTACTTGATTGCGCCAATATTCCTGCTTTTCGGTGAGATCAAAATCCATTCGGCTATCCTTATTTTGAATGCTATTCGATTTAACTACGCAGTTAACTTATCAGAGCAATCTCTGCTTTGCCACAGGGAAACTGATCATGCGAACCAGAATTATTCTGCAGCTTGGTTGTCTAACGCCATTTTCGATAATCTGTTTTCGTGATCCTTCTCACCAAGCGGAAATTTGGTGTAAGCCCAAGCTCCGATCAAAGCGATAACGGTCGCTAGCAAAACATAAATCAAAGCCAGATTGTCGACTATGGCTGGATCAACCGATCCGGGAGTAGCGTTTTTCGGCATATTGATAAATGAAATGATTTGGCTGGCCAGTAAAATGCCGATGCCGTTGACCACTTTTTGCATGAAGAACATACCCGACGAAAACAGCCCTTCGCTTTTGTTGCCGGTCTCAAACTCATGTTGATCGGTAACATCAGCAATCATGGACATTGTCAGGATCATTGCTGAAATACTCGAAGCGGTGGCGATCACCAAAAGAGTGAATAGTACCGGAAGCATCCGCGAATCTCCTGGCGCAGGAAACAAATCTACTATCCGCAACCAATAAGGAGCAGTGCCGATAAACAGCGCGCCAAGGGTCAGTAAGGAAGCCGCCTTTGCTTTTCCCAGCCTTTTGGAGATTGGCGTTACTATTAAAAACGCCGTTACTGCCGCTACAAACAGAGTTAGCGAATAGGCAGTGAAATCAGGCTGACGAAACTCCCATACATGGGTGAAAAGATAAGGTGACAAGGCAAAAACAAGCCATTGATTCGTGAACGCAAAGACACCGGCCAACATAAGAAGAAGGAATGGCCGGTAACGAAACGTCTCCATGATTTGGCCAAAGGTCTCCGCTGTCGGCGGATGACTCTTCGTGTTGCGATACTGACCAACAACCCGTTTATGTGTCCCAATCGATGAAATCAGAACGGCTGCCAGCATTATGATAGCTCCCAGAATAGCGTAATTCTGATAGCCGTCTTTATTAAGTAGGCCGATGGGATAATTCTCAGTTGGTACTAAGAAAATAGCATATGCTATAAACATGATAGTAAGCCCGCCCGCCCAGCCGAATAGAAAGCGGAAGCGCATTATACTGGTGCGGTCGTGATAATCTCGACTGAGCTCAGGCAACAAAGCTAGGGCAGGAACTTCAAACGCGGAAAATGCCATGCGAACCGCCATTGCGACACCAAACAGGTAAAGAAACGTCATCGTTGGATTTGTTTCTGGCGGATGCCATAGGAATATCCAGGCGATTACAATCGGGAATGTTGCTCCATAAAGCCAGGGATGCCGTCGACCGATCCGAGTTCTCGTTCGATCACTCATTTGTCCAACGGCGGGATCGATAAAGGCATCGGCAATCAGAGCCAGCGCAATGGCTAATCCGACCAGATCCGCGCTGAGGCCCACGACTTGCTCATAGTAAAAAAGCAGAAAAGTTGCGAAACCGTTGTCCTTGATCCCATAAGCTATGGAGCCAGAACCATAGAGCAGCTTGGTTCTTGCCGGTAGCGCCTGAGCGATGCTCATTTCATGGACTCGGGCAGAAGGGCATCGAGCATGCCAGGTATTTCCGGATCCCAACTTGCTTGAGTGCCAACCAGCAATCCACCGTCGACCAGTAAATGTGTACCATTTACAAAGCCAGCTGCGTCTGATGCAAAGTAAGCAACGGCTTCGGCGATGTCGTTTGGAATGCCAGGTCGCGCTACCGGTTGAGCGCCAGCGGCAACTTGTCCAAGAGCGCTATTAATCTGATTTTTTTCGTTTTCATCGGCACCGAGGGTTGTTGCAAAAATATTGGTCTGAATAAAGCCCGGGCAGATTGCATTCACCCGGATTTTATATTGCGCTAGTTCAGCGGCGGCCAGCTTTGTCAAATGCAGCACACCGGCCTTGGCTGTCGAATAGGCTATGGGACCGAAGCCGGCCTGAAAAGAGCAGACGGACGCCGTATTAATTATGGCACCACCGCCGCGTACCTTTAAATGCGGCGCGGCGTGGCGGATGCCCATAGCCACGGACTTCAGCAATAATGCCATCGCAAAGTCCCAGTCGTCACCGCTTATTTCGTCTATGGCGTCCCGTGGTCCCCCAGCTCCGGCATTGTTGAAAACAATATCGATTCCACCGGTTGTTTCAGCTGCGCTATCCATTAGCGATTTGACTTGGTCTTCCTGCGTTACATCACATTTCTGAAAATTAAAGTTGTGACCCAATGAAGACATCATGGCCAAGCCCTCATCGGCGTCGATATCGCCCATCACAACTGAGGCACCTTCGCGCAAAAACAGATCAACTGCGCCGCGACCGATTCCCGATGAGCCACCCGTTATGACGATGGTTTTACCTTCAAATCGCATCCGCCGTGCTCCCGTTTTTGTATTTTTTTATGGCTAGGACATAGGCCCATCGCGAATTGGCCGTCAATTGATTCTGATAATTGGCTTGTATGCCGTTACGGAATCCGCGGTACGCATTTGCAGTTCAGATTTTTTTTTCATTTCCAACAAGGCGATCATTGAACCGTGCGGTGCTCCTATGATAGCTAGATATTAATCAAGCAATTAAAGGAATCGCCATCATGTCTGATCTTGAAAGTTTTCGCAAAGATACTGTCGCCTGGCTGGAAGCCAATTGTCCGTCTGAAATGCGTCAGCCGATGGTAGATGAAAGTGATATTTGCTGGGGTGGCAAAAATCCCACCTTTAAACCCGGCCAGAAAGAGTGGATGGATAAAATGGCTGCCAAAGGCTGGACCGTTCCAGATTGGCCTAAAGAATATGGCGGCGCGGGACTATCGCGAGCGGAAACCAAAATATTGCTGCAGGAAATGGGTCGTCTAAAAATCCGTTCACCTCTGTCTAGCTTCGGAATCTGGATGCTTGGCCCTGCGCTACTTCATTTTGGAACCGAGGAGCAGAAGTTACATTTCTTGCCCCCCATTGCGCGCGGTGAAGTGCGTTGGTGTCAGGGCTATTCAGAGCCCGGCTCCGGATCGGATCTCGCTTCGCTGCAGACCTCGGCGGAAGACAAAGGCGACCATTATCTGATCAACGGCCAGAAGATATGGACCAGCTACGCTGACAAGGCAGATTGGATTTTCTGTCTGACGCGGACGGATAAAACGAGCAAGCATAAGGGCATCAGCTTCATGTTGTTCGATATGACGAGCAAGGGTGTGGAAACGAAACCAATCGTTCTGATTTCCGGACAGTCGGCTTTTTGCGAGACGTTTTTTACCGATGTCGAAGTGCCCAAGTCATATGGTGAAGGCGTGTCTTCTGTGGTTGGCGAAGTGAATCGAGGCTGGGATGTTGCCAAATATCTGCTGGGCCATGAGCGCAGCATGATCTCCGGTGATGGGTCTTCCGGAGCAACATCACTCGGTTCCAAATTTGCGGATCAATATGGCCGCGACGAAATGGGCCGGTTGGATGATCCGATGCTTCGTGCGCAGATGGCGGAAATGGATATTGATGTTTTGGCCTTCCGGGCGATGGCTGAGCGTTTCGGCGATACGTTCAAGGCCAATCTTTGTCATCCAGCGCAACCCAATATGATGAAATATGCGGGAACCGAAATCAACAAACGTCGCCATGAGTTGATCATGTCAGCGGGCGGCAGTGAAGTTCTGGAATGGGAAAGTGATGCTTCCAATGGAGGTCTGACTGCTCGCGGATGGCTCAGAACGAAAGCCAATAGTATTGAAGGCGGTACCAGCGAAGTCATGCTGAATGTCGTTTCTAAACAGATATTGCAATTGCCCAACGCTTAATAGCGACAGCAATTAAACAACCATATTAGAAGGATAAAAGCGATGCCGCTGTACTTGAATGACGACCAGAAAATGCTGCAAGACAGTGCGGCGGACTTTATGAAAGGCGAAGGTAACGTCGCCCATTTTCGCGAGTTCCGTGATAAAAACTGCAAGGACGGCTTTTCGCACGCACTGTGGAAGCAGTTTGCTGAAATGGGCTTCACGGGCATATTGGTCTCCGAAGATGAAGGCGGGCTGGGCCTGGGCCATGTTGAAGC
Organism: uncultured Sphingomonadaceae bacterium; assembly: GCA_947501325.1. Lineage (GTDB taxonomy): Bacteria > Pseudomonadota > Alphaproteobacteria > Sphingomonadales > Sphingomonadaceae > Parasphingorhabdus. The sequence continues at coordinate 1,022,890 of CANMVC010000002.1, read as the reverse complement.
CGGTGTTGTTCTCGAAGAAATAGGCCGCAATCTGACGCCGTCACCTTTTTTGACCACAGCAGTCGCTGGTGTGGAAGCGTTGAACGCCGGTGGCAAGGCACTGCGCGATAAGCATCTTCCGGGAATATTATCTGGTGACAGCGTGCTCGCGCTCGCGATTGATGAAGGGACGAAGCATCGTCCCGACCAGATCAACATGGCTGCCAGTCGAGAAGGCAATGGTTTCAAGCTGGATGGCAAAAAGCAATTCGTGGTGCAGGGCGGCTCGGCAGATACGCTTATTGTAGTGGCACGCACCAGCGGCAGTGCAGGCGAAGACAAGGGCCTGACGGTATTCGCTGTCGATGCGAATGCGAGCGGGCTTGCCAAAGACAGCGTCCGTCTGGTGGACAGCGCTATGGCGGCCCATGTCAAATTTGATGGTGTGTTGGTCGACGCCGATGCTGTGATTGGCGAAGTCGATGAAGGCTCCACCGTTCTTCAACGCATGCTGAACGCCGGGCGAGCCGGCTCAGCAGCTGAGACGCTTGGCGTGGGTGCCGGGGCCATGGATATAACTGTTGAGTACATCAAGGGCCGTAAGCAGTTCGATACGATTATTGGATCTTTTCAGGCGCTACAACATCGCACGGCTCATCTCTATAGCGAGATGGAAATTGCGCGGGCTACGGTATTGAAGGCACAGCAAATGCTCGATGACGGTTCATCAAAAGCTGAGATGATGGTTTCTGTGGCCAAAGCCAAAGCGGGCAAAGCAACCGCACTATCAGTCCGGGAAGGCGTGCAAATGCACGGCGGCGTTGGGATGACCGATGAATATGATATCGGACTGTACATGAAGCGTGATCGCGCGCTGGCTGAATTTATGGGCGATGCCAACTATCACACCAATCTCGTTGCCGAAATGCACGGCTACTAAAAGGACAACATGATGGATTTTAACAAGCTATTTTCGCTCGAAGGCCGTGTTGCTCTGGTCACCGGCGGTCACCGCGGTATCGGACGAATGATCTCGGAAGGTTTTCTCGCGCAGGGCGCGAAAGTCTACATTTCCGGACGCAAGGCCGATGCCTGTGAAGCCGCAGCGGCTGAAATGGGCGATAACTGTGTTTCGGTGCCCGGTGATGTCAGCACCGTCGAGGGCTGCAAAGCGCTGGCTGCAGAGATTGCAAGCCATGAAGACAAGCTCGACATCCTGATCAACAACGCAGGCGTCGCATGGGGTGAGGAATATCTCAGCTTCCCGGAAGCGGGCTGGGACAAAGTGATGGACACTAATGTCAAAGGTCTGTTCTTTCTGACCCAGGCGCTTCATCCGCAATTGAAAGCGGCAGCCAGTTTCGAACGCCCCGCAAAAGTAGTGAACATCGCTTCTATTGATGGCTTCAAAGTCAACCCGTGGGAGACTTACAGCTATCAGGCATCCAAGGCGGCGGTCGTGCATTTGACTCGCAAAATGGCTTCCAAACTGATTTCCGATGACATCATTATGTCGGGCATCGCACCGGGCGCCTTTGCTTCCAATATGAACAAGGCGGCGCGTGATCATGAGGATGCTGTCGAAAAGGGGATTCCGGCAAAACGGATTGGCCGTCCTGAAGATATGGCTGCAGCAGCGATCTATTTGTCCAGCAGCGCCGGTGATTATGTCGTCGGCACGACTTTGATCGTCGATGGCGGCGTTGTGAACGCGGCTAATCCCGGAGCGACGATCGAGCCATAAAAGCGCCAAGCTTGACCTGGCTTCTCCATACTGTATTATCAAGGCAATACAGTATGGAGATTCTTGATGACCAAAACATATCTTATTGCCCTGGCGGCAATCCCTTTCGCTCTGTCCGCTTGTTCCGCTGGCGAGAGTGGAGAGGGCGATGGCTTTGAAATGTCCATCGACGTTGATGGCGAAGGCGGCAGCACGCCTGATAAAATCAAAATCGGCGGCGAGGGCGAAGATAGCAAATTTTCGATCAAGACTGACGGTTTCTCGATGGACATCGATTTGCCTCAGATTTCCTTGGACAGTGATGATTTCGACATGAACAATGTTGCCCTGTATCCGGGCACCAAAGTCACTGGCTTTAATATCGAAGACAAGGATGGGCAGGGCGGCAAGGTCATTTTGAGCTTTGATGCTCCGACTGGTATCGACGATCTCACATCCTGGTTTGAAAAGAAGATGACGGACGAAAATTTCGTCGTCGAAAGAGATGGTAACGCGCTGTCCGGTAAAACCGACGAGGGCGACCCATTTCTGTTGCAGTTGACCAAGAAGACAGCCGATCAAACGAGCGGAAAGTTGCAATTCTCCGAAAGCAAATAGAGAGAGACCGTTTTCAAGCGAAGGTACAAATATTTACACAATTTCGTGAAGCTATTCAGCTTGCCGCCAGAATGCTATGTTATGAACAACCGACATAACAAAACAGGAGCGGGATATGCGGAATTTTGTAAAGACCCTAAAACTAAGTGCAACAACAGCCTTGTTGGCGGTTCCGCTATCCGTTTCGCCACTCCTGTCCGCCAGCGCGTATGCGCAAAGCACTGGGGTCAAGAGCTTGCTCGGCAATGCTTCGGATGGCGCGCTCGACAAATTGTCGCAGCCGGGTGCATTCTACTCCGATAAAGCCGTTCGGGTTTTGTTACCGGGTCCCTTGAAAAACGCGACTAAGATATTGCGCTTCACCAGCAAGGCTGGCCTGACCAAAGATATCACCAAAAACCTCAATGATGCGGCAGGAAAGGCGGCGCTGGAAGCCAAGCCGATTTTCCGGTCGGCCATTGATAATCTGACGCTGACCGATGGCGTAGGCATTGTCACCGGTGGCGGGACGGGCGGAACCGACTATTTGCGCAAGACGTCCGGCGAAGAGCTGGCGATCAAAATTCGTCCTCTGGTTGAGAAAGCGCTGGGCGAAGTCGGCGCCTATAAGCAGGTGGAAAGCCTCGGCTCACTTTCGGCCTTGTCATCGATCGGCGGGCTGGATCTGTCGCGCGATGGATTGACGGATAGCGTCACCGAACAGGCCCTGAGTGGCATCTTCTCCTATATCGGCGCGGAAGAGACCAAATTCCGGAAAAGCCCGCTAAAGAAGGGCAAAAAGCTGCTGGAAGGCATTTTCTAGCGTATTTTCCAGGTCCCTCCAGTTGCAAAACGCGCAACTACTTCATCTCCGTTTTCAATTGAAACTTAACGGTTTGACGACCATTTCCTGACTATCAGTAGACAGGAAAAGTGATGTTTGATCGGCGTTTTTGATAACAGGAGAAAATCCATGAAAACGCTTTTCAATATAGTAGCCTCCCTGACCGTTAGCGGCATAATTTTGTTCTCTACCGTTCAGGTTTAATACGTAAAACCCTTTCAGTCTCGTGTGCCGCTCCTCCTCCCGATAGGCACCGGGACTGTGGTGACGGTCCGGCCCTTTCAAAATATCCCCCGATTAGAAAGGCCGGACCAATCGCCCCCAGTGACCTTGTCCACAATCCGATAACCGTTTTTCCACAAGAAAGATCCGCATCTGTGGATAACTGGCGCTTCGCCATTTGGAGCGACTCGAAAACTCGTGTCATATAGAATTTATCGGACGGAGTTTGAATGGAACCGACGACCAGTCAGCAATGACCCGTTGGGACGATCTAAAGCCTGAAGATAATCGGAACGAGCATATTGTTTTTCGCAAGAAAAATAGAATGATCTTTCGATTGATGATTGGAAAAAACCCGCGAAGCAAAGGCGCAAGCCGGAGCGGAGCAGACGGACAACAATCATCGGGTGACTGGACGAATATCGGGTTTAAACCGAAGCAATATCGCGCAAGCGTTAATGTGGAAAACCGAAAACCACTAACGATATTGGCCCGGAAACCGGACACCGGAACAGCGGATACTGAAGTCGCAAGAGGACAGTATCCCCGATCAGGTGCAGTGGGAGCCGAAACCCAAATTCGTTTGGGGATCGGCTCCCATTTTTTTTGCCATCGATATCCTTGTGGGACTGGCAGACGCAGATGATCAAGATCTTTTGCAGCATCCAAATCTAGCGCAAACGTCCGTGCCACTGCGCAGGCAGGGGTCCATGTGCGATGCCATGTTCTGTCGCGGCGGTCAGGGCTGGCAATCGATGCGCCTGTTTTATCCGCCGTGCCTTTACCCAACCGGAGGGAGACAGGCTCCTGCCTGCGCAGGAGCACGGGGGTTTGCTTATTCACGCCGCGCCTCATTCCGTCGCACCCATTTTCTCTTCGATCATCGCTTCGACATCGTCGATGGATTTGCAGCTTTTGGCAAAATCATCACACATGGCCAGAAACGCCTGGGGATCGGTTTCGCGGCGATGCCAGATCGTGACATCGGGCCGCTCAATCGCCTCGGCTGCTGCCAGCGCGCTCTGCTCCAGGCTAAAGGCCTCCGCCGAGACAGTCTCGGCCAGCCGGCTATCATAATCCGCTGCAACGGCCCAGCGCGGCCCGGCATAGTAAACCGCGGCATACATGATCCGCGCCTTGGCGCCGCTGACCTTTGATGTGCGCATCGCCTCGTAAAACATCCGATGGGTTGCTTTCCATTTTCGGGTGCGGACATCGCAATACCAGTCATGCACGACCGATGCCTTGCGATAGCGGCCGACAAACGGACTACCCAGTATGGACCAGGCGAATTTTGGGATCGAAGCGCCATCTACCCGCGCATTAGCGGGGACGCTCCAAACCCTTTTTGCATCATCGACAAAGGCAAAGCGATTGAGCAGTGTCATGATCCGTCCATCCTCGTCCCATTCAAATCGCGGCCGTCCGGTATAATGTGCCATGTCCTTCCTTTCTGGCCCCGTTGCTGCTGCTTCCCCATGATTATAACATATTTTCGCCTGAGTGATGGCCATCACAACCCTGTGCAAAAACCATTGCTACCACAATCAGGCGATGTCGCTTTATTCGCAGAGTTTTGCGGGGGGCGGCGACATCGCACTTCCCTTTGGGAACCCCGCAAGGGGGTAATCCTCCGGAAGTCCGATGGTATTGCGACCCGGCCATCGGGCTTCTTGGAAGGGGGCTAGTATCCCCATCACCGCATAGCGGCTTTCCCATATAATTCTCCCACCCGTGAGCTTGGTCACAGTAAATTTAGAATTTTCCGGCATAATATGCTTTACGGTGGTTTAAGCTTCACGCGATAACTCCGTAAAAGGGGGAGTCCGGCGGCATTGCGACCCAGCTGTCGGGCTCTCCTATTTTCATCCAGACAATAGCATCCCACACTCCGCAGGCGACGCGAAGCAAGTGTAGACGATGATTTTTGCGCTCCAGCCCCAGTCGACGTGTCTAGCCGCTCCGAAAAGCCTTACGAAGTTGACAATGTTGACTCATCCCTTTGCGCTGCTCAGCCCGGCTTTCATAATCGCGCTGGACGCCACGATCGTCGCGACAAAGGCGGGGTCATCCTGCGTCACGACACGCGTTTTGACCTGCGGATAGTCGGCACAGAGTTCGGCCGCAAAATCCTCGGTCATCCGCAAATATTCAAGCGGCTTGTCGTCGCCCCAGTCAACTTCATGCATCGGACCATGGAGCGCCTCGGCTTCTTCCCATGTGTCCATGCTCGGCTCTTTTTCGGTGGTGAGTTCAGCGGCGGCGGCCTCATTATTCCGGCGCAGGCAGGCGGCTTCCACCTGCTGCACGGTGGCATCGGCTTCGGCTTCTGCAACAATCTCCGCAATTTCGGTCGTGGTGGGCTCGGTTATGAGCACGGTCGTGTCCTTACCCGCAGCAATCGCGTCCAGCATCTCGCCAAAGCGCGCGGCGCCGCGGCTGACCGATATCCGCTCGGCCAGCTTGTCGAGCCGCCCGGTATGGGCGAGCAGCAGGCGGCTGTCATAACGCTTTCGCGTGCCGACCACTTCGCCCTGATGATAGACCTCCTCTTCAATCCCGTTAATCGCCCGGTCCTGCAACACGTCTGTTGCGTCCCCGCGCGACAGCAATATGGCGGCATCCCAGCAGCGCGAAAAATCCACATCGCGCTGCTTCAAATTATAGGCCGCGGTCCGCGACATTTGGACAAAGGCCGCCGCCGAACTGACATTGCCGCAATTCGACAGCGCCTCGAGAAACTTGACCCGCACATCGGGCGTCCAGCCATCATGGCGCGGCGCAGGGGAGGGGCAGGGTTCGTCATCCGGAACCGGGTTGAGGATCTCCTCATGGCTTGGTAACTCCCGGGATCCGTGCCCGTGCAGCACCTCCACATCCTCGCCGTTCTGCCGGTCCTGCACATTACGCGCAAAATCATCCTGAAATCCCATGGTCATTCCTTTCTGGTATCATAGCTGCCGGGGGAGGCAGATATGGTTGGTTGAAATGAACAATATAACCTATTTGGATATATGTAGGAAAGAGCCTTTAACAAGCATCTGTTTTAGTTCAGCCGCGGGATATCCCGAAAGCCGACCATCAACGCACAAATAAAAAGCCCCGCCAGATTGCTCTGGCAGGGCTTTGGGGTAATTTTGCCGGAAAGCTCAGGCGTAGCTGACTTTTACATTCGCTTTACGCGCCATATTCTTCTGGCGACGCATCGCACCACCGATGGCTCCAAAGCCGAAGATCATGAAAGCCCATGTTGCTGGTTCAGGAACTGCGCTGGTCAATGTCCCGCGTCCGCCATCGAGAAATGCGATAGAGCCACCCCCACTGGCAAGAGTATTTTGGAGGACGTAGCTGATATCATAGCTACCCGCTCCTGCAATGGCACCAAAGGAGAAGCTTACATCAATCATTTGAATGTCGAAGCAAAAGTTACATGCGACTATGTCGAACATGCCAACGGTTGTGCCATTAATAAGTGCCGCAATGGACAGATCAGTTCCGCCCGTAAAATTTTCAATCATGAAACTGTTTTGAAAAGAGCCAACCGAAGCGAGACCGGTTCCGGAAATCGTCTGGCTGATAAAGTCACCAGACGTCCACATATATGCGCTCTGGCCCCCGCTTGGAATAGTACCAGTACCGTTGGTGGCTGACGAGAAAGCGGTAGAATCAGATGGAAAGACAAATGAAGCCGCTTGTGCATTGGTCGCTGTTATCATCAGCGCAGCGATGGATGAAACAGCAAGAAATTTTTTCATGTTATACCCCGGTTTGGGAGGCCATAGCCTCAGTTTTTTGCGAACCCTAACAAAGAGTTAACACAAAATATGGCGGTTAGCCAAGGTTTTTCCAGATGGTCGGATGGTGTGTCCTGATTTGGCACACGTCTATGGCTTCTTTTTTTTGCCACGTCGGACGAGATCTCTGTGGCGTTCTGACTATAGCGACCAAGTCACGCTATTCCCGACAACCCTAGCCGTCGAAGCCGACAAAGGTAGCGGCTTCGTCGATCGGCTTACGGGTTGAGACAACTTCGTTCGCGGGGAAGCTTTCGTCGGGCCAGCCCAGCGCGATGCTTTTCATGATCACCTGATCATCGGCAATTCCGGCATGTTCGCGGACAACCGGGGATTGCATGATGCCCTGGCTGTTGATGACGGTGCCCAGCCCGCGCGACCAGGCGGCGTTGACCAATGCCGTTGCCACGGCGCCACAGTCAAACGGTGTATCGTCGCTGCCGTCGAGAACGCGGTCATAGGTGATGATTACGCAGACCGGCGCATCAAATTGGCGAAAGCCTCGCATCACCCAATCCTGCCGTGCTTCCTTGTCCTCGCGCTGTATCTCCATCGCGGAAAATAACTGCTTGGCAACACCGATCTGTCGTTCGCGATGTTGGCCGGCAAAGGCCTCGCCAGTTCGGAATTCGCGCGATTGCGGGACGCCGGCCAGCATCCGTTCGGTGTTGCCGCTGCGAATTTTTTCCAGCGGCTCGCCGGTGATGACATAGAAATTCCACGGCTGGGTATTCATCGATGACGGCGCGCGCATCGCCAATCCGATCACTTCTTCGATCAGCTCCCGTGCGACAGGTTCGGGTTTATAGCCGCGTATGCTGCGGCGGCCGAGAATAACGTCATCAAACTGCATGGAATACTCCGATAAAAATGATCGTCGCTGGCTAGCCGATAAACAGGGTTGTGAAAAGCCCGGTCCTTATGGTGGGACGGATGCCGGTTGGATCGCGCGATCGGAAATGGATATTGGAATATACAATGGCGAAAAATTCGGTATCGTATCAAAAAACCGTCGTGCGCGCATATTGACGGGAAAATATCAGGGGAGTCTGAATTTGGCTGAAGCTACAGCAAGTACCGTTTCGCACGCCGACCATGTTGGAACCCCTGACACGGGATATGGAAGCCGCAACTACCGCAAATATATATTGGGCATATTGCTGACGGTCTACATCTTCAATTTCATCGACCGCACGATAATCAACATCCTCACCGAACCTATCAAGGAAAGCTTCGGGGTAGAGGATTGGCAAATGGGGCTGCTCGGTGGGCCTGCCTTTGCGATCCTTTATACCTTTGTCGGCATACCGATTGCCCGCTTCTCGGAAAAGCATCATCGGGTCTGGATCATTGCCGGATCGGTGGCCTTGTGGAGCCTGATGACCGCCTTGTGCGGGTTTGCGACCAGTTTTATCGCGCTGTTCATCTTCCGTATCGGCGTGAGCATCGGCGAGGCCGGTTGTTCGCCGCCGGCCAATTCGATCATCGCCGATTATTTTGTTCCGACAGAACGCTCAACCGCGGTGTCTGTCTATGCCCTCGGCATACCGCTCGGTGGTATGGTGGCCTATGTTTTTGGCGGCTTTGTTGTCGGTAATCTGGATGGCGCGACCGTCGGAGCGATGCTCGCCAGCTGGAACTGGACCTGGGCGGTCAATCTGCTGGACTGGCCGAATATCGAAGGCTGGCGCGTCGCCTTTGTCGTGGTCGGCATTCCCGGCATCATTGTCGCGATGATCGTGAAGATGACGGTCAAGGAGCCCCCGCGCGGTTATACAGATCCGCCGGAGATGCAGAATAAGGAGCAAGTCGGCTTTCGCGAAGTGCTCAAGATATTGTCAAAGAAACCATCCTATTGGCATGTGACCATGGGCGTCACCATTGCCTCGTTCGTCAACTATGGGGTGGGCCAGTTTTTCGTGTCCTTCCTGATCCGCACCCATGACATGTCGATATTTGATGCATCGGTGAAAATCGCCATGGCGCTCGCTGTCATGGCCTCCATTGGCACCTATATGTCGGGCTTTCTGGCGGACAAATATGCTAAACGCTTCCCCAAGGCCCTGGCGCTTATTCCCATGTTCGCGTTGCTTGGCGTCATTCCGATGCATGTTACCGGCTATCTGGCGGAATCCTTATGGGTGGCGGTCCCGCTCATGATGGTCGGCCAGATGCTGCTCTATACCTATCTCTGCCCGCTTTATGCTGTGCCCAGCGGTGTGGTCGACAGCCGGATGAGAGCAACCGCTGTCGCGGTCACTTTGTTCATCGTGAACTTGCTCGGCTATGGCCTTGGACCGCCGCTGATTGGCGGGCTATCGACGATATTGAATGCAACATTCCTGTCCGGAATTGATCCCGCCCTCTCGCTTGAGGCCTGCAAAGCATCCAATCTCGCCCTTGCTGCGCAAACTGCTTGTGACTCGGCCAATGCTGATGGGCTGCAATGGTCGATGATCATATTCAAATGTCTCTATATATGGTCCGTCTTCCACTTCTATATGGCCAGCCGCACCATCCAACGGGACATGGGGCGTTAGCGGATCAAACCGACCGCTATAATGAGCACAAGCGTATAGACCAATATGCCGCCCAGGATGCGGGGCAGGCTGAGAGACTCGCCAAAGGTAGCTTTGGCCATGGTTGTCGCCTGCTGCACCAGCTCGGGCCAGGTATAGGATACGAAATCACCCTGCGTCATAATTGACAGGAGCTTGTTGTCATTGTCCACAATAGGCAGCCGGCGAAAACGCTCGTTGGACATTATCCGCAGCCAGTCGTTCAGATCATCATCGGCTTTGGCGGTTCTCACCGACGTCGTCATAATGTCGCCGACCGTGGTTTTCTTGGGATCGCGGCCTTCGGCGATAAGCCGTTTCAATATATCCCGCTCGGTCATCATGCCCAGAATATGATCGGCTTTGTCGGTTGCTATGATGGAGCCATAATTTTTATCGGCCATCCGCTTCACTGCGTCGACGACCAAATCATCGGGATCACAGGTGAGCGGCTGCGGTTTGGTGGCATATTCAATGCGTTCAGCAATTTTCATTTTAACATATCCTCAAGAATAACAATGTTGGCAACGGTCGGATGGACCAGAGCCGATCAGGCATATTGCAGCGAGAAAGGCTCAGCGCACGGAATGGCGCATGCTTCATTCGTCAAATTAGCGGGAAGCGTGTGAAAATCTATATGGCTATTCGGGCAATCCAGGTCCCGCTCACCACCAGCCGGTAATCTCCATCCCCAGCACCACAAAGGCATAGCCCAGCATCGCGTAGAGCAAAGCGCGAAAGACGGGGTATGGGATGCGCGCTTTTTCGGGATAGCCCTCCGGATAGACGATTTCGACCATCTCGCCGATCACGGGTTTGGGGAAGGGCAAATAGACAGAATCACGGACCTCGATAAATACGCCTCTTTCGTCGGCGAACAGGAAGACGGGCTGGTATACGGTCGCGCCATCTTCGTAACGGCGGTCATGCCGGACGATTTTTGCCGATGTGCGGCGGATCGGATTGCGCAAAAACGGCAAATCGGCGCGCAGCGTGAGCGCCAATCCTGTGCCTGCCAAGACCAGGCCAATCCAGAGAAATACCGTTTCGATAGCGCGGGGCTAGCATTGTTTTTTTGGGTTGTTAAGGTGGCGGTTGTGAAAGCTACCTTCCGCGACAGAGGAGGAGCCAATTGGGGGACATTATCATGACATTATTTCGTATCGGGACGATCATTTTCGCTTTTATTCCCTTCTATTTCGGTGTCACCGGCCTTTGGTTTGGCGCGGCGCAGTTGATGGATGGTCAGCCCTTTTCCAGCGCGATGGACAATCAGTTCCGCTATTTGTCCGGTGTATATATCGGGATTGCCGCGATGCTATTCTATTCCGCCGGCGATATGGTCGGACGGGCCCTGGTCTTTCGGATGGCGATACTGGCCGTGTTTATCGGCGGATTGGGGCGACTGCTGTCCTATCTCAGTCTTGGCGGGGCAGAGAGCTGGCAGCTGGGCGGCATGGCGCTGGAGCTGATCGCACCGGTGTTCATCTTGTGGCAGGCAAAGGTGATCCAAAGCGCACGCTAAAACGCTAACCCACAATCCCTTCGAGATATTCTGTTGTCCGCCGTCCGTTACGGACCACGCGGCGGGCGGTAAGTTCTGCATTGCGAAACGGTTCGCGGTAGGAAACATGCACCCAACCGCTTGCCGGGATGCCAGGCTGGTAAAATTCCAAAATCAGCTGATCATAGTTTAGGCGGCGTTCCATCCACTGGCAGATGCGCAGGTTGGAAATGCCCGCAATCTCAAAATCGGCCGCTTCGCCCTTGGTGTGCTGGCTATTGCGGGAGCCCCGCAGTGCGCGGTTGACTGCTGGTGAGCGATAGCCGGAGGAGATATTGACCGGGCGCCCGTAATTTTCCCGCACTGGTTCCAGCACTTTTTCGCACAGCAATGTGAGCGCCGCAATCTCCGCACGCCCTGGTGTATTGTCGAGCATCAACCGGGTAGCGGTCTGCGATTGGGTAAATTCGCTGAGATAGAAATGCGGGCTGAGTTTCATGGGCACGAATGTGTGATCGGGGACAGGGCAGTGTCAAGTAAGATGGTGACGATACGGTTGAAAACCCGTTCGCCCTGAGCCTATCGAGGGGCAGGCTCGGGATGACGACGGAATGGGACGCAAGATCAAAGTTCCAGCAAGCCCCAATATCCGACCACCTGCTACTTCGCCAGCATGTCCTTCAAATAGCCACCGGTAAAGCTGCCTTTGACCTTCGCGACCTGTTCCGGTGTGCCCTCGGCTACAATCTCGCCGCCGCGCACCCCGCCTTCCGGGCCGAGGTCGAGTATGTGGTCCGCGGTCTTGATGACGTCGAGATTATGTTCGATCACGACCACGCTATTGCCCTGCTCGACCAGTTGGTGGAGCACTTGCAGCAGCTTCCGAACATCCTCGAAATGGAGCCCGGTTGTCGGCTCGTCGAGAATATAGAGCGTTTGTCCAGTGGAGCGTTTGGAAAGTTCTTTGGCGAGCTTCACCCGCTGGGCCTCGCCACCGGAAAGCGTCGTCGCCTGCTGCCCGACCTTGATATAGCCAAGCCCCACTTCATAAAGCATCGCCATTTTGTCACGGATCGGCGGGACGGCCTTGAAGAAGCTCACCGCGTCTTCGACCGTCATGTCGAGTATGTCGGCGATGGACTTGCCCTTGAATTTCACTTCCAGCGTTTCGCGATTATAGCGTTTGCCGCCACATTCCTCGCAGGTCACATAGACATCGGGCAGGAAGTGCATCTCGATCTTGATCAGCCCGTCGCCGCGACACACTTCGCAGCGTCCGCCCTTGACGTTGAAGCTGAACCGACCCGGTTTATAGCCGCGCGCCGCCGCTTCGGGCAGGCCGGCAAACCAGTCGCGGATATTGGTGAAGGCGCCAGTATAAGTCGCCGGGTTGGACCGAGGGGTACGGCCAATAGGTGATTGATCGATATCGATAACCTTGTCGCAATATTGCAGGCCGGTTATCTTGTCATGCTTGCCCGCAATCACTCGCGCGCCATTGAGCGTGCGCGCTGCCGACGCATAAAGCGTATCAATCGTCAGCGATGATTTGCCAGAACCCGAAAGACCAGTGACGCAGGTGAATGTACCGAGCGGAATCGACGCAGTGACATTTTGTAGGTTATTGGCCGTCGCGCCATGGACGGTCAGCTTCTTGCCATTGCCTTTGCGGCGCTTGGCCGGGACCTCAATCTCGCGAGAACCATTCAGGTACGCTGCAGTCAAGGATTTTTTGGATTTCAGGATTTGTTTGAGCGTTCCTTCGGCGACAACTTCGCCGCCGCGGACGCCGGCGCCGGGGCCCATATCGACGACATAATCTGCTGTCCGTATAGCATCTTCGTCATGTTCGACGACAATAACAGTATTGCCGAGATCGCGCAGGCGCTTGAGTGTGGTCAACAACCGGTCATTATCGCGCTGATGCAAGCCGATGCTGGGTTCATCCAGAACGTAGAGGACGCCGCTTAATCCTGAACCTATTTGGCTCGCAAGACGGATGCGCTGGCTTTCTCCACCGGATAATGTGCCGCTGGTCCGGTCGAGATTGAGGTAATCGAGGCCGACATTGTTGAGAAACCCGAGCCGTTCGATAATTTCCTTCAGGATCGGTTCGGCAATCTGCTTTTGCGTTTTGTCGAGCTGGTCGGCGAGGCCGTTGAAGAAGGCCAGCGCGTCTCCGACACTGCGGCGGGTCGGGATGCTGATATCTTCGCCAGCAATTTTGACCGCTAGCGCTTCGGGTTTCAGGCGGGCGCCGAGACAGACTTCGCACGGCGCTGCGGCCTGAAATTTGGCTAGCTCTTCGCGCATCCATGCGCTCTCGGTTTGCAGCATCCGGCGGGTGAGGTTACCGACCACGCCTTCAAACGGCTTCTTGACCTCATAGCTTTTCCGCCCGTCCTGAAAGCGCAGCGTGACCGGCAAGCCCTGCGTGCCGTTGAGGATGATATCGCGGTGATGCTCGGACAGATCCTGCCACGGCGTATCGAGCGAAAATTCAAAATGCTTCGCGAGACTGCCAAGTACCTGCATATAATAGGGGCTAGGCGGATTAGACTTGGCCCATGGCACGACCGCGCCCTTCTTGATGGACAGCGCCGGATTGGGCACGACCAATTGTGTATCAAAATGCAGCTTTTCACCCAGCCCGTCACAGGCAGGGCAGGCGCCTTGCGGTGCGTTAAACGAAAAGAGCCGCGGTGCGATCTCCTCAATCGTGAAACCGCTCACCGGACAGGCAAAGCGTTCGGAGAAAACAATGCGATTGTCGGGCAGGCCTGTGCCCTTCATCTTGCCCTGAGCCCTCTCCCCTTCAGGGGGGAGGGTTGGGAGGGGGGAAGTTTCGTCCTTACCGGACTTCCCCTCCCTTAATCCCTCCCCTGAAGGGGAGGGAGACTTTTTGGCCATGGCCTCGGCAACCGTTCCCTCCGCCAGATCGACAAAGGCGAGTCCATCGGCCAGGCGCAGCGCCGTTTCAAAACTGTCGGCCAGCCTGGTTTCCATGCCCTCTTTATTGTCGGTCTCGGCGCGAACGACCAAACGGTCGACGACCACTTCAATGTCGTGCTTCAGCTTTTTGTCGAGCTTGGGCGTTTCTTCAATATCGTAAAATTCGCCATCAACGCGAACACGGGTAAAGCCCGCTTTCTGCCACTCCAGCAATTCCTTGCGATATTCGCCCTTACGCCCGCGCACGACGGGTGCGAGCAGATAAAAGCGGGTTTTCTCTGGCAGCGCCATAACCCGGTCGACCATCTGGCTCACCGTCTGCGCGGTAATCGGTTCTCCGGTCGCGGGGGAATAAGGCACACCCGCGCGCGCCCACAACAGACGCATATAGTCGTAAATCTCGGTGACCGTCGCAACCGTCGAACGCGGATTGCGCGAGGTCGTCTTTTGCTCGATCGAGATGGCGGGGGAGAGGCCTTCAATATGCTCCACATCCGGCTTCTGCATCATCTCAAGAAACTGGCGCGCATAGGCGGAAAGCGATTCGACATAGCGCCGCTGCCCCTCGGCATAGATGGTGTCGAACGCCAGGCTCGACTTACCACTGCCGGAAAGTCCGGTAATGACGATCAATTTGTCGCGGGGAAGGTCGATATTGACGCCCTTGAGATTATGCTCCCGGGCGCCTTTCACTTTAATATGGGTAAGGCTCATGTGCGTGCTTTGCCGAAGATGTGGAGGAGAGTCCAGCGGGTCATAAGGCCGTATTATGTTCTATATATGTTCTTTTGACAAGTTGCTTTTTTACGGCGCTGTATGATTGACCAGCTTCAAAGCTTGTGAGAATAGCGTGATTGTAATATCTGTTTAATATACAAGTAAATACAGCATTATTTACATTGCTGTAAATTAAAAATAAATAAATAATTACCTGTATTGCAACCCTTATAAATGTTACACGTTGTTACGTTATGCCCCCGATAACGGTAAATAGACGGCAGTCCAATATGTTCAGGTTTCTGGGCCTACTTCTGTTGTTTGGTATAGCTTTGGCTATTCTGCAAGTCATTTTATACACGGCGGAACCGCATTCGCCCGATCTTGCCGCGCCGCCGCAAGCCAATATTGCACAGATTACACCAGTCAGTTTAGCCGACAGATATATTGTTGAACGGGATGGTGATGGCCTGTTTTACATCAACGGCCATGTGAACGGCGTTAGGGTGCGATTTGCCATTGATACCGGCGCCTCTGTCGTCGTTCTGAACGCAGCGGATGCAACGCGTGTGGGATTGGAAGCAAACCAGCCTTCCCACCACCGCATAAGAACAGCTTCTGGCTATAGCCCGATGACCTGGCAGCAAGTCGATAATGTGACAATTGGCGGCAGGGTGCTGGGCGAAATCGATATTGCCATCATGGAAGACGGACCGGCCGTATCCCTTCTGGGTTTGAACGCTCTATCGCGTTTGGGGTCTGTCACGATGAAAGATGATCAGTTGATTATTGGGTATTGAACGCAGTTAAATGGAAATTGCTAACGCCCCGGAAACCGCGTTCCGCTCTGCACATCAATCGTCCCGCCATCCTTTACTGGCACAACCCCGCGTCCGAACCAGACATAGCGAGCAGTGGGCGCTGTCAGGATGTTGTCGTAGCGCTTGCTCGCATAGGCTGTGTCATATCCCATCAGCGATAGCGTGGTTGGGAATAGCTGGCTTTGGCTGCGCCCGCCCGGAGGTGCGACAGTGAAGCTTTCCTGGGTCGATGGGGGCAGAAAGGCGATGAGGGGCACGGAAAATTCTGCTCTGACCGGCGTGCCGCTGCAATGCGGGGTTACGCCTTTCTCTATGTTCTGGCCATGGTCCGAGGTATAGAAAATCGCGACTTGGGACCGATCGACACCATCGAGCAGCGCATCGAAAAAACCAGCTTTGGAATAGGAAATGGCTGCATCATATTGGGCGTGCGTGCTGCTGCTTTCAGGTAGTGTCCCGGCGGGATAATGATCGCGATATTGGAAGTGCACGCCGCGCAGGATCACATAGATAAATTGCTGGGTGTCTGTCTTCAGTCGAGCGTTGAGCGAGCGGGCAATTTTGCGATCAGTTGTCATGCCGGAGGCGGCGCTTTCATAGTGATCGATCAACGCTTTTTCAGGCGGCAGTAGCAGATTTTGTGGAGGCCCTGTGACCTGGCCGTCAATCATCATGGTGGTGTAGCCCGCTTTGGCGGCATAGCGCCAGATCGAAGCCATTTGGCGAAGGTCCGTAGTGCTACTGACCGAGCGCACCGGCACCCCGGAGCGCAGCGCGACATTAGATGGTGTGCTGCAATGGCCCATGGATGCCGCCTCGCCGAAGTCGACAGGGGCATGATTGGCCAATCGCGGCGCGATAATCTGATTATAGGCTTTGTAAGAAACGCTTTCATCGATCAGCCAAATGATTTTGCGGACCTGTGGATCGGATTTAGGAACGGCTGTGACGGAGGCCCGCTCTGGCGGCGGATCGGCGGATAATATGGCTGCGGCATAGCTATATATGTTGCGCTCCGCGCCTAGCGGATGGAGGTTCAGTAAAGGCCAGATAGCCGAAGGTGCCGCTAGCAGCGCTAATAAAGCGATTGTCAATATTTTGCTCGAAACACCGCTGCTTATCGAGGGCCAGATATATCCGTGCAGCAAGCGACGTGCGCTAATGAACAGCGCGACAGCAACCAATAATTTGCCGATGGCGAGCGCAAGGGGGGCCGCAAATTCTCCGGCGGCTTCTCCCGCTTGCCGCGCTTCGGTCAGCAGCCAGCCGGTTTTTTGAAGATCGAGCGTGTCACCAACAATTTGGCCATAGACCATGTTAATACCGGCCGAGAGCGCCACCAGTGCCAGCGTTGCCACAAGCCATCGGTGCGACAGCCAGAGCAGGGCTGCCAGCAGCGCCAAAGCCTGAACCGCAAAGGAGACAGCGGCCAGTCCGGCGCTGGTATAATCGAAAGCCGCAGCACGATAGAGGATGGATTGTGTGAGTGGTAGCTGGTTGATGATCGCATAGGCGCCACTGAAGAGCAGAAAGCCGGCCAAAAACCGGCTCAGCGGCCATCTTTGATTGCGGCTGCCAAAGGAGCTGCCAGAGGGATTATCTGTCACGCGCTGCTTCTCACATCAGAAAGCTGGTAAATTGGATATTTACACTGCCATGAAGCTTTTAATAAACAGTGACTTCAGCACGCTTTGGCGGAGTTTTGGCCGGTTTGGTCAATGCTGGATGAACGATTGTCGAAGCCGGTCCCCTTTTCGTCGAAAGCAGCTGCCTTGGCGATGCGCCCTGGCATAATGTTGTCTTGAGCCACATTGTGGTCCTGTTTGGTTACGCATTAGGATCGCCACTTGGCTTTAATAAAGGGGGATGGTGCCGCATGATAAACGTGGTTCGTAATTTGGTATTGCGGGAATTTTTGCCTACCGCATGGGCAAGCTCCTTTTCCCGGCCCGGCATCCCCGGTTTCAGTACCCAAAGCGCCCAACCCCTAATCTGCGCTTTGTTTGCGGCTTTGTTGGTACCATCCCCCGTTTTTTCCCAAAGTGCCCAACCCCCGACCGTTCAACCCCAAACCGTCAAACCATTGCCCTGCGCCAGCGCGGATCATCGTGCCTTCGATTTCTGGATCGGGACGTGGGATGTCACACCGGCGGGCAAAGAGGAATCGACAGCGATTAATCGCATCAGCGCGCAACATGGTGGTTGCGTCATCCGCGAGGAATATCAGACCAACGGCAGTTATACCGGCATGAGCATGAGCTTTTACGACACCACGCGCCAGCGATGGCATCAGACCTGGATGGGCGCGGATGGAACCGCTTTATACGTCGAAGGCGGCTTGGATGAGAATGGCGCGATGGTGCTAAGCAATGCCAACATACCGGGCTATGTCAAAGGCTCTCCGATCAACCGCGTCACGTGGACGCCGAACAAGGATGGCGAAAATGTCATGAGCGTCCGCCAGCACTGGCAGTCGTCGAGCGATGACGGGCAGAGTTGGACAACCGTGTTTGACGGTCTTTACACCAAGCAGGTGGAATAGGCGCTAATTGACCCGCGCGCGAAACTGGACGGTGAAACTGCGTGGCGTGCTGCCGCCCGTCATCACACCTTTCGGATTTAGGCAGACATATTTGATATTCGGATCATAGCCGACGGCAGGGTCATAATCGCAATCGGAAAAATTGGTGGGCGGGCTGTTACCATCGGAAAAGGCGACGTCCCGGTTATAGTCGAAGTCGAGTCCGGTGGACGATTGGGTAAAAATTATCGGATCGTTGGTGATGGCGCCGGCTCCGTCAAAATCATCATTGTAAAAGGTGAGCGTACCGGGCAGCTGATCAACAACAAAAAGCCCGTCTCTGTCCGCGCCTTCGCCACCGTCATTTTCCACCAATATGGTATAGGCGATATCCTGTAGCGGGACCGAGAATCCGCCGAACTGGCTGGCGTCATAAACGGTCGAGCTTTTGTTAATTGTCAGATTGGGCCGGGGCAGGTCAAAACCGAAGTCATTATCGTTGGAATTGCTACTCGACGGCAGGTTGACGGCCAGGGTCGATGCGGTTCCCGAGGTTGCTCCGGCCGGAAGATCAGGATCGTTGACCAACACCCGAAGCTCATAATTGGGATTAGCGGGGACGTTTATAAAGCTGAAGCTGCCGTCCGTGCTGCTGCTGGTGCCGCTGACATAAATATCATTGGCCGGGTCAAAGTCGCCCTGCGTATCGAAAAGGTCGACATTAATCGCAAACAGTCCGGCCTCACGGGCAGATTGAAACAGATCATCGCGATCGACATCGGAAAAATTGGTGCCGGTAATGTCACTGCCAGTCAGGGAACAAAATTCCATTTCGACATTATCGAGATAGAAATCGCGTCCACCCGCACCGGTTTCCAGGGATCGCAGAGCGATTAATATTTCCGTGCGATTGCCGGAGTTGAAGACAAACTGGTATTTTTTCCACTCCAGCGCGGACGGGAACGCCTGCAAGGGGCCGGTATTGAGCGATACAATTCCGTCTATTTCAAGATTGATGTTATTCGGCGCGCCATTGGGCTCACTATTGGCTGCCCAGAACGATAGCTGATAATTTTCATTGGGATTCACGTTTAGCGCGGTGAAATTGATGGTTGGGGTGTCGGTATTGGGATCCGACGCGAAAAATCGTCCGGTGGCGCCATAGACGGGGTCGGTAATATCGGGATGCTGGAAACTGTTGCGCGGATTGACGGGATTGGCAACATAACCATAGGCACCGTGGAAAAAACTGTAGAAATTCGCAAATATCCCGCCGGAAATCTGACCGGGATAGGGATTGGTGCTGGGCGACTGATCAGGAGATCCATCCTCGCTGCCAAAAGTACCATTGTCGAAATCGGTTAGGATGTTGCCACCGACGAGTGATCCACCCTGCGCTGAGCAAGAGGTGCTGCTGGTGGTGTTGAGCGTCTGGGCGCCAAAGGCAGCGGAAGGCAAAAACAGCGCAGCCAAACACAACGCAAAAACGCGCAGCCCGCCCCTATGGATAGCTTTGAACTTGTTTAACATCCCTGCCTTCGTCCGGTATCGATCCAGAATCATATACGGAGAATATTAAAATCAGCTAATATTCGTCAGTAATTTAAACCCAAATCGGGTATATCGGGAGCAGGTTTAGCGCTCTTGCGCCACAAGGTCTCGGACAAAGCCGATCAGGCCTGTCTGGCGGGACCGGCGCATGCGCTCGGTTGCGAGGATCTGTTTGACTTTGGTGAAGCAGGCGTCGAGGTCGTCGTTGATCAGAACATAGTCATAGCCATCCCAATGGCTGATCTCACTGGTCGCGCGTTGCATGCGGCTGTCGATTATTTCGTTGCTATCGGTTGCCCGGCTTTCAAGCCGTTCGCGCAACGCGGCGAGCGATGGCGGCAGAATGAATATCCGCACAACGTCTTCGCCAGCGCGTTGATAAAGCTGCTGTGTGCCTTGCCAGTCAATATCGAATAAAACGTCCTGTCCGTCCTCGAGGTTTTTTTGAACCGGGGCGGCGGGCGTTGCATAGCGGTTCCCGAAGACGGTCGCATATTCCAGGAACGCGTTATCGGCGACCATCTCTTCAAATTCTTCGCCCGAGACGAAATAATAGTCTTTGCCATGTTCTTCACCGGGCCGCTGTGGCCGTGTGGTGACGGACACCGACATCGCGATCTGGTCATCCGCCTCCAGCAGCATTCGTGCCAGCGTCGATTTGCCGGCGCCAGAAGGAGAAGAGAGAACAAATAGCAAGCCGCGGCGGCTCAGTTCATCATGCGGAAGGGAAGAAATGTCGTCAGCCATAGCGGCTATTGGCCGAGAAGGGGGCGCGCCGTCAAGATGCTAGTCGCGATCCTGTGCAGATGTTACAGGAGGGCATGTAAAACTGTTGTGATGACAGCGCAGAATTTTATGTTTAACAACCGCTTGCACGGGCTTTTTGCCGCTCAGGAAAATGGTGATTTAGGATAATGTTACACGGCCGCGTCAGCACGATATTTTTCTCGGTCGGTATAACGATCATGATCGGCTGGTTGTTCTATATTGGTAAAGACATCATCCTGCCCATCGTGACGGCCATCATTCTGCTCCAGATACTCTATGCGGCCAGTGCTGCGGTTGCCCGCATACCGGGTCTGGGCCGCTCGCCAATGTGGATACGGGCGACGCTGGCATTGTTCGGAGTGATCCTTCTGTTGTTCGCGATGACCCGGATGCTCGTCGCAAGCCTG
Source organism: uncultured Sphingomonadaceae bacterium (assembly GCA_947501325.1). GTDB lineage: Bacteria > Pseudomonadota > Alphaproteobacteria > Sphingomonadales > Sphingomonadaceae > Parasphingorhabdus. The sequence goes on along the minus strand of CANMVC010000002.1, from coordinate 1,001,932 downwards.
CAAACCTTGGTGCCATCCTTGCCGACATATCAGACTAATTTGGAAAATCTGTTTGCAGACTGGTTTCCCGCGCCCACAGAAACCGCAGCGGTTAAAGCGGATATGGGCGACATGATGGCTTCGCCCGGGCTGATGATTGATCGCGGCAGCGAGGCAGTGGTCAAAGCCGTCAGTGAGTTTGCTACGCGGTTGCTGACCGAAATCGATATCGCGGCGATCGCCCAGTCGGTCCTGTCGTCGCTGACCAGCTTTGGTGGCTTCATCTTTATCACCATCCTCTATGCCTCGTTTATGCTGAGCGAGATTACCGGCTTTCCGGACAAGGTCCGCCGGGCATTTGGCAGCGCAACGGACTCCAAAGACACGCTGAATATGATTGCCCGGATCAACCATGATATCGGCAGTTATCTGGCGACCAAGACACTGATCAACATCATGTTGGGTGTCATTTGCTGGGTCATCATGATTGTTCTTGGTATCGAATATGCAGCGCTTTGGGCGATCATTATCGGTCTGCTCAATTATATTCCCTATATCGGCTCGATTGTCGGCGTCGCTTTTCCGGCGTTGTTTGCGGTCGCGCAGTTCGGAACGCTCACCGTTCCTCTGATCGCCACCGGTCTGATGACCGGGGCGCAGGTGATTATCGGCAACGTGGTAGAGCCGCGCATGTTGAGCAAATCAGTCAATCTCAGTCCGATGGTCGTGCTGGTCGCGCTGTCGGTCTGGAGCACCTTGTGGGGGATTCCGGGCGCTATATTGGCGGTGCCGTTTACGACCATATTGATGATCATATTGGCCGGTCGCAAAGGCACGAAGCCGATTGCCGCGTTGCTGTCGAGCGACGGTAAAGTCTGAACCTCCACACCGCGCTTATTATTGGGCGCCTTGTTCAGCCGGTTCCGGCCTGGTCTCATGGATTGGCGGCTTCAAACAAATGGCCGATATCAGCGACAGGCTGAGCAGGATAGAGCCGATCAGAAACGCGATATCATAACTGCCATTCATCTCGAAAATATAACCCGCACCGGCTGGCGCCATGGCAACAAAGGGCAGCAATACCGGCGCAAAAACCGAGTTGATCTTGGCGAAGCTTTCCGGCCCGAAAAAATTGCTGGTCAGGGCAGGGGACAAAGCAAAGAAACCGCCATAGCATAGCCCCAAGATAAAGGCGGCAATGCCCAGGCCCATGAAATCGGCGACTGCCCACAAAAGGACAAAGCCGAACAGCATCGCGCCCATCATCGCGGCCATCAGCCAGCGCAGCTCAAACCGATCGCCGAGCCACCCTGCGGGGACCCGGCCCAGCCCGCTCCCCATGATAAAGATGCTGACCACTGACGCCGTCTGGATTTTAGACATGCCGGTGTCGGATATATAGAGCGAACCATGGGTCAGCAAAAATGTCCCGATCGCCAGATAGGAAATGTTGATCGTGATGATCAAATAAACCGCGCGGGTGCGAAACACCTGCGGGATGGTCCAGCTATGGTCGCTGCGATAGGTCCGCGGTTTGGCTGCCGCCTTTTTGCCATCAGCTGACAGAGCGCTCGGATCAATATTGTCGGAATGCTGACCGATATCCGCAGGCCGGTTGATAATGAACTGGGCCAGCAAGATCGCGATGATGACCGCAATCAGGCTGACATACCAGCCCGATTGCCAGGTGCCAGCCCCTTCCATGACACGGATCAGCACGGGTTGCGCGACAAATCCGCCTAGCGCATTGCCTGTCATGATAATCCCTAAAACTGTGGCTCGTTTAAGGTTAAACCATTGGATGACAACGGTTTGCCCGCATAGCGGTCCAGCCAGAGCCATGGCCATGCCCATCACGACGCCCCAGGCGAGCGTCCAGTGCCAAATTTGTGTGACGAAGAAAATGGTCAGCAACAGACTGGCCATCATCATCAGCAGTCCAGTGGTCAGGGTCAATCGCACGCCCCACTTTCCGATCATCCAGGCGGTCAGCGGATAACTGAGGCCCAGCGTCAGAAAGCTGAGGCTATGGGCGAGAGAGGCAGAACCACGGTTCCAATCCATTGCCTCGACCATCGCTGGGAAAATTGCGGCATAGGCAAAATACACGAACCCGGACGCCGCGAACTGAATTGCAAATAACAGGGCAGCATTATGCCAACCGTAAAATTTCCGCCGCGCAACTTGGCCCGAAACCCCGCTTTTATTCTCACTGGCTTCCAAACTCGCCAAAGCCTTCTCCTGCGATCCCCGTCCGTTCGCATTGGTAGCAGGCTAAGCGCCCTGTAGGAAAGCGCTTTGTGCAGCGCCATTGGAATCGGCGCGAAGCACAACAAGAGCAAAGCTGGAACACGCAGAATTGCCGCGAAGTTGACAAAGTGAACATAGTTCTGTTGCGCGTGTCCAAACGTCATGTTGGATTATTTATTGCGTATTTGGGTAATTATATAACGCGGAGGCGCGCAGATATTTGGTGGATGATAATATTTTGTAGGCGCCATTCTAGGACGCACCTTTAGACGCCTGCGCATATGTCGTTCATGCTAATGCGATTAATTATCATTTACAGTAGCACTCATTCTGCTTATCGCCGTGCCATTCTTTTGATGGAGTGACTTGTGATTCGTAGAGCTTTTTTTACGTCGATGGCGCTTTGTATTCCTGCTGTGGCTTCAGCACAGGAAAATTTGGATGGTGATGATGCTAATGTCATCGTTGTAACCGGCGAACGGGCGGAACGTACGCTTCAGGAAACAGCTTCTTCCGTTACTGTGACGACACAGGATGATCTCGACGCCTTTGCTGGACCTGACACACTGGAACGTATTTTCAATCAGACGGCCAATGTCACGACTTCCGGTAATGGCAACCAAGGTCCGACGATCAGGGGCTCAAATACCAGCGGCGTGCTCACCAGCCTTGAGAGTTTCTTCGGTGGGTCCCAGCCGCGCACAACCATTCAGGTCGATGGCAGGCAGCTGACGTTTAACGAGTTTGTCTATTCCGGTGAGTCTGCATGGGATATTGAACGCGTTGAAATTTTTCGCGGACCGCAAACAACCACACAAGGGCGCAATGCCATTGCTGGTGCCATCTTCATCGAAACGGCAAACCCCAATCATGAAGAATTTGAAGGCCGCGTGCGGGCCATGGTCGGCAATTTCGATACCTATCAAGCCTCTGCCGTAATCAGCGGACCGATTGCGGACGGCCAGTTGGCTTTTCGCTTGTCTGCTGACTACCGGGAACAGGAAAGCTTTGTCCGGCCGCTAGGGGTGACAGAAGATATCGGGGCAGGTCTTCGCGACATTGAAACTCTCAACTTGCGCGGAAAATTGAGTATCAAACCCGAAGGCGCGCCCGACTTTGATGCGCTGATCACCGTGACCCATGCGGATACATCGCGGCCGCAAACAGACAGCGTTGATGCCCCGTTTGAGGCGCTTGATCGCTTCAACCCTGGCTTTTCAGTCTTTCAGACCAACTCCGATGCTGTGATTGCGGCGCTCAATTATCGCTTCAGCGACATGTTCAGCTTGAGCAACACCGCCAGCTATTCCGATGTCAGCGTGCAGCGCCTGGCGCCTCAGGGAACCGGCAATGCAGACATTCAATCCGATGAGCTGACCAATGAACTGCTCGCCCGTTTCGGCAACGAGAATAGTTCGGTCAGCGGCCTTGCAGGCGTTTATATCTCGCGCTTCGAAAGCGAAGAGACGCTTGATTTAAGTGGCTTTGGCATTGGCACAGGCGATTTCAGCGACGAGCGGGACAGCATCGGGATATTTGCCGAAGCGAATATCGCGCTAACGCCCGCCCTGCATGCCAATATCGGCGGCCGCTGGCAGCGGGATAGCCAGAGCCGGCAGGGCGGGTTTGCGGGTGTAATTCCCATCGACTTTGACGAGAGTTTCGATGCGTTCCTGCCCAAATTTGAACTGGCCTATGATATTACAGACGATGTGCGCATCGGTCTGATCGCCGAGCGCGGTTTTAACGCGGGGGGTTTCACGTTTAACTTTGATACATTTGCCGCGGAAACATTCGAGCAGGAAACATTGTGGAACTATGAAGCCTTTTTCCGTACCCGATTGCTTGATGATCGCCTGACCCTCAATGGTAATATTTTCTATAGCGATATTGACAATCTGCAAATCGCAACACTGGTTGAACTGGGGTCAGATTTCTTTGCCAATGTTTTCAGCAATGCGCCAAAAGCGCGTTCTATCGGCGCTGAACTCGAAGCCCGTTTTGCCGTCAATGACCAGCTCAGCTTGCAAACCGGAATTGGTATTACTGATACGAAATTTCAGAGCAATTCCAATGCCGGCGCTTTGATAGACGGCAATGAATTTCAGCGTACACCGGGACTGACTGCCGTTGGCGGGTTTGTCTGGCAACCAGTAACCGGCTTCGCGCTGAGTGGTTTTGGTCGGTATAGCGAGGGCTATTTTAGTGATGATGCGAATTTGGCGATTAACAGTGTCGACAGCTATTTCGTTGCCGATTTTCAGGCGAGTTACGAGATAGAAGGATTGCGGCTGTTCGTCGATCTGACCAACGCTTTCGATGCCTTTTATGAGGTTTCGGTCTTTGACAATGGTGGCCTCGCCAGTGTTGGAGAGCCACGCAAAGTCAGTGTTGGTCTTGAATTCGCGTTCTGATCTTTCCAGCCGGTAAGCTGCTATGGCCAATCGCTCGTCCTTCAGGAAACTCAACGCAACTTTGCATGCGTGGATCGGTGCGATTGTCTCGATCTTCGTCATGGCGGTCACGGTGTCTGGCATGGCGATTGCCTTTTCCGCGCCTCTTATGCACGCGGAAACGGGAGCGTTTCCCGAACAACTGGGTGCGAGCTTAGAGCCTGACCCTGATCTGCAGGAAATGATTGCAGCCGCTCGAACAGAAGCGGGGGAAAGCTTTCTTCCTGTGGGATATCTCGGCCCCCGTGCCGAGATCGCGACCGATATTCCGATGATCTATGGCATGTCCGCGCCACCCGATGCAGGGGGCGAGGTCCAGATTGTCAGCATCAACCCGGCTACGGGGGAAGCAATCACGTCCTTTTTTCTCGACCGGACATGGACGCATTTATTGATCGACTTTCACTATGAATTGCTGGTGGAAGAAACCGGTGAAACGGTTGTCGCAATACTCGGGATCATATTGTCTCTGTTGGCTTTGGTTGGGCTCTATCTCTGGTGGCCGATACACCGAGGTTTCTGGACGAAGGCAAAGCAGCTGCTTCTTAAAGGAAACTGGACGAGCAAATCATTCAGCCTGCATAGCTTCTTTGGCTTTTGGGGGGCATTGCTGATTGTGATCTGGGGGCTGACCGGCACCTACTGGTCCAAGCCTGATTGGGGACCATCGGTAATCAAGCCAAGTACCGACGTCTTGCCCGATGCCGTCGCAAAAAAGATGGAGCATGCGTCCTGTGACGGAACCGTCTCCATCAACCAGGCCTCTCAAATAGCGCTGGCCGCTTATCCCGGCACGAGGGTTCTTGAAGCAGAATTCGCCACCCCGTGGCAACCCTATCACACGATATATCTGGCGGCTCCAGGCGATCTGGATAAGCGCGATGGTGATCGACGGGTATGGGTCTCTGCATCCTGCGACAATATCCTGCATAAAGAGCAAGTCTCGGGGCTGGGGAAAGTCGGCGCGGTGAATAATACTATTCACTCGGGTGACATATTTGGTCCGCTGCGGCAGCCGATGATATTGATTGTCGGCTTTGCTTTACTGCTTTTATCGGTCACGGGTTTGATCATTTGGTTCAAGCGCTATTTTCGAGGCAAGGCTGACTAATTCTCAAGTCCGCTTTCGGCAGAAAACTGCCATTTCAGCAATATCTGCTGCGAACCAATGTCCAGCTATTTCCTATGCCTATCAATAGTTTAAGTGCAAATGCTGCGTGAGAATCACGCCAGTATCGCCGAATAAAATAAATATCCCATCAGGTGCAATCAGCGGCCGTGTTTCAGCGTGGCTTTTCGATGCGGCCTACTTCAACTTGCCCCACGATCCGCTCGGATTGTCGACAGAACGTGCAGTGATGGAGGTTGTGTTCATGCGCCAGAAAGGAAGACCTGACCACTCAGGTGATCGATATGTTCATGTGCGGCTTCGTGCTGCCTCATATTGTGGCGTGGGTTGAAGGGAACCCAGCAGACCTATCGGCCATTGCTGGTCCGGTCTCATGAAGCGCCACAAAAAACGCGGGGGCAAACGCTATGTTTGAAGGAGAAAAATAATGAGTGACATTTCCAAAGGTCCGAAAATCACATTAATGCTTGCAACACTTGCCATATTGGCACCGACCAGCGTGTCTGCGCAGCAGGACATGACAGAGGCCGAGACCGATATTACAGTGAACGGTTTGCCTCCGGCTGACCTGTCTGGTTTGGAAGAAGGGCCGGAGATCGAAGGTTTTATTTCCGCTCGGAAAGCCAACAGAATGCAAGTCACAAGCGCCGATGGCAACAACACCGCTATCACGGTTGCCGACGCCACTGAAATCAGATCCAGCGGCGGTTTTTTAGGTCTTGATCGCGACAAGCTTGCCGCTGACTCGCTGCTTAACGGCCTGCCGGTTACGGTCAAAACCGTACAATGGGGCGAGGGCCTGGTGGCGAGCAGGATCAAATTGCGTAACAATGATCTCAAGACGGCGACGATGATCCGTACGGGTACGACTCAGGGCTTTGCTGAGCAGACAGCCGCGACCGATGCGCTGCGCAGCCGCGTGGGTGATATTGACCAATATAATATCAAAGGCACGACAAACGTGAATTTCGATACTGGCAAAGCGGTACTTTCCGCGCAGGACAAGGCCGAGCTTTGCAACACCGCAGCCCAGGCCGAGGTGATGGACAATGCTCTGCTTCTGGTTGTCGGTTACACGGATTCAACCGGAGATTATGAATTTAACCAGCGGCTCAGCGAAAAACGAGCCAGTCGCGTTGTCAACTATATGCAACAGGAATGTGGCTGGAAACCTTATCGTATGCTGACCCCCGCCGGGATGGCCGAAGCGGATCCGCTGGCGGACAATAGCACGCCAGAAGGCAAGGCTCAGAACCGCCGCGTGGCAGTGAATATCATGGTCAGCAAGAGCGTTGACGGTCTATAATTTTAAGCGGGGTGGGCTTTGTCCACCCCGTATTTTTTGTTTACGCGCATTTTAATTTCCAGATACCGTCCTCCGTCTGACGACATCCTCGTCCAGAGAGATGCTAATGGTGTCAGCCAGCCAAATCCCCCGCTATCGATTATTACGGCCCGCTATGATTATCCGGCGACAGGGGACTGACATCTTGACACCGCTTTAAATAGACTTAGGCCAGCTTCACCAACTGGAGATTTATCATGCGTGAAGCAGTCGTCGTATCTTATGCCCGCACCGGGCTCGCTAAAGCCGGACGGGGTGGGTTTAACATCACACCGCCGATGACGATGGCAGCACACGCCATCAAGCACGCCGTTGCCAAATCGGGTGTCGAGAGTGATTTTGTCGATGACAGCCTGATGGGCAATGTCGCCCACGCTGCGCCCAATATCGGTCGTAATGCCGCGCTTCTCGCCGGGCTGCCCAAGTCCACCGCTGGTGCCACGATCAACCGTTTCTGCTCGTCGGGCATGCAGGCCATCGCCATGGCGGCCAACCATATTCGCGGCGATGGCGCGGATTGCGTTGTAGCAGGCGGCGTGGAAAGCATTTCAATGCAAGGACAGCGCGCGCCGGAAGGCAGCATCGATAACGAAATCCTGAAAATTGCACCCGATATCTTCATGCCCATGATCGATACTGCGGATATTGTGGCGGAGCGTTATAATGTCAGCCGCGAATATCAGGACGAATATTCCCTGCAGTCGCAGCAGCGTATGGCCAAGGCTCAGGAAGCCGGGCTTTTCGCCGATGAGATCGTACCGATGCAGACGAAGATGAAAGTCGTCGACAAGGAAACCAAGGAAGAGAGCATTGTCGACTACACCGTTGATCGCGACGAGTGCAATCGCCCGACCACGACCCTGGAAGGTCTTGCGAAATTGCAGCCGGTTATGGGCGAAGGCAAATATATCACTGCCGGCAATGCCAGTCAGTTGTCCGATGGTGCCGCTGCGGTTCTATTGATGGAAGCCAAAGAGGCCGAACGACGCGGGCTGGAACCGCTGGGCCGTTTTGTGTCCTGGGCCGTCGCCGGATGTGAACCGGATGAAATGGGCATTGGTCCGGTCTTCGCGGTGCCAAAGCTGCTCGAACGGCAAGGCCTGACGGTCGATGATATCGATATCTGGGAACTCAACGAAGCCTTTGCGAGCCAGTGCCTGTACAGCCGCGATCGACTGGGCATTGATCCGGAAAAATATAACGTCAACGGCGGCTCCATTTCGATTGGCCACCCCTTTGGCATGACCGGAGCGCGCTGTGCCGGGCATTTGTTGCAGGAAGGCCGCCGTCGTGGTGCCAAATGGGGCGTCGTCACCATGTGTATCGGTGGCGGGCAGGGCGGAGCAGGCCTGTTCGAAATCTACCCCTGAACTTTCGAGACAACACGCATATTTAAGGAATAGAAGCAGTTTTGGATCAACTAACGGACGAACAAGTCGAACGCCGGCTTTCGGAAGCTTTGGCCAATCGCGCCTCCGTGTCTGCGGAGAAGCTGATAGCCGGATTGCTCCGCACCTTTAATCTTACGGCAGACGGTGAAGACGAATTTGTCTTTCCTGCGCTCAATTCATCGGCGCGGGAGCGGATTTTTGGTGGTCAGGTGATTGCGCAAGCCATTGTCGCAGCGGATCGTACGGTCGATGCCGAGAAGAATATTCACTCGCTCCATTCCTATTTTCTGCGCGCCGGAGATGAAACAAAGCCGCTGCATTTTCGGGTGCATCGTGACTTTGACGGCCGCAGCATTTCCAATCGCAGGGTCGTCGTTCGGCAGAATGACAAGGTTATATTCAACCTGACGGCCTCCTTCCAAAAGGCGGCTGACGGGCTGCAACATCAGATATCCATGCCGGATGTCATGCCGCCCGAACAGTGCATGAGCGCGATGGAGCAAATTGCCCGTAACCCGCAGGTATCGGACAAGCATATCGAACGGATGAGCATGCCGCGACCCTTTGATGTGCGCAGCTTTCGCCCCGAAGGCAAAAGCCCGGACGCGCGCCAGTATCAATGGTTCAAGACCGTAGCCCCGCTGCCGGATGATCCGTTGATCCATCGCGCCACTTTGGCCTTTGCGTCCGACATGGGATTGCTCTCCACGTCAATGATACCTCATGGCCTGCACTGGACCACGCCGGGCCTATTCTCGACCAGTCTTGATCATGCGATGTGGTTCCATGATGACTTTAGAATGGATCAATGGATCTGCTATGTGATGGACAGCGATTGGACCGGCCACACGCGCGGCCTCAACCGCGGCGCTCTCTATACGCAGGATGGCAAACTGGTGGCGTCAGCTGTGCAGGAAGGCCTGATCCGTCTGACGCCCCAAAAAAGCTAAACGCTAGAAAAGCGATTTCAGATCGCGTTTCAGTATCTTGCCATTGGCATTACGCGGCAGGCTGTCGGTGCTGAACAGGACTTTGACCGGCACTTTGAAATTTGCGAGACGGGCCCGCACCCACTCCTGCAATTCCGCTTCCGTGGCCGTTTGCCCCTGAACCAGATGCACAATTGCCGCCGGTTCCTCGCCCAATGTCTTGTGCTCGATACCCACTAGAGCAGCATCCATCACCGCAGGATGATCATAGAGGACATTCTCAACCTCGGACGAATAGATATTCTCCCCGCCGCGGATGATCATGTCTTTCGCGCGGTCAACAACATAGCAGAAACCCTCGTCATCCAGTCGCGCCAGATCGCCGGTGCGGACCCAGCCATCGACGAAGGTTTCGGCGGTTGCGTCTGGCCGGTTCCAATAGCCCTTCACCACCATCGGGCCGCGTGCCCAAAGCTCGCCCACTTCGCCGATCGGCATTTCGTGGGCGCCATCCTCGCTCATGACTTTCAGGTCTGCCGCAGCGACGGGCGGGCCGCAGCTTGTCGGGCGATTGAGATAATCCTCGGCGCTATGCGATGTCACCGTCGCCATGGTTTCGGTCATGCCCCAGCCATTGCCGGGAAGCGCGCCAAAGACTTCGTAGATTTTGCGGGCCAATTCGGGCGCAGAAGGCGCGCCACCATAGCTGATCGCATCTATGGAACTCAGATCATATCGATCCCGCTCGGGATGTTCGATCAACTGCCAGGCAATAAACGGCACACCGCCGGTTGCATTGACCTTTTCCCGTTCGATAATCTCCATCGCCTTGACGGTATCCCACTTGTGCAGGAAGACCATCTTATGCCCCCCTTGAACGGTCGGCATCATGATCGCGGAGCAAGCGGTACAATGGAACATCGGTACAACGGTAAGGCCAACCCGAACGGTCGGTTCCGGAACCTCATGGCCCCGGCGCAAGGCTGCCGCAGCGCCTGAATAACCGACCGAAATAGCATTGGTGGTCAGATTGCGATGGGACCCCAGCGCGCCCTTGGGCTGGCCGGTCGTGCCGCTGGTGTAAAAAATCGTCGCCGGATCATCAGGCGCCAGCTCGACCGCCGGCAAGTCCTGATCCGGAAGGCTCCCATAATCATTGGGCTTCCCGATACTATCTTCCAGCGCGCGGGCGGGTTCTGCCATGGCGCCTGAACTGCGCGCCACAATGACATGGTGCAAGTCAGGCAAATCCCCCCAGTGCGGAGAAATCCGGTCCCATCGCTCGGCATCACATAACAACACGCTGGTGCCGGAATTTGCGAGGCCAAAAACCAGCTCCTGATCCGTCCACCACGCGTTGAGCGGCACGACGATCGCGCCGATAGAGGCCGCTGCGAAGAAGATCACCGGCCATTCCGGCAAATTGCGCATCGCGAGAGAAACCCGGTCGCCCTTCGATACACCGATATTCTGAAGCTCCACCGCCAGAGCCGCCACGGCGCGATACCAGTTGGCATAGGTGACACGCTCGTCGGCAAATATCAGAAATTCGCTGTCGCCATGACCGCGCGCATGTTCCGCCATTGCGGCGAGCGTGGGCAGAGCATTTTTCCAGACACGGGTCGATACGCCATCGATATCGACCATTTCCATTTCAAACGGCTGCCCCGGCGCGCATAATAATGCGTCCACATCTTTGCGTGATCGTACGGGCCATCCAGCAGGCGGTGTCCACTTTTCCAGTGGATCTATTGCTTCAGCTGACAAATTTTTCTCTCCTAATTGATGTTCGCGAACCTATCCGTTGAACGTGCCGCCTGAAGCTGCCTTTTCCTGCAGCAGGTCTGCGACCGGTAGATTGTGTTTTTTCAGGCCGGCGACAATATTGTCGAGCCCGACGGTGTCGGCCCAGAACATCGGACCGCCGGTATAAAGCGGCCAGCCATAGCCGTTGATCCAGACGACATCGATATCGCTCGCGCGCTGTGCCATGCCTTCTTCGAGGATTTTTGCCCCTTCGTTGACCATCGGATAGAGAAGCCGCTCGCGAATTTCATCTTTCGAAATGTCGCGCTGCTCCTTGCCCGCTTTGGCGGCAAATTCAGCGATAATCTGTTTCACTTCATCAGAGGGCGTGCGTTGCCGCGCTTCATCATAATCATAAAAGCCCTTGCCGACTTTCTGTCCCCAGCGACCAACAGCGCATAAAGCATCGCGCAATGTCTCGATGCGTTCGGGATCACGATGCCATCCGATATCGACACCGGCCAGATCGGACATTTGGAACGGCCCCATCGGGAAACCGAATTCCAGCAAGACGTCATCGACTTCCCAATAATTGGCGCCTTCCATGATCATCTGATTGGCTTGCTCCTGACGCGGGCTGAGCATCCGGTTGCCGATAAAGCCGGGGCAAACGCCAGAGACGGCTGCGACCTTGCCGATCTTCTTCGACAGTTTCATCGCCGTCATCAGCACGTCATCGGCGGTCTTCTCACCGCGCACGATTTCGAGCAATTTCATGACATTGGCCGGGGAGAAAAAGTGCAGGCCGAGCACATATTCCGGCCGCTTGGTGACTGCTGCAATCTCGTCAATATTCAGATAGCTGGTGTTACTGGCAAGGATCGCGCCCTGTTTCACGATGCCGTCGAGCTTGGCAAAGACTTCCTTTTTGACATCCATATTTTCAAATACCGCCTCGATCACCAGATCGCAGTCGGCCAGATCGTCATAGGACAGGCTGGGCGTCAAAATGCTCATCGCGCCTTCAACCTGCTCTTCGGTCATCCGGCCGCGCTTGGCGGTATTCTCGTAATTTTTGCGGATCACATTGACGCCGCGGTCCAGCGCTTCTTCTTTCAGTTCGACAATGGTCACCGGAATGCCAGCCGACAGAAAGTTCATGCCGATGCCGCCGCCCATGGTGCCGGCCCCCAAAATGCCGACTTTCTTGATCGGGATCAGCTCGATTTTGGGATCAATGCCGTCAATCTTGTTCGCCGCGCGTTCGGCGAAGAAATAGTGGCGCATGGCGGCCGACTGGGTACCGGTCATCAGCTTTGTGAACAATTCCCGTTCTTTCGCGACGCCGTCTGCATAGGATAGTTCGCCTGCGGCTTTCACCGCCTGAATGCCGGCTTCGGGCGCATCAAAGCCACGGATTTTGCGGCCGTTTTTCTGACGGAACTCGTCAAATATGGCCGGGTTTTTGATGCCATCTTCATTGGCTGTGCCTTCGGACGAGCGTGGTGGCTCCTTGCCGATTTGTTCGCGCGCAAAGGCTATCGCATCCTCGGCGAGACTATCCTCACCAACCAGCTTGTCGACCAGGCCAATGGAGTGCGCCTTTTTCGCGGAGATCGGATTGCCAATCACCACCATCGGCAATGCCGCCTCTGCGCCAACAACGCGCGGCAGGCGCTGGGTTCCGGCGGCACCGGGAATGAGGCCCAGCTTCACTTCGGGCAAGCCCATTTTAGCCGATGGCACTGCAACCCGGTAATGGCAGGCCAAGGCAACTTCACAGCCGCCGCCAAGCGCCGTCCCGTGGATCGCGGCAACAACCGGCTTGCTGCTGGCCTCCAACCGGTCAATGGCCTCACCCAGATCGGGGCCCTGCATCGGTTTGCCAAATTCAGTAATATCTGCGCCGGCAAAGAAGGTACGCCCATCGCAGCGGATGACCACCGCCTCAACCGTATCGTCAGACAGAGCCTCTTCGATGCCATCGACAAGTCCCTGACGAACAGCCGCGCCAAGCGCGTTAACCGGTGGGTTGTTCGAGACGATAACCAAAATATTGTCATGTTTTTCGGTGGTTACGACAGACATTTATTTCTCCTGCAGGATAATGCTTCTGTGACGAGATGATACGGCACGGATTAAAGACCAAGCGCGAATATCGGGCAAGCCTATTGCGTATCACAAAGGATAGGGATTGGAAAATAGGCTTTTGTCCGAATGAGTTAAAAGCGGACAAATGGCTGTAAGTCTAGCGCAGTGTCGATGGGATTATCCAGTCTGTCAGGATCGCGGAGGTTGGTGCGAGCAACCCCATTTTTTGGTTTTATGCTTCCATGCCAGCGGGGACCTGTTTGCCTTGACGCAAACTCTTGAGCCGACGCGTAACCGCGAGCGGGCTTCCTGTTCCGCGCGCTAACAGATAGTAGAATGATGGTATGATAATCAGCGTTAATATGGTGGACAGGCCGACGCCCCATACAATCACAATGCCAATGGCTTCCCGGCTCGCGCCGCCCGCACCCGTTGCAAACATCAACGGCAGCGCGCCGGCAATAGTAGCTATGGATGTCATCAACACCGGACGGAATCGGCGTTTGGCCGATTCCAATATCGCTTCGGCAAATTCCATCCCTTCATCGCGGAGCTGGTTGGCAAATTCGACGATCAATATCCCGTTTTTGGCGGCCAGCCCGACGAGCATGACGAGGCCGATTTGGCTGTACAAATTCAGCGTCCCGCCCATGACGGTTAGGCCCAGCAGACCGCCGCTGACAGCCAATGGCACGCCCAGAATGATGATTAGCGGACTGATGAAACTCTCAAACTGTGCTGCGAGTACCAGATAAACCAGAATGACCGTAAAGCCGAGAACCAGCCAGATTGACCCGCCGGTTTGCCGAAGGGCCCGGCTTTGGCCCTCATATCCGATCGAAACGACCTCGGGAAGAGAGGCGGCTTCATCCTCCAGAAAGGTCAGCGCTTCGCCCAGCGAATAGCCGTCTGCGACAGTGCCCTCGAGCGTGATGGCGCGCAGTTTGTTGAACCGGTTTAGTTCGCCAGCTTCCGCACGGCTCGACAATGTGACCAGGCCTGACAGTGGCACCAGATTATCGTCGCGTGCGCGGACGTAGACATTGGCAAGATCCTCTGCCGTCACTCGGTCTTCCGGTTCGGCTTGCAGAACCACGTCATATTCTTCGCCGCGATCCACAAAGGTTCCCGCATTGCGCGAGCCCATCATGGTTTCCAGGGTCCGGCCAATTTCTTCGACCGACACACCAAGGTCAGCGGCTTGCAACGTGTTGACGTTGACCACCAACTGCGGCCGGGTTTCCTTATAGTCTGATTCCAACGTGGCAATGCCGGGATAGGAATCTGCAGCAACGAATAAAGCATCGCGGGCCCGTGTCAGCTCTTCATAGGTATCACCAGCGATCACAAACCGGATCGCTTCTCCTCCGCGTCCACCGATGGTCGAGCCGCCTGATACAAAAACCCGCGCCGCTGGATAATCTCGGAACAGGCCGTTGACCGCGGTTACCGTCTCAGCAGTCGTCATGTCGCGCTCATCCCAGGGCTTCAGGAACATGATCATCCTGCCCGACGAAAAATCACTCGATGGTCCGAAGGAGGCTGGCGCACGGAACAACACCCGGCGCAGCGGCCCTTCTTCCTCGATCAGCGGCAGCGCCAGCTCTTCGAGGTCAAACATCACCTTCACAAGCCGCTCCCAGCCGGCGCCCTCGGAGATGGTGGCTCTGCCAAACATGAATCCGGTATCTTCGGGAGGGGCAACCTCACTTTTCAGCGTCTGCAGGCCGATCCCGGCAAAGAGCGCAGCCAATCCGAAAGCCACACCGCCCAAAATAAAGGGCTTCTTTATCCAGCGCGACAGCAAGCTTTCATAACCCACGCTGGTTTGCTGGAACTTGTTGTCGACATACCGGCTCAATTTCGTTTCGCCGCCGCCTTTTTTGAGTATTTTCGAACACATGACCGGAATCAGCGTGAGCGCGACAAAGGTGGATATCGAAACAGCGACTATCATGGTGATCGCCAATTCGCGGAACAAAAGACCGGTTTCGCCAGGCAGGAACATGACCGGCACAAACACCGCAATTACCACCGCAGTTGTTGCGATGACCGCGAAACCGACTTGTCGCGCGCCCTCAAAGGCTGAGATTAAGCGGCTCTCGCCTTTTTCGATGCGGGAATAGATATTCTCAAGTACCACGATCGCGTCATCGACAACAAGGCCGATAGCCATGACGAGCGCGAGCAACGTTAGCAAGTTGATCGACAGGCCCAGCAACCAGAGCACGAAAAATGTCCCGATGATCGAAATCGGTACGGTGACGGCTGGAATGATGGTGGCGCGGATCGACCCCAGAAACAGATAGATTACGGAGATGACCAGAATCGCGGCAAAAGCGAGTGTTTGCCAGACATTGTCAATCGCTTTGGCGATGAAGACACTGCTGTCATAACTGACCGCCAGTTCAACTCCGGGCGGGAGCAGCGGTGTGATCTCTGCGATGCGATCTTTGATATCGTTGGCGACTTGCAGTTCATTTGCGCCAGACTGGCGGATGATGCCCATGCCGACACCGGGCAAGCCGTTTGACCGGAAATGGGCATAGACATTTTCCGGACCCAGCTCGACACGAGCCATATCGCCCAGACGAAGCAACGCCCCGTCGTCGGTGCGCCGGATGACGAGGGCTCGGAAATCGTTCACATTGCCGTAAGCACGCGCGACCCTGACGGTGAGATTGAGGTCCGATGATTCCACCCGTCCCGCGGGCAGCTCGACATTTTCCCGCCGTAGCGCCTCTTCGATATCATTGGGCGATATTCCAGATGCGGCCATTTTCTCGCGATCCAGCCAGATACGGATCGCCGGACGCGACGCGCCACTGGGCTGCACTCTGGCCACACCATCAATGGAGGAAAACCGGTCCACCAAGACCCGATCTGCATAATCAGCCAACCACAAGGATTCCCGGCCTTCTCCTGTGAGGTTGAGCCACATGAACGGGCGGGCATCGGCATCCACCTTGTTGATTTCCGGCGGATCGGATTCTTCCGGCAAATTATCCAGTGCGCCCGATACCCGATCCCGAACGTCATTGGCCGCGGCATCGACATCCCGATCCGGTGAAAATTCAATCGTAATGTCCGAGCGCCCATCGCGTGATGAGGAACGGATCATTTCAATACCCTCTACGCCCGCAATCCGGTCTTCCAATATCTGGGTGATACGCGATTCGACGACATTGGCGGCGGCGCCAGGATAGTTGACATCCACCGACACAATGGGCGGTTCAATCGCCGGATATTGCCGCACGGGCAAATCGAGAAAGGCCACAATGCCGGCGAGCACAAGCAGCAGACTGAGAACGACGGCAAAAACCGGACGCTTGACCGAGACGTCGGAAATAATCACGAGCCGTTCGCCGCTTTACCGCCGGCGGTCTTCGTCGTCTTTTTGTCGCCCTTTTTCGCTACTTTCTCACCAGGCAAAATTGCATTTACCGGTGCATCGTCACGGACCTTGACGGTTCCGTCCGCGACAATCCTGTCCCCCAGAGCGATGCCGCTGGTAACTTCCACCAGTCCCTTCGAACGCAAACCAACCTCGATAGCGGTGCGTCGCGCGATCCCGTCTTTATCAACCCGGAAAACGAAACTCTGATCTCCTTGGGCGAGCAAGGCCGTTTCGGGAATGGCCAGACCGGTGCGGGTGTCTGAAACAATGCGGACGCTCATAAGCATGCCCGGGCGCAATTTTCTTGCCTGGTTGGGCAATATTGCCCGGACAGTCAGGCTGCGCGAAAGCGGGTCGATCAGCGGATTTATATTGTTGATCGTCCCAAAAAAGCTCTGGTCGGGATAGGCGGCGGAGCGTGCCTCGATGACCTGTCCCTTTTCCAGCGCCGTGAGGAAATTTTCCGGCACCGTAAAGTCGAGCTTGATGGAAGAAATATCGCTGATGGTGGCAATCGGACTGCCTGAAGTCACAACTGTGCCCGGAGATACAGTGCGTAAGCTCAGCACACCGTCAAATGGCGCGCGAATAACCCTGTCGGATATGCGAGAGCGTATCGCGTTAGCATCAGCTCTGGCGCCATCCCGCAGAGCAGTTTGCTCGTCCACCGCCGCATTGGTTGCAAAGCCCCGTTCTTGCAGCGATGTCAGGCGCTCCAATTGCTTGTTGGCTTCCCGCGCCCGCGCCTCGACGGAGTTAAGATCAGCCGATTCCTCGCCGCGCGACAATTGCGCGATAACCGCGCCGCGTCTCACAATAGCGCCATCGACGAAGCCGATGCGCTCAATCCGTTCGGTCACTGGCGAGGTAATGACGGTTTGCTCATTGGCAAATGCTGTGCCGACAGCTTCAATCTCGCTGACAAATTCCGCCTGCGTTACGGTACCGCCAACAACAGTGGGCGTGCCGCCGCGTCCGCCTTGTTCATCCGCATCACCACAAGCTGCCAGTGCGAAAAACAGTCCTAGCAACCATGAACTACGAAATGTCATCTATCGGTTACCTTAAAACCGGGAAAGCCGTCTGCGACCATGTCCCTTGGGGGGAGAACTTCGGTGTTAATCATTCATATTATCCGAAAATTCCGCTGACAACAGATTATTTGTCAATCATTCTGTCTATATTTTAACAATCATTTTTCACGGGTCTCTGAAGCACGAGATTGCGCCAGCCAGCGCGGATAATAAACGCCCGAGAGGCTCGTCACGGCGCAAAACCTTCGAATTTTTGTGATCAGCTTGTAGGAAAAGGTCCTCTAGCGGGGCAGACCAAATGAAGGACAAGCCCCCATGACCCTCAAAAATAAGCCAGTAGCACCCTCCCTTTTTGTTTTAGCCTGTGTCGCGTTGATGCCATTAAGTGCCTGCACCGATACGGTTCAGGACGAAGATATCGACTCATCCTCCGAGCCTTATGTACCCGAGCGAGAAGAGGGGCCTACCCAATCCTCCTCGTAAGAATAGCAATCATTCAATCATACTTCTCCGGGATTCCGGGGATAGGTCGCGATCTAAAGTATCACTGCCACGCCCATTTGAACACGGATATATGGGCGTGGCTGTTATGCCTGTAGCGATTGTGAAGGATCGCGGTGATATGGCTGAGCGCCCTGGCGGGTATCAAAACCGATAGGCCAGCCCGGCACTGATCACCCATGGATCGATTTCGTGACGGGTGCGCAGCAATTCGGCGCCGCTCGCGTCGCTCCAACTTGCATCAGTGCGAAGGAAATAGCGTTTGGCATCAACGCTTAACCCAAGCCCTTTGTCATTCAATGCGAGATCAAAGCCAGCCTGTAGTGCAACGCCGAATTTATCGTTCAACTGCAAGCGCTCTGCGCCAAAGCCGCGTAGTGCTGTTCCTGGCTGTTCATCGATGAAAATGAAGTAGCTCGGCCCCGCGCCGATATAGGGTTTGAAACCGTTGGAATCACCAAAATGATATTTTACGGTCAGCGTCGCGGGAATGATCTTTGCGTCGGATACAGTCTCCGCTCCATCAATGCCACCCGTGCCATCGACATCATGCTGGGTGATGCCAGCAATGGTCTCCAGCGATAGATTATTGGTGACAAAATATTCGATCGCGACTGTGGGAACCAAATTGTCATTCGCTTTGGTCTGACTATTCGCAGGCAAGCCGATATTGTCGACTTTCACCTCGGTAATGCTCGCATCCGGCGCGACCAGCGTGCCCAGCAGTTTTGCCTGGAAACTGCCGGCTTCGGCATAAGCGATGGAAGGAACTGCGCACATTAAGACGACTGCAGAAACACTTTTGAACAATCTATTTTTCATTAAACCAACTCCTCAGGAATAAGATAAAATACCCGCTGTTATTTTTTCCAACGCGTTCTGAGAGCTTGCTTAAACGAAGCGCATCAAAGTAAAATTTTAAAGAATATGGCTATATCAATAGATTTCATCTATCGATATAAACCTGCCTCCGCTTTCGTTAATCAATCTTACAATCAGTCCCTGATAATGCTGTGTTTTCGATTCAACGAGGGGGCTGATGATGATCATATCACGTGGCTATGTTCTGGCTGCGGCCGGTTTGGCAATACTTACGCTGGCGATCCTGTTCGGGATGGACCGACCGCCTATTTGCGAATGCGGGACAGTCAAGCTGTGGCATGGCGCCGTTCAATCTGCGGAAAATAGTCAGCATCTCGCGGACTGGTATACTTTCAGCCATATCATTCATGGCTTTCTATTCTATGGTTTTGGCTATTGGCTATTTGGGAAACGGCAAGATACAGCGCGGCTGGGTCTGGCCTTGTGTTTGGCGGTGTTTATCGAAGGATTCTGGGAAGTTCTGGAAAACTCGCCAGTCATCATTAACCGCTATCGTGAGGCGACCTTTGCCTTTGGATATGCCGGGGATAGCATCATTAATTCCATGGCAGATATTGGCTGGATGACCTTGGGTTTCTTTATGGCGCGTCGGATACCTGTCAAGTGGACGGTGGCAATTGCGGTCATATTCGAATTATTCACGCTTTACATGATCCGCGATAACCTGACACTTAATGTGCTGATGCTGACCTTTCCGATAGAAGCTGTGAAGGAATGGCAGGGCGCGACATGATTGTAAGCCGAGGGCGGTTTTCCGCGTTCCATTGTCAGCGCGGGCAAATAAGAACGATCAAGTGAGACGATGAAATTGCACATGGGTGTTGTTGGATTGCGTTGATTTATTGAAAACATAGCGGTGGGGCAGTCTTTTTACCCGTTACGGGGAGATTGTAATGAAGTTTGGTTTGGCTTGCGCGCCTGCGTTGGCTCTGGATGTCTGCGGCACAGCGAACGCCGCAGTATCCCTGGACTTCGACGGCAGTGATGGCGTGTTTGGCGATGACAATGTAACGGCGGTTACCTGTTCCGATGAGTTTATTCGCTACACCGGTGTGTCGGCGGGGCAGCTGTCGGCAGCAGATTGCGGTCCAGTCGGCGGCGTCAACGTAAGGCGAATGTCAAGATCAACTACGCCTGAATATTTTCAGAGGATTATAGTAAGTTGTTAAAGGGAGCTAGATCCAGAAAACCGGGCAGACCTTAAGTCTTGTCTTTTGCCTGATCGACAGGCGCCGGTGTTCCTACAATATCGATAACCTGATCCGAGGCGGGGAGCTTGGCTTGCTGTTCTTTCGACCGGTCATAAAGAGCTTTGGCCACCATGGCGCCACCGACCAACAATGCGCCGGGCAGGGATCGCGTGGCAATCCGTGCCGCCAGCATGCCGACGCCAAAGCCCAACAATCCATTGCCTTTGCCGCGCTTGCGTGCCTCATTGCCGACAAGGGCCGTGGCAAAATTACGAATGAGTGACATGGGCTATTCCTTTCCAGCGAGCGGGACCGGCTCCTTGAAAGTATGTGTAACATATGGGAATGGAATTTCGATACCAGCTTCGTCCAGGGCGCGTTTAATCGCTCTTATGACATTGTCGCGGCTTTCATGCATGGCGCGCGGTTTGGAGCCCGACCACCAGCGGACTTTAAAGTCTACCGAGCTGGAGTTAAATTCGCAGGCAAAGACATCAATCTGTTCTTCCCTATCCACTTGATCCGCTGACTCGACCGCTTTCCGGATAACATCTCGCGCGACTTCGAGATCGGTGTCATAGGATACGCCGGCCGTGATCTCGTGGCGACGTTTCTCCTGGTCGGTCAGAATTTTGACCGGGTTTTTGAACAGGATGGAGTTGGGAATGATGGTGAGTTCCATATTATTGCGGCGGACGTGGGTTTCGCGCAGCGCTATGCTTTCGACAATGCCCTCGACACCTTCGCATTCAATATAGTCGCCAATCCGCATTTTCTCTCGGATCATGATCAGGATACCGGCCATGAAATTTTCGAAAATATCCTGAAACGCAAAGCCGATGGCTACGGCACCAAAGCCAAGGCCAGCGATCATGCTGGCTGGCGTCAGGCCGGGTAGCAAAATAGTCAGCGTAGCCATCAGGCCGACAATCCAGATCGCGAGGCGGACCATGGTTTCGACCAGCTCCTGCAGCGATGCGCGCATATTGGTCCGGTCAGTTAACTTGTCTGCAATTCCGGAGGCAAAGCGGGCGATGATCCAGGTGAGGATGAGAACGACCAGAGCGATCACAAGGCTGGGGAGCAAAGCAATGGCCTGTTCCGACATGCTTGTTAGTTGCCGGACCAAGATGTCCACCGCGTTTAAAGATTCATTTATTGGATTGTCCATATTTCCCCACCATAGCCCTGATTTTTAGTAACCTAATATAATCTATACCATTTTTTCTGGTTTAACATGGCTGTCATAAGTCTCTGCGTCAACCAGCCCCAAATCCAGAGCAGCTGCCCGCAATGTCATCTTTGTCTTGTGGGCATGTTTGGCAATTTGGGAGGCTTTGTCATATCCGATGACGGGGGCAAGTGCGGTCACAAGCATGAGTGAATTATCAACCAGCTCCGCAATGCGGCCTTCATTGGCCTGAAGCCCGTCGACACAGCGTGTGGCAAAGCTCGACATTCCAATAGACGCTATTTCAATCGAACGCAGGATATTGGCTGCGATCATCGGCTTGAAGACGTTGAGTTCCAGATGACCTTGCATCCCGCCGACCGTTACGGCTTGATGATTACCGATCATTTGAGCAGCGACCATGGTGAGCATCTCGCACTGGGTCGGATTGACTTTTCCCGGCATGATCGAGCTTCCCGGTTCATTGGCGGGCAGGCTAAGCTCACCCAGACCAGAGCGCGGGCCAGAGCCCAGCAGGCGAATATCATTGGCGATTTTGGTGAGTGAAACGGCAAGGGCGTTCAGCGCGCCGGACAGCTCGACCATCGTATCATGAGCGGCGAGTTCGGCGAACTTGTTGGGTGCGGAGGCGAATTTGAACCCGGTAATTTTGGCAATCTCACGGGCCATATGGTCCCCGAAATTCTCCGGCGCATTGAGACCGGTTCCAACGGCCGTTCCCCCTTGGGCCAGTTGATACAGGCGCGGTAACACAGATTCGATACGATCACGCGCTGCGACCAATTGCGCGGCGTAGCCGGAAAATTCCTGTCCAAGCGTCAGTGGGGTTGCGTCTTGCAAGTGCGTGCGGCCGATTTTGATGATCGCTTTCCAGTCTTGCGCCTTTTTCGCGAGCGCATCATGCAGTTGTTCGAGTGCCGGGAATAGCTCCACTTCCAGAGCCAGAGTCGCTGCTACATGCATGGCAGTGGGAAAGCTGTCATTGGATGACTGGCCGCGATTGACATGATCGTTCGGATGAACCGGCTCTTTTCCGCCCCGTTTGCCGGCCAGGCTTTCATTCGCAATGCCGGCAATCACTTCGTTGACGTTCATGTTGGTTTGGGTGCCGGATCCCGTCTGCCAGATCGTCAGCGGAAATTGGGTATCGAACGCGCCAGAGCGAACCTCTTCTGCCGCATTGATGATGGCGCCCGCAATTTCGGGATCGAGACCGTGAATCCCATTCACGCGCGCTGCCGCCTGTTTGACGGTAGCCAGGGCGTGTATCAGCCGGATCGGCATGCGCTCATGCCGAGGAAAGGGAAAATTTTCGATACTGCGCTGTGTCTGCGCACCCCAATAGGCGTCCTGTGGAACTTCAATCGCGCCGATGCCGTCGGTTTCTGTGCGGGTTTTGGTCATGGTCTAGTTTCTAACACCAACGGCTCAAATCGTCATCCCGAACTTGTTTCAGGATCTGGGTGTCGCGCCAAATTTTAGGGGATATTGAAACGACAGAATTTCTACTTCTTCTTGCCGAAGTCTACCGTGACAACGTTGGAACCATCATCAACCAATTCAGGTGTGATTTGATCGCCATCATTCTGTGCCGGTTCGTGCGCGTCCAGATCGCCTTCAATCTCATCCACTTGAAATTGCAAGGCGAAATCGACGGCTGGATCGACAAAAGATGTGATCGCAGCAAAGGGAATATGGAGCATGGAACTAATCTGGTTGAAGCTCAGGCCGACTTCAAACCGGTCTTCACTGACCGACAGATCCCAATAGCGGTTCTGCAGCACAATCGTCATCTCGTCCGGGAATTTCACCATCAAATGATCGGGTATATCAACGCCCGGAGCGCGGGTTTTGAAGGTGATATAGAAATGGTGCTCGCCGGGCAGGCCGTTAGCCTCGACTTCACCCAAAACACGACCGACGACAGCGCGCAGGGCTTCCTGCACTATTTCGTCGTATGGAATCAGGCTATCGGGCGAGCTATCGTTCATATGTACTTGGTGGCGCGAACGAGGTGCAGGGTCAAGGGCATTTGAACAATTTTCCACAAGTGTGATATTTCTTGTTTCTGAGCGAAATTCTTGCCTGATAAAATCCAGCCTTTATAGGCATGATCCATGAACATAGTGACGCGGACAGCGAAAATAGAGCGAAACACCAAAGAAACCGAGATTTTCGTCGAGTTGAATCTCGATGGAACCGGGCAATATGACGTGTCAACGGGCATTGGTTTTCTCGACCATATGATCGAGCAATTTTCGCGGCACTCGCTGATCGACCTGACGCTGAAGATCAAAGGCGATCTCCATGTCGACCAGCATCACACCACTGAAGACAGCGCCATTGCTGTGGGTCAGGCGATTCATCAGGCACTGGGCGATAAGGCCGGAATCGTGCGCTATGGCGGAACCTACTCGCCAATGGACGAGACGCTGACGCGCATTGCACTGGATATTTCCGGGCGGCCTTGGCTGGTCTGGAAGGCGGCATTTTCGCAGGAACGTCTCGGCGAGATGGATACGGAGCTGTTCAAGCACTGGTTCCATAGCGTCGCCGATGCAGCGGGAATAACGCTGCATATCGAGCTGCTTTATGGCGAGAATAACCACCATATTGCCGAGAGTATCTTTAAAGGCTTTGCCCGCGCTATGCGGCAGGCAGTTGAGCGCGACCCGCGCAAGGGCGACGCAATTCCTTCCACCAAAGGCCAGCTTGGTGGCTGAAACCATTGCGCTGATCGACTATGGCGCGGGTAATTTACACAGCGTGCATAATGCGCTGATCGCGACCGGTGCCGCCGGAGTGGTCGTGACCGCCGACCCGGATGTGGTTGCGGCGGCAGATCGTATCGTATTGCCCGGTGTCGGCGCCTTTGGTGCTTGCCGTGATGCGTTGGCAGGCATTGACGGCATGATTGCAGCAATGGAGCAACGGGTGCGACAGAATGCCGTGCCGTTTCTTGGCATTTGTGTCGGCATGCAATTGCTCGCGGACAAAGGCATAGAATTTGGTGAGCATCGGGGGCTTGGCTGGATTGGCGGCACGGTTCAGGCAATTGCAGCGCCATCGCCGGATATCAAAATCCCGCATATGGGCTGGAATGATGTCACGCCGACCGCAGGCCATGATCTGCTCGAAGCCGGGGAGGCCTATTATCTGCACGGCTATCATTTCGATGCGGCGAATACGGACGATATTTTCGCGACCACCCATCATGGGATGCCTCTGGTTTCTGCCGTTGGCCGCGACAATATAGTTGGCGTGCAATTTCATCCGGAAAAAAGCCAGGCCTATGGACTTCAATTTTTGGAGAGGTTTTTGAAATGGAAGCCTTAAACTTCTCAGACGAACCCGTCCGCGCCGAGCCTGTCGAATTGCGCCTATCGGCCTTACTTACGGTGTGCCTCCACAGGCTCAGGACGAACGGAGACTCAATATGATCGTATTTCCTGCCATTGATCTGAAATCCGGCGAGGTGGTGCGTCTTGCCGAAGGCGATATGGACCGCGCCACGGTCTATGGCGACAATCCGGCCGAGCAGGCAGGACTCTTTGCTGCTGCTGGGGCCGAGCATATCCACGTTGTTGATCTGGACGGCGCTTTTGCCGGGTCTCCGCGGAATGCCGAAGCGGTTGAAGCGATCGTCGCCAGCTTCCCGGGCTATGTCCAGCTGGGTGGAGGGATCAGAAACCGGGAGACGGTCGAACGCTGGTTCGAATTGGGCGTAGCGCGGCTGGTCATCGGCACCGCAGCGCTGAAAGACCCTGAATTTGTTCGCGATATGGCGAAAGAATATGAAGGCGGCATTGTCGTTGCAGTGGATGCGCGTGACGGCATGGTGGCCACCGAAGGCTGGGCCGATGTGTCGGAAGTGAGCGTCAGGGATATGGCGATGCGCTTTGAGGATGCCGGTGTGGCGTCGCTGCTGTTCACGGATGTCGGACGTGACGGCATGCTGACCGGATGCAATATTGAAGCGACGGTCGATTTGGCGCGATCAGTTAATATTCCGGTGATTGCCAGCGGTGGCGTAAAGGGACTGGATGATATTCATATGCTCAGCCAATTTACCCAGGATGGGATTGAAGGTGTGATTACAGGGCGGGCGCTTTATGACGGGCGGCTTGATCTGGCCACAGCGATTGCGATGGCCAACCGTGGTTGATATCTTAATCAGTGCCCCTGCGGAGGCAGGGGCCCATCTCTCGAACGCGCGTCAAGCCGATATAGTAGGAGATGGACTCCTGCCTGCGCAGGAGAACGGCCTTTGACCGTCCGTGTTCGCGTCATACCCTGTCTCGACGTCGCCGATGGCCGCGTGGTAAAAGGCGTCAATTTTGTCGATCTGCAAGATGCCGGCGACCCGGTGGAGCAGGCGCGGGCTTATGATGCGGCTGGCGCGGATGAGCTGTGTTTCCTCGACATCGGGGCGAGTCATGAAAAGCGCGATACGATTATCGATGTTGTACGGCGGACAGCGGAAGTCTGTTTCATGCCGGTGACCGTTGGCGGCGGCGTGCGAACAGCGGACGACGCCCGTGCGCTGCTGATGGCTGGCGCCGACAAGGTTGCGGTAAACAGCGCAGCCGTCTCGCGCCCTGAAGTGATCAGCGATATTGCCGGACGCTTTGGTAGCCAGTGTATGGTGGCGTCGATCGACGCGCGGCAGGTTCGGGAAGGGGGCTGGGAAATTTTCACACATGGCGGGCGGACACCGACAGGTATTGATGCTTTGGAACATGCCGCGCGCATGGCCGAGCTGGGGGCAGGGGAGCTTCTCGTTACATCCATGGACCGGGACGGCACACGCGACGGCTATGACCTCGCGTTGACCCGGGCCATCGCTGATGCCGTATCCATTCCGGTGGTAGCCAGTGGTGGGGTTGGTAATCTCGGTCATCTGGTTGAAGGTGTGACGAAGGGCGGCGCCAATGCGGTGCTCGCTGCTTCAATTTTTCACTTTGGTCAGCACAGCATCGCCGAGGCGCATGACGCGCTCCGCTTGGCCGGATTACCTGCGCGCCACAATAGCTAAGACTCTGTCTTAACTGCATCCTGATTAAGGCAATTTAACAGAAATTCCAGTTAGAAAGCTGTATTAAAAAGGTATTATGTTCCTTTCTGTTAACTATTTCTTAATCTTTTCCAAAAGCTTTATGTTGGTTTCGGCCATAGCCCGCCATCCCAGAATTTGGCGCATTGCATGGGAGAAAAGCGGAAGCGTCCTGTCCCGATATGAGACATGTTATTTTATGGTTAATGTCGGTTAAACTTACATCCCTAATAATAACGAAAATATGTTAACCATCACGGTCGGCTGCGAAGGCGAGAAACGCAATTCTGGCAGGAAAATTGCTTTGCTATGTGATTATTCAAATGATTTTTGGGCTATCCCCTAAGGCATGACATGAACTTACTACAGCTAGCGATATTATCTGGCGGCGTAACGATCGGCATCGGTATTGCTGCTCCTGCGCAAGCGACAGGCTATGTCTTTAACAACGATTTGCGTGCCGGATGGAGCTCGTCCAGCTATCGCGAAACAACGACCAGTACGTCCATTGGTTCAAGTAGCGCGGAAGCGGCGGGTTCATCCTCTGGCAGCTCGTCTTCGGGAGGCACGCCGATCCCGGAGCCGTCCAACATAATTATGCTGGCCTTGGGCGTGGCTGGTCTGGTTGCCGGGCGCTTTGCGGCGAGCAGCAAACGCGCCAAGCGCGACAAGTTGTAAAGTTCGTCACCATTGGCGCGCAGACCTTTGGTCTAGCTGCGCCGTGAAAGGGCCGTCATCGGGGGATTAGACGGCCCTTTCTAATGGCTAATATCACCCATAGCCGCTCTAGGGCTTGACGCCCGTCCCATTGCTCGCGCAAACGGGAAAATATGAACGACATTCTGCAAAAGCTGGAAGCCACCATCCGCGAGCGCCGCGGCGCTGATCCCAAGGACAGCTACGTCGCCAGCCTGCGCGCCAAAGGCCGCGCCAAAATGGCCGAGAAGCTTGGCGAGGAAGCTGTCGAAGCGGTCATAGCAGCGGTGCAGGATGACAAAGCGAAGATGACAGGCGAGGCGGCCGATGTTGTGTTTCATCTGATGGTCTTGCTGGCAGATATGGATCTGTCGATGGATGACGTGCTGGCTGAATTGGCGCGCCGCGAAGGCCTGTCGGGCATAACCGAAAAAGCTGCAAGAAAGGACTGATCAATGGCGATTGATGCAACCCAGCCTTATGATGATGACAATATTTTTGCCAAAATCTTGCGCGGGGAAATCCCCAACAAGACGGTCTATGAAAATGACTATGTTCTCGCTTTTCATGATATCAATCCACAGGCGCCCCATCATATACTCGTCATCCCCAAGGGCAAATATGTCAGTTGGGATGATTTTTCATCGGCGGCCAGCGAAGCGGAAATTGCTGGTTTCGTGCGTGGTGTCGGCCATGTTGCGCGCGCAGCCGGGATGGTTGAACCAGGCTATCGCCTGCTCGCAAATATCGGTCAGGACGGTCATCAGGAGGTGCCACACCTTCACGTTCATATCTTTGCCGGAAAACCACTTGGCCCAATGTTAGCAAGAAGCTAAGAAAGAACGTAACGAAGCCGCCTATAAGGCGCAAAAAGGATACAGGGGATTTCAGATATGGCAGGACCAGCAGCACCAACCGGAGAAGGTTGGTCATCGCGGACAGCTTTTATTTTAGCAGCCGTCGGCGCAGCAGTGGGTCTTGGCAATATCTGGCGCTTTCCCACGCTGGCCGGCGAAAATGGCGGCGGCGCGTTTGTTCTCGTCTATATCGGTTGCATTATCCTGATCGGTCTTCCGATGGTATTGTCAGAAATCCTGATTGGCCGACATGGCCGAAGCGACGCGTTTCATAGTGTCGTCAAGGTCGCCGAAGATTCCAACGTCAGTAAAAATTGGGGAATTTTTGGCGGTATTGGCATTCTCAACGCCTTTCTGATCCTCACCTTTTATAGCGTCGTTGCTGGCTGGGTACTTTATTATGTCGGCGTAATGAGCGCTGATTTTGCGGGCGCTATATTCTCCGGTGATCCGTTTGCAGGTGCGTTGGCCGGCGAAAACCCGGAAACCATTCCAGGCCGTATGACCGACCTGTTTGCCAATATTCCGATGCTGCTCAGCATGCACACCGCGTTCATGATTATCACGATCTGGATTGTCGCGCGCGGTGTCACCGACGGGATCGAGAAAGCGGCGACCTATCTTATGCCGACCTTTTTCGTGCTTCTTGTGCTGATCACACTTTATGGCGCATTTACCGGGGAATTTGCCAAGGCTGTAGCTTTCCTGTTTACACCTGATTTCTCAAAATTGTCACCGGCGGTCGTCAACGATGCCTTGGGACAGGCACTCTTTTCGATGAGTGTGGCGTCAGCAGCGCTGATCACCTATGGTGGCTATGTGTCGCGAGAAACCAATCTTGCTCCCACAGCCGGCATGATCGCATTTGCCGATACCGGCGTAGCTCTTCTCGCCGGTCTGATGATTTTCCCGATTGTCTTTGCAGTTGGTCTGGATGTTGCGGCGGGACCGACTTTGGTGTTCCAGTCGCTGCCTATCGCGTTCCACACGATGCCAGCCGGTTCGCTGGTTGGACTGTTATTCTTTGTGCTTATCTTTTTCGCCGCTTTGACTAGCTCGATATCCCTGCTGGAAGGCGTGGTAGCCTGGGCGATGCGGCGGTTTGAATGGGGCCGTAAATTTTCCGCTTTGTTAGTGGGCGGCGTCATATTTCTGATCGGTGTTGCTTGTGCTTTGTCGCTCAATGTCTGGAGCGACGTACGCCCTCTAGGCTTCATTCCGCTTTTTGAGGAAAAGAATATTTTTGATGCCATCGATGACGTGGTCTCGAAGATATTGCTTCCGGTGACGGCATTTTTAACCGCAGTCTTCATTGGCTGGCGCGCTGACAAGAAGTTGGTGCAAGCAGAAACCGGTCTGGAAGGCGCGATGTTTGGATTTTGGCGTTTCCTGATCGCTTGGTTGGCGCCATTGGCCGTCGCGATGATTTTTGTTTTCGCGGTTTTCCCTAACCTGATCAGTCAGGGCTAAGGTCTTGCCCGGCACGCGCGCCCAGAAATGCCCGGTCTGCCGCAAGCCCAAGTCGGAGAAGTTCGCGCCTTTCTGCAGCGCAGGCTGCAAAGACCGCGATCTGCTGCAATGGTTAGGGGAGGGCTATAAAGTCCCGGGCCCGGCGGTTTCGCCGGACCAATTGGCCGATCATTTCACCCGAGAATCCGGCCGCGACGAGGAGTCCTAAAGCAGCGTTATAAAACCGCTATTTTTAGGGTGGACAACCCATGCAAGCCCCGCCTATAGCGACGCTTCCAATTCGGTGGGAACAACATTCCCGCCCGTTGCCCGAATAGCTCAGTTGGTAGAGCAAGCGACTGAAAATCGCTGTGTCGGTGGTTCGAATCCGCCTTCGGGCACCACTACTTTTTCTCTTATATAACAAGTACTTAGGGCGAATACGATACTCGAAATAAGTGGCTGAATTGCGCGCTTTCAGGCGATGGTACGCTTTCGATTCTGCTGGCAGAGACCATTTGGCGGCAGCCATATGGGGGGCAAATACCGATTTATCTCTATGGCCCGAAACGCTGGCACCAGATGCATGTTAATTATTGGATGCCGGGAAAGATAATACCAGGGGATCAGCCGGGTATCGAAAAGTCAGATGTGCGAAGCGATTCGAAATAATCGGGATTCCGGATTTCGATTGCTTGCCCGCCCGGACAATTTTTGCTTGTTTTGATCTCTGCTGCCACGACATTTATAAAAGTTAAAGAATTCAGAGGCTTATGGGGCCCGTGTCGATGGTTCGCATTAGACTACGTGCACCACTTTTTTTCTTAGATTTCGGTGTCTCCAGATATCAGCGAAATGTGCTGATTTAGTGCCTGTATTTCCGCGAGTTAGCTGACGTTGACGCCGGTCACTTGCTACCAGAGACCATTTGTCTGCGGCTATATGCGGCTGAAATGGCTAATGATCTCGATGGGCCGAAACGCTGGCACCAGATGCACTTTTAGAATTAGGCGGTTTTTGGGGCTATTTGAACCCAAGCATTGCGCGCTGGGCAGTCCAGCAAAGCGGTAGACTTCCCAAGCGCAATACCTTTCGACCAGTTAGATCAACAGGCTGCGTTCCATCGACAATGGCGGTAATGATATCCGGAGCCAAATAGCTGAGACGGGTAAGTTGTTGTAGGTGCCGTTTGCTATATTCGGATAGCATAGGCGAGGGGATGCCGCGGACCATTTGATCCTGCGCAGCGAAAGCATGGGCAATCAATCGAAGCAACACGGGATCAGGATCACGTTTTGCCAATCCTTCGCCTGCAGCGATAGCCAACTTCAAATCTCGACCTTTGCTAACGAGCTTCGTCTTAATAGAAATTGAAACTGTTTGATCCTGTTCTGGAGGTGTAAATTCTAAACTGATTGCGCTTTCTTCAATTGACACTCGCGTGTTAAAATCGGCCAGTACTTGGCGTTGTTCGAGAATGTTCATTTCGAGCAATGAGCTTGCAATGGCATTTCGTTTGCTGATTGCCTCCGATAACACCGCAGCAGATCCCTGCTCATCCGATACTGTGGATTTGAGTTTCTTTGATACCGCGTTGATCACCAGTCGTTCTATCTCACCGGCAGGCATTCGCCATTTGTCGGATTGATCGCCAGGCATTTGTCGCGTGACATAGTAGCGATAGCGCTTCGAATCCTTCTTCGCATGGGCTGGAGTCATTGGTTTGCCATCCGGATCGGTTATGATGCCTGTTAGCAGACTGGGGTTGCGGCTCTTCCTGCCTAGTGCGTTGTCACGCCTGTTCTCAGAGAAGCTCGATTGAACGCGCTCAAACAGCTCATCCGAAATGATCGGCTGATGCACACCGTCATAGATTTCGTCTTTATGTCGGACCTTCCCAACATAGACCGGGTTTTGGAGCAGATGGGTCAAAGTTCCTGTTTTGAAGTGGATGCCGCCGGCGATGCGTCCGGACTTGTAGACGCGGGTTCTGGTCCGGATGTCTTTTGCGGCCAGCTCATCAACCACCTGCGGGACCGATTTCAGCCGTGAATACTGTTCAAATACGTACCGCACGGTCTCGGCTTCAGTCTCATTGATCAGAAGCTGTCGCTCTTCGATATTATATCCAAAGGGAACACCACCGCCCATCCACATGCCCTTCTTTTTCGAAGCAGCAACTTTGTCTCGTATACGTTCACCTGTAACTTCGCGTTCAAATTGGGCGAAGGAAAGAAGGACGTTGAGTGTGAGCCTTCCCATGCTGGTCGTGGTGTTAAACGATTGCGTTACGCTGACGAAGCTGGCCTCATTTTCGTCTAGTATCTCAACTATCTTTGCGAAGTCGGCCAACGCACGGGTGAGGCGATCTACTTTATAAACTACGATGATATCGACCTTACCGACTTTGACATCTTCGAGCAGTTGGACAAGGGCAGGGCGCTGCATATTGCCGCCAGACCACCCGCCATCGTCATAAAGTTCTGAAACTGCTTCCCAGCCTTCACTGGCTTGGCTCAATATATAGGCCGCGCAGGCTTCTCGCTGTGCATCCAAACTATTAAAGTCCTGCTCCAGGCCATCCTCTGTCGATTTACGGGTGTAGATCGCGCATCGCTTTCGTTTCGCGCGTTCAACCATTCGCGGGCACCTTCGGTTTGTATCCACTTCGCTTTTTCAATCCGAAGAAACGAGGGCCGGACCAATGCGCGCCGGTTATCTCGCCAGCAATGTGACTTAGACTGGAGTAGTGGCGACCTTCAAACTCAAAGCCATCATCACAAACAAGCACATGGTAGCTTTTGCCATTCCATGATCTGACCAGCCGTGTTCCAGTCTTGAGCGAGATGGCGTGCATATGGCCGACCTTACCGGTTCGTTCCACTCGTTTGCGCAGTCGTTCGATCTCGCGTTTGGTGGCACCGGGGAGGCTTCCATGCATACGTTCCTGCAGCCGGTTAGCGATCCCGCGCCGAAGCAAGTCGGGACAGATATCAGGCGCAGGCGACTTGAACGTATCGCGCCAAGCAGACCGCAACTGTGCAGGAGGCATGGTCATGAGTTCCGCTAACCTTATGTCGAGGACAGTCATGCTGCGCCTTTTCCACTTTTATCGCTTGGGCTGCGCGTGATGCGATAGACCGTTCCATCATCGCCGCGCTGCTCACGAGCTAGAACAAAGCCTTTCTTTCGCAGGCCTGTAAGGAAAGCGCGAACGCTGTGCTGTTTCCAGTTTGTTGCTTTGCATATCTCAGCAAGGGTTGCTCCCTTGGTTCGCGACAGCAACGTAATGACTTTTGCAGATTTAGTCTGCGGTTCTAATTTGGTTGATGACATTGAGGGTCTCCAGCTTGGCGCTGGACATTCCAGCGTTTCCACTGACCCGAGCCGCTGATCGCTCAATGGCGCGGGCGGCTTGTCGCATTTGATCTTTGCGACACCAACAGTAATGCTCGAACAAACTCCGAAGTCCAGTGGTTTATGTGCATATTTGTAAAAGCTGCATATGGACTTCCATGCCAAGTCGAGCATGGGTTGGGCATGTCAAATGCAGACGATGAAATTGATCCGATAAAGGTACGAACTGGATTGTTTGCGCTTATCACTGCACGGTTAGAAGATGCCCATGAAATCGCTGTCAAGGGGCAGGCCGCCAAGATCGGCAATCAAAATATTGGCGATTTGATTGTTGATCTGCGTTCGATCCTCGATGAAATCAATATTCACATTGATGCGATCGATTTGATACAAGATTCCTAGCGGCAGTTTGCCAACCATCAGCTTCCCGCTCAGTAGCAGTCACTTTGCCCTGGGTCTGAAATTGGGCCGATGTCGGACTGTCTGGTTCGGACCGCTGAGGGCGCAAAGGCAGACATGCCAGATATGGTTTAGAGGTCGTCGGGGATAGGTTATGCTATGAACATCAACGTTATCCGTAATATTGGGGCTTTATTTTAGATGTTCGACCATGACGATATAGAAATTCATCCGATGGAAAATATCCCACTAGATCGTGATATTTACATGATGGATGTTTCTTGGATGGCTGAGTATTCGGCAGCCATGCTCAAGGGAATAAGTGGCGGTGAGTGGGAGAATATCGGTTATGTATCATACGCTTGCGCTAGGTCCGTGGATCAAGAAAGCGTAGAGTTATCATGGTACCCCAATATCTATGATCGACATCATGAGGTTCGAGTAAGTCTACCCCGAAAATACTTCGTTACATGTACTGAGATGTGGCAATATGATGAAAAGCCACGCATTTTCGTAAGCAGCGAATGGCTTGAAAATCTTCATATGAAGGTATTTTCAGTGTTTGCGTTGGTTGACGTGATTGGTGTCAAACAGTTGCTGCGCAGTGGGAAAGTTACTTCGGAAAAGCTGGCAGTCCTTAGAGATCGCATCGATAGTGTTGCCGATAGTCACAAAGATGTGTCGTTCGTTTCGTTCGCAGATAGCCTTCTTCTGAAAACCAATTGGAGTGTGGGGCAGTTTGATAGGGCGACCAACTACACTTACGAACCCGAAAAAATTGTGAGAATTATGCCAGAATTGGCTAATGCATACTTCGATACTCTCGATTTGCCGATCTATGCTGTTGTTACGCAGGGGCAAAATGAATTTTATGGAGAAGAACTTGCCCATATTTCGACATCTCACAATCACATATCGCTGAACAGTTTGGGACTTCCCTTTGCCCAACTACAAGCTATTGAGGCAACAGCTCAACAGGCTGCTAAATCAGGTGAACATGAATTTGCCGAACTCTATATGGATGAAAGTTTCTTTCGTTCTCTGAAATTGGATTTCGACTTCGATAAGAAAGCACTGCAAAAATATTCCTATATCGCCCCTATGGCATCATATCCGTGCGAATATGTTATGAGTAGTTTCGACACAATTTTGGCCAATCTGCGCGATTAGAATCTGAAAGACTTGATACCTAATTTAGTCGTCTAGAAATATTGGTAAGTCCGCAACGGGGCGTTAGAAGTTTCTTTCCTATCCACAATACAATTTGTCTCGGTAGATTCTCGACATCTGCTTTCGGGATAATGCGGACTCCATCGGAATGTCTGACATTGGGGCGCAAAGCTGACTGTGACGAACGGTTGACAATTACTCTTATGTTGAAGGGGCGGGCGCTTAACCCCTAAATCCTGACGTCCACTTTTGCGCCCGAGGCGATTGTTAGAGTCCAATGCTTTCGGCATACACCTATGCATCTTCCATTTCTCCGTCTTCCAGAACCAGGTGGGTATCGGCAGTTTCCTTGAATTCCCGAGGCCGAGTTTCCAAAGTCGATTTTTTACGGCGCAAGCAAAATTCAGTTTAATCTGATACCGATTTATATATCGCGAGGATACTTGTCAGGGTCAGCACAATACCCACTAGAATGAACATCAATCGCTTCGGCAAATATTTTGCCACAATCGCACCAAATGGTGCAGCAAAAACACCCCCGATCATCAGGCCGATGGTGGGTCCCAGAATATCGCCAAAGCCCAGATTGACGATAAACGTTGCCGATATCAAAATGGTCAGGAAAAACTCGGCGCTATTGACGGTTCCGATGACTGTTCGGGGTTCCGCGCCCTGTACCAGCAGATTGGATGTAGCGACCGGTCCCCAGCCACCGCCTCCAATAGAATCCAGAAAACCACCCGTCGCCCCGATGGAAGAGACATATTTTGGTGGCCGAATTTTGGGAGAAGAAATAAGGCCGCGGACAAGTATCCATAGTCCAATTGCCGACAGATAGACGAGAACAAACGGCGCGATAATCTTGCTGGGAACATAACTCAGCAAAAATGCTCCCGCGATCCCGCCGATGGCGCCCGGTATCAATAATCGGAAAAAGAGCTGCTTATCAAAATTGCCCAGATAAAAATGACTGGCGCCTGATGCCGCTGTCGTGAAGCATTTTACAATATGGACCTGAGTTGAAGCTGTTGCAGGTGCAATGCCCAAGAATCCAACCAATATTATATTGACGATCACCCCGAACGCCATGCCGAGCGCTCCGTCAATTGCTTGTGCGCAAAATCCGATTGCAACAAATGGCAGCAAGTAGAGGAGGTCGGCATTGAATGCTTCCACCATATCAACTCTTTTCTTTGTTAAACAGTGTCTTCTATCAGTCGCCAACTTGCCGTCCCTTAGGCAAATCCCCTTAGGATAAACTGACGGATGCAAGTGCAAATGGTAAAGCAGAATCTGATCCACAGCTAAAAGGAAGTTGATATGACGAATGGTCACAAGCAATTCGCTGAGCTCGAACATAGCCATGACCCTGCCGCCATTGCTGCCCGTTTGAATGACAAAAGACGCGCATCATATCTGTCGGACTTCGTCTATGGCGGAATAGACGGAGCAATCACCACATTTGCAATCGTTGCAGGGGTCGTTGGAGCCTCTTTATCTTCAGGTGTCATACTGATCCTGGGATTAGCCAACCTTTTAGCTGACGGATTTTCGATGGCGGCAAGCAATTATAGCGGTACGAAAACCGTGACCGACAATATTGATCGGCTGCGGCTTGTGGAGCAACGGCATGTTGCGGCAGATCCCGATGGGGAAAGAGAGGAGGTCAGGCAAATACTTGAAAAGAAAGGATTAAGTGGAGATGCCCTGGAGAGTGGTGTTCAGTCTATAACCTCCGATCAACAAAGGTGGATCGATTTCATGCTTGTTGAAGAATATGGGATGCCGGTTACAAAGCCTCGTCCGGGCAAAGCAGGGTTTGCTACATTCGTGGCGTTCCTGCTTTGCGGATCAGTGCCTTTGTTACCCTATCTGACAGAAACCCCAAATCCGTTCATGGTGGCCACGGTAATAACCGGCATTGTGTTCTTCTTAATTGGAGCAATGAAAAGCCTTTGGGCAACCGCCTCTTGGTGGCGCTCTGGATTGGAAACATTCTTCATCGGGGGTATCGCAGCAGCATTGGCCTATTTTGTCGGCAACGCACTCTCTACTTACTCTTGAGACATAGTCGTTTGAATCCATAGATACTAAAAAGTCAAAAAAGAGAATCCTGGTTGCTGTCCGAAACATCAATGTCAAGCAACCCAGCCATCACGGCACAGACCACCATATGGGGCTTGTTTCTTGCACGCAGTTTCAATCTGATATTTTCGACATGGCGGGCAACAGTTCGTGGGGCGATATCCAATCGTTGCGCAACCTCTTCCGTAGAGAGGCCTTGAGCGCAAAGTTCCAAGATATCCGACTCTCTTGACGTCAGTATCGGCCCATTATTTAAGTTTTTCTTCCTTAGCACCATGATGTGTTCGTTATCCCGGCATCGGACAGAACAAAAATTGCGTGTCCAAGGTTGTTATGTAGTCTGCAAACGCAATATGTGCGGGGCTTGTCCTGAGAAGATTCACCTACTTAATTGAAAGTAATCACGTAACTGAAGCCAGGTCGCAAAACCTCAATTATGTGAACCGCACAGATAAACTCTGCGCCAGCGTTTTTGCTAAGTCTCTAAGTAATAATACAATATTTTTGCCGGCTGCTTGCTCTGCCCTTGTTCTGCGACCTTCTTGTTTGAATTAGCATTCGTTTTCCCTGCCACGTACGACACGCTGCCCTTTCTTCAGTCCTGAAGTCTCGGTGACCACAGTGCATTGCCCCTCAGATTGGTGATCGGTGCTGAACGATATGATGACCCAATCTTTGGTTCTGCCCAAATTATGCGCTCGCGCAGTATTGGAATAGAGAGCGGTGAATTGCCAGTTGTCCCTCTCTGTATGTAGGATGGGTAACCATGCCTTGCTGTTGGGATTGAACCGCTTGGGTGCAATTTGGCGAAGCTTGCCGGTCTCTGCCTTTGACCGATATTCGCGGTCAACGTCCAACAAGAGACTAACGGGTGGGGAGGGTAGTGCAAGTCGGCGGACCTCGCTCAGACCTCTTCTTGAGAAAATGCCGGATAGCGCATTGCGAATGATCGCAAGCCGCTGTGGGCCGATACCCGGTACCTTGGCCAGCCGACCATCATAAACGGCAACTTCAAGCTCTTCCAACGTTTCGACATCAAGATGTTCGTGAATATCATGGGCAAGCCTTGGTCCAACACCAGGAAGGCTCTGGAAAGCTGCTTCAGGCTCTAGTCCGCCGCGCAACCGATCCAGCTGTGACCATCGGCCTGTAGATAATAGTTCCAGTATGGCGGCACCAATCCCAACGCCAATATTGGGTATTGCATCCAGTGCAGTGATTCCGCCCGCAGCAATGTCAAAAATATCGCTACCAAGGCCTTCAATGGTTGCCGCCGCCTTGAAGTAAGCCATGATGCGGAAGGGGCTGGCATCTTGTGCCTTTAACAATTGAGCTGCTTCTCGCAAAGCTGATGCCACAGAAATATTGGCCTCGTACCGGTGCGCTTGTGCCGGGGAAGGTTTGGTGGCTGTCATAATTTTTGATTTCCGGATTATTCATTTTTTTGAATTTCGAAAATTATAATCAACATTCTGGAAATGCCATACGCGTACTTACTTATCCATAAACGAAATGAATGCAGCGTAATTAGCACATGCTTATGCCAAGTTCCTAACACAACCGACCACTTCGCGATTGTGGTCGGAACATAGGGAGAAATACCTAAGGGCTCGCGATTCATGAGATGCTAGGCTTTACTCTGGGTCGAGCAAACCCAAGGCAAAACGGAAGGGAAGGAACGACTTTGCATTGGTCTATTATGATTGGTCAGATAATGGGCACAAAGATCCGTTTGCACATGACCTTCCTGTTTTTCTTGGTCGGCATCGGTATCATGCTATGGATTCAAAGCGGCTTTGGAGCCGCATTGTTCACGGTGGCTTTTTTAATCCTGCTCTTCCTGTGTGTTCTACTTCATGAGTTTGGTCATATATTGGCCGCAAGAAGCTTTGGCATATTTACCCC
Organism: uncultured Sphingomonadaceae bacterium; assembly: GCA_947501325.1. GTDB lineage: Bacteria > Pseudomonadota > Alphaproteobacteria > Sphingomonadales > Sphingomonadaceae > Parasphingorhabdus. The sequence goes on along the minus strand of CANMVC010000002.1, from coordinate 963,452 downwards.
AGAGGTAATTCTCTTGCCAATCGGTGGAATTTCCCGGCTAGAGCGGATCCCTGAGCGGCCACGCGAAGAGATACTGATTGCAATCGCCGGACCTGCGGTGACGCTTGTCATTGCCATCATACTAATCTTGCTTTTAGGCGGTCTGCCAGATCCGCTTAAGGTTCTTGAAGGAACTTCGGGCCGGGATCTTTTGGGCCAACTGGCCTATGTCAATCTCGTGCTATTTTTCTTTAACCTGATTCCGGCTTTTCCACTGGACGGCGGACGTGTGTTGCGGGCGGCTCTTGCTTCACGGCTCGGTTATTTGCAAGGGACCAGAATAGCGGCTCATGTCGGACAGGCTATTGCGATCCTGTTCGGATTATATGCGATTATTATAGGACATATCATACTCGTTCTCATTGCGGTATTCGTGTTTGTCGCAGCCGGCGCCGAAGCAGGCTTGGTTCGTTTGCGCGCCGTTACGTCCGGGCTCCCTGCGGGAGAATCAATGATCACGGCTTTTGTCGCATTGAAGCGAGCGGCTCCCATATCGGATGCCACAGACGCATTGATCCGGTCCAGCCAAACCGAGTTTCCAGTGATCGGTCCCGATGGTCGCCTTGAAGGAATGCTGACACGCAATGATATCATTAAGGCGCTGCATACGTCCGGTGCCCAGACGATGGTCGGCGAGGCTATGCATCGCGAAATACCGTCTGTCTTGCGTTGGCAGCCAATGGATGAAGTTGTCCGTCTTCTGGCAACTGGCACTCCCGCGGTGGCTGTTACAGAGTCAAGTGGTCGGTTTTCTGGTTACATAACCTCTGAAAATCTGCAGGAGCAACTTCTCGTTGCCAAGGCCGTTGGCGAATAAGAATGTTCTTCATCAAGACATTTTTATCATGCGTCGGGTCTATTTTAAAACGGAGATTGAGTTCTTCCTAAAGCTATTGGACTATGGAATCTTTTCACGATCATGCGCGTTGCGACACTAAATGTTCAAAACCTCAGGCTCCAGAGTATTGATGGCCGTAAGTACCTCCATGGTGCATGGGACTCCGATGATCCTGAGGAGGAAAATCTGGATCCGATCGATCGTCGTTTGACCGCTGAACTATTGAGAGCAATCGATGCCGATGTGGTTGCATTGCAAGAGGTGTTCGATCTCGCAACGCTTGAATATTTTCACGAGAACTATCTTTTGCCGGCGGGAACGGCACCCTATCCACACCTTGTATGTTTGCCGGGAAATGACGGTCGCGGCCTTGATGTTGCTTTGCTTTCTCGCCGCCCCATAGATGTGATCCGAAGCCATGCTGCGCTTACTTTGACAGAAGTGGGAATCGATCCGCCTCCTGGCGTGGATCCAGACTTTCCCGTGTTCCGGCGCGACTGCCTGATGGTTATGATTGGATCGCTTGCACTTTTTGTCTGCCACTTTAAATCCACGTATCCCATCCCAACCGCGGCTTGGACCACACGCAGACTAGAAGCGCTAGCAACCCGCTGGCTAATCGAAAGTTATTTTGTGGATCCCACGCAAAACCTTTGGCTTGTCCTAGGCGATCTGAATGAACCCAATGTTCCAATTGCCGGTCGTCCGCGCGCCATTGCACCTCTCGAAACGGACTTTTCAATCGACCTAATGCAACGTTTGCCAGAGAAGGAACGATGGACCTATTTTGATCCGCATTCTGGATTATACCATAGCCCAGACGCGCTGTTGGCATCACCGGCGCTTGCCGAGCAGTGGCCAAATGCTGCACCGGTTGTGGAACGTATGGGGCTGGGTAAGGAAACTTCGCGCTTTCGGGGCCAGCGGCTCGCTGGTGTTGGCAAGCACAGGCCGCAAGCCAGTGATCACGCCGCGGTATTTATCGATTTTGACGGACTTTAACTCGCCGCTTTGTTCCTTTTTGAAGCGATACGCATTGGATTTGCATCCGAAAATCATAAGGCCGAGTGTTCGGTTACTGCCGGAAAATATTTCCCTATAAATTTGAAAGATGTTCTGCTTTGCCGAGTTTCACGCGTTCTGAGCCAGCGCTTTCCCGCCGCGAGGAATGACCGCACCGACGCCCACAATTAAAGCCAATAGCCAAACCAGCAATCCGACATATGGGATCATGCCTAAAAGTAGAATGAGGATCGCCCCCAACGCTGGCCAGAGTAGGCGTTCGATCATGGTTGGCGGTTGATCGGTTTTTTTGGTGATGATCTCGCGTCCGCTCATGCCGAGAAAATAGGATGTCGCGGCAATAGCAACCGGTGCGACAGCAAAAAAGATCGCGCCAATCAGTAACGCCAAAGGAACCCCAATGACGGTTGCGAACAACACAATTACCGCAATCGGGATAGCGATTGTAATCAGCAATCCTATGCCCATTGTACGCAACGGCTTTGAACGTATCATTGTGGAGGCCGCATTCATTAAACTGGGGACAGTGACGGTGACAATGATTACGAGGACTGCAAACCCGAGAAGAAGAGCAATGGAGAATACAGCAAATAATGCCGCTCCGCCTTTACCCCATCGCTCTAGTTCAGCATATTCTTCGTCTGGCAGAATAATCTTTTTGCCGGTGATAACCGCACCCGGCGCAATTTTCAGGTTTTCGGTTCGGTAAAGTAAGTCTCCGCCGATGCGGCTTTTTGGACCAATTTCGACGAAATCGCCCATCAGCCTTGCGTTACCGGCCACTGTTGAGTTCAGATAGACTTTGCCAGCCGCTGCTCTAAGGTCAGCCGCAACCGGTGCTTCGATCTTTACATCGCCACCTGTAAAGACGGCTGATCCACCGATCTGGAATGTGGGCCGGACGACAATATCACCGCCAGCGGCGATGACATCATCGGCAATTTCCCCACTGGCCAGGGTGATTTTACCGCCGGCTGCAAATATGTCTCGAACATCAACATCAGTCGCTGTGATCTCGCCACCTGCTAGAATGAGGTGGTCTGCCGAGCTGTCATTCGCCGATACGGCACCCCCGGCCGCGAAAACATCATCGGTCGAATTGACTTTGAGATTTACCTCATCGCCAGAGAAAAATGACATATCGGAAAAACTGCCCTGAACGTTGACAATTTCACCCGATTTTTCCGAAATCTGCGAAGCAACTCGGGTTGTAACAAACATTACGAGCAGCACAAATGCTATCGCGATGATGACTTTCCAGACTGGACCGTGTTTGATTGTCATCGGAATGTTCCTTTATCGATAGATACTTAATTCTATTATCTCGGCCTGTAGCGACCCATTAGATATTTTCCCTATGTAGAATTACGCATTCCCGCCAAGCGGGTTGGCGATCACAGCTATGTCATATTGCGATTTTTGAAAGATTTTCGACCGAAGGCTGATGCACATTCAATAGTAAGAAATGGCCTATGAGCGGCGCTAAAACTGCAGATCCTTATGACCACAGCCATGACAAGGAGGTTGCGATTGATCCTGCAATCTTCAAATTCCTGTGCGATCCGCGAAGCTATGGTCAACCACATCTCTCTGTGGACGTGATTGAAAGTCATATGTCTCTGGTATTCTTGATCGGTGACAGAGTTTACAAGATGAAAAAGCCGATCAAGCTGGACGTGCTCAATAATCTGGAACTTGCTCAAAGGCAGGAAAACTGCGAGCGAGAGCTAGCGTTGAACAGGGTGCTTTCTCCGGATATATATCTTGGCGTTTCGCCTGTCACACGGGACAAAAACGGGAAGCTCCAGATTGATGGAGAGGGAGAACCGGTCGAATGGCTTGTTGTGATGCGTCGGCTGGATGATGATAAGCTGCTCGATCATGCGATATCTGCTGGAAATGTAAGCGCTCGGCACATTGCAGATATTGCCAGTGTCCTCGGTGCTTTCTACCGGGAGACAGAAACTGTCAGCATATCCAATACTGACGTGATAGCGCGTTGGTCATTGCGCATGGACAGGAACGAAATGTCATTGCGAACGCCAGAATTTGAACTGCCAATCGATCGGGTTGAGACTGTCTTGGCCGCGCTGCGATCCTTTCTAAAGGAAAAAAGTGCGCTTCTCGTTGCTCGGTCTAAGCAGGAGTGGATCCGGGATTGTCATGGTGACTTGCGCCCCGAACATGTCTATCTTGGGCCACCAGTAAGATTGATTGACCGTCTTGAATTCAGCGACCAGCTGCGTTGGCACGATCCTTTTGAGGAGATTGTTGATCTGGGTATGGAATGTGAAAGACTAGGTGCGCCATGGATATTCCCGCAGCTGCTTGAAGGAATATCAAAGGAACTTGATCATACACCGAAGCTGGAACTCATCGACTTTTATGCCGGTATGCGAGGATGCATGCGTGCACGGCTGGCTATTGAGCATTTGCGGCACGGATATACGGATATCAGAAAATGGCAAACACGTGCTGTTGATAGTTTGCTGATAGCGGCGAACCATATCTGTCGCTAATTATAGGGCAGCAAATCATATAGCGGATCGCCATTGCTCAGGCTCTTGATGGTGTCTGCAAGCAGATCTGCGATCGAGACAACCTGCAGGCGATCGAAATGCTCCGTCGAACTGATGTCAACACTGTCCGTGGTCAGGACAATATCGGGCCCACCCTTGGCAAAAAGCGCATCAGCACCATTGGTAAACAGGCCATGTGCCGCCGCCGCAATAACACGTTTTGCACCGTGATCGCGGCAGGCCCGTGTCGCTCTCAGGATCGTTCCGCCGCTGCTGATCATGTCATCTATGATGACGGCACAATGACCGTTAACGTCTCCGGCGAAGAGTGATCCTGATATCACACCAGCGCTGCGGTATTTTTCCAGCATGGCATTCATGACCGGTCGACCGATTTTCTTTTCCAGAACGGTCCGAAAAAGTTCCGCCCTTTTGGCGCCACCCGCATCGGGAGAAACAACGGTGACGGGTTCATTCCCAATGATGGGAGCGATATGATCGGCCATCAGTCCGGCTACCGTCAGGTTTTCCGCGCGGCAATGATGAAATGCGTTTTCAAAGGCTGCAATATTGTGAATTTCCACCGTTATGAGTGTATCCGTGGCCAATGCTTCAAAAAGAGCCGCCAAATAGCGAGAGTTTACAGGATCGCGGGGCTTGGTCCGTCGTTCCTTACGAGAATAGGGAAGGTAGGGCACGATAGCAGAAACATTTCTCGCTCCCGCCTGCTTTAAAGCGCCAATGAAGAATAGCAGGTGTACAATTTTATCATTGGCGGATTGTTCCGGTTTTCCATCAAGATGGTGAAGTACATAAATGTCTCGGCCACCGACCTCAACCAATGGTCGACTTTTATGCTCCCCATATTCGAACTCGATTTCTTCATGGGCGCTTAGCGGCCAACCCAGTTTTCCCGCAACAGCCTTTCCCAGCGAATAGCTCTGGTTTAAACAGAAAAGCAGGGGCTCTTCATGCTGTTGCAAGGCAATGGTCCCCAACCAGCAACGAGTTGGGGTGGCGTTTATCTGTCCCCTCTTCGGTGCACACATGATCGATAGAATGAATTCCAAATTGAGTCAGGCACATTAGCAGTTTGGTACCGATGTTCCTTTTGCACTCTATGATCATTGCATGCTTCATATCGCTCTCAATGCAGTTCGACTGATCTGACCCTTCTAGTTTGGCTGGGTTCTGATTTCTGTAAGTAGAATCCCTAGGAGCGAGGCTTGGGAATGCCATGCACATTGTCGCAAGGCAGTTATCACGATATTTTCACTGCTCCGCTGGTCAGGCGGATGAGATCGAAAGAAGGGATGGAGGCACGGTGACAAAAAGCAATCCCACGGGAATCGACGCTTATAAACCGTCTGAGATATACTCACTGGCAAAACTTTTGGGAGTGGCTAAAACACGACTCTCCATTATTCAACTGTTGGTTCTTTCGCTACTGGCGGGTGCATTTATCGCTTTGGGCGCAGCGGCTTTTACGATGGTGATGACGGGAACAGACATGTCCTATGGCCCAGCCCGCTTCTTAGGAGGAATCGTATTTTCTCTTGGTCTGATTTTGGTCATCGTCGGAGGGGCTGAACTCTTTACGGGAAATGCGCTTCTTGTAATTGCAGCTGTCGACAAACTGGTTACACCGGCCCAATTGTTGCGCAACTGGACTATTGTCTATGTCGGCAATTTCATCGGTGCAGTCCTGATCGCAATTCTGATTTGGCAGTCTGGATTATTACATGGGCCGATGGGCATCACGGCTTCCAGCATTGCGGAATCAAAAATAAATCTCAGTATGTTGGAAGCTTTCGTTCGCGGCATTACTTGTAATATGCTGGTTTGTTTGGCGGTTTGGCTATCTATCGCGGCGCGATCAATCGCTGGGAAAATTCAAGCCATTATATGGCCCATATCCTGTTTCGTTCTGCTTGGATTGGAGCACTCGGTAGCCAATATGTACTTTTTCCCTCAAGCTATGTTGGCCGGTTCTGTTGTAGACTTTCCGGATTTTTTTCAAAATCTTGCGGCTGTGACTTTGGGGAATATTGTTGGCGGAGCCGGCGGCGTAGCTATTGCCTATCGCCTAGCCTACGGGAATGAAAGCCCAAGACAAGAACTCTAAATTCACTGCCCAAAAATGTTGTTGGACTAAACTACAAAAAAATCGGCCTGCGGTGTTTCTTTCTCGTTTTTGTCTTTCAACAAATACGTGTCAGAGAGCACCGCAGGCTTCAGCAAGATGGATCATCGTCGCATTGAAGATGTATAGAGTCACACTTTCGTGCAAACCCCAAGATTTCAAACGACTCATCAACTTGCAGTTCGATTTATGACAGTTTGAAAAAGTGCCAACTTGATCACGATCAAGAATCCAACATTTTTTCAACTTGGGTCGTTCCGTTTCCACCAAGTTGCCTGTGCTGACAGAACCGGTTTGCCTTCCGTAACATTACGGAATGCTGCTACTCTAAAAATCCGGTCCATTAGATATCGTACAATTGGAGCGCGCTCGTGGTACGATGCAAAATTGATGGAGAGGCGGTATCCGTAAAAGGCGGTACAAGCATTCTGGAAGCGGCTCAGAGCGTAGGCATTGATATTCCTGCGATCTGTCATGACCATCGTTTCAGTTCCAACGGAACATGTCGCATGTGCCTTGTCGAAATTCAGGGCAGAGATAGGCTGGTTACAGCCTGCCAAACCCCGGTTGCTGAAGGGAACTGGATTGTAACCCAAAATTCAGAACTGGAGAAATATCGGAAAACGGAACTGTCATGGTATGCAGCGCGTGTTTCAAGAGAAAGTTTTGATTGGTTCCCGGACAAGCTGCTTCACCAGCTGATGCGTAGATACGATGTTCCGCCAGCAGGGGAAGTAACTGCACCAAAAGCTCTTGATCTTTCAATGCCGCAAATTCGTGTAGATATCAACCAGTGCATTGATTGCCTGCGCTGTGTAAGCATTTGTGACAACGTTCAGGGCGAAAGTGTCTGGCACGAAGTTGCGCGCGGTGAACAGAGTCATATTGTGCCTAAGCGTGGAGAGCTGTTATCGGAGGGCGGATGCATTGCCTGCGGTGCCTGTGTCGATACCTGTCCAACCGCTGCACTGACTGATGCTACGGCTCTGCAACCGGAAATCTGGCAACGCACAACCTGCGCATATTGCGGGGTTGGATGTGAAATCGAAATGGGCGTTTCGTCCGGCCATATTGTGGCATCCAGACCCTTTGACAATGCTGTAGTCAATAAGGGGCATGCATGTGCCAAGGGACGTTATGGCTTCGGTTTTACGCACAGCGAAGACAGGATTGTGCAACCCAGAATGCGCGATGATGAGGGCTGGAAGGCAATCAGTTGGGATCACGCACTGGATGCCTCTGCCAAGATGTTGCAGTCGGTCATCGACGAATATGGGCCAGATGCAATCGGTGTGCTCGCTTCTTCCCGGTCCACCAATGAGGATAGTTATCTTGCGCAGAAATTTGCGCGCATGGTTGTTGGTACCAATAATATCGATTGCTGCGCCCGGGTCTGCCACACACCGACGGCCGCAGCGATGAAAGCGATATTGGGGGCTGGCGCAGCGACCAACAGTTTCGATGATATTGAGCAGGCTTCGACAATTCTCGTTGCGGGCGCCAATCCGCTGGAATGTCATCCGGTAATTGGTGCACGGATACGGCAACAGGTATTGCGCGGCGGGAGCAAACTGATTGTTATTGATCCGCGCCGGACAGAGCTTGCAGACATAGCAACCGTTCACCTTGCGCTGAAACCGGGTACCGACATTGCACTCCAAAATGCCATTGCCCATGTCATCATCGTCGAAGACCGGCACGACAAGACTTTCATTGACGGGCGTGTCGATGACTTTGACGCTTATGCAGAAAATGTTCTTGAATGGACGCCCGAGCGCGCCGCTGAGGTTTGCGAGCTGTCTGCGGATGATATTCGGGCGGCGGCAAGGATTTATGCAGACAATGGTCCAGCATATTGTGCTCATGGCTTAGGCGTTACCGAGCATATTCAGGGCACCGAAGCTGTAATGGGCTTGGTGAACCTTGCGCTGATCACCGGCAATATCGGGCGTCCTGGTTGCGGTATCAATCCACTGCGCGGTCAGAATAACGTTCAGGGCACAGCCCATATGGGATGCGACCCCGGGATTTTGGCGGGGGCTCAGCCGGTCAACGAGGCCCGCGAGGCTTTTGAGAAAGCATGGAACGCGAAACTGCCACAGGGACGAGGCCTGCATCTGATGCAAATGATCGATGCGGCAGCGGCAGGCGAGTTGAAGGCATTGGTCGTGATTGGTTATGATATAGCCGCGACGCTTGCGAACAAGAGTGAAGTTGCCAAGGCGCTGGCAAAGATTGACCATGTCATTGCTATCGATTTGTTTGAAACTGAAACGGTCAAAAGCTTCGGACATCTTCTCCTACCCGCGGCATCGAGTTTTGAGAAAGACGGCACGTTCATGAATGCCGAGCGCCGCATCCAACGGGTGCACAAGGTTATAGAGCCGCCAGGAACCGCGCGCGCCGACTGGGCAATCATCTGTGATCTTGCCGATCGGATGGGCCATGGAGAGGCTTTTTCTTATTCCTCACCCGACGAGATTTGGGACGAAATCCGTCAAGTCTGGTCTGCCGCTGCCGGCATTAGCTATCAGCGGCTGGACGAGCAGGGATTACAATGGCCATGCCCAGACGAAAGTCATCCAGGGACCGCGATTTTGCACGAAAAGCGCTTCCCACACGGCCCAAAAGCGCGCTTGCGGCCCTTGCATTTTCGCGCCTCGCCGGAGAAGACCAATCCGGATTATCCGATCATGCTCAGTACGGGTCGGAAACTCTTTCAGTTCAATGTCGGAACAATGACACGCCGGTCCAGCATCTTGCAACTCCGGCCTACAGATACGCTCGATATCGCGCCGGAAGACGCGTCGTGCCTCGGTGTGTCAGAGGGCGAAACCGTTAGTTTGAGCAGTCGCTATGGAAGCACGCGGCTTCCGGTCCATATCAGTGAACGAATACAGCCAGGTCGTGCTTTCACCAGTTTTCATGATCCCGCACGCCATGTGAACCGCGTAACCAGCCCGCATCGTGATCGGATGGTTGGAGCACCGGAATACAAACTGACGGCTGTTCGTATCGATCGCGATCAAGATGAAGGAGTGCCAGCTGATGCAAGATGATGTCTTGGACAGGGAGCAGGCCGTGACAGTTGATTTAATCCATAAACCGGAAGCTCAGTGTGCCACTGCCAATATGCCTGATTATGAAAAGGCGGCTGCTGAGTTTGCCTGGGAGGAAATCAGTGGCACCATGGGCGGACCGGAACCCGGCATGCTCAATATCGCCCATGAAGCGGTCGACCGCCATGTTGCGGAGGGCAGGGGCGGCAGATTGGCATTGCGCTGGATAGCCCGGGATGGGGTGAGGCGGGATTTCACTTATACCGATCTTAAGTTCGAAACGGACCGCTTTGCAAGAATGCTACAGGACTTGGGTGTTAAGCCTAGTGAAACGGTTTTCTCCCTGCTTGGCCGCATTCCTGAGCTATATTTTGCGGCTTTGGGAAGCTTGAAAGCGGGCGCGACATTTTGCCCCCTATTCTCGGTATTCGGTCCCGAACCTGTGCGTGCGCGGATGGAAATTGGCGAAGCGTCCGTGCTGATCACGACTCAAAGCAACTATATACGCAAAGTGGCATCGGCCCGCGCAGACCTGCCTTCGCTTCGCCATGTGCTGCTGGTGGATGCTGATGACCATGCTCCGGCGGATACTCTGGATATGGCGGCGCTGCTTGCCAAGACCAAGGCAGATTTTGAGATTGCCGCCACAAAGCTGGATGATAACGCACTTCTGCATTTCACCAGCGGGACAACCGGTAAACCCAAAGGCGCGCTTCATGCTCATGCTGCCGTTATTGCCCATAAGGCCACGGGGCGCCTCGCACTTGATCTGAGGGAAGGCGATATTTACTGGTGCACCGCTGATCCCGGGTGGGTAACGGGCATGTCTTACGGCATTGTCGCTCCATTGACCAATGGTGTCACAATGTTGGTCGATGCCGGAGAGTTTGATGCCGAAAGCTGGTATGATTTTCTTGAGGCCGAGAAAGTCAACGTCTGGTACACCGCACCAACCGCAATTCGCCTGCTGATGATGGCCGGCGACGACTTGCCGCGAGCGCGGGATTTGTCGGCGCTCCGGTTCATGGCCAGTGTCGGTGAACCGCTCAATCCCGAGGCGGTTGTCTGGAGCGCCCGTGTTTTTGGCAAGCCATTTCATGACAATTGGTGGCAGACTGAAACGGGCGGCATCATGATCTCAAACTATGCAGGGATGGACGTAAAGCCGGGTTCGATGGGGAAACCATTGCCCGGAATTGAGGCAGCAATCATCGATGAGAATGGCGATGAGATGAAATTTGTCACCGCCGCAATGACACCGGGCCATCTGGCGCTAAAAGCGGGTTGGCCGTCGATGTTCCGGGGATATCTCAATGAAGACGCCCGGTATCAGGCCTGTTTCAAGGACGGTTGGTATTTCTCCGGAGATCTCGCGATGCGGGACGAAGATGGCTATTTCTGGTTTGTCGGCCGTGCTGATGACGTGATCAAATCGGCGGGTCATCTGATTGGTCCGTTTGAAGTGGAAAGTGCGCTGATCGAGCATCCGGCCGTTGCAGAGGCTGGTGTCATCGGTGTTCCCGATCCGCGTGCGGGTGAAATCGTAAAGGCCTATGTTCTGCTCAACCCCGGTCACGAGGCGGATGATGCGCTGCAGAAGTCTTTGCTCGGCCATGCCCGAAAACGTCTGGGTTCGGCTATCGCACCCCGCCAAATCGTGTTCGTTGATGATTTGCCGCGCACCAAGTCAGGGAAAATCATGCGCCGTCTTTTGAAGGCACGGGAGCTGGGTCTACCCGAAGGTGATCTATCCACTCTGGAAAAGGCCTCATCATGACTCTAAGCAAGCTGCGCCTTGATCGAAAACATTGCCGGACCCTGCTGAAGCAGATGCTCCGCGTACGGCGTTTCGAGGAGAAATGCGCCGAGCTTTATACCAAAGAGAAAATTCGCGGTTTTCTTCATCTCTATATCGGTGAGGAGGCTGTGGCAGCGGGGATCATGCAGGTGCTGCAGGATGAAGATGCGGTTGTCGCCACCTATCGCGAGCATGGTCATGCACTGCTACGCGGTGTGCCTGCCGGTGAAATTATGGCGGAAATGTATGGCAAGCAGGAGGGGTGCAGCCGGGGTCGCGGCGGGTCAATGCATCTGTTTCATGCACCAACCCGCTTTTATGGTGGGAATGCGATTGTCGGCGGCGGACTGCCGCTTGCAGTTGGTTTGGCACTCGCCGACCAGATGCAGGCTCGGAGCAATGTTACCGTCTGCTTTTTTGGGGAAGGCGCGGCTGCGGAAGGCGAATTTCACGAAAGTCTCAATCTGGCGGCGCTTTGGAAGCTGCCGGTATTGTTCGTTTGTGAAAACAACCTTTATGCGATGGGAACAGCGCTGGATATTTCTGAGTCGGAAACGGACATCCATGCCAAGGCGGCCTCCTACAATATCGAGTCAGAGACAGTTGACGGGATGAATATTGTGGATGTGGAAGTGGCGGCTCGGCGGGCGGTTGATTTTGTACGTGCAGGAAGCGGGCCCTATTTTCTGGAATGCCAAACCTATCGGTTCCGCGCCCATTCGATGTTCGATGCCGAGCTTTATCGCGATAAGGAAGAAGTACGCCAGTGGACCGAGGCGGGTCCCATAAAGCGCTTTCAGACATGGGCAATGGAAGCCGGTGAGTTAAATCAGGGTGATGTAGATGAAATCGAAACCGAAGTCGCAAGCGAAGTTGCGGCCGCCGTTGAATTTGCCGAAGCGGGCTCGTGGGAGCCGGTCGAGACCTTGTTGAACAATGTCGGCGCGGAAGCCAGGCTATGAGCAACCGTATGACCTACCGCGAAGCTATGCGCGAGGCGATATGGGCGGCAATGTCCGCTGATGACCGGGTGTTTCTCATGGGGGAGGATGTTGGCCACTATGGCGGGTGCTATGCGGTGAGCAAAGGAATGCTCGACGAATTCGGGCCGGAACGCGTGCGGGACACGCCGCTCAGTGAATCCGGCTTTTCCGGTGCGGGCATAGGTGCAGCGCTAGGTGGGATGCGGCCTATTGTCGAAATTATGACCTGCAACTTCGCGCTTCTTGCGCTGGACCAGATCATGAATAGTGCAGCCACGCTCCGCCACATGTCAGGTGGGCAGTTTCATGTGTCGCTCGTGATCCGCATGGCAACGGGGGCAGGACGACAGCTGGCGGCACAGCATTCGCATAGTCTTGAAGGCTGGTTTGCGCATATTCCGGGCCTACGCATTCTGGCTCCTGCAACTGTAGCTGATGCCCGGGCCATGCTGCCGCGAGCGCTTGAAGATCCCGATCCTGTGCTGATTTTTGAAAATGCGCTGCTTTATAACCGCGAAGGCGATGTTCCAGAAGACCTGGGCGCTATCGATATAGATCATGCGAAGGTGGAGCGCAGCGGAAACGATATCAGTTTGATCACCTACGGCGGATCGTTGTGGAAATGTCTGGAAGCAGCCGAAAAATTGTCGGCTGCCGGCGTTTCCGCTGAAGTAATAGATCTGCGTGTTCTTCGGCCGCTTGACGATTCAACCATCATGACTTCCGTAGCGAAAACTCGCCGGGCCTTGATTGTCGATGAAGGCTGGCGATCCGGCAGCCTTTCGGCCGAGATCATGGCGCGGATAATGGAGCAGACTTTCTGGACGCTGGATGCGCCGCCAACAAGGCTGTGCAGTGCAGAAGTGCCGATTCCCTATGCCAAGCATCTTGAAGAAGCGGCATTGCCTCAGGTTGATGGGATTGTGGAGGCGGCCCGCAAGCTGGCTGGAACCTGAATAATGGGAGTGTTCGCCATGCCATCGCTGGGTGCCGATATGGAATCCGCTGTGCTTGTGGAATGGCTGAAGGCGGCAGGGGACGCGGTGAAGCGCGGCGATATCATCGCGGTGGTTGAGACCGACAAAGGGGCCATCGAGATCGAGATTTTCGAAGATGGTGAGATTACAGATATCCTGGTGGAAGAGGGGAAGAGGGTGCCGGTTGGCGCACCATTGGCTACCATTTTGGTTGAAGGGGAAGCTGCGGTCGAAGCCGCTGTTCCCGAAACCACGGTCGAAAAAGCGGATGCCACTCCTCCCGTGCAACCCGGACCTGTTTTGAAACCGCAAAGCGTTGATGAAGGTTCGCCTGAGCGGGCATCGCCAGCCGCTCGCCAGTTTGCAAAGGAGCAGGGGATTGATCTCGCGGCCGTTCAGGGTTCCGGGCCGGATGGCGCCATACGGCTTGCCGATTTGCAGGAAGCGGGAATTCAACCGCCCACGCGCGGTATTGATCCGGAGGCAATGCGGCATGCCATTGCCACCGCTATGTCACGCTCAAAAAGGGAAATCCCGCATTATTATCTGAACCATCGGATGGATGTGTCTGCTGCTCAGTTCTGGCTTGATGACTATAATGCCGACCGCTCACCGCCTGAGCGTATTTTATTCGGAGCGCTTCTGGTCAAGGCTGTTGCTACTGCGGTCCATGAGTTTCCCGAGTTCAATGGGGTATATGAAGCCGATGGCTTTATTCCCAGCAAAACAGTCAATGCCGGGGTGGCAATCACCATTCGTGGCGGCGGTCTGGTAGCACCGGCCATTCAAAATGCCGATGCACTCTCGCTTTCGGAATTGATGACGCAGATGCGGGACCTGGTAGGCCGGGTGAGGCGCGGCAGTTTTCGGGCATCAGAACTGACAAGTTCGACGATCACGGTAAACAGCCTGGGAGACCGAGGCGTTGAGGGCGTATTTCCGATTATCTATCCGCCGCAAGTCGCGATAATCGGATTTGGTAAAGTGTCCCGGCGGCCTTGGGTGATTGAAGATGAAGTCTTGCCGCGCCCCGTGCTCCATATGACGCTGGCTGCCGATCACCGGGCCAGTGACGGTCATCGTGGCGGACTTTTCTTGAACGCTATTGCTGACCAAATTGCATCACCGGAGGCTTTATGACCCGCGAAGACCTAAAAGCGATATTCGTCGAGGAGCTGACCGGCATCGCTCCGGAAATCGAAGGTTTGAAGATTCAGGATAGTGACAATATCCAGGAGAAATTTGATCTTGATTCCATGGACATATACAACCTGCTCGCAGCGCTTCATCTTCGGCTGAATATTGATATTCCTGATAGTGATGCGCCGCGTTTGCTGACTATGAATGACGCACTGGAATATTTGCTTGAAAAAATCTCAGAATAACCAATTGCTTTTTGTCCTGCCATCTCGATTGGCAGTTTGTTGATGGGAGAAATTCTGGGCTTAGAAATATATCGCAATCTCGCAATTGCGTTGCTGGCAGGCTTGTTGATCGGGATTGAGCGCGGCTGGTCTTTACGCGGCGAACTGGAAGGTTCGCGGGTAGCCGGATTTCGTACTTTTGCTCTGCTTGGTGGTCTCGGTGGTTTGGTTGCCCTGATTGCACAGGTTATCGGATTGTCAATTGCGGCGATATTGCTGTTGGGAATTGTTGCCATGCTGGGAGTCAGCTACGCCAGGTCGATCCACGATCCTGACGGATATAGCATCACCAGCTTTGTGACATCACTGCTAACCTTGAGCCTGGGCCTGCTGGCGGGGAGCGGTTATCCGGCTTTGGCAATGGCCGGTGCGGCTATTGTCACAGCATTGCTTGCAATGCGCACGGAACTGCACGGCCTATTGAGAAAATTGGGACCTACAGATGTCAAGGCTCTGGCTCGTTTTGCAATAATTGCCGCCGCAATTTTACCCTTTCTTCCAGACCAACCTTATGGACCTTATGATGCCTGGAATCCCAGGGAACTCTGGCTAATTGTGATCTTGATTACCGGTCTTTCCTTCCTCGGATATGTTGCCAACAGGATATTCGGTGCCGCCCACGGTACTGTCGTGACGGCCGTAATCGGCGGTGCCTATAGTTCAACCGCAGTAACGGCTTCGCTGGCGCAAAGAATGCGGTCGGAGGACAGCAGCCGGCGCAGCCTGTCCGCCGGGATCGCTTTGGCATCGGCAGTGATGTACGTCCGGGTTTTGTTGCTGTGCTTCATTCTTGCCCGCTTTGCGTTCGTTCCACTAGCCATGATCTTGATGCCTGCAGTTATAATTGCCGCGGTCTTTGGTTTGCTTCTGCTACGCAAAAGTGGGGCCGCCAGAACGGATGAAGCCGTTGAAACAGGCAATCCTATCCATCTCTTGCCTGCCTTTCTGTTCGCGCTGACGATTGCTGTGATGCTGTTGGCCGCGCGGTGGGCAGAAGCGAGATATGGCAGCAGCGGGATCGCGATATTGACGCTCATCATTGGGTCTTTGGATGTCGATGCGGCGATTGTTACGCTCGGTAGGTTATCTGAGGGAGCAATATCAAAAAATCTTGCGGGCTTTGTTCTTGCTGTCACTGTATTTGCCAATATGGCCTTCAAAACGGCCGTGACAGTTTTTACCGCTGGCTGGAAAAGCGGAAAAGCAGCGATAATAGCTCTTTCAGCAAGCAGCGGGTTTCTCGCCATCACTTGCCTGATCTTTTTTTTGGTTTTTGATATCCGATTCTAGTTTGCTAGAATCCTTAGTTATGGTTGTTTAACACCACGTCGGTTTTGGCAGGTTGTCCAATATTTTCTATCGCTAGGCCGCAGGTGTGATTCATCGCCCATATTGAATGATTGGGTATCTCGATCCACTGCTCATGGGTTACGGGCTCCGAAGCAATTACTGTTGCACGATATTCGTGCCTTGGATCGTGATGGATATGAGGAAATCCGCAGATCTCGCAATCATAGACACCCTTTCGATCAACATAATATAAACTGCGATTGATACGGGATCCGGCGAGCTGCCGACCGTCCGTTAGCATCATGTTCAAACCAAGCTTTTTTTGAGGAGCATGGCGTTCGGCCAGCATGGAGATATCATGAACGAGTATTTCAATCGCGCCTTGCAAGTCAGATTGCGGATCGATGATACCGCTATCCTGCATACTCAGAAAATAGCGAAAGACATGCTCGCTATCGGTCTGTCCTTCTATGGCTTTCCGGTGTCTGTCGCTCATCTGGTCGATCAGAATCGGTCTAATCTTGTCGAAATTTGGCACTGTTCCATTATGTGCAAAAACCCAATGGCCATCACTGAACGGGTGGGTGTTTTCCATCGCCGCACCGCCGACGGTGGCCCGGCGGACATGGGCTATAACCAACCGCGAATAGGCCTTAGCAGCAGCGCGGGCAAAATGTTCGCCATGATAGGCTGCCCATGCCTGGCGCTGTATTTCGGGGCCAGCCTCGTCAAAGGTTGCCACGCCCCAGCCGTGGGAATGATCATTGCCGGAAAGGTCCGATCGACTTTGTGCAATCAGGGCATTTTGCGCGTGCACCAGCGTACATTCCACTTTTGTGGGTTCGGTCGCAAAAAATCCGTATAATCTGCACATTAGATGATCAGCATCAACTTTCCTCGGGCGTTAGCGGTTAAGATAGCGCCTGGAAAGACGCAGAACATGACCGAGATCAATCAGCAACTGTTTGAAGCATTTCGCAGCGATCATGCTGTGCTAGGCAGAGGGCTTTATGAATTGCGGTCATTGATTTTGTCCGGTGATCTCGAGGCGTTGAAAGCTGCTGCCGATAAGCTGGATCAGGCCGCAGGAGCTCATATAGCCTTTGAAGAAGAAGATTTTTATCCTGCGCTCAAGGCGTTTCTTTCGGATGAAGAGGTCGACGGCATGTATGCCGAACATGCGCAGGGTGCGGAAACACTGAAAGCCATAAAGCAACTTGCTGGTCACGAAATAGAGGGCCTGGATACAAGAGATCAACTGCTTGAACAGATTGACGAGATGGAGAAGCATGTCTCCGAATGCGGAGAACTGTTCGGCGCGATGGGCGGTCTTGATGAATCCCAGAAAAAAGCGCTTTTGCGAAACCTGAATCGCTGGCGCGAGAGGGCGCCAAGCTGGACCAGTTTTTCCCGGCGGAAATCTGCTGGAAATGAATAAACTATTTTCTCTGGATAAATCAGCCAAGCCGCTTGCACCTTGGCCGATCAGACCGGCATTTGATGCTGATATAAGTCCCGAGACAGAAGAGCGGATCGAGAGCCTAACGAAAAAGCAGCTGACAAATTTTCCACGATTGAATGACCCCTCGATTTTCGGGTACAATGTTCAACCAGGATATTGTGAGGGCCCGACACTTTTTCTCGAAGACCACCAAGGTATCGATCTGATGCCCGTCGAACGAAGAGCAAGTCACGAATACCGGATATTGGGTCTGGCACGACCCGGCGACTTTTGTCTGATATCCCGATCGAGGAATAGATCATTCGAGCAATATCTCGGCGCGTTGTTCGGATCGAAAACTCCTACAATATTGCACGTCACCCGCGGTGATGACCGGTTGAGACGAACCCTCGCGGCGGCGTGCCTCGAAAGCGAAGCCGCAATGGCAAAGCTTGTTGCGGCGGCATCCAATGCCGGAACACTGAATATCTGTCCCTATCTGTCCAGCGGTTATGATTGGTTGCTCGGAGCCGAAATTGCGCGGCGGTCAGGCTGCCCGGTGCAGATTTGTGCACCGCTGCCGCAATTGTCACGGCGCGTGAATGACAAACTGTGGTTTGTGGATCAGGTGCGGGCCCTTCTCGGCAAAGATGCCGTGCCGCCAACCTATTCGATCTATGGTCCCGTCACAGCGGCTGCAATTCTGCGCAAATTGGCAAAACGTTATGAAAGGCTGGTGATAAAGCTGCCAGCAAGCGCCGGATCTATGGGTAACATGGTGTTGGAGAGTGAATTTATTCTATCAATTTCGCTTGCCGAACTGCGCAACCATTTTCTCGAACGTTTGCATGTGATGGGTTGGTATGATCACTATCCCTTGCTTGTCGGGGTTTGGGAAACCGGTGCTCTCGCGAGTCCATCAGCGCAGGTCTGGGTTCCTGAATGGGGTCGGGAATCGCCAATTATTGAAGGAGTATTTGGGCAAATATTATCTGGAGAGGAGCAAGCGTTTGCCGGCGCAACGCAGCTTGTTTTGCCGACCGAACTTGAAGTGCGGTTTTGCCATGAAGCATTGGTGATCAGCACCTATTTTCGACGCTTGGGATATGTCGGACGTCTGAGTCTGGATGCCCTTTTGACAGGACAAAATCTTGATAATGCTGAGTTGCACTGGATCGAATGCAATGGGCGCTGGGGAGGTGTGTCGATACCGATGATCGTGGCTCGGCGTTTGATGGCTCTGGATAGTGAGATGCCGCTGTTCATTGTACAGCGGGCTTTTCCGGACCAAAATATACCGAATTTCGATGTTTTGCTGCCGAAGCTCGGATCATGGCTTTACACAAAAGAAAAAGGGGAGGGCATCGTGTTCCTCGAACCCACAGATGGAGTGCAGCAAAACGTCACTTTTTTTGTATTGGCAATGTCTCTCAAAGCGGCTGAGCAAACGGCCACCGACGTATTGAACACCATTGTTGAAGATATACCGGTTCTGACCTGATATTTGCCGGCTACGTCCATATATCGTTACTAACAAGGCTCAATGCGGGTTTTAAAATAATCAAGCATCGATAAGCTCAGTGTGACCAAAACCCCTGCTATAATCGAGAAGGGAAAAGATCACCGGATCGATACGAAAGACAGCAACAGCAACCTCACCAGACACTTCAAAATCCGCTGCCTGCGGGAATTTTTTGTGCATGAGGGTCCAGACTTTGTTAATTTCCTCCTGGTCGTTCACCGCGACTGCGCGTCCGGCCGCCGAGAGGCTGCGTATGTCATTCCAATTGTCATATGGGCAATCCAGGGTGATCGAAACCTTCTCATCTTTCTCAATATTCTTGGCTTTCTGGGAGGCTGTTGATGTGCCGAAATATATTTTCAGGCCATCACTGACAAAACTAACCGTTGTCGCCTGCGGGAAGCCGTCTTCTCGAATTGTGGCAATCGTCATGTCGTTGACATTTTCAATGATCGAGAGAATCTGGTCGCGTTGCTCGTCATTCATGATAAGCTCCTGTAAGAATGAAAATTTTCTGGGGTGTTGGCAGAGCACAGACATTGATCAGCATAGACTGCCCTCCATTAATGCTATGACTTCACTGTCCTCGGTCTGGTTAAAATTGTCGTAGAAATTACCCACAGCGCCAAAGACTGAGGGAGTATAAAGACTGATGATTTCGTCGCACTGATCCTCCAGTTCAACCAGAGTTGAACGGGCGGCGACGGGGACCGCGAGAATGATCTTTTTCGGATTGTTCTTGTGTACGCCCTGCAATGCAGCCTTCACTGTACTGCCAGTTGCGATGCCATCATCAACGATAATTACCGTTCGGTCGGTTACGCTGACCGGACGTCGCTCATCAAGATAAATGAGCCGTCTTCGTTCAATCTCTTTCAATTGTCGCAGCATTTCGGCCCTTATGTAGTTGGGGCTGGGAGCGATCTGGCGAACCACTTCTTCGTTGAGCACCAGATGCGGGTCGGCACCGTCAATGACCGCGCCGATGGCATATTCCGGCCAACCCGGCGCGCCGATCTTTCGGACCATGAGTAAATCCATTTGCGCGCCGAGCGCCTTGGCAACTTCATAGCCTATAGGCACTCCGCCGCGAGGCAACGCCAATATGAGCGGGTTCTCAGCAGCCTTGTCGACCAGTCTGGCAGCAAGTTGCCGTCCAGCGTCACGCCGGTCTTTAAAAGGCATTGTTATCTGATCCATTTTGCTCCTTTCGCGTCATCAATCGAAATATGTGCTGAACCACGCGCTAGCGTGGACTATGACCTCCTCCAGCGTTCCTGGTTCCTCGAAGAGATGGCCTGCTCCCTGGACAACGGTCATGCGTTTCGGCGCATTAAGGGCATCTAACGCCTGTTTGTTGAGGCCTATAACTTGTCCGTCGAGGCTTCCCACAATCAGCAAAGTGGGCGCGCGAACTTTGCTGAGCCATTGTCCGGCGAGATCAGGGCGGCCGCCGCGCGAAACGACGGCGTCAACATCCGGTTCATCTCGTGCAGCGGCAACCAGAGCAGCACCTGCTCCGGTGCTCGCTCCGAAATAGCCAATCGGAATCGTTGAAAAAGCCGTTTGGTTTCTAACCCACCGGGCAGCCATGGAAAGCCGCGAGGCAAGTAAACCGATGTCGAACACATTGGCGCGGTCCATCTCCTCTTCCGGTGTAAGCAAATCAAGCAGAAGCGTCGCAAAGCCATCTTCACGAAGCGCCGAAGCAACATAATTGTTGCGCGGACTAAGTCGTCCGCTGCCGCTACCATGAGCGAATATGATCATGCCGGTCGCGTTTTCGGGAACGGTCAGAATCGCCTGTAACCCTACTGGCGCGATTTCCACTTCGGTGGGCGGGATTTCTGTGAGAATTTGCTGGGTCATATGATATGTCCTACAAGCCGAACGGATAGGTTTCTGGCGCTCCATGAGGTTTTTCGTGACCGAGTGGAGAAACCGCTTTGGTGGTTTCAAACCAGACATAGGCGTCGAATTGATCGGCTAGAATGGCTTCAAAATAGTGGCTAAGCAGTTCGGTTTCGGGGCGGTAAACAACGCCAATGGCCCTTTCGAGTAGCGGCTCCCTCAAAATATGAGCGAATTTCTGATTATGCCGCCCACGCCAGTCGGTCAGCGACCTGGCATAGCCGGTCAGACGAAAGGCATGCTCGTAACTGTCGGATCGGGCAGGGCGCACCCTTTTGACCTGCATATCCGCACCCCAGTCGCTGGCTGCAGCAACGGTGCCATTATCCGTCCCAAAGCCGATCAATACGGCGTCATCGCCGTAGGCTATACGGCTGAGCTGGCCAATGTTGAATTCACCGCGCCAGCCCATGGCGGTGGCAGAAGCATCGCCTATGTGCGAATTATGGGCCCAGACAACGGCTTTGGTGCCAACGCCGCGATGGGCAATAATGGCCTGCAACGTTTCAAACATGTGGCGGTCGCGCAGGTTCCAGGATGCGGCTCCGCCCTGATATATGGCTCTATAGTAACGTTCAGCTGCTGCAACAATCTTGGCATTTTGCGAGGCATCGAACCATTTTTCGCCATCATCTTGGAGATATTTGAAACGCTTGAAGAAGAGTTGATGAATCTGTTCGACCGCAGCATCTTCGCAAGGATGCTGTTGTCCGTGGATGACAGCCTTGCCATATTCCGTCGGGTGATCCTGCCATGGCGTTAAGCAGCCATAGCGCCAGCGTGCTCGCGCCGCCTCTTCCGGATCCACTGCATCCAGATAGTCCAGCACGGACGCGATGGATTCGCTAAGACTATAGACATCCAGCCCGTGGAAGGATGCCTGTTCAATATCTGGCCGACCCTCGTTGTAACTTCGCAGCCAATCAGCGAAAGCCAGTGTTTCCTGATTGCGCCACATCCAGGTTGGAAATCGAACGAATGAATCTCCTCGCCGGGGCCGTGCTTCATGATGACGGACATAGCCATCTATCCGAGCAGCATCAGGCCAGTCTGCCTCTACGGCGACTACCGTAAAACCATGTTTTTCAATCAATCGCCGGGTAATCGCTGCGCGGGCATTGTAAAATTCTGATGTGCCGTGGGTTGCTTCGCCGAGAAGAACGACTTGGGCATCTGCAAAGCGATCATAATACGCACCGAACTCATCATATTTTTCTGGCTGTGGGATGTTTTCAGCATGCTTGCGCAAAGCTGCTACCAATTCATCTGAAGCAGCGCGGGGTTTTCGGTTCCAGTGGATCGGTTTATTCATCGTTCATTCCCTGGGTTCATCAGATCACTCTATCAATCGTCCCAAAACCTTCGGATATCTCGCGGCAAGCTGGCTTTTATTTCGCCAATCATTTGTGAGCTGCCAGTTCCAGCGCGGAGCGATCATGAACAATCAACTCATCATGCGTGGGCATGTCGATAATTGCCATCTGGCGCAGCCGTTTCAGTGACCGGCAGACGGTTTCCGGAGAAAGAACGAGATAATCAGCTATATCGAGCTGCGGCATGGGAAGTTTGAAGCCAACTGACTTGCCCGGAAGCCGGTCAACAATACTGCATAGAAAAGCTGCGACACGTGGCAGTGCTCCTTGCCGACCCAATATCATTCCTCGGCGATAAATTGGATCCTGTTCTGCGCCTATGGAACGCAGCATGCCTCCATCTCTCTGGCAACTCTCAATCAGCGCCGAACGCCATTGATTGTGCGTTTGGCGAATGTAGGTAACTTCGGTGACCGCCTCCGCGGAATAGCGATAAGTAGATGTTATCGGCAGACCAATCTGATCGCCGGCGAAGAAAAAGGCGACAATTTGTCTTTGGCCGTGCTGGGATAAGCTAACCCCGCGGACGATACCGGAATGTACCTGATAGACATGGTTGCAATCGTCCCCTTCCCAGAAAAGCGATTGCCGAGCGGATGCCTTAAGCACAGGTGGCTGCAACAATGTAGATTGAATTTTGACCTGCACTATTATCTCCCTCCCGCCATAGAAGATGTCAAGAATGTCGGCGGAAATCTAGGATAACCCTAAACCGTTAGAGATCGCATTCGTGGATTCTACATAGTGGAAATTACCTAACAAGGGCTTGGGCATCGACAAAGCCCCGCAGCGCTTAATGTTCAGACTTCATATTCCGCGCCCAGATAGACTTGCCTGACATTCTCATTCGCAACCATTTCAGCGCTGCTACCCTCGAACACTATGCGCCCTTCATGTATGACATAAGCGCGGTCCACGATATCGACCATCTCGTGAACGTTTTGATCCGTAATCAAAATACCAATATTGTGGCTCTTCAGCTCGATCACCATTTTGCGAATGTCTGCAATGGACATTGGGTCAATGCCGGCAAAGGGTTCATCAAGCAGCATTATGGCAGGGTTCGCAGCCATCGCTCGTGCAATTTCACAGCGCCGCCTTTCGCCTCCGGACAACGCTCTGGCCGGTGTGTCACGAACATAACCGATATGAAACTGTGCCAGCAGCTTCTCAAGACGCTGCAGTCTTGTATCCCTCATTGGTTCGAATTGCTCCAGAACTGCAAGGATGTTTTGCGAAACTGTCATGCCACGGAAGATTGATGTTTCCTGAGGCAGATAACCAATGCCCTGTTTTGCGCGCTTATCAAGAGGCATTTTGGTCACGTCTTGACCGTTAAGCACCACACGGCCTGAATCGATGCCGATAAGTCCAAGAATGGAGAAGAATGTGATAGTCTTTCCGGCTCCGTCTCTGCCCAGCAACCCAACGACTTCACCGCGATCGACTTTTAGCGATAAGCCATGCAGCACCTTGTGATTTCCGTAAGATTTGGCAATAGATTCCACTGAGAGACCACAAAATGGCGGTTGTGCGGGTTCATCCAATTCTGTCGTTTCGCAGATAACGGTATGTTTCACATTCTGGTCCCAGGATGAAATCAACAATAAAAATACATGTGGGGTCGCTGCTGGAATATCAGGGTGTTTACGTATGTTTTCTTGATGTTGTGTCTAATAATTTGCCTGCTTGCTGGAGGCTTTATGCAGACGAACGAAACGCCCTTTTATGATCAGAGCGACAATCCGACAGAATGTTGCCCGCGTTTCAAACCGGAAGGTTGGGACGATCAATCGCTCCATTTTGAAACCAAGCCCTTTGTACGGGCAAAGACAAGAAGTCTGATGCACCTACCGATTAATATGGGTTCCGTGTTCAACAAGACATTCGATGCGATTATGCAGTCCGATGCCCATGACGATGAACACGCAATGGTATTGAGCCGGGATTTGTCCCCTTGGTCTGCAGAACATCTTTTCGCTGTTACCAAGGATGTTCCCGATCAGAAAATGCTGCAGTTGAGCGGAGAGTATCAAACGAAAGTCTTTGAAGGCCCGTATCGCAAAACGGCACAATGGATGAAAGCTTTTGAAGAAGAGCTTGAAGACAAGGGCCTTGATCCCGACGAAATCTATGCATTTTATACTACCTGTCCCAAATGTGCGAAAGTTTATGGCAAAAACTATGTCGTCATGGTTGCCGAGGTCGAACAACGAGACGCCTGATTTTCGGAAGGCACGACTCTAAAAAGGAAAACAGGGTGGCTGACGACTATCTTCCAGGACGCAACTGGCGGATTGGCAGACTGTTCGGTCGCCGCCCGCTTTCGGCTGATGCTCCTGATCTGTCTTCGGTACCTGCTTGGACGACAATTTCTACGGACGTGGCTGCGCGTGAACTCGGCAGCAATTTGCACACCGGATTGACGAGCGAAGCAGCCAGAAAAAGGTTAGCAGATGATGGCCTGAACGTTATCTCGGTTCAGCGAAAACAGGGTATCCTAAGCCTGATCACAGGTCAGTTCAAAGACGCGATGATCATGGTTCTGATAGTAGCTGCGGTGATTGCGGCGATTGCCGGACAGCCCCGTGATGCGGCGATGATTGCCGCCATTCTGGTAATCAATGCTGCCATTGGTGTCTTTCATGAACTGCGTGCGCGACGGGCGATAGACGCTTTGAAACAGCTGATGCCACATCGTGTGACTGTCATCCGCGATGGCAAATCAAGGCACATTAATGCAAGCGATTTGGTTGTCGGTGACTTGGTGCAAATAGACGCCGGGGGGCAAGTGCCTGCGGATATCCGTCTGACTGATGTTACGGACCTTGAGATTGACGAGGCAGCGCTGACAGGAGAGTCCTTAAGTACCGAGAAGAGTTCTGAGACGCTTAGCGATGGGGGTTTACCTCTTGGCGATCAAAAAAATATGGCATTTGGCGGAACGGCAGTCGGCCGTGGCAAAGCGCGCGGTCTGATTGTTGCAACAGGTAAAAAAACCGAAATCGGTAAGATCGCAACTTTGATGCAAAGTGGAAAGACCGTGCTAACGCCTCTACAAAGGCGGCTCGCACGGCTTAGCCGGAAATTGGCCATAGCAGCGTTTTTTGTGTGCATCATCATTTTTGCGGTGGGGTTACTTCGCGGTCATCCGCCATTGATCATGTTCATGACAGCTGCCAGCGTTGCGGTCGCTGCAATGCCCGAAGCATTACCAGCGGTTGTGACCGTGCTGCTAGCAGTCGGTGCCCGGAAGATGGCGCGCCACAACGCACTGATCAGGCGCTTACCTGCCGTCGAGACACTGGGTTCGGTGACTTATATCTGCACTGATAAAACCGGAACGCTGACGCAGAATAAGATGCATGTTGTCGATATCGTGACGGATAACAGAGGTGAGCTTCTCACCGCCATGGCTTTGTGTAGCGAAGTTGAAGGCGCTCGCGACGACAAGAACAACACCACCCTTCAAGGAGAGCCGACCGAACTGGCACTCTCAGAATATGCGTTGGAAAATGGCTATGAAAAGCAACAGCTGGAACAAAGCCAAGCCAGGGTTGCCACATTTGCATTCAGCTCGGCTCGTAAGCGTATGACTACGGTGCACTCAGACAACGGATCATATGTCGCTTACACCAAAGGCGCGCCGGAAATTGTGCTGGCCGGTTCGGCGGAATGGCAAGAAAAAGCGGACGCAATGGCAAACCAAGCGATGCGTGTGCTTGCCTTTGCGCGGCGTTCATCACACGAATTGCCCGCTTCCGACGAAACCGATCACAATACCGAGATAATTGGTCTGGCCGGTTTGCAGGATCCGCCCCGGCCAGAATCCGCAGCGGCGATAGCTGCATGTAAAGCCGCTGGCATTGAAACCGTTATGATAACCGGTGATCATCCACAAACGGCAAGAGCGATAGCAATGCAAATCGGCCTTGCTGACAGCAATGATCAAATCCTGAGCGGTACAGAACTTGCACGTTTGACTGACGACCAATTTGACCAGCATGTTCTTGGTACAAAAATCTACGCACGCGTCGATCCTGCGCAAAAAATCCGCATCGTGGAGGCGTTGCAAGATCAAAACCAGTTTGTTGCAATGACCGGAGATGGCGTAAACGATGCCCCTGCGTTGTCGCGCGCCAATATCGGTGTCGCCATGGGCAAGATCGGCACGGACGTAGCCCGGGATGCATCCGATCTGGTTCTGCTCGACGACAATTTTGCATCCATCGTATGGGCGGTGCGTGAGGGCCGTCGGGTCTATGACAATATCCGCAAATTTATCCGCTATGTCCTTGCATGCAATCTGGCGGAAATTTTGACGATATTTTTCGCGCCGCTGCTGGGCTTGCCGCTCCCGCTATTGCCGCTTCAAATATTGTGGATCAACCTCGTTACCGACGGGTTGCCAGGTATTGCTCTTGCCGCTGAGAGAGCAGAACCGGATGTAATGAATCGACCGCCGGTCCCGCCGGAGCAAGGAGTTTTCGATCGGGATCTATGGAGGCATATCCTGTTTTATGGCGGCTTTATGGCCACCGTAACCCTGGGCTTGCAATATTGGTCATTGGTCAACGACAAAGATAATTGGCAAACCATGGTGTTTACTGTCCTGACATTTCTGCAATTGGGTCAGGCAATTGCTGTAAGGTCGGAGAAACGATCGATTTTTCAATCAAATCCTTTTCGAAATCCATTCTTGATAGCAACTATTCTAATCAGTGCTGCCCTGCATCTGGTCATTATTTACACACCAACCGGTCAGCAACTCTTTCATGTCTCGCCGCTTAGTGCCAACGAACTAGCTATCTGTTTTCTGATTTCCCTTGCCGGATTGATCATATCTGAAATCTGGAAATTGATACGCTACGGCGGCTCCCTTAGCAGCCGCAGGGATATATTGACCGAGCGGTTGAAATGATTGTCCTGATCTTCTGTTGGGTCCTGTTCGGTTTGAGTGCGATGTTGATACTCGCAGCAGGTCCGCGATTAACGCGGAATGCGGAGATTATCGCGGCCAAAAAGGGTCTTTCTGACGAATGGGTCGGATTGATTTTACTCGCCTCGATTACATCTTTGCCTGAGCTTGCAGCGGGCGTGTCTTCTGTCACATTGGCAAATGCACCCGACATCGCCGTTGGCGCTGTATTTGGCAGCTGTGTGTTCAATCTTGTCATGTTGGTTGTTCTCGACTTCGCCGTTCGCGGGGAATCCGTCTATCGTCAGGCCCGGCAAGCGCATATATTGTCCGCTGGCTTCGGGATCATGCTAATCGGCTTTGCCGGGTTGACCATCATGGTCGGTGGGTTTGGGATTAATCCGTCCATCGGGCATTTGGGCGTCGCCTCTTTTGTGATTATCGGTCTTTATATCATCGCGACCCGAGCCATTTACAATTACGAAGCCAAGGTCAGAGAGAGTGCGGCATTGGAAACGGCAAAAGAACAGCCTGAACAATCCCTAAGCGAAGCCCAAAAAACGGTTGCCTATGCAGCCATAGCCATATTGATCGGCGGATCGCTGCTTCCCGTCATTGGTGCCGAGATTGCGGATCGGATGGCTATTGGGCGCGGTTTCATGGGGACGATATTTGTCGCTGCGGCGACCTCCTTGCCGGAACTGACGGTATCGCTGGCTGCGTTGCGGCAGGGATCGGTAAATATGGCGATCGCCAATTTGCTGGGCAGCAACTTGTTCAATATTCTCATTCTGGCGGTCGAGGACGGATTATATCTAAAGGCACCACTGCTGGAATCCGCTTCACCAATTCATGTCGCGACGGCCATGGCGGCGATGGTGATGACCGGCGTGGTGATTGCCGGCTTGCTCTATCGACCCAAGACGCGTTTGTTCCAGACCGTCGGATGGACCAGCATCGCGCTTTTTACCGTGTATCTTGTTAACGCCTACATTGTCTATTTGAGCGCAAGCTAAGTGATCGTCTTACAGGAAAAGTTCAGGCGTCAAGCGTTGGAACCAGCACGGCAGCCCCATCGATCTGTCCATCTCGGAGCCTTTTCAGCACCTTGTTGGCTTGTGAAAGAGGGTATGTCTCGACCGTCGGAATGATCCCCGACTTGTCGGCTGCGGCCAGAAATTCCGTCCCATCTTCACGGGTAAGATTGGCAACTGAAACTATGCTTCGTTCGCCCCAAAGGTCTGCATAGGGAAAGCCAGGAATATCGCTCATATGAATGCCAGCGCAGACAACCGCGCCACCTTTGCGAACAGCTTTGAGGGCCGCGGGAACAAGTGATCCTACAGGGGCAAATATGATTACTGCATCCAGCTCGTGGGGAGCCGCTTCATCGGATCCACCAACCCACACGCAACCCAAATCCCGGGCAAAGGCCTGTCGTTCGGTGTCTCCAGGTTGTGTAAACGCATAGATTTCGCGCCCCTGCCAGGTTGCAATCTGTGCCATAATATGAGCTGATGCCCCAAAACCGTAGAAGCCGATTTTCTGTGCTGTTCCTGTCATCCGCATGGCCCGCCAGCCGATCAGGCCAGCACAAAGTAATGGCGCGGCTTCGGCGTCAGAAAACCGCTCTGGTATAGCAAAGCAATATTGGGCATTGGCGATAATATGGCTCGCATAACCACCGTCACGGGTGCAGCCTGTAAATTCAGGATGGTCGCATAAATTCTCACGACCGTCTTTGCAGTAGCTGCAATGTCCACAGCTGTGGCCTAGCCATGGAATACCAATCCGCTCGTCAAGGGTGAATCCTCTCACTTCATTGCCGATTGCTAGAACACGCCCGACCACTTCATGACCGGGCACAATGGGATAGGTTGTAGCCTGAATCTCGCCGTCCAGAATATGCAAATCAGTTCTGCACACACCGCAGGCGAGTATCTCGACAAATATCTCATTCGAGTGAAGTTCCGAAATCGATTGGGCGATTTTCCGGAGCGGCTCTCCGGGTTTTTCCAGTTGCATAGCGCGATAGTGTTCTGGATTTTTTGGCATGACAACCAACCTCAAGGTTTCAACGTTCAAACTGCAATTGAAATAGGCAGGAATGATCAACGCTCATACTCGTAAATATCCATATAAGAATGGGACGTATATTGACTGCTACGGGCGCAATAGCGGATGCCAAACATAAAGCTCCATGTGTTCGGAGGAAATCCGTTAAAACACGTATTTGTGCATTCAGAACCAACGCATATTCCTGATCGAACCAATTTTCCGATAATTGACGGGAGAAAAACGGATGCACAGGCGCACTCTTTTGGTTGGCGGCGGGGCTGTGATTGTCGCAGTTGTTGCTGCAACCGCAATCGGAGTTAAGCAAACGGGATCAATGGACGAATATGAGGAAGTTGCAAAACAATTGCGCTTGCCGCTTGCTGTGCAACCAAATGACCGCGAACTGATCCGTTATGCAACACTCGCAGCCAATGGGCACAATACACAGCCTTGGAAGTTTCGCGTTCGAGGGGGCAGTTTCGAGATTCTACCGGATTTCACGCGAAGAACGAGCGTAGTTGATCCTGACGATCATCATCTTTTCGCGAGCCTTGGCTGCGCTGCCGAAAATCTGATGATTGCATGCACATCCGCCAATCGCACGAGCGAGCTTCGCTTTGATTCGGCTGAAAACGGAAAAGTTGTGGTCGATACGGTGGCAGGCGGGGAAGACCGCTCATCCCTGTTTGAGGCTATTACCAAAAGGCAATCGACCAGAACAGACTATGATGGCAGGTCTGTAAGCACTACCGATCTGGCTGTGCTGTCCTCTGCATCGCAGATTCCTGGCGTCGCAACGATCCTGATAACCGACAGAATGCAAATGAACCGTATTCGGGATTTGGTGATCGCTGGGAATAGCTTGCAGATGGAGGACAAGGGATTCGTTGACGAACTGAAGCATTGGATCCGCTTCAATCCCAATGATGCGATGGGAAAGCGCGATGGTCTGTTTGGGGCGAGCAGTGGTAATCCCGCTTTGCCAAGCTGGCTCGGGCGGCGGATGTTTGATCTGCTATTCCAGAAAAATGCGGAGAACGACAAATATGCCCGCCAGATTGACGGTTCTGCTGGCATTGCGGTATTTGTTGGAGAGAAAGATGATCCGGAACATTGGGTGCAAGCAGGCCGCGCCTGCCAAAGGTTTGCTTTGCAGGCGACCGCTCTGGGGTTGAAGCAGGCGTATATAAATCAGCCCGTTGAAGTCCTAAAACTGCGTCCGGAACTGGCGGCCTTGGTTGGAACGCCGAAGCGGCGGCCCAATATCATCATGCGCTTTGGTTATGGGCCAACAATGCCAATGTCGCTCCGACGCCCAGTTGACGCGGTGTTGGAGATCTGATTATCAAGAAACAGGTCAATCTGACCATAAACCCGATGTTCGCTTCATGTGGACAAAACCCGAGCTTTCTGATCGCCTATCCATCCTGACTGGTTTCTGCCATTTCCTTTTGCCAGGATTCCTTCGCAGCGGCCGCTGCAGCTTTGCTTGCATCCGCAGCGGCTGTTGCTGCCTTGATAGCGGCCTTCTGCGCATCAAGAGCGGCAGCTTTGGCGGCGGCCAAATCGGATTGCACACCCGTTTCCACGGATTCGACCGTTTTCTGTGCTGCGTTGCGCGTTTCCGTTACTGCGATTTCCGCAAGCTTTTCAGCCTTTAGCGCATTTTCATCTATCGCTTCACCAAGTTCCGCGTTGGCAATCTTGATATCTGTTTGTGCTTTGATAGCCGCAGCCTCAGCGTTTGACGCCATTTGTGCTGCAGCTTCCTTGTCCTTTTGGACCTCAGAACAGACTGCCAACTTGCTAGCTATAACAGCCATTTTTGCGGATTCCAGCGCTTCAGCGGTTGCTTTTTGAGCATCCTGTCCGACACTATCGAGGCTCTCCCGGGCCACACTTGCGGCTTCTGTATCGGTTAGGCCGTTTTCAGGTTCTTCAGAGCAACCATAGCCAGCGATAGAGACAGCAAGCAGTGTGCCAATGGCGGGTATATTGATTTTCATGTCACGGTCTCCGTGCTGGTGTCATTAAATTGGTGGAGTAAATGGCTTCATCAAACCAACGCTCATTCAACACACAGTAATCCGGTTACATTGTAACTACGTATTCTCCACGATACTCATTTAGCGCAGGCATTGTGGCAAAGGTTTTTAAGGACTTTTACTGATTGATGAAACGCTATGGTTGTAGGATCCTTGACTTTCTTTGGTGAAATGAACGCCAGAGATATCTTCAACAAGATAGAAGACAATATTATGGCCATTTGAAATGATAGTGGCGGCCAAGGCGCGGCTCAGAAATGCTTCAACCTTATGCCACAAGCCTGCTTTCGAACGCTGTGCAGCAAGGTTGCAGGCCAGTTGATACGCTAGCGGAAAACTTTGGAAGGAATATCTACAATGGTTGATATACCAGTTCGAACGGTCAGAGAAGCGGTTGGTGTCTTTCATACTGAAGAAACTCTGCAAGCAGCGGTCGATGACTTGCTCACCCACGGTTTTGACAGGGCCGATCTCAGTCTGCTTGCTTCAAATAAAGTGATACGGGAAAACTTTGGACACACCTTTACTCCAGTGACGGTATTGGAAGATAGTACCGCTGTTCCAACCACTGCTTACATTTCCACTGAATCGATGGGTGATGCGGAGGGCGGGGTCATTGGCGGACTATTGTATGTCGGTGCCCTGGCAACGTTTATCCCGATCGTTGCATCAGGGGGAGCAATCAGTGCAGCGATCCTGGCAGGAGCGATTGGTGGCGGGGCCGGAGGCGTGATCGGCAAAATTATTGCACGCGTCCTTGGACAGCGTCACGCTGACTATATTGAAGCACAACTGCGCAAAGGCGGTCTATTGCTTTGGGTTCGCACTTGGGACGAAGCTGATGAGCACAGAGCAACCAGAATATTGACCGCGCATTCTGGCGATGATGTACATGTCCACGGCCTACCAAATGAACAGCAGAAGCTTGCAGATCATTATGCGACCAATTCCCTTGATGACGCGCGGCTGCTCTACCGCGGCGAAAATTATGTTCGGGCCAACGACCGTGAATATTATGTGTTCGGCAAAGTCTTCTCGAGTGAAGATGAGATCAAAGCCTATATTGATCGACGTATCTATCTCGAAATAATGCGTACACAAATTAACGACCATAACATTGATCCAGGACATGCATTGGCCGATCCAGCTGGGACATTTGAAACGCCGGACAAGCTCATGGGAACATCATTGCCGGATAATATCAAGATCGAGCTTCTCAAGCGTTGGGCCTATGACGAGAGGGAACTGGAAATGGCATCGAATGAAGGCATGCCGGGGTCACGATCTGGCGATCGACTACAAGAAATCAATCTCGCAATATCTGAAATTGAAACAGGTCAATGAATAGCGGGTACTATTGCTGCTGAATATTTCCGGGGGACTTTCTATCAGCGCTTTGATATCCGCTTGCGAACCAACAAACACATCAAAAACAGGTCGGGGGTTACAGCTTCATTGCTGACTCTGTCTTTTTTAAAGCGATTAGAGTGCCGGCAGGACCTATCAATTCAATTTTTCTGTCAAAAGCGACAAAGCTCTAATGTCCGCTTACGTGATGTTTTGGACTTTGACGCTATTTAATTCCTCATCTGAATGCCGAACCATACACAAGCAGAAATCTACTGCGCCTAACAGCGTTTCAGGTTGAAAATGTTCGTAATTTCGGACTCAGGCGGCCACTTTTTCTTCCAACCATTCCCAGGCACTTTCTTCTTCGTCCAGTTCAAAAGTCCGGATTTGAAAATCAAACAATGGTGCCATCGCCCGAGCCAGATGCTGTAGCCATTCTGGCCCACCAACTATTGCATAGCGATCGAGATGTTTTCGTGCTTCCCGTTTCATTTGAATCATCTGACCGTCAAAAAGCGTCGACGGCTGCAGCCCGTCTAGTTTCCTGATGCGCGCCAGCAGACGTCGAGGTGGATCGTCGGTCATGAACTCGGTCATCATTTTTTTGCTCAACTCAATATCCTCCTTGCGGACTTTGCCGTTGATCTCGAACGCAGCAGTGTAGGGATCGTCGGTGGTTAGCTCAACGATGGACGGTTCATGACTGTAGGTCGTTTCACCCGCGACCCAGGACTTGGCCTGATTGCGTTCATCTTCGCTATAGACTTGTAAAGCGATGTCGCTGTTGAAAAGGGAAAGTACAGCGTCTTCCAGTCGAACAATTCCGCGTAACCAATCCTGGTTGGTGACAACTGCTACGCGTTCGATTTGTTTGAACTTGCTCATGATCTCCGGTGATCGCCGAAGATCCTTGAACAGAGCCGGCGCTTCGATATCAAAACCGTCCAGCATTTCGATATACAAACTGACTGGCTTTCCATCTTTCATTGCAGGAATCATCAGCTCATAGGACCGATCGATATCCTCTGCCGAGATTGTGCCGCAATAGGATAATCCAACAACATTTTCGGCACCATCGATTGCCATTTTTTCCATCATCACCGGATTCCTTTTTTCCAATCCTGCCACCAGAGCAAAAAGATAGGCGCACTTGATCGCTGCCAGTTTTATGAACTGTCTCGGAACGGGGAAATATGTAGAACTCCTTAGTGAGGGGTCCGGCGTTGAAGATTGTTGGGATTTAATAATTATCAACCCTAACCTACATTCTCAGCGTTTTCGCCAGCGGCCCGGCTTTCGATACCAGCCCCGTTTGGTGTGCATCCAGCGACTTCTTTCCCAAACGTTACCTCTCGGCGGATTGCGATCCCAAAAACCATCGACCCAGACAAACCGTGCGCCCGTCCAGTTCCAATATCCGTCTATCCAGATGGCTCCGGCGACGGGCGCTGGGGAAATGGCTACACGTCGCGGCGGTGGTGGTGCCTGGGTGATGAATGTAACTTGCAAACCAACGGGTACACGGCCATGCCCGTACGGAGGGTGCCGATGCCCGGCACATCCCGACAATAGCAACGCACCACTAAGACATGTTACGAAAAATTTCATTTGCATTGCTCTCTACTCCTGAACCCAAACAGTCAGTAATTCCGGCCATTACCAGGCTCATTCAGATTATCTTGATCACGATCCTGAACAGGATCATCTGGCGGATCGATTATTCTGTCTTGCTCGCGATCCTGTTCAACATCTGTATCAACGATACGATCCCGTTCCTGGTCCGGGTCTTTTTGCGGATCGATAACCCTATCCTGTTCGCGTTCACGATTCATATCCGGGTTGGTTTCAGAATCGACGACTCGGTCGGGGTCTCGCAAGCGATCGCTATCCCTAAGCCTGTCCTTGTTTCCATCTGCTGTATCGTTGGAGGGACGGGATGGCGGAATCTTATTTTGCAGATTGCTCGGAGTGCCCCTTTCTACGCTTTGATTGGCGATGGCGACATGACCAGAAATCACGCTGGTTGCTGAAACAGGAATGATGGCGACTATTGTAACAGCGACACCAGGAAGAAAAATGTTCTGGGACATAACAGAACTCCTTTGAATGGAGACGCAAAGCTATCAGCAAAGCAATCCTACGAATTGACGAAGATCAACCTATCGCATTTTTTGACCGAAAAATTGCGATATTCTGCCGATTAGGGACATTTACGTATCGGCAAAAAATATCGGTCGGATATTTACACCCCTGTAAATACAGGGACATAAATTCAATGAAATATTCTCGAACTTTTCACCATTGCGGTGTTTCTTTGTTTTGCCTGATTGCATGTTTGGGCAGTCCGGCGCAGGCGCAGCCAGAAACCGAGGCGCCGGATCTAGACGAAAAAAGTGCACCAACAAAAACGGTCGCCACCGACACCCTGACCATCGATGCCGAACTTGATCTGGCACTCGGTTATCTCGACAATATATTTGCCACTCGCGACAACGAAGTTGATGACCTGATTGGTATAGCCCGACCTCAACTGAACATTCTCGCGAGAGGTACGGACTATCAAATCTCGATCAGCGGACGTGGTGAAATCGGGCGCTATGAGAGCAATAGCGCAGAAGACTATGATGACTGGCAGATTGGCCTGAACAGTAGGGGGCGTCTTTCGAGTGACCTGACCTTTGTCGGCGGTGGGAATTATCGTTGGGACCATGAAAACCGGTCATCACCAGAGGATGTCAACGGACTGAAACCAACCGAGTATCAGCGCGGCTATGGCTTTGCGGGACTGTTGTGGAACAGCGGTGATCTTTCGGTCCGCGTCGCTGGAACTATCACTGATCTTAACTTTTCTGACGTTCCGGCGACATTCGGCACGATTAACAATAATGACCGTGATCGTACCCATTATGAAATTGGTGGGCGTATCGGTCACAAATTATCATCGGATACCGATATCTTCGTTCAGGCCGCTTATGATGACCGAAGCTATGATTTTAATCGTGATGATTTCGGCTTTGCTCGGAATTCTGACGGCTATTCAGCAGCTCTGGGTCTGCGCCACAAATTTTCACCGCGTTTGAGTGGAGAAATTTACGCTGGAATCCTGGAACAATATTACGATGATCCTGTTTTGAGCGACGTCAGCATAATCGATTTTGGTGCTGTTCTTGACTGGAGCGATGCAACCGGCGTTTCCGCTGCGCTCCGCATTGATCGCACAGTCGAAGAAACCACCTTGCCCGGTGCCTCCGCCTATATCCGAACCAGCGGGCGGCTATCCATACGCGCCATTAACCAACCGAAATTCGCCTCTGGTGCCAGCATTGGCGCATCGCATTATGATTATATCGGTACACCGCGATCCGAATTTGTGACCTCGACCGGACTATGGGCGCGCTACTGGCTGGACAAGCGCATCTACCTGGGTGCTGATTATGATTTTGCCCAGCGCAGCTCGAACCGGGCGGGTTTCGATTATGACGAAAATCGCCTGTTTTTCAGTATCGGCGGACAGCTCGAACCACGCGATAATTGGGACAATGCTGCCCCACTTTCACTGTCCGATAAATCGGATCCTGCGGGCGCCTATGGAGCGCTGTTACTGAGTCACGGTACGGTGATCACAGGTCTGGACGGGCCTCGCGGGAATGGTGGTAGTAACACCGCGGATTTCGGCGATGATGGCGCCGCAGTCATCGCGGCTGCCGGTTATGGTTTTACAACCGGTCCAGTCTATCTTGGATTCGAAATTGAAGGCCAGCTTGCCGGCCCGGAATGGAACCACAATGCCAATCGTGATTTTTCGGTCGAAAAGAAAGACAGTTTCGGTGCGAACCTCCGCCTTGGATATATGAGCGCTGGCTCTGACCTGATTTACGGCCGTTTCGGATTCGTTTCCAGCCGATTCCGGACTATCTATGATCATGATGATAGCCTGGTGAACACCAGCGAACGTGAAGCTGGTTTTGGTTTCGGATTAGGGGCAGAAGCCGGGTTCGGTGCTCGCGGCTTTGTAAGGGCCGAATATTCACTGACCTCCTATGGCGATTATGACGTTCCAACCGACGGCGGGAGTAGTGATAATTTTTCCAATACCGAAAATCAATTTCGGATCGGCATCGGTTTCCGTCTGGGTTCAAAACCAGAATCAACCCAGCCGCCGCATGATTTTTCAGGAGCATATGTCGGTGTTCAATTCGGTCATGGATCACTGATCAGCCAGAATTTTGGGTTCCGGTCGGGCGGCACACCAATTTACATATCCCGAAGCAGTGAAGGACCGATTCTGGGGCTGGCTGTCGGTGCCGGTTTCATGGTGCAGAAATTTTATATTGGTGCAGAGATGGAAGCAGATATCTCCAATATTGACTGGAATATCGAACGCGATCCGTCGGGCAGAATTTTCTCCACCGAACATGAATATTCCTTCGGAAGTGGCGCGAGACTGGGCTACCAGATCAGCAATTCGGCTCTTTTCTATGGCCGGCTAGGTGTCGTTCGCACGAAATTTGACACCAAATTTTCAACCCGGAATGTTTCGGTTCGGGAGAGGAATTGGGAAACCGGTATTCGCTTTGGCGGCGGGGTGGAACTCGGCCTCAGCTCAGGTACCCGGTTGCGGCTCGACTACACGCATACCGACTATGGAAAATTTGATGTCGAGGCCGATGATTCGGTCGATAGCTTCGACAATAGCGAGAATATTTTTCGCATCGCCATGCTGTTCACACTGTGAGCAAGCAAACTTTACACCAGTGTAAGTATCATTCCGTAGCGAAAAAAAATGTGCACTGGCTAATCTAAAATAGGTTTAAACAATACAGGAACTTACAATGAAAAACGTGACAAAGAAGACCTCCTTCAAACAGCTAACAATTACCACGGCAATGGCCGCAATACTCACGTTGGGTGCAATGCCATTTGGCTCAACCTTTACAGCGAATGCCGCTATTCAAGACACCCATGGCGGTGGACATGATAGCAGTTCATCTGATCATGGAAGTGACCATGGCAGCGACCATGAATCCAAAGGTAAACAAGGTGGCAAAGGCCGCGCGTCTGGTGAGAAAGGCAAAGGCAAAAAAGGCGGACATGATAGCCTTGAGGATATTTTCCGCGATGTCACCGGTGCTGATGAAGGCGATGATGATTCAGACAAGCCGGATTGGGCTGGGGGCAAGGGCGGCAAAAATGACCGTGGCGGCAAGCCGGATTCAGCATCTGGCAAAAAGGGTGACCTTTTTGGCGACATGTATGTCATTTTGCGTGATGATAACGGCATTCCGATCCTGAATGCGGAAGGATATGTGCAGCCTGTCGATGCAGACGGCAATCCCCTCCCGCTTGATGAGGAAGGCGCGCCGGTTGACCCAACACTAGCCATTGAAGTTGAGCTTGGCCGCCTGAATGTCGGTCGCGCGCCAACACAGGTACTGGATCGCCGAGCCCAGGAAGTCGTAGACTTGATGAATGATGCGACAGGGGTCTCACTTGATGCGGCTGGGCGTTTGGTCTTGACCGTTGATGGCGAATCCAAAACGATCGATTCACCCTTGGAAAATCTCGCAATTTACGTTGCGTTGATGACCACTGGTACAATTCCGGGAGTTACCGATTTGCCAGGAACGGAGTTTGATCATCTGGTTGATGGCGTGTTGACGGTCGAAGACATGCAGTCAGCTGCAGCCTTTGCGGCTGGAGCCACTGACAAAACCAGTTCCTTCACGATTGATGAGCTTGCCTATCTCAACGCTTTTCTTGATATCAATAATCAAACCGTTGGTACCGTGACCTATTCGGATTTTGATTACACTAGCTTTTCCTATGACCGGTCCGATACTTTCGGGGGCATAACAACCGAAGTGCTGATCAAGCAGCCCGATGGTAGCTATCTTCCAACAGAGATTAACGTCTATGATGTGATATTTGGAGGTACGGATTATAGTGGCAGCGGATCGATTGCAGTATTTTCACAAGCTGCCGACGATGCCCGAGCGGTGATCAACTTCATCCATGAATATGAAGTTCCAGCAGACAGCGTGAACTAGACTATCAGATACGCAAACCCGATCCCGCCCGAATTATTCGGCAAGATACTTTGAAGCCAAGCAATTTGGGCGGGTCATTTTTGATATGCGGACTAGTAGGATGTCATCTGCAAAGAAAAGGTCCGCTTTCAGGACAAAGCAGTCATGACTCTAGTGTTGGCAATGGGTGCAACCTGGAATAGTGGTGCTATCCGGTGGCCGACCCGTTTCGGTTCAAGAAGAAGACTCTGCTGCCATTAATAAGGGTTATTCCTGATAACTTACCACTCAGATTTCCAACATAAGAAGATTGTTAAAAATGGATTTGTTACTTAATCAGCGGAGAATATTGATGCGCTTCCTTACTCCAATCATGATCAGTGCAATTCTTGCCACGGGTGGCTGTTCCCATTCCGTCGCCAATGTAGCCAGCAAGTCATCTGAGGATGACAAATATATTATCAAAGCAATCGGTGAACCGAAAAGCTGCATCACGCGCTCCAACATTCGATCGACGGATGTGATCGACAACCAGACTATCGATTTCATAATGAAAAATGGTGATATCTATCGCAATAATCTGCCCAACAAATGCCACGGGTTAACGTTTGAGGAGGCTTTTTCCTATCGCACCTCGGTCAATCAATTGTGCCATGTCGATATCATCCGGCCATTGGACAATACGGCTGGCCGGATCGAGACACGCGGTGCCTGCGGTCTTGGAAAGTTCCAGAAAATCGAAAAGATCAAGAAGACTGAAAAAGAAGACTAGGGCGAGGCATCACGCGCAGACTTCAATAAGTTGTCTAGGGACAAACCGGCCAATCCAGTACAGACCACCGCGTGGAGTTTGTTTCTTGAACACAGTTTCAATCTATCTATCCAATGCTGACGGGGCACAATATTCGTTTCAAAGTGGCCATCGCTTAAAAAAATGAAAATACCTTTTTGAGCCGAACACGGTAAAAAACAAAAACTCGGCGTAAAAGCTCCAGCGCATATCTATATGTATGAATTGGAAAGAGGAATTTTCTGGTGCCCGTTACGAGCGGAAAAGTAGACACAGCGATCTTGTTTGAATTCTCGTGCCTTAGCCCAAAGGTTAAAGAATTCAATTGACCGCGGACCGTTATGATTTTGTCAAGTCGCCAAAATTTTTGCATTGTTTCCAGCAAAACAATTACAATAATATTTTGTAAAACCATGTTTCCGTGTATTAACCTGTCTTTCATATCAGGGGCTATGGAACAGAAACGCGTCAAATCGGCGTGGACTTGCTTGTCTTTGATTTCTTTTCCATAGCCTCGTCAAGTTCGGCGGATGCAAGAAAAATGTCCACGCGGCCATCATATGAATTGCGTAGTTTTTTGAAACTATAGAAGGAATATGTTGATGCCGAGAAAGAAACTCGTTTATATTATAGATGATGATGATGCCGTACGGCGTTCTGCCAATTTTATGCTGAGCCGCTCTGGATATGATACGGAACCGATAGTATCTGGTGCGGCATTTATGCAATTTGCCAAAGAGGCCCGACCTGGCTGTGTCCTGCTGGATGTTCGCATGCCCTATATGAACGGGCTTGAAGTGCAGGAAAATATGAAAAATAGTGGCATCGACATGCCCATTGTGATGCAAACTGGGTCAGGCGATATTGAGACCGCAGTGCAGGCCATGCGAGCCGGTGCGTTAAGTTTTCTTGAAAAGCCTTATGAAAAAGAAAAGTTGATAACGGCAATTGAAGATGCCTTTCAGTGGTTAGAGAACTACGATCGGAAGGCCATGGCTTCTTCCGAAGCAAAAGTCAGACTGGCTTGTCTCACTGGACGAGAGCAGGACGTTTTAGGCGCTATGATGACAGGCTCGGTAAACAAGGCGATTGCCCAAGGTCTTGGGATTTCAAATCGCACAGTGGAGATATGCCGCGCAAACATTATCGAAAAACTGCGCGTCCGCAGCATTGCCGAAGCGTTGCGTATCGGATTTGCTGCGGACGCGGGTGAAACGGTAAATCCAAAACCACTGTAAGCTTGGTTGGGTTTCTTGCGGATGTCGGGCAATTGATATGCTACGCTAAACCGCTAGAGCCGGCTTGCTAGATTTTGCAGACACTAGGCTCATGTATAGCGAAAAAACCGACACTATATCGAAGCCCGACGTCACTTCCGAATGCTGTGACAGACAGATACTGTGGAAGCCAAACAGTCTTCCGATCGGCATGACGGGCCTTGCAACAACTCCTACCACAAGTTCCGTACGAAAATTTAAAACGCAAAACGTGCTTCAATCGTGCACAAGATACCAAGATGTTGTAATTGGTGCCTTTGATTTCTCTACGTCGCTCTTTCCAATATCTGATTTTCGCGGACCGCATCGGCCAGAATTCCAGATGTTGTCAACAGGGCAGTCGGGCCAGCAACCGCATCGGTGGACCGAATTCGGGCAATGCCAGCTTGCTTCAAGCGCCGAAGATCTTCCTCCGTCGCTAGGCAGTGTGACGCAATTGCCTCGACCTGTGCGGCGCCG
The DNA here is from genome assembly GCA_947501325.1 of uncultured Sphingomonadaceae bacterium. GTDB lineage: Bacteria > Pseudomonadota > Alphaproteobacteria > Sphingomonadales > Sphingomonadaceae > Parasphingorhabdus. The sequence goes on along the minus strand of CANMVC010000002.1, from coordinate 922,189 downwards.
GCATCGTTTAGCAGGCGAGCAGCAACCTCCAGAGTAGCGCCGCTTGAAATAACATCATCTATCAAAATAGCGGTCCTGCCTCGGACACGGTCCAATCCCGGAATTGTGATCGTAACATCCCGGTCGCCTCTGCGTTGCTTTTCGCCAACCAGCACGTCGAAACCCAATGGCCCGGCAATCGTTTCCACCCATTGACGGGATTCGCTGTCTGGTCCGACCAACACCGGATTCTGCTCCAGCTCGATCGCCGCTGACAAGATTGGCGCTGCAGTTACCGGTCGTTTCACAGACCGTCGTGGCACCGCAACCGCTAGAAGCATCGGTGCGTACTCCAAAAAGGGCCGCAGTTTCGCAGCCCCCGCCCGCACCAGGGCCCCGGTCCTATTTGCGCGAGACGCCAAAACCGAGTTTTGGTCGCCTGTCTACCCGTAAGCGCGCTGCGCAGGCCCAGAAAGCATCCCGCATAATCAATCAATCTCGAGCGGCCGTCATGAATCTATTTGAAGACGCGCGGCTCGGTAATGCGGTTAAAGGGGACGAAATGGCTCCTCTGGTGAGCCAGATATCTGATTCCGTCAGTATTGATCCGACGATCATACTCAATATGGCCAGATTGAAGTCCGAGGATGAACATTCCTATCTTCATTCCGTCGCCGTATGCGCGTTGATGATTACTCTAGCTCGCAAAATGGGCGTTCCAGAAGCGCAAATGCAGGAAGTGGGCATGGCCGGTCTTCTTCATGATGTCGGAAAGTTATCAATTCCTGACAGCACCGGTTCCGAGCCAGGCGCGCTCGAGAAGGCTGAAACGGCTGCTGTCCAAAACCACCCGCAGCGGGGCCATGATATATTATCATCGTCGAAAGGTGTCGGTGACATCGCTTTGGAAGTCTGTCTGAGGCATCATGAGAAAATGGACGGCACCGGATTTCCAGGTGGAATTCGTGCTGACAATTTCAGTATCTTTAGCAGGATGTGCGCTATCTGCGATGACTATGATGATTTAACCGCGAGCCGGCCTGACAGGTACGCTCTCTCTGCTTCCGCGGCGCTGGCCCAGATGCAAGCCGTGTCAGGTCATTATGACAAGCTCATCCTCCGTGAATTTGTAGATAGTCTTGGCATATTGCCCGTTGGATCGCTGTTGCGCCTGGACCGGAATGAACTGGCCGTAGTGCTTGGTGAATCGCCGTCCGACTACGCCGCGCCCATTGTGCGAACCTTTAAATCCCTCGACGACAATCGCAGATTTGAGTCAAAGGATATTGATCTCGGCCGCACCAGATCGCGAAAACTGGTCGGTTTGGAGGATCCCGCAGAGTTGGGCTTCTACGACTGGAAAATTTATTCCGCCCAATTGATGAGCAAACCGATCGCCGCGTGATTCCAGGCGAGAATGTAGCACGACGGTCTTTCGGATTGTACAGGCACTGGGCCTCAGCCTCGACCGTTTTTCCCAATGTTGCGTAACAACGGCGTCTCGCTGCGGATCGTCGGGCCGCGCGGGTTTTTCGTGTCATACCCGTCACCGGAGTTAAACGTTGACCGTTTCTGGGCCGTTAGCAGACTGTCTGCTTTGGGGCCGCGAGCGAGAATAGCTGACTTATGGGAATGACCCACTACGGACACTCCATCTTCAAATCTAAAGATTAAAGTGTTGCGTCCACCAGTTGAAATCGCACGCAAAAGCGGACGTTGATATGGCATGATCTGAACAAGTGCCAAGCAATCCGCCCCACAGCAAAATTCTCGGGTTGCAACGCCCTTAGAATGGTGTGATCACACCAGTTCATTGTAAAACAATGCGCAGTACAATGAATCCCTTCTGATCTGGCTGCAGGAAACAGAAAATGAGGATATTAAAACGGATATTTCAGACGGCATTTGCAGGGCCATCGTGATGACTGTAATGGTCTACCCGAGATCATTCCAAGTCGTCGACAGTGCTCCCATTGTCCCCAGTCCGTGCGTGATCGACGATTTCCAAAAGCCCGTCACGAGCTGCCAATGTCATGAGTTCTGCTAGTGAGTGCACATCCAATTTTTGCATCAGGCTGGTGCGATGATTGTTGACCGTGTTTATGCTAATCCCAAGACGGGCGGCCAGCGTTCCGTTGCTGCCGCCCTGTATCAGACCGATAAGTATCTGGCGTTCTCGCCTTGTCAGGCTATCGTGAATGGATGGTTCTTCCAAAACAGCTTTTACACTTTTCGAAACCCGCATTTCACCATTGGCGATATCGCAAAGAAGCTGAGGCCATCGGTCAATTTCATCCCCCTTCAGAAGAAGACCGTGGGCCCCACTTGCCATGGCACATTTCATTATGGTCGGGTTTTGCAAACCGGTCATAAGAACGATTTTTGTGTCAGGGCACCAGCGGCAGATCTCTTCAACCACTTCCAGACCGGTGATTACCGGCATGGCAATATCGACAATCAAAATATCCGGACGATGTTGTTTGGTTGCTGCAATAGTTTTGAGACCGTCCTGGGCATCGGCAAGGATGGCAAAGCGACCATCACGTTCCAGCACGCCCCGCAGCCCCGCACGCACAACCGCATGATCATCTCCGAGAACGATCCGCAGTGGATTTTGCGAGTGAATAATGTCCATTGTCCCCCAACCACATATTTTTCCAACGGTTTGCCACCAAAACCCAGATCGGCAGGCACAATATGAACAGGGTGTCCGATATTATCAACCAACTTGTATCGTGCCTTCGAAACCGGTCATTTGGCGGAGTGACACTGCTACTGTTTTCCTTCCTGGCACTGGTATTGATGAGTGATGAAGCCCAGGCGAAGCAGGACGTGATTGATCTCGCATATGTTTCAACAATCGAGGATATTCAGGAAAATTCAGAACCGGTCTTGCGGAAACAAACCGGCCCGATCGAATTGCTCCGATATAGTGTTCAACTTGAAAACAGCGGAGAAAAACCTCTGCTCTTCAGGGTAGTAACCGAAGAAGCTGCTCGGGCAGAGGTGTTGATAAGTCTGGTTGATCAAGGACAGAAAGAGATTCTGCTCCAATCCCGCCCACGGTTTAAGGATGCAGAAACACTCAGCAGTCAAAACCTTCAACTGGCATCTCGACCGGTCATTATAACCAGAAACGGATCGATACGGCTTGATATTGATATCCAAGTGGCCACTACTGACCGTGCGTTTCCGATCAGTCTGATTTCCGAAGATCAGTTTATCGCCAAACGCCAATTGGTTACCGCGGTTCATGGCCTGTATTTCGGTTCAACCTTGTTTGCCGTAGTGCTTGCCACCGGCTTTGCGTTGCTCATGCGCTCGCATGTCATTGCCCTGTTTTCGCTTTACACTTTCACGCTAATCTTGCTGAACGTTCATACCTATGGCTACGCAACACCCTATTTGCCGGAATTTTTCTCGATCCATCATGACGGAATAAAGCGTATCTTGCGACTGTCCTGGTGCGTTTTCTATTTCTTTTTTGCAACCAGCTTCACCAATGCATCCCGCAACGCTCCGCGCATGTACCGGTTTGCCCTTTTTGTGGTTGGAGCAACCGTCATCAACTCCCTGGTTGGTGCGGTTTTTCAACTGCCGGTCACGACAATCATAATGATCGCCACAGGCGCGGGTTTCTTTGCATTCGTTGGTTATTTTGTATGGTTGGCACTTCGTGAAAAGGTTAAAGGCGCAGGTTTGTTTGCGTTAGGCTTCTGTATCCTGCTTGCCTATATCATGCTTACAATACGTGCCGGATTTCCGGATGTAGCCAGATTCAATGATCAGTTCGACACCGCCGCACTTTTTCTTCTGGTGCTGGATTGCCTGGTCTTCGGTGCTGCGATCATCAGCCAGGTGCGCGGCATCATTCACGAACGGGACGCATCAAAGGAGCAGCAGCTCGCGGCGGCCGTGCACAGCAGCGAGATCGCCAACCGGCTGGCACAAGCGCATATTGATCGCAATATCGCCCTTGCAGAGATAAGTCGCGCGCGGCGCAGTCTTTCGGAAACACGGCACGATTTACGTCAGCCCCTTGTTTCGCTGCAGAGCGCACTGTCTGGCGTTGACCCTAAAAACCGGGAACTGCACCGAGCACTGGAATGGAGTATTGACTATATAGATCAGTTGCTTTCGGCTACAACTCTGGATGAGGAAGGCGCTGTAACCACGGTGAAGAGAAAAACCGAGGATGTCCAAAGTCGTCAGGAGACGGCGCTGAATGAGCATTTGCTGACGCTGGAGCAGATGTTTGTCGAAGAGGCGCGTGCCAATGGCTGTACCCTCGAAATCAGGAAGAGTGATCTAGTTCTGGCGGTACCGTCGGTGGCCATTCACCGCATTCTGTCGAACCTGATCGACAATGCGATCAAGCATTCTGGCGCAACTTGCATTGGTGTGGAAGCCGGACTGCATGATGGGCAAGCCTGGATAGAAGTGACCGATAATGGCTCTGGGTTGCCGCCAGACATCCTAGCAAAATTCGATAATATGCACGATGATGAGCAGCGCGATCAGAATCACGGACCACATGGATTGGGTCTTGGGATCGCGCGTTCGATATCCGCCGGTGAAGGCCTGAAACTTGAACATGGCCCGACAGATTCCGGGACTCGCTGGAGGCTATCCGACATTCCCCTTGCAGCAACCCGATGAATTTCTGCAAAATTTAAACCGGACCGAGACTATCTGACCTAGTTAAAGTTAACGTAATTCTTGCCAGCTGGTACCAACAGAGTTGCCAAAACAGGCCTCTTTTCAACACTGCCTAAAGCCTGCTTTTGGCTTAGTGTGGTCACGAGGCTAGTGACTGCTATGTGGGCAAAACGAAAGGCAGCACTTTCTGGATATGGGCGATCATCAATTTTGCCAAGGCCTAATCAAATGTCCTGCAATTCAGAAAGCGGACCTCATCGGAGAGCGCGGTCTCTACCGATATAAAAGCTGCCCGGTCGCCTTTTATGTGGAAACTGGCAAGGTCAGTCGCATAGCGCATCCCGCTTCCACTCTGGGATCGGGGGAGGAGCAGTGTTCGGTTTTTTGTTTGGCTTCGACTGGACGGATGCGTGATGGAAATCAACGAGTTGGCATCAATGGACATCCATGCGACCTGGAGACGGAAACTACCGTCACAAACATAAGTCGTGGGGCCCCGGTCCGTGCGGAAGACCGGAGCCAGACTGTAATTCGATTGGGCGAGTAAAGGTGCAGCGAAACATGCCGGTAGGAGCACTAATCCTCTGATAATCTGCTTCAAAAGTCGCATCTGATCAATCCTCTGATGGGACGAAACGCCCGTATTAGTGCCTCTAATCTATCCGATTGCCGGTTGCTGCCAAATGGTGTGATTGCACTATTCCGACCTGGTTCGATGGGTCCTAGAACCAGCGACACATTCATTCAGGAGACCCGATATGCGACCGCAAACCGCGTTGTTAATTGCCGCCACAAGTTTGACCCTTTCCGCCTGTCTGGGCGGCAGCGGGCCGGTTAAAAGCAATCTCTCGCAATTTCACACACTGGATTCCGTTCCGGCTTCTGCCACTTTTTCGGTAGTCTCTTGGCGGCCGGAACTAGAAAATTCGCTCGAGTTCCGCAGCTATGCGAAGCGATTGACTGCGATCATGCGGGAAGCCGGACTGAGGGCCGTCGCACCTGGTCAGCCGGCGGATTATATTGCCTATCTCGATTATGGCATCGATGATGGTCGCCCCGTCACTTACACTTACAACGTGCCTCAATGGGGTGTGACCTATAAAGCCCAGACAACTTCAACTGTAGTGGACGAAACCAAACCTGGGCAACAGGTCATCAGCAGCACGGTGCGGGGCGCGGATCCGACATATGGGGTTACCGGATATCAGCAGGAAGTACGGAACAGAACCGTCTATGCCCGGTTTGTGCATATCGATATCCTGCCAAAGAACGCGAGCGCCCAAACCACTCCGGTATATGAGTTGCGTTTGAAGAGCAGCGGATCGTGCGGCAGCATTCCATCATTGATGCCGCGTTTCATGCGGGCCATCGAGAAACGGTTTGACCGTAAGTCCGGATATTCGGGCAAGGTCAAAACTGGCGGTGTAGACTGCTAGCCTCTTGCTGACCCAATTCCACAGATAGCAGGGAAAAGCTCTTGAAAAAGCTATAATTTTTACAAATTTCCTGAACTCCAGATGAACGGTTTTCTGTGGAATATAGTGTGATTCCACTATGGGCTTCCATGTCACTTTTCCACATGATTGCTCCATCGTCAGAAACGGAGAGAACGACCATGAAAAAGATCAGACTGCATTCCGGATTGTCGCTTGCAACAATGGCATTGGCCGCGACCACCATCGCGGGAGCGCAGCCGGCGCTGGCACAGTCCCAAGATTTTCGTTCCTTCTTTCCAACAACCGCCAGCGAAGCGGGCGAAGTGGGGCAGCGCGATAATCAGGCCAGAGATCAAAGAAGAAACGCCCGGAAAACTGCCGACCCCGATTTCAAAGGCCCGGATTATCGCAGACATGTCGGTGATCTGGCGGTCAACGGCGATCTTCCGGAGATTGAACAACGTGGCTATGACGCGCGCCGGGCTCGCAAGGGACAGCAAGTCAACAATGTAAACGACCTGACTCCGGTTGAACGACAGCAGCTTGATCGTCGGGGCCGCAATGCGCAAGTCGCACATGGGGTGCGGCCAGGGTATCAGAATAATGGTCATCCGACTGCGCAACGCAGCACCAACCGCCATCAGCGCGACCATGCGCGCACGCCGCGCGGCACGAACTTTCAGGGTGCGGCCTATCGCGAACATACCGGTCGGCTAGCTGGAACCGGTAATTTACAGCAACTGGAACAGCGCGGATATGACGCCCGGCGTGCCCGGCCGGGACATCAAGTCCGGGACGAATATGACTTGACGCCGAACGAGCGCCGGGATTTGCAGCAGCGTGGCCGGCAGACGCAAGTTACCCGCGGAAAGCGCAACGGTTTTCGTCCTGTGGCTTTGGGAGCGACCTCTGACCACGGACATTATCAACGGCAAGCAAGATATGGCAACAATGGCTATCCCGGTGCGGGGAGAGCGCCATTTCGCGGCCAGGGCGCACAGAATATGAGCAGGGCTAGCCGGATAAAAGGTACAGCCAGGACTGGCTTCACCGCCACCTCCATATCGAACAAGGTTTCAGGCGTCGATATGGGTACGGAGGCCTTTGGCGGGCGCAGTGCCGGAATTGGTGAATATGGCGCCGACATGACTATCGGTCAGGTGCAAACTTTTGCCAACGGAGATGATCCGGTCATGGCTGCAGGTCGGGCGACCGAGCGCTTTGGTCAGAATCTTTATGGCGCCGCACATGGTATTGGCGATTCTATCCGCGACCCCCGGAAAATCCCGGGGAATGTAGTGCGAGCTGGCACAGGCGTTGTCCGAACCGGTGTTGGCGCGGTGCAATATGTCGGTGAAAAGACGATCAAGACAACCCGTGATGGCGCCCGGTTCATGACCGACCCCAACTATGCGTCCAAGCAGGTCAACTATGGCGCCAAGCGGGTCGGGAAGACGGTCAGCAATATCGGCAAGTCGACCTGCAAGGGATTTTCCACGCTTCTAGGGCTCAACAAGAAGAAGTGCAAATAAGGAGCCGGTCGCAAATAATCCATCGCAGGAGAATGATCATGACGGGACTTTCGAAAATTATCGGCTCCGCAGCGTTACTCGTCACTGCCATGACTGCTGCCTTATGGGCCGTGCCTGCCGAGGCCAGCGGGACAGCGCCCCAGTATCGGGGCTATTGCGAGGCAAAGTACCGGACCGGCGCACTCAAAGGGGTCAAACCGCGCTGGAGCCACGGCTATAACAGTCGCACAAAGCGCATGGAATGCCGGGAAGCGGACTCCATGGGTTTCAACACGTCCGTCAAAGGCCGGACTTTCTGGATCAACCTCAACGATCTGTGCCACTTCACAACCGGCAGATCAGATTTCCATTGGCATGGTGAAGGCCAAGTTGCCTGTGGAAGGAATGACCACAGATGATTACGAGACTTGTTCGCCGTTCAATGCCGGGGTTGTTTCTGTTGACAGCCTGCCTCACGACTTCCGGCCTGTTGTTGCCATCTCCCGTAAAGGCTGGAGGATCATCGATCGATCTGTCCAAATTCTGTGACGGCCGATATCGAACAGGCTTGCTGCGGGGTCTAAAGTCCAAAATTCGGGCAAAGTGGGACCCGAAGAGGAAAAAGTGGGGATGCTTCATTCCTGGTTCGTTCGGCTATGGCATTGTCACTCCGGCTGGTTTCAAACCTCTCGGCTATGCCGAAGCGTGTCGCAAGATGCGCGGTACACCAATTTATCATGTACATGGCCGGACACTGCATTGCGGTCGGGATACAGCACAGCGCCAGCCGCCACCTCGCGAGGCTCCGCCTGTGCCGCCATCCAATGGCTATGGGAGAGGTGAGGCCCAGTATACCGCATTGAACATGTGCAATCGTTCCAGCACTGAAACCATCTACGCCGCGTGGGTGTGGTATGACTGGGGTGAACGGAAGCGCCCGAAAAACTGGCGTGCCCAAGGCTGGATCAGATTGGCCCGCGGACAGTGTGAACGGATAGAGTTTCCACACTACCGTAACGGTGATCCTTATGAAGATACGGTCTATCTGCACGCCACTTCGGACAGCATAAACTGGGGAAAAGGCGACTACGCCTTCTGTCTGCACCCATCTGACTTTGATCATCTTGGTGCCGACAAAATGGCGTGTACTGGTAGGGATCAGTGGCTTGCAGAGACGTTTGAGTTCCAGTTAAATCCGGGCGCCGAAAATAGGTTCAATTTCAACTAGCCACTGATAATGCCAGTATTCAGACCAAAGTTTCAGGAGGTGTAACATGCCTATATTTGCAAGAAAATTGGGTGCAATTATCAGTGCCGCTTTCCTGTTCGCATCGGTTCCGATATCGGCCCAACGCCTTCCGACTACGGAAAATGGCTTCTACATGATGCGCACGAATGCAGACGACCTTTCCGAGTATCGGTCGGTAGACAGCATGTGTATCGGTGAGAATCACGATGCTCTGATCGCCTTCCAAAGTACCGGCGATGGCACGGTTGACTTTTTTGATCTGAAACAGGGTGAAAAGGTTGCTCCAGCCAAATTGAAATTGAGCGAACCGGATGCCGGGGTCAGCCAGATACGTCACAAGCTGATTGAACCGGGAAGCGATGAAGTTGTTTTGGAACTGCATTTCATAAATCCTGGCGCATTGGGCAATCCAACCAAAATACCCATGGCGACGCTAACCCACGTCAATGTACGGCAGATGAACTTCACAAATCTCGACTGCATGATGGGCAAGCATATATTATACGCCGGCATCGATCAGAACCACAGAGTAACGGTGATGACTGACGCAGAAGGTAATCTTTCTTTTCTGCTGAGCTCGATAAAAGAACCCGGAGTGGCGATGAATTTGACCGACGGGTTCTGGTCCTCTGGCAAGCGGGAAGAAATCATCTTTACCTTTATTGAAGGCAGCGCGGTGACAAGCATCAAGGCTGCGCCTCACCAGCGCATTGAATATCCGGCATGGCGAACCGCCAACCCGGACGGGCGTCAATATTCGGCAAGCCCTAATGGGTTTTTCGTAGCCGATATGGCAAAGCTGGGCAGCAAGTCGAACCGATTGCCCTATGGGCTGGTCCTGCATTTTGAACGGCTTGAAATTTGCCGTCATCTTGCTGGTGAAACCAGCGGTAATCCGGAACGCGACAAGCAGGTGGCGCATAGTTGGCAAAAGGCGGGATGTGATGAAGCGAAGACGCATCATGCTGGATATGTTAAGCAATTTACGGACAACACGCCGGTTTCCGAAATACTGAAAACACATGGTTTTGAATTCTAGGATTATAGTCGCAGGCGCTAGTAACAGGGAAAAAGCAACATGGGCAACATGGGCAGCAAGGGCTATATCGCAGGCGGGCTTTTTACGGCCGTGCTTTTCATTGCTTCTATCCTCTTGCCAGTATCATCAAGCAACCACGTAAAGGCATCACCCGTAATTCCCGCCATGCTGCTCCAAACCATCGGAGAGGCCGAAAACCAGTGCCGCATCACTCAGGATAGTTGCATGATCAATTCGGATCGTTGCAAAGCCGATCATGACAATGCAATCAGGCGGCAAAATCAGTGCAAAGCCCGGCAGGGCAAGAAATATCGTGCATGTTACGACAGGGTCTATCAAACGTTGAGGCCCACCATCAGTTCCGGAAATCGTCAGCGGGTTGTGGAATGGAAGCAACAGCAAGCTAAACGTCAATGCCAGTATCTGAAAGACACAAGACGAAGCTGCCCAAAACCACAAGATAGCTGTTATTCGCGCGGCTATTGTATTCAGCAATATCAGCGTTGTTCATCGAACGCGTTTCTGGAAGAGCAGTCATATAGCCAGCCCGCTGGCCCTCAACCGCCGCAACGGACAGAACAATACACACCTCCACCGGCACCGCGAACCGTTCCACGCCGGCCTTCCGGCCCGGTGAGCGGTTTGCCTTGGAATGACAAGCGACCTACTGTTTATCGCGTGGAAATCGAGAATACGTGCAAGCACCCGGTCAAGGCGGCATATGGCATCAAAGGGGGCAAAAAAACTGCGGATCGCAGTTATGGATGGAAAGTTCTGAATCGGGGAAGAAATACCATCGCGTTTCCGGAGGAACAGGTTTCTGTAAGCATATATCTGAAGCAAGGCGACCTTGCGAGTGTCAGAGCGAGAGGCAGGCTGGTGGTCTATGAGCACGACGCCTTTGGTCGATTTTATGTAAAGGATGACGGTGATTTTGACCTGAGTTACGATATGATCCACTCACGAACGCCACCCAAGCCGGGCTATCGCCAAGCCCGGTTCGCAACCCTGGCGCAGGGATTTGGTAAAAGTGCACGGCGCTACAAAGTCATAAAATGCAAAACAAAACGGTAATTGCTGTTGCTCGGCAATATCTGCTTTTGACGCACACATCGCGATCAGGTTGCCATAAACATCCTTAGATCATGCCCATTCTGCAATTGAAGTGTACCGTCGAAACTTTTTCAAATTGGCCATTTACGATGGCGCACAAGCCAGAATGCCGCGCCCGCCGGAGCGCCAATTGGGCCAAGCGTAAGGTAATCTTCGATGGCACGCATCACCGTTATCTGGTCGCCGCGGAACAGGACCGGGATCCCGGCTGCAGCTCCGGCAAGGAGGAAAAACCAAAGCCTGGTGATCTTGCGGAATGCGGAAACAACTATCGCGACCAGAGCGACGGGAGCCGCAAGTATCCCTGCCATGGCAGCGAACAGAGGCAGATAGCCCGCCTGGTTCGCGATATCCTCGCCCCAGGTCACGCCTTCCGAGAGCGGCTGACCAATCGTCATAAGGCTGCCGACCAACAATATTCCGAGCGAGGCCACAAAGCAGGCGGCAACATAGGCAAGTGCAATGCGGATGAGTGCCTTCATGCTTGTCATGATGGTGACCAAAGCAAGTTCCTCTCTTCAGGGGACTATTTCGCGACAATATAGTCCGGCCTGACCAACCACGAATGGTCTAAAGACACTATTCTCTGCTAACGACAGCAGACCGCGAGCAGTTCACCGCAATCCCAATGCGCAATGTCCGTTAGCTATATGGCCTGACAGATGACCAGTATTGGGACTTGTTTTCGACGATATCTAATGTCCGCTGTCGGGATAAAGCGGACACCGTCGGAACGTCGGAAACTGAGGCGCAAAAGCGAACATCAGCATTAAATTTGTTTAGGCTCACCGAGTGTTCTATCGCTTCAACTCCAGAGCCATTAATAAGTATTGTAAGCAAACGTTCTGCCAAGTTGTTATCGAGACATTCGCCGGGAAGAGGAAAGGCGATAGCCATATTTGGTAGGAAATAGCATTGACCAAATAAGGCTTGATAGAGTTCAATAGGCTTGCAAAACGCTATGAAGCTCTAATTTTGTCTGCCTTTTGAATGGGATCTGGTCAAAAGGTCAAACGCCTCCAAAATTTGCCCCATGTATTTTTTGGGATCCCAGTGGATTGTAACAGTACCGATTGCATTGAAGGAGAAAGCCATCAACAAATCTCCTGTGATCCGGGGGTCTGTTTCTTTTGGCAGATCACCCTCTGAAATCGCATCCCGGACTAAGGCTTGGAAAATTGCGCCAATATCATTCCTGGCGTCGCGGATGGCCTGAAATTTTTTGGGTTCTCTGGCAATTTTGATTTGCGTGGTGCTGCTTAGAATATGCATGCTGGCGCTTGATTTATGACCTTCGCCCAGCGCAGTTAGCATCTGTCCCAAACGGTCTTTCCAACTTCCCTCGCGATCCAATACTTCCGATAACAGCGCATGGGTAGCTGCCATCATGCGAAGGACGGTTTTGCTAAACAGGTCATCTTTCGATTGATAATGATTGTAAATGGCCGGGCTGGTGACTCCGGCATCTCGCGCAATCATACGCATATTCACTTCAGCATAATCATATTTGGCGAACAGGATCGCCGCTGCGTCCATGATTTTTGATCTCGTGGCTTCAGAAGACCTTCCCTTAGGGCGACCGAGAGTCGGCTTTTCATGCTGCCTTAAGATATTCGTTTGGGTCAGAAACGGCCTCCCGCAGCATCGATTAGAATTTAGGTCGGTTTATACCAGACTGGGGAACTATAAGCTCTTTCCTGAATATAGGCAGGATATTCTGACGGTGTCTCTATATTATATTTTTGCGCATCATAAGCCGTCCATCTTTTTGAAGGCATTTGCAGCACGCGTACATAGTAGAAAGCGTTGTCTTTTTCCCTGAAATCAGGATCGACCCAGAATGTGGAAAATTCCGCCTCGCCCTTTTTTGTGCTCGCCAAAGCTACATCAAATACCTGTTCTTTCAATTCCCCCTTTTGCGAGCGCCAACCTTTGACGATTTGAACACGCTGCAAATTTACATCTTCTGGGTCTTTCAGCGCTTTGATCAGGAAAGTGGGCGATCGGCCTTGTTTGGCAGGTGAGAATATCCCGCCCATCGGAACACCATTTTTATAGCCCCATGCCGAAAAATCAGTGCGCTTTAGATCGGCTTTGGTAAAATTCCATCCGGCAAATAGCCGTAACTTGATGCGCGGCCCGGTCGTGGCATAGACCTCGCGGCGTTTTATCGCGTTGAAAAGCTCTGCGCGGGTATTTGCCCGAGCCCAAATGCCTGTATAGCCAGAAGAAGTAAGCTTGGCATTGGGCCAAAGGGCGCCGCCCATCTTGCTTGTTGATCGATCCGCCGAAGGTTCGGAATCCTTAAACTTGCCCCAGAAATTATTGTCGTCGGCTGTCGCTAAAGAGGTATGCGAGTCCGTCGAGCCGATCAGCCCGAACTGATAAGGATTGGCCCCCAATTCTGCCTGGAAAGACAAGCCTGTTTTCAAACCACTGCGGGCATATTCGCCTTCCAGCATTTTCTTGCGCAAAACCGGGTCTGTTGGTTTTGGTTTGAGCGAGATATCAGTTTCATCCCATGTCTCAAAATCTGCATACTCATCGTCCGGCGAGAGAAGGGGGTGCGCCTCTCCGTCACCCTTGACCTGTGTGACTTCATAGACCGGTTCCCACCGCATTCTCGTTTTAGCATATTGGCTGGTTATAGGCTTGCCGGTGAGCGTGGTATCGTCAAACATCAAGCCGCCTGACAAATTTCCGTTATGCGCGATCGCGAGGACATTGCCTTTGGTTGCGGCTTCATATTCGGCGAGAAATTCCCAAAGCTTCTCGGGATCATCACTTTCTAGCGCCGAAAAGGGAATGATTTGGCCGGTTTTTTCCGGTCCATCCTTGAACACCACAACCCGGTGCATGTTGCGCCCCCCCGGCATTGATGTCCATTCATATCCGACGAACGCGGTGAATTTCCCTGGTTCATTATAGCGCTCTGCGATGCCGATTACGTCTTGCCAAACTGTTGCGGTAAATGCCTTGCTCGGCACTTCCTGCGGCATTGCTCCAGTTACCATCGCGACATATTCATCCATGATCGGCCCCGTACCTTCTGAACCGGTCAGATAGCCTTGCCATCTTTTGCCCAGGGCGGAAGAAAGGGCCATTTCATCCTTATTTTGCAAGCCAGTTAAATAACCGAGATATTCAGCATGATCAGCGACCATTAAAAAGTCCAACGGGCGGCTCAATTTCGCCTGCTGCCCCGAAGACGTTTGTACCGTTTCTCCGCGTGCAAAGCGGTAAGCCGCCTCTGGCCCCAAGTTTTGATTGCCAAAGCTATTGCTATCAAATGACAGGTTGGAATGCACATGAAGATCGCCCCAGAATACCTCTTCCGGCACATCTGTTAGCTTGATGTTTTCGGCTACTGCATTTTCGGCTTGAGTGTTTCCAGTCTCTGTATTCCCAGTATCCTGACATCCAGTCAGACACAATGTCATCGACGATAGGAGCAATGTGATTCTTGTCGATGAAAAAGGCATTTGGTTCTCCTTTGGCGCTGATCTGGCAGCGATTTAATCATCACGGTTCTCGCTGCCTGTCAGTTTTGATGATAGGCCATAATGGAAAGTGACCATATGTTCATTTAATAGAAGAGATAGGGAAATTGAACCTATCCAACTACAAAGGGAGAGGACAATTATGATTTCCAAGAAATACGCACTGAGGACGAAGCTGGCTTACGGAACGATGTTAACGGCATTGGCCGGGTTAACTAGTCCAGCATTGGCGCAGCAAGGCTCTGGAGATCAAGCCAGTGAAGATGGCGATATAATCGTTGTCACTGGGCGTTTGCGCGGAAGCTCTGAATCCATTCAGGACGTTCCGCTTGCCGTCACGGTGGTCAATCCGGAACAACTAGGCGCGCAAGGCGCTTTGAATATCGAGGATTTGGAGACGCTTTCCCCCAGCCTGGTTATCGACGCAGTTGCCGCTGGTCCGGGTGCTGGCGCAATTTCCCTGCGCGGCGTCAGCTTTGAAGATGTAGAAAAAAGCTTTGAGCCAACGGTCGGTGTTGTGATTGATGGCGTATTTACAGGAACTAACACCGCGCAACTGACCAACGCGTTTGATTTTCAACAGGTCGAAGTCTTGCGGGGTCCGCAGGGCACTTTATTTGGCCGGAATACCATTGGCGGCGTTATCAATGTGCAGCGATCACGGCCCACCAAGGAATTTGGCCTGCGTGCCGAAGCGACTGTCGGTAATTATGGCCGGGAAGAATATAATGCGGTTTTCAACTTCGGGGACGGAGATGTTTTTGGCGCGAAACTCTTCTTCTCCGATCGTGCTTTCGACGGCTTCTATAATAACGTCACACTGGATCGCCGCACCGGTGCGAACAATATCACAAGCGCTGGTGGAACGATATTGATCGAACCCAATAGCGATCTGGAAATATTGCTTACTGCTGAAGTCACGAAAATTGGAGGGGATCCGGCGGTTGCATCCTTGTCCCAAACCGGGGAGGCAATTTGCGGTATTCCCACTCTGACTTTGCAATGTAACCGCAATACCCGCGATGATCTTTACACGGTGTTCAGCAACACCCTTGGGGATGTGGATTATACCGAAGATTCTTATTCTGCCCGGATCAATTACACAATGGGTGATCTCACATTATCGTCGATTACTGCACTGAAAGAGTCCGACGAACTGGTCATTCAGGATTTTGATGGAACATCAATTCCGTTTTTTACCACCAGCAGAGCGCAACAATATCGCCAATTCAGTCAGGAATTACGGCTGGCGGGCGATTTCACCGAAAGCCTGAGCGGTGTTGTCGGATTATTCTATTTCAACAATGAATATCAACTGCAACAAACGACAACGCTGCCAACTGGTTTCGGGCTTCCTTCCGAAACCGACCATGAAACCAAATCCTATGCTATTTTTGGTGACTTTGATCTCGAACTGACCGATCAGTTGCGCCTGAGTGTGGGCGCTCGCTATTCCAAGGACGAGAAAGAATATACGCGGTCAATTTTTGCTGGCCCGGGACCGCTTTTGGCCCTGTCCAATGCAGATGATTGGTCGCAGTTCACGCCGCGTGTCAGTCTCGACTATCGCTTTACCGACGATATTCTCGGCTATGCGTCCTACGCACGTGGCTATCGCTCCGGCGGTTTTAATGGCCGTGCGAATAGCCCATCCTCTGTCGCAGTATCATTCGACCCAGAGACGGTGGATTCTTTTGAGATAGGGGCAAAGACGCAATTTGCAGATGGCCGTGTCACGTTGAATGTCGCTGGTTTCTACACCAAATATAACGACAAGCAGGAAGATGTCGTGCAAGCAACGCCACCTGGTTCGCCTAACCCGCAAGAGACTGTAACGTTGAACGCAGCAAATGCGTCCATTCTCGGTGCGGAATTCGATATGCGCGCTGAGCTTTTTGACGGCTTCACGATTACCAGCTCGCTTGGTTTGCTGGATGCCAAATATGATGATTTCTTCATCGATGTTAATCTCGATGGTGTTCAGGACCCGGGCGAAGATGCATCAGACCGCGATTTGCGCCGCGCACCTGATGTATCGTTCTCCGTAGCCGGAAATTACGAGCTGCTAGTTGGAAGCAACGGTACATTGAATTTCAATGCCAGATACAGCACAACAAGTTCGTATCAGACAACCATCGTTGCGGATCCGGGTAATTTCGGTCAAAATGATCCTCGCGGCCTGCATCAGTCGCAAGATGATGTATCGGCCTCGATAACTTACAAACATAGCTTTGATGATGACTCAAACGTGTATGTGCGGGTTTTCGGGCGCAACCTGACGGACAATCGCGGGTTGGGTTCCGCATTACCTGTGGCTGGCCTGTTCACGTTTGGCACCGGTATTGCTCCAAGGCAATATGGCGTTACGGTCGGCTTTGATTTCTGATTAGCTGAGAAACTCATAAGCCGGATACGGCAAACAGTTTGCCTCCCAAAAGGCATCCACTCAAGGGCTCTGCTGGTCAGAGCCCTTTTTTTAAGGCAATTACCTTGATGTGCCACCAGAATATTTACTGCAATGCTAACGTCGGCTTTCGGGATGAAGCAGAAACCATCGGAAGGTCCGATATGGGGCGCAAAGCGGACATTGCTGAGCGGTTGATAATTTACCTTATGTTGAGGGGCAGGGCGCTTAGGTCCGCTTTATCCCGAAAGCGGACATTAGAACACTCCGACAAATATAATCACCAAATCAAGAATCTTATAGTGGCTATCAAAGCCGTCATGAACAAGATTCCGAAAACCCAAACAGACAATAATCCATACTTCCGATCTAAAACAGTCGCGATGATCTCAAACAAGAGCCTTACAATTATATGGATCATGCCCATCTGAAATAACTTTCATATTATGTCCGCTAAATCCCGAAAGCGGACATTGGGACTGAATAACTAGTCCTTCCTGCTTTTACCGGAGTTCATAATGGCCAGCACGGAAATTGCCATCAATGCCATGGAAAAAATTACGTTACCCGATTGGATATAGAAATAATCCGCCGCCATTACGGACAACAGAGTAAATATGATTAGGTAATATAGAAGTTCGTTTTTCATGCACGAATACCTTTTGGTCCGTTTCATCCCGAAAGCGGACGTTAGCATTCGTCATATTGGACGCATTATGAAATCAATGTATGCTTCACAGATGATACGAATTCTTGCCCTAACCGTTCTCGCTTTTTTGGCTGGATGCAGTGCAGAGCCTAAACCAATTCTTCAATTTGAGCTTTTCGAAACTTGCTTCTCAAAAGACGTCTTTTTTAAGAAAGGCGAGCATCCGGATCAAAAATATGCTGGAATAATTACAGCCTATATTCGTCAAGATGGCCAATTAGATTTGCAATCCCCACCCAAATTGCGAAGTCCACGTTGCTCCAATGTTCACCTCAATATCGCTCTCACGAAGATAAAGGAACGTGCAGAAATACTAGGCAAAATTGAAATCAAAAAAGGAAACGATAGGTTATTTTGTTCGGGAGACGTGTGCGGTCTTCGCAGTTTTGAACTTTCCATGGTTTTTGTCGGAGATGGAAAATTCAGTATCACCGAAGCTGGCAGACTTCCTTTCGAAGTGACGAACGTCAAGCAACTCGAAGTCGAAGACCCTAAACCGGGATTATTCAGTTTAGAAGAATTAGAAACATATGTCCGCGTCATTCAGGGTCAGATGAGGGGTGTGAACCCAAACTACTGCACAATCGACTGCACCGATTGATCAATTAAGATTCAGTTTATTATTCAGGATAGCGTCCGCTTCTGCGCCCATCCATCACTGCAACAAACCTTTATACAGGCAGCTCGTTGCTTGATGATGGAAGCTTGGTGCTGATGCTCTACATGGGTGCCATTGCTGTTCGAGAGGGTCTAGTCAGCGACGTAAATAAAGCCAGTCGAAGGTCAGCATTGGCAGAGCGGCAAAAAACAATCCAAACCGAAGATGTCCCAGCAATACTTTTCCTTGGTTTAGATGGAAAACGCCGTATTGTTCGGATGGATCCGGTAAGTCGAATTGAAACGGTTGACAGAGCGGCTGTGCGGATCTTCGATTA
This sequence comes from uncultured Sphingomonadaceae bacterium, assembly GCA_947501325.1. Lineage (GTDB taxonomy): Bacteria > Pseudomonadota > Alphaproteobacteria > Sphingomonadales > Sphingomonadaceae > Parasphingorhabdus. The sequence continues at coordinate 903,655 of CANMVC010000002.1, read as the reverse complement.
CGGCGCGCAGGTCGTAATTGAAGGAGAAATCTACCCACTGGCCGGGACGACTTATGGAGCGCTCAGCGAGGGTAAGATAAACCTTCTTATGTTCAGTGATGGCTCTCATCAAATTGCCTACGTCATACAGAGCGTTGTGGACACGATTCACATTACCGATGAGGTGTTACCGGAAGAGAAAAAAGGTGAGATTGAAGGCGTCACTTTGTTTGATGGCGAAGCGGTAGCGTGAGCATGTTCTGTTTGGGAGGTATCGCGCAAGCTCAAGATGCAGAAGGAAACGAAGCAGCACAGGATCGTAACGATCAATCTCCTGTCATCGTAGTTACCGCCCAAAAACGTGAGCAGGGATTGGCCGAAGTTCCGATTTCCATTGCCGCGATTGGCGCGGAGCAGATCGAAGCCACCGGTGCAGATGATGCATCTTCCTTTGCTGATCTGGTCCCCAACTTCAATATTTACGAAGGCTTTGATCGATCAGAGATCGCGATCAACGTCCGCGGACTTCCCGAGCTTGAAATAGAGTGAACCGCGGCTATCCGGATCAAACAAGAAAAAGGGTGAATTTTCAGACATCGAATTCTCCTAGACCAAACATATATCGAGTAATTCTGGGTAGAAACATTAACTTGGATAATTGTCCCTGTTCGGTGAGACTCTTTCCCTGATACTGTTAAACATAATCCCTGTTTTAGATTAAAAGTTCCCTGTTATCTTGAGTAGGGAAATTGGACTGAAAGCCCTGTGATAGTGGGGTTTTTGCCCCCTCGGTTCGGCTGTATTTGAAGAAAAAGGACGGATTTCCCTGTTATTTCCCTATTATCAGGGAAAATGACGCCTGAGACCAGTTTTCGATAGACTGCGTCGCGCACCACTTTTTTCTCCTATATAACAAGTGCTTAGCGTGAATACGACGCTCGAAATAAGTGGCTGAATTGCGCGCTTTCAGGCGATGGTACGCTTTCGATTCTGCCGGCAGAGACCATTTGGCGGGCAATTAGCTAAGGCGAGTAAGTTGTTGCAGGTGCTGTTTGCTATATTCCGCGAGCAGGCATTGTCACATTAACTTGTCGAGCGATGTGGTCCGGGTTGGGATAGCATCGGCAAATGCAGAAAATCTCGTTTGAGCGCAGGAACCCATCTCAAAGCAAGATAGCGTTGGAAGATGTCGCACGCCGTCTTTGCATCATGCTCGACAATTACCAGCTTTCTCTCAATGATATCAACTTTTCCGTTTCCGACTTTCCTTGCCGTGGTTTTTCCTTGTGATAAGATACAATTATGAGCGGATTTCCTTTTAGCGCCATTGTTGGTCAGGACGAGATGAAAACGGCGCTTCTGATAGCGGCGGTTGATGCGCGTATCGGCGGCGTGATGATTTTCGGCGATCGCGGTACAGGCAAATCTACCGCCGCTCGGGCTCTGGCTGCTACGCTTCCGCCGATCCGCGTTGTGGACGGATGTCGGTTTCATTGCGAACCGGAGAACCGCGAGCAATGCCCTGATGTCTGCACGAGCAAACGAGTCCGGAAGATCGCTGTCCCATTTGTCGATTTGCCGCTGGGCTCCACAGAGGATCGCGTGGTTGGTACACTGGACTTGGAAAAGGCGCTCGCACAGGGAGAAAAGCATTTCGAGCCAGGCTTGTTGGCCAGAGCCCATCGCGGATTTCTTTATATTGACGAGATAAACTTGCTGGAAGATCATGTGGTTGACCTGTTGCTCGATGTCGCTGCGTCAGGCGAAAATCTGGTCGAGCGCGATGGCTTGAGCATTCGGCATCCGGCGCGATTTGTTCTGGTTGGGAGCGGTAATCCGGAGGAAGGCGAGCTTCGGCCACAATTGCTGGACCGGTTTGGTTTGTCGGTGGAAGTGAAGACTCCTGAAGATATTGATGATCGCGTGGAAATCATGCGTCGCTGTGATGCGCAGGAGCGCGATGCGACAAAATTTGCTGCCAAATGGAAAGGCGAAGACACCAAAATTCTCCGGAAGATTGATCGCGCGAAAAAGGCACTGCCAAAGATCAAAATGCCCGCCAAAACGCTCAGAGATACAGCTGCTTTGTGCAAGGCTGTAGGCGCTGACGGTTTGCGCGGAGAACTGACCCTGATGCGCGGATCGCGGGCTTTGGCGGCGTTGCAGGGCGATTTTTCGGTGACACGCGATCATTTGAAAGCAATGGCACCCTTGTCGCTGCGCCACCGCTTGCGGCGCGATGTGCTCGACGAAACCGGGTCAACAGTGCGAATCGAGCGGGCACTGGAAGAGCTTTTCGGTTGAGCGGGGTCGCTGAGCTGGAAAAGGCGCTTAGCGATTGCCTTTTCGCTGCTCGGCTGTTTGCGCATACTCCTCACAGCTTTGGTGGTATTTGTCTGCGCGGTTTTGGACCAGTTCGCGATGCGTTGGTGGAAAAGCTGCTTGCCGTCTTGGAAGCATATGGGCCGGTGCATAAAATCCCCATCAATGTTGATGCCGGCCGCCTTTTGGGGGGAATTGATCTACCGGCGACGTTGCAGGCCGGCCATTCGGTGCGGCGTCCAGGAATATTGGAAACTGCCACAACTGGTGTCGTGGTTCTGCCCATGGCTGAACGGGTTGAAGAGAGTGTGGCAGCCCATCTCGCCCAGGCCATCGACCGCGGAGAGCTCGCGGTTATATTACTGGACGACAGTATCGAAAAGGATGAAGCACCGCCTTCGGTCCTGATGGAAAGAATTGCGTTGCATTGTGATCTGACTGGCGCGCGATCGTTAGATGCTGTTGCACATTATGATTTTCGGGTGGGTGAGGCGCATGGAAAGACCAGGTCTCTGATCAAGAGGCAACGCGGGTCGATAGCCGCCACGGCTGCAGCGCTCGGCGTTCATTCTGTGCGGCCGTTGCTTTTCGCCGAGCGTTATGCCCAGGCCCATGCGAGATTTTCCAATCGTGAGCGGGTGGAAGACGATGATTTGCAGGCTGCGATCGAGATGGTGCTCGCGCCGCGTGCCGAGCATCTTCCGCAATTCGATGATCCTGATAGGGCAGACGAGACGGAACCCCCTGAGCAAGAATCTGATGGATCAGGTGAGCACGGTAATCTGGATGATATCCCGCCCGAAGATATGTTACTTGCAGCCGCTGCGGCTGCAATACCGCAGCATATTCTCGACCAGATCGATGGCAAGTTCCGGCGCACCGGGAAAGGATCGGCTGGACGATCCGGCAGGAAACAGTATTCTGCGAAACGGGGTAGGCCAATGGGTTCACGGCCCGGCATTCCCGGTGGCGGCAAAAGGCTCGCCCTGATGGACAGTCTGCGCGCTGCGGCTCCGTGGCAGTCAATACGGCGTAATGCGTCTAGGGATGGTAATGCTCGCAGGATTCACATTCGCAAATCGGATTTGCGCGTCCGGCATTTCGAGCAACGGCAGGAAAGCCTGACGATCTTTGCGGTCGACGCCTCTGGATCATCGGCTCTATCCCGGCTAGCCGAAGCCAAGGGCGCGGTCGAGCTGATGCTGGCGGAGGCCTATGTCAAGCGCTCACAGGTGGCGCTAATTGCGTTTCGCCAGAGCGGAGCGGAAATATTGCTACCACCAACCCGGTCCCTGACCCGAGCACGGCGGGCATTAGGGGCTTTGCCAGGCGGTGGCGGCACACCGCTCGCTGCGGGACTGATCGCCGCGCAGCAACTGGCAGAAGCGTCCATGAAGCGCGGTCAGACGCCGACAATCGCGCTGCTGACCGATGGCAAGGGTAATGTGATGCTGGATGGAATGGCGAACCGTAGTCTGGCGATGGAGGAAGCCAAGCAAGTGGCGAGGGGCCTGGCTGCCATGGCCCTGAATATGATCATCATTGATATTTCACCTCGACCGCGGGCGGAAGCGGCTGAACTGGCCGAAACATTGCAGGGCAAATATTTACCGTTGCCAAGGGCTCATAGTGCGGCACTGGCGGAAGCGATTGAGAGCGTCAATGCAGGACAGAAGCGTTGAGCCGCCGCTTTCCCGATTGGCAGGTGGAAGGTCAAGACTGGCCCAACCGCAAAGCAAGCCGTTTCATAGCAGTTGATGGCTATAACTGGCACGTCCAACAAATGGGCCCGGGCAAAAAAACAGCACCGGTCTGCGTTTTGCTCCACGGAACCGGTGCAGCGACCCATAGTTGGCGCGACTTGATGCCTCTGCTGGCCCGGCACTATCGCGTGATCAGTCTGGACTTGCCGGGACATGGTTTTACTCGGCCCAACCCTTCTCGGCAGGTATCACTACCGAAAATGGCGAAGAGCATTGGCCTGTTGTTAAACGAATTGGAGGCCAGTCCCGGCTTGATTGTCGGCCATTCGGCTGGCGCTGCGATTGGCGTGCAACTTATGCTTGAAAAGGATTGGCATATCCCGCTGGTCGGATTGAATCCGGCGCTCCTGCCCTTTCCTGGACTGGCCGCCAAAATCTTTCCGCAGCTTGCCAAAATGCTGTTCATCAATCCCTTCGTCTCACATATTTTTGCTCGCATGGCACGCCATCCTGGCGAAACGGAGCGGTTTCTCAAGCGGTCGACTGGCTCAAAAATCGACAAGCCTGGCGTGAACTATTATGAGCGCATGTTCAGCCGTTCAGGCCATTGCGATGGGGCGATCCGGATGATGGCCAACTGGCGGTTGGAAGATCTGCAGCGACGATTGCCTGATATCGTGGCTCCGGTTTTGCTTGTTCACGCGTCGAAAGACCGTGCCATTCCAAAATCTGCAGTGTCTCAAGCAGCTGATCTTATCGCCAATTGCGAGGTGGAACTGGTATCAGGTTTGGGTCATCTGGCGCATGAAGAAGATCCGCAACAACTGGCCGAGATCATCACCGCATTTGCGAAAACGCATCTGAAAGGTTAATCTCCACCGACGAAGGAGAGAGATATGGAGTCGAGCCCTTGGGATAATCTGGGATTTATCGAAATCATCTTTTCCGGTGCCATCGCGCTCGGGATAGGCTTCTGGCAGCTCTGGTCGGTGAATAAGGAAATCGCCAAGGACAAGGAAAAGGCAGCCGCCAAGGACGCTGCTAATGAACCCGAAACCGAATAGTTAGCTTGCCTGGCCTTGTGAGTGATCAACCGCGCAGCAGAAAAAGCGGTGTGGGAATATAATATGTCCTCGACCGTCTATTGCTCTCGCGCGGCATTTTATAGGGCAGCATGTTCTGGACAATCGGGTTGATCAACCGGTTCAGCGAAATGCTTTCCTGCACCGCTATAGTCGATTTACCAAATAGCCGCATAGACAGTGCGGAGCGCGCATAGAAAGGTGAATCTTCCCAGGTTTTGATGACGGAAGCATGGCCGCGATCTGCGCGGGTTTGCCGCTTCATACCCCACCAAGTTGGCGGGAGCGGGGCGACAAGCGGTAGCTCCATTTCTTCCGGCGCGCCTGAACTGTCGAACCGCAAGGCGCTGGCGAAATGACTGCCGTCGCGGCGCTGGCCTTCATAAGTCACCGAGACATTCTGCCCACAATGCGCGCGGGACCAGTGCCAGCTCTGAAAGCCGTCCTCAATTGGCTCGCTGCCATGATTGCTGTCAAGATAGCCGCTGCCCGTCCACGAGATGGCAGGCTGGATCATCCTGACCTCTATCTTCGCGCGCGGCGCAATGGCCTGCCAGCGATGCCTGGATTCAGGATCAAGTTTGAAGGCGCGGTGGTTGAGCATGTCGGGATGGAGAACGATTTGCCCCTTCAAGCGCCTTCGCCAGGGAATGCCAAGCCGGACATCGCGTTCCTCTATGTCGATGATTAGCCGATCCTTGTCCCAGCGCATTGCGCTTGGCCCGATCGTCAGCGCGTCTCTTTGTTGCTGGACATCAGCCTTGCCCCGTTCCGTCATCACCCATCGCGCGCCCCGCTTGCCGTAAAGCGCGATATTAAGGCAGCTGTGATCAAGTGGAATATCGCGCCCGGAACGCCTGTAATAAGGCGAAAAAACGCTGCCGATAAAGCCGATAATGGTTAGCCCGTAGCATTTGTCATCGCTGAGCGCATCGACATACCACCAGCGATAGCCCTGCGATGGAACCAGCGCATCGAAATACGGTCGGACAGCACCGCTTCGCTCGCCAGCCGTCCCGACAAGGCGGCCATTGGCACGCCCGCGCCCGGATGCGTCGCTCCGCCCGCGCAGTAAAGCCCACGGATCCGTGTCCGGCTCCCGGGCCGGAGGAAGGAGGCCGCCCACCCGTGCGAGGCCCGTCCATAGAGCGCGCCGCCTGTTGCCGGAAAGAGTGTCGAGAAGTCGGTTGGCGTTACCAGTTTGTGCGGAAAGTCCGGTTCGAGTGAGAGCCCGCGTTTTTCGAGGCTTCGCAGCATGTTCGAGGTGCATCTTTCTCTCTCCTTGGGGGCGTATATTTTTGTGTCGCCATTGGCCGGGGCGTTAACAATGATTTGAAGGCGCTGTTGTGTGTCAGGTTCCTCAGAGCCAAGCCTGCAAACATATGCAGTCGGGTTTTCAGGTGGCGTACCCGATTTTATATCGGCGAACTCCTTCCGATAGTTGGACGAAAAAAACACGTTGTGATGATCAAGTGGGAAACCCTTGGTTTTCGATTTAGCCAGCCAGACCATCGCAGATAGGGATCGTCTGGATGATGGCATAGGTCGTGTGGCTTTGCCCGCTGCTGCCCCAAATAGCCCCGAACCGAGAGCTGATGGGTCGGCATTGCAAATAACGGACTGGGCTTCAAAATCTTCCCCGGTTTCAAGGCGAACACCTCTGGTCTGTTTCCTTGAAATAAGAATTTGCAATACTTTCGCGCCATAGCGAAAGCGCGCACCATTTTTCCTAGCGATCGACTCCAGCGCATTGGCCAGCGCGCTCATACCGCCTTCAATCTTCCAGACACCTTGCGATTCGACATGTGCTATCAGCATCAAGGTGGCCGGGGCTTGAAACGGCGATGACCCGCAATAAGTGGTGTAGCGCCCAAATAATTGGCGCAGACGTTGATCATGGAAATGTTCGCCAAGCACTTTCCAGAGGCTTTCATAGGGCCGGATCGCTCTCAGATCGCCGGCTCTCCACAGTCCGATCCGCCACATCAAGGGAAGTGGCCAAGAGACTTTGCTGTTGTTCAATAGAGGCTGGTCGAGAATGTCAAAAATCCGTTTTGCCTCGTTCGAGAAATTGCAAAACCCAGTCGCTGCTTCAGCGCCAGCAAATTGGCCGATGGCATCTGCGCTTTTTGCCGTATCGGCAAATAGATCGAGGCGCTCGTCCCGATTCCATGCATGTCGGGCCAACAAGTCTGCCCGGTTCAGTTTCAGATAGTCATCAGTCCGTACACCGGACGCTTGGAATATGTCGTCAATAACCCCGCGCATCGTGAACACGGTCGGACCGGCGTCAATAGAGGAGCCGTCGACATCCAGTTGACGGACCTTTCCGCCCGCCGCCTTTTCCTTCTCTAGCACTGTCACTGGAATACCGCGCGCCGACAGCAGAGCGGCACTGACGAGACCGCCAATACCAGCGCCGATGATCACGGTTTGCGATTCTTTCAAAACGTTCTCCGAATGCCAAGTCCAGTTTCAGTTTGACCCGAAGCTATCATAGGTCCATCAAAATGGACATAATAATATGTCTAGAAAACTAACACCTCCTCATATTGGTCGAAGCTGGAAAGCCCGTTGGGTGATGCGGCGTAACCGGATATTGGGCAGTCAGGCGTTTCAGGATTGGGCGGCCAGAACACCAATTTTCCGGACGATTGCACGACGCAAGGCGGCGAGGCAATTCGATTTGATTGCAGGTTTTGTCTATAGCCAGATCATTTATCTGTTTGTGCAATCCGGCTTGATCATCCATCTGCGATCCGGCCTGTATAGTGAAGAAGAAATTGGCAATTTCGCGAATATGGAACGCGACTCGGTCGCGCGACTGCTGCGCGGGGGAGCGGCGCTGGATATCGTTGAATCACCCCAAGACAACTATTGGACGCTGGGTCAAACCGGAGCCGCGCTGTCTGCAAATGAAGGCGCGATGGCAATGATCCGGCATCATCAGCTATTCTATAGCGATATGGCCGATCCGTTCAAAATATTGTCGCAAGAGGGTGGCTGTGAAAGCGCACTTGCTTCCTTTTGGAACTACGCGGGGAAAGAACGAGGCAATCATGTAGAAGCGGATGACTCTATTGGATATAGCGAGCTTATGGCCGCCACTCAGCCGATGGTCTGGCGCCAGATATTAAGTCGTTATGATTTTTCCGGACATCGGAAAATGCTGGATATTGGCGGCGGTTCCGGGGCCTTTGTTGAGGCAATAGGGCAGGCGGCCCCGTCATTGATCCTAGCGATATTCGATTTGCCGGGAGTCGTACCATTTGCCAACGCGCGGTTCGAGGGTACGCCGTTGGCTGACCGGGTCACAGTCCATCCCGGCAGTTTCAAACAGGATAAACTGCCGGCTGGCTATGACCTCATTACTCTGGTTCGCATTCTGCACGATCATGATGACGAGGTCGCTCACGCGCTGCTTGGAAAGATCCACGCATCGCTTCCTATGGGTGGGCGATTGCTGCTCGTTGAGCCGATGGCCGATACCAAAGGCGCTCGCGCCATGGGGGATGCTTATTTCGGATTCTATTTAAAGGCGATGGGGTCTGGCAGAACACGCTCGCTTTCCGAAAACAGGCTGATGCTCGAAAAGGCAGGATTTTCAAGCTCCAAGCCCATCAAAACGGACCTGCCGATCATTTCCAAGGCTATTATCGCAAACAAATGACAAAATAAGTGTCCAATTAATTTGACATTTAGATATGTTTTAGTAGTTTGACACTCTGACAGAGTCTCTACCTCCGCGGTCGAGAACGAGAGAGGGAATGGTTTGAACAGTTCCGCCATCATACTTGATGCACCAGGCAGTCTTTCAATGCGAAAAACAGCTTTGAAAGCCATGGGGTCGGGTGAAGTGATGGTCGAGATACACTTTAGCGGAATCAGCACGGGAACAGAGAAGCTGCTATGGACGGGCAAGATGCCGGATTTCCCCGGCATGGGCTATCCGCTTGTCCCTGGCTACGAATCGGTAGGCCGGATCATCGGAGCCGCTGACGATGCGCAGGAACGGATCGGCGAATGGGTATTTGTCCCTGGTGCCAGTTGTTACCAGGAGGCACGTGGACTATTTGGTGGATCAGCACGGACAGTCATAGTGGCCTCCCCCCGCGCTTTGCCGGTTTCTGAACATCTGGCCGAGCAAGGCATATTATATGCGCTCGCAGCAACCGCGCTTCATGCCATTGCGCATGGCGAGTCGCCTGAACTTATTGTTGGTCATGGTGTGCTGGGTCGTTTGCTGGCGCGATTGACCATTGCGGCAGGCGCACCGGCTCCAACTGTCTGGGATACGAACCGATCTCGTCATGACGGCGCGACTGGATATGCCGTTATCCATCCCGATGATGATGACCGACATGATTATGGTCATATCTATGATGTCAGCGGCGATGCCGGTTCTATTGAGACCTTTATTTCCCGTCTGAAAAAGGGCGGCGAACTGGTGCTTGCCGGTTTTTACGATCAACCGATCCATTTTGCTTTTCCGCCGGCATTCCAGCGCGAAGCAAGACTGCGTATCGCTGCGGAATGGCAATCCGATGATCTGGCTTCGGTGAGTGCTCTGATTGATTCTGGCGCGCTGGGCCTATCAGGCCTGATCACCAGCATTGAACCGGCAGCCCATGCTGAAGCGGCTTACCCTCAGGCCTTTAATGACCCGGAGTGTCTGAAAATGGTGCTCGACTGGAGAGAGTGCGAATGACCATGCTAGATGCCGAAACGCTGCGCGAAGAAGCTGCCATTGAACCGGATCCTGTTCATACCGGAGAGGTCCACAAGGAAACCCAAATCATTGCCATCTATGGCAAGGGCGGTTCCGGCAAAAGCTTTGCCTTGTCCAACTTGAGCTATATGATGGCACAACAGGGTAAGCGGGTATTGCTGATCGGTTGTGATCCCAAGTCCGACACGACGTCCCTGCTTTTTGGTGGCAAAAGCTGCCCGACCATTATCGAGACGTCATCTGCCAAGAAGCTGGCTGGTGAGGAAGTCAGCATTGAGGATGTCTGTTTCCAGCGCGATGGCGTGTTTGCCATGGAACTGGGCGGTCCGGAAGTGGGCAGGGGCTGCGGAGGACGCGGCATCATTCACGGGTTCGAGCTGCTTGAGAAACTGGGTTTTCATGACTGGGGTTTTGACTATGTCCTGCTCGATTTCCTCGGCGACGTGGTTTGCGGTGGCTTCGGCCTACCGATCGCCCGGGACATGTGCCAGAAAGTAATAGTGGTTGGTTCCAACGATCTGCAATCACTCTATGTCGCCAATAATGTTTGTAAGGCAGTCGAATATTTCCGCAAGATGGGCGGCAATGTTGGCGTAGCCGGTATGATCATAAATAAGGATGATGGTACGGGCGAGGCGCAAGCCTTTGCCAAAGCCGTCGATATTCCGGTGTTGACAGCAATCCCTGCTAATGAAGACATTCGCCGGAAATCCGCCAACTATCAGATTATCGGCACACCCAATAGCGAATGGGGCAGCCTGTTTGAAGAGCTAGCCGAAAATGTTGCCAGTGCGCCGCCACAACAACCCAAACCACTGGAGCAAGATGGGCTGCTTGGCCTGTTCTCTCCCGATGACACAGGTGGCAATATTCAACTAGTTCCGGCGACCCAGGCCGATATGCGTGGCGGGACCTATGAAGAAAAACCATCCCTAGAAGTGATCTATGACGAGGTATGATGTGTGACTGACCTGACTGCCTCTGCCAACCGCGCACCCGACCGGATCGATCTCGCTCCGGCCCCGGTTGCGAGCGGAGAAAGCAGCGGCTGTCATGGTGGTGCAGAAACAATGCGCGAGGCCGCCAAAGAAGCGGGCAAGTCAGAAATTCTCGATCAATATGAAAAAGACTATCCAGTTGGTCCGCACGATCAACCACAAAGCATGTGTCCTGCCTTCGGTTCCCTGCGAGTAGGTCTGAGAATGCGGCGCACTGCCACAATTCTCTCTGGATCGGCTTGTTGTGTCTACGGTCTGACCTTCACTTCGCATTTCTACGGCGCGCGGCGTAGTGTTGGCTATGTGCCGTTCAGTTCGGAAACGTTGGTTACCGGCAAGCTGTTCGAAGATATCAAGGAAGCTGTCGAATTGATGGCCGACCCTGAGAAATATGACACGATCATTGTCACGAACCTCTGCGTCCCGACTGCCAGTGGGGTACCGTTACGGTTGCTGCCTGATTCCATCAATGGTGTTCGCATCGTCGGCATTGATGTTCCTGGCTTTGGTGTGCCAACCCACGCTGAGGCTAAAGATGTGCTCGCTGGCGCCATGCTGAAATATGCGCGCGAAGAAGCGGAGCAGGGACCTGTTGCCCCGCCTTCAGAAGTTTCTCAAAAACCGTCGGTCACCTTGTTGGGCGAGATGTTTCCGGCGGATCCGGTAGGTATTGGCCATATGCTAGAACCCTTAGGTCTAGCCGCAGGACCGGTTGTCCCGACACGCGAGTGGCGCGAATTATATGCAGCGCTCGATGGCGCAGTGATTGCCGCGGTTCATCCTTTTTATACCGCAAGCATTAGGGAATTTGAGACCGCTGGCCGCCAGGTTGTGGGCTCCGCGCCGGTCGGCCGTGACGGAACAGCCGCCTGGTTACAGGCGATTGGTGAATTAACCGGCGCTAACTCGAATCAGATTTCCGAAGCCCATAATGCCTTTCTGCCTGCCATAGCCAGTGCGCTGGAAGCGATGCCGGTCAGGGGACGGATCACTGTCTCCGGCTATGAGGGCTCTGAATTACTGGTCGCGCGACTGCTGATCGAAAGCGGCGCAGATATTCCCTATGTCGGCACAGCCTGTCCCAAAACCCCCTGGTCCGATCCAGACCGGGACTGGCTGGAAGCCAAAGGGGTTCGCGTCAACTATCGGGCGAGTCTGGAAGAAGATATTGCAGCGGTTGAAGAATTTGGTCCCGATCTGGCTATCGGCACGACGCCTGCGGTTCAGCATGCCAAAGCGAAAGCGATACCGGCGCTCTATTTTACCAACCTTATTTCGGCCCGCCCCCTGATGGGGCCCGCCGGGGCGGGCAGCCTGGCGCAAGTGGTCAACGCTGCGATGGCGAATAAAGCACGCTTCGATCGGATGACGAAATTTTTCGAAGGTGTGGGGAAAGGCTATGCCTCCGGTATCTGGGAGAATACGCCAACCGACCGCCCCAAATTCAAGGCGAAATATGCCGCGCAAAATGCGGCTGCTGCCAAGGCTGCAGAGGCGATTGGGTCATGACGCTGATACTCGATCATGACCGGGCGGGGGGATATTGGGGCGCGGTGTACGCGTTTACCGCGATCAAAGGGCTGCAGGTAATTATCGACGGTCCTGTTGGTTGCGAAAATTTGCCCGTCACTTCGGTGCTCCATTATACTGACGGCCTGCCGCCGCATGAATTGCCGATTGTTGTGACCGGCTTAGGTGAAGAGGAGCTGGGCAAGACCGGCACCGAAGGCGCAATGAAACGAGCTTGGAAATCACTCGACCCGGATTTGCCGGCGGTGGTGGTCACGGGATCAATCGCTGAAATGATTGGCGGTGGTGTTACGCCCGAAGGCACCAATATCAAGCGCTTCCTCCCCCGAACTATCGACGAGGATCAGTGGCAATCAGAAGATCGTGCGCTCTCTTGGCTCTGGACGGAATTCGGTCCGAAAAAGATGCCAAAGCCGAAAGTCATCAACGAAGGAGAAAAGCCGAAAGTCAATATTATCGGACCCTCCTATGGCATGTTCAATATGCCGTCTGATGTTGCCGAGATCCGTCGCCTCATCGAGGGCGTCGGCGCCGAAGTGAATATGGTGTTTCCACTGGGAAGCCATCTCGCGGATATCCGACAGCTCGCTAACGCATCGGTCAATATCTGCATGTACCGCGAATTTGGCCGCAATCTTTGCGAGATGCTTGAACGCCCCTATTTGCAGGCGCCGGTCGGGCTGGATTCTACCACCAGATTTCTTCGCCAGCTGGGCGAGATGACTAATCTCGATCCCGAACCGTTTATCGAAAAAGAAAAGCATACGACGATCAAGCCGCTTTGGGACCTGTGGCGTTCGGTCACGCAGGATTTTTTCGGTACCGCCAATTTCGGGATTGTCGCCAACGAAACCTATGCCCGCGGCATCCGGAATTTCCTGGAAAATGACATGGGGTTGCCCTGTGCTTTCTCGTTCAGCCGTTCGGCGGGCGTCAAACCGGACAATCAGGTTGTGCGCGATGCGATATGCGACAATCCGCCGCTGGTTGTCTTCGGCAGCTATAATGAGCGCATGTATATGGCGGAATGCGGTGCCAGAGGCATTTTTATTCCGGCCTCTTTCCCAGGCGCAGCCATACGTCGGCACACCGGAACGCCCTATATGGGCTATTCCGGCGCGACTTGGCTGGTGCAGGAAGTCTGCAATGCGCTGTTTGACGCACTGTTCCACATCCTGCCGCTATCGACCCAGATGGATGCAGGTGCAGCGACGCCTTCGCGCAAGGATACGCCGATCAGCTGGCACAAGGATGCCAAGGAAAAACTGGATGCGATTGTGGAAGCACAGCCGGTGCTGGTCCGCATTTCCGCAGCCAAGACATTACGTGATTCAGCTGAGCGCAGCGCCAGGATGGCTGGAGAGGACTTCGTTTCTGCTGACCGGTTGGCAGCGACCATGCTTCAAGGAGAACCCGCATGATTAGTGCGCGAATCTCCACTTATTCGCCGGACCAATGTCCGGCGTGCGTAACCTTCACGGCAATTGGTGCCGTAAAGGCAATACCCGTGGGAGACGCCGCCGGCGGCTTTCAAGGGGCTAAACTGGAGAAGGAAATATGAGCGATACAAACGACGACCGTTTTGGTCCCGGAGCTTATCTGACCCCGGAAGAGGCCAAGGAGTTTCACAAGATTTTTGTGACTAGCTTCATCGTATTTACCATCATCGCAATCATTGCGCATGTGCTGGTATGGATGTGGCGACCCTGGTTCCCCGGTGTCAACGGCTACGCAATGGTGAATGACGGTGTTGAGGTTGCGCAAGCAGCAATCACATCATTCTTGGTATAAGGAGACAGAATCATGTGGAGACTTTGGTTAATATTTGATCCGCGCAGGACTCTGGTTGCTCTGGCAATATTCCTGTTTGTTCTGGCTCTTCTGATCCATTTCATCCTGTTGAGCACTGATCGCTTCAACTGGATTGAAGGGCCGGGAGCAGGAACGACAGCGGCTGTTTCACTGGAACAGTCGGAACGACTAACCTGAACCCCAGCCCTTTGGAGGTCACGACACATATGTGTCGTGCCTCCCACAGGTGAGATTTTTCGGCCCGTAATTTGCGCACCAGTTTTGGTGGCAGAGGAATTTACTATGTCGCTGTTAAGCTTTGAGAGAAAATATCGTGTCCGTGGCGGTACGCTGATTGGCGGGGATCTTTTTGATTTCTGGATAGGCCCATTTTACGTAGGTTTTTTCGGAGTTTTGACAGCGATATTCGCAATATTGGGAACGGCTCTGATTTTTTACGCCGCGGCGCTTGGGCCGACCTGGAATCCTTGGCTGATCTCGATTAATCCACCGGATCTGAAATATGGATTGGGACTCGCGCCATTAAAAGAAGGCGGTTTCTGGCAGATCATAACGATTTGCGCGACCGGCGCCTTTGTCTCATGGGCATTGCGTGAAGTCGAGATATGTCGAAAGCTCGGGATTGGCTATCATGTTCCAATCGCTTTTGGCGTCGCAATTTTGGCTTATGTTACGTTGGTGATATTCCGCCCGTTCCTGCTTGGTGCGTGGGGGCATGGCTTTCCTTATGGCATTTTCAGCCATCTCGACTGGGTATCCAATACCGGATATCAATATGTGAATTTCCATTACAATCCGGCGCACATGATCGCGGTAGCATTCTTTTTTACTACGACATTCGCCCTCGCGTTGCACGGCGCGCTCATCCTTTCGGCGGTAAACCCGAAGAACGGGGAAGAGGTCAAGACGCCGGAATATGAAGATACGTTCTTCCGTGATTTCATCGGCTATTCGGTCGGTACGATTGGTATCCACAGGCTCGGACTATTTCTTGCACTGAATGCTGGTTTCTGGAGTGCCGTCTGCATTATTATTGCTGGCCCGCTATATGCTGAAGGCTGGCCGGAATGGTGGGAATGGTGGCGCAACATTCCGATTTGGTCTTAAGAAGAGGATAGGCAAATGGCGCGATATCAGAATATCTTTACCCAAGTGCAATTGGCTCATGCTCCGGAAATGGGGATTGCACTGTCGCCTTTGGAAGCTGGTGATCGAACCAAGACGACCGGTTTCAGCTACTGGATGGGGAAATTCGGACAAGCACAGATCGGCCCGATTTATCTCGGGTGGCTCGGCATTGCGTCCCTGCTGTTCGGTTTTCTGGCAATCGAGATTATAGGTTTCAGTATGTTGGCTTCGGTCAATTGGGATCCAGTCGAATTTGTCCGCCAGTTTTTCTGGTTGACGCTGGACCCGCCCGCCTCGGAATATGGTTTTGCGCCCTTTGTTCCTCTGAATGAAGGCGGCTGGTGGATATTGGCAGGCTTCTTTCTGACCACATCCATCTTGCTCTGGTGGGTTAGAACCTATCGCCGTGCGCGTGCTCTGGGCATGGGCACACATGTTTCATGGGCCTTTCTTTCGGCAATCTGGCTTTATCTTGTTCTCGGCTTCATTCGCCCATTCTTCATGGGCAGTTGGGCAGAAGCTGTGCCGTTCGGAATTTTCTCGCACCTGGAATGGACGAACAATTTCTCGCTGCAATATGGCAATTTATTCTACAATCCATTCCACGCTCTTTCGATCGTTTTTCTTTATGGCTCAGCGCTGCTGTTCGCCATGCATGGCGCCACTATTCTGGCTGTTGGCCGTTATGGCGGCGAACGCGAGCTCGAACAGATCACGGATCGCGGAACAGCGTCAGAGCGAGCTGCCCTTTTCTGGAGATGGACAATGGGTTTTAATGCAACCATGGAATCGATCCATCGCTGGGCTTGGTGGTTTGCCGTGCTCTGCCCCCTCACCGGCGGTATCGGTATTCTTTTGACGGGTACTGTTGTCGACAATTGGTACCTTTGGGCGATTGAGCATCATTACGCACCCGAATATTAGGTAAAACAGTCTTCCTCTGGAATGATGATATCCCCAGATTCAAACTAAGCCCGGTGTTGTTGCCGGGCTTTTTTTGGTCCAGATAAGATTTAGTCTTCCCGTAGAGAATTGCGTCGCCGCAAGTCGTAAATATGAATCGGAAATGCGAGTGTCAGAGGTATTGCAATTGACAGCCATCCAGCACCCGTCAAAGCTGCCCGCAAAGCTATCATCATAAGTATAGCGGGAACGAGTGCACCCAATATATTGGGCCATTGCGCGCCCCGAAATTTAAGCCAAAGCGCTTCGGCGATCAATATAATGAGTACGACATCAGCTGCACGGCCGCTGGAAAAAAACTCATTCACGGTTGCAAGTCATCCGAAGGGGCCGTTGAGGGCAATTACTTGGTAGTTCAACAATCCAGCGATCGATACCCAGATGAGATAGGGGACCAGTAGCAAGGCAGAAATTTTCGAAAACCGGCCGCAAAATAGTATCAGTGCCATTATGGAAAGCCACAGCACAATCAATTCATAAAAGGCCATATCCGGTCGTTGCACGCGGAAAAACAGAAAGCTCCAGCCGAGATTAAGAAAGCCATTCAAGGCAAATAGCCCAAGCATGATTTCTGCAGCGCGGCGCGTTGGTGCCTTTTGCCAGGCCAAGAAACCGGCAATTGCTATCAGTGCGAAAATTGTCGTCCAGATAATCCCGAACATATAATCCGGCGGTGCCCAGCTGGGCTGTTCAAGCGAGTAATACCAGCTGTCCAGAACTGTAATTGATCCGCCCACCATCGCCGTCACCAGTGCCAGCATTCCGGCAATTATGATCGGGAATATGGCGGCTCTGCTCATCTTTCTATGGCCTTCAGTCCAAATAAGTGGCCGAGGTCTTTGAAAAATATTTTCACATGTGCCATCGGATCACGCTTCACTAATTCTTTGTTCATATAGGCTTCCCAAGTCAAGCGCTGGACATCGGGATCATCGCACATTTTTACAAACCGCTCGCGGCGCTTGTCATTCTTGTACCAGAAATATTGCATGATGCCTAAAATCCAGAAAACCCGCCCATGCGCTTTCATGAAGGATTTGCGCGCAGTTTTAAGCGCTTTGACATCTCCGGTCTGGAGATAGAGGCTTACCGCGCTGGCCGACATGCGGCCCGCAGTCATCGCGTAATAAATGCCTTCTCCTGACGATGGCGCGACCACACCAGCGGCGTCTCCGGCGACCACGACATTTTGGCCATTGTCCCATCGCTTGAGTGGCTTGAGCGGGATCGGTGCGCCTTCCTTGCGGATGGTCTTCCAATGAGCGAGGCCCGTCTGTTCGCGCATCAGTCTGGTCGTTTCCCGGAGCGGAAACCCCTTATTTGCGCTGCCCAACCCAATACTGGCGGTCTCGCCGTGGGGGAAGACCCAAGCGTAGAAATCAGGTGACAAGTGACCCTGATAATAAACATCACAGCGATCTTTCTTATAGTCCTCTGTAATAATCTCTGGTACCTTCACTACTTCGTGATAGGCAAAAACGCAGGGAACGCGTTCGGCATTTTTCAAGCATTGTTGAGCAACCCGAGATCGGGCACCGTCGGCACCGATAACGGAGCGGGCCGTTACCCTTTGCAAAGCGCCGTCACGGTTTCCGCGAAACGAGATCGTTGCGATACCGCTATCATCATTTTCAATCTTTTCACATTTTCCAATCGTCCTGACTGCACCGGCTTTGCTTGCCCGTTTTCGCAGCCACTCGTCGAATTCGTCGCGGTCAACCATACCGACAAAGCCGTCGCCAACCGGCATGGTAACCCTCTTGTTCGATGGCGCAATGATCCTAGCGGAATGGGCATGAGCAACGAGCAGGGATTGCGGAATATCAAAATCTTTGAGCAGGCGAGGCGGCACAGCGCCGCCGCAGGGCTTCACCCTTCCGGCCTTGTCTAGCAACATTACCTTATATCCTTCTCGGGCTAGATCATTTGCTGCCGTTGCACCTGACGGCCCGCCACCGACCACAACCACATCATATTCTGCCTGTTGAGTCATGATTCCATAGCCTCCTTTTGTATGTGTGGCCGGGCCATTGCCGTGCCCGTTGCGACCCATGCCGCGAGAATGAACATCGCCGCTTCAATCGCGAATACGACCTGAAACGCGGTAATATCTTCCCCCATCAGGCTGCGCAGCAGATCAACAATGACCGCTCCCGCAAACCCGCCTATTCCGAAAGCGATTGCCTGAGATGCACCCCAGACACCCATCCTTGCGCCTTCCCCGGATGCCTGGCCTTTGCTTGCAAGGCCGAGCATCGCGCTAACAGCAGCAACCGCGAAGATACCATTGGCGACGCCCAGTCCAAATATGTTCGCTCGGATCGGCCAGCCCAAGCCTGCAGAAGCAGCAACCGAAAGGCCCGTGAGCATGATGGCTGATCCCATACATCCCAATATGATCCAGAGTTTTAGATTCTGACCAAAGCGTTTGGCGTAAAGACTGCCGCCAAGACCCGAAACCAGCATGCCAACAAGAATGCCGCCGTGTTGCAGGCCAGCAAGCTGGGTCGTCTCGCCTGGCGTCATGTTAAACAGGAATCCGGCAAAGGGCTCCATAATGAGATCCTGCATGGAATAGGCAAGCATCGAGATGAATACGAAATAGGTAAATCGCCGGGCTTCCTTTTCCCGCCAGATCTCTTTGAGCGCGGCTTTAAAATCCGGCGGGTCGTTTCGACGCGGCTTTGGCGCTACCGCTGGAAATTTTTCTTCGAGGCCATGCAGGGCGACCATCGCCAGAATGAAAGCGACGAGGGCCACCATGCTGCAGGTAATCGCCAGACGAGCTTCTGAAAACGGATCGAGCCATGCACCTGAGATACCCGCTGAGATAACAATACCCGCAATCATCATTGTCCAGCTGATGGCAGCAGCGGCGGGCTTTCTCTCTACCGATACGCGCGAGGCGAGCAGCGCCAGCAAAGCTGTGCCGGAAATGCCGACGCCAATCCCGATCATTGAAAACGCTATAATTGCGAGAAGAAACGCCGATAGCCCCAGGTTTGCCATCAGGATTGTCGCATCAACCGCAAGAATTGCGCCCAGCGCCAATATACCAAGACCAGAAACGATCCAAGGCGTGCGGCGCGGTGAACGGTCGGAGCTATGGCCCCAGAGTGGCCGACTGAGTTGGACTGCATAATGCCATCCGACCAGCGCTGCCGGTATCGCGGCAGCAACAGCATATTCGACCACCATTACGCGGTTGAGTAGGGAAGTAGCCAGCATAACGATCGCGCCGATTGAGGCTTGCACTGTGCCAAGGCGGAAAATGCCAAACCATGATATGGAAGGACTTATTGTTGCGAGACTGCTCATATGTATCCTCCCAGACCGAGGGCTGCTGCCAGCATGCCGAAAACATAAAGCGATACGCCGGTTGCGTTATACCAAGGCGCATATTTGCGGGGATCGCTGACCAGTCGAACCATCAGCGCTATCTGGATAACGGTCAACAGACCGACCATCATCGCCGACAAGGAAAAGCCTCGGGCGATCAACAATGCCACGACACCCAATTGTGCTGCGGTCATTACAAAGCAGGAAAGCAGAGATGCGCGCCGAACACCCATCGTCACCGGAAGCGAACGTAAGCCCATAGCGCGATCACCTTCGATGGCCTTGAAATCATTCAAGATCATGATTCCATGCGCGCCGAAGCTGTAGAGCAATAATATGGCGATGATCGTCCCCGAGGGTAGACCGCCGATCATGACGCTGGCGCCGGTGAACCAGGACAGGCCTTCGTAGCTTAGCGCGCAAACCATGGGGCCAAGCCAGCCGCTGCGTTTAAACCGGAAGGGGGGAGAACTATAAGCCCAGCCAAAAAACAAGGCGGCACAAGTTGCCAACAATATCCAAGGTCCGAGCAGCGCAGCAACGGTAAGTGATATAGCGGAGCCGGCACACGCGATCCACACGGGCCATCGGCCAGAGACACGGCCAGAAGGAATGGGTCTGCCTGGTTCGTTGATCGCATCAACATGGCGGTCGCACCAGTCGTTAATAACCTGACTTGTTCCGCATACGATGGGGCCGGTCAGAATGATTCCTGCTGCAAGGAAGGCCCAGTTTTCCGGAATGGATATGCCCGAGGATACAACACCACACATGAACGCCCACATTGGCGGAAACCAGGTAACCGGTTTGCTGAGTTCAGCAATGTCTTTCAACGCCGGTGGGCGTATCATTTTTGAAGAAATCGCCGAGTCTGACATAGTCATTAAGCTATGCCCTATCCAGTAAAGTGTCAAATTATTTGGACATTATTTTATGTCTATCTTATGAAGGGGTCTGAGGCGCGGCTAGAGCTGTCTATTTCAATCCTTGTCCGTCAGATTGCCTAGCCCGTGTCGATGTAGTTTGGAGTAGAGGCTTTGGCGACTAAGGCCTAAAATCTCAGCTGCCGAAGCCCGATTATCCGATGTATGAACGAGGGCTGCCTCGATGCACATCCGCTCGATCAGGTCGGTGCTTTCCCGAACAATTTCTTTCAGGGGTTTCCGTCCGACGAGTTCAGTTAGTTGGTCGACTGAGCGCGGAACATCCTTGCCGGAGCGTGGAAGATCGCGCTCGCGGCGGCCGACTGTTCGAACGGAATAGCCAAATACCGGCTGATCCCGCTCTATCATTATCGCAGAAATTTCAACCGGCTCTTCACCGCCGCTCAGGTCGTTAATGACTGAGCTGAAGTTCCTGACATTCTGGTGTTCCTTGAGCTGTTTTTTCAGCAACCCCAGATCGACATCCGGTCGGCCAATAAATTGGTTGAGTGGCAATCCAAGGAGTTGTTCCACGGAACCCGCTTGAACCAGTTCGGCAAAAGCATTGTTGGCAACAATAATAGTCTGCTTCTCGTCAGCCAGCACAAAAGCATCTGGCATTTTTTCTACAGCATCCAGGACGTATCGGTCCGATGATTTGCCCGGCACATCATGCTCACCATCATCGATATTCAACAGCAAATATTGCTTTCCGGATTGTCGGAATGGCGAGGCTGTAATTTTCACACCATCGGTGCGATTGGTCAGCCTTATATTGACCGGCGGAGTTGCATTACTCACCGAAACCGCACCGATATAAGCAATCATCGCGTCGCGATATGCCTCATCAACCAGCTCGAGAAAATCCTTTTTCTCCAGACCGCCTGGCGCGACTGCTAGCAGATTGTGGCAGGCCCGGTTGGCCTGCTGGATCTGTCTGGAGCCAGCCTCCGCGATCAGGACTGGGTAGGAAATATTGTCGAAGAGCAGACGGTAGCGCGTTTCGGTTTGGCGCAAGTGGAGATAATCGCGTTCCATCGATTGTTGCGTTTTTAGAAGCCGCTGCTGAAGTGCTGAAATGGCACGCATGTCCCGGCCGATAGCAAGATAAAAATTCTTGCCAGCCGGTTTGATCACTTTGTAGCGAACAGGGATGTCACCATCTTCGTTGTTGTGATTAACATGCCGCCATTCCTGATCATTGGCGTTTTCACCTGACAATAGTTGATCAATCTTGGCAATGCTTTCCACAGTGACTGTATCCGACCATTTCTGGCCAACCCACTGATATACTACGCTTTGATCGCCAGCGTTTATGGCAACGTCAATGATGACCTGGTTCTTATCTATTGCCAGCATGAAATCGCCTGAACAGTAGGCGAGCTGAATTATGTCGTCTTTTTGAAACCCGTCGAACATCGCGTCAGCATCGCTGAAAGGTATCCGGTGATCACCTGGCTGCTGAATGTTCATTCGTTATTGCTAACATTATACTAAACTCTCAAAGATATCTGCCTTCAAAGGCACTAGCTTGTCAGCCAGCTTTACGGCAGAAGGAGCATCAGCCGCGGTCGCGTCCGCTCCGCATGTTTCAATCAAATCAGGATTGTCGTTAATCAGTCGGCCCCCCAACATAATCCGCGTATCGGGATTATTAGATACCGATTTGATTGCACTGACCAGACCGATTAGAACGCCTCTAGGGTAATCACAGCTTACCGTCAATCCGATCAAATCATAGTGGCAGTTGGCAAATTTCCCGATCAGTTCAGATCGGGTCGGTTCGATCAGAATATCCGAATCCCAGCCGGCGCGATAAAAGCATTCGGCGATCATCAAGGTACCAAAACTGTGTTGCTCTCCTGGCATTGTCGAGAACAACGCGGACCGTTGACCAAAGCCAGCAATAGCGGGCGGGGGAATCCGCAAAGTGAGTTCGCGCAGAACCTCCTGAATGCGCCAGAGGCCCATGGTGACGTCAACGAAATTGCTCTGGTCGGATTCCCAATAATCACCGAGCCGGCGCGCAGCTGGCGCAAGCAAATCAATATATATGGAATCCAGCGAACTGCCTTTGGCGATGCAATTGTCGACAAATTCCATCAGAGCACGGGCTTCGCTCTGGACAGACAAGAGTGTAAACTTTTCCACGTCATCTTTTGAAATAGATTTCGGGACGGCAACGCTTTTGCCGTCCAAAAATTTCGGGTCGCCCTGATGTTCTGTCGGTGCGTTCCGATCAGCGACCAGCTTTGGTATAACAATATTCTGTATCAAAAGAGAAAGGTCATACGCGGCATTGTCATTCGTATCCCGGTCAGCAGGTTGCACCCCATCCGGTTCTCGGGAATCGGAGCGGTCTGGAGCGGTAATTTTCCAGTTTGAGCGCCAGACATCCAGTTTAGACCGGAGCTCGGATAAACCAAATACAGTAGCCATTTTCAGACTCTCCTAAAGTCTGGTCGGCGTGACATAACGTCGGCCCCTTGGGTTTTTTCAACCTCAAGTGAGTCGCAAAATATGCTAAATTTCACTATCTGACAATCCTCAAAGTGTCAAGTTCAGTAGACGTCTAAAAAACTTGACACTTAATCTGAAATCCGGTTAGTTTCGATATCGCAACATTGGGAGCGGTCGATCATCTAATGACGGTGTTTAACAAACCGGATCAAGCAAACGCGCAAAGCAAGGATTCAAAAGGTCCTGCGCAGCCCTTTCAACTATATACAGAATGCCAACGCAAAAGACGTGACGAATCGGTTTGGACCCTCGTCCAGGGCTTTTTGGCACCTGTTCAATTTTTGATTTTTGCATGCAGTCTATTGCTCGTGATGAGATTTCTAATCACCAACGAAGGTGAATCGGCTGCTGAAATTTCTATCTTGCTCAAGACGTCGATACTTTACCTGATAATGATCACGGGTTCGATCTGGGAAAAGGTAGTGTTTGACGAATGGCTCTTTGCCCGGCCGTTTTTCTGGGAAGACGTATTTAGCATGGCGGTCCTGGCATTGCACACTGCCTACATTATTATGTTGTTTAACGGTTGGGGCTCCGTACAGGAGCAAATGTTTGTCGCTCTGGCGGCTTATGCCACTTATGTCGTCAATGCCGGTCAGTTTCTCCGCAAGCTGCGGATGGCACGGCTCAGCGCTGACAGTCAAATGGCGATAGCATCATGAATGCGTCTCTGCCATTAAATACTGCGAGCGCGGTGGATTGTGCACCGGTATTGAAAGAGCGCGGCCAGCGGGAGGTGTTTTGCGGACTGACCGGGATTATCTGGTTGCACCGCAAAATGCAGGACGCGTTTTTCCTTGTCGTTGGATCGCGCACCTGCGCCCATTTGATCCAATCGGCTGCTGGGGTAATGATCTTTGCCGAACCGCGCTTTGCTACAGCGATCATGGAAGAACGGGATCTTGCCGGCTTGGCCGATGCGAATGAAGAACTTGACCGGATTGTCGATCAGCTGCTTGAGCGCCGACCAGAAATAAAATCGCTCTTTTTGGTGGGTAGTTGCCCGTCTGAAGTGATTAAACTGGACCTGTCGAAAGCAGCGCAGCGGTTGGGTGCCAAACATGGACGGCAGGTACGAATCTTGAATTATTCCGGTAGCGGGATTGAAACGACTTTTACAGAGGGTGAAGATGCCTGTCTGGCTTCTCTTGTCCCGGTGATGCCGGAATTGCCCGCCAGCGCGCCACCTAACCTCATCATTGTAGGTTCGCTGCCTGATATTGTCGAAGACCAGTTCTTGCGGCTTTTTGCTGAACTGGGAATCGAGAATGTTGCCAGCCTGCCAGAACGGTCGGTCGCCGACCTTCCCGGTGTTGGTCCGAACACCCGCTTTCTGCTTGCTCAGCCATTTCTGGGTGATACGGCGCAACGCCTGAAAGAGCGAGGAGCCCAAAGGCTGGATGCGCTGTTTCCCTTCGGTGTCCAGGGGACAACTGATTGGTTGAAGGTAGCAGCTACCGAATTTGGTATTGATCTGCAGCATTTTGAGGAAATCACTCTACCTTACCAGTTGCGCGCGGACAGGGCGATTGCCCATCAGCGCAAACGGTTGGAAGGCAAGTCGATTTTTTTCATGCCCGATTCACAGCTGGAAGTTCCACTGGCGCGCTTCCTTGCAAATGAACTTGGCATGGTGCTGACCGAAGTGGGCTCGCCCTATCTGCACCGCACGCATCTCGCGCAGGAGCTGGCAGTGCTGCCAGCAGGCGTAATCCTCAGCGAAGGTCAGGATGTCGACCGGCAACTGGATCGTGTGCGCGCCACAAAGCCCGATCTGACAGTTTGCGGCCTTGGCCTTGCCAATCCTTTGGAATCGGAAGGCCTCTGCACCAAATGGGCAATCGAACTCGTCTTTTCCCCCATTCATGGTTTCGATCAGGCCGGCGATCTGGCCGAACTCTTCGCCCGGCCGCTCCGGCGCCGCGATGTGCTGAGGGTTTAGAGATGCAACTTTCCGTCTGGACATATGAAGGCCCGCCCCATGTTGGAGCTATGCGCGTCGCCACCGCGATGGATGGCGTTCACTACCTGCTGCACTCCCCCCAGGGCGATACCTATGCTGATCTGTTGTTCACGATGATCGAACGGCGCGATAAGCGGCCGCCCGTCACCTATACCACTTTTCAGGCGCGTGATCTGGGAAAAGATACTTCGCAGTTGTTCCAGACCGCCGCGCTAGATGTTGTGGAGCGGTTCCAGCCCGATGCAATGTTGGTCGGTGCCTCATGTACGGCAGAACTGATTCAAGATGATCCGGCTGGTCTAATCGAGAATATGGGGCTGCCCATTCCGGTAATTCCGCTCGAGCTACCGAGCTATCAGCGCAAGGAGCATTGGGGGGCAGCCGAGACTTTTTATCAAATCGTCCGCAAGTTGAGTGACAAGAGCCGGACGCGCAGCCCGATCGATGGTCGCCGTCCGTTGGTTAATCTGCTCGGCCCGACCGCGTTGGGTTTCCGTCATCGCGACGATATTGTCGAAATTACCGGCTTGCTGGGACACATGGGTATTGAGGTTAACGTCACTGCCCCACTGGGGGCCAACGCTGGCGATATTGCTAAACTCGGAGAAGCGGATTTCAACATTGTCCTCTATCCGGAAACAGGCGATCTCGCTGCGGACTATCTCAAGCGGGAATTTGGCCAGCCTGCCATCCGCACAATCCCCATTGGCGTTGGCGCGACACAGGATTTTGTCCGTGAAGTCGCCGCATTGGCGGGTGTTGATCCCGAACCGATGCTCCAGGAAGGCCTGAGCCGCTTGTCCTGGTGGAGCCGATCAATCGATTCCAATTATCTAACCGGCAAGCGGGTCTTCATCTTTGGTGATGCCACCCATGCTGTGGCAGCCGCACGTATTGCCAGCGAAGAACTGGGTTTCACGGTTGCAGGTCTTGGCTGCTATAACCGCGAATATGCGCGCGACATTCGGGCTGCTGCAAAACTATACGATGTTGAACCGCTGATAACCGATGATCATCTCGCGGTCGAAAAAGCGATTAAGGAAGCACAGGTCGAGCTGGTGCTGGGTACGCAGATGGAGCGCCATATTGCCAAGCGCTTCGGGATCGGATGCGCTGTAATATCCTCCCCTGTCCATGTTCAGGATTTTCCGGCACGTTTCTCTCCGCAAATGGGATTTGAAGGGGCCAATGTCCTGTTTGACGAATGGGTCCATCCTTTGGTGATGGGTCTGGAAGAGCATCTGTTGACCATGTTCCGCGATGATTTCGAATTTAATGATCATTCCGGGCCATCCCATCTTGGGCCGGGACATAGCGCCCCGGCACCGGAGGATTTTGCCGCTCCCGCCAATGATACCGAAACGGTGTGGAGCGAAGATGCGCAGCGCGAATTAAAGAAAATCCCCTTTTTCGTGCGCGGCAAGGCCAAGCGCAATACCGAAACTTTCGCAGCCGAACAGGGCGTTGCGACCATCGAACTGGCAACCCTTTACGAAGCAAAGGCGCATTATGCCCAATAGCTGCAAACCTCCGGTCCGGGTGGTCATTGTCACCCTCGACAATCATCTCTCCGGTGCGGTGGCGCGGGCCAATCAGCAATTGGCGGCGGAAAATATCAGTATTGGTTTTTATGCGGCATCAGACTGGGATCGTAATCCCGCCGTTCTGGAACAGGCAAAGGCGGATATCGCGCAGGCTAACTTTATCATCGCGACGATGCTGTTCCTCGAGGATCATGTCCGCGCTATCCATCCGGCACTAATGGCCCGACGGGACGAGTGCGACGCAATTGTCGGTCTGATGTCGACGGCCGATGTTGTAAAGCTCACCCGGCTCGGAAACTACAGTATGGACAAGCCAGCGAAGGGCCCAATGGCCCTGCTGAAAAAATTGCGCGGTTCGAAAAAGGCTGGCGGGAGTTCCGGCGCCGGGCAAATGAAAATGCTGCGGCGGCTGCCTAAGATACTGCGCTTTATCCCAGGCGCAGCGCAAGATGTGCGGCAATATTTCCTCACCCTGCAATATTGGCTGGCCGGTTCCGATGACAATGTAGTCGACATGGTTCGCGGCCTGATAGATCGATATGCAACTGGCGAAAGGGCGGCTCTGGCGGGAAATATGGTTGCAGAGGCGCCACGCGAATATCCTGAAGTGGGCGTCTATCATCCTGATATGAAGGGACGGATGTCCGAGGACGCGAGCAAGCTTCCCAAGTTGAAGAAAACATCCGGAACGGTCGGCGTGCTGATGCTACGTTCCTATCTGCTGGGCCGTGATACCGGCCATTATGACGGCATGATCGAAACGCTCGAAGCGCAAGGTCTGCGGGTCATTCCGGCCTTTGCCAATGGTCTCGATAGTCGGCCTGCCATTGACAAATATTTCATTCGAGAAGGCAAAGCGATGGTCGATGCGGTGATAAACCTGACCGGCTTCTCGCTGGTTGGTGGCCCGGCCTATAATGATGTTGACGCTGCGGTGGAAACACTAACCGCTCTGGATGTTCCTTATATTGCGGCCCATCCGATAGAGTTCCAGTCGCTGGAACAGTGGGGCGCGGGTCAGATGGGCTTGTTGCCACTCGAAACAACGATGATGCTGGCAATTCCGGAACTGGACGGTGCCATCGCTCCCAGTATCTTTGGTGGCCGCTCCGATGGTTCGCCGGACGGCTGCAAGGGTTGTGGCCGCAATTGCCGTTTTGCTGCCAATGACGAAATCCGTGCGATGCAATGCTGCACCGAGCGGGCTGCGACATTGGCGAAGAAAGTTTCTCAACTCATCCATATGCGCCGGACGAGAATTGCCGAACGCAAACTGGCCATTGTTCTATTCAACTTCCCGCCCAATGCAGGGGCTACCGGAACGGCGGCCCATCTTGCTGTTTTTGAATCACTTCACGCCACATTGCAGCGCCTGGAAAGCGAAGGCTATGCGGTTGAGGCCCCCAATTCCGTTGATGACCTGCGCAATGCTATCCTCTGTGGCAATGCCGAACAGTTCGGCGCTGATGCCAATGTTGCGACCCGTATCAGCGCCGATGACCACGTCCGCAGTGAGCCTTATCTCCAGCAAATGGAAGCGCAATGGGGCCCGGCTCCCGGTCGGGAGCAGAGCGATGGACATTCGATCCATGTCCTTGGTGCCCAGTTCGGCAACGTGTTTGTCGGGATTCAACCAGCTTTTGGATATGAGGGTGATCCGATGCGGTTGCTTTTTGAAGGCAACTTCACTCCGACCCACGCCTTTTCGGCTTTTTATCGCTATATTCGCGAAGATTTCGATGCTGACGCAGCCTTGCATTTTGGTACGCACGGTGCGCTCGAATTCATGCCAGGAAAACAAGCTGGGATGAGCGCCGATTGCTGGCCGGAGCGGCTGATTGGCGATTTGCCCAATTTCTATCTCTACGCCTCCAACAACCCGTCCGAAGGGATTATCGCTAAACGCCGGTCCAGTGCAACTTTGGTCAGCTATCTCACTCCGCCGTTGGCAGAGGCCGGATTATATAAAGGGTTTACAGACCTCAAGGCTTCACTCGAGCGGTACCGATCAAGCGAGGATGACCAAGAGCGTTCCGAGCTTGAGGAAATGATCCGCGACCAATGCGCGCAGCTCGATATAGAGACGGGTGATATCGATAGTCTGTCCGGGCGTCTCTATGAACTGGAGCGCGAGCTAATCCCGCAGGGTTTGCATGTTCTGGGCGGTAAAATGACTCACGAAGACCGCGATGGTCTGGTCGATGCGATGATCGAATCAACGCCGGATCTGGACCGCGCCGAAATCGAGGCGCAGCTGGACAGTAATGATGAACTCGGTGCGTTGATGAACGCCTTGGACGGCCATTACGTTCCGCCTGCTCCTGGCGGTGATCTAATACATGACGCCAAGGTACTGCCCACCGGCCGAAATATTCACGGCTTTGATCCCTTTCGCATTCCCAGCCAGTTTGCCAGTAAGCTCGGCCGTGTTCAGGCCGATCAGTTGATCTCCCGGCATCAAGCCGATGGTGGTACTTTCCCTGAGAGCATCGCGATGGTGCTTTGGGGTACGGACAACCTGAAAAGCGAAGGCGCGCAGATTGCGCAAGCCATGGCCTTGCTCGGTGCGCGTCCGCGATTTGACGACTATGGACGTCTGGCAGGAGCGGAACTAATCCCGCTTGAAGAATTGGGGCGTCCCCGTATTGATGTTGTTGCGACACTTTCCGGCATATTTCGCGACCTGCTGCCGCTGCAAACTCGCATGATCGCTGAAGCGGCCTGGTTGGCAACCACGGCGGATGAGCCGCCCGAGCAGAACTTTGTCCGTAAGCACAGTCTGGCGCATCAGGCACAGCATGGATGCGATCTGGAAACCGCAAGCCTAAGAGTCTTCTCCAACGCACAGGGCGCTTATGGTGCCAATGTCAACATGATGATCGACGACGGTGCTTGGAGCGATCCCGAAGATCTTGCCAATATGTTCGAGACACATAAAGGCTATGCTTATGGCCGCAGCGGTGAACCGACGAAGCATCGTGAATTGCTCGAAAGTGAACTGGCCGGTGTTGAACTGACCTACCAGAACCTGGAATCGGTTGAAATCGGCGTCACCGATATAGATCATTATGTCGATGGCCTCGGCGGAATGAGCAAGGCTGTCGAGAAGGCGCGCGGCAAGGCCACACCCGTTTATGTTGTAGACGCAACACGGGGCGATACCAAGGTCCGCACGCTCGGCGAACAAATCGATCTCGAAACCCGCACCCGGATGCTCAATCCTAAATGGTATGAGGGAATGCTTAAACATGGCTTTGAAGGCGTGCGTCATCTGGAAGGGCATGTGACCAATACCATGGGCTGGTCTGCCACCACCGGCACCGTTTCTCCCTGGGTTTATCAGAAAATTAGCGAAACGTTCGTGATCGATGATGCCATGCGCGCAAGACTGGCCGAGCTTAACCCCAAATCATCCGCAAGGGTAGCCGATCGTCTGCTCGAAGCATGCGAGCGCAAACTGTGGACGCCAGACGCAGCGACACTGGCAGCACTGAAAAACGCCAGTGATGACTTGGAAGACCGGCTGGAAGGCCTGGTCGCAGCAGAATGAGGAGTTTGTAATCATGACCCTTTTGGATGGAACCGATTCTCCTGCTGACGGCGAAGGCAGTGTTCAGGTCGCGCTGGATCCCAATGATAAGATCAAGGGTGCAAAAGTGTTTGCGGTCTACGGCAAAGGCGGGATTGGTAAGTCTACAACCTCGTCAAATCTGTCGGCGGCTTTCTCAAAACTTGGCCATCGGGTGTTGCAAATCGGTTGCGATCCCAAGCATGATTCTACTTTTACCCTTACTAAGAAGATGATGCCGACAGTCATTGACGTGCTCGAAACCGTAGATTTTCACAGCGAAGAACTCCGGACAGAGGATTTTATGTTCGAAGGCTATAACGGTGTGATGTGTGTTGAAGCGGGCGGTCCGCCTGCGGGCACAGGCTGCGGTGGTTATGTTGTCGGTCAGACGGTTAAGTTGCTAAAGCAGCATCATCTTTTGGAAGATACGGACGTCGTGATTTTCGATGTTCTTGGGGACGTTGTCTGCGGTGGTTTTGCTGCTCCACTGCAACATGCCGATAATGCGGTAGTTGTGGCTGCCAATGATTTTGACAGCATATTTGCGATGAACCGGATCGTCGCGGCCATCAATGCAAAAGCGAAAAACTATAATGTTCGGCTAGCCGGTGTCGTCGCGAACCGTTCGGCGGCGACTGATGAAATCGACCGGTTCAGCGATGCCATTGGCATGCGCCGTTTGGCACATTTTGCTGACCTCGATGCGATCCGTCGCTCGCGGCTCAAGAAATGCACGCTCTTCGAGATGGAAGATTCGCCGGAGGTCGAGGCCGCGCGAGCTGAATATATGAATCTGGCGCGCAAGCTTTGGGACGGGGTCGATCCGCTCGAAGCGAAACCGATGAAAGACCGTGATATTTTTGAATTTCTGGGATTTGAATGATGGAACATAGCTTGACCTCTACGACCTATCAGCAAAGTCGCATTCGGCTGGAAAACTATTTTGATAAGACGGCGCGCAAAGCTTGGGAAGATCTAACATCAGATGTACCGGTGAGTGGAATTCGTGCGACTGTTCGAGCGGGTCGCGACGCGATGCGCGACCTCTTGCTGTCATCTTTGCCGGCCGACATGCATGGTATGCGCTTACTTGATGCGGGATGCGGGACCGGCGCACTGGCCATAGCCGCTGCCAAACGCGGAGCGACTGTGGTTGCAATTGATGTTTCACGCGGCTTGATAGATGTCGCACGGAAGCGAGCACCGGATGGTCTTGCGATCGATTGGCGTGTCGGTGATATGCGGCATCGGGATCTCGGCATATTTGATCATGTTGTCGCGATGGACTCGCTCATCCACTATGATCTGCACGATGTCATGGGCGTACTGCGTGCCTGGTCTGACCGCGCTAATGAAATTGCCTTTACCTTTGCACCCGGCACGCCATTACTCCGGGTGATGCACCTTACCGGAAAAGCGTTTCCGCGCAGCGATCGTTCGCCGGCGATCAAACCGATTTCCGAGCGTCGACTGATTGCATCCATCGCAAATGATCTACCGGCCTGGAATCCTGATTTTACCCAACGCGTTTCGAGCGGCTTCTACAAATCTCATGCGATGGGGATCAGCCGCCAATGACACAAAGGCCATCCGCTGTAACTTTCTGGCAAGCCGTTGGGACACGGTTCTTGCCCTTTGCGGATGCAGCAAGCAGAGAACTTCCCCTTTTGCGCTTGCTGCGTCTGGCTTTGTTTCAGGTCAGTGTAGGCTTAGCCGCGGTTCTGCTCAATGGCACGTTGAACCGGGTGCTGATTGTTGAGCTTGATACCCCGACTTGGATAGTCGCTTTGATGATTGGCATTCCTTTGCTCATCGCTCCATTTAGGGCGCTCATCGGCTACCGCTCGGACACCCATCGTTCGGTGTTGGGTTGGCGGAGAGTGCCTTATATCTGGTTCGGCACATTGGGCCAGTTTGGCGGATTAGCTATCATGCCATTCGCGCTTATTCTGATTACACGCCCCGATACTTTTGCCCCCGGCGTTACCGCGGCCTGTCTTTCCTTCCTTTTAACCGGAGCGGGCATGCATGTCACTCAGACCGCTGGTTTGGCGCTCGCTACAGACATAGCGCCTGATGATAAGCGTCCGCGCGTGGTGGCCCTGCTCTACGTGATGTTGCTGATTGGTATGACGTTGGCTGCGTTCACCATTGGCAATCTGCTGATCGACTTTACTGCAACCAAATTGGTGCAGGTCATTCAGGGGGCTGCAGTTCTCACGATGGCGCTCAATATTGTAGCGCTGTGGAAGCAGGAAGCTCGCAACACTGCAATCACTATGTCAACGGTATCGGCACCTTCCTTTTCAGAAATCTGGGGATCGTTTACGGCGCAAAAGAATACCAACCGCTTGCTACTGGCCATCGGGCTTGGCGCGATGGCCTTCGCGATGCAAGATGCCTTGCTGGAGCCTTATGGCGGTGAAATTCTCAGCCTTTCAGTTGGATCTACCACCGCGCTCACCGGGGCCTGGGCCATTGGTGCGCTGATTGCCTTTGCCTATAGTGGAAAGCGCCTGACAGCCAGTGCCGATCCCCTGCGTCTGGCTGGTCTGGGCGCAGTTGCCGGAATAGCCGCATTTCTCATGACAATATTTGCCGGGCCCTTGATGTCGGTATCGCTTCTTTTTGCAGGCGCGACCGTGATCGGTTTTGGTGTCGGGCTGTTCTCAGTTGGCACGATGATCGCTGCCATGGGGCTTGCCCAATCGAATAATGCTGGCCTTGCGCTTGGCGCTTGGGGTGCGGTGCAGGCCAGTTGCACCGGCCTTGGTATCGCGCTCGGCGGATTGATCCGCGATGGCATAACCTATGTTGCTCTCGCAGAGGCAATGGGCACGACTTTAGCAGTGCAGGCGACTGGCTACGGCGCAGTTTATGGCCTCGAAATAGCTCTGCTGCTGGCGACGATGGTGGTGCTGGGCCCGGTCATAGGAGCAGGCAGGGAGTCGGCAGAGATAGAGAGAAAAGGGTTTGGATTGAACGAATTTCCAACTTGATTTGGGGCGACAAGACGATTGAGGAGAATGTGAGATGGATGATGTAAAACTGATCGGAACATTTGATGTGACCGAGCTAGTATTTCTAGCGTTTGTGCTCTTTTTTCTCGCGCTGGTCTTCTATTTGCGCCGTGAGGATCGCCGCGAGGGCTATCCGCTGGAAGATGAAACCTCGGGCCGGATCGATACCCCAGGCGGTCCGTTGCTGTCGGGGACTCCCAAATCATTTCTGATGCCGTTTGGCAGGGGAACGGTTACGACACCGACTCAGGGTCGTGAAAAGGTTGACGTTGCAGGGGAGCGCACCTTTCGTTCGCCAGGCGCGCCCTACTTCCCAACGGGCAATCCTCTGGAAGACGGCATGGGTCCGGCGGCTTGGGCGAAGCGCTCGAAACATCCGGATCTCAACGCCGAAGGTCACAATCGGATCGTTCCCATCGGACTTGTTGCAGGAATTGGTGTTCATCAAAAAGATGCCGATCCGCGCGGAATGGAGGTCGTCGGTGCCGATGGTGAAGTCGCCGGTACAGTCAGCGATATGTGGATTGACAATGCCGAGCATGTGATCCGCTATCTGCAAATAGATACTGGTGGAAAAACAATTTTGGCTCCCATGGCGATGTCAAAGGTGAAGGGCAAAAAAGGCCA
This sequence comes from uncultured Sphingomonadaceae bacterium, assembly GCA_947501325.1. Classification (GTDB taxonomy): domain Bacteria; phylum Pseudomonadota; class Alphaproteobacteria; order Sphingomonadales; family Sphingomonadaceae; genus Parasphingorhabdus. Next base: position 869,902 of record CANMVC010000002.1, on the reverse strand, counting down.
GGTGGTAATTGACGCGCTAAATGCCAACCAATTCGCCGCCGCACCAACTCCAGCAAAACCCGACGAGATTACCTTTTACGAGGAAGAACGGATCGTCGCGTATTTTGGCGGCGGTTATCTCTATGCCAACCGCAAACGGCAGGAACCCATGCTATGAGTGAATATGACCATGAACCAACCCGGGGGCTTCCCGGCAAGCTACCGGATGATGAATATGTAATCTGGCAGGGCGCACCGGACTGGAAGCAAATGGCGCGGTCGGCTTTACATGTCCGGCTAGCAGCTGGTTATTTTCTGGTGATTATCATGACTGCGCTTTTTCGCGGTGATTTCGGAACGGCGACCGCTGTTACCGTGTTCGGCGTCGTGGTTACGGGAATATGTGTGGTGTTCGCTTGGGGCGTGGCCCGTACGACTGTATATAGCTTGACCAACAAGCGGTTAGTGCTTCGGATTGGCGTGGCACTGAACAAATGCATCAATCTACCGCTGGGCCAGTTGGAAACGGCCAATCTGAAAACGCTGTCTCACGGAACCGGTAACATAGTGTTGACCCTGAAAGGTATGCCGCGATTAGGCTATGTGATGCTTTGGCCCCATGCACGCTCGCTGCGCTTCGTGCGACCACAACCAATGCTGCGCGCAATCCCAGAGGCCTCTAAAGTTGCCACTCTGCTCTTTGAGGCAACGCAAGCTGTGCAGCCGGTCGCACCCGCCGCTGCTGTTGAAAATGGGTATGACGATAACATAGCGTTGGAGGGCCTGCCAGCATGAGTCACGCACATGATCATGATCCCACGGTTCCACGCGGCGCATTGATTGCGGCAGCCTTGCTGCTGCTGTTTACCATGGCATTAACTGGCGCGGTACGGCTCGGCTGGATCCCGCAATCTGGAGATCCGGATGGTTCTCGCATGGCTCAGAATATCGTGCCGGTACAGGAACGGGAACTACGCTTTACCGATCACGCGGATGGTGCGGTGATTGTGACCGATGCAGCGACCGGCGAAACGGTATCAGAAATCGGTTTCGGTGAAGGCGGATTCGTCCGTGCAACCATGCGCCGGATGGCAAAAGCGCGCATGGCACAAGGCATTGGATCAGAACCTCCATTCAGGCTCACTCTCTGGGAAAACGGCGCGTTATCTCTGAGCGATCCGCAAACCGGACGGGAAGCAGAAATCCATGGCTTTGGCGCTGATCACAGTGCCACATTTGCTGAAATGCTGAAGGAACCAGTAACATGATAGCTTTACGATCTTCTGAAAAATTCGATACCCGCTGTCGCATCGAAATCGAACAAAGCCCAAGCCATTTTCACGCCCATGTCGAACTGGCAGGCAATGTTCCCATCTATCCTGGAGACAGCGTGAGAGTGCACGGGGATCCGATCGTGGTGTCTTTTGGTGAAAAGGTTTTCTTTGATCGTGTCGCCACCGTCCGTCGAGCAGGCCTGCTGCGCCGCGTCTGGACCAAGTTCACCGGTTATTTTGAAATGACCGAACTGTATGAAGTCAGCTTTACCCCCGGGAGACTATGATGAACGCACATACCCAAATTTCCACGGAAAAAACCGCAAGGCCTCTCGAAAATGCGCCGGACACGATGGCTATCGCTACGCAGGACACAGTCCTCGCTCCGCGTTTTTACACGACCGATTTTGATGCAATGGACAAGATTGACGTGTCGCCCGTTCGCGATGAATGGGACGCGTTAATGGAGGAAATGGAGTCCGACCGGAACAAACGCCATTTCCGCAAGACCGATGCCTTTGACGGAGTGATTGAAAGTCTGGAGCCAAAGCTGCAAAAGGAATTTATCGATTTTCTGGCGAGTTCGCTGACATCGGAATTTTCTGGCTGTATTCTTTATGCCGAAATTGCCAAACGCACCAAAAATCAGGATGTCAAACGGCTGATGAAGCTGCTGGCGCGCGATGAAAGTCGTCATGCTGGATTTATCAATGAAACTCTAAAAGGCTCTGGTATTGGCGTCGATCTCAGCTTCCTAACCAAGGCGAAGAAATATACCTACTTCAAACCGAAATTCATTTTCTATGCTGTCTATCTGTCGGAGAAGATTGGATATGCCCGTTACATCACGATTTTCCGGCAGCTTGCAGACCATCCGGAGCATAAATTCCATCCGATTTTTGACTGGTTTGAAGACTGGTGCAATGACGAGTTTCGGCATGGCGAGGCCTTCGCGATGCTACTTCGTTCCGACCCGAAGTTGCTGAAAGGGGCGAATAAACTCTGGATCCGCTTCTTTCTACTTTCGGTCTACGCGACGATGTATGTACGGGATCATAACCGGCCCGTCTTTCACAAGGCATTGGGTGTTGATCCCGCAGCATATGGATATCAGGTTTTTTCCATTTGCACCCAGATCAGCCGACAGGTCTTTCCCATCGAACTTGATACCGATGATCCCCGTTTCCGCAAGGCAATGGAAGATTTGCGGTTGGCTTCGATCAAGATAGAAGAAGCGAAAGCACGCGGCGGTTTCACCGGCAAACTCTCCCGCACCAAATACACGGCCAAGGCCGGAATGGCGTTTGTCCGGATGTACTTCATGAAACCCAAGGTGAACGAGTTACCGCAACGCATCAGACTCTCCCCTGCATGGTAGAGGGCATTGGCCTTGGCTTGCCCTTTGTGGTGGTGACTATACTCTGGTTTGTGAGCACCGGCCTAGTCGCTATGCTCAATCATCGATTGCGCCAATCCTTTGGACGCGCGCTGATCATTGCCGGTATATGCGGCATTGGAGGCTTGGCCCTCCTTGTTCTCACCAGCCAGTCGACGGCTATATGGGCCGTTTATGCGTCCTTTGTTGGTGGCCTGATGATCTGGAGCTGGCATGAGATCAGCTTTTTGACTGGTGCGGTTGCGGGTTCCCATCGTGATCCGCTGCCTGAAGGCACGACCGGCTGGCGGCGTTTTTCTCTGGCAACTATGGCACTGATTCATCATGAAATTGCCCTCGCCATGACGGCGGCTTTGCTGCTTTCGCTTGGTGCGGTAACTGCCAATCCGACTGGCGCCTATGCCTTTGCGCTGCTGCTAATTTTCAGGCTGATGTCGAAGCTGAACATCTATCGCGGTGTGCCGAATATGAGCGATGAACTGTTGCCGGCGCATCTCGATTATTTGAAGACCTATTTTGGACCAAGAAAATTACGACCGATGCTGGTCATTTCGATCACAGTAATCCTGTGCATCGCTGGCTATTTCGCCAATTTAGCAATAACCGCAACAAATCCAACCGAAACTGCGCAAGCCGCGCTGTTGTGCTGCCTGAGTCTGCTCGCTGCTCTGGAGCATATGTTTCTGGCGCTGCCTTTCCGGGACTCGGTGTTGTGGCAGTGGGCCCTGACCAATCGTGACCAACCGACGGAATCATAAAAAAGGGAAATGACCATGGACTATGAAAAATTTTTCGGAGAGGAGCTGCAGGCGGTACGCGAAGAAGGCCGTTACCGTGTGTTTACCGAAATTGAGCGCAAAGCCGGTTCATTCCCACATGCGAGGCGCTATGTCGATGATGATACAACCGATGTAACGGTCTGGTGTTCGAACGATTATCTCGGCATGGGTCAGCATCCCAAGGTTACCGCCGCCATGCACCGTGTCATTGACGAATGCGGTGCTGGTGCAGGCGGTACCCGCAATATTTCAGGAACCAATCATCATCATGTTCTACTCGAAGCTGAACTGGCCGACTTGCACAATAAGGAAGATGCCCTGATTTTCACTTCTGGCTATGTGTCCAACTGGGCGGCGCTTGGCACGTTGGCATCGCGCATTCCCGATTGCGTGGTGTTGTCGGATGCCCTCAATCATGCGTCGATGATCGAAGGTATCCGTTACAGCAAAGCCGAACGCATGATTTTCGAGCATAACAGCCCCGAAGATCTCGACCGCAAACTCAGTACTCTCAATCCTGACCGTCCCAAGCTGGTTGCCTTTGAAAGTGTCTATTCCATGGACGGCGATATCGCGCCGATTGCCGAAATACTCGATGTTTGCGAGAAACATGGCGCGATGAGTTATATTGATGAGGTTCACGGTGTCGGTCTCTATGGCCCGCGCGGCGGGGGTGTTGCCGAACGCGAAGGTCTGATGGACCGGATTACCGTGATTGAAGGGACGCTAGGCAAGGCATTTGGTGTAATGGGCGGATATATCGCAGCCTCTCGAGATCTTTGCGATTATGTCCGCACCTTTGCGAGCGGATTTATCTTTACTACTGCCATTCCTCCGGCCGTGGCTGCCGGTGCCTGCGCCAGTATCAAACATTTGAAAAGTAGTAATGTCGAACGCGATACCCAGAAAGAGCGCGTCGAAAAAGTACGGCAATCTCTGGATCGGATGGGCATTCCGCATCTGCCCAATCCCAGTCACATCATTCCGGTGATGGTGGGCGATGCTCATAAATGCAAATTTATCAGCGACTGGTTGATGGACAATCATGGTATCTATGTGCAGCCCATCAATTATCCCACCGTACCTCGCGGGACTGAAAGACTTCGGATCACCCCATCACCAGTTCACAGCGATGGTGATATAGACAAACTGCTGAATGCGCTCAGCGAAATCTGGTCGCAATGCGAACTTGCGCGGCGGGATATTGCAGCCTGATCGTTCCATTAAATGCGTAGCCATAAAACAAAAAGGACCGGAAACAACTCCGGTCCTTTTTGTTTTTCTTTATCCCGTGTTTCAGGATCAGCTTGGATCTTTCAGATAAGCAATCACATCAGCTCGTTTTTGCGCGTCGGGAAGGCCAGCGAAAATCATCTTGGTCTTCGGGATCACCCTTTGTGGATTTTCCAGATACTGAAACATTTTTTCTTCGGTCCAAGTGATGCCGCTATTGGCATTTGCTTCGGTATAGTTAAATCCGTCGACTGAGCCAGCTTCGCGTCCGATGATGCCCGCCAGCGAGGGGCCGGTGCGGTTTACACCAGGATCGGTCACATGGCAGGTGCGGCACTGAGCAAATACCCGCTTTCCTGCTGCCTCGTCTCCGGTCAGGCTTGCATATTCGACGCCATCCAGAGTTGCAACATCATCAACTGCCGGAGGACCTGTATCGGCCGGCGCTTCGGCGGAAGCTTCCTCAGCTGGCGCCGGTTCCGCTTCAGGCGCCTCGGCCTCGGTGGTAGTGGGTTCGGGTTCACTTGATTCCGAACCACCGCCGGAACAGGCTGCAGTCAAAGCTGACAAAGCGGCCATAGCTACTACTGTTTTCATCCTGACCATATTCTCTCCTATCGGATTATATTGATAACATAATCAATATCTTAGCAGCTTAGTTGAATTATTAGTGGAAAGGAAGAAAGTTTTTGATACTGAAAGCCCAACCGTCTGAAATATCGCTCTTTTTAACGCCCTTTTCTTTGAGCACCCTGATGTGCAAACCACGTATAAGAGCATATACTACCAAAATCACGGGAATCATAATAGCGCCGATGAATAGATCATCTGGTCCACCGGATGGAAAAGCGGTAACCTACTTCGTTATATGATCGATCAGCCTAAACAACACCCGACCGGGATCGTGTTTAATTGGCCGTCATCCGGCGTAATTGGGGTCAATCGCTCCTCAATCGGACTTTGGTCCCATCATCGATTTTTTCGCTGGGGTGCAGAATGACCGATGTCTCCGCGTCCAATCCCTCTATTATCTGGGCGCGTTCATCGTTCATCCGGCCGACTTTGACCGGGACTAGCCTTGCCTTGCCGTCGCGCATTTCGAAGACCGACCATATGCCGGAGTTTCGAAACAGAGCGCTGATGGGCACTTGCAGAACATTATCTCCGGACCATTCGACCAGCCGAACAATCACGCGATAACCGTGTCCAAGACGCGTCCGGGCAATATGCGGATCGACAAAATCTATGATGACATTCACGCGCTGCTCCTCCACGCCAAGCGCGGAAATCTTGGTGAAGCCAAAAGGCTCTATCCTTTGGACTCTGCCTTTGAGCGGCTGGTCACCGCCCCAATTATCGATCAGCACATCGCTGCCCGGTTTTACTTTAATCGCGTCACTGGACAGCAGATCAGTGACAATCTCGATATCTTCCGGATTACCCAATTCCATGATTGCCGTACCGGCGGTAAGCAAAGTTTCGCTCTCTTGCGCAACCCGCAATATTGATCCGCTTTCGGGGGACGTGATATCCAAAGCATTGCCACGACTGTTACCAAGGGAAGGACCCATTAGGCTAGCTTGCGCCGCTTTGAGATCAAATTGCGCGGTCTCATATGCCTGCATGACTTCCGCCAGATGAGCCGCACTGCTGTCACGCGCAGCTCTGGCCGCATCATGCGCGGTTTTTGTTGCAAAGCCACGTTTAAATATCGCATCGGTTCTTTCGAAATTGGCCGCTGATAGTTTCCGATCGGCTTTGGCTTGGTTTATCCGCGCTGCAGAAGACCGCACATTAGCTTGCAGTGCGCGGATGTGCGCCCGGATTTCAGCTTCGCTGCGCGGGTTCTGAAAGTCCGGTTCTGCTGGCACCATTCGCGCCACCACCGTTTTTCCAGCGATCACCTCGTCTCCGGGTTCCAGATCGACTCTCAGCAAACGACCGTTTATCGGAGCCGCGACGACAAACATGTCACGGACGCGTGTTTCGGCTTCGTCATCAATTGTGACCAGCAAAGGAGCCTCGACAACCTGCGCAGTATCGACGTCAATCGGCGGGGTGCGGACCGCAAAGAATATTGCCACCAATAACACCAATATAATCAATCCGATCAGGATCCTGGGTCCGGGGCGGTTGAAATGTTTCTTGGCCATTTTCTTATTCCCTCGTTTTCAATACGCTGACAAGATTGAGGCGGTCGAGCCGTCCCCGGACAAACAGGGCAGACACGGCCGCCGTTATAAGGACGATCAATATTGCAAAGGCTACCGTCGCCGCCGACAGGGCAAAGGGTATGATGAACAGATCACCGCTTATCGCTTCGCTGATTTGAAGCGACAGATAATATCCAAACATCATGCCGAGCGGCAATCCGGCCATCACGATCAATGCCAACTCACCGAGCAAAATGTAGGATACTTCCGACCGGCGATAGCCCAGAACGCGCAGCGAAACCAAATCGCGGGCGCGTTCGGCGAGACTGATCCGGGCATTGTTGTAAACCACGCCAAATACAATGAGCCCGGAGAAGGCGACATTGAACAATCTGACAATACCCATGGTTTCTCCGATTGTTTCTTCAATGCCGCGAAGAGCCGCGGAACGTTGTGAAAATCCTGCAATCATCGGCATGTCTTTCAGCCGCCGATAGAGCTTGTCAGTCTGGGTTGCATCAACGCTTAGATAGGCTCCAGAGGACAGTTCCGCCTCTTTCATAATCGGGCCAAGATTTTTGAAGTCGATATAGGCGGGATTACTCACCGGACTGCTGAGAACGCTGGTCACTGGCATGCTGATCTGGGGACGCCGCCCATCGGTAACTTGTATGTCGACGATATCGCCGGGACCGACCGCCAGTTCCTTTGCCAAACCATAGGATATCATCAACCCCTGGGTTGGTGGTTCGACAATCCCGTTGTCGAGATCAATCAGCCGATTGAGATCGCCTGCCGGTTTCATCCCGGTGATGGTCTCCGATTTGGAACGATGCCCGGCGCTCAGTTTGGCACCAATATAACGCACAGGCTCAACACGCATCACACCAGGTAGCCGGGCCAACTCGAACAAGGCACGATCATCGCGATCCTCGGTGAAAACTACGTTCACGTCAGCCCGGTTGGCCTGATTGAACATCAGGTCAATCATCAGCCTGACATTATCGGTTGAGCCAGCGGACGTGATGTACAGGCCGAGGGCAGCCGCGATGCCGACAGACCCCAGTACGGATCGCAGTGGTCGGCGAGCCAAGCCTCGCAAGATGATCCGCGTTGGCTCATCCAGCCCCTTAATCCGTCCAACCAAACGGGCAAATCCACCCGAATAGTTCGGCGGCACAGGTGGACGCATCGCCTCGGCCGCTGTCAGCCTGCCAATACGGCGCACCGTCTGCGCCGCGCCCAACAGCACGACGAGAATCGCAACCAGGCATGATATGAAAAATACATCAAAGCCCGCGCGATAGGTCAGGAATGGAAATACAAAAAATTCCTGATACAGGCCGGCCAGACCGCGGCCCATCCATGATCCCAACAAGAGGCCGAGAACCAGTCCCGGAATCGAGAGTACTAGTGCTAATTTGGTATAGTGGAACATGATCGTTCTGCTACGATAGCCAAATGCAGTGAGCAGGCCGATAATCTCCCTCTCTGATTCGACCAGCCGTGACAACACCATGTTGATCAGGAACGCCGCTACACCAAGGAATATCGGTGGAAGAATAGCGGTCATGCTGCTCAACTGGGACAGCTCGTTCTCCAGAAAGCGATCAGAAAGCTGATCCGCTCTCGGTGTCGCTCCCCGTCCGCCATAGCGCTCCAGGATAACATCGACCCGGTCGATTACATCATGCACATTGCCGCCACGTTCAAGCCGGATCAGGGCTTCATTGAAGCTGTTGGTTGAATTGAGCGCCGCGGAAAGATGCTCCTGGCCCATCCACAGCACACCAAAACGGCGATTATCCGGAAAAATCTGACCTGGTCCAATGGCATAAACATATTCCGGAGACAGCACCGTTCCGACCACACGAAAACTTTGCCTGGTCCCATAGAGCAGCCCATCAATATCATCGCCAATCCCGATGCGGGCTGCCTCTGCAAATTTCTCGCTGGCCAGCACTTCGCCCGGGCGGCCGGGATCCGGTAACCTGCCACTGCGCAATACCAATGCATTGATGGTCGGCATGCCAGAGGCGGGCAGGGAGTGTATGCGTGCGGTTATCGGTTCCGATATACCAGGAATGTCCAGCGTCGCGCCGCTGGTCAACCGGCCTTCGACAATGCTGACGCCGTCGATGGCGCGAATGTCATCCAGCAGGCTGTCGGGCACGCGCACGGCTGACGCGAAAATATCGGCGAAGCGGTAACGGTCATAATAGGCATCGCGGCTCGCTTCCAAAGAGCGGATCATCCCAAAGGACATCACGACCATCCCAATCCCCGCGGCAATAACAAGTGCAATAGCCAGCGCTTGTGAGCGCAGCCGCCAGATATCGCGGAGAAGTTTGCGGTCCAGTGACCCTAGCCAGGCTGGCAAGGTCACCATTTCAAAGCAGCCGGAGCAACACGTTTGGGGTTATCGCGATCTTCAACCAGCGCGCCATCGGCAAAGCGCAGCAGCCTGTCAGCCATATCCGCAATCACGACATTATGCGTAATCAGGAGCGTCGTGGTACCAAGCTCCCGGTTGACCTGATCGAGCGCCTCCAGCACTCTTACCCCGGTCTGGCTATCAAGAGCGCCTGTTGGCTCATCGCACAGCATGACTTTGGGGCGTTTGGCAATGGCACGGGCGATGGCCACCCGCTGCTGTTCGCCGCCGGAAAGCTGTGATGGGAAATGATCTATCCTGCCCTCCAGTCCAACCATGGACAGCGCTTCTTCAGGATTCATGGGATCTTCGGCAATCTCTGTGATGAGTGCGACATTTTCCCGTGCGGTAAGGGAGGCGACCAGATTGTAGAACTGGAACACGAAACTTACCGAATTGCGCCGATATTCGGTTAGCGCGGATGGTCCAAGTGCGGTTAGCTCCTGATCCTCGAACATCACCGTCCCGGCGGTCGCTTCATCCAGTCCGCCGATAATATTCAGGAAGGTTGATTTTCCCGATCCGCTGGCCCCCAGCAGTACCACCATGGCCGATTTGGGTAGGTTGAGATCGACTCCGCGCAGGGCCGAAACAGCCGTTGGGCCTTGGCCATAAATTTTGGTCAGACCGCGCACTGCATACAAGCTATCGCGCCCTGCAGCTGCGGATTTCAAAGCTCCTGACATCGGGCACAGTTGGTGGTCAGTTTTTGTGTGCCGACACCGACAACCGATAAATTGTCCTCATGTTTCAGCACATCATTCTTCCCATAATTCGTCATGAAAATATAGAAGCTAGGCCGTTAGCTTTTTGCGGGCGATAGGTATTGTTACGGAATGTAGGGACCGAATAACCGCTTAACTCCGCGCAATTGCGTAACGACGGATTGGCGTATTTTTCGTATATTTCCGAGCACGATCAAATATTGCAGCAGGGTTTCTTCCTATGAAAAACTATATGAAACCAGGGGGCAGGCGGGTCGATAACTTGATCGATCCCGCAGTTGCTAAATGCGATGTACTACATACGAATGCGATAAATTGATGACACAAGTGGCGATATTCAGCACCAAGTCTTATGATCGGGAATTTCTCGATATTGCCAACGTCAGTAATGCTCATGACTTGACTTACTTTGAACCCCGACTTTCTCTTGATACAGTGCGCTTGATTACCGGCCAAACAGCGGTTTGCGTGTTTGTGAATGATGAACTGGATGCCGAGACGCTGTCTGCCTTGAAGCAGGTCGGAATTGAGCTGATCGCCCTGCGCTGCGCGGGCTTTAACAATGTCGATTTGAAGGCGGCCGCACTGCTAGAAATCGCGGTTGCCCATGTGCCGACTTACTCTCCCCACGCTGTTGCCGAGCACACCGTGGCAATGATGCTCACCCTCATCCGCAAAACCCACCGGGCCTATAACCGCGTTCGAGAAGGGAATATGTCGTTGGAGGGGCTGCTCGGCTTCAACCTGAAAGGCAAATTCATAGGCATTGTCGGCACTGGCAATATCGGTAGAACCGTTGCTGAAATCTTGCATGGTTTCGGTTGCAAGTTGCTCGCTTTTGATCGCTATCCTGACCCGGATAACATGCCGGTACCGGTCGATTTTGTGCCTCTGAAGGATCTGTTCGCTGCATCAGATATCATCACGTTCCACTGCCCGCTAACACCAGAGACCCATCATCTGATCAATCACGCCGCAATTGAAGCTATGAAACCCGGTGTAGTGCTCATCAATACCAGTCGGGGCGCCGTGGTGGATAGTGCCGCCTTGATCAGCGGGCTCAAAAGCGACAAAATCGGAGCTCTGGGGCTTGATGTCTATGAAGAGGAAGCGGACTTCTTTTTTGAAGATATTTCAAATCGCGGCATTCAGGACGACGTATTTGCGCGCCTTATCACCTTTCCCAATGTTCTGATCACCGGGCATCAGGGGTTTTTCACCCGCGAAGCAATGATTGCCATTGCGGAAACAACCATCGCGAATATCAACGCATTTGAAGCGTGCGGAAAACCGGTTCATCCTGTCACGTTGAAACAGCATATTGGTGCCTGATGGCAGGCCGCAGGGCCAGCCTGATTTGCTTCTCTATCTCCAGGATGGCGAATAGCACAACACCGATAGCAACGATCAATAACCCGTCTTGAAGCGGAACATTTTCGGTTCCGAATATCGCCTGCATAAATGGTGCATAGGTCATCAGGAACTGGCCGAGTGTAACCGCAATAACTGTGAACCAGACCATGGGCGTTCCTTGAATGGATTTTCTGGTTAGCGATGATCCGTATATATTGCGGATAAAAAACAGATGGAAAATCTCCATCACGACTAGCGTGTTCACCGCGATCGTGCGGGCCAGATCGACAGAATAGCCCTTATCGATAGCGGATGCATACATCGCAAATACGCCGCACAGGAACAGGAAGGACACGAAAATTATATGCCAAGCCAGCGACCTGTCGAGCAAGGGTTCATTTCTTAGGCGTGGCTTGCGGTGCATGGTTCCGTCTTCTGTCGGCTCAAAGGCCAACGCCACGCCCAGGGTCACGGCCGTCACCAGATTGACCCACAAAATCTGTGCCGGGGTAATTGGCAGGGTCATCCCGATTAACAAGGCCGCGATGATGGTCAGGGCCTCGCCGGCGCTGGTTGGCAAAGACCAGCTAATGACCTTGCGAAGATTATCATAAACCGTGCGACCTTCGCGTACGGCGGCGACGATGGACGCAAAATTATCATCGGCGAGAACCAGTTCCGCCGCTTCTTTTGCTGCCTCGCTGCCTTTTCGGCCCATCGCGATCCCGGCATCTGCGCGTTTGAGTGCGGGCGCGTCATTTACACCGTCGCCCGTCATCGCGACGATATAATCATGAGCCTGAAGTGCAGAGACCAACCGCAGCTTATGTTCGGGACTGGTCCGGGCGAATATGTCGTTTTCCAGGACATCTATCGCCAAAGTGGCATCATCCATTTCGTCAAGATCGGTTCCGGTCAGCACGTTTCCGGGCTTTCGCAATCCGATTTGCTCGCCAATAGCCTTCGCGGTTTCCACATGATCGCCGGTTATCATTTTTACCGAAATGCCTGCTTCGTAGCATTCGGCAATGGCGGCAATGGCCTCCGCCCGCGGTGGGTCCATTAAGCCGACAATTCCCAGAAAGGTGAGCGATCCATCAAGTTCGCTAGCGGCTAGTTCTTGGGCATCGGATGCAGCGGTCATTGTCGCAAAAGCTAACACGCGCTGACCGGCCCCTGCCAGCTTGCTGATAGATTGTTGCCAGTAGGCCGGGTCCAGCAGCTCGTCATCTCCATCGTTGTCGCGTTGCGCTTTGCACATGGCCAAGATCTTTTCGGGTGCACCTTTAACGAAAATCAAAGTTTGGTTATCGGGGCCCTTGTGCAAGGTCGCCATGAACCGGTTTTTGGAGTCAAAGGGAATGGCATGCGTGCGTGGCCAGTTTTGGCGCTCATCGGCTATATTCAAACTGGCCTTGCCAGCGAACGCCAAAAGAGCCGCTTCCATCGGGTCTCCCTCGGCATGCCAAAGGTCATCATGTTCATGAATATCAGCATCGTTACACAATAGCGCAGCACGCGCCAATGTGATCAGCCCGGTGGATTCTCCATCATCGATTACCTGCTCATCCCTGCTGATTTTTCCGACTGGATCATAGCCTTCACCATCCACGCTGAACTGGTGGGAACCGATCACCGCAGCGGAAACCATCATTTCATTACGGGTCAGCGTGCCGGTTTTGTCGGTGCAAATTACCGACACGGAACCCAGTGTCTCGATAGCCGGCAGGACACGGATAATGGCATGACGTTTGGCCATGGCCTGTACACCGATCGCCAGAGTGATAGTGAGCACCGCCGGCAGGCCTTCCGGAATAGCCGCCACAGACAACCCAACGACCGCCATGAACAGTTCTGAAAAATCGTAGTGCTGGACGTAATAGCCATAAACCAGGATCAAAACGGCGACCACCAGGATCAAGATGGTAAGCCATTTCGCAAATTTGTTCATTTGGGAAACGAGCGGCGTGGTCAACATCTCGACCGACGACAGCAGACCGCTTATCCGGCCGATTTCTGTCGCGCTGCCGGTTGCAACAACGACGCCTTTCGCCTGCCCACTGGTCACTAAAGTTCCACTAAACGCCATCGACTTTCTGTCACCCAGTGCGGCCTTTGTCGGCACAATGTCCACCTGCATGTCAACGGTCAGAGACTCTCCGGTGAGAATGGCTTCCTCTATTTGCAGCCCGTTTACCTCAATCAACCTGATGTCGGCTGGTGCCTTGTCACCAGCTTCCAGCAGGATGATATCGCCCGGTACGAGCGCTTCGCTTTCAACTGTAAACCGCTTGCCATCGCGCAGAACCGATGCATGCGGAGCGAGCATATGGCGTATCGATTCCAGCGCCTTTTCAGCTTTTCCTTCCTGAATGATACCAATCAAGGCGTTGACAAAAACCACCGCCAGTATGACCGCTGTATCGATCATATGACCAAGCAGGAAGGTTATCACTGCCGCCCCCAACAAGACATAGATCAGAATATGATGAAACTGGCTCAAAAAACGCTGGGCGATATTCTTGCGGGCAGCTTCAGCCAGCCTGTTTGAACCATGATCGGCCAAACGCTGTGTCGCTTCAATTTGAGACAGTCCTGAACGCGTTGCGGATAGCGATGATAGAACCGTCTCGATGGACAGATTATGCCAGTCTAAATTGTGTTCATGTTGCATGGCCTTGTCCACCAGTTCCCGATATTTTATTAAAGTGAAAATCGCCGGAGCCGGACAGAAAAGCACTGGCATCCGTAAACATCAAACAACTACACCTGATGCCCCAAGACAATTACGTAGAGCCCCTTAAAAGGCGCTGAATTCGCAAATCAGTCCGTCTCCGAACAACTACGTAAAGACAATCCTCTCCGTTTGATGCCAGAAGCGGAGCAGTTGATTGGAGCGCGACATTCGAGCGGTATCATCCGCTCGAAAATTTCGTCGCTTAGACTCTATATCCTTATGAAATTACCCTTTTTGAACGGCATTGCCGCCAGACATGCGGGGGCTCTGCGAATGTGACGGAGATAATATGGTCGAGAATTTATATGTCCGCTGGCTTGACCAGCTCAGCCTCAACGACCTGTCGCTGGTTGGCGGTAAAAATGCGTCGCTGGGTGAGCTTGCCAGTGCGCTTTCCGAAGATATCAAAGTGCCTGAAAGTTTCGCGGTTACTGCTGATGCCTATCGTGACCTGATAAGCTGCAATGATATTTGGCCAGAAATCGAGATTATTCTGGAAAACACAGATTGGTCAAACCTGACTACAGCCGCCACAAAGGCCGAACAAATTCGAGAAATCATAGCAACTGCCGATCTGCCTGGCGGTCTCGACAAGGAAATCCGGGAGGCTTATGCCAAGCTTTCTGAAGATCACGGCAGCAACGTGGCCGTGGCTGTGCGCAGCAGCGCTACAGCAGAAGATTTGCCTGGTGCCTCTTTTGCCGGTCAGCACGAAACCTATCTCAACATCAGCGGCGCGGAGGATCTCATCCGAGCGGTCCGCAAGTGCTTTGCATCCCTGTTCACACAGCGCGCAATTTCCTACCGGGCAAACAAGGGCTTTGACCATAAGGATGTAGCGCTTTCGGTCGGCGTACAACGGATGATCCGGGCCGATAAGGCGTCATCCGGGGTAATCTTCACTCTTGATACCGAAAGCGGCAACCGGGATGTCGTCATGATTACCGGTCTTTGGGGACTGGGCGAAGCGATTGTGCAAGGCATTGCTGATCCTGACGAATTTCTGGTTCACAAACCGACACTGAAACTCGGCTACAAGCAGGTATTGAGACACCGCATCGGCAGCAAGAAAGTCAAGCTTGTTTACGCCCACGGAGAAGCTGTGGAGCCAACGCTATGGCATCCGGTTGACGATGCCGAGCAACTCAAGCCCTGTCTTGATGATGCAGAAGTAATCCAACTGGCCAAACAGGCCGTTGCTGTCGAACAGCATTACAGCAAATTTCACGGACGTCCGACCCCGATGGATATCGAGTGGGCCAAGGATGGTCCGGACGGGGAGCTCTACATCTTGCAGGCGAGGCCTGAAACTATCCACGCATCCGCTGACAGCAACCTGCTCACCCAGTATCGACTGGACGGCGAGGGCAAAATAATCCTTCAGGGTCAGGCAGTAGGCGACCGTATTGGCAGCGGGCCGGTGCGCCTGGTCAACGATGCGAAAGAACTCGAGCAGGTTCAGACGGGCGACATATTGGTGGCCGCCGCCACCACGCCGGATTGGGAGCCGGCAATGAAGCGGTCCGCGGCAATCATCACCGAACATGGCGGGCGGACCTGTCACGCGGCCATTGTCGCGAGGGAACTGGGTATCCCGGTGATCGTCGGCGTAACAGATGCCCGCAAGTCTTTGCATGCAGGACAGAAAGTGACTGTTGATTGCTCCCAGGGCATGACCGGTAACGTGCTGGAGGGACAAATCCCATTCAGGACCGAGACTGTAGATATTACAAAATTGAGCACGCCGGATGTTGACCTGATGGTCAACCTTGCCAATCCTGATGCAGCGTTTCGGGTTGCCGCACTGCCGGTTGCCGGAGTTGGTCTGGCGCGGATCGAGTTTATCATTGCCAACGAGATTAAGGCCCATCCGATGGCATTGCTGTCGCCTGACCGGATTAGTAACGAAAAAACCCGCAAAGAGATTGAAGCGCTGACCGCCAATTACAAAAGCGGCGCAGACTATTTTGTCTCACGCCTTTCCGAAGAAATCGGCACCATTGCAGCAGCCTTTTACCCCCGTCCGGTGATTGTCCGCACGTCGGATTTCAAGTCGAACGAATATGCTTCCTTGCTGGGCGGCGGTGATTTTGAAGAGCCGGAAAACAATCCGATGATCGGCTTTCGCGGCGCATCCCGCTATATTGATCCTGCTTATCAACCGGCCTTCAATCTCGAATGCCGCGCACTCAAACGGGTCCGCGACGATATGGGATTATCCAATGTTATCATTATGATACCCTTTTGCCGTAGGATCGAAGAAGCAAAACGCGTGATTGAGGTGATGTCAACAAATGGGCTGACACAAGGCGTAAACGATCTCCAGATTTACATCATGTGCGAGATACCCAGCAATGTCGTTTTGATTGACGAGTTTGCAAAATATTTTGATGGTTTTTCAATTGGCTCGAATGACTTGACCCAATTGGTTCTGGGCGTTGACAGAGATTCCGAAATTCTGTCGGCAGATTTTGACGAGGAAGACCTGGCGGTCACCTTGATGATTGAGCAGGCCATTGCCGGTGCACATCGTCATGGCCTAAAATGTGGCATTTGCGGGCAGGCACCATCAGACCGGCCGGACTTTGCCGACTGGCTGGTTACACAGCAGATTGATAGCATCAGCCTCAGTCCCGACAGTGTGCTTGCCGTGATGCAAAGGCTTTCGCAGAAAGAACAGAAAATGATCGAACGAGACACTGAATCCGCTCTGGCGAGCCTGAACTAGTGCGACGCAGTAGATGATATGCAAGGGAAAAGACAGATGGATGGAGCAAATGCCGCTCTTCGAGGAGTTGCGGGATAGCCCGAGCAGATTGTTTCAATGGCCGGACGACCAGAAAAATCGTCGCCAGCGGATTTTTACGGCGGGAAAGATTCTTTTTCATCAGGGCAGTAAACCCGATCAGATATATGAGGTGGTCACCGGAACGCTTAAACTATCAAGAGTTACGGAAAATGGCGGTCATATTATCTTGGGCTTTCCCACATCTGGCGCGATTATCGGTTTGGGTAATCTGAAAGAATATCAATATACAGCTGAAACCCTGACACCCGCCAAATTGCTTTCTACCCGGCATCTCGTGTTTCAGAAAGATGTGCTGCAGAATATGTCGAGTGGCAAAAAACTAATGCAGTGGATCGACTGGCAGGAAGACATCGCGCTGAGTCATATATCGGTCCTGGCCATGCACCATCCGGTGTCCCGGATTGCCGCTTTTTTGTTAAAATTCGTCCAGCAGCAGGGCGCCCATGGGGATCCGGTTGAGATTCAATTACCGATGACCCAGCGGGACATTGCGGGATATCTGGCTATCGCACCGGAGACATATAGCCGGATCATGAAGAAATTGAGGGAAAATGGAATATTGCGCTCAAAAGGACATGGACGAAACGGCAATCAGATCGAAATCATGGATATGGGACGACTGGCCCGATTTGCTGACGGAGAAACATTTTCGGTTACAAGCGGTGACCAGTCTAAATGATCCAAATTTTTGGGAAATTTTCTTGCGATCTTGACGGCAGTCAATGCGCAAAAAATCCGACTCGCTAAACATGAAATCAGGGGGATTGCTATTGATCTAGGAGGATTACCAACATGCAATCTAAGCCATCAACGATTGAACAGCCTTCCGCCACAACCGTACCAAAATTGAAACCCAACACGGCGTTTAAATCCAGGTCGGCCTATAGCGACGGTGCCGCTGCAACGCGTTTTTCGAGCGCGGTCGCCTGCATTAACAATGTGCGTCATGGATCACTTGTATTCCAGCACACCAAGGCGATTGCCAGTAGTCTGGACTTGCCGGTGAAGCTGATCCACGTGATGCAAGGAGCGGCGTCGGAAATATGTCCGAGCGACCCCATCGAGTGGCAAATAAAGCAGCGCGAGGCGCAAGACTATTTGTCGCGCATACTTGAAACGGAGCATGAACCGCTCGTCCTAAAAGACCGACTGTTGCTGAATGGACATTCCGGCGAAGAAATTGCGCGCTGGGCAAGGGAAAATAGCGGAAATCTGATGGCGATGACAACCCGATCCGGGATGGAAAAATTTGATAATTTGCACAGTGGCAGAGATTTGACTCTGGGTCGAACCGCCCAGACAGTTCTTGATGGAAGCTCGGCATCGCTCCTTCTCATCCCGCCAGAGACGGTCGAGACTGATGTTGTGCGCTACCGGCGGTTGTTGGTACCCCTTGACGGTTCGTGCCGGGCGGAAAGCGTTCTCCCCTTTGCAGTTCGCATTGCCCGCAAACACGGCGCAGAGTTGATTCTCGCACATATTGTTTCCGCACCAGAAGTTGTCGCGGCCGGGCTGGATGATAGAGAAGCCACCAGGCTCGTCTCCAAGTTTCGGCAGTTTAACCAGCAAAATGCAAGAACATATCTTAATCGCTTGCAGTCGAGGCTGAGCAGCGGTGATCTTAATACCAAAGTCGTTGTCGAAAGCGGCCGCGATGCACGGGATGGGTTGCTGAAGATTGCCGATCAACAAGATGTGGACCTGTTTGTCCTGTCCGGGCGGGGTAAAGGGGCCATGAATGATATTTGCTGCGGCAGCGTTGCCCGTCATATCGCTGCAAATAGTCGCTTGCCTCTTTTGTTGATCCGTCAGCAGCCGGTTGGCCCTGTCGATCAGTTTAAAAAATCGGAGCAGCAATATGGCACAATATTCTTTCGGGAGTCGGCGCATTAGAAGGTGGCGGAGATCACCACGAATGCAGTTCCGGCGGATCCTATAGATCAACAGTCGCCTGACATCGGCAAGGACTTGTCGACCGGAGAAGATCGAGATTCGGTATCTATGCTCGCAAGGGCAGCCGCAGACCTGCAACTCCATCATAAGATCATAACCACATCACCCGACCCGATTCCGGCTTGGCAGCGCATAGAAGAAGCGAAGCCCTGGTTGAAGATGGTGCGCAAAACTTGCGCGAATGCGCCGATGGAAGCCGGGAAAGCCGCCGAATGGCTGCTCGACAACGATTATCAGGTTTTTCGCGCTGTTCGTCAGATCAAAAGAGACCTACCGCCCAGCTTTTACGAGCGATTGCCCGCTCTGGGCTCTGTGAGTGAAAATGGGGCGGAATCCCGATTTCCAAGGGTGTTTGCGCTGGCTCATGGATTGCTCCGCGCAACACATTTGCAGATAACCTTATCTGCCACGATAGAATATATCTGCGCCTATCAGCGAAAAACCCCACTTACAATTGCAGAGCTTTGGGCTTTCCCAACCATGCTCAGGATCGCTTGTCTGGAAGTTTTGGTGTCCTCTTTGTCAGCGGTATTGCAAGGACAGATAAAGGAACCATTTCCGCCCACTGCGCAAGCCAATGCCCCCTATTCGCTTGATGATACTGAACGTGTCGCCCGATCGATAGCCAATCTATCCCTTATTGCTTCCATTTCTTGGGAAGATTTTTTTGATCGGACAAGCGCGGTCGAACATATACTGAGCAAAGATCCGGCGAATTTCTATGGCCGCATGGATTTTGAAACCCGGGATCGCTATCGCAAAGCCGTCGAAACCATTTCATCCTATGCCGGACAGAGTGAGGTAGAGATTGCAAACAGCATCATCCGCTGTGCCGCTGCTGCAGATACCGAGGAGGGTAAGGATCATGTTGGCCATTGGTTGATCGGGGATGGACGCGCTGCCTTTGAGCGACAGCTTGGTGTCAAGCCACCGCTTGGTCTGCGTCTAAAGCGAACGGCTTATGATCATGCCGGACCGATCTACGCTCTGGCATCCTTGTGCTTCTGGATCGGCGCCTTGGCGATCCCCACGCTATATTTGTGGTTTATACAAGCATCAATATTGCAAACTATAGCATCGTTGCTGGTGATGTTGATCCCGGCGTCTATCCTGTCCATTTCCCTGGTTCAGCGGCTTGCGATCCTCATTGTACCACCCCAGGTCTTGCCAAAGCTGGACTTCACCGACGGGCTGCAAGCGGATTGTTCGACTATTGTCGTGATACCGGCACTGATTGCAAAACCGTTCGAGGTACACGAGCTTGTCCAGCAGGTAGAGACACATTGGCTATCCAATAATGACGCCAGGCTGCAAGTCGCCTTGCTCGCCGATCTGGCAGATGCCCCATCGGAAAACATGCAAGGTGATGAGGAAATTACGCAGCAATTGATTGCACATATTCGTTCGCTCAATGACAAACATGGCAAAAATGATGTCGGCCCCTTTCACCTCTTGTTGCGTACAAGACAATATAATCATGCGGAAAAATGCTGGATGGCATGGGAGAGAAAACGGGGCAAACTGGAACAGTTTAATCGCCTGCTGGTTGACGGAGATGATAGCGGCTTTTCTTTCCATGAAGGGAACCGGTCCGCGCTTTCCAGAGTACGTTTTGTGATCACGGTTGATGCCGACACGATGTTACCCACGGGGACAGTAGCAAGGCTTGCCGGCACGCTTGCGCATCCACTCAACACCGCACGATTTGATCCCCAAACAGGTCAAATCACGTCCGGCTATTCGATATTGCAACCACGCGTCGAGATGGCACCTCAGGGCGTTAGCCGGACATTTTTCACCCGCTTTTACGCAGGCGATATTGCGATCGATATTTACAGCCGGGCCGTATCCAACGTCTATCAGGATATATTCGGTCGCGGCATATTCGTGGGCAAGGGTATCTATGATGTTGCTGCCTTTCACCGGAGCACAGACGGTCGCATCGCAGAAAATTCAATACTGAGCCATGACTTGCTTGAAGGTTCCCTAGGGCGTGCTGGCCTCGTATCCGACATTATCTTGTATGAAGGATTCCCTGCCACCTACCGGGAATATGTCAAACGCTGGCATCGCTGGATCCGTGGTGATTGGCAACTTCTCCCTTGGCTCGGCAGACGGGTTCGCGAAGCCGATGGAAAAAAGAGACGGAATTCACTTTCAGCGCTCAGCCGCTGGATGATCATCGACAATTTGCGGCGCAGTCTGGTGGCTCCCGCGTTGATGGTGATGGTTATTGTCGGGTGGCTATGGTTGCCGGGCAATCCCTGGTTCTGGACTTTCCTGACGGTCTTTGCCCATGCGGGCAATATATTCACCGATCTGGTTTCGGGACTTACCCAAGGACGAAGGCGCGGGGCTGTGCGAGGCCGTTTTGCTCAACTTGCCGACCAGAGCGGCCGATGGTTTTTTGCGATTGCTCATCTGCCTTTCGAAGCTGTGATCGCGTTACACGCCATCTCCATCACGATTTGGCGCCGACTGGTTTCCAAGAACCATTTGCTGCAGTGGACGACCGCTGCACATGAATCCGTACGGCAAAAAAACCGGCATTCTCGGGCCCGGATATGGTTACATATGTGGGCCGGGCCTGCGATGACGGTTGGACTCGGACTGGCGATATTGTTGATCAACCCAGCATCCTTGCTGGTGGCAATGCCGCTATTGATGCTTTGGTTGATTGCTCCTGAAGTTACGATGTTGCTTAATCGTCCAAGGCATAAGGCTCCCAAGCTGCTGAACAGCGCGGACAAGTTGTTTCTCCGCAATTTGGCACGGCGCACCTGGCTCTATTTCGAAACATTTGCGGGCCCACAGGATGGCTGGCTGCCGCCCGACAATTATCAGGGAGAACCCCATCCGGAAATCGCGCATCGGACATCGCCGACCAATATCGGCATGATGATGCTGTCGACCGCCAGCGCGTGGGATTTTGGTTATCTTGGCGCTGAAGAGCTTGCCGCGCGGACAAGTAATATATATTCCAGCCTGGACCGATTAGAGACCCATCGCGGCCATTTTCTCAACTGGTATAATACAGTCGACTTACAGCCGCTGGAACCCCGCTATGTCTCGGTAGTGGACAGCGGGAATTTTGCCGGATGCCTGCTGGCCTATTCTGCACTGCTGCGGGAGATTGAAAATGCTCCGGCGATAGAACCGCAACGGTGGGCCGGGATAGATGATGTCATGCGTTTATTGAGCAGCGCACTGGACGGGATGCCGGAGGATTTTGATGACCTGCAATCCCGGGTGACTTTGCTTCACGATAACCTGACCGCGCTCAGAGCAAATCCGTCAGACTGGCATCGCGGATTGGAGCTAATATGGGCAGAAATATTACCAGCTATTGAGCAAGGCATCGTAAAACTTGCCGCTACCCACGATAGCATGTCCACGGCAAATCTGCGTGAATTACATACCTGGCTCGATCGGTTGCGGCATCAGATACAAACGATGCGTCACGATATTGTTCAATATGCTCCCTGGTTTGCACAAGACACTGTTCCGCCCCAGTTTGAGGAACTATACCGGCAAATCACAGCGGTCCTCAATGGCCGTCTTGATGAAGCGTCTGCCAAGCGGGCGATGGTGCTGATCCACTCCGCACAGGACGACCAGCAGCAACAATCCTGGCTTCAATCTCTGGTTAAGGCGATTGAAACCGGGCACGAAAATCGTCAGCAACTGGTCAGGAGATTGCGGAAACTGTCCGCAAAGACTTCTTCTTATGCCAATGCCATGGAATTCGCGCCCTTCTATGATCGCGAGCGCCGGCTTTTCCATATCGGTTACAATGTCAGCGCGGACCGGATGGATACGCATCATTATGATCTTCTGGCCAGCGAAGCACGGCTCGCCAGTTATCTGGCAATTGCCAATCAGGATGTACCGCTGGAACATTGGTTTCACCTTGGTCGGCCCGTCATGCGGAGCAATGGTGGCCTTGCACTTATATCCTGGAACGGCTCGATGTTCGAATATCTTATGCCGCGTCTGTTGATGCGCAGCGGCCCGCAGACTTTGCTCAGCGAGAGCGAGAAAGTCGCTGTGGAGATGCAGCAGACCTATGGCCAGCAGAACAGGATTCCGTGGGGCATATCGGAATCTGCCTATTCTGCCAGAGATCCTGATCATCGGTACCAATATCAGGCATTCGGCGTTCCCGGACTCGGGCTTCGGCGGGGCCTTTCCAAGGATATGGTTGTCGCGCCTTACGCTTCCGCGCTGGCGTTGCAGGTCATGCCATCCGAAGCTGTTCAAAATCTGGAAATGTTGGTGAAACTTGGCTTTTCCGGACTTTACGGGCTGTTGGAGGCGGTCGACTATACGCCCGAACGTTTGCAAAACACGAATGATGTGACGCCGGTAAACGCCTATATGGCGCATCATCAGGGCATGATCATGTGCGCAATCGGAAACAGCCTGTGCGACGATATTCTGGTCAAACGCTTTGAAGAAGACGCACGGATAAGTTCTGTTTCATTGCTGCTCCACGAGAGGATCCCGCAGGAACTACCCTCGGAAGTGGAAAGAATTGAAAGCATGGATCAGGCAGACCTCGGTGTTAGAACCGCGGCCACACCCCATATTTGGAGCCCGCCGCTGCAAACCAGCTCGCCACAGGCATTGCTGCTCGGCAATGGCAGCCTTTCCAGTTCGATATCCACCGGCGGTGGGGGCGGGCTGCGCTGGCGGCATCATGCGCTGACCCGTTTCGTACCTGACCCGGTGCTGGATGCCGGCGGACAATGGATCTATATCCATGATCAAGAAAATGACCATCTATGGTCGGCGACGCGTCAGCCTGTCGATACCCGGCCCGATCAATATGAGGTCACTTTTCACTCCCACATGGCGGAATTTCATCGCCGGGATCATGATATTGGCCTGCGTATGGAAGCGGTGGTTGCTGCTGGCGATGATCTGGAAATCCGCCGGATCACCATTAGCAACCTGAGTGATCGCGCCCGTAATTTGCGGTTGACCAGCTATGGTGAGGTTGTTCTTGCGCCACCTCTCGACGACGAAAGACATCCTGCGTTCAGCAAGCTGTTCGTGCACAGTGAGTATATTCCTGAGATAGGTGGCCAGCTGTTTACCCGCCGACCCCGCAATCCCCGCGATGCGCCGCCGGTAGTGTTGCACTTCATTGTCAGCGAGGATGATAGTTTGGCGCTGTCCGGTCATGAGACCGACCGTCGGCGGTTTATCGGTCGCAACGGCAATTTGCGCAGACCGCATGGTGCGCGCCACGACTTGTCCGGAACGACAGGTTTTGCACTCGACCCGGTCATGTCGTTACAGATAAGCTGTGCGCTCGACGCCTTTGCGCGCAAGGAATTTTGTCTGGTCACCGTGGCCGCTGCCTCCCGAGAGGCAGCGATGGAAATCGCCGAGCGCTATGCGACCATGCCCTCGCTGGAATGGGCGATGAACGATGCCGCATCGATGGCAGCGCAGGAAACACAGCAACTTGGTTTGAGCGCGAACCAGTTGCCCGTCATGCACGCGCTCGGGTCCCTGCTCCTCTACCCGCATACGAGGCGCCGCGCCGATCCTGAGAGGCTTAGCGAAAACCGCCTCGGACAACCCAATCTTTGGGGCATGGCCATCTCCGGCGATTATCCCATCGTGATGCTCAAAACCGGAAGTCTGCCCGATTCCATGTTGCAAGACCTGATCCGCGCCCATCAATTATGGCGAAGACACGGGCTGGAAGTCGATCTGGTCATCCTGCAATCCGCCGCATCAGGATATATCGAACCGGTGCGTGATGACCTGATGGCATTGCTCCATGAAGTAAACGGTCAATGGCTGCTGGGCCGCAATGGTGGTATTCATCTGCTTTTTGCTGACCAGATCGGCCCTGAACAGGTGCGATTGGTTGAAGCGGCATCGCGCGTGGTCATTGAGGATGGCCAGAACAGTTTGGAATATCAGGTCACGACTGCCTTTCAACCGCCGCCGACCCTGCCGCATTTTGAGCCAGCCAGCACGCCGGTAGCAGAAACCGATATTCCAGAACTGACCCGCCCCGACAATTTGCAGTTCGACAACGGCTTGGGCGGATTCACCCCGGATGGACGAGAATATGTCCTTCATCTCGAACCCGGCCAGACAACGCCCGCCCCATGGGTGAATATATTGGCCAATGACGGATTTGGCTGCGTTGTGACAGAGGCCGGTGGCGGGTTTACCTGGGCGGTTAACAGCGGCGAGAACCGCCTGACCACATGGACCAATGATACGGTCATGGATGATCCCAGCGAGATTCTTTATCTGCGTGATGAAGAAACGGCAGAGGTCTGGACACCGACGCCGGGTCCCAATGGCGGCGAAGCCAGCTGCCAGATCCGGCATGGCGCGGGCTATAGTGAATGGCGCAAAATATCCTTTGGTCTGGAACAGGAATTACGTGTTTTCGTGCCTGTCGATGATCCGGTGAAAATCATCCGCCTGCGCGTCACCAATCACACAGCCCGTCACCGCCGCCTCACTGCAACCTATTATGCAGACTGGCTGATGGGCGCACTGCGCAGCGTATCGCGCTCCAGCATCTGCTGTTCCTATGATCCCGACCACCATGCGATCATGGCACGCAACAGCTGGAATCCCGATTTTGCTGATCGGGTGGCCTTTCTGACGGCCAATCATCCACCCCATGGCTTGACCACGGATCGCCAGGAATTTTTGGGCCGGGAAGGAAATCTGGAAAACCCCGCCGGTTTGGGACGCTGGGGCCTTGAGGGGCTCGCACCGGCCGGAACAGACCCTTGCGGCGCCTATCAGGTTCATTGTGAACTGGATCCTGGGGACAGTCAGGAAATAGTTTTCCTGCTGGGGCAAGGCGATGGAAATGATCAAGCCCAATCCCTTGTTTCCAAATGGAAAGAGGCGGACCGGATAGAAAAAGCCTTTAACCAGTTGACTGGCCATTGGGATAGCCTGCTCGGTGCGGTGGAAGTACAATGCCCTGATCCGGCATTTAACGTCATGATCAACCGCTGGCTGCTCTATCAATCCATGGCCTCGCGAATATTGGCACGGGCCGGCTTTTATCAGGCGAGCGGGGCAATCGGCTATCGTGACCAGCTCCAGGATGTGATGGCCTTTTTGCACAATGATCCAGCCCGCGCGCGGAGTCATATTCTGGACTGCGCGGCCCACCAATTTGAGGAAGGCGATGTTCTGCATTGGTGGCATCCCCCTTCTGATCGCGGCGTTCGGACCCGTTTCTCCGACGATCTGCTGTGGTTGCCCTTTGCTGTCTGCCAATATGTCGAGGCTACCGGTGACGAGAGTATATTGGCCGAGGAGATTCCCTATCTACATGCTCCGCCGCTATCGGCCGAAGAGGATGACCGCTATTCGAGCTTTGAAAAAACTGCTGCTGGCCACACGCTGCTCGACCATTGTGAAAGAGCGCTGGAACGCGGGTTCAGCCATGGTCGCCATAACCTGCCCCTGATCGGCGCGGGTGACTGGAATGATGGCATGGATCGCATCGGTGAAGAGGGACGAGGAGAAAGCGTCTGGCTGGCCTGGTTTGTGATCACCATTGCCAATGCTTTTTCCGCGCTGAACCAGCAGATTGGGCAGCCGCGCATGGCAGATGCCTGGCGCCAGCGCGCCGAGGACCTGCTTGGCCATGCAGAGGAAGCAGGCTGGGACGGCAGCTGGTACCGCCGCGCCTATGATGATGATGGGCACCCGTGGGGATCTTCCGAAAATCAGGAATGTCGCATTGACAGTATTTCGCAATCCTGGGCGGTATTCGCCGGTGCCGATGCCGGGCGGACAAAAGTCGCGCTGGATGCAGCTTATCGGGAACTGGTCGATGAAAAATGTCATATCGCCCGGCTGTTATGGCCACCCTTTCACAAAACGCCCCGCGATCCCGGTTATATAAAGGCCTATCCGCCCGGTATCAGGGAAAATGGCGGTCAATATTCCCACGCCGCGACCTGGCTCGGCATTGCCTTTGCGCGATCTGGTGATGCCGACAAAGCCATGAACATCTTCAACATGCTGAACCCGGTCCGGCGGGTACAGGATCGCGAGCAGGCGGAGCGTTATCGAACAGAGCCTTATGCAGTGGCGGCTGATATTGCCGGGGGTGACCAACATGGCGGTCGCGGCGGCTGGAGCTGGTACACCGGGGCTGCGGCATGGACATGGCGGCTGGGCGTAGAGGAGATACTGGGTCTCAAGCAAAAAGACGGCGGACTCCACATCAGCCCCTGTCTGCCAGAGGATTGGGACGGTTACTCGGCGGTTATTCGCCAACCGGAAGGGTCAATTTCACTGGTGGTGAAACGAACCCGAGACAGGGCTGATGCCCATCAGCTATTGGTCGATGGCGTCGCGCAACTCGGAGCGATTGTGGCCTTTCCAGAAGATGGTTCCGAACGACAGGTCGAGGTTCGCATAGCATGAAAACCATTTTGGCCATTTCGCTGAATCCTGCCGTGGATGTCTCTAGCGAGGCGAATGAAGTCAAACCGACAATAAAGATCAGAACGCATAATCAAGTGCATCATCCCGGTGGCTGCGGCGTCAATGTTGCCCGGGTGATTGCGGAACTGGGCGGAGAACCGGACCTTCTCTATCTGGCGGGCGGAGCGACGGGTGCCCTTTTAAAAGACAGTCTCGATCAATTGCCGATCAAACAACATCGGATTATTGCGGCGGGCGCGACACGCATATCCTATACCGTTCACGAAATGCAGTCCGCGCTGGAGTACCGTTTCATTCCCGAAGGCCCGGCATTGGCTGAAGAGGAATGGGAGCGAGTTATGGATCAAATAGACAGTCTGGATTTTGACTTTATCGTCGCAACTGGCAGCCTGCCGAAAAATGCGCCGGAAGACAGCTATGCCCAAATAGCAGCTGCCAAGAAAGCGAAACTCATTCTCGACACCTCGGGCAAGGCACTGCGCACAACATTAGAACAAGCTGATGTCTTTCTCGTCAAACCCAGTCTTGAAGAAATGGAGCAACTGGTGGGAAAGCCTCTCGATCAGAGTCAGGCTGCGCAAGCGGCAATGGAGATCATAGAAGGCTGTAAAGTTCAGAATATTGTCGTGTCCTTGGGCGCGCAAGGGGCCATTCTCGCCCGGAAAACCGGGATAACGCATGCCCCGGCACCCGATATTCCTATCGGATCAGCGGTCGGCGCCGGAGACAGTTTTGTAGGCGCCATGACTTTTGCCGTCGCGACAGGCGTTGAAATTGAAGAGGCTTTCCATTTTGGCGTTGCCGCCGGGTCCGCAGCGGTAATGACCATGGGAACACAATTATGCCGCGCCGAGGATGTGGCCAGACTGTATCAGCTAGGAAAGCAGCAGAGATAACAAATCGCCCTTTCCAATTTTTACCTTTGGGTTTGGAAATCATATCGCTTCCAGTCAACTTGATCCACAGCTTGATCAAATCCGAGCCCTTTAGTGAGCTATAAATTCTCGACACCTTTACTGATTTTTAAAACGAAACAGGGTTCGCTCAGCTTTCTTCCACCCATTCCCTTTGCAATGGGCGTGCGGCGAGGGCCATAAAGCCAGCTGCAACAATATAGAATATCAACGAGAGCAACATGGAATAGCGCAGGGCGTCATCGCCATAAATCGGCGCAAGACTGTCAGACAAAGCGCCGAGGAAAAATATACCACCACCAATACCAATCAAATTGTTGATCAGTAAGAACAGGGCAGAGGCAGTAGCCCGTGTTTCGGCGGCTACGAGATGTTGTACGGCGGACAAAACCGGTCCCAGCCAGATATAAGCCAATCCTTGAGGAACAAGGAAAAGAATGAAAGCAAGAGCGACCGAATTGCTCATAATACCGGCTGCGAATAATGGTACTGCCAGCACGAAGGCCGCCGCTGGGACGAGACCGTAGGCGCCTTTGTTCTTGCTACCCAGCCAATCACCGAGGATACCGCCGCCAATCACTCCCGCCACGCCACCGATCAGCAAGATTGATCCGAAAAACAACGAGGTTTCGATTAGATCCAAACCGAAGCTGCGTTGCAATAAGCTGGGCAGCCAGAAAGCAATCCCATAGCCCAACATCGAACTGGAGGCTGCGCCGAATGCGAGAAACCAGAATGCGCGTTTTTTGGCCAATAGCTGAAGAGTATCGACGAAGCTGGGTTGTAGCATTTGTTCACCCTCGATAACCGGCTTTTTAGCGGGGTCACGGACGAGATATTTGAACAACGGTGCGATTAATATGCCGGAAAGGCCTACAACCACGAAGGCAAGGCGCCAATCCACCGTCGCGGCTATATAACCGCCAGCGATCACGCCGGTTGCCGATCCGATGGGAATGCCTAGCGAATATATGGACAGGGCGCGCGCCCGTTTTTCGCTGGGAAAATAGTCGGCTATCAACGCATAAGAGGGCGCAACGCCGCCTGCCTCGCCAACACCCACACCCAGGCGCGCGAGGAAGATCGACCAAAAGCCCTGGGCAAAGCCACATAGAGCGGTAAACAAGCTCCAAACACCCAGAGAAAGAGTGATAACCCAGCTGCGGTTAGTCTTGTCGGCAATCCATCCCAGTGGCACGGCCAATGTCGAATAGAGCAGGGCAAAGGCTATGCCACCGAGCAATCCCATCTCAGTATCGCTAAGCCCGAGGTCCGCCTGAATGGGCCCCGCGAGTATTGCCAAAATCTGGCGGTCAACAAAATTGAAAATATAGACCAATAGCAACATGCCGAGCGCAACATTGGGCGACGTCGTGCGCGTTGGAAGGGTTGTTTTTGTGGTCATTTATGGATTGACCGTCTGCAAGAACGTGGCAATCGCAGACAAGGCGTCTGGCTCGTCCAGCATCGGTGCATGTCCGCGGTCAGCGATCTCGGTGGCGCTAATAGGCCCGGAATGGCGGCATAGCATTTCCGCTATCGTCGCAGGCGAAATAATGTCTGAAAGTGCGCCGTGGAGGATTAGAGTGGGGATGGAGCTTAGCCGATCCCACATCGGCCAGAGATCCGGCGGGACGGCAGTCTGCTGGCTATCGGAAAGGCCTTCGGAAATCGTTGGATCATAAGCGAATCTTATCCGGCCACCCGGTAGTTGCTCGCAGGTGCGTTTTGCGAAATCCATCCAATCCTGCTCGCTATAGTCAACTAGTGCCTCACCATGCACTTTGCGGCAGTGATCTGCGGCTTGCTGCCAGCTTTCAAAATGTGCAAGCGCGCCTACATAACTTTGTATGCGGTCCAGTCCATCTTGCTCTACCACTGGCCCGATATCATTCAAGATGAGGCTGTTGAAGCGTTCCGGTTCCATCGCGGCCATCATCATTGCCATCAGGCCGCCCATGGATGTCCCGATCAGACCGACGTGATCAACGTTCAGACCGTCAATCAACGCCATCATGTCGACCACATAGGTCGCCGGGATATAGTTGGCCGGATCCGGGTCATAGCCGGACCGCCCGCGTCCGCGCTGGTCGGGTATGATCAGGCGGTAGGTCCCGGCCAGATGCGCGGCAAGTCCTTCGAAATCCGCGCTGTTGCGTGTCAGTCCATGCATCAGCAACAGTGGCGGTCCGTCGCTCTCGTAGATGCGTGCATAAAGCGTCAACCGGTCATCGCCGCTACGGTAGAAATGGTCCTTGTACACAGGCGGATCGCCATATTCGCTACCCGCCTGCGGGGAGTTGTTCATCACGCCCAACCGGCCTAAAACTTGATTTCGCCAGTGACGAAAACGCGCCGGGGGTCACCGAAAAACGCGGTTAATGTGCCTTCCTGTCCCAGGGTCGATTCAAAGGGCACACCGTTTTGGCCACCGGTCACAAAATTATACCCAGCCACCTTGTAGCGTTTGTCGAACAGGTTCTTGCCGTGGACACCGATGGAGAAAAAGTCACTGTCATCTGTATAGACGAGACTGGCATCGACCAATGCAAAGCCATCCTGATCAAGGAATGGATTTTGCGTTTCAAACTGGCTGGCGTCGCTGCGGAACGATACCGAGCTGATCAGATCGAGCATTCCGCTCGCCACCGGCACGCCCAGATTGAATGACATGCTGCCCGTCCATTCAGGGGTGTTCTGGAACACCCGTTCGTCGGCGACATCATTGCCGAGATTGTCGATGAATGTGTTAAATTTGGCATCGAGATAGCCGAGCGACCAACTGACGTTAAAGCGGCTGCCGGCTCCGGCAAAATCCTTGCCTACCAATGCGCGACCTTCAAATTCAAACCCGTTGACATCAGCGCTGGCAGCGTTGGAGGTGATGCCAGCAAAGTTGTCGTTGGTTCCATCTCCATCAGTATCAACGCCGACGGAACCTGGTATCTGAACATCGGAATAATCGCCCTTGAACACAGCGACACTGACGTTCAGGCGGTTGTCGAGCAAGGATGCTTTCCAGCCCAGTTCATAACTGTCGACGGTTTCCGGATCAAACTTGAGAAAGTCGAATATTTCGTCGGCAGAAACAGTTCCGTCCTGATCAAAATCAGGCGTCTGGCTGGTCTGGCCGCGTGGATCGAACCCGCCACCTTTGAATCCCCGCGAATAGGTGAAATAGATATTGTGGTTTTCATCCGGTTTCCAGCTGATCGACGTGCGGGGGGTAAATTCCTTGAATGTATCGCTACCGTCAAAGTCTGATGTTACTGCAATCGGAACACCCGTGCCGCCAAACTCGTCGGAAAATCCGCCAAGGAAGTTTGTCCGCAAAATCCGTGCGCTGCGTTCATCATTGGTATAGCGACCGCCAACCGAAAGGCTCAGCTGGTCAGAAATATCGTAGGTAAAATCACCGAAGAGTGACCATGTTTTGGTGTCGACATCGCCTAGCGTTTGGGCATTGAACCCGAGAAAACTTGTAGACAGCAACACATCGAACACGTTGAAGGCATTGGCATCCAAATAATAAGCACCCAGCACACCGTTCAGATTGTCGCTTTCATAGAGGATCTGGAATTCCTGACTGAACTGGTCATTCTCGTAGATAACCGGAACGTCGAGATCTTCGGATGGCAAGCTGTCAAAGTCGATATTGGACGACGACTTGTCTTCGCGATAGGCGGTGATGCTTTTGAGGGTAATATTGTCCGATACCGGTGCTTCGATGAGCAGTGATCCGCCATAGGCCTCGACCAGCTGTTCGGGAACGGTCAAACCGGCCCGCGTATCAAAGACATCATCCAGAACCGGCGCTTCGGTTAGCAGGCTGGTGATCAATCGATGGCCCTGACGCGGGTCGCTTTCGTCGCGGATATAGTCGCCGGACAGGCGCACGAAAAATCCGTTATCATCATATTCAATGCTGCCACGCGCCGCCCAGACGTCCTTGTTGTAATTTTCAACACCCGGCTGCACCAGATTATCGCCAAAGCCGCTGCGGCTCAGCCGCGCGCCGCTGGCACCGATGCGCAGACTGTCGGTAATCGGGGTGGAAGCGGTGACGATCAGGTCCGCCTGATCATAGGAGCCATAGGTTCCCTTGACCGTGACCGATATATCCTCGGGCAGGCGCCGTGAGACATATTTGATCGCACCGCCAATGGTGTTGCGGCCATATAAGGTGCCCTGCGGCCCGCGCAGTATTTCGATGCGCTCGACATCGTAAATGTCCAGCACCGCGGCTTGTGGCCGGTTCAAATAGACATCATCAACATAGAGACCCACGCCAGCTTCAAATCCGGCAACCGGGTCCTGCTGACCCACGCCGCGGATAAAGGCGGTCAGGGTGGTATTGGTGCCGCGTGACACTTCCAGTGTCAGGTTGGGAACTTCCTGACCGATTTCGGTGATGTCCTGCACACCCGAGGCAGCAAGATCGTCGCCGCTGATCGCAGTAATGGAAAGGGGCACATCAACCAGACGCTCTTCGCGGCGGCGCGCAGTGACAACAATTGTGCCGTCATCTGTGTCCTGGGTCGCTGCTTCGCCGGCCTGCGCATGGGCCGCTGTCGGAACCAGTAGTGCCGTCGCCAAGCCCGAAACCAAAGCTGCATATCTAACGCTGTGTTGAAATCTCATGAGAACCCTTCTCCTGTTATTTTAAGTCTGGCGATTCCAGATCATTGAAATGGCTTTACTGAAACATGAACCATATTTCAACTTGGAAATTTGCCAATCCGGCAAAATGCCGTTAGCCGTGACATCATGGCCACAGAATATTCCGATCATGTCGAGTCCAAGGACAAGCAACCACGCACCGCTCGCGGTTTGAAAACAAAGCGGAAGTTACTGGATGCCGCGGCGCTGGAATTTGGCGAGAAGGGCTTTCACGAAGCTTCGATCACCGGAATTACCCAGAGGGCCGGGACGGCTTTGGGGAGTTTCTACACCTATTTTGATTCGAAGGACGAACTGTTCAGCGCGTTGGTGAAGGATATGAGTGCGCGCGTCAAAAGCGATGCCGCCAGTGCGATGACTGAATGGCAGGATGCGCTGGAGCGGGAAAAGCAGGCACTGGAATCGTTCATGAACTTTGCCCGCGAACATAAGGAAATTTACCGGATAATCGACGAAGCAGAATTTGTTGATCCCGATAGCTATCGCGCACATTATGAAGCCACTGCGGCGCGCATATTCGAACGTTTGAAAGAAGGCGAAAAAGCAGGGGACCTCCGCAACGATCTTGAGGAGGCCCATGCCTGGGCAATCATGGGGATGAATGTTTTTCTAGGCCTCAGATATGGTATCTGGAGTGAGGAGAAATCCTCAACTGAAATTGCCGAAATCGCGAATGATATTTTGGCTGTTGGTATCAGTTCCGACAAGGGCAAGCTATAAATTCCGGCACTGTTACTGCTTTATAAGGCATTGACAATCAGTTGGCGGCCATGGCCTCTTGAGATAAATTACAGAAGCATTTGTATTATATAAGGCCTCTTGCTTTCCATAGATCTTGATCATCATCCGACGCGTCCTGATGATTGCAGGCTTCGATGAGTTTGTCGTAGGCAGTGTTTTGCGACAGGAAAACTTTTCCGGATAGCTCATCGAGGAAATGGGACCTTTTCAGGCGGTCCATGACCGGTCCTTTCACCTCGGAGAAATGCAGGCGGATATCGGCGTCATCGAGCCGGTGATTTACCGCCTCGATGCTTTCCAGCGCAGATGCATCAATGGCGTTTACCGCCGAGCACATCAGGATGACGTGGCGGACATCTTTATGGTCCGCAACTTGTTCCAAAATGAATTCTTCCAGCCAGCGCGCGTTAAGATATGTCAGGCTTTCGTCGATCCGGATCGTCAAAATACGTGGATCAGTGAACACCTTATGGCGGTCAATATTACGGAAATGCTCTGTCTCCGGTACGCGCCCGACAATTGCGGCGTGGGGCCGCGAGCTGCGCCACAAAAATAGTGCAAGACTAAGGGCAACCCCGGCGATTACGCCCGGTTCAACTCCGGCAAGCAGAGTGATGCCAATGGTTGCTGCCATCGCAGCAAAATCGGTCTTGGAATAAAGCCAGATGGTGCGCGGCGTTTTCAGATCAACCAGACTGAGTACGGCCACAATTATGGTCGCGGCGAGCGTTGCGATCGGAAGCGAGGCAAGAAATGGCGTGAGAAACAGAGCCGCGACAGCAATGCCGATAGCAGTAAATGCACCGGCGGCAGGTGTTTCTGCACCGGCGTCGAAATTGACTACCGATCGGGCAAAACCGCCGGTGACAGGATAGCCGCCGGAAAATGCAGCCGATATATTGGCTGCGCCCAGGCCGACAAGTTCCTGGTCCGGGTCGATACGCTGGCGGCGTTTTGCGGCCAAAGTCTGGCCGACAGATACCGATTCAACAAATCCGATAATGCTGAGCAGCAAGGCCGGTACGGCAAGCTTTTGCCACAGATCGAGATCGATCAACGGCACGGAAAAGGGCGGCAGGCTTTGCGGAATATCGCCAACAACCTGAACGCCTTTTGCTTCCAGTCCAAAAACTATGGTGGCAATTGTCGACACCGCAACAGCGGCGATTGGGCCCGTTTTAGCCGTCAAATCTGCCGCGCGCGCTTTCAGGCCAAGCCGCATGAGAAGCGGCTTTAATCCTTTGCGGACCCAGAACAAAAAAGCGGTGGCCAGCACTCCGATGACCAGCGTCGGGATATTCACCGTGCCAATCGACGAGAACAGGCTTTTAACCAACTCTGGCATCGCAGCGCCGCTGGCCTGGATGCCGAGAATGGACTTCAACTGGCTGGTTGCGATGATGATGCCACTGGCGGTGATAAACCCCGATACCACCGGATGCGACAGCAGATTGGCGAGAAAACCAAGCTTGAACAATCCCATTAGCAACAGGAACAAACCCGAAAGCAGCGCCAGCACAAGGGCGGCTGCAATAAATTGAGCACTGCCGGGCGGTGCGATGGTACTCGCGGCGGTCAACGTCATGAGCGATACAACCGCAACCGGACCTACAGCCAGGGTTCGGCTGGTGCCAAATATTGCATAGGCGATTAGCGGCATAATCGACGCGTAAAGACCAATCTGCGCGGGCAGTCCCGCTAGCATGGCGTAAGCCAGACTTTGCGGGATCAACATGATCGTGACAATTATGGCCGCAACCCCGTCGTTGGTCAGAGTCGTGGAATTATACGATCGTCCCCATTCGAGGATCGGGAAATATCTCGAAATTTTCATCTGCGCATCAATTCGCGCCAATTTGATGCGGTTTGACCATCCATTCGCGCCCCTTGAGCATGCCATACCAATAGACTGGAGGCAGTATCGTATCTTTCAACAACCATGCAAGTCGTGAAGGTTGCGTACCATCAATCAGCCAAGTCGGGAAACTGGGCAGCAGCTTGCCGTCATAACCAAACTCCGCAAGAATGATCTTACCACTTTCCACCGTCAGCGGGCAGCTGCCATAACCGTCATAATCCGCTGCTGGCGGCTTGCCTGCCAAAGCGGCCAGCGCATTCACCGCTACAACCGGTGCTTGCTTGCGCGCAGCCGCCATGGTTTTGGCATTGGGCGCACTACAGGCATCGCCGAGCGAATAAATGTTCGGATATTTCATATGTTGCAGCGTTGCCTGATCAACATCAACAAACCCGTTTTCTGCGGCCAGCGGGCTTGATCGGATGAAATCCGGAGCACATTGCGGCGGGACGACATGGATCATGTCAAATGCTTCCTGGACACGCTTCGTCTTTTCACCATCTTTTTGTTCGAACGTCGCGACTTTGGCCTCGCCATCAATAGCAACAAGCGTCGATTCAAAGTTCAGATGCGCATCATAGCGCTCCACATATTCCATCAACGCCGGAACATATTCCTTCACACCAAACAGCACCGCTCCTGCATTGTGAAATTGCACATCGATATTTTGCAAAATCCCTGCCTTCTCCCATCTGCTGCAGGAGAGATACATAGCCTTTTGCGGAGCACCGGCACATTTTATCGGCATGGGCGGCTGCGTGAACAGCGCGCGACCCTTCGCCAGATCCTTGACCAGCTGATTTGTGTAGGGCGCGAGATCATAGCGATAATTGGACGTGACGCCGTTTTTCCCCAAGGCTTCGGGCAGACCTTCGATCGCCTCCCAGTTCAATTTGATTCCCGGGCAAACGATGAGTACATCATATGCGATCTGCCTGCCATCAGCGGTGATAACCAGGTTGTTGTCGGGATCAAATGTTTCTGCTGCGGCTCTGATCCATTTCGCGCGTTCTGGGATCAGGCGCTTTTCTTCACGCTGGGTGAAGTCAACCGAAAATATGCCGCCGCCAACCATCGTCCAACCGGGTTGATAATAGTGAACATCAGACGGTTCTATGATTGCCAGGCTTGCTTTTTTGTTGCGTTTGAAAATGCTTGAGGCAGTTGCAATGCCGGCTGAGCCCCCACCGACTATGACGATGTCGAACCTGTCTTGCTCTTTTACTGTGCCCGATTTTGTATCTTTCCCGTCGCGTGCCATTAGACATCCTTCCCGATGATTTTCTTCGATCAATTGGTAACGCGGTGAACCACCATTCCCGCAAGCATGGCGACAACGAACGCTAGAGCGGGCAAAGGATTGATAGCCAGATCGGCAAGACCCGGTCCGGGGCAGAGGCCACTAATGCCCCAGCCAGCCCCAAAAAGAACCGCTCCGATCGCCAGTTTGCGATCGATATTTTTTGTCCCCGGCAATGAAAAATGGGCGTCCGCAAATGGCTTTTCGATCCGCCGCTGAATGAGCCATGCAATTGCCATCGGAATGATCGCTCCACCCATCACGAAGGCAAGCGTCGGATCCCAGTTACCAAACAGATCAAGAAAGCCCTGAACGCGGGCTGGGTCGGACATGCCGGAATAGGCCAGGCCGGCGCCGAAAATGCTCCCGGCCACAAGGGCTATCGCAAGGCGGATCATAACAAACCACCAAAGCGCATCAACGCCACCGTGATAAAACCACTCGCCATAAAAATTGCCGTTGCAGTCAACGAGCGCCGAGAGAGTCGCGACATTCCGCAAACACCGTGACCACTGGTACAGCCTGAACCGAGCCGTGTGCCGAAACCGACCAGCAATCCCCCCAAGATCATCGGAATCACCGTTGGCGGAAAGCGCGTTTCAACACCGCCTGTTGCAAGGGAGACCAAAAGAGCTCCGAGGGGCAGGCCGACAACGAAAGCGACCGCTATGCTGCGCGGTGCACCGCTGTCCGCAATACCCGTCGCCCTTGCGGCAAGTCCGCTGACACCGGCGATACGACCAAGACCAAGTAGCATAAGGGCTGCAGCAATACCGATCATCAGACCGCCAATGACGCCTTCAATCGGCATCGCGTGAGGAAAAGCGGCCAACATCAGACGCCGTTCAGCGGAAGTTTGAGATAGCGGACACCATTGTCCTCGGCAGGCGGCAAATGGCCCGCACGCATATTGACCTGAACTGATGGCAGGATCAGACGCGGCATATCGAGTGTTTTGTCACGCGCGGTGCGCATTTTGACAAAATCATCCTCGCTCACACCGTCATGAGCGTGTATATTACCCTCTCGCTGCGCGGCGACTGTGGTTTCCCAGACATATTGATCCCGCCCTTCCGGCAGATAATCGTGGCACATGAAGAGGCGAGTGGTTCTGGGAAGCTCCAATATCCGGCGGAGCGAGCGATAGAGCTGCCGCGCATCACCACCTGGAAAATCGGCCCTTGCCGATCCATAGTCGGGCATGAACATGGTATCTCCAACAAATACCGCATCGCCGATTACATAGGCTATATCCGCCGGTGTGTGGCCGGGAACATGCATTACGGTAACATCAATATTGCCAATGTTGAACGTGTCGCCATCGGCAAAAAGATGATCAAAGTCAGAGCCATCGCGCTGAAATTCGGTACCGGCATTGAAGAGCTTGCCGAAGACCTGCTGAACGGTGACAATATGCTCGCCAATGGCAATTTTGCCACCCAGTTTTTCCTGTAGATAGGGCGCTGCCGAAAGATGATCGGCATGGGCATGCGTTTCCAGAAGCCATTCAACCTTCAGGCCCTCTTCTTTCACATAGTCGATCACCTGGTCAGCTGAATCGAAAGACGTTCGCCCTGAAGCGGGATCAAAATCAAAGACACTGTCTATCACTGCCGCCTTTTTTGTCGCTTCGTCGTGGACGACATAAGTGACCGTAAAGGTCGGTTCGTCAAAAAACGCCTTGATGATCGGGATGTGCTGTTGCGCCGAAGATACTTGATTCGACGCATGGGAAAGTACTGAGTCGGTCATGGGTTATCCTCTTATATTCATATTTACATAAATCATGTAATACACTATACGTGTTGCGTCAATGGGACCGCGATGTCAAACGGGTGTCAGAGGAAGAGTTGATGATAGAAGAACAACCAAATACCCCTGTAATGCTGCGTGTTGGTGACAAGATACCGGACTTTGAGGCACGCACTACACATGGCCCGATCAAGCTGTCCGATTTTCGTGGTCGCTGGTTGATTGTCTTCTCCCATCCCGCTGATTTCACACCCGTATGTACAACCGAATTTGTTGCTCTCGCGCGCAAGGCCGACGCCTTTGAAAAAATGAACTGCGCCCTGGTTGGCCTATCGGTTGACAGCCTGTATTCGCATCTCGCATGGGTGCGCGTCATTCAGGAACAATACGGGGCGGAAATATCCTTTCCGATTGTTGAAGATCCCAGCATGGCCGTCGGCAAGGCATTCGGGATGATCGACGAAAATGCAACCGACTCTACTGCCATGCGCACAAGCTATTTCATTGATCCCGAAGGAATCATCCGGGCAACAACCTGCTATCCCTATAATGTCGGGCGATCGGTTGATGAAATGATCCGACTACTTACCGCTTTGCAGACGGTTGCAGACGGGGAGGCTCTCACGCCAGAAGGGTGGCAGCCTGGCGATGATCTTCTGGCCGTGCCGCCAGCCTCGGTTGCGGATATTGACGATGGTGAAGACTGGTTCTGCAGGAAGGTTACACCGGCATGACCGCACTTTTCGAAAGCCGCGAACTGGCCGATCGCGCCAGCGAGAAATTGAAAATCTATGCGCAGCCCCAGAGATTGATGATCCTTTCATTTCTGGCTGGCGGAGAGAATACGGTCAGCGACATCGACAATGCAACGGGCATCGGCCAGCCTGCGTTGAGCCAGCAGCTGGCGGCGCTCCGGCGCGCAGAAATTGTAAAGACGCGGCGGGACGGAAAGCAGATCTGGTATGAACTGGCCGATGATTCCGTGCGCCTGTGCGTTGAAACCATGGAAGCGATATTGAAGGACGAGCCTGACAAGCAGCAGCTATTGGAAGCTGCAACGCCCAGTCCATCGGTCAGAAAACAAAAGGCTGCTACTGCCGGTACGGCGGGTTTCGCCAAAATCCTCTAGGTGCAGCCGAAACTATCCAGCTCTTCATGCCTCGACAAGTTCGGTATGACCGAACCCCTTGCTGTAATCGAGAAGCGAAATAATCACGAGATCGACTCGAATGAATGCGACATCGGCCTGCTCATCCATTGTAAGGTCCTCAACCTGCGGGAATTTTGCGCAGATTAACTGCCCAATCTTTTCCTGTTCGGTTTTACCGGTCACAATTGTTGCATGGCCGGCTGCTGAAATGCTTTTGATGTCGTCCCAGTCTTCATACGGGCGATCAACCGTTAGTGATACTCTTCCGTCCCGCGCAATGTTCCGGGCTTTTTGCGAGTCCGCCGATGTTCCGAAATAGATGGTGAGATCATCATTCACAAAGCTCACCGTTGTTGCTTGCGGAAATCCATTTTCACGAACGGTTGCAATGGTCATGTCATTGACATCGGTGAGGATGGAATTGATCGTCTCGTGTTGTTTCTTGTTCATAATGCTTTCCTGCGAGGATGGTTTGTTCATCGATAGAAGCCCGGTCGTCGAACCGGCCAATCAATCGTCCCAGAGTTTTCGGATATCCTTCGGCAAACTCGCTTTGATGTCATTCATTTCTCCGACCGAAACGTGGTCGGCAATGACGTTGAGAGCTGCTGAAACCAATTCTGACGGGTCATAGCCGGGGGTGTGGCCAAAGACTTCCTCGACCGCAGAAACAAACTGGTCCTTGTGCCTCATGTTCGCGGTAGCCTTGGAAGGACGATAGCCTTCATAATAGATTCCGCGAATAAGGGTCGGAAGCTGTGCAGCCAAATGCGCACATTCATCGGGTTGCAAGCGGTCGCGCAGCACATGCAGGGCCGATCGCAGCAACATATATGCCCGATGTTTGTCATCCCAGTCGAGCTCCTCCATAATTTCGTTGACCCAGATATTGGCGTCCTGAATCGCTTTGTCGAATATGGGTAAGCCAAGAGCACTCATGATGTTTCTCCACGGTTCCGGTTTTGAAAATGGACTTGCACGAAAGTCTTCGCCGACATCTGCGAGACGACGACGGCGATATTGGGATAATCCAAAACAACCGGAGGCCGCATTCGTGGATTCTACATAGGAGAAACTACCTAATAGCGCGATCTGGTCTCGGGAAACTCAATGCAACGCATCCATCAGTTCGGCGCGAAAGTTCGGATGAGCGAGCGCGATCAGGGCTTCCGCACGTTCGCCCAGCGATTTTCCCTTCAAATCCGCAAAGCCATATTCCGTAACGACAATGTGCGTATCATTTCGCGGCGTTGTTACAGGGCCATCAAGCGTCGGCACGATCCGGGATACCGTGCCACCCTTTGCCGTAGACCGGCAGGCGATTATGGATTTTCCGCCCTTCGATGCGGTCGCTCCGCGCACGAAATCCAATTGTCCACCGGCACCGCTATATTGTCGGCCCAATAAATGTTCCGAATTGCAGGCGCCGCCCAAATTGATCTGTAATGTCGCGTTGACCGACACAACATTGTCATTCTTGGAAACATGGCGTGGATCATTGACAATATCCACTGGTGCGCTGTGCATTGCCGGATTGTCGTCGAGAAAATCATAAAAGGCACGGTCTCCCATGGCAAAGGTAAAGACGCTGCGTCCATGATAGGTAGTTTTCGCCTGATTGGTAACCGCTCCGCATTGTGCGAGCCTTGCCAATGCCGGGGTCATTAGTTCGGTGTGAATCCCAAGATCCTTGCGATCCTCCAGGAGCGCACAGACCGCGCTGGGCAATGTTCCGATACCCATCTGCAAACAGGCGCGGTCGTCAATCATATCGGCAATAATCGCTGCAATCTTCTGCTCTTCTGCACTAATCGGCGGGCATATTTGCTCAGCGAGCGGAACATCATTGTCGACAATGGCATCTACCTCGGAAATATGGAGCAGTGACTCGCCAAAGACGCGCGGCATATTCTCATTCACCTCAACGATCAGGCGCTTGGCGCTTCGGGCCGCCGTCGATGAATAGTCATTGCTGGTACCAAAGGTAAACCAGCCATGCCGGTCCATCGGCGATACGGTGGTGATAAACGTGTCGAGCGGAACCTTATCTTTCAGCAGCCCGGGCGATTCACTGAACGCTACCGGAACAAACTCCACCGGCGGCGGGCCTTCTTCCGCAGCCTCTCTCAACAAGGTACGTTCTATGCCGCTCAGGAACATGCAATGGGGACGGACGCGGTCAAGCAATGCGGGCTTCAACAGTGTCTCGCCCGCATGGGCCATAGAATGAAAATACCATAATTTGAGATCATTGAGATCGCCCGCCTCAACTCGTGCCGCTATAGCTTTAAGCAAAGCGGGCGGTTCCGCGACAGCCATGCCCATGGCGATATGGGCGCCGGAGGGAATGTTGGACACGGCCCGGGCCGCGCTCATGGATTTGGCGCGATATTGTTGCTGTAATGACATCAGGGCGCGATCAGGGCTGAATTGCGATTTTCAGAACACCGTCGCGCTGGTTCGCGAACAGGTCATAAGCCGTCTCGATATCATCGAGCGAAAAATGGTGGGTGACCAGCGGGCTGGCATCGACGCGTCCCGACCCGATCACATCCATCAACCGGCGCATGCGTTCTTTGCCGCCCGGACAAAGTGTACTGACAATCTTGTTATCGCCCAGACCTGCTGAAAACGCATCGAGCGGTATCGTCAGATCTTCGGAATAGACACCGAGCGAAGACAAGGTTCCGCCGGGGCGCAATACGCGCAAGGCGCCTTCAAAAGTCTCGGTCTTGCCCAGTGCCTCAATCGACACATCTACCCCACGCCCATCCGTTATCCGCATAATCTCGTCAACCGGATCGACCTTACTGAAATCAACAACATGATCCGCACCCATGCTGCGCGACATTTCCATTCGTTCGGGAATTGATTCAACTCCGATGATAGTAGTGGCACCCATCATCTTCGCCCCCGCGGTCGCGCAAAGGCCGATTGGTCCCTGGGCAAAGACAGCCACGGTATCGCCAATTTGTATCTTGCCCGATTCCGCCCCGCTAAAACCCGTCGACAGAATATCAGGACACATCAGCACCTGTTCGTCGGTCAATCCGTCAGGCACAGGTGCAAGATTGGCCATCGCATCGGGCACTTTGAGATATTCGGCCTGCGCACCATCAATTGTATTGCCAAAGCGCCAGCCACCTATCGCTTTCCAGCCATGGCCGGCCTGACCGCCGCATTGCGCATGAAAACCGCACATCGAGGCGTAAGATGTACCGGTTGGTGTAATCGCACCGGCAATAACGCGCTGACCTTCGGTAAAACCCTCAACAGCAGAACCGAGTTTTTCGATGATCCCAACTGGTTCATGGCCAACGGTCAAGCCGGTTTCCACCGGATATTCACCCTTCAATATATGGATGTCTGTTCCGCAAATGGTGGTTGTTGTTATCCGGATCAACGCATCAAGGGGACCAATGTCCGGAATCGGCTTTTCACCAAGAATAATCCTGCCCGGCTCAATAAAAATCGCCGCTTTCATGTGGTTCTCCATGGGGGAAGACTCCGTTGAAATATCTGATCACGACTGGAAATTTATGAAAGAAGCGCGAATTCGTCTCTACGCAATTGCGCGTAGTTGCGTGGGTTAGCTGACATTCGCATGTTGTTAAAATAGCTATCGCCCGCGAGGCCTCGGAGGCTGAATGATAGGGATTATTACGGATTACTGATCTGATCTGCGAAGATCATATCTACCGCATCATCAAAACTCGGTAGGATAACTCAAAGGAAAATCGTCATGTCAGTTTCGACAACCAACCCAACCGCAACAGAGCATGAAGAAAGTTCCGATTTGATCGTTAGCAAGTCGATCCCGCTGACCACGCGAAGCGGATTTGAATTTCATGTCCGGCCCGTCGCGCCTTCCGATGAAGAGGCTTTGGCAGCGTTTTTCGATCATGTGACTAAGGATGATCTGCGTTTCCGCTTTCTCTCTCCAATCCCGGAAGTGGGCAAAGAGATGCTGTCTTATCTGATCAACGTGGATCACGATCACAAGGAAGATTTTCTCGCCCTTGATATAGATGACAAGACCATCATCGCCAGCGCTATGATCGGTGCGAACGAGGATAAGTCCGTCGCCGAAGTCGCAATTGTTGTCCGCAGGGATTACAAGAATCGCGGTATGAGCTGGACCTTCCTCGAATATGTCGTCGATGAAGCCCGGCGTAGCGGCATCAAGAAGTTGCAATCCATCGAGAGCCGCGAAAATTATGCGGCGATCGAACTGGAGCGCGAAATGGGATTCACCGCCAAAAGCTATCCCGGCGATGCGAC
This sequence comes from uncultured Sphingomonadaceae bacterium, assembly GCA_947501325.1. Classification (GTDB taxonomy): domain Bacteria; phylum Pseudomonadota; class Alphaproteobacteria; order Sphingomonadales; family Sphingomonadaceae; genus Parasphingorhabdus. The sequence goes on along the minus strand of CANMVC010000002.1, from coordinate 825,944 downwards.
GCTCATGCTGCTGGAATTTGACCTTACTTCCAGCAACCCTGACGCCTGAAGATTGGCAAACGGATCGTCGTCGGTGCGGCGGAGCAATCGGGGCTTAACGCACGGCTCTGGTCCGGGTTGCTCCGTCAGCTCTCGTGCTTTTCGAGCATTTTAGCCAGGGGTTCCGCCTCGTGCGGCCCGAAGGCCTTGGGGATTTCCGCAAGTAATTTCTGGCTCGTCTCGGTTCGGAGATTCTGCCGAATCACGCCCAGCGCTCGCGGTGCAGCGACCAGCACCAGACCGACTTTGCTATCTTTAGCGATCTGATCAATCCGTTCGGCAACCTCTCTGGCGAAGCGGTCTTCGGCCTGCTGATGCAGGTCGGTCTGTTCATAGGCACCTTTGCGCGGGCTTGTGCTCTGGGAGCTTCGGCCCGGTCGGTCTGTGCCCAATTCCGATGATCGGAGGGATGGGTTCTGCTGCTCCTCGACAAGCTCGAGGGCGGGCTTGAACGCCTCACCAATATTGCGAAAAATCGACATACGGGATCCATCGACCGCGACGATCAAACTACCATTGCGTATCAGCACATCTCTTTCCTGTATTTGGGTTCGGATTTCATGCTGCATGCAGATACAGCACGTTACAAGTCAATTGCGATAACATGAAATTACGATCAAAAGGACCGTTGTCGCGATAGGTATTGTTACGGGTGGCGCTTTGGTAAGTGCTTATATCGCAGCGCATACGGGCGCGTGAGTGTCTCTCTCCGAACAAATACGTAAAGACTTAGAGCGCCAACTCATCGAGATTGGATCATCAGGTTCTAACCAACCGTCCTATCCGATGGGAGATTGAAAATGCCCTTCATGCGCACCTTTCGCAAAAGCGCTGGCACCACGATGGCCTTGATGTTGACGCTAGTGCTTGCCGCTTGCGCAACCGCAACGCCCTATCAACCCAATGTCTTTGGACAAAAAGTCTCTGGCGGTTATTCGGACAAGCGTCTTGCCGAAGATCGCTATCGTGTCGATTTCGCTGGAAATATATTCACGTCACGTGACCGGGTGGAAGGCTATTTGCTTTACCGGGCCGCCGAACTGACCGATCAAAACGGCTATGACTGGTTCATGCTAGTGGACCACAGGACCGAACGTGATCGGCGCACCTATGTCGACCGCTCGCCCCGCTATGATCCCTGGTATGGTATAGGCTATGGCTATTGGCAGCCGCATTGGCGCTATTATCGTGGCAGTCGTTGGACGACCTGGCATCCGCATGTAGGTGCTCGTTTCTGGACCTATGATGTGGATGTACGAACGGTCGAGAAATTCGAAGCCCATGCCGAGATTAAAATGGGCCGCGGGTCGGCACCGGAAGATGGTCAGCAAGTGTTCTATGCCAAGCAGATTCTGTCCGATCTTGGGCCGACGATTGAACGACCAAAAAGCTGATCGCCAGATGCCGTCCGCCTCGTGGCAACTACGTAATGACGACCGCTGTCACGCAACATATTTTGACCAATCAAGCAAATAGCATAAAAAGGAGTGAGAGAGATGAACAAGGAAGCAACAATTAACCACCCCCAACATGACCATGATTACAGCAAGCAGATCGCAGCGATCCGCAGCGACTTGGAACAGTTGCAGAGCGATATAGGCGCATTGCGAGACGAAGTGGCGGAAGACGCATCGGCACGGGTGAAGGAATTTACCGAACAGGCAACGTTGACGTTGAAAGATAAAGCCGAGGCGCTCAGAGAGCAAAGCGAAAAGCTGCGCCAAGCTGGTGAGCAACGCAAGGAGATGGTGGCTAGCGAAGTACAGCAACATCCCGTTGCCAGCATGATAGCTGCAACCGGCGCAGGCCTTATTATCGGCGCTTTAGCGATGTGGGCCCAAAATGGCGCAAAATCCTGATCTATCAGCAATCAACGCGCAGCAGCCCACTATTGTTCACGAGGTAGCGTTTAATGGTTTGATTATGAGGAGAGGGTGTCAGGTGTAGGATATTCCGGCGGGCGCTCTTCTGGCTGTGCCGGCTGCGGCGGGGGTGTTTCTGGGGCGCCGGGTTCGCTTACCCGATCCGGTTCTAATGGCGGCGTTTCCGTTGGCTGCGGGGTGGGCAATTCATCTGGTTTCTGTTGCGCGATATAGGTCATGAACGGCTCCTTTTGCGGTCCGCTACTATGTCTCCCATTACGCTTTCAGGCTATCCGCAGATTTACGTAAGTCAGTGCTGTGTGGGTTTGGCGGTAACAGTTTGTCCAGCTTCTGCAGCAAAGCCTATGCGTAGGGCCTCGGCGAGGCTGCGCACCCGCAATTTTTCCATCATGTTGGCGCGATAAATTTCCACGGTGCGGGGAGAGATTCCCAGATCATAAGCGATAGTCTTGTTGGGATATCCTGTCATCAGACCATCTAATACATCGCGCTCCCGGCCGGTAAGGCAGGCCAGCCGCACTGTGGCTTCAGATGAGGCCATTTCTTTTAGATCGCTATTTTCGATGCGTTCAAAGGCTTCCTCCATCGCCGCCAACAGCGCTTCTTTCTCATAAGGCTTTTCGAGAAAATTAATCGCTCCGGCGCGCATCGCTTGAACCGCAATTTCAACATCGCCATGGCCGGTCAGGATAACCACAGGCATATCAATGCCTTGTTTGACCATCTCCTGCTGAACCTCCAGCCCGTTCATTTCCGGCATGCGGATATCCAGCAAAACGCAGCCGCGCTCGGCATTTTTGGCGAGCTTCAGAAAGGCAATGCCTGATTCCACCGGCCGGACCTGAAATCCCGCATGGCGCAGCATGAATGCGGCGGACCGGCGGACCGCATCGTCATCATCAACAATATAGACCAGACGTTCATTAGACATCAGATTGCTCCTCATGGGATTTTAAAAGGGTTATCCGGAAGATCGTACCTCCCTCCGGATTAGGCTCAGCCGTTATGGTTCCTTCATGTGCCTCAATAATGGTGCGGCAGATCGACAAACCAAGGCCCATGCCGCTGCCTTTTGTGCTGGTAAACGGTTCAAAGATTTTCTCGGCAACGTCCGGATCGATCCCACTGCCCGTGTCCGAAATGGCAATCTCCACTTTGTCATCCGGCACGGATCGCACGGTAATATTGAGATGTTTGACCGGACTATCGGTCATGGCTTCGATGGCATTACGCATCAGATTGATCATCACTTGCTGGATCTGCACACGGTCGGCAAAGACATGGTTGGTGTCCGGATCAATAGCGATGGAATGTTCAATACCTTTATCATAGGCACCGACCAGCCCCAAAGTCGTCGCATCTTCGACCAGCTGGGCGATCGACAGGATTTCCCGGTTAATCTCTCCCTTGGCGACAAATTCCCTTAGCCGCCGGACAATTGTCCCGGCACGCAGGCTTTCCGAGACGCTTTCCTGTAGAGCTTCGTAGAGCAAGTCCCTATTGGCTTCCACGCCGCTATCGAGCATGTCTCGCGCTGCCGAAAGATAATTGGCAATAGCCGACAGGGGCTGGTTAATTTCATGAGCCAGCGCTGATGCCAATGTCCCGACGGCGCTGAGTCGGGACGAATGCAGGAGGTCAGCCTGCAACGCCTGCAATTCAGCCTGGATGTTGCGCGTTTCGGTCAGGTCGATGATAAAGCCTGTAAACAGACGGTGCTCTCCCGCTTTGGCCTCGCCCACGGCCAGCCGGAGTGGAAAAATCGTGCCGTCCTTCTTTTGTCCTTCGACGGTTCGGCCAATGCCGATGATGCGTTTCTCTCCCGTGCGGACATAGCGCTCGACATATTTATCATGTTCGTCATGATAGGGGGCTGGCATCAGTATGTTTATATTTTGTCCGAGTAGCTCGCTCTCGGTATAACCAAAAAGTTGCTCTGCTGCGGTGCTGAACGAGGTAACGCGGCATTTTTCATCCATTACCACCATGGGATCGGGCACCGTAGCCAGTATCGACTGCAATACCGACGTAGATTGTTCAACGACGGCCAGGGTGTGGCGCAATTCCGAAATATCACGGGCGGTAATCACGGCAGCCGTGATCCCGTCACCGGTTTTGTTGAGGGGTGCGAAGCGCGTTTCCAAAAGATGCCGCGCGCCGCTGCGCGAGTGCACTTCAATCTGGACCGGCTTGCTAATAACTGCGCTGTCGCCATTTAAGACCGCCTTGAGAGCTTTTCTGAACGCCGGGCGATAGGAATTTGATATCAGCTCCAGCGGATCACGATTCGGCAGGTCCTTTAGCTGTTCTACTCCGATCAGCCGAAGCCCCGACTGATTAATGTCCAACATCTGCATATCGGGGCCAATGACTATGATATATTCCGGTAGAGTGGACAGCACTGCTTCCAGATAGGCAGACCGGTCAATCTGATCCAACCCGAATGCATGCACGGTACAAAGTTCCTTTCATCCCAACGCAACGAACATACTATGAATGGCCAGTCATTCCAAAATGTAAAATAGATCATGACCTAAGCATGAGCACAAGTAATATTGGAAATACGTAAAACTACGTAGGGAACACCACTGATTTTAATCGCAGGGTAAAGATCATATCCCTTTTTGGTAACGGGGGAACAGGACAACGCGATACAAAATGAGGATGTGACAATGACCAAAAAGAAAGCAAAGCTACCGGCCAAAACAAGCGGATCTACCGACAGCTCTCGGCGGTTGAGCGTTCCGGTGCAGGTTAGCAATGTGTGGGAACCGCTGAACCGGCTGCGCGATGAATTTGACCGGATGTTTGATGACACACCCGGCAACGCTTTTGGCAGCCGAATGTTGCAGAAAATATACGATAATGCCGATCCGGTTGTCGAAATGCGCGACAAAAAGGATGAATATGAGCTCGTCGCCGAAGTACCGGGCATGAGCAGCGATGATATTGAAATCAAGCTGTCCGACGGCATGCTCCGCTTGTCGGGTGAGAAGTCCGAAAGCAATGAAGAGGAAGGTGAAAGCTTCATGTTTTCTGAGCGGCACTATGGCATGTTTGAGCGAGCCATAAAATTGCCCAATGGCATTGACCATCAGAAAATCAGCGCAGAAGCCAAGGATGGCTTGCTGACGGTCCACCTTCCCAAAAGCGCTGAAGCGCTCGAAAAAGAACGAAAGATCCCGATCAATACCGCATAGTTGCCGGTTTGAGGAGGTACGCAGGTCGCCTTTCTATCCCTTCAAACACCCCTTTCCCCACTCCCCCCTGGGGTAACAAGGAGGAAAGGTGGCCTGCACTCGTTTTATTAGAACTACATGGGGAGAATTTCCGCGCATGACTGACATCAGGACGACCAGCAAACCGATCTTGTTAGCAACCGACATGACAGCACGTTGTGACCGGGCCTTTGATCGCGCACTAACGCTGGCAAAGATTTGGGGCACGCGCTTGATTGTGGTTCATGTGCTCGACCCCAAGCAAGCAAAGAAAAAGGCGTTGGTCCCTAAAGAGGCGCGGGTCCAGCTGGAAGAGGAATTGCCTGAGACCGATGTGGATGTGCAATTCATCATCGAAATGGGCAATATTGGCGAGCTGGTGATTGAAACCGCCAGGCGGGAACGCTGTGGTCTGATCGTAACGGGCGTGGCCCATTATGACGGATTTAGCGATATTTTTCTGGGATCGCCAGTAGACTATATTGTCCGCCATGCGGACATTCCGGTGCTGATCATCAAGCGCAAGCCGGTTAAGCCCTATAGTAGTATATTGATTGCGACCGACTTTTCTGACTGTTCGATGACAGCCCTGAACACCGCCGCGGAACTGTTCCCAGAGGTGCCGCTACATCTCGTCCACGCTTATAATGTACCCTATAGCGGCTGGTTGAAATCCGACCAGGTCGCAACGGACATTGGTTCAGAGGAAGCGAAATCAATGGAACGTTTTTTGGCGCAGACCACAATTGATAATGCCACGTTCAAACGATTGGAAGCTTCGAACGAAAAGGGCGAGCTTGGTGTTGTTTTGTTTAACAAGATCAAGGAAGTGAAATCCGATCTCGTTGTGCTCGGTACCCATGGCAAAAGCGGCTTTATGCGTGCAAGTATGGGAAATAATGCCCGAGTGCTATTGGGCTGGCTCAAACAGGATGTAATGATGGTGCGTGACCCGCGGTGAGGTTTGACTTTCTTCTGCTTCAGCCTTTGTCGGCATAGAGCAGACGTCCGCTGCCGAGGCGCTGAAGAACTTGATTGAGATCCGTTTCTGAAAACGCAAAGCAGCCCTGGCTGCGCCCGATTTTCCCGTGCTTGCTGACCATCTTGTTATCGACATACCAAGCGCCGTGGATCACAATCGCGCGCTGATAGGCCAGATCATTGCTCGGCTCCAGTCCATTGAGGCGGCGGGAACGGCCGTGCTTGCCGACATAGGCTTCAGCGGTCCTGTAGCTACCACCGGATGAGGCTTCGGAGCCAGGGATGTTGGAAAATTGTTGCAACCAACCGGTATGCTTTTTGTCCGACCCCTTGCCATGCGCAACGAGCAAGGACGTGGTTCGACCATTCATAAGGTCCACGAGATGGAAGCGAGTTTTTGCCGAGTGAAGGGCATAGTCGGCAATGCCAATGACATCCTTATGCGTAATGGATGTATCATACGTTTCCAGCGCCGCTTTCGCCTTCGCGAGCAGTTTGGGATCCAGCAATGATGGTGCTTTGGCCACTGCGGGAAGTGCAGGGGATAGCAAAGCGCTAAAACCCACAAGGCCTGTTTTCAAGATTGTTCTGCGTTTCATTACCATCATATTCTACCACAATCCGGGAGGTTTGGGATTATGTAGATATACCTATTGTGGTAAGGCACCGAGGGCTAAACAAGGGATAGATGAAAAAACTGCTCATTTGCATCGCCGCCTCATTGTCTATCGGCACGGCGTCGGCACAGCCGGCCAGTCCGCCGCAATGGACGCCGGCACAGGTTGTTCATTTAAAAGCGCTAATTGACAATATGTCGGCTGATGGGCTTGTCGGCTGCGGAATTTCGAGCAAATTTGATATTTTCGATTTCAAAGCGGCAACAGCCGCCGCAAAGCAGCTCGCACATGCCCATTTGGAAGGATGCATCAAAGGTCTCGACCGCGCGCGATGGCATATCAAAAGCCGCGATTACCTGATCGATAATGACAAATTAATAAGGCTAGCTTTAAGCCGAAACGAACTTGGCCCGCTGTTTGAGGCCTATAAGCCAAAAAACCCGCATTATCATTCGCTGCGAACGGCTTTGGCGTCCGAGACTGATCCCCAAAAACGCGCTGCCATAGCCCTGAACATGGAACGCTGGCGCTGGATGCCACTTTATCTCGGAGATACCTATTTGATCGCCAATGCCGCTAGCTTTGAAGTCACACTGTGGAAGGACAATGAAAAAATGGGCAGCTGGCCGGTCATTGTCGGCAAGACCAAGACGCCAACGCCCATATTTGATACCAAAGTCAGCGGCGTCATTCTTAACCCTTGGTGGGAAATTCCATCCTCCATTGTCGCTGAAGGGATCGGGGCGATGGTCCGCAATCGGCCGACAACTGCCCGCCGCAAAGGTTATGTGTTCCAGAATGGTCGCTATCGCCAGCGACCAGGGCCCGGCAATGCGCTGGGGCTGATGAAGTTGATCATGCCGAACCCTTATTCGGTCTATTTGCATGACACATCGAACAAGACACTGTTCGCCGAAAAGGTCAGAACCTATAGTCACGGCTGTATAAGAGTCGGCGACGCGATTGGTTTTGCCAAGACTGTATTGGCTAGCGACCACTCCGCAGAAGCGGTCGACACTATTTTGGAGGAAGGCACCACACAGGCACTGTCCATTGCTGAACCCATCCCCATCTATATCGCTTATTTTACGGCCGAGGGTGGGGCAGATGGTAATGTGACTTTCTATCCCGATGTTTATCGGCGTGATGGCGAAGCGGCAATCCAGACAGCCTCGAATGACCGTTCCGAACAGGAGGTCTGTCATTCATAAGGGGCAGGGATCAACCCAGTAATTTTTCTTTCTGATAGCTTTCCAGCGCCTGTTCGAGCGCTTTAAGCATTTTTTCGCGGTCGTGATCGGACGGCAACGCTCGCACTTTTTGTTGCATGGAAGACCGCAAAGCGGCGAGCCGTGATGTCCAGTCCTGTGGCGCAACCAGCTGCTCGGCATCCTCGCGGCCTGGCGCTTGTAACTCAGCAGGGGCGTCCGGCTGTAACGCCCATATTTCGCCAAGGGCCGGGATTACAGGGTCTGTATATCGTTTCGTCTCTCTGAGATCATCGGCGAGACGGTGCAGGGCTTTATCCTCGCCATGCACAAGAAATACGGAACCCGAGACTGGACCATGTTCTTTTATCCACTGTGCCAGTCCTTTGCGATCAGCATGATTGGAATAGCCCTCAAGAAGCGCAATATCCGCATTCACAATTACATCATTGCCAGAGATGCGAGCCATTTTGGTACCCCCGGTCAAAACAGCCCCTAATGTTCCCGCGACCTGAAAACCGGTGAACAAAACGCGCGATTGGCGTTTGGGCAAGTTGCGGACCAGATGATGGCGGATGCGGCCACCTTCGCACATTCCGGACCCGGCAATAATAACCACTCCCGTAATCTGGTTAAGCTGCTTGGACTCTGCAACAGACTGTACGAAGCGGATGTTCGGACGTTTGAGAAGGTCCGCTCCATTGTCGCGATATTTGAGCATCGCTTGCGTAACTTTCTGGGCCAATGGCGCGTCCAAAAAGATATTGATTGGTGGTAATCGGCCCGAATCAAGCAGTGCCAGAAAATCTTCCAGGATGACCTGCGTGCGTTCGACAGCAAAAGCGGGAATAAGAAGGTTGCCTCCAGATTTGAGGGTACCCTCGACAAAATTGGCAAGTGCTTCCCGGCGTTCGCTGATCAGCGTTTCTTCCCTGTTACGCGCACCATAGGTGGCCTCACAGATGATATGATTATATCCGCCTAATTCCAGACCAGCGCAACATATCGCCGAACCGGAACCGATATCGCCTGATATCATCAGCCTCTGTCCGGCAATGCTAATCTCGGCCGAGGCGGAACCGATAATATGCCGTGCATCCCACAGGCGGAAGGACACACCATTGCCGAGATCCACTTGCTCGCAATAATCGACTGCGTTGATGTTTTTCATCAGCTTCGTGATATCTGGACCCGTATATAGGGGATAGAAAGGCGGAAGCCCGGCCCGATCCGCTCGTCGGTTGCGGCGCTCCACTGATGCGGCCTGTAACTTTGCTGAATCGAGCAGCAGCGGCTTCAAAATATCGGCAGTAGGCGCGGTGCAGTAAGTCGGTGGCTTGAAGCCGTGATTATACAAGCAGGGGAGTCGACCACTATGATCCAAATGCGCATGGGTCAGGATGATCGCATCAATTTTGCCGACATCAAAGGGAAGTGGCTCATAGTTGAGTTTTTCGAGCGACCGGGTCCCCTGAAACAAACCGCAATCGACGAGTATCGTCTTGCCTGCACCGCTAATTTCAAAACAGCAGCCGGTCACCGTGCCAGCGGCACCGTGAAATTTGATGGTTGGGTTGTCGGCCATGACGCCCTCACAAATAACTTAGTGGGAGACGATGAGAGGTACCTGGCAATCCCTGAAAAGGCTTCGCGTGACGCCGCCGAAAAGAAACTCGCGTGCACGGCTCTGGCCATAGGCACCCATTACCATATAGCTGGCTTTCAGTGCATCGATGGTTGATAACAGTACCGCTTCAACCGATGGTTTTTTGGCCGACATACTGTGTATTTCGGAGGTGATACCGTGTCGGGAGAGATATTCTGATGCGGCAAGTGGGGGCAAATCATGATCTTTGTCCTCGTCCACCGTCAGGATATGCACCGTGCTAGCCAGATGCAGCATGGACACGGCGGCGCGCAGGGCATTGCCTGCTTCGAAACTGCCATTCCAGGCGACAACAGCGGGACCCGCCGCATCGAATTTTTTTACACCATCCGGCTGAACCAGTACGGGGACATGCGTGTTGAAAAGCACGTCGCCCAATATACCAAGCGGCAGAACGTTGTCCTTGTCGCCACTGGCAGAGCTTAAAACTATAAGATCCGCCAGTGCTGAATTGCGCGATAATCCGCGCGCTGGACTGGCGTTGGCTTCCTGATAGTCCCAAGGCACATCTTCGTCGGCCAACCGACCTTCAATCTCCGCACGCAATTTTTGATCGGCTTCCTGCGTCAGCTTTGCTACATCATATACAACAGACATGCCCGTCACGCCGTCGAACGCCATTTGCGGGTTATAAGGATTGGCGCGCAGGCAGTGGAGATGCCCACCGACAGCGCGGGTTACATCCAGTGCTGCCTGGAGCCTCGCCTCCAAACCGGTATCGTCATTGACGTAAAGCAGCACGGATTTCATGATTTTTCTCCTATTTTTGATGACGTTCCGCCTAGGAAGCACCAATAGTGAGAGTCTATCCCGATCATTTTGAGCGCTATATAAGGGATGTTACGGAGCGCCTCTCTAGCTTCATCAATCACCATTAGCGCCATGGTCCGTCATTTTTTTGAGCCAGCGTTCACGATGTTTGACGCTGCCATCCACATTGCCGATTAATGAGGTTGCGACCGGATCAATACCGGTGAGAGCCAGAATATTGCGTTTGAAACTGCGCACACTGTGGGAAGCGAAATAGGCGCGATAGAAAATCGCCGGCATGCCCATTGTGACCACCAAGCGGGCGGACCGTCCGGTCAGAAGTTTTTTCGGCATTTTTCGGTCGCCCTCTTCGCCATAATCAAGCGCAAAACCAGGGCGATAGGCTTGTTCGATAAACGCCTTCAATAGCGCTGGCATATCACCCATCCATAGAGGGTAAAGAAACATGATATGCTGCGCCCATTGGATGGCGTCTTGCCCGGGTTTGATACTGCTCGGTACATCATCTTCCAGCCATTGTTTTCGGCTTTGCAATATCGGAATATCCTGGCCCGCCAGACGGATTTCACGAACCTCATGACCCGCCTCTCTAGCGGCATTGGCATAGGCCGCAACAAGCGCGTGACCGAAACGCGCCGGATCAGGATCAGGATGTCCGTCAATAATTGCGATGCGTTTCACGGTTTCCCTTCCTCAGCCTCTTCGCTTGCAGGGCTTTGCCACTGAAAGGCCGCGACCAGTTCCATCAGCGCTTCTTGAGCAGGCACATCGAGTTGGTGGGGATAGGATGCGATCAACCGGGCATCCCAATAACCATAGTCAATCGCGGTGAGGCTGACATGCCACGGCACGTCATCTTTCTGTCCATCAAATATGCCTTGATAGGCGGTCAAATCTTCTCGCCCCGAAACGAAATAATCACCCTCGGACTCGATCGAGGCGCTGGCATAATGGGACATTACGGTGGGCTTTATGATCCGGTAATGGTCGCGCGCGGTCAGGTCTTCAAGATGGACGACGGCTATGTCGACGGCTATCGGCTGGTCGCCGATTGTCCGTTCGTAGCGGATCTGGAAATTGTCGCCGGAGAAATCTGTGGTCATTTCGCACAGACGCCGGAATCCGGCCGTTTCTGCGGGAAAAACGAAACCACTATCCTTGTGGACGATAGCGGAGCCGCCCTTATAGGGCGCGAACGGATCGAAAAGCGGTTCGGAACCTATCACACATTCGGCGGCGGCCGGACTGCCCGCAAAGCATAGGAGCCCAGCGCCGACTAACAGACTGCGAGAAAATTGCGCACGAAAAAGCATGATGATTCCTCCATTTGCCCCCTTCATTCAACAAGTCCTATTCGTGGCAACTCACCACTTTAAACGGTAACTCGCTGTCGTCGGTTTCGGTGATGGTCAGATATTCGCCCACTTTGATCGGATGGTTTTGCAAGCCGAATATCAATTCGTCATCATCATCACCGACCTTGTAGGAAAAGGCCCAGCCCTTATCGCTGGAAATAACCACGCCGTTTTGATCGCGCTCCCCTGGCCAGAAGCGTCTGACCACAGGTCGCTTTTCCGCTTTACGAAGCGCAACCGTATCTATCAGGCCATCATCATCGAGCGGAACGCGAAACACATAGGCATGGGCTGATGATCCATCGGGATGCTCAGCGGTTCGGGCCAGTTCAAGGCGTATTGTTTTCCAAGTCATAATTTACACTTGGCGTGAGATGCATCGCTGCGCGATACGCAATATTGCGTAGGTGCGTTTTAATCTCTATCTCAAACTAAGAATTGCGCGCTGAACAGTCAGAATTTGAAATCGGGCAATGTCGCAAATGCAACATCCAAGGCTTCGCTCCACCCCCGTGATACTGTATTGAAATAGGGGTCATCCCTTTCAATCCGGCGCTTTTCTGTGATTGTGTAGCTATCGGTCTCATAAACCTGCAAATCAATCGGGAGGTCCACGCCTGCATTTGCGCTGATCGTTGAGTCGAAAGAAACGCAAAGTAATTTGACCGCCTGTTCGAAGCTCATGTCGGGTTTCAAGGCGCGGACGAGAATTGGACGCCCGTATTTCGTCTCTCCGGATTGAAAAAATGGGTTGTCGTCACCAGCTTCTATGAAATTGCCTTCGGGATAAATCAGGAACAGGCGCGGCTCCATACCTTTTATCTGGCCGCCGACAATCAGAGTTGCGCCGAATGCCGATTCCGAGACCGGGCCTGTTTCACTATGGGCGAGAACAATTTCCCGCAAAGTGTCGCCAATTATCGTCGCCACTTGAAACATCGAAGGTGCGGTCAATATCGAGGGCGCGCGATCTTCCGGGGCCTTGGTTCTTTCATCGAGAACGCTAATAACCGCCTGTGTCGTCGCAAGATTTCCAGCGGAGAGTAGAGTGATCACCCGCTCTCCCGGGACTTCCCAACTGTTCATTTTCTTGACCTGAGCAATATCGTCGACGCCGGCATTGGTGCGGGTGTCAGACATGAACACCAAACCCCTGTCGAGCCGCAGTCCCACACAATATGTCATGATTTGGTAATCCCTATCAGCACCGCCTTAAGCGCATCGGTTGCTTACTGCTGAACCTGCAGTTGAACAACCATATTTTCCGATGTGCCGCCGTATCGCATGCCCGAAACCGGAGATGCCTCCTGATAATCCAGACCAGTTGCAACGCGAATATAGCGCTCGTCCGGTGAATATCCGTTCGAAACGTCAAAGCCGATCCATCCTATGCCGTCAAAATGCGCTTCTGCCCAAGCGTGAGTGGCATCTTGATCATCGCGGTCATTCATCATGAGATACCCCGACACGTAACGGGCCGGATGACCGAGCAGTCGCATTGCTGTGATAAAAATATGAGCATGATCCTGACAGACCCCCGCTCCTGCCTGAATAGCCTCTTCAGCAGTCGTTTCAGCGTTGGTTGCACCAATTGCATAAGGTACTTTTTCAACGATCAAGGCGGACAAGGCATGCGCCCGGTCAATCTCGCCTGAATGCCCATCCTCTAAGATCTTCAATAGACTGTCGATTTCTGGGCCAGCTTGCGTCAGCGGTGTTGATTGCTGGAAACCCCAGAGCGGCATGAAACCGCGATGAGAACCAATGACCCCATCATTCTGATCAACTTCAACCACGCCCTCACAACGTATAACAATCTGTTCACCGCCCGAGATGATGCTGATCAGATCAACTTGATTGTTATGCTGATCGCTAAATTGCAGCTCTTTTTTTCCGCCTTCGACGGTCATGTTCCAGCTTAGAATGCGCTGACCATCGCGTGATTTGGGTGTAAGACGGATTTGCTGCAAACCATAAGCTACGGCGGCGTCATAAGTATAAGTTGTGCTGTGTTTGACAAGAAGCTGCATGATTATCCCTGGAACCTGTAGTCACGCTCAATTTGCGCGCCCAAACTGCTGTTTTTATTCAAGAAACCTTCAATATATTCGTGAAGTCCATCTTCGAAAATCTCGTCTATCTGGCCTGATTTCAGTCCTTGGTAGAGCTCGCGCGCGAGGCGACAGGATTTATGCTCGACGTCATATTCCTCCTGCAAAAAGCGCAAGCTTTCATCAACTTGCTGTGCGCAATAGGCCAGCGAACGCGGCATCTGCCGGTGGAGGATAAGAAACTCGGCAATATTGGCGGGGCTAATCTGCGCGCCATTTAGCCAGCGATAAGCCCGTTGTGCCGACACAGATCGCAAAATTGTTTCCCATTGGACATTGTCGAGCGACGAACCTATTTTTGCAATCGAAGGCAGCAGCAGATAATATTTTACGTCCAATATGCGTGCGGTATTGTCGGCTCGCTCCATGAATGTACCCAGCTGGGTAAAGTAAAATCCGTCGTTGCGCAGCATCGTGCCATGGGTTGCACCGCGAACCAGCGCGTTCTGTTTTCGTATGATGCTGAGTGCATCGGGCAGATCTTTCTCAGGAACCGGTTGGTCCAGCAATTCCTTGAGCGTGATCCAACCTTCGTTCGTTGCCTCCCACACCTCCCGGGTGAGCGCCGTGCGGACCAGCCGCGCATTGTCTCGCGCGGCTTTCATAATGGATATGACGCTAGAGGGATTGCTCAGATCGCGGAGCAGAAAGTCGATGACTTTTTTCGACTCATAAACGCCGTGCTGCGCGTCATAGTCAATAACAGAGCCAGCGGTTTTCAGCACCGACTTCCATTCTTCTGACGCACTCGCTGATCGGGTCAAAGCGATGCGAAAGCCGGCGTCTAACAATCGCGCGTTGTTTTCGCTGCGCTCTAGATATCGGAACATCCAAAAAAGGCCGCCTGCGGTTTTTCCTAGCATCGCTCTATTCCTCCAGCACCCAAGTGTCCTTGGTGCCTCCACCTTGGCTAGAATTTACAACGAGTGATCCTTCGGTCATCGCGACCCGGGTCAATCCTCCGGGCGTGATGTCGATCCGCTCTGGTGACATCAGGACGAACGGTCGGAGGTCAACATGACGAGGGGCCAGACCTTTTTCAGTGAAAATCGGTACTGTAGACAGCGCTAATGTAGGCTGCGCGATATAATTGGATGGCCGCTCAATCAGTTTTTTGCGGAACTCTTCCACTTCTGCCTTGCTCGCTGCAGGTCCCACAAGCATTCCATAGCCACCAGACCCGTGGACTTCCTTGACTACCAGCTCAGCGAGATTATCGAGCACATATTGCAAATGCTGAGGATCAGAACAGCGAAAAGTTTCCACATTGTTCAGCAACGGCTTTTCACCGGTATAAAATTCTACGATCTCCGGCATGTAAGAATACAGCGCTTTGTCGTCGGCGATGCCGGTTCCCGGCGCGTTGGCGATAGTAATGCCGCCCGACCGGTAAACATCCATGATGCCAGGGACGCCAAGCATGGAATCCGGATTGAAGTTAAGTGGATCAAGATATTCGTCATCAACTCGCCGGTAAAGAACATCAATCGCCGTATATCCTTGTGTTGTCCGCATGGCGATCCGGCCATCAACAACCCTCAGATCATGACCTTCTACCAACTCCGCTCCCATCTGATCGGCCAGAAAGCTATGTTCGAAATAAGCCGAGTTATGGATACCTGGTGTCAGCACAGCTACGACCGGTTTCCCTTCACATTGTGGTGGCGCGCAGGCCCCCAGTGAACGCCGCAAATTGATGGGATAGTTGCTGACTTGCTGAATCGGGATCCGCGAGAATAGTTCTGGAAACATTTGTAGCATCGTCTCGCGATTTTCCAGCATGTAGGAAACGCCTGACGGGGTACGTGCATTGTCCTCCAGTACAAAAAATTCATCCGGCCCGGTTCGCACAATATCTGTGCCGACGATGTGCGTGTAAATTCCGCCTGGCGGATCAACGCCGACCATTTGTGGCAGGAACGCTTCGTTATTGGCGATCAGTTCGAATGGAACGCGGCCAGCCCGAAGGATTTCCTGACGATGATATATGTCATGCAGGAAAGCATTCAGCGCACTAACACGCTGTTCTATTCCTCGCGATAATTTGCGCCATTCCCTTGCGGATATAACGCGAGGCACCACATCAAAGGGAATAAGGCGCTCATCCGCCTCATTGGTGCCATAGACATTAAATGTGATACCGGTTTTGCGAAAAAAGGCCTCTGCCTGTCCAGCTTTGCGATGAATGCGAGCAGGATCTTCGTCTTCAAACCATTGGTTATAATCGAGATAGGGTTCTCGAACGGACTTTGCGTCTCCGAGCATTTCGTCAAAGAATTTAATAGGTCACCCCGATTCATTGGAACATCATGATAGATTATTCCGCGCCATCGTAGCGTAACATATAAAAAAGACCAGTGATCAAAATCGAACCAGTTTTATCAAAGTTCAGACGAAAAAGGGCCGCGAAGCAAGGCGACGCAGCCTTAGAGAAATCAATATTGCTGCTTTAAACGCCTTTTACAGGACGTGTGTCATTCGCAAAATGTTCGGCATAGGACTCAGTGTTATCGTCAAGAATCATTTGCACTTCTTCATCCGCAAATTCTTTTGCTTCAGCTGCAGTCGATCCTTCGCTGCGTTCATATTTGACGACAGCATTGAAAAATGCCTTTTTCTCCGTTTCACAGACACCGGATAGCAGTGTTTTGCTCTCGTTTTCAGCAGTCTTGCTATCGAGATGCGCAATCACTTTATCGATAACGCAATTGCTATATACTGTGCGTGCCAAATCCATATCATCAGAGGGAGCTGACGCCATGACAAGCATAGCTGCTACCGAAGTTACAGTAACAAACATATTCAATTATCCTTGAAAGTGGGCAGCCTAGCTAATGTTAGAACCACACCGGTCGCTGCCAGTTTTCTATATAATAATCTTCCAAATTTTCAGCAAATAAAATCGACATCTCTGGAAAAATTTATGAAGCAAGGGGCGGGAATATATTCCCATAACCAAATTCAAACCCAGTAACGTTTCCTGAGCTCGCGCTTGTAAAGTTTACCAGTTTCGTGGCGGGGTAATTTTCGTTCAAAATCTATCGATCGCGGCCATTTGTAGTGGCTCAATTTTGATCGGCAGTGATTTAGCAAGCGGTCTTCCAGGTCTTTGCCGCGTTCTTCCCATCTTCTGGGCTGTACGACTGCTTTAACCTCTTCTCCCATATCCGCGTTGGGAACTCCAATCACTGCAACATCGTCGACATCGGGATGCTGGATAAGCAGGTTTTCGACCTCCTGCGGATAGATATTGACGCCGCCCGAAATGATCATGAAGCTTTTGCGGTCGGTCAGGTAAAGATAGCCGTCTTCGTCAACATGACCAATGTCCCCCAATGTGCTCCAATCACGGTACTTCGGATGACGGGAATCGTGGGTTTTGTTAGGGTCATTCAAATATTCAAAATTGGCGCCACCGGCAAAGTAGATGAGACCATCTTCACCGGCGGGCAGCTCTTCGCCATTTTCGCCACAAATATGAATTGTAGTGTCCTGCGCCTTGCCAACTGACCCTGGTCTTTCAAGCCATTCTTCCGGTCCGATAGCTGTAGAGCCATTGCCCTCCGATCCTGCATAATATTCATAGATAATCGGGCCCAGCCAATCGAGCATCTTGCGCTTTGTCTCAACAGGGCAGGGTGCCGCAGCGTGCAGGACTGTCTGCAAAGACGAGAGATCATATTGTTCGCGGATGGCCTGAGGCAGTTTTAAAAGCCTGATGAACATTGTCGGGACCATTTGAACAAAAGTAATCCGATATTTCTCAATGAGTCGAAGAGCTTCTTCCGGATCAAATTTGGGCATGACGACGATCGTTGCGCCAAGGCGCTGCGGAATGGTCGAAAAAATCAAGGGAGCGGTATGATATAGTGGAGCTGGGGCAAGCAGAACGGAATGCGGACCAAGCCCATAGCTCTTTTGCATCAGCTCAGCGCGCTTCAAGGAAGCTTCCGCAGGCTGATCCGATAAGGGAATTCTAATACCCTTTGGACGCCCTGTCGTTCCGGAAGAATAGACCATCTGATAGCCCGCTCGTTCGTCGACAATCGGTGTTTCTGGGAACGGCGCAATTGTTTCGCTCAATCGCGTGCCTTCTAAAATAGCAAGCCGGCCAGAAACCAGATTGCTCTTGCGATCAATGAGTTCCTTTGCAGATTTCACGAGAATGTCGGTGACAACAAGTTTGGCACCGCTGTCGTTCAGGATATAGGCCGCATCTTCTGCGGTAAGTTGGGTCGATATCGGACATATATAAGCGCCCGCTCTTTGGGCCGCCCAATAGACTTCGAAAAATTCAATACCATTGTGCAGCCAAATGCCAATGGCGTCTCCATTATGGATACCAAGCGACCGAAAATAATGCGCCCCCTTGTTCGCTCGCGTTTCCAGCTCTGCGTAAAGCAATGCCCGAGAACCATCGGCCATAATCGCTGCAAAATGGCCGGGGTGGGTTTCCGCAAAAAAGCGAGGATGCATCGGGTCGTGTCTCTCTATTCCGCAGGCTGCAAGCTATTTGAGCGAAGACTATCTGCCTTGAATGTAGCGGCAGCCATCAGCGTCATTCCGATGATCAGCACAGCCACTATAAACCACCCAAGGGTCGCAAAACCCCCGATATCCGAGATCATACCCGCTGCCACCGGCCCCATGGCACCGCCCATGGTCGCGAAGGCCGGATGCGCGCCCGCAAGACGGCCCGTCGGATCGACCACCGCCAGACCGCCGAGGAAGGATGGCAACATGATGGCTGGCATGATCATGATCATCGGAACGCCGATGTAGAAGCCGATTTTCTCTCCGCTAATCGCAATGCCGATTACCGCGAGACAAATAAACACACCCACAAGCACAAGCGGTTTCGTACTGCCGAAGCGCGCGCCAACGATACCAGCGCAGATGGGGCCGACGATAGTCAACAGACCTGCAAAGAAGAATATCGTTCCGATTTTCGCGAGCGGAATCCCGACATCGGCCCCTATGCGTTCCACAAAGGCGGCAATACCTGCCTGACCAAAGAAGAAAATACCCAGGCCCAAAAGCGCAATCCATCCTGCATTGGCCGCAAACCGTCCGACAGGTTTTTTGTTCCCCGATGCTGTTGCGGGAGAACTGTTGGTTGGAGCTTTGTTATTTGGAATCACCGTGATCAGAATCAACCCCATTACGGCAAGAGCGGTGTAGAGCCCATATGCGCCGTCTAGGCCACCGCGGATTATCGCAAAGGGAACGGCAAGTGCGAGCAGCGAGATGAACGCGCCTGCGCTAGCATTGACACAGCCAAAGGTCATTTCAGGCTTGGGGGTACGTGCGGCAGTCGCCATGATCGAACTGATGACCGTTCCGATACCCAGACCAGCCAATGCGCGGCAGACGACCATCATGGGGATATCCGTCGCCATCATGGTCAGTGCATTGCCCGCGATGACCAGCAATAAGCCCGCAACCAGCAATGTTTTGAGATAATATTTTGATATGAGACGGGACCCTATGATCGAAGCAATGGATACCGCTACGCCTTCTGCCGTCATTACCAGTCCGGCCTCGGTACGCGTTGCGTCAAACGCAGAAACAATTGCACCGATATTAAAGGCGATGGTCAGCGGCGCTGCAAAAACGGTCATGAAAATGACCAGCAAGGCCGCGAGTTGATAGGGCTTTAGCGCAACGATATTATCACTGGTCATGAGATGTTTCTCCCCCGACGGCTTGGCTGAATGATCTTGGCTCACTCACCCGCGTAGCAAGTGGCCGGGCCGTGCACCGGTATCCCGATCATTCGCTCTGGTTTTGACACCATTTACATAGGTCGCGATATAGCCCGATGCCGGTTGCAAGATGCGCTTGCCCCCAGCCGGCAGGTCTGCATGCACTTCCAGTCCGCCGAGTTTCAGTTGATCGAAATCGATAACGTTAATATCTGCCCGCTTGCCAACTTCCAGCGAACCCCGATCCTGCAGATTGTAAAGCTGGGCATTTTTATAGCTTTGTTTGTGGACGATAAATTCAAGCGGTATTTGCGCGCCCCGCTTTCGGTCACGGCTCCAGTGCGTCATCTGATAGGTGGGCGCGACGCCATCGAATATCAAAGTGACATGGGCCCCGGCATCGCTTAATCCGGTCACTGTTTCGGGATGAGACAGCATCTCGTGAATCGCATCATGATTATAGTCATAGAAATTGCTGCCCAGTACGATGGCGAACCGGGACCCGTCATCTTTGAGCAGGAAATCATACATGAATTCCTCTTCATCTTGACCCAATGCGGCCGCCCGGGCTTTGAAGCTCTTGTCTGCGGTTGGCTCGTAATCGATCGGATCTTCGATCTCGAACAGGCTCGCCGTCGCGATTTTAAACATGTAATAGACGTTTTCCATCGTGCCTGGCAGGTCAGGTTTTATGTCCTGGTCAGAAAGAATTGCGGCGCGGACTTCCGGTTTGCGCATCTCGGTCAGGAGCTGATCAAATGGCAAGTCGCGCAGCTTGAGAAATGTCTCCCGGCGCTGAAACAGATGATAGGTTCTGAGGTTTGTTACCAACCCGATTGGGCGCGAAGCAATTTGGGGGAAGAGATGCGCGCCTTCGCGATTGGCGGCTGACACTTTTTCGAGGATCTCGCGCCATGCCGTTTTTTCGTCGGAATGCTGAAGCAGAGTGAAGGTCACTGGCCGGCCACTGTCACGTGATATTTGCGTCATCAGCTCCAGTTCCTGCTCGGCGCTCCGTTTTTCACCGCCCAGCATTTCCAGATCGCCAATCACGCCAGCGGGGATAAGCTCAAAGACGCCTTTGCCCGCCTTGGTCATCGCGTTGGCCAAGGTCAGGATTTCGTCATCCGCCGCAAATGTGCCGGGAATGGAATGACCATGTGTCGAACGGTGCCCGATGGTGCGAGAGGTTGAAAATCCAACAGCTCCCGCTTCCAGACCGTCTCTGACAATCTTTGCCATTTTATCGAGATCATCCTGCGTCGCCGCTTCATTGTCCCGGCCGCGCTGACCCATAACATAGTTGCGTACGGCGGCGTGGGGGATCTGGGCGCCGATGTTCAACGCAAATTTTCGTGAGGCGATATAGTCCAGATATTCGGGAAAGCTCTCCCAAGCACCCCATTCTATGCCCTCATAAAGGGCAGTGCCGGGTATATCTTCAACACCCTCCATCACTTCGATCAGATCCCGCTCCCCACCCGGTGGAACCGGCGCAAAGCCGACGCCGCAATTGCCCATCACAACCGATGTTACCCCGTGGCTGGCGGATGGATTCATTTCATCATCCCAGCTCACCTGACCGTCATAATGGGTGTGAATATCAACAAAGCCGGGGGTGACAATCGCGCCCTGTGCATCAACCACTTCGTCGGCAACCGTCGTGATCGCGTCACCCATCTCGACGATCATTCCGTCTTTGATGCCAACATCTCCGATGCGAGAGGCGCCGCCCAATCCATCAATTATGGTTCCGCCTTTGATCACTATATCAAGCATTTTCATCCTTTCATGTCATACCCGATACCGCGCAACGCCTGAGGTGGCGTCAGTTTTGGCGGGGGGCTAAGCTAAGTCACATTGGAAATACTCGTATCTGCGTCCGCGCCATCTTGTGATGGTTTTTCTTCCGTGTTTTCCGGACGTATGGTCAGTTTCAACACGGCATCAATATGCTGTTCAATCTGGTCATCATCAAAGACGTCAATGTCGAAGGCCCGTTTGATTTCCGGCGCCATGAGGAAGATATTCTTGGCTGCGGCAATATTGACATAATGCAGGTTCATCGCAGGCACGTCATCAACATAGACGCCTTGCTCCTGCGCCAAGGCAACGCGGGCAATCGCACGCGATGTGTAGGGCCGGATAAAATTCTCTGTCAGCCATTCCAGACGTTCGCTCTCGTGCATCGTTTCGAAAAAAACGATCCGGCTCAATTCAGGATGCTTTGCAGAAAAACGGATATAGTTGGTGGCACTGTTGATGATTTGCTCGCGCGGAGACATGTTTTTCCATTCTGCCTCATCCTTGTGCACGGCTTCATCGAGCAAGCCATAGAGATAGGCCACGGCGGCGCGCCAAAGGTCATCCTTGCTGGAATAATGATATTTGATCGAACCGTGGTTTACACCAGCATCATCAGCGATTTTGCGCACAGAGGTGCCAGCAAAGCCAAATTTACCAAATTGCACGACGGCTGCTTTGAGCAGTTTCGAGCGCGTGTCTAGTTCCAGTCCGGTTTCCATATTATCCTC
Source organism: uncultured Sphingomonadaceae bacterium (assembly GCA_947501325.1). Taxonomy (GTDB): domain Bacteria; phylum Pseudomonadota; class Alphaproteobacteria; order Sphingomonadales; family Sphingomonadaceae; genus Parasphingorhabdus. The sequence goes on along the minus strand of CANMVC010000002.1, from coordinate 803,856 downwards.
GCAAATGATGACGAATTTCAAGCCGTCTTTCTGCTGTTCTAAAAGTCTTTTGTCACGCGAATACCCCATTGCCGTGGTTCACCAACCAGCCTGTTGGAGATTCCCCCAAACAGATCGAGCGCAATACCGCCGACAAAATATTCCTTATCCAAAATGTTCGTGCCAAAGACAGCGATGTTCAGGCCGCCCCATTTCTCAAGATCGAGATCAATCTGACCGTTCAGCAAGCCAATCGATTCGATTGACCCTTCGCCGGGGTCCAGCACTGCAATTACAGACGGCGCAGCAAGGACATCCTCGCCAATCCAGAAATAGTTCGCCTGAATACCAAGCTTGGTCGTGTCGGAGATATAATATTCGTACCGGCCGTTCAGACTAAACTGCCACTCCGGGCCGCCAAGCGGCTCATCGGTCCGGTCAAGGAGATTGCCCGCCGCGTCGAAATCAATAAACTCGTCAAATTCCGCATTGGTATATCCAACAGTGGCCCCCAAGGACAATCCATCCACTGGCGTCGCCTGAAGCTCTGCCTCGAAACCCCAGATAGTGGCTTCGGCAGCATTTCGTAGCACGGTTGTCGGCACACCCGTCATGCCGATACTATCGGGGTCGAACGCTGTCCGCTGGATGTCGGTATAGTCACTATAGAAAACGGACGTGTTGAAGCGGACATTGTTATCGAACAGATCTGCTTTGAAGCCCGCTTCATAGTTCAACACAAATTCGGGTTCGACGATGGTCGCCAGATTGTCCTGATCGATCGCGCCGCTTCGGAAGCCGCGTGATATACTGGCATATAGTAACGTCTCGTCTGTTGGCTTGAAGTCGAGACTGGCCAGCGAGGAGAAGGCATCAAAACTTGCATTATTCTGGAGAAGTCCAGACACAACCGGCGAAATATCTCGTACTTCGCGATCTTCATTTGTGTAGCGAAGGCCAAGGGTCAATTTCAACTGATCGGTAATTGCAAAGCTGTTCTGCGTGAACAAAGACCAGCCTTCATTTTCTGCGGCCGTGGTCTGAAACCCTCCAACATTATCAATATCTTCACCAGACTCTTTGGAATAGAAAACACCGAACTGCCAGGTTAACCGGTCATCCCGGGCCGTTCCGGACAAACGCAGCTCCTGCGCAAACAGGTCGGAATCCTGACCCAGAGTGACGGACGTACTCGGAGCGGATTGCACCAGTGTCAGTGAATTTTGTTCGCGATAACTCGTTATGGATTCCAGCCTGGCACCGCCCAGGTCAAGGGTCGCCGTGGCATTGATGTTAAACTCATCCGATCTCGCAAATGGCGCCTCGGCGCGAAAATCGTTGCCGGCATAAAAATTCGGATCGGTCGTTTCGACGGCAATTGGCAGGATGAAAAAGCCAAGGTCCAGCGATGCTGATCGTAAAGACCGGAAGATCGAAGTGGACTCATCAACATCATGATAATCTGCATTGATGCGGATGGAGAACGTGTCGCTAGGTTCGAATAACAGTGAACCGCGCAGGAAAATTTCATTATCATCTGCCAGTTCCCGGCCCGTTCCCACCCCGATGCCAAAACCATCTCGATGTGTCAGCGCAGCACCAAGGCGAATGCCAAGCGTGTCTTCCACCAGCGGCACATTGGCGACTAGCTGCGCGTCCGTCCGATCAAATGAACCATATGTAAACTGACCATAGCCGCTTATCTCGTCGAGTTCGGGGCCCCTTGTGACGACATTCACCGCTCCGCCTGTGGTATTCTTGCCATAGAGCGTGCCTTGCGGACCTTTCAGCACCTCAATGCGTTCAATATCAAACAAATTGGAGAACAAGCTGGTGCCGCGTGTAATCGGCGCACCATTGATGTTTATCCCGACAGCCTGATCTGCGTTCAGTGTCAAAAAACCGGAAGTTTGACCACGGATAGTGAGAGTAGCAAAAAGTGCTCCGGTCGCTCCTCGTGGCCTGACGTCAAAATTGGGTGTGAGTTGGGATATATCGGCAAATTCGGTCAGCCCGGCTTCTTCAAAAGTTTCTCCGCTGAAGGCAGTGACCGAGACGGGAACGTCTTGCAGGTTTTCTTCGACTTTTCGCGCCGTAACAACGATTGTCTCGTTTTGGGCATAAGCGGGCATGCTGGTCATGCCGACTGCGCCTGCAATGATCCCGGTGCCGATTAGATAAGGCATGCGGCGCAGAGTGCGCTGGATTTGAGTTCCCGTCATATCATCCCTCCTGTGAGCTGCTGTTTTAATGCCAACCCCAGTGTTCTGGGTTACGGGCATGACAGTATCTTTTTGTCCGGTTCCAATGCCGGATAAGAATGTCTATCCAATGCCGTAGTAATCCAGAACTGTCTAAATTGATACGAGTGGATAAATATTAAATCGACCGGATTGTAGAGTAATGTCTTGATACATTTGCATGATGCTACCTCACAACTATTGCCCGGTGCGAGACGTCAGAGATTACGAGCAAAAAAAAGTACTCATTAGAAATGGGTGTCAAAAATTTCCGAATGTCTTTTGGAACCATTCCATCATTCGATTGTAGTAGATTGTAGAAAGGCTTTCATGTCTTTTCATCTAGGAACGAAGGAATTTGGAATGCGTAAACTAACGATTTTCACGGCAACTGCTGCAGCATTGGCACTAACCGCCTGCGCGCAGGAAGATACCAGCGGCGCAGAAACCGCAACAGAAGTGGAAGCTCAGGAAGCTGAAGTAGAAGCCGATCGTTTGGAAGAAGCTGCAGACGCGGCCCCGACGGAAGCTGGCGAAGAAGCCTTGGAAGACCAGGCCGCTGCTATGGAAGACAAAGCTGATGTCCTGGAAGAGAAAGCCGACGAAGAAGAAGGCGTTCTGGCACAATAATTCAGAATTTCCCTTTGGGGAACTAGAGGAGGGCCAATCAATTTTTCGATTGGCCCTTTTCCTATATGTGTTCCAGAAAAATGTCTGTTATCAACAGCTTTCTGCAGAATATGCGATATTCTCCGCGCCAATTTTGAAGTTTAGTTTACAGCAACGCAGCCAACGGCTCCGGAGACCGTTTGGTAAATAACAGAAAATTTCATCCTGAAACAAGCTTGCGATTCTCTCCTTCGGACAGAAATTGCAAGCCCTGTGAAATATATATGTCCACCTGGGGAAATGGAATTTCAGTTATTTGTGAGATCTTCTCCGAGGATAACTCTTCTATAAGCAAAAGCGAAATAATCGCTTTTTTCGTATAGTCTAGCGACTGAAATTTCACAAAAGTATCTACTAGCTCAGACCGTAAAGGGTTTAACAGCGACAGATTTTGGGACTTCCTTCTCCCACCATGGAGATCTTTGTAAACTGCCTCGAGCAGTCCTAATAACTGGGCCGCATGAGATATTCCTGACACCAGCAAGTGTCTGTGGCTGTTCATAACGCCCAGCACGACCCTATCCGCAGCATCTTGGTCGCCCACCATAGAGACTGCAAAGCGTCGTAACCTCTTCACGCTTAGCTCAGTTGCATGTCTATGTGATAATGGATCCAACATGCTATTATGTTCCTTGTAAAGAACACATGCATAGAGATTACAAAAACTTGGACATTAACCTGTATTAGTATGATCCTTTGGCCGGCTACCTGCCAGAATAGGGCGGCTACGCTTTTGACGCCTGAATCCAAGAAGTTGGGAACCGATTCTTCCTTACGGAGTTTCAAATATCACAGCGGCTTTTTCTGCTCTTGGTCTTGCAGATATTGCCTTGCAAAAGGGCTGGATAATTGAATCTGTCAAATCGACCCGATGTCCGTTGGAGACGAACCAGTTCAATTCTTCAGCCATTTGTGCAGCAACTCTTTCAACGGGATTGATCATGCAGGCGATGACGGCAAAGCATCTGGTTTATGTTTCGGACAATATGCCCGGTATTGCACGTCGACCAATCTGCGATGATTTCCTATATACTGGCCCTGAGAAAAATCAGATTGATGATCCGCTGGAACTGCAACGCATAAAGTCATTAGCTATTCCCCCTGCCTACAAAAATGTTTGGATATGTCCGCTGCATAATGGCCATATTCAGGCGACTGGCGTTGATGATGCGGGCCGTAAGCAATATCGCTATCATACGGATTGGCGGGAATATCGCGACCGTCAGAAATTTTCCAAGCTGGTAGATTTCGGATATGCACTTCCCAAGTTGCGCCGCAATATTCGTCGTATTTTCAGAGATGCGAGCCCGGATCAAACCATCGATAAGCAACTCGCATGCGCAGCTTTGGTGCGGCTGTTGGATAACGCTCCCTTAAGGATCGGTAATAGACAAAACGACAAAGCTCGTGGTGCCACGACGCTGATCGCCAGGAACATCCGGATGAGCGAAAAAGAGCTCCGGCTGGACTATATGGCGAAAGGCGGAAAACGCGTGCGACGACAAATTAAGGATCGGCGACTCCTGCAAATATTATCATCAATAGATGATCTGCCCGGCAAGACATTGTTTCAGTATTTTGGACAAGGTGATGAAATTTATCAACTGGACTCCGGTGACGTCAATCAATGGCTCAAGGAGCAGTCCGGGGACACGGATATCAGCGCAAAAGTGTTTCGGACATGGCATGGAAGCCTTGCGGCCTTTCGGTATATAAGGCGCGCGAGAAACCCGACGATCAAAGCGGCATGCCAGAAATCCGCCGACCGCCTTAAGAACACCCCAGCCATTTGCCGGTCTAGCTATATCCATCCGGAGATCATAGCGCTTACGAAACAGAATTATGTCGACCGAAAGGCGCTGATTCAGTTGTCAAAACCGGCGATTCGAGATTTGAGAAAAGACGAGCAAATGCTACTCTCTTTTCTTCAGCAAACCAATAAGAAGCCAGCAACATCTAACTGATCTGTCGATATTTTTTCCGCAAATAAAAAAGGCCGGGTATATAGCCCGGCCTCTCAAAATCATTAAATATACGCCTATTTTTCGTCAGGCATCGTTATGTCGACATCTGGCACCTCAATGGTCTTTTCTTCTGTACCAAGCTCAACATCAGCAGTTTCAACATCGATTTCTGGCAAATTACCGGCATCGCCTGAAACATCAACGTCCATGGAAGGCATTTCGCCTTCTTCAGTAACCGTTGCTTCGCATGCAGTAAGTGCAAGTCCAGCTGCCAAAACAGTAGCGATTGATAACTTCTTCATAAAAACTCCCTTTATCAGATGTCCGACTAACGCAAGGAATAGCATAAGGTTCCACCCCGAACATAATATTTTATTCAACTCGTCCCAATCGCATACGAAAAGCATCCAAATGGAAGTAGCTGGGGTCGAAATCGCTTATTTCCGCTAGGCGTTCCGCGTCTTGAAAGACGACCCAGCCTTTTTCTCGTTCGATCAGTCCATCTCGTTCTAACTGCCGCAGCACCCGGTTAGTGTGGATGGGAGTTAGTCCCAAGGCATCAGCAATAACGGTTTGGGTCAATGGCAGGCGAAATCCGTCACGAGTGCCTTTTTTTACAATCTGTACACGGCGATGAAGCTCAAGGAGAAAATGCCCGATGCGTTCGCGTGCTGTCTGTTGACCGTTGCGGATGATTTGCTCTCTCAAAAACGCCTCTTCCTGAACCTGCATCCACCAGAAGGCGAGGGTGAGCTTTCCCGACTCTGTCAATATATCCCGAAAAGTCGAAGGCTTTATCGACAGGGTTTCGAGATCTGTGACGGCTAAAACTGAATGATCTGCCTCGGCCGCAACTAGTACCTGAAGATCAAACATATCGCCGGGCAACAGAACGTTAAGCACTTGTCTGCGCCCGTCATCCAAGGTCTTGTAGCGTATGGCCCATCCTTCCTTGACGATGAGAACGCTATCCAGTTGTTGCCCTGCATCAATAACTTCGGCGTTACGTGGAAAGCGTTTTTCATGCCCTTTTAGAGCCCGCACCTCGTTTTTATCTTTGTCATCTAGATCGGCGTAAAAGGAAATACGTCGCAGGAGAGCTTCACGGGCCACTAACTTTCGCTTTCAGAACAAGGAAACGATATCGAGCAAGTTAGACCATCTTCATACCATTCCCTAGCGATTTCGCCTTTAAGATTGCGTCTGATACTGTGATCGATCAGGGACGAGCCAAAACCAGTTCGAGCCGGTGATGAATGCAGCACCGGGCCTCCCCGTTCCTGCCAGCATAACGTGAGTAAGTTCTCGCCTGGCTTAGCATCATCGCCGATCGACCAATTGATAGCGACGGTCCCGTCTCCTTCAGACAATGCGCCATATTTGGCCGCGTTAGTTGCCAACTCGTTGAGTACCAGCGATATCGAAACCATCGCATTTTCAGGCAGAGCGACGTCAGGGCCAGTCCAGTTTATTTTGGGGTAAGTCGCGCAGAGATCGTTGACCAGCGCAGCGAAAGAACCGGTAACGAAATTGGTGTCCAGCAATATCTGTTGCGCGCGATTCAATGCGCGAAGTCTTCCTTCGATCCGCTCAATATAATCATCAATGGATGTTGCCGAGTTTTTCGTCAGCGTCATGATGGATTGCAATGTAGCAAAGAGGTTGCGCAGACGATGATGAAGTTCACGCGTATGAAGCTTTTGCTGCTCCTGCTGTTGGATCGTGTCGGTAATATCGTAATTAATGCCAGTAATTGTATCGGAATTCCTATTGCGGTTATAATTACCGCGTCCTGATAGCCAACGCGTTTCACCCGATGGCAAAACTATCCGAAAACTCTCTTTATAGCCGCCGCTATCCGGCGCCGCTGCCTTGTCCATGGCTTCACGGATTCTCTGACGATCTTCCGGATGAATTCTGGCAAAGGCGTCGTCACCAGTAGTCAGAGCGGTATCGGCATCTTCGCCCCAGACTTTATAATAAGCGCCGCCCCATCTGATCTTGTCGCTAGCCAAGTCCAGCGTCCAACTTGCGGTTGAACTGAGGGCTAGGGATAGTTCCAGGTCTACCCGTGCCTCGGCAGCTTCCTGTTGCGCTTTTTTCCGCTGTTCAACTTCGCGACGCAATTCCAGTTCGCTCATGACTATTTCAGCCATGCTCCTGAGCCGGTCCAATTCGTCATCAGAGGGCCGCTGGCGCATTTCTTTGTCGGCGATCCATATGGTTCCAAGAACCATCCCATTTGGCGCAGTCAAGGGATAGCCGGCGTAGAATTTAATAAATGGCGGACCTGTGACGTGAGGATTGCAATCGAAGCGGCTATCGCAAGTTGCGTCTTCGACAATCATGGCTTCCCGGCTTTCAACTATGTTGGAACATAGGGCTACGTCGCGAGGCGTTTCACGTTCTTCAAGTCCGACCGCTGATTTAAACCACTGCCGTTTGTCATCAATGAGCGAGACGGTGGCCATGGGCGCGTCGAATATGTCGGCAGCGAGCCGGGTCAATCTGTCGAAAGCAACTTCTGGAGGGCTGTCCATTATCTGATAGCTGTCCAACGTTGCGAGGCGTTCATGCTCTAGTTTAGCCGCTATATTGCTCTGCTGCATCGACCTTCCTCAATTCAATTCATACACCGTATCTCTTCGCGTAATTAAAGGTTCAACGAAAAACTCTCCAAACTGTTGCAATTTAAAGGAACGGATAAGCTTGAGGTGCGTTAGTCCAATGTAACTCAACGCGACAATAAGCGTGAAAATATATGGAGAAAGCGAATATGCGTACCGACGACTTAGACGACCTGTATGACATGATTGACGACGTAGGAACCGCGATGTTGGTCACCGAAACTACCGGCGAAATCCGCAGCCGCCCGATGAAGGGCAAGCTTTATCGCGATAGTGGAGAGATTTGGTTTTTAACGGAAAGTAACTCCGGGAAAACCGGGGAAATTAATCGCGAGCAGTCGACTAATTTGACTTATTCATGTCCCGAAAAAGAAACCTATATTTCCGTAAGTGGAGAGTCCGTGGTAAATCGCAATCAGGAAAAAATTGATGACCTCTGGGGTCCTTGGGCTAGTGCTTGGTTTGGTTGCGAAAAAGATGATCCGAAAGTTTCGGCGATTTGTTTTCGGCCCAATATTGCTGAATATTGGTCATCGCCGGAATCAAAGATGGTGCAGGCCTGGGAACTTGCCAAGGCTTATATGACCGATGAGAAACCTGATATGGGCGAAAATAAAACAATCGCGATGTGATGATTTGACGACAGGCACAAAAAAACCCGCTGGTTCAATAACCAGCGGGTTTTTAGGTTATTCGGATTATTTCCTTGCTAGCAACGCTCCGACAATAAGCGCTATGCCAGCTGTTGCTGCAATGCTCACCAAAGGATTGGCCGCAACGGTCTGATGAGCCTTGTCCTTACTTTGCAAGCTAACCTCTTTGGTGCGATCTGACGCTTGCTTCATTTTGCTTTTTGCTTTCGAAGTCAACGCGGATGCGTTTTCCTGCGCATCATTGGCAACCGTTTTGGTCAGTTTGGTAATATCATTTTTCAAGGCTTGCAGGTCTGATTTTACGGCACCCATTTCTTCGGTGTAATTGGCTGTCATGTGATTTGCTCCATTCATAGATTGCATATGCTTAATCAACGCACGCAAGCCGGTTGAGTTCCCGTATAAACCAATTAGATGGACATGACCGGACCTGACAAAAAAGTTATTTCGTTGGGAACCAGTCTAGGCAGAGCGCGTTAGCTCAATGACGAAAGGGTTTTTGGATGTCACTAGCAACAACATTGAAGCCACACCTGCCTTATTTGCGCAGATATTCAAGGGCTTTAACCGGTAGCCAGAAAAGCGGAGACGCTTTTGTTAAAGCGACGCTCGAGGCCATTGTTGCCGATCCAGAATCTGTGGACGAGGGCGGAGACGCTCGGGTACAGCTCTATAAAATTTTCCACCGCATTTGGGAAACGGCCAACGTGGATACGAGCGACGTTGCTTCCATGGATATTTCGGAAACGTCCCAAGATAAATTGCACAAAATTGCGCCGATAAGTCGCCAGATATTATTGCTTACAGCGCTTGAAGGTTTCTCGACCGAGGAAGTAGCCGATATTGCTGATGTGGGTGCCAGTTCGATAAATGGTATGCTCGGAGACGCAATCGCCGATATCGATAAGGAAATACGATCAGACGTGCTCATCATTGAAGATGAAGCGCTTATATCTATGGAATTGGAACAGATTGTTACTGACTTGGGGCACACGGTGTGTGGTACCGCTATCACGCACGCAGAAGCTGTTGCAGCTGCAGAACAAAATAGACCCAGCCTTGTGCTCGCAGATATCCAGTTGGCCGATGGCAGTTCGGGCATCGACGCCGTAAAAGAAATACTCGGGAAATTTTCAGTGCCGGTTATCTTTATTACAGCCTTTCCAGAGCGCCTCTTAACTGGTGAACGGCCCGAACCAACATTCTTGATTACAAAACCATTTCAGCCAAACGCTATCCGCGCGGCTATCAGCCAAGCATTATTTTTCACAAAAGAAGCGTCTAGCGCTTGAGGGACAAAATATGACCGAAGAAATTAAAACGCAAAATGCGCGTCAAGGAAAACCGCGCCGAATGGCCCGACAAACCTTGGCTTGGTCTTTGCCACTAGCAATTATTGGGCTCGGCGTGGTGGCGTTTCTATTCTTTTTCTAGAATGAATTAAGGCGCCAGCTCAGTAACAGCATCGATGATGTTTTCCAGCGCCGTGCTGGTGCTTTTGTCATGCCCGATAGATGCGTCCGTGAATCGCCCGTCTGCCAAAATACCTTCCAAGGTCTGGCGCGCACGCGACACGCGGCTTTTCATGGTTCCTATTGCGCAACCGGCAATTTCTGCCGCCTCTTCGTACGAATAGCCGCCTGCACCCACCAGAATGACGGCTTCCCGCTGATCGTCGGATATTTCCATCAAAGCACGTTGCAGGTCCGCCAAATGAAGGGGTTCTTGCTGCGGGGCAGGCGCTGACAAGACACGCTCAGCAACCGTCTCATCATAGTTTGCGGTAAATTTTTTCCGGCGCATATTAGAAAAATACGTGTTGCGCAAAATGACAAACGTCCATGCCTTCATGGAAGTTCCAGCTACGAAACGATCCCGAGCGCCCCATGCTTTCAGTAAAGTATCCTGCACCAGGTCATCAGCTAAATCTGGATTACCAGACAAACTGCGGCCAAAGGCGCGCAAATGCGGAATTGTGTCCGTCAACTGTAACTTAAAGTCCGCTGTAGACAGCTTTGCGGTTTCACTCACTCGATGATGTTCCTGAATCCCGGTCGCTTCTGCCGGATCCTTCGCTTTCATCCAGTTGATCGAGAAGGGCCATCATGTCTGCTGGCAATGGTTCTTCCAACACGCTACGATACATTGAGCGTAGTCCGAATCCTAATCTTTCTTGCACTTCACCTGGGTTGATCATCGACTCTTCCGAAGCCTGCTTTTCCAAGCCGCTGTCTTCCGAGCCCAGGTCATGTTTTTCGTTTCGATCTGGCAAAACAAGCCTCTTAATTTCTGTTTCATCAGGGCTTAAACACCCCAATGCGCCGTTGGTTCCATAAAACCCTACGATAGAAAAGTCCAACTGTGGCACTATCTCTCCGCAAATGCTCAACGTTGGCCGGAAATTCTTTCGCTCAGATTGGTGCCGATTATTTGTTTAGCGACATCCGACGATAAGACTCGTGAAAAGAACATCAAAACGACTGAATCCGCGGCCACCTCTTCAACGGCTATACGCCGTGGCCCAGAGCGCCGAAATTATTGAAAATTTCCCGCGTCTCGGTACTCACACTATCGATTGCCAATAGATCCGTTAGCTTCTGAACCGTGTCGCCACCCTGTATGTGAACAACGCTACCGGCCATACCCCAATCAGGAAATTCACGCTCGTTGATGGGCCGGCGTTTCACTGTAACCATGCCATTATGCCGCTTATCCGATCCAATGAAAAGCAGACGATCATTGACCAATTCGCGCTCGCCTTCCAGCAACTGCATAAAATTTGTGCCGTTGAAGCAAAGAATGCCGGTGATACCAAAAGCAGCGTTTTTCCGTTGAGACGCGGCGATGATGTCAGAAAAATCTTGAAGGCTGAGATTGGGCCTTGCCGTGCTGATATAAATTACGGAATCTAGCGTGCAATCTGTCATTTGTCCTGGTCCCCAGCCATCATATTGGATGATATGTTCCGGTTATTCTAACCTAGCGGCTATGTAATGATATTTCTCGAGCGGATAACTAACTTACATTAATACCATGCCAATTATTCTACTGGTTGGTCGCCATCCAGCAAATCTGCTTCGCCATGCTCAGCTCTTTCATCGCCGACCAATCGTTCTACATGCGTCTCAGGTGACACATCGAAGTCTTGTTCCTGCGGAGGGGTGGTCTTTTTTATGTTCCCGCTAGTTTCGGGGGCAGGTCTGTCAGTCCCGGCTTGCAAAGCAATGGGTGGCGCGCCGTCAAATCGAAGGCGATAGATGGGTTCCGGTAAAGCAAAGCCCTCTGCTTCGAGTGCATTTTTCGCTGCCCGAATAGCTGCTCCCCGTGCTTTCTTAAAATCGGTTTCGCGCTGATCCACCCATCCATGAAATGCAATCACGATATTGGAATCGCCCACTTCCCGAATTTCCGCTGTCGCTGCAGGATCGTCCAAAATAAAGTCTTGCGCATTGATAGCTTTTAACCCGGTTTTTACGGCAGCGGCAGGATCATCATCTGCATCCACACCTAACTCAAAGGTAAAGCGCCTTTGAGGGTTCCTGGAGTAGTTTAAAATCTCGGCCTTAAAGACAGTCGAATTGGGGATGCGCAAATGGTTGCCCTCGAGCGTCATCAAAATGGTCGCGCGGGATGATAATCTAACGACGCGGCCTTCGCGATCGCCAATCAATACATGATCATTGGCTCGAAAAGGTTGCCTGATGCTAAGCATGATGCTGGAGACGTAATTGTCTACCGTATCTCGCAAGGCAAAGCCGATAGCCAGACCGATAACGCCAGCCCCGCCCAATACGGCTCCCAAAATGGCTGTCGCATTTAATATATCCAAGGCGATGAACAAACCAAGGCCGATAAATATCACGCGAACGGAAGTCGCCAGCAATTCTGCGAGAAAGATATTGGGCGTTATTCGTATCCAGAAGGCCTTTACCGAGGCGAGGAGGTGGCCGAGAAAGCCTATTCCTAAGGCGATAGCAAACGCTATTCCAATGAGAGGGAGCGCGCCAACAAATTTGTTCACGCTATCAGCCAGATCGCTCACGACTGGCTCGACATTCCCATCCACCGATAAATCTCTGTCGAAGTCTGTGTCTACAGTAACAACGCCTGAAACGCGTTGGGCAATCGATTGCGCACGCGCAGCGTCGTCCTGGTTTTTGATCGGTCCTGTAAGGTTGACGACGCCCGACTCAACGGAGACCTTTATGGCTGAAAACTCTTCAATTTCAGCAAAGATACCGGATATCCGTTCCAAAATGGCCTGGTCATCTGATTCAGCTACTGTCGCTGAAATAATCGGCTCAATCTTGTCGTTTTGAGGTTCGCTGGCTTCTGTCTGCGCATGAGCTGTTCCGACAAAGCCGACAGACAAAATGTCCGGATTGAGGCCAATAGACCATATGGCCACCGCGATGAGTAAAGCATGTCGGATAGAATGTCCCCTGCGTGATGTCCGCTTATTATCAAGTCTGTCGGAAAAAGGTTCCAAAAAAAGAAAATTTTTTATTTGGAACAGAAGTCAAGCTGGCCGGTTGATTATTCGAACAACAACATAAGAGGCAGAATTTATGACAAACGAAAAATCAATCGAACATCTCAATGGCGTACTCGAAACATTGATCGATTCCAGCGATGGATATACCAAGGCTGCGGAAGTGGCCGATCGTGACGTGTTCAAGAATTTCTTCATCCGTAGAGCCGCGGCGCGGCGCGCCATGGCTGCTGAAGTGCAGGCAGAGATCAAGCAGCTTGGCGGAGTGCCTGAAAATGAAGGTACGATACTAGCGAAAGCGCATCGGATGTTCCTGACAATCAGTTCAACTGTGCAGGATAACGATGAAGCCGCCATTGAAGCAGTGGATACCGGCGAAGAGCATCTGCGCGACAAGATTGAAGATGCGATCAAGGCTGATGACTTGGGCGTGTCATCCAAGGCCATATTGAGCAATTTTCAAGGCGAGCTTCGGGCGGATGAGCGGTTGATCGATTATTTGGAAGAAGCTGCAGACTAAAGATAAGAAAAAATACAGTCTAACAACGGAGGATTTTGATATGAGTTATGGGATAGTGGGACTAATCATTCTTGCTTTGGATATCTGGGCACTGCTCGGTGTTTGGGGAAGCGGTGCATCTGTAGGTACGAAAATAATATGGAGCGCTATAATTATCATATTACCCGTGATCGGGCTGTTACTGTGGTTTTTTGTCGGGCCAAAGGGTTCCGTTGCCACCTAAGAACGTCATGATGTGAGAATTAGATGCCCAGCCGCTCTATTTATAGTGGTTGGGCATTTTTATTTCAGCTTATTCCAGGTTTCCATTCGCCACATATTCAAATTGATATGTTTGAAACGCAAAACCTATGGACTAAGACGGCGACAATATGAGTGAATTATGAAACCAATTAGAAGTGATTTTTAAGTGAGCGGCGTTGAGAAGTTCTGGAGAAAGGTCAAAGCCAGTCGAGCCCGTGTGGTTATAGATGGCGCCGACTATTTCGAGACTCTGCGCAAGGCGATGCTGCAGGCGGAAAAGCGGATAATGTTGATCGGCTGGGATTTCGACACGCGCATCAGCTTGTCCAAAGATGAACCGGAAGAGGACGGTCCTCCTGTGACATTGGGGGACTTCGTTGGGTGGTTGGCAGACAATCGACCTGATCTGGAAATCAAGATATTGAAATGGAAAACATCCGCCATAAAGCTATTGGGTCGCGGTTCGACCATGATTACGGTCGCAAAGTGGGCTGTGCACGACCAGATTGAGTTCAAGCTTGACGGTGCGCATCCTGTCGGATGCTGTCATCACCAGAAAATCGTGGTGATTGATGATAATTTTGCGGTGTGCGGCGGGATCGACATGACCACTGATCGCTGGGATACCCGTGAGCATATCGGGCAAGATAGCCGCCGTAAGCGCCCCAACGGTTCGCAATATAGTCCTTGGCATGATGTCACGATGATTGTCGACGGCCAGGCTGCATCCGCTCTCGGTGATTTGGCCCGAGATCGCTGGGTCACCGCAGGCGGCGAGCAACTGGAGCCATTGCGGCTTGAAAACGATCCTTGGCCAGCTGATGTGGAACCGCATTTTGAAAATATAGATATCACCATTGCGCGGACCCGGGCGAAACATGAGAATGTTGAACAAGTCCGCGAGATTGAGGCGTTGTTCCTAGACCAGATCCGGCAAGCAGAGAAGTTCATCTATATAGAAAATCAGTATTTCACGTCGCGCAAAATCGCTGACGCCATTGCCTTGCGCCTGGAGGAAGCGGATCCGCCGGAAATAATATTGGTCATGCCAAAAACTGCGGATGGATGGCTTGAGCAAAAAACGATGGATAGCGCCCGAGCCAAAATGGTGGGCGCAATCTACGCGAATAAAGATACATCGAGATTTGCCATTTTCACGCCGGTGAATGAGGCGAATGAAGATATTTACGTCCATGCCAAAATAATGATCATCGATGATCAAATCTTGCGCGTTGGTTCCGCCAATTTGAACAACCGGTCTTTGGGGCTCGATAGCGAATGCGATCTGGTCATCGATAATCGCGAAACGGGTGACAGGGCGGTGTCGCAACAGATAGCCGCTATCCGTTTTTCATTGCTTGCCGAGCATTGCGGTGTCGATGAGCAAGTGGCCGCTGATGCGTTAACGGGGGGTTGTTCGATGATGGACTTCATCCAACAGCACCGGGATTGTAAACGAAAGCTGCTTCCGTTCGAAATTCCGGAATTGGGCGCTGCCGAAGAGATACTTGCCGACAATAAATTGCTCGATCCGGAACGCCCCGACGAGTTTTTTGAACCATTTAGCGAAAGAACGGTGGTGGGCGATATCGTGAAACGCGCGTCGCCATCCAGCCAGTGATTTAGAAGATCCCGGGACCAGAAGGCTGGTCAGGATATCTGACGCTGGAAATCCGCCATAGGGTGGGCGTCGAGCGTTGGGAGTTCAAATATCCTGACCGGTTTTCTGAGTGCAGAGTGACGTGTGAATTCGGTGCGCCCTCTGAACTTCTACACACCTAACGTATCGGTCAGCTTCGGGTTCCCGGCAAATTGGCTTTTTCTCGTAAGTTGTTTGTTTCTATCCACATTATCTTAGCAAAATGGAACCTTTGTCGAAGGAGCGCGTATGGCGGGTATGGATGATCCACTGAACAAATCTCTTAGTACCGTAGATATTTTGATTTCACAGCTCTTGAACATGTGGGAGGGCATGGTCGAGCTGTTGCCCAGTTTGGCGATAGCCTTCATCTTCCTCCTCATCACCTGGATAGTGGCCCGCTTCGCCAGCAAGATCGCGGACAAGATCATATCCAAGACCAGGATGCGTCCCTCATTACGAGAGCTGATTGATACGATTGTCCGCATCGGGATTTGGGTAGTCGGCCTGCTGGTTTCGCTCACCATTCTGTTGCCAGACCTGACGCCCGGTAGCTTGGTCGCCGGTCTTGGCGTCGGCACGGTCGCCATCGGCTTTGCTTTTCAGGATATTTTCGAGAATTTTCTGGCCGGAGTTCTGATCATGATCCGCGAGAAAATGCGGATTGGCGATTTTATCGAATGTGAAGGAATTGAGGGCAGGGTGGAGCAGATTTTGCTGCGGGAAACCCATATTCGGAAATTATCGAACGAACTGACAATCGTGCCCAACTCAATTCTGTTCAAGAACCCGGTCAAAATAGCCACTGATGGGCAGCTGCGTCGGCATGACGTGGTCGTCGGTGTATCCTACGACACTGACCTCGAACAGGCGCGCGAAGTAATTCTCAAGGCCGTAAAATGCCTCGATAGTGTCCGGGATGACGAAATAGTGGACGTAATGGCTTGTGAGTTTAACTCAAGCTCGGTGGACTTCAACGTTCGCTGGTGGTCCGGCTCAACCCAGCGTGATATGCATGAAAGCCGTGATACGGTCATTCGCGCTATCAAACGCGCACTGGACGATGCGGGTATCGAAATCCCGTTCCCTTATGTGACCCACACATTCAAACAGCCGGTTCCCATAGGTTCTGGGGAAAAAGAAGAATGATATGAATCTGTTGAACACCGTCATTGGAACGACAATCGCCACTGCTGTGCGAAAGCAGATGAGCGATAAGGACTTGGTCGGTGTTGGACTGGGATTAAGTGCGCTGCGCATTGCAACCAAATCCGTTCCGGCCGCGCTTCTGGTTAGCGCAGGGCTGGTGTTGACGGCCTATTACAAGACCAAATGGACGGCAGGCAGCGGCGAGGCAGATTATTGAATTCCGCACCTAGCACCGATGACCCATATACGAGGCTGTGCAGGCGGGTAGAAGGCCAAACAGGCGGTTGGAGAATTTTTCGACAAATATATATCATTGGTCGGTTAGAAGGATTAGGCGCCGAACGAGTATGAGTAACCAACACAGCATATACGTTCTGGCCACGTTGCTGCTGGCGACGACCCTTGGTCCGGTGCCGGTTGCTTACGCGCAGGATACCAATCCCAATACAGCCGCCCCGGATCGACGCGACCCCATCATCACAGATGAAGAATTTGATGAGACCATCCCGCCGATAGACCCGAATATCGATGCGCCGCTGGGCAGCATTCAAGAGTGGACGGACGAACAAAGACGTCTGGAGCAAGAACAACGCGCGGACGATGCCGAGGACGAAACGGCGCAGATTCCTGCCGCGAAAGATGGAAACACCAATGAACTGATCGCGGACGCCCCCGTAAACGATCCGGAAATTGATGATCCGCTGGTCCCGCTCGAAAATTTCGATGTCGAGCGATTTGACGAGAGCGAATATACAGAAGCAGCGGAGAATCTGGACGATGCAGAGCTGCGCTATGAATATCGGCTGGAAGGGCTAGAGAGCCTGAGCGACAAAAGCGATGTTCGTCCGGTCAATGCTGACGATATCCGTGGACGTTTCTCTGAGCTTTCCGCGCTTGAAGAAGGTGATGGAAAGGCCGTCAACGGCGCCATGATCTCGGCCCGGATGCGCGAAGACCAGCAATTGCTGGTCGATATCATGTCGGGTCAGGGATATTTTGATGCGACCGTGAATGGCAATCTGGAATTGCCCGCTCAGAAAGGAGACATTGTAACCGTCATCCTGCAAGTGACACCAGGACAGCGCTATGATTTCGCTTCTATCATGTTTGAAGCCGGGCCGGTCGAACCGGAGGATCTGATCAGCAAGAATTTTGTGCCAAAAATCGGCGAGCCCATTGTCGCTGAACGGGTGCTGGCGGCTGAAGCCAATCTTGCGGTTGCTTTACCACAAGAAGGCTACCCGTTTGTGGACATTGGCCAGCGCGACATATTGCTTGATCCCGAAACCGCTACCGGAGATTATACGCTTCCTGTCAATACTGGTCCGCGCAGCAGTTTTGGTGAGATAGTGACCACCGGTACGACCGCCTTTGATGCCGATCATGTCGGCGTCATCGCACGGTTCAAAAAAGGCGAGCTTTACGATAGCCGCAAGGTTGATGATCTGCGCAAAGCTCTGGTTTCGACCGGATTATTTTCAATTGTTTCGGTTAAGCCGGCGCCAAGCGGTGAGGCAGGACCGGATGGGACAGAATATGCCACGATAAATGTCGAGCAGGAAGCCGGCCCCCCACGGACGATCGCGGGTAGCGCTGGCTATGGTACGGGCCAGGGCATCCGCGTGGAAGGCAGCTGGACCCACCGGAATTTATTCCCGCCTGAAGGCGCGCTGATTGCGAGTGCGGTGGCCGGTACGCAGGAACAAGGCGCCTCTGTTACTTTTCGGCGCAGCAACGCTGGGCGGAGAGACCGCACGGTCGAATTTGGTCTATCTGCCTTGCGCAGCGATCTTGACGCATACGAGGCTCTGACCGGTCGATTGGGTGGACGGATTTCATATAACAGTACGCCCATCTGGCAGAAGCGTTTTACCTATAGCTATGGGTTTGAGGTTCTGGGTACGAACGAGGAAGATTTCAACTTCTCGACCGGGGAACGGGACAGCCGCACATATTATGTCGCGGCCTTACCAGGTGAAGTCACATTTGACACCACCGATAGTTTGCTCAATCCGACCGAAGGCTTCCGGATATCGGCAAAGCTCTCGCCCGAAGCATCTCTGGGCAGCGGCACGCAATTTTACGGCCGCGGACAGGTGGAGGCGACAACCTATTACGGCATTGGCAGCAGCTTTGTATTGGCAGGACGCGCGCGCATCGGCTCAATAGCCGGGGCTGATAGGGCAGACATCGCGCCATCGCGCCGCTTTTACGCTGGCGGTGGTGGTTCCGTGCGCGGTTTCGGTTATCAGGAGCTGGGGCCCAAGGATATCGATGACGACCCGATTGGAGGGCGTAGTCTTATCGAAGCTGCCGCAGAAGTTCGCTATCGGTTTGGTGATTATGGCGTGGTAGGATTTGTTGACGCCGGTCAGGTCTATACCAGCTCAACTCCCGGTTTCGACAATATGCGCTTCGGCGTCGGGATTGGCGGACGCTTCTATACCAATTTCGGCCCCTTGCGGCTGGACGTAGCAACACCAATTAACCGCCAGCCAGGTGAATCCCGGGTTTCGGTCTATATTTCTATCGGGCAGGCGTTCTGATGAGTGAAACGGAAACAATGCCTGAAACAGCGAAGCGACCGGGCTGGCCGCGTAAACTGGCTATCGGAATCGGGGGATTGCTGGCACTTGTCCTTGTTCTGTTGGTAGGCGGCTATTTCTGGCTGGACAGCAGCAGCGGACACCGTTTCATTGAACAGCAAGTGGAAGCTTTCGAATTTGAAAATGGTATGGAAATCGGTGTCGGTCGGATTGAAGGATCTGTCTTTGACGAGATGCAGATATCCGATCTGACGATCAGCGATCCCAACGGTGTATTTATGTCTTCGGACATGATCGAAATGGATTGGCGGCCTTTGGGTTTTATCTTCGGCCATGTTGATATCCGTTCGTTGATCATTCCCAAGGCAAGGCTGTGGCGCCTTCCGGCGTTCAAGGATACGCCCGTTACCGATGAACCGCTGCTTCCGGATCTGGATATTGATATCGGGAAACTGGAAATTGGTGCGCTGGATATCGACGCTTCTGTTACGGGAGAACCGCATATAGTCTCGCTCTTGGCAGACGCAAAAATCGCCGATCGGCGCGCCATTGTGAACGGTATAAGTGAAGCGATTACGGGATCAGGCGTCGCGGGCGGCGATAAGCTGTCCTTTAAACTGAACGCTGTTCCGGATGACAATGAGCTGGATATTGCGCTCAATGTCAATGCGCCGGCAGACGGGCTGGTTGCCGGTTTAGCTGGCATTGATTCACCGATGGTTCTGGAACTCAAGGGGCAGGGCGATTGGAAAAAATGGAATGGCAGGCTTGAAGGTCGCAGCGGCGGCGACAGACTTGCCGATATCACGCTGACCGCCCGGGACGGCACATTCAAATTGCTGGGTGATGCTCGGCCCGGATTATTAATCCCGGGGCAGGCCGGCAATATGCTGGAACCTGTCACCAATATTGATGTTACCGCCAGTGGCAACAACCGTGCTTTTGATATTGATGGGCAGATTGCCAATGACAGCTTTAGTCTTGTCACCAATGGGTTGATTGATCTTGGAAATAACCGGATGCGCGACCTTAATGTCGAATTTCGGCTTCTCAAACCATCGGTTGTTGCCGAGAATTTGAGTGGTGCCGGGATTACCGCGACATTGGCACTGAACGGGAATTTTGCGACGCCCAATATCAACTATGTCATCAACGCGGCACGCATCGGTTTTGATCAGACGACTATTGTGGGCCTGCGCGCCAGTGGCGACGCGGAAATGGATGATGAGCAATGGCGCATCCCGCTAAATGCTCGCGCCCAGCGTATTACGGGATTGGATGCTGCAACCGGGGAATTGCTGACTAATGTCAGAATCGACGGCGAATTTGCTTATGCCAATGCCCGCTTGCTCGCGGACGATCTGAAGATCCGTTCTGATCGGATTGACGCGACGGCGGTGGTTGTCGCGGATTTGAACACAGGCCTTTATACGGGCGGCCTGGAGGGTAGGATAAACGGATATCGGGTTGAAAGTGTTGGTATCTTCAATATCGATAGCGACATTGATCTGGAAAGCGGTGACAATGGCGAGTTCGCATTGACCGGCACGATCCGCGCACGAACCAGCCAGATTTTCAACGATGGCGCGCGCGAATTTCTCGGCGGCAATTCGTTCATCGTTGCCAACGTCTCTTACGGCAGTGACGGCGTTGCCAAAATTGATAATCTGAACGTGGCCGCGCCATCATTCCGCCTCACCGGCGGCAATGGCACCTACCGGCGTTCAGGCGCTATTAGCTTCGCTGCTGCCGGTATGTCTGATCAATATGGTCCCCTGGGTGTCAACGTATCCGGTACGGTCGCCAGTCCGGTTGCCCGTGTCACCGCCGCCCGGCCCGGCCTTGGCGTTGGGCTTGCCAATGTTGTCGCAACTATTCGGGGCAGTGGAAAAGGCTATGCCTTGGTCGCCGACGGGGATAGCGACTACGGTCCGTTTGATGCCAATGTCGATATATTGTCGGGAAGCGGCGCTTTGCGGATTGATGTCAACCGCGGCACCAGTTTTGCCGGCGTGGGATTGGCTGGGCAAATAAGGCAAACCGCGGCGGGGCCTTTTGCAGGCCAGCTCGTCGCCGATGGTTCGGGCGTGAAAGGCGATATTGCGTTAAGCGCCTATAATGGTCAGCAACGCGCTGTCATTAACGCGACCGCGCTCAACACCATGTTGCCGGGTCCCGCCGAGCTCGCTATCCAGCGCGCCATTATTGACGCTGATGTCATTCTCTATGATCAGCCGGAAGTGGTTGCCGATGTACAGTTGGCCGGCTTGCGCATGCAGGATCTGCAAATCGCCGCAGCGCGTGCCAAGATCAATTATCGCGGCGGTCAAGGTACGGCCCAGATCATGGCGGAAGGGCGCAATCTCGTACCGTTCCGGGTTGCGGCCAATGCCACAATGGATCCCCAGCTCTGGCGTATTGCTCTGGACGGCCGCGCCAACGGGATTGATTTCAAAACTGACAATCCAGCGCGTATCATTCCAGAGGGTGACAAATATACTTTGCTGCCCACCACGATCAATTTATCTCAAGGTTCGATTCAGCTGGCCGGTAATTATGGGCGTGGTTTGAACATTCAGTCGCGATTGAAAGACGTCAATCTGGCGTTGATCAATCCGATGATGCCCGGATTGGGATTGGGCGGCACGGCGACAGGTAGCCTAGATTTTGCGCAGGATTCGTCTGGTACTTTCCCCAGTGCCGATGCAAGGTTACGCATTAATAACTTTACACGCACCAGTCTGGCAGCGGTGTCTCAACCTGTTGACATGCATTTCGTTGGTCGGTTGCTAGCCGATGGCGGCAACGCAAGAGCAATTTTCCGCCGGCGCGGGGCAGCCATAGGCCGCATGCAGGTCAACCTGACCCCGCTACCGCCCGGTGCTGGACCATGGACAACCCGCCTACTGGCCGCACCGCTTTCCGGCGGCGTGCGCTATAATGGTCCTGCTAGTACGTTGTTTTCGCTGGCTGCTTTGCCGGATCAAGACTTGACCGGAGCTATCGGCGTCGCAGCGGATTTCAGCGGTCGTGTCCAGAACCCCACCCTGTCCGGCGTGGTGAGAGCCAACAACCTGACCTACGAGAACAACCAATATGGCACGCAACTAACCAATATGCGTTTGCGCGGAAACTTCACCAACGATCGCCTGGAAGTAACCGAGTTAAAAGCAAAAGCTGGCGAGGGAACAATTAGCGGTGAAGGCTTTATCTCGCTCAGTTCCGACCAAGGTTTTCCGATCCAACTCGCGCTCGATCTCGACAATGCACAGCTTGCCGAGGGCAGTGATCTTGCGGCATCGGCGACGGGCCAGATCCAGATCGTAAATAACGCCTCCCAGCCCGCAACCATCAAGGGCCGCATTCAGCTTCCGGAAACGCGCTACAAAATCGTGCAACAAGGGTCGACACAAGTCGCGACATTAACTGGTATTCGACGCAAACCAGCGCTTGGCAGGCAGAAAATTACGGGTGACCCTGATCCCGTCAGTGGGGTGCCGGATGATTGGCTGCTGGACATCGATTTGGTTGCTGACAACCAGATATATGTGAGCGGAATGGGACTCGATTCAGAATGGTCTGCGGATATCCAGGTGCGCGGGACGACCGGTGCCCCTGTCCTGACCGGCGGTATTGATCTTGTCCGAGGAAATCTGGGTTTTGCTGGGCGATCATTTCAGCTGACCGAAGGGCGGCTGCGGTTTAACGGTGGTGCTGCCACCAATCCGACCCTGCGGCTTGTTGCAAATGGAGAAGCGGACGATGTAACGATCAATGTCAATATCACCGGTAGCGCTGAAAATCCGCAAATTGACTTTTCTTCAACACCAAGTTTGCCGCAGGATGAGATTATGGCGCGCATCTTGTTTGGCAATTCGGTCGGCGAGCTGTCCCCGATACAGGCGGTGCAACTGGCCAGTTCTCTGAATGGCCTGCGCGGCGGCGGCGGTGGTCTCAATCCGCTCGGAGTTCTACAATCATCGGTTGGTATCGATCGACTAAGGGTATTGGGCGCTGATGAGGACACAGGCCGCGGAACTTCCATCGCCGCCGGACAATATATATCGAACGATGTCTACGTCGAAATTATAACGGACACGCGCGGATATACGGCGACCCAGCTCGAGATCAGTCTTACGCCCGCCTTATCTGTACTTAGCAGTGTTGGCAGTTTCGGTGGATCGAACGTCAACGTTCGCTATCGGAAAGATTACTGATGCGCACAGCGTTTATCTTTCTAGCCATTTTCTCGATGTTGATGCTGTCGGGATGCGAAAAAAAGTTCGAGCAGAAGTTTGAGGATAATTTGCAGGAACTGCAAAGCGAGGCAGATGAAATCCAAGCGCAGGCCGATGAGCGCCTGGCTGCTGGCCGAGAAGCGGACGAAGCGACTGGGCAAGTCGATATCTCAGAAGAATGAAAATCGACGCAGACTCTTTGGAAGCTGAAACTTCCGGTGCCTCGTCCAAGACACCGCTTCATTTTCCACTAAAAGCTTGGTGGGCTATCCTCAAACGCATTTACGTCATGAACGATTTTCATAACCTGCCTTTGCTTGCGGCCGGGGTTGCCTTCTTTGGATTTCTTGCCTTTGTTCCGTTAATTGCTGTCATAATCATGCTCTACGGTTTGATCGCCGATACCAGCAACGTGGCCAGCGTCATAGATAATGTGGACGGTCTTCTACCCAGCGAAGTCGTGTTTATCATCCGGGAACAACTGCTGGCGGTAGTGAAAACCAGTAAGACTGCGCAAGGGCTCGGTTTGGCCTTTGCACTTCTGATTTCGACCTATGGTGCGATGCGCGCTGCGACGGCGATGATAAAAGCGCTCAATATCATCTATGAAGAGCGGGAATCACGGAACATATTTGCCACAACCTATGTTGCTGCCAAAATAACAGTAGGAATGGCAATGGTTGCAGTTGTTGGGCTGAGTTCCATAACATTTTTCACTTATGTCAGTAACTTCTTACAGAACTATCTAGGAGATTTTACTCTTACTTTGATCAAAGTCGCAACTTGGTCCACTGCGGGTTTGCTGGTTAGCGTCGCATTTGGGTTATTCTATCGATTTGGCCCGGACCGGCGACCGGCCAAATGGCGTTGGTTGACGCTAGGGTCGGCAGTGGCAACATTGCTCTGGTTGCTAGTCACCTTAGGCTTCGGCTTTTATGCGGCCAATATAAGTAACTATAATGCCACCTACGGCTCTCTGGCCGCCGTTGTCATTTTCCTGATGTGGCTGTTTCTTTCGGCCTACGCGGTTTTGCTGGGAGCGGAAATCAACGCGGAGACGGAGCGTCAGACGTTTGAAGATTCCACCACCGGACCAGATCGGCCAGTTGGTGAACGAGGTGCAGTGATGGCTGATAATGTTCTTTTGAACGAAGCCAGCAAGCAAATTCTGGCAAAGAAGCAACGAAGAAGAGCGGACCGGCTGGCTCGGAAAGCTTCAAAAAAGTAAAATTCGCATGCCGCGTAAGGCAACATCGTGGATTTTAAATAGTACACTGGCAATTCGCGATCTTTTTCAAACTTTGACGGTGGGCATCTTCCAACTCGAATGGGAGTGCAAGAAGAGGTAAGCCAGTAACGTCATGCATAACCCGTTCCGGTATGAAAAAGCTTAGCTCCAGCTTAGCTCCACCGTTTCAAAGCTGAGCGATCACAGGCGCATTAATGACCGAGTGGTTAGCAGGGAAAGCCCGTTTTAATCTGTGCATGTAAGAGAGGAAAATGCACTTGGATATTTTGGTATTAATAATTGGTATGCATTAAAAACAATTATGGTATGCATATTAGGTTGACAAAATTGTCTGCGCACGCCAGTTTCCAAAAAAATTAAGAAAATACTCAGGGAGGATTACTGATGCGCTTTCACGCTCGCGCTGCACGTTCGCAGAACCAACAAAAACGAATAATCACTACTTTACTGGCTACCACAGCGATAACCGCAATGGCTGCACCAGCTGCCGCGCAGGATACTGCAGCCAGCGAATCGGATGACGACACGATTATTGTCTCCGGTATTCGGGCTACCATTCAAGATTCGATAGAAACCAAAAAGCTCGACAATCTGGTTGTCGATGCGCTTTCATCTGAGGAAATTGGTGACCTTCCCGCGCTTTCCATTGGCGAGGCGCTTGAAACACTCACCGGCGCAGCTTCGCACCGCGAGCAAGGCGGCGCGACTGAAATTTCGATTCGCGGCCTTGGTCCTTTTCTTGGTTCGACTGTTATCAACGGTCGTTCGGCGACTAATGGTAGCGGAGACCGTTCCGTTAATTTCAGCCAGTTTCCGTCGGAGCTTTTCAACAAGGTTGCGATCTATAAAACGCAATCGGCGGAATTGATTGAAGGGGGTGTTGCTGGCCAGATTGCTCTCGAAACGGTCAAGCCCATCGATTACGGTAAGCGCCGTATTCAAGGCGACTTCAAACTCAATTTGAATCCGGATAATCTTGACATAGCATCGGACCAGCGCTTCCGGAAATTCGGTTATCGTGGTACAGTAAGCTATATTGATCAGTTTAATGTTGGTGATGGCGAAGTGGGTATCTCGCTTGGTTATTCGCGTAATGTGACTACAAATCCCGAGCAGGAAGCCAATGTTAGCAACACACTGAACTATTGTAAAAACGACCCTACTGATAACAGCGACGGCGTTTTCGATGACGGCAACTGTAACTCAAGTCGGCCCGACACAGCCGGCACCGAAGATTTTGTGATCGCCCGGAACAGTTATGCGTACCGTCAGAACATTACTGATGACGAGCGGGATTCTTTCTTTGGCGCACTTCAGCTGCAGCCTACTCCAGACGTCGATATCAATATGGACTTCCAATATTCGAAACGTCTGTTCCGTGAACGGCGTAATGATCTCAATTTCTCGGAAGGGCGTCGTGTTGACGGTGTCGGAGATATTAACCGTCTTGACTTTGATCTGATCACTGGCCCGAATGGCGAATTGCAGCAGTTCACCGGCGAAACAAGCGTTGAGACAAACAGCGAATATCTCGAGCGCGATGAAGAATATTATGGTGGTGGTCTTTCTATTGATGTCCAAGCAACCGAGCGGTTGCGCCTGTCAGGCGATTTTTCTTACTCGCAAACTCGGCGAATTGAAGAAGCTACCCAAGTTCGCCAGCGCATTAGAAATGGTGAAGATATATTCGGCAATGAGGATCAATATCCTGTCGCGCAGGAAAGCGATGGATCAAGCACTGATGACCGCATTGAGACGGCTTATCTGATCCGGCAAAATGGTTCGGATATCTTCAACTTTTTCGTGCAGGAATTTGACGTAAACAATTACGATCTCTTCTCGGATAATGCGCGTGTCCGGTATGATCTGGAGCAAGACCGCTATAACAGCATCTTCGCTGCCCGCGGTGATCTTGAATATGAGATGGGTGGACTGCTGTCCTCGGTGCAAGCTGGTGTTCGCTTTCAGGAACTGAAATATCGGGATGTACCAGGGGCCAGTGGTCCTGGCCGTATTCAAGTGGTTTACGATAACGACGCTTTGGCTGCTGCCAATCAAGCTTGTCGTACCGCGTTTCCTGAAAGCGGTTTTCTATCTTCGGTGTCAGGCGGCAATCCGTTGGTCACCAATATCGATGCAGACGGCAATGTCATCAGCACGACCAACACATTTGCAACTTTCGATGCGCTTTGTTTGGCGCAAAACCTTGAGGCTAACGATCCCAGTGGCGACATTACCTTCGACGAAGATGGTGTGCCGGTCTATCCAGAGGGAACTTTCGATTCGATTCAAAATAACGATGTGAATGAGAGGAGTTGGGCAGGGTATATTCAGGCCAATTTCGATGGCGATCTCGGATCTATTCCGGTGCGCGGTAATGCTGGCCTCAGGGTTGTTCGCAGCAAGGTTCGGTCGATTGGTCTCCGTACAAGTTTGACGTCGGAAGTGGATGCTGATGGTGTGGTTACTATAAATGAAGATAGCGGCAACTTTGTTGTAGATGCTGTTAGTAGTTCCTACACAGAGTTTTTGCCGAGCTTTAACATCGTCGCGGATGTGTCGCCTGATCTTCAAGCCCGTTTTGCTGTATTTCGCGCGCTATCTAGGCCCGACCCTTCAAATCTGGGCTTCGGACGTTCGTTCAGTAGCGCCAACGACGACGAAGATGCTAATTCTGTGATTGAAGCGCTTGGTGTTGTTACCGCAAACGGCAATCCATTTACCGAACCGTTGCTGTCATGGAATTTTGATGCCGCGTTGGAGTGGTATCCGAACGACGATACGATACTGGCTGGCGGAGTATATTTTAAGAGCTTTAATGGCGGCTTTGATACTACGGCTGTTACTGAAACGTTTATCGTTGATGGCCAGCCAATTGATGCAGTTGTTTCTACTTCGAATACGACTGGAGAAAACAGCACAATCTTTGGTTTTGAACTAACCGCGGCGCATCGCTTTAGCTATCTTCCAAAGCCATTGGATGGCCTCGGATTTAAAGTGAGCTACAACTATGCAAACTCAAATTTCGAGTTCCAGGATGATACGTTGGGTGCGAACAGCACGGTACTTTCTGATGGGTCTATTGTAACAAGTGAAGCATTGATCCCACCCGCTGATATCTTTGGTCTCTCGAAACACGTGCTGTCTGCGCAGCTGTACTACCAGATCGGCAATCTAGATTTACAAGGCGTATACAAGTATCGCAGCAGCTATTTCCAGCAGTTCATTTCAACGCCTGGTCGGGTTCGTTACGTTCAAGATACTGGCGTGTTTGAGGCGCGTATTTCATATGCGTTGACCGACAACATCAAATTTACTCTCGAGGGCATCAACCTTTTCAATGAACCTCGGATCAATTCTCGCGGAACACTTGATGATTTCGGTGCAGCACAGGTCTACGGGCCGCGCTATTTCGCTGGCGTAAAATTCAAGTTCTAGGCTCCATCAGGAGACTGGCGCGGCGGGAGCTTGAACCTGCCGCGCCCGTTCATCGGGTTTTGGTTTGGGTATTTGGTCGACAAGTGGAGTGACTTTGGGTTAGATATCTAAATCGATCAGGTTAATTGAAATTGGAGGATATGCAGCAAATGTCAGAGAAGAGGCTCTTTCACAGCGTTGCAGAACAAATCTCTGATCTTATTGACGAAGGTGTCTTTCCTTTAGGTACCCGTCTTCCCGGAGAACGCGAGCTGGCCGAACGCTTCGGCGTAAGCCGTGTGACCATCAGAGAGGCGGAAATCGCCCTTCAGGCAGTCGGTAAAATCCAGATTAAGACCGGCTCCGGCGTCTATGTTTCCGATGAACAACCCAAAGATCCCGGGCAGTTGCCTGATGTTAGCGCCTTTGAACTGACCGAGGCGCGGTCGATGATAGAATCAGAAGCGGCGGCACTGGCAGCGAAAGTTATTTCTGACGAAGCGCTTGATGATTTGCAGGAATTGGTCAGCCAGATGTCGGCGGCCAATGATGATGCTGCAACCAGTGCAGATCGTGCGTTTCACATGACGATCGCCAAGGCCTCGGGGAACAAAGCGATTGTTCATACGATCGAGACTCTGTGGCGGATGCGCGAAGAATTGCCCAAGGTAAAGAAAACCTATGGCTCGGTATGCGAAGAAGACGCCGAATCTCGCATGAGAGAGCATCAGTTGATCCTGGATGCGCTCAAGTCGCATAATTCAGACGATGCGCGCAATGCCATGCGCGCTCATTTCTTCCGGCTCATCAGCGCGATGCTGGATGCGACGGAACAGGAAGCGCTACGCGAAGTGCAGCAACGGGCGAGCGAAAGCCGCGAACGGTTCCTTACGAATGCCAATATCGGTTAAAATTGGTATAAACAAAAACTGCATTTTGGTATTACAAATTGGTTGACGTTAATTTGCGTCAGTGTTAGCTCTTGATCATAATAAAAAGGATGGTCAGGAGATGGTGTTCAGGTTTACCCTGATAATTGGGATTTTCATTGCCTGGGCTTCACCTGCGCAGTCCGCTCAATATCTCGTCAAAAACCAAACTGAATATTTCGCCGCCGCCAAGAAGGTTGAAGCGGGAGATGTCATTATATTGGCCAATGGCGAGTGGCGCGATTTTGAAATCGTACTGACCGGCAAGGGTACCAAGAAAAAACCAATCACTCTTATCTCTCAAGAGCCTGGTAAGGTGATCATCACGGGGCAGTCCAATCTGCGTATCGGTGGTAAACATATTCTCGTCACCGGCCTGGTGTTTCGCAACGGTTATAGCCCAACCGGGGAGGTGATCTCTTTTCGCCGGACCAAAGGCGATCTCGCCTATGATAGTCGCGTCACCGAAGTTGTTATTGATCATTTCAACAAACCTGATCGCTTTGAGAGTGATTATTGGGTCGGGATGTATGGCAAGCGCAACCGCTTCGATCACAATCACTTGGTTGGCAAAAGCAATAAGGGTGTGACCTTTGCCGTCCGGCTCGACAGCAGGGATAGCCGGGAAAACTATCACCGGATCGATCATAATTATTTCGGGCCACGCCCAGTTCTTGGTTCCAACGGAGGAGAAACTCTCCGTATTGGTACAAGCAAATATTCAGTGTTCAATTCTCATACGCTGGTTGAGAATAATTTTTTTGATCGCTGCGATGGAGAGGTTGAAATCATCTCGTCCAAATCCGGTGCAAACACGTATCGTGGAAACGTTTTCTTTGAATCCAGTGGGACTTTGACCTTGCGCCATGGCGATGGAAATCTCGTCGAGAATAATGTCTTCATGGGTAATGGCAAAGATCATAGTGGCGGTATTCGCGTGATTAATCGCGATCAGATCATCCGTAATAACTATATGGAAGGTTTGCGCGGAACCGGTTTTTCCAGCGCGCTTACGGTGATGAACGGCGTGCCCAATTCACCCGTCAATCGCTACGTGCAAGTCGACAACGCGGTTATCGAGAATAACAGCGTTGTCGACAGCAGCCGAATTACCTTTGCGGCTGGGGCCGATAAAGAACGCTCTGCGCCGCCAGTAAACAGTAAGTTCTCAAGCAATATGCTGGGCGGTGTTGGTAATGGTACTTTCATCAAGGTTCAGGACGATGTCAGTGGTATTCGCTTTGCCGATAATCTAATGATCGCCGGCAAGATCGAAAAACCTATTGCCGGTATTTCCAACACATCCGTAGCGTTATCCCGCGCGGACAATGGCTTACTTTATCCCCAAGGCTTGAACATCGGCGCGTCTCGCGATCTAAAACCGTTGACACGCGAGCAGGTCGGGGTCTCATGGTATGCAAAGCCAGCAATCGGTGATCGTTTTGGTAACGGCAAAGACATTGCGGTCGCCCCGGGCGAAGATAGCCTGACGCAAGCGTTGGCCAAAGCCGAAGAAGGCGACCGGTTGATACTGAGCGCCGGTGATTATGTGGTCAACAAGCTGCTGCATCTCGATAAGGCGCTCGCTATTGTTGGGCCTGCTGACGCGGTGGCCAAAATCACTTTCGCCCGCCCGTCACTCTTTGAAATTCGCGAACGCGGCAGTTTGAGCCTTTCCAACGTACTGATAGATGGAGCCTTGGCGCCGGACTCGGTTGGAAATGCCGTTATTCGAACGACCAGCTATCCCATCCAGTCCAATTTCGTCATCACGCTTGATCGCGTTAACGTGGCAAATCTCGACGTCAATAAATCCTTTCACGTCATCGCTCTGGGCAAGAGTAGCTTTGCGGACCGGATCAGTATCAAGAACAGCAATTTCCTCAACATATCTGGGTCGATCATTCAGGCCGCAGCGGAGACCGAGGATTACGGTCAGTATAACGCCGAATATGTCAGTATTTCTGAATCCAATTTCAAAGATATTGGCGGCGAAGCGTTTAACATCTATCGCGGTGGCCGCGACGAAAGCACTTTTGGTCCGCATTTCTCTCTTTCGGAATCCAATTTCCTGAACGTCGGCAAAGGCGGCAACAATGCTTCCGGCGCTGCTTTAGTGCTGCACGGCGTGCAACATAGCGACATTCAGAAATCAAATTTTGCCAATAGTGCGCCAATCAAGATCGTTCATACGGTCGGCCGTCCGCAAACCCGCGTTGCGGAAAATATGTTTTCGGCCACTCCGGCTCCGATAGTCGAAGAATTAATCTGGGCCGGCGAACCGCGTGTGCAGATGACCGATAACGTCATGTCGGACGAGCTGGCAAAGTGAAGCGTTTCGTTCTGCCTGTCGCCCTGCTGGGCTGTTCGACTGCTTGCGTAGCGGGTGCTTCTGAAGCGGCGCAGCCTTCATCCGCGTCCACACCGCAGGCAACAGCATCCCTGTTTGATGGCGAAGTCACCCGTTCGCGCGCTTTCCTGAAAATGATGATGGATGCGGGTGTGGTTGTGCCGGTTCCGAAGGATCCCGGTGGCGGTTATACGCACGAGCAGCACAAACGCAATTACAAGGCCGTTTATCAGGCTGGTATGCTTTACCGGATCACTGGTGAGCAACAATATGCCGAGTATGCGCGGGATATCTTGCTGGCTTATGCCGCGCTTTATCCCACTCTGGAAGCGCATCCCGCTCGCAAGAAGCAGAATTACGGCAAGATTTTCTGGCAGGTTCTGAACGACGCTGTGTGGCTCGTGCAGAGCATTCAGGGCTATGAACAAATTCGTGATTCTTTACCAAAAGCACAGCGCGACCTGATCGACAATCAGGTCTTTCGCAAAGCAGCTGACTTCCTGTCGGTGGAATCGGCACAGACATTTAATCTGATCCACAATCATGCAACCTGGGCAACCGCTGGCGTCGGCATGACCGGCTATGTGCTCGGTGATCAGGATATGGTCGAACGCGCGTTACTAGGCTCGGCCAAAGACGGAAAATCCGGCTTCCTGCGCCAGACCGATCTACTTTTTTCCCCAGACGGCTATTATTCGGAAGGGCCTTATTATCAGCGTTATGCGCTGATGCCCTTCATGGTGTTTGCAAACGCGATTGAAAAAAATGCTCCGGAGCGCAAGATTTTCGAACGCCGCAACGGTATATTGCTGAAGGCTCTGCAAACCACAATACAGTTGACCTACGGCGGTTTCTTCTTCCCGTTTAATGACGCGATCAAGGATAAGAGCCTCAATACCGAGGAGCTCTATCACGGTGTCGCCATTGCTTATGCGAAGACGCGCGATCCGCAGCTTTTATCCATTGCCAAATGGCAGGGGCGTTCGGTTCTGACTGCGGATGGCCAGCAACTGGCCAGTGATCTGGCGACCGGAAAAGCGATGCCGTTCGACTTCAAATCCTTGCTCCTGCGCGACGGCCCTGACGGCAAAAAAGGTGCCGTCGGGATAATACGCAACGGCAGTGGTCCGGGTCATCAGGTGCTGTTGACTAAAAACAGCTCGCAAGGCATGGGCCATGGCCATTTCGACAAGCTCGGCTGGCAGTATTATGACAATGGCCGCGAGCTGATTTCGGATTATGGCGCCGCACGCTTCCTGAATATCGAAGCTAAAGAAGGCGGGCGTTATCTCCCCGAGAATAAGAGCTGGGCGAAGCAGACGATCGCTCACAACACGCTGGTAGTAGACGAGAAAAGCCATTTTGGCGGTAACACCAAGGCCGGCGAAGCGCGGCCGCCGCAGCAACTTTATTTCTCCGATGAGGCCGGAATCCAAATCAGCGCCGCGAGCATGACCGGCGCTTATCCTGATGTCGCCTTCACCCGCACCATGGCTCTGCTCGATATCGCGGGGCTCAGCCAACCGCTGGTCGTCGATATCCTGCGCGTGCAATCTGACACCGCGCACCGCTATGACTTACCGCTGCACTACAACGGCCAGATCATGCGCATTGGCTTTGACGTTGCTTCCAATGCTCAAAGCCGACCGGTGCTAGGCGACAAGAATGGCTATGAGCATATCTGGGTTGACGCGGAAGGCATACCGACAGCCGACAAAAGCTTTGTCACCTGGTTGTTGGACGATCGTTTCTACACATGGCGTTTCGTTCCGCAGCCAGGCGCGATAATGATCCTCGCCGAAAGTGGGGCCAATGATCCCAACTTTAATTTGCGCCGCGAACCGATGCTGATTCAGCGGCTAGACAATGCCAAAAATACAAGTTTTGTCGGCATATTGGAAGCCCACGGCCGTTACGACGGCGCCGCTGAACAAACCGTAGCGAGCGACAGCCAGATTAAGGAAATGAAGTTTGAAACAGTGGATCGCAAAGATGTGCTGTTCCTTGAAACACTAGGGGGAACAAAGCTGGCCTTCGCGATCTCTTATGATCCGGATAGCGCCACCACACATCGCATAAAATTCCGGGGACAGACGCTAAGTTGGACAGGCTTTGCTGCCCGAATTGACTTGGGAACGGAGAGAGAAAAATGAGCGTAACCATGGACGAATGCAGCCCGAGCGCCGTGCGTGCATCGGATGTTCCCATTGAAGAAGTCGGTCCCGGCATCAAACGGCAAATGCTCGGCTATGGTCCCGGCATCATGATCTGCCGCGTATGGTTTGAAAAAGACGCGGTCGGCGACGTTCACAGCCATTTTCATAGCCAATCCAGCTATGTCGAATCCGGCCGGTTCATGGTCCATGTCGACGGCAAGGATTTTGAACTGGGCGCAGGCGATTGTTTCTATGTCGCGCCGCATCAGAATCATGGCGCGGTTTGTCTAGAAGCCGGCGTTTTGCTTGATACGTTTAGTCCGGAGCGCAAAGGCTTTTTGAGCGCCGGAGACCCATCATGAGTGTCGCCGCAAAAGTCCGAGGCGCCAAGATCGGAAAATTCCGCTGGGCCATTGTAACCCTTGTCGCGTTGGCAACGATTATCAACTATATTGATCGCGGCGCGCTCGGGTTCCTTTGGCCTGAAATTTCTGGCGAGCTTGGCTTAACCAAAGTCGACTATGCGATCATCCTGAACGTGTTCACCTTCGCTTATGCCTTTGGTCAAACGCTGTTTGGGAAAATATTCGACTGGATCGGCACCAGAATGGGTTTCGTGCTGTCCATTGTTGTCTGGTCCGCTGCGACCATGCTGCACGCAGCAGCGACTGGCTTGACGAGCTTTGCTATATTCCGTGGATTGTTGGGTGTGTCTGAGGCTGGCAACTGGCCCGGCGCAACCAAGGCCAATGCCGAATGGTTCCCGATTAATGAGCGTGCACTCGCGCAGGGTATTTTCAACTCTGGGGCAGCAATCGGTGGGATCGTCTCTGCTCCGATCATTGCTTATCTTTTCGTCTTCCTCGGGACATGGCAAGCAACCTTTATCGCGGTTGGTGCGCTGGGCTTTTTGTGGCTGGTTCCGTGGTTGATCATGTACAAGTCTGGCCCGGAAGACCACCCTTGGCTGTCGGAAGACGAACGGCAATATATCCTGACCGGCCAGAAGAATATCGAAACCAATGAGATCGCGACTTACGCACCTAGCTCTGGAGAAATTCTCTCTCGCAAGGAAAGTTGGGGCGTGATTATGGCGTCCTTTTTCCTCGACCCGATCTGGTGGTTGTTCGTTGGTTGGCTTCCGCTCTATCTGTCTGAAACCTATGGTTTCGGGGTTGCGGAAATCGGCCTTTATGCCTGGGTGCCTTACGTTGGTGCCATGTTTGGTGCCTGGTTTGGCGGGCTGCTCGCACAAAACCGGATCAAATCCGGTTGGACGGTGAACAAGTCCCGTAAATTCGTTATCGCGTTGGGCGGGTTGATCATGCTGGTCTCGTTGCTGATGACAATCACGGCCGCGACACCTCTTATGGCGGTGCTGCTGATGGCGGCTATATTGTTCGGTTTCCAGACGGCTGTCGGCAATATCCAGACCTTGCCCAGTGATTTCTACAGCGGAAAATCCGTCGGATCGCTAGCCGGATTTGCCGGAACAGCGGCCAAGCTTGCGGTGGTGGGACTGAATTTTCTCATCCCCGTGATTACCGTGAATAGCTATGCGCCGGCTTTTGCGGTTGGTGCTGCTCTTGCAATATTCACTGTGCTTTCGGTCTTTATTCTGTGCCCGAATATCAAGCCCCTCAAACCCAATTCTCCCTAAAACATCTCAACTTTAATGTTCTAAAACAGGAAAAAACATGACTAAATTTAACGGTAAAACAGCAATCGTCACTGGTGGAAGCCGCGATATTGGCCGGGCCATATCGGTTAAGCTCGCGGCAGAAGGCGCCAATGTCATCGTCAATTACTGCAACAATAAAGACGATGGCGATGCAACCATCGCCGAAATCGAAGCGGCGGGCGGCGAAGCCCTGCTGGTACAAGGCGACATGACCAAACAAGCAGATGTGGCCAATTTGGTAGATCAGGCGCGTAGTTCTTATGGTGGTGTTATCGATATCGTCGTCAACGTAACAGGAGGTATGGTTGAACGTAAAACGCTCGACCAGATGGACGAAGAATTTTTCAACTATGTCATGCAGCTCAACACCACATCGACCTTCCTTGTGACCAAGGCAACTGTGCCTTACATGCCAGATGGTAGCGCGATCGTGAATTTGGCCTCGCAAGCGGGTCGCGATGGCGGCGGACCGGGCGCTTCGGCCTATGCTACATCCAAGGGTGCGGTGATGACCTTCACTCGTTCAATGGCGAAAGAGCTAGGACCTAAGGGCATCCGCGTCAATTCGCTTTGCCCCGGGATGATTGCCACCACTTTCCACGACAAATTCACCAAAGACGCCGTTCGAGAAAATGTTGCCAATTCGACTCCTTTGCGGCGTCAGGGCCGCGCTGAAGAAACCGCCGATGCGGTCGCTTATCTAGCGTCCGATGAAGCCTCATTCATTACCGGCACCAATATCGACATTAATGGCGGGCTCTTCTTCTCTTGAGGGAATTGGCGCCAGTCCTACACGGAATACAGGTGAAAAATGACCGGTAACATTCAACAGATTATTGAAGCTCGATTAAACCGCGCGCCGGTTGTACCGTTGATCGAAGCTAGCGATCCTGCAGTTGCAATCAAAACCGCTCAGGCCCTCCAAAAAGGAGGGCTTGAAGTGATAGAGGTGGTACTTCGCACCGATGCTGCCTTGGATTGCCTCGAAGCGATTATCGCCGAAACAGAGGGAATTACTGTCGGAGCAGGCACCGTATTGGACATGGACCAGCTTCAAGCCTCGATGGAGAAAGGCGCTCAATTCATAGTCTCGCCAGGGCTTGTGGACGAAGTTGCCCAACATTGCCTCAGCCAAGATGTTCCGGTTTACGCAGGAACAATGACTGCTGGAGAAGTTCAGCGGGCCTATGCGATGGGTTTGCGGACGGTGAAATTTTTCCCGGCAAAACTGGCGGGAGGTGTGCCGATGCTCAAAACGCTCAGCTCGGTTTTCCGTGAGATGCGCTTCATGCCTACTGGCGACGTCTCGGCTGACAACCTCGGCGAATTTCTGGCTGTCCCATCGGTGATTGCCTGTGGCGGCAGCTGGCTAACGCCGAAAGCCGCAATCGAGGCGGGTGACTATAACCTGATTACTAACTTGGCACGCGAGGCGGTTAGTCTTGCAAACGATGCAAGAGCATAAGGAATTATATATGGCGGATTATTTGTCATTCGGAGAGATTATGCTGCGGCTCAAAACGCCGGGCCATGAAAGATTCTTCCAGTCACCCAATTTTGAAGCAACATTCGGTGGCGGAGAGGCCAATGTTGCTGTTGCGTTGAGCAACTACGGCCTCTCCTCTGGCTTTGTAACTGCGCTGCCCGATAATGATGTGGGAGCCTCTGCTATTGGCGAATTAAAGCGGTTTGGCGTAGATACGTCACGGATCCGTCGAGCTGGTGATAGAGTGGGCATCTACTTTCTGGAAACAGGCGCCAACCAGCGACCATCAAAAGTGATTTATGATCGCGCGCATTCCTCGATCAGCGAATGCCATATTGGCGATTTTGATTGGGAAGCGATTTTCGCAGGAGTCAAGTGGCTTCATATCACGGGGATCACACCGGCGTTGACGCAGAATTCCGCAGATTTAAGTATTGAATGTGTGCAGCAAGCGAAAAAGGCGGGCCTCACAGTATCGTGCGACTTTAACTTTCGCGGCAAGCTCTGGACATATGGCAAGTCCGCACCCGAGGTGATGACTGAGCTTGTTAAATATGTTGATGTAGGGATCGCCAATGAAGAGGATTGCCAGAAGTCCCTGGGAATTAGTGTAGATGTTGATGTCGAAGCCGGCGAACTGGACACCAGAAAATATGAAGCTTTGTCTGAGAAAGTATTAGAGCTTTACCCCGACATGTCGACAATCGCTATTACGCTGCGAGAAAGTCATAGCGCGGACCGTAATGGCTGGTCTGCCTGCTTGCGGGATCGTGAAAGCGGATTCAAACTATCCCGGCGATACGAGATTACCGATATTATCGACCGGGTCGGCGGTGGGGACAGTTTCGCCTCTGCTCTGATCTATGGATTGAATGCCTATGAAGATCGTCAAGAATCATTGGAATTTGCTGTAGCCGGCAGCTGTTTGAAGCATAGCATCTCAGGCGACTTTAACCGCGTATCCGTTAGCGAGGTTGAAAAACTGATGGGCGGTGATGGCTCGGGCCGTGTACAAAGATAAGACTTCATTGCGATGTGCCCCAGGTTTGCTTGCGGGTAATGCATTGCCTATCCCCGTGCCACAAGATTGCCGTTCTCGGAAGATATAGGTTCAAATAGCTCAAATCCGACGCATCCATATTGCCTCCACATTCCTACCATATTCGTTTTGCTTAGGCGGGAATGAGTGGAGATAAGATGATGTTTAATGGCTTGGGTCGAGATATGCTTAGCGGTGCTGCTGCAGCTGTTCTCGCGCTTGGCTTAGTGGCCTGTGGCAGTGATGATGATGATACAGAAGTCGTTCTTCCTGGCACACCAACTCCAACGCCCACGCCTACACCCACACCAACCCCTACCGATACGTCAACGGCTGCTGTCGACTGTCCCTATAGCGGCAGCTACATGGGTGAATATAGCACCTCGGGCATGCTGACATCGACATGGGACTGGTCTTGTGACGATACCAATCGAACTTTGACTGCCAATGGCCTGCCGGATCATGAAGTGGGAACCTTTCCCAACGCCGGCAACCCCAACACGATTTAAGCGCAGACCGTGAGCATGATCGCGACCCTGACACCGACGACAGGTCCCGGTAATACGCAAATAGGCGGCCCCGGCGGCGCCAATGTTTTTGCGCGTAATGGCGTCAAATTCGACCCCGGAACCGCTGGAACCTGTCCGAGTGATGCCGATGAAGCCAGTGATTGCAACCTCGCCAACGGTACCGATCAGTGGCGGGTGGAAGCCTTGGGACAGGATGTATTCGATTTTGGCGAGGACATGAACAATGCGCATGTCCAGCCAACCGGTGAATATCACTATCACGGCATGCCCGAAGGCATTTTGACCAATGCTGGCGTGTCCGATACCAATCGGCAGATGGTCCATGTCGGCTGGGCTTCTGACGGCTATCCGGTCTACGCGCGCTATTGCTACACAGACGCCATGGATGCGACTAGCGAGGTCAAAGTCTGCGAAGGCAGCTTTGAGCTGGACACGGTCGCTGATGCCGATCGTCCTTCCACGGATTTTGTCGCCCTGGGCGCCTTTGGGTCTGACTGGAACTATGTCGAGGGATCCGGCGATCTCGATGATTGCAATGGCCGCACTGGCGTCACCCCGGAATTTCCCGACGGTATTTATTATTATATGGCGACTGACAGCTATCCCTATTTCAGCCGCTGTCTCAAAGGGACGGTGAACTGATATGACGCGGGCAATCAAACGCTATTGGGTACCATTTCTGTCGATTGCAGCACTCGGATTCGGCGTCTTTGGTGCAGTCAATCTGTCCGCACAACAAGGCTCTCGCGGCGGCGGACAAGGCCGTCCAACCGAAGAAATGCTGAACGCCTGTGTAAGCAAAGCGGCTGGAGATGTCTGTTCTTTTGAATCATCTGAGCAGGATGAAGTTTCCGGCACCTGTTTTGCTCCTCAGAATAGACCCCTTGCCTGCCGTCCGTCCGGAGGTCCCCGTGGCCGCCGCGGTGGCGGGCAAGATGGGCGAGGACCAGATGCCGGCGATCAGGGCGACCCGATTGCTTCTACCCAAGCTCAGTCGCTGGGCGTCCGTTGCAGCAGTGAAGTCAATGAACTGAACGAGCAACTTGGTCTCAAGAGCGAGGCGAAATGGTCCTGTACCCGAGGCCAGCGGTTACTGGTCGCCAATGGTGTGCCCAATCACGCTACTGGCACATTCCCGAACGCCAATAATCCTAACCGGATATCGGCGCAAACCGTCAGCTTTGCCACAACGCTGACGCCTGTCGCGCGGACAGGGTCCGGCCGGCCGGTCAAAGTTCCTGCTTATGCTCTTAACGGCATAAAATTTGACCCTGGCACGGCTGGACGATGTGAATCAGACGTGACCGACCCGGCATCCTGTGACCTCGGTCGCGGGACCGGCGAATGGCACATCGAGGCGCTGGGTCAGTCGAGCTTTGCCTTCGGGGATGACGAAAACCATGCCCATGTCCAGCCAAGCGGCGAATATCATTATCACGGCATCCCCGAAGGCATGCTGACCGAACAAACCGCAGCCGGTGAAGCGATGCAGCTCATCGGATGGGCTGCCGACGGTTTTCCCGTTTATGCCCGTTATGGCTATGCGGACCCCAAATATAGCACGAGTCCCTTGCGTGCTATGAAATCGAGCTACCAGCTAAAGTCTACTCCCGACGCTGGTCGCCCGAGCTCCGGCGTCATACCGATGGGCGCATTCACCCAGGACTATGAATATGTCGCAGGTTCTGGTGACTTGGATGAATGCAATGGCCGTTTTGGTGTGACGCCGGACTTTCCGACGGGGGTTTACCATTATTATGCCACCGACACTTATCCGTTCCTGCAACGGTGCGTCAAAGGCTCCGTGGATAGTCAGCCTACTGCAGAGCGCAGAGGCGAAGCTCGCGGTGAGCGCGGGCAAGGCCGCGGACGCGGCAACCGCCCACCGCGCGGCGGCGGCAGATCATAAATGATCGCCCGGATTTGTGCCGCATTATGGCTACTCATTTTAGCCAGCGGTGCACAAGCCCATTTGTTGCCTAAGCAAAATGCGACAATGAATATTGTCGATGACGCGGCTTTTTTTGTCGTGTCCGTGCCAGTGTCGGCGCTGAAAAATGTGGATGATGACGGCGATGGCAAGCTGACAGCGCAGGAAATCCAGAAGCATAACCAGAGCATAAAGCAGCAATTTGCCAACCGGTTCACCGTGAGTAACGGCGGACAAGCGGGCACATCCGTTCTTTCCTGGGTGATGGCACCGGATGGCAGCGATGCGCAAATGGAGGCGGATTATGTCGTTATCTTGCATCGCGCCAACTTTCCGGAAACGCCTGAAAACCCGGTTCTGACGACCGACTTATTTGGCACCGGCCCCGACGAGCAACAGATGACGGTTAAAGCGACTCTGGACGGTGTATCAGAGGTCGCCGTCTTGCGGCCGGTTGTTACCGCCCATGAGTTTTTTCGCGGCGGTTGGGCGATTTTTCTGGACTATATCCGCATCGGCGGTGATCATATCCTGACGGGTGCGGACCATTTGCTGTTCCTGCTGACAATCATCATTGCCGGAGCGGGGTGGCGCTACTGGGTCAGTGTCGTAACCAGCTTTACCATCGCCCACAGCATCACACTGACCGTTTCGACGCAGGATATTTTCCGGATATCGCCAGATATTGTTGAACCGGCCATAGCGGCGAGCATTGTCCTGATGGCGTTGCTCAACCTTTCTTACTGGCACAAAAATGATGCGACAATCGGCTGGACACGGATTGGTGTCATATTTGCCTGCGGGTTGATCCACGGCTTTGGCTTTGGATCTGCCATCGGCGCGATGACAAGCGATACCGGCAATCTGGTCGCTACCCTTGCAGGCTTCAACATCGGGATCGAGCTTGGCCAGTTTTTCTTTCTGGGTGCAGTGCTGCTTCTGGTTGGTGTCTTCCACCGGTTCGGCAATATGAGGATCGCTGATCGCGTACCCAAATTTGCTTCAGCCACCGCGATTATTCTCGGCTTCATCCTTTTGATTCAACGCATTGTGCTGATTTAGCAAGTTTTACTGCTTTTTTTGTTTTTAGTCTGACTCCTTTTCTTCGTGCCTTTCGGCCCGGTTACATTGCAAGGGATTTGATGCGATTGTTATTGCTTGACGCTCTGCGTCTTAGTCCGGTTCGAACCGGTAACCTGAGCCATAGACCGATGCGATGCACCGCGCCTTATGATCCACGGCAACGATCTTGCGGCGGATATTCTTGATATGACTGTCAATCGCACGGTCACCACTGTCGAGAGCATGATCACCCAGCGCATCGAGCAACTGATCCCGGGAAAAGACCTGGCCCGGCCGTTTCATCATCGCCGCCAATATCCGAAATTCCGACGGCGATAGATCCAACCATTCACCATGCCATG
Source organism: uncultured Sphingomonadaceae bacterium (assembly GCA_947501325.1). Classification (GTDB taxonomy): domain Bacteria; phylum Pseudomonadota; class Alphaproteobacteria; order Sphingomonadales; family Sphingomonadaceae; genus Parasphingorhabdus. Next base: position 762,706 of record CANMVC010000002.1, on the reverse strand, counting down.
CCACCCGTTGGCCTGCTTCATCGACCAAATAGACATGTCCCGCCGGATTATTGGTGATCCGTCCCTCAGCCCGCCGGATCATGGCGTTGACGCGGGCAATGACTTCCTGAGCGCTAAACGGTTTGGTGACATAGTCATCGGCGCCGAAGGCAAGACCGCTAATCTTGTCAATTTCTTCTACTTTCGCGGTGAGCATCAGCACCGGAACAGCACTGAATTCGCGGAGCTTTCTGCAAATCGTCAAGCCATCACTGGCAGGCAGCATGATATCCAATATTACCGCAGCCGGTTCCTCGCTACGCACAGCGTCGACGACGGAGCGACCATCGTAGAAACTCCGTGGCTCATGACCCGCGCTGCGCAAATAATCTTCCAATATACCGGATATCTTGCGATCATCTTCAACGACAAAAACGGTTCTTCCTTTGATTTTTCGGGTCTTCATGGCGCACTACTTTCCACTGGCAATTTTATGTCGACCAAAAGACCGCCTTTTGCCGAGGATTGTGCGGTAATCGTCCCGCCATGCGCGCGGACGATGGCTCTGCTGACCGCAAGCCCCAGGCCGCTTCCTCCGGTCGCACGGTTTCTGGCCTCATCAAGCCGGTAAAGCGGCTCAAACAGATGTGGTAGATGTTCCGAAGGCACGCCAGGCGCGCTGTCCTCGATTGTGATTCGCACTTTGTCGCTTTCCTGTACCAAGCTTATCCGAACTGTCCCGGGCGCATCCGTATAGCGCTGGGAATTGGTCAGCAGCGTACCGAGGAGTTGTTCAATCCGCGTGCTATCCCAACAGACCGCAAGGGATTGAATCGACCCTAGGTCAACCTTCAATTGCAACCTAGCCTCTTCCATCTGAGGCCTAAAACGCGCAGCAACGGACTTGATCAATGCCGCCGCATCAGTTTTATCAAATTGACAAGACGGAGCGGACAAATCAGAAATCGCAAGGAAATGAAGGTCTTCTACCAGCCGACTGAGTAATTTGGCCTCGTCCGAAAGGGACTGAATGGCCGCCATATCAATCGGTCTAATACCATCTTTCAGCGCATCGAGTTCCCCGACTAGAACGGTTAACGGTGTTCTCAGTTCATGACCGATTTCGGCTAGCCATCGCCTCCGGGCGCTGTCCAGTTTGGCGAGACTAGCCGCCATGATATTGATATTCTCACCCATGGCAGCGATTTCATCATGTCCTTTGGTGGCAACGCGTGCCTCCAGATCGCCGCTGGCTATGGCGTCGGTAGCGATTTGCATATCGCTTAGCCGCTTTGTGCCAGAACGGGCTAACAGCAGCGCGGCGATGCCAGCCAATATCAACAAGGCTGCGGTCAAAACGGCCGATCCGATATATTGGCTGCGCAAGAAACGGGCATCAACATTGTTAGGCGACGGTCCACGCGGCAACAGTCGCGCGGTTCCAGCTAAGATGCCCTCGACCATGATGGGGCGCTCAACCATATTGACCCGCCGTTCGTTTTGCGGCGGTCGGGGACCAGCGACCTGCACGCCGTTGGCATCAAACAATAGTAGTCTGGGCCCAAAAGCTCCAGGCGGCGGAGGTGGCGGTGGTGGATTCACTTCCCCGGAGTGCGCGCGCATTGGTCTGCGCGGGCGTCCGCCATCGTTCGGACGCATATTCGCGCCGGTACCTCGAGGTCGGGGTTGGAAACCCCTAACTTGTCCGGTTCGCGTTAGATCTTGAAACACGTCCTGCAGGTTTAAATTGCCTTGTCGAAGAGCTGAAAGATTTTCTTCATTTGCAAGTTCGGTTGATATCGTAGCGACAAATCCATCCAAAATCTCCGCATCGCGCGCAGCAAGATAATCGGCAAAACCGCGACTGAGATTAAGTGACAACACGCTGGCCATAGCTAAGGACGCCACCAAAGCGGTCAGTCCGATTAAGAAAAATAGCTTATGAAACAGTCGTAGTTGCATTGGTTTTATAGCCGCCCCTCGAGAATATGGTTTGGAGCCCAATTGTGGATCAAATGTGGATGGTCATATAGGGATTGACGCGCATTAACTCATATTGACCAACCAAAGTATTTTTGCCAACATTTCACTGTTGATTGGTGGACGTGACATTGGCGAGACATCCTTCATGGAAGTTCGTTATGGCTTCATCCCTTAAAGTCCTAAGCTTCTTATCAGTAATGATATTGCTTGCTCCATGTCTAAAAAAGTCGTTCATATCAGTTTGAAAACAAACTCAGGCCGATATCAAATCCGACTTCCCATCGAAAAGGTGAACAATCGAGTGGAAAATCAGCCATGCAGAGCGGTTTTATTCACCCGCTTTCCTGCAGCGGGGCACGCGAAGACCCGCCTCATCCCCGCCATCGGCCCGGATGGCGCGGCGGCAGTCCACAGGATTTTGACGGAGCGAACTGTCGCGACATTGAAATCCAGCAATTGCCAAGTCGAAATTCGATATACGGGGGCGGACAAAGCTGCTTTCGGAAAATGGTTGGGTGATGATCTGACTTTTGTTGCTCAAGCGGAGGGGGACCTGACCACCCGCTTATTGGACGCATTGCAGCCCACACCCGTGCTCTTCTTTGGTTCTGATACGCCTGAATTAAAAAGTCATCACATCGAACAGGCGATTACCGCATTGCACGATCATGATGTGGTTGTTGGCCCAGCGGAAGACGGCGGTTATTATTGCATTGGGGTCAATGGTTCCTATCCGTTCTTGTTTGAAGATATGCCGTGGAGCACCGATCAGGTTTTGCCTGAAACACTAAGACGTGTTGCCGAACGCCGCTTGACCTGCAAACTCCTCGAAACATTGAGTGATTGTGATACGCCGGATGACCTCGCGCGATGGCCTTGGTTGACTGCATGAATATGACTAAGGACCGATTATGAGCATAGTCACGATCCTGGTGCCGGCGTTAAATGAAGAGCAGGGGCTACCAGCCACGTTGGCATGTCTGGACGCACTCGACCCACCAGCGGATGAAATATTGTTGATCGACGGTGGCAGCGAAGATGCAACCAGAAAAATCGCAACAGAGGGTGGTTTAACCGTCCTTTTATCCCCGAAGCGCGGGCGCGGGGCACAAATCAATTTTGGGGTTTTGCAGGCTAGCGGTGATATTATCTGTGTGCTTCACGCAGACTCGCTTTTACCGGTCGATGCGGTCGAGGAAATCCGCAAAGCGATGGATGACACCAAACTGTCCCTAGCGAGTTTTACGCCGCGTATTGCTGGGCCAAGTGGTACAAGGTGGGGATCCACGGTCCACAATTGGCTAAAGACTTCGTATATCCCCTTGTTAATGCGACCTCGGCTATTTTTCAAAGGTGTACGGTTGCTTTTCGGTGATCACGCTATGTTTTTTCGACGGGAGCAGTTTCTGGCGGTCGGTGGATGCGATGAAGATGTTGTGGTGATGGAGGAGGCAGACCTTTGCATCAAACTTGCACGCTTTGGCCATACACGGATGATACGTCGCTGGGTATGGACGTCGGATCGACGCATAGTTGCATGGGGTCGATGGCGTGCCAATTGGATTTACGTCAAAGTTGGTATGATGTGGGCTATGGGCGCACGCAAACGACTGGCGGACCATTATCCCGACATTCGCTAGCGCCGCTGCGCCGAAAGCCCCCAAACCGGTTAAAATAACATATTTATTTGCTTTTATGCTCAGATATGTAACCAAGCGGCTTAACCGGGCGAAATAATAAGCATGACAGCAATATCTCCATTTATAATCGCCGAGGTCAGGCCTCTCGCACATGGCAAGTTTAAAGATCCGCTGTTAACATCAAAGGGCGAGCAGCGTGCTTCAGTGGCGATGACCGGCCTGGAAACTTTATGGTTCAATACCGGTACGCTTTGTAATCTTGCCTGCAAAAGCTGCTATATTGAAAGCTCTCCAACCAACGATGCTTTAGTCTATATCTCGGTCGCCGAAGTCCGTTCATATCTGGATGAAATAGCTGATAGCGGACTGCCTACGCGAGAAATTGCTTTCACCGGTGGCGAGCCGTTCATGAATGGCGAGATTATGCCCATCCTTGCCCTATGCCTGGAACGCGGATTTGAGGTGCTGGTATTGTCTAATGCCATGCGGCCGATGCGGAGATTTGAAAAACAATTATTGGCACTGCCGCATCGCGATAGGCTGACCATCAGGGTCAGCCTCGATCATTTTACACAGCAAGTGCACGATGCTGAGCGAGGGGCCAATAGTTGGAACAAAGCCATTGACGGCCTTAATTGGCTTGCGTCGAACAATATCCAAACGACAATTGCCGGGCGGCACTTGGATGGCGAGAGTGAAGCCACAGCGCGAAAAGGATATGCTGCTCTATTTAATGCGCATGGTCTTTCGATTGACGCAAGCGATCCGATGGCTTTGGTTTTGTTTCCGGCCATGGATGAAAAAGCGGACGTTGCTGAAATCACAACGGCCTGTTGGGATATCTTGGATGTTTCACCGGCGAACATCATGTGCGCATCCAGCCGGATGGTCGTAAAACGCAAAGGCGAAGCAACCCCCCGCGTCGCGGCGTGCACTCTGCTGCCCTATGATCCACAATTTGACATGGGAGAAACGCTTGCCGAGGCTTCTCAAACCGTAAAACTCAACCATCCGCATTGCGCGCGTTTTTGCGTGCTCGGCGGAGCAAGCTGCTCAGCCTAATGCTCGTCCGGCGATATTTTGTAGCTTTGCGGCTAATATGGGGTCGCGGGCGGATGGATCAGTAATCAATGCAAAATCAAGAACATTATCAATCGGACTGGCTTCGCGTTCCGCCGGCAAACTGATTGCGAGATGCGCGACCAGCTCGCGGGCTTTAGCTGCGTTGTTATGCATCTGAGCGATTACGGCGTCGACCTCGACCGGCGCTTCATTTTCTCGCCAACAATCATAGTCGGTGACCATACCTATCAGCGCATAAGGGAGTTCCGCTTCGCGAGCCAATTTTGCTTCCGGCATTGCCGTCATTCCGATCACATGCGCGCCCCACTGGCGATAGAGATGGCTCTCTGCACGCGACGAAAATTGCGGTCCCTCCATAGCGATATAGGTCCCACCCTCGCGAACATCTGCGCCAGCCTTGCGCGCAGCCTCAGCGGCAAATCCAGATAGGCGCGAACAGACAGGGTCAGCGACGGACACGTGGGCAACCAAACCATCTCCGAAAAAGCTTTTTTCCCTCGCGAAAGTGCGATCGATAAACTGATCAACAACAATAAAATGCCCTGGTGGTAGATCTTCTGCGAGTGATCCCACGGCGGAAATGGATATGAGATCCGTCACGCCCATTTGCTTCATGGCGTCAATATTGGCGCGAAAATTCAACTGACTTGGCCCGAGATGATGTCCGCGACCATGGCGCGGGAGGAAAACACATTTAACACCATCGATATGGCCAACGAGCAAATCGTCAGACGGGGCCCCCCAAGGCGTGGCCGTCGATACCCATTCAGCATCCTGCAACGCATCCAATTGATACAGACCGGATCCGCCCATGATGCCCAATACCCATTCGCTCATAATTATATTCCGACCTGTTTGAATTGTTCAGCCGTGAGTATGGCCAGCGGCCGAAGATGTCGCAACTGTAATCAGAATTCCCCTGATAGTATCTGGCAACAACATGCTCTAAACTATCCTGTCGCTTGGTTTAGCGGTCAGACCGCACAGTCGTTGTCAAATGGGGTGTGAAGCTGGCGTCCACCTTCATCCCTTTCCGGAACTGTGAGCCAATCGGCATGCGGCTCGACCAGGTTTCACCGGTCACCGCACAAACCGTTATTGCGATAGATGCCCCTAAGAAGCGCGTTTCGACAATATCTAAGTGGCCGGTGGGATTATCTACCAAAATGAGACCCTCGGGCCGCACCATTAAGGTTGCGGATTGGTTGTCTTCTGCTTTCTCGATGCTGACCGAGCCGAATGGACTGTGAAGCTTTCCGTCGCGAACTGGGCCCGTCCAGCTGTTAACTTCTCCCAAAAGGCGCGCTGACGCAAGAGATTGGGGTGCTAAATACAAATCTTTCGGTGGGCCAGATTGGATGATTTTTCCGTCCACCATCAGTGCCAATTCATCGGCCATGAACATGGCTTCTTCGGCGTCATGAGTAACCACGAGAACGGCAGCTCCAGATTCGTTGAGTGCATTGAGCGCTGTATTACGCAGCTCGACGCGTAATTTCGCATCAAGTCCGGAAAAAGCCTCGTCCATCAGTACCACATCCGGGCCCGGCGCCAACGCACGAGCCAAAGCTACGCGCTGTTGCTCACCCCCCGATAATGTGTGGGGATAAGCTTCAGCCTTATCCACCATCTGCACAGAATCCAACTGTCGGAGCGCGAGCTCTCGCCGCATGGTGCTTGATCCTTCGACCAGCCCAAACATGACGTTATCAATTGCGCTGAGGTGTGGAAACAAGGCGAAGTCCTGGAAGACCAAGCCGATATTGCGACGTTCGGGGGGTATCAAGACGAGCCCATCGGTTAACAGCTTATCAGCAGTTCTGACCTGCCCACTGTCTACATTTTCGAGCCCCGCAATAACGCGCAACAAGGTGGATTTCCCAGTTCCTGACGGTCCCAGAACAGCGGTCACCCGACCGCGCACCAGATCAATGTCAACATTATCGAGCACCCGGCGACCGCGCCACGATTTAATGAGTCCGGTTGCGCTGATGACGTTATCATTCATCGAAGGCACTTTCTTTTTGCTGACGGGACATCATCCAGCTTACTAAAATCATAATCGGTAGGCCCAGCATGATCAGCAATAAGGATGGTAAGGCTGCTTGTGTGAGCCGCTCGTCCGATGCAAAATGATGTGCGCTGACCGCCAATGTCTCAAAATCTAAGGGGCGCAATATCATTGTGGCCGGTAATTCTTTCATTACCTCTACAAATACCAGCAATGCAGCCGTGACAATACCGCCCAATGCCAATGGGACATGGATGCGCCTGATGACAGCCCAACGGCTAGCACCCAGCGACCGGGCAGCGCGGTCCATGGTGAAGGGGATTCGCGCTAAGGCGCTTTCACATGGTCCAATGGCCGCGGCGGCAAAACGGGCCTGATAGGCGAAAAGAAGAGCAATGATGCCGCCCCCCGCGATCAACGGTGCGACGGATCCGAAAACTGTATCGATGAGGCTCTGGGCAGCAGCCAACAGCGCGATCACTCCGAGCGCTGCGACAGCCCCTGGCACGGCATATCCTGCATGGGCAACGCGCACCGACACGTTCGCGAACCAACCACCGGTTCGATCAGCATAAGCAGCGCCCAGCCCAACGGCTACTGCAATCAGAGCGGAAAGGGATGCAACCAACAATGTGCCTTGCAATGCATCTACAGGAGAACGGACAGGGGCAGTTTCCAGCGCAAGTATTGCCAAGTACCAGACCGGCGCGATCAATCCGAATATGACCGGGATGGTGCAACACAATATTGCGAAAAGAGCAGTATGCGATGACAGGCTGACGCGTTGCAAAGGTTTGCTGCGCCCACCATTTTCCGCCACGCTTTGACCTCGCCGTGATAGCCTTTCGCCCCCGAAAACAAGCAAGGTCGTCACTAGCAGGATCAGGGCCAACCGCGCTGCCGCTTCGGGGTCACCAAGCGAAATCCAGGCTCGCAAGATGCCGACGGTAAAAGTAGGCGTGCCGAGAAAGTCGACTGTTCCATAGTCGGCCAGAGTTTCCATGACTACCAGAGCCATGCCGGCCATGATCGCGGGACGAGCTAGCGGGAGAGACACTTTCCAAAAAGCTTTGATTGGCGAAGACCCCAGTGTTCTTGCCGCCTCATAACTGTTCACGCCGCGACTCTCGAAGGCTTGCCGTGAGAGCAAATATACATACGGGTAGAGGCAGATCGAAAAGACGAAAGCTGCGCCTGCTACACCGCTGACAGTCGGCATATATCCGTTGGTCAAATCATGAAATGGTCCCCCGTTAGACGTCATGGAGAGCCAGGCATATGCAGCGATATAGCTAGGCATTGCCAGTGGCAGCGGTAATGCTACTGACAACAGGCCGCGTCCGGGAAAATTATAGCGGGTTGTTAGCCAAGCCGTTGGTACCCCGAGCAGCAGGGTGCCGATAACTGTCATCACCACTATTGTGATTGAATTCAGGGCATAGCTGGTCAGCTGGGTATCGATCAGGTGCCCGATATGCGACCCCCCATCAGCGATAGCCATGGGGATCAGTGCGATAGCAGGCAATGTGCAAAGCAGAGCAGCGAATATGCCAATTGGTGCCGGACTAACCCCGCGCCAGCGCTCCCTGGAAGACAGTTTCATTCTATGGCTTGTAGCGTTCAGGGCCAGCCGGCACGATCAAAAAGGCGCTGCGCTTCGGCTTGATTCTCACCCAGCTTCAACAAGCTGATTGGATCAGCCTTAAATTCGCCCAGTTCAGCCAAAGCGCTGTTGTCATATTTTACCGCCGTTGCAGCGGGATATTCATTGGTCAATTCGGCGAAAAAGCGCTGCGGCTGCTCGCTGACGGCGAATTCGATGAACCGCTTTGCCAGCTCAGGATTTGGAGCATTTTTTGCAACCCCGGCACCCGATACATTGACATGCACGCCTTCACCAGCATTTGGCCAAAATACCGCAAGACTGCTGACAATATCTTTGTCCTTTTCATCGTTCATCAGCCGCGCAAAATAGTAGTGGTTGACCAGAGCTACATCACATTCGCCAGCAGCCACTGCTTTGATCTGGTCAGTATCGCCACCTAAAGGATCGCGAGCGAAATTGGCCGCCACGCTGCTAGCCCAGTCTTGTGCCTTTTCCGGACCCCAGCGATCAATAAGCGCGGCGAGCAGTGAAATATTATAAATATTTCCGGAGGACCGCGCACACACCCGGCCTTTGAAGACTGGATCGGCAAGGCTTTCATATCCACTGAGCTGGTCTTCTTCCACGCGATCCGTCGCGTAAACGAGCACGCGCGCGCGGCTCGCCAAGCCATACCAAAGGCCATCCGGATGCCGCATTGCTGCTGGTATAGCGTCATCGAGTATGTCAGATTGCAGTGGTGCAAACAGACCTTCCTGTTCAGCCCGCCAGAGTCGGCCAGCATCGACCGTAATGATCACGTCGGCCGGACTGCGCGCGCCATCTGATTTTAATCGCTCGACCAACAGGTCGCCATCAGCTTCAATCGTTCGGACGTCGACGCCGGTCTCTTTCTCGAATGCGTCATATAACGCATAATCGGAATCATAATGACGGGACGAAAATACAACGAGCATTTGGTCGGACCCGGATGCGCCGGTTCCATCAGACTGTTTATTCTCGCATGCCGTCAAACTGAAAACTGCCAACATCAAAGTCATTAATCGTAAACGCATTTTTTCTTTCCTCTGGCACCGCGGTGTTCTGAACTGAGCAAAACTCTCGATTGGCATGGTTGTAGATATTCGCGACCGAATCAGTCCAAGCAATTTTCTGACTATAATTGATAATGAAAATAATTCGCAACTTTAACTAACTTTAGTTGTGGGAATAATCGAGGATCTCGGTCGCTTATCGGCGGAAAATGACCTTTCCATGCTTTGCGATAAGTCGCTTTAACAGAGCTTGGGAAGAGGGCCCGATATTTAACCAGCCAAGATTGGAGGAAAATATGCCCCGCCAACCTGAGGTGGCGGGCGGGGCGCTGAAACGGTGGGTCGCGATTTCCGTTCCATGAAATGAGTTAATCCAAAGCTTTCAATTTGAATTGTATAGAATGGACTCTTCGCTTTAACTTAGGCGGCGAGGGTCAATCTAATCACCATAAATTGCCTGAAATCTGCGTAGGTGACTTATAGGCAGCGTCTGGTTGAGAAGCTGACATGATAAAAGCGCCAATGCGGTTACAAATTTATCCCGATAGCTTAGAAGGCCAAAGCCCTAGTGCAAGATCACTTATTTTTGCTTGGTTCCGGATGGAAAACTCATAGCTCGTCGTATTTTTCCAACTCAAGAATTGCAGGCTGAAACATATCATCACGCAGCTGATCGAATGCCCCAATGACAGTGACAAAAATAATAACCGGAATTCATCCAATGAGGTGTTGAAACGCAAGCCGTATCCGCATATCTGCGCCTCGATCAAATTATTTGAACAACTGTAATCTTTGGTAAGAGATGCAGAAAAACTCGTAATTTTACCACTAATAAGGAATAAAAATGACAACGATTAATAGTAAGATACTGCCATTTTCAACGGAAGCATTTTATCGGGGTGAATTTGTTAATGTGTCGGAAGAACACACCCAAGGAAAATGGGCTGTATTCTTCTTTTATCCAGCAGATTTCACCTTTGTGTGCCCAACCGAGCTTGAAGATCTTGCTGATCAATATGATGAACTCCAGAAAATGGGCGTTGAAGTATATTCCGTTTCAACAGATACCCATTTTAGTCATAAAGCTTGGCACGGAAGTTCAGATGCTATTGGCAAAATCAACTTCTACATGCTTGGTGATCAGAACCATCAGATAAGCAATAATTTTGGTGTTCTTCGAGAAGGCCAAGGGTTGTCTGACCGGGCTACGTTCGTTGTCGATCCCGATGGCGTGATTCAAGTTATGGAAATCACCTGCGAAGGTGTTGGCCGCAATGCTGCGGAACTGGTGCGCAAGATAAAAGCTGCTCAATATGTTCGCGCAAATCCCGGTGAAGTATGCCCAGCAAAATGGGAAGAAGGCGAAACCACGCTTGCTCCGTCCATTGAGCTCGTCGGAAAAATCTAACTAAGACCGACGCAGAACGAATGCTGGAGGCGGCCTCTCGATCGATTGGTCGCCTCTGGTATCTCACCGAACCGTAAAGGTTCGGTTATATCCCCCAAAAAAAGAATAGAGCTCAGACATGGCAGTCCTTGATGAACCCACGATCGCGCAACTGAAAACTTATCTGGAGAATTTGCGTCGACCTATTCGTCTTATAGCGTCTCTGGACAATGGTCCCAAATCTGCTGAACTGAGAGAACTGCTCGAAACGATTGCTCCGCTTTCTGAAAAAGTTGAGGCCTTTTATGATGGTACCGCTAACCGGCGCCCATCTTTCACTATTGTAGCCGATGATGGAAAATCAGAGGTAGAGTTTGCGGGCCTGCCCATCGGTCATGAATTTTCGTCTTTGATACTCGCTTTGCTCCATGTCGGCGGTCATATGCCGAAAGAAGATGCAGACCTGCTCGACACTGTGCGGGGCTTAGAAGGCGACTTTCATTTCGAAACCTTCTTCTCGCTGTCCTGCCAAAACTGCCCTGATGTCGTGCAGGCGCTGAATATCATGGCCGCACTTAATCCGAATATCCGGCACACGGCCATTGACGGCGCTCTGTTCCAAGATGAAGTCGAACGGCGAAAAATCATGGCTGTGCCGACCACTTTTCTCAATGGAGAGCCCTTTGGCGCAGGCCGTATGGATCTTGCACAGATTGTAACGAAACTCGATAGCAGTGCTTCGGAAAAAGCGGCTGAGAAGCTGTCGAGTAAGGATCCATTCGATGTACTTGTGGTGGGTGGTGGCCCCGCTGGAGCAGCGGCAGCTATTTATACCGCTCGTAAAGGGATACGCACTGGCATTGTCTCAGAGCGATTTGGTGGCCAATTGCTGGACACGCTCGGCATCGAAAACTTTATCTCGGTGCAGCGCACGGAAGGCCCCAAGCTTGCCGCTGAGCTAGAACAGCATGTCCGGGAATATGAAGTTGATATCATGGATACTCAAAAGGCAGTCAGTCTGGCAGCGGCCAATGGTGATGGCTTGCACAAACTGCATCTTCAAAACGGCGCAGAGCTGAAGGCGAAAACTATCATTCTGTCCACCGGTGCGCGCTGGCGGCAGATAGGTGTGCCGGGTGAAGAAGAATATCGTAATCGTGGCGTCGCTTATTGTCCGCACTGCGACGGTCCTCTTTATAAAGGCAAGGATGTCGCTGTAATTGGCGGAGGCAATAGCGGCGTGGAAGCGGCGATTGATTTGGCTGGCCTCGTTAAGCAGGTGACGCTCCTCGAATTTGACAGCGATTTGCGGGCAGATGCAGTCTTGCAGACTAAATTGGAAAGCTTGCCCAATGTAACTATCGTCAAATCAGCGCAAACGACTGAGGTTCTCGGCGACGGCGACAAAGTTATCGGGTTACGTTATACCGACCGTGATAGCGGCGCGAGCCATGACGTAGAGCTAGATGGTATCTTCGTGCAGATTGGGTTGGTTCCAAACAGTGAATGGCTAAACGACACGCTGGAGCTGACAAAATATGGCGAGATTGATGTTGATGAACATGGTGGCACCAGCTTGCCGGGCGTTTTTGCCGCAGGGGATGCAACCATTGCTCCTTACAAGCAGATCGTTGTCGCGATGGGTGAGGGGTCGAAGGCTGGCCTGTCTGCGTTTGATTATTTGATTAGATCCGATAGTTAAGCCAAGAGGCCTGCAGAGCGAAAGCGGCTCTTCCGCTATGTGGATTACCTAATTGAAAGTGACGGACCCATTTAATCTCCGGCTCTCGGTTTGGTGGTTTTCCATTACGCAGTTTTTCGGTTCCGGTTCGACTGTGATGCTTGTTCCAGAAAATCGGTCGCGGAAACCCCATTAATTGGGCGGCTGATCAAATAGCCCTGGATGTTGTTACACCCGCGTTGCAACAGCATATCGACTTGCTCTTGTTCCTCCACGCCCTCGGCTATGGTTTCCATGCCCAATGCTGCAGCCAGCCCGATAATAGCTTGAACAATATCTGCGCAGCTCTTGTCCTGGAGTATATCCACAACAAAGCTGCGATCGATCTTGATCTTGTCAAATGGAAAGCTTCGCAAGTAGCTGAGCGAAGAAAATCCGGTTCCAAAATCGTCCAGCGCTATCCTCACCCCAATTGCACGAAGGCCGTGCAAGACTTTCAGCGTATCTTCGACATTCTCAATCAATAGTGATTCTGTGATTTCCAGCTCGAGGCGTTCTGGCGCCAGGCCATATCGGCTGAGGGCTTGCAACAAAACAGCGCGCAGACCAGTGGAGCGGAACTGAACGGGCGAGACATTGATTGCAATGCGAATGTCCTCTGGCCATTGTGAAGCTTGGCGACAGGCCTCTTGAATAACCCATTCACCTATCGGGACGATCAGGCCGGTCTCCTCTGCCAACGGTATGAAATTAACCGGCGGGACCAGTCCTCGGTCGGGATGGTTCCACCGAATCAACGCTTCAAATCCGCTTATTTTCTCCAGATGCGCATCATAAAGCGGTTGATAATGCAGTTCAAACTGGCCTTCTTCGATTGCCAACTTGAGGTCGAGCTCCATCTGGCGCCTTTTTTGGGCCTGTTCATCCATCCCTTTTTCGAAGAAACGGTAGCAGCTCTTTCCTTCATTCTTGGCCTTATACAAAGCCAAGTCAGCATTTTTCATCAGATCTTCGGACGTTGTGCCGTCATGCGGCGCTACGGCTATCCCGATGCTCGATGTGCTCGGCATTTCATGACCTGCAACCGTAAAGCGCTTGCCGAAGGATCGATCAAGCCTTTCTGCGAGCAGCGTAATATCGTCGCTGCTGGGTGCACCATCCACGAGAATGGCAAATTCATCGCCACCCAAGCGCGCGAGCAAAAGCCCGTCGAGAACCTCCTCCATCCGAGCGGCGACGGTTTTTAGCAACGCATCTCCAACCGGATGGCCAAGCGTGTCATTGACGGATTTGAAATTATCCAAATCCAGATAAAAGGCCGCGACCAGATTGGTATCACTGCATTTTTTCATTGCAGATTCCAGATGGTCTTTAAAATATTTTCGATTGGGCAAGCCCGTGAGAGCATCGTGCAAAGCGATGTGAGATATCTCGTCTTCCCGCTCCACGATAGCATCAACCATCTGATTGAAACTCTCGGCCAATCGGCCAATCTCGTCGGAGGAATTGATTGTGACCTTTTTTCTCTGGCCGGCTCGAATGAGCTGGGCCGCTTTATCCAGCTTGGCAATTGGCCGCGTGATGCCCTTTGCAAGTAACCATCCGGCGCCGATGATGACCAATAAGCCAGCAAGGCTCAAGCTTATCAATATCCATGTAATCGGGCGATACGCGCTTAGAGCTTCGCTGAGAGAATAGCGTAACAGCAACACAGGTTGATGATTGCTGCTAAGTGCCGGCAGGCCGGATGTGCGATACAAGATCCGATCGCCTTTTTCGGATATTTCTATCTGGCTATCGATCGAAGACTGAAGGGCAGCCGATAGGTTGCTGCGTTCGACCACTGTCGCGGTCAGCTCAATGGGTGCCAGTTCAGACAGCTGGGCCATCTCAGCTTGATCGAGCGGCTTGCCCACAACCAACCAGCCAAAAAGGTCAGGCGCTTCAACCGGTGACGCTACGACCCCGTGATATTGCTCATTAATTTTGATCAGGCCGCTATCCGCCCCTTCATCAAGAGCAAGCCACAAACTGTCGGTATCGCTATTAGTCAGGGCATCTTGCAGCCCGATCGTGTCGCCCGCCAGGGTCATGATGAATGCATTGGGTACATCCAGGCGATTTTTCAGGCTGACCAGGGCACTTTCGATAGTCGGCTTATCTCCCAACGCGACGGCTTCCCGGAAACCGAAATCTGACGCCAATATTTCCGAGGCGGCTGACATATTTTTAGATTCAAGTTCGAGTAATTTTTCAAATGCCTTGGCGTTTGAACGCATTTCGTCTGAGATCATCCCGGCCGCATAACGTTCAATGCCGCCTGTCGCGACTACGATTAACGTGCCAAACGTCAAAATAAACAGACCGGAATATAGAAACGCAATCCGCTTCGACAGCGAACCTGATCGCAATAACTTAGTGATCATCTGCGAAGTGCCAGTTTAACCGTCTGTTTGATATTGCCGCCGGTTATCTCAATATTGCTAAGCGTTTCGCCATTGCGAACACGGTTTTTGGGATGCCAGACTTTGAGCTTGGCCGATCCACTGGGCAAGCTGTCAATCTGGACCAAGCCATTGTGATTGGTTTTTGCGGCATAGGGCGTATCGACGACTTTTATAAAGCCCTTCATTTCGTCATGAATATTACAGCCCAGCGCGACGGTACCGGCGATCGGAAATGCTCGTGATCGGGATTGGTCTTTGCCGTATAATTTCATTTCAAAGCGCGCGGCTTTCGAAAAGCTATAGACATTATGGCGCACGCGGTCGCGATTGGGGAAGCTTACGGTGGCTCCCTTGCCCACGACGATGGTCCCTGGGCTAAATTGAATGTTGCGCTGGTTCATGACGGCGTTGCCTGATTTAAAACCAACGCCACCGTTGCCTTTTGCTGGATAAACCATGACCACGGCATCCCTTACCGGCATGCCGTTATCGTCTTTCACGGCGATGCTCAGACGCGCACCGGTTGACGACTGGCCGAAAACAATCGAGCTCAGGCTAACGGGAATGATGGCCAATAATCCAGCCAGCATAGTTGTGAAACGATATTTCATGTCACAGCTCGTACGCAAAAATGATTACTAACCGGATAACTCTCGGAAATATCTCTTCTTCGTACTCGATCGTTGATTTTTCTTAGCTCTATTTTAACCATAAATATCTAAACCATTGCTCGATATGAGTTTTCTACGTTTCTTTCTGACATCGGTAACGGTTGCGATCGCGGTAAGTTTAGCGGCACCCGCATTTGCCGAAGATTTACGTTCTGGCGGCAAGTTACTTCTGACAAATGGAATAGCGACCGTGGAGGGCTCTTCTGGCGGGGGTCTGGCGAGTTGGAGTTTGATCGCAGGAAACGCAACGAAAGACGGCATTGGTGGCTCTGCCCACATCACGCTTGTCGAATTGCCTGACTATCGGCTCGATACCCAAGGCGTTGCCATCGGATTATTCGACCGTGTGGAACTCAGCTATGCGCGGCAGAATCTCAATACAAAATCCATCGGGGCCGCTTTGGGTCTGGGATTTGGATATAGCCTTAATCAGGATGTCTACGGAGCCAAGATACGTTTGGCAGGGGATGTGATATATGGCGATCCGCATATGCCCCAAATAGCTGTCGGTGTGCAGCACAAGCGCAATCTCGACGGGCAGGTTGCAAGGGCGGTGGGTGCAGCTGAAACCAACGGCACAGATTTTTATGTCAGCGCTACCAAACTGTTCCTGGCACAAAGTATATTGGCCAATGCAACAGTCCGCTACACCAAGGCCAATCAAGGCGGATTGCTTGGGTTTGGCGGAGATCAGAAGGATGCACGGGCGCTGCAATTTGAAGGCTCTGTAGCGTATCAATTTTCTCGCAAATTCGTTGTTGGCGGGGAATATCGAACGAAACCGGACAATCTGGGTATTGCCAGAGAAGACGACTGGTTCGATCTGTTTGCCGCCTATGCCATTAATCGCAACCTGACCGTTGCTGGCGCTTATGTCGACTTGGGGTCGATCGCTACCGCTGATAATCAGCGGGGCGCCTTTCTCTCGCTCCGCGCATCTTTTTGAGGATAACAGGATATGTTTGTTTCAATTGCCCTGCTGATGGCTCTTCAAGAAGCGCCGTCTCCGATTATCGATGAAACGGAAGTACGGGATCCGGTAACCGGAGAATTGCCGGTTGATGCCTATGCGAAAAGCAATGACAATGCAGGCGCCAGGCAATTTTCCGGTTCTTACATGGCGCAAGCCTTTGGTAACCAACAAGGTATCCAGCGCATATCCGATCGTCTTGTTGATATCAGCATTGAAGATCCGAGGATCGGTGATATTTTCAAAGGTCAGGACATGATGCGTCTGCGCCGAACGCTTTTCGAACAATTTTGTTACATACTCAATGCCGGTTGCGATTATTCTGGCCGCGACATGCGCGCTGCGCATAAAAATCTGGGCATTCAGATGGCCGATATGAACGCGCTGGTTGAGAATTTACAGGTAGCTATGGAAGAAGAAAAGGTCCCCTTCCGGCTGCAAAATCGGTTTCTGGCGAAGCTTGCTCCGATGAAAAAGGACGTTGTTGAACGATAGAAGCGCTTGGCCCGGTTGCATTGCCAAATGCGGCTCAGCGCGATAATTCGAGACGCTTTCGGCTTAAAGGTCGAAGGCCCGGCGTGACATGATCTCGACCGATTTATTCTCGAAGACAGCGTCGCCAAGCTCCGCCTTCTTTTCGGCTAACAGCTTGTCCCGTTCGTTGAGCATGTCAATAATTGGCTCGTTAAAAACCGTTACAGCGGCGGTAAGCCAGTCGTTGACCAGCGGATCACCCGGCGCGTTTTTCATCGAAAATAGCTTTAGCCGTGATGCTATGGCATCAGCAGGCATGAAATATTCGTAAGTGACCCAATAGTTGGTCGTGAACCAGCTAAGCGGCATGCCATCGAGATCAAAGCTCAAAGCACCAAAATGGACAACGCCTTGGGTTGGTTTGCCATTGGGTAATTTTTTCGGTGGTTCGTACAGCGCGTCTACGCCTTTGAACATATCGAGCGGCAGGAACATGTGGAAATGGCCATGTTCGCCTTCTTCCCGTTCTTCGGGTTTGTGCGCATGGTAAAACCAGCGAGACTTGTTGCCGGGTGCAACACAGTCGCCCTTCGGATAATGTTGGTACTGAACGAAAGGGGCGTCTGCCGGTACCACTCTGGGTACTAGCGAGACGCCCTCTTTAGCTATCTGGCCCGTAAGCTCAAACAGCCTTTCTAATGCATTTTCCAATGCTGAATAAGCTTAGCTTACTCGGTAACTGCGTCTGCAGCAGCACAAGCTGCATCGCCAGCAGCTTCAGCAGCACACTCAGCAGCGCATGCAGCACAGCCAGCAGCACAAGCAGCGGCATCGCCGGTCGCGTCAGCAGCACATTCAGCAGCACATGCGGCACACTCAGCAGCGCATTCAGCTGCACATGCAGCACATTCTGCTGTTGCAGCAGCGTCTTCAGCTTGCTCGGCACATGCTGAAAGAGCAGGTACTGCAAGAGCAAGACCACCGGCTACTGCCAGCATTTTGCGGAAACTTGTTTCGTTAGACATTTAAATATCCCCTTTGGAATGAACTAGACTTTCCCCTCTATCTGCAAAGATGTAGGCATGGCAAGTCTATTTGTGCGTCGTCTTAAAAAATGGCGGAAATTGTCCATTTTTTGGGCAAGAAAATAGTTAATTGCCCAAAAAACAGGCGGTTAATCTACGCGATTCTTTGTCTATTTCTCGACACCGCGTATTTTCCCCCATTGTCTTGCCACAGTATAGCCAAGATATCCTGTCCCAAATAAGGCATATAGGGGTTCGGGAATCCCGGCGAGATAAGCGTTCATCCCGCTGGCAATGTCCTGGGCTGCCTCTGGTCTGATCGCGGCGATCAAACCCATGGGTAGAGACCAGAGCAGCAAGATATACATGACGTATAAAAAACTCGGGCGAGCGCGGCTGGTCCAGGGGTCGGTGGATTGCGCTTCTGCCAAGATGGCAGATATCTGGACGCGGACCTGTTCCATTTCCTGACTGCCCTCCAGTTTGAGCAGTTCCAGCTTGGCGCGGTCGCGGGCTTCTTTGTCGGGGATGACCTTGTCGATTATTTTGGAGATGGGTTCGATGAGGGTGGAAAGCAGAGACATGGATCTGGGTTCCTTATTAATTGGGAGTGGGAAGGAGAGGCCAAAGTTCACACAGTTCTCACCAATAAAGCCTGTATTCTCAGCATTTCTGATTTGGGTCAGCGCATGCCGGATTGTGCAACACTACGAAGTTGACAAAGTGCACAGAGTTCATTGGCTATAATCCGTGGACAGGTTCAGCCGATACGATTGGCCAGCCAGCCATATAGAAAGGCTTCATTGGCCGGACGCTGCTCTGCCAATTTGATATAGCGTTCACCCTGGAGGGCTTCGACGGCCTTCAGCAGAACAGTCTCGCCGCTGGCTCCGCGTTTTCGCATGAATTGTTCCAGCGCGCCGATAGTCTGTGGTCCAATTTGACGGTCGATTTTTATGTCAGCATAATCCCGCGCATTGCGATTCAGTGCATTAAGCGCGCGTTGCAAAAATCCGGCTGCCGCAGCTGGGCCCATATTAATGCCGGTATCGAACAGCTCTTTGGCCAATCTGGGAGCATGGCTACTGACTTTGTCAAAGCCCGGCCTTACCCAATAGTTGCGCTTATATATGGCAACCGCTTGGTCATAAGGAAAATGCCGCATTTCGCCGATATAGCCGTTACGGCGCGCAACAGCTTCGGTGACGCCCCAGCGGGTGGGGCCGCCGCGATCTGCGGGATGGTTCGAATATTCGCCTTCTATAGCGATCACGTCGTCAATGAGTTTGTCTATTTTCATTCCTAATAGCTTTCTTGTTAATGGAGGAAGCTACGCATATAACCTATTTGGTTATATGTAGGAAAGACGAGACCTTGTCATAATAAATTTAATTGACTGATTAACTTCGTTCGGGCCTAATTCCGCTGAAGGTTCGGTGCATGATTCGCTTCAAGAGCGATGCGCC
Source organism: uncultured Sphingomonadaceae bacterium (assembly GCA_947501325.1). Lineage (GTDB taxonomy): Bacteria > Pseudomonadota > Alphaproteobacteria > Sphingomonadales > Sphingomonadaceae > Parasphingorhabdus. The sequence continues at coordinate 743,249 of CANMVC010000002.1, read as the reverse complement.
CAACAATAGCAAATTCAGGAGCTGGTAGATTGAACTTTGATTTCTCGGACGATCAGAAATTCTTGCGTGACGAAGCACGCAAATTCCTCGAAGCGCAATGCACAAGCGCGCATGTTCGTGCTGTGCTTGACGACGACGCAATGAGCCACAATGACGAAGTCTGGCAGAAGATCGTCGAAATGGGCTGGCTAGGGGCCGCGATTCCGGAGGAATTTGGCGGCCTTGGTCTTGGCATGCTGGAGCTTTGTGTCATTGCTGAAGAGCTTGGCCGGGTGTTGGCACCTGTGCCGTTCGGCTCATCTGCATTCTTTTTTGCAGAGGCGATAAAGTTGGCCGGGACCGACGAGCAGAAAGCCGAATGGCTGCCCAAAGTCGCTGATGGCACGATTGTCGGATGTCTCGCGACAACCGAAGGGCCAGGAGCGCTGTCCGCGGCAACCGTGCGGACGACGGCCAAGGACGGCACCCTAACGGGTACCAAAGTCCCTGTGACGGATGGCGACATAGCCACCCATGCGGCGGTGCTGGCGAAAGAAGGCAGTGGCGCTGGCATCTATATAGTGGCGCTGGATCAGGATGGCGTATCGCGAAAAGCCCTGAAAACGATAGAGCCGACGCGGAGCCATGCCGAGATTAAATTTGACGGTGCATCTGCTGCGCGATTGGGCCAGGAAACCGGCAACGGAATGGCTGTTCTCGACCAGGTGATGAATCGCGGCGCGGTATTATTGGCCTTTGAACAATTGGGCGGAGCTTCGCGCTGTCTGGAGATGGCAACGGAATATGCCAAAGAGCGCCATGCTTTTGGACGCCCCATTGGCGGCAATCAGGCGATCAAGCATAAGCTCGCCGACATATATGTGAAAAATGAAGTGGCGCGTTCCAACGCCTATTATGGCGCGTGGGCCCTGTCGACCGATGCGGCCGAATTGCCGGAAGCTGCGGCGGCGGCGCGGGTTGCTGCGTCGGAAGCGTTCTGGTTTGCCAGCAAGGAAAATATCCAGACCCATGGCGGTATGGGTTTTACCTGGGAAGTGGATTGCCACCTCTATTATCGCCGCGCCAAATTATTGGCGGTGCAGGCAGGCAGTCCGGCGGTCTGGAAAGAGAAACTGGTTTCCGCGCTTGAAGCGAAAAACGCTGCGTAATCAATTTAAGACGAGGACGAGAAAATGGATTTTACAGACTCAACCGAAGAAGCGGCTTTCAGAGCAGAAGCCAACGCCTTTTTAAGCCAGCATCTGCAACCCAAAAAGGGAGCAGCGAGCCGGTCAGGCAATTATCTGCAGCGCGCCAAGGATTGGCAGAAGATCAAAGCGGAAAACCGGTTTGCGCAAATCACCTGGCCCAAGGAAATTGGCGGCCGCGGTGGATCGCCGATGCAGCAGGTCATCTGGAATCAGGAGGAATCCAAATTTGATGCGCCAACCGGGCCGTTTGCCATTGGTCTGGGCATGTGCGTGCCGACGGTTATCGCTTTTGGTTCTGATGAACATAAGAAGCGCTATGTCCAAAAGGCGCTGTTCGGTGAAGAAATCTGGTGCCAGCTATTCTCTGAACCGGCCGCCGGGTCTGATGTTGCTGGCCTGAAAACCAAAGCGGTCAAGGATGGCGATGACTGGGTGATTAATGGCCAGAAGGTCTGGACCTCCGGTGCGCATTATTCCGACTATGGCATCCTGCTGGTGCGCACAGACCCGGATGTGCCCAAGCATAAGGGCCTGACCATGTTCATCGTCGACATGAACCAGGAAGGCGTCGATGTGCGCCCGATCCATCAGGCATCGGGCGGCAGTGAGTTTAACGAGGTTTACTTCACCGACGTCCGCATTCCCGACAGCGACCGGCTTGGCGAACCGGGCATGGGCTGGAAAGTGGCCTTGGTCACGCTGATGAACGAGCGGCTTGCCGTGGGCGGCTCGCCGGGACCGGACTGGGCCGAGATTATGGACTATGCCCGGTCATCCGGTTCGATGAGCGATCAGGCGTTCCGAGCGAAACTGGCGGACTGGTATGTCGCGGCGCAGGGTTACAAGCTGACCAAATTCCGCACCCAGACAGCCTTGTCCAAAGGCGAAACTCCGGGGCCGGAAAACTCCATCGGCAAGGTGATCACCGCAAACCATTTGCAGGATATCTGCAACAGCGCGATCGAGATGCAGGACCATTATGGGATTATTTCCGACAAGGATCATGCCCCAGCGGATGCGATTTTTCAGGAAAGCTTCATGTGGGCGCCGGGCCTTCGGATCGCCGGTGGTACCGACGAGATATTGAAAAACATTATCGCGGAACGCGTGCTGGGCCTACCGCAGGATGTGCGGGTCGACAAGGACAAGCCTTTCTCGGCTTTCTAGGTCCAGCCCTTATCAGATACCCGTTCGCACTGAGCCTGTCGAAGTGCATCTATGGTCTTGAGATGTCCTTCGACAGGCTCAGGACGAACGGCATTGGAAACGGCCCTATGCCGCAATCAGGTCGCGGACTTCGGCAGCCAGACCATAGGATTTTTCGCGCGCGGCTTGATCGAAGATCGAGCCGCAGACGATTAGCTCATTCGCCTGCGTGCGGTCGAGAAAGGCGCGGACGCTGCTCAGCACGGCATCGGGCGCCCCTACGGCGCTGCCCTGCATGATCTGGGCAAGCATGGATTGCGCTTGCGGCGGCAGGCTTTCACGATAGCCCTCCACCGGTGGCGGTAATTTGCCGGGATTGCCGGTACGCAGGGCGACAAAGCTCTGCATCATCGAGGTGGCGAGATGTTCGGCTTCATCATCCGTGTCAGCAGCAAATATGTTGAAACCGCACATGGCATATGGTTCCGACAATTGCGCCGACGGTTTGAAGTCGCGGCGGTAAATGGCCAGCGCTTCATCAAGGGCTTGCGGCGCGAAATGCGAGGCAAAGGCATAGGGCAGGCCGAGGGCGGCGGCGAGCTGCGCGCCGAATAGGCTGCTACCCAATATATATAGCGGGATTTTCGAACCGGCACCGGGTGTAGCCTGAATGCCAAGCGCCTCGTCGCCTTCCAACAAGGCCTGTAACTCCAGAACATCGCGCGGAAACTGGTTGGGGTCGGTGTTCAGGTTGCGCCGCATGGCCTGCGCTACCCGCTGGTCGGAACCCGGCGCACGGCCAAGGCCAAGATCAATCCGGCCGGGAAAGAGCGCTTCCAGCGTTCCGAATTGCTCGGCAATCACCATCGGCGCATGATTGGGCAGCATGATCCCGCCGGCACCGATGCGGATGGTTTTTGTGCCCGACCCGACATGAGCCAGCGCAACCGATGTTGCGGCGCTGGCAATTCCGGCCATGCCATGATGCTCGGCCATCCAGAACCGTTCAAAGCCAAGGGATTCGCCATGTTGCGCCAGCGCGAGCGAGCGGTCCAATGCGGTTTTGACGTCCGCGCCCTGCGGTACCGGCGACAGGTCAAGTATCGAGAATTTCACGGCTTTGTTCATTTTCTACCTCTTTTGCCCCAGCTGACCGGCCACTTTTATCGCATAGCCGCTGGGCACTTTTCGAAATCCCAATGTGGGCAGCAGCAGCGTCCAGGCTCGGTCATTCCCGTTCAGGAATAAGCGGGCGGTATAAAAGCCATTGCCCTCCAGCTTCATCGTCAATTCTTCCATGCCCGATCCGCTGGTCAGCGGCAGAACCAGCACGCCGTCTTCGCAAAGGGCATTGCCGAGCAGCCCCTGTTTGAGATCAAGCCCCGGGATATTGGCGTCGAGCGACAGGCGAACCTTGCCACTGGCAGACTGGCAACGGCCACCGGCGAAGGCGACGCTGATATTATCCAGCGCGATATCGGATGCGGGCAGGGGTGCGAGTGTTTCTCCAACGCGCAAGACCGTCGTGGCATCTTCCACCAGCAGCGCAGCGCCCTGTTTCCCGATCGTAGCGGTGAACCCGGTATCTCCGGTGGTGGCAGGGCGTTCGAGGTCCAGTTTTATCTTGCCGGTCAGCAAGGGGAAAAATTGCACGCCCGCATCCAGATCACCCAGCGCAAAGGCGCCCAGTTGCGCCTGTTCGATACGGCCATTCCAGATGCTGCCGCTGATCTCCCGCGCAGAGAATTTCGAACCTTCCAGGCCCGCCATGCTGACAGCGAGTTTCAGCGGCATGAATATGAGGGCCAATAGGATCAGCCCGATAACAGTCACAATATAGATCAAAGCGCGCGGCACCTGTTTTCCCATTTATCTCGGATCCACTATCATAGTTCCGGCGTAAACTGATCAAAATAAGAGAAGATTTCCTCTTCATCGCGGCTGGCAGCGTTCCGCCAGGTCGGAGCAGATTCGGGATTGAGCAAAGCGCCGCGCGGGGACAGGACAAGCACGGTTGGGGTGCCCTTGATCTTTTTAATGCCAAATCGCTGGGCAATGTCGATATTGCGATCCCGGTAGCCGACATCGACATAAACGACTTCATATTTGGTTTTCAGCATTGCCGCAAAGCGCGGCTGTTCAAACCACCCGGCGAGCCCACGGCTGTCATGGCACCAGTTGGCACCCATTACGAGCAGCACACGCTTGTCCGTCGCCACGGCGCGGGCCAAAGCGGCATCGACGTCTTTCGATGCCTTCGCGTCCTTTTCATACGGTGTGGCCTCGGGATGCTCTGCAGCCGCATCAGTTTGCGGCGCTGCAAGAACGGGCGCCGCTAGCGATAGTCCCACAGCAAAGAAAAAATGCTTCAACATCTTATCCACCGGCCTGCACGATCAGTTTCGGCAGGTTCCCCATAGCGGCCATGGCATTGGTACGGAACTCGCCCAATATCGCCATTTTTTCTTCATCATCGGGGGACACACCGAAAATCATCTTGCCGAAACCGTCAAGCCTACTCTGGGCAATCCATTTGTTGACGACCTTGTCCTGAGACCATTGAAACTGGTTCATCATATTGACCATGGTTGCTGCGGGATATGTGTCAATGCCATCGGGCAGGGGGATCGGTTGACCCAGGCGGTTTTTGGTCTCGTCATCATCATAGGTGACTTCGAGAAAAGCACTGAGCGCGGCGCTGAAAGCCGGTTGCGGCACACGGATCATCTGTAATGTGATGAGATCATCCTGAAATTGCGGCACCACCGGGCGACGTTCGACAGCAGTGGCGGTGCAATCAATATAAAGCGTCTCCGCCGGCATCGGATAGTCGCCCTCTTTCAGATGCATGCCGCCCTGATCGATAGTCTCGACATGGCCCATGCGAACAACATTTTTAATCTGTCGTAAGATATCGACTTCACCCTGCGAGATGGTCGCATAGTGGAACATGCTCGGCTTGGCCTCAGGATCGATGCGCAGCATTACGCCGCACGCTTCGAGCTTCAGGAACAGGTCGTCCGCTGTTTCCGCCGCTGCCAGCGCCGCCATCAAATCCCTTTGACCACCAATGGTCTGGTGAAAAAATTCCTGACCGGGCTGGGTGTTGTTCCGGTTGAGCAACCAGCTATCGCGCGGACAGACCCAGACGATGTCATCCGCATCGGCGTCGGAACGCAGTAACCAGACACCGACATCCATCGCGGTCTTGCCCGCGCCGAGGATGACGAATTTCTTGGGCCTTGGTCCTGTGCCTTGCCACAATTTTGGCAGGTCATTGGGCGGGATCATCTTTACGCCATCCTTCACTTCGAATTTTGGGGTGTGGGTCGATGGCACCGTGGTGCCATAATAGGTCGCATCTACCGTTTTCTTGCGGATATTGATCTCGGTTTCCTTGCCCGACAGCAGGGACACAAATTTCCCGTCTCCCAGATAGTCAGACATCGGATGATAGCTCACCCGTCCGCTGGGCAGGAATCTTTGGTGCATGACTTTCTCGAAATAGCTGTTCACCTCGGCGCCGGTGGCCAGCTCATAATAGCCCTTGTTAAGGCCGGTCGTATCGATTTCTCCGCTGCCCAATTGGGTCGAGTTCACCCCGTAAAAGGCCGACGGCTGGTGCAAGGACACGAACGGATAAGCGTCATTCCAGTGACCGCCCGGTTTGCCATGCCGGTCGACAATGGTGATATGCGCATCGCTTTCTTCCAGCAACGTGTCGGCAAAGGCCATGCCGACAGCACCGCTGCCGATAATCAGATAATCCGTTTCGGCCTGTGCCATATATAGAGTCCCTTCGCTGGATTATCCGATTTCTTAGGGACTAAAAAGCAAGAGGGCAATCAAACTTCCAGCGGGGTGAGGGAACAGGCGGTGGTGAGGCCAAGGCCGCGCTTCATGGCGGGATAGGCCCTGACCATCGCCGCAGCCATGGCAAGTTCCCGCCGGACGCCGCGCCCGAATTGCTGTTCGATGCGCTGCCCCAGTTCGTCCGCCTCCGCAGATTGCCGGGCAATGGCCTGACCGAAATCAAAAGCCAGCTTATTGTCGCCGGACAGATTGCCGGACAGCATGGCGTTGACCTCATCTTTAGGCAATCCTTCCGCCAATGCGCCGTGCGCAGCGGTAATTGCGCAGGGGCCGCAATCCTCGACCAGCACGGCGCCAATCCGCGTGGCGGACAACAGGCCTGCACTGGCTTCATAACGGTGATTGCTGGCGGGCATGAAATGCTTGAACTTTTCCAACATATGCCCGGGCGCGCTAGCCACCTCATGCACATAGGCGCTTTCGCCGGGTGACATCCGGTCAACCATTGCCAGAAAGAGACGGTCGGGGACGCCAGCTGGCACGATGCGCTGCCGAAAGAACAGGATGGCGAGCGCGATTAATACCAATAGCGGCAGGCCAAGCACGCCCGGGGCGTCCGCCCAGAAAATATCCGGGGAACAGATGCCCACAGCCACCTCGTAGATATGGAGGACGCCATGCAGGGAAAGCCACAAGGCCCCGGCCAGCGCGCCGAGCCAGCGCATGTGCAAACTGGCCCCCGCATAGAGCAGGATGATTCCGCAGGCCGCATAGGCAATCCCGATGTCGCGAATGAAATGCTTGTTCGGCGGACCGGTGGTGATGACGGTGGGGATCGCGGTATACCAGTCAAGCGGACTGATGATCATGAACATCCCAAAAAACAGCGCGCCTATGCCAACGGCGAGGACCAGCAGCTGTGCCAGCCTGTCGAGGAAGTCGGGTTTTCCGGTTTGCATCACAAATTCCCTTCTGAGTCTTTTAATTCAGACAATAAATATCCGAATTAAATATTTTGTCAATCTGGTCTCGGGAAACTGCTGCCACTATGTTATTCGGATATGAAATATCGGAATATGGCAAGAAAACAGGTAGACAATGCAGATTTCCAAAGGTGTTGAATGGGCGGCGCACGCCGCCGCGTTGCTGAACGGTCTTCCCCCCGGTCGTGGTTTGAAGGCGGAAGCACTGGCGCGCTATCATGGTGTTCCTGCGGCCTATATGGCAAAACAGTTGCAAGCGTTGAGCAAGGCGGGGATCACGCAAACGTCGCGCGGCGCGCATGGCGGTTATCGCCTAGCCAAACCGGCGGATGAGATAAGTTTATGGGATATCACCGCGGCGGTTGATGGCAAGGGGCCGGCATTTAGGTGCACCGAGATTCGCCAAAACGGCCCATGTGGATTGAAACGCAGCGACTGCAAACGACCCTGCCAGATTGCAGCAGCCTTTGCCGCGGCAGAAAAAGCGTTTCGGGACAGTCTGGCCGCGATCTCATTGGCAGACCTGGCAGGGCAGGTCGTCAACGATTCAGAACCAGACCATCTGTTTGCGATAATGAACTGGTTGAATGCAGAGGCCGAACCGCTCAGCCAAAAAGGCGGTTAGCCAGCTATCGGAGCTTGGTCATGGTCTCGAACCGCAAGGGTTCGGCCAGCCAATGGTCATAATTGTCCATCACCGCCTTGGTATAAGGCTTGCCATGATGTTCTTTTAGAGCGGCTTCATCCTGCCATTCCTCGAACAGGAAAAGATGACCCTGATCTGCGTCCGCCAGCACGGTAAATTCGATGCAACCTGGCTCGGTGCGCGTTTCTGTCACGATATCCAGGATTGCATCGCGCGCATCGTCATAATGCTCGGTTTTTGGTGTGATCTTGGCAAATCCGAAAAGCGTATTCGTCATATATCTGAGACTTTCGTTCTAATAAGCCCCCGCTTCTATTTCCCTGTTTTATTCCGCCGCTTCGACCTGTTCTGTCGCCGCTTCAATCTCCGCCGCCTTGGCTTCGACCAGCTTCACGATATGATCGACCATATCGCCATCCGACACATGGTGGTCGGTCACGCCGGAGAGATAGACCATATGTTTGCCCGCGCCGCCGCCGGTAATGCCGATATCGGTTTCACGCGCTTCACCAGGACCGTTGACGACGCAGCCGAGAACCGAGAGCGACAAGGGCGTGCGGATATGCTGCAGGCGTTCTTCCAGCGTCTGCACCGTGCGGATCACGTCAAAGCCCTGCCGCGCGCAGCTTGGGCAGCTCACGACGCGGACGCCGCGGGTGCGCAGGCCAAGGGCTTTCAGCATCTCGTAGCCGACGCGGACTTCCTCTTCCGGTTCGGCGGACAGGCTGACCCGGATAGTGTCGCCAATGCCGGCCCACAGCAGGTTGCCCATGCCGATGGAGCTTTTCACTGTGCCGCCGATCAGGCCGCCAGCCTCGGTAATGCCGAGATGCAGCGGACAATCCACCGCATCGGCCAGCTGCGAATAGGCTGCCACCGCCAGGAACACGTCTGACGCTTTGACCGCGACCTTGAACTCGTGGAAATCATGGTCCTGCAAAATCTTGATGTGATCGAGCGCGCTTTCGACCAGCGCCTCTGGACAGGGCTCGCCATATTTTTCGAGCAGGTCTTTCTCAAGGCTTCCTGCATTCACGCCGATCCGGATGGCGCAGCCGTTGGCCTTGGCCGCATCGACCACTTCCTTGACCCGCGCGGCGCTGCCGATATTGCCGGGATTGATCCGCAGGCAGGCGGCACCCGCTTCGGCGGCCTCAATCCCGCGCTTATAGTGGAAATGGATGTCGGCCACGATCGGCACGCGGCTGGCGCGGACGATCTGTTTCAGCGCGGCCGTACTCTCGACATCGGGACAGGACACACGAATGATATCGACGCCCGCCTCTTCACAGCGGCGGATCTGGTCAATCGTCGCCTTGGGATCGCTGGTCAGCGTGTTGGTCATGGTCTGTACGGTAATTGGTGCATCGCCGCCCACCGGCACGTCACCCACCATGATCTGGCGGCTCTTGCGGCGCTCTATGTCGCGCCATGGACGCAAGGAAGGATTATCGGCTGTCATGATGGGAACCTGTCACACTATTGCTCGTTATAGGCTATATAGCGTTTTCATACCGCGGGTGCGAGGGGCGATTGCGTCTTCATCTGAAATAATCACAATATTGGAAAGGAAATCATCATGGGAACCGTATTAATCACAGGCGCCAATCGCGGCATCGGGCTGGAAATGGCCAAGCAATATGCGGACAATGGCTGGGATGTCATCGGCACGGCGCGGGAACCGGATAAAGCGGAAGAGCTGAACGCGATTGCCAATGCGAAGACGATGCAATTGGACGCAGCGGACGATGCCAGCGTTGCGAATTTTACCAGCGAAATTGGCGATCAACCGATTGATCTCTACATCAACAACGCGGGCATATACGGGCCGCAGGAGTTTGATCGCGATGGCTGGCTGGAACTGCTCAACGTCAATGTTGTGGCGCCGGTCAAATTGGCCAATGCGCTGAAAGACAATGTCGCCAAGTCGGATGGCAAGAAAATGGTCGTGATTTCCAGTCAGGTCGGCAGCATTGCTGAAAATGAAAGCGGTGACATGATGTATTACCGTACCAGCAAGGCAGCGGTGAATCAGGCGTGGAAATCCCTGTCGAACCAGTGGAAAGATGAAGGCCTGACGCTCACCATGATGCATCCCGGCTGGGTCCAGACCGATATGGGCGGTGAAAATGCCGACCTGACGCCGGAGGAAAGCGTGAGCGGCATGCGGCAGGTGATCGACCAGACCGATCACGCGCAGACAGGTAGCTTCAAGGACTATAGCGGCCGCGAAATTCCCTGGTAGGTGGATCGGTTTTGAGCGCAAGTTGCTATGACCTTGCTAGTGTTCCGATAGCGCGTTACGTCTTGGTCAAAAGGAGCTGCTTCATGTTCAAATTCTCGTCCATCCTACCCGCTTTAACGTTTGCCGCACTGGCATTTGGTAGCAGCGCCAGCGCGCAGCCTTTTGAAGACGATAGCTGGTCGATCGCCATTCACGGCGGCGCGGGCACGCTGGAACGTGAGAAGATTACGCCGGAGAAGGACGCGGAAATCCGCGCTGCTCTTGAGGCGGCTCTGGCTGAAGGTTCCAATATCCTGAAAGCGGGCGGCAGTGCGATGGAGGCGATCACGGCCACGATCATCCTGCTGGAGAATGATCCCAATTTCAACGCGGGCAAGGGCGCTGTATATACATGGGATAAAACCAACGAGCTCGATGCCAGCATCATGGATGGCAGCGACCTTTCCGCTGGTGCTGTGGCCGGCGTCACGGCGACGAAAAACCCGATCCTGCTCGCCCGTGCGGTCAAGGACAATAGCCCCCATGTGATGCTGTCCGGCAAAGGGGCCGACCAGTTCAGCCGCGAACAGGGATTGGAACAGGCAACGCCCGATTATTACGCCACGCCGCGTCGTCTCGAACAGATTGAGGATGTGCTGGCCAAGGAAGTCAGCGCCGCGGATGTCGATTATAAATTTGGTACAGTCGGCGCGGTTGCGATGGACAGCAAAGGCAATATGGCGGCGGGAACCAGCACCGGCGGCATGACCGGCAAGCGCTGGGGCCGGATTGGCGACAGTCCGGTTATCGGTGCGGGCACCTATGCGCGCAACCGCAGCTGCGCGATATCAGCCACGGGCGCGGGCGAATATTTCATCCGGCTCGGCGTCGCTCATGAAATTTGCAGCCGCATCTGGAGCCGCTTTCTGGCCGCGCGCGATGAAGTGCAGGCGACGGTACCCACGGACAAAGACGGCGTGCCTGAATATTATATCCACGCTAGCGAATTTGGTCTTGAGGAAGCAGAGGTGCAGAAAATTGCCGATGAAGTCATCGCGGAACTTGGTGAAATTGGCGGCACCGGCGGGATCATATTTGCCACACCATGGGGCCAGGCGGGCTATAGTTTCAACACCCCCGGCATGTACCGCGGCCGTGCGACCAGCGACGGGGCAATGAGCGTGGCGATCTACGGGGATGAGGAATAGGCGTTAGCTACTCACCCATCGGTGTCGCCGCCTTCGCTGCCTTTGTCGTGACAATATAGTCAAAGCCCAGCACCACAAATTTCCCGAATGTCGATAGGTCATTAATGCCTTTGCTTTCCAACCGGCGGCGGATGGGTTCGAGCGGGATGAGATAATGGCCGGTATTGCCGATCCGGGCGCTGTCAATTTGTGCCGCTTCAAGGATAGGTGTGATGATCTTGTCGTCCACCGCTTTGACTTGCGTATAGCCTTCCGGCGAGGGCCGCATGGTCAGTTGCTCACCGCCAAGGCCACTGAACGCGATGTGCAGCGATTGCATCCGGTTGGCGGCAGCCAGTCCGGGGAGCAGCGATCCGATATCGAACATCTTGGTCGGCGTCGTCCCGCGGCCCAGATGATAGGCACCCATTTTCAGCAATACCCGCGGCGCGTCCTCTTCGGCGGCATGATATTGCTCCAGAAACAGCCGGTGGATCAGGGCGATACGATCGGCATTATTGGCGAAATACCGCTTCTCATTATTATGCCCATAGATGACCGCGCTTTCGGCCAGCGCGTCGATCATCGCTTCGGCTTGTTCAACACCGGCAAATTGATCGCGCAGCTTGGCAAAGGTCGCTGGCGGGGCCGATAGCATCAGCAGATTCCCCTGATCGGCGGCGGCAACGGCCGCGATATCTTTCTGTAGCAATTCGTCCGCGGCTTTTCTGGCTGCGGTATTGGGGGCGATGGCCTTTAGCTCCTCCAGAATGATTGTTGGCGCGCCGATAAATTCCTGATCAATACCCCATAGATCCACCGCGCCTTCGGGTTCGGCAAAATCATTGGCGAGCAGCGCATCTTCGCGGTTGCTGACGAAGGGCAGGGCAATTGGCTTGGCCGCGACCAGAGTGGCGACACCCGTGACGCCATCGGTCCGCAGCGCCTGCTGCACGGCCTTGTTGGACCAGGGACCGATTTCGACGGCATGATAGGTACGGCTGTGTTTCTTCATCTCGGCTGCCAGACCCCGGCCTAGCTCAGGGGCATCCGCAAAACCGTGATCTTCACCCAGTGCGACAAATTGCGCCTTCTCGATCTCGGCGCGCAAAATGTCGCCGCCCGGACCGGACAAGCCTTCTGGACTGAACGAAATTTCCCAGATTGGAATTTCCGGTGCTGTCGCTTTATCCACGTCTTCAGCCGCTGCCGGCGTGGCCAGCGTCAGCGCGCATAAGCCCGTCACCGCCGTTAGGAATTTCCGCATATCCTCTCTCCCGTCAATTGTTTTAGTGAGTTATATCACCAATACGGCTGATGTAAACGCTCTTTGCCCGTATCGTGAGGGCGTACGAAACAGAAGAGAATCAATTCCAAATGCCAAAACACGGTACCGCATCCTGCTGCAAAAGCCTCTGTCCTACATCGCATGGCCGCGCTATGCAGGCGGGATGATGAATATCAGCAATTCCCATTTCGAGGAGGACAGGCCCTTGAAAGGTCACACTGTCGGGTCGTTCAGGCAAATAGAATCATATATTTTTCAATATCTTGTGCCTAAAGTCACAGAAAAGAAAAGGGTCCGTTCATGTGGCCCATATTGGCAGCCCAGGGAACTAAATATCGCATGACATGGAAACCGGAAATTGAAGAGCTGCGCGAGCGGCAGCGGCTGGCAGAAAAAATGGGCGGCGATGAAAAAGTCGCGCGCCAGCATGGGCGGGGCAAACTTGATGCGCGTGCCCGCATTGCCGGAATTGTCGATGAGGGCAGTTTTCGCGAGATCGGCAAGATTGCCGGACGTGGGACTTATAACGAGAATGGCGAGTTTGAAGATTTTGCACCCAGCAACCTGATCTTTGGCCGCGCGAATATCGAAGGCCGTCCGGTCGTCGCAAGCGCCGATGATTTTACCGTTCGCGGCGGTGCAGCGGATGCGGCGCTGCACCGCAAGTTTACCCAATGCGAGAAAATGGCCCATACGCTGGGCATTCCGATGATCCGGATGATTGACGGCACTGGCGGCGGCGGATCGGTCAAGTCGCTCGAAGACATGGGCTTCACCTATGTCCCGGCGGTTCCTGGCTGGGAAGATATCATCAAGAATCAGGAGACGGTTCCTGTGGTAGCTCTCGCACTCGGGCCCACCGCCGGCATGGGCGCTGCGCGAACCGTGGCCAGCCACTATTCGATCATGGTGCGCGAATTGTCTCAGATTTTCGCTGCTGGCCCGGCGGTGGCCGCTGCGATTGGCGACAGTTTGACGAAGGAAGAATTGGGTGGCAGCGAGATCCATGCGCGTAACGGCGTCGTGGACGAAGAGGTCGCCAGCGAAGCGGAGGCTTTCGTCACCGCGCGAAAATTCCTGTCTTACTTGCCGAGCAATATCAATCAGCGCGCCGAACGTATTGTCACCGGAGACCCGGCTGGTCGTCGCGATCAGGCGCTGCTTTCTGCGGTGCCGCGTGGCGACAAGCAAGTATATTCCATGCGCAAGATCATGGATTCGGTTTTTGACAAAAGCTCGGTTTTTGAAATGGGCAAACGTTGGGGGCGAGCAGCGATTACCGCCTTTGCCCGACTGGATGGCTATCCGGTTGCGGTGCTGGCGAATGACCCTAGTTTTCTGGGCGGAAGTTGGGAAGCCAAGTCTTCAGAAAAGGTCGAGCGATTTGCCAAGCTTGCCAATCAGTTCCGATTGCCGGTTGTTCATTTGGTCGACAATCCTGGCTTTATGATCGGGGAAGAGGCCGAGCGGACCGGAACCATCCGCTATGGCGTACAGGCGATGAACGCGGTTTATAAAGCAACCGTGCCATGGGCCAGCGTCATCGTCCGCCGGGCCTATGGTATTGCGGGCAGCGCCATGTCCAACGCAGAAAATTTCCAATATCGCTTTGCCTGGCCCAGCGGCGACTGGGGATCTCTGCCGATCGCAGGCGGGCTGGAGGTTGCCTATAAGGCGGATATCGAATCGTCCGAAGATCCTGCCGCGCGGCTGGAGGAGATAAAGGCCAAACTCAATCAGGTGACCTCGCCGTTCCGTACAGCAGAGCAATTTAGCGTGGAAGATATTATCGACCCGCGCGAAACCCGGCCGTTGTTATGCGAATTTGCTGATCTGGCGTGGCGCAAATTGGACGCAGAATGATGGTTCCCGGTCCGGTAGCTAAGATTCAGCAAAGTTATGGATAAATTGGTCGGGACGAGAGGATTCGAACCTCCGACCCCCACACCCCCAGTGTGATGCGCTACCAGGCTGCGCTACGTCCCGACCTTCGATGCGGCATTGCCGACCGAGGCCGGGGATATATGGCGGTCGAGCTGTGTTGGCAAGCGCTTTACCAACCATATTTTCCAGCACTTGATCTTGTGGCATCCTTTCCCATTTACCAAACAGCATTGCGCACACATTGTCATGATTTCCCGCAGTCTTCTATTAGATTGCTTTCATTCGGGGTGCATGATAGGCGCGCGCAGCATTAATGTCCGGCGTTTTGCGGTAGCAATATTGACGGTCAACGGGCCTGGGAATCGGGCTGTTTAATTGGGGAAATTGACATGACTTCACTTTTGATCACGGCGCAGGCAGCTTCCGGCGGAGCGGGCGGATTTCTGATTTCGATCATGCCGCTGGTACTGATCTTTGCCGTATTCTATTTTCTGCTGATCCGTCCGCAGCAAAAGAAGATGAAAGAGCATCAGGGCAAAATCGCCGCCGTGCAGAAAAATGACGAAGTTGTCACAGGTGGTGGCTTGGTTGGCAAGGCGATGAAAGTCGACGATGAATATGTCGAGGTAGAGATTGCCAAGGGCATTCGCGTCAAAGCGGTTAAGGCTACGTTATCCGACGTCATGCCACGCGGAAGCGGCAAACCGGCCAACGATTAAACCTGTTTAGGGAACGGATAGTTTTACGATGTTAGATTTCCCGCGCTGGAAAGTCATTTCCATATCTTTGTTACTGGCTTTCGGCGTTTTGATGTCGCTTCCCAGCCTGTTTTTTGGCGAAAGCCACAAATATTGGCCAACATTCCTGCCCGATGAGACGATCAATCTGGGTCTCGATTTGTCCGGCGGTAGCCATATCCTTTTGGAAGCTGATCCCGCAGATGTGGCCGAAACCCGTTTGCAGACGATGGAAGAGTCCGTGCGCGCTGAAATGCGCCGTGCGAACCCGCGGATCAATATTGGCGATATCTCTCGTAAAGATGGCGTGTTGTCCTTCATGGTGCGCGATTCCACACAGGTGGATTCTGCACGCGAAGCTTTGTTGCCGCTGACTACCGGCGCTGGTCTTACTGGCCAACGGGATTGGGATATCGAAGTGCGGGACGACACCCGCTTTGTTGTTTCCCCGACATCGGCTGGTCTGGATAACGCAGTAGATAATGCCATGGATACCGCAACGGATGTTATCCGGCGGCGTATTGACGAAATGGGCACGCGGGAACCGACGATTATCCGGCAAGGCGACACCCGGATCGTGGTGCAAGTCCCCGGCCTGGAAGATCCTGAAGCCTTGAAGGAACTACTGGGTAAAACCGCTAAGCTTGAGTTTAAGCTGGTGGACTTTGAAGCGGACCCCAATGCGGTCGCTGAAGGGCGTCCGCCAGTTGGTAGTCAGATATTCCCATATCCCGATAGCCCGTCTGGCGTGTCCAACATTGCCGTAAAACGCCTCGGCGGTATTTCCGGCGACAAGCTGACTGACGCGGGACAGGGCTTTGATCAGGAAACCAACGCCCCGGTTGTCAATATTACCTTTGACACAGAAGGCGGCGCAAAATTTGCGCGCCTGACGCAGAATAATGTCGGTCGCCCCTTCGCCATCATACTGGACGGCGTCGTTTTGTCTGCGCCCAATATCAATGAGCCCATTTTGGGCGGTTCCGCTCAGATTTCCGGTAACTTCACCGTGGAGGGCGCCAACCAGCTTTCCATCGCCTTGCGCTCTGGCGCGCTGCCGGTCGAACTGCAGGTCGTAGAAGAACGCACCGTTGGTCCCGACCTTGGTGCGGATTCCATCCGCAAGGGTATGATCGCCGCCATTATCGGCACGGCCGCTGTGCTGGCCTTCATGGTCGTAACTTACGGGCGTTTCGGTTTTTATGCGAACTTCGCACTGACGCTGAACCTTTTCCTTATCCTCGGGGTCATGGCGATATTCAACGCGACACTGACGCTGCCGGGTATTGCCGGTTTCATTCTGACCGTCGGTTCGGCAGTGGATGCCAACGTATTGATTAATGAGCGAATACGCGAGGAAAGGCGGCGCGGCAGACGTGTGGTCCAAGCGGTTGAAGTGGGCTATAAAGAAGCCTCACGGGCTATTTTCGATGCGAATATTACCAACGTCATCGCAGGCTTGCTATTGTTTATCTTTGGTTCCGGTCCGGTTCGCGGCTTTGCCGTGGTCCTGATTATCGGGATTGTCACATCGGTCTTTACCGCTGTTGTGGTGACGCGGATGCTGGTTGCACTATGGTTGCGCCGGACCCGTCCGCAAGAGCTGGTCATATAGGAGGGAATGGTCATGAAACTTCTCAAACTCGTTCCCGACAACACCAACATCGCATTTCTCAAATGGCGGAATATTGCGGTTGCGATCAGCATATTGATGATCATTGGCTCGATGGCACTGGTCGCCCAACGCGGTTTGAATTTCGGTGTCGATTTTGTCGGCGGTCAGATGATCCGCACGACCTTCACCGAAACCACAGACGCGCCGATCACCGAATTGCGCGAAAAAGTTGGCGCGCTGGGCTATGGAGAGCCCACCATTCAACGTTTCGGCGAGCCCAATGAGGTGTCGATCCGCATGAAGCTGCCCGAGGGCGCGGATCAGGAGCCAGAGCTGGCCAACACGATGGCGGATGAAATTACGCTCATGTTGAAGGCGGATTATCCCGATGTGCGTATTGATGGTGTGGATTCTGTCTCCGGCAAAGTGTCAGAGGAGCTTTTGTCCAAAGGTGTTTGGTCACTGGTTGGCGCGATGCTGGCGATTACGCTCTATATCTGGATCCGGTTTGAGTGGCAATTTGGCGCCGGCGCGCTGTTTGCCTTGTTCCACGATGTTTCGCTGACCTTCGGGTTTTTTGCGCTGACGCAGCTGGAGTTCAACCTCAATATCGTGGCGGCATTGCTGACGATTATTGGTTACTCGCTGAATGATACTATTGTGGTTTATGATCGGATCAGGGAAAATCTGAAGAAATATCGCAAGATGGATATCATCGCGCTGCTCGATCTGTCGGTCAACGAAACGCTCGCGCGTACGGTGATGACCAGCTTGACGATGCTTATTGCCTTGATTGCCTTGATGGTCTGGGGACCCGATGTTATTTTCGGTTTCTCCGCCGCGATGTTCCTTGGTGTCTTCATCGGTACCTATTCATCTGTTTATATGGCCGCGCCGATATTGATCTGGCTGAAAGTCGGTCCGGACAGTTTCGTGCCGCCAGCTACGGCAGGCGACAGAGCGGAAAAAATCGGTGGGCCCGAGGAAATCGGCTGATTGTTGAAAACGGATGGTTGAACTCAGACGCGATGTCGAATTTGTAGGTCCGGTTGTCACCGGCTTTACGCCCAAAGGCTATAAAGTCGGTGATCAGCGGTTTGACGACGGCCTGTTGCTGTCGCCGGAACAGGCCTTGCCCTGGGACACGCCCGCGCGCGAAAATCTGGATTTGGCGGACATTATGTCTGCCCTGAACCTGTCCCCAACCCCTGAATTTCTGCTGTTTGGCAGCGGCACAAAAATGGAGCAGCCACCGGCAGCCTTTCGCCGGGCGGCAGATGCTGTGAAACTGGGTATCGAGGTCATGGATAGCCGCGCGGCGGCGCGGGCCTGGGGTATCTTGAGGGCAGAGGAGCGCTGGATAATCGGTGCGTTCATGCCGCTGCGCTAATCAGCGCTGCGTGATGTCTGCGAACAGCTTGATCAACGCATCGCCATTATTCTTCCAACTAAAATGACTGACGGTTGCGCGCACATCCTCTTGCTTTGGGGGGATCGCCAATATGGCTTTGGCAGCGTCAGCAATCGCGATACTGTCCTGCTCTACAATCCGCCCGGCAATATCGGAGCGAACCAGCTCCCTCGCCCCGCCAGCCTCGCTGATGATGATAGGCGTGCCACAGGAGAGCGCCTCCACCCAGGCATTGGCCAGACCTTCTGACCGCGAAGGCAATATCGAGACATCAGCCGCGGCGACCAGTTTTGGTAGCTGGTCATGCGGAACATTACCAAGGAAACGGACGCGATCCTTGATGCCCAATTTGTCCGCCAACGTCCGGTAGGCCTTTTCTTCCTCACCCGTGCCGGCAAGCATCAGGGTGGCGTCGGTAAGAGATGCCATGGCTTCAATCACCAACGCCTGGTTCTTGCGCTTGATAAGCGCGCCAACGCTGATGAATAGCGGTCCCCCGACGCCTAACTCTCTCTTGGCAACAGCGCGATCGACAGGCAGGAATTTGCTTTGATCAAGACCGGTATAATGCACCGTGATCTTGTCGCCATCCATACCGAGCTCTATCATATCCTGCTTCAAAGCCTTGGATACCGCCAGCAGACCGGATGCTTTGTCAGCGGCAGACAATATGTGTCGCAGGCATTTTGGATCGCTGCCCCAATGATGAATGTCCGCTCCGCGCGCCTTGATCGCGAAGGGAATATCCAGTGCTTCCGACAAGCGCATCGCCGCAGGACCATCGGGATAGAAAAATTCCGCATCAATTAGGTCAAACGGATTCTCTTCATGCAATCGCCGAACCAGTGGCAGGATGGCAGACGCAATCCGTTCGGGGTTTTTCGCTCCACCGAATTTCGGAACGATGGGAAAGCGGGGACGATGGACGTTGAGCTTGCCCCAATGTTGATGGAGGGGCAGCCCGGTAAGCGCGCGATAGGGCGCCAGTCCTCTAAGCGGTTGCGGCGGCATCCCGATGGGATTGATAACCGTCACATTGGCTTGCGCTCTGTCGGCGAGCGCGGCGGTTTGCCGCTCAACAAAAATACCGAAATTGGGTGCCGTAGAATTCGGAAAGAGCGTCGATAGCGTCAATATGTTGAGTGGGCGGGTCATGGGAATGGCTTAGCGCAAAGCGCTTAAAGTGCCCTCACCAATCGCACCGCCACACCAATCCATTCAGGGTCCTTGACTACCTGCTGTCGGGCTCCGCTGCCCAGCGGCAGAACTTGTATCATGTCACTTTCCCGCCCGATCAGACGGCCGAACAGAAACCGCCCGGCAGGACGCGGCACCAGAATGTCACGGTTCAACGCGGCGCCAAATTGATCAGGTGTCCGGCGAGACAGCCAAACGTCATCTCCGGCGCGATAATCTCCCAAGCTGCTTTTGACGCGCAATGCGACCATATCGGTCTCTATCGTCGGTTGGGAGATAGTTTCCACTTTTTTGAGAGCATGCGCGCCTTTATGATCAAGAATTGCAGCGACCGGCAATTCATCCTGATCCGGCAAGGCGAGCAACGCCGCGCTATCCACGCCCAGCGCATCGGCTATCCGATTCAGCCAATCCAGCGAAAGCGTGCGCATCCCTGTTTCAAGTCTTCCAATCGTCTGGGCCGTGGTTGGCGGTTCACATCGCTTTGCGACGTCATCCAACGTCATTCCCTTGGCTTTTCGGACATCCCTTATACGACTGATCATGATTATTCTCCAACCTATATGGTTTTTTCTTTCCTACATCTTTGCCAAAATGGCAAGAGTGATTCGGACTAATTGAAACGGAGCACTTATGTCGTCAACTGGAGAGGATAAATTTAGAGACCCCCGCATATTGGCTGAGCGGCCACTGCCCCAGGATGGCAGGGATCGGAGCAAGGCGCGGCGAAAGAAGCGTCTGGCCCGCAGCGTTAAAGTCAATCTTTCAGAGTCGCCTTTGGGTTGGCTCCATGCACGAGGACATTTGACGGATCGCCAGCTCGATAGCGGAGAAAAATTGCGTACCGATTGGGAGCGCGCCAATCTGTCACCCAGCGTGACCATGCATTGGAATATCACGCCACCGAGCGGCGGTCGGCGCGGCGCTCCCGACGGGCTCAATCCGACCGAGGCACAGGTTGCTGCTAAGCAGCGCTTTGATAATGCTATTGCCTATCTCGGTAGTGATTTGTCTGACATTGCATGGCGGATTATCTGCGCAGGCGAAGCTGTACCCGCTGCAGAGAAGGGGCTCGGCTGGCCGGCACGATCGGGGAAATTGGTATTGAAAATAGCATTGGATCGATTGGGTGATTTTTATCGTCTGCCCTGACCCGTCGGACGTTTCCAAAAATGGGAATGAAAGCTGAAATCCGGTTGATTGCGCGCAGCGATAGGATAAGGTCATCGACGGATCCACCTGTCAGGAAATACTGCCTCATGAAAACCCGCGCTGCTGTTGCCTTTGAAGCCAAGAAGCCCTTGGAAATTGTCGAACTGGATCTGGAAGGTCCGAAAGCGGGCGAAGTATTGGTGGAGATTATGGCGACCGGTATCTGTCATACCGATGCCTACACGCTGGATGGTCTTGACAGCGAAGGAAAATTTCCCAGCGTTTTGGGTCATGAGGGGGCCGGAATTGTCCGCGAAGTAGGCGCGGGCGTTACGTCTGTTGCACCCGATGATCATGTGATCCCTCTATACACACCCGAATGTCGGCAGTGTAAATCCTGTCTCAGCGGCAAAACCAACTTGTGCACCGCGATCCGGGCGACGCAAGGGCAGGGGCTGATGCCTGATGGCACCAGCCGCATGTCCTATAAGGGCGAAGCAATTTATCATTATATGGGTTGCTCGACCTTCTCCAACTTCATTGTGTTGCCGGAAATTGCGGTGGCCAAAATTCGCACCGATGCGCCGTTTGATAAGAGTTGTTATATTGGTTGCGGCGTGACCACCGGTGTTGGTGCGGTGACCAACACCGCTAAGGTGGAACCGGGTGCCAATGTCATTGTTTTCGGTCTCGGTGGTATTGGTCTCAACGTCATTCAGGGTGCGCGCATGGTGGGTGCGGATAAGATTATTGGTGTCGATCTGAACGACGACAAGGAAGCATGGGGCCGCAAATTTGGCATGACCCAATTCGTCAATCCAGCGAAAATTGACGGTGATATTGTCGAGCATCTGGTCGCACTGACGGATGGCGGCGCAGACTATACGTTCGATTGCACCGGCAATACCGACGTGATGCGTCAAGCTCTGGAATCCTGCCACCGCGGATGGGGCGAGAGCATTATCATCGGCGTCGCAGAAGCGGGCAAGGAAATTGCGACCCGGCCTTTTCAGCTGGTCACGGGGCGGGTTTGGAAAGGCACAGCCTTTGGCGGTGCAAGAGGCCGGACCGATGTCCCGAAAATTGTCGACTGGTATGTGAACGGCAAGATCGAAATTGATCCAATGATCACGCACACGCTGACCCTCGAAGAAATCAACAAGGGTTTTGATTTGATGCATGCGGGCGAAAGCATCCGCAGCGTCGTCGTTTTTTAACCAACAACCAAGGAGATTACCATGTTTAGCCATGTCATGCTGGGCGCCAAAGATTTTGACGAGTCCAAAAAATTCTACGATGCGACATTTGGTGCATTGGGCTTCAAAGAAGGTTTTATTGACCCCAAGGGACGTTGCTTCTGGTCAAAAGACGGTGTGTTCTTTGCAATTACCAAACCAATTGACGGAAACCCAGCGACAGCTGGGAACGGAAGCACGATAGGTTTCACGGTCAGCAGTCCCGAACAAGGTGACGCTTGGCACAGGGCTGGATTGGAAAATGGCGGCACCGCAATCGAGAACCCACCGGGCATTCGCGAAAGTGAAAGTGGCCGAGTTTATCTTGCTTATCTCCGCGATCCAGCCGGAAACAAATTATGTGCATTGCGCATGATGGACTGATCCGGCTGCATGAAGACATTATCAACCAATAAGGCGTTCGGCGGAGTGCAGGGGGTTTATTCCCACGCCTCCGCGGAAACCAAAACCGATATGACCTTCGCGGTCTTTGTGCCCGATCATCCGGCTGGGGAGAAACTGCCGGTGCTCTGGTTTCTGTCCGGCCTGACCTGCACGTACGCCAACGTGATGGACAAGGGCGAATATCGCCGGCTGGCCAGTGAGCTGGGATTGATCATCGTCTGTCCAGACACATCGCCGCGCGGTGAAGGCGTTCCCGATGATGACAGCTATGATATGGGGCAGGGCGCCGGCTTTTATGTTGATGCGACAGAAGAACCCTGGGCCATCAACTTCCGCATGCGCAGCTATATCGAGCTTGAGCTTCTTGCGCTTGTTGCGCAACAATTTCCTGCCGACATGGAACGGCAAGGCATTTTCGGTCACAGCATGGGCGGCCACGGCGCGCTGACCATGGCGTTGCGGAATCCGGATATTTTCAAAAGCGTATCGGCCTTTGCGCCAATCGTTTCCCCGCTGCATTGTCCTTGGGGCGAAAAGGCGTTGGGTGAATATATCGGCGCAAACCAAGCGGCTTGGCGGGCCTATGATGCCTGCGCGCTTATTGACGATGGTGCGCGGGTCAGCGATATTCTTGTGGATCAGGGAACGGCAGACCAGTTTCTCGAAGAACAGCTCAAACCAAATTTGTTAGTGGAAGCATGCGAACGTGCCGCTATCCCTCTGACGCTCAACATGCGCGAAGGATATGATCATAGCTATTTCACCATCTCAACCTTCATGGACGATCATTTGCGCTGGCATGCGGAGCGGCTCTGATGTGGAATAACCCGCCAGAAATAGCGCAGATGCGCGAGGCAGTCCGTGCTCTGTGCAGCGATTTTCCCGGCAGCTATTGGCGGGAGAAAGACCGCGAACGCGCCTATCCTGGCGAGTTTGTTGATGCGTTGACGAAAGCCGGATTTCTGGCGGCGCTGATACCGGAAGAATATGGCGGGAGCGGATTGGGTCTATCGGCTGCAGCCGCGATCCTTGAGGAAATCCACAGCAGCGGTTGCAATGCGAGCGCCTGTCACGCGCAAATGTATATCATGGGGACGATCCTGCGGGATGGCAGCGAGGCGCAGAAGCAGAAATATCTTCCCAAAATCGCGACGGGAGAGCTGCGTCTGCAAGCCTTTGGCGTCACCGAGCCCGGAAGCGGAACCAACACACTGGGTTTGAAAACCACCGCTGTTCGTGATGGCGATGATTATGTCATCAACGGTCAAAAGGTCTGGACCAGCCGCGCGGAATATAGCGATCTTATGGTTTTGCTGGCCCGCACGACGCCGCAGGACCAAGTGAAAAAGCGCACAGACGGATTGTCTGTATTCATCGTCGATATGCGTGAGGCGGTTGGTAACGGTCTGACGATCAAGCCGATCCGCACGATGATCAATCACAGCACGACGGAAGTTTATTTTGACGACCTGCGTGTGCCAGCGGAAAATCTGATTGGTGAAGAGGGCAAGGGGTTGCGCTATATTCTCAACGGCATGAATGCCGAGCGAGTATTAATCGCAGCCGAATGTATCGGCGATGCGCGCTGGTTCACTAAGAAGGCGTCGGATTATGCCAGCGAGCGTGAGGTATTTGACCGGCCCATCGGTCAAAATCAAGGTGTCCAGTTTCCAATCGCCCGCAGCTACGCCCAAACCGAAGCAGCGGACCTGATGGTTCGTAAGGCGGTGGCCATGTTTGATGCCGGTGAAACGATGGCAGCGGAAGCCAATATGGCGAAGATGCTCGCGTCCGAGGCGTCTTGGGCAGCTGGGGAGTCCTGCATGCAAACGCACGGTGGCTTCGCTTTTGCCGAGGATTATGACATCGAACGCAAATGGCGGGAAACGCGGCTCTATCAAATCGCGCCGATTTCCACGAACCTGATATTGTCCTATCTGGCAGAGCATGTCCTGAAATTGCCGCGCTCATACTGACTTTGATTTTGTCCGGACTGGCCGAATCAAGGATTTTCCTATATTTACCAAACACCCCAACATCCCTTGGGGATCAAAACAGAGATGGAGACCTTGATGAAAACTCTTAGGGTAAAGCTTGCAGTTCCGGCCGTTGCCGCCGTGATGATGCTCAGCGCATGCGGAGATAGTGGTGGATCAGAGGCGGCTCCGGAAGCCTCCAGTGAAACGGCCAGCGCACAATTGCCCAACGGGATGACGATCAAGGAGCAGATTGAAGCGCGCCAGGGTCAGCTTGAAAAGGTTGGCGACGCGTTCAAAGCGATCAGCGACCAGTTGAAAGCCAGCACCCCGGACATCGCGATTATCCAGGAAGCAGCAGCAGCAGTCCCGGAAGCGACCCAAGGCATGGCCGATTGGTGGCCGGAAGGCAGTGGTCCTGAATCCGGTATTGATACTGATGCGCTGCCCGCCATCTGGGAAAATATGGCAGATTTTCAAGAGAAAGTCGGCAACATGCAGGAAGCGGCGGCGAACCTGAATACCGTCGCACAAGGCGGTGACATGGCCGCCATTGGTGAGGCGTTCAAAACGACGGGCGGCACCTGCAAAGCCTGTCATGATGATTATCGCCTGGACGACTAACCTGCGATGACCTCAGATTCCGCGCAGACACTGGTCTGGGACTGGACGATCCGCCTGTTTCACTGGCTGATCGTCCTGCTCATCCCGCTGATGTGGTGGACGGGTGAAGAAGGGATGATGGACTGGCACCGGCGGCTAGGCCTGACCATGTTTGCTCTGGTTCTGTTCCGGCTGGTCTGGGGCATTGTCGGCAGCTGGACGGCGCGCTTCGTGCCGATGATCCGGCGGTTGGGGTCTCTCCCTACCTATGTTCGCGGCCTGATTGCGCGCGGTAATGGCCCCTCTTTCGGTCATAGTCCGATTGGTTCGTTAGCCGTTTTTGCCCTGCTGGCGGCTTTGTCCATTCAGGTGGGAACCGGTCTGTTTTCCGTGGATGTCGACGGGCTTGAATCTGGGCCCCTGGCCATTCTTGTCAGTTTCAAAACTGGCCGGGAGATAGCCGATTTCCATGAGCTCAACTTCAACATATTGGTGGCGCTGATTGCGCTGCATATTATCGCCGTCGCCATCTACCGGTTCGTCCTGAAAGACGACTTGGTTCGCCCGATGGTCACCGGCCGCCGCGGCGATGTCGAGGCGGTATCGACCGTAACTGTACGTCCCATGGCCCTCATTGCCAGCGTGATCATCGTCGCTGCCAGCCTATACGCGGTGATCAACGCCGGTTAGCGACCTTAATAACCCAGCGCCTGTCCGTCTTTGCGCATCTCGGTGGCGCCATGATAGACCCCGGTTTCCGGATCGCGGACGATTGCCTGATAGCCACCGAACATCACACCATTATCTACACGCTTGACTTTGTGGCCCATTGCCTTGAGCCGTTCGACCGTCGCGTCCGAGATACCCGGTTCCACGTTCAGCGTGCCGAGCAAGTCAGCGCCAGTACCGGCGAGATCCTGGGTCGGTTGCCGCCCGCCATCATGGTTGAGCCGCGCCGCATCGCCTGCTTCCTGCAGGTTCATGCCATAATCGACCATGTTGATCATCACCTGCACATGGCCCTGCGGCTGCATCCCGCCGCCCATCAGGCCAAAGGACATATAAGGCTTGCCGTCTTTTTTCATGAAAGCCGGGATAATCGTCTGGAACGGACGTTTGCCCGGTGCATAGACATTGGGATGGTCCGGGTCGAGCGAGTAGAGTTCGCCGCGATCCTGGAACATGAAGCCCAGTCCATCGGCGACCAGACCGCTACCCATCCCGCGATAGTTTGACTGGATCAGCGAGACCATCATGCCGTCCTTGTCAGCAACCGTCAGATAAGTCGTGTCGCCTTCACCCTCCAGCTTAGGCTCGCCTGGACCAAATTCCGGTGATGCCTTCGCCGGATCAATCAGCGCGAACCGCTCTTTGCCATATTCATCCGATAGCAGCCAGTCGAGCGGGGCGGGGGACATGTCGGGATCGGCATAGAAGCGCGCGACATCCTCAAAAGCCAGCCGTTTGGCTTCGGTGATATAATGCAGCACCTCTGCACTACCGCGCGGATATTGGGCGAGATCAACATTCTTAAGAATATTGGCCATTTGCAGCGCTGCAAAGCCCTGGCTGTTCGGTGGAAGTTCACACAATTCATAGCCCTTGCGATAGGTCACACAGCCGGGCTCTACCCATTTGCTGCTATGTGCTGCAAAATCTTCATAGCGCAAATTGCCGCCAATGCGCTTGAAATAGGCGTCCATCGTCCGGGCGATCTCGCCCTTGTAAAACACATCACGCCCGCCTTGGCCAATCTTGGTCAAGGTGCTGGCCAGATCGGGATTCTTGAAAATCTTGCCTTCCTCAGGCGGGCCATCCGCAAAATAGGTCGCGCGGGCATTGTCAAACTCCCCGATCATATCAAGATTTTCTTCAAAACGCTTGAGATTGCGGCCGAAATAATAGCCGATCACTGGCGCAATCGGATGCCCTTCATTGGCATAGTCAATTGTTGGCGCGAGGATGTCGGCCATGCTCAGCTTGCCAAACCGCTCGTGCATCTCAAACCATCCGTCCACCGTTCCGGGCACAGTGACCGGTAGCGGACCGAAGGGCGGGATGGTTTCGCGGCCATCCAACTGTTTGATAAACTCTTCATAGGACGTACCCATCGGACTTTTGCCAGATGCGTTCAGACCATAAAGCTTTTGGGTCTTGGGGTCCCAAATAATTGCGAACAGATCGCCGCCGATGCCGTTGCCGGTCGGTTCCATGAGCCCAAGCGCCGCATTGGCGGCAATTGCGGCATCAACCGCGGTGCCACCTTTTTTCAGGATATCGATGGCAATCTGGCTGGCCAGTGGATGCGCGGTCGCGGCCATGCCATTGGCGGCATATATTGGGCTGCGCGACCAAACCTCACCGACAGGCCGCCCACCGCCGCCGATTTCCAGCACTGGCCTCGCGATCTCAGCCTTCTCCTCCTGCGCAAGGGCCGAAGCAGGAGATAAGGCAAAGGCGGTTGCGGCAACGGCCAAAATCATAAACTGCTTCATTATATATGGATCCCTTGTCTGTGCCGGAAGACACATTTGCGTTCATCTTAAGGCCGATTATTCTGACAGTTTCTACAGCTTCTACGCAGAATCGATCAAAAATTTCGTCGCCCTCGCTGGAAAAAGAGATTTCGCCCGAGAGCCTCACAAGTCCCTATCACAGCGCCGGTCGTGTAGGAAAGAGCGATCTGCGGTTGCTGCATTGCTGATGTGTGGTCGTTAAGGATCGCTCTTTTGCAGGATCGCTTAAAAGCTTATCTTGACTTCGTTACATTTGTCTCTATGTTGCATTGCAGCAAAGGCAGATACTGTCTGGCGAAAGTTCTGCGTGAGAGATGCACAATGTATCTCGAACCTATCGCCTTCATTGCTTCTCATTTTCCGGCAGCCTGATCACGCGGGTCGTCTTAACCGACGGCGAACGCGCGCATGAGTTTTCTCGTGCTGCGCCCACTGGCTGCTTATTTTAAGGTATTATTCTTGACTAAATTTTCTGATTTCGCTCTCGCGGAACCAATTCAAAAACGTGTGGCCGATGGCGGTTACACCACACCATCCCCCATCCAGCAGCAGGCAATCCCGCCAGCTTTGGAAGGCAAAGACATATTGGGCATCGCCCAAACCGGCACCGGCAAGACCGCTGCTTTCTCTTTGCCCTCTATCCACCACCTGCTGAATAACAAGAAACGCGCCGGCCGTTTTGAATGCCGGATGCTGGTGCTGGCACCGACGCGCGAACTCGCGCGGCAGATTGCCGACAGCATGACCGGTTATTCCAAAGGCCTTGGCATGTTTGTGACCTCCGCTTTTGGCGGCGTCCCGATCAACAAACAGAAACGCGTATTGGAACGGGGCGTCGATGTCCTCGTTGCGACACCGGGACGCTTGCTTGATCTGATCGACCGGCGTTTTCTGACGCTCGACAAAGTCGAAATTCTCGTGCTCGACGAAGCCGACCAAATGCTGGACCTGGGTTTCATCGTGCCGCTTAAGAAGATCGTTCCGATGCTGCCACGCCAGCGCCAGAGCCTGTTCTTTTCGGCGACCATGCCTAAGACTATTTCTCAACTGGCGGACCAGTTTCTGACCAACCCGGTTCAGGTTTCGGTTGCGCCGCAATCGACCACAGCCGAGCGCGTTGATCAGAAGGTTACCTATATTAATCAGGACGATAAACAGCGTCTGTTGAAAGACTTTATCAACAAGGAAAATCCTGATCACATGCTCGTCTTTACCCAGACCAAACATGGCGCGGATAAAGTTGTGAAAAATCTGATGGCGGTGGGTATCCACTCCGCAGCCATTCACGGCAATAAAAGTCAGCCACAGCGTGAACGCGCTTTGGGCGACTTCAAAAAGGGCAAGATCAACATTCTTGTTGCTACCGACATTGCCGCGCGCGGAATTGATGTCGACGGCATCACCCATGTCATCAACTTCGACATGCCCAATGTGTCCGAGCAATATGTTCACCGTATCGGCCGGACCGCACGGGCAGGGGCCTCAGGCATTTCCTACTCGCTGGTCGCTCCAGATGAGCGCCAGTTCCTGCGTGACGTGGTCAAGCTTACCGGCGTGAAACCCGAAGTAATCGCGCTGCCGGACGGTTATGATGAACCCGCTCGCGAAGAAGTGGCACCGCGTATCTACGGCCAAAAGCCCAAGAAATACGGCGCCAAGCCCACACGCGGCGGCCCGTCCAAGAACAAGCATAGCGCGCGCAAAGGTCGTCCAGCCGGCGGTGGCGGCAGCGGCCGCGGTGGCCCGGGCTCAAAACCAAACAGCGATGGTCCAAAGCATTGGAACAACGGCGCAAAATCATTCAAGCGTCGTCAGACCCGGAAAGCGGATGCTTAATCGCTACGCAAAGCCTTAGTCTCTGACAGATGGGAAATTTCCTCATCCGTTAGTCCCAGCCAATTTTGAAGCGCGGTGACATTATGTTCGCCGCGTTTCGCCGTTTTGGCGCTGCTGTCGATGCCGCTTTTGGATTTGGAAAAGCGATAGGGTGACTGGACCGTACGGCGGGCATTGCCGTCGTCATCGGTGACATCGACAATAGTGCCGAGATGCTCGATGCTGGGCTGGTCATAGACCTCGGGGCCAAAGGGATGCACTTCACCCCAGGCCAGATTGAGCCGGTCGAGCGTAGCAGTCAGAGCGTCGAAACCATCGTGCGCCCGGATATGCTGCTCCATTGCTTCGCGCCGCAGCCTTACCTTGGTTGGGATATCTGCTCCCTCTGGTGTCGGATCTTCAAGGCCGTCTTTGGTTGAGAACATGATCCACAACCATTTCATATCACCCACAATCAGGATCTGACGATCCTCAGGTGCTTCCCAGACTAACGTTTCCGGCGGTTTCGGCCAGATATCATCCAACGCAAAATGGGCATAATCATCGGCCGAATGCAGGACATTAAGCATCGCGAGATCAATATGTTGTCCTTCGCCGGTTTGGTCGAGCGTGCGCAATGCAGACAGGATCGCGATGATACCATGCAAAGAGCTATAGCTGTCTGCCATGGCAAACTGGATATCGGTCGGATGACCGCCGCTCACCTCGGCTTGCCGGGCGATCAGACCAGTCTCTGCATGAAGGACTGGCGCATATGCGGCTTTTTCCCGTTCCGGCCCGTTCTGGCCATAGCCGGAGATGGACAGCATCACGAGCCGCGGATTGACCTTGGAGAGATCGTCCCAGCCGATGCCAAATTTGTCCATGATACCCGGACGGAAATTTTCAACCACGATATCGGCCTCTGCGGCCAGTTTTCTAACCAGTTCCGCCGCACCGTCGGCTTTGAGGTCAAGGCAGATATTCTGCTTGCCGATATTGAGCTGCAGATAGTTTCCACTGACACCGCTATCCCGCTTGGCGAGTTTGCGTGTGACATCACCCTCTGGAGGTTCGACCTTCAATACTTCGGCGCCCAGATCGGACAGCATCCGCGTGGCATAAGGACCCGCGACCACGCGCGAGAAATCCAGGACTTTCAGTCCTGCTAAAGGGAAATCTGCCATATCCGCCCGACTTTACAGCTTCATCTGCTGTTTCATGGTCTTTTCCGTCGCCGCTCCATAGGGCGGCAGGAAGCCGGCAATTTTGGCGATGTTCACTTTGGGTTGGCGATAGACGGCTTTGGCATGGCTGAATTCTTTGAAGCCATCCGGTCCCGTATAGGCGCCCATGCCGGAAGGGCCAACGCCGCCAAAGGGCAAGTCGTGCTGAGCGATATGGAAAATCACATCGTTGACGGTGACACCTCCTGAAATGGTACGATCGAGCACCTTGCGCTTGTCCGATTCCGTTTCTCCGAAATAGTAAAGACCCAGCGGACGGTCATGATCATTCACATAGTCGATCACTTCATCGAGATTGCGATAGGTTTTCACCGGCAGTACCGGACCAAAAATCTCTTCCTGCATGACGCGCATGTCCTCGTTGACATTTTGCAGCACGGTAAGCGGCATCTTGTTGCTGTTGGTGTTGGAGAAATCTTCATCGCCCGGATTGACCACTGTCTGCTTGGCGCCTTTGGCCACTGCGTCGTCAATCAGGCCCTGCAAGCGTTCCTTGTGCCGTGCGTTGATGACCGATGTATAGTCGTCATTCGAGATCATGGTTGGATATTGTTCAGCCACATTGCTCGCGATACCTTCGACGACCGCCTCTTCCTTGTCCTGTGGAACCAGCAGATAGTCGGGGGCAAGGCAGATTTGCCCGGCATTCATCATCTTGCCCATCGCGATGCGCTGGGTTGATTTTTGCACATCGGCATCGGGGCCAATGATAGTAGGCGATTTGCCGCCGAGCTCCAGTGTAACGGGCGTGAGGTTTTGCGCCGCCGCTGCCATGACATGTTTGGCAATCCCGCCACCGCCCGTGAAGATCAGGTGATCCCATGGAATTTCGGAAAAAGCCTTTCCGGTTTCCGGGCCGCCGGTAATCACGACCATTTCTTCTGGCGCAAAATACTCCGCCACCAGTTTTTTGACCAGTTCACCCGTTTCAGGGCAAAATTCAGAAAATTTGATAATGACCCGATTACCGGCGCCAAAAGCACCAATGGCGGGATCAAAAGCAAGATTGATCGGGAAGTTCCAGGGCGCAATAACACCGACGACGCCCTTGGGCTGATATTCGACCTGACCACTGGCACCGAGCAGGCCAAGCGGGAAATCCATTTTCCGCCGCTCCGGCCGCATCCATTTTTTCAGGTTTTTCTTGTGGTCCTTGGCATGGCCGACGACCGACATCAGGTCGGTCATGACTGTTTGCACGCTGCTGCGATGTCCGAAATCATTGGATACGGCTTCGCAAAGCGCATCCTTGTTATCGATGATCATTTGCGCTGTCCGGTTGATCCGATCCATCCGGGCTTCATAGCTGACCGGCAACTCCGCATGAAAGGCATCACGCTGCGCTTGAAACGCTGCCATGATTTCGTCTTTGCTCACTTCGCCTGCTGCTGCTTCCAATGCTTCCATGTCTCATCTCCTGCAAAGCGCTTTCTTGCGCCCATCATCTTTGGTTTCAATTGACCACTTAAACCATATTTTTGCAGTTTGTCGAGGCTGAACGCTTTATTGGGAAGCGGCTGCAATGGCGTCCGCCAAAGCTATGGTCTCTTCCGCTTGCTGGAGATGCAAGAGTTCCGTCATTTTGCCGTTGACGGTAATGACGCCTTTGCCCGCATTGGCCGGGTCTTTAAAGGCAGCAATGATGGCCATTGCCTCTGTGATTTTATCCTCATGGGGCGCAAATTCGCGATTTGCGATATCAATTTGTGCTGGGTGGATGAGCGTTTTTCCGTCAAAACCAAAGGCCTTGGCCTGCCGGCATTCCTGTTCAAAACCTTCGGGGTCCTTGAAATCATTATAGACACTGTCCAGGATGTTCACGCCAAAGGCGCGTCCGGCCATGATCGTTTGAGCGATTGCTGGCGTAAACAGGGCGCGATCCTGCTCTGCGCGCATTTCCTTGGCGAGATCGTTAAAGCCCATGACGAACGTGGTAAGCCGGGTTGCAGAAGCGGTCTCTGCAATTCGGGCAATATTCAGCACGGCAATCGGCATTTCTATCATGGCCCATAGTTGCAAGTCGCCATGCGCGCCCTCGCGGTCGATCATCTCGGATATTTTAACAATGTCGGCGGCGTTATGAATTTTGGGAACCAGAATCCCGTCCGCTTTGCTGGCGCAGATGCTCTTTATGTCATCGGTGAACCAGGACGTATCCATGGCGTTTACGCGCACAACCATTTCCCGCTGCCCATAACCGCCTTCAACCAGCGCTACGCAGGCCGCATCGCGCGCGCCGATCTTCGCGTCCGGCGCAACGGCGTCTTCGAGATCAAGTATGATCGTGTCAGCGGCCAGCGTTTTAGCTTTCTCCAACGCCCGCGCGTTGGATGCGGGCATATAAAGACAGGAACGGCGGGGTTGGAAGGGTGTTTTTATCATGGCGTGGTCTCTAACATTTCAACCCGACTGGGAAAACTATGAATTCCGGCATTTTTATACGTTTTGTTAACCATAGCCTTTTAAGGCATTTTTAATGGTTTTTTACGCTCATAAAGATTTGGGCGTTCGGATAAGTGGGGCTTTCGATCGAGATGAAACTGATCATCCAAATACCTTGTTTCAATGAAGCCGAGAGCCTGCCGGAAACATTGGTTGCACTCCCACGTCAAATTGACGGCATAGATATTATCGAGATATTGGTGATTGATGATGGTAGCCGTGACGATACCAGCGCCGTTGCAAAGCGCTTTGGGGTCCATCACATCGTCCGTCATCGCACCAATCGTGGATTGGCCGCCGCTTTCCAATCGGGAATCAACAAGGCACTGGCCGAAGGCGCGGATATTATTGTGAATACCGATGCTGACAATCAATATGAAGGTCGAGATATCGGTAAGTTAGTTGCTCCGGTTTTGTCCGGCGACGCTGATATTGTTGTGGGTGACCGTGGTGTCAAAGACAACGCCCATTTCGGCAAATTCAAACGCCTGCTGCAGATGCTGGGCAGCGCTACGGTCAAACGCCTGTCCAACACACAAATTACCGATGCCGTTAGTGGTTTTCGCGCGATTAGTCGCAGCGCGGCGCAGCGGATCAATATTACCTCCAGCTTTTCCTATACGACGGAGATGCTCATACAGGCGGGGCGCAAACGCATGGCGATTGTGTCGGTGCCGATCCGCACCAACGGAGCGGTTCGTCCTTCGCGATTGTTCAAATCCGTTCCGCAGTTCATCACCAATACGGGCGCGACTATGATACGGTCTTATGCCATGTATAACCCGCTGAAAGTTTTCGTGATGGCGGGAACGATTATCGCTTTAGTTGGCGCAGCGCCGATCATCCGATTTCTATATTTTTACGCTATTGGTGAAGGCGGCGGCCATGTGCAGTCGCTAGTCATCGGCGGATCGCTTATTGTGCTGGGCGTTGTCGCAATCATGTTCGGTGCAGTCGCCGATTTGGTCGGGCGAAACCGGCAATTGCTTGAGCAGACGCTAGAGCGACTGCGATTACTCGAGGATCAACTTTCTGTCCGACCAGACAAAGAGAATGGTGATTCGTCTGTCGCTAGCTCCCTAGACGAACGGCCCAAGGCAACTGGAACGCTGAGCTAATCTATGATCGATAAGGTTCTCTCGACGTTCAGTGTGGTGCGGGCGTGGTTGAAAATACGCAGGAAATCCATTGTAATAGTTTTTGCGCTCATTTTCGTTTGCGGAATATCCTATTCTCTTCTTGCACTTGATCTGAAGGTTGGAGAGCTAAACGCCGCCGCCTTAGGCGCTGTCATCTGCTTTGTTCCACTATCGATTCTTTTCAATACGGCCGAGCTTCAACTCTGTGCGAAGGCTGCGAATCAGAAACTGCGTTTCAAAGAGGCACTGGGATATTCCACTACGGCTACCATTGCGAATTTACTCCCTGTTCCAGCAGGTATGTTAATCCGCGGCAGTGCGTTAGTGAGCAGTGGCGCTAAAGTTGGTCAGGCAGGCGCGATCATATTGGTCGCCGCTATCATGTGGCTCGTGATGGCGATTGGGATTTCTGGCTTTTTCTTGACAGACGGTTGGACCGCCGGAACCATTGCAGCGACATCGAGCGTCGCTACAGTCATTATTTCGAACTGGATCGCAAATAGAAGTAGCATCGGCACTTCCATTTCCTTCGTAGGGGTTCGCGCAGCGATGCTCGCAATTTTGATTGTTCGATTGTATTTTTGCTTCCTTGCAATCAATGCTGCTATCGCATTCGAAGAAGCCGCCATTTACGCAGTCGCAGGCATTGCCGGAACAGCAGTTACCATCGTACCAGCAGGGCTTGGTATTGCTGAGGGCTTTGGTGCAATGCTAGCGGAAGCGATCGGATCTGCGCCAGCTGCTGCATTCCTGGCTCTTGGCTTGAACCGTATTTTGGGTCTTTTGGGCAGCGGTGTTATCGCTACATTTTTTTGGTTGAAAACAGATCGCTCCAGCGTTTCACTGGGTATGTCATCATGAAAATTCTGTTCGACATCGTTCACCCTGCCGACGTACTGTTCTTTCTCTGGCCGATACGACTGATGCAGGAACGTGGTGATGAGATCAAGATTGTCTCTAGACAGAAAGATGTCGCTTGCGACCTCCTGGATCAATTTGGCCTGCAGCATGAATCGATTTCGAAGGCCGGTAATGGTAGGATTGGTCTTGCTAAGGAATTGAGCGTTCGCGATTGGCAGATGCTAAAAGCAGTCCGAAGATTCAGACCTCATGTGATGCTTGGTTTTGGCGGTGTTGCAATTTCCCATGTCGGTAAGTTGCTCGGTATCCCTTCTGTGAGCTTTTACGCAGCCGACACCGCGTCTCTGCAAACACGGATAACTTGGCCGTTTATTGACCACCTCTACGTTCCTCAAGCTTATGCTGGCCATGTCCCCAAGGGGCGTACATCTCGCTTTCCAGGAATTAAGGAACTATCCTATTTTCATCCCGAGAATTTTGAAGTGGACGAAAATATTGCTCGCACCAACGGCTGGGATGAGAATGTTCCTAACTATTTTATTCGCACTGTGAGTTGGCGCGCTAATCACGATCTGGGGAAAAGTGGCTGGAGTGATGACCTCCTTAATCAACTTCTAACGACGCTGTCGGCGAAGGGTAAGGTCCATATTTCCAGCGAACGGCCCTTGCCAGCAGGAATGGAAAAATATCGATACCAAGGCGAAAAAAATCAGCTTCACCATGTCATGGCGAAATGTGATTTATATGTGGGAGAAAGTGCGACCATGGCACATGAGGCCTGCTTACTTGGCGTTCCGTCTATATATGATGGCACTGATCATCCTGGAACTACACGCGAACTTGCTAAAGAAGGGCTACTCACTGCGCTTAAACAGCCTGGCATTGAAGCATTGCTAGCGGAGGTCGCAGAGCTTTTGGAAGAGGATGTTAAGAAGGCTGTCGATTCTAAGCGCAGGACTTATTTGGCGGCAAGACCCAATCTAGCTCAATTTGTTGTGGATGCGGCAGACCGCCATGCATTGATTGTTCAAAATTGATGCAAAAGGCACTTAAGAATAGTAATATTGCCGATGGGGCTCTGTCTGAGACAAAACCTGTTTCAGTACCGATACACCAGGTTGCTTTGGATCGTTGGATATTTTTTGCAATTCTAAGCTGTCTGGCGATTCAATTTTATTGCCTATTCAATCTGGAAGTGAACTGGGATGAGTTCCTCTATCTGAGTAGAGTCTATGACTACCAGAGCCAAATGTTGAATCGCGCTCTGCAGACCTTTCATGTCTACTTTTTTAATTGGCTCCCGCTTGTAGACGCCAATGAGGTTCGGCAAGTCGAGGCTGGACGAATCGTCATGTTTTTTTTGGAGGCTGGCACAGCTACTTCTGTCTACTTGGTGGCGCAAAGGTTTGTCTCACGGACTGCAGCAATGGTCGCAGTTCTGGCATACGTCAGCGCTGGTTTTACAATGATACACGGCGCAAGCTTTCGTGCCGATCCTTTGGCGGCGTTTTTTATGATGGCGAGTATAGCGTTGCTTTCGCGCCGCCGGTTGAGACATTTCCACTTCGCACTCGCGGCTGGCGCTATAGCGCTGGGAGCGATGGTAACGGTAAAGGTTGGATTCTATGCACCTGCTCTGGTCGCGATTGGTCTTTGGCAGGTTTTTCGGTTCGATAGACCGCTTCAAATGCTGGTGCGCATGGTGGCTACTGGCATTGGAGCTCTTATTATGTTTATATCTCTGTACATCTGGCATGAGGCTTCTTTACCGTCAGCCGACATCGATGGTTCGCAGAGGATGATGACATCTGCTGCACAAAAAACACTATTGAGCGTTAACTTCTTTCCAACATGGCGTGATTTCTTGATCGGAGCTTTAACAGCCCCAATTTCAGCATTTTTGTTGCTTGCCGGTCTATATCGTGCGATTTCTGCAGTCTTGAAGCAGCAGGTTGGATCGGCTGTTTCACTAGCTTTGTTGGGCCTGGCCGCACCCCTTTTGAGTTTTTTATTCTATCGTAATGCGTTTCCGTACTACTTTGCCTTCATTTTTCCACCTGCCATGATATTAGCTGGTTACGCCGTTGATCAGTTGAAGTTGAACCAGCGCCACATATTGCTCGCAACAGCAATGATGACGTTATTTGCTATTTTAACAGTGTGGTCAGTTTCCGATCGAAACCAGGAAGTGCAGTCCGAACTAATTGAGACCGTACACAAAATCTTTCCACAACCGGTCCCCGTCATTGACCGCAATAGCATGATCGCCAGTTTTCCGAAGCGTGGTATCTTCATGTCTAGTTGGGGCCTGCAAGAATACCGCCAAAAAAGTATACCTGTTTTCGAAGAGATTTTGCGGGAAGAGGTCGTTCCTTTGCTAATTCTTAACAGCCCAACGCTTGAGCATGCCGTGGGTGATCCGATTTCAGGGCGCTTGAGAGGCGAATTATTCGGCGCAGATCAGGATATGCTGAGGTCAAACTATATTGCGCATTGGGGTAAAATCTGGGTCGCTGGCAAAAAACTCTCTGTTAACAGTCGATCGAAAAAATTCACCATTGTCATACCGGGAGCGTATAAGCTGGAAGCTAGCTCTTCTGTTACAATTGATGGCAAGCTGATTGCGCCAGAGCAAGTTTTTACGCTCGGCAGAGGTGATCATTTTTCGGTCTCAAAAAACGATCAAGATATCATATTGCGTTGGAGTCAAGCTGCCTATCGACCAGATTTCGAACCTTCAAAAGAGCCCATTTATCGAGGCTTTTAACAGTTAAATTACTGAGGCTTAGCTCGCGAGCTGAAGGTCCGTGAAAGCCTTTAAATTATCCGGTTGGTCCGGCCAAATACCGCGGGTGTCATAGACCACTTTTCTGGCGCGTTCGTCCAGCGGAATGGATTTGAACATGTCGTGGTCGGTTAGTGTGATCATCACGGGGCAGCTTTCAAGTGCTTCATCGATGTCGATCAGTTTAGCGCCTGTGCCTTCAAATGCGGGCGGTAGTTCGCTTGCATAAGGCTCTACAATCTTGATGCGGCCGCCATAGCGTCTTGCCAATTTGGCGGCGATTTTGAGGGCTGGACTTTCCCGAAAGTCATCAATATTGGCTTTGAATGCCAGGCCGAAGCAGGCGATGGAAACGCCGGGTAGGTCGTCAATCATCAGGGATGCCTGCTCCAGTACATGGCCGACTTTGCCGTCATTCACTTCGCGTGCAATGCGGATTAAAGGGGTGTGGTCAGGCGCGCTATGGATTATGAACCAAGGGTCAACGGCGATACAATGCCCCCCGACACCAGGGCCCGGTTGCAATATATTGACCCGGGGATGACGGTTAGCGAGGCGGATAACTTCCCAGACGTCAAGATCCATTTCGTCAGATACAATCGACAATTCATTCGCAAATGCGATATTTACGTCGCGATAACTATTTTCCACGAGTTTTGTCATTTCGGCCGCTTTTGCGGTGGTCGTGACGCATTCGCCGCGTACAAAACGACGGTAGAATCCCAACGCCTTGCGGGCGCATCTTGGTGTAATCCCGCCAATGCAGCGATCATTGTTGGTCAGTTCTTCAAGTATCTTTCCCGGTAAGACCCTTTCCGGGCAATAAGCGATTGCGATATCTGGTATGTCGTTGGAGAGGCCCGGTATCTTCAGATCCGGGCGCAGCTTTGCAATCAGATCTCTCATTTTTTCGGTAGTGCCAACCGGGGAGGTCGATTCCAATATAATCGTATCACCTGTCTTCAACGCAGCGGCAACATTGGTGGCGGCATCCATGACATAGCTGATGTTGGGGACGTGATCGTCACCAAAGGGTGTCGGGACGGCGATAACAAAAACATCCGCTGGCTCGACCTGCAATGAAGCTCTTAAAGTTCCGCGCGAAACCACGCCCTGGACCAAGCCATCTAGATCAACTTCCTCGATGTGGATTTTGCCACTGTTAATCGTATCGACAACATGTGCTGTAACATCGACGCCCAACACCTGACTTCCCGACCGGGCTATGACTGCTGCAGTGGGTAGTCCAATATAGCCAAGACCCAAAACACAGACGGAAGGTTTTTCGTCGGAAAGCATGGTAGTATAATCTCCTGCATGCGCCAGTCGAGACGCAATTTTTCAGGATTTTCAATAGCGTGATATCGTAAATATTTAGGTAATGATGGAGGCAACCCTCGCGCTCCCCAGACAGATATTACGACGTCAGGCTCTGCTCGATGACATCGGCTATTCTTTCGCTGGCATGACCATCGCCAAAAGGATTATGGGCTTTTGCCATTGCTTCATAATAATCTTTATTATCTAGCAGCTTATGAGCTTCCTTGACTATCAGGTCTTTGTCAGTACCGACCAATTTGGCCGTCCCGGCTGCGACGCCTTCAGGTCGTTCGGTGGTGTCCCGCATGACCAGAACTGGTTTGCCCAGCGCGGGGGCTTCTTCCTGTACGCCGCCACTATCGGTAAGCATGAAACTGCAATTATTAATCAATGACACAAAATTTGGATAATCGAGCGGCTCGATCATCGCTACATTATCGAGATCGCCGAGCGCATCATTCATGATGGCCCGAACATTGGGATTGAGGTGAACCGGGAAAATTAGGGCAACGTCATCCCTGCTAGCAATTTGTCGCAAACCGGAGGCTATATTGGTCAAACCGTCGCCAAAATTCTCCCGTCTATGGCTGGTTACCCCGATGATTTTCTTATCAGAAAATTTGGTGAAAATATCTTTCAAGTCATTGCTTATTAGAGGTGTTTTGCTATTTTTCTCTACGGTCCAGAGCAATGCATCAATTACGGTGTTGCCGGTGATGGTGATGTGCTGATCTGAGATATTTTCGTTGATCAACGCTTCGGCTGACACCTTCGTCGGTGCAAAATGCTGATCGGCGATACTGCCGATGATCTTGCGATTTACCTCTTCAGGCCACGGGTGATATATATTATGGCTGCGCAATCCGGCCTCGACGTGACTCACAGGAATTTTGCGATAATAGGCTGATAGCGCGCCGCACATTGCTGTGGCTGTATCCCCTTGCACAATCACGCGCTGGGGCTGTATTTCATCCAATGTTTTGCCAATGCCCATCAGCAAACGTCCCGTAAGTTCATCAAGACTTTGATCGGCGCGCATTAAGTTCAAATCATAGTCCGGTTGAATATTTGCGATGGCCAGCACTTGATCGAGCATTTCCCGGTGCTGCGCGGTGACGCAGCTGATGACATTCAGCCCGCCGCGTTTGGACAGAGCATTTATCACGGGGAAAAGCTTTATTGCTTCCGGTCTCGTGCCAAAAATCGTTACAACCTTGGGCTTTGGTGCGGTGCTATTCATCGCTAATCTCATAATGTCCTTTGCCTAAAATATTCATAATTAAATTATCTCGTCTTTTGTTCATTGACGGTTAGGGATCACTCCGCCAAGCGGCGCATATGCAATGGATAGAAGTTAAGATTTGGCTGGAAACTATCACAGGATTAGATCGCGACGTGCTGCATGTATATGGCGCCATTGTGATCCAATTTGGGGTTGCATTGTTTTTTCGCAGATCCTTGGCCAGTCCTTGGCCATGGATTGCAGTATTTATCGCCGCTGCTGCCAATGAATATGTGGATTACCAAAGGGTAGGCGAAAGCGATGCGTCGATAGCGCTGTTCCAGGCTGAAGGCTATAAGGACATGTGGAATACGATGTTGATTCCGACTTTTTTGATGCTGGTCGCGCGGTTCTGGCCAACATGGGTCACGGGAACCGAAAAAAAACAAAAGCCTCTAAGGGCCGCAATCTGCGGCAACAGGACCCCGCTTAGGGCGTTTTGTTTCGCGCTGTCACAATCTTTCTCACATGTTGTGACTGACCCTTTGGCAAGACCATGATCCGATTGCCGGCAGCAATGATGATCAGATTCTCCACCCCAAATGTCGTAATCTCAAGTCCATCAGAATGAATGAGATTATTCTTGGATTCCACAGCGATTACGTCACCGGATATGACATTGGAATCATCGTCCGACAGGCTGATTTCGAACAAGGAATCCCAACTTCCTACATCAGACCAACCGGGGTCAACCGGTGTTACCGCTACTTTTTCTGCCTTTTCCATTATCGCATAGTCAATCGAGTCCGACGGCGCGTTGGCGAAACTTGTTGTATCCGGCTTTATTTGTGCCTCGTCCCGGCTTGCTTTTTCCATCGCCTTTTTCGTGGCTTGCAACATTTCAGGTGCATGTTCGGCCAAAGCTTCCAAATAGGTGTCCGCTCGGAACAAGAAAATACCGGCATTCCAATAATATCCGCCTTCAGCC
The DNA here is from genome assembly GCA_947501325.1 of uncultured Sphingomonadaceae bacterium. Taxonomy (GTDB): domain Bacteria; phylum Pseudomonadota; class Alphaproteobacteria; order Sphingomonadales; family Sphingomonadaceae; genus Parasphingorhabdus. The sequence continues at coordinate 702,222 of CANMVC010000002.1, read as the reverse complement.
AGCATTTTTTCTGCATTGCTTTGATTTGGCTTTTCGACAAAACGCTGGGCGGAAAAGCTGCCTGCGCTGCCAAAAACCGGGTCGCCTTGCTGGATATAGCCGTAGCCTGTTTCAGCACCATGAGGTTCAATCCCGAAAGTAACCAACCAGCGGGCTTTTGCCAACGAAACCGATTGCCGGACAGCGTCTTGAAAAGCCGGTATATTTTTGATGATATGGTCGCTGGGCATAACCAATAACAAGCTTTGCGGGTATTTGCAGGCGAGAGCCGCCAACGCGATCGCTGGGGCTGTGTTCCTGGCGCAAGGTTCCAAAATATGAGCCTGAACTTTTGCTCCAATCTCATCCATCTGTTCTTCGGCCAGAGCAGCATGTTTTTCACCCCCGACAATGATTGGTAGGTCAAAGAGACTAGCTTCTTGGCAACGTTCGAGTGTCATCTGGAACATGCTCATAGGACCAGTCAGATTTAAGAACTGTTTGGGCCGTTCACTGGTTGAAACGGGCCACAGGCGTGTCCCAGAGCCACCGGATAATATTACGGGCGTGATAAGATCGTTTGGGTTCATGTTTTTGGGTTCAATTCATACTGCAAGTAATTAGGGATCTGACATTTTTTGACAAATCGATTTCCGACGCCTTTGTGCAAAGTCCGCATTGTCCAGCAGCAATGGTTTTGTCTCTGGTTGTTACTTTGCCATCTAAGGGCAGTACCTGCCATTCTCCTGCAACTGTGCCTGTCAATATCTCAGGGTCATCTCCCACGACTTGGAACAGTTTGAAATGTGGGCCATCAATTAATTTAGCTGATTGGTCGGCCACCGTTTCCTGATAGTGTTTGGTGTCGTAAGGGGCGAGGGTCGCAACAGATATGGCGTCCTCTATATGCAGGTCACGCGGGCGGCCATAGTCGTACAGTCGATAGGTTGTGTCAGCATTTTGTTGAACTTCTATCAGTTTTATTCCGGAGCCAATGGCATGGATAGTGCCGGCTGGGATATAGTACAGATCACCCGCCCTTACCGGCTTCCAATCTACCAGCTGCTCAATCTGACCACAGGCTACGGCTGCATGCAATTTTGTCCGGCTGACTTCCTTGGTGAGCCCAATGCCTAACAAAGCGTCAGGTTCAGCTTCCAATATGTACCAGCATTCTTCCTTTCCACTAGGAAGGCCGTTTCGGCGGGCTTGGCGGTCATTGGGATGGACCTGTATCGATAGCTTTTCGCTTGTGAACAGATATTTGGTCAATAGTTTCGGTGAGACACCATCGGGTGGTTGAAACCAGATTTCGCCAATTTTTTCTTTTTGTTTGCCGCCAAATATCTTGGGAAGAATTAATTGCCCCCAAGGCTTTGGAACGGTTTTTTGTTTGAGTTTCATATCGTCCGCCGACTATCAGTTTCGGCCGATGCTGGTATATTCCAGCCCGCTTTTGGCGACATCGGCCGGATGATAAATATTACGCAAATCAACCAGTACATTTCCAGACATTGTGGATGACAGCTTTTCAAGGTCAAGCGCGCGAAACGCATCCCACTCTGTCACAATAACCACAGCATCAGCGCCAGAAGCGGCATCATAGCTGCTTTTTGTCATGGTCACGTTCGGCATCAGAGCGGTCGCCACTTCCATTCCTTCCGGATCATAGGCGCTAACTTGGGCCCCTGCGTCCGTCAGAGTTTGAGCAATTGCAATCGCGGGTGCGTCACGCATGTCGTCGGTATTGGGTTTGAAGGTCAGGCCCAGCAAGGCAATTTTCTTGCCTCTTGCTTCTCCGCCCAATGCCTGAATAACCTTGCGGCCCATAGCGCGTTTGCGTTGATCGTTCACCTGAACCACGGCTTCCACAATCCGTACAGGGCTTTCATTATCCTGTGCAGTCTTCAATAGTGCTAAGGTGTCCTTGGGGAAGCAGCTGCCACCATAGCCGGGCCCAGCATGAAGAAATTTGGAGCCGATGCGATTGTCCAAACCAATACCGCGCGAAACTTCCTGAACATCAGCGCCCACTTTTTCGCAGAGATCGGAAATTTCATTGATAAAGGTTATTTTGGTGGCAAGAAAAGCGTTGGCCGCATATTTTATCAACTCGGCTGTGCGGCGGCCTGTGAAGAGAATGGGAGATTGATTGAGGAATAATGGGCGATAAATCTCGCTCATCACGTCCTTCGCCCATTCGATTTCAGCGCCAATGACAATGCGATCAGGGCGTTTAAAATCATCAATCGCAGCACCCTCTCTTAAAAATTCAGGATTGGAGACGACGGCAAATTGATCCGGGCTAAGGTGTTTTGATAATATGAGTTCCACTTCGTCGCCTGTGCCGACAGGCACAGTCGACTTCGTGACGATGACTGTGGGCTTTGTTATAGCCGCCGCAATTTCTTCGCTTGCGGCATAGACATAACTGAGGTCTGCATGGCCGTCACCGCGGCGGGACGGAGTCCCTACCGCAATAAAGACAGCATCGCAGTCCTTTACAGATTCTTTCAGATCGCCTGAAAAAGACAGCCGTTCGGCATTAACATTCCGTTCGACCAAGCTGGCTAGGCCTGGCTCAAAAATTGGCATGATATTTTGGCTGAGTTTGTCGATCTTCGCAGGATCCTTGTCGACACAGATGACTTGATGCCCAAAATCGGCAAAACAAGCGCCTGAGACCAAGCCGACATAACCGGATCCGATCATTGCAATTTTCATAGTGATCCTTTGATATTCTGTTATTTTGATGATTTTTACGCGTAATGTCGGGCTTTTGGCCTGATCGCCATTAGGGGTCAAGCGCGGTAGACTATTCCAGCTTTTCTAAGGTGCGTTCTGTCGCGTGTTAACGATGGCAGGTAAATATTTGATTTGCATTGAGACCCTAAGGTCAATCCAGCAGCAATTCGATAGGTCTACACAACCTTGTTGATCTTAGCTGAAACTGTTGGAAAATCCAAAGATAGGCGTTAATAAGCACGATAAAATAGGATCGAGTATTCTTATTGCTTGGGTAAAACAGGATTTTGACAATCGATACAATCACCGCCTTGATTACCGCCGTTTTGGCTAAAATTGCGAATATGGCGCGATGGAAAAAGCAGCTTACGGTGGTGAGCCTGGATATAGTTCTTTGTATTCTGTCCATAATAATCGCTTACTCTCTGCGAATTGGGGTCTGGGTCTACTGGGACCTGGCTGTACAGAAGGTGGTGATTGGTTCGCTTCTGATATTATTACCGGTCTTTTATTTCAGCGGCGTTTACAATGCGATTTTTCGCTATGCTGGGTCCGGCATGATGAAAACCCTTGCGAGGGCCTTCATTATATATGCTACTCCGATGGTTTTCATTTTTACGGTAATCGGCATGGCGGGCGTTCCTCGGACTATCGGGGTTATACAGCCGATTATTTTCTTTATAATGGTTGGTTTCTCACGCGTTACAGCCCGGTATCTGATGGTCGATATATTGGGTCGTAACCTTTTCGGTGGGCAGGTCAAGACCGTACTTATTTACGGGGCCGGCAGTGCAGGCCAGCAGCTAGCATCGTCTTTACGCTCGGAACCGGCGATGCGTTTACGTGGTTACGTAGATGATGATCGCAGGCTGAGTGGGCAAAAACTGGATGGCGACAGAGTTTTTTGGAGTGGCGACCTACCAGACATAATCAGCAAATATGCGGTCACTGATATTTTATTGGCTTTGCCGAAAATATCCCGCAAAAAACGGCGGGCCATTGTCGACCAGATTCAGAAATTCAAAGTTCATGTCCAGACGCTCCCGAATATGAAGGATATCATGGACGGGCAGGTGTCTTTTAATGACATTCGCGAGTTGGACATTGAAGACCTTCTCGGCCGGGAGCCGGTGGCGCCGAATGAATTGCTGCTTGGGCGGACAATCGTAGGTAAAATAGTCATGGTAACGGGGGCTGGTGGCTCCATTGGTAGCGAGCTTTGCCGACAAATTGCACAATCAGGAGCCCGTAAATTATTACTTTTCGAGCTGTCCGAATTTTCGCTTTACGCCATTGAGACTGAGCTCAAGAGATATACCAAAAGCCATGGTTTGGATAATATCGATATTATACCGGTGCTCGGGTCCGTCACCGATGCTCTGCGCCTTCAGGAAGTCTTGTCCTATTGGCAGCCGGACACGATTTTCCATGCCGCGGCCTACAAACATGTGCCGCTGGTGGAGGCCAATCCTGTTGAGGGCATTCGAAACAATATATTGGGTACATTTGAGCTTGCCGATGCAGCACATAAAGCCAAAGTGAATGATTTTATTCTTATTAGCACGGATAAGGCGGTTCGTCCGACAAACGTCATGGGCGCGACCAAACGGGGCGCGGAACAGATAGTCCAGGCTTTTGCAGAAAAAAGCAAAACCAGGTTTTCAATGGTTCGCTTTGGCAATGTTCTGGGATCTAGCGGTTCCGTGGTCCCACTCTTCCGGCAACAGATTGAAATGGGAGGCCCGATCACTCTCACTCATCGTGATGTTACACGCTATTTCATGACGATACCGGAGGCTGCACAGTTGGTTATTCAGGCTGGCGGTATGGCCAAGGGCGGCGAGGTTTTTGTGCTCGATATGGGTAAAGCCGTACGAATTATCGATTTGGCCAATACAATGGTTCAACTATCCGGCCTGACAGTCCGGAGCGAAAGCAATCCTGACGGCGATATCGAGATTGAGGAAGTTGGGATGCGACCCGGCGAGAAGCTCTACGAAGAACTGATTATCGGTAATAATCCCAAATCAACCGTCCATAACCGGATCATGATGGCGCGCGAGAGTCATCTCGATCAGGGTGAGTTAGATAGACTGTTGGACGGTTTCCGGAAATCCCGCGACTCTGATGAAGCGATTGTGCTCTTGAAGGCAATGGTCCCTGAATTTGATCATCAGCGTGACAATGTAAAGGCGGATATTGCGTCCTAGCTGTTTTGGAAGCGGCCTGTATTTCTACAGGTCTTTCATCAAATTCAATAAATGTTCTGCATCGTCGCGGTGACAGATTAGCAAATCTGGCAAGTAAGTCTCGCTTTGATTATAAACCAGTGGCCCACCATCAATGCGGGAACAGTGGAGTCCATGGGCTTGGGCAACCGCAACGGGTGCGCAATTATCCCATTCATATTGACCACCGGAATGCAGATAAATATCGGCTTGGCTACGAACAATAGCCATGGCCTTTGCTCCTGCGGAACCCATCGGGATCAGGTCCGCATCCAATATATCCGCAATTGCCACAGCTTCCTTAGCGGGCCGGGAGCGGCTCACGACCATACGTAGCTTGTCGTTCCGTATCGGTGACGCGATGGGCAAGTCGCTGCGCAGCGTGAGATTGAGGCTTGGCAGTGCGACGGCTCCAACCGCAGCTTTCCCTTTGATCGCCAGAGCCACATGCACAGCCCAATCCTCACGCCCTTCACCATATTCCCGGGTGCCGTCTACCGGATCAATGATCCAGACCCGGTCTTTACCCAAGCGACTGCTCGTGTCCTTGCTCTCTTCCGACAAGAGGCCATCATCGGGTCGCTGTTCGCGCAACGCGGCGACAAGCAAGTCGTTGGCGGCCTTATCGCCCGCATCGCCTAAGCTTTTACCGGTCAAATTGCAGCTTTGGCGTAATTCCAGAAGCAAATTTCCGGCATCTTCGGCCAGCTTTGCGGCCAATTCAGCATCTGTCATATCGTATAGGACCAACTGCCAACGATTTTGTCCACGATAATTTCTGCTGCCTCTTCGGGACTCATCTTGGTTGTATCGATCCGCATTTCGGCATTTTCAGGAACTTCATAATCGCTATCAATGCCGGTAAAGTTTTTAAGCTCGCCAGCGCGGGCCTTTTTATACAGGCCTTTGACATCGCGTTCTTCGGCTACGGCCAGCGGTGTATCGACGAATATCTCGATAAACTCGCCTTCAGGTAGCATTGAGCGTACCAACTGCCGCTCGGCTCTGAAGGGAGAGATGAAGGCGGTGAGCACGATTAATCCGGCATCAGCCATTAATTTGGCGACCTCGCCAATGCGTCGGATATTTTCTACCCGGTCGGCATCGGTGAAACCCAAATCCTTGTTTAGCCCGTGCCGGACATTGTCGCCGTCCAATAAGAAGCTGTGCTTGCCAAGCGCGTGCAAGCGCTTTTCAACCATATTGGCAATTGTTGACTTGCCGGAGCCGGAGAGACCGGTAAACCAGACCACTCTTGGCTCTTGCCGTTTTTGCAAAGCGTGCGCAGCGCGATCTATATCAACGTCCTGCCAATGGACATTTTGTGACCTACGGAGGCAAAAGTGCAGCATGCCAGCGGCAACGGTTGCGTTGCTGATCTTGTCGATCAGGATGAAACCGCCCAGATCCCGATTTTCGGCATAGGGTTCGAATATGATCGATCGGTCCGTGGCAATCTCCGCAACACCAATGCCATTGAGCTCGAGCGTTTTGGCCGCGAGTTGCTCCATATTATTGACATTGACCTGATATTTTGGCGGTTGAACCGTGGCGCTGACAAATTGCGTGCCGATCTTCATCCAATAGCTTCGACCTGGCAAAAGTTCAGATTCATCCATCCAGACAATAGTCGTCTCAAACTGATCCGCAACCTGCGGCGGCGCATCAACGGCTGCGATGACATCCCCGCGAGAACAATCAATTTCATCTGCCAGTGTTAAAGTGACCGATTGTCCCGCGACGGCCTCATCAAGATCGCCGTCGAACGTCACGATACGTTTTACAGTGCTCGTCTTGCCCGACGGCAGGATGCGAACAGGATCACCGGGTTTTACGGTTCCACCGGATATTTGTCCGCTAAAGCCCCGAAAATCCAGATTGGGCCGATTAACCCATTGTACGGCCATGCGAAGCGGGCGCGCTTGATTGGCCGTTACCATCACTTCGACATTTTCGAGATGCTCCACCAAAGCTGGACCTTTATACCATGGCGTATTATCCGATTTACTGGTGATATTGTCTCCAGCCAAACCGGAAATCGGCATGGGTGTGAAGGCTTCTATGCCGATTTCTTTAGCAAAAGCGGTATAGTCGGCGATGATGTCGTCATAAACGGCTTGGTCATATCCGACCAGATCCATTTTGTTCACGGCGACAACGAGATGTTTGATGCCGATCAAATGCGCCAAATAGCTATGGCGACGCGTCTGGGTTAAAATGCCTTGGCGAGCGTCGATCAATATCACCGCAAGATCAGCAGTGGAGGCGCCAGTTACCATATTGCGTGTATATTGTTCGTGACCTGGCGTGTCTGCGACAATGAACTTGCGCTTTTCTGTCGCGAAGAACCGATAAGCAACGTCAATGGTTATGCCCTGCTCCCGTTCCGCAGCCAATCCGTCTACGAGAAGCGCAAAGTCAATCTCCTGACCCTGTGTGCCGACCTTTTTGCTGTCGGCTTCCAGCGAAGCCAGTTGATCTTCAAAGATCATCTTTGAATCATAGAGCAAACGACCGATTAACGTCGATTTCCCATCATCAACTGAGCCGCAAGTAATGAAACGCAGCATCGTCTTATGTTGATGCGTTTCCAGATAAGCATCAATGTCTTCGGCAATAAGTGCATCGGTTTTGTAGATCGTTTCGGGATCGATATTCTCAGAATGGGCCATCAGAAATATCCCTCCTGCTTTTTCTTCTCCATTGAGGCGGCCTGATCGTGGTCAATTGCCCGTCCCTGCCGCTCTGATGTGGTTGTCAACAGCATTTCCTGAATAATCTGGGGCAGGGTGGTTGCCTCGCTCTCGACCGCGCCGGTTAGGGGATAGCAGCCCAGTGTCCGGAACCGGATGGAGCGTTCTACCGGCTGCTCGCCTTCCTCAAAGCGGAAACGGTCATCATCGACCATCAGCAGCATCCCGTCACGCTCAACTGTCGGGCGCCGGGCGGAGAAGTAGAGCGGAACGATTTCAATATTTTCCAAATGGATATACTGCCAAATATCCAGCTCAGTCCAGTTGGACAAAGGAAATACCCTGATGGTTTCGTCCTTTGCTTTTTTCGTATTATAGAGTTTCCAAAGCTCTGGACGCTGATTTTTCGGATCCCAACGGTGGTTGGCGGATCGGAACGAAAAAATACGCTCTTTCGCGCGACTTTTTTCTTCATCCCTTCGCGCGCCACCAAAGGCGGCATCAAAGCCATGCTCATCCAGTGCTTGTTTCAATCCTTCGGTTTTCCACATGTCTGTATGCAGACCACCATGATCGAACGGATTGATTCCGCGCTCTTTCGCCTCGGGATTCTGGTGGACGAGCAATTCCATCCCGGCATCTTCGGCTGATTTCTCGCGCAGCTTGTACATTTCCTGGAACTTCCAGGTTGTGTCGACGTGCAGGAGAGGAAACGGAGGAGGAGAGGGAAAGAAGGCCTTTTTTGCAAGATGGAGCATAACCGCGCTATCTTTGCCTACGGAATAGAGCATGACAGGCTTTGCAGCTTCGGCGGCAACCTCACGCATAATATGTATGGCTTCGGATTCGAGGCGCTGGAGATGGGTCAGGCTCATTGCGGATTTGCTTTCATTACATGTCACTCTCGACTGCCCATGGGGTTAAGGGAAGCGATCAAGAGACATGCATATAGCGAACTTGCAACCCGATGGCTGTCAAGATTTTCTTATTATAGATAAACATTGCTTGTACAATATCTTGCGTGCCAGTCTCTGACCATCCGGTTGTACCAAGCGACCGGGCCAAGACATTGGGTTCAGACAGCAGCTGCCATATAGCTCGCTTGGTTTATGGCTGCCTTGGCGTCCAGTTCCATGGCTTCATAAGCACCACCAATCAGTTGCGGCGACAAGCCATCTGCGGTGAGGTTGTCATATACTTCGCGCAAAGGATCTTGCCCGGCGCAGACGATAATAGTGTCGGCTTCCAAAATTTCCGGCTGACCACCTTGCAGGATATGTAGGCCGTCATCATCGATTTTAACATATTCGACGCCATTCATCATGTTGACCCCGCGGCGCGTCAGCGCGATCCGGTGAGTCCAACCTGTTGTCTTGCCAAGGCCTGCTCCAACGCGACTTTCCTTGCGCTGTAATAACGTGATTTCCCGGTCGGATTTGGCAACCTTTGGTTCAACGCCAGTGACGCCACCGCGCGGGTGATTTTCAAAGTCGACGCCCCATTCGGCGGCAAAGACATCACGGTCGACAGCGCCGGATGGACCGGAATGGCTGATCAATTCCGAGACATCGAAGCCGATTCCGCCGGCACCGATTATAGCGACCTTTTTTCCGACCGGTTTTTTGCCGGTAATGACATCGATATAACTTACGACTTTAGGGTGGTCGATACCCTCAATATCCGGTTGGCGCGGCTTGATGCCGGTTGCGATAATGACTTCGTCAAAACCTTCGGCTTTCAATGTCTTCGCATCGGCCCGCGTATTAAGCCTCAAGTCGATGCCATGTACCTCAACCATCCGGTTATAATAGCGGATCGTTTCATGAAATTCTTCTTTACCCGGTATCGTTTTGGCGAGATTGAATTGTCCACCGATTTCCGACGACGCTTCGAATAAAGTGACGGCATGCCCACGTTCTGCGGCAACGGTTGCATAAGCGAGACCCGCTGGTCCCGCACCAACTACAGCAATATTCTTTACGGTAGTGGTGGGAAGATAATTGAGTATTGTCTCATGACATGCGCGCGGGTTGACCAAACAGGTCGTCAGCTTGCCTGAGAAGGTATGATCAAGACAGGCTTGGTTACAGGCGATGCAAGTGTTGATCTCATCCTCGCGACCCTCGACCGTTTTGCGCATAAATTCGCTGTCCGCCAGCAGTGGACGGGCCATGGATACCAGATCAGCATCTCCGCGTTGCAATACTTCCTCGGCAACCTCCGGCGTGTTGATCCGGTTGGATGTAATGACTGGCACATTGACTTCTTTGCGCAATCGTCCGGTCACGGAGGTAAAGGCAGCCCGGGGCACCATCGTTGCAATGGTAGGAACGGCGCTTTCATGCCAGGTAAAATGCGTGGAGATGATCGTGACGCCTGCTTTTTCAAGAGCTTTACCCAGCGTAGTAATTTCTTCCCAGCTCATCCCGCCTTGCAGCATATCCATAGCAGCGATACGGAAAATCAGGATAAATTCCTCGCCAACAGCGGCGCGGGTTTGTTCAACAATTTCAAGAGCAAAGCGCATCCGGTTTTCATAAGAGCCACCATATTCATCTTCGCGAAGATTGGTTTTTTCGACCAGAAAAGTGGAAATCAGATAACCAGCAGAACCGATAATTTCGACGCCGTCATAGCCCGCTTTTTTGGCCATCACGGCGCAGCTGACATGGTCATCAATTTGCTTTTGGATGCCAGCCTTGTCGAGCTCGATCGGTACATATCTTGCGATTCGCGATTTGACTGCCGATGGCGCAACAGCCTTTTCGGTATAGGCCAAGGGCCCAGCATGTAGAATCTGCATGCAGATTTTGACATCAGGGTCAGCGCCATGAACAGCATCGGTCACCAAACGATGCTTCGCCGCTTCCTCCTCACCCGACATCATCGCACCGCCGCCGGATGATTCTTCGTTGGGCGCGATCCCGCCCGTTATGATCATGCCGATATTATTGGCCGCGCGCTCGGCAAAATAGGCCGCCATGCGTTCAAAGCCGCCTTCCATTTCCTCCAGCCCGGTATGCATGGAACCCATGATCGAGCGGTTCTTTATAGTGGTGAAGCCAAGGTCAAGCGGAGCGAGCAAATGAGGATATTTCATGGGGCTAGATATAATGGTAATTCTCCGTCGTCCTATTATCGTATCTGTTAGGCGGGGCAGGCCTGTTGGTATTTGACATACGAGGACACATCCTGCGCTGGCATTGACAAAACTGGCAAGCCCTTTCTTAATCAACGGACCTTTTGGATTCGATTGGGGTTGCGTTGACATCAAAGAAACATACTGAATCCCAGAAAGCGGGCGGTTCCAATGTGGATAGTGATATCACTAAAGGTCAATCATCGCATAATGATCTGACAGAGCTCTTTGCTCAATTTCAATTACCACTGGAAAAATATTTCCGGAAAAGGGTTTATAATCAAAATGAGGTGGAGGACCTGGTTCAGGATGTTTTCTACCGGCTGACATCCCGCGCCGATAATGCGGATTTGGAACGCCCGGAAGCGTTTATTTTTCAAATCGCAGCAAATTTATTGCGCGATAAGGCGCGACGCGAGGCAACCAAGCGGGCCTTTACAAAACAATTATCGGATCAAAATGAAAATGCTTTTGAGGAACTTTCTCCCGAGCGCGTCTTATTGGGTAAAGAGAAAGTAGTAGCGCTGAAAAACGTATTGAACGAATTGCCTGAACGCACCCGGACCGTTTTCCTGCTGCACAGGTTTGAAGAGTTTAAATATCGCGAGATAGCGCAGCAATTGGGTATATCAATGAGTTCAGTAGAAAAGCATATGATGGATGCCATCAAACATCTCACGCATCGGATGGGCTCATCAGAATGAAAGATGCTCTTTCCATGAATGCGCTGAACAGCAAGGACAGCATCGAAGAACAGGCGGCCTATTGGTTTGCGCGTTTGCGTGCCGATAATGCCAGCAAAGGCGATAAGCGGCGGTTCAAAGCGTGGCTGGAGGAATCTCCGCGACATGCCGAAGCCTATGCCTTGCAGGAAGAAGTCTGGACGGCGATGCAAGACAGCGCGGTCGATGATGAAATTATGACCATGCGCCAACAAGCCCTTGGTGCATCGGCGGCGGCGAACAATAATAACTGGTTCAAATATGGCGCGATCGCGGCGTCGTTGTTGGTTCTGGCAGTTTCCGTGATGTTGGTGAACCCATTCGGAAATTCTAGCGGGTCTGGTAGTGCTGATCCGGCAGAGCAATTGGCACAGGCGGAACCTCAATCATCGCCGATTTACCGAACGGCCATCGGTCAACGGTCGACCGTCAATTTGCCGGATGGTTCCGTGGTCGAATTGAACACGGATAGCCTGATCCAGATTAATTTCAGTGATGAAAGACGCGACCTTATCCTGCTGCGCGGCGAGGCGCTCTTTGACGTTGCGAAGGATGCTAACCGCCCCTTTGTGGTCGAAGCAGATGGGAAGTTAATAACGGCCGTCGGCACAACCTTTTCCGTCCGAAGGGCGGATGACGAAGTGCGTGTTACCTTGATTGAAGGAATCGTGACCGTTGACAAAGAAGACGGCGATAACGCTGATCCGGACGCGGTAAGCAGAAAACAAATGCGACCGGGCGAGCAGCTGGTCGCGCTCGGTGACCAGCCATTCAAGGTCAATATGATCGACACAGACACGGCTACGAGTTGGAAAGACGGCCGCCTGATTTTTGACAATGAACCACTTGGTATGATCGTGCAGGAAGTGAACCGCTATTCCTCGCGCAAGCTTGTGGTCGGCGATCCAACACTGTCCGATATGCGGGTCAGTGGTATTTTCCAGGTCGGTTCGATCGACAGTTTCGCCGCTGCGCTCGAAGCGTCTTTCCCCGTGGCCAATAGCGCTCCGTCTGGCGAAGGCGATATTATTCTCGAGTGGAAAGAATAGTCGCTGGCCGCTGAAAAAGCGACCTTTTCTGCACATAAATTAGTCCCAATTTAGCGAATTTTCTCTCTCTATCTGAAAAGATTTTGAGGAAACAAAAAGCTCGCGCGTCTTACTTCATATCGGGCCAGTCAGCGGATGACTGACGGTCTGCAGGGAATGAAAAGACAGGGGATCATAATGCAATCTCGTTCGTTTAAACTGCTCCAAGCAGCAATGCTAACCGGCGCTGCCAATATCGCAATCGTCGGATCGGCACACGCCCAAGAGCAGGTTATGACGTTTGACATGCCCGCTCAGCCCCTGTCCGCCGCTTTGCAGGACTATGCGCTAAAGACCGGAAAAAACCTCGTCTATCCGCCGCAAATGGTTGCGAACAAACGAGCCAGGGCGTTGTCCGGCAGCCACACTCCGTCGCAGGCGTTGCGTCTTTTGCTCCGGGGGACCGCTATTTCTTTCCGGGAAATCCAGCCCAATGTTGTGGCGCTGAGTGTTACCAACGCGGCGCGGTTTCGGCAGAATGCTTCGAATCAAAGCGCTTCCGCAAAGCCAACAAATGTTCAGAATGCGTCTGCGGCCGCAGTTGTTCAAGAGGTCTCGTCATCGGACGATGGTGATACCGGTGTCGTCTCCGGGACGGTAGTGAACATCAGCACAGGCGCAGCGTTGGGCGGGGCACTGGTCAGCATAGATGGGACCAACTTGGAAACGGTAACCGATTCTCGCGGGCAATATTATTTCGCGGCGGTGCCTCGCGGCCAACAGATTGTTCGCGTGGAATATTTGGGCGAGCAGGTGAAGACCGCTATAGTTTCGGTATCCGCTGGATCACGTCAGCAAGCGAATATCGAGCTCGGTGCTGCCAATCAGGATATTGTGGTCTTCGGCTATCGCAGTTCTATCCAGCAAGCGCTGAACAAGCAGAAAAATGCGGATAACAATGCGACGGTTGTGTCTTCGGATTTGCTTGGCGGATTTCCTGCCGAAACAGTTTCGGAAGCGCTGCGCCGCGTGCCAGGCGTCGCGTTCGGGCGGGATGATGAAACCGGGGAAGGATCGCGCATCACGGTGCGGGGATTTAGTTCCGAGGCGATTAATGTGCAATTGAACGGTCTGGAAGTGCAGGGCACAGGGTTTGAACGCACTGTCGATCTCAGCGGATTTCTGACGGACAATATTTCTGAAATTACCATCCACAAATCCTTGTTGCCCAGCCATGAGGCGACGGGTTCTGGTGGACTGGTCGAGATTGAGACCAAGTCGGGGCTCGATTACGGGGATTTCTCGCTCAATCTTTCTGTCGAGGGCGAAACCAATTTCGACCGGGCCTTTGGTGAGGAGTATCAGATCAATGGAACGGTCGCAAAGAAGTTGACCGACAATTTCGGGATCGCGGCGTCGCTGCAATATCGGAAAACGGATCGGTTGAATTATACGGCATCGGTGGTCGATGCTATTCCTTCGGTTTTTCCCGTCGGTGCGACTTCTCTTTTTAACACGCCGGCAAGTCTTGAATTTCCGTTTGATCCGGAACTCGATCAACAACGGCTTATTACGAGCGCGCAATATGCCCGTACCGATCGCGCGGAAGAGGCCATAGTGGGTTCGGTGAACCTCGCATGGGATGTCGCGGATCATACCCGCTTCCGTTTGGACTTTCAGCGCAATGAGTCGGATATAGTTAGCAGTAGATCTACCTCTACTATTGGATATTCGTCTTTTTCTACCGATATGCCCATTCCGGAGCTGGACAATGAAGTGCGTCGGCGCGTGACGTTAAGGTCGTTGAATCCGCGCCTCATACTTACATCGACGGATGAACAGCGCACGAGCGATAGTATCAGTTTTCGGGGCGACACGGATGTCGGGCGTTGGGAATTTGAATATAAGGCCGGTTATGGACGGTCCGAGTTCAAGGGGGATAATAGTTTCGTTAATTTCAACGCTGTGGCAACAAATCTGACGGATCTTATTGATCCCGAAACTATTGTGATCAATCCTGATGATGACGCCGCTGCAACTCCGCGGGTAGTCAATGGCGGGTTCGTTACGGTTGGTAACGGATTAATCATCCCATCGCTAACGCAGGCCGGAATTGATTTTGTAAACGATCCTTCTAATTACAATTTTTTCAACGCTGTCATTAACCCGATCGAGAATGTGACTGAAACTTATACTGGGGAGTTTCAGGCGCGATATAACACGCCTCTGGATTTTCTTGAATATATGGAACTGGGCGGCAAATACCAACGCAACACTCGTACTACCAATGACAATCCGTCCAATCCTCGGACGATCGCAAGTCAGCGATACACAAGGATTGCGAGCCTTCCCACACCTGTAACATTGTTCAATAACGGCACATTTGACCAGGACGGTTTTGCGAAATTAGGTGTATCAGAATTTTCCATTCCGTTTCTAAGCCCCTCAAATACAAGCAATATTGTTGATCAACTGCCAGATTTCATAACCGATGACCCTGCTACAGATTTCAATGAGGCAAGGTTCACTTTCTTGGACTTCGCGGCGCTGGATCCGCTTGTAACGGGCGCTGCCCTAATACCTACCAAAACCATTGAAGAAAGATTTTCCGGCTATCTGGAATCAAAGCTTACCGTTGGTGATTTCGATCTTATTGCTGGCGTTCGCTATGAGAGGGAGAAGCGGTCCGGCGTAACCATTACTTCGCAGAGTTTCGTTTTGAACGAGCCAGGCAGGCGCAGCGAGCCCCGTGAAACATTTGTGGAAGCAGGCCTGGTCAGTTTCGACAGCACTTCTGGTTCGGTGGATACATGGACGCCCAGCTTTCTGCTGACCTATCGCCCGATTGAAAATTTCACCGCACGCCTCGGATATTTCCGTTCCACTATCAATCCGGATTTCCGGTTGCTAAACCGATCCACCACTTTCAGCGTTGACCTTCGCCCCCAATTTGCGCGTGTGACGATATTGGAAGCCAATCCCAGTCTGAAGCCGTCGACGACCGACAATTTCGACCTGGATATTGCTTATTATTTCGATGACTCCCCTGGCCTGGTTCGCGCAGGCTTCTTCTATAAAAAGATCAGCAACAATTTTACTAATGTGTCCTTCACGGCGGTTGATAACACAGATGTGCGTCAGAGATTTTTGGATCGGTACCAGCCGCTCGCCGCGACCCGGCCTGATCTCCTTGACCTTGACCCCGGCACGGTATTCCTCGTCAATCGGCCTGAAAACGGTGAAGGTGGCACGATTTGGGGCATCGAGGGCGAGCTTATCCGGCGGCTGAACTTCTTACCCGGTTTTCTAAGTGACTTCGGGGTTCTCGCCAACGTGACCTATACTAACGGCGATTTTCCGACATTGGTTTCTGCCCGTGACGATGATGGCAATACCATTCAACTCAGCCTTGATCGCCCGTTACGTGATCAGGCGCGGTGGGTGTACAACCTGTCGCTCGATTATGAGCGGGATGGCTTCCAGGGGCGCGTCATCTACACCAGCCAGTCCGCGACAGTAGAAACTTTCGACGAATTTAACATCAATACGGTTATTCCGGGTTATGACACGCTCGACGCGCGTTTTTCCTATAGCTTTGAAAAAGCGGGGGGACTGTTCACTCTGTTTTTGGAAGGCGACGACTTACTGCGTGGTTCCAAAAAGCCGGACATACGACAAACGACCAGCTCGCAATTTGGTGATGGAGATACGTCGTTCAATTTCCCCGACACGTTTCAATTTAACGGCGGTCGCACCATCACGATGGGTATCCGTGCGAAATTTTAGAACGGACCTGTTTCCCCATCTGTTTCCTGAGGCCGTTCCCACCCCAACACCCCGCATCGGCCTCAGGAAGCAGCACAAAGTCGTGGATTAGCACGGGGTGCAAATATCAAGTCATTTGTTGAGGGATTGGCGTTCCGGTGCGTCTTATATAGTAATAGCCGTTAGCCAGTCCGAATGAACCCCCCTGATTCTCTGGAGACCTAGTAATGCGACAGATATCCCGGTTGCGATTTCTCAATGCGCTGGTTGTCATATCCTGCTTATTCGTTGCAACTCCTGCATTGACACAGGCGAGTAATCAAAACGCCGGCTTCGCCCATGACGGGAGTGACCTGAAACCAGATTCCCGGGTCATTCACGGGACACTCGACAATGGCCTGCGCTATGCGGTGATGAAGAACAGCACGCCCAGCGGGGTTGCAGCGTTGCGGATGCGGATAGCCACAGGGTCATTGAACGAGACGGACGAGCAGCAGGGAATTGCTCATTTCCTTGAACATATGGCTTTTAACGGTTCCAAAAATGTTGCGGAAGGCGAAATGATAAAGCGGCTCGAGCGCTATGGTCTGTCCTTTGGCGCGGACACCAATGCCAGTACCGGTTTCAGCCAAACGACATACAAGCTAAACCTGCCCACTGTCGGCGAAGAAATACTGAACGAAGCCTTTTTCCTCATGCGCGAAACAGCGCAAAACCTGACGCTTGATAAAGATGCCATCGAGCGCGAACGCGGCGTTATTGCTTCGGAAAAACGCAGCCGGGATTCGGTCAACTTTCAGGCCTTGGTGGCCAATATGGGTTTCCTGACCGAAGGCAGCGGACTGGTCGATCGCTTGCCGATCGGCAAAGACGAAACCATCGCGACGATGCCACGTTCAGAATTTGTCAAATATTATCGTGGTTATTACCGTCCGGAAAATACCTTTATCGCCTTTATCGGAGACGTTGATACTGCACTCGCCATCCAAAAAATTGAAACCTATTTTGGCGATTGGCGGCCAACTACGCCGCCGCTCCCCGACATTCAAATTCCACCCGCTGATATTATCCCGGGCAAAATCGGCTATCATCATAATGACGAAATATTGACGTTCGTCTCGCTTGGTGTCCTCCACCCTTACGAGGAATGGCCAGATAATATGGCACGGCGGAAAGAGGGTTTTCTGCGAGCGCTGGGCGCGCAGATCGTCAATCGCCGGCTGGACCGCAAAGTGGATGCTGGTGATGCACCTTATCTGGACGGGGCGATCAGCCGCTACGCACCGGAAGACACCGTGGACGCGTGGATCATCCGGCTACGCAGCAGGCCTGAAAATTGGCGAGAGGCGCTAGCGGCAGGAGATCAGGAGATCCGACGGGCGTTTACCTATGGCTTTTCGGAGGCGGAAATGAACGAAGCCATTATGCGTTGGCGCAAAAGACTGCAGGTGGCAGTGGATCGCAAGGATACACGCAAAACTTATGCGCGGCTCGAATATAACTATGCCAAGGAACTGGTCGACAGCTTTGCCAAGGATCGTGTTTTTACGTCGCCGGAGGACGATCTGGAGCGGTTTGAGACATTCGCTGCGAGTGTGTCGCTGGCGGATGTCGAGCGCGTGTTTCGCGAGCGTTGGACGGGGATTGAAAAGCCTTTTCTGTATCTCGCAACCAACGACAAGCTGGATAATCCCGAAGCGGAGATAGCGGCTGCTCTTCTCGCCTCGCGTAAGCTTGCGGTTTCACCGCTGGAAAAACAACAGGTACAGCAGTTTGCCCATACCGACTTTGGCAAGCCCGGCCTTGTTGCAAAGGAGGCCTATTTGCCGGACGCAGATGCCTATATAATTACATTCGCCAATAACGTCCGGTTGAACTTCAAACAGACGGATTTTGATGCTGACACTATCGGCATCCGGGTCAGAATAGGCAGCGGTTTTCTCTCCATGCCGGAAAAAAGCGAGAGCTTGCGGCGGCTGGCGGAAAATCTACTCAATGGCAGCGGCGTAGAAGGGCATAGCTCCGATGAGCTACAGACGCTCTTTGCCGGCAAAAGGGTCGGTACACGGGTCCGGCTGCGTCCGGATAACAATGCATTGGAACTTGTTGGCGGCACTGGCCGTGAAGACTTGGCGGACCAGCTGAATTTGATGACGGCCCATGTGGTAGCGCCCGCCTATCGCGAGCAGACAGCCACACGCTATCATGAGAAAATGAAGGCTTGGTATCCCACGCATGATGCCACCCCGATGACGGTGGCGGAAAAGGAGTTGCCGCGGATGATCCGCTCCGGTGATCTGCGCTATGGTTATTCAGACCTTGATAGTTTTCTGGCACCCGAAATTCAGGACGTGAGGGACTGGATGGGCCCGCAGCTGCAAAACGGGCTGATTGAAGTCACCATCGTCGGCGATATTGATAGAGCCACCGCTGTCGCCGAAGTGGCTCGGACATTTGGCGCTCTGCCAAAGCGAGCCGACAACAAGAATGCATATCCCGATATGCGGATGCTGAAATTTCCCGAAGCGCCTACCGAACCTTTTACCTATTATCATCAAGGCAATGATGATCAGGCGGTCGTTCGGGTCTATTGGCCCGCGCCGGATGCTTCCGATCCCAGCAATGTTTTCAGGATGCAGGTGCTGCGTAGCGTGTTTCGCAACAGGCTGACGACGGTGCTTCGGGAAGAAATGGGCGCCACCTATTCACCGGGTGCTGGGATATTCGTGAGCGATCTGTTCGACGACTATGGCTATATATTCGCGAGCGTCACTGCCGCTCCAGAAAAAGCCGAGGACATTCGCCAGGCTGTTCTCACTGTTGGCGAGGATCTTTCTAAAGGGACCATTGATCAGGATATTTTCGGGCGGGCTTTGAAACCTATTGTCGATGATATCGATAGCACGCTGGAGAATAACGGCTATTGGATGTCGGTATTGGGAGATGCCCAGACCGAGGGTTATGGCATGAAAAGACATCGGCTACGCGAGAAAGTTTTGAAGACGATGACCGTTGACGACATCAATGCTTTAGCAGGACAAATTTTCATCACGGAAAATGCGGTTGCTGGCTTTGTTCTACCAGCCGTGAAAAGCGATCCAGAGATGGGCGCGGCTGTCGCGGCGGACTGATTATAGATGTTTGTCTATATTGCCTTTCACCGCATAACCGCTGCTTCGCGTCTTGCGACCGATCAGTATAGCCAAAGCTATTGCCGTCAGGCTGCGCTCACCCGGACCGGTATGGCGCTCTGTACCGCTTGACCAGTAATGGGGTCCAGCCAATCATCATCGACAATCAGGCGGTTGGTGGAACCACCCTTGGTCATGACGTCATCCTTGCCGGCGTCGCTATCGCCAAAAGCGTGGCTCATGGAGATCACGCCTGGACGGACTTTCTCGTCGGCTTTGGCCATTCCAAAGATAGAGGCCGTCGGGGACGTGATTTCGATAATCGCGCCGTCGTCGATGCCCGCTTTGGCCATATCTTCGGGATTGATGAACGCCGGATTGGTTGGCATTTTCTCAACCAGTTTCGGGAAGGGATGGCCGTTGCTGTTGTAGCGATGCTTGGAACGGCGTGAGATCAGGCGGAAGTCAAAGCCGTCCTTCACGGGGTCATTGGCCGCGTAATCGATCAACTGGCTCGGCATGGCACCGGCATTGAGATCAAAACGGTTTTCACTGTCCGGATCGGCTGGCCCGACAACCGGGTGCAACTCGTCGTAAGTGATCGCCGCGCCCTTGCGTTCGAGTGCCGCCGCATCCGCTTTGGCCTTGCTCGGTTTGAGCAATGAGCCTTCGGAAATCAGGTCGAGAACGGTCGCTTTGTCGGGACATTCATACATCGAGACGGAGCCGCCGGGATAGTTCATTTCAATACCCATATGCTTGGCCAGCCACCAGAGCATTTCATATTCGTCCATCGTGTCACCGGGTGGCGGAACCATGGCCTCGGTATAATGGGCATAAGCTTCCTCGGTGAAGGCGTCGGAGACGTTGTTAATATCTTCGCGTTCCAGGCACATGCTGGGCGCCAGGATCATGTCGGCGCGTTTGGCGCTGGCGGACATCCAGGGGTCAACCTGAATGAACAATTCGCATTCTTCGAGTGCGCGACGGACCTTGTGCTGATCGGGGAAGGCAATTTCGGGGTTGCCACCAATCGAGATCAGCGCTTTGATCTGGCCTTCTCCCGGCGTCAAAATCTCGTCAGCCAATACATTGCATGGCATTTCTTTGCCCAGATGACCGAGGCCACGAATGCGGGACTTGGGAAAACCTTCGCCGAACATCGGAACAGGCGGCGCAACTTGTGCTTTTTTTGGGGCGCCGCTGACGGGATTGAACACCATCGGGGCGGAGACCCTTTCGCCTTCCTGATTGAAACGCGCGCATAATATGTTGAGCGATGCCACGAGATATTCCGTAAGCGTGCCATTACCCGCCATTTCCGGACCCGTTCCGGTTACGACGCGGCCCTTGTTAGCGCCAGCGAACATGCGCGCGGCCTTGATCAGTTCGTCCTTATCCACGCCGGCGCGCTTTGCGGCAACATCGGGCGTCATCGATTTAACCGCTGCTTCCAGCTCTTCAACGCCATCCACATGGGCGGCGACGAAATTCTGGTCGAACAGCTTTTCGGCGAAAATGACGTTGAGCATGCCAGCGAGCAGGGCAGGGTCCTCGCCCGGTTTGACGGGCAGATGCACGTCGGCCCGCCGGGCCATGTCGCTGACACGCGGATCAGCGACGATTAACTTGAGTCCACGTTCCTGTGCGTCCTGCAGACCGCGAGAGGGAGAAGATGTCGGCATGCCGCCGGAATAATGCGATACGATCGGATTGTTGCCGACAAACATCGCCACGTCTGAATCGGTGAAGGCATTGCCGCCACCCATCCACATGCCATAGCGCGCGGTCGTGAAAACTTTTGCGGGCTGGTCAACGGTGACGCTGGTGTACCAGTTGCGCGAGCCGATTCCCTGCGCAAAAGCGTAGGATGTGCCAAGCACAGCACTGTTCTGAAACGCGTTGGTGCCGCAATATACCGCGATGCTGTGGGGACCGTGCTCTTCGACCATCTTCTTCATCTGCGCGCCAGCCAGTGCCAGCGCATCAGCGGTCGCAATATCCTTGAACGTGCCATCGGGTTGGCGGATTTTGCTAGTGATCATCCGGTCGGGCAGGTTGTGCATATCGGTCAATTGGCGGCCCTTGATGCAGGTATAGCCTTTAAACAGATGATCTTCCTTGTCACCGCGCACCGCTTTGATCTTATTATCTTCCACATCCACCAGCATCGCACAGCTGGCATGACAGAATCGGCAAAAGCTTCTTTTGATCTCAACAGCCACAATTTATCTCCTAATTATGCCGACAGTATCAGTGATAGCCGACAGTGCGACTGGCAAAACTGTGCAGGACGATAGTGTTTGCGCAGTATCTATTCTGTGCATTGCCAAAATCGGTTCCCGGATAGCAGTAAGAGCGGCGAAGCAAGGAAACAGGAGATGGAACATGGGGCGCGTGCAGGACAAGGTTATATTGCTGACGGGTGGCGCAATGGGATTGGGCAAGGCTGCAGCCATCCGATTGTTGGAAGAAGGCGCGCGTGTTGTGATTACCGACCATAATGTAGCGGTGGGCGAGAAAACGTCACAGGAGCTTGGCGACAACGTGGAATTTCTTGAACAGGACGTGACGGACCCCGATCGCTGGACTGAGGTGATAAGTTATGTGGAATCGGAATATGGCCGGCTGGACGTGTTGATTAACAACGCGGCAGTTACGGTCTTCGGCTCTATTGCCGACGTCAGCTATGAAGATTTCAAACGCTGTTACACTGTCGATGTGGATTCCATTTTCCTCGGCTGCAAATCCGCGATGGATTTGATGAGCAAGACCGGTGGTTCGATGATAAATTTTTCATCCGCAGCGGCGATCAGCGCGAGCGCGGATCTCGTCGCCTATAATTCGGCAAAGGCGGCCATTCCGATGCTGACGAAATCCATCGCGCTATATTGCGCGAGGGAAAAAAACGGCGTGCGGGTCAACGCGGTGCTGCCCGGAACGATCATGACACCCAACGTGCAAAGCGTGATCGACGGAACGCCTGATCCCGCCGCAACGGAGCAATCCTTTGCTCTGGCCCAGCCGGTTGGGCATATGGGAGAGCCCGATGATATTGCGCATTTGCTGGTCTATCTGGCTTCTGATGAAAGCAAATTTGCAACTGGTGCCGCATTCGCTGTGGATGGTGGCTTGAGCATCTAGCGCAGGGGCGGCTTAGAATTTCACGCCCATGGCATCGGCAACAAAGCCCATCAGCGGCGCGACTTTCTGGAACTGTGCATCGACGGCATCCTCAAATTTGGACGACGTGGCGAGTTTCTCATCGGCGTCCTGCATGCTGAAGAAACTTTTGCGGCGCAGGTCGTCGATCAGGGGATGCTCTGCGTCAAAACCTTTGGGTGCACGCACCAGTTGATCGCCACGCAGGTCGAGGTCTTCGACCGCTTCTTCCCAGCGGGCAGGCTTGTCAACGATACGCTGGCGGATCTGGCGCAGCGCTTCCCCTTGCGGTCCCCACACGCCACCACCGAAGAAGACCTCGCCAGGGCCGAGATGGACATAAAATCCCGGCGCGTGGGCGTCCTTTCCCGCTTCGTGGCGAAACTGGCAACCGACATGGGTCTTATACGGGCTCTTGTCCTTGGAAAAACGCGTGTCGCGATAGATGCGAAAGCGGCTGCCGCCATTGGGCCGCGGGTCGACGATGATATGCGGGCTGATCGCTGCAACGCGCGGGACCATATTGGCGATGAAATCGGTAACCGGATCGACGACTTCTGCTTCATAGCGTTTTTTCTGCGCCTTGAACCACTCGCGGTCGTTATTCTGTTCCAATTCCCTCAAAAAGGCGAAAAGCTCCGGACCAATCATCACAGTCTCCCCAATGGGAATCCAATTTGTCAGCCCGGAGCAGGGGAGTCAATTCGGTGCGTCATCCCATTTGGCAAATTGCTTGTTACCGACAAAGCCGATGGCCTGAACACCAGAGCGTTTCACGGTGGCAATCGTATGATCAAATATCTCGTAACGGGCATTACCATCCGTCTGCATGTGTAGCTGTGGCAGATCGGGATCTTTGGCCATGTTCGCGAGCAGCGATTTGAGCTTCGCCGCCGTCACCACTTCACCATTCCACAGGGTCGAACCGGCACCGTTGATGCGTAATATGTTTACTTTGGGCGGCTCACCCGATCCGGCACCAGGGGGCGGCAGCTCGACCTCAACCTTGTGTGTAGCGACGGGAATGGAGAGCATCATCATGACTAACAGGACCAGAAGCACATCAATAAGCGGTGTGATGTTCAGTTGCGACATGGGCTGACTCTGCGAAACGCGAATACCATGTTGACGAAAAGTTGGTCTGTATGTTGGCATTTCTCTCTCTCCCGTTTTTAATATGACTCCAGTAAATATATGTGATGTTATAACATTATACGCTATTCTGCGCGTGATGCAAGGTGGGTGAGCCCTTAACAAGCCAAGGGACGGGTCAGGGCTAGCGCGATGCCCGTTTCAGTCCGCCATGCTGCTGCAGCCTGTTTTCGCTAAAACTCTTCCCCAAGGCGGAACCGGAAACCTTGACTTCAGATCGCTTCACATAGGTCCTTCCATCCGGTGCCCTGGCGCAGCTTAAGTCGAGATTGAAGCTATTGATCCGGGCCAGCAAATTGATCTTGAAAGATTTTGGTGCCGTCAGGTGGTAGCTCAAGATCGCTGGCGCTTTTTTGTCGACGGTGACCCTGCCAGTCAGGTTCTTGGTGAATTTTGCGTCGTCTTTGTTTTCCATATTCAGTTTTGGTTTGAACGCATAAGTTGCCGTTGTCGCGGTTTCGCTGATCAAGCGCGCATTGGCCGGAATGCTTTCGAACATCGCGCTGCACCAGAAATCCTTGTCCCCGTTTTTTTCCGCTTCCGCGACAGCTTCTTTAAATTCCTTTGTCCAGGCCGATTTCGCTGGACGGGTGACCGTCACCCGTTTGCCAACCGGACGGGTTGGGTCGATGCGGCCAGCGGCTTTTATTTTCGGCGTGCTATAGCTGATATCATAGGAATAGGCCGGACCGCGCGTTGGCGCATCCATTGCCCGCTGTAGCGGTGTTTGTGCAAGAGCAGGCGTCGACACCAGACAGCATGCGGACAGAAGTGTGAAGCCAAGGGATGCGGAGCGCTGGGAAATTATCATATCAACTTTATCCGTTTTTGATTGCCAAATAATGTTCGTCAATAAGGATCCGAACATGAACAGAGAGATGACGATGTTGCCGCGCCAAACCCGCAACCCACTTTCCCACCCTGCGACACAGTGAGCCTTTTCCGCGACGCAATCTGGAATTGACTCTTTTTACTTAACATATAAGTTAAATAACGAATCAGTTAATCATTGGAGTGATATGGAACAGCTTTCCCCGATATTTGCCGCGCTGGGCGACCCGACACGTTTCGCGATTGTTGATCGTTTGTTGCAGGAAGGCGAGCTAAGCGCCGGTGACATTGCCGATACCGCGCCGATTTCTTCGCCCGCCTTTTCACGCCATCTCAAAGTGCTGCGGGAGGCAGGGCTGGTCGAGCAGCGGACGGACAAACAGCGGCGGCTCTATTCGGTGCGGCCCGAAGCGGTGCGTCAGATTTCCGCCTGGATAATCACCTATCGCGAATTCTGGGAGACCAGCTTCGATCGGTTGGAGCATGCTCTGAACGCTGACACTAAAGAAAAAGAGGAGAAGGACGAAAATGGCTGACTTGGAAATGAAACGGCATTTTGCTGCGCCCCCGGAAAAGGTTTTCGATTTTGTGACGCAGACACAACATCTCAGCAAGTGGTGGGGCCCTGAGGGCATCATATTGGCCGAGCATGAGCTTGATTTTTCCCGTCCCGGTCCGTGGATGTCGATCATGAAGAATAGCGAAGGCGGTATATACAAGGTTACCGGAGAGGTGCTGTCTGTTGAACACTGCAAGAGCGTCAGCTTCACCTGGGCGTGGCATGATGATGACGACAAGCGCGGTCATGAGAGTGAGGTGCATTTTACCGTCGAAAGCGACGGCAAGGGTGGCACCGATTTTACAATGCTGCATCGCAATCTGCCTGATGACGATAGCGCACACAATCACGAAAGCGGCTGGACTTCCAGCCTCGTCAAGCTGGAACGCTATGCCGAGCAGGTAGCCGCTTGAGCCCCATTTAACCCCAAACCAAAAAGGAGAATGACTATGCCCAAATTTATCTTTGCTTATCACGGCGGCAAACCGCCAGAATCGCCCGAAGAAGGTGCTGAAGTGATGGATCGCTGGAACACTTGGTTGGCGGGGCTCGGTGATGCGGTGGTGGATGAGGGCAATCCGGCTGGTCCGTCTAAAACGGTTTCGGCCAAAGGTGTCGCCGATGATGGCGGCAGCAATCCCATTTCCGGTTTTTCCCTAATCGAAGCGCCTGATATGGATGCGGCCGTTACGATGGCCAAAGGCTGTCCGATCATGGACCATGGCAGTGTCGAAGTCGCCCAAGCGATGGATATGTAATTTCGGGAATATGAAGGGCAAGCGGCCAATGCAAAATGCAGCTTGCCTTATTCGTCAAATTGGCGAAAACTCTTTCGCATGTCGGGGGAATTTGACGCAGCCGGAACGGCCATTGAAGGCGCTTTGATTGCGAAAGCAGTCGAGGGGGGAAATAGCGACGCCATCGCCGGTGATCCGGGCGTATGTCTCAACTGCCAAGCGCCGGTCACTGGAAGCTTTTGTAGCAATTGCGGACAGCCGCTGCATATCCACCGCTCTATCGGCGCGTTTTGGCATGATATCCTGCATGGTGTTCTGCACTTCGAAGGCAAATTCTGGCACACACTGCCTCTTTTGGCATGGAAACCGGGAGACTTGACCCGGCGCTATATCCATGGTCAGCGCGCACGGTTTATCTCTCCCATGGCATTGTTCTTGTTTTCCGTGTTCATGATGTTCGCGGTCTTTTCCTTCCTGGGTGATCCCTTTTCGGGCGGCAACGGAGCGGAGACCAACAAAGACTTCAATACCGGCGTTGTAATGCAAGCGGCCGATATCGAACGGCAGATTACCGAAAAGGAAGCAGAGCTGGAATCTGCCGCCGCTGCGGATCAGGGGAAATTGCAACAGGATCTTCTTGATTTGAAGAAAGGTCGCAATCTTCTGGCGACCATGACCGGGGAGGACATGCCCTATCCTGAGGTTAAATTGGGTGACGGTGCTATTGAACTGGGCAATTTTTCTAAAGAAGAGATTGATCAATTGCAGACCGGCCTTGATGATATTCAAGAGGGCAATGTTCTGAACGAGGACAGCAGCGTGACGACCGGTTCGAAGGAACTGGATAAGACGATCAGGGATGGAATCAAAGCCGTAAACGAAAATCCGGATCTGCTGCTCTACAAGCTCAAGGCTAATGGCTATAAATTTGCCTGGTTGCTGATCCCGATTTCGCTGCCATTTGTTTGGCTCACCCTGATCGGTCGTCGTGGTTATCATTTTTACGACCATGCCGTTTTCACCACTTATTCGATCAGCTTCATGTCCTTGCTTTTCATCACTTGCGCCATTCTCGCGGCACTTGGCGTGTCGCAAGCCATATGGGGGGCTTTGCTTGTCTTTTATCCGCCTTTTCATATGTACCGACAGCTGCGGCATGCCTATAAGCTCTCCAGAATTGAGGCTCTGCTCCGACTTTCTGCGTTGCTTGTCTTCACTGTCATCAGCATGACATTGTTTTTCGCCATTCTGTTCGCAGTTGGTATTTTGGGATAAATTATGACCATTAAAATTGATCGTCGCCAGTTGATGGCTCTGGGCACATTTGGCCTCGGTGCGATGTCTGCACCTGCCTATGCTTCCATGGCCAGCGCACGCGGATTCACTCATGGTGTGGCGAGCGGTGAGCCTTCGCAGAATTCGGTGTTGCTCTGGACCCGATATGTTGGTGGCGGCGACAACAAGCTGACCGTTGAAATGGCGCAAAATGTTGATTTCTCCGGCGCCAAAATGGTTGGGGAAGCCACTGCATCGGCCAGCCGCGATTATATTGCGAAATTTGTCGCGCCGGATCTCTCGGAGAACCAGTGGTATTTCTACCGCTTTATCGCGGCGGATGGATCAACGTCATCTACGGGCCGGACGCGCACTTTACCGCAAGGGCCGACCGAGAAATTTAACCTCGGCGTCTTTGGCTGTTCCAATATGCCTTTCGGCTATTTCAACGCTTACGCCCATGCGGCTGAGCGCAATGATCTCGACCTGATCATGCATAGCGGTGACTATCTCTATGAATATCCCGTAGGCACCTATCCCTCGACCAAAGAGGCACTGGCAGGCCGAACCCTTGATCCCGGGCATGAGATTGTACAGCTCGCAGATTATCGGCTGCGTTACGCCGCCTATCGCAGTGACCCGGATTTGCAGCGCATCCATCAGTTTTATCCGATGGTCGCAATGTGGGATGATCACGAGTTTACCAATGACGCCCACATGAGCGGCGCGCAGAATCACCAACCCAAGACCGAAGGTGACTGGGAGGTACGCAAGCGGGCGGCAGAACAGGTTTACCGCGAGTGGATGCCGGTGCGGGATCGCGATGATGGCGGGCCGTTGTGGAGCGAATATCAGATCGGCGATCTGGCGACATTGTTCCTGACCGAAAGCCGGATTGGCGGGCGCAGCGAACCGGCAGATTTGGCTGCTGCCTTGCAGGGTCAAGAAAATATACAAAGCGCATTGGAAACATTTCGCGACACCATCTGGCAAGACCCCGAGCGGCAGATGTTGGGTGCGGTCCAGGAAGCGTGGTTGACCGAGGCAATGCGTAAATCCCGGACATCGGGTACCAAGTGGCAGGTTTGGGGCCAGCAATGCGTCATGGGCGAATTGAAATTACCTCAAGAAGCCGTCAACTGGCTGGCCGATGATGCGCCGGCCTTCGCCAAGGCACGGGTCGCTGTCGGCGCATTGGCGGCCAAAGTCGGTCTGCCGATCAATCTCGATAGCTGGGATGGCTATCCCCAGGCACGGGAACGGGCGTTGATGGGCGCCCAGGAGGCCGATGCTGACCTGATTGTTCTCTCCGGCGATAGCCATAATGGCTGGGCTTTTAACCTGGAAACCGGCAGCGGCGCAGCGGGTGTCGAATTTGGCGGCCATAGCGTGACTTCGCCTGGCCTGGAATCCTACCTATCCGGAGCAGATCCAGCGACGGCGGCTCGGGCGGTGCGGGAAACCAATGACCAGTTGCAATGGTGTAACACATCTAATCGTGGCTATATGACCGTATCTCTGACACCGGAAAAGGCGACATCGACCTGGCATTTCCTTGATACGGTCCGGGCAAAGTCAACGGTGCTGAAGGGCAGTGAGAGCCGGACGGTGATGCGCGGGCAACGGTCTTTGATGGTCTAGGCACTGTGCGCCTGCGTAGGCGGGGCCCAATCTCCGGACCGTAAAACGAAGGCCAACAGAATTGGGGAAGCGATCAGGCGAGATATCAAGACAACAATATCTGTGGCGTTTTACCACGCGCTTGGGAGATAGGCTCCCGCCTGCGCGGGAGCACAAGAAATAGGGATAGAGTTTTCAGCCGCTCTCATAAATTGTCCCGAACCTCTCGACATTCCTTTCAAAGTTGCGCAAAGCAGCGCCTGCGTAAAACGAAACACCGGAATCGATTAAGCCATGTCAGAAGAATTCTACCGCATCAAACGTCTGCCGCCCTATGTGTTCGCTGAAGTGAACGCGATGAAGGCAGAGGCGCGCGCCCGCGGTGAGGATATTATTGACCTGGGCATGGGCAATCCCGATGGCGCGCCGGCCAAGCATGTAATCGACAAGCTTTGCGAAACGGCCAATGATCCCACCGCACACCGTTATAGCGCGTCCAAAGGTATAAAGGGCCTGCGCCTCGCCCAGTCCAACTATTACAAGCGCCGCTTTGACGTCGACCTTGATCCCGAGAGCGAAGTCATTGTGACGCTCGGCTCCAAAGAAGGGCTCGCCAATCTCGCGCAGGCGATCACAGCGCCCGGCGATGTCGTGCTGGCACCCAATCCATCCTATCCGATCCACACTTTCGGGTTCATCATTGCAGGTGCGGCGATCCGCTCTATTCCTGCAGCGCCCGGTCCGGATTTTTTCACCCGGCTGGAATATGCGATGAGTTATTCAGTGCCCAAGCCATCGGTGCTGGTGATGGGCTATCCATCCAACCCGACCGCCTATGTCGCCGATCTCGACTTCTACCAGAAGGTTGTCGACTTCGCGCGCGAGCATAAATTGTGGGTTATTAGCGATCTTGCTTATGCCGAGATATACTATGGCGACACCCCCACACCCTCGATGTTGCAGGTTAAGGGCGCCAAAGACTGCGTGGTTGAATTTACCAGCATGTCCAAAACCTATAGTATGCCCGGCTGGCGCATGGGTTTTGCCGTCGGCAATCAGAAACTGATCGGCGCTCTGACGCGGGTGAAAAGCTACCTCGACTATGGCGCGTTCACGCCGATTCAAGTGGCGGCAACCGCTGCGCTCAACGGCCCGCAGGATATTATCGCAGAGAACCGGGCGCTATACAAAAAGCGTCGCGACGTGATGGTAGAAAGCTTCGGCCGCGCCGGTTGGGATATTCCTCCACCAGAAGCCAGTATGTTTGCATGGGCGCCGATTCCGGAACAGTTCAAACATCTCGGATCCATGGAGTTTTCCAAGCGGCTTATCGCAGAAGCGGGCGTCGCGGTGGCCCCGGGTCCGGGCTTTGGCGACGAAGGCGAGGGCTATGTCCGCCTTGCGCTGGTCGAGAATGAACAGCGCATCCGGCAAGCCGCTCGAAACATGCGGAAGTTTTTGAGCCAGGGATAATTGGCTACGGCTTTGGAATCGGGAGAGCGGCTGCCTGATCCGAAAACCGATGATTAGCCTTTGGGCATCGTTTCGGGACGAAGATAGGGCAATAAATGCGGTATGAAGTCCGCTTTGCCGAGCGCGACTTTCTCGCTGCGCAATATCGCATAAGCCGTCATCAGGTGAAAATAAAATTGGGCCAGCGCCCAATCACGGGCATATTGCTCTGCGGTCAGATCGAAGATCATGCCGCTAGGCAGTTCGTGCGCGACGGATTGGTCCGGCTCTGCATCCAGCGCATCGGGTGCAAGGCTCTCCAGCAGCGCGATAGCCTCATCAATCCGGGCTTGCGCATCCGCAAGCGAACCGGGCCGCTCACCGGCATTTCTTCCTTCATTAACCAGGTCATCGAATGATTTCGGGAAAGCTTCTCCTCTAAGCCGGAATACAGCTTCTTGCGCCTGTAGGCAGACAAACCGAATCTGGGTCGAGAGAGGAAACATATCGGGCGCAAGACGCGCGGATAGCAGCGCTTCCGCCTCTGCTTCCGGCATCTGCGTCTCTGCCTTCTTCAGCCAACCCGAAAGCGCTTTGAGCATGAGCGTATAGGTTGGAACTATGAGGTTGGTTAAGGTCATGAATGGATAGCTCCAGCATGGATTTTGGGTGTGGGTGCGGATCAGTTTATTCGAAAATCATCTGATCGTGTACTCTCTCCTCAAACGACCGTTAGTCCGACATCCACATTGCCCCGCGTCGCATTGGAATAGGGGCAGACGGCATGGGCCGCGTGGACCAGCCGCTCGCCATCGGCTTTATCGATGCCGGGCAAGCTGATCTCCAGGTCGGCGGTAATCCCATAGCCGCCGGCTTCGCGCGGGCCAAAGCCGATGGTGGCGGTGACAGTTGCATCGGCGGGGACGCTGACATTGGCCTTGCCCGACACGGCTTTCATCGCACCGAGAAAGCAGGCGGAGTAGCCGGCAGCGAACAGCTTTTCCGGATTGGCACCAGTACCACCCGGGCCGCCCATTTCCTTGGGTACTACAAGTTTGACGTCGACGGAGCCGTCATCCGATTTGGCCGATCCGTCGCGACCGCCGGTGGCGGTGGCGCTGGTTTTGTAGATTACATCGATAGACATGGGGCGTTCCTTTCAAAGAGGGGGGATTTCTAGTGACATCCTACCCGTTCCGCGTCCGACGTCCAGCCCTCAGGGCCGTGTTGCCGCTATTGTCAGATAACGGCCGGTACTGACGCAATATTTTACTGTCCTACAAGACCTGTTTTATGCAACCATGAATTATGGCCATTATACGCCCTGTTGATTCCGCTTTTCCGTTGGTCGTTTTAAAGGCTCGGTTTGACAGAATTTCAGCCTTGAATGGCGCATAATTTGTCTTCTTTCTAACGGGATTTAATGTGCAATGATTGACCTCTATTTCGCTCCCACACCCAATGGCTGGAAAATCAGTGTGATGCTGGAGGAATGCGGGCTCGATTATCGGGTCAAATGGGTGAATATTGGCGCAGGGGAGCAGTTTGAGCCGGATTTCCTGGCGATCAGCCCGAATAACCGCATCCCGGCCATTGTCGATCATGACCCGATCGAAGGCGAGGAACCGATCAGCGTTTTCGAAACCGGCGCAATCCTGCTCTATCTGGCCAACAAGGCGGAGCAGTTCCTGCCGCATGATTTGCCCGGTCAGATCGCGGCGACGGAATGGCTAATGTGGCAAATGGGCGGGCTGGGGCCGATGATGGGGCAGCATGGCCATTTCAAACTCTACGCGCCTGACCGGATTGCCTATGCCACCGAGCGCTATCGTGGCGAAGTGCTGCGGCTGTTCGGGGTGATGGACCGGCGGCTGGCGGAGCATGATTATCTCGCTGGCAGTGATTACAGCATTGCCGATATGGCCTGCTTTCCGTGGGTGCAGACGTACAAGCGGCAGGAAATTGACTTGGGCGATTTTGCCAGCGTGAAGCGCTGGTATGAGGAGCTGAAGCAGCGCGAGGGATTGCGGCGCGGCATGGCTTTGGGCCGCGACAAGATTAATCGCAACCCGCAGGATGATGCCGAAGTGCGCAAGACGCTATTCGGGATAAAGGAATGATGCTTGGATATGAAAAGCCACCGTGCCCCTGCGCAGGCAGGGGTCCATCTCTCGCTTGTGCAGTTATTCGCGAACTGGAGATAGGCTCCTGCCTGCGCAGGAGCACGGCTGTATCGGAAAAAAGGGTGAATATATGACCGTAAGTGTAGATTTTTATTTCGACCTCTCGTCCCCGTGGACCTGTCTGGCGTTCCACAATATCCAGCCCATCATTGCGGACACCGGTGCCAAAATCACCTGGAAACCGTTTCTGGTTGGCGGCGTCTTCAACGCGGTGAACCAGAGCGTTTATTCTGCACGCGAAAATCCCGACAATCCGAAATTTGTGCATAGCTTTCGGGTGATGAAGGATTGGGCCGCGCTGGCCGGGATACCGATGAATTTTCCGAGCGAGCATCATCCGGTCAAATCGGTCCACGCCATGCGCGCCTGTTGTGCCTTGGAGGAAGATCAGGCCGCATTGCACAAATTTGCGACGGCGGCTTTCAACGCTTATTATACGGATCAGCGCAATCTGGACGACCCGGCGGTATTGGCGGCCATTGCCAATGAGATCGGGATGGATGGGGAGGCGCTTGTGGCGCGAACGCAGGAACAGGCCGTGAAGGACCGGCTGCGCGCCAATACTGAGGAAGCCATCGCTCGCGGTGCCTATGGGTCGCCTAGCATATTTGTGCCTTTCGGAGATGGCGAACGGATGTATTTTGGCAATGATCAGTTGCCGTTGGTTAATCGAGCGATTAAACTCGCGGGAAACTCATAAACGAATCCAGCTGCTACGGAGCCTAACCATGTCAGAACGCGTCACAATTTCGGTTGAAAATCATATTGCCGACGTCCGGTTCAACCGGCCGGAAAAGATGAATGCGCTCGACCCGGACCAGATTGATGCGATTATTGACGCGACGGACAAGCTTGCCGCAATGAAGGATGTGCGGGCGATCGTGCTGTCCGGCAATGGCAAAGGCTTTTGTGCGGGGCTCGACATGGCGAGCTTTACGCAGTCGAGCACGACCGGCAGTCTGACCGATCGCAGCTATGGCAATGCGAATAAATATCAGCATGTCGTGCTGCAGTGGCGGCGGTTGCCCGCGCCGGTAATCGTTGCCATCCATGGTGCCTGTGTCGGCGGTGGTCTGCAATTTGCTTCGGCGGCGGACGTGCGGATTGCGACGCCGGACTCCAAATTATCGATCATGGAAATGCGCTGGGGCCTGATCCCGGACATGGGCAGCTACACAACCTGGCGCAGCTTTGTGCGCGATGATATTTTGCGGGAGCTTACCTACACCAACCGGATATTCTCTGGCGAGGAAGGCAAGGAGCTGGGCTTTGTGTCACATCTCGCCGATGATCCGCATGCCAAGGCGATGGAACTGGCCGCAGAAATTGCCGGCAAGAATCCGGATGCAATCAAGGCCGCCAAGCGGTTGATGAACCAGCTGCCGGACATGAATGAAGACGAGATCCTGATGATGGAAAGCGCCGAGCAGGACAAGGTCGGCAAGGGCCCCAATCAGAAAGAGGCCGTGATGGCCTTCATGCAGAAACGCGCGGCCAATTTTAACGACTAGAAACTAGTCGCGCTTGACCATCTGCGCTTCAAGCACCGCCCGAAACTCCGCGTCAATCGCTTTGGCGCCTTGCGGATTGGTCAGCACCAACGTCGTGGTGCAGGTCGCGACGCATAGGTCGTTCTGAAACGCGGCCGACAGGATGTCCCAGGATGAGTTGCCGATCCGGACAATGCCGCTGCAAATCTCCGCATCATCGGGGAAGTGGGCTTCCCTCAGATAGTTGATCTGCACCGCGGCGATCAGCCAGCGGTCCCCCTCTGCACGATTTTCCATACCCATGGACCGGTTGAAGCGGACCCGGCCATTTTCGAACAGATCGGCCATCGCGACATTATTGATATGGCCAAGCAGGTCCATATCGCCAAAGCGCGTCTGGGTGACATTGGAAAAGGGATAGCTGGCCTTTGACAGCTGCCAGGGTTCGGGTTTGGACATCGGATACTCTTTGTAATGTAGGTTGGATGATCAGTTCATCTTGGCGACCAGGTCTTTCTGCAGGGTCTTGCAGGCGTAGACATACATCGCGCCGGCGACAAAGAAGATGCTGACAATATATATCATCGACCAACGCAGTCCTTCGGCACTGGCGGTCAGGCAAGCCTGCGCTTTGTCTGCACCCAAAGCAGCGATCAGCTCATCTGGTTTGCCCTTACATATTTGGGGCGTCAGTTCAGCGGCAAATTGCGATGCGGCCAGATCAGCGTTCATTAAAATATCGCTCAATATGCCCATGACCAGCGGACCAAAGCCATAGCCGATCAGATTGACCACAAACAGGAACAGGGCGACAGCTGTTGCCCGGCATTGCGCGCTCGCGACGCCTTGGCAAATGGTATATTGCGCGCCAAGATAGCCGTAGTGAAGCGTAGCACCGACAATCAGTACGCCCAAAGAAAACGGGACGCTGTCAGTGGTGAAGCCAATCCAATATAGCGGCACACAGGCAATCAGCATGACGCCCGGTAGCCATGCGACAACATTGGGATAACGTCCGCTGAGTTTCTCGGTCAGATATCCCGTCATGAACGCACCAAAGGACGCCGCCAGACCCAGGGGTACCGCGATTTGCAGTGCGACTTCCGATATCGACATCTCGTGAACGCGCTGGAAAAAAGCGACCTGGAAATTGCTGACGCCATAGCCGACAAAGGCGACCAGGGCTGCCGCAAACATATTGATCCAGAAAGTCGGTTTAACAGACAGTTCCTTGACTGTTTCGCTCATGCTCATTTTCTTGGGTTTTGTCGCGGTTGGCGGATCGGCATAGCCGCGCGGTGGTTCCTTGACGGTCCAAAGAAATATCAACCCGAACAGAATACCTGGTATGCCAAGCGCCAGAAATGCTTCCCGCCAGGAAAACATCTCAGTAATCGGCCCGCCAAAAGCGTTCGCTAACACACCACCTAGAGTGATGCCCATCGTATAGATGGCTATGGCGCGGGCGCGGCTGCGTGGTGGGAAATAGTCGGAAATGATGGAATTTGCCGCCGGCGTTAAGCCCGCTTCGCCAATGCCAACGCCGATACGAAAGACCAGCAGCGCCAGAAAGCTACCAGCAATGCCGCATAGTGCGGTCATGAGAGACCACATGACAACGCTGGCTGCGATAATCTTGACCCGGTTCCACTTCTCCGCAAGCCTTGCGATGGGAATCCCCATCACCGTGTACATCAGGGCAAATCCAAATCCTGACAGCAGGCCAAATTGCCAATCCTGCAATTTAAACTCTTCAATGATCGGCTGCGCAACGACACCGATCAGGATCCTGTCAATGAAGTTCAAAGTGTAGAGCAACATCAGGGAAATAATCACGTAATTGCGATATCCGCTGGTACCAAATGCTTGTCCGGTATTGGTGGTGGGCGAGCCTTGGGCCTGTGTTGCGCTCATAAGATCTCCTGAAATAGTTTTCTTTGTGTGATGGCCTGATCTGCACCGCAAGTCCAGCGTCTATTACAATGCCTATTCATTGAACCAATAAAATAGTTTACACGAAGTTACGTCGTGATATATCTGCGCAGGTACTCGCCAAGACGGCGCTGATAGGGAGCTGGTCGGGCGGCTTGGGTAATTAGGATATGGTGCTTAAGCTGCTGGAGTAAGCCGGTTTATGGGCGAGTATATTCTGCCGACGGTCGATCTTTTGCAAAAAGAACTGCTCCTGTTCGCGAGCATGTGTTTTATTCTGGGCGCCATTGATGACGTGATATTCGACCTTGTCTGGATGACACATTCGATAAAACGAAAATTGTTCATTTATACGCGTCACAATCGGGTCGTCGTGGACCAGTTGCCCCGATCTGACGACGATAAGCCCTTGGCGATATTTGTACCAGCATGGCGAGAGGCAGCGGTTATTGGCGCGATGCTGCGGCGATGCATTGATCAATGGAGCAACAGAAATTATCGTATCTATGTAGGATGCTATCCCAATGATGGCCAGACTATTGCAGCCGTCGCTGCCGCGGCGAAGGATGCGAGCCATATACGCATGGTCATATGTGATCATGCGGGACCGACGTCCAAAGCCGACTGTTTGAATCGGCTGTGGCGCGCATTATGCCAGGATGAAAATCTCGAAGCCATTAGCTACAAAGCTGTCATATTGCAGGATGCGGAGGATTTGGTTCATTCCAACGCGCTCGATTTATTCGCCTATCTGATTGATCGCGCTTCTCTCGTCCAGATACCGGTCATTCCGCGGCGCGCGGCCCGCTCCATCTGGGTGGCCGGTCATTATGGTGATGAGTTTGCAGAAATGCATGGCAAGCAGATGGTTCTGCGGGAGGCTTTGGGTGTGTCCATGCCCTCGGCCGGCGTAGGGTGCGCGTTCCGGCGTGATGAGCTGCGCCAGCTGTCAACTGTTACCCAGGGCAAGCCTTTTGATGCCACCAGCCTGACAGAGGATTATGAAATAGGTCTACAGCTCACGCAGGGAAGGGCGAGAGGTATTTTCGCTCGGCTTAAGGACAGGCAAGGGCAATGGGTCGCCACACAGGAATTTTTCCCGGAAAATTTGGACGATGCCATAAGACAGAAAAGCCGTTGGATGATGGGTATCGCCCTTTCGGGATGGGACCGGCTGGGGTGGCAGCGCTGTTGGCGCGAAAACTGGATGCGCTACAGGGATCGAAAGGCCAGCTTTGCGGCCCTGGTTCTAGCGGTCGCCTATTTCGTAATGATTTTGACGGGCTTTCTATATGGGCTGGAGTTGAGCGGTCTGTATCAACCGCGCCCGATTTCTGATCTGCTAAAGACGATGTTGATTATCAACGGGTCGTTCCTGACCTGGCGCTTGATACTTAAGGGCTATTTTGTTTTTTCACTTTATGGTCTGCGAGAGGCATTTCTGTCTGTTCCCCGCACTGTAATTGCCAATATCATCAATATAATGGCAGCGCGGCGGGCTTTGTTTCAGTATCTCAAAAGTCTGGCGGGCGTTGCGCCGAAATGGGAGAAAACCGCCCATTTTCATCCTCAGGCGGCGGATGTTCGGCAATTGAAAACCACGGGAACTGTCGCGAATCATGAATGATGCGTCGGGGCCGGCTCGACGCGGCGAACCATTTAAACTGCTGCTGATTGTTCTTTGTGTTTGGGCGGCCTTGCGGCTATTTTCACATGATATTATCCCGACTGCGCAGATTTACACACCGTCACTTACACATCAGTTTGAGGCGGCCCTACGGGGAAAATCGCGGGTCCAATCGCCCACTCTCGCGAATTCATTGTCGGCCGATTTTGGGGAGATATCCGGTGTCTCCTGGAAACTGTCGTCCTCTCAAATCAAAAACTCCATAAAGTCGCTAAATGCCGAGCTTCACAAAATCTATGTCAGCCAACCTCGTGAGGAGCGGGCCGCATTATTAGCGGGAAGAACCAGATCAGAATCGTATGCGCCAGAACAAAGCTTACCCCGTGTTTCGCCAAAACAAAAAATTGGAGAATCATTGGACGACACTGTTGTGCAAACGTCCAACGCATTGTCAGGATATGCTTGGTTATTTGCTCGTCAGGGGAGTGGTTTGCGGCAGGCACGCTTAGGCCCCATAGCGCCGCAATTTGCTTCTGCCCAATATGGTGCGAGCCAAGCGGGCGCAATTTTGAATTATCGAATGTCGGGAGACAGGAAGCGCCATATTTCGACGTTTTTCAGGATGTCCAGCGCGCTCTCATCAAGCGGCCAAGAGGAACTTGCTATCGGTATCAGGGCCAAGCCGACCGGCAAGGTTCCTGTATCCTTTTTCACAGAACAACGTTTCGATGCCAAAAACGGCCATAATCGTGGAACTGCTTTCTATATTGCAGGTGGAACTGGTCCAGATCTAGTGCTCCCGGAAATCAGCCTTGAAACATATGGTCAGGCAGGGTTTCTGTTCGCCAGCAATGACAGCTATTTCTTTGACGCTTCGGGTACGTTGCAGAAACAAGTCGCCGCTGATGGAGGCAGTAGAATGACCGCTGGCGCAGGTATTTGGGCAAGCGGGCAAGAGGGTGCGACGCGCCTTGATATCGGTCCGCGCATGAAGGTCCACGTCCCGATAGGGCAGACCGAGTTTCAGATGGCAATAGACTGGCGTGAGCGGGTCGGTGGAAATGCGCTTCCCGGATCGGGCGCTTCTGTGACTTTATCGACAGCATTCTGATCCGTTTTACAGTCTGTCAGCTAGTCTCAGATCAGATTTCTTGCACGAGATCAGGTCAAGTCTCTTTATCCCGTAGCGAAAAGAGATTAGTCATTGGAAATATGGATATTTACCTCCCTATTGCGAATTTATCGGTCGATGCGTTTGTCATCGTGCTGCTGGGAGGGCTTGTCGGTATCCTGTCCGGGATGTTTGGTGTCGGTGGTGGATTTCTAACGACGCCGCTTTTGATATTTTATGGCATTCCACCGACGGTTGCTGCAGCCTCTGCATCAACCCAGGTAACAGGTGCCAGTATTTCTGGCGTTGCTGCGCATATGCGACGAAAAGGTGTCGATTTCCGGATGGGGGCAGTGCTGGTTGCTGGCGGCGTTTTTGGTACCTTGATTGGCACCGGGTTGTTCCAGATTTTGCAGCGCTGGGGTCAGATTGATACTGTTATTTCGGTCCTTTATGTCCTGATGCTGGGCAGCATCGGCGGTATGATGGCTAAGGAAGCGTGGGGCAGCGTTAAGGCTGTTCGTTCGGGCAAACCATTACCCGCACGAAAACGGCGGCATCATCCCTTGGTCGCAAACTTGCCTATGCGCTGGCGCTTTTATCGGTCCGGTCTTTATATTTCACCGATAGCGCCTTTTGTGTTGGGACTTTTGACCGGTATATTGACGATGCTACTTGGCGTCGGCGGCGGTTTTATTATGGTTCCTGCAATGCTCTACCTGCTTGGAATGGGCGCGCAGGTTGTTGTCGGAACATCCTTGTTCCAGATATTGTTCGTTACGATCGCATCGACCATGATGCATAGTATGACGACCCGTGCTGTTGACATTGTTTTGGCCGGATTGCTCTTGATTGGTAGCGTTACCGGGGCGCAATTGGGGGCCAAATTTGCCCAACGCATGCGG
The DNA here is from genome assembly GCA_947501325.1 of uncultured Sphingomonadaceae bacterium. Classification (GTDB taxonomy): domain Bacteria; phylum Pseudomonadota; class Alphaproteobacteria; order Sphingomonadales; family Sphingomonadaceae; genus Parasphingorhabdus. Next base: position 662,756 of record CANMVC010000002.1, on the reverse strand, counting down.
CCGGAATATCTTCGCCTCGCACTTGCCGTCATGGTGTTGATCGTGGCTATTCGCATGGCGCTTGGGCTTGGTTTCCAGCCCGACGAAATTTATACGATACAGCTGTTATGACGGGTCTGGCTTCAAAATGGACCAAAGCTCTGTGTGGTCTTGCCATCCTGTTTCTGGCGAGCGCCAATACGCCGATATTGGTGCCGGATGTGTCGCAGGACAAGATCAGCATCAAAGGGGACTTTAACGGTGCCCAGCTGCTGCTCTTCGGAGCAATTACCTATCCACCGGGAACTCGCAATCGTGAGCGCGCCGATATTGTTGTTGTTTTAAAAGGCCCGACGAAATCCATCATATTGCGCGAAAAGCAACAGGTGGCGGGAATATGGATAAATGCTGCAAGTAGCGAATTTCGGTCCGCCCCAGGCTTTTATGCGGTCGCTTCGTCACGGCCCGTTGAAGAAATTGTGGATGACAAAACCGCTGACATCTATGAGCTTGGTCTCAATCATCTGCAACTGTCGCCAGCCGGAGCCATAGAGAGTCAGGAGCTGTCCCGCTTCACCAATGGTCTCGTTGACCTGAACAGCCGCGGGAGCCTCTACAAGAACTTGCCCAATAGCGTCGAGATTACCGACTCGGTCTTGTATCAGGCGCGCATCAATCTGCCCGCTAGCGTGCCGGTGGGTGAATATTCTGCGGAGACTTTTCTGATTATCGATGGGCGCGTGGAAGCGGCGGAAATCAAAGATATTACCATTGAAAAAATCGGCATGGGGCGTTTCATTACGAACCTGTCTCAGGAAAATGGCTTTATCTATGGTTTGTTGGCGGTGCTTATTTCGATCATATTCGGCTGGGGCGCCGGCTATCTGTTCCGCAAGATTTAGAAAGATTTCGAAAGGCGGTTTCCAGTCCAATTTACCTTTTTGAAAGGCCGGTAAATAATCCTTAACCATGACGGCTTAATCCATGGGTTAGATAAACAATACAGGATTATGACTGCATGTCAGATATGGGCTCCCATAATTTTCCAGCGGCACAACCGCTTCCTCCGACCGATGACGAAGATGTGGTACCAGCAGTGGCGACCCATGCGCCATCGTCGACCCCGAAGCGGTCTGAGGGGCATCAAATTGGCGAAGTCATAGAGATTGCCGGATCAGGATCGCGCATCGTTATGGATGCGACGGTTCTCGCCGGTTTGGGTGATCATCCCGATAAGACTGTCACTATGGCGGGGCAGGTTGGCAGTCAGGTAAAAATCCGGGTCGGCCAGACCTGGTTGCTCGCCAATATCCGGACCCAGAAGCTCCATGAAGGCCAAGCCGGTCTGATCATCGCAGAGATTGATTTCCTCGGCGAGGGCGATGAAGAACGCCTGACCGGCCATATCTATAATTTCCGCCGCGGTGTGACACGTTATCCCGTTCCCGGCTCCATTGTTTTCGCCGTGACCACCGCTGACCTGAAGCAGGTCTATGCCTCAGATGGGCGCGCCAATGTTGAAATTGGTACGGTTTATCCCACAGATGACATTCGCGGTGCGCTCTATGTTGACGCCATGCTCGGCAAGCATTTTGCGCTGCTGGGTTCAACCGGTACCGGTAAGTCTACGTCGGCTGCTCTGATCCTTCACAAAATATGCGATATTGCACCAGAGGGTCATATCCTGATGATCGACCCCCACGGAGAATATTCCGCCGCGTTCAAAAATAACGGGCGCCTGTTCGATGTGAACAACCTGAATCTGCCCTATTGGCTGATGAACTTTCGCGAACATTGCGAAGTATTCGTTCAATCTACCGGTGATGCCAAGCAGATGGATTGCGATATTCTTGCAAAATGCCTGCTCGCGGCCAAGTCCAAGAGCCAGGCAGCGGCCGGTGTGGCTAAGCTGACCGTCGATAGCCCGGTTCCGTATCTGCTTTCCGATCTGACCAACATTATCCAGAATGAAATGGGTAAACTCGACAAGTCCACCAATACCGCACCTTTCATGCGGCTCAAAACCAAGATTGACGAGATCAAAGCCGATCCTCGCTATAGCTTCATGTTCTCCGGAATGTTGGTCGGCGACACCATGGCGGACTTTCTGTCGAAAATTTTCCGTCTTCCCGCGGAAGGCAAACCGATATCCATCATCGACGTATCAGCGGTTCCTTCCGAGATAACCCCGACAGTGGTCGCGGTGCTCAGCCGGTTGGTATTCGATTATTCCATCTGGGCAAAAAATGAACCGAGCCGCCCTATCCTGCTGGTTTGCGAAGAGGCTCACCGTTATATTCCCAATGACGATATTGCCGGTGAGAGCAGTGTCCGCGATATTCTCAGCCGGATCGCCAAGGAAGGCCGTAAATATGGCGTTTCGCTGGGCTTGATTACGCAGCGTCCATCGGATTTGGCCGAGGGCGTGCTTTCACAATGCGGTACCATCCTGTCCATGCGTCTGAACAACGACCGTGACCAAGCCTTTGTCAAAGCGGCGATGCCAGAGGGCGCACGTGGCTTCCTCGATTCCATTCCTGCCCTCAGAAACCGTGAGATTATCTGTTGCGGCGAGGGTGTGGCTATTCCCATCCGTGTGTCGCTCGACACGCTGATCGAAGAACGCCGTCCGGCATCCGAAGATCCGATGTTCTCTGATCTATGGCGCGAGCAGGGCGGTGAGGAAGAGATTATCCAGCGGGTTATCAAGCGCTGGAGAAGCCAGGGTCGCTAAACCAAAATCTGACTTTTGTCTTTGTTCATAGGTTGTTGGTCGAACAGCAATAGCACAGCCATGCTGTTCGATTACATCTGTAGTCAATAGACCGGGCATGATGCCCGGTCCGATTGGATGGAGAACAAAGATGACCAATGGAAAATTTACGGGAGCAATTGCGGGACTGGCGGTCATAGCCATGGCATCGATAACTCCGCCCGCCGCCGGCAATGCGCATGATGGTGAGCATAAGTTCGACAAAAAATGGAGCAAAGACCTGGCCAAGAAGATTGAGGCCAGGGTCGCCAACGGCATGGCTAAAGGTGCAATAGGCATGGAAAAAGGCTCAGAAAAAATGCTGCGCGGTGCCGACAAGATGGAAGCCTATGCCGACCGACTGGAAAGTGACGCAGCCTTTCGTGAGGCGGAAGCTGCCAAACGGAACAAGTGGAACGAAGGGAATATGACGGCGGACGAGCTGTTGAAGCAAGCCCCTGAGTTTCGCCGCGGGGCCGCCGAAATGCGCGAGGGCGCAGCGGAAATGCGCAGAGCCGCAGAAAAAATGCGGCGCGGCGATACAAACTAGAAATTTCCTGCCAAAGCTCTTCCCTCCAGGGGAGAGAATGATTTCACCTTGGATTTTCTAGAACCGAGTTGTGGATTGATTTCACGCAAAGGGCGCTGGGATTTTGAAGAGGTTAGCGAAGGAGTTTGCAGTTGGTTATCAGGGATTAAGGTAAGCGGTCGTTTTTCGCTGCGCGATTGAAACTTTGTAGCGACATGACATCGTTCAAATCTAAACACACGGCGATAGCCGTATCAATCACACGCCTGGCTAAGCCCTTCAAATCAAAAACTTAGCTGCCCTCTTTAGAATCTTAGCGTCCTTCGCGTGAAACTACTGCTCCTACCTGCGAGAATGACTCTACGGATGGGTTTCACGCAAAGCGCGCTAAGATTTTGAAAAAGTTAGCGAAAGATCTTGAGATTGATGGTTAGCGGATCAGGGCAGGCGGTAGTTGTTCGCTACGCGTTTGAGTCCTTCTTTCAAGGTGATGCCGCCGAAATTGATAAGTAGTCCCAATGGCAGCTTCATGAGTCGCAGATAGGTTAGAGTCTGGCGGGTGTGAATAGGAGAAAGCCGTTCCACGGCTTTAATTTCCAGCAGCAATCTGTCCTGCACCAATATGTCTGCACGAAATGCGTCGGGAAAATCCAAACCGTCAATCCGCGTACCGACCGGCATCTGCCGGTCAACCTTCAGGCCTTGCTTGTGCAATCGGTTAGCAAGAACCTGCTCATAAACCGATTCCAGCAAGCCCGGCCCCAAATCAATATGAACCCCCATAGCCACATCAATGACCCGGCTGGCGATATCCTCAAGATCGACTTCCAAACTGCCCTCTTAAAAATCTTGGCGCTCTTCGCGTGAAATCATCACCCCAAACGGTCAAGCGCGGCTTGTAACCGTTCGGCTTCCGCGCTTTTGTCAGCCAGGTCGGCCCGGGCTTTTTCAACCGCTTCCGGTTTGGCCTTCTCGACAAAATTGGCGTTGCCGAGACGGCCTTCAAGCGACTTGGCTTCCTTGGACACGGCTTCCAGCGCTTTGTTCAGTCGCGCTTTTTCCGCATCAATGTCTATCGCGCCAGCCAATGGCAGGACATAGGTTGCGCCATCGATAACGATTTGTGCGGTCGCGCCCTCAGGGGCCGGGTCGAAGGAGAAACTCTCCAAACGACCTACACGATCCAGAGCCGAAGACTGCCGCGCAATCCGTTCCTGCAGGGCATCATCGCCATCGCGCACATGGGCGGTCATCTTGGTCCCCGGCGCGATGTTGAGTTCGACCTTAGCCGTACGGGTTGCCGAGATCAGGCGGATGAGCCAGTCGACTTCTGCCTTCGCGTCAGCATCAATTTCCGCTTTCGGCTCCGGCCATTTCGCGACGATCAGGTCATAGTTCCGACCACCGGTTTCGGAAGCCATGCTGTGCCACAATTCTTCGGTGATGAACGGCATGAACGGGTGCAGCATCACAATGATCTGGTCGAGCACCCAACCGGCAACGGCGCGGGTTTCGTCAACCTCCGCTCGTGCTGAGCTTGTCGAAGTACGATCTGCCGCGCCATCCAATCCTTCGACAGGCTCAGGATGAACGGAATCTTGTGACAAAATCGGTTTGATCAGTTCGAGATACCAGTCGCAGAACCGGTCCCAGGTGAAATGATAAATCGTGTTGGCCGCCGCATCAAAGCGCAGATCACCCAGCGCCTTGTCGAGTGCAGCGAGCGTTTCGGTCACCTCGGAAATGATCCAGCGGTTGACGGGCAGCTTAGCCTCTGGTGCGCGCAGAGTCTTGCTCGCGCCAATGCCGTTCACTTCACAGAAGCGCGAGGCGTTCCAGAGCTTGGTCGCAAAGTTGCGATAGCCTTCAACCCGCTTGTCATCCATCTTGATATCGCGGCCCTGGCTTTCCATTGCCGCCATGAAGAAACGCAGCGCATCCGCGCCATATTGATCAATCAGGCCGAGCGGATCCACCACATTGCCCTTGGACTTGGACATTTTCGAGCCGTCTTCGGCCCGCACCAGCCCGTGGAGATAGAGCCGCTTCCAAGGCACATCCTTCATAAACTGGATGCCCTGCATCGCCATCCGGGCGTCCCAGAAGAACAGGATATCAAAGCCTGAGATCAGCAGGTCGTTCGGGTAGTGGCGTTCGAGATCAGAGCCGGGACGGGGAACCATCCTCTCCCTCTCCCCTTCAGGGGAGAGGGCCGGGGAGAGGGGGGTATCGGAAGCATCGTGAGACTCCCCCTCTCCCAACCCTCTCCCCTGAAGGGGAGAGGGCTTTTCTGGCACCATATCTTCCGGCCAACCTAGGGTACCAAAGGGCCAAAGGGCAGAGGAGAACCATGTGTCGAGCACATCGGGATCGCGGGTAAGCGCGACACCTTCACCGGCCTGTTTCTGCGCGGCGGCTTCATCTTCCGCGACATAGATTTTGCCAGCATCGTCAAACCAGGCCGGTATCCGGTGTCCCCACCAAAGTTGGCGCGACACACACCAGGGCTGGATATTTTCCATCCAGTTGAACCAGGTCTTTTCCCAGGTCTTGGGAACAATCTCGATGCTGCCATCGCGCACGGCTTTAATCGCAGGCTGTGCCAGCGTCTCGGCATCGACATACCATTGATCGGTAAGCCACGGTTCAATTACCACACCGCCGCGATCACCAAAAGGTGTCGCAATGGTACGTGGTTCGGCATCATGCTCTTGCGTTTCGCCGTCCTTGTTTTTGGTGACGTGCGGGATCAGGCAGCCGAGTTCCTTCATCCGCTGCACCACCAGTTCGCGTGCGCCATCGACGCCGTCTTTCTTGAACCGGTGGAGGCCGATAAATTCTTCCGGAATCAGCCCGTCAGCGCTTTGGCAAACATTGGCTTCACCATCGAGCATGTTGAGCATCTCGCCCGCCGCAAAACCGGCGCGTTTTCCGACCTCGAAATCGTTGAAATCATGGCCCGGTGTAATTTTCACCGCACCGCTGCCCAGTTCCGGATCGGCATGTTCGTCTGCTACAATCTTGAAACGGCGTCCGGTGATCGGTTGCTCAATCTCTTTGCCGATGACGCTTTGATAGCGCTCGTCACTCGGGTGAACGGCGACAGCCATATCGGCGAGCATCGTTTCGGGCCGGGTGGTGGCGACTTCGATAAAGTCCTGGCCCCTAAAATCTGGGTGGTCCAGTGTCACACCATCGGCCAGCGGATATTTGAAATGCCAGAAGCTGCCTTTTGTATCGACAGTCTCAACTTCCAGATCGGAAATCGCGGTTTTCAGCGCCGGGTCCCAGTTCACCAATCGCTTGTCGCGATAGATCAGGCCGTCATTATAAAGATCGACAAACACCTTGAGCACGGCTTCGTTCATGCCATCGTCCATGGTGAAGCGCTCGTTGGACCAGTCCATTGAACAGCCGAGACGGCGGAGCTGTCCGGTGATCGCGCCGCCGGATTCCTCTTTCCATTCCCAGACTTTTTCGACAAATTCTTCGCGCGTATAATTGGTACGCTTGTCCTGCCGCTCTTCCATCTGCCTTTCGACAACCATCTGGGTGGCAATGCCGGCATGGTCCATGCCAACAACCCAAAGCGCATCCTTGCCCTTCAGCCGTTCATGGCGGATGATGATATCCTGGAGTGTATTGTCGAGCGCGTGACCAATGTGCAAACTTCCGGTGACATTGGGCGGCGGATTGACGATCGTAAAAGGCTCCGCATCGCCGCGTTCAGGGCGAAACTGGCCGGACTTTTCCCAATGTGCATACCAGCGCGCTTCAATGGCCGCCGGGTCGAAATTTTTATCTAATGTCATGCGCTGCCTTTGCCAGCGCTTGCGCCGTTATTCAACCGTGCAAAATTGCATCAATTTCTGCATTGGCTTTGGCGCGCAGCTGGCGCTTGCAGGCGGCAAAACCGGGCTGCGCATTTAGCTCCTGTGCCTTTGCTACGGATTTTTCGATCAAATCGCCGGGCATCAAGGTCGCTTCGACCAATCCGGCGCCAATGGCTTCATTGGGTTTCAGCAACATGCTCGACAGCGCCAACCGCCGCCGCCACGATGGTTCCAGCCAATGGTCCAATATCGCTTGCGGAACGGGCGGGAAGGGCAGGCCAGCCTTGGCCTCGGGCAGGCCGATTTTGTAGTTGCCAGAGGCAGCGTAGATCCAGTCGGCGCACAGCATCATGATCCCGCCAGCACCAATCGCATTGCCATTGACCGCGCATACCAGCGCGCAGGGCAGGCGGTGGAGCGATGCGGCATAGGCGTTAATGGCCGCAATCGCTTGTTCTTGGCCCGCTTCATCTAGGGATGCCGCGATCTTGGTGTCCATGCCGCAGGTGAAATGTTCGCCCGCTCCCGTGAGCACAACGCCACCTTTGGGTTTGTCCTGCGTGAACTTCCGGAACACCTCCGTGCCCTCGTTGAGCAACTCGGTCGATAACGTATTGCGCGGCGCATTGGTGAGGGTGACGATGACGGTTTCGCCGTCCGTTTCAGTGGGAAAAAAGCTCATTCGCTTTCAGCCTCCTTTGTCCATCGGGCCATCCAGTCGAACACCGTATTGTGCCACTGGACGCTATTCTTGCCCTTTAACACCCAGTGGTTTTCATCGGGGAAAATCAATAGTTTGGAAGGGATGTTTCGTTCCTGTGCATAGGTGAAAGGCATCAGCGACTGGGTATAGGGAATGCGGAAATCCTTCTCACCGTGGATGAACAGGGTTGGTGTTTTCCATTTTTCGATATGCTGGATTGGGTTCCATTTCTCCGGATCGGGCCGCTCCCACCAGGGACCGCCATGATCCCATTGATCGAACCACAGCTCTTCAGTCGAGAATGCAAAGCTGCGGAGGTCAAATATGCCCGCATGGTTGATGATACAGTCAAATCGGTCCGGCCATTGGCCAGCTATCCAGTTCATCATATAGCCGCCATAAGAGGCGCCCAAGGCGCAGGAACGCTCCCCGTCAATCTGCTTGTCGATTTTCAGGGCGGCTTCATGGCCCAGTTTCAGGTCCTCGAGCGGTTTGCCGCCCCAGTCCTGATTTATGCTGTCCATAAATTCCTGCCCATAGCCCGCCGAGCCGTGGAAATCGATGGTGACTACAGCATAGCCTTGCGAGGCCATTACCTTGGGATTCCAACGGGTTGACCAGCTATCACCGAAGCTGCCCTGCGGTCCGCCATGGACCAGAAACGCCATCGGCAGCTTGCCCTTCGCCCCTTCCGGCTTGATGATCTGCCCCCAGACCTTCGTGCCTTCCGCACCCTTAAAATTAAACCGTTCCACGGTAACTTCGTCAATCTCCGCCAATGCATTGCCATTGATATTGGTAAGCTGCGTCACCGTTCCATCAACAGCCCGGCGGTAGATATCATCAGGGGCTTGCAAGCTCTTCTTGGTGAATATCATCGACCCGTCTTTCAGCGGTGTGATATTGCCGACACTGCCTTTTCCCGTCAAACGTTCGACCTTGCCATTGTCTATATCAACACGAAAGGCGGCATAGTCGAGGACTTCAGAGGCTGTGACGATCAGCGCTTTGCTGTCCGGTGTCCATGTGATGGAACTGACAGAGCGATCCCAGTCGCCAGTGAGCACACGCGGTTCCGTCTGGCCTTTGCTGAGCAATTTGACGACCATGCGATCGCTTTCATATCCAGGACGCTCCATCGCGGCCCAGGCCAGCCATTGGTCGTCTGGAGAGAAGGCGGGTAGGTTATCGGTCGCCCGACCGTTGCCCGGTATGGTTTTGGGTTCGGGGTCACTGAGACCCACGCCGTAAATGTTCAAATCTGTTGACTTGGGTTCGTTGCGGTCCGCTTTGCGAAGGGTGAAGGCCAATTCGCTTCCGCTTGGTGACCAGGAAATTTCTTCGCCACCGCCAAAAGGTTTAGTCGGGCTATCACCGACCAGGTCACCGTCGAGCGCGTTTCCTTGTCCGACTAACTTCCCATCTTGTATATCGAAGGCAAATATCCGGCTATAGTTGCCTGGCGTTTCCCAACTTGACCAGTGTCTTACAAAAAGTTCATCATATTCGCGGCCTGTGCCGGGACCGGGCAAAGCTCGATTTCCGTCTCCGCCTTCGGTTGCGTCACAGCCGAAGGTCGGGCAGTTCTTTGCGATATCTCCCCAGACCGCTATTTTGTCGCCCTTCGGCGAAAGTTTAAAGCCTGCGATATCGGTTTTCAATTCGCTCGCCTGCACCGGTTCACCTTCTTGACCGCTGGGAGTAATCGCGACCTGCCATAGTTGTTCGGATTCACTAGCGTCAGACAAATAGTAGAGCCGGTCACCATCGGCAGAAAATGACGGACTATGCTCACTGGCATCGGGCTTATCGGCAATACGTACGGGCGCGGCATCCGGATTTGTCAGGTCCAGCAAATAGAGCGCTGTCGATCGTTCGTAGCTTTCCAGATCCGTTTCCGTGACACCGAAGGCGGTCCATTTTTCATCCGGAGATACCGCTACACTACCAACGCGCTTCAGCGTTGCCAAATCTTCGGCGGTCATTGGGCGTGCATACGCCATCGCGGTGGAGAGAAGCGAGCTTGCCATCAACAGGCCGACGCATGATGCTTTGGATATAATTTTCATGGATACAGGTTTAGCAGGCCTGCTCACCATGGCAATTGGGATTAGCTGGAAAGGATCAATTGTCTTTAATTCGTTGAATTTCCTTCGCCACCATTTCCTCGACCAACTGCGGCAGGTTCTCATCGAGCCATGTTTTCAGCATCGGTCGCATAAGATCACGGGTCAAATCTTCCAGTGATGTGCCAGTGCTTGATTTCGCCGTAGCAGGAGCAACGGCGCCGTCCATCGCGACAAGCGCGGACAGCGATTGTCGCATGGCATCAAGCTTCTGGTCGTTTATCAGTCGATCATCTTTGCGTCGGTCGCCGAAAACCCCTTGCGCGGAAGAGGGGGCGCTGTCCTTTACCTCGTTGGTGAGTTCGAGCACGCCTTCATCTTCGTTTTTCACGGCAATTGGCGTCTTTTTTGGCGCTTCTTTTCTCGCCGTAATATTTTTGGGCAATGGTGCTATCGGAGTGACATTGTCTGTTACGGACTTGTTAGGTGCAGCGCTGGCCTTGCTTTCAGAAGCGTCCCTATTCTGTGCATCAGATCGATCAGGCTCAATCGCCTTGTCTTCTGCGATGATCCGTTTGATCGACGAAAGGATCTCTTCCATGGACGATTCTTTATTCTGTTCCGCCATATGCAAATCCCCAAAACTCAAAATGCTGATATTTTCTCAACAACCTTAGCGCATTAACCACAATATCGGCAACCATTTGGCAACCCATGGTGGTTATTTACGTGTTTCTGAATCTGGTATTGGCTCGATATCGGCGGTTTGCGCCGGAGTATCGATCGTTCGTGTGGCCTTGGGCTGCGGATTAGGATCGGTCTGGAAATCGTAGAATTGGCCTTCGACACGTTCATAATTGACCTTCGGGTCGTATAGCGGTCCGCCATCGAGTCCCAGATCACGCGCCTCTGCGCGGCCCATAGCGGCCAAAAGAGTAAAGCCAGCAACATAGCTGTTCCGCCGGGCCGTAACCAATTGGACCTGCGCATTGAGCAGTTCCTGCTCAGCATTCAATATGTCGAGGATTGTTCGATTACCCACACTATTTTCTGCACGAACGCCTTCCAGAGACAAGGCGCTGGCTGCAACAGCGCGTTCAGAGGACTGGATCACCCGCTCCGAAGCACGCCAGCTGGAATAAGCCGCACGGGTTTGCGCGATAATATTGCGTTCGGTTGCAATGATTTGCTCATAGGCCTGACCGGATCGCGCCTGTGCCTGCCTTACCTGTGCTGCAGGGCGCCCACCCTGATAGATCGGAACTGTGAGGCGCACACCGGCTTCTGCGTTGGATTGCCCCTGGTCCACGGTTGAGTTGGGAACATCACGGCCGAGTGTATCTAGAAAATTTACATAAGTCCCCTGCACATAGGCTTCGACTGACGGTTTGACCGCACCGCGCGCAGTTTTAATGTCAATTTCAGATGCTGCGCTCCGTTCCTTGGCCGCCAGTAAGTCGGGATTAAACTGCAAGGCAATATCCACCGCTTCATCTGGCGTTTTGGGAAGGTTAGGTAGTGGTGGTGGTGACTGCAGTTCGCCAGGCTCCTGCCCGACCAAGGCGATATAGTTTTCCTTGCTTGCAATGAGATTCGCACGCGCGGATTCGAGTTCGCCTTTTGCAACCTCTAATCGTGATTCCGACTGAGCCACATCCGTGCGGGTCAAATCTCCAATTTCAAAACGATCGCTGGTCGCTTCCAGATTGACCGCTAAGACGCCGACATTGGCGCGATTGAGCTTTACGACGGCTTCATCGCGCATCACGTCCATATAGGCAGCGACGACATTGCTAAACAGACTGGCTTCTGTGCCACGCAAATCATATTGCCCTGCAACAACTCGGGTTTTGGCTGCGCGGACAGCATTTTTCACTCTGCCGCCTGAATAAAGCGGCACGCTAACGTCTCCGGAAGCCGAGACCCGCCGAAGAGGAGCGGTAAAGCTGATTGAGTTGCGGAGAAAATCTTCCTGAAAGCCAAACTGGGAACCCGAGCTGGGCCGACCATCAGCCTTGGCGATAGCGACATTTTCGTCTTCGGCGCGTTGCGCCGCTTGCGCCCCTGACAGTGTCGGGTTGGTTTTATACGCGGCAACAAAGGCTTCTCGGAGCGTGTCTGCATGGGCCGGCGGAGAGAGAGTTGCAATGGCGACGGCGCCGAGCAACAAACTGCGTTTACTCATCAAAAAACCTCTCCCAGGGAATTTTTGCAGAAACAACTGCATATTAAAAATTGAAACTTTTGGCTTGTTCGAAACCGGGCAGGGTAACGCCACCGCAATCTGCAAAAAATTGATAGCTTATGGTGTCGCCCGCTTTGTGACCGATAGCCAATCGCGCTACGCCATTGTCAAGAACTGCCCCCACCAGACGTCCTTCGGGAGCCAGTTGTTCCGCGAATGCTGCTGGAAAGGTATCGACGATACCATCTACCACGATCGCGGAATATGGACTCTGTCCAACAAACCCGTCGGCATGGTTGGCTTTTTCTACTTGGACATTATCGAGATTTTCGAGATTGGATTTGGCTTTTGTTGCCAGTTTTGAAGATTGTTCGACAGCAACAACCGACCCGGCCAGTTGCGCGATAACGGCCGCAGTGTAGCCAGTCGCCGCGCCAATCAACAGAACCTTGTCATCTTTGGTCAACTCTGCAGCATTAATTAACCGTCCGGTGGACAGCGGTGCATTGAGGGAGCGGCCATCACCTATGCTGACGCCGCGGTCGGAATAAGCAACATTGCGAGATGCGGCGGGGACAAAATCCTCACGCGGAATATGACTCATTGCGGCGATGACACGGGGATCGCTGACATCAGTGGTCCGTAGCTGGCTGACCACCATGGCTTTGCGCATTTCGTTGAAATTTTCGTGACCCACTATACTACCTTTGCCATATTTATTGTTCGCCTATGCCATCCCTGTATTATTTAGGCAATACAGTATGGATATTATTCGCTCGCTTCTAACCGCACTTCATGATGTCGCCAAGACGGATTTCAGGGATTTTTCTGTTATGGTCAAATCGGTAGCGTGATATGAACTATAGATGAAGTCCAATCTTGTATGAACTTTGGGTTGACATTGGCTGAAAAGCGAAGCAATTGCGCTCCGTCTGAGGCCCGATGGCGGAGTGGTTACGTAGCGGATTGCAAATCCGCGTACCCCGGTTCGATTCCGGGTCGGGCCTCCAGATATTTCGTTTCATGGCTGGGCTGATCTTTTGGAAAGTTGATTTTCAAACGACTTAGCTGTGGGAAAACCCAAACGGCGTGTTGGATTGGCGATTATCGTCGGATAAAATCTGGCGGCCAATGGGCGGGGCAGATCGCGCGCGGCATTTCGTGCGATGGCAGAGGCGGCAGGTAACGCCAATTGGGGTGGCGCTTTCCGCGCTAATATCAGGACGATCACGCGTGTAAATCAGGCGGTCAGCATGTTCTGCTGCGCAGCCGAGGGCAATGGCTCGTTCGACTTGCTGCGCTCCGAACGCCCCGCCGCCTGCGGTAACCGTGCGTGCGATCGAGAAAAAACGTTCGCCATCGGGTAGTTCAAGCCATTGGGTTACGACTTGCCGCGGGGATCGAAAAGCCTGGTGCACTGACCACAAGGGGCAAGCACCGCCATGCCGTGCAAAGGGAAATCCCGCCCCGTCCAGCCGTTTCGAAACATTGCCGGCCGGATCGACCCGGATAAAGAAAAACGGCACACGTTCTTGGCCGGGCTTCTGCAATGTAGTCAACCGGTGGGCGGTCTGTTCAAAGCTGGTTCCAAATTGGCGCGCCAGTGCCTCAACATCATAGTGGCGTGCTTCAACGGCTTTGGCGAAAGCTGAATAGGGCATGAGTAATGCTGCCGCAGCGTAGCTGGTAAGAGCTCTTCGCGTCAGTCTTTCTCCACTATCCGTTGCAAAGCTACCCTCTTGCAGCACGGAGCCGATTTCGTTGTTCAGTTCCAAATAGGAGAGTTGCAGCGCCAATTGAAAGCGCTGGCTAGCATTGTCCAACTGATCATCTATCAAAATCTGTCGGCGATGTCGGTCTAGTCGCCGCGTTGCGCCCATCATGACATCAGCGGGCAGCCTCCGGACCTGCAAGCCGTGTTTATCTTTAAGATGAGCGATCAGGCTTTCCTGACTGCTGACGGTTTCTGCAATTCGCTCGGCAGCATCATCAATAGATGAAAAACTGTTGCGCCGTGCGGCAAGGAAACGGCGTGCCTGTGCGACAGGGTCGGCGGCGTCAGGGTCGACACTGCTACCATCAGCGCGCGGAACCGTGTCTTTGTCGGCCAGCGCCAGTTGTTCCTCGCGATAGGCGGTGTAAAGACGCAGCATGGCTTCCGTAAAACCGGGATAGCTGGTCGCGACATCGGCCGTATCGAGTTGTGGGAAATCAATATCGGCAAACATCGGGTCTTTGAACACAGCTTCTAACCGCGCTGTATATTCTTCGCCGCCATCGCCAGCGAGTTCCGCCATATCGATCTTATAGGTGCGCGCAAGCCGCAGCAGCATGTCAGCGGTCAACGGGCGTTGATTACGCTCTAGCAAAGCCACATAAGAGGCGGAAATCTCCAGATCGGCAGCCATATCCGCCTGCGTAAGACCGAGATCACGCCGGAGTCTTTTCAGGCGCGGACCCATATAGACGGGGCGTTCACTGGACATTTTTAATCTTCAACATCTCTGGCGACTCACATTGTTTGTAATATCCTTACAGCTGTACAACAATATTTTGTAAAGCGTTACAGTTAAACTGCACAACGCTTCGGTCCCGCTGTTCTGCGGCGTAAGACAGGGCACGAGTTTCAGAAATGATTCGCAAATGCAAGCTGACGTACAGCTATTTTAAAGGAGCATGACAATGTCATATCAAGATCATATCAATCAGACGGATGCGCTGATCAAAAGTCAAAATGGAACATGGGACGGTATTGATTCCGAAGCGGTTGCACGGATGCGTTTGCAGAACCGTTTCCACACCGGTCTGGATATTGCCAAATATACAGCTGCAATCATGCGCGAAGATATGGCTGCTTATGATGCTGATCCAGCCAATTACACCCAGTCACTAGGTTGCTGGCATGGTTTTATCGGTCAGCAGAAGATGATCTCGATCAAGAAACATTTCGGCAGCACCAAGCGCCGTTATCTGTATCTGTCCGGTTGGATGGTTGCTGCCTTGCGGTCCGAATTTGGTCCATTGCCGGATCAGTCTATGCACGAAAAGACCTCGGTACCTGCGCTTATCGAAGAGCTATATACCTTTTTGCGTCAGGCTGATTCTCGCGAACTGGGCGGCATGTTCCGCGACATAGATAAGGCACGTGCCAGCGGCGACATGGTTACTGAAAAGCGTTTGCTGAACGAAATTGAAAATCACCAGACCCATGTTGTTCCGATCATTGCCGATATCGACGCTGGTTTTGGTAATGCCGAAGCGACTTATTTGCTCGCGAAGAAAATGATCGAAGCGGGTGCCTGTGCCCTGCAAATCGAAAATCAGGTTTCGGATGAAAAGCAATGTGGCCACCAGGACGGTAAAGTGACTGTGCCGCATGAAGACTTTCTCGCCAAGGTCCGTGCTTGTCGTTACGCGTTCCTGGAACTGGGCGTCGAAGATGGCATCATCGTCACCCGCACCGATTCTTTGGGTGCTGGCCTGACCAAGCAGATTGCAGTGAGCAATGAGCCCGGCGATCTTGGCGACCAGTATAACAGTTTCCTTGATTGCGAAGAAATTGATCCGGCAACGGCGCAAAATGGCGATGTTATCTTAAACCGCGACGGCAAAATGATGCGTCCGAAACGTTTGCCAAGCAATCTCTTCCAGTTCCGTGAAGGAACCGGTGAAGATCGCTGTGTTCTGGATTGCATCACGTCCTTGCAGCACGGCGCTGATCTGTTGTGGATCGAAACCGAGAAGCCGCATGTTGAGCAGATCGCGGGGATGGTTGACCGGATCCGCGAAGTCATGCCCAATGCCAAATTGGTCTATAATAATTCGCCATCATTCAACTGGACGCTGAACTTCCGTCAGCAGGTTTATGACGCATGGGCTGCAGAAGGCAAAGACGTCAGCGCTTATGACCGTGCGAACCTGATGAGCGTGGAATATGATGCGACTGAATTGGCTGCTGATGCCGATGAGCGTATTCGGACCTTTCAGGCTGACGGTGCGAAGCGGGCTGGTATCTTCCACCACCTGATCACATTGCCCACCTATCACACGGCGGCTCTGTCGACCGATAACCTCGCCAAAGAATATTTCGGCGAGCAAGGGATGCTGGGTTATGTTCTTAACGTTCAACGTGAAGAAATTCGCCAGGGCATTGCCTGCGTGAAACACCAAAACATGGCGGGTTCCGACATTGGTGATGATCATAAAGAATATTTTGCTGGTGATGCAGCGCTCAAGGCGGGCGGCGAAGACAATACGATGAACCAATTCGGCTAATTATCTTACTACAGATCGAGCTAGGGGCGGCCCGGAGATTAATCTCCGGGCCGTTTTCGTTGCTATTTAGTGTCTGGCTTTAAGGCTGCTTTCAATATCGTAGGATTGTAAAGCGACAGATGCTGCTTTCCGCTCACTAGCTTTCTGGTTTTCTGGAAGTCATTACCCCACTTCTGCAACGCTTCAATGAAGACAGCAGTGTCCTTGATCGTCTCCAGTTCACGAAGCTGTTGGCTAGCTGTAATAATCGCCTTGCGCTGCCGTATGAGCCGGTTTCCCGCATAGCGTTCGTGGATCAGTCCTAGACGATGACGCGCAGAGGCAATCAACAAAGCAGATAGTTTCAAGTCATTTTCTTGTCGAGCCGCTTTTGCCGCGAGCAAAGCCCGATCAACCGCGTCGAACTGACCTTCGACCATCACCGGCATACGATCATTGTCGCGATCGGCCGACAGGGACCGCACATAATAGGCGAGGGCGGAAAGAACCGAGGGTGTCGGTTCTTGTCCATTAAACTCTTCAACAATCAAGTCTCGGATGAACTTTTCCAACTCCTGACTATCGGCGGCGCGAGAGATTTTGCCCGGCTCCGTGAGGTTGGGAATTTTTACCGGATCAAATATCGCATTGCCGCGATAGGAACTGAAAAAGCTGCTCGTGACGTCGGCTGTTCCGGGTTCGTCTGACACATTCGGAAACAGGAAGGCAGAGTTGTCACGCCCATTTTCATGGCAACTGGCGCAGGATAGCCCAGCCTTGGCCGCTTGCCCACCCAACAAGGTAGGTGTGTGGAACAACGCCTCACCCGCAACCACCTGTTTATTTTGAACTGCAATATTACTGCTCGGTTCAGTCGTTAGCGCAGCGAGATGCTGTGCCGGATCCAGCCATGCCATGGCCTGAATAACCGGGCGATCGGCGGCATGCGCAACTGCTGCGCACACCGAACCAATCGCCACATTATATTTTAGGAAACGGACGCTTCGCCAATCCACCGGCGCAACTCCTCGGCTTCATAGCAACCAAAGTTGCATAGGCTTTCCAGTCTCGCGAGTTTCTTCTTGGCCCCAGCGAGATCGCCACGCTCCACCATCAGTTCGCCATAATATTCTGTCGCACCACGATGGTCTGGCGCAACGGCCAAGGCCGTCTGATAATATTGTTCAGCCTTGTCAAAGTTTTTGAGTTTGCGGTTGGCGAAGCCCAGATAGGTTAGAATATCAGGATGCGGGCCAAAAGTCATTGATGCCAATTGCAACTCTGCAATTGCGGCGTCATATTTCTTTTCGTTTATGAGAGCCACTGCGCCCATATAGGCAGTATCGCCATTGCCAATAGTCGCAAATTCAATGCTGTCAGCTGGTTGATAACCGGCAGAACCGCCACCATTCATCGTCGCTTTGACCTTGGCAATGGCCTTGGTCAGTTCATCCTTGTCGGCACAGCCATTGCCGCAGGCGCTGTCCTTGGCTGTCAGCTTACCAAGCGACGCTTCTGCTTTGTCTGCCATTTTAAGCTTGTGATAGGTAATCGCCAAATCGCGGTGAGCGCCAATTAAGTCACCGTTATATTTGACCGCTTTCTCTAAGGGTTTGCGCGCCTTTTTGTAATCGTTCATCTCGATGTAGCTGACGCCCAAGAGATATTGCGCATTGGCATTGCGCGATGTGACGCTGAGCGAGCGTTTAAAGGCTTTGACCGCCGCTTTATAATTTTTTGCTTTCAAGGCCGTAACGCCTTTTTGATACTCGGCTGATGCGTCATATCGCGGGGCGCTGTTGCTGGGTGCTGAGCTACTGCCGCCTCCGCCGCCCGCGGCGATAGCCGAACCCGGGTTAAAAGAGAGCGTAGCTGCTGCGCCCAAGATCACCACTGATTTGAAAATGTGCATTTTGGTTCCTTCGTTTAGATGAGCACAATAGCATAGCTATGTCTGAAATAGGAAATTTGTCTGATGTTCAGTATTTCGCAAAATCAGGCAGAAGGTTACACATTCAAGATAAAGGGTTGTAGGCCGTCGATTAAAGGACTGCTTTGATGCCAAGGTCGTTACGCGCAATCGCCATCGGTCGAGATGCTGGGTGGCCCGTAGAGCGACTGACATCCCGCAATATCATCCATGGCTAAAAAGCGTTGCGGGCCCGAATAGCTGGGGAACATCAGCGCGCCTCTCTGGCGGCTATGGCCTAAGCCAATGGCATGACCAAATTCATGGGCTGCGACGGTTAGAAAATCGATGCCTTGGGTATCACTGACATTGGAAGTCCAGTTTTCGTCATCGTCGAAATGGGTGTCCCCCGCCAGCGGTCCGCCATTGGGTGGCGGAAAATAAGCATGGGCGAGGACGCCGGATGGTCCGTCAAATGGGCTCTCATCGCCGTGGTCTCCTTGTGCAAACTCAATTTCGATATCGACAGCGCCATCGCTAGCCACAGTAAAGCGAAGATCACATTGTTCTGACCATAAGGCGAATGCAGCGGTAACATCACGTTCAATGTCCGCTTGTGCCATTTTCGTGGAAAAACTATTGAATTTGTAGGTAAGCTGTGACTGTTCCCACCGACTGACTGCAGTGAATGCACTACCCATTGCAGGGATATCCTCAAATCCACAACGCGGTTTTGCCATTTCACAAAGAGTGGCTGGATCTAGTTTTCCCGACACCGGTAGACCGAAACAGCACTGATAGAGCCGTACAGCCTTTTCAGTGGTGTCATCATATTCGCCGTCATGTAGGACGCCAAAACGGTCCTGAAGATATCCGTAATGCTGAAGATAAGATTGGATGCTACGAATTTCGTCGCCGGACATACCGCGTGAGTAAAGCATATCATTGAGCGGCATTTGAGAGATATTTGGGGGTGTTGTCACAGGTCTCGCCTCTTCGAAAGAAAATTAGCCCTGTTCGTCCACCCCCGAAATATCCCTGAGCATCTGTTGCGACCCGATGCTCGGTTATCTGAATGTTATTCGGATGTTTCCGTTTCGGTTTCAGGCATTGCCGGTTCGTCCGCGCTATCCGTAGCGCTTTCATCGCCTGCCGGAGGTGCGGCTTCGCTTGCTTCCGGTAACATTTCATCTGCCGGAGCAGCGCCGCCTTCGAGACCACCATCAGCTGGTAAGGTATCGTCCATTGGCGCCGTATCAACGGGCTCTTCCATTGGTGCCGCTTCCATTCCTGTTCCATCTTCCATGCCATCAACGGCTGGATCGTCTGCCGGTGGGGCATCACAACCGGCAAGCGCAAATATTGCGGGCGTCAAAATCAAGGCTGGTTTCAATAGGTTTTTCATGAGCTCTCTTCCTTTGTCAGAGACATGTGGCGGCCAATCGAACAGGGAGGGAGGTGTTGTTCAAATTGGCCGCACACGTTAGGCACAGCTTAAGGCAGATTAGGCCTTATATGCTTTGACTATTTAGGGTCGGGCGCGCCGTCACCATCCTGGTCAAAAGCATCTGGCGCACCATCGCCATCGGTATCCCAGCTATCGGGTTTACCGTCACCGCGTTGATCCCAGGCATCCATTGTGCCGTCGCCATCGGTATCGATGGTAGCAGGTGCTGCCTCAGGGGCAGGAGCCGCTTCCGCTGCGCCTTCTTCCGGTGCTTCTGCACCAGCGTCCTGCGCGAAACTAGGGGCGGCGATTAGTGTGGCAGCGCCGAAAGCGGCTGCAATCATTGGTAGCTTTTTCATTATACTCAACTCCATTGTTAACCCCCTGCTTACCTAAAAAATGGTGGTTATCATGCGACATTCCAGAAGTAAGCGGCAAGCGGAACAGCCTGTGCGGTCAAATGAAAAATGGCCGAAATTCGTCGGAAATGTGGTGCGATCTGCCCCAAATCATCAAATATGAAGAACTGCTGCGACTCAGAGATTGCACAGCTACGAGTATTTTGATGAAGGCTGTCAGAATGACATAACCCCGATTGGAGGGGTCAATTTTCAACCTAAAAAGGGTTGAGAGTATATCCTCGCTGCTGCAACAAGGCATGTCCAGTCATCGCGGATAAATCCATTTTTACGCCTGGCAACAGATCAGTGTTGGTGATTTTATGGGCTGCAGCACTTTGACCGCACAGACGAAATTCCACACCATGTTTTTGGAGAGCAGCAATTGCATTAGCGCTGCCATTAGTCGCGCCATCGTTGCGCACACCGTATAATGTCTGTTTTGCAAGATCCACTGATGCACCGCCATGAACTATGATGGCAAGCCGGATGTTTCCAACGGGAACACCGGCGGCAACATGCATGTTGATAAACCGTGCTGCGCTTTCAATGGTGCGGTTGAGCTTTCCCGGCTCAGCTTTCTTGGCGACATCAAAAGCTATTTTAAACTGCGTCTCTGGCGTGACCAATATGTCAGACTGTACTGGCGCGGTTGGTCCAAAATCGTCGAAAACAGGACCGGTGCTGAACCCTTCCAGCTGAGCGAGCGCAGGGTTTGCAAACGCAAATGCGCTGAAGAAAAGAGCGGCTTTCAAAGTTTTCATAAGTGTTCCATCTGTGTTTTCTATTGCGTTCCATGCAACTGTAACGCTCTGCTTATCAAGTGCGATAGCATTGTGAAAGATCAGTTTGATCGCTATTTAGCGGCCAATACATTTGAAATTCGGTCCACGCTAAAGGGGACAGTAGACGATGTTTGAGCAATTTGATGCCATTTTGCTGGCGCGCATACAATTTGCGTTTACGATTAGCTTTCATTTCATATTTCCGGCCTTTTCTATAGGTCTGGCAAGCTATCTCGCGGTGCTGGAGGGGCTCTGGCTCAAAACCGGCAAGCAGATTTATATGGATCTGTTCAAATACTGGATAAAGATATTCGCTGTGACCTTCGCGATGGGTGTCGTGTCTGGCATCGTGATGTCTTATCAATTTGGGACTAACTGGTCGGTCTTTTCCGATAAAGCGGGGCCGGTTATCGGGCCACTTATGGCTTACGAAGTGCTGACAGCCTTTTTCCTCGAGGCGGGCTTTCTGGGTGTCATGCTTTTCGGCATGAACAAGGTCGGTAAGAAACTGCATTTCACCGCGACGTTACTGGTGGCCGTTGGGACGTTTATTTCTGCCTTCTGGATTTTGAGCGTGAACAGCTGGATGCAGACACCGACCGGTCATTTGATTGCCCAGAACGGACAATTCGTACCTGGCGATAGCTGGTGGGATATCGTGTTCAACCCCAGCTTTCCTTATCGATTGTTCCACACTCTAATGGCGACCTATTTGACGACAGCTTTTGTGGTTGGCGGCGTCGGAGCGTGGCATTTGTTGAAAGACAAGACCAATCTCCATGCCCGCAAAATGTTTTCGATGGCGATGTGGATGGCCGCTCTCGTGGCCCCAGTGCAGATTTTCGCTGGTGACTTGCATGGGCTCAATACGCTGGAGCACCAGCCAGCGAAAGTGATGGCCATGGAAGGCCATTATGACAGTCATCCCGGCGGTGCGCCGCTCATTTTGTTCGGTATTCCCAATAGCGACGAAAAACGGGTCGATTATAAGATCGAGATCCCGAAACTGTCGTCTCTTATCCTCAAGCATGATTTGAATGCGCCGTTGGATGGTCTCGATACAATCCCTGATGCAGACGAGCCGCCCGTCGGAATGGTTTTCTGGTCGTTCCGGATCATGGTCGGCATTGGATTTGCTATGCTCGGTATCGGGTTGTGGAGCCTCTTCGCGCGGATGCGAAAAAAATTGTACGATTGGTCGTTGTTGCACAAAGCTGCGATTGTGATGGGCCCCTCGGGCTTTATCGCGGTTATCGCGGGCTGGATCACAACAGAGGTCGGACGGCAACCGTTTACCATCTATGGCCTGTTGCGCACTGCCGATAGTGCCTCGCCGCTCGCCGCGCCTGCTGTAGCGGCATCGCTGATCGCTTTCATCATTGTCTATTTCTTCGTTTTTGGCATTGGCACTTGGTACATCATGCGCTTGATGAGCAAAGTTCCTCAGGTCGGAGAGCAGGGCGTTAAAGCGACGGAGACCGGCCCCGTCCGCACGGCTGGCATAGCACCCGGGCCTGCGCAAAAAGACGCGCCAGCTTTTGAGCCGAAGCCAACGGAGTAGATGTTATGGATTTAACAGTTATCTGGGCCTTCATCATTGCATTTGCTGTTTTCGCCTATGTGGTGATGGACGGATTTGATCTTGGTATTGGTATATTATTTCCTGCATTCAAGGTTGGCGAAGAGCGCGATCAAGCTATGAATAGCATTGCGCCTGTCTGGGACGGCAATGAAACCTGGTTGGTGTTGGGCGGTGGTGGATTACTGGCCGCTTTTCCTTTGGCTTATGCGATAATATTACCGGCTACCTACCCGTTGATCATCATCATGTTGTTGGGCCTCGTGTTTCGTGGTGTGGCTTTTGAATTTCGCTGGCGTGATCCGGGACATCGCGCGTTTTGGGATTTTGCTTTTACCGGCGGTTCCTTTGCGGCGGCCTTTTCACAGGGCATGATCTTGGGGGCGTTGTTGCAAGGCGTCGAAGTCGCGGATCGTGCTTATGCAGGCAGCTGGTTTGATTGGTTTACGCCTTATACGTTGCTGACGGGTGTCGGTACCGTTGCAGGCTACGCGCTGTTAGGTGCCACTTGGCTCATTTGGAAAACGGAGCATGGTGCGCAGGATATGGCTTATCGAATGGCCAGACCAGCTGCGATTGCAACGCTGGCGTTGATGGCAGCGGTCAGCCTTTATACGCCTTTCCTCGACGGACAATATTGGGCGCGATGGTTCGAAATGCCGAACATATTGTTCGCAGCTCAAGTGCCATTGTTGGTCTTGGTCCTGACCTATTTTCTATTTCGCGGGCTGCACAAAAAACAGGAGGCAGCGCCTTTTTTGATTTCACTCGGACTATTCTTCCTCGGCATGTCAGGGCTCGGTATTTCAATGTTCCCCTATATCGTGCCAGATCAGATTACGATTTGGGATGCGGCCGTTCCGGAAAGCAGTCAGATATTCATGCTGGTCGGGGTGGCTATCACAGTGCCGCTTATTCTCATCTATACCGGTTGGGCCTACTGGGTGTTTCGCGGCAAGGTCGGAACGGAAGGCTATCACTAATGGTGCCCGGAAAACAACAATCTGCCGACGACGCGCCATTGTGGAAGCGTTTGACCTGGATGGCAGCGATCTGGGCGATGAGCATAACTGTATTGGGTATCGTAGCTTATATATTGCGGCTATGGATCACATAATATCCGTTTAGCTTCCTAGCTGCTCGACTTCTTCAGCGAGTTCAAGCCAGCGCATTTCCGCAGCATCTTTCTCTTCTATGAGAGCGGTATTTTCTTCCGTCAGTTTTTCAAACTGGGCAATATTCTTGATATATAAATCGGCATCGGAGAGAGCATCTGCAATCTCAGACAAGCGTAGATCAATAGCCTCAATGCGGCCCGGCAGCATATCATAGTCGCGCTGATCTTTGTAACTAAGCTTCTTGGCCGGACTGCTCGATTTAGCGCCCGATTTCGTTGCAACGGACTTAGTGTTGCTACTTTTGTTTTTTGCTGTGCTTTCTTCTTTGCGTTTGGCTTCCCATTCGGCATAGCCGCCAGCGACAATATCAACCTTACCAATGCCGTCGAGACCCAAAGTAACGGTGACCGTGCGGTCAAGAAAATCGCGGTCATGGCTGACGAGAAGAACGGTGCCTTCATAGTCGGCGATCACTTCCTGCAGCAAATCAAGTGTTTCTAGATCAAGGTCATTGGTTGGCTCATCCAAAACGAGCAAATTGGACATACGCGCAAACTCGCGGGCGAGGAGCAGCCGTGATTGTTCGCCACCGGACAAGGTTCCAACCTTGGCGTCAATTAGGCTCGGAGCGAACAGGAAGTCCTTAAGATAACCCTGCACATGCTTTTTCTCGCCACGAACATCGACCCAATCACTGCCATCGGCCAGCACATCGCGGACCGATTTGTTGCCCTCCAGGAGCTGTCGCTGCTGGTCGATAAAAACGCCGTTGAGCGTTTTTGCCAGATTGACAGTGCCAGTATCTGGCTCAAGTTCGCCAGTAAGCATCTTAAGCAAGGTGGTCTTGCCCGCGCCATTGGACCCAACAATACCAATACGGTCTCCGCGCTGGATACGCAGCGAAAAATCACGAATGATCGTGCGTTTGGCGTCGCCCTCTCCGAAAGTCTTGGAAATATGCTCGGCCATGATCACAGACTTGGTACGCACATCATCGCTCTGTGCTTTCAGATTAGCGATACCTGCTGGCCCGATCATTGCCGCCCGCTGGGCCCGCATTTGATAGAGCTTTTCGAGCCGTCCTTGATTACGCTTGCGCCGAGCTGTGACGCCACGTTCTAACCACCGCGCTTCCAGTTTCAGTTTGGCATCTGTTTTCTGGGCGGCCTGCGCCTCGTCGGCATGGATTTTTTCCATCCAAGCATCATAGCCCCCAAATCCGATTTCCTGACGCCGCAGCGCGCCACGGTCGAGCCAAATGGTTTGTTTGGTCAGTCGGGTCAGAAAAGTCCTGTCATGCGATATGGTGATGAACGCGCCCTTATATCGGCGCAGCCAATCCTCCAGCCAATCGATGGCGCTAAGATCAAGGTGGTTGGTCGGCTCATCAAGCAGCAACAAGTCCGGTTGCAAGGCCAGCGCACGACAGATTGCAGCACGGCGTTTTTCACCGCCGCTGGCTTTATCGGCTCGAATCGAGAGATCGGTGGACAGCTGATCTGCGATCGATCGCACTTCGTGCTCTGCCGGCCCGGGGTTTCCGGAAAGGGCGAAATCAAGCAATGTTGCGAAAGGTGTAAAGTCGGGTTCTTGCTCCAGCATCACGATATTCGTGCCGGGCTGAATCATTCGCTTACCCTTGTCCGCTTCGATCTGATCGGCGATCAACCTTAGTAAGGTTGTCTTCCCGGCACCATTACGACCGATCAAAGCCAGCCGGTCACGTGGTCCGACATGCAGGTTCAAATCTTTGAAGAGCCAGCCCTCTCCTTGATGGAGAGCGAGTTGTTCATAAGAGAAAATAGGTGGTTGTGACATTATCCTAGCGCGTTAGGGGCAAGTGGCGAATTGCTCAAGTTACGTTTTGATAAATCCATGATATGGGAACCAATTATATTGCGGGGAGTATCTGAAACACGCCGATGCAGGGTTCTGAACTTTGAAGAGAATTTTCGGAGAATAAAATGAAATATCTTGGAATGATTTGCCTCGCTGTTGCAACGATAAGCGGCAGTTCTATGGCGCGGGCAGCAGATGTGCAGATCATCGCGCAGAACCCGGTGATTGAGCTCAGCATATCAGAACAGGTCGATAGCCTACCTGATACCGCAACGTTCAGCACTGGCGTCGAAACAAAGGCTTCAACCGCAACACAGGCGCTGCGCGACAACTCGCGACAGGCTAAAATGATGATCGACAAGCTGAAATCAATTGGCGTCGCGGAGAAAGATATCCAGACAACAGGTATTAATCTAAACGCAGATTATAAATATGACCGCGCAAGTGAAACAAACCGTTTTGTCGGTTATCGCGTGTCCAATCAGGTTCAGGTAGTCGTGCGTGATATTGATAAACTTGGCACAATATTGGATGCGCTGGTCAGCAGCGGTGGTGCGACCAATCTCAGCGGACCTTATTTTTCAATCGATGATGACAGCACGGTAACACAGTTAGCTCGCGAGCGAGCGCTGACAAAGGGACGGGATCAGGCGGAAGCCTATGCTACAGCTTCTGGCTATACAGGCGTGCGAGTGCTTTCAATTGCCGAAGGGATCAGTAATAATGCGCCGAGACCGATTCCAGCTGTGCGCATGATGAACGAAGAGTCCGTTCCTGTCGCACCGGGCCAGGTGGGAACCAGAGTAAATCTCAATATTACTTATGAAATGACGCGTTAGGGATATAAGCTGCAACGTGAACCCCTCGTTCACGTGATGTTAAAAGCACCGAAGGTAAAGATTTGTCCATGTTGAACAAAATCGTTCTTTCAGCCCTTGGTGCTTTTACAGCTTTTGCTGTGACCGCAGTTCCGGTTCAGGCCGTGCAGCGCGACAATGAACAAAAAGCGGCCCGTGCCCAGATGATGGCAGGCAAGGGGAAGTCTCTGCGTTCGATTGAAAACAAGGTTCTGCCAAGAATGGCAGGTAGCCAGTATCTCGGGCCAGAATATGATCCGTCGGCTCAGGTATACCGATTGAAATTCATCGAAGACGGTCGTGTCGTCTTTATTGACGTCGATGGCCGGACCGGAGCCATACTCCGTGAGCGCCGCTAAGCGGCTTCCTCTTTCCTTATCGCGGCGCTAGGCCGTATTGTCTTTATCATTGTGGGATTTCATGACGGTGATATAGCTACATCATCATGAAAAACGGTTTTCTGGAGTAACTCTATGCGCGTGCTGATAGTCGAAGATGAACCCACATTGGGACAACAGCTGAAATCGACGCTGGAAAGTAATGGCTATGCGATTGATCTGTCGACGGATGGCGAAGACGGCCATTTCATGGGCTCGACAGAAGAATATGACGCGGTAATACTTGATCTCGGCCTTCCCGAAATTGATGGTCTGACAGTGTTGGATCGCTGGCGTAAAGAAGATCGGAATTTTCCGGTATTGGTGTTGACCGCTCGTGACAGTTGGTCGGACAAGGTTGCCGGTTTGGACGCCGGCGCTGACGATTATTTGGCCAAGCCGTTTCAGACGGAAGAACTTATTGCACGTCTTCGCGCTCTTATTCGACGCGCCTCTGGTAATGCATCGTCGGAGCTGACGGCCGGAGATGTCCGGCTTGATACGCGTTCTGGTAAAGTCACTCTGGACGGCAGTCCGGTGAAATTGACGGCACAGGAATATAAACTACTGTCCTATCTTATGCATCATAAAGGCAAGGTCGTGTCCCGTACGGAGTTGATCGAGCATATTTATGACCAGGATTTTGATCGCGATTCCAACACTATTGAAGTGTTTGTTACGCGGATCCGAAAGAAACTGGGTGCGGACGTTATTTCGACCATCAGGGGGCTGGGCTATAGTCTAGAGGATCCCGACAGCTGAATGAAACGAGCAAAATAGACCTTCCTGTTGATGAAGCCGCAGTCCAGCCAAAACCCCCGTTAGGCACGCAAACTACCGGGTCCTTGAGCCGCCGGATGATTGGTATCGCCGCTGCATGGATCATCGTCCTGCTTTTTGGCGGCGGGGTCGCGCTGGACCGGGTGCTCGTCAATGCCGTAACACGCAATTTCGACAATCAATTGGAATATGCGCTGACCGCTATGATTGCGTCGGCCGAGATTGATCCCACTGGAGAAGTCTTCTTCAACCGGCCACTCGGTGACCAGAGGTTTTTAGAACCCAATAGTGGCCTCTATTGGCAGATTAGCGGCTCGGGGCATGAAGATTTTACGTCACGATCACTCTGGGATCGTACGTTAGAACAAGGTATTCCTCACGACGATCTGGAGACGCATCTTTACGACAGCGACCAATTTGCGGGTGAGGGGTTGCGGATGGCAGAGCGAAGCGTAATTTTACCGGACTCCGATGTAAAATGGACTTTCCAGGTTGCGCAAAGCCGCGAGGGGTTGGACGCTCAAGTGAGCGAAATACGCTCGATTCTGGTGAACAGCTTTCTGATGCTCGCGCTCGGGTTAATCGGCATGGCGGCTTTGCAAACGCTTTATGGGCTTTGGCCTTTGCGCAAAATACGCAAAGCGATTGGTGAGATGCGTAACGGTCAGCAGAAGAGGGTGAGCGAACCCATGCCCAATGAAGTAACGCCGATGGTTGATGAACTTAACGAGCTGCTTGATCACAACGAAAAGCAGGCGGAAGAAGCGCGGCGTCATGCGGGCAATCTCGCTCATGCGCTAAAAACACCGCTCACTGTCATCATGAATAGCGCGACCGCAAAGGCCGACGATCTTGCTGATACAGTCATCAGAGAATCGGGCGTGATGCGCCGACAGGTCGACCACCATCTGGCGCGCGCGCGTGCTGTTGGTCGTCGCGGTCACGCACATAGCCGATCTCGCGTATGGCCCAGTCTGCAGGCGGTGGAACGAGCGGTAGGGCGGCTCTATAAGCATGTTCGGATTGATATTGATGGTGATGAAGAAGCGGTGGTCTCTGTCGAGCGCCAAGATTTGGATGAGATGATCGGCAATCTTGTTGAGAACGCCGCCAAATATGGTGGTGGAAGTGTGTTCATCACCGTTGAAACGGATGATGATGAATTTGTTGAATTACTAATCGAAGATGACGGTCGGGGTATACCGTCACAAGAACGCCAGCGGATATTCGACCGCGGCGCGCGTTTGGACACAGGCAAGCCGGGAACAGGCTTGGGACTGGCTATTGTCCGTGATGTAGCAGAGATCTACCAGGGCAGCGTGTCGTTAGAAGAAAGCGAAGATCTTGGCGGCTTGATGGTTCGGTTAAGTCTGCCCAAGTCACAGGTACCAGACGCTAGCTAGCTTCGTCACGAATCTGCTCATGATGGCGAATGACTTCGTCGATGATGAAGCGTAGAAATTTTTCCGAAAACTCGGGGTCCAAATTTGCGTCGCTGGCCAGTTGCCGCAAGCGCGCTATTTGTTCTTTTTCGCGGGACGAATCAGCGGGTGGTAAGTTGTTGGCGGCCTTATACTGGCCCACAGCTTGAGTGACTTTGAAGCGCTCTGCGAGCATGAATACGAGGGCTGCATCGATATTGTTGATGCTTTGACGGTATTGCTTGAGCTTTTCGTCCATGGATAGCTGCCTGTTTCCCTTAATTGAATTGCCTGTTGATAGACTGGCCCGCAAGTTTTGCAAACTTCACCTGTCGATGCTTTGTTTTCACTTGCCTTATCTTGGTTCCCTTGCCACATCGCATGCAATATGTCTGCAACAGTCCATCATCTGGGTCGCGAAGCTAACCCGTCGCTAGAACCCCTTATGGCCTTGGTCGCCAGCGATATGAATCATGTGAACAGCGTGATTTTGGATCGTATGCAGTCGCAGATACCCTTGATACCAGAGCTCGCGGGCCATTTGATTGCTGGTGGTGGGAAAAGAATGCGGCCGATGCTGACGTTAGCGGCTGCTAAACTCATTGGCTATGAGGGCGATCGTCACTTCAAACTGGCCGCCGCGGTCGAGTTTATTCATACCGCGACATTGTTACATGATGACGTAGTCGACGGATCGGATCTTCGGCGTGGCAAGACTACAGCCAATCTGGTTTTCGGGAATCCGGCGACAGTATTGGTCGGTGATTTCTTGTTTAGCCGGTCTTTCGAACTCATGGTTGAAGATGGTTCGCTGAAAGTCCTCAAGATTCTTTCCAGTGCCTCAGCCATTATCGCCGAGGGTGAGGTCAATCAGCTCACTGCCCAACGCAAGATTGATACCAGCGAAGATCGCTATCTCGATATTATCGGGTCAAAGACAGCCGCCTTGTTTGCTGCAGCCAGCCGGATTTCCGCCGTGGTGGCAGAACGGGATGAGGAAACAGAATTGGCGCTCGATTCTTACGGTCGCAATCTCGGTATTGCTTTTCAACTGGTCGATGATGCTATCGATTATTCTTCCGACAGTGAAACCATGGGCAAAGATGCCGGCGATGATTTCCGAGAAGGGAAGGTCACTTTACCCGTAATTCTGGCTTATGCACGTGGTGGCGAAGAGGATCGAAAATTCTGGAAAGATGCAATAATCGGGCACAAGATTACCGATAATGATCTGAGTTTTGCGACAAGCCTTCTCAAGAAGACAGGTGCAATTGATGACACAATTTCACGCGCGCGGCATTATGGCCAGCGGGCAATCGATGCGCTGGGCGCGTTTCCATCGGGCAAAGCAAAATCAGCGATGACCGAAGCAGTTGAATTTGCGATTTCACGCGCTTATTGAGGCAACTATCAACGAAGGAAAATGTGATGGCTGCACGGATTTATCAGAACCCTATGAATGCTATGCAGTCTGGCAGGGCGCTGACGGACAAATGGATATTGGAATTTGAACCATCCGAAGCGCGCAAGGCTGACGCGCTGACTGGTTGGGCTGGATCGGGTGATACACAGCGCCAGGTTCAGATCAAATTCCCGAATGTTGAAGCGGCAAAGGCCTACGCTGATAAATATGGTATCGCTTATTCGGTTGTTCCAACGCCAAATAAAACCCTGAAATTACAGGCTTACGCGGACAATTTTCGATAGATTTGCACTTCATTTGATCTGCAGAAGCAAGAGCAGTTTGACGTCAATTGCTGCGCCGTCCTTGCGTTTTTGTTGAATAAAGTCATCCAGCTGTTCAAGCGCGATCCGATGGACGGTGATATTTTCGCCCTCCACGCCGCCGCCTTCACCAGTTTTGGTCAGGCGGTCGGCTTTGAATAAGGAAAAGTTTTCCGAGACCATCCCGGGTGATGAGTAAAATTCGCCACAATCTTTGATGATTTCGGCATGATAACCAGTCTCTTCTTCCAGCTCCCGTACAGCGGCCAGAGAAGCATCTTCACCGCTATTATCATCATGATCGCCAACCAGCCCAGCTGGCAATTCAATACAGTTTTTTCCAAGCGGTACGCGAAATTGCTCGACTAGCAGGACGTGGCCATCATCCACTGCCAGTATCACGGCTGCTCTGATGCCCCGGCTGCGCGAGACATACTCCCAGCGACCTTGGCGTTTGGCCGTTATAAAACGACCTTCCCACATGGTTTCAACGGGCGCATCGGAATCTATAGCGCTCAAATCTCGATCAACCGATCAGGCAGTTCGTTGGGGTTTTTGTCGGTTTTGGGAAAATGCTCTTTCAACACAACACCGACATGACGCACCGCTGCGGCCATGCCTTCACCGGGTCGGCCAGCACGGATCTCATCGATTAAGGCGACCATGGCTTCCCCCCATACTTCTGGCGAAACTTTTTCGGCAATGGCTGCGTCAGCAACAATTTCTGCGCGATGTTCTTTCAGCGAAACGTAAATCAATATCCCGGTTAGGCCTACGGTTCGGCGTTCGGCGCCTACTTTGAAGAAATCAATCGCTCGCCTGCGAACGCGCCGTTGCTTGGTACTTTTGGGCGTGACCAACAGCCGCAGCGGCATCCAGGCAAAGGCATAACGCAAAATAAGAAACAACGCGACACTGGCAACCAATAATATAGCCATTTGCTCACCCGCGGTCGTAAAATCCTGCTCCCATCCACCAAATAAACCCTTGATTACAGACTGATAAAAAGCCGGGACCATGGCTAGTGTCGACAAAAAGAAAAAGGTGATCCCAATGGCCCATTGCAAACCAGCATCATGATATTTGTCCGATAGATCGGTGACTATCGTCACGATCTCGCCATCCGTGGATTTTTCTGCCTCGCCGACTGCTGTTGTGACGAGCTTATGATCCGCTTCGGAAAGCTGATTTACCTTTTGCATTACCATCCTCCCGATGCGCCGCCGCCGCCAAAGCTTCCGCCTCCGCCGCTAAAGCCGCCACCGCCGAAACCGCCGCTGCTAAATCCTCCGCTGGAACTGCCCCATCCACCGGAGCCCCCACCGCCCCAGATAACGACAGGCCCTGCGCCACCACGATAGCGTTTGCCGCCACGGGAATTGGAGATCGACATGATGAATATAACCAGCCCCACGACGATCCAGAATATGATCAGTCCGCCTTCACCGTCGCTAGATCGTTCGCGTTGCTGGCTGACCGCCTGGGAAGCAAAGGCGCGCGCTTCATCTTCAGGAAGCGTTAGCTGCGTTATTATCCTGTCCACGCCAGCATTGATTCCCGCAGGCATATCGCCGTCGCGGAACCGTGGGAGGATATCGTTTTGAATCATCATGCTGGACAATGCATCGGTCATGATACCTTCCAGCCCATAACCAACTTCTATGCGAACCTTGCGATCATTGGGCGCGACCAGCAAGATCGTGCCATTGTCTTTCTCGGTTTCACCGTCGCCATCCTGTCCGATGCCCCATGCCCGGCCCAGCTGATAGCCATAGTCAGCAATGTCATAGCCTTCGAGATCGGACACCGTGGCAACGACCAGCTGCCGGTTTGAGTTTGTTTCCAAAGCCTCCAACTTGGCGGAGATTGCCGCCTCCTGAGCAGGATCCAGCAAATTTGCTTGATCCACGACACGGCCCGTCAACTCAGGAAAATTTTGAGCGGCGGCTGGAACGGCCATGGCGCAAAATATCATGAAACAAATGCTGCGTATTATCTTCATGATATTAGCCTTTTCGAGTTATATGACATGAACATTCCGACCACCCCACCAAGAAGCTGGGACAATCTGTATATTCAGAAGATCGATCCCAGCAAAAACCGGTGTCATCATGGTCGGCAGCTGCGTTTAATCCCTAAAACGCTACTGCAGGCGCTTCATCCGCGCCTTCAGTGGTTGCGGCAAAGGGTTCCATTGGCTCAGCACCATGAATAATCTTCGCACCGATGATGTCGGGGAAAGTCCGGATAGTCGTATTATACTGCCTAACCGCTTCGTTATAATCGCGGCGCGCTACGTTGATACGGTTTTCCGTACCTTCCAGTTGGCTTTGTAGAGCCAGGAAGTTCTGATTCGATTTCAGATCAGGATAAGCTTCTACGGTTGCTAACAACCGTCCTAGGCCTTGCGTAAGCTGCCCTTGGGCTGCCGCGAACTCCTGAATTTTGGACGCGTCGCCCAGATCATCAGCGCTCACCTGAATGGATGTCGCCTTCGCACGCGCTTCAACCACGGCGGTCAATGTATCCTGCTCCTGAGCCGCGAATCCTTTGACGGTCTCAACCAAATTGGGGATCAGATCAGCGCGGCGCTGATAGGTGCTTTCGACGTCGGCCCATTTGGCCTTGGCCTGTTCTTCAGCGGTCGGAACGCTGTTAATACCACACGCGCTGAGCGCTAACGCCAGAACTGGTACCATCAAAAATTTCGCTAAGTTGCCACGCATATTGAATTTCTCCCACATTCGGATTGAACGCCTCACTAGATGTAAAAATAGGTGCGAAAGCGGCTAATTGCAATGACTTCTCTCGACAATTCGATGCTTATCAGGCATTTAATCATTATCTTACGGGGAAGAGGAGATTAGCCGATGTTTGCAGAATTTAAAGAATTTATCTTGAAAGGCAATGTGCTGGATTTGGCAGTTGCGGTCATTATTGGTGCGGCTTTTGCTACCATCACAACATCGCTGACCGAAGATGTGATCATACCGGTGGTGAGTGCGATTTTTGGAGCTCCAGACTTCTCAACAATGTTCATCCTTCTGGCTACGCCGCCAGCTGAACTGGCCGGTTCCACTGACTACGCAGCGCTGAAAGAGGCCGGTGTTCCGATGCTTGGTTGGGGTCAGTTCCTCACGGTCGTGATCAACTTCATCATTCTGGCATTTATTATTTTCATGATCGTCCGCTATGCCAATAAAGTAATGGCGAAGAAGGAAGAAGCACCTTCGGGTCCAAGCGAAATTGATTTGCTGACCGAAATTCGGGATAGCCTGAAGAAATAATCTATAAATCAATAATTTAGAAGCAATACCTATAGGTGTGGATAGCAATATCCACGCCTATATTTTTGCTACATTCTCTTTTCATTCAGAATTAAGCGCCTATATAGGACCTGTCTGCTTCGGTGGACTATGGTGATAAATTGTGATGTGCAATAGGCACAACGGACCCGGGGGCGGTACCCGGCGGCTCCACCATTTGGGATGTCTTAGGGCATCTTGGTTGATGGGGCCGAACTAGGATCGACGTGTGTTGAAAAGCATTATTTTTACCCGGCCTGAGTATGCCGTGATTGCTCAAAAACTATAAGTGCAAACGATAATGAAGCACTCGCAGTAGCGGCTTAAGCCAACGACCTCACGGTTGTAACTTAAGAAGTTAAAGCGCGGTCGGACCCACCGGGCAACAGAAGGGATACCGGCGGTTTGGTGAGCACCGAGCAACAGAAGCTCACCACTTTACGTCAGACGTGAGTTTTTTGTTGGTCCGCACCTTATCAAATTGCGGACAGCTAAATCGTCAATAATCCCGCCCATAGGTTTTTTGATAATCAATCGCTTCAAGCATCTTGGCACCAGCCATGAAAACGGATCCGGTACAAGCAAGAAACAATAGCAATCCGCCATAGCCGGGATATTGGATCAAATAGTCCTGTCCACGTGCAATCGCCCCTGTGGCAAGCGCATAAGTAATCAAAAACGCTTCAAATTTTGTCTTTATGATGAACAGTCTTTTGAATTTTTTCCACATGTAACTTATAGCAGCAAGCACTGTGCCAAGCCCAGAAAAGTGGGAGTTCTTTGAAGGGCAACATAGTTAACTGTAAGTTAATTCGACAGTTGATGATCGGGATCTAGCCATCAAGTTCCATCAATCCGCAAACCTTTAAGAGCTTTTGCCGTGCTTCTTGGATATTTGCGAGTAAACCGGTGTCAGCTAATTGGTCGGGGCTGATAGTTTCTGGCCAATATTGCCCCACCACTTCGGCAATGGCATCAAGTTTTTCCGGAGTCGCCATAAAACGCTGATCCACCAATTGGGGGTCTGTCACAATCCTTAGCCGCAAACATGCCGGGCCACCGCCATTGGCCATGGATTGACGGACATCAACGGGGCAGAGCTCGCGGATCGCTCCATTGCCTGCCACTAGCTGTTCCAGATAAGACCAGACGGCTTCATTCTCTTTGGCCTCGGTTGGCAGGATTAAGGCCATCCCGCCACCATCAGGAAGGGTGACTAGCTGCGCGTTAAACAAATAGGATTTGATCGCGTCGT
Source organism: uncultured Sphingomonadaceae bacterium (assembly GCA_947501325.1). Classification (GTDB taxonomy): domain Bacteria; phylum Pseudomonadota; class Alphaproteobacteria; order Sphingomonadales; family Sphingomonadaceae; genus Parasphingorhabdus. Next base: position 627,660 of record CANMVC010000002.1, on the reverse strand, counting down.
TTAGGCTGACTTTATCCGCTGGCACGGTAATAATTTCTGCTTGCGGAAATTTCTCCCGCAATTCGGCATAAAAATCTTCACGATGTTCAAACGCCTCTTCATGCGCAAACAACACTTGCTCATTGGCCACAGCGACTACGTCATTATGGAATGCGCCGGCGGCAATGGCTTTTTCGGACTGTTGGACGAAAATGACGCGGTTGGTCGCCAGGCCATGCTTTCTCGCTACCGCCTTGCTGGCCTCGATATGTTGACGAGCAGGGAAGGGGCCGCCGGTTTTACCATAGACAAATATCTCGATACCAGCCGCTTCATGAGAAGAACACAACCGCATATGATTAGCCGCGCCCTCGTCACCAAAGGGAGAGGCAACGGGCGTGTGAACGACAAAATGATCCTGGTTGGCAAAGGCGGTGCGCAATTGCGTAAAAGTACCTGGCCATTCGTGGCTGCGATGCGGCATGGTTTGCAAGTTCGCAACCGTCAGATGGCATCTGCCATCCTTACAATCGGGCGCGGGGGATATGGTCGCGGCATTGGCTGCCCACATCGAGGAAGCCGAATAAGCTGCAGCTCGAATATGGGGCTCCGCATCGGCAAGGGTTGTTCCCAGTGAGGATATCCAGCTCATATTAGGGCGGTCCAGCGGCATGAAAAACCCCTGAGCGAGCCCCAATCCGATATTGTTGCGCATCTTGGCAATGCCCTGCAACGCCGCTTCACGCGGATAAGACGCTTCTCCTGCGTTGGTTGACGAAGCTATATTGCCCAGGCTGAGACCGGCATAATTGTGACTGGGACCGATAATCCCATCGAAATTGATTTCCTGAATCATCGTCATCTATCTACCTTGGTATATGCCGGATCGTATCGCCGACCGAGAGGCTGAGATGGGCAGCAGCATCCTCATCTATGGTAATGCCAGCCTCGGCTTCCCCTATAAATGCGTATGTAGCCTGAAAATCAGCCAGATGGCCGTGGGATATAATCGATTTCAATCCCACGCCCGAGGCTGTGATGTCGGCGATTTTTCCCGATTTGCTATTTCTGACACTGGTGACATCATCGGTTTTGGCTATCATCGTCGGGCCACCGTCAAAAATATCGACATAACCGCCATAAGAAAAATTCTCATTTTCCAGCATTCGCATGGCCGCACGACCTTTGGGATGCGGAATGCCGATGGCGGAACGGGCAGCTTCACTTAACATCGCCGTATAGATTGGATGCTTGGGCATCAGGTCAGCGATAAATTGGTTGCCATGGATGGCGTTAAAATAGTCGGCTTCCTGAAATCCCATGCCAAAGAACCGGCCTGCAAGCCCGTCCCAGAACGGCGATCCGCCGGCTTCATCGATCACTCCGCGTAGTTCCGCAAACAGGCGGTCACCAAAACGGGATCGATGTTCTTTGATGAACAGATAGCGGCTGCGAGCCAGCAGCATCCCCAGACCTCCGGCGCGCTCACCGGGATGCAAAAATAAGCCGCCGACCTCGCTGGCACCTTCCAGATCAGTAACGAGGGTTAGCATTTCAGCGCGAAATGTACGGTCGAGTTCTTTGCTGGTTTGAGACAGGGTACTCAAACGATAGGAATAAAAGGGCCAACTCTGACCAACCATCGTGAATAATTGCGACGTTCCGCGCACCACGCCAGTTTCAACATTCTCGAGGACCATGACAAAAAGGTCGTTGCCATGTTCATCCGTGGTTCGCTCAAAGGCCCGACTTGAGCGTTCCAGCTTCTCTGTCAGGCTATCCTTGTCGGCTGGCAAGTTGGTAAAGCCGCCGCCGGTCAACTTCGCCATCTCGTAAAGATGCTGGAGATCGTCAATCCGCGCGGCTCTTATTTTGAAATTCGTCATAATCCCCCTTTGGCGGCAATGCGCATGATCGTCAGCGCCGATAGTTGCGTACGTTCTACCAGACTGTCCGCAATCAGAAATTCGTCAGCACTGTGAATGGCGCCGCCACGCACCCCCATTGTGTCAACCACCGGTACGCCGCAAGCCGCAATATTATTGCCGTCGCACACACCGCCGGTTCCGCGCCAATTTATGTCCAGCCCCAAATCTGCTCCGCAACTTTTGACCAGATGAAACAGCTTTTCGGCCTGCGGATCAATCGGCTTGGGCGGGCGGCCAAAGCCGCCATGACAATGCACGTCAAGATCGTGATCGCGAGCAATGCTCGCCACGAGATTATCGAGTGTACCCTGCGCCTCCTGTTGATCAGCAAGGGCCTTCGGCCGGAAATTGACCCGTAATATGGCATGATCCGGCACAGCATTATTGGGTCCGCCGCCTTCGATTTTAGCAGGATTAACGCTCAACCCTTCACGGTGCATGGCTTTGAGCTGCAAAGCCATATCCGCTGCCGCGACCAGTGCATTGCGTCCCTCGTCGGGATTACGGCCTGCGTGAGCGCTTTTACCGGTAAAGATGAGCGAAAAATTACCGCTACCGCCGCGTTCACCCGCCAAAGTGCCATCGGGCAGGGCGGGTTCATAGGTGAGGGCCGCGACCTTGTCCTTGGCGCAAAGCCCGATGAGTGCAGCAGAGGAAGCGGAGCCGACTTCTTCATCGCTGTTGATCATGATGTCATAGCCGATGTGGCTGGCCTGTTCGCTTTGTTCGAGCAATTGCAACGCGCCGAGCATGACGGATATGCCGCCTTTCATATCGGCAACCCCCGGGCCGTTAAGGACGCCTTTTTCGATCCATTCGAGCTTTTGAAAGCTGTGCTCGGCCGGAAATACGGTGTCCATATGACCGGTGAGCAATATGCGCACAGCCGCGTCGGGGCGGATCGTACCGAGCAGATGCTGGCCACGCTGGACCTGATCGACGGAACCGTCACTACCCACGGCCTCGACCGGCTCTGGCTCTACCAGCTCTATCTCGCCGGGCAGGATAGCGAAAGCGTCTGCGAGATATCCGGCGACGGTTTTCAAGCCATCGAGATTGGTCGTGCCGCTGTTGACCTTGGCCCAATCCTCAGTGCGTTTTAACAGCGCAATATCATTCGCTTTTTCGAGCAGGGGCGTTTCTGGCAATGTTTGGATAGTCATTGCAAACTGATAGCATTTGTAATCAATCGCTGTCACCTGTTTCCGACAGCGCCAGAAAACAGAGGCTGGCTTAGTATCTGGCGTCTGCGATCAGCGCGTTAACGCCCTGACGGATCTCCTCCCAAAGTTGGCGTTCGTCCTGATGCGTTGATGGGATAGTTTCGGTAATGACATCAGTTGCCGCGTCGACGAGCCCGGTGAACCAATCGCTATCGACATGGAGGGTTTCCTCATGGTGCGGAACGGTACTGCCAAACATAACCCGGATTTCCTGGGGTCGGTCGAGCCAATTCATAAGACAATAGACCACGCTTTCCACCATCTCCGCTTCGAGCTTTACCCTATTGCCTAGCCCATGTTCGCGAAATGATGCCCTCGCGTCGGGATGTATAGAATAATAGCGTTTCATCACGGGGTCCGTGATATCGCCCAAGGCGTCTGCAGCGCGTTCGAGCCTAGTTTCCAGCAACATCATTTTTGCGTTCAAGTCCATTGCAGGTGATTTGGACCATCGCTGCGCCATCAGCAAGGATTTGATTTCGAGCATTTACAAAAACAGCGTCAACAGCCATAGGTTGCGACCGATTCCTCCCCGGAACATCACCTTTTTAGGCTCAGGCAATGACGTCGGGGTCGTACCGTGTTTTTGTGAATAAGAGGAACTACCCATGTCCGAATATGTCCGTCAAAACGGAGTGCAGATTTCTGCGTTACTGTTTGATTTTATCAACAACCGCGCTTTGTCTGGAACCGGCGTCGATCAGGATCAATTCTGGTCCGGTTTTGCCGACCTGCTCGGTAAATTTGCGCCGCGCAACACTGAGCTGCTGGCCAAACGGGGAAAACTGCAATCGCAAATTGATGACTGGCATCTGGCAAACAAGGGCAAGCCAATTGATCAGGTTGCTTATCAGGCATTCCTGAAGGAAATCGGCTATCTGGTGGACGAACCATCGCCGTTTGCCATCACAACCGAAAATGTTGATCCGGAAATTGCAACCATGGCCGGGCCGCAGCTAGTGGTACCATCGCTAAATGACCGGTTCGTGCTCAACGCTGCCAATGCGCGCTGGGGCAGCCTCTATGATGCCTTTTACGGCACGGATGCTCTGGATGCAGCACCAGCCCAGCCGGGTGGCTATGATCCGGTACGCGGCGCGGCTGTGATCAAGGCGGCAAAGGCGTTTCTGGACGAAACCTTCCCATTGGCGGCAGGATCTTGGGCCGACTATCAGGGCGGTACTCCGGCATTGTCAGATGCGGCGCAGCTGGTTGGCCGCAATGGCGACTCTCTGCTGCTCAAACATAACGGCCTCCATATTGAAGTCGTTATCAATGCCAATCACCCTATTGGCAAAGATGATCCGGGGCATATTGCCGATGTCCTTATGGAGGCGGCACTCACAACAATTATAGATATGGAAGATTCCGTTGCGGCGGTTGATGCGGAAGACAAAGTGCTTGCCTATACCAACTGGCTTGGTCTGATGCGCGGTGATCTCGCAGCCAAATTCATGAAGGGTGGCAAGCAAGCAGAACGCCGAGCCAATCCGGATCGCGAATATGTTGATCAGGATGGCAATTCTTTCAAGCTGCCGGGTCGTAGCCTGATGTTCGTTCGTAATGTCGGGCATTTGATGACCAATCCGGCGGTATTGCTCGCTGATGGTTCAGAAGCCCCGGAAGGCTTGCTTGATGGCGTGTTTACCAGCCTGATCTCCATGCATGATCTGAGAGGTCTGGGCGAATTGCGCAACAGCAAGGCCGGCTCCATTTACATCGTGAAACCCAAAATGCACGGGCCGGAGGAATGTGCTTTTACCAATGATCTGTTTGATGCGGTAGAAGATCTGTTGGGCCTGGAACGCCACACGATCAAAGTGGGCGTAATGGACGAAGAGCGCCGAACTTCGGCCAATTTGGCGGCGTGTATCCATGCTGTGAAAGACCGGATCGTGTTTATCAATACCGGCTTTCTGGACCGTACCGGCGACGAAATTCATACCAGCATGCAAGGCGGCGCCATGGTCGCCAAGGCGGATATGAAATCGAGCGACTGGATTCAGTCCTATGAAGCACGAAATGTCGCTATTGGTTTGGCTTGCGGCATGTCTGGCAAGGCACAGATCGGCAAGGGCATGTGGGCGGCACCGGATATGATGGCGGACATGATGGAGCAGAAAATTGGCCATCCGATGACGGGCGCCAATACCGCATGGGTACCCAGCCCGACGGCAGCCACGCTGCATGCCATCCATTATCACCGGTTGGATGTGTTCGCGCGCCAGAAAGAGGTAGCAGATGATGGCATCCCATCACTTGACCGGTTGCTTACTATTCCCTTGGCTGAGGGCCATAACTGGTCAGCGGAAGAAATCGAGCGTGAGCTGGATAATAATGCGCAGGGCATTTTAGGCTATGTGGTGCGCTGGATCGACCAAGGTATTGGGTGTTCCAAGGTTCCCGATATCCATGATATTGGCCTGATGGAAGATCGCGCGACCTTGCGGATTTCCTCACAGCACATGGCTAACTGGATGTTGCATGGTGTGTGTTCCGCAGAGCAGGTTGATGCAGCGTTGTTACGCATGGCAGCCAAGGTGGACGGACAGAATGCCGACGACCCTTTATATCGACCGATGGCGAATGACCCGGCGAACAGCCTGGCGTTTCAGGCCGCGCGGGATTTGGTGTTTAAGGGTGTCGAGCAACCCAGCGGTTATACAGAGCCGCTGTTGCACGCTTACCGCCGAAAATTAAAGGCAGCTAGTTAAGCGGATAAGAAACGCGCTAGCGCGACAAATTCATCGACGCTCATCGTTTCGGGACGCCGCGCGCTATCAATTTGTGCGGCGTCTAAAGCATCGAGCCCACCCGTCAGACTTTTGAGGCTCTGGCGCAGCATCTTGCGGCGCTGGCTAAAGGCGGTCTGGGTGAGTTTGGCGAGCATCTCGGGATCGACGCCATCTGGCTGCGGTTTCGGGGTCAGATGTACGATTGCCGACATGACTTTCGGTGGGGGCGTAAAAGCTGAACGATGAACGGACATGGCGAGTTTCGTATCACAACGCCATTGCGCCAATATTGACAGCCGCCCGTAAGCGCTTGAGCCTTCCTTGGCGACAATCCGCTCTGCCACTTCCCGTTGAAACATTAGCGTCAGGGATTGCCATGCAGGTTGCCAATCTGCACCTGATAGCCATTTGATCAGTAAGGCGGACCCGACATTATAAGGCAGATTTGAAACGATATGAAAAGGCATATCGAACAATTGTGTCAGGTCAATTTTTAAGGCGTCTTCGTTGATGACCGTCAGTTTTCCAGGGAAATGATCGGACAGGTCTTGGAGGGCAGGCAAGCAGCGCTCATCTCGTTCCACCGCCGTCACCTGTGCGCCCGCTTGCAGCAAAGCTTGCGTCAGCCCGCCAGGGCCGGGACCAACTTCGAAAACCGAAGCGCCAGTCAAATCGCCCGGAACGGCTGCAATCCGTGATAGCAATTGGGTATCTAGCAAGAAATTCTGACCTAGTGCCTTATTGGCGGTCAGGCCATGTTTCTTAATCACCTCTCTTAGCGGAGGCAGGGGCGGTCGGTCTTTCAATTGTCGTATTTTTCACGGTGGGACACGGCGGTCGCTGCCATTTCGATTGCTGCAATCATCGACCGCGGGTCAGCGATATCTTGACCGGCAATATCAAATGCCGTGCCGTGATCGGGCGATGTCCGGACGATGGGAAGACCCAGTGTCATGTTTACACCGTCAAAAAAATGTAGTGTTTTCAACGGCACTAGAGCTTGATCATGATAAGGGCACAGAGCGATATCATATTTTGCGCGGGCTTCTTCATGGAACATTGTGTCGGCCGGGAGCGGGCCCCTTATATCCAGACCTAGTTCGCGAAGCTCATCAATTGCCGGTTGCATCACCAGTTTTTCTTCTTCACCCAAATTGCCATTTTCGCCGGCATGGGGGTTAATACCGGCAATGGCGATACGGGGATTTTCAATACCGAAATTCCGTGTCATCGCCTTGGCAGCGGACTTGATGCGAGCGACGATCAAGCCATGGGTGAGTTGGCTCGAAACTTCTTTTAGCGGGATATGCGTTGTCATCGGTATGACGCGAAGTGATGGTCCTGCCAGCATCATCACCGCATTCTCACGCGCAATGCCGCATCTTTCAGAAACAAACTCGGTTTGTCCCGGATAACGAAAGCCGACTTGATAGAGCTGTGACTTGGAAACCGGGGCGGTGATTACGGCTCCCGCGTCCCCCGAGCGGGCCAAACCGCAGGCGATTTCCAAGGCATGTAACGCACATTGGGCCCCGTCCAGCGTCGGTTTGCCCGGGTGAGTCATTTCACCATCATAAATATGTAAAACGGGCAGGGCGTCATCAAATTTGAGACTTGCTTCCACAGGCTCAGAAATTTTCACAACAGGAATATTATAGCGTCCTTCGAAATCGGCGAAATTCCCGGCGACGAAAAAGGGCGGAGGATCGAAGCTTTCGCGCGCCAGCCAGGTTTTGCTGATAATTTCAGGCCCTACCCCTGCTGGATCGCCACATGAAATTACAAAGGGTTTGCTTCCCCTCACCATGTATCAGTTATATTCGATGATGGCGTCACGACGAAGGTCGCGCAGATAGATTTGTGCCCTTTTGTTTACACGCTCATTTTCCAGTTGCGACATGATTTGATCGAACGACGGCGCGGCAGCAGATTGAGGGTCATCCCGGCCGCACAGTATCAAGACACGCACACCATCAGCCACCGAGCCAAAAGGCTGGCTGGCTTGTCCGATGGGCAATTTGGCAACTGTATTTTGCAGCGGTCCAGGGAGATCTCTCAGCCGGACTTGGTCATTGTCGACAACTTGTGCGCCTATCTGGGTAGCGACTTCATTCGCTGCGCCACAGCCTTTGATATTTTGTGTGGCTGTTGCAAATTGAGCGGCCTGTGTCGTTGCCTGTGCCTCGGTTGTTCCCGGCGGGAAAGTGATGGACAACTGTTTCAAACTCAAAAGAGCGTTGCGCGGGTCGGCCGTCAAAATCTGTCGCTGATCGATGAGGTACAGGATCGAGAACCCGCCTGGCACTTCAATAGGTCCGACAACCTGGCCGACTTGCATTTGAGTCGCTGCCTCGGCGAGTGATTGGGGCAATTGCGCTGGACGGACCCAGCCCAGGTCGCCCCCGGTTGCAGCGGTCGAAGCTTCTGAAAATTGCCGCGCATAGGCTACAAATGAGCCGCCTTGACGGATTTGATCCAATATCTTGCGCATATTGACGGCGACCTGTTCCGCCGCTTCGGGCGCTGCCGACATATAGATTTCGCCAATGCGATATTCCGTACTGCCTTTGGATGCGTTGAGTCGTTCGATGATTGAATTTACCTCGTCATCGCCAACATTGATAAAGGGCTGGATATTTCTGCGAAGCAAACGGCTCCAGGCCAGTTCGCCCTTTATTTGGCGCTTTAAGGTATTGGTCGAGGAACCTTTCGTACGCAAAAAAGCATCGAAGGCACTCACGTCTTGTTTGAAATTCTGTTGGGCAACTTGATTGAAAGTCTGTTCGATTTCTCCATTGGAAATCGTGATCTCATTGGCTTCTGCTTCTTGAATCTGCAGTGTTTCATCAATCAGGTTCCGTAGAACCTGAAGACGTAGCCTTTCCCGCTCTTCATCCGATACTTCACCGCCATTGGCCGCGACAATCAGGGCAAGGCGGTGATCAACATCAGTGCCTGTGATAATATCGCCGTTGACGAGCGCGGTAGCCCGACGAACGTTGGGATCATTTTGACCAAAAATGGTCAGTTCTTCGGGAATATCCAGACCCGCTTGCGGGACGCTGCCGTCTGAAACTGTCTGGCTTGCGGAAGGTGTTGCTGCCAGTAAAACAGCTGACATTGCAATCGCAAATTTGGTGCCTTTACTCGACATTTTGGTACGCATAAAATTCATTTTTCGTTTCTTTTCAAACTCTAAGGACATTTTGAAACCAACAAATATCAAAATTCGGCTGAACCTAATATGAGCAGTCCTTTATCATTACCAAACGCCTTACACACCCAAATTGCGTAAGGCCAGTCGGAACAGGAAAGTGCTACCGCGTTGGTCATCGCCAGTATCTTCGTAATCGTAGCGCCAGGTTACACCAAGAGACAAGCAGCCGTCATCATATGCCACACCGATCCGGTGTCGAACCGGTTCAAATCCGTCCGCCGAGGAAGTCGGATCTTCCTGAGCATCAGTGAGATCAATGATGGCAGAACCAAACACAGACCAGTATTTATCAATCTGAAAACGCCCACCGACGCGCACTTCTTCGCGATCGCTGAGATCTTCGACGCCAGCTCCAATATTCCGGTTCAGCCGTAAATAGCCTATTTGTGCATATGTGTTTTTCGATCCCACCGTGGCATCAATCTCATTGCGTCTGACGGCAATGCTCTCTTTATCCAGCCGGTATCGGTGGGTAAATTTCACAATATCCTTGAACCGAACCTCTGTGCGGCCAACAATATCGGAAAATCGTTCGGACAAGCCGGTTCCGTCAGGCACAATATTGCTATTATTGGCTAACCGGTAACTTTGGCCAACAATGGCATCGACTCTCAAATTGGGTCGGGTGAGATTCCATTCCAACCCATAGGTCGCACGGACATCATCCTCGTATCGATCATAGCCCGGGAAGCGGTTCAACGCAAAAAGATTGGTGTCTTCCAGATCAACGGAACGAGAATCTTCATTTGGTAATGACAAATTTGAAATAGCCGGCGTTGCGACCACTTGCAAACGGGGCGTCAGGGTTTGGGTTCCGCCAAAGGCTTGACCGATAAACGGCCATTTCACATCTATTGCCGCAGTCACAATGCCGCGGGTTTGCCACCCTGAATCGCCCCGATAAATCGCGGTTTCGTTGAGCGCGTTATCCTCGCTATTATAGACGTCCCCGCGTGCAAAGCCGGTGAGAGTAATTTCCTGACCCATAGTTGTCAGTGTACGCAGATCCCAGCGTGCGGACGCAAAAGCGCGCTGTGTATCTTGCCCTTCGGTTCGTCCAATTGCCAGACTATTAAGTTGAATCTGGGCATTTCCACCCAAAACAGGGTCCGCGAAACGCTTACGATAGTCGACGACGGGCAGCGCAATCGGAACGCGGTTTTGGGGATCGCCAGCGCGCAATGTTTGAAATGCCCAACCCGCTAGCGAAAAATAGCTGCTGTCATCTATGCGCTCGACATTTATAGTCGAGCGAAGGCTGTCATCATCGCTAATGTCATAACGGCGCAGGAAAGTGCGGTCAGAAGCGATCCGAGCCGATTGTGAAATCGTCCATTTATCGTCGAGTACGAACCGACCGCTTGTTTCAAAATATCCGCGAAAATCTTTTTCGGATTCCGACAAGCCACCAGCCGAACCAGTTGGAATTCGCGAACTATAGGTCGCATAGCCCGTCATTTGAAATGCACCTTTCTCATCCAAATTGCGAAACGTGCCGCTGATGAGAGGGGCTACCTCGGTAAAAACCTGCGTCGTAACCGTCGCGTCCTGATTGGGTGCGATGCTGAAATAATAGGGCACCGACACTGCAACGCCGTTAGTTGAATCTATTCGCAGGTTTGGGACGAGCAGCCCGCTGCGATTTTCAAAGCTGACCGGGTGAGACAGACCGGGAAGTGGCAGGACCGGTAGCCCAAATATCTCTATCCTTGCACCGTCATAGCTTACCCGCTTTTTGATCGGGTCATAGCGGACCTTCACCGCCTTGATCTGCCAGCTTGGATTTTTGGGGCAACCATCTTCGGTTGTAACAGCGCACGCTGTGTAAGCGGCATTGTCTAGAATGACCGAGCCATCACCGAAGCGTTCTCCCTGACGTGCTGCCAATCGGCTGCCATCTTCCAGCACCAGCAACAAGTTGTCGACAATGCCATCTCGCAAGCTGTCGGTAAGTACGATGCTGTCGCCGTAGGCGGTATCGCCATCCGGGCTGATAGAGCGGATATTGCCAGTAGCTTCGACGACGCCAGTCTTGCGGTTCCACGTTACTGTGTCAGAGCGTAGCTTGTATCCGTCGCGGTTGAGAAGAACGTTGCCTTTGGCGGTGACGATGTCATTCTCAAAATCATAGTCGATTGCATCCGCGCTAAACTCTATTTCATCTGATTTTTCCGGGGCCTTTTCGGCAACTGTTTCGGGTGTGTCTGCGGCCGTTTGCGCCACCGCAATTTGTGCGTGAGCAAAGGGAAGAGTCAGAGCAATCAGTGCGATTGAAGATTTCATCGACGAGATTAACCTACCTTTGGCCCAATGAGTTATCGGCGATCTAAACGATGTCGCCAACCCGACCACCGCCCTATTGCACCAGATTGCGTTTGCTGCAAATTTTCTGTTGCAGATTTTTAGCAATGACCCAATTTGATCGGTAACCAGTGTGAAATGATGATTGCAAAGACAGTGCCAATCTTTCATTGATCCACCCTGAACAGAACATCAAATATCCGTGATACCACGGCGATTAATCGATTGATAAGGACGCTTGACCCATGAAATTCACCTTTGCCGCCAGCCCTTCTTCCACGCCCGACGCCATCGGTTTTGCTATCGGTAAAGATGGATTGGATAGCGCGGAAATATCGTTAGAACAGGCGGACATGGTCCGGGCTGCGGCGAAAGCGGGACGGTTTAAAGGAAAGACCGGGCAAACATTTCAGACTTTTGTGACGGAGGGCGATGCGGTTATTCAGATCATCCTGACCGGTATCGGCAAGGGTGAACGCAAAGACTGTGAAGCAGCTGGCGCTGCGATTGTTGCTAAGTTGATTGCATCGGGAGTGAAACACCTGGCGATCAACGGCGCCGGGCTCGAGCAGGACCAGTTGGCGCGTCTGCTATTCGGTGCGAAGCTGCGCAGCTGGAGAATCGACAAATATCGTACCACCATGCCGGAAAACGCCAAGCAAACGCTTGAGGCTATCACAGTGCTCGACATTGATATGGGATCATCGCAAGTTTGGCAGGATCTCTCGGCTGTCGCTGATGGTGTCGCGCTGACCCGTGAGCTGGTTTCGGAACCTGCCAATGTGATCTATCCGGAAAGCTTCGTGGCGCGCTGTGAAGAGCTTCAGGATATGGGCGTCGAATTTACCGTGCTCGGCCAGAAAGAAATGGAAGAGCTCGGCATGGGCGCGCTGCTGGGTGTGTCCCAGGGTTCCATTCGCCCGCCGCGGATGCTTGCCATGCGTTGGGACGGAACCAATGGCGCGCAGAAAAAACCACTCGCGCTGGTCGGTAAAGGTGTGACCTTTGATACTGGCGGTATCTCGCTGAAACCACCTGGCGGCATGGAAGACATGAAATGGGATATGGGCGGTGCAGGCGCGGTCGCGGGGACAATGAAGGCCCTAGCAGGGCGCAAAGCCAAAGCCCATGTAATTGGTGTTTGCGGACTGGTCGAGAATATGCCCGATGGCAACGCCCAACGTCCCGGTGACGTGGTAACCAGCATGAGTGGTCAGACGATCGAGGTTATCAACACCGATGCCGAAGGGCGTTTGGTCCTTTGCGATGCCTTGCATTGGACTCAGGAAACATTTGAGCCCGAAGTCGTCGTCAATCTGGCGACGCTCACTGGCGCGATCATTGTTTCGCTGGGCAATGAACATGCTGGCTGTTTCAGCAATGATGACGACTTGTCGGACAAGCTGCTCGCCGCTGGCAAGACGGCCGGTGATCCGCTCTGGCGTTTTCCGCTGACCGCTGCTTATGACAAGCAAATCAACTCCCCTATTGCTGACATGAAAAATGTCGGTGGTAAGGGCGCAGGATCGATTACAGCGGCACAATTCCTGAAAAGATTTATCAAAGATGGCGTCAAATGGGCGCATCTGGATATTGCTGGCATGGTTTGGGCAGACAAACCCGGTGCAGTCTGGGACAAGGGAGCGACCGGCTTTGGTGTGCGTTTGCTGGATCAATATGTTGCCGAAAATTTTGAACAATAGGCTGACGGCCAGGATTATTTGACTGTGCAGGTCGACTTCTATCATCTGACCCGCGATCCTGCAGAAAAGCTGGTGCCGGTGCTGGCCCAGAAAACACTGGATGGCGGGCAGAGAATGTTGCTGGTGTCGAGCTTTGTTGGCCAACTGGAGAAACTCAGCAAGGCGCTGTGGCAGGCTGCTCCCGAGAGTTTTCTTGCGCACGGGCTGGCGGGCGGTGAGCAGGACGATGCGCAACCTATTCTCATCTCCGCTCAATGTGAGGCTACTAATGGCGCCCGGTTTGTGGCCCTTACCGACGGCGAATGGCGCGATGATGCCTTGGCTTTTGATCGCGCGTTCTATTTGTTCACAGCAGAGCAGATTGATAATGCAAGAACAGCCTGGCGTGCCTTATCCGCAAAGGACGATGTTACGCCACGCTATTGGAAGCAGGATGGCGGTCGCTGGGTCGAAGGGCCTTAGGCATCGTCTCAATACTTGCCATGTTGCAGTGCAGCGGCTAAGGGCGGCGCAACTTTAGATTCACCCTCTCTTCTTACTATTTTTACGGAGCAAAATCATGGCCGGTACACGGACATTCTCGATAATCAAACCCGACGCTACCAAGCGTAATCTGACCGGTGCGGTCACCAAAATGCTGGAAGAAGCTGGTCTGCGCGTTGTCGCTTCCAAGCGCATCCACATGACCCGCGAGCAGGCAGAAGGTTTCTACGCTGTTCATAAAGAACGTCCTTTCTTTGGCGAACTGGTAGACTTCATGATCAGCGGACCCGTTGTTGTTCAGGTTCTGGAAGGCGAAAACGCCATGCAGCGCAATCGCGACATCATGGGCGCGACTAACCCAGCGGACGCAGCACCCGGTACAATTCGCAAAGAGTTGGCCGAGAGCATTGAAGCTAATACGGTTCATGGTTCTGACAGCGATGAGAATGCAGCGATCGAAATCGCCTATTTCTTCAACGAAGATGAAATCGTAGGATAGGAGTTTTTGCATAAGTCTCAGTTTTATAAGGCTTTTGCGGGATCCTAAGCATGGTCTGTCCGACCACAATTTGATCGTCGGCGCTGGAGTGGGGAAGCCAGCGCCAGGCGGTCAAAATTGTGGGAAGGAGACCAGTGCAAAATATCATCAAGCATTTCAGGTTGCTTATGACCTTTTCCTTGACCGCTTTTGCTTTTGGCAGCGGCAGGGCGAATGCCGCGACATGTTCTCCGGCTGGCGCCCAAGGGGCGGCACCGACGGCTTGGCAAGCTTATTGCGGGCTGTCTTTCCTATAAAGGCGCTGGTGTGATAGTAACAATTGCGGCTCTTTCTCAATTTTGAATATCTCGCAACAGCCTAGAGGCGCCTATTTAGGTGTGGCTTTTGCAATTTTTGAAATAGTTAGCGGGCGCTGTGAGGCGCTGAAAATTCCCCAAAAGGACTTAGTAAACTTTGTAAACTTGAGAAAAATGCAACTGGCTCTCGCATGAACCGGAATTGGCAGGATGGTTATGAGTCGGGCCTGGGACTAGCCTCTTCGTAACGCTCCCAATCGTGGAACGCTTCGCGCCGGACGATAATCCATTTTCCGTCGCGCTTTTCAAACTTGTCGCAATATCGACCGGCCACAATCCAGTCGGTGGCTTTGCCGCCGGTTGGGACGGGTGTGAATTCAGGCGTGCCTTCCTGAATGTAATGATAGGCTACGAAATTGGCTTCTGTTGAAGCGCTGTTTCCGTCGCTGCTGAAATTGATATGAACATTTGAAATGGAATGATGCGTGTCAGGCACTTTTTCCAATATCTGACTGGCAAACGCTATAAATTCGTCGGGCGGGCCGGTATATTCAGCATGCTTGTGAATATGGTCATCCGCGAAGCATGAGCGCACCAGTTTCCAGTCGCGGCGATCAATGCCCTTGCAATAGCAGTGCAGGATGTCGCGAATTTCTTCCCGCGCTAATAGCTGTTCCACTTTATCCATCCCGCTCTCCCTCATATTGTTAGGGCCAGTGCGTAGCATGTGCTGCTAATCAAAGGATAGTTGGCAAAAAAGAGAGGATGGACGATGGGCAGACTTGAAGGCAAAATCGCGATCATTACTGGCGCAGCAAAGGGGCTTGGAGAGGCCGACGCCCGTATGTTCGCGCGAGAAGGCGCGAAGGTCATTCTGACAGATATGGATCAGGAAAATGGTCAAAGAGTCGCCTCCGAAATTGGGAGTGCCGCCGAATTTCACGTTCAGGATGTTCGCGACGAATCGGCTTGGGAAGATCTGATCGCTGATGTCGTATCGCGGCATGGTAAGCTCGATATACTTGTCAACAATGCCGGCGTCGTGGAGCCGGGAACCATCGAGACCCAGACCGCGGAGGAATGGCGGTTCGTGATGGCGGTCAGCGCTGACGGAACCTTTTTCGGATGCAAATATGCGGTGCCAGCGATGAAGGCATCCGGTGGCGGATCGATCATCAATATGGCGTCCATTGCCTCGATTCAGGGAGAGCCGGTTGTTGCGGCTTATGCCGCTGCCAAAGGCGCAGTTGAAAGCTTGACCCGCAGCATCGCCGTGCATTGCGCCAATAACGGTTATAATGTTCGCTGCAACAGTGTTCATCCCGCAGGAATCTTGACACCTATGGTTGAAGAGATCGGACCCAAGATGATGGGCAGAGACGATCTGCGGCCCGCCAGTGAAGGGCCAGCGGCCAGTGCTCTGGGAGAGCCAGATGACATTGCCAACACGATATTGTTTCTAGCATCGGACGAATCCAAATTTATCAACGGCGCGGCCATTAGGGTCGATAATGCAAAATCGGTAGTAGAGGGTGTTGTTCCATAGTAACGCGCTTGAAATGCCAGCAAAAAAACAAATCAAAAAAGAGAATCTACCAGAGAAAATCTGCGTGACCTGCGGTCGTCCGTTTACTTGGCGGAGGAAATGGAAAGATGTTTGGGATGAGGTGAAATATTGCTCGAAGCGCTGCAAGGGCGGATCAAAATAGCTTTGAATATCGGGGCATTCTGCTTGCCATAGCGGGCTGAGATGGACTAAGTTTGATTTATGAACGCAGAGGATGGGAATAACAAAGTAGAGCGGCAATCAGTCCCGAAGGTTGATTTGCCCAAAACCACTGTAACAGCGTTGATCGACAACAGCCCGATTGCTTCGGTGATCAGCAATCCGCGCCTTCCCGACAACCCTATTGTGGCGTCTAATCAGGCCTTTTCTGACCTGACCGGATATACGCCCGATTTTATCATTGGACGGAACTGCCGCTTTCTTGCCGGACCGGCAACGGAGCCATGGCTGACGGAAGAAATCAGGCGCGGTGTGCGGGAACGCAAACCGGTGCTTGTCGAGATTCTTAACTACAAGAAGGACGGAACGGCTTTTCAAAATGCGGTTCTCGTTGCGCCTCTGTTTGATAAGGACGGCGAACTCGAATATTTTCTGGGATCTCAGGTAGAGATAGATGCGGATGGACCGAGTCTGGCCAAGGCAAGGCGGATGCGCGCGACCGAGATCGTCAAAGATCTCTCAAATAGGCAAAGAGAAGTCTTAAATTTTATTGCCAAGGGTTTGTTAAACAAGCAGATTGCGCATGAACTCAATTTAAGTGAGCGTACGATCAAGATGCATCGCGCTATCCTGATGAAGCGGCTGGATGTTCCCAGCGCAGCCGACATGGTTCGACTGGCAGTTGAAGCGGGAATGTGAGTAGAGCCACTACGGTCCTAATGCCGTATCGGTATTTATGGAGATGATCGCTAGTCAATAGTTAAGCATCGCGGATGAAACGTCATCCCAGAAAAGAATTTTTGGCGGCGAATCCTCCCTCCTCCTTGCCATCAAAGATTTATGTTTCATCCCGCGATGCGAATTCCCCTAAAATTCGTCCGCGATATCCAGCATCCTGGTCAGACGCCTTGGTGCGACCATGCGCCAGCTTTTCTTTAAACAATCGGCAATATGCCCCCAGTCGGTTCGGCCAGTGTCAAGACGGATAGCGATCCATCCCGATTTTCCGTAAAATTTGGGTGCAAAATAGAGGTCCGGATCGGCGTCAAGCAAAGCGCTTTGTTCGTCCAGTCCGCTAGTTTTGACGAACAGAGACGTGCCGGTCTCGCCAAAGTGCCGGTGAGAAAAATAGGCGAAATATTTTCCGGTTTTTTCACTTCCAACACGCCAGCCTGGCGCTCCGAAACTGGGGCGTTCATATGTTTCTTCCAACGCCAGGGCCCGCTTTCGCACTTCAGCTAATATCCAGTTGGGATCCATCTCGCGCGTGACATATTTTGCCAGTGTTGTGGAATAAAGCTGATGTTCGGCGATTAACACACGTTCGGCCAAAAGATCGGCAGTGTCATCGGACAATATCGCGACAGCGGTTTGTGCAAGCACCGGTCCATCATCAAGCTCTGGAGTTACCAGATGCACGCTGCATCCGGCCTGGGTGTCGCCGCTATCCAAAGCGCGTTGATAAGTGTTCAGACCCTTATATTTCGGTAAAAGGCTGGGGTGGATGTTCAGCATATGATCTTGCCATTTGCTGACGAATTCATCGCTCAATATCCGCATGTAGCCTGCCAACGCGATATATTCAGCACCTGTCTTGGTCACCGCCTCATGCATGATCTGGTCAAGCTCTGCGCGGTTCAGTCCCTTATGAGGATGAGCGAACGTATCAATACCTTCTGCCTCCGCAAGCTGAAGGCCGGGCGCTGCCGGGTCATTGGAAGCAACGAGTATGATTTCATAAGGACAATCATCCGCCTTTGCCGCGTAAACCAATGCAGCCATGTTGGACCCACGACCCGAAATCAAGACGGCGACTTTGGCCCGCTCTTTCATCTGGCATCAGCCATCATGAGTTGCGATCCAATCGCCTAAGGCCGACCATGTCCCTGCTGCACCTGTCACTGTGCAGCCTTTGCTGCCAGATTTGATAACGCCGACCTGATGCACAGTCTCTCCAGCGGTTTGCAGATCAGTAACCACCGAAGCCACGTCATCGGGAGATACGGCCAATATCATACCGATCCCGCAATTGAAGGTCCGTGCCATTTCTTCCGGCTCGATATTGCCCTGCGCTTGCAGAAAAGCCATTAGGCGTGGCTGATACCAGCTGTCGGCATCGACATGGGCATGCATGTCATCCGGCAATACGCGCGGAATATTTTCCAGCAGTCCACCACCGGTAATATGGGCCAGCGCCTTGATTCGACCTGATTGCATGAGCGGTAGCAAGGATTTCACATAAATTCGGGTCGGCGCAATCAAAGCTTCAATCAACAGCACGTCGGGGTCGAACAGTGCCGGTCGATCCAATTTCCAGCCTTTGTCCTCCGCCAGCCGGCGCACTAAGGAATAGCCATTGGAATGTATGCCGGAGGAGGCAAGGCCCAGTAATAGATCGCCGTCGGCCAATTGCGCGCCTGTCAAAGCCTTCTCGCGTTCGACGGCACCGACACAAAAGCCTGCCAGGTCATAGTCGCCTTCCGCATACATGCCCGGCATTTCCGCGGTCTCGCCACCAATCAAGGCACAGCCGGACATTTTGCAGCCTTCGGCAATGCCAGCGACAACCCGTTCGGCGACTCCGTTTTCCAGTTTCCCTGTCGCAAAATAATCCAGGAAAAATAGCGGTTCTGCGCCCTGTACGATCAGGTCATTCACGCACATGGCGACCAGATCAATACCGACCGTGTCATGACAGTCATGGTCAATTGCCAATTTCAGCTTGGTGCCCACACCGTCATTGGCGGCAACCAGCAACGGGTCATCATAGCCCGCCGCCTTGAGGTCGAAAAATCCCCCAAAGCCGCCTAGTTCGGCGTTGGCACCTGCACGTGCGGTTGCTTTGGCAAGCGGGGCGATAGCCTTGACTAGCGCGTTTCCTGCCTCAATCGATACACCGGCTTTCGCATAAGTGTAAGATTCCGGTTCATTTCGTTTGTCACTCATAAATTAGGCGATTAGACAAGTCGTGGGTGGATTTCCACGTCATAATCGTCAAAAGAGCGGAAATGAGATTTTTCACTAGTTTTAAATACCGATTTGGTGTCCTGTTTGCGTTGATTGGACTGGCTACTGCCGGGCTAGTTTATGCGCAGCTTGAAGGCACGGAACGCGGTGTAGCCCCGCTCGCCAGCAGCGGTGATTTTGAAGTGCTCGGCGTTGAAGTAGACACTCGTGGAAAAAATGCATTTGAAGCGCGCAAAAAGGGCTGGGAAGAAGCGCAAAGAAAAGCATGGGCCATGCTTTATGCCCGCACGCAGGGGGGCAAGACTGCTGGGCTGTCGGATGGCGCGTTGAATAATATCGTCTCTGCAATCATTGTTGAGGAAGAGCAAATCGGCCCGACCCGCTATATCGCGAGATTAGGTGTCATGTTCGATCGCGCGCGCGCCGGCCAGATTTTGGGCGTCGGCGGCAGACGGTTGAGATCACCACCTTTGCTTGTCCTGCCGATCATGTGGAGCGAAGGATCGCCGCAGGTATTTGAAAATAAAACCGAATGGCAAAAAGCTTGGGCCCGGTTCCGTGCGGGTGATAGCGCGATTGACTATGTCCGCCCCTATGGGTCCGACAGCGAATCGCTAATGCTGACAGCAGGGCAGGCGGATCGTCATGATCGTCGCTGGTGGCGGATGATATTGGATCAATTCGGTGCTGCTGATGTGATTATTCCAATTGTCCGGATGCACTATGAATATCCGGGTGGGCCCGTAACGGGACGATTTAGCGCCCGCTATGGACCAGACAACAAATATATCGAGAGCTTCACTCTGAATGCAAACTCAAGCGACGGTATTCCGGCGATGCTGGATCAAGCGATAAAACGTCTCGACAGCATATATACCAGTGCCTTGTCGCGCGGGGTTTTACGGACCGACAAATCGCTGATCATTGAAGATGAAGGGTTTGATCTCGAAGCGCTGGAGAAAGAAATAGAGGCCGAATTGGCGTCTGAAACCGGCAGTACTATCGAATCAACGAGCAGTGAAAGCGATGGTACCGGCGAGAGCGGCGCTGCGCTGACTCCGGTGGGTCCGGCAATAACTGTCACAATTCAGTTCGATACCCCTGATGTAGGCGCGGTCGGTCGTGGCGAATCTTCTGTCCGCTCTGTCCCCGGGGTTTCTTCTGCCTCGACATCCAGTCTGGCATTGGGCGGTGTTTCGGTCATGCGGGTATCTTTTAACGGCAATCTATCAGATCTGGCTTCAGCGCTTCGTTCTAAAGGTTGGCAGGTTCAGCAAGGTTCTGGAGCGTTGCGGATCAGTCGTGGAGGGGGGACCCCTGCGGCACAAACAGAAGATGCCGGGAGTGACGAGCAGGAACAGTGACCCAAATCGCACTTCCTTTGGACACCGCGTTGTCTGCAAAAGATGATGGTTATATTGTCACGGATGCCAACGCTCAGGTGCATGAATATCTGAAAAACTGGCGAAGCTGGCCTAATCTTACGGCCATATTGGTAGGCGGTCCTGCATCTGGAAAATCCGCTATGGCGCGCCAGTTTGAACAAGATAGCAGCGGTCATATAGTCGATAATGCTGAGATGATGGCCAATGCGGATTTATTTCATCTCTGGAATCGCGCGAAGGAAGAAGGCAAACCGCTGCTGCTAACGTCTGGAAAACCGGTTTCAGAATGGGGCGTGCAGTTACCGGATCTAGAATCGCGATTGGCCGCTTCCTTACTCATCGAAATAGGCTCACCGGATGAATCGATGATCGAAGGTCTGCTGCAGAAATATTATGCACAGCGCGGACTTTCCATTTCCGAAGATGCCTTGTCGTTTCTGCGCAAGAGAATGGAACGCAGTTATCGGAATGTTCAGCTTTTGGCGCAACGAATGGATAATCTTGCTATAGAAAAAAAGAAGCCGATCACCCGTGCTATAGCTATGGAAGCATTGTCGCAGCACGAGTTGACTTTGAAGAAGTCTGGCAAAGAGCCGGAAACAGCGACGAATATTGAGGAAGGTTGAATGGATAGTCTTGTCCCCCAGACGCCAGAATCCGATAGTGAGAATCAGAGCCTCGCCTATGTTGAGGAAGGCGGATTAGAGCGCTATTTCAATCGTGAAATCAGCTGGCTGGGCTTTAATGAACGGGTTATCGAGGAAGCGCAGAACAGCTCGCATCCGCTACTCGAACGGCTTCGCTTCCTGTCCATTTCCGGCAATAATCTCGATGAATTTTTCATGGTTCGTTTTGCCGGACTAGTGGGTCAGTTTCGTCAGAATATTGAAGAACGATCAGCGGACGGTTTGACTGCAAGCCAACAGCTATTGGCTATCGCCAAGCAGAGCAACATTTTGACCGCCAATCAGCAAAAGGTATGGGATCAACTCTCCAGTGCGTTGGCTGAACAGGATATCTATGTTCTGTCGGCCTCCGAGTTGGATGAGGCAAATGATACATGGCTCAAGAAGCATTTTCTGGATCAGATATTTCCCGTCCTGACCCCACAAGCGCTGGACCCGGCTCATCCCTTTCCTTTCATTCCCAACAAGGGCTTGAGCTTAGTATTTGATTTAGTCCGTAAATCTGATCGCCAACGGATACGGGAGTTGGTTATGATCCCGTCGGGACTGCCGCGGTTCGTCCGGATGCCCGGTAAGACAGCAACCTATGTTTCCGTTGAATCCGTCATCCAATGCTATTCCGATCAAATTTTCCCGGGTTATGACGTGACAAATAGCGGTCTTTTCCGGATCATTCGTGACAGTGATATCGAGGTGGAAGAGGAGGCGGAAGACCTTGTTCGCTATTTTCGCAGCGCCATCAAACGTCGGCGCCGGGGTGATGTCATTCGCCTTGAAATGAGTTCGGATCTATCTGAGCCAGTGGTTGCGATGTTGCGTGAAAATCTATTGACCGAAGGCGCTACTGAAAGCCGTATTGATGGCTTGGTTGGTATAGGGGATCTTGACCTGCTGGTCGAAGAAGATCGTCCGGATCTCAAATTCACACCGTATAGTCCGCGTTTTCCCGAACGCATTCGTGACCATGGTGGAGATTGTTTTGCGGCGATCCGGGATAAGGATATATTGGTCCACCATCCTTATGAATCGTTTGAGGTAGTGATCGAATTTCTGCGGCAAGCCGCTGCGGATCCTGATGTGGTCGCGATTAAGCAGACGCTCTATCGCGCAGGTAAGCAATCAGCTGTGATCCGTGCGCTGATCGATGCTGCGGAAGCGGGTAAATCGGTTACTGCAGTCGTGGAACTCAAAGCCCGGTTTGACGAGGAACAAAATCTGCTCTGGGCCAGCGCGCTTGAACGCGCCGGGGTGCAGGTGGTTTATGGCTTTATCGAGTGGAAAACTCATGCCAAGATTTCTCTGGTCGTACGCAAAGAGCAGGAAGGGTACCGGACTTATTGTCACTTTGGCACAGGTAACTACCATCCGGTAACCGCGAAAATTTATACCGATTTGAGCTTTTTCACCGCTGATCCGAAGGCTGCGCGCGATGCAGCACAATTGTTTAATTATATTACCGGTTATGTGGAACCTGAAAAACTGGAAATGATCTCGATGTCTCCGCGCTATATGCGCAATGACTTGATGGATTTGATTGATCGCGAAATTGCCAATGAACGGGCCGGTAAACCTGGGATGATCTGGGCGAAGATGAATTCTCTGGTTGATCCGGCACTTATTGAAAAGCTCTATGCGGCAAGCAATGCTGGTGTTGAAATTGATCTGGTCATTCGCGGCATCTGTTGCTTGCGCCCCGGAGTTCCCGGGATGTCCGACCATATCCGGGTTAAATCCGTGGTCGGCCGCTTTTTGGAACATAGCCGGATATGGGCTTTTGGTAATGGCAGCGATCTTCCCAACAATGAAGCCGCTCTCTACATAAGCTCAGCCGACTGGATGCCGCGTAACCTTGATCGCCGGGTGGAATATATGATGCCGATTACGAATGCGACGGTCCATGACCAGATATTAGACCAGGTCATGGTCGCGAACCTGATTGACGATGAACAGAGCTGGGAGCTTAATCCGGATGGCAGCTACACAAGGGTCAAGCCGTCGGATAAGCCATTCAATCTGCATCGCTATTTTATGACAAACCCATCACTATCGGGACGTGGTAAATCCTTGACCAAAAGCACTGCAGTGCCACGACTGTCTTTACGTCGCCGCAAGAAAAAAGCCTGATTGCGATTGCCGGATGCAGGTTGGGGGATTGCAAATAACCAGAAAGAGAAAATCGCCGCGGATCAACCGCCGGACGGCCATTGTTGATATTGGGTCCAACTCTATCCGATTAGTTGTTTATCAAGGTTCCGCCCGCGTTCCAGCTATCTTATTCAACGAAAAAGTCATGGCTGGTCTGGGTAAGGAACTGGCGACGACAGGGGCCATTGCTGAAGATTCGATGATGCTGGCCGTTCAGGCGCTGGAGCGTTTTTACCGGCTTTGTACGGAAATGGACGTCGATTCGATTGAGAGTTTCGCCACCGCCGCTGTCCGCGATGCCACTAACGGAAAAGACCTGCTTAAAGCCGCTGCAAAAATCGGTTTCGAAACACAGGTTTTGCTGGGGGAAGAAGAAGCCGAGCTGGCGGGGTTGGGCGTGCTTTCGGCTATACCGCAGGCACGGGGTATTGTTGGTGACCTTGGCGGCGGCAGTCTGGAGCTGGCCCTGATCGACAAAGGGAAAGTGCTGGAGCGGTATAGCTTCCCGCTTGGTGTCCTGCGGGTTGCCGATCTGCGCGCGAAGGGTAAGGACAAGCTTAAACGGCAAGTGCGTAAGATGCTTAAAAAGACCGGGTGGGATCAAAACGCGCAAGACTTGCCTTTTTATCTGGTCGGCGGTTCTTGGCGCTCACTCGCGCGGCTGGATATGTTTGACAGCGGCTATCCGCTGCCAGTGATCCATCATTATGAAATGCAACCGCAACGGGCTCGTCGTTTGGTCAGCCAGTTGGCACGGATGGATAAAGCCAAGCTCAAAGCGGTGCCGGGCCTTTCAACATCCCGGATTCCGACATTGGACGATGCCGCATGGCTACTTTCCTTTGTTGTGCGCTATCTCGGTAGTAGCACCATGATTGTATCGGCCTACGGCGCGCGCGAGGGCTTGCTGTTTCAAAACGTCAGCAAGCCTGAGAGCAAGCGCGACCCCTTGTTGCTGGCGACTGAGGATTCCGGGGCCGCACAGGCACGTTTTCCGGCAAATAGTAAGCTTCTTGGCGAATGGATTAGTCCCGTCTTTGCCGATGATCCGCCGGACTGGCAGCGTATAAGGCAAGCCGCTTGCAATCTGGGTGATGTAGCTTGGCGAGCCAATCCCAACTTTCGTGCAGAACGGGGCCTCGTGATGGGGCTACATGGCAACTGGGTCGGCATCACGGGAGCAGAGCGGGAACAGCTGGGGCAGGCCCTATTTACCAGTTTCGGCGGCGGCAATAATATTTTCCCGGGCGGCGGCAAGCTTGCGAGCGAAAAAGCCACGCAGCGTGCAATTTGTTGGGGTCTGGCTATGCGGTTGGGGCAGCGGTTGAGCGGTGGTACACGCAATCCGTTGGAGCAAACTCAATTGCGCAAGATTGATGGACGGCTGGAGATCGTCATGGCCGAAGATTTGAAGCCGCTTTACGGTGACGCAGTGGCCAAGCGGCATATGCAGCTTGCCAATATGCTGGAGTTGGAACCGGTATTGGTGACCGAATAAGCGCTGCTTAGCCGCAATTGACGCGCTGGATTTCCATTTTTTCATTATATTCTATGTTCAAACGATCCTGACGATAGTCCATCGTTACCGAGCTACGCGGTGGAATCCAGCGCAGGCTTTTTGCGCCAGATTGTTTGAGCGCGCGGCCTCCGGTTTCACTATTGGCTTTTCGTCCAACAAATGTGTCGAGACCATCGGTCTGGCATATATATCCCGGTGTCACGCCACGTTCGGGTATGTCTTGTTTCATTACAGAGTTCGAACATGCCATAAGTGCAGCACAGAAGATTGTCGTGAGCAACAGCTGAACCCTCATTCCGCGTCTTCGCCTTCTGTTTCCGGCTGATGGGTCATCTGTAGTTTTCCATCCTTTACCGTGAAACTCATGCGTCCTTCGATCAGGTCAATTGCGTCGCGCCCAAATTCGTCGTAGCGCCAGCCTTCCAGCAAAGCGACGCCTTCGCGTTCTCCGCCGACAATGCGCTCCAGGTCATCCGCACGGGCGAGCAGTTTTGAAGCGACATTCATTTCCGTCGACCGGATTTTCAGTAGCAATTTCAACAAGTCAGCGACCAAAGCATTTTCTTTGCTGAATTTCGGACGCCGTCCACTGCGATCGGGTAGCTCGTCTTTCGACAGTGGCTTCGCATTCGCAAGCGCCTCCATCAACCGTTCTCCGATGTCATTATTTTTCCAGC
The DNA here is from genome assembly GCA_947501325.1 of uncultured Sphingomonadaceae bacterium. Classification (GTDB taxonomy): domain Bacteria; phylum Pseudomonadota; class Alphaproteobacteria; order Sphingomonadales; family Sphingomonadaceae; genus Parasphingorhabdus. Next base: position 602,191 of record CANMVC010000002.1, on the reverse strand, counting down.
CAGCCGAGAGACCGCGCACCTGTGACAATTTGTGCTGATCCTTGGGCGGATGGGCGGCGACATCGGCCAAAGTCTCATCGCGCATGATCCGGCCGCGCGGCATATCCTTGGACTGGGCTTCCTTTTCGCGCCAGGCAGCGAGTGCTTTCAAACGGCCGAGCGCTTCCAGATTACGGCCCTGAAACTTGATGCGGCGCCAGGAATTTTCGGGATCGTTCACATAATTATTGGGATCAGCAAGTTTTTCCATCTCGGCATTGATCCACATGCCGCGACCGGTTTCGATTAGTTTTTCCAGCATCATGGAGAAAATTTCGGACAAATGCGTGACATCACCAATGGCATATTCAATCTGTCTGGCATTCAAGGGCCGTCGCGACCAGTCGGTAAAGCGCGCGCCCTTGTCCAGCGTGATACCGAGCCAACTGTCGACCAGATTGGCGTAACCAATTTGTTCGCTCGGCCCCAAGGCCATCGCAGCCACTTGCGTATCGAATATCGGGTGCGGTGTCTTCCCAGTGATATTGTGGATGATTTCGACATCCTGACCGCCGGCGTGAAAGATTTTGAGAACATCTTCATTTTCAACCAGCAGGTCCATCAGTGGCTTCAGATCAACGCCTTTGGCCAGTGGATCAATGGCAGCGGCTTCTTTGCCGTCAGAAATCTGGATCAGGCAGAGGATGGGCCAATAGGTGTTTTCGCGCATGAATTCCGTGTCGACCGCGACAAAGTCGGCGGTCGAAAAGCGTTCGCAAATATCGGCAATATCCTGATTGTCAGTCAGTAAAGGATGAATTTTCATGCATGTTCTATACAAGCTACGCCAAAGCTCGCAAACATTTCTGATAGACAATTTCTATGGTTAGCCGATTTTGTCCCGACTTGGGCCGTGCGATAAGTTTTATAGATTAAAAGCTTCCTCCTTGACAAATGTCCTTTCGGCCTGTGTTACGCCCTCATAAGTTTCGCCATCAGAAACATTTCAAATATCAAAGGTTCACCATGCACGCATATCGTTCCCATAACTGTTCTCAGCTTCGCAAAGCCGATGTTGGCGAAGAAGTCCGTCTGTCGGGCTGGATCCACAACATCCGTGATCATGGTAATCTGATGTTCGTTGACCTGCGTGATCATTTCGGCCTGACCCAGATTGTTAGCGAAGAAGGCAGTGAGGCGTTCAAGATGCTCGATTCTGCCCGTAAAGAGTCGGTCATCACAGTCACCGGTAAAGTGGCGGCGCGGTCAACAGAAACAGTAAATGCCAACCTGCCGACTGGCGAAGTTGAACTGGTGGCAGATACGGTTGAAATGCAGGGGCCAGCGGAAGAGCTGCCCATGCCGGTCTTTGGTGAGCAGGAATATCCGGAAGATATCCGTCTGCGCTATCGTTTCCTCGACCTGCGGCGCGAAAAAGTACATGCGAATATGATGCTGCGATCAAAGGTTATCGCATCCTTGCGTAACCGCATGACCGAGCAGGGCTTCACTGAATTTCAGACACCGATTTTGACGGCATCCTCGCCTGAAGGCGCGCGCGATTATCTCGTACCGAGCCGTGTCCATCCCGGTAAATTCTATGCTCTGCCGCAGGCACCGCAGATGTTTAAACAGATGCTGATGGTGGCGGGTTTTGACCGTTATTTCCAGATAGCGCCTTGTTTCCGCGATGAAGATGCGCGGGCGGATCGTTCTCCTGGTGAATTTTATCAGCTTGACCTGGAAATGAGCTTTGTGACTCAAGAAGATGTGTTTCAAGCGCTTGAACCCGTCCTTGCGGGCGTTTTTGAAGAATTTGCAAATGGTAAAAGCGTTACGCCTGCCGGTGAATTTCCTCGCATTCCTTACAAGGAGTCGATGTTGAAATACGGGTCGGACAAGCCTGATCTTCGCAATCCGATCATTATTCAGGACGTATCTGAGCATTTCAAAGGCTCCGGCTTTGGTTTGTTTGACAAAATTACATCATCCGGTGGCACTGTGCGCGCCTTCGTCGCTCCGGGCGCCGGTAAGAATAGCCGTAAGTTTTTCGATGATATGAATAATTGGGCACGCGGCGAAGGCTTTGCGGGTCTGGGCTACATCAACATGAAAGAGGGCGCTGCTGGCGGTCCGATTGCAAAAAACCATGGTGAAGAGGGTACGGCGAAACTGCTGGCTGACCTTAGCTGTGGTCCGGACGACGGTGTTTTCTTTGCCGCTGGCAAGGAAGCGGAAGCGGCGAAACTGGCCGGTGTTGCGCGGACCCGGGCAGCCGAAAAGCTCGATCTGATCAGCGATGACGAGTTTAAGTTCTGCTGGGTCGTCGACTATCCGATGTACGAATATGACGAGGAATTGAAGAAGCTCGACTTCTCACATAACCCCTTCTCCATGCCTCAGGGCGAGATGGATGCGCTCGAAAATAAAGATCCGCTCGATATTCTCGCCTGGCAATATGATATTGTCTGTAATGGGATCGAGCTGTCATCCGGTGCCATCCGTAACCATCGCCCGGATATCATGTATAAAGCCTTTGAACTGGCTGGTTATGACAAAGCGGCCGTGGACAGCGAATTTTCCGGTATGATCAACGCGCTTAAATATGGTGCACCGCCACATGGTGGATCTGCACCTGGCGTGGACCGGATCGTGATGTTGCTAGCCGATGAGCCCAATATCCGTGAAGTCGTGCTGTTCCCCATGAACCAGAAAGCGGAAGACTTGATGATGAGTGCACCAAGCGGTGTGTCGCACAAGCAATTGCGGGAACTGCATATCCGTGTGGTGGAGCCGCCAAAAGAAGGATGATGATCTCTGGCACCGTTCGCCCTGAGCCGATCAAAGGGCTTGTCTCGGCAAGACGTGCTGCGACAAGTCAACAACGAACGGAGTAGATATTGTCAACTGACTTAGCACAAAAGCGTTTTCAACAGGGCGATACAGATCTTTGTTACTTTGAGTGGGGCAATCCGGCCGACCCAACGATCCTGATGGTCCATGCGACGGGCTTCCATTCCCGTTGCTGGGACAAAACCATAGCAGCGCTTCCTTCCGGCTATCATGTCGTTGCCGTCGATCAGTGTGGCCATGGCCGTAGCGGCAAGCCTGACAGTCTAGGTGACTGGACCTTGATGGGCCGAACCGTTGGTGCGTTGGTAGCCGGGCTGGATTACAACAACATAATCGGCGTTGGTCACAGCATGGGCGCGCATGCGCTGGTGCAGGTTGCCGATGTGATGCCCGAGCGATTTGAGCGTCTGGTACTCGTCGATCCCACCATTACCGAGCCGGAAGCCTATGCAAGTCCCCCCGAGCTGGCCGACCTCGATCCGACCCAGAACCCCGTGTCGCGTCGACGCAATAGCTGGGAATCGCCCGAAGCCATGTTTACCGCCTTCAAGGATCGCCATCCTTTCAGTCTTTGGCAGCCGGATGTTTTGAGGGACTATTGTGAATTTGGATTACTGCCGGCCGATAATGGCGAAGGCTTTGTCTTGGCTTGTCCGCCCTATCTGGAGGCTTCAGTCTATGAGGGTTTTCGGTCGGTGGATCCCTATCCGATCGTGAAACGCATGGCATTGCCGGTCACTATCCTGCGCGCGCAGATGGCTGGCGGGGATGTCGAATCGGTGCGGGATTTTGCCAACAGTCCGACATGGCCCGGTCTTGTAGATGTTTTTCCCAATGCGCAGGAACTGCATATTCCGGAGCTGTCCCATTTCATGCCGATGCAGGATCCTGCGCGGATTGCAGGCTATATTGCTAATGGGCTCGATCCGGATATTTGACGATAGCGGTCTATGAACGAGCGTGTAATTATGGGTTCAGCTGCGCTGCGATAAGCCCTTTAGGTGAATGGCTTAGAGGGGCAATATGATGAAAGTTCTACCTTTTTCGAAAGTGGGCTTGGCTGGTTTGGGGGCGCTTTGTCTAGCCGCCACAGCGCAGGCGGAAACACTTCGGATAGAGGGCCTTTATCCGGCGCGTGCCGATAATATCGCCGAGATCAAATCCATCGCAATTGATCGCTTTGGCGGCAGAGACGGCACTGCCCTGGCTTTTGAAATAGAAGATCGGCTCAGCGACATCAGGATTGACGGGGTGCGCTATTTCAAAATCATGACGGGCCGCTCAGCGATAGAACCGGAGGGGACGCTCTCCGGAACGGCAACGGCGGGGATCGAAGAATATCCAACGACCGAATATCGTGACCGCTGTATAAAGCGCGATGACAAGGATAAGTGCCTGAAGCGCAAAAGTGTTGAAGTGGATTGCCTGAAACGCGTCATTGATTTTCAGGCGCAAATTCGACTTTCCCGTTTTAGCGACGGCCAAACCGTCTATTCTGATCGCAAATCCAATGGCAATGAACAGACCGTTTGCGGTCGCAAGGAAAGCTTTGCGAGCAGTGAAGGCATCATTCGCGGAATGATTCAAAGCGCTGCTAATTCCGTGCGCCGTGATCTTGCACCGATAGAACGGCGGGAAAATATCCGGGTGCTGGAAAGCCGCAAAGCTATGGACAAGGCGACTGCCAGTCTTTTCAAGGCAGCGGTTAAGATGACCAAGACGGACGAGCGGGAGGCGTGCCGGATGTGGGATCAAGCGGCGGCCAATAGCGCGCCGCATATTTCCATCGCTTTTAATCGCGGCCTTTGTGCAGAACAGGAAGGCGCACTAGACGAGGCAATGACTCACTATCTGGAGGCTCGTCAATTATCGGCTGGCAAAACAGAGCTTGTTCAAGCCATTCGCCGGGTGGAAGATCGCCAACGCGCCATGGACGATTGGGATATCCGCTATGTCAATGCAGAGCGGACGGGTGACACTGTTGCGGCTGCTTCGGTCGATTGACCGCAATAGGGTTAACCGATTCGTTCTTTCTGTCGTCCTATACTATATCGGCACGTCCGCCCGAGCGGGCAGACGGACATTTTGAGGCGAAGCATGAGCAAGACTATCAAACTATCGGACTATGAATCGGGCAAGGATTATGACGGGGATTACGATAACGATCTAAAAAAGGTTCAGGAACGGCTTGCGCAGGTTCATTTTGAGCACATTATCCACGGTAGTCGCTCGATGATCGTATTCGAAGGCTGGGACGCAGCAGGAAAGGGCGGCTCGATCCGCCGGATGACATCCGAGTGGGATCCGCGCTATTTTGAAGTCTGTCCGATTAGCGCGCCGACACAAGTCGAAAAAGACCATCATTTCCTTTGGCGCTTCTGGCTGAGATTGCCGGCGAAGCGCAATATTACGGTATTTGATCGCAGCTGGTATGGCCGTGTGCTGGTGGAGCGGGTTGAGGGCTTTTGCAGCAAAGCCGAGTGGAAGCGCGCATATGATGAAATCAACGAATTTGAAGCACAACGCATTGATAGCGGGATTCATCTGATTAAACTGTTTTTCCACGTGACCCAGGAAGAACAGGATAAGCGTTTTGCTCGGCGATTGGATATACCACACAAGCATTGGAAAATAACCGCTGAGGATTTCCGGAACCGTTCCAAACGCGCTGAATATCTCGAAGCGATGGAAGACATGTTCAAACAGACCGACACGCGCTGGGCCCCCTGGAAGGTGATTGACGGGAATAATAAGAAAGCCGCGCGGATCGCCGCGATGACTTATGTGGCGGAACAGCTGGAAGCCGCGTTGCCGGATGATTTGCCGGAAGCGGATCCCGAACTGGTCAGGCTGGCAGAGAAGGCTTTCGGGTATAAGTCGCGGTAAAACCATTGTTGCAATGCCGGCTTCGCTTCCGATGGCGGAACCAAAAGCGCCTTTGCTGCGTTGATAGGTCAAACGCAATCTAAAGGAGCTAGCTTATGTTATCATCATTAATTGGCGCAGTCGTCGGCCGTCAAACCGGAGGTTCTGCTGTAAAAGGTGCGATCGCTGGAAAAGCAGCAACAACGGCCTTACGGTTTTTGGGCCCGGTATTGGGAACAGCCGCTGTCGGCTTTGCCGCTTTCAAAGGTTGGCAGAAATATAAAAATGACGATGTGACCGACGCAAACGCAACAGACCGCAACGGTGTGGAATCACCATCCAGCCAAGCGGGTTTGGGTAGCGCTGCACTGAAAGACAGTGCAGTAAACTAGATCAGCCCTGCTATATCTTAAAAAAACCCGCCGAGAATACTCGGCGGGTTTTTTATTTGTCGGATGGTTGTGGGCTTAACCCTTATAATTTTTCCCAATATAGCGGGTCAACGGCGTATCGCTTTTCAGCTTTGGTCCACGCGGATTTAGCGTGTCATAAACCACGGCGTTTTCCAGCACACGTTTCACATAGTTGCGGGTTTCGGAAATCGGAATGTCTTCAATCCATTTGAGCCAATCGATGCCTCCTTGGCGAGGGTCACCATTGCTCCGCAGCCATTTGTTCACGTTGCCCGGGCCGGCATTATAGGCGGCGACCGCTAGCGGACGGGAACCGCCATAGTAGCGCAGCATACGTTCGAAATAGCCGCTGCCGAGCCGGATATTATATTCCGGGTCGCCGGTAAGTGATGCCATGTTGTAGGACAACCCGATCTTGCCTGATTGCTCGCGTGCCGTGCCGGGCATCAGCTGCATCAGGCCACGCGCACCGGCATGACTGATCGCGCCCTGGGCGAACTGGCTTTCCTGACGGGTAATGGCATGAATGCTGGTCCAGTTATTCTCATAGCCGGTTGGCACTGCCAGCGTCGGAAACAAGGTAGCGTCAGTGGCCGTCAATTTTTGTCCCTGCGCACTGATGCCTGAAATAACGCCCAGGTCACGCTGACCGATCCGAGTGGATAGGTCGCTGATCAGGGCATAGTCCTTATCCGTCTGAGCGTTATAGGACAGCGCCCGATAGAATCGGATCTGCTCTTTCCATGGGCCGGTCCGTGCAGAGGCTTTGACGGCTATGACCATCGGATCCTGATCAAAAGCACGCCGATCCGCATCGGTGATTTCGACGGCTGGTTTGCGGTTAAATGGGGGCAAGGCGCGGCCGAGCCGTTCGTGCGCTAGCTGCCCATAGAAATAGGCGGGAAAGGCGGCCGCTTTTTCAAAATAGGCTGTCGCTTCGGCCCTTTGACCGGCTTCCGCAGCGGCGCGACCGGCCCAATAATAGCCCTTGGAGCGTATATTGGGACTGTTATAGGATCGCGCGTAACGATCAAACATACCGACCGCTTTGGCCGGATTGCGCTGACCCCAAAGGGCGGCATTCCCCGCAAGCCAGGTCAGGTCGGAATATTTGTCGCGGATACGGCTAGTTTCGCCGGCAATGTCGGTAGGGCCAGCATAAGCGTCATCGACTTTGGACGCGATATTATAGGCGACCGTCCACTGGCGGTCGTTTGCCGCCGCCTTGGCGTTGATGAGATTGGCTTCATACCAGGTCGCGATCTGAGAATCGCTGGTCGGACGAATACGCAATACAGGGCGGTTCGCCATCAGCTGGCGGGCGTTGTAGCTCTGTCCCTTGTTACGCAAATAGCGGGCACGGTCGGCGATATAGCCAGCGTCATATTGCGCCAGACTGTTAACGGCGCTCGCTTTGGCATCGGCATCAGGAGCCTCGGTGAGTTGAGCCAGTCGCGCTTCAAAAACGGCCCGGCGTCCAGAGGAAGAAAAACTCAGTTGCCGGGCAGCATCCCGTGTCGCCCGCGCCCAAAGCAGCGCATCCATCCGTGCATCATGATCGTCGACTGTCAGCGCGGAACTGAACCGGCTGAGCAAGGCTGCTTCGTCCTCGCTGGTTAAAGTACCACCCCGCCAAGCCTGTTTCGCCATGGCGTCTGCTTTCAGCGTCTCGCCTCGCGATTGCAGGGCTACGGCATATTTCGCGGCTCCGGCATTGGTAATGGGAGGGAACTGATTGAAAAAGGCAATGACACGACCGGCGGAAAAGCTGTTGATATTAATCGCCTGTTCCGCGTTGCGTCGCATCCGCGTGTCATCTGGCCAGCCGGGATAGGTGACCAGAAAGCCGGCATAATCATCGAAGGAGTAGTTGTCAGATTGGCTCAGGACGCGCCAGCGTTGCAGGCCGAGTACGGCATTTCCGCCGGTCGGATCGGAGAGTGTCGCCCCACCACTTTGTTCGGCCGCGATACAGGTTACCGGCGTTAAAAGTAAGCTTGCGAGAATTATTCTTGATACCATACTGGACATTTTGGGGGTAGGCTCCTTATCAGGCGCTGAACAGCGAACTATATCATTGTTAATCTTAGGCAAGCTTTGGCAAGTTCCTTGCCAAATATAAAGGAGTATTTGCATGTTTTCCGGCTCAATTCCGGCCCTGGTGACTCCCTTTCGCGACGGATCGTTTGCGGAAGGTGAATTTCGGGCTTTGGTAGACTGGCAAATTGAACAAGGCAGCAGCGGGTTGGTCCCCTGTGGAACCACCGGCGAATCTTCCACTTTGTCCAATGCCGAGCACCACCGTGTCATCGAAATCTGTGTCGAACAGGCGGCGGGACGCGTTCCTGTCATCGCAGGATGCGGCTCCAACGATACGACCAACGCATTGCTCCATTTGAATTTTTCGAAGAAATGCGGCGCGACAGCCGGATTGGTGGTTGCGCCCTATTATAATCGCCCCAATCAGGAGGGTATTTACGCGCATTTTGAGACGCTCACTAAAGGCAATGACCTGCCGCTCGTTCTTTATAATGTGCCTGCGCGAACCGTTACCGATATTCTGCCCGAAACCGTCGCGGCTCTTTCCAGATTGCCAACTGTTATCGCGATCAAGGACGCCAGCGGCGAAATTGACCGGGTCACCGATCACCGGCTTGCCTGTGATGACGAATTCTGTCTGTTGTCGGGTGTGGACGAACTCTCGCTTGCCTTCAACGCGTCTGGTGGAGCGGGATGTATTTCCGTCACAGCCAATGTGGCCCCGAAACTATGCGCTGAATTTCAGGCGGCTTGCGCTGCGGGTGATTATGCCAAAGCGCGGGAACTGAACGACAAGCTCTATCCGCTCCACAAAGCGATGTTCGCCGATGCCTCTCCTGGACCGGTAAAATATGCTTTGTCGCGGGTTGTCGAAGGTTTTCCAACTGATTTGCGCCTGCCCATGACACCACCGTCGGATGCAGCGCGTGAGGCTGTCGATGCGGCTCTGGAAGGAGCTGGCCTGATCTGATGCTGAGTATATTTGATATTATATTATATTGTGCTCCTGTGCAGGGGCACAAACTCATCAGGTATGGAAGATAATGGCTAAACCTCGTCCCATAGAATATGATAAACAAAAGGTCGTCGCCGAGAATCGGCGCGCGCGCTATGACTATCATATCGACGAGAAGTTTGAGGCTGGCATCATGCTGACCGGAACCGAGGTGAAATCCTTGCGGTTCGGATCGGGGACAATTGCCGAAAGCTACGCTGAGGTAAAGGATGACGAGGTTTGGCTCATCAACGCCAATATCCCGGAATGGAGCCATGGCAACCGCCACAATCACGAACCGAAACGACCCCGGAAATTGTTGCTGAACCGCCGCCAGATTAACAAATTCTATGGGGCGGTGATGCGCAAGGGCATGACCATCGTGCCGCTGTCCATCTACTTTAACAGCAAGGGCAGGGCCAAAATCGAACTGGCTTTGGCCAAGGGCAAAAAAGCCCCTGACAAACGTGCGACTGAAAAGGACCGCGATTGGAAACGCCAGCAGGGGCGCCTGTTACGCGAACATGGCTGATCCCAATTCCTCAGGCCCGAAATCCCCGAATAAGGACTGGGGCGCGCGGACAATTGCGCATGTTTTTCGCTGGCTTCAGGAAAAGATGCCGACCCGCAAGGGCATGTCTGAAAACCGCTATCTGAAACCGATTGCACACCGTTTTTTGCGCTCCGACTTGTGGCGTTTCACCCGCCGGTCCGTACCGCGGGGTGTTGCTTTGGGTATGTTGGCGGCCTTTCTTATCCCGGTCGGTCAGATTTTCGGAGCCGTGTTTCTGGCGTTACCGATTCGCGCCAACGTGCCGATTGCGGCGCTCACAACCTTTATAACTAATCCTTTTACCTATCCGTTCTGGATTGCGATCGCTAATCAGATCGGGAAATTTGCGCTTCGCATCGACGCCATGACCTACGGCCAGCCGATCAATAATCAGATCCGCGGCGAATTTGGCATTTGGCTGAGCTGGTTTGTGAGGGAAGCAGGGGTAACCGCCTTTGGCTTTTTATTGCTTGGTATCGTGTTTTCCTCATTAGGGTATCTCATTAGCTCTTTCGGTTGGCGTTGGTGGACAGCTAGAAAGTGGCAGCGGCGGATTAGAAAATTGGATTTAGATAGTAAAATTGATGGCGAGTGAAGCACGGGACAATATCGGGTTACTAAACCAAAGCACGCAAAAGACGGCTAATGACACGCGTCTACGCGTGTTGTTGTTGGTGCTTGCGATAGCGGGGTCTTTGGGGCTGCTCTATTGGCAGGTACAGAATGTTGCCCTGTTATTTGCCTTTTTGGCGCTGGCTGCGACCACCGGTGCGATTGTATATTTTCTGCGCCCTCAAAGCGCTGGTGCGGATGAAGAAACATCGGTCTTGGCTGATTGGGCTGTAACCCGCCTGGTTGCCGATCAATCCGAGTTGGGGCTGGCGATTACCGATCGGGCAGGGCGGCTGGTTTGCGCCAATGAACTGTTCACAAAATGGTTTAATGGCGCCGCTATTCCTCCGCAATTGCCGCTTCAAGAGGGCGGTAATGAACTGCTCGCAACTGCTGGACGCAATGCTTGGCGCGATGGCCGTGGCTATGCCGAGGGTCTGAAACGCGGCGTCGCCGAATATAACGCAAAGGTAACGCGGGCTGGGCAGGGTGATGAATATCTGTTGTGGCAATTCAAGCCGCAACGGCCCAGCGATATCCTGGAAGACACGATCCGGATGGTCGGTGGCGCGACTGGTCGTGCGCTCTCCGAAGCCGGTGTGCTGGCCGCTGTAATTGGTGGTGAAGGGAGGATCCGAGGGTCTAACCAGGGCTTTGCGCTGAGAGCGACTGGGCGGGAAGAAGCCAATATATCCGGCCGCAATTTCATCAATTTCATGCGCTCCGATGACAAGGGCACGATATTCTTTGAACGCGATGGCCGACACGGCACGCCGGTGCGGCTGTTTCATATCCCGCTTGACCGGGCGCAGGAAAAGGGTCCGGCGCTGATCCTCCTGATCGACGATGATGGCGGCATGGTTGAACGCGGGAAGGCGCTGGAACAGGTTGAGTCGATGCTCTCCTTGCTGCCGCTGGGTCTTGCCCTGACGGACCGGGATGGCCGGTTTCTGTTTTTCAACGACGCTTTTGGCCGAGTTGCGGGCGTGAGCGAAGGCGAAAAACCGCTTTATCCTGGCGATCTGATGATTCGGGACGACAAGTCGGTGGTGGCCGATGCGGTCCGGCGTTATGCGAGCGGGCCCTCCTTGTCCGGCGATCTTGCGGTGCGATTGCGCGCGGGCGGAGAAGATCCTGTAGCGCTGGGTATTGCCGGAATCCGCGGATTGGGTGATGCTGCGGTTTTGCTTTCGATCAAGGATAACAGCGAAGAGGCCAAGTTGAAGAGCCAGGTTGCGCAAGCGACCAAGATGCAAGCTGTTGGGCAATTGGCTGGTGGTGTCGCCCATGATTTTAACAATATCCTGACCGCCATTATCGGCCATTGCGATCTGATGCTGCTGCGGCATGCACCGGGCGACAGCGACTATGATGATATTCAACAGGTCAAGAATAACAGCAATCGCGCGGCTGGCCTGACTCGCCAATTGCTGGCCTTCTCGCGCCAGCAAACCCTGCGCCCGCAGATATTGCAGCTGCCCGATGTCGTGGCGGATGTCTCAAACCTGCTCAAACGCTTGCTCGATGACAGTATCGAGCTGGAAGTGAAACATGGCCGCAACTTGGGACTGGTACGTGCTGATCCGGGCCAGTTGGAGCAAGTCATCATCAATCTGGGCGTGAACGCGCGCGATGCGATCAAATCCAGCGGCACCAATGGCGGCAAGATTTCGATTACCACGCAGATGATCGGGGCGTCCGATGTACGCGCTTTGAAAAGCGATATCCTGCCGGTCGGAGACTATACCGCCCTGTTCGTTACGGATACGGGCAAAGGCATAGCGCCGGAGTTGATCGGTAAGATTTTCGAGCCGTTTTTCACGACCAAGGAAGTCGGTAAAGGTACGGGTCTGGGGCTGTCGACTGTCTACGGTATCGTCAAACAATCCGGCGGCTATATATTTGCCGATTCCAAGCCCGGTGAGGGCGCCACTTTCTCGATCTATTTCCCGGTTCACACAATGTCCGCACAGGAAACAGCGCAGACCATGGAGCCACTCAAGGCTGTCGCCAAGAAAGAGCTATGGGGCAGCGGGCACATATTGCTTGTGGAAGATGAGGATATGGTTCGCGCCGTGGCCGAGCGGGCGCTGACGCGACAAGGATATACGGTTGTTACCGCTAGCGATGGTGAAGAAGGGTTGCAGCATCTGGAAGCCCTGGCCGAAAGCGAAGAAATATTCGATATGATCGTGTCGGACGTCGTCATGCCCAATATGGACGGCCCCGCCATGGCCAAGCAGGTGCGCGAACAATATCCCGATATGCCGATTCTTTTCATGTCCGGCTATGCAGAGGAACAACTGCGTAAATCCATTGATCTCGACAATGTCGCGTTCCTGCCCAAGCCATTTTCCGTCGCGCAAATTGCAGAGGCCGTCGGAGAAATTTTGGCCGAACATGCCAAGTAGCCTTTAAAATGCGCGCTAGTGCATTGTAATATAGAAATTTAATTGAATTCAGAAAAAATTCTGTTCCACTCTTGTTCTAGTAGAACAAATGCGGTACATCATATCCATCATTGATTGATAACGTACAAGCATTTAGCGAAGGGGACAGGCAAATGGCCGGCAATTTAAAAGTCGTAGAATCGGATACTCAATTGAACTCATCAGACAGACAAAAGGCGCTCGACGCCGCATTGGCACAGATTGATCGTGCCTTTGGCAAAGGCTCGGCCATGAAGCTGGGCTCCCGCAAAGCAATGGAGGTCGAATCGATCTCTACCGGTTCTTTGGGACTGGATATTGCGCTTGGCATCGGGGGATTGCCAAAAGGTCGTGTCGTCGAAATTTATGGTCCGGAAAGCTCGGGTAAAACCACTTTGGCATTGCATGTCATCGCTGAGGCTCAAAAAGCCGGTGGTACGGCAGCATTTGTCGATGCCGAGCATGCGCTTGATCCGGTCTATGCCAATGCACTGGGCGTAGATATTGACGAACTCATTATATCCCAGCCCGATACCGGCGAGCAAGCGCTCGAGATTACCGATACGTTGGTACGCTCCAACGCCATCGATGTTCTGGTGGTTGATTCGGTTGCAGCTTTGGTTCCGCGCGCTGAAATTGAGGGCGAGATGGGCGATACCCATGTGGGACTTCAGGCCCGTTTGATGAGCCAGGCGCTCCGCAAGCTGACCGGCTCCATCAGTCGTTCCAAATGTATGGTTATCTTCATCAATCAGGTGCGGATGAAAATTGGCGTGATGTACGGCAATCCTGAAACCACATCAGGCGGCAATGCGCTGAAATTCTATGCATCGGTCCGTCTCGACATTCGTCGTACCGGTCAGATCAAGGAACGGGACGATATTGTCGGTAACTCGACTCGTGTGAAAGTGGTCAAGAACAAGGTCGCTCCGCCGTTCAAACAGGTCGAGTTTGACATTATGTACGGGCAGGGCATTTCCAAAGTCGGCGAGATTATCGATTTGGGTGTCAAAGCCGGTGTGGTCGAGAAATCCGGCGCGTGGTTCTCCTATGACTCGGTTCGTATTGGTCAGGGACGCGAAAATTCAAAACGCTTCCTGCTCGAAAATCCTGAAATGATGGCGAAACTGGAAAGTCAGATTCGCGGCAATGAAGAGGAAATTGCCGAGGAAATGATGACCGGCCCCGTCGGCAGTGCTGGCGATAACGAGATTTCCGAGGATAGCGAATAAAAAGGGTGCAGAAACAGGCTTGACCTTCTTCTGCTTCCTTCATCAAAAACTTGGCTTTGCCGGTCCGTTTCCCCCGAGGCGGACCTTGGCATCCGGGCCGTCCTTCTGTCCCCCGATAGTTAGGACGGCCCCTTTTCGTTTGCTATCCGGTAATTTCTTGGCAAAAGCTCGAAAAGGCATGTGATCTGTGTGAACTTTGGGCGTGTTTAAAAATCTGAATCGTCAAATTTCAGACATTCAAAGAGGGGTATTATGACCATTATCGTCCATCATCTCGAAAATAGCCGATCACAGCGGATCCTCTGGCTTCTCGAAGAACTGGCGCTGCCATATGAGATCAAGCGTTATGAACGTAATCCCAAAACCCAGCGGGCGCCTGACAGTTTGAAGGCCATCCATCCGCTCGGAAAATCGCCGATGATAGAAGATGAGGGACAAGTGATTATCGAGACGGCCGCTATTGTCGAATATCTGGTCACCAAAGCAGGGGGAACATTGGGCGCTCCAGAGGACAAAAGAGGCGCTCAACTTTATACCCAATATCTTCATTTCGCCGAAGGATCGATGATGCCACCTCTATTTGGTACTCTCGTCATCAACCGTTTGGGCTTTCTGGGTTGGCCGGCAAAGAAGCCGATAATGGGTATGGTAGAGGATCTTTTGGCCTGGCTGGACACTGAACTCGCATCCCGAGCCTATTTTGCAGGCAGCCAACTTACGGCGGCAGATGTCATGATGAGCTTCCCGCTGGAAGCCAGTCAGGCACGGGCTGGCTTGGATGATCGGTTCCCCAATTTGCAAGCTTGGCTCCAACGGATTCACGACCGGCCGCAATATCAGACGGCCCTCGAAAAAGGCGGTCCTTATGCCTATGCGTGAGAGTGCTTTGGAATTTGATCATCGCGCGATTGACGGGATTGTAAACCGGGCAAGCCTCGCCTAAGTCGAACCCATGATTACGACCAACGATATAAGACGCTCTTTTCTGGAATATTTTGCGGACCAGGGACATGAGATTGTTCCGTCATCTCCGCTTATTCCACATAATGACCCGACATTGATGTTCATCAATGCGGGCATGGTTCCGTTCAAGAATATTTTCACGGGCGCTGAAAAGAGCAAATTCCCAACGGCGACGTCCAGCCAGAAATGCGTCCGCGCGGGTGGGAAGCATAATGATCTCGATAATGTCGGCTATACGGCTAGGCACCATACGTTCTTCGAAATGCTCGGCAACTTCTCCTTTGGTGACTATTTCAAGGAACAGGCGATCCACAATGCCTGGGAATTGATCACCAAGACGTGGGGCATTTCGGCCGACCGCCTGACGGTGACTGTTTATCATACGGATGACGAAGCCTTTGATCTATGGCGCAAGATTTCCGGTTTACCGGAAGAGCGCATCATTCGCATCGCAACCAATGATAATTTTTGGTCAATGGGAGATACCGGTCCTTGCGGTCCTTGCAGCGAGATATTCTACGACCATGGCGATCATATTTTCGGCGGCCCTCCTGGCAGTCCAGATGAAGACGGTGACCGGTTCGTTGAAATCTGGAATCTCGTGTTCATGCAATATGAACAGCATGCAGACGGCAATCGGGTAGACCTGCCAAAACCATCGATAGATACCGGGATGGGACTGGAACGGGTAGCAGCCGTAATGCAGGGCACGCATGATAATTACGAGATTGATCTTTTCAAAGCATTGATCGCGCAGTCCGGAACACTGACGGGCACGGAAACGACTGGTGATAATCAAGCCAGCCATCGCGTGATCGCTGATCATCTGCGCGCCTCATCTTTTCTGGTCGCGGATGGTGTTCTGCCCGCTAATGAAGGCCGCGGTTATGTCCTCCGGCGTATCATGCGTAGGGCCATGCGCCACGCGCATTTGTTGGGTGCTCAAGATCCACTCATGCATCGGATGGTCGGGGCCCTGACAGGAGAGATGGGCAACGCCTTCCCTGAGCTGATCCGCGCCAAACCCCTGATCGAGGAAACTTTGTTTAGGGAAGAAACGAACTTCCGCCGGACACTGGACAAAGGCCTGAAATTGCTCGACGCCGAAATTGGCGATATGCAAGAAGGTGACACTTTGCCCGGTGCGACGGCTTTCAAGCTATATGATACTTTCGGTTTCCCCTATGATCTAACCGAAGATGCGTTGCGGGCTAAATCGCTTCGCGTGGACCGCGAAGGTTTTGACGCTGCCATGGCAGAACAAAAAGCGGCCGCGCGTGCTGCCTGGAAAGGTTCTGGTGATCAGGCATCAGAAACTGTCTGGTTTGATATAGCCGAACGTGAAGGCGGGACAGAGTTTACCGGATATAGCGCTGAAGAAGGCGATGGTATGGTCGTTGCACTGGTGAAGGATGGCAAGGAAATCCAGTCCGCCAAAGCTGGTGAAGCGGTTATATTACTGACCAATCAGACGCCCTTTTACGGTGAAAGTGGCGGCCAGATGGGCGATAGTGGTTTGGTGACAAGCCAGGACGGTTTTGTCGCCCGCGTTGTCGACACGAGCAAGCCGCTGGGTCGGCTCCATGCCCATCACCTGACAATAGACAAAGGGTCTGTTTCCGTCGGTGACACGGTGCATTTGATCGTTGATGCGACGCGTCGCACGCAACTCCGCGCCAATCACAGCGCGACACATTTGCTGCACAAGGCATTGCGCCATCATCTTGGTGATCATGTGACCCAAAAGGGTAGCTTGGTTGCACCGGATCGCTTGCGGTTTGATTTCTCCCATCAGTCGGCAATGAGTGAAGCAGAGATCAAGGCTGTTGAAGCTGACGTAAATGCGCAGATACGCGGAAATAGCGCTGTTGTGACGCGTCTAATGAGTCCCGATGATGCAGTTGCCGCAGGTGCGCTGGCACTATTCGGCGAGAAATATGGTGACGAAGTTCGCGTTCTGTCAATGGGCTTGGAGGAAGACACCGACTATTCGGTTGAACTTTGTGGCGGCACTCATGTCAACGCATTGGGCGATATTGGCCTGATGGTGATTATTTCCGAGTCAGCCGTATCGAGCGGTGTTCGCCGCATCGAGGCTTTGACCGGCGAAGCGGCCCGGCTGTGGCTGACCGACCGCGATACAAAATTGAAGGCAATTGCTGGTGCGCTCAAAGCCTCGCCGGACGAGGCGGCCGAACGTGTGTCAGCTCTGGTTGAAGAGCGAAAAAAACTCGACCGGGAACTAACGGAAGCGAAAAAAGCCTTGGCTTTGGCGGGTGATGGCGGTGGAGCTGCGACGAGTGACGTTGAGACTATTGGCGATATCTCTTTTAGCGGGCAGGTCATTAACGGCCTTAACCCAAAAGAATTGCGTGGTCTGATCGACGAAGCAAAGAAAAAAATGGGAAGCGGCGTCAGCGCTTTAATCGCTGTGAATGATGGCCGGGCGACAGTAGCGGTTGGTGTTACTGATGATCTCGCCGACAGCTATAGTGCTGTCGACCTGGTGCAATCAGCCGTTGCTTCAGTAGGCGGTAAAGGCGGCGGCGGGCGACCTGACATGGCACAAGGTGGCGGTCCGGATGGTGGCAAGGCCGATGAGGCGATTGCAGCAATCAAAGCTATTCTTGCGGGCTGAGATTATCGGTCGCCGTGAGGGTTTTGTCGAGCTCGGATGACTTAAGTTTCGGTTCGACAGCGAGGTTTCCGTCTTTTTGAATCTGATGACGGATCTGGTCTCTTTTCTCGTGTATGGACGCGATGACCGGACCCATCGCAACGCCGTTTTCGACCAATATGGCTTCCGATAATTGCAGTGACCCTTCCAATGCTTCGGGCACGGCATTGGTGGCACCGGCCTGGTAGAGCTCTGCTGCATGATCCGTATCGCGCGCACGGACGATGATGGGCAGATCCGGGACCCATGCCCGAACTCGTTTGACGATTTGAACGGAAAGAACGGGCTCATCCATAGTCAAAACAAGTGCCTTGGCATGACCAAGTCTCAGGCGATCGAGCATCTCATTGCGGGCAACGTTTCCAAAGAGAATGGGATATCCTTCCCGCCGAGCGCTTGCCACCACGTCAATATTCGACTCAATCGCGAGGTAGTTTTGATCATGCGTCTTCATCATATCTGCGACCAATCGACCAACCCGGCCAAATCCTATGATGATAGTTTTTTCGGCATCAATCACCTGATCATCGGTCGCCTGAATATTCTCGCCTCGCAATTCAATTCGCCGGGCCATATCATGACCAAATCGTGCCAATAGCGGGGTGATTGTAAGGCCAATTGCAGTTACGATCTGCCAGAAAGCAGCCGTTTGAGGCTGAATCAATTGCGCTTGCGCTGCTGCTGCTAGAACAATCAAGGTGGTTTCCGACGGGCTTGCCATTAAGACGCCTGCCTCTGTCGCCGTGCCAGGTCGCGCGCCAGCGAATCTAAGTAGGCCGCCTGTAACGACCGCTTTGACAAGCACAACGCCGACCACGGCTGTGATTAGGCTAGCCCAATTTTCCAGAATGACTCGGATATCAATCTGCATGCCCACGGTGATCAGGAATACCCCGAGTGCAAGTCCTTTGAACGGCTCTGTAATAACTTCTACTTCACCATGATATTCTGTTTCAGCGATCAGCAGGCCTGCGAGTAAAGCGCCTACAATTGGCGAGAGGCCGGTTGCGGCGGTTGCGAGACTTGCAAGAATGATAACAAGCAGGCTGACAGATAAGAATAGTTCTGGACTTTTTGTGCGAGCGGCCTGGGCGAAAATGCGAGGCAATATTAAGCGGCCTAAAACCAACATCCCAATCACAACGGCACCGCCGATTATGAGAGTATTGACGAGTTCTTCCCATGTAGAACCGCTGGCATACGAGGGCGCGAGCGCGCCAAGCAAGAAAATAATCGGTACAATTGCGACATCTTCGAAAAGCAGCATGGCAAGCGCCGCTTTCCCCACCGGACTTTTGGTGCCAGACATCGGTAAAACGAGGGCGGTTGATGAAAGCGCAAGGGCTAGACCAAGGCCAAGAGCACCCGCAGGGTTTTGGCCAATTAAATATAGAACGAACCCGATGATGAGCCCCGAAATTGTGAGCTCGGCGGCGCCTACTCCGAATACCAGTCTCCGCATCGACCAGAGGCGTTTGAAAGAGAGCTCAAGGCCAATGGAAAAAAGCAGCAAGATGATGCCGAATTCGGCAAAAGGCTCTATCGCCTCTCGATCACTGATCGTAACGAATTGAAGCCAATCATATTGACCAGATAAGGACCCAAGCCCAGAGGGACCCAATAACACACCAACCAGTATGAAGCCGATGATAGGCGTTATCCTGAAGCGAGCGAAAGCGGGAATAACTATCCCCGCTGCCCCCAATATAACGATTGCGTCAATAAATGCTGGATTATCGAGAGGTGTGTTCATGAAAACACCTATACGCGAAACATTCCTTTTGTCAGTATTTCAAAACGAAAGAGCGCTTATTTCCAGTTTTCCATTTCCGTTTCGAGATTAGACCGGACCGCTTCAAAAAACTGTTCGGTTGTCATCCAGCTCTGATCGGGCCCAATAAGGATCGCAAGATCCTTGGTCATGTCGCCGTTCTCGACGGTCTGGATACAGACTCTTTCCAGTGTCTCAGCAAAGCGTGTTACATCTGGCGTACCGTCGAATTGGCCTCGATAAATTAGGCCGCGGGTCCACGCGAAGATGGAAGCAATCGGGTTGGTTGAAGTTGCTTTGCCTTCCTGATGTTGGCGATAGTGCCGCGTAACCGTGCCATGTGCGGCTTCGGCTTCGACCGTGTTGCCGGTTGGCGTCATCAAAACTGACGTCATGAGGCCTAGTGAACCAAAGCCCTGCGCGACGGTATCGGACTGGACATCACCGTCATAGTTTTTGCAGGCCCAAACGAACTTGCCGCTCCATTTCATGGCTGATGCCACCATGTCATCGATCAGACGATGTTCGTAAAGAATGCCGGCTTTTTCAAATTTGTCCTTGAATTCCGCCTCGAACACTTCCTCAAACAAATCTTTGAAGCGACCGTCATAGGCCTTCATGATTGTGTTCTTGGTGGAAAGATAGACCGGCCAATTGCGGTTGAGACCGTAATTCATGGACGCTCGGGCAAAATCGCGGATCGAATCATCGAGATTGTACATTGCCATGGCAACGCCGGGTGACGGGAATTGGAAGACTTCTTCATCAATCTTGGTGCCATCGTCACCGTCAAAGATCAAGCGAAGCTTGCCGGGTCCCGGAACCTTGAAATCCGTCGCACGATATTGGTCACCAAAAGCATGGCGGCCAACGACGATGGGATCCGTCCAGCCTGGAACCAGGCGCGGCACATTATCGATTACGATCGGCTCACGAAACACCACGCCGCCCAGGATGTTGCGGATCGTTCCATTTGGCGACTTCCACATACGCTTCAGGCCAAATTCTTCGACGCGCGCTTCGTCGGGCGTGATTGTTGCACATTTGACGCCTACGCCATGTTTGTTGATCGCATTTGCGGCATCAACGGTAATTTTGTCATTTGTATCATCACGCACTTCGATAGCTAGATCGTAATAATGCAGATCTATATCCAGATAAGGCTCGATCAGTCGCTCGCGTATCCATTGCCAGATGATGCGAGTCATTTCATCGCCATCTAGTTCGACGACCGGGTTTTTGACCTTAATTTTAGACATAGAAATTTTTCTTTCCTGCAAGCAGTTTCAATCAAAGTACTCAGTGGGAGGAATCTAAGATGATGATCTCTTAGCAAAGATCCCAATATGTTCAACCATCTGTTCAAAACTCTCGCTATTGATCCTGCAAAACTGAACCAGCAGTATTGTCAGAACAGGACACTGGTCCTAAGGATCACTTATGGCGATAGAAAAATATTCAAACAAAGGCCTTGGCGAAGCCAAATGGTCCTTTCCACCGATCCACCCCGAAGGCCGCAAATTCGCGGTTATTGCGGCGGCAATTACCGCTGTCTTTGCTTTTTTTGCATGGGAGACACTGGCTTGGCCGATGGCCGGAATCACGATCTGGGTTCTGGCCTTTTTTCGGGATCCCAAGCGGGTCACGCCGCTGGACGACAAATATATCGTGGCGCCGGCAGACGGGCTGGTAAATTTAATTATGCCAGTCGTGCCTCCGGTTGAATTGCAAGGCGAGGGCGGTCTTGGTGATGAAGAGCTAATCCGGGTCTCGATGTTCATGAGTGTCTTTGACGTGCATATTAACCGGACACCGATTGAGGGCACGGTCAAGCGCCAAGCCTATATATCCGGTAAATTCTTAAGCGCCGACCTTGATAAAGCCAGCGAAGAAAATGAACGCCAGCATTTTATGGTTGAGCGAAATGACGGTTTGAAGGTCGGGTTCACTCAAATCGCCGGACTGGTAGCACGGCGGATCATGTCCTTTGTCAAAGAAGGCGACTTCGTCGCCGTTGGGCAGCGTATCGGGCTTATTCGCTTCGGCAGCCGGGTGGATGTTTATCTGCCAAAAGGAACAACGCCCAGAGTCGTATTGGGTCAACGAACCATTGCCGGTGAAACCATTATTGCCGAAATCGGCGAAACGAAGGAAATTGAAGGCATCGGTCAATGAAGCCGATATCAGCAATTCAGGATAAATATTTCAACTAATGGCAGATAAAAAGCCTATCCAAAGACCAGAGCGTGGCATCCCCTTGCGGGCATTTGCCCCCAATGCCGTTACAGCGCTGGCTTTATGTGTAGGCCTGAGCGGCGTGCGTTTTGCCTTCATGGAAAATTGGGTGCTGGCTGCTGCTGCGATTGTTTTAGCAGGTATATTGGACGGGCTTGATGGTCGTATCGCGCGATTGCTCAATGCTCAAAGTCGTTTTGGTGCCGAGCTGGACTCGCTCTCTGATGTGATCGCTTTCGGCGTCACGCCTGCTGTGGTGATGTTTTTCTGGTCGTTGCAATATATGCCCCAATTTGGCTGGGTCCTCTCATTGACCATGGCGGTTGGCTGTGCTCTGCGTCTCGCGCGGTTTAATGCCCATATTGATGATGAGGATCAGCCGCATAAGTCCGCCGGCTTCCTGACCGGTATACCCGCACCGGTGGCAGCCGGGCTGGTCATGTTGCCACTTTATCTCTGGGTCATCACGGAACAGGAACTATTCCGACATTATTTTGTTGTCGGACCATGGATAGTCTTGATTGCATTTTTGATGATATCCAACACCGCCACATATAGCTGGTCATCGCTTCGTCTGCGCAAAAACATCCGTCTGGAGGCGCTGGCAGGTTTTGCGTTGCTTGGTGTCGCGCTTATCAATAATCCGTGGATTACTCTCAGCGCTATAAGCATCGCCTATATTATTTTGATCCCGTTTAGCATTCGAAGCTACGCCAAGGTTAAGCGGCAGCGCGCAATGGCACTTGCTGAAAAGAGTGGCGGCGCACTTTAGTCCGATAGGGTTTTGCGACCAAGCTGTGATTGCGTTGCGAGACCACTGTTTTAGTAACGCTCGTATCGCCAAGCTCAGCCAAAATCACAGCCTTGATTTTCCCTTGATAGGCATGAAACATCATCCCAATAATGAAAAGCGCTCCACCGAGCGCAAGCGCAAAAAGGGAAGAAATAGCGATAGTTAGCATGTTAAAATCCAGTATGTTCTTTCTATGAACCTTTAATGTTCTAAATATGTTCTCATGTCAAACATTAAATGGTTCATGGTCGAGATACGCACTGGGAGGTGAAAAGGTTACATTATCGCCCAGACAGCAGATGTTTATCTGGCTGGCGTTTTTTGCTTCAGCAGCAACAACGCCATTGCAATGGCAGCGGGCGCTGTCTGCACCAGTGCAATGCGCGGGGACACGGTCATTGCGCCGAAAATTCCGGCAATGGCTACAAATAACAAAAAGCATGTCGCGATACGTTTTTGCCATTGGATGTCCCGAATGAAAAGGGACCAGAACAAACCGGCTGCAAGAAACGCATTGTAGATCCCTTGATTGGCGGCAATCGTCTTTGTAGGCTCAAACAGTTCGGGTGCAAAATTTGAGAAAACTTTGGGTCCCACGCTGGTCCACGCAAATATTTCAAACCAGGCGATATAGCTGTGCAAAACGGCGATCGCACCGATTATGATAGCTGCGAATTTGGACATTGATTGTTCCTCCACCATTATTGCCCAACTATAGGCCGCTTACAATAATGTGCAATCCGACCATTAGCGCTTGCAACATATACAGGCGCTTTGGAGGTTTCATCTTGACCGAAGTGGAGCTAAAGAGCTGTGCCTGCCAGTAATCATTGTGGTAAACTCTTGCAAACTTAAGCGAATTTGCGAGTAAATGCCGCACTCTTCATGATAGCGCACCGCCGTTGCAAAGCGTCCTAAAAGACGCCGCTCAATTCATGCACTCCAAGGATCACAATGAAAAAACAAACTGTCGTAGCGCTAATACTGGGCGCCAGCATGATCTCATCCACTTGCCTCGCGCAAGAACCGCAATCGGTAGAAGCGATTCTGGACGCCGCTATAGCAAATGGCGACACGGCTGCCGTTGATGCGATTGCGAAATACGCCAATAGCGAAGCGATCACGGCTAAAGTGGATATTTACAAGGCCAATTTGGCAGCAAAAGAAGCAGCAGAAATTGCCGAGAAAAATGCGGGCGGTTTTTTCTCTAACTGGGAAGGTACCGGAGAGCTGGGGGCGTTTCAATCCGGTGGCAATACAAGCTCCGTTGGCGTGACTGCAGGTGTGAAGTTGGCCAAGGAAACCGAGCATTGGCGCTTTAAATTTAACGCCTTGGCCGATTATCAGCGCACCAATGGCACGACCGTGAGAGAGCAGGGCGTTGTTACACTGGAGCCCAATTACAAATTTAACGAACGCCTCTATGCTTTTGGTTTGGCGCAATATGAACGCGACCGGTTCCAGGGATTCTCGTCACGCTACACATTATCTGGCGGCTTGGGATATCAGGTCGTCAAGAATGACTCCATGCAATTGGATCTCAAAGCGGGCCCCGCATGGCGCAAAACCAATCTTGTCGGTGGGGGCTCAGATTCCAGCATTGCTAGATTGGCGGCCGTAAATTACGCCTGGAAAATCTCACCAGCGATTACTTTCAATCAAGACTTGTCCGCCTATGTCCAGTCAGGCAATAGCAGCTATAATTCGCTCTCGGCATTTAACGCAAAGCTAAATGATAAACTGACGGCCCGGCTTTCCTATCAAGTCGATTACGAAACCGATCCACCGGTTGGCTTGAAAAAGACGGACACCTTGTCCCGTGCAACTTTGATCTTCGGCTTCTGATTGAGCGGGGCAGATGTTTTTTGCTCTTTTGATGTTCCAATTTTGCGATAGCAGCCAGTTTGGGGTTGCATTTCCCGCCGCTCCGCTTTAACGGCACGCTCATTCCACATGGAAAGCACTCATACCGGTGCCAAAGGCGACCTTTCAGATCTCCCCAGGTTCTCAGCTTTCCAGAGGCATAACCGGATAAGGAGAACTATTATGGCGGCCCCTGTCGTCACCCTACAGCAATTAATTGAAGCCGGAGTTCATTTCGGCCACCAAACCCACCGCTGGAACCCGAAGATGAAACCATACATCTTTGGAGCCCGCAACGGCGTCCATATTCTTGATCTGTCGCAGAGCGTGCCTTTGTTTGCTCGCGCGCTTGATTTCATCGCAAACGCGGTGTCCTCTGGCGGCAAGGTCCTGTTCGTTGGCACCAAGCGTCAGGCGCAAGAGCCTATCGCTGAAGCAGCCCGCGCCAGCGGCCAGCATTTTGTAAACCACCGTTGGCTCGGCGGCATGCTGACCAACTGGAAAACCATTTCCAACTCGATTCGCCGGATGAAGACGCTTGAAGAGCAGCTTTCCGGTGACATGGCGGGTTTCACCAAGAAAGAAGCCCTGCAGATGACGCGTGAGCGTGATAAGCTGGAACTGTCTCTTGGCGGCATCCGCGACATGGGCGGCATTCCTGACGTGATGTTTGTTATCGACGCCAACAAGGAAGAGCT
Organism: uncultured Sphingomonadaceae bacterium; assembly: GCA_947501325.1. Taxonomy (GTDB): domain Bacteria; phylum Pseudomonadota; class Alphaproteobacteria; order Sphingomonadales; family Sphingomonadaceae; genus Parasphingorhabdus. Next base: position 577,221 of record CANMVC010000002.1, on the reverse strand, counting down.
TGCGATTAAGGAAGCCAATGTTCTGGGTATTCCAGTCGTTGCGATCCTCGATTCCAACGTTGATCCCAGCAACATCGCATTCCCGGTTCCGGGCAATGACGATGCGGCGCGTGCCATTCGCCTATATTGCGAATCCGTGGCTGCTGCGGCAACGAAGGGCGGCCAGGAAGCGGCTGTCGCATCAGGCAAAGATCTCGGCGCAGAAATAGCGCCTCCAGTGGAAGCGATTGTTTCCAGCGAAGCCAATGCCAGCGCGATGGCTGCTGGTGAAGCTGCTGCGGTTGCAGAGATTGTTGAAGCGGCTCCAGCTGCGGAAGCGCCTGCTGCAGAAGCCCCTAAGGCTGCTGAAGAAGCAAAGCCTGCTGAAGCGGAAGCACCAGCCGAAAAGCCAGCTGCCAAAAAAGCACCGGCGAAAAAAGCGGCTGCAAAAAAGGCTCCAGCCAAGAAAGCTGCTGCCAAGAAAGACGACGAAAAGAAAGCCGACGAAAAGAAAGCCGACGAAAAGGCTTAACTTGAAGCGTCTTCGTTCGGTCATATATTGACCGCATAAGAAATTGGCGGGGCGGCATCGGTGCTGCCCCTTCATTTTATCAAAAATACCAAATTCCCGCATATGAAAATTGAGGAACTTAAAAAATGGCTATTACCGCAGCAGCAGTGAAAGAACTGCGCGAGCGCACCGGCGCTGGCATGATGGATTGCAAAAAAGCATTGAGCGAAACAAATGGCGACGTGGAAGCAGCGGTTGACTTGCTGCGCACCAAAGGCCTTGCTGCCGCTCAGAAAAAATCAAGCCGGACGGCCGCTGAAGGCCTTGTTGGCGTGGCCGTATCGGGCACCAAAGGCGTTGCTGTCGAAGTGAACAGCGAAACCGACTTTGTTGCCAAGAACGAACAGTTTCAGGCTTTTGTAAGCGGCGTCACCGATGTGGCTCTTGGTCTGGGTAGCGACGATGTCGAAGCCTTGGCTGCGGCTGATTATCCTGCTGGCGGCACTGTTCAGGAAACATTGACCAACAATATCGCAACCATCGGCGAGAATCAGGCTATTCGCCGGATGAAAACCGTAGCGGTTAGCAGCGGCATGGTTGTCCCTTATGTTCATAATGCGGTTACACCCACGATGGGCAAAATCGGCGTCTTGGTTGCTCTTGAAAGCACCGCTGGCGCAGATGTTCTGGAACCACTTGGCAAGCAGATCGCGATGCATATTGCGGCGGCCTTCCCATTGGCCTTGAACGCAGATGGCCTTGATCAGGACACGATGGAGCGTGAGCGCGCGATTGCTGCTGAGAAAGCGGCTGAATCCGGCAAGCCAGCGAATATCGTTGAGAAAATGGTTGATGGCGCGATGGCGAAATTTGCCAAGGAAAACGCATTGTTGAGCCAGATTTTCGTGATGGATAACAAAACACCTATCGCTCAGGTCGTTGAGCAGGCTGGCAAAGACGCTGGCGCTGAAATCAAGCTGACCGAATATGTTCGCTTCCAGCTCGGTGAAGGCATCGAGAAAAAAGAGGAAGATTTTGCAGCAGAAGTAGCTGCAACGCTCGGAAACTAAAAACAGATTTGCAGCCAAATTTCGGTTTGGCGCATTAACACTTGGCGCAATGGCGCGGACTATCTATGGTCTGCGCCATTGTTATATTTGGGGCTAATCAGACGCTGACGCGTTATAGTTAGTGGGATGGATTTTGCATGAAAAGACCAGCGTTTAAGCGCATTTTGCTCAAACTTTCAGGTGAAGCTTTGATGGGTTCGGGTGAATTCGGAATCGATCCGGAAACCGTGAATCGGATCGCGGCCGAAGTGAAGTCCGCGAAAGAAGCGGGTTATGAGCTATGTCTTGTCGTTGGCGGTGGCAACATATTCCGGGGCTTGGCCGCAGCGGCAAAAGGTTTTGACCGGACCAGCGCCGACTATATGGGTATGCTGGCGACCGTGATGAATGCTTTGGCGGTACAAAATGCTCTGGAGCAAATGGGCTGTGATACCCGCGTTCTGTCTGCAATTCCGATGGCCAGCGTTTGCGAACCCTATATTCGCCGCAAAGCCGTCCGCCATCTGGACAAGGGCCGGATCGTTATTTTCGCGGCAGGAACCGGCAATCCCTATTTTACGACTGATACGGCAGCAGCCTTACGCGCCGCTGAAATGGGTTGCGAGGCGCTTTTCAAGGGAACCAGTGTCGACGGGGTATATAATGCTGACCCGAAAACCAATCCCGACGCGGTGCGGTATGAAGCTTTGAGCTTTGATCAGGTGCTGACCGACAACCTGCAAGTGATGGATGCCAGCGCGGTTGCGCTGTGCCGGGAAAACAACATACCGATTGTGGTCTTCACGATCCGTGAGAAAGGCAATCTCGCAACTGTTCTAGGCGGCGGTGGAACCGCGACGATAGTCGGCGCAACAGATTAGATATTTTGGAGAATTGAGCCATGGCGAAATATAATAAAAGCGAACTCGAGAAGCGCATGAAGGCTTCAATCGAAGCGTTAAAGCATGACCTGAGTGGTTTGCGCACGGGTCGCGCTAACACAGCTTTGCTCGATAATATTACGGTCGAAGTCTATGGCGCGAAAATGCCTCTGAATCAGGTCGCTACTGTATCTGTTCCGGAACCGCGCATGCTGTCTATCCAGGTGTGGGACAAGGGTAATATCCAACCAGTGGAAAAAGCGGTGCGGTCTGCCGGTTTGGGTCTCAACCCGATGATTGACGGCCCCAATATTCGTTTGCCCATTCCCGATTTGACCGAAGAGCGCCGTAAGGAACTTGCCAAGATTACCGGCCAGTTTGCCGAAAAAGCAAGAATTGCAATCCGCAATGTCCGTCGCGATGGCATGGATGATATCAAGGCAGACGAGAATAAAAAAGAAATCGGTGAAGACGACAAAAAACGGTTGGAAACAGAAGTTCAGAAACTGACCGATATGATGATCGAGGAAGCAGACAAGCTGTCCTCTGCCAAGGAACAGGAAATCCTTACACAGTGAGGCTGATGCCGATCAAAAAAGGGTCGCCAGACTCTGATACCGATATGGGGCAGATGGCTGATCCTACGCACGGCGCTCGCCACATCGCAATCATCATGGATGGCAACGGGCGTTGGGCGAAACAGAAGCATTTGCCGCGAGCGCTTGGCCACAAAAAAGGTGTTGAAACGGTACGTGACATTGTTCGCGTGGCGGGGGAAATGGGCATCAAGGCGCTGACCCTTTATGCTTTTTCATCGGAAAACTGGAGCAGGCCAGCAGATGAGGTGGCCGATCTGATGGGTTTACTGCGGCAGTATATCCAATCGGACATTGATGAATTTGATGAAAATGGCATCCAGTTAAAAGTGATCGGCAATTACAAGGCCCTCGATAGTGATATCGTGCAGCTAATAGACGGCGCGCTGGATCGAACAGCGAATAACGACAAGATGACTCTGGCCATTGCACTAAACTATGGCGCGCAAGATGAAATGCTGCGTGCGGTGAGAACTATCGCTGAAGCCGCTAAGAGAGGAGAAGTCGATCCGCAGGACATTGGGGTAGATCATGTGTCTGGCGCTCTGGATACCGCAGGGATGCCGCCGCTTGATTTGCTGATACGCACGTCTGGCGAGCTTCGATTGTCCAATTTTCTCCTGTGGCAAGCGGCCTATTCCGAGCTGTATTTTACTGATGCACTATGGCCTGATTTCGATAAGCGGGAATTGCAACGCGCATTACAATCATTTGGTGACCGGGATCGCCGTTTCGGTGGCCGTTAAGTCATGACTGATCCGACCAGCCCTGCAAAGCAGCCTCCGAATGAGCTGATAACGCGAATCATTGTTGGCGTTGCGCTGGTTGCTACAACTGTCACCACGCTGATTGTAGGTGATCATGATCTTGGCCGCCATGCATTATGGTTGCTGGTGGTGCTTATGTCATTGGGAATATTGTCAGAATGGGCCGGTTTAACGGGACGTTTGGAGAACAAGCGACTGGCATTATACGCACTGTCCGTTCCCTTGGCGATCATGTCTTACCTGGCAGCTGGTCCATCTTTTCTCGCCCTTGGCCTGATACTTGGCGCAGCGATGTTCATTGCAGCTTTCGATCGTTCTTATAAGCTTGCATTTGGTATCTTATATGCTGGATTACCGGCTCTAGCCATTCTCTATCTTCGCGGAATAGATAATGGTTTATTGATTGTATTCTGGACGTTAGCGCTTGTTTGGGCGACCGATATCGGTGCCTATTTTTCAGGACGAGCGATAGGCGGTCCCAAGTTGGCGCCAACTTTCAGTCCGAATAAAACCTGGGCGGGACTAATTGGCGGTGTGATCGTTACCGGCCTTTTCAGCTTCGCCCTGCATATCTATTTTCAACTCCCCTTCAAGCTTGTCTTGCTCAGTCTTCCGCTTGCGGTTCTGGCTCAAATGGGCGATCTATTCGAGAGTCAGATGAAACGCCGGGCGGGGGTTAAAGATAGTGGAACTGTATTTCCCGGCCATGGCGGAGTTATGGATCGATTGGACGGTTTGATCCCAGTAGCCCCCGTGGTCGCGATTATTATGCTATTTGATAGTCTATGAAAGACGCGAACACCAAAACTATTTCCATATTCGGAGCCACGGGATCGGTGGGCACATCGACGCTCGACCTGATCCGATTGGACCGCGAAAAATATCGTGTCGTTGCTTTGACCGCCCATAGCAACGCCGCCGATTTGGCAAAACTGGCAAAGGAATTTGAGGCGGAAGTCGCAGTTGTTGCTGACGAGGAACAATATGCGCTGTTGCAGCAATTGCTGGCCGGTTCGAAAACCGAAGCAGCGGCCGGCCCTGATCAGTTAATCGCCGCTGCGGCATTGGGCGCGGATTGGACGATGGCAGCAATTGTCGGTTGTGCGGGATTGCCACCAACGCTCGCGGCGCTGAAATGTGGGAAAACAGTAGCACTTGCCAATAAAGAGGCACTTGTTTCTGCCGGCGCGTTGATGATGGCGCAGGCGCGAGAAGCTGGGGCGACACTATTGCCGGTCGATTCAGAGCATAATGCGATCTTTCAGTGCCTTCAGGGCGGCAAGGTTGATCAGGTTCGCAAAATCACGTTAACGGCCAGCGGTGGACCATTTCGATCATGGTCCAAAGAACAGATGGCGTCGGTTACGCCGGCGCAAGCTGTGGCGCACCCCAATTGGGATATGGGTGCCAAGATTTCGGTTGATAGCGCGACGATGATGAACAAAGGGTTGGAACTGATTGAGGCACATTATCTCTTCCCTGTGGGGCTAGAGAATATTGATATATTGGTGCATCCCCAATCTGTTATCCATTCGATGGTCGAGTATCATGACCGTTCAACGCTCGCGCAGCTGGGGTCGCCGGACATGCGCATACCAATTGCCAGCGCCTTGGCATGGCCCGAGCGCATGCACACCGATTGCGTACCGCTTGATTTGGCCAGAATTGGCAAGCTCGATTTTGAAGCGCCCGATGATGATCGCTTTCCGGCGATAAAACTCGCTCGCGGAGCGATTGTGGCGGGCGGCGGGGTTCCGGGGATATTAAATGCTGCGAATGAAATTGCTGTTGCTGCCTTTCTGAAGGGCGGCGTTCAGTTCCTAGAAATCACCAATATTGTATCCCGGATCGTTGACAGCTATAGCCCGCCCGAACCGACGGATCTTGCGGATATTTTTGCTATTGATAAAGAAGCGCGCAAGCGAGCTGTGGCTATGATTGAGGATGTTAAAGTTTGACCGAGAATCCTGGGATATTAATAACCCTATTTGCTTTTCTGATCACTATTGGGGTGCTCGTTTTCATACACGAAATGGGTCATTATTTGGTCGGCCGCTGGTGCGGCGTCAAAGCAGACAAATTCTCAATCGGCTTTGGCAAAGAGCTTTTTGGCTGGAATGACAAGCGCGGCACGCGATGGAAAATATGCGCGCTGCCACTAGGTGGTTATGTGCAATTTGCCGGTGACATGGATCCATCCAGTTCGACCAGTGAAGAGTGGCTGAACCTGCCACCGGAGGAACGCGATAGGACCTTCCAATCCAAGTCGCTTTGGAAGCGCGCGGCCATCGTTTTTGCCGGACCGGCGATTAATTTCCTCTTTGCGATATTGATTTTGGCGGGTTTTGCTCTGGCATATGGTGAAAGTGTCACGTCTCCGGTCGTTGGGACCGTCGCTGAAAACTCAACAGCTGAGTCGATTGGGCTGCAGGAGGGCGATAAAATTCTTGAAATCGATGGTGACAGCATCACTCGTTTTTCCGATTTGTCGCGTGAAATTTCAATCATTCCGGAAGAAGAAGTTGAGATTAGATTTGAACGGGATGGCACCATTATTACGCAAAACGCAACGATTGGTGTTCGCATGGAAGAAGACCGTTTTGGCAACCAATATAAAATCGGCCTTTTAGGGATTTCTCCTGGTAGCATAGAGCGCCGCGATGTCTCGCTTTGGGAGGCGCCAGTGGTCGCGACGCGCCAAACGGTGGAGATAGTCGATTTGATTGTAACGACTTTGGGGCAAGTTATCAGCGGCAGAAGATCGGTAAAAGAACTCGGCGGACCTCTCAAAATCGCGCAAGTTTCTGGAGAGCAATTTGTTGCCGGGCTGAACCAGTTCATATTCTTTGTAGCGTTAATCTCAATTAACTTAGGGTTCATCAATCTCCTGCCAATCCCCATGCTCGATGGAGGGCATTTGATGTTCTATGCCATAGAGGCGGTTCGGCGAAAGCCTGCTAATCCTATGGTGCAACAATGGGCATTCCAGTCGGGTTTTGCACTGGTTGTGGTGTTCATGTTGGTCGTAACGTTTAACGATTTGGCCTCTTTTGGACTATTCAAGGTGTTCTCGGGCTGATTGCCCATTGATTGATAGGTCCGGTTGGGGCAGGGGGTTCGCAAAACCCGATGCATTTTTTGCACTGGTTAGTATTTTTGAGTTTAAGGCGTGAAAGCGAGTTTGTCTGTGAAGCATAAAAAACGGCTCCTGCCCATTTTGATGAGTGGTACAATTCTGGCAGGCATCGCGGTGCCGGTCTATGCGCAGGATGCTCCGGTGGCCCAGGCCCCTGCAGCTCAACCCAACGCAACTGCGAATGACACGATCCGGTCGATCGTGGTCAATGGCTCACAGCGGCTGGAGTCGGATACGGTATTATCCTACATGAGACTGCGTGTGGGGCAGACCTATACGCAGGAGTCTGCTGACCAGGCGCTTAAAGATCTTTTTGAAACGGAATTGTTTAAGGATGTCAGTATCCGCAACAATGCTGGCGCGGTGGTTATCGATGTTGTAGAAAATCCTGTCATCAACCGGATTTTGCTGGAAGGCAATAAACGGATCAAAGAAGATAAAATCCGTCCCGAAATCCGCTTGGCTCCTCGCCAGATATTTACCCGTTCCAAAGTGCGCGCCGATGTGGCTCGTATTGTCGAGCTTTATAAGCGCAAGGGCCGCTTTGCTGCCAGCGTAGAGCCAAAAATGGTTCAATTGGACCAGAACCGTGTGGATATTGTTTTCGAGGTAAATGAAGGCCCGAAATCAAAAGTCCAGCAGATAAATATTATCGGCAACGAGGTTTTTTCTGACGGTAAATTGCGCGGTGAAATGGCGACAAAGCAGGCGCGCTTCTATCGTTTTTTCAGCTCCGGCGCTACATATGATCCCGACAGACTGGCCTTTGACCAACAGAAGCTACGTCAATTCTACCTGACCGAGGGCTATGCTGATTTCCGGGTTATCTCGGCGGTTGCGGAGCTTACGCCAGACAAGAAAGATTTCATCATCACCTATGTGGTGGAAGAGGGCCAACGTTATAAGTTTGGTGATGTAACGGTTGAGAGTGAGATTCGCGACTTTACAGCTGAAACCCTTACACCGCTGCTGCCGATGAAAGAGGGCGACTTTTATAACGCGAAGCAGGTTGAGGATACGGTAGAAAGCCTTTCGGAAACAGCCGGTCTGTTTGGCTATGCCTTCGCGGATGTACGTCCTGAGTTTAATCGCGACAAAGAAACGCTGACCATGGGCATTACGTTCAAGGTGGCGGAAAGTGATCGCGTTTATGTTGAGCGGATCGATATTAACGGTAATACGCTGACGGTCGACAAGGTCGTCCGCCGCGAATTTCGTTTGAACGAAGGCGATGCCTTTAACAGCTTTCAGGTCAAGCGTTCCGCCAACCGGATCAAGTCGCTGGGCTTTTTCCAGGATGAACTGGAAATCGAACAGAAACAGGGCAGCGCTCCGGATCGCATCATTCTAGAAGCCAACGTCGAAGAACGCGCGACGGGCGAATTGCAGCTCTCCGCCGGCTTCTCGAGTGTTGAGAACTTCATTCTGCAAGCCTCTGTGCGCCAACGCAACTTCCGCGGTAAGGGACAAGAACTCCGGGCGAGCGTTAGCTATTCCAGCTTCTCACAGTCGATTGAGCTTGGTTTTACCGAACCCTATCTGTTTGACCGGAATGTGGCCGTTGGTGTGGATCTCTTCCGCCGTGATTTGAATAGTTTTAATTTTGTTGGCGATGACCGGGAAACGACTTTTGAACAGCTGACTACAGGTTTTCAGGTTCGAGCGGGTGTGCCGATAACAGAATATCTGTCGGCATCGCTTCGCTACGGTCTCAGTTTTGATGATGTGACGCTGGACAGGGATTTGTTTTTTACCGACTTTGATGGAGATGGTTTCCTAGGTGATAGTCCTGAGGATACATGCGATCCACTTCGGGCGGGACGTTTTCTCTGCGATGCATTGGGCAAGCGAACAACATCGTCTCTCGGCGCTTCTCTAATTTACGATGACCGCGATAACCGGGTTCGACCAACGCGCGGACAAACCGTAGTCGGTAGTTTGGATTTTGCCGGCCTCGGCGGCAGCGTCAAATATGTTAAAGCGCGCCTGAACGCAGCTAAATATTGGAGAGTGCTCGGGAATTTCATTTTCTCTGTGAGCGGTGAAGGGGGCTATATTCATCCACTGGAAAATCGCGGTAGCGCGGCAGATGGGATTGATGACGTCCGTTTGACAGACCGCTTTTTTTTGGGTGAGCCTCAAATTCGCGGTTTCGATATTCGTGGTGTTGGACCCCGCGTGATCCGGTCTGGTGTTTTTGAAGAGGTTGTAGATGGCCGTGCTGTAAATAGCATCGTGGATTTCAGAACTAACCGGGACAGTGTCACCGATGATGCGATTGGCGGCAGGGCCTATTATCTCGCTCGAGCTGAGCTGGAGATACCACTGGGCAGTGGTGCTCGCGAATTGGGTCTCCGCCCATCCATATTTGTCGATGCCGGAGCCGTATTTAATGTTACCCAGCCGCTATTAATCGACAACCGAATTCAAGCTGTAAATGCAGATGGCGATCCCTTGTTCATCTCTGTCAATGATGATGGTGGTATTATTTCAACTACCGACGCTGTTGACGCTAATGGTGTTGCCAATGAGCCTGATTTGGTTACTGGCAGCTTTGTTGAACAATTCCTTGGCGATACCGCCAGTCCCCGCCTTTCCGTTGGCATTGGTGTCAACTGGAACTCTCCATTCGGTCCGTTTAGGATCGATGTAGCACGCGCTCTGTTAAAAGAGCCTGGTGATGATACCAAGCTATTCACTTTCAATGTAGGAACACAATTCTAATGACTATCTCAACCAAGACACTTTTGAAATCAGCGGCCTTGGCCCTTGCCACTCTATCCGTTCCGGCGATCGTGGCATCGCCGGCAGCAGCTCAGTCCAAAACCGGAATCGCCGTCGCAAATTACGAGGCGGCGGTTGTAAAGTCACAAGCTTATCAAAATGCCGTTGCGCAAATGAAAACGACTTACAAGGACGATATCGATCGCACCAATGCACGCGCTGCGGCATTGCAGACTGAAATTAAACCTTTGGTGGACGCATATAATGCCGCTGTTCAACAGCCTGGCGCCACCGCGCAGACGGTCCAGCCTCAGGCGCAAGCGTTGCAAGCAAAGCGGCAGTCCGGCCAGCAAGACCTGGCACGTTTGCAACAGCGTGTCACATTGGCGACAGCCTACGTGGAAGAGCAGGTTGGAATGAAATTGAACGATGCCATACGGGCCACAATGAAGGCTCAAAAGGTTGACCTTGTGCTTCAGCCGCAGTCGGTTGTCGCGCGCGAGCCTTATGTGGATATTACGGACGCTATTGTTGCCGAATTGAACAAACTGGTTCCTTCTGCATCAATTACGCCGCCAGCAGGTTGGAAGCCAGGTCAAGCGCAGCAGCAGGCACAGCAGCCAGCTGCGACAGAACAGCCTTCCGGTCGTTAATAGACCGATGTCTGAGCCGTTAGATTACGACGTCACCAAAGTGATGGCGGTTTTGCCGCATCGCTATCCCATGTTGCTGGTCGACCGGGTGGAAGAATTGGTCAAGGATGAATCCATTCGTGCGGTGAAGGCCGTGACGATGAACGAAGGATTTTTTCAGGGCCATTTCCCCGGACGTCCCATCATGCCTGGGGTTATGATTGTCGAAGCGTTGGCGCAGGCTGCCGGCGTATTGGCAATGGAAAGCTTTGGTTTAGTCGGTTCTGGCAAGTTGGTTTATTTCATGGCTATTGACGGAGCGAAATTCCGTAATCCGGTAGAGCCGGGCTGCTTACTGTCGCTTAATGTCGAATTCGTCCAGAAGCGCGCACGGGTCTGCAAATTCTACGGAAAAGCGATGATTGGTGAGAAATTGGCTGCCGAGGCCAGTTTCACTGCAATGATAGCCGATCCGCCCGGCGCATAATCGACCGACGAAACGATAAAAGAATCTTGCACTTTGCGACGGCGACAGTTAATGCGCCGCTTCGCAGACTATTATACGCTTAGGGATCTGGTCGGAAACCAGCCCGTTTTGGAGCACAGAATGAAAAAAGATACGCATCCCGACTATCATGTGATCAAGGTCCAAATGACTGATGGCACCGTGTTTGAAACCCGCTCCACCTGGGGTAAAGAGGGCGACACGCTACAGCTCGACATTGATCCGACATCGCATCCGGCATGGACCGGCGGCAACCAACGCCTTCTTGATGCTGGCGGCCAGGTCGCACGCTTCAACAAGCGTTTCGGCGGTTTGTCACTCAAGAAAAACTAAGCTGTGTCGGCGAAGGTTTAACGCCTTCGCTCACCACAGGCTTACGGCTCCCAGCCAAGGCGTTAGAAGTGATAGCTTCTTACGATATATTTCTGTCGCCCGTTCGTTGGATACTTTCACGAACTGAATGACGGATCCCGTGCGAATTTGCCCGATCAAGTGCCGATCTGCCCGAATCACCTGCGCTATCCTCGGGTAACCGCCGGTTGTTTGTGCATCTGGCCCAAGCAGGAACGGTTCGCCATCTGGTGGGCATTGAACGGTACCAGGGAAGACTGCCGCACTATTCATCTGCGCCAGGCATTGCTGTTCCAGCGTTGGGCCTTTTAGGCTTGACCCCATGCGATTAGTCCTCGCTCCTACCTGATAGGTCTTCTCAAATAGTATCGTTTGAGAAGAGGGGGTTAAAATAGAAATCTCGGGGCCTGTGTTAATACGCAGGATAAAATTATTGGATATTTTGGGGTGCAGGGTTTCGGGCGTCTCTCTCTGTGCTGGGGGAGAGCTGGAGCCGTTCGTTGACTTAATCCTATCGCGGGCTCTTAACGCGCGCCCCTGAAACCCGCCGAGACCTCCGCCAAGATAAGTGGATTGCCCACCCAAAAGGGATCGTGCTTCTATTCTGCCCGCAACAGCCAGATAGGAGCGGCAGCCTTGAGTAGCTGGACCGATATGGATTTGATTTCCGGGTTTTACAGATACGCCTTCATGTAAGGAGCGGTTTCTACCATCGACCCGAAGAAACCCGGCGGCACCGGTAAGTGCTAGAATACCGGGACGTTCGACAGTAAATTTTGCCTCATCCAACGTAATCTCTACAGCAGTTGCGTGACGCATATTGCCGACCAGACGATTGGCCAAGGCAAGCGACAAGCAATCAGCAGCGCCGGCAGCAGGCATGCCGAGATATCGATGACCGGAAAACGGGGCGCCTTGTAAGGTTGTCTGTAAGCCGGGTTTAACAACTGTCAGCATCACTCGCCTTGTTTTCCAGCGAGATTGTCAAATTCAACTCTACTAATTGGGCGGAAAGATAAAAGCTGATTGGCGGAGAGTAGCGCTGGTTGATCCTTCCCAGGGTCAAATAGCTGAATTGGCGTGCGCCCAATTATGGGCCAGCCACCCGGGCTGTTGAAGGAATAGATGCAACTCTGGTCGCCAATAATGCCGATAGAACCCGCAGCGATATTTTGTCGGGGTTTGGACAGTCTCCCGAATTCCACTATGTCGTCGCAGCATTGCAAATAGGCAAAGCCGGGCATGAACCCCAGCATGGTCACCGTAAATTGCAAGCTACTATGCCATTCCATCAAAGCTTCGGTCGAAATGCCCATTTTCCCGGCTATCCAATCCCGGTCAGGCGCGAAAATTTCATCATAACAAACCGGGATGGTGATGGGATCTGTTTGTGCCTCTGCCGCGGCGGTTGGTCGCAGCAACTGCTTATGGAGCAAATCTATAGCTTGCTTTGGAGTGGTTTGGGCGGGATCAAATTGCACAGCAATACTATCCAGCCCTGGTACCACCTCCTGCCATGTCTTTTGGCTTCGTATAACGGCACTGGCAGCATGGACCGCGTCAAGACTCTCGAGACGGCAAGAAAGCCAGTCATCGCAAGCATGAATATCTGCGATGGTCATAAGGCTGGTGCCACAACTGCTATGCCCTCATTTTCCAACGCGTTGCGCATGGCCCTTGCTGTGACAACGGCTCCATCGCTATCCGAATGAAGGCAAAGGGTTTCGGCTTGAATGATTTTTGACTGATTGTGGGACGTGGATATCGGATTGCCTCGTGCGAGGGCCAGGCCTTGTTTTATCCGCTCGGCATCATCCGTGATGACAGCCCCTTTTTCAGTGCGGGGCGTTAGGCGACAGTGGGGTGTGTACCGCCGATCAATGAAGGCTTCGGCGATGATGCGAATGCCATTTTCTCTTGCCCTCTTATCGACGGCAGAACCTGCCATGCCGACTAATGCCAATTGTTCCATATTCGCTATCTCGATCAGTATGTCGGCCAGCGTTTCGTTATCTTGCGCATCATTATAGAGCGCTCCATGTGGTTTCAGATGGGTGATTCTCGTTGCTACTTCCGCTGCGATCGTTTTGATGGTTCGGACTTGTCCGAGCAAATTGCCTTTCAAGTCCATGGGATCAATGGTCATGCTGACCCGCCCAAAATTATCGCGATCAGGGTAGGAGGGATGTGCGCCCGCAGAAACATTTTTGGCTTTTGCAGCCTCTAACATGGCCCGCATCGTGTCTGGTGAACCCGCATGACCGCCACAGGCGATGTTGCAGCTGGAAACGACATCCATAATCGCTATATCCCGAGCCATCCCAGCCAGGCTGTCATCTTCACCCAAATCAGCGTTGAGATCAATAAACCGGTTCATGGCCACCATCCCAAGGCCCGCGCAATGAGCCGAATACCGAGTAAGCTCGTCACAAGCAATATAGCCGCTCCCGCAACATTTCCCCGCCATCCATTAACATGATGCCCCAGCAGGGCGCTATCATTGGCCAGCTTAATGAGGAAAAAAGCGATGACCGGTAGCAATAGCCCGTTGGCAATCTGAGCTACAAAAATGATTTCAACGGGCTTGTAGTTGAGCAGTGCACCAAAGGTGCCGGACAAAATGACCAGAATGACACCGATTTTGAACGGCATCCGCGACGATTGTTTTCCTCGGCCGCCAAATATTTCCTGGACGATATAGCCGGTGGCGAGTGGAGCGGTGATTGCTGAGGTTAGGCCAGCGGCAGAAAAACCTGCGCCCAATGTCGCGCTCGCAAATGATCCGAAGAGGGGATTGAGTTGTTCAGCCATATCAACGGCGCTGGTAATTTCCCGGTTGCTTCCAAATAAACTGGCGGCAGCTGTGGACAATATTGTAATCGAGATGAGTCCGCCGAGCCCTATGGAAATTGCGCTATCTGTTTGTGCTTCCGCCAAGCCGCTTTCTTCTGTCCATCGCTCGCGCGCGCTCGCCGCATGCAAAAACAGATTGTAGGGCACAATGGTTGTACCGATCAAAGCAATGGCGGTCAAAAGCCCTCCCTCTGGTATGCTAGGTATGACGCCACTGAAGATGGCACCAAAATCGGGTTTGGTAATCAGGAAAGTCGCCAGGAATGACAGGCACATCAACAGCACCATTGCGATCAATATCCGTTCAACCCAGCTTGGTTTGGACAATAATATCAACGCCCCAGCCAAAAGAGCGATTCCGCATATGACCAGAGCTCTGCTGCCAGCAAGTTCAGCGCTGAACGCCTCCAAACCCAAAACGGCACCCGAGATATTTCCAGCCTCATAGGCGGCATTGCCAAGCGCCAAAGCTGCGATGAGCAACAAAGCCGCCATCCATCTGAGCGGCGGGGAGGAGATGGTCTGCATCATCGCCTCTGCCAGACCCAGCCGTGAGACCAACGCTACCCGGACTGCAACGGATTGCAGAATAATCGTTGTAACGGTTGCAAATACAAGGGCCCAGATGAGCGCAAAACCAAAATTGGCGCCGGCAAGGGTGCAGGCGGTAACGGTACCGGGGCCTATAAAGGCCGCTGAAACCATAATGCCTGGGCCGGGCCGATAGCGCGTTATTTTCATCGAAGCTGCTGCAATATGACTATCCCTGCAAATCTATTCTGGCCACGGCCAAGCACGTTCTCTGAACCATTTTGTGATGACATATTTCGTGCCGCTGCGTACCTTCATGCCGTGATGGAGCGTCAGATTATTGATTGCGCCATCCGGCTGTACATTATTCCAGCATAAAATATTGCCTGTCTTTGGCACGAATTTCTTGTTCAGTTTCACAAAGCGGGTGGCGCCGCCAGCATCTGGTTCGTTCAAATAGATCATGAATGTCCATGTGCGCTGGCCAGAGATTGAGCAGAACTTCTTGAAATCTTCGCCATTGGGATCGAAAAAATCGATATGGGCTTTGAATTCTTGCCCTTCGGCATAACGTTGCCCTTGAAGCGGTTCGCCAAATTTCGGAGCAATATTAGCAAAGTTGCAAATTTTGGTGTCAATTTCTGCGACAAAAGGATCATCATGATCGAGATCGCAGGTTTCACTGGTGCGAAAATAATCGTCACCATTGGCGTCCGCTATGGTCGACGGGCGGCGTTCTTTATCAATACGTTGAATAAGCTGTTCACACTCATCGGCCCTCAGGAAGTTTTTCAGCATGCACAGCTCTATATTCTTGCTGGGATAGCGCTGCACTTGGCCCAGAGCGACCAGATAATCTGCGGTAGTGGTGTTCTGATCTGTCATCAAATGGTCCGATATCACTCCTAATGTCGGGCCATTAGATTAGATGAAAATCTTTAGGCCGCAACCGCTCTTTGCGGTCTGCGATTATGGAGATATAGAAAAGGGCATTATGACCGGCGGAAATATAAATCGCGGCGATAGCAGCACGAAGCAAAGCGGGTTCACGCTGGTCGAGATGATGGTAGCACTATTCATCTTTTCATTATTGTCAGTCGCTGGTGTTGCCCTGCTGCGTGGTGCGGTCACCAGCAACGAGGTGACAGATGCCAAGCTCAGCGACATGGCGCATATGCAGCGCCTGGTGTCCCTGATGGAAGCGGATTTGAGTCAAGCGCTCCCTCGGCCCCATCGCGACCAGCAAGGGGACAGAGTGGCTGCGTTTGTGAGCGAGACCGACAGCAGCGGGCGCGGGTTCCTGTCTTTCACCCGGGGCGGACAGAGCAATATCAACAACAAACCACGCTCCAATATGCAGCGTGTGTCCTATCAATTGAACGATGGCCGGCTCGAACGACTGCAATATGAAACGACCGATGGAGGGGCAATCAGTGAGCCAGCCGTGTTGCTTGAGGGTATAAACAATCTGGAACTGCGTTTTCGGGATAAAAGGGGGCAGTGGCTCAGCAGCTGGCAGACGGAGCGGCTGAACGATTTGCCGCGGGCGATCGAACTGCAATTTGAACAAAATGGCCGTAACTATCGCCATGTTTTCCTCGTCGGGACGGGATATCTATGAAGCGGTCACCACTCGTCACAAAAGGGGAACGCGGGGCGGCTCTGTTGACCGTTTTGCTGCTCGTGGCGGTCATCGCCGTGTTGGCGGCGCACGGAATTGACCGGCTGGCGGGGGCCACCAAGCTGGCGTCCAATGCTCGTGAACTCAGTCAGGCCAAGGCCTATCTGATCGCGGCCGAGTCTATCGGCATGCAATCGGCGGAACAGATTGTCAGCCTGTCACCCGGGCGCACCACCAATGTCGGCGGCTGGAACGGTCAGGAGCGCCGTTTTCCCGTTCCTGGCGGCTTGATTACAGCAGCGTTGAGGGATGGCGGGAATTGTTTCAACGTTAACAGTCTGGTGAGCCAGAATGATGCCTTGTTGTCGGCACGGCCCGACGGACAAATCCAATTTGTCCGGTTGATGAACTTGCTGGACATCCCGCAAGGGGAGGCCACGGATATCGCAGAATCGGTTACCGACTGGATTGATAGCGACACGATTCCGTCACCGCACGGCGCGGAGGATGAATATTATGTCCAACTGGAAAGCCCCTATCGCACCGCCAATGCGATCATGGTTGATATTAGCGAGCTGCGCACGGTTAAAGGCGTCACCAGCGATATTTATGCCCGGATCGTGCCATGGCTTTGCGCGCTCCCAACCACTGACCTCTCGCCTATCAACATCAATACGTTGCGGCCGGAGCAGGCGGTCTTGCTGGCAATGCTCTCCAATGATCCTGATATTGTGCAGTCTCGCCAGTTTCTAGGACGGCGGCTCGAAACCGGTTATGGAAGCCTGAATGATTTCTGGGCAGAGCCGTTTCCAGCCAGTTTTTTGGCCCCGTCGCAAGTACAAAGCCAGGTGAAATTAACGACGCGTTGGTTCCGGCTCGATATGGCGGTGGAGATGCAAAGTGCTTTGGTGGAGGAGCGCGCGCTGGTCGATGCCGCGCGCCAACCGGCCCGGTTGGTCCACCGCCAGCGGGGCGATGCACTCTGATAGTTGATTCACCGCTTTTCGGTGCGCTAAATACTTGACGGCTGCCCCTAAGCGTCCCTATGCAGCGCGGCGCAGCAGGCATGTTTGTATGTTGTTCGATTATGGCGATCGTAGCTCAGTTGGTTAGAGCGCCGGTTTGTGGTACCGGAGGTCGGGGGTTCGAGACCCCTCGGTCGCCCCATTTTTAAAACCACATTTTCAAGATATTCAAACTGTTAGGGGTTCCTGGAATATCTCGGGGTGACAAAAGCGTTTTGTAATATTATTACAGCTTCACCAAATTATGTTACTCAGTGAGCAAGGGATTTTCCAAATGTCGATAATGTGGGATCTGCCAGATTTTGATGGCCATGAAGCTGTTCATTTCTTCCACGATGTCGAAACGGGTCTCAGTGCGATTATCGCTCTTCATTCCACCCATTTGGGCCCCGGCGCAGGCGGTACACGCTTCTGGCACTATGAAAATCGCGAAACAGCGGTAACGGACGCGCTGCGCTTGTCCCGTGGGATGAGTTTCAAAAATGCTATGGCTGGATTGCCCCTTGGTGGCGGTAAGGCTGTTATATTGGCCGATCGCAGCCGGGCAAAGTCTCCTGAAATGTTGGCGGCTTTCGGACGCATGATTGATTCGCTTGGCGGACGCTACGTGACAGCCGAAGACGTCGGCATCAGTACCGCCGATATGGTAGAGGTGTCCAAACAGACAAAATATGTCTCGGGTCTGCCGGTTAGCGACGATGGTGATGCTGGCGGCGATCCTGGGCCGTTTACCGCCATGGGTGTATATCTTGGTGTCAAAGCTGCGGTGAAGCACAAATTGGGCCGTGACAGCATGGAAGATGTCCATGTTGCGATTCAAGGAGTTGGCAGCGTTGGCGGGGGATTAGCCCGCTTACTCGCCAAAGATGGCGCACGGCTTAGCATAGCCGACATTAACAAGGATCATGCAACCCAGTTGGCGGCAGAGATTGGCGCAAGCATGGTCGGCCTCGACGACGTGATGCGTTTGGAAGCAGATGTGTTTAGTCCCAACGCTTTAGGCGCAATATTGGATAAAGTTTCAATTGCCCATCTCAACGTACCGATCGTTGCCGGTGGCGCGAATAATCAGCTGGCGACTCCAGAAGATGGTCAGCGGATTTTCGACCGCAACATTCTTTTTGCGCCCGACTATGTGATCAACTCGGGTGGGATCATAAATGTTGGTTTGGAATATCTTGGCGACAGCAATGTTGACGAAGTGAACCACAGAATTGCCAAGATTCCGGCGCGCCTGACCGAAATTTGGAAAGAAAGCGCGTCGAGTAAATTGCCGTCGGCTGAAGTAGCCGACAATATGGCGCGGGCCCTTATTGGACGCTAAAGGGCTTCCCGTTTCACTATCTGACGGAAGTGGTCAGATGGTGACCTGCATAAACTTCGGTTTACTCGCCTGGTCAGAAGCACTTTGCGCCAGCGGATAATTGCCTGGTGGCAAGGCCGCGAGCGGCATGCCCGCGGAAGCAAGGTCATAGGGGGACACTCGATGGCGCGTGCACAGGCCGCCAGCGCCATCGCTAACCAGCGGTGTTTCAAACTCAGCGGCGACCATCGCTTCTTTGACCCGGATCACAGTACTGATGACTAGTTGCCCGCCGCCGAGGTCGAGGACTAGCTGGGTTCCAAGCGGAACACCAAGCATGCCTTCAAATCGGGCCCCGGTTTTGGAAAGATCGCGCATGACAACCTCATAGCGATGGTCTTCATGAATAGCACCGATACGGCGAAACACCGTACGCCGGTCCGGTCGATAAAGGTCGGGCCCATCGGGTTCAATTTTAAATACACCACTTCCCAAATTTTCTTTGATTTCTTCGAGTCTGAGCGCTTTTGAATAGATCCATCCCTGAATGTAGCGCGCGCCTTTCGAGCAGACGAGGTCGAACTGGTCGAAGGCCTCGACACCCTCAACCGTTGTTTCCATCCCGAGCGCTTCGGACAAACTGACAATAGCCGCGATAATCTTGGCGCTGTTCTTGTCTTTCTGCGTACAGGAATCGACGAAACTCTTGTCGACCTTGATCTTGTCGAACGGGGCGGATCGCAAATAGCTGAGCGAAGAATAGCCGGTACCAAAATCGTCGAGCGCCAATCGCACCCCGAGTTTTTTCAATATCGCAAATGTGTTATCGGTCGTTTCACTATCCCCCATGAATACGCTCTCGGTCAGTTCAAGCTCCAGCCGTTCAGGATCCAGACCACTTGTCGCAAGAGCATTCATGACGATTTCGGGAAAGCCGCTATTTGCAAACTGAACAGCTGATACGTTGACGGCAATGCGAACCGAGTGCGGCCACTGCAGCGCATCGGTGCAGGCTTTACGCAACGCCCACTCGCCCAATTGATTGATGAGATTGAGTTCTTCTGCGATCGGAATGAAAACGGCAGGACTAACCGCGCCGCGCTCGGGATGCACCCAGCGCATCAAGGCTTCAAAACCAACCACCATATGGTCGTCGGTGCGGACGACCGGCTGATAATGCAGCTCCAGCTGATCATTATCGAGTGCATCGCGCAAATCTTCCACCAGGAGGCGGCGTTCTTCTTCTTCATCCTTCAGGTCAGCGGAATAAAAGCGGAATTGACCACGGCCGGAATTTTTCGCCGAATAAAGCGCGAGATCTGAGGCGCGAACCAGTTCGTCCTTTTCGACGCCATCATAAGGGGCGACGGCAATGCCAATGGAGGTGCCAATAATAGCGCTTTTTTCATCAATGGGATAAGGTTGCGAAATGATTTTTACGATTTTTTCGGCAATTTCACCCAGTTTTCCGCGATCATCGAGATCAGGCAAAATGACCTGGAACTCGTCTCCGCCGAGTCGTCCGATTTCACCACGATCACCGATAATCGTGCGCATTCGCTTCGCTACCTGCTTGAGCAACTCGTCACCGGCGGGATGGCCCATGGTGTCGTTGACCTGTTTGAACCGGTCGAGATCAAGCATCATGATGGCGCAACTGCGACCCGCTGCCTTGAAAGCACCGAGAATGCCGTTCAAATGGTTATCCATGCGATGGCGATTGGCAAGTCCAGTTAGCGAGTCAAATTCGGCCAGCCGGGAATCTTCCAGTTTACGCTGATACTCGACCGTGACATCCTTAGCATTGCCGCGATATCCCTGAAAATCGCCGGCATCATCAAATTTGGGATGCGCCGAGATCATCCACCAGGTCGGGCGATCGTCCTGGTTTAAGGTCGCTGGTACGCGGCGGACAACCAAATCATTCAATTTGCTGCGCTTGCTCAGTTGGAAGTGGAGCGGGCGATCAGATTTCTCGTCCGGGTTGTCCGGATCATTTTCAAAAAAGGCGGTGAGTGGTTGCGCCAATATTTCATCGATGGGCCTGTTTAAGCTGTCCGCTGCTTTTTGAGAAAGATAGACAAATCTGCCTTCTGCGTCTGTCGCCCAAAGCCAATTTATGCCAGCCTGTTCGAAGTCATCCAGCACTTCCAGACGCTTTGCATGATTATCGGCGGTAATGATCGATGGAGATCCGCTCGACGCACCATTGGAAAATGCTTTCAGTAAGCCTTTAACTGCCATAAATACTCTCTAACCTCGGTCCCACTGAAACGTTAATTTCGATTGCGAGTTGAGGGTGTAACGACACATGGTTTATATAGCGCTAACAACTCCGGCTGACTTCTAAATATGATGCGACATGAAACTATCGAGCATCATTCATGAGTTTGAACCAGTCGATTGCCAGGAACACAGAAAAACACTTGTCGCTTCGCGCCAGTTCTGCCATCAAAAATTCAGATTCTACTGGTCGCACAGTAGCTAGAGGCAAACACCGTTTTTTAAATGCATGCTTACGCAAATCCTACTCGCTTCCTGTCACTTGCCAGGCCGTTAACACCTTGGCTGTTATTTGGCGGCATGGCGTTGGTCGCGGCCGCCTGCGCATGGGGCATCTTCTCCACACCGCCGGAGCGATTGCAGGGCGATTCAGTTAAAATCATTTTTGTCCACGTGCCAATGGCCTGGCTGGGAATGGCGGGATGGACCGGTATTGCGATTGCTAGCTTGTCTGAGCTGATCTGGCGGCATCCGCTGGCTTCCCACGCGGCACGCGCGATCGCGGTGCCAGGAGCATTATTCGCCTTGCTTTGTTTGGTGACAGGCGCGCTTTGGGGGCGTCCGGCATGGGGGACATGGTGGGTTTGGGACGGGCGTTTAACGTCGATGCTCGTGCTCTTTTTCCTATATCTTGCCTATATTGTGCTCGCGAACGAGACCAGCAAGGCTTCAGGTCGAAGCCGGATTGCTGCGATTTTTGGCGTTGTCGGGATCGTGAACCTGCCGATCATTCGCTTTTCAGTCGAATGGTGGGAGACGCAACATCAGGGCACGAGTATCAGTATCACCGGCAAATCCACAATTGATGCGCTGTATTTATGGCCTCTATTGGTTTCCGCGATAGGATTTTCTCTCCTATTTGCTGCAATCGTGCTTATGCGGATGCGCGCAAGTCTCGCTGAAACCAAAGTAGAGGGACGATTGAAAAGAATGGCTGCAGAATGAACCAGACTCCTTACATTATCGCATCGTTTGTTCTGGTTTTCCTCGGAACCATGGCTGTGATAGTGAGCAGCTATCTTGCAATGCGGCGCGCTGAGAGCAAGGTTGAACAATTGAGTAAACGTAAATGAAGGCGAAACATCAAAGACTGACATTGGCTGTGCTGGCATTGCTTGCGCTGGTCGGAGCAGGTCTGCTCGCGGCCTTTGCGTTGCAGGACCGCGCAAACTATTTTTATACGCCGGCGGACATTGTCGCCAAAAAACCACCGGCTGGGCAAGCCATTCGTTTGGGCGGAATGGTGGAAGAGGGATCGATACAACATGAGGCTGACGGGGTAACGGTCAACTTTGTCGTTCAAGATGGTAAGGCCCGGCAGTCTGTTATGTATACCGGCATCACCCCAGATTTGTTTGTTGAAGGATCAGGCGTCGTTGCAGACGGTAAATTGACCAGCGATGGTATGTTTATAGCTGACAGCCTGCTCGCCAAACATGACGAGAATTACGTTCCGCGGGAACTGGAAGGCATTGATATGACTGGCAAGATGACGAAGACGGAGACGCTCGTCGAATGATTGCAGAGGCAGGTCTTATTGCGCTCTGGCTCGCCGCCAGCATGGCATTTCTGCAGTTCGCGCTATGTGCCATTGGCCTGGCGAAGGGGCAGGACGAGTTTTTCAAGGCAATCCGGCCCGTCGCCATTGCCCAAGGTGTGCTGGTCGCTATATCCTTTTTCTTGCTGGTTTGGCTGTTCGTGCGTTCCGACATGTCGGTGAAGCTCGTCGTCGCCAATAGTGTCGCTATCAAGCCCCTAATATACAAGATTTCAGGCGCATGGGGTAACCATGAGGGTTCTATGTTGCTGTGGATCGCCATCATGGGCGTCGCGGGCGCCTGTATCGGTATATTCGAACGCAATTTAAAAACGAAGACGCTGGTGACAACCCTGGGTGCGCAAGCGTTTATCAGCATTGGTTTTTATGCTTATCTGCTGATTGCATCCAATCCGTTTGAGCGAATTTTTCCAGTGCCGGCAGACGGGCAGGGGCTCAACCCGCTGTTGCAGGATATCGGCCTCGCATTGCATCCGCCGACGTTATATGTTGGCTATGTCGGACTATCCGTCGCTTTTTCCTTTGCGGTCGGCGCCATGATAACACGGGATGTGGGGCCGGAATTTGCCAAAGCGATGCGGCCTTGGGTGCTCGGTGCTTGGGTCTTTTTAACCCTCGGCATTACCGCAGGCAGCTATTGGGCTTATTATGAACTTGGCTGGGGCGGCTGGTGGTTCTGGGATCCAGTAGAAAATGCTTCGTTGATGCCGTGGCTTGCCGCTACCGCATTGTTGCATTCTGTTACCGTATTGGCGACGCGAGATGGCCTGCGTGCTTGGACGCTGATGCTTGCGGTTGTCGCTTTCTCGATGTCGATGATCGGCACGTTCCTGGTCCGCTCTGGTGTCCTGACGAGCGTCCATGCTTTCGCGGTTGATCCAGAGCGCGGCAGTTTCATTCTTGCACTACTTGCCATCTATATTGGCGGCGCGATGGCTTTGTTCGCGCTGCGTGTCGGCGCAGTGAAAGAGGGTTCGCAGTTTGAACCAGTTAGCCGAGAAGGTGCGCTGGTCGCCAATAATCTCTTGCTGTCGGCGATATTGGGCATTGTTTTTATCGGTACGCTTTATCCGCTATTTGTCGAAGGCATGAGTGACGAGATGATATCGGTTGGCCCGCCCTATTTTAACCTGGCGACGGGCCCGATTGCATTAGTCTTGGTCGCGATCATGGCGGCAGGGCCATTGTTGCGATGGCGGCGCGATAGCGCGAAGGCTTTGATGAATCGTATTTCGATCCCGGTCTTTTTAACCGCGGCAGCCTTGTTTGCGCTGGTAATATTTACAACCTCAATGTCGGTCCTGCCTCTACTCGGGCTGGCACTGGCTGCCGGAATCGCTGTGGCGAGCTTCGCACCTTTGTGGAAGCGTAATTTACGCCGCACGCCGATGCACACTTACGGTATGATTATCGCCCACTTCGGGATTGCCGTTGCGCTGGTCGGGATGGCATCGGAAACCAGCTTTACAGAGGAAAAATTGGTCGCCGCGACACCAGGTGACGAAATCCTGGTGAATGACTGGAAGATCAAGTTCGAAGCGATTGAACCGGTCGCTGGCCCCAACTGGACAGCACTCGAAGCGCGCGTGACAGCGCAATATGGAGATGACGCGATCCATGAGATTGCACCACAAAACCGGATGTTTGCCTCGGCCCAGATGCAGACCAGCGAGGCAGCGCTGCTGACCCGCTGGAACGGACAATTATATGTTGTCCTGGGTGACAGCGACGAGCAGGGGCGCTGGCAGCTGCGGATATGGTGGAAGCCGTTCGTGACGCTAATCTGGTACGGAGGCGTCCTGATCGCTTTGGGCGGGCTATTGGCAATGATAGGCCGTCTGCGCCGCGCGAGCCGCCAGAAGAAGCAGAAAGCCTATGCCGAGGCGATGATATGAACCGCTGGCTGCTCTGGGTTCCGCTGGTTTTGTTCGGTATCTTCTTTGCCGTGGTGGCTGCTGGCTTGATCCGGCCCAAGGATAATATCATTGAATCGAAAATGATCGGAAAACCGATCCCGGAATTTGCTCTGCCGGCTGCGATTGAACAGCGTCCGGCCTTATCGAGGGCCGATCTGGCCACCGGCAAACCACAACTGCTCAATATTTTTGCGAGCTGGTGTGTGCCTTGTATCGCTGAAGCGCCGCAACTGCTGGAACTGGAGCGGGCCGGCGTTCAGATTAACGGCATCGCCAGCCGTGACACGCCAGCGGACATAGCGAATTTCCTCAACCGCTGGGGCAATCCCTATGTCCGGATCGGAACGGACGTACGGAGCATCGTACAACTGGAGCTCGGCTCATCCGGCGTGCCCGAAACATTCGTGATTGATGGTAATGGGGTGATTGTGCACCAGCATGTTGGTGATATCCGCAAGGACGACGTGCCCAAGCTGCTTAAGATTCTGGAGGAAGCCAGATGACTAGGTTTTTAGCCCTTATTGCTTTGTTGATGGCCATCCCCGTCGCGGCGCAAAACGCGCTACCGGCTTCGCCCTATGCGCATCAACAACTCGAAGATCCCGTGCAAGAGGAAAAAGCACGATCCTTGATGGAAGAACTGCGCTGCCTGAAATGCCAAAGCCAGTCGATTGCCGACAGTGACGCGCCGATGGCTGGTGACATGCGCAGTCAGGTGCGAGAGCGGATTGCGGCCGGCGCGACACCGGAAGAAGTGCGTAGCTGGTTGATCGAACGCTATGGCGACTGGGTGACCTATAATCCGCCGGTAAATGCCGTAACCGGACCACTTTGGATTGCACCGATTGTGCTGTTGATTGTCGCAACATGGCTTGCGCGCGGGCTTTTCCGTCGGCGCAAACGCGACCAAAAGGATGTTAGCTGATGGGTTGGATCATTTTGCTGGTCATGGTGGTGTTACTGTTTGGGGCGCTTGTTTTTTTGGGCAAGCTGCCGCGGACGGCTTTTGAATTAACCGGTGCTGCGCTTCTGCTGGGTGTTGCAGGCTATGCGTGGCAGGCTAATCCCGGAATGGCGGGCGTGTCCGTCGAGCCAACGGAAAAAGCGAATAGTTTTGATGAACGCAATATCGAATCGCGTGAAGAAATGGGCGAGCGTTTTGGATCGGCCCGGGAATGGCTGGTATTTTCGGACGCGCTCAACCGCAGCGGAAAGCATGGTTCAGCTGCAAATTATTTGCGTAACGGGGTCAAGGAACACCCTAACAACCCCGATCTCTGGGTAGGTTTGGGCAATGCACTGGTCGTCCATGCTGATGGCGTAATCACACCTGCTGCGCAATTTGCCTTTCAAAAAGCGGCTGATATCTCGCCTGAGCATCCTGGACCGCCGTTCTTCCTCGGAATGGCTTATGCGCAATCGGGCAAAATAGACCAGGCTCGAGCGATTTGGACAGAATTGCTGGAGCGGAGCTCGGAAGATGCGCCATGGCGCAAGGACCTCGAGTCGCGTTTGGCGACAATGGAACGAATGCAACCATCGCTTCCAGCACCTGCAGCACCGGCTGCCTCTAACTAAAATACAATATTATCAGAGGCTTGATAGGCGTATCTGCCGGTCTTGTTGCGTGCTATAAAGGCCCATGCTAGTCGCGCGCGCTTGTCGAGACAGATGTGCCGAGTTAGCATGACCGCTTCGACCCAATCAGGGGACAGCCAAAACGGCAACCAATGTCTGAATCGACGTCACAACCGAAACGGAAACGCAGTCGCGTCATCCAACCTCATGGCTCACGTCAAGAGGGAAGCGCTGTTGCGAAACTCGCGGCGGGCGCGATCGGTATCGTATTTGGCGATATTGGCACAAGCCCGCTCTACGCTTTCCGCGAGACATTTGTTGGTGCTCATCCGTTAGAACTGGACAAGCTCCACGTCTTGGGCGTCGTCAGCCTGATATTCTGGTCAATGACGCTGGTGGTTGCCATTCAATATGTGACCATATTAATGCGCGCGGACAATAAGGGGCAGGGCGGTAGCCTGGCCGTTGTCGCTCTGTTGTCCGGGGCTCTGCGACGATCGAAATTTGGTTGGGTGGCGATATTATTGGGCGTTTTCGCAACCTCATTATTTTACGGCGACAGCATGATTACACCGGCTATTTCGGTGCTGTCTGCCGTCGAAGGCTTAACCGTTGTAAACAGCGGATTACAGCCTTTGGTTATCCCGATAGCCGTGGGACTATTGGTCTTCCTGTTTATGATCCAGTCTCGGGGAACCGCGAAAATCGGGGCTTTATTTGCCCCAATAATGTTTGTCTATTTCGTTGTTATCGCGATATTAGGGCTGACACAGATCGTCCAGACGCCTGAAATTTTGCTAGCGCTTAACCCTTGGTATGCTTTTCAATTTTTTCTGATTGATGGCTTCAAGGCTTTCCTTGCATTGGGTTCGGTAGTGTTGGCTGTAACGGGATCAGCGGCTTTATTTGCCGATATGGGTCATTTTGGCCGCAAGCCGATGCGGATTGCCTGGTTCGGGTTCGTCATGCCGGCTTTGCTGTGCAACTATTTCGGGCAAGGCGCGATGATTATTGGCATGGACGATGCTAGTGCCGCAGCCGCCATCCAGAATCCGTTTTTCTTGCTAGCCCCTGAAATGCTTCGTTTGCCGCTCGTGATATTGGCGACCATGGCTACATTCATTGCTAGTCAGGCCGTGATATCGGGCGCGTTCTCGGTCACCCATCAAGCCATACAGTTGGGCTTTATCCCGCGCCTGACGGTCAAGCACACCAGCGCATCCGAAGCCGGCCAGATCTATATTCCAGTGGTCAACTGGACCATCATGATCGCGGTGCTGATCCTCGTTCTGACTTTCCAGAGTTCTAGCAGTCTCGCGTCAGCATATGGAATTGCCGTTACCGGTGCGATGCTGATCGACACCTGTTTACTCGCTGTGCTGGTCTTCACGATGTGGAAGTGGAAATGGTGGTATGCCGTTCCATTACTCGCGTTGTTCTTCATCGTGGACGGTGCCTATTTCGCGGCCAACCTGACAAAAGTCCCGCAAGGCGGTTGGTTCCCGCTGATGGTTGGCGGTTTTGCCTTCCTGTTGCTGACGACATGGGCGAAAGGCCGCAAGATCATGCGCGAAAACATGGCGGAAGCAGCTATGCCGATCGAAATATTTACCAAGTCCGCGAAAAACAGCGCGACGAGAGTCCCGGGAACCGCCATCTTTATGGCGTCTAACTCTGTGGGCGTGCCGTCAGCGTTGCTCCACAACATCAAGCATAACAAGATTATCCATGAACGCGTTGTGGTGCTCACCGTGAATATTGAAGACGTGCCCTATGTTGAGATGGAAGACCGGATTGAGGTCAAGGATCTCGGAGATGGTTTCTATCGCCTGATCCTCAACTATGGTTTCATGCAGGAAACCGACGTTCCCGCAGCGCTGAAAAAAGTCAAAGAGTGCGGCATGGATTTCGACATGATGACGACCAGCTTCTTCCTCTCCCGGCAAACATTGTTGCCATCGGAAAAACCAAAAATGATGATCTGGCGAGAGAAAATATTCGCGTGGATGCTGCGTAATGCCGCCACCGCCATGGAGTTTTTCAAGCTTCCCAGCAACCGCGTGGTCGAGCTTGGCAGCCAAATGGAAATTTGATTTTGGTGCTTGTCGGTAAATGCCGATTTAATGTTCGAAAAGCGCAATATTTTGTGGCCTAAGCTGGCTTGCTCCACTAGATACCGGATCAACGATTCTCACATTGCTTGAAGGATAATTGCTCCATGCGCGTTGCCATTGCTTCTGATCACGCAGCAATTGAAATGAAAACTGCTTTGGTTGAGTGGCTTACGGACGCTGGACACGACGTGAATGACTTAGGGCCGATGACAGCCGAAAGTGTTGATTACCCCGATTATGGTTATAAGCTTGCCAATGCTATTGCATCCGGTGACGCCGAGCGCGGCGTGGCGCTTTGCGGTTCGGGCATTGGAATATCGATGGCGGTGAATCGCAACTCGGCTTGTCGGTGCGCTCTCGTATCGGAAGGCCTTTCGGCGAAACTGTCCCGCGAGCATAATGACGCGAATGTCATAGCGATGGGCGCGCGATTGGTTGGGATCGAGATAGCCAAAGATTGCCTGCAGAATTTCTTGAACACAGAATTTGGCGGAGACCGTCATCAGCGCCGCGTGGATAAATTGTCCGCCCCCAAAATTTGAATAGCACACCGAAGGAGCATCATCATGAGTAATGTCGCAGATATACAGGATATCCGCCCTACCGGATTTTTCGATTTTTCGGTCGATGAAGGTGATCCAGCAGTTGCCGGTGCGATCAACGCCGAAATGTCACGTCAGCAAAACCAGATTGAGCTGATTGCTTCCGAGAACATTGTGTCCAGAGCGGTATTGCAAGCACAAGGGTCGGTGTTCACCAACAAATATGCTGAAGGCTATCCTGGGCGTCGCTATTATCAAGGTTGTGCGCCATCGGATGATGTCGAAACCCTGGCAATTGAGCGTGCGAAACAGTTGTTTAATTGCGGTTTTGCCAACGTGCAGCCCCATTCGGGCGCGCAGGCCAATGGCGCGGTTATGCTGGCCCTAACTAAACCGGGCGACACCATCCTTGGCATGTCGCTGGATGCTGGTGGACATTTGACCCATGGCGCGAAACCCGCCCAATCGGGCAAATGGTTTAATGCGATTCAATATGGCGTGAACGAAGATGATCACCTCATCAATTATGAGGAAGTCGAGGCGCTTGCAAAAGAGCATCAACCGAAATTGATCATTGCCGGCGGTTCCGCCTATCCGCGCCAGATTGATTTTGCGAAGTTCCGCGAAATTGCCGATGCTGTGGGTGCGATCTTCATGGTCGATATGGCCCATTTCGCAGGACTGGTCGCCGCAGGCTATCATCCGAATCCGTTGGACCACGCCGATGTGGTGACGACGACAACGCATAAGACTCTGCGCGGTCCGCGTGGCGGCATGGTTCTGACCAATGATGAAGCCATCGCGAAGAAAATTAATTCTTCCGTTTTCCCTGGCCTTCAAGGTGGCCCGTTGATGCACGTCATTGCTGCAAAAGCGGTCGCTTTCGGTGAAGCATTACGGCCTGAATTTGCCAGCTATTCCGCTGCTGTCATCGAAAACGCCAAGGTTTTGGCGGCTCGACTGAAAGAACGCGGGGCTGATCTCGTGGCGGGCGGAACCGATACCCATTTGGCTCTGATCGATCTCTCGCCGCTCGGTGTTACCGGACGCGATGCTGATGAAGCGCTCGAACGCGCGGGTATCACATGCAATAAAAACAGCATTCCTAATGACCCACAGCCACCCATGAAGACGAGCGGCATTCGCGTGGGCTCGCCAGCGGGCACGACCCGAGGCTTTGGTCCGGCGGAATTCCAGATGATCGGAGATATGATCGCTGATGTTCTCGATGGGCTACGCGAAAAGGGCGAAGGCGGCGATCCGGCGGTCGAAGCTGACGTTCGCGAGCGCGTGGAAGCGCTTTGCTCACGCTTTCCCATTTACCCAGAATAAGCGAACAAAAACCCTATGCGTTGTCCCTTTTGCGCCTTTGACGATAGCCAAGTAAAAGATAGCCGGCCAACCGAGGATGGCACAACCATTCGGCGACGGCGGCAATGTGAGGGCTGTGGCGCCCGGTTCACAACGTTTGAGCGGATCCAACTGCGAGAAATTACGGTGGTAAAAAGCGAAGACCGGCGAGAAACATTTGATCGGTCAAAAATTGATCTGTCGGTATCGCTCGCTTGCCGAAAGCGCGGCATTGCGCAGGAACAGATGGATCAGCTGGTATCCGGTATTCAACGTCAGTTGGAAACGAGCGGTGAAACCGAGATCCCATCCAAACGTATCGGAGAGATGGTGATGGATGGCTTGAAGGGTCTTGATAGCGTGGCGTACATCCGCTTTGCATCGGTCTACAAGGACTTTACTGAGGCCAAGGATTTTGAAGAATTTGCCGGTAGCGTCAAGGATGTAGCGATCACCGATGCCGGCAGCACATGAGCACCGGTAAACCGATAATCATTTTAGTAAAGCCGCAGCTCGGCGAGAATATTGGAAAAGCCGCGAGGGCGATGCTCAATTTCGGTCTTACCGAAATGCGGATTGTAGCTCCCCGTGATGGCTGGCCCAATCCATCAGCTGGTCCCACGGCGGCTGGTGCGGACCGCGTATTGGAAGATGCGCAGGTTTTCGAAACCACAGCAGAGGCGGTGGCAGATTGTTCCCATGTCTATGCGACGACGGTCCGTAAACGGGGAATGACCAAAGAAGTGCTGACCCCAGTGGAGGCAGCGGAAGATATAGCCTCCGCCAGTGGTAAATGCGCGATATTATTCGGACCGGAGCGGTCTGGCCTCGAAATCGTTGATGTGGAATTATCCCGCAAGATAATCACTGTGCCGATCAACCCGGAATTTGGTTCGCTCAATCTGGCGCAGGCGGTGATCTTGGTCGCATATGAGCTATCCAAGACGGACGGTGCCGGAACGGTGCAGCCTACAATCGAGACAAAAAAGCGAGAGCCAGCGCCGCAAATAGAGCTGGATCGTTTCTATCACCATTTGGAAAGCGCGCTGGAAGGGGCAGGATATTTCTATCCGCCAGATCGTGCGCCGGCGACGAAGGTGACGCTTCGCAATATGATCACCAAACCGGCGTGGACCAATGAAGAAGTGCAGACTTGGCGTGGCGTTATCAGCGCTCTTGAAAAGCCATTTGTCAAAAAGTGACGGGTTCAGCGTTAGCTGTTTCTTATTTGATCCCATTTTTCGAATTCATAGCTGATCGATGTTTCTATCAGCATTTCCCACATTGCAGCCATGGTCGGAACCGGAATAGCAGCATTAGCCGCAAGCTGTTTAACATTCTCAAGCACTTGCGCTTTCCGGCCTTCATCGCGCACGGCTTCCCGATCCTGCTTGATCCGCGCGGCGGCGTCCATACAGGCAAAGCGTTGGGTCAGAAGGGCGATAAGCTCGCCGTCAATGCGGTCCACTTGTTCGCGGACATCGGACATGGTTTCCATGGGTGGAAGCGGGGTCGTTTTGGTCATGCCAGCGCCTTTAATCCGTGCAGGCGCGCAAGTCGAGTAAACATGGCAATTTTGCGTACGATTTCTCGGTCGTCAGATGCTTGACAATTGCCCGTTAGATCGTCATAGGCCGCGTCTTGCAATTGGCTCCGCACCCCGGTGAAGCGGTAGCCGCGTTTATCCAAAAGGATTTTCGGTGCATTCCGGGATGAATATAAACAGCAAATTAGGAGTCATTGAGATGACAAAACGTACCAGCTCGAAATATAAACTTGATCGCCGTATGGGTGAAAATATTTGGGGCCGCCCCAAATCACCTGTCAATCGTCGCGACTACGGCCCCGGTCAGCACGGTCAGCGCCGCAAAAGCAAGCTTTCCGACTACGGTATTCAGCTTCGCGCCAAGCAGAAGCTGAAAGGCTATTATGGCGACGTGACCGAGAAACAGTTCAAGCGCGCTTACAAAGAAGCATCAAGCATGAAAGGCGATACCAGCCAGAACTTGATCGGTTTGCTCGAGCAGCGTCTGGATATGGTCGTATACCGCGCCAAATTCACACCAACCATTTTCTCAGCCCGTCAGCTTGTTAGCCACGGCCACATTCGCGTCAACGGCGTGAAATGTAACGTTGCTTCGCGTAAAGTGCAGCCCGGTGATGTCGTATCACTGAGCGACAAGGCTAAGGAAATGTTGCTGGTTATCGAAGCGCAGAGCCTGCCAGAGCGCGACATTCCAGAATATGTCACGCCCGACGGTACCGACAAAGTCACCTATGTCCGCGTACCAACGCTGGACGAAGTTCCTTATCCGGTCACCATGGAACCAAACCTGGTCGTCGAGTTTTACTCACGCTAATTGGCGACACGATATTTACAAAAAGGGCGGCTCCAACGAGCCGCCCTTTTTTTGTCCTCCATAGAGCGTTATTTTGGTAGGAAAGTCGCCGATTTTTCTAACATATCCTTGCGCGCGCTAGAGTTTCTGAGGCTATGTGCCAGTTTTTCATATTTGATATATGTCACTTGCTTGCCTGCTGCTTTCAATTTGTTATTCATCAAATTTGAATGTTCAATTTCAACATTGCGATCATAATCACCATGGAACAGCATCACGGGAGCTTTTATTTTATCCACGTTCTGCGCGGGTGAACCTTGCTTTATATGCGGACCACTGCCGACAAATTCACGCGTGACGGCCCCGCTATAATAGGCCTTTGCATTGGACTTAAGAGTAGACAGGTCAGTAACCGGTGCGATAGCGACAACGGCCTTGAACAGATCTGGATCCAGTACGGCTGATTGTAGTGCCGCGTAACCGCCGTAGGACCAACCCACAATCGATAGTGCAGAAGGCTTGGCAATGCCTTGTGAGAGCAGCCATCTGCCCGCATCATTCACGTCTCCGATCGAGGTCCGCCAGGATTGAAAACCATTTTTTTCGTACCATTCTTCTCCATATCCTGAAGAACCGCGGAAATTTGGTTGCAACACCGCAAAGCCTTGGCTGACATAAAACTGTGCAAGCCAATTGAAACCCCATTCATCGCGTGATTCTGGACCACCATGTGGCATGACGATGGCGGGCAAATTTTTGGTCGCCGTGCCAACGGGCATAGTCAAATAGCCCGGTATCATAGTGCCATCGGCAGCGGGATAGGATATCGCCTTCACCTCAGCCAATTTACTGTTTTCGACTGATGGCCGCACCCCCAGTAAAGGTCTCAATTGTTTGGTTGTTTTATCGAACAGAAAATATTGCCCGGGATCAATGTCTGACCCAGCCCAGATAAGTAGCTTATTCTCGTCCAAACTTGCGTCTGCAAATTGGATCGAATAGTCCTTGCCCAAAGCCTTACCAAGCGCGGAAGCCAGTTTATCGAGTGTAGGATCGAAATAAACGCCTTGCCGTTTCTCCGTGGCATAGCTGACACCCACGACTCTTCGGTTCCGGCCAATTCTAATCAGTTCATCGACATCAACTTCGTCATGCGCAAAAACGATTTGTCGTTCTCCGCTGCCATCCAGGGT
The DNA here is from genome assembly GCA_947501325.1 of uncultured Sphingomonadaceae bacterium. GTDB lineage: Bacteria > Pseudomonadota > Alphaproteobacteria > Sphingomonadales > Sphingomonadaceae > Parasphingorhabdus. Next base: position 543,884 of record CANMVC010000002.1, on the reverse strand, counting down.
CATTGAGACCAGAGCCTGGCGTCCGTTGTGGGGAGCAAATCCATATACACGATCGGTTTTCGGATCGACCGCATAGGGATTGAAGCCACTGCGATTGGCATAATCCAGCCTGCCCATAGATCGCCAGTCATTATCGGACTGATAGAAATATTCGATTTGCCCGCTATCGAGCTCCGTACTGCCTTTTTTAATGCGGCTCCCTTTAATCCGGATATTGCCCATGCCATCGGTAATATATTCAACCGCTTCCTTTTTGGGCCGCTCGATCATTTTTGCTCTGCCTGTCAACGTATCAATTCGTTCAACAGCTAAACCGCTATCGAGCTTTTTGATAAGCGTTCCGGCGGCGCCTTCTTCAAGATGACGGCGAGTCATCAACACCATATTATCTTCTTGAGGCAGCCAATCGATAATATTGCCACCGCCTAGACTGTAGCCAATAGCATTTCGCGGTGGTTTTTTACTGAGAAGCTTTGGATCGCTGCCATCGGCGTTCACAGCAAAAACGCTGGAGAAACCGTAAATATCGCCAGCATATTCTTTCAATCCGCCGACTTTACAGGCCAATCGTTCGTTAGAGACCCATCCACACCAAAACAGACTTTCGGGATCGCCAGATGACGTGGTTACGCGAACCGGTTTATTGCCTTTGGTCAAATCAATGGAATAAAGGTCAGTCTGCAACCCAGGGCCTGGCGAGACAAAAGCTATTTTGGTGCCATCCGGGGAAAGGCTAATATCCTGAATTGCGGGCATGGAGCCAAATATCACAGCTTCGTCATTTGCCAATGCTGGCGTAGAGCAAGAATATACGAGAATAGATGCCGCAAATAGCGACGTGGAAATTTTTAGCAATGATGCCCCCTGAAGTTACTATACTGTAAACTGAATTAAAAAACCGGTATCTGCAAAACAAATTCAGAACGCAAGGGCAATTCTATATTTCAGTTCTTATGGCATGAGCGCATGGCTTGCGCTTACCATCGGTCTCTGCCACTAATCCCAACATGGCCGTACGGCACAGTTTGACATGAGGATCTGAAATGCAAAAGAAATGGCTTTCCCTGGCGCTGATACCGGCGCTGGCTTTGACAGCATGTAAGAAAGTGGACGACCCGGAGAATTTGGCGCCGTTGCCTGAAGTGGCTGCACCGGAATTGTCGCTTGATACGATGCGCGATATCACGCGGGAGCTCTCTTCCGACGCGTTTGAAGGGCGCGCGCCGGGCACTGTTGGGGAAGAAAAGACGCTGGCCCTGCTGACCAAGGAATTTGCAGAAGCAGGCATCGAACCTGGCAATGGCGATAGCTGGTTTCAGGATGTGCCGCTTGTCGAGATTGAAGCCAAGAACGTGTCCGACCTGACGATCAAGGGCGGCTCGGGTGACATGAGCTTCAAATATGGTCCTGAAATGGTCATCACATCCTATCAGGAACAGCCGAAAATCGATGTCGCGGATAGCGAACTGGTCTTTGTCGGTTACGGCATCAACGCGCCAGAGCGTGAGTGGAACGATTATGAAGGTGTCGACGTCAAAGGAAAAACCGTCGTCATTCTGGTGAATGATCCGGACTTTGGGACAGAAAGCCTGGAAGGCGAATTTGGCGGTCGGGCGATGACCTATTACGGGCGCTGGACCTACAAATATGAAGAAGCGGCGCGTCAGGGCGCGGCTGCAGCACTCATCATTCATGATACGGCGCCAGCGGCTTATGGCTGGAATGTAGTGGAATCCAGCTGGAGCGGCCCGCAATTTTATGCGCAGTCAGCCAATGGCGGAGCGGACCAAACCAAAGCAAACGGCTGGGTACAGAAAGATGTGGCAGCAAAGATTTTTGCGAGCGCCGGACAGGATCTGGAAGCGATGATGACCGCCGCGAAGAACAAGGACTTTAAAGCGGTGCCGCTGGGCCTGACGGCTTCGATGTCGTTTGAAAATGATATTAGCAAGATGAACAGCAAAAATGTCATCGGCATGATCAAGGGCAAAACGCGGCCCGATGAATATGTGCTCTATACTGCGCATTGGGATCATCTGGGTCGCTGCAAGCCAGCACCGGATGGTGATGATATTTGCAACGGTGCTGTCGACAATGCGACCGGAACCGCCGCCTTGGTCGCTTTGGCCGAAGCGCATGTAAAGGCTGGCGCACCGGATCGCAGTATCATCTTCCTTGCTGTGACAGCGGAAGAATCCGGCTTGCTCGGTTCGAAATATTATGCCGAAAACCCAATCTATCCGCTCAACAAGACGGTTGGCGGTGTGAACATGGATGCCTTTGGTATGGCTGGCCCTGCGAAAAACGTCGTGGTTGTTGGTAAAGGCAAGTCTCAACTGGATCGCTATCTGGAAGGTGCATTAACCGTGGATGGGCGGATTGCCGAGGCCGAGCCGACGCCGGAGAAAGGCTTTTACTATCGCTCCGATCATTTCAGCTTCGCCAAGCTGGGCGTGCCGATGATCTATTTTGAAGGTGGTGAAGATCTTGTCGAAGGTGGCCGCGAAGCCGGAGAAGCGATCAGTCAGGACTATACCGAAAACAAGTATCATGGACCAAAGGACGAATTTAATCCGGACTGGAACTGGGACGGCGTCATGGGTGATTTGAAGGTCTATTATACCGTCGCCAGAATGCTTGCGATGACTGAAGACTGGCCCAACTGGAATGACGGCGACGAATTTCGCGACATTCGCGACAAGAGTCGCGCCGGGGCCTGATCGCTAGTTTCTTGTACTGACGATGAGATGGCCAGCCGAATGGGAGCCGCATGAAGCGGTCTGGATCGGCTTTCCCGGCAACCCAGAGGAATGGCCTGAGCAATTGGCGGAGGCGCAGCTTGAAGTTGCCGCTTTCGCCAATGCTGTTGGCGATGATGGTCATGGCGAACGCGTGATACTCGTTTGCCGGAATCAAACGGATGCCAATGGCGCGAGGGTGCTGGTTAATGCCGCCGTTCAAATCGTCATAGAGCCATTTGGCGATATTTGGTTGCGGGACACCGGCCCGATAATCACTCGGGGTGATCACGGTCGTACCGCTCATGTTTTTGGCTTCAATGGCTGGGGCGGAAAGTTTGAGATGGCCGGTGATCAGGACATAGGTTCGCGTCTTGCCCGATCTTGGAATCTGTCTGCGCATGACCATGATTGGGTGCTGGAAGGCGGTGCGATTGACGGTGATGGCCACGGCCTGTTGCTGACGACCGAGCAATGTGTCCTCAATAGCAATCGCAACACGGACATGACCCGGGAACGGGTTGAAACCGGCCTCAGTGATGCCTTGCAGGTCAGTACAATCTGCTGGCTGGGCAATGGCTTGATGGCTGATCATACTGATGGTCATGTTGATAATTTGGCCCGTTTTGTAGGTGTAGGTAAGGTCGTGATCCCAAAGGCGCATGAAGCCGATGATCCGAATAGCGCAATATTTGAAGATGCTGCGCGGCGGGCAGCGGCAGAGGGCCTGGAAATTGTCCGGATATCTTCGGTTGGCAAATATACAGTTGATGGCACCATTGCACCGGCCAGCTATATGAACTTCTATATTGGCAATAATGCTGTGGCTGTACCGCAATATGGTGCCAAAAATGACAACCGCGCGATAACCGAAATTGCTTCGCTATTCCCGGATCGCAAAATTGTCGGACTTTCCAGTGTGGCATTATTGCGCGGTGGTGGCAGTTTCCACTGCATTTCGCAGCAAATCCCGATAGCCTAGTTTTGTAACCTTTGTGGTAGGTTAGCGAACTATGCTTGGGGGAAGCAAAATGCTATTCCATAGATATGATTTAGGGGATGCTGGATGGCTGACGGAATCTTGAGCGTTTTGAGTACGCTTACTTATCTACTGGTATTCTTGCTGGGCCTCGGACTAGCCGGTGTGATCGTCCTTTTCTTCATCGACGTCACGCAGAAACAAGATGCCGTGCGGCGCAACTACCCGGTCATTGGCCGCTTCCGCCATTTGTTCAGCAGCCTGGGCGAATTTTTCCGGCAATATTTCTTTGCCATGGACCGCGAGGAAATGCCGTTCAACCGGGCAGAACGGGAATGGGTCGGTCGTGCGGCCAAAGGCAAAGGGAATACCATCGCTTTTGGCTCCACCAAGAATCTCGATCCTGCGGGGACGCCAATTTTTGTCAATTGCCCGTTTCCAACTTTGGAAAAAGATGCCGCCGAAACAGCAAGCTGCACATTGGGTCCTTATTGCGAAAAACCTTATGAGGCCAAATCGCTGTTCAACATCTCCGCGATGAGTTTTGGCGCTCTGTCGGTGCCCGCCGTTCAGGCGCTGTCTCACGGGGCCAAGATGGCCGGATGCTGGATGAACACCGGGGAGGGCGGCTTGTCGCCTTATCATCTCGAAGGGGGTTGCGACATTGTCTTTCAGATCGGTACGGCCAAATATGGTGTCCGTAATGACGATGGCAGCCTGAATGACGACAAGTTGCGCGCGATTGCGGATCACGAACAGGTGCGGATGTTCGAAATCAAAATGTCGCAAGGGGCGAAGCCGGGCAAGGGCGGTATCTTGCCAGCGGAAAAGGTGACCGAAGTCATAGCGAAGGTGCGAGGGATCCCGGAGGGTGAAGCCTCGATTTCCCCCAATCGGCATCCCGAAATCAACAGCGTAAGCGATATGCTGGATTTTATCGACCATGTCCGCACCGTCACCGGCAAGCCGACTGGTATCAAGGCCGTTGTCGGCGCCTATGGTTGGCTGGTCGAGCTTTGCGAAGAAATCCATCGCCGCGGCATTGAAAGCGCGCCTGATTTCTTCACGCTAGATGGCGGTGACGGCGGAACAGGTGCCGCACCGATGCCCTTGATGGACAATGTCGGATTACAGCTCGACGAGAGCCTGCCAATGCTCTCCGACATTTTGCATCAATATGACCTGCGCGAGCGCATCCGGATCATTGCTTCGGGCAAGCGGATTACGCCGGTTGATGTCGCATGGGCCATTTGTGCGGGCGCTGACTTTGTCAACAGTGCGCGCGGGTTCATGTTCTCGCTGGGTTGCATCCAATCCTTGAAATGCAACAAGAATACCTGCCCGACGGGTATCACGACCCATAATCCGCGCCTCCAGCGAGGGTTGGACCCGTCGGACAAGAAAGTGAAAGTCGCCAATTATTGCAAAAATCTCGTCCATGAAGTCGAAGTGATTGCGCATAGCTGCGGTGTTGATGAACCTCGTCAATTGGGCCGCAAGCATATCCGCATTGTCCAGGATAATGGGAAGTCGGTTCCACTGGATGAAATCTACCCCCGACCGGAGGTTGTGAAGAAATTCAAGACGATAGAGCAAGTCTCTTGATAAACTGCTTTGCATGACTGTGCAGGTCATTTATGTTGCTGGGCAGAGAGAGTTTCCCCATCTGAAAGGCCTGATTTAATGACCAAGAAATTCATATTCGCGGGTGTCGCAACGGCATTATTGGCAACGACGGCGGTACCCGCGCTGGCCAAACATCATGAAAAAGATGGTGCAATGCATAGTGACGCTAGCCTGACAGCGGCCATCAACCATGAGCGGCGCGAGGATGACAAGGCCCGTGATGTCTATCGTAATCCAGCAGAGACGTTGGCGTTCTTTCAGGTGAAGCCTACGCAAACGGTTGCGGAATATGGCCCCGGCGGCGGTTGGTACACGCGGATATTGCTGCCCTATCTCAGTGGCAGCGGAAAATATGTCGCGATTAATGGCGACAGCGACAGCATCAACTTTACTGACCGCGCGCGGGAAGGCCGTTCAAAAAGCTGGCCAGAGCGTTTCCCCGATGCAGCATCAAAATGGACCGGCGTGCCTGCAGAGAAAATTGCTGCCTATGAAAGTGACGAAGTTCCGGAAGAGATGAAAGGAAAGATCGACCGGGTTCTAATATTTCGCTCTTTGCACGGGATGCTCAACGGCGCGCGGGCGGATTCCGAATTGCGGGCGCTTCGCGAAATAATTGCCGACGATGGCATGATCGGTATTGTGCAGCATCGCGCTGATGCCGACGCCCCCTATGCCATGTCCAAGGGGACCAAAGGCTATTTGAAGCAAGACTCCGTGGTTGCTCTGTTCGAATTGAACGGATTTGAATTGGTCGATTCATCCGAGATAAACGCCAATCCCAAAGACACGAAAGACTATGAGAAGGGCGTTTGGACATTGCCGCCCGTCTTGACCAACAAGGATGAAGACAGAGCCAAATATCAAGCCATTGGTGAGTCTGATCGGATGACCTTGCTGTTCAAGAAGCGGCCTTAGTCTGACGGGTGGGAGCTACGGCTCTGGAACGACGTGCATTGAAAGGAATGATGATGAAGAAGACATTGATTGTAATGGGCGCTTTGACAGCCCTTGGTGTGGCGGCTGCTGCACCGGTTGCCGCGAAACATCACGCCAAGGATGGAGCACATAGCGAAGCCAACCTGCGCACTATCATCACGCATGAACGCCGCGCTGAAGATGCCGTGCGCGATAAATATCGCAACCCGGCCCAGACCATCAGTTTCTTCGGCATCGAACCCACACATACCGTTGTGGAATATGTGCCCGGTGGCGGTTGGTATTCAAGAATATTGGCGCCGTATGTGGCGGAAAAGGGCAAGTTTATCGGCTTGACCTTCGCTCCCGATCCCTTGCCTTTTGGTGATGAAGCCAAAGAGCGCATCCGGAATTTCCCAACCAAATTTCCCAATGATGTTGCCGAATGGACCGGTATGCCAGCGGAAAAATTTGCAGCCTACACGACCGACCAAGTTCCGGAAGAAGTCAACGGAACCGCAGATTACGTTATAATTCCTCGGATGATGCACAACCTGATGCGCTGGAACCTGGCGGATAGCGAAATCAAGGTGATGCGCAATATGCTGAAAGACGGCGGCATGGTTGGCATCATTCAGCACCGTGCAAAAGACGGCACGCCGTTCAGCTATGCCGATGGTAACAAAGGCTATTTGCGCACCGATACCGTCGTGAAATTCATGGAAGCCCACGGCTTTGAATTGGTCAACCAGGCGGAGATTAATGCCAATCCGAAAGATACGGCGGATTATCCCAAAGGAGTCTGGACGCTGCCTCCACGCTACGCCGAGGGCGATGTCGACAAAGCGAAATATACTGAGATCGGTGAATCGGACCGAATGACTTTGCTGTTCAAAAAGCTGCCATGACGTCATGTTGAACTATGGGTGAGTTCGCCGTTCGGGCATTAGTTTCGGGCGTGATTGTGGCAATCGTTGCGATCATCGCCCGTCGCTATCCTGCCATGGGCGCACTGATCGCGTCGCTGCCGCTGATTTCGATATTGGCGATGATCTGGCTATGGCGGGACACCGGCGATACGGAGCTGCTCGCCGGGCATGTGCAGGCGACTTTCTTCTATGTCATTCCCAGCCTTCCCATGTTTCTTGTCATCCCAATCATGTTGCGGCAGGGCATAAATTTCTGGACCTCGCTGTCGGCCGGTATTTTGGTAACGATAATCCTGTATATCGCGACAATTCCGATTGCAGCCCGTTTTGGCATAAAGCTATGAGCGCATCATGACACAGAATATTACGGTTGCCGCCTTGCAACTGTCACTAAATGGCAGTGAAGCGGAAAATATCGGAGCGGTGAGCGCGCATGTGGCTGAAGCAGCAGAGCAGGGCGCTCAGATCATATTGCCGCCGGAACTTTTTGCTGGCCCCTATTTCTGCAAGACCGAGGACGAAGCGTTGTTTGCGCTCGCCAAACCAGCGCAAAACAGCGCGCCGGTTCAGGCCATGCAAAAACTGGCGAAGAGTTTGGGCGTAGCGATCCCGGCCAGTTTCTTCGAACGGGATGGCCAGCATTACTATAACAGCATCGCGATGATCGATCCGGACGGCGAAGTCATGGGCGTCTATCGCAAAAGCCATATTCCCGATGGCCCGGGCTATGAGGAGAAATTCTATTTCCGCCCCGGCAATAGCGGCTTCAAGGTCTGGGATGTTTGCGGAACGACCATTGGAGTCGGGATATGCTGGGACCAATGGTATCCCGAAACAGCGCGGACAATGGCGTTAATGGGCGCGGAAATCCTGTTCTATCCGACTGCTATCGGATCAGAGCCCTATGATGCCGACCTGGATACCAGCCGGATGTGGAGGCGCGCCATGCAGGGCCATGCGGTGAGCAATTGTATGCCCGTTATTGCGAGCAATCGTATTGGCGAAGAAGAAGGGCAGAGCTTCTATGGCCATAGCTTCATTTCCAATGAATGGGGTGATCTGGTGCTGGAATATGACGCGGAAGAAAGTGGCGTATTGGTGGCGACATTTGATCTGGAGCAGGCGCGCAAGCACCGCGCAGGCATGGGCTTTTTCCGCGATCGCAGGCCAGAACTTTATAGTCGGTTGGCTGAGGATCGCTAGCGAAGAGCCATAGCCCGTTTAAAAACCGCTTCAAACATCTCCGCCGTCAGTCGCCTGGTGTTCACATTATATCTACTGCAATGATAGCTATCGATCAGTATGCGGTCATCGGGTAAGTGATGCTCCGCTCCATGCGTGAATTTATGGTCAGCCAGTCTGCCACCCGTCATTCGGATCACGCTGTCATGAGCGATTTTGCCTAGGGCCAGCATGACCTTTAGATTGGGCAAGCCATCCAAAGCCTTGGTCATGTAGGAACGGCAATTGTTGATCTCTGCGCCGTTGGGTTTGTTCTCTGGGGGCAGGCATTTGACGGCATTGAGGATGACCGCACCGCTAAGGGTCACACCATCATCGGCGCGGGATTGAAAAATGCCATTGGACAACCCCACCTTGTCCAGCGTAGCGAAAAGCAGGTCACCTGATGCATCCCCGGTAAAAGGCCTGCCAGTGCGGTTTGCGCCTTCCTTACCAGGCGCTAGGCCGATAATGGCAAGCCACGCATCGGGATCCCCAAAGGCGGGGACCGGCGCGTTCCACCAGTCATTATGCTGTTTACGAAGCGATTTGCGCAAGGTAACCAGGCGTGGACACCGACGGCAATTTTTCGGTGCTTCGGCAAAAGGAAGGGGACTATGATCGCTCATAGCCCCCGCCTAAAATCATTTGGACATTACGTCCAGTAAAGGACTGAAAGATCAGTCTTTCAATTCTGCCGGAACGATGCCGCCATTGGCTGCGATTTCCGACATGACGCGCTTGTGCAGAGCGATATTGTCTTCTGCCGATCCGCTATAGCTGGCGTTGCCCAGTTCCTGTGCCAGTGCTTTGCGGTTCTCGTAGCTCGCATCAATCTGTACCAGTTTCATCAGATCGACAATTGATGTGCGCCAGTTCAACTTGTCTGATCCGGGGATATTGTCCAACCGTGCGGTCACGTCAACTTCGGTTATGGCTGCGCGGGCCGCTGGTGCCGCTTCTGGCGTCGGAGCTGCTGCTGGTTCAGCCGCTTTTGCTTCGCCGCCGAAAATCGCGTTTTTGATTTTTCCAAATATGCTCATGATGTGCTCCTCGTTAGATTTGTTGGGGCATTATTTGCCCTTGGTTTCTTTCTTCGGAGTTAAGCCTTGCCGAGTCAAATGCCCGCTGCAGTTTTTTGCCGCTTGCGCGGTACTCATGAGTGTAAACAGTGGTAAAGCTTTCCAATCAAGCGTTTTGAGCGATAAAATCTGCTACGGTAGCTTCGATAAAGAGAATCATAATCTGCCCTGCGGGGGTAACAAGGAGACGGCCAATGAGCATTTTGGATATATTGCAGCAATCTGGTGGCATCGAGACAATGGCGCGCGAATTGGGCGTGAATGAAAGCGTGGCGCAAGCCGGTGCGGCGGCCCTGCTTCCCTCAATATTGGGCGGTTTCAAGAAAACCACACAGGCACAGCCAAGTGGCCTGGACGGACTGGGTGGTCTGCTCGGTCAGTTGGGTGGTGGCGGGCTACTCGACAGTGTGCTCCGCCCGCAGCCCACACCGGTGAACAAGGGTAATGAAATTCTCGGTCAGATATTCGGATCAAAAGAAGTGAGTCGCACGGTCGCGGCCGGCGCGGAGCAGCAAACCGGGATTAGCAGCGATTTGCTCAAAAAAATGCTTCCCATCGTTGCGATGATGGTTGCCGGATATATGGCAAAGCAGGGCGGCGATAATTCCGGTAGCAGCAACGGCGGCGGTATTGGCGGCCTCATTGGCGGTCTGTTGGGCGGAGGGTCAAAAACATCGTCTGGCGGTCTTGGCGGACTGGCGTCCTTGCTTGACCTCGACGGCGACGGAAACCCGCTGGATGATATTATCGGTATGGCTGGCAAGTTGACCCGCTAAAACCGCAACAGAAGGAGTTGGAATATGGGGCTTTTGGATAGTGCGCTAGGCATGCTGCCGGATAGTGTGAATTTGGATAGCTTGGCGGAGAAAGTCGGTATGACGGCTGAGGAACTGAAATCAGGCGGCGAAGCGCTGTTTACCAAATTGCAGGATGGCACTGTCGACAAAGCGACCGCTATTAGGGAAGCAGCGGCTGAGGCCGGTGTCGATGCCGAGAAGCTGAAAGGCCTGATGCCTGCCATGGCCGAAAAGGCGGGCCTTGACGGGGAAGGCGGCCTGATGAACAAGCTGGGTGGTGATTTTGGCAAGGTGAGCGGTTTTCTCGACCGTGATGGCGACGGTAATCCGCTGAACGACCTAACCGATATGGCCAAAGGTTTTTTCAAGAAATAGTGTTGGGCAGCGTTTAGCTAGCTTGACTCAAGCTGTTCGGGCATCGCCTCCAGGATTAAAATACCGTCAGTCACATCAACAATTCGCGCGGTCGCACCCTTTTTCAGGGCGGGTCCGCGCGCAGACCATTCGCCATCACCGACTTTTACTCGGCCAGACGTTGCGTTCACCGGTTTGATGACGGTGACCGTCGTGCCGATCAGTCGCGCGCCGCGGTCATTGAGCAACGGGTCTTCGCTTTTTACAATGTTGGTCAAGTACCAGCGGCGACCAAATAGCACGCTGGCAATCGTTGAAAGACCGAATAGCGTCAGCTGCCCCGCCAAGGTTAAATCGATAAACGCACTGGCAATGCCAGTCACAGCGGCAGCAGCGGCAACCCAGATCAGGAATACACCTGGCACGAAAATCTCGGCCAGCGCCAGCAGCGCCGCCAATGTCAGCCAGACATATTCAGGATCATTGGATATCAGGTCGTTCATGTTTTATCTTTGTCCCGACTATTGCTCAAACGGGCCTTTTCTTTTCGGCACCGCAGGCGGTGAAGATGGGGCATTATCGCCAAATGCTTCTTTCGCCAGTTCACCTATGCCGCCCAGGGATCCGATAAGCTGCGTAGCTTCTACGGGGAATAATATCGTCTTGGCATTGGGCGATGTGGCAAATTTTTCCACGGCTTTGACATAATCCTGAGCAACGAAATAATTGATCGCTTGTGCGTTACCACCGGCAATGGCTTCCGAGACCATCTGGGTTGCTTTGGCTTCTGCCTGGGCTTCGCGTTCGCGGGCTTCCGCATCCCGGAAAGCCGCCTCTTTGCGGCCCTCGGCTTGCAAAATTTGACCCTGCTTTTCACCCTCTGAACGCAGGATTTCAGAAGCGCGGGCGCCTTCCGCATCCAGAATATTAGCGCGTTTTTCGCGTTCTGCTTTCATCTGCCGCGCCATTGCGTTGATGATATCCTGTGGCGGGCGAATGTCCTTGATCTCGACGCGCGTGATCTTAATGCCCCAAGGGGTTGTCGCATCATCAATCACGGTCAGCAAACGCCCGTTAATCTCATCACGCTTGGACAGGGTTTCATCCAGATCCATCGAACCCATAACGGTGCGCAGGTTGGTTGTGACAAGGTTTAGGATTGCGTTGTACAGATCATTGACTTCGTAAGCCGCCTTGGGTGCATCCAGCACTTGGAAAAAGACCACGCCGTCGGTTGAGATCATCGCATTGTCTTTGGTGATAATTTCCTGACCCGGAATGTCGAGCACTTGTTCCATCATGTTGACCTTGCGTCCAACGCGATACAGGAACGCGGGAAAAAAATTGAAACCTGGCTTGGCAATACTGGTGAAGCGGCCAAAATATTCTATGGTATACTCATAGCCTTGCCGGACAATTTTGATGCTGGCAAAAAGATAGACGATCACGACGATCAGAACGAGCAATAAAAGTGAAATTTCCATATCGGGCCGGTCTCCAAAATATTTTAAATACCATTGATTATTCCCGGCACAATGCCAAGGAAAAACAAATATTCCGCTCTGAAACAAGGTTACCATATTCTATGCGTTTTGCCATCTATGTTGCTATATCCTTGTTATTTTCAGCTACGGCTCACGCCCAAGATATTTCCGAGGCTGACTTGCTGGGTCATATTGAAATATTGGCGAGCGATGATTTCGGCGGTCGCAAGCCGGGAACCGTGGGTGAAAACAAAACCGTGAACTATATCGCGACGCAGTGGCGTGAGGCTGGTCTGGTTCCGGCGACGGGATCGGCGTCATGGTATGCACCTGTTGCAATGGTCGACCGCACGCCGGTGAAGCAGAACATCCGTTTTACCTATTTTGATGGTAAGCGGGACCGCATAATAAGAATTGATGACAGGCAGATAATATTGCGTGGCGACGGGGAGCTTAGCAAACTGAACGACGCCTCCATCGTTCATGCTGGCTATGGTCTTGGCCGTATTTCGGATCTTGAGAAAAGGGTTTCCGGAAAGCTTGTCCTGCTGTTTCGGCAATCGCCAAATCAGGATGATGACTTTCCCCCTTATCAGAAACGGAAAGCCAATATTCTGGCGGCAGGCGCTTGGGGTATCATCACTGTTATGGAAAGCGATAGCCGTTTTAACCGTCTGGCGCGGCGTTACCGTTCGGCCAGCACAGGTTTGGATGGCAAGGACCTGCATGCCAAACTGGAAGGCCTCATTAGTGCATCTGCCGTGGATAAGCTGCTACGCAAAAGTGGGCTGGATGACGAACTATTGCGCACAGAGGCTGCAACAGATGGCTTTGTTCCCCAAGATACCGGTATCTATGCCGATATTTCGGTAGAAACCCAGATCCGCCGGTATCAGTCGCATAATGTGGTTGGCAAATTGGCGGGCCGCAAACCGGACAGTGGTGCGGTTCTTTTTCTGGGTCATTGGGACCATCTTGGCGAGTGCCGCGGCCCAACCGAGGAGGATCGCATCTGCAATGGCGCAGTAGATAATGCCAGCGGCATTTCACTGTTGATCGAAACAGCCAAACAACTGGTCGCCGACCGGCCGGACCGTGATATTTATTTTCTTGCAACGACGGCCGAGGAGAGCGGATTGCTGGGCGCAAAAGCATTTGTTGCCGAACCCAGCTTCGCGCTTGATCAGCTGGTTGCGGTTTTCAATGTGGATACGGTTGCATTGTCACCTGACGGCAAGAGGATTGCCGTCGTCGGGCGTGGGAAAACCAGTCTGGATGAGGATGTCGAGAAAGTCGCCAAAGCATTAGGACGCGAGATTGATACGAGTGACAGGGCCAATGCCTTTGTGCGCCGTCAGGATGGCTATGCTTTCCTGGAAAAAGATATTCCGACCTTGATGATCACCAGCGCTTTTGCCGATCAAATGCTATTGGATGCCTATTTGGCAGGCCGTTATCATGCGGCAGATGACGAGGTGAATGATCAACTGGTGCTGGGTGGCGCAGCAGCGGATGCCAATTTCCATGTCGCTCTGGGGCGTCATTTTGGCAGCCTTGATACATTTCCGGCAAAAAATGCCCCGAATAGTGCTGGCGAATGATCGCATAACTGATTACATGGGCCGCCACAGAATCAAAATCAGCATATCAGAAAGTGGCCTTCCATGAGCAGCAGAGAAATCCGAACCGGACTAACATTTGACGATGTCCTGCTGCAGCCGGCTGCCTCGGATATCGTGCCTAGTCAGGCCAATACCAAGACCTGGTTGACCAAGGAAATCGGGCTCAATATTCCCGTTTTATCCTCCGCCATGGATACGGTGACCGAGTCCGATATGGCGATCGTTATGGCTCAAATGGGTGGCATTGGCGTACTCCATCGCAACTTGACGCTGGAGCAGCAGATCGCGGCGGTCCGGCAGGTCAAACGGTTTGAGTCCGGCATGGTGGTCAATCCGATTACGATCGCACCTGATGCGACTTTGGCTGATGCCGAAGCTACCATGGCGCAGAACAAGATTTCCGGCATCCCGGTTGTGGAACCGGGCGGGAAATTGCTTGGCATATTGACCAATCGTGATGTGCGCTTTGCTGAAAACCCGCGGCAACCTGTTTCCGAGCTAATGACCAAGGATGATCTGGTCACCGTGCCGGTCGGTGTCAGTCAGGAAGAGGCGCGGCGAATGCTGCATCAGCGGCGCATCGAAAAATTGCTTGTTGTCGACGACAATTATCATTGTGTCGGCCTCATCACTGTCAAAGACATCGAGAAGGCCGTTACCTATCCCAATGCCACCAAAGACAGCTCCGGCCGCTTGCGGGTTGCAGCAGCATCGACGGTTGGCGAAGCGGGGCTTGAGCGCACGCAGGCGCTGATCGATGCGGAATGCGATCTTATTGTGGTTGATACGGCGCATGGCCACAGCGCCATGGTATCGCGCGCCGTGGAAGAAATTAAGAAACGATCTAATCATACCCAGATTATTGCCGGCAATGTCGCGACGGCTGCGGCAACGCGCGCGCTTATCGATGCTGGCGCGGATGGCATTAAAGTGGGTATTGGACCAGGTTCAATCTGCACCACGCGGGTGGTCGCCGGTGTCGGCGTTCCGCAATTGACAGCGATTATGGATTGTGCCGAAGAGGCTGAAAAGTCCGGCGTACCGGTTGTCGCAGACGGTGGTCTGAGAACATCAGGCGATGTCGCTAAGGCTTTGGCTGCTGGCGCATCCTCCGTAATGGTCGGATCGCTGCTGGCTGGCACCGAAGAAGCGCCAGGAGACACGTTCCTCTATCAAGGTCGCGCATATAAAAGTTATCGTGGCATGGGGTCAGTCGGCGCCATGGCCCGGGGTTCTGCGGATCGGTATTTCCAGCAGGATATTTCCGATCAGCTCAAATTGGTGCCGGAAGGAATTGAAGGGCAAGTGCCGTTCAAGGGACCAGCGGGCGACGTTATCCATCAACTGGTTGGCGGTGTAAAGGCGGCGATGGGCTATACCGGTTCCGCGACTTTGAAAGACCTGCGTGAGCGTGCTGAATTTGTGCGGATAACAAATGCCGGCTTGCAGGAAAGCCATGTCCATGATGTTGCTATCACGCGAGAAGCGCCCAATTATCCAACGCGTTAAAGGGGTTGACCAATGATCGAAACGACGATTTTTCTAATGCTGTTGATCTGGCCTGAAGGGCAGGACCAAAGCAATCCCTTATGGTCCACAGCACCCTTTATGACTGTGGCCGAGTGTCAGGAATATGCGGCCAATGCCATTGAAGAGGCATCAAAAACATATGGCGATAATGTTCAAACGGAATTTCATTGTTTGAGCAGAGATAGCCATATCAAGGAATGACCCCGTCCGCGCGCATGCAAGCGGCCATCGAACTGCTCGATGAAATCATTGTCGCTGCCCGGGACAATGGGGCTTCTGCGGACAATATCGCTAAGAAATTTTTCAAGGCACGCCGCTATGCCGGTTCGAAAGATCGCCGAGCCGTGCGTGAACATGTCTATGCGGCAATCCGGCGTTTTGGTGATCGACCAGAAAATGGCCGCGCTGCGATGGTCGGTTTGGCTGACGAGCAACCGGAATTGCAGACATTATTTGATGACTCGGCCTACGGCCCCGCTGCGCTTCAGGAAAATGAACAACGGGCCAGCGGCGAAACGATACCCGGCTGGCTTTTGCGTAGATTTGCCGAACCGGTTGATAAGAACGAGCGGGGAGCATTATTTGATCGCGCGCCGCTGGACATCAGGTGCAACCCCAAAAAGGCTGACGACGCGGCGATACAGACGGTTTGGCCAGAAATAGAGGTATTGCCTTTGCCTCACGGCTATCGCTTGCCAACCGGAACCAGCGTTGAGAATAGTGAGGTCTATCATAGCGGTCAGATCGAGATTCAGGACATGGGTAGTCAGGCGATCGTCGCAGCTTGCGTGCCACAAACGCCCAAACTGGTTTTGGATATGTGTGCGGGTGCTGGCGGCAAAACGCTCGGTCTCGCCGCTCAATTGCCCGACAATACCCGCATTGTCGCTGCCGACACGGATCGTGGTCGCCTGAGCCGCATAGAGCCGCGGCTGCGGCGATCGAGTACGCATAATGTCGAAACGATGCTTTTGTCTCCGAATAAAGAGATTGACGCGCTCGCGCCTTTGAAGGGACAATGTGATTTGGTTTTGGTCGATGCGCCATGCACGGGAACCGGAACGTGGCGGCGTAACCCGGAGTTACGCTGGAGGATGACGCCTAAGCGACTTGATCAGACCACCCAGCTGCAGGCGCGTCTGATGGAACTGGCAAGCGCCATGGTGGCGCCGGGTGGGCGCTTGGTTTACGCGGTTTGCTCGTTGCTCGATGCCGAAGGCGGTGATCAGGCAGAGTTTTTTCTGCAAAACCACCCGGATTGGCGGGATATAGAGGTTGATTTGCCGATTGGACGACCATATCGTAAAGGAACACTACTCACCCCGTATCAAGACGGAACAGATGGCTTTTATTTTACCTGCCTTGAAAAATTGTGATAGCAAATCATGACGGATGCCGATGCGTTCACCGAGCGTGCAGGTGCCTCTGCTAAAAAGCCTGAGTCTTTATTGGAGCTAATTATGCGTTTTTCACCCGCTGCCCTTGCGATGTCTTTAGTTCTGGCCACGGTTTCCAGTGCCAGTTTTGGCCAATCTGCCGATGTGGAAATCAAAGCCCGCTCGGTCGCTTATATGCAGCAAGGTGAAGCCGCTCAGAAAGAGGGCAAGCTCGACCTTGCGACAGACCTTTATGAAACCGCGCTGGCGGTTGACCCGCGCAATGGTTCGGCGTTCATCGCGCTTGCCCAGATCGCCCGGGCTCAGAAACTGCCCGGCAAAGCCATCCGTTTCTATCGCGAGGCGCTTATCCTTGATCCCAATAATCTCGATGCATTGGCAGGGCAGGGCGAAGCGCTGGTTCAACGCGGTGCTGTTGAGAAGGCTAAGATCAATCTTTCGCGCATTGAAACCTTGTGCCGGACACGCTGCCCGCAAACCGCGCGCTTGTCTTCTGTGATCAAATCGTCCGAGAAAACGCCGGTTTTGTCAGCTCAAGCTGTGACACCGAAACCGAAAGTTGGCGATGAAAAGGAAGACGAAGTAGCGCCAAACTAGTAAGCTGCCCTTGGCGGTTTAATGCGGTTTAGAAATCATAGACCAGCGTTGCGCGGCTCAGCGTATCGGTCTTCTCGCTGCCATCGGGCGGGTTGGTCTCATGCTCAATGGCATAAGACAGGCGCGCGGTAAGTTTCCCATTGATCTTGGCATCCAGTCCAGTGGTCGCGGTCAGTGTATTGGTGCCGGACGAGAATATGACATTGGCGCTGGTTAGGCTTTGCGCGTCCGAAGCCAGTGTTGCACCGGCCCCCTGAGTGAGCTTCAAATTTTCCGCAATCTGCCAACCCAGATCAAGGCCGATCAACCCGGCCAGACTGCTGTCTGAGCCGCCTTCGGTAAATTCGGTCAATCGCCAAGCGGGTCCTGCTTTCACATCGAGATTGATTTCCTTTTCCTTGATCACGGTATAGCCGATGCCACCGGAAACGGTGTAACGCGCGGAAAAGCCCTGAAAGCGGTCATGATCAAATTGTGCCAAACCATAGACAAAAAGACGATCGTCGATCTTATATTCCGGCTCCACGGCAACTGCATATTGCTCCCGGCTGGTTACGCCATTGCTGCGTTGATAATCGGCACGCGCCCTGAACTTCAGGCGCCAATCCACCGCATCTTTGGCAAGATTGACACCGGCGCTCAAGCCGAGATTGCTGGAATTACCGGTATTGCGAAAGCCACCAAGCTCGCCTTTACCCGACCAGTTTTCGAAAAAAGGCGCTTCCTTTTGGGCCTGCTTTTTGGCCGCTGCGAGCTGTGTTTTCTTTACGATATATGTCGCCATCATCTCGTCGATTTCGGCGATACTATCGGGATTCGCGACCTTCGCGAATTTGATTACCGATTTAACTTCCGCATCTTTACCGGACTCGATGGCGGCCTGAATCATCGCTTTTACCGGCTCCGGCAGTGCGGCCTGAGCAGGGGCCGCTAGGCCGATGGTCGCTAGGGGAATGGACCAAACTATCGTACGCAACATATTGTAATCCTGTGACTAATCTGGGTTACATTCAGATCAGCGGACCAAATTCCTTCAAAATCGCGCGGTATAGATCTCTTTTAAATGGTACGATCATGTCCGGCAAATCTGTGGGATTGGTCCATTTCCAATCCGAAAATTCTGCATGTTCGGTGGCAATATTGACATGACTGTCGTCGCCTGTAAACCGCATCAGGAACCAGGATTGGCGCTGGCCGCGATATTTTCCCTTCCAGATTTTGCCGAGCAGCTCATCGGGCAAATCATATAAATGTTCCTTGGCACTGCGCGCTATGATCTCCACATAGTCGGCGGTGATTCCGGTTTCTTCTTCCAGTTCACGGATTGCGGCGGCCTCGGCATCTTCCCCTTTGTCAATTCCACCCTGCGGCATTTGCCAGGCATCGGGATAGTTACTGTCCTTTGCATCGAGGCGTTGCCCGACAAAAACATGCCCGTTGGTGTCCGCAAGCATAATGCCGGCGCAAGGCCGATAAGGAAGATCGCTAAAATCGGTCATAGAGCCGCCAAGGTCGCTTTCAATGCGTTGCAGATGCCATCGACGTCTTGTTGAGAAGAGGGGATGCCCTTGCGCAAGCAGATCAGGCCGTGGATATTGCCTTTTGCCTCTGAGAAGGCAACGGATACGCCTGCTTCAACCAGTTTGGCGGCATAGGCGCGGCCCTGATCGCGCAAGGGGTCCAGGCCGCCGGTTATGATGACGGTTGGAGGGCTGCTCGCAAGATCTCCGTGGATCGGATCACAGCGCACATCGCCCGCAACGCCGGCATAATGCTTGTTGAAATAGTCCATCGATTCCTTGGTGAGCAGAAAGCCTTCTGCGAATTCGTCCATTGAACCACCGGCTGCGGTGCTATCCACCACAGGATAGATCGGAACCTGCGCAATGACCGGCACTGCCGCCGGGTTTTTCGCTAAATCCTGTGCGACTACAATGGCGAGATTGCCACCCGCGCTATCGCCACAGGGGATCAGGCCATCTATTTCGATTCCCAGTGCGCTGGATGCGTTTTCAGCTATCCATCGCGTCGCGGCTTCACAATCATCCGGTGCCGCAGGAAAAGGCGCTTCGGGCGCCAAACGGTAATCAACCGCGATCAGAGGCAGATCCATTTGCGCCGCCATTTCGGTGCAAAAGGGATGATGGCTCTCGAGATCACCAATAACGAAACCGCCGCCATGATAGAAAATGATCGCCGGTCCTTTTTCGCGGCTTTCCCTTTTGTCATAATAGCGCAACTTGATATCGCCAGCCGGTCCGGGGCAGGTCAAATCTTTGATAACCGCCAGCTCGGTTGGCTCTGCATCCGCCAATGCCCGCATGCCGATATAGACTTCACGCGCCGCCGCCGGTTCCATCTGGTCCATCGGCACCGCTACTGCGGCCTCCAGCATGGCCAGCATTGCCTGAGTATCGGGTCGCACAAAAGCCGTTGTCATCCTCTAATCTCCGTATTGTTGCATATTGATTTGCTACTGAACTTCAGGCGAGTAGATCAGCCAGGGTTCACTAGGCAAGCTGTAATCACTTGTCCCAATTCAAACAAAAACTTTATCCCTAGTAGTTTTTATGGTTTGAAGCAGAGGGGAGAAGTGCTCTACCGCAGCTTCAAACGAGTGATGGGTACGGAAATTATATATGGCTACGGCGCTTAAACAGGACGATTCGGGCAAGAACCAACCAGAAAATGCGGAAAATGTCGTCGTCCGCTTTGCTGGTGATAGTGGCGATGGCATGCAGCTGACTGGTGGGCAGTTCACCTTGTCGACCGCTTTGTCGGGCAGTGATTTGGCTACTTTCCCGGATTTTCCAGCAGAAATCCGGGCGCCGCAGGGAACACTTTTCGGTGTTTCAGCCTTCCAGATCAATTTTGGCAGCCGCGCGATTGAAACCGCGGGCGACCAGCCGGACGTTCTGATTGCAATGAACCCCGCCGCTTTGAAGACCAATGTCGATGCGCTGCGCGATGGCGGCTTGATCATTGCGGACGCCGGTGAGTTCGGAAAACGCAATCTCGACAAAGCCAAATATGAGAATAATCCACTTGATGATGGTTCTCTGGCCAAATGGCAATTGCTCAAACTCGATATTTCCGCGCTCACGCTCGAGGCCGTGAAACCGTTCGGACTCGGAAATAAAGAAGCCTTGCGCTGCAAGAATATGTGGACGCTGGGCCTGGCGCTCTGGATGTTTGAGCGGGAGCGGGAGCCGATTATTGACTGGCTGAAAAGCAAGTTTGCGAAACTGCCAGATATTGCCGACGCGAATATCGCGGCACTCAATGCCGGTCATGCTTATGGCGAGACGGCTGAATTGTCGGGCGACGGGCTCGGCAGCGGTCATCTGACGACGCGCAAAGTCGGCGCGGCGCCTTCTGCACCGGGGGAATATCGCACGGTAACGGGGGCCGAGGCTTTATCACTCGGTCTTGTCGCGGGCGCGCAGCTTGCTGATTTGCCGATGTTTTTTGGTGGCTATCCGATAACACCGGCTTCGGCGATCCTGCATCACCTGTCGCGTTTAAAAGAATTTGGCGTGACCACATTTCAGGCGGAAGACGAGATTGCGGCTATCGCCGCGGCCATTGGCGCCAGCTATGCCGGAAAATTGGGTATTACCTCTTCATCCGGTCCGGGTATCGCGCTGAAAGGCGAAGCCATGGGCCTGGCGATCATGACCGAGCTGCCGTTGGTCATTATCAATTCCCAGCGCGGCGGGCCGTCCACCGGTCTACCGACCAAAACGGAGCAATCGGATCTTTATCAAGCCATTTACGGCCGCAACGGTGACGCGCCGATGCCGGTCATTGCCGCCCGCTCACCCGGTGATGCGTTTGAATGCGCGATCGAGGCGGTGCGCATCGCGGTGCAATATATGACACCAGTCATGCTGCTGACCGATGGCTATATCGCCAATGCTGCAGAGCCCTGGAAAATTCCCGATGTCAGCAGCCTGGAGCCGTTCCCAACCAGTTTCCTTGACACTATGCCGGAAGGTGGATTGAAACCGTATAGCCGTGATGAAAAGCTCGCGCGGCCATGGATCAAGCCGGGTACGCCGGGATTGATGCATCGCATTGGCGGCATCGAAAAAGGCGTCGATACTGGTCATATCGACTATGGCGCGGCCAATCACCAACAGATGACTGAAATTCGCCGCGACAAGGTTTTGGGCGTTGCAAACAGTATCCCCGATCAAGAGGTTGCGCTGGGCAAGGCGGGTGGAAAACTGGCCGTTGTTGGCTGGGGCTCGACCTTTGGGCCGATTCATCAAGCGGTACGCCGTGCGGTGGAGGCGGGCAAGGATGTCGCACATATCCATATCCGCAATATCTGGCCGATGCCGAAAAACCTCGGTGAGTTGCTGAAAAGCTATGACCGGGTGATCGTTCCGGAAATGAATACGGGGCAATTGAAAACAGTCTTGCGCGATCAATTTCTGGTCGATGCCAAACCGGTGAACAAAGTATCCGGTCAACCTTTTACCATCACCGAAATTGAAGCGGCGATTGAGGAGAATCTGTCATGAACGAGATGACAAAAATTACGACGCTGAAAGACTGGGAAACCGATCAGGAAGTCCGTTGGTGCCCGGGTTGTGGTGACTATGCGATCCTCAAAGCGGTTCAGCGCACCATGCCGGAACTCGGCGTGCGTCCGGAAGATACCGTCTTTATCAGCGGCATCGGCTGCTCCTCGCGCTTCCCTTATTATATGGAAACGTACGGTTTCCATACCATCCACGGTCGTGCACCAGCGGTGGCAACGGGCGCTAAGCTTGCCAATCCCGATCTTGATGTGTGGATCGTCACGGGAGATGGCGATGCGCTGTCTATTGGCGGTAATCACACCATGCATTTGCTACGGCGGAATCTGAATTGCCAGATCATGCTGTTCAACAATGAAATTTATGGCCTCACGAAAGGGCAATATTCACCGACCTCGCGCGTGGGCACGAACAGCCCTTCAACGCCTTACGGATCGGTCGATCGTCCGGCGAGCCCGTGCGCTTTCGCACTGGGTGCGGGCGCGCGGTTTATTGCGCGGGGCATCGATATTCACAAAGATCTGACCAATGTTCTGAAAGCGGCTCATAAACATCAAGGCGCTGCTTTTATCGAGATTTTTCAAAACTGTATCGTCTATAATAAAGACGTTTTCGATGAATTTGCGGCCAAGAAAACAGCGGCCTCTACGCAGTTGCTATTGGCAGACGGCGAACCGATGCTGTTCGAAAAAGGCGCCAAGGGCATCACGCTCGACCGTGACACTTTGTCGCTCAAAGTGGTCGATGTCGTCGATGGCGACTGGCAGGCAGCCAATGTTATTGTACATGATGTCACCAACCGGGCTGTGGCTTACATGCTGATTGAAATGCCGTTCGGGGAATTCCCGATGGCCATCGGCGTACTCTATGACGATCCGCGGCCCACGTTTGAGTCGGCAGTGATCGCGCAAAATGAAGAAGCCGCCAAGGGCAAGAAGCGGGACCTGCAGGCGCTGCTCAACAAGGGGCAGACGTGGACGGTGGCCGAACCGCAGCACGACCTATAGCGCCTGTCGCACAATCGGGGCTTGCAATGTAGGATATGCTTTGCCAGCATGTCTTAAAGGACTCGGTTTTGACAATTACGCTATGGGGCGGGCCGAATTTGGAACGGAAATTTCGTCGCTCATATGAAACAGTTTAACCGAATTTTACATGTGATTCGCGTATCATTTGTAGAATTTCGTCGGCTCTCTTAGGCGCATATTGGCCCTATGGATAACCTGACGCATAGTCTTGCCGGGGCCGTTATCGGCCAGCTCGGATTAAAAAAGAAAACCGGTCTGGGCATGGCGACTTTGATAATCGCGGCCAATATTCCCGATATCGATGCCGCAGCAACCTTGCTCGGCGGCGTCCAGCATCTCGCCATCCGCCGCGGCATTACCCATGGTCCGATTGCGATGGTGGTGCTGCCGTTATTGCTGACGGGGATCATGATCTGGTTCGATCGCTGGCAAGCGAGGCGTGGCAAACGGCCAGCGGACCGACTGCCGATTCACAAGGGTTGGCTGCTGGCCTTGGCCTACATCGGTTGCCTTAGCCACCCAGCGCTGGATTGGCTCAACAGCTATGGCATTCGCTTGCTCGAACCCTTTTCCTCGCAATGGTATTATGGCGACAGCATCTTCATCATCGATATCTGGATCTGGGCAGCGCTGATCGCAGGCGTCTGGATATCGCGGCGGCGCGAGAAAAAGGGCAGGGATGACTGGCAGCGACCGGCTTGGGCAAGCTTTACCGTGATTTGTGCGTATATCTTCGCCAACGGGTTGATTACCGGCAAAGCGGAGGCGGATACCGCCGTAGCTGTTGAGCAACGCACCGGACACGCACCGGAACAGGTCGTCGCCAATCCCATGCCTTTCACCTTCTGGCGCCGCGATATGATCTGGCAGGTGGCTGGAGAAAATGGCAAGGAATACGGCGAGACACAGTTTGATTTATTTGACCGGGAGCCTTTCTATTGGAAGGGTGAATTGATAAAAAACAACACGCCGCCACACATTATCGAACAAGCACAAAAGACCGATGCCGATGCTCGTGCCTTCATGGTCTGGGCGCGTATGCCCGTCTTTCAGCAAGACATTGACGCTGATGACCCGTCTGCCGTGAGCTTGAATATCTCGGATATGCGCTTCCGTGATCCCTTGGTGCAAGATCGTTTTTCGGTTCAGACAACGGTCTCGGGAGATATGGAAACCATGCAACCCAAAACAGGTATCGGTAGCAAATGAGCAACCCCACCATCCTCTGGTTCCGCCGCGATTTGCGCCTGTCCGATCAAGCCGCTGTTGCCGCAGCTGCTGCGAAAGGCCCGGTCATTCCGGTCTATATCCTCGACGATGAAACGCCCAAGCATCGCAAAATGGGTGGGGCCTCACGCTGGTGGCTGCATCATAGTTTGCAATCCCTCGATCAGCATTTGCGGGACAAAGGGTTACGTCTGATCCTGCGCAAGGGCAACGCCGCTAATATCCTGGCCGATATCGCGCACAAAGCTGGGGCCAAGACGATTCACGCGCTGCATCATTATGAGCCCTGGTGGATCAACGCCGAAAAACATCTGCGGGAGGCTCTGGGCGAGTCCGCCGAGCTGATATTGCATGATGGCAATTACCTGTTGCCACCCGGAACCGTTACGACCGGTAGTGGTGATCCTTATAAAATCTACACACCATTCTGGAAATCCCTGCGCGAACGGATGCCGCCAGCAGACCCAAGCCCCGTACCGCACACGATCAATGCGCCCGATTCATGGCCAGCCAGCGATAATCTGGACGACTGGGATCTGCTGCCGACCCAGCCCAATTGGGCGAGTGGTTTTGAAGATGCCTGGACCCCCGGTGAGGATGGCGCGCGGGCGAATGTCGACGCATTTATCGACAAGGCGACCCGCTATGACGAGGGTCGCAACCTTCCCTCCGAAGAGCTAGTGTCGCGGCTCTCGCCACATTTGCATTTTGGCGAGGTCAGCCCTGCCTATGTCTGGCACCGGGTGTCCGGGCCCGGAAGGCAGGTGGAAACTTATCTGAAGGAAATTGTCTGGCGTGATTATGCCCAAAATGTGATCTGGCAATTCCCGCAATATGGCGGGGAAAGCTATAGGGAAAAATTTCGTGAATTCCCTTGGCGGGATTTCCGGTCATCGACGGTTCGTGAAGACTATGATGCCTGGTGTCATGGCAAGACCGGTTATCCGATTGTCGATGCTGGTATGCGCGAGTTATGGGCGACGGGATGGATGCATAACCGGGTGCGGATGATAGCCGCGAGTTTTCTCATCAAGCATTTGCTGATCGACTGGCGCGAGGGAGAGCAATGGTTCTGGGACACTCTGGTCGATGCCGATTTTGCGTCGAACAGCGTCAACTGGCAATGGGTGTCCGGAACCGGCGTCGACAGCAATATGTTTGTCCGCATCATGGCGCCGCTGACCCAGTCCGAGAAATTCAACGCAGGGGATTATATCCGCAAATGGGTGCCGGAGCTGGCGAATGTCGACGATTCCCATATCCATGATCCCGAAGAAAGTGGCGCAAAGCCAGCGGGTTATCCGTCGAAGATCATAGGCCATAAAGATGCCCGTGCCCGCGCTCTGGACGCCTATGCAGAGGTTAAATGACAGTAACGATTGTAATGCGAATGAATATTCCTTACTCTTTTCCAACATCTGAACAAGGATATCAGGTCGATGAATAAATAGGTCGCCACCGGGCAAATCAAAATGAAACCCTTCAGTCCGCTGGGCTGGATATTTTGACACCTATATTCAGGATCTTTTATGCACAGACTATCAGGAAAATTTTGCGTCATCACCGGTGCTGCTCGCGGCATTGGTAGAGCAATTGCCAAGGCCTTTATCGACGAGGGAGCGACGGTACTGCTGACCGATAAGGACGCCGAAACATTGGAGCGGGCAGGACAGGAATTGGGAAGTCCCACTCTTGTCCTCGATGTCGAAAAGGAAGCGGACTGGGACCATCTGACCGAATTGCATCCCACGGCGGACGTCGTCGTCAACAATGCCGGGATTACCGGTTTTGAAGCGGGTGTGGCGCCCCATGATCCCGAAAATGCGTCGCTGGAAGACTGGCGGGCGGTACATCGGGTCAATCTCGACGGCACCTTCATGGGGTGCCGCTATGCCATCCGCGCGATGAAGGAAAAGGGCGCTGGTTCCATCATAAATATCTCGTCACGGTCCGGCATGGTGGGCATTCCCGGTGCCGCGGCCTATGCGTCCTCCAAGGCGGCGATCCGTAATCACAGTAAGTCGGTCGCGCTCTATTGCGCGCAACTGGGACTCAATATCCGCTGCAATTCCATTCACCCGGCCGCGATCATGACGCCGATGTGGGACCCTATGCTGGGGGAAGGCGCGCAGCGCGAGGCTGCGATGGCTGCTTTGGTCAAGGATACACCGATGCAACGTTTTGGTGAGGCCGATGAAGTGGCGGCGGTTGCGGTGCTGTTGGCTTCGGATGAGGCGAGCTATATCACGGGAACCGAGATGACCATCGATGGCGGCATTCTTGCCGGCTCAGCAGCAGCGCCGGGCTCTTGAATCTGTGACCAATGACAAAGCCAGAGATAAGACCGAAGATACGGATAGTAACGCATTGCCAAGCAGTTACCACTGGTCCATATTTGTGCGATGAATGCTGAAGCACCAAAACGCGGCAACCACCTGCTCGATGCGCGCAAGCGTTTCGGGACGGGTGGCGGGCTGCTGGCTCGACTGACGGCGCCCGGATTTCACCGGATTTTAGATCGGATTGATGCGGGTCTGGATCATGGTACATTTGAAGGCAAATTGCCCGATGGCACCACCCGGATTGTCGGCGGTCGAGGTGAGGGGCCGATGGCAGAAATTACGCTGCATAGCTGGAATGCGTTGCTCCGTCTGGTCAATAGCGGATCGGTTGGTTGGTACCGTGCATGGGAACTGGGCGAGTGGGAGAGTCCGGACCTGGTCCCGGTATTCGATCTGTTTACCCGCAATCGGGCGGGTCTCAAGGATACCGGACGCGCTGCCGGTATTTTCCGGATGATCGCAAAATTGCGCCACTCGCGCCGCCATAACGACAAGGTGCGTGCGCGACAGAATATCCAATACCACTATGATTTGGGTAATGATTTCTATCGGCTGTGGCTCGACGAGAGCATGAGCTATTCGAGTGCGCTTTTCGAAGATACCGCTGGAAAGGCGAAGACCCTGGAAGAGGCGCAGGCCAAAAAGGTCGCTGCCATAGCGAAGAGATTAAGTACGGAGCCAGGTCAGAAAGTTTTGGAGATAGGCTGCGGTTGGGGATATTTGTCCGGGACATTGGCACGGGATCATGGTCTGGATGTCACCGGTATCTCCTTATCGGACGAACAAACCGAATGGGCGCGAGGGCATCATCCGGAGGCCAGTTTCCTGATTCAGGACTATCGAGATGTTGAGGGTCAATATGACGCCATTGCCAGCGTGGAAATGGTTGAAGCGGTTGGTCAGAAATACTGGCCGGACTTTCTGGATTGTGTGGCGCGTAATTTGAAACCCG
Source organism: uncultured Sphingomonadaceae bacterium (assembly GCA_947501325.1). Lineage (GTDB taxonomy): Bacteria > Pseudomonadota > Alphaproteobacteria > Sphingomonadales > Sphingomonadaceae > Parasphingorhabdus. The sequence goes on along the minus strand of CANMVC010000002.1, from coordinate 516,514 downwards.
GCGGACGGGCCGCCATTCAATATATCAGCATCGCTGACGATATTTTTGAACAATATGCAGCCAGTGCCGACTTCATTCAGACTTATATTTTTCCTGGCGGTATGTTGCTCTCGGAAAGCCGTTTTCGAAAGCTGGCCGAAGAACGCCGACTTACTTGGTCTGATCAGCATGATTTTGGCCCCGACTATGCAGAAACCTTGCGACAGTGGCGCGAGCGTTTTGATGCTGTGGTGGAGCAAGGAAAATTGCCGGCAGGATTTGATGAGCGTTTTGTCCGGCTGTGGCGCTATTATTTAAACTATTGCGAAGGTGGTTTTAGCGGTGGGGGCATTAATGTCTCGCAAGTGACTTTGATAAAAAGATAAAAACAAAAAATACAGGAGTGAATAATGGGTTTGGGTAAAAAGCTGACACTTGCAATGACGGGCGTAGGTCTGTGTCTGGCACTGCCGGGTTGCGAGAAAGTCAAGGAAGTGGCTGCGGATGCAGCTGGATTGCCAACGGATAAAAACATCCTGTTTTGGACCGACGACCAACGCAACAAAGCCTTTCGGATGATGGATACGCTTGTTTCATCCAATACCATCGCAGCTGGCACAGAGCCCAAGCTTTTGGAGCAGGGAACGGCGCTACCTAAAGAATTCGAGGTGGACGGCAAGATGCTATCCGTGGATCAATATATGGAAGATCAACGCACGGCAGGCATTGTGATATTGCAGGACGGGAAAATCCGGCTCGAAGAATATCGCATGGATTTCGGAAAGGATGATCGCTGGACATCTTTCTCTGTCGCAAAATCACTGGTCTCAACAATGGTTGGTGCAGCCATCAAAGATGGTTCGATCAAGTCGATCGATGACCCGCTGACAGACTATATTCCAGAGCTGGAAGGCAGTGGATATGATGGGGTAACCGTAGAGCAGCTTTTGACCATGACATCCGGCGTTCAATGGAACGAGGATTATGCTGATCCCAAATCCGACGTAGCTTTGTTCAACAGCACCAAACCGGTAGACGGCGTCGATCCAATCATCGTCTATATGAAGACTTTGAAGAATGAGGCAGAACCGGGCACTCGCTGGCAATATAATACCGGTGAAACCAATTTGATCGGGGTGCTAGTGGCAAAGGCGACGGGCAAGACCATTTCCGAATATCTCTCGGAAAAAGTTTGGGTGCCTTATGGCATGTCGCAGGACGCGGAGTGGTTGCTCAATGAAGGCGGCAAGGAAATTGGCGGTTGCTGTATCTCTGCGACAATCAGGGACTATGCGCTGTTTGGGCAATTTGCGATGAATGGCGGAGTGGTTGACGGTCAGTCGATTGTGCCGGATGGCTGGTTTGCCAAAGCCGGTACAAAGCAGGCGGACATCGGCGTGCCGGGCCGCGGATATGGCTATCAGTGGTGGACTTTTGACGATGGCAGTTTTGCCGGTCAGGGCATTTTCGGGCAGGGGATATTCATTGATCCGGCGCGTAAATTGGTCATCGCGAGCAATGGCAATTGGCCCAGTGCAACGCCCGATGAACAGAAAGATCAGCGGATCGCATTTTTCAATGCGGTGAAAACATATCTGGATTCAGAAGGGGGAGAGGCAACTGAAACGGCTGGCGCTAATTGATATCGAAACGCTCACCCGTTTCAAAATCACTGGCAAGAATTTCGACCATCCGATCGGCGACGATCTCGGGTGATTTTACCGATTGTGGGTCTTCACCCGGATAAGCGCTCGCCCGCATGGCAGTGCGAGTCCGGCCCGGGTTTATGATGGCAGTGCGCAACTTGCCAAGGTTGCGCATCTCTTCGCCATAGCTGATGACAAGTGTTTCCAGCGCTGCTTTGGACGCACCATAGGCACCCCAAAAAGCCCGCGGAGACCGGCCAACGCTGCTGGTAATAGCAAGCAGCCGGGCATTGTCGCTCTTGCGCATCATCGGATCAAAGCCAGCGATTAGCGCCTGTTGGGCGATTAGGTTTAGCGTCAAAACGCTGTTAAATTCCTTGCCGTCAATCGTGGGAACCGGCGTCAAACTGCCGAGCATAGCGGCGTTTAGCACCATGATATCCAGGGCTTCCCAACGCTCGGAAATCGCTTGGGCAAGCCGGCCAATGCTATCGCCGTCGGTCAGATCGAGCGGTGCGATGGTCGCATTCCCACCGGCCTCGTGAATCTTTTCCTCAACCTCTTCCAGGTCTTTGGCATTGCGCGCCGTCAATATAACATGCGCCCCTTTTGCGGCGAGCGCTATCGCGGTTGCAGCGCCAATACCGCGACTCGCACCGGTAACTAATGCCAGTTGGTTCTCAAAGCTCATGGATAATTCGCCTGCAATTATGTTGTCTATCCGACTTGCTCGATCAAAATCGGTGTTTCTTTGGCCGCGACCTTCTCATTCAGCATGGTCAGCTGATCAGGTTGCTGCTCGCCTTCTTGGTCGGTTAGCGATGTTGGATAGGCACCGGTGAAACAAGCGTCACAATATTGCGGTTGCGCTTCCTCGCGGGTTTGCTCGCCAACCGCCCGATAAAGTCCGTCGATCGAAATAAAGGACAGGCTATCGGCCTGAATATATTCGCACATTTGCTCGACCGATTTCATCGCCGCGAGCAGTTTTTCCCGTCTCGGTGTATTCACACCATAAAAGCAGCTGTGCATGGTCGGAGGGCTGGCGATGCGCATATGCACCTCTGCGGCTCCGGCTTCTCGCATCATTTGAACGATTTTCAGGCTGGTGGTTCCGCGCACAATACTGTCGTCGATCAAGACGATTTTCTTGCCGTTAACCAGCGGCCGGTTCGCATTATGCTTGAGCTTTACGCCGAGATGGCGAACACCATCGCCAGGTTGAATGAAGGTTCTTCCGACATAGTGGGAGCGAATGATACCAAGCTCGAACGGAATCCCCGATTGCTCGGCATAGCCGATCGCCGCTGGCGTTCCGCTATCCGGGACCGGTATCACATAGTCTGCGTCTACCGGGTTCTCGATTGCAAGCTGCGCCCCGATTTCTTTCCGGACGCTGTAAACAGAAGATCCATCAACGATGGAATCTGGTCTTGAGAAATAGACATGCTCAAAAATGCAAGGACGCGCATTGGTTTGTCCAAAGGGCCGGTGTGAGCGCATTTCGCCATTGGAAACAACGATGAGCTCGCCAGCTTCGACGCTGCGTACATATTCGGCGCCGACCAGATCGAGTGCGACGGTTTCTGACGCAAAAACATAGGCATCACCAATCTTGCCGATTACCAACGGTCTGATGCCCAACGGATCGCGGCAGGCAATCATGCCATCTGGCGTCATGCAGATCAGCGAATAGGCGCCTTCCACTTTTCGCAATGCATCAATAAACTTGTCGAGAAGCGTCCGATATTTTGAAGTGGCCAACAAATGAATGATGACTTCCGTGTCGCTAGTAGACTGGAAGATAGAGCCGTTTTGCACCAGCTCATGTCGAAGCTTCAGCGCGTTGGATATATTACCATTATGCGCAATAGCAAAACCGCCAGAAGCGAGGTCGGCTTCTAGCGGTTGAATGTTTCTAAGTGTTCCGGCCCCGGTGGTCGAATAGCGGACATGCCCGCAGGCATAATCACCTTGCAGCTTGTCCATGACTTCGACGCTATCGAAATTGCCAGCCACAGGCCCGAGAGCGCGGTGGCTATAAAACTCACGTCCGTCACGGCAGGTGATTCCCGCTGCTTCCTGTCCGCGATGTTGCAGGGCATGGAGCCCGAGCGCGACCATCGCAGCAGCGTCCTCTATACCAGCGACGCCAAAGACACCGCATTCTTCACGTAACTTGTCATCTTCAAACGGGTGGGTTGTAAGCATATCGCACCTTGTTTGCTGCCCATTATATCAGCGCCGTCGCAGCGCTGGTAGGGAGATGGCAGGGATATAGATTTGATTCCTCTGTTTGTCTTCCCCCTTGGTCATAAAAATATCATATTTATGGACACGCTACTGTCTCATTTACAGAAAGACCGGTTTTGCGTTGCGCAGCGCGTGCGGGAACCCTAATTCAGAGAGATGACAGATGATCAAAATGCCGACCGCGAGTCCGGACTAGAGCTGAACCCCAAATATGATTCGAACGGTTTGATAACCTCGGTGGTTACCGATGATTCGTCTGGCGATGTTCTGATGGTGGCGTTTATGAACGCCGAGGCGGTTGATCTAACGCTGGAAACCGGGGTCGCCCATTTCTATTCGCGAAGCCGCCAAGCTCTTTGGAAAAAGGGTGAGACTTCGGGTAATATCTTGAATGTCGTCGAGATGCGGATTGATTGTGATCAAGATGCTGTGTGGATCAAAGCTAAACCCGCTGGCCCGACTTGCCACACCGGCGCTGCAAGCTGTTTTTATCGCATCGTGAAAAATGACCGGTTAGAGACTGTCGAATGACGCGTGCCCTGTCCTTGTTTTTGGCGTTTTCGTTAATGGCATGCGGAGAAATTAGTGCTGAACCGGATCAGTCTGGCGAGGCCGCTGAAGAGCAATTGTCATCGCTCGAAAAGGCCGCGATCGAAGCGGGTGTTATTCCTGATGTCCGGAACGTCAGCCTGTCGGGAGCCTTTGAAAGACAGAGTGATCTTGGCGAGGACCGCTTTTGTGCTGTGGGTAGTGATGAGAGTGGGTATCAGATTGGTCTCCTCGCTGTATTCGGCCCTGATAGTAAATGCGAAGGTTTGGGGGCTGCCGAACGGAATGGTGAGGACATTCAAATCACGTTAGAGAGCAAGCAGCGCTGTCGTTTTACGGCAAGCTTTGATGGCGTCGCTCTGCAACTACCGGGTGAATTGCCAGAATCTTGCGCTAGTTATTGTACGCCGCGCGCCGGTCTAAATGGAGTGAGTTTTTATTTGGTTGGGGAAGGTGACGCGGTGGCGCGATCTACGCGCGGCCGCGAAATTGAAAATCTTTGCCCAGGCGGATAGTATTGACGTTTACGTTAGCGTAAGCTATGAACAATTTATGTCAAAACCGCTCAATCACGCCGAGATTGATACACCTGACCTGAAAAATCGTGAAACTTTTACAATTTCCGATCTATCAGAGGAATTTGGTGTCACGGCTCGCGCGCTTCGTTTCTATGAAGACGAGGGCCTTATTGCGCCGCATCGCAAAGGTCTGTCTCGGATCTACACGAAACGAGATCGTGCACGCCTTGCTTGGATCATGCGTGCCAAAAATGTCGGGTTCAGTCTGACTGAAATCCGCGAGATGATTGATCTCTATGATCTGGGCGATGGGCGTATCACGCAAATGGAGGTGACGCTCGACAGATGTCAGGAGAAGGTAGATCTTCTCAAGCAGCAGCGCAGCGATATCGATAGTTCGATCAAAGAGCTCACCGAATTTATCAAGATTGTGCAGGACGCCGTAACAGACGCCAAAGCGCAACAAAATTAGAGGATAATCCGCCAGTATTTTCTGGCCGCACTCAATAATTATAGAAAGTTCGAGATAATGCCAAATTATCAAGCCCCGGTTCGGGACACACAATTCATCATCAACAATGTTCTAGGTGTAGAGCGCTATTCGAATCTTCCCGGTTTCGAAAATGCGACACCCGAGATGATCGATGCCATTCTGACGGAAGGCAGCAAATTCATAGAGAATGTGCTGTTTCCACTCAACCAGGTCGGAGACGTGGAGGGTTGTACGCGCCATGAAGATGGCAGTGTAACAACACCGACCGGTTTCAAGGATGCTTATAAACAATATCGCGAAGCGGGATGGGGCACCTTGTCTGGACCAGAAGAATTTGGTGGCCAAGGCTTGCCGCACATCGTTTCAATGGCTTTCGAGGAATATATGGCGAGCGGAAATATGGCCTTTGCCATGTATCCTGGCCTGACGCACGGCGCTATTTCATCGATTCTTGCTAAAGGTAGTGAAGACCAGAAGGCAAAATTCGTTCCAAAAATGTTGTCGGGTGAATGGACCGGAACCATGAACCTGACCGAACCGCATTGCGGCACGGACCTGGGCCTGATCAGAACCAAGGCTGAGCCCAATGGAGACGGGTCGCATGCGATTACTGGGACAAAGATTTTTATCTCGTCTGGTGAACATGACATGTCGGACAATATTATTCACCTGGTACTCGCGAAGACGCCGGATGCACCGGATAGTGTCAAAGGCATTTCGCTGTTCATAGTCCCCAAATTCATTGTCAATGAAGACGGTTCGCTAGGCAATAAGAACGCGGTTTCCTGTGGCTCCATCGAACATAAAATGGGTATTCACGGGAACTCCACTTGCGTCATGAATTATGACGGCGCGACGGGTTATCTGGTTGGTGAAGAGAACAAAGGTCTGGCTGCCATGTTCATCATGATGAACGTAGCGCGTCTCGGCGTCGGTCAACAGGGGCTTGGTGTGGCTGAAGTCGCCTATCAAAATGCCGTGCACTACGCCAATGATCGCCGTCAAGGCCGCGCACTAACGGGACCGGAAGACCCTGAAGCGGCTGCAGACACATTGTTTGTGCATCCTGATGTTCGCCGGATGCTTCTTGATGGCAAAGCATTTACTGAAGGCATGCGTGCCTTGTGTCTTTGGGGTGCTCTGCAAGCTGACTTGATCCACAAGGCACAGACGGAAGAAGAGCGCCAGATGGCAGATGATCTGCTGTCGCTTTTGACGCCAGTCATCAAAGGTTATGGTACCGACAAAGGCTATGAGATCGCGACCAATGCACAGCAAGTTTATGGCGGTCATGGATATATTGCGGAGTGGGGCATGGAACAATATGTCCGCGATGCGCGTATCGCTATGATCTACGAGGGTACCAACGGTATTCAGGCGATGGATTTGGTGGGCCGCAAGCTGGCGCAAAATGGCGGTCGCGGTGTTCAGGCGCTGTTCGCAGTGATCGCTAAAGAAGTGGAAGATGCCAAAGGCGACGACAAGCTGAAAGACTTTGCCGAAGCCCTCGAAAAAGCCAATGGCGAGCTGCAAAAAGCGACGATGTGGTTCATGCAGAACGCGATGGCTAATCCCAATAATGCCGGTGCTGGCGCGCATCATTATATGCATATCATGGGGATTGTTGCTCTCGGCCTTATGTGGCTCAGGATGGCGAAGGCCGCTTCGGAAGCCTTGGCGGCCGGTGACGATAATCCGGCATTTTACGAGACGAAGCTGGTCACTGCCCAATATTTCTCCGAGCGTTTCTTCCCGGATGCCGGCTCTCTGCGCCGCAAGATTGAAGGTGGCAGCGAAGCGATCATGGCGCTGGAACCGGAGATGTTTGCCGTAGCCTAGGCCCGCTCCAACCTTACGACAGAGAGTGGCTGCGGTGCGATAGTCGCCAAAAGCCGCCGAAAAGTCTCATTTTTAACTCGCTTAACCGCTGCCTTCTTGATCGGAAGGTAGCGGTAGCACATTGCTGTGAATGACAGGGGAATGATCTGCATTAGGAGTAGATGCTATGCATTCCAGAAAAACGTTAAGCCCGATGCGGAGGATGACTCCCTATCTGGTAACCGTTGGTGTTGGCTTCACCATGGCGACCGGAGCCATTGCTGCCCAGGATAGCCAGGAAGAACCGACGGAATCGGAAATTCCTGCACCAACGATTGATACCGACGGCGACGGCACCATGGATGCCTGGGATCGCAGCGGCGATGGCCAGCCTGATGCCTGGGATACCGATGGTGACGGCAAGCCCGATCTGCTTGACGACGATGGCGATGGTAAACCCGATTAGTATCGCGCCATCATAAAAGCGCTGGGCCGGGTCGCACTTGCCCGGCGCTTTTATTTTAAAATAGCTCTTCAAACATACTGAGCATCGCGGCTTTGCTCTGCTGATCCGCAGACTTGTTATAAGACACCGCGTCCAGCGGCTTGCCGTCGCTGGCTGGGTCCGTAAAACCATGGACCACTCCGGTATACATATGCATATGGCAATCCGCTCCGGCTATATCCATTTCTTCCAGAAACGCGCGCACCTGTTTGGGTGGAACCAGCGGATCTGCGCGGCCATGACAAACCAGCAGGCGCGCTTTAATCGCGCCTCTTTTGGCTGGCAGCGGCGTAGCCAATAGCCCGTGAAAGCTGACGACAAGTGCCAGATCTTCCCCGCCGCGCGCCATTTCCAATACAATCTCACCGCCCATGCAATAGCCGATCGCGGCTATCCGATGATTGGCAAGCTTGGAGCGAGTGCGTAGCTCGTCCAGTGCGCATCGAAAACGCTCGCGATAATTTTCCGGATCTGCTCTCAGCGCATTTGCCATAGATGACGCCATCCGGTGATCGGTTATTTCGCCCTGACCATAAATATCGCAAACCATCGCGGAGTAGCCAATAGAAGCCAGCCATCGCGCCCGATCAAACATGATCTTGTTCGGGCCGGCAATGGTCGGAACGATCAATATACCGGCGCGTGGATAGCGGCTTGGCTGGGCCATATAACCCGCCAATTCGAGATCACCATGCTTGTAGGTGAAGGTATTGACTTCGATGGAACTCATTCTTCGGGTAGAAACTCCGGAACGGAAAGATATCTTTCGCCCGTATCATAATTAAAGCCCAGAATATTGGCGCCATCACCAAGCTCCGGAAGCTTCTGAGCGATGGCTGCCATCGTCGCGCCGGAACTAATTCCTACCAGCATACCTTCTTCCTTGGCGGCACGAAGAGCCATCGCTTTTGCATCAGCCGGTTCAACTTGGATCGCGCCATCAATGCTTTGCGTATGGAGATTGCCGGGGATGAAACCAGCGCCTATGCCTTGAATCGGATGTGGTCCGGGTTGTCCGCCGCTAATTACTGGCGACCCAGCAGGTTCTACAGCATAGACTTTCAGGCCGCTCCATTCCTGTTTCAGAACCTCGGCGACACCGGTGATATGGCCACCTGTGCCCACACCGGTGATAATCGCATCGAGTGGATTATCCTTGAAATCAGCCAATATTTCTTGCGCTGTCGTGCGTTTATGCACTTCAAAATTGGCTGGATTTTCAAATTGTTGCGGCATCCATGCATCAGGCGTTGCATCGATTAATTCCTGTGCGCGTTCAATCGCGCCTTTCATGCCTTTTTCTTTGGGGCTGAGATCAAAGCTCGCACCATAAGCCAGCATCAACCGGCGGCGTTCCAAAGACATGGATTCGGGCATGACCAAAATCAGCTTATATCCTTTGACCGCGGCGACCATGGCGAGCCCGACACCGGTATTGCCTGATGTCGGTTCAATGATCGTGCCGCCGGGCTTGAGCGCGCCGGATTTTTCAGCATCTTCAATCATCGCCAGCGCTATCCGGTCTTTGATCGATCCACCCGGATTGGAGCGTTCCGACTTAATCCAGACATTCGCATCATCAAATAGGCGCTGCATTTTGATATGGGGTGTATTCCCAATCGTATCGAGAATGGTATGGGCGATCATTGCTCTGTTCTCCTAGATTTCAATCTTTAGCACTAGTGTTTGATTTGTCTTCCATTTTTCTGTCCGTTTCCAAATCTGGCGGCGGATCAAAGGTCTTGGCTGCTCCTAATTGGGGAAACAGCCGTGACCAAATTCCAGTAACCACTATAGCACCCGCGCCGCCAGCGACAATGGCTGCAATGGGCCCAAATAGCACGGCCAATCCGCCGGAAAGAGCGTCACCCAGCTCGTTGGATGCACTGATCGTCATCTGGCTGACCGCGTTGACTCGGCCGCGCCGGTCATCGGGCGTGTGCAGCTGGATCAGCGAGCTACGCACGTAGACACCAAACATGTCGGCAGCCCCGCATAAAGCCAGACAGGCCATCGACAGGGGCAGAGATGTGCTGAGACCAAAGCCGATCGTGCCGACTCCGAAAACGGCCATGGCAATCAGCATCATATTGCCGACATTGCGCGATAAGGGCGCAAAGGAAAATATACCGGCGACAATAACCGCGCCGACAGCGGGTGACGCCGCTAGCAAGGACAGGCCAATTTCACCGGCGCCCAATATATCTTTCGCAAATACCGGAATCATCGCCGTGGCCCCGGCCAGAAACATGACCAGCAGGTCGAGAGTGATCGCCCCCAGAACCAGCTTGTTGGTCCAGACATAGGACATGCCGTCCATAACTTGCCGGATCGGTCCTTTGGTTCGATCGATCGCGCTGCGGGCCACCGGTCCGATCAAGAAAATAGATAGCGTCGCGAGCACATAAAGCGCCGTGCAGACGAAATAGGGCAGGGCCGGGGCGACCTTGTAGAGCGGCCCTGCCATGCCCGGGCCGGCGATAACGCCAACCTGCCAGGCAATGGTGGACAGGGCAATGGCGCGGGGCAGGGATTCCTTGGGGACCAGATTGGGCGCCAGCGATGTGATCGCTGGTCCCAGAAACGCGCGGCAAATGCCGAGCAGGACGGAAATAATATAAATCGCCCACAACGTAATCTCTCCGCTGACCGTCAATAAGCCAAGCACCAAAGCGATGGCTGCTTGTGCGCCCAGAACGACTCTTGCGATCCAGCGCCGGTCGAGATGATCCGCCACCCATCCAACCAAGGGCGTCAGGATGAACAGCGGAACAAATTGCAGGAGGCCAAGCAGTCCCAATATACCCGCGGACGCGCCGACGCCCATATCTTCGCGGGCGAGATTATAGGCCTGCCAGCCAAGAATCAGCATCATCGCATAGAGCGCGAACATCGATGTCAGCCGCGAGAACCACAAATAGCAGTAATTGGCTATTGTAAACGGATGGGGTGCGCTTTGTTCGATGGTTATGATTTTTCTATATGGATCAGTTGGTTCGGATAGCTCTAAGCAAGTCTACCGCATCCGGACAGCAAATTTTTGTTTATCCGGCTATGGATATTTTGATTATCGCGAGGTCTATTGCCGCTACCAAAGTGGGTTCTCGCTGTGGTTTTGCCCGCGCCGAGAAAATCTACAAATGATACGCAAAACAAGTATGAAATTCTGTTGAACCGTTTGTCTTCGACGATGAACCGTTTCCTATTTGCTATGCGCTGCCAAGGCAGCGAGTAACAGCCGATTGTCATAGCGGCGCACCTCTCCGCGCATCAGGCCGCCATAGAAATAGGGCACGGTATAGCCGTCAATGGCCCTTGTGATGGCATGTTCACTGGCATTGTCATGCCCCATATTCAGAGCCATGTCCCAAGCGGCGGCAAAACTTTCCGCGCCTTTGCGCTTTCGCAATTTATAAGCGGAGTCGCGGGTCATGCCGACCGCATTGGCTGCCGCGGAAACAACGCCGATGCGCGATAGCTGATGGATAAACTGACGTTGGCGATCAGCTGTCCAGCCGCCATAGCGTTTTGCTGCAAAGGGAACAGGGGTGAAAACGAGCGGATCGTCCTCACTGGCGATGGGCGCTGCGCGCGGCGGGGATATATCAGTCATTGGCGCTATATGTCACAGCGACATATTTGTAGGAAAGAACAAAATAGGAACTTCTTGTGTTAACAGGGATTCTACGAGACTTTAGATGCCAATATCGACAGGTTTCTGATATTCGTTGATCGCCTCGAATATGGTGGTCAAAGCGGATCGCTCGGTTTCCGATATTTCCGGTCGCCAGATCTCGAACAACAAAATCACACGCCGCTCCCGACTACGGTTCCAAGCCTCATGCTCGAAGCTGTCGTCGAAAATAAGCGCTTCGCCATCTTTCCAAGGCCTTGTCTCGCTGCCAACACGCAGCGCGCAATCGGATGGGATGATCAACGGTATATGGCAAATCAGCCGCGTGTTCAGCAGGCCAACATGCGGAGCAATATGTGTGTCCGGCTCCAATACCGAATAGAGCGCCATGGGGGATCGGTCCTGAATGATAGGGATCGGTGCGGCCGATAGGGCGGCGACGGTTTTCGGGCATTTGGCAATATTGTCCGCTATGGCTTCGCCATTTTTCCAGAAATAATGCGCGCCCCAGTTGGAGTCATCCAGCAGGGGATTATTGGGGCGAGGACGATCGGGGTGGGATTTGACATACGGATCAAATTGAGCGGTTTCGCGGAGCACCTGGGCCAGCTCTTCCTGCATATCCGGAATTGCCGCTTCCATCTGCTCCATCCAGGGAAATTCATCTCTTTCGTAAAACTCCCGCTGCGGCATGCCGGGATAGTAGAACATCGATGGTTTCTGGTAGAAAATTTCTTTCCTGCCCATCAAAAGATCCAGCGCATTGCGGATCGGAATCGGCGTGTCTGCTCCCTGGAGGCCCGTTTCACTTAATTGGCGCAACAGGAAATTTTCAAATCGGCCGTGCGCCCCGGCCAGAAATTCTTCGGCTTGTTTCAATTTTGGGCGGAGGTCTTCACTCACTCTGGCACCCACACCAACCATATTCAGCGCTGCTTTGTAAAAGGCGCTGGCGGCGCGATCATCATCTTGGCGCGCTTTCAGTTCAGCCATCAGGAGCAGGGCAGCCAAGTGACGTTTGTCCGCTGCAAGCAAGCTTTGCAAGGCTTGCTCTTCAGCCGCATCGTCACCCAAAATACGGCAGCTATGGGCGAGCAGCAACCAAGGCGGCTCAATATCTGTGCCCGGCTGGCATAACGGCTCAAGCAATGCTCTGGCGCTCTGGGCATTGCCAGCGCGCAGGGCTGCTATACCGTCTTGTAGGCCTGTTTCGGCTTCTGATCGTGAGAGTGTCATTTGCCCGATATATCGGATCATCCCGGGCATGCAACTGCTGCGATATCGGGATCGTTTAACGTTACCTCTTAAGCTTTGGCATTTCGGCGTCTCCCAGCGGCACAGGTCGAAATGCCTGTTCGTCCCGTCCCCGGGTTTTTGGTAAAGAAAAACTTAAGGAATGGAGACGTCGAAACATGGCAAAACAGATGATGATGCGGATTAGCGGGGCGATACTGATCCTGGCGGGGCTTTCTGTTCTGGCACTCATGGCGCTGGCGGTGGTGCGGGCAGTCGCTGCGGAGCCATCACTCGCAGAGCCGATCGCGGCGGTTGAGCGGAGCGAACAAGATATGGTTCCGATGGCGATTTCAGCCAATCCTGAAATGATCGAGCCAGCCCCCGCAGCGCCCGCAGAGCCAACCGTTTCGGATTCTCCCTTTGTCGTGAAACGTATCCTGCAAATTGATGAGCCCTTTGTGCACGGCTATTATAAATGGGATGATGAAGGCGTGCCGGATGGCGAGATTGTTATCACGGTGGATTTGAAAGCCGAATCCATTTCGGTGTTCCGTGACGGTTATGAAATTGGCGCCGCGGTGATTAAATTTGGCGATGCGTTGAAACCCACACCCACCGGGGTTTTTCCGATTACCCAGAAGAGCAAGGATCATATCTCCAACATCTATCATGTGCCCATGCCCTATATGTTGCGGCTGACCAATGATGGCATTGCTATTCATGCCGCCGAGGTGAAATGGGGCTATGGTACACGTGGCTGTATCGGCGTCCCGGAGGAATTTGCGCGGCTGTTGTTCGAGCAAGTCAAATTGGGTGATCGGGTAATTGTCACCAATGGCAAGATGCTCGATCTCGGCGAGAAGATTTTCGCAGGGTGATCGCTATCACGCCTTAGCCATTGATAACGGTCTCGCCGCTTTTGCATTTTGGTGGGCGAGATGATCGGCAAGTCGCAAGCTCAGCGCCATAATGCCTAGCGTGGGATTGGCCCATCCGGATGTCGCAAAAACCGAGCTACCGGCGACATAGAGATTGTTCACGCCATGCACGCGGCAATTCGCGTCAACAACACCAGCGCGTGATGATCCGGACATACGGGTTGTGCCCATATGATGATAGCCACCCTTGGCATGGGCCGAAATTAGCGAATCTGTGGTCCAGAGCGTGGTCGCTTCATCGAGCCAGGGTGCTGGATCGAACCGACCGATACCCATTTGCTCAAGCTGGGTGGCAAATTCCTGCATCATGACTTTGACGCTATGTTTGTCGAGCTCTGAAAAGCGCCAGTCCAGTTCGGCGAGCGGCATCCCTAGCGCGTCAACGTCCCGTGCCAGTTTCACGCGGCTATCGGGATTGGGAGCCTGTTCCGCCCGGATGATGGTGGTCAAATCCCATCCCATTGCGGCCAATAGCCGGGGACGAAGCGGTCCCGCCATTTCATTAAACCGCGTCGTCACTTTCTTGACATTCAGCCAGAGGGACCGGTTTGTCTTGGTTGGAGAAAGCGCGTGTTTCAGGCCATTATAGGCCTTAACCGGCGCGACCATATTGGCTTGCGGCGCTTGGCGCGCGGCGAGCGTAAAGGCGCTGTTCAATATACCTTCGCGCTTTTGCATGGCCTGCGAAGGGCGGACGAGTGGGGCATGCATATGGCCATTGCGGTCGCGCATCCGGCCATGCAGCATTTTGAGCAGTCGCCAGAATTTGCCCTCAACCATGCGCCCGCCGCGGGCATGGGGGTGTTCCATAAAATAGCGACCCACCTGATCATGACCATTGCCGATATCGGACGCGAGCAAAAGCCGGGCATTGTCGATACCGCCGGCGGCAAGGATATAGTGCTGGGCGGTGATCGTGGCGCTGCGACCGGAGATATCACCGACAGATAGACTTCCAATGTCATTACCACCATCCTCAAGGTTAATGGCCGTTACGGTTGTGTGCAGCAGAACGCGAATGGTTTCGCTTTTCACCAGATCAGTGCATTTGCGCAAAGTGAATTGTTCGGTCTCAGGGGTAAATTGCCAGAAATCGGTGGTGAGACTGTCTTTCGCAAATCCCGGCATGGAGCGACCGAGTTGAGGCCAAAGCGCTTGAGTCGACTCTCTTGGTGGGAGGCCAAGCAATGCGCGAGCTTGGTCATAATAGGGGCGCAAATCATCCTGGGAAATGGGCCAACCGCTATGCGGGACCCAGTCCCGTCGTTCATAATCTATCGGATTAAATTCCGCGCAACGACCGCCCCAGATCGCTGTCGTACCACCAAAAAACCGTAGCCGCGAATCAGCCAGCGGGTAATAGTCATGGCCAGTAGACGGACCATCAGCCAGCGCCTGAATACCGGATTCAAAGTCAACGCCACCACTTTCCAGCAGCAAAACTCGCAATCCGCAATCGCCAAGCTGTCGCGCAAGTGTAATCCCTGCCGCGCCTGCTCCTATAATGCATATATCCGTTTCGAACCGGGTCGAAGGGTCGGAGGCCCTCAGGTCAATAATCACTATCTTGCCCCATATAACAAGAGCCGCACAATGCGTGCGAGTTTCGACCCTACCGATCAGACTATATCAGTTTCGGAAGTAGAACAAAGCTGAAAAGAGAAAATTTGGCCGAAAATGGTAAATCTTCAAATTCTAAAAATGACTCAAGCCACTTCGACAAAGCTATCAAGCACGCGCTTCTGACCGCTTTTTTCAAACTCTATTTCCAGCTTGTTACCTTCTTTTTCAATCACTTCACCATAGCCGAATTTGGTATGGAAAACGCGCATGCCAAGGGTGATATCGTCGCGCCCCTTGTTGCCCAGAGACACCGCACTGCGCCGCGCCTCCTTGATATTTTTGGGCGTGCTGTCGAAACTTCCGGTATTGCGAGCGCGCTTCCACCCCGGTCCGCGTGTGGAGCCACGAGCCGCATCGGCAAAAGGATCGGCGCGTTCCGACCAATTAGCGCGCCACAGGCTTTCGCCGCCCATCATGCTGGATTCTTCTTCAATATGTTCCGGCGGCAATTCGCCAATGAAGCGGGAAGGGATAGAGCTGGTCCACTGACCATAAATCCGACGGTTGGCGGCATGGAAAATGGTGCATTTTTTCTTCGCCCGGGTAATCGCAACATAGGCGAGGCGCCGTTCTTCCTCGAGACTGGCAAGCCCGCCTTCGTCAAGACTGCGTTGCGACGGGAAAACGCCTTCCTCCCATCCGACACAAAAAACATGATCATATTCCAGACCCTTGGCACCATGCATGGTCATGATCGTAACCTTGGCTTCATGATCGGCCGCATCATTGTCCATGACGAGGCTGACATGCTCAAGAAAATCACCCAGCGTTTCATATTCTTCCATCGCGCGGGTCAGCTCGGTGAGGTTTTCCAGCCGTCCAGCGGCTTCGGGCGTGCGATCCGCCTGCAACATGGTGGTATAGCCACATTCATCGAGGACGATCCGCGCCAGTTCAGCATGGGGCAGTTCATCGGCATTGGTGCGCCATCTGGCGAAACTGCGCATTAATTCCTGAAGCGTGGTTCTCGCCCGCGCGGGTAATTCGTCCGTATCGCAAATGCTAAGCGCTGCTGCGGCCAGCGGTATGCCTTGCGCTCGGGCCAGCCGGTGGACTTTTTCCACAGTTTTATCCCCAAGCCCGCGTTTGGGCACGTTGACGATCCGTTCGAAGGCCAGATCATCCGCCGGTTGCGCTATCACACGCAGATAGGCGAGGGCGTCGCGAATTTCCGCCCGCTCGTAGAATCGAAAGCCGCCGATAATCTTGTACGGCATGCCGATGGAGATGAACCGGTCCTCAAACTCGCGCGTCTGAAACTGCGCGCGAACGAGGATTGCCATGTCATTGAGCGAGACGCCCTTATTCTGCAGGCTCTCCATTTCTTCGCCGGTTCGCCGCGCTTCTTCGGGGCCATCCCAGACCCCGGTGACTTGCACCTTGTCGCCTTCCTGTTCCTCGGTCCAAAGGGTCTTGCCGAGACGGCCGCTATTGTTCGCGATCAGTGCGGAAGCAGCGGCCAGGATATGCGGTGTAGAGCGATAATTCTGCTCCAGCTTGACGACCTTGGCGTCAGGAAAATCCTTTTCGAAGCGCAGGATATTGGCGACTTCTGCGCCGCGCCATGAATATATGCTTTGGTCATCATCGCCGACGCAGCAGATGTTCTTGCGTTCCTGCGCGAGTAGCCGCAGCCAGAGATATTGGCTGCTATTCGTGTCCTGATATTCGTCGACGAGGATATATTTGAACCGCTCCTGATAGAGTTTCAATATCTCGCGATCGGTCTTCAGCAGGTTGAGAATATGCAACAAAAGATCGCCAAAATCGCAGGCATTGAGAACCTTTAGTCGCGCCTGATAGGCGGCATAAAATTCCTGACCGCGGCCATTGGCATAGCGCTCATTCTCATTGGCATCGAGATCGGCGGGGTTTAGCCCGCGGTTTTTCCATTGATCGATCAACCCGGCAAGCGCCCGAGCGGGCCAGCGTTTTTCGTCGAGCTCCTCCGCCTGAATCAACTGTTTCAGCAGGCGCAGCTGGTCGTCGGTATCGAGAATGGTGAAATTGCTTTGCAGCCCGACCAGTTCAGCATGGCGGCGCAGCATTTTGGCCCCGATGCTGTGAAAGGTTCCCAGCCACGGCATGCCTTCAACAGCATCGCCGACAATTGTACCAATTCGCTCCTTCATCTCCCGCGCGGCTTTGTTGGTAAAGGTCACGGCCAGAATTTCGGACGGCCAGGCCTTGCGAGAATAAACCAGATGCGCCAGCCGCCGGGTGAGGGCGGCCGTTTTACCGGTGCCGGCACCAGCCAGAACGAGCACCGGGCCCTCGGTGGTTAGCACAGCATCGCGTTGCGGCGCATTCAAGCCCCGTACATAGGGTGGATCGCTCTCGGCGGGCATGTTTACAGCATTGGTCACAGGTGAACAGTTAGGGAACATAGCAAGCGGCGGCAAGGCCAATATCACTTTTGACATGACCCAAGGGTCAGGTTGTATGGGATGTTGCGATGCACAATATGCAACCGATATTGAAAATCATATTTCGACAGGAAATGAAAATGAGCAAAAGATTGATGTTTAGCGCGATATTGGCGACCGCTTTGATGGCGACGACGACCTTTTATACGCAATCGCAAAATGACAGCAACGAAACGGCTGCAGCCTACGAGACCGCCAACAGTTGACAGTGCTTTCAGGCGGGACGCAATATGTGCAGTCTCGCCTTGCCGCTATCGCGCTGACTTTCCAGTTCAAATCCTCTAACGACCACTTCCTCTTTGCGAGAAGTTTCAATAGCAATCCAGCTTGATGGCGAAAACCATCCGTGCCTACCCAGCTTGTCGAGTGCTACCGCGCCAGCGCCAGTTTCGTAGGGCGGGTCCATCAGAATTAAATCATAGGATTTGCGGGCCGCGCCCAGGGCCAGAACCGACCCAATGCGGATGTCTCCATCTGCGCCCAGCGTTTCAATATTTTTTTCCAACGCTTTGAGAGCGTCACGGTCTTGCTCGACAAAGGTGCAATAGGCCGCACCGCGAGACAATGCTTCGAGGCCAAGCGCGCCGGACCCTGAAAACAGATCGAGAACCTGCAAATCGGCAAAATCACCTAACCGGCTCGTCAGCATGGAAAATAACCGCTCGCGCGTGCGATCCGCAGTGGGACGCGTGGTTTCCCCTTTAGGCGCGACAATTTTCCGCCCGCGCCAGTCTCCTGCAATTATTCTCATAAATCACTTCTTTTCTTAGCTTTCTTATCAGCTCCTTTACGCTTGGTTGCCATAATATCCACAAAGATAAAATTAGAGGTCGAACAATGGAACAATTTGGATTTGGCAAGGCCATGTCAGGCGGCACACCTGTAACGGCCGATGAAATACGTAAAATGCGAATGAACGACTTGCTGGCACTGCAGGAAAGTTTCGCAAAACCAAAGCTCAAAAAATCTGATGATCCGGTCGATCAACGCGTGGCGGAAGAGCTCGATTTTGCCAAGCGTTTGTTGGAGATTGTTGAGTCGGAAATCGAGGCTCGCGGTGTGCCTGCTTCGACCGTTAAAAAGCTCGAGAAAGTCGAGGATATGCTGGAAGATTTGTCCGATATCGTTGAAGCGGAAGACAAATGCGAGGGCGTAAAAGCCGCCAAGTCGGAGGACTTAAGCCGGCGGATGCAGCGTAAGGATCTTTTTGGAGAAAATCCTATCTGTGATTGATTGCCGTCTCGCGTTTATTTCAAAGTCTTGCGGAACTGAACCAGATCATGGCGGCGCACAGCTTCAATTTCGCCCTTGGCCAGATTGCCGAGGACAAATGGACCGTAGCGCGTCCGGATCAGACGGGAGACTTTGAGGCCGAGATGTTCCAGCACGCGGCGGACTTCGCGGTTTTTCCCTTCGGTTAGCGTCATTTCAATCCACTGGTTGCGCCCGGTGCGGCGCTCTAGATTGGCTTCAATCGGGCCATAATGCATACCTTCCACGGTAATGCCGCGATAAAGCTCCTCCAGCTGGTTTTGCGTAATCTCACCGAACGTGCGCGCCCGATAGGTTCGCTCGACGCCGGTTTTGGGTAACTCCATTTCCCGCTTAAATTCGCCATCGGTGGTCATTAACAGCAGGCCTTCGGTATTCAGATCGAGCCGTCCAATCGGCATGACCCGCTCCATATCGTCGGGCAGGACATCATAGATGGTTTTGCGTCCGGCGGGATCCCGCTCGGCGGTCAGATAGCCATTGGGCTTGTGGAAACGAAATAGCTTGGCCGGTGAAGGTTCGGCTACGGGCTTGCCATCTACCGTGATTCCGGTGAGGTTCTTTAGCAGCAAGGACGGATGGTCCACGGTCACGCCGTTCAGGGCGACCCGTTCCTCGCCAATCATCCGTTCAATTTCGCGGCGCGAGGCGACACCGGCACGGGCCAGTAATTTGGCAATGCGCTGCCCTTGGCGCACTTGTGCTTCCGGTGGTTTAGCTTTGGCAGGTTCTTGCTTTGCGCCACTTGTGGGCTTGGCTTTATAGATTTTGCCCGGTTCTTTGCCTGATTCGTTGTCTGTCATGGTTTTGCGCATGGCGGAAAAAAAACTTTGCCGCAATCTGTAACCGATTGGGGGAGCCAGGCGAATGGCTATATAGTTACTTGTTAGGAAGGTATCACGATGCGCCATATAATATTGCCGGCAATGATCGCAGCGACTGCATTTGCAGGCTTTATGGGCGCGCAAATCGCCCAATCATCGAGTGGTGCGTCTGCGCAAGTAACCACACCCGCGACGACTTTTGGCGACGAAACGGTTTCCCCCAATCCGATCGTTGTCGAACTTTTCACCAGTCAGGGATGCTCATCCTGCCCCCCTGCAGACATGCTGGCTTCCCGGCTAGCAAAAGACAGCTCCCTGCTGGTGATTTCGCGGCCTGTTACCTATTGGGACCGGCTTGGCTGGAAAGACACGTTGGCGCGGGAAGAAAATACTCGGCTGCAGCGGACATATGCCAGCAAAGGCAAGGCTGGTTCCGGCGTTTACACACCGCAGATGGTGGTCAATGGCGGCGGTGGCGCCGTCGGCTCGCGCGAGGGCGATATTCGATCATTGGTTCGGTTGGCGAAAAATGAGGCCGGTCCAGTCATTGAAACCAACCGCGATGATAATGGCGATGTCACGGTCACGATCAAGGGGCAATCGCGCTACATGGCTGGCGTATCCCTGGTGGCCTTGAGTTCCTCTGAAACCGTGCAAGTCGGCCGCGGCGAAAATGGCGGGCGCAAGCTGCATTATACCAATGTTGTCAAAAGCGAGCGTAATCTGGGCAGCTGGGACGGCACATCAATGCGCCTCAAGCTTTCAAGTAAGGATCTAAACGTCTCCGGCGCTGATAAATATGCGATTATTGTCCAGCGACCGGGCTCAGGTCCGATTGTGGGCGCCAAGCTGCTCGATATTTAAGCTATCTGCAAAAATCTGACTGGCTTTCGAAACATTTGCCGCTAGTGTTTCCCTCAGTTTGAGGGAGAGTATGGCGTGAGTGGACAAATAGCAGACATCGGATGGCGTAAAATACTGCCCGCCGGTGTCAGACCCTATAGTGAAGCCGCGCCGTTAGCGGCTTTTTTCCTGGGTATTTCGTCGGCGCTGCCGCTAACGATGATCGCGGCGACCCTCACAACGCGTCTGGCACAGGCGGGGATCGAGAAATCCACCGTTACGGCCTTTGCGCTGACGTTTCTTGCATATAATTTCAAATGGCTGTGGGCACCGATTATTGACGTAGTCAAACTGCCGATCATCGGCCGGATGGGCCAGCGCCTTTCGTGGCTGATCCTGACCGCGGCATTGGCCATGGCAGCGATTATTTATCTGGGGACACTGGATCCCAGAGCGGATATTGTTGCGGTGGCCGTGGCCGCCATCATGGTGGGCATAGCTGGGGCGACGTTTGACGTCGTGATTGACGCCTACCGCATCGAACTACTGGAACCTGAACAATTGGGCGTCGGATCCGGCATGTCACAATATGGCTGGCGCATCGGCGCCGCCACGGCAGGCGCAGTTGCGCTGGTCATAGCGGCCCGTAGCAACTGGACGATCGCTTATTATGTCTGCTCGCTATTTGCGCTGTTTGCCGTGTTTACCGGCCTGATTATGCGCGAGCCGAGCCGGCGTCAGGAACCCAAACCGCTCAAAGGCCCGATACAGGCGGCAATTGCCTATGCCAGCCCCTTGATGGAGTTTTTCAAACGCTCTGGCGCTCCGGTAGTATTGTTGTTCGTGCTCGTCCACAAAATTGGCGACACGCTGGCAAATTTGACTTTCAGGCTGCTGTTTGAAGACCTGGGTTTTACTAATGACGAGATCGCCTTTTATGATGTCAGTCTTGGCTTCGTTGCCTTTCTGGTCGGCATATTTGTAGGCGGCATTGTCTATTCCCGGCTTGGTATGAAAAAAGCTGTTATGCTCAGCCTCGTGTTGATGGCGGTCAGCAACCTCTCATTTGCAGGGTTGGCGGCAAGCGGCCATAATAACTGGGCTATGGCAGCCGCTATCGGCTTTGAGAATTTTGCCAGTGGTATCGGCGGTGTGGCTGTGGTGGCATATCTCTCGGCACTTTGTAATTTGAGCTTCACGGCGACCCAGTTTGCGTTGCTGTCAGCGGCGGCCAGTATATTGGGACGTTTCCTGACCGGGACGACCGCAGGATCGCTGATAGAGTGGATGGGTTATGTCAATTTCTACCTATTGACGACGCTGGCGGCTTTCCCCGGGGTGATCATGTTCTGGCTGATGATCCGGTCGGGATTGGTGGACCGATCCTTGGGTACAGCGGGTACGGAACATGCGGGCGACGGGGAAGCTGAGAAAGCGCCCTAATCCGGCAGTTGGGCATTAGAGCTTAATACTGATCCGGCCAGATACAGGGTTCCGGTAATTAATATTGTTTGCGGGTTCTGTTTCGCAATTTTTTTGAGCGCGTCAATGACATTTGGCGCGCTTAATATCGTGATATCGGTGACTTTGAAATCATCCATTCCATGCGCCTCATGGCCCTCTATGGGTACCACCGTGATGCTCGCAATTTTTGACTGGAGCGGCGTTATGATCGCGGCGGGGTCTTTGTTGGCAAGCATGCCAATGATGAGATGGATCGACTGGCTAGCATAGCCATCAAAATGCGCTGCCAATGCTTCTCCGGCGTTCACATTATGCCCGCCATCGAGCCATAATTCCGTATCTTTTGACAATAGGTCACGCAATGGCCCGGGCGACAGTTTCTGCAAGCGCGCCGGCCATTTTGCCCATCCCGTGGCCGCGCGGAACGCGGCTTCGGATATTTCGATCTTATTCTGATGACGCAGCATCGCGATGGCGAGCGCGGCATTGTCTGCCTGATGCGCGCCTGGCAAGGCGGGGAGGGGGAGCGTCAACTTTCCCTGATCATCGCGATAATGAAGCTGGTCTTCGTAAACAGCGGCATCCCATTGCCCACCGCGCGGCAGATATTGCGCGCCGATTGCTGCCGCATGGCCGGAAATGGCCTCCGCCATATCATCCCGATACTTCTGGGTGAGCAAGGCTACGCCGGGTTTTGCAATGCCGGCTTTCTCCCATGCGATACGTACCATTGTGTCGGTCGGAGCCCCCGCTTCCGGAGACAGCAAAAATTCCTTGTGATCAATGCCGAGTGCCGCCATCCCCGTGGCGGCTGGCCGGGGTACGATATTCGTGGCGTCTAGTCTGCCGCCCAGACCGACTTCCAAAATGCAGGCATCGGCAGGTGTTTCGGAAAATGCGATCATGGCCGCCGCAGTTGTCGCTTCAAAAAAACTGGGGTTTATATCTTCGCTGCCATCAAGCACGCGAGCGAGTAACTCAGCCAGATATTCATCCTCGATAAGCGATCCCGCGAGCCTGATCCGTTCATTGAAGCGAACCAGATGCGGGCTGGTATAGACATGTGCTTTCAGGCCTTCGGCTTCCACTGCCGCGCGTAAAAAGGCGCAGGTGGACCCTTTGCCATTGGTCCCGGCAACATGGAAAACAGGCGGCAGCTTCAGATGCGGATTGCCGACGCGCTCCATAACAGCGTTGATCCGCTCCAGCCCCAGAACGTCGCGTCCCGGTGACAATAGCGAGAGCCGGTCGAGTTGTTTCTGAACCGCCGGATGGTCGGATCGTGCACCGTCTGCCATTATCTCCGACGGCCCTTAACGGGACAGGGCCGCAGAGAGAGGGGTATCGGAGACGGTCTGCACAACCCCCTCTCCCCTGAAGGGGAGAGGGGACTCATGCAGCTGTTTTCCAGGCCATGAGATAGCCCATGATTTGGGCCAATTTGGCGCGCAATTCCTTGCGGTGCACCACCATGTCAATCATGCCGTGTTCCAGCAGATATTCGGCGGTTTGAAATCCTTCTGGCAGTTTTTCCCGGATGGTATTTTCGATCACGCGCTGGCCAGCAAAACCAATTAACGCGCCGGGCTCTGATATCTGGACATCGCCAAGCATCGCGTAGCTGGCGGTGACGCCACCGGTTGTCGGATCGGTCAGCACGACAATAAACGGCAGTCCCGCTTCCCGCAGCATCGATATGGCCACAGTGGTTTTGGGCATCTGCATGAGCGACAAAATGCCTTCCTGCATGCGCGCGCCACCTGCAGCGGTGAAAATAACATAGGGGCATTGTTCATCCAACGCGCGGTTGGCACCGTCGACAAAAGCTTGACCCACGGCGAGGCCCATAGAGCCGCCCATGAAGGCAAAATCCTGCACACCGACAACGCATGGGATATTTTCAATGGTCCCCGTGACGGTAATCAGTGCGTCCTGCTCTTCGGTCTTGGCCCGAGCAGCCTTCAGGCGTTCGCTATATTTCTTTTGATCTCTGAATTTGAGTGGATCTTCCTGAACCGCCGTGAAGGGGATGATCTTCCAGCTATTCTCGTCCATGATCTGGGCGAAGCGGGTCATCGGCCCAATGCGGCCATGATGCTCGCATTTCGGGCAGATATGCATATTGTCCTCAAATTCCTTGAGGAACACCATTGCTTCGCATTTCTTGCATTTGTGCCAGAGGTTATCCGGCGTTTCCTTTTTGGTGATCGAAGCGATCTTGTTACGGACATTGCTAAGCCAAGACATGCGTCAATTCCCCAGATTTTTATCGTGCGCTTCTGATAGCATCAGAAAGTGATTTTACATAGTCTTTGACATGCGGCGCAGCAGCAGCGCCATGTTCCGCGATGATCTCGACAATCGCTGAGCCAACGACAACGCCATCGGCAACGCGCGCGATATCAGCGGCTTGTTCCGGCGTCCGAACCCCGAAGCCCACGGCGACGGGCAGGTCTGTCCCGGCTTTCAGTCGCGCAACTGCTTCCTCGATGCTGGCCTGCGCTGCCTGTTGCAGTCCGGTTATGCCCGCCACAGAAACATAATAGAGAAAGCCAGAGGCGTTGTTCAGGATTTCAGGTAAGCGTTCGGCATCGGTCGTTGGTGTAGCGAGACGGATCACGGCAACATCTTTGGCCCGCAGACTATCGCCCAAGCTATCATCTTCCTCAACCGGAATATCGACGCAAATCACGCCGTCGACGCCTGCCTTTACGCAAGCATCGGCAAACCAGTCGGCGCCGCGGATCGTCATCGGATTGGCATAGCCCATCAGGACGAGCGGTACGGTGGGATGGCGTTCCCGGAAAGCATTCGCAATGTTTAATATGTCGGCGGTTTTTGTGCCCGTGCTTAGGCTGCGAATATTTGCGGCCTGAATGGCGGGACCGTCGGCCATCGGGTCGGTGAAGGGCATGCCGAGTTCGATGATATCCGCTCCGCCTTCGACGAGAGCGTCAAGGATGGCGCCGGTATCTGCGGCGGTCGGGTCACCGCCGGTGACGAAGGCGACAAGGGCTGCGCGGTCCGTTGGGAAAGCGTTTGAGAGACGTGTCATTTAAGAGACTCCCCCTCCCTTAATCCCTCCCCTGAAGGGGAGGGAGATAGAATAGCCCTCTCCCCTTCAGGGGAGAGGGTTGGGAGAGGGGCAGTCATCTGATCAATCACTGCATCTAGCCGTTCCAAAACACCGCTCAAATTTTTCATCACGTCCCTGTTTGAAAATCGTATCACTTGATAGCCTTGCCCTTGCAGATATGCTGTTCTTTTTGCGTCATATATTTCATGCTTGGAATGCGTATCACCATCTAACTCAATTACCAGCTTTGGTTCACGAGCGGCGAAGTCGGCAATATATGATCCGATGACTTTTTGCTTTCTGAATTTAATATTGTGAAATCGCTTGGCGCGTAACTCAAGCCATAATTTCATCTCTGGTTCCGTCATTTCCCGGCGCATCTGTTTTGCATATTCGACTAATCTGGGATCACGCATTTGACTTCCCCCTCTCCCAACCCTCTCCCCTGAAGGGGAGAGGGCTATTGAGTTTCAAATCTCTGTCCCCAAAGCCTCGGCAACCGTGAAGATATCCTTGTCCCCGCGACCGCAGAGATTGGCGAGAATGATCTGATCTCGGTCCATCTTCACGGCTTCGCGTGCAACCGCTGCGATAGCGTGAGAAGGTTCCAGTGCCGGAATAATCCCTTCGGTACTGCACAAGAGCTGAAAGCCTTCCAGCGCCTCGGTATCGGTCACGCTGTCATAGCGCACCCGGCCGGATTCTTTCAGCCAGCTATGTTCCGGACCAATGCCGGGATAGTCAAGGCCTGCGCTGATCGAATGGGCTTCGTCAATCTGCCCGTCTTCGTCCTGCAATAGATATGTTTTGTTGCCGTGCAAGATGCCGGGCTTACCGCCTGCCAGCGATGCGGCATGTTCTTTTTCCAGACCATGGCCCGCCGCCTCAATGCCCAACATTTCGACATCGGGATCATCCAGAAACGGATGGAACAGGCCTATAGCGTTGGAACCGCCGCCAATGGCCGCGACCAGCATGTCGGGCAGACGGCCGGTGCGCGCCAGCATCTGTTCGCGCGCTTCGCGGCCAATGACACTTTGGAAATCGCGTACCAGTTCGGGATAGGGATGGGGGCCAGCGGCCGTTCCGATAATATAAAATGTGTCATGCACATTGGCGACCCAGTCGCGCAACGCGTCATTCATGGCGTCCTTGAGCGTCGCCGAGCCACTGGTCACGGGCACGACCTCTGCGCCTAGCAACCGCATCCGGAAAATATTCGGTTTCTGACGCTCAATATCGGTCGCGCCCATATAGATCACGCAGGGCAGGCCGAAGCGGGCGCAGACAGTCGCTGTCGCCACACCATGCTGACCCGCGCCAGTTTCGGCGATGATCCGGGTCTTGCCCATACGCTTGGCGAGCAAAATCTGACCGATGCAATTGTTGATTTTGTGCGCGCCGGTATGGTTCAGCTCATCGCGCTTGAACCAGATTTGCGCGCCTTTGCCTTCTGGCGCGTCTTTCCGGACATGCTCGGTCAGGCGTTCGGCAAAATAGAGCGGGCTGGGACGGCCGACATAATGTTCGAGCAGATCATCAAATTCTTCCGCGAAAGCAGGGTCGGCCTGCGCCGCGCGATAGTGCTTTTCCAGATCGAGGATCAGCGGCATCAGCGTCTCGGCCACATAACGCCCGCCAAATTGGCCGAAATGGCCGCGTTCGTCGGGTTGATTGCGAAAGCTGTTCGAGAGTTTATCTTGTTTGGTCATATGTGCGAACCGCTTGGCAAAAGGCAGCGATTCTGTCCACATCTTTGACGCCCGGTGCTGATTCAACACCTGATGAAACATCGACAAGCGGCGGGCTTGTGGCTTCCATGGCCTGCACCACATTGCCCGAATCCAACCCACCGGCCAGTCCCCATGGCACTTTATGGTCATGTCCGGTTAAAACGGACCAGTCAAAACTTGTGCCCGTCCCGCCCGGAAGCGCTTTCGCCGGCGCGTCGAATAGCAGCCTGTCTGCAGCACCTTCAAAACGAACGCTCTTTGCCAATGTTGCTTTGTCTCTCAGCCCGAGGGCTTTCCAGACTTGGACGTTGCTTTGATCGCGCACCAATTTGATCCATTCAGGCGTTTCACTGCCATGGAATTGTACGACATCGGGGCGCACTATGTTGATGGCCTGTCCGGTGAGCTTGGGGTCTGCGTTGACTAGTAGCAGGACAATTTTCAGAGATTCTGGAGCGGCATCACGCAGTTTCGCCGCTTGGTCCAGCGACACATGGCGCGGGCTCTTCTCGAAATGCACAAGGCCAATATAATCGGCTCCCGTCTCGGCAGCGGCTTCCACGGTCGCGACATTAGACAGGCCGCATATTTTGATCTGGGTTTTCATAATCTTGCTTTAAAGCGTGGCTTCTATCGACCGCGCCGCTGCGTTGGGATCTCCCGCTGCTGTAATCGGGCGGCCAATGACCAGAACGCTGGCGCCGTCGTCGCGCGCTGCGCGAGGCGTAACCGTGCGTTTTTGATCGCCGGCTTTGCCATTGGCTGGGCGCAGGCCAGGCACGACGAAATAGCCGTCTTTCCAGATTTTATGGGCCGCGCCCACTTCATTGCCGGAACAGACGATGCCGTCGAGGCCCGCTTCTGCGGAGAGATTGGCCAGCCGTTCGACCTGATCATGCGGACTTCCGCTATAGCCGATTTTGTCCATATCGCGCTGGTCCAGTGAGGTTAGCAGCGTCACGCCGACAACCTTTGTGTGGCTGCCAGCGGCGGCCTTGGCATCCTCCATCATGGCCCGTCCGCCGGAAGCATGAATTGTTACAATTGCTGGCTCGAGGACATTAATCGCCTGCATCGCTTTTGCGACCGTATTGGGAATGTCGTGGAGCTTCAGATCGAGGAAAATGGGGAGGCCGATTTTCTGGATTTCATGGACGCCATGATGACCATTGGCACAGAAAAATTCAAGACCGAGCTTCAAGCCACCGACATGGCCTTTCACAGACTGGGCCAGCGCAATCGCATTATCCAATATGGGTGTGTCGACGGCAACAAATATCGGGTTGCTCATGTCCTCGCTGCCTTATCGTCGCCCGTGATCGATGAAACCGCTGGCGTAGGTTCCGCAATTTGCTCTTTGCCCAGATCCAGCGGCGCTGCAGCAGGTTTGGCTTGTGGCGCAGAAGTGGGCGGCGTTTTGGAGGCTGTTGTAGCTGTGGAAGCGGGCGTTACTATGGGGCGGACCGCCGCTTCCAATGTCTTGATCCGACGATTTAAACGCCATTTCGATGCACGGTGGATGAGCCATAAAGGCAGGAAGCCCAGAATGAATGCGCCGATCACCAGAACTGGCAATTTGGTATCGATGCGGACATCTTCCCAGATCAATACCGATGTTGGCGACCAGTTATTGACTGCAAACACGACCAAAATGATTGCCAAAATGACCCAGAAAAGCGTTTTGATGAACTGCATATAAAGCCCTTATTTGCATTTTTTTATATATTACGCGTAAATTCGATCACTGACCAGAGCTGTTACTATTTTGCGTTCAGCAGGAAGCTCATTCACCAAATACGCGCTCAAAAATCGTGTCGATATGCTTGAAGTGATAATCGAGGTTAAATCGCTCTTCCAGCTCTTCGTCAGACAACTTGGCGGTGACATCGGGGTCAGCCTTGAGCAGATCGAGCAAAGCAATCTCGCCATCCGATTCCCACACCTTCATCGCATTGCGTTGCACGATCCGATAGCTATCTTCGCGGCTAATACCAGCTTGGGTTAGTGCCAGCAGCACGCGTTGAGAGTGCACAAGCCCACCCATCCGGTCGAGATTTTTCTGCATCCGTTCCGGGTAGATGAGAAGTTTTTCAATCACGCCGGTCAAACGGGCAAGGGCAAAGTCCAACGTGATCGTAGCGTCCGGGCCTATCATCCGTTCTACCGAACTGTGGGAAATATCCCGCTCGTGCCACAGAGCGACATTCTCCATGGCAGGTAGCGCATAGCTGCGCACCATGCGGGCAAGGCCGGTCAGATTTTCGGTCAGGATCGGGTTGCGCTTGTGCGGCATTGCGCTCGAACCCTTTTGACCGGGAGAGAAATATTCCTCGGCCTCGAGCACTTCTGTGCGCTGCAAATGGCGAATCTCCACAGCCAACCTTTCGACCGACGAAGCGATCACAGCCAGAGTAGCAAAATATTGCGCATGGCGATCCCGCGGAATGACCTGTGTCGAAACGGGCTCAATTTCCAGTCCCATTTTTTCTGCCACATGCGCTTCGACCTTAGGATCGATATTCGCGAATGTTCCGACAGCGCCGGATATTGCGCAGGTTGCGATTTCCTCGCGTGCCAGGACGAGGCGGGCGCGATTGCGTTTAAATTCGGCATAGGCCTGCGCCAGTTTCATACCGAATGTCACCGGTTCGCCGTGGATACCGTGGCTGCGACCGATGGTCGGGGTAAATTTATGCTCATAAGCACGAGTTTTGATCGCCGCGAGCAGCTTATCCAAATCGTCGAGCAATATGTCGCTCGCACGGGCAAGTTGAACAGCGACGCAGGTGTCGAGCACATCGCTTGATGTCATGCCTTGGTGCATGAAACGCGCTTCTTCGCCGACATTTTCGGCAACATTGGTCAGGAAGGCGATGACATCATGTTTTACTTCGCGTTCAATCTCGTCGATCCGCGCGACATCAAATTTCCCTTTTGCCCAAATGGCTTCTGCCGCTTCTTTGGGGACAACGCCCAGTTCTGCCAAGGCATCGGTGGCATGTGCCTCTATCTCGAACCAGATCTGGAATTTGGATTCGGGCTCCCAAATGGCAACCATTTCGGGGCGGGAATAGCGAGGTACCATTTTTTCTTTCCTTGAATCTGTAAAAGCTGGTTTAATCTGGCCATAGCATGATCAGAGATTTGCCGACCCGCTAGCAGCTACATTATGAGTCGGCAACGGGTGGATCATTGGGGAGAAGAATATGCGTCTGGCAGTACTAACCGGCGGCGGCGATGTTCCGGGGCTCAACCCGTGCATCCGTTCAATTGCAATGTCGGCCTGGCAACGCGGCTGGGATGTCATCGGGTTGCGGCGGGGATGGGAAGGGGTGTTGGAAACTGATCCCACCGACCCATGGTCACTCGAAAACTGTGCCATGGTGCTCGATAAGGACGCGGTCCGTGGCATTGACCGTCAAGGCGGAACCATATTGCACAGCTCGCGCTGCGACCCCCGCAACACCAGTAAAGGGGACCAAACACAAAAGGTACTCGACATATTGGACGCGCTGAAAGTCGATGCGCTGATTACCATGGGTGGCGATGGTACATTGCGGTTTTCAGCCCATCTCGCCAGTCTGGGTCGCAATGTAATTTCCATCCCGAAGACGATGGATAATGATGTTTTCGGTACGGATTACTGCATTGGATTTTCAACTGCTGTGACCCGGTCGGTCGAAGCGATAAACGCATTGCGAACCACGGTCGCGAGTCATGAGCGGATAGCGGTCATTGAGCTATTTGGCCGACGATCCGGCGAGACCGCGCTATTATCAGGCTTTCTGTCGCAATCTGATCGCACTGTCATTGCCGAGGTTCCGGCGGATATGGACGCGCTGCTACCGCTATTACTTGCAGACAAAGAGAATAATCCGGAAAGTTACGCCATCTGTTTGGTATCAGAAGGCGCAAAGCTGGCTGGCCACGATGCTGATGACGGCGAGATCAGCAAATCCAATACCAATCGTATCGGCGTGAATATAGGCACACAGTTGGCTAGGGAAATAGAAGCGCGGTCGCCGGAGCGCACCATCGTGCAGGAACTGGCCTATCTGATGCGCGCTGGGGAGCCAGATGCGATGGACCGCATGGTAGGCTTTGCATTTGGCGCGCTGGCCGTACAATTGATCGAGGAAGGCCGTACCTCTAATATGGTTTGTCTGGAAGACGGCAATTATGGTGTCGTACCCATTGGCACTTTGCTGGAAGGCACCAAGGGCGTGAACGTTTCGGGTCTATATGACGCGCGACAATATCGCGCTAATCTGGTGCAAATAGAAGGTATGCCGATGTTTCTTTATTGAGCGCATGGGGACGGCTGTAACTATTGAGCCGTTGCGGCGAATAGGGTGATGAGGGGATCACGAAATGACCAGCGAACAAGCAGTTTTGCAAGAAGAGCGTTTATCGCCATTTTTACGCGTCACACTCCGAATATGGGTCAAGACTTATCGTTCGATCATTTCCTTGATCAGTCCATTTTTTGATTTTCTGGTCCGGTTGTTTGTTGCACAAGCAATATTCCGGTCAGGCGCCGTAAAGCTCTCTGACTGGGACAC
The DNA here is from genome assembly GCA_947501325.1 of uncultured Sphingomonadaceae bacterium. Lineage (GTDB taxonomy): Bacteria > Pseudomonadota > Alphaproteobacteria > Sphingomonadales > Sphingomonadaceae > Parasphingorhabdus. The sequence goes on along the minus strand of CANMVC010000002.1, from coordinate 485,122 downwards.
TGCCTTAAGCCTGGCGCGTTTTGAATATCCTGTTTCCTGGATGGCTCCCGAAACGGCTGCACTGGTTGGGGTAATGATAGAAATTGTCGCGCCGATATTGCTGTTGTTCGGATTCTTTACGCGCGGCGCGGCTTTGGCGATATTGACGTTGCTGGCGGTGAGTCAGATCGAATATGTCCTTATTGACCTCAATCTTTGGTTGATTGCGATCTTGGGCTGGTATGTTTTACGCGGGGCTGGCGGGTTCTCCTTTGATCGCGCAGTGGCAGGCGGACTGGGCGGAAGTGCTCTGCCATTTGCTCGGCCAGTCATGCGCTTTTTCCAATTTTTGACGGCCAAAGTCGCGCCGGCATGGTTGCTAGCGGTTCGGATATGGTTGGCGGTGGCCTTGTTCATGGTCGCTGGATTGCTCGATGTGACTGAGTCAGATATGTTTTTCCCTGTCAAAAGCTTCGCCGGCATGAGTTCTGTTGTAGCTATCGGTTTCGCGGTTTTTCTGATTGCCGGGATGATCATTCCGTTGACGGGTTTGGCGCTGATAATTGTCCTCAGCACGCTGGCAGTGATGGGCCTGCACCCCGATTTGACGCTTTATCCGATGTTGCTGTTTGGATTGATGATCATTTTTGGCAGCGGTTATCTGTCGGTCGACCGGATGATCTCGGGCTGGCTGGAATCCAATATCCTGTTCGACCGAAAATATGAGGATGTTCCAGAACATTGGCCGCACATCGTAGTTGTGGGCGCTGGTTTTGGCGGGCTGGCCTGCGTGAACAAGCTCAAGAACCTACCTGTTCGTATCACACTTATCGACCGGCATAATTATCATCTGTTTCAGCCACTTCTCTATCAAATCGCAACGGCTGCGCTATCGCCGGCCGATGTGGCAACCCCAATTCGGGGTCTGTTCCGCAACGACGGTAACGTGCACGTTTTAATGGGCGAGGTGGGCAGCGTCGATAGCGCGGCGCAAACACTGACTTATGGCCAGAACAGCTTGGATTATGATCACCTGGTGTTAGCAACAGGCGCGTCACATAGTTATTTCGGCAAGGATGAATGGGCCCCATTTGCGCCCGGCTTGAAAACAATCGAAGACGGTGTATCCGTTCGCGGCCATGTTCTCCGCGCTTTTGAACGGGCGGAGTCGTCCAATGACCCGGAACGGGTTAAACGTCTGCTCACATTCGTTATTGTTGGTGCAGGACCGACAGGCGTCGAACTGGCCGGAGCGATTGCCGAATTGGCCCATCACGGGCTAAAGGACGAATTCAGCCGGATCAATCCTGCGCAAGCTCAAATCATTCTAGTGCAATCGGGTGATCGGATATTGCCCGCCTTTCCTGAAAATCTCTCTGCGCACGCGGCGGCCTCGCTGGGCAATTTGGGCGTCGATATCCGTTTAAAATCACGCGTGACAGATATTGCTGCCGATCGCGTAAAAATTGGTGATGATATCGAAATCGACACCGAAACTGTGCTTTGGGCCGCCGGTGTTATTGCCTCTCCGGCCGGTCAATGGCTGGATGCCGATACCGATCGCGCGGGCCGTGTCGCGGTCGATGACCATATGCGCGTTGCCGGACACAAAAATGTCTTTGCGATTGGTGATACCGCTGGCAGCAATGCGTGGGACGGCAACCCTGTTCCCGGACTGGCCCCTGCGGCCAAACAGGCCGGTGTTTATGTGGCAAACTATATTCAAAAACAGCTTTTGGATGACAAGCAAATCGCACCCTTCCGATATAAGCATCAGGGCAGCCTGGCGACCATCGGTCGAAAAAGCGCTGTCGCGGATTTTGGTTTTATGAAATTGCATGGCGCGCTGGCTTGGTGGTTATGGGGTGCAGTGCATGTCGGTTTCCTCTCCGGGATGCGGAACCGGATATCGGTGCTGGTGAACTGGATATGGTCCTATTTCACGCTGCAACTGGGCATCAGACTTATCACCGGTAAGGATAGCGGCGCTTAAGGCGTTTCTAGATCAAGCCCTTGGAACGGAAGGATGTATGACCGTCCTTGCCGATGATGATATGATCATGGACGGCAATGCCGAGCTTTCTTCCGGCGTCGCAAATATCTTTGGTGACTGCGATGTCCTGGCGGCTCGGCGTACTGTCCCCGCTGGGATGATTATGCACTAATATGATAGCCGCCGACCCTAACTCCAAGGCGCGTTTGATAACCTCGCGGGTATAAATGGCGGCCTGATCAATGGATCCTTCGCTGACCGACTCGTCGCGGATCAGCCGGTTTTTGCTATTGAGATGCAGCACCCGGACCCGCTCGTGGACTAGATGCGCCATATCGGCACGGAGATAGTCTAGCAGAGCCTGCCAGCTGGTCAGGATTGGCTGCTCGCGGATGGGCTCGGAAATGAGTCGCAATGCAGCCGCTTGAACAATCTTGATGGCGGCAGCACTGGTTTCCCCCATGCCGGGCACTTGTTTGATCGAATCTCCGTCGGCTGTAAGCAGCGCGGACAGACTTCCAAATGTATTGATCAGATCTTTGGCGATTGGTTTCATGTCTCGCCGGGGGATTGCCAGAGTAAGTATAAATTCGATAAGCTCGTGATCCAAAAGCGCGTCGCCGCTTCCTTCCAAAAGGCGCTCCCTTAAACGGGCGCGATGGCCTTCGCCATGGTGGCTTAGTGATTTCGGCTTGGATTTTCGGGAATTGTCCAATGCGGGCATGTCGGCATCATAGCCCGATTGTCCGAAAAGGGCATAGCTAAAGCCCAATAACAGCAAGTATTGGCCGAATATGTTTAATTCCATATAAAATAGCGCAAAAACTCACCTGCCGGCCCACTTGTACATTGCAACTTAAGCTAGAGTTCTGCATTTCACCTCGGATGGAGGAAGAAATAGATCCAAGCCCTATAGGGCGCCGATTACGGCCGCGACTATTTGTCTATGTGATTCTTTTTCTATTGCTGGTCGCTTTCATAATTTTGTGGTTCAGCCGGATCACGATTGCCGACAATTTCGTTCGTGGTGAGCTAGATAAGCGGGGCGTGGAAGCCAGTTACGAAATCGAAGATATTGGTTTTCGCAAACAGATCATTCGCAATCTGGTCATAGGGGATCCCGACAAGCCAGACCTGACGGCTGATCTGGTGGAAATAGGCAATAGCCTGGGCACGGAAGGTGCCGGGATAAACTGGGTCAGAGCAAGCGGGGTCAAGGCCTTTGGCCGCCTGAAAGACGGGAAATTATCGTTCGGCGCGCTTGATAAATTTTCCGACCCCGAGGATGACAGCCCATTGGCGCTACCGGATATATCCTTGACGTTGGAAAAGGCACAATTACGGATTGATAGTGACTTTGGTCCTATTGGATTGGCTCTGAACGGATCTGGTAACTTGCACGACGGATTTGCAGGTGAGCTAGCCGCATTGAGCGAGCGGCTCACACTGGGCGGCTGCGCTCTATCTAATCCGAGTTATTTTGGCGAAATCGCCATTGTAAAACGCAAGCCTCAATTGAACGGCCCTTTACGTTTGTCAGAAGTGAATTGTGCTGACCTTGACTTGAACGCAAAGAATATCGGTATGGCGCTGTCAGTCGAACTGGGACAGGATTTTGCCAGCTGGTCTGGCGATGCGGGCATATCGAGCGGAGCATTGGTATATGACGATTACAGGGTCAAGACCGTCAAATCTAATATCTCGTTTACCGGCGATATGGAACGTAGCAGCGGGAAAATCGATCTCACGACAAATAGCATCCAATCACCTTACGGGCGCGCGGATATTGCGAGGGTTAGCGGACCATTCCAAATTGGTTACGGCGATGATCCGGTTACAGCGCGGTTCGAAGGGGCTCCGGAGATCAGGTCTGCACAGATTTCCAAAAAGCTGTTGGGGCAAACTGGTGGATTCGCAAAATCGACCGATGGAACGCCGATTGGCCCCATTGTCAAAAAGCTGGTCACCGCCATCGGCAATGCTGGCAATGCCTTCGATTTTACCAGTGATGTGCGTTTTGATATGGGAGCGGCGGGGACCAAATTGGCGATCAACGCGCTGAACGGAACTTCCCGTTCGGGCGCAGAAATTGCGCTCGATAACGCCATTTTGCTGACATTTGCGAACAATGATGTGAAGATGTTGGCTGAAGGCAACCTTCTCCTCAACGGTGGCGGGTTCCCCGACGCCAGCATAGATTTGAATGATGGCAGCTTGTCGCGCGGCTTTTCCGGCAGTCTGCAAATGGCCGCTTATCAGGCAGGGACGGCAAAACTCAATGTCCCTAATCTCAATTTTTCGCCCGCGCGCGGTGGTGGCACAATGCTTGATGGTCGCGTTATACTTTCAGGGCCATTACCGGATGGGCAGGTAACCGGGCTACAGATACCGATTAACGGGATTGTTGACAGCTATGGCGGATTTTCTTTTTATCGTGAATGCGTTGACTTGCGATTTGCGAGCCTTCGAACGGCTGCCTTTGTTGCTGGCCCGACACGGACCAAATTATGCCCAGCGAGCAACGCTGGCATAGTTTCCAGTAACGGAAATGGCGTCAATATCGCGGCGAATGTGCCGTCGTTTGACCTAAATGGCTCGGTTGGCGGCACACCACTTGTTCTGTCCAGTGGCCGCCTTGGCTTTTCGGGTAGCAAGGGCATAACGGCCGAAAATGTCTCTATTCGTATGGGTGCGGCAGACAGCATGACGAAATTTGACATGGCCTTGGTCAGTGCCGCTTTCGGGCGCACAATTAATGGTACAGTGGTCGGCGCTGAAGGGCAGATAGCTGATATTCCGCTGTTAATGGATGAGGTGAATGGCGACTGGCGTTTAGTTGATGGGGCCTTTTTGGCGGACGCCCAGCTTCGGGTGCGCGACGAGAAACAAGTCGAACGCTATCGGCCACTGATCAGCAATGATGTGCAACTGAAATTTGCGGACGGACTCATTACAGCGGATGGCTTGTTGCGGGAACCCACGACCCAGCGCGCAGTGGCGACCGTCATGATACAGCATAAACTCGATTCCAGCACAGGCGAAGCCGTTATCGATGTCTCGGGACTGACATTTGACGACGAGCTACAACCGGAATTGCTCACGCCATTAACGCTTGGGGTGATAGCCAATGTCAAAGGCACGGTAACAGGTATCGGCAGAATTAATTGGGATGCAGCTAAGGACGGTGTCCAGAGCACCGGCACATTCCGCACCGACTCCATGAATTTGGCCGCGGCCTTCGGTCCGGTTACCGGGCTGTCCGGGGAGATAAAATTTTCTGATCTGCTGGGGTTAGAGACTGAGCCAGGCCAATTGGTGCGCATGGCCGAGGTCAATCCTGGTGTCGCAGCATTTAACGGACAACTTTTCTATCGGCTGTTGCCAGACTATAAAATGCAGGTCGAGGGCGGCCAATGGCCCTTTGCTGGCGGCATGCTTTATCTTGAACCGACTATTCTCGATTTGGGGGAAGATGCGGAGAGAAGACTGGAATTTACGGTCGTAGGTGTCGATGCAGCGCAGTTTCTGACCCAATTTGATTTTGAAAACCTTACCGCAACCGGCGTATTCGATGGCAAATTACCGATGATTTTCGATCAGGATGGTGGCCGCATTGCGGGTGGTTATCTGGTCGCGAGAAAAGGCGGCGGCTCGCTCGCCTATATTGGCGAACTAACCTATGAAGATATGGGAACCTTCGCAAACTTCGCCTTTAATGCCCTAAAATCGCTCAAGTATGAGCAGCTGACCATCGGTATGGATGGTTCGATTGACGGGGAAATCATCACCGAGGTCAAATTTTCCGGACTGCAGCAAGGCGATAAAGCTAGCAAAAACTTCATAACCAAGCAGTTGGCCAAAATCCCGTTAGAGTTTAACGTCCGTATTCAGGCGCCTTTCATGCAGCTCATGAGCAGCGCGAAGGCATTTTATGAACCGGAAATATTGGTCGGCCAGAATCTACCAGCCCTGCTAAGAGCGCAGGAAGAGCGGGCTTTGGAAGCCGCAAAAGCTTTAAAAGACAATTCTGAATCAACTGTTCAGCCACGGGAAAGCGATAATGAACCATAAGACAAGTCAATTGACGGATCCGTCTGGAAATGCGATTCGTTCAGTTATGAAGAATAGGAAGGCAACCGGCCTGATATCGGGTGTCGCCTTGGGGCTAAGTGCCGTTCTGGCAGGATGTGTGCAGGTTTCTGCGCCAGATAAACCCATCGTGATTAACCTGAATATCAATATAAAACAGGAAGTCGTCTATCGATTGGATGGTGACGCCAAAGATTTGATTAACAGTGAAGCGGAGATTTTCTGATGTTTGAGTTTATACGGAAAAATAAGGCGGTTGCCATGATTGGCAGCTTGGCTTTGACCGCAATAGTTGCAACGCCAGTTTTGGCTCAGCGCGATCCGGCTTATGCCGCCGCGCGTTCTTCTGGCGTGATTGGTGAGAAATCGGACGGATATCTCGGCTATGTGACGTCTCCGTCAGCGTCTGTAAAAGCCATGGTTGAAGATTTGAATATCAAGCGCAAGGCCGCTTATACCCGCAAGGCGCAGGAAACCAACTCAACGGTGGAGCAATTTGCTTTTACCTCGGGTTGCAACCTGATCATGCGCACTACTCCTGGTGAGAAATATCAGGCACCCGATGGCAGTTGGCAGACGAGAACATCGGCGGCCCCTATACGGGACGCACGCTGCCCTTAACGCCAATATAGATGAATTTTCAGACATTGGGCGCGTCGAGAATATCGGCGCGCCCTTTTCGATTCAAATAGCTGAATTTTTGTCGAAAATTCTGCAGTGCAGCATCGCTGTTGACTTGGCGCACCCGCTTTTCTAAACGGGCGCGGTTAGCGGGGCTACTCGCTGTCGTGAGTAGAACCAAGTTAATCGGCTTTTCCGCTGATTTTCTGCGATTTTATAAAGAATCACGACAGAGAATGGACCTGGTAAATCTGATGGACGATGATGCTAAGATAGAGGCGCTGAAAAAGCGGATCGATCAGGCTGCATCAGAAGAAGCGGTCAGATCAGGCAAAACCCAAAAAGGGGTCGATGATAATTATCGGCTCGGAAACCGGGTTTTGGCAGATTTGATTGCGGGTATTGGTGGCGGTGCATTGGTCGGCTGGGTGCTGGACTATTTTATCGGAACCGGACCTTGGCTTCTTTTGATATTCCTGTTTCTGGGTATCATCGTGGCGTTCAGGAACATTATTAAACTCTCAAACGAGAGCGCAAAGAAACATAAGTGATTTTGCGCACCGTTTGAAAAACAGGGGTCCCTTGCGTGGCGACTGAAGAAGGTAAAATCGATCCAATGTACCAATTTGAGGTACAGACGATTTTTGAAGGCTTTTCCCTAGGGGGTCAACAGATCGCGCTAACCAATAGCGCGGTTTGGATGATGGTCTCGGTTATCGCTTTATGGGCGTTCATGCTTGGCGGCATGAAACGGGAGCTGGTGCCTGGACGCTGGCAGATGATGGTCGAGGGTTTTACCGGCTTTATCGACAATATGATGGACGCAAATATCGGACCTGCTGGTCGCAAATACGCACCTTTTGTATTCTCGCTGTTCATGTTCATCCTGTTCTCCAACGTTTTGGGTCTTTTGCCCGTCGGCGTTTTAGGACTGCATCCTTTTACCGTAACCAGCCATTTGACGGTTACCGGCGTATTGGCGATCTTGAGCTTCTCGATTGTTTTGATTGTTGGCTTTGCAAAACATAAGCTGCATTTTTTCTCGCTGTTCGTGCCGCATGGTACGCCGCTACCGATGATCCCGTTTATTTTCATCGTTGAGCTATTATCCTTTCTGGTCCGTCCTTTCAGCCTCGCCTTGCGTCTTTTCGTCGCTATGACGGCGGGCCACATTTTGCTGAAGGTTCTGGCGGGCTTTGTCATAAACAGTTCTAACGCGGGCGCCGGCTATGGTGTGCTCGTTGGCATACCCAGTTTTGCTCTGATGATCGGTATCAGCGCGCTCGAATTGCTGGTGGCGGTTGTGCAAGCCTATGTGTTTGCATTGCTGACATCGCTTTACATCAATGATGCAGAGAACCTGCATTGATTTGAAACAAGACTTAATTTCCAAACGATATTTTTGAACAGGAGTAACTACAATGGACGCAGAAGCAGCAAAATTATTGGGCGCAGGTCTGGCAGCAATTGGTGCTGGTGTCGCCGCCGTAGGTGTGGGTAACGTATTCGGAAGCTTCTTGGAAAGCGCGCTGCGTAATCCATCAGCTGCTGACGGCCAACAGGGCCGTTTGTTTATCGGCTTTGCCGCAGCCGAGCTTTTGGGTCTGCTGGCATTTGTTGTCGCAATGATCCTGATTTTCGTTGCCTAATAACTGATGTGAGACAAGCGGGGCGGCTGGGCCGCTCCGCTGTTTCAAAATATTGGAGCCTCTGGTTCAATGCCACAAATTGATCAAATCGCCGCAACCTATGGATCCCAGATTTTTTGGCTTTTGCTGACTTTCGGGATTACATTTTTTGTCATCGGTTTAGGTATGTTTCCGAAAATCCAGGGCACGGTTGATGCTCGGGATAAGCGGATCGCCGACGATCTCGAAGCGGCGCGTACTGCCAATGTGACGGCAGATGAACTGGAAGAGAGCTATCGCGTCAAAATGGAAAATGACCGCAGCGAAGCGCAGGCTCTGGTAGAAGCAAGTAAAGCAAAAGCTAATGCTGCTGCCGAGAAGCGCAAAAATAAAGCCAACGCCGATATTGCTGCGAAAGTGGCCGCGGCTGAAGCGGACATCAAAGCACGAGCGGGCGAGGCTTTGAAAGAAATTGAAACTGTCTCCGCCGAAGTTGCGCAGGACATGGTTGCAAAAATCTCTGGCGCGAAAGTGACCAAGGCGGCAGCATTGAAAGAAGCAAAGGCAGCGTTGAAACATGGTTGATTTTGTAAATCTGGCAACCGCAGCGGCTGACGTCGCAATGCTGGCCTCGGGCTCTGCCGAGGAACATGTTACGCCTGCTGTATTCGGTGTATTCAACGCGACAGTGTTCGTGTCGCTTTCAATGCTGGTCGTTATTGGTTTGGTGCTCTGGAAAAAAGTACCTGCTGCCATTAGTGCATCACTCGATAAAAAGATTGCGGATATTCGCGAACAATTGGACGAAGCCAAGAAGTTACGTGAAGAATCCGAAGAATTGCGGGCGAAATATGAATCGCGTCTGCGGGCTGCGGACGACGAAGCCGCTGAAATCCTCGCGCAAGCAGAGAGTGAAGCCGAATTGGTGGTTGCCGATGCCAAGAAAGCGACGACCGATCTGATCGCGCGCCGTAAGAAAATGGCTGAAGATAAAATCAGCGCCGCCGAACGCGCCGCTATCGCTGAAGTTCGTGCAAAAGCAGCTGGCGCAGCTACGATTGCGGCTCAAAACTTAATCGCTGCCAATCATGACGCTGCGGCGGATAAAGGCCTGATCGACAAAACGATCAACGACTTAGGCACGAAGCTTAACTAGTCTATCGCTTATTACTGCGGATAGGCGCTGGTAATGATCGGCGTCGGAGCTTAGATATAAGCTATGTCCGGCCCACAATCTCCAGACCGTTTTAACGAAGACAACGCGACCTATGCGGTGCGCGGCAATGAAACGCCTGACCTCGAAACGGGTATGGCGGCCATCCGCGAAACATTGAATACATTGCCCACACGGCCTGGCGTCTACCGGATGCAGGATAGTCGCGGTGATGTGCTTTATGTTGGCAAGGCCCGATCGCTAAAAAACCGTGTGGGATCCTACGTACAAATGAACCGTTTGCCGCATCGCTTGTTACGGATGGTCGCGCAAACCCGCTCGATGACGATTGTCACAACGGGTAGCGAGGCAGAGGCGTTGTTGCTCGAAGCGCAACTGATCAAGAAATTCCGGCCCGCCTACAATGTGCTGCTACGGGATGATAAGAGCTTCCCGTTCATTCTGTTACGCGAGGATCATGATTTTCCGCGTATTCAGAAACATCGCGGGGCGCAGAAGGCCAAAGGTAAATATTTCGGACCTTTTGCCAGCGCTGGCTCCGTCAATCAAACACTCAACGCATTGCAGAAGCTATTTCTGCTCCGTTCCTGCACCGACAGCTTTTTTAACAACCGTTCGCGCCCTTGTTTACTCTATCAAATCAAGCGTTGTTCGGCGCCCTGTGTGGATCGGATTAGCAAGGAAGAATATGCGGAGCTGGTGGAAGATTCGCGAAACTTCCTATCCGGAAAGTCGACCGATGTGCAACAAAAGCTCGGCGTGCAAATGGAAAAGGCGGCGGAGGAACTCGATTTCGAAATGGCCGCGCTTCACCGCGATAGACTGAAGGCGCTTACCTTCATTCAGGGCAATCAGGCCGTCAATGCTGCAGGCCTGCCAGATGCTGATATTTTCGCGTTGGCGGCAAAGGGTTCGACGGTGTGCATACAGGCCTTTTTCATTCGTGGCGGGCAAAATTGGGGGCATCGCAGCTTCTTTCCAGCCCATACAACCAATGTGGAGATTGAAGAGGTCTTCTCCAGCTTTCTGATGCAATTTTACGATCGGATGCCCCCGCCAAAACTGGTCTTGCTGGACCGTGAATTGCCGGATGCTGACTTATTGTCCGAGGCACTGGGTACGCGCGCTGACTATAAAGTCAGCGTGTCGAAGCCGCAGCGCGGCGATCGTGTGAAATTACTCAAACAAGCAAGCCGTAACGCAGAAGAAGCTTTGGATCGACGTTTGGCGGAATCCTCTACCCAGGCGAAAATCATGCGGGAAATGGTCGATCTGCTGGAACTGGACGCGGTGCCGGATCGGATAGAAATATACGATAACAGTCATATTCAGGGCACCAATATGGTCGGCGGGATGGTGGTCGCCGGGCCGGAAGGTTTTCGCAAGAATGCGTATCGCAAATTCAACATCAAAAATCCTGACACCGCCCCTGGCGATGATTTTGCGATGATGCGCGAAGTGCTCGAACGTCGCTTTGCCCGCGCCCAGAAAGAAGACCCCGACCGTGAAAAAGGCGAATGGCCTGACCTGGTGCTCATCGACGGCGGCAAAGGCCAGATGTCCGCCGCCAAGGAAGCCCTCGCGGAAATCGGAGTTGAAGACGTCAATATGATTGGCGTGTCCAAAGGGCCGGATCGCAACGCCGGGCGTGAGACGTTTCATTTTCTGGATGGCCGGGAACTGAACTTACCGATCAACAGCCCGGTGTTGTTCTACCTACAGCGCCTGCGGGATGAAGCGCATCGCTTTGCCATTGGCGCGCATCGTCAGAAACGCGCCAAATCGGTCGGGCATAGCTCGCTTGATAATGTGCCGGGAATCGGCCCAGCTCGTAAAAAGGCGATGTTGCTGCATTTCGGGACTGCGCGGGCTGTCAAGAACGCGTCGCTGGAAGACCTTCAGGGCGCTCCCGGAGTTTCCGCGACCGTAGCGCAAAAAGTTTACGACTATTTTCATGGCTAATCTGCGGACCTCGGCCATTATCTGCTCCGTACGTCAGCACGGAGAGCATGGCGCGGTTGTGCGATCCCTAACGCCTGACAATGGATTGATGGCAGGCTATGTGCGCGGAGCGCGATCACGGACGATGCGGCCGGTCCTTATCCCTTCCAATATCGTGCAAGCCGATTATCGGGCGCGAACAGAAGATCAGCTGGCTTCCATGACTGCCGAGCTACAACAGAGCCGGGGACCTTATCTCGGTGAACCTCTGGCCAGTTCTGCACTGGATTGGGTGACGGCGTTGACAGCCGCGATTCTGCCGGAAGAGCATAGCTATCCGAAGCTCCATAGCGCGTTGTCGGCTTTGCTGGACGCGATATGCGGCGCGCCTTCGGCCAAGGGCTGGGTGGTGGCACTGGTGCGCTATGAGTTGCTTCTCTTGTCGGAACTGGGCTTTGGATTGTCGCTTGATAAATGCGCTGTGACCGGCGGTACTGAAGATCTTGTTTACATCAGCCCCAAAAGCGCATCTGCAGTGAGCAAAGGGGCAGGGCAATTATACAAGGACAAGCTCTTGCCATTGCCAACCTTTCTGAAAGATCCGGGCCGTCCCGAATGGGATGATATTTTCGATGGTTTGAAAGTCACTGGATTTTTCCTGAAGCGTCATTTCTTCGAGGATCGCCGTAATGACGTCATGGCAGCACGCTCGGTTTTGGTGGATCGTCTAAAAAGGGTGGTTGCCTAATCGCCGTTTGCGCGGCAGGACGGCGCGCAAACTTCTAAGGAAAAGAAATGCATATTGCAGTGCTCGCCGGTGACGGCATTGGTCAGGAAATCATGGTCGAAGCCCTGCGCGTATTGGAGGCTTTGGGACTCCCGGATTTGCGGTTGAATCATGCGGATGTCGGTGGCGTGGCCTATAAGAACCACGGTCATCCTTTGCCGCCAGCGACTCTGGAACTGGTCATGGCATCCGATGCGGTGCTATTTGGCGCTGTGGGTGATCCAGAATGCGATGACCTGGAACGGCATTTGCGTCCCGAACAAGCCGTGCTGGGGTTGCGCAAGGAAATGCAGACTTTTGCCAATTTGCGCCCTGCCAAAGCTTTCGCCGGGTTGGAAAACCTCTCGGCCCTGAAACCCGATGTGGCGGGTGCCATTGATCTGCTCATTTTGCGCGAATTGACTGGCGATATTTATTTCGGTGAAAAAGGTCAGCGGACGACTGATGCAGGTTTGCGTGAAGGCTATGACATCATGGCCTATAATGAACAGGAAATCAGCCGCATCGCGCATGTCGCGTTCAGGGCAGCACAGGGTCGCCGGAAAAAGCTTTGCTCGGTAGACAAGGCCAATGTGCTGCAAACATCGGTCCTGTGGCGTGCCGTCGTAAATGAGGTGGCTGTGGACTATCCGGATGTCGAACTGAATCACATGTATGTGGATAATGCCGCGATGCAGCTGGTGCGTAATCCGGGGCAATTTGATGTCATGCTGACGGGCAACATTTTTGGCGACATATTGTCCGATCAGGCCAGCATGTGTGTAGGATCGATTGGGCTGCTTGCTTCCGCCTCTCTGGGTACCGGAACCCGCGGGCTATACGAGCCTATTCACGGCAGCGCGCCGGATATCGCGGGGCAGGGGATTGCCAATCCTTCTGCCATGATATTGTCCGCTGCAATGATGCTGCGACACAGCTTTGGAATGGAGGATGAAGCCTTGCGGATCGAACGGGCTGTCGCTGGTGTTCTGGAGCAAGGGATATTGGGCCGTGATCTGGGTGGCAGCGCGTCGACCCGAGAAATTGGCGACGCGGTTGTCGCGCGGCTTGCCAGTTAGCCACTGATCGGCTTAGGAAAAGATATGAAAAGAGATACCGGTCAAAATCGCGAGATTACCAAAAAATGGCGCCCAGCAACCAAGGCTATTCGTAGCGGTACCCTGCGCAGCGAATTTGGAGAGACGTCAGAAGCCTTGTTCCTGACTTCTGGCTACACGTATGACTGTGCCGAAGATGCCGCTGCACGCTTTAATGGCGAACAAGCCGGTATGACCTACAGCCGCTTGCAAAATCCGACAGTACAGATGCTGGAAGAGCGAATTGCAGTGATGGAAGGGGCCGACGCCTGTCGCGCGACAGCTTCAGGCATGGCTGCGATGACCGCCGCCTTATTGTGTCAATTGGAGGCTGGCGATCATGTGGTCGCAAGCCGTGCGCTATTTGGTTCCTGTCGCTGGCTGACCGATAGCTTGTTACCGAAATTCGGGATCGAAACGACCGTCATCGACGGCCGCGAGATCGAAAATTGGGAACAGGCAATCACGCCGAAAACCAAGGTGTTTTTCTTTGAAACGCCTGCCAACCCAACAATGGACGTAATCGATCTGCGGTCCGTATGCGATCTGGCGCGATCGAAAGGCATTACCAGTGTCGTTGATAATGCTTTTGCCACGAATGTCCTGCAACGCCCGATGGAATTTGGCGCTGACGTTGTCGCCTATAGCGCGACTAAAATGATGGATGGGCAGGGCCGTGTATTGGCCGGCGCTGTTTGTGGCACGGAAGAGTTTATCGAGGAAACTTTGCTTGCCTTTACGCGAAATACGGGGCCGACTCTGAGTGCATTTAATGCATGGGTGGTTTTAAAGGGACTCGAAACGCTCGATCTGCGCATCCGCAAACAGAGTAACAATGCCATCGAGGTCGGAAAGTTTTTAGAGCAGCGGGTAGAGAAATTATTGTACCCGGGTCTGCCAAGTCACCCGCAACATAATCTTGCGATTAGCCAGATGGAGGCGGCAGGGCCGATCTTTTCGCTCTATGTTGGAGGTGGTCGCAAGCAGGCTCATGGACTGCTTAACGCATTGAACCTTATAGATATTTCAAACAATATCGGCGATAGTCGTTCACTCATGTGCCATCCGGCATCGACCACGCATCATGGGTTGGGTGAGGAAGCGCGATTGGAAATCGGGATTACCGAAGATATGCTCAGGATCAATGTCGGCCTCGAAGACCCGATCGACTTGATCGAAGATTTAGATCAAGCCCTTTCGTCTGTCGGTCTTTGACGCTATTATAAGTTGATGATGCAGGCGTTCTTTCCATTTTCAGAAACCACCGACGGGGTAACCGTACGTGTGTCCGTAACCTTTCTGCCCGAGCAATCGGATATCGACGGGCTGCGTTGGTTTTGGGCCTATCACATCCGAATCGAAAATGAGCGCGATACAGCGGTCCAGTTGCTAACCCGGCATTGGCGCATTTCTGATGCCCGTGGGGCCCTGCACCGGGTGGATGGTGACGGTGTGATTGGGGAACAGCCGATTATCCAGCCCGGAAAATCTCATGACTATGTTTCAGGTTGTCCGCTCAATACCCCGAGCGGAGCGATGGCCGGGCATTTCATGTTTGTGGGTTCTGCGCCGGACGCCTTTGAAGTCCGCATTCCTCATTTTCCTCTTTCTGCGCCAACCGTAGAACAATGAAGCGGACCCATTTGCCGCTCAACGGGCTTCGCGTGCTCGATGCCGCAGCACGGCATCTCAGCTTCACGCGCGCTGCGGATGAACTGGCTGTAACGCCAGCTGCTGTTGGACAGCAGATCCGTGCGCTTGAAGATATGCTGGGTGTCGTGATGTTCCGGCGCACACCAAAGGGTCTGGAGCTGACAGATGAAGCGGCTGCTGGTCTGGACGCGTTGCGATCCGGTTTCCTGGAATTCGAAGACGCGGTACGGGCGATGCAGGCAGGGCAATCATCGCATAAACTGACGATAGCCGCGCCGCGCGATTTGACCGCTAAATGGCTGAATGAACGGCTCGCAAAATATTCGCAAGACAACAGGGATGTCAGCTTTGCGATTGTTGCTTCTGAAGGCGGTGCAGACTTTACCGAAGCGAATCTCGACCTGGCGATCGGGTTGACAGATGGCCCCGGCGAGAATGAAGGGGTGATTATCGGTGACACCATGTTCGTCAAAGTGGCTGCGCCGGGCGGCAAGCCGGGCCAGAAAATTGACTGGCCGGGGTGCCCCATTTCGGAAGGTGAAGAGACTCTAATGCGGGTTGCCGATGGCGGCCTGGCAATCGAGGCTGCTGCCAATGGCTTTGGTTATGCCTGGGTTCCGAAGATGTTGGTGCAACAAGATATTGCGGCAGGCCGCGTTGAAGTTATCGGTGAGGACAGCAAATCCTCCCGTGGGTACTGGTTAGTTGCTCCGCTGCCGCAATGGCGGCAGAAAAAGGTCAAGGCATTGGTTGCCGCACTAACGGCATGACCTTCCCCATTTTATCGACGGAACGTTTGCGTTTGCGCCCATTGCGTGTCGATGATGCGGAGGCCCTTCGTCCTGCTTTTGCAGATGAGGGTTTAATGCGCTGGTGGTCTAGCGGGCCGCATAAAACAGTTACGGAAACGCGGGACTATGTGGCCCAAAATTGCGAAGGCACGCGCTGGCAAACCTGGGCGATCACCACAGTCCAGGACGATACGGCGCTTGGTTGGGTTGTCCTCATCAAGTCCGAAGATCGTCCGAATGTCAGAGAAATTGGTTATATTCTGAACCGTTCCGCTTGGGGCGCAGGAATGGCGCGAGAGTCCGTTGGCCGGGTGATCCAATATGGCTTTGAAGAACTCGGTCTCCGACGAATCTGCGCCGATGTTGATCCTGACAATCTGTCTTCAATCAAACTGCTTAAAATTCTTGGCTTTCAACAGGAAGCGCATTTGCGACAGGAATCGGAAACGCATATCGGAATCCGAGACAGTTTGATTTTTGGATTGCTGCATGATGATTGGCAGAACGCCGGGCAACGATCTAACGAGCAGCGACCAGATTCAACAATCGGTTCATCATCAGCGTGAATTTCTCATTATCGACCGGCGCTTCGCTGTTGTTCCAGCTTCCCGAAAATGCGTAGGTCTTGCCTGATTTCGACTTGGTCAAAAAGGCGAAGGATATGACGCCCGGTTCCGAACCACCTTTGCCGCCAATATAGCTCCAGCGCAGTGCATCTCCTCGGGGGATCAAGGGGTTGATCTTGAGAATATTCTTTACCACCGGGTCCTCAATTTCTTCGATAATCTTTAGCAGCCCGGTAATATCGGAAGGCGCGGCAAACCATTCTATCGTATCGATATGTTGCGGTTTGTTTGCCAGATTGCCGATCTCGATCGATTCCGGAGAGAGCCCGATGCTATATCTGCTGAGCAAATCCCTTTGTTCATTGTTGCTTGCAGTGACATAAAGCTCCCGAACATCAGCATTATTTGGCATTTTCAGGTCAAAAAACTCGACGGTGTTCAGCATCGGAAGTGTCTTGTCAGGCGCGCTATGGCCGCTTTTATAAACGATATCATCGATCGCATTACTGCCAAGTTCGGTCATCAATATGTCCGTTGCGGTATTATCGCTCACGGAAATCATCAGTGTCGCCAGGGCTTGCAGCGTCATCGG
Organism: uncultured Sphingomonadaceae bacterium; assembly: GCA_947501325.1. Lineage (GTDB taxonomy): Bacteria > Pseudomonadota > Alphaproteobacteria > Sphingomonadales > Sphingomonadaceae > Parasphingorhabdus. The sequence continues at coordinate 468,232 of CANMVC010000002.1, read as the reverse complement.
TGTTCCTTCCGGCCAGTCTTGCAAAATTCCGGACGGCAGCGACTTTCGATAAAGCGGAACAACGTCGCTCCAATCCCGATCACTATTAGCTATTCTGGTCGAGAGTGCAGCAAGGACATAGAGTTTGAATGTGGAACCGATGGCAAATTGTCGATCCGCATTTAGAGATTCGATAATGCTTGCTTGATCTGCACCAATTTCGGCGATCTCGAAGCCAGCAACACCAGGCAGTGCTTCCATCTCGGGCTTGATCTTGCCGATGCTGTCGTCGGTCATATTGGCACCGGTGACTTGCAGCCCGATCACGGGATAAGGCGCCGCACTATCGAGAACCATGCGCATTGCCAAAGTCGCTTTGCTATAAGCAATTTCGACGGTTCCATCCTGTTTGCTCGCCGGGATGATGCGAGCGATTGTCAGAGGTTCGCCATATTGCGCTTGGAGCTGTACTACCAACGCCCGGAACTGGGTCACCGGTATTGCATCAAGAAATGAGCTTGCGAAGAACTGCTCCTCTTTTTGCGATCCTTTTAGAATGTCGAGAAGTTCGGACGCGCGGTCCTGATATTCTGAAGAAACGGTATTCATTTGTTCCGCCCTTGCTGGAGAGGGAACCCCTGAGATGGTAATAATTACAAAAACTAAGAAAATCCAGAATCCGTTTAACCGATCAAGCATCAATTGCCTCTTCGTCAAGACTAGCAGCATTTTGCTGAATGAAATTGAACCGATGTTCCGGGTTTTTACCCATGAGCCGGTCTACAAGATCTTTCACGACCGCCCGGTTTTCATATTCCTGGGGTAACGTGACGCGGAACAAGGACCGGGTCTCCGGATCCATGGTCGTTTCTTTCAATTGCGACGGGTTCATTTCGCCAAGGCCTTTAAACCGGCTAACCTCAACCTTTTTGCCCTTAAAAGGCCCGTTCTCGATTTCGCCACGCGCTTCGTCATCCTGCGCATATAGGCTCTTGCCGCCCGCCGTCAGACGATAAAGTGGGGGGCGGGCAAGGAATAAATGGCCCTGTCGAACCAGCTCGGGCATCTCCTGAAAGAAATAGGTCATCAGCAGTGTCGCAATATGTGCACCATCAACATCAGCATCGGTCATGATGATCACGCGTTCATAGCGCAAATTATCGGGATCACAGTCCTTGCGGGTGCCACAGCCTAGCGCCAGCGTCAGATCGGCAATTTCCGAATTTGCAAAAATCTTGGCGCTGTTGGCGGATGCGACATTGAGGATCTTGCCGCGTATCGGCAAGATTGCTTGCGTCTTGCGGTTACGCGCTTGTTTGGCAGAACCACCAGCACTGTCGCCTTCGACGATGAACATCTCGGTGCCAGCCGGGTCATTGCCAGAACAATCGGTGAGCTTGCCCGGCAGGCGAACCTTGCGCCCGCTGGTGGCCGTTTTGCGTTTGACTTCGCGTTCGGCTTTCCGCTTCAGCCTCTCATCCATGCGCTCCATGACGAAACCGAGTAGCGCTTTGCCGCGATCCATATTGTCGGTCAGGAAATGGTCGAAATGATCACGCACCGCATTTTCAACATATTTTGCGGCTTCGGGCGAGGTCAGCCGGTCTTTGGTCTGGCTCTGAAATTGCGGTTCACGGATAAAGACGGATAGCATCATCTCGCCGCCCGAGATTATATCATCGGCGGTAAGTTGTGACGCCTTTTTGAGCTGCACCAATTCACCAAAGGCACGCATGCCTTTGACCAGGGCGTTACGCAGGCCCGTTTCATGGGTGCCGCCATTGGGCGTCGGGATGGTGTTGCAATACCAGCTATAACTGCCATCCGTCCAGATCGGCCAGGTAATGGCCCATTCAACGCGGCCCGCGCTGTCGGGAAAATCCTGGCTGCCGGCAAAGAAGTCGGTTGTTACACATTCGCGGCCACTAAGTTGTTCACGCAAATGATCGGACAACCCGCCCGGAAACTGGAACACCGCTTCAGCAGGAACATCATCACTGGCTTGCTCCGGATCGCATTTCCAACGGATTTCGACGCCCGCATAGAGATAGGCTTTTGAGCGCGCCATCTTGAACAAGCGTGACGGTTTGAATTTGTTGCCCTCACCAAAAATTTCAGTGTCTGGGATGAATGAGATACTGGTCCCGCGTCGATTGGGGGTGCTGCCGACCTCTTCGAGTTTCGATACGGCATTGCCCTGCGAAAAGGACTGGCGATAAATGGTCTTGTTGCGCGCCACTTCTACCACGGTATCGGACGACAAGGCATTGACCACCGAAACGCCAACGCCATGCAGGCCGCCCGACGTGGCATAGGCTTTGTCAGAAAATTTGCCACCAGAGTGCAGCGTCGTCATGATGACTTCCAGCGCCGACTTGCCGGGAAATTTAGGGTGTGGATCCACCGGAATCCCGCGACCATTGTCAGTAACGGTCAAACGGTTTTCGCTATCAAGGGTGATTTCGATACGGCTTGCATGGCCAGCGACTGCCTCGTCCATGCTGTTATCGATGACTTCGGCAGCCAAATGATGGAGCGCCCGTTCATCAACGCCGCCGATATACATGCCGGGACGTTTGCGAACAGGTTCCAGACCTTCCAATACCTCAATCGCAGAGGCATCATATTCACCGGACTTTGAAGTGGTTGGCGGATTAGCGCCAAAAAGATCATCGGACATAATGATCCTATAAGAGCGTCTGAGTCAGACTGGCAAGAGGCTTGTTGGGCCTCTTACCAAATGGTCTGCAAAATATTGCCTTGTTGGCTGTATTAGCGGACTCTTGGGCCGCCAAAGGGCAGTGGCGGAGGCGCCCGACGCGCACCGCGCGGCAGTTGAGCCTGAAACGCCCGGCCGCAATGCTCTACGCAATATGGAAAGCCTGGGTTGACCTCTTCACCACAGAAGTGGAAATCCGGTTCGCCAGGGTGATTCATCGGCCAGCGACAGATTCTGTCGTTTAGATCGAGAAGACTGGTTTTGTCAGCAATTTCATCACTAGGTTTGGCAGGAACCAGGCGACGCGGCGGAGCCGGCGGAATGGGTGCCTGTTGATCACCGGGCCCTTGACGTAAAAAGCCGCCGGGTCCGACAGATACGATTTTGGGACCATCCGGCTTTGGCATTTTGGATTGCTGTGCCGCGTGCGTTCGCGCTGCGGGCGTTGGCGGTGGCATCGCGCGACGCGCCACATGTTCTTCTTTTTGCTTCGGTTTTTTGGTTGCCTTCACCGCAGCCTTTTTCGGCTTGGCAGCCGGTTTGGCGCCTTTGGCGGTTTTTGCTTTTGCTTTTACCGGAGAGGGGCGCGATTTCAGGCCGAGCCGATGGGCCTTCCCGATAACCGCATTGCGACTGACGCCGCCAAGTTCTTCGGCGATCTGACTCGCTGTCAGGCCTTTTTCCCACATCTGTTTCAAATGATCGATACGTTCGTCGGTCCAAGCCATGCAAAATCCTAGTTACTCAAAGTTCATGGTCAATATAAGCCATCTAGCCGGATATTCAATCAAGCATAATATGGTCGCAAATATTGGTTGTGATTGCTCTCCGGAGCCGATAGGCGAAAAGCCTATGTTAGACCAGCCCAAAAATAGTGAATCTAAGCAACCCGAATTTATTGCACAAACTTATGCAGAGCCAGGCGTGGCGGTCATTCGGGGCATAAATTGGGGCGGCTTTTTTGCGCTTTATTGGAAAGAAGTGCGGCGATTTTTCAAAGTTCAGCTGCAAACCGTTTGGGCTCCGTCGATTACCACCCTGCTATTTCTTGTAATTTTTACTGTCGCATTAGGCAGGGGGGATCGCACCGTTTTGGGTGTACCTTTTGCTGATTTTATCGCGCCTGGCCTGATCTGCATGGGGATGATTCAAAATGCGTTTGCGAATACGAGCTTTTCGCTGCTGGTCGGTAAAATTCAGGGAACGATTGTCGATTATCTGATGCCGCCCCTGTCGGTTGGCGAATTGCTGGCTGGTTTGGTCAGTGCTGCGATAACCCGTGCGGTTTTGGTTGGCTTTGCAGTTTGGCTGGCAATGGCTCTGTGGCCTGGCGTTAGCGTGAGTGTCACGCATTGGTGGGCGGTCATCTGGTTTGGGTTTATGGGTTCGGCGATGCTCGCACTCTTGGGCGTCTTGACGTCAATATGGGCTGAGAAATTCGATCACGCAGCGGCAGTTACCAATTTTGTGGTGGCGCCGGCCGCGCTCTTGTCCGGTACTTTTTATTCTATCGACCGATTGGCTCCGACATTTCAGGCCGTGAGCCATTTTAACCCGTTTTTCTATGCGATATCGGGGTTTCGATACGGATTTCTCGGTGAGGCGGATTCGCCGGTAATGGTGGGATCTATCGTCCTTTTGTGTATCAATATTGTTTTGACGGCGATTTGCTACATCTTGCTCAAAAAGGGCTGGAAGATTAAATCATAGCAAAATGGGTTTAGTGCCGGTGGATGCGGTGCAACTTATATTTTCCGCCATCGACGGATTTAAACATCCGTCCCACTTCCGGGTGCATGACGGGCTCTCCGCTGTCATCGACCAGCAGGTTCTGCTGGCTGACATAAGCGACATAGCTGCTATCGGCATTTTCCGCGAGAAGGTGGTAAAAGGGTTGATTTTTTGCGGGCTGCAAATCTTTTGGAATGGCTTCGTACCATTCTTCACTATTGGCAAAAACCGGATCAATATCATAAATGACACCGCGAAAATCGAACAGTCGGTGTTTCACAACATCACCAATGGTAAAGTTGGCATCAAGCACGGAAGGAGTGCCCTTCGGTAACGGATTGGTCGAGGTTAGGTGTTTGGTTTGAGCCATAGTCATAATCTAGTCACTTGCCCGGAAGATGCAAGCGCGCGCGATATTGGGCAGACATATAGTTTCCCGCTTGGCAAATTACCGGACATGGTCTAAGCGCGCCGCACGTTCGACACATATGGCCGCCAAGGCCGTGGTTTCCTGAGCTATTTGCTGACGTGCGGAGAGGTGCCAGAGTGGTCGAATGGGGCGGTCTCGAAAACCGTTGTGCGAGCGATCGTACCCAGGGTTCGAATCCCTGTCTCTCCGCCAGCCAATATAGTATCATCGTAGTCGGCCGAGATACGAAGATATGATCCAAAAAGACAGTTGATTGATCCGCTAGGACTGACGACAATTGGGCTTAGCCACGATGAAGGAGTGGAGATGGATCGTCTGGTCATTGCTGCCGACAAGCTAGAATGCATCGAACTGGTGACCCGTGTTGCCCGCGCAATTGATCGCTGTGATGCCGAGTTGTTGCAAACGCTTTTTCATCCTGATGCTACAGATGATCATGGAATTTTTGCCGGATCAGCTGAAGAATTTATTGACTGGGTTATGCCCGTACTCGCGGGGATGAAACGCACACAGCATATTATCGGACAGGTGCTGATTGAGATTGAGGGAGATCATGCCGCGGGTGAAAGCTATTTCATAGCGCATCATGCTATGAAGGGCCCTGCTGGTGATGTTTTTATGATAGCGGCGGGGCGTTATCTGGATCGTTTTGAGCGTAGAGACGGCGTTTGGAAAATTTCTCATCGCCAGGCTGTATATGACTGGAGCAGCGAAACGGCGTTGACCGACAAATATGACCGTGCCGACCCAGGGCCAATGACTTTCGGAATGCGTGGCAAGGACGATGCATCATATGCGCACCTTGCCGGGCGCGGTGTTCCAGCGGTCTAAGCTTTGGCGAACAACAGAGATATGAAGGAAATCGACTATGGCGGATTATGATTCAGGCGAGTTAGACCCTAGGCTCGCAGATGTTTCCAAACAGCCAGAACCAGCGTTGCGCGGCACGCCGATTACACCGGACCGCTATTTTTCCAAGAATTTTATGGAGCGGGAATGGGAAACCGTTTGGACGCGTACCTGGCAAATAGCCGGACTCGAGCGTGAGCTGGTTGAGAAGGGCGACTATATCACGACGTCACTGGGTAAAGAGCGTATCCTGTGCACACGCGGAGATGATGGAAAAATCCGCGCATTCTACAATGTTTGCCAACATCGTGGACTGCAACTCATGTCTGAACCTTCTGGCAACACCCGGCGATTCACTTGCCCCTATCATGGCTGGGCATATGATCTATCCGGGGAATTGAAGGCTGTGCCCGACGAAGCAGATTATCCGCAAGGCAGTCCGTGCGGAAAGCTAAATCTTGTAGAAATTCCATGTGAAAGCTGGGCGGGGTTTGTCTGGTATAATATGGATGAAAACTGTGTGCTACTGAAAGAGTTTCTGGGGCCGATTGCCGATCAGATAGACTCATATCCGATGGAAGAAATGCGGCGCACGCATTGGGTCACCATTGAAGGGGATTTCAACTGGAAGTTGGTGCAAGACAATTTCAGTGAATCTTACCATGTGCCGTTCGTTCATCCCAGTTCCAAATTCGTGATAGAATATAGCCATCACCACTGCCAGTTTGATCACTATCCCGAAGGCCATTGCCGGATGTTCATGCCTGGCGCTGGGCCAGCGGAATCGATCAAAGGAGGCGAAAAGGAAACGCTCGCTTCGCTGAGCGAAGAATTACGGCGCTGGGAGCTCGATCCAGATGACTATCGTGGCGGCAAGACGCGTAATATTCGCAAAGATTTACAACGCCAGAAAAGAAAACTCGGTGAATCAAAAGGGTATGATTTTTCAACCTATCATGACGACCAGCTCACCGATAATTGGCATTATACGATATTTCCCAACCTGTCGTTTAGTTTGAAACCGGATGGCAATATCTGGCTTCGCGCGCGCCCGCATGAAACGGATCCCGAGAAATGCTATTTCGACATGTGGTATATGACGCTCTTTCCCAAAGGGGAGACAGAATATTATTCCTGGGTGATGCGGGAATTTGTTGGAATAGATACACCTGTCGAGCATGTTCAAGGCAAGGCTGGGGAGATTTCGGCTGGGCCAGCTATTGATGAGGATCTTGAGATTTGGCCGTTGCAGCAGCGTGGTCTCCATTCCAGAGGATACAAGCGTGATTATCTTGCAGGCCAAGAGAGCAGAATGCGGTATTTTCATGAAACGCTGGAAGATTGGATGGACCGTTAGCGGCGGGATTATTGCAGCTCTTAAAAGGTTATGATTTAACCAGCTTTACGCTTTAACTGCGACTGCAACGGGGGGATCGGAGCTGGATTCATATTGGCGCTGCCAGTCTGCCTTAATACCGATTGCGTTGGTCGAGAAAACAGATAGCCTTGCAATTGTGTGCATCCAAGCTCGCGCATCACATCCATTTCTCTAATATTTTCAATGCCTTCAGCCGTTGTTTTCATGCCCAGCTCTTCAGCCATCGAAACAATGGCTCGGATAATCGCCAGGCTCTCAGTAGACCCCCGCGTAGCGGATTTGACAAAGCTTCGATCAATCTTGATGGTGGAGAAGCTGGCGCGACGGAGATAGCCGAGGGACGAATAGCCCGTGCCGAAATCGTCCAACACGAGATTGATGCCCAGCGAGCGCAGATTTTCTAGCGTAGCGTCAGTTTTTTCATGGTTGTCGAGAAACACGCTTTCCGTAACCTCTAGCTCGAGGCGCTCTGGACCGAGGCCACTTGCGGCAAGAGCACCGATTATGCTGTTGGCTAGGCCGCCGCCTTCAACCTGAAGTGCTGAAACATTGACCGAAAGCCTTACATGATCAGGCCAATTTTTTGCCTGAGCGCAAGCTGTTCGCAATACCCAATTCCCAATACCGCCAATTAGTCGGGCTTCTTCGGCGATCGGAATGAAGATATTGGGAGATATTTCTCCGCGCGTGGGATGGTTCCACCGCAACAAGGCCTCGTAGCTGATAACTTCTTCGCTATTTGCGTCCACTATCGACTGATAGGCAACCGATAAATCGCCATTTTCCAGGGCGCCACGTAGATCATTTTCCAAAATGTGCCGCTCGTCGGCTTCGATCTGCATGAATTTCTGATAGCGAACACACTGACCGCGACCACTTTCCTTCCCATGATAGAGCGCCAGGTCAGCACAGCGCGTCAATGTTTGCACATCGTCACTATCTTGTGGTCCAACCGCCACGCCAATGGTGGCACCAATATTAACCGACGTTCCATCAATCGAATGTGTGCCGCAAAGATCATCGATGATCTTTTTACCAAGTCTTTCAATTTGTGCGTCGCTTTCGACATGGGGGATGACAAACGCAAACTCGTCTCCACCGAGGCGCACGGGGCGCATTGTGTTTCCGGCAGCTCGTTTCAGATGCTCTGCAATATGGCACAACAGTTGGTCGCCGATATTATGGCCTAATGTATCGTTTACGGTTTTGAAGCGGTCAAGATCGATAAGCATAATAGCGCAACGATGTCCGTCTCGATGGGCGTCAACCATAGCGTCCGATAACAAGGTTCTAAAATACCGTCGATTTGCCAAGCCAGTCAACAAATCGTGACGAGCGGCATGTGACAATTTGGCGTTTGCCGCGCTGATGGCTTTTCGCCGGCGCCGGACCGACACTACGGCAAAAAACAGCGCTCCAATAACAGCCAACGCCACTACCAGCAGTAAGCTGGTATAGCGAAGGATGGTGCGTGACTGGCTTAGGGCGAGCTCACGCTGTGCCTGCTTTGCTTCGAGTTTGGAGATTTCAAGTTCGCGATTTGCATCGTCAAATTGTGCCGCCAACAATGCCGAGTTGGTAGAAGCAGCCAGCTCACGACCATTATCATCCAGCCGCTTGAATGCGCCAAGATGCTGCAGCGCGTCTTTATAGCGTCCTAGTGCGCTGAACACTTGATAAGCGGTTGAATGATAGTCCCGATAGGACATGGTTGAACTCTGCAGGTCGACGTCTTTAAAGGCTTTTCCTACAAAATTTTCCGCTTCTGCAAGCCGGTTCCCGGCCAATGCAATCTGAGCCCGCGTTCCCCAAAGGAACGGCTCCCAATCAGTCGCTCCAGACTGTGCTATATTGAGGCCGGCCAATGTCGTCTTCTCTGCTCGTTTGAGATCGCCTTGGGCGAATTGAGCGAACGCCAGATTAGTTAATATCCGTGTTTGGAGAAGGGGGCTGTCCATTTCTTTTGCGATGGCGAGGGCTTGGGCATATTCAATTTCAGCTTCGCCAAATTTTCCCATGTCTCTCAACGCATTGCCGCGATTATTGTGAGACGATAGATTAAGCGCCGGATCGTCGGAATAGACCGACTTTGCTTGATCATAATAGTCCAGAACTCTTGGATAATCGCGCGCTTCGTAATAAATGGAGCCGATATTGTGCAATATCATTGCCTGGCTGCGTTTTTGATCCAGCTTTCCGTAAATACGGTAGGCGTCATACAGCATTGGTAGAGCCTGCTCAACCCGACCGGTCTGAATGGCAATAGCTGCCGAGGACTTTAGTAAATCGCCATTTAATTTTGTATTGGGTGCTACGCGTTTTACAGTCTTCAATGCACTGGCAATGACGGGTGTAGCCTCTTTGGGCTTGTTCAACCGCGTAAGCGCTTCTCCTTCAAGCCATTGGCTTGTTGCGATAGCCAATGCGCTTTCCTTTTCGGGCATGGCATTGGCAATGGTGGCTGCCTTATGGGCTGATTTTAAAGCGCTGCCAGGATCTGACATCATCGAAGATTTCGTGTCCGCGATTTGTGTTTCAAACGCAGATGTTTTGGTTTCGGCTTTCGCAGAAACAACAGGCATATGAAGAGCTGTGCTCAACAGCAATGCTGCGATTATCCTTTGTCCCACCATAAGCCCCACCTGCGCATATTGGCCAGTCAGGAATGAATATGGTCATGTATTCAATCCCCGATAAACCATTTAGAATGGGATACTTAGCATGCCACCTGCTATTATTTCGTTAACGTTTTTCCGTGGAGAGGCATCATATTGCGCGCGTCCAAAGAAGGATAGTTCTCCGCTTTCCATTACTGGCGTAGCATAGAGGAATTCTCCGGTGAACCGTCGGTTTTTATCTGCTATGCTAAAGTCCCGCATGACCGAACCGATCTCACCTGTAGACCGATTAATCACTTCAACAGCGCTATATTCCAAGGTGCCATTTTCGACGTGCAGTGGCTGGGTAAAGGATAACCGCAAACGATCATTTTTACGCATGAGTCCCTGCTTGCCGATCGAGAATGCATAAGCGGAACTTCTAACATTCCCGTTGGTTCGCAGATTCTGGTCAATACCGCCGTTTGATTTGGTCATTGCAGCCGTGGCCGATGCAGCGATGTTTATACCATGTGGCAAATCAAAGCTGGCGCCAAGCGTCATTGTCCGGCTGTTCGAACCGTGCCGTAGATCTTTTTCCAGGGCGGACTGAACACCCAATAGGCCGTCCTTTTCGTGCAAAGAAGCAAAGCTGACACTTATCGTTGCGGCTTTTAAAGGCTTATGAGTCATCCGCAGGTTGAAAGCGCTGGCTCGATAGTCTTTTGCACCCCTCAATTGCGCGCGTTCAGCCTCTGTAAGTGCCCGATTTTCGGAATGATCCAGGCGATGGTTGGTCAAGCCGAATGCAACGGTCGTATTCTTGGCAATTGCAAATTCTGCGTCGAGAAAACTGCCGCCTGAAGCTAATCCCAGTACAGGGTTTAGGCCACCAGTCGCCGTATCATAATCAGATGTCAGACCAAAAGATTGCTGGCCGAGCAATGCAATGGCCCCTTGGCCATAGCCTGCATTCAATGAAAATCTTCCAGCAGAATCGCCAAATTTTACGGCGCTATGCGGTACTTCTCCCTGACGGCCGTTGGTTAGATAACGGGTCGGATTGCTCGATGAGATAGCGAAATTCCAGCCGTCCCGTTTCGGGCTGGCATAGCTCGCAATGTCGGTAAACCCGCCGGCTGCCGGTGTTGATGTCAGGCCGTTAGTCGACCAGTCAACAAACCGATCGGTTATATAGGACTGGAAATATTCGCTGGATCCCGTGACACTAGATTTTTGGCCGATGAGTTGATTTGAAAAAGGCACAACAAAGTCGCGGTGCGTGTCACCAACTTTCTCAAACATGGTCAGGAAAACGCCTTCGGCATTCCATGTTGAGCCGATCCCGCTTTTTTGCAGATCAATAGCGTTGTGTTTCAATTTCTTGCCAGCGCGATATTCGTAAAATTCTAGTGAATTGAAATCGAGCGGTGATTGCGATGCTTCCACGTCCAACAAACCGACACCATAGACATCATCAGTGCCAGGAGCGCCTAAATCTTTAGCAGAATCCAGGATTATACGAACCGTTTCTTCAGGATGCTCAGCAAGCCAAGGCCAGCGATCATGTAACAATGTGATGGAGCCCGACACCAATGGAGCCGCGAATGATGTTCCGGACCGGCGTGTGACGCCGCCTTCGCCATCGGCCAGCAAGATAAGCTCGCCTGGCGCTACGATGAATCGATTACGCAGATGCCTATTGTTTCCGCAAACACCGTTTTCTAGTAGGCAGGTCGAACCTGGGCGGTTTGATATGCCAGAGATATTGCCTATCGGATCAATCGAACCAACGACGATTAACCCCGTATCTTTGACGGCTTTCCACTCAATATCCTGCGTTTGGGTTAGCCCATCATTGCCAGCTGCGATGACGAAAACAGTATTCTTGGTGCTTCCTGCCACGTCATTGAAAACACTATTCCATTCTGGGTGCAGTGTCCAACCAGACACGCCTAACGACATGTTGATGACACTGGCGTTTGCGCTTTTAAGGGAAACGATGCCCGTGCGGATATCATCCCACGAAGCGCTACCTGTTGCATCAAAAGGATTATACGTCGCTACCGAGGCATTAGGCGCAATACCCATTACGCCGCGGCCATCATGATCGGCGATCAAGAGACTGGCGACGCCGGTTCCGTGTCCGCCAACATGGGCTTGATAACCACCCGAATGGAAGACATTGCCCTCTAGATCCGGGTCATTGACTATGGAAGAATCCAAAATACCGATCACGCTGTCCGCTCCGCTGCCCTGAATCTTTGTCAGCTCGGGCGTCCAGTTGATGGTTTTCATCCAATGATCAACATGGTCACGGCCGTTGAATTCCATCAATCCATCATACCATTCGCTAACCAGTTGCGCGCGCTGCGCTTGGCTTAGCGATCGGAAACCCCAAACACGGTTCCCGCCGATACCAAATTTTGCCAGCAGTGGATTCAGAAAACCGGTTTCAAAAGATTGTCCGGTGCGGTTCTCAACAGCGGTGCCCCAGACGCTTTTGGACTGATTGATCAAGCTGTTAATCTCGCTTTCGAGAGCATTCCTTTTGTTGTCCGTATTACCATTTTGAGCAATATCGTTCAGCTGCAAATTGGTTTCTCTCCAAGTCGCACCAAAGCTGTGCCAGAAGTTGTTTGTTTCTATATAGCTGGGCAGAACCGCGCCTGAAAGTGGATCGATCTGGCCCTCAAATGGATCAAGATTCCCGTAAAAAGGATCAACATTGCCAGCAAATGGGTCCACATTCCCAGCAAAGGGGTCAAGATTCCCGCCAAATGGGTCAATAGCGCCCCATAGAGCACGGATTTCGCCATGAAATGGATTTAGATTGCCCGAGAACGGATCGATATTGCCTTCGAAGGGATTTATATTACCAGCGAAAGGATCAATTGAACCGCTAAAGGGATCGAGCGAACCCGAGAAGGGGTCGATGGTACCTGAGAAAGGATCGATGCTGCCGCCCATGGGAACAATAGGCCGTAAATCGCGATCTGCCGATTGAACAGAAGCTTCCGTCTGCCCGATTGCCCCAGCGATCGGTGCTTCCTCGGCAGGGTCGATGGTCTGCGCCAAGGTAGGCATTGCCGTCCCGAACATTATCGTTGCAATAGCTAATTTGCTAGAGCGATAGTTAGATGGTCGTTTCATTTGTTCCCCGTTCACCCACGAACTTATGATGAATGAAATAGGGAGCGTTTGTTAACCAGCGCGCAAAAAGATGGATTAATAACAATGTAACCAAAAAAGCGGGCAGATTTCTGGCCAATTTGTTTTCAGATGACCCGTCTAGCGAGCTTCTAACAAGCAGATTTCATAAGATTTTCTTCGTTTTTTCTAACATTCTGAGCAGGAATCCTATGAGCAGCCATTGGTTCAAATCTGGACATGAGGCTTTTAATAGTGGCTTTATGTGGCTTGGAACCAATAAAGACTGTGAAACACTACGTTTTTTTGGCAGGATAGCTTTTGGCCACGGGGGCCAAGATGATTTGAGGGATAGTATGGCTGATCGGGATTCGCATCTACAGGATGTTCTGAGCGCGCCTGAAGGGCCGCATATTGCTGCGCTGTTTGATTTTGATGGCACGATCATAGCCGGTTATTCAGCGACTGCGATGTTGTGGGAAAAGATTAAGCGCCGCGAAATGACCGCGGAAGAATTGGTCGAGACGGCCAATGTCATGGCACAATATAGCATGGGTAGCATGGGCTTTTCTGGCCTGATGATGGCGGCATCCAAATTCATGAAAGGTGTCACCGAAGATAGCTATTTTGAATTTGGAGAAGAGCTGTATCAAAAGCATATAGCGCGAAAAGTATATCCAGAATCACGAGACCTGATTGAGGCGCATATGGCAAAAGGTCATACAGTCGCGATTGTCTCGTCGGCGACGATTTACCAGATTGAGCCCACCGCACGTGATTTGAACATCGAGCATGTGCTATGTTCTCAATATGAGGTTGAGAATGGTGAGTTTACAGGGAATATCATTCGTCCCCTTTGTTTTGGCGAAGGCAAAGTCATTGCTGCCGAAAAGCTGGCAAATGAATATGATCTAGATCTCAAAAAGAGCTATTTTTATTCGGATAGCTACGATGACATCGAATTACTGGAACGGGTCGGCAACCCGCGTCCGCTCAATCCCAATAATAAGCTTACAGAAGTTGCGAAAGAACGCGGCTGGCCGCTGCAGAAATTTGATAGCCGCGGGCAGGGTAAGCCGGTTGATTATCTGCGGACCATTTACGCAACCGGATCGCTGGTCACCTCTTTTGTTGCAGGGCTCCCTATCTGGGCGCTAACTGGTTCGCAGCGTGAGGCAACTAATTTCTCAACCGGTCTGTTTGGCGATATTGCCACCGCCCTGACCGGCGTTGAGCTGGATGTGAGCGGAGAAGAAAACTTGTGGGTGAACAGACCCTGCATTTTTGTCTTTAATCATCAGAGCAAAGCCGATGTCATGATTATGGCAAAACTGGTGCGTAAAGACGTGGGCGGGATCGCAAAGAAAGAAGTTAAGGATACCCCGATAATCGGTAAGGTCATGGAGATGGCCGGGACCGTGTTTGTTGACAGGGCCGATGGACGTAATGCGATCAAAGCGATGGAACCGCTTGTAGATGCAATACAAATTGACAGAAAGTCGATCTGTATTGCCCCCGAAGGCACGCGTACTCTGTCACCCAGAATAGGTCCGTTCAAGAAAGGTGCATTCCACCTCGCCATGCAGGCAGGAGTGCCTATGGTTCCGGTGGTTATTCATAATGCGGGCGACGTGGCGCCGAAAAATGAATTTGTGATGCGATCAGCTACCGTGAAGGTCGATATCTTGCCGCCCGTCGATACGAGTAAATGGAAAAAAGCAACTTTGAACGAGCATGTGGCCGAGGTTCGAGGGATGTTCCTCAAAGCACTGGGGCAGAGTGATGAAGATGCTGCCATGGCCGAAGTGGCCGAAGCGGTGGCCAAGTCGCCGCGGCAGGCTAATGTGAAGCAAACCACTCCAGTAAGAGCAAAAGCTGGGAAAACCGCGACCAAAGTTGCTGCGAAAAAGACGGCTCCAGCCACCAAGAAGGCTACTCCCGCCACCAAGAAGACCACGCCACGGAAAAAGCCTGTCGTCGCAAAAACCGCGACTGCGGCGAAGGCAAGCAGCCGTTCTGCTGCTGCGAAAAAGCCTGCACGGAAGCCTGCTGCATCCAAAGCATCAGCCACAAAAAAACCGGCGGCAAAAAAAACAATATCTCGGAAGGCACCGCTAAAGAAACCAGCAGTGTCGGAAAAATAGTGAGGCAGAATGGATGAATCAGCGGCGATAGCGAAAGCGGTTCCTCTGCTGACACAGGGGCCCAAGCTATTTGTCATTGATGCGCGTAATCGTGTTGAGCGCCGCTATCTGCTGGATTGGCTGCATACCTCATTGGCCGAAGGAGGTCCCGGAAGGCAAATCAACTGGGTCAGCCTTCCGATATCCGATGAACGCGCGCGTTTGCGATTGAAAGAGCTCATTCAAAAACTCGACGCTGAGCCAGAAACTCTCGTAATACCTGTCCGCATCGCTTGGCGAATTCCCAATTTTGAAAAGAGCCGTGCGCTCAAAAAGCGACATGCTTTGTTCGGTGATCCGCGAACACCGGGCAGCTTTAGGGCGCGTACGATCTTGCTTCGCAATAAACGCCGCGCGCACTGCCTGACGGGGCAACCCGCAACAATCAACGACCTGAGGCAGCGTTTTGAGCAGCAAAATGCAGTTCAAGTTCAAAGCGATGATGAGCACGAATTTGCTGGTTTTGTTGTGCGTCAAGCCGGCCTTGTTCTCGATATCGAAGAACGCGGTCTTCGCGGACGCCGTTACAAAGTCCCGCGTTTTGTTGCTGACGGGTTGCGGACAAGCCCGAAATTCCGGGCTGCAATGACGGAGCTGGCAACTGATCTCGATAAGCCAGAGGCGGCATTATACGAAGAAGCCAGCAAATATATGAAGGAATTGATCGCTCGACCGAGTGCGTTCTTCATTGATATGAAAGCAAAGCTTGATCGTTTCATGCTGTCTCAAGGTTATGAAGATGAGGTGGTGTTTAAGAAAAGCGAGTTAGCTCGATTGCGCAAGACAATGCGAGATCATCCAACATTGCTGCTGTTTACCCATAAAACCTATATCGATGGTGTGACGCCGACAGATCTGGCGTATCAAAACGATCTTCCGATGGTGCACGTTTTTGGTGGTATCAATCTCGACTTTTTTGGCTTGGGCTTTGTTTTGCGCCGGGCTGGAACGATTTTTATTCGCCGTAGTTTTGAAAACAACCCAGTCTACAAGCTCGTTTTGCGACACTATGTCAGTTATTTACTGGAAAAGCGTTTTCCTATGACCTGGGCTTTCGAAGGCACACGCTCGCGGCTCGGAAAGCTTATGCCACCACGCTATGGTTTGCTGAAATATGTCATGGATAGCGCAAATGTGAATGACATAAAAAATGTCCACATCATTCCGGTCGTGACCAGCTTTGATCTAATTCGCGACGTCGAGGAATATGCTAGTGAGCAAACGGGGCGAGCCAAGAAAGCGGAATCGTTAAGCTGGTTTATCGGTTACCTTCGCAGCCTGCGTGAACCGATGGGTAAGGTCTATGTCGATTTTGGCAAGCCGGTTATTGTCGAAAAAGCGCCTGAGCCAGATGACAGGATTGGACTTTCCAAAATTGCATTCGAAGTCGCGGTTGAGGCCAATCGTGCGACACCTCTCACACTGACATCTTTAATGTGCCTGAGCCTACTGGGAACTGCGCCGCGGGCCATGACCGCCGACGAGTTGCGCGCTGTCATCAATTTCTTTGTTGAGTGGGCGCAAGAGCGCAAAATCAGGTTCAGCGATGATCTGACCACTCAAAACCTAGAGGGTATTCAAAAAGTTGTTGATACACTGGTCAATAGCGGCCTGTTCGTGCGTTATGATCAAGGATCGAGTACAGTCTATGCGATCCAGCCGGAAAAGCATCCCTTGGCGAGCTACTATCGTAATTCCATCATCCACCATTTCCTTGATAAGGCCATCATTGAACTTTCTTTGCTAAAGGCTAGGGAAAACAAGGATGATGTTCCCAAGGATGTGTTCTGGGCTGAAACCGAACGCTTGCGCGATCTGTTCAAATTTGAATTTTTCTACCCTCCCAAAAAAGAGTATCGCAAGAACCTTAAAGCCGAGTTGACCCGCTCATGTCCGGACTGGGAGATGAAGCTGGAAAAGGGTGGGGTATTGCTAAAAAGTTTAACAAACCGCTTTCAACCTCTCATCGGGCACGCTGTTTTTCTTCCGTTCGTTGAATCCTACACGGTTGTGCTGGATATATTATCTCGGCTTGAGCCAGGACAGGCTATCGACAAGAAAACATGCGTAGAAGAGGCTCTTAAAGAAGGACGCCAAGCCTATCTGCTGAGGCGGATTACGAGTGAAGCCTCCATCGGTAAAATTTTGTTTGAAAATGGTTTTAAAATGGCGGCTAGTCAGGGTCTGACTGGTGAAACCACGGAAGAAACAATCGTTAAGCGTAGGGCATTGCTCCGCAAATTTCGAGCGTTGTCACGGCGAATGGAAAAATCTCGTTTGGAAGTGTTGAGTCTCGCTGACAAAATTTTTGAATGAATGAGCCTATTGGAAAGGACTCACCTATGACAGACAAGCCGCAGCCCCATCAGTTAAGTGCGCAGGATGCGCAGTTTGTCTATATGCAGACGCCAGATAACTTAACCCACGTCATGGCGGTTTATATCTATGATCCTTCCTCAGCACCGGGGGGCAAGGTAAGGTTCAAAGACATTATTGAACATATGCGAAAGCGGATGATCGTTTCGCCCATGTTTAAAAGGAAGCTCTACCGGCTTCCGCTAGACATTGATCATCCCTATTGGGTTGAAGACGAACATTTCGATCTGGAAGCGCATATCTCTCACAGCAGGTTGCCGGAGCCAGGCGATTGGCGTCAGTTCTGTATCCATGTCGCGCGTCATCATAGCAAACCTTTGGATATGAACCGTCCTCTCTGGGACATGTATGTCGTTGAAGGCCTGGACAATATCGAAGGCATTGCCAAGGGCAGCTATGCGATTATGACCCGGATACATCATTCTACAATTGATGGTACTTCGGGAGCTCATTTCTTCGCCTCGATCTCTGATATTGATACAAAAGGCACGCCCGCGATTCCGCTGCCCAAGAAAGAATCGGAGATGGCACCGCTTCCAGAGCCGGCGGAGATACTGAGCCGTGCCGTCAACAGCACAGTGACATCGCCCGTTAAGTTGACGCAAGCGCTGTTAAAACTGACCCCGGCAATTTTAAAAAATGCGCAGAAAAATATTGCTAGTGGAGGTGAAGGTGGAGAGGGCAAGGTTCCGGAAACCCGATTTAATGGTGCGGTTTCTCCGCACAAAATGTTTGAGGCTGTTACATTCCCGCTTGATGACTTGAAGGCCATGCGCCTGAAGGTTGATGGCGCGACAATCAACGATGTGGTGCTAGCTATCTGTAGTGGTGCGTTGCGGAAATATCTCACCAAACATAAAGAACTACCGGATGAATCTCTAGTTGCGGTCGCACCGATCAATGCACGGAGCCGAACGGGCGAGGAAGCTAATCCCGGCACGAATATATCGGCCATGACGGTCAAAATCTGGTCAAATATTGCAGATCCGCTGGAGCGTCTGGAAGCGATAAGAGACACCACACGTGAGACCAAGGCGGCAAAATCTGGTCTTAGTGCGAGGGTTATGACAGATCTTACCAAGCATATTCCAGGAGCGACCCTATCGGGTGTGGCCCGCGTTTTGAATAGCGAGCGCTTTTCTCAGAAGGTGAGCAATCTGTTCGTATCTAACGTGCCTGGGCCACAGGTTCAGCTTTATATGAACGGCGCCAAATTGACGCATCAATATGGTTTGGGACCGCTGGGTAACGGGATGGGGCTATTTATAGCCACACCCAGCTATCACGGGACTATTTCGTTCAGCATCATTTCTGACCGAAAAATAATGCCAGACATTGAGTTTTTCCGAGAATGCCTTCAAACAGCGTTCGCACAGCTTCGCGACGCGAAACCGGCCAAGGGAGCTAAGAAGGCAAAGCGAAGCCCGACTAAATCCGAGGCCAAGCCGCAAGATGGATCGGTTATGTATCGACGGGTTTCAAAAAATCCGCGAACAACAAAGCCGAGTAAGACTGAATAGGAGAGAAAATATCGTGGGCTATCTTCAATGAGGGTGCCTTTTCTGATCGATGTCGCTATTTGATCATGCAGTAAGCGAGTAATTTATGATTTTGAATACCAGTTTGAAACTTGAAAAAGCCATGGCCCAGGCGGAAAATTATTCCGACTGGTCTGATGCGGCAGCAGCACATGATCGAGCGACCGGCGTGGATGTCTGGAAGTCGAATGACGAAAGCAAGCATTTTGATCACAAGTCCATCCGTCGACGGTTAAAGCGGCTGTCGAAACTCTGGAAGGCACAAGACAATGCTGGACTGCTTTATGCTCTGAATGAAGGTATTCACGGCAATATGGATGGTATGGGTAACGACCGGCTGCATCAGAAAGCAAAATTCGGTACCAAGCAGTTGATCCAGGATTATGTCGATGCGATTGTCAATTCACTGGAATATTTAGCCAGTGACAAGGTCACCGATATCCCGTTCGAAGAGAAGCTCGACTTCTTTCGCCGTGCGCAACATTGCTATGGTCGTTCCGCATTCTTGATGAGTGGTTCCGGTGCGTTTCTGTATTTTCATATGGGTGTGGTGAAGTCATTATGGTCAGAAGGCCTGTTGCCGCATATTTTATCCGGATCGAGTGGCGGTTCGGTCGTTGGTGCTCTGGTGAGTACGCATGTTGATGACGAAATTCCCCCGTTTTTTGAACCCGAAAACCTGGTCACCCAGGGGCGTGAAGAGCTCGCGAACCAAACCGGCTTTGGAATATTTGGTGGCACGAAGCGACTGAAAATTGACGAAATTCGGGAACGCATCAGCAATATGATTCCCGATCTGACATTTCAGGAAGCCTATGAGTTAACCGGCAGGCATTTGAACGTCTCGATTGCGCCTGCGGAAAAACATCAGACGTCGCGACTGCTCAATGCGATCGCTTCGCCTAATGTCTATGTCCGTGAAGCCGTTATGGCTTCTTGCGCCGTTCCGGGGATTTATCCACCAGTCACGTTGGCCGCCAAGGATCACACAGGGCAGCGCAAACCCTATCTGCCTAATCGCAAGTGGGTCGATGGGTCCGTTACCCATGATCTTCCTGCCAAGCGGCTGGGCCGACTTTATGGTGTGAACCACCATATCGTAAGTCAGGCCAATCCGCTGATCACGCCATTTGCGACCGATGTGAAGCAACAGAAAAGTCCCATCGGGGCGATCAGAAACGCGACGACGTCTACAATGAAGGCTTGGCTCAACGCCAATGTAGAAATCATGCAAAAGCCGCTTTCTTATTTCCCGCGGTTGAACACGATGGCTAATATGACCCTGTCTGTGATCAACCAGGACTATACAGGCGATATCAATATCATTCGCCCCAGCATGTTTTGGAGTCCCAGTAAGCTGCTCAGTGATCTGTCATTGGAAGATATTAGAGAGCTCATCCAATTGGGCGAACGCACGACTTGGCCTAAGATTGAAATGGTCCGCACGCAGACAAAAATTAGCCAAACATTGGACCGGATATTATTCGAATATGAAAATGAATTGGCGCATGACCATTCTGCTGCAATGAAAAGAAAAATCGCTTGAACCATATAGAAGCAAGCTTGGCTCTGGCGGCTTCGTCAGCTGCGGCGGGTGCGAAGCTTTATTGCCAAAGCTGGTCACCAGCTGACGCTCCGAAGGGCATCATCATATTGGTGCACGGCTATGATGAACATAGTAGCCGCTACGCCTATTTTGCGGAGCATTGTGTAAAGCACGGATTTGCCGTGCATACTCTAGATCATTGGGGGCATGGAAAATCGGACGGCATAAATGGCTTTGTTCCAGAATTTTCAGTCTATCATGATGGTTTGGACACGCTTCTCGACCAGATACCCGCAGACCAGCAGGCATTGCCGTGGATATTAGTGGGGCATAGCCTGGGCGGCTTAATTAGCGCTTCCTACTTGCTTGAAAATCAATCCCGTTTTGCTGCAGCTGTGTTGTCTGGACCCGCGATCAAGGCAACCGAGGAGCCGTCTTCCTTTATGAAGGGGCTCAGTCGTTTTTTATCCAAGGCGGCTCCCAAAATGGGCGTATTGGGCTTGGATGCGAACGGTGTGAGTCGTGATCCCAAAGTTGTAGCTGCCTATCTTGCCGATCCACTCGTATCGGGCGCCAAGATTAGTGCCCGGTTAGCGGCAGAGATGATGGAAAACATGGAAATGGTGCAAGATCAGGCAGCTCGCATTACGCTTCCCATGCTGTTGCTACATGGCGCGGATGATAGTCTCACGGCGCCCGAGGGATCCGTTTTCCTGAATGATAATATCAGTTCAGAGGAAAAGGCGCTTAAAATCTATCCAGGCTTGTTTCATGAGATTTTTAACGAGCCGGAAAAAGATACCGTGTTGACCGATATGACTGACTGGATCGAACACATATTAGAAAAATAGGCACGAAGGTGCGAATTCGGGGGACTGTGTAATGATGATCATTCTATACTTTTTGGGTGCAGTAACTCTCGCTTTTTTGATCGGTTATTTCGTCTTCCCCAAAGCGCTCTACGGCATGATGACAGCTCTGCTGCGGTTGCGCGGGGGTATGCGACAGAAATCAGTCAAGGTGGGCGATAATGTATGGCCCTATCTCGAAAGCGGTCGGGTCGACGGAGTACCGGTCGTTTTGCTGCACGGTTTCGGCGGTGACAAGGATAACTGGTCCATCTACGCCCCCCATATCACCAAACACCATCGATTGATCGCACCTGATCTGCCTGGATTTGGTGAAAATAACCGATCTCTGGATCGCGATTATGACATTTCATCACAGGTGCATCGATTAAATGCATTCTTGGACGCGATGGCTATTACCAAATGCCATCTTGGCGGCAATAGTATGGGCGGATTCATCGCCTTGCAATTTGCGATGGAATATCCTGATAAAGTTGCCTCACTTACCCTGTTCAACAATGCCGGCGTGGTTGGTGACGAAAAAAGTGAGTTGGCCGTTGCTGCAGAAAAGGGCGAGAATACCTTGGCCTTGAAGGATGTCTCGGATGTCGACCGTCTGATGGCTTTCGTTTCTTACAAACCAGTACCTATGCCCAAAAACTTCAAGAAAATCTTCTTTGCAGAGGCGGAGGCGCATCGAGAGGTCCTTGACAAGATATTCTGGCAAATCGCTGGCGCCGGGATAAATCACCCGCTTAATGACCGCCTCGGTGAAGTGACGGCACCCAGTTTGATCATCTGGGGTCGCTATGACCGGTTGATCGATGTCAGCTGCGTTAAGGTGCTAGAAGAAGGTATTAGCAACAGTGAAGCGGTGATCTTTGAAGAGACCGGGCATATTCCGATGATAGAAAAGCCCAAAGAAACCGCTGCTGCCCACCTTGCATTTCTTGCAAAACATTAAAATTGCAGCCAGTTTGATCGCATAGAACTTCTCAAAAAGAGGAGTCGCGGAAAAATGGGGAAAAATTATGAAATTGCGCGTTGGACTATTGGGCGGCGGGTCCTGGGGAACAACAGTAGCCTCGTTGGTTTCGCGCAATGCACCCATCAAGATTTGGGCAAGAGATAGCGATACCGTTGACGACATCAACAAGAACCATCGGAACAGCAAATATCTACCCGATGCCGAATTGCCCGATGCATTGGAGGCGACTGGCGATATCGGTGAAGCTGTCTCGGACGCTGACGTGCTCGTCATGGGAATTCCTTCCAGTAACTTTCGCGATGTGTTGGAAGAGGCCAAGCCCTATTTAAGACCGTGGGTCCCAGTGATCAGCTTGACCAAAGGCCTCGAGCTTTCCACCGGCAAACGGATGACTGAGGTTATCGAAGACGTGTTGCCGGGGCATCCGGTCGGCGTTTTGACTGGCCCCAATCTGGCCCGCGAAATCATGGCTGGCCAGGCTGCCGCTAGCGTAATTTCCATGGAAGACGAGATTATCGTCAAGCAGCTCCAACAACTATTCCATTCCGGATTGTTCCGGGTCTACACCAACACCGATTTGCTCGGCTGTGAGCTTGGGGGTGTGCTGAAGAATATTATCGCCATTGCGGTCGGCATGGGCGACGGCCTTGGGGCAGGGGACAATACGCGCTCAGCATTAATTACACGCGGGTTGGCTGAAATTACCCGTTTAGGTGTCGCCATGGGCGGACGCGCGGAGACGTTCTCGGGACTGACGGGCATGGGCGATATGATTGCGACATGTACCAGCCCCCTCAGCCGCAACCGGCATGTGGGCGTAGAACTCGGAAAAGGCCGTAAAATTGATGATATTATCGAAGATATGTTGATGGTCGCTGAGGGCGTGAAAAGTGCGCCCACGGTTATGGCATTGGCAAAAAAATATAATGTCGCAATGCCGATTGCAGAAGATGTATTTGAAGTTACCAAAGGCACGCGGTCTGCAACACGCGCTTACCGGGGATTGATTAGCGCATCTGCTGGTTCTGAAGCTGACGCGGGCTGAACACAGAGCACTGGCGTTCGGCGATACAATTGACCAATTTGCGGTTGTTAATCGGGCTTGATTGCTGATTATTTTTGGATGAAAAAGCCCACGAATATTGCAGCGGATCTCCAAAAGACGCACAAGAATTGCTTGTTCAGGTCCATCAAACTTCAATTTACCAGATTTTACAACAGGATACCTGCTATTAAGTCACGCCAAAGATGAAGAAATTAAATGCTCCATTTTGGACGCTTTTTAATAATGTTCCTTTTACTTGCTTCTTTTTGGGTCGTGCCATAAAAATATCTACCAAGCACAACGGGAATTGTTACGTTTGAGTATCGACGTGGCACCGTTTTTGTGGAGAGTATGTATGGATTTGAGAAGCCAAGCCGTAAATGATGTTGAGGGCGATTTGATCCTTGATGAAACGGAATCCTTGATCATTGAGCAGCATGGTTTTGGTCAAGACATACTCAAACAGAAATTTAATGAAATTGATTTGCGGTTCGATAAGTCAGACGAGATTTTCTGGTGCTATATGAATCAGAAGTCACGTCCAAGCTATACCTATGAGCTAGGTGATGAAATCCAGCTGGTGCAAGATTGGGTTCAAACCAACTACGGTACGAATGCCAATGCAGCCGCTGATCCACTGAGATATTTTGTTTGCGGATCTCATACTCCTGGTATCTATAATCTTGGTGGAGATCTCAAACATTTTGCCGACTGCATCAGGCGGCGCGATTTGGGCGCACTGAAAAAATATGCACGCACCTGCGTTCACATGCAGCATGCCAACAGCACGGGATTTGGTGCGCCGATTATAACTATGGCATTGGTGCAGGGCGACGCTTTGGGTGGCGGGTTTGAACATGCTCTGGCTTTTGACCTTCTGGTAGCAGAAAAAAGCGCAAGATTGGGGCTGCCCGAGATTTTGTTTAATCTTTTCCCGGGTATGGGCGCCTATAGCTATCTGAGGCAGCGGCTCAGCCGCCGCGATACGGAACGGTTTATATTGGAAGGCAAATTGTTCACAGCGGAGGAACTCTACGACATGGGCGTTGTCGATATCCTTGCCGAGGATGGGAAAGGCGAACAAGCAATTGTCGAATATACCCAACAAAACCGCAAACGCTTTCATGCCGAACGGGCCGTTTATAAAGCCAGACGTCTATCAAACCCGGTCACGATAGATGAGTTGTTAGAAATTACGGATATGTGGGCGGAAACAGCGCTTCATCTTGAAGAAGTCGATGTTCGCAAAATGGAACGCCTGGCAGCAGCGCAGCAACGCAGAATTGAGCGCTCACTTCAGAGTGTTTAGCTCGCAGCGCTGAAACTATCATCCATATCAGGGGTTTGATCGCTTTGCTGATTACTGAAATAATGTGTGATCCGATTAACTTCTATTTTCATTTCTTCCAGATAGTTAAGCCGTTTTTCGAGAAATTCGGCTTCTGTTATGACTTCGAGATGAGCACACATTTTTGACAGCTTCTTTGCGCCGATATTATTGGCGCCGCTTTTAAATGCATGGGCCTGAAAACGAAAGTCATCAACATTCATCTGTTCGACAGACTGCTCAAAAGCGGTCATTATCTCAACCGTATCTTCTACATACGCACTGATGATCGATTGGATGAAAGTCTCGTCGCCAATGGATTTGAGATAATCCATTTGAACGCCGTCAATCGGCGGCTCCGGTTGATCGGTCATTTTGCCTCCGATGCTTCGGACCACATTAAATGGATCATCGTTCTTGCTAATTGCTTGTGCTGTGTCGGGCTCCAAGAAATTACCCGTTTGTTCTGCGACTGTATCCAGCAAGACGCCAGCTTCAATAGGTTTGGTGAGGCGAAGGTCCATCCCTGCATCCAGACATTTCTGCTCTGTTTCCGGTGTGGAGTCCGCGGTTAGTCCGATAATCGGCACATGATTGCGCGGGCCTTCGATCTGGCGCCATAATTTACAGCATTCGATGCCTCCGATATTCGGCATGTTGACATCCAGAAACACGATATCAAAAGTATATTTTTCGAGTTCATCCAAAGCTTGTTCACCGTCTGAAACGGCAACAACCTTATGCCCGGCATTGACCAAGATGGTTTGTAGAACCATCTGGTTGGTGCGATTATCATCGGCGATCAATATATTGAGGGATACGTCGGTACGAACTATCCTATCAGGATCTTCCTCTGCCTTTTTACCGGTTCGGTTGAATGAACAACCGATTTGAACAACGCTGCGCACAGCGTCAAAATTGGGTGAAGCCGGCAAGACTGAGGCAAATGCTGCGCGCAACTTGATGTCATCCAGGCTCTTGTCGCTATCATCGGATAACAGAACTGGAGGCAGATCTGCTTCTCGAAAAACACTCCAGAATTCATCATCATCATTGTGTTTTTCCGCTATTGCTTTGTCGAGTAACGCAAGGTCATAGGAATGAAGCGGGTGGTGTTTGAGGATTGTTTCCAGCCTGTCAGTAGGCGAACATTGTATGTGATCGACTTTTGCTCCAGCCGCCCCTTGGCCGCTTATCTCAGGACCATCTGACCCAAAACCGAGAGATAGAATGCGCAGATCATCTCCCGCAGGCTCGCTTTGAACGTCCTCTGTAATACTGATCGGGCAAGACAGGGTGAAGGTGCTGCCTTCTCCCAGCGCGCTGTCAAGAGTGACGAGGCCGTCCATCTGTATGGCCAGTTTTTGACATATCGCCAATCCGAGGCCGGTTCCTCCAAAATTGTCGATAATGCTGTCATCGGCTTGCTGGAAAACTTCGAAAATCTTCTCATGAGCATCGGGCGCGATGCCCGTTCCAGTATCGGTGACCGAACACCATAGCAGGGGAATATCAGCATCAGTATCGATACCACATTTCAAGGTTATAGCGCCGGTTTCGGTGAATTTGATCGCATTGCTCGTGAGATTGATTAGTATGTTGCGAATATTTTCCAGTTGCCCGTCAACAAGCTGATCACTCATCGCTTCGGCCTGCAGATTGATGGTCAGGTCTTTTTCACTCGCCGCTAACTGCATGATGTCGCGTACTTCCGTGAGCACGTCGACGATGCTGAATGTTTTTGGCTCTGGCAGTTCTTCCTGGGTATCGGATCGCGCAAAACTCAACAACTGGTTGATGAGGTGGAGGAGATGTTGACCAGCAGAAACGCTCGTGCTCACCATTTGTTGTTGCGCTTCCGGCAGCTTCATATCGAGCAGGTGCGTGCCATATCCGATAATGGCATTGAGCGGTGTGCGCAATTCGTGACTGATACTCGCCAGGAATAGGCTTTTGGCTTTATTCGCTTCTTCTGCTTCCTTGGTGGCCTTGGAAATTTTGATGATCAGCGTGGAGCAATAGGCGGGAACAACGACCAATCCTGCTAATAAGCCCAAAGAGAGGGAATAGTTTTGGTGCCAGAAGGGAACGCTGTAGACCGTCCAGCCAAATGCCGTCGTGCCCATAGCAGCGGCGATTGCCAGCCATTTAATCCCGAAGCGGAAGCCGTAGCCCAATATGACCCACAAATATAACGGATAAAGCGCTGCTACAGCGCCGCCGCCGATTTCAAAAAGATACGTCGATACCCCAAAATCAGTTATCAATCCGGCAAACAGTCGCGCCTTGCTGCGCAGGGGGTTTAAGCGATAGACGACGAAAATTGCCAAGCTTGCCATCAAGTGGAGCTGAAAGCCGAAG
Source organism: uncultured Sphingomonadaceae bacterium (assembly GCA_947501325.1). Taxonomy (GTDB): domain Bacteria; phylum Pseudomonadota; class Alphaproteobacteria; order Sphingomonadales; family Sphingomonadaceae; genus Parasphingorhabdus. The sequence continues at coordinate 441,187 of CANMVC010000002.1, read as the reverse complement.
ATGAGTTCCGGTCCGGCGTCGAGAAATATCGAGATCGCAAGGGTTATCAAGATCAAAACCAGCCGGTTTATGATCATTTCGCGTTCCCGGTTGCGACCGCGAGCGGCGACACCATGGCGATTATGCATGTGATGGTGGTGGTGGTGGTGGTGAGACTTGCTCTGTTTGTGTTTTTTGCGCCGCGATTGCGAGCGGAATGATATCATCCTGCTATCCTTCGGCTGCACTGGAGGCTTGCGCTGATTGCGCACGGAAAAGCTTTGGCAAATCCTCTGCGCGCTGAGGACGGGCGATTTTAAACCCTTGAATTTCGTCAACTCCTGATACCTGTAACAATTCAAGCTGCGCATCATTTTCAACGCCCTCGGCAATGACCCGCATGTCAAGCGCGTGGGCGAGATGCGAGATGGTGCCAATAATAGCGCGATCAGCGGATGAGTGTTCGATCCGAGATATGAATGTACGGTCAATTTTCAGGCAATTGGCTGGTAGGTCGCGAAGATATTGCAATGAAGAATAACCGGTGCCAAAATCATCGATAGAGATGCCTACACCGGTATCCCGCAGGCGGTTTAATGTCTGGCGGATGTGATCATTATTATCCAGCAGCAACTCTTCTGTAATCTCGACAACAATTTTGGAAGGATCAATTCCGTTCTTCTCGATATTTTTCAATATCTCTTCGCAAACATTCTGGTTCTGGAATTGGCGTGGAGATATGTTGATAGCCACGCGAGGCAAATCCACGCCCTCATCGGCAAGTTGCCGGATTTGTCTACAGACCTCGGCAATCACCCATTTGCCCAAGTTGTCCATAATACCGGTGTCGTCGGCTACCCTGATAAATTGTACCGGCAAGAGCCGTCCACGGGTAGGGTGGTCCCAACGGATCAATGCTTCCAGCCCGACATAATTCAGGGTCTTCGCATTCACGATAGGCTGATATTCTAGAGCAAACTCGTTCTGCGCCAGCGCGTTGCGTAACTCTATCTCCAGCGCAGCATCAGCCTGCGCGATCTGGTTCATACCTTCTGAGAAGAAGCGATGGCAATTGCGGCCATTGGCCTTCGCATCATACATTGCGAGATCGGCGAGGCGGAGTAGCTCCTCATATTCCGTGCCGTCGGTTGGTATCAAGCTTACCCCGATGCTGGCACCGATGACCTGCTCTATGCCGCTGATCGAATAGGGCTGATTTATTGCTTTGAGTAATTTGGTGCAGCGTGAGTTGATGGCATCCGAACCATCCACTTTGCCCAATATGATGGCAAATTCATCACCACCGATACGGGCTGCAAAATCGTCCGGTCCGATCATCTCGACGAGACGATCGGCGACTTCTCTCAACAATGTGTCGCCGCTATGATGCCCGCGGGTATCATTGATTACTTTGAAACGATCCAGATCAAGTAGCAATAAGGCCGCTTCCTGACCCGTTTTTGAGCACGTGTCGATAGCTTTACGGACTTTTTCAGCCAATAATGCGCGATTGGGCAACCCCGTTAACATATCATGCAAAGCAAGATGCGTCCGGTGCTCTTCCGCAAATTTACGCGCGGTAATATCAACTGCGGTCGTCAATACGCCAATAGTCTCACCGTTATGATTCAATAATGGAGACTTGTTGCAATGGAAAATGAGCTCGACGCCGTCACTGACGAACTTCTCTTCATAGTGAGGAATGGGTTGCTCTGATTTGAGCACGCTCTTATTTCTGCGTTCCGAATTTTGCGCGAGTTCCGGCCCAAGCAATTCACCAAAATCTTTGCCGACCATCTGGTCAGGTGTCTTGTCAAACAGGGCGGATTGATAGGCATTGGTGAAAAGACACCGACCTGAACGATCTGTGGCGTTGATCATGATCGGTATGGTATCGATGATTTGTTCCAGCATGCTTTTGCTTGCTGGCGTATCTTTATCGACGGCGTCAGACAGCGCTGCGTGTTTCCGCTCGATCTCCGATGCCCGCTTCCGCAAATTGACGCTTTTCTCGCTTTTCGTCAGAAGTGACATGGCGCGCTTGCAAAACTCTACATGGGATACCGGACTCTGAAGAAAGTCGGTCGCTCCGGCATCAAGAGCAGAAAGACGACATTCGCGATCCTGATGGGCTGTAATGACGATTGCAGGGACATCACTGCAGCTGGCCATTTTACGGACTTTTCTGATAAATTCAGCGCCGTTCATCTGCGGCATGCGATAGTCAACAACAAGCAGTTCCGCACCGTTATTCCCAAGCCATTCCAATGCTTCAACGGGATCGGCAAATGTCACGGAGGAGTATTTCTCCCCCATGATGGTCACAAACTGGGCATAAATCCTGAGATTTGTTGGCCGGTCATCAACAATGAGAACGCGCGTTGTCATATCACTGCCCTACGCAGCGATAATCAAAATAAGGTTAACGTTTCATTGGTATTGTGCATCCCTGTTATTAAACGGTCAATTCCCAAAGAATGGGCTATTCTAGGCGTTCAACAGCGATACGTCGCCCCCCGCAGCAGCTACATTGCGTGTTATCGTTTTTTCATAGACAAACCGATCGTGTGAATCCGCCAAGGTTAAAATCGATAAAATCGCTCCTTTTCTTTCCGCAATCGCAATTCCCAGTGCATCAATATTCGCGTTATTGGGCTCGATGATAAGGCCTCCGACGGCTATATTTTGCATTTGGTCGGCTACATCATCCAATCCAGCGCTTGTAAGCTGAACGAAATTGTCAATTCCGATCACCTGATTTACCTTTGCAAACAGCGGCTTAATGTTCGCGGTGGTTCCGTCTTGGTCCACCTGCAGGAAGCTGTTGCCGGTAACGATAGCGCGCGCGCATGCGGTTAGAATATCATGAGTGTCCTGCATCATTGCAATTATGGGACCGCGTCCCCGGACACAGTAATAGTTGGTTTCTCCGGCAGGCGAGGCCAACGCCATATCGTTTATCAGAGTGCGATTGCGAGATTCCAGTTCTCGATGAATGATTTCGCCAAAATCCCCTCCCACAGCATCCGCAAGAGCTGTGGTGTCTTCATCGGGTAGGAAGTGACCATCCTGTTTGCGGTATGCCGCGATGCCCTTTGAAACTGCTGCTTCAAGACTTTCGTGCTCAACATCTCCATCAGTTGCTGAAAGAACGATTGATGACCGGCTAGCTTCGGCATATCTTTGTTTCGACAAGCGTAGCAGATAGAGAGGGCCTCCCGCCTTTGGTCCGGTCCCGGACAGTCCCTGACCACCAAAAGGTTGCACGCCGACAACCGCGCCGATCTGGTTGCGGTTTATGTAGATGTTACCGACATGTGCCTGCGCGGACATGGTGTCGCATATGCTATCAATTCTGCTTTGAATTCCAAGGGTTAGACCAAAGCCGCTATTATTTATGTGATCAATCATCTCGATTTTGTCCCCGGCAGCAAATCGCACGATATGGAGTACCGGGCCGAATATTTCTCGATCAACATCCGAGAAATGATCTAGCTCATAGGCAACAGGTGGAATGAAATGGCCATCCTGTATATTCCCTATTGGTGTCTCCCCAATTTTTCTTCCTATATTTTCCAATCGCTGGATATGATTGAGGATATTCTGTTTCGCTGCAGCATCAATGACGGGGCCGATATCACAATCCATCTGATCAGGACTGCCGATCGTCAGTTCGTACATCGCACCACTCAACAGGTCAGTAAAAGCATCAGCAACATCTTCTTGCACGCATAAGATGCGCAATGCCGAGCAGCGTTGTCCAGCGCTTTGAAAGGCGGATGACACAACATCATCGACCGTCTGCTCCAACAAGGCAGAAGAATCGACTATCATCGCATTGATACCGCCTGTTTCTGCGATTAGCGGTGTAAGCGCGCGACCATCATTTGCCAGACGGTTTGCAATGCGCTTGGCGGTTGCCGTTGAACCGGTAAAACAAATTGCCGCCACTGCGGGATGGGAGACCAACGCTTCGCCTATATGGGCGCCATCGCCAAGGACGAGATTAATTGCAGCCGGATCAATTCCGGCATCATGCAGCAACCGCACCGCCTCAGCCGCAATTAACGGGGTCTGCTCGGCAGGTTTGGCCACGACCGTATTTCCAGCCGCAAGCGCGGCGGTGATCTGACCAAGGAATATTGCTAGCGGAAAATTCCAAGGTGAAATGCATATCGTGACACCCAAAGCCTCTCGGTCTGCAAATGACCCAGCTTTTATCTGCTGTGCATAATAGCGACAGAAGTCGACGGCTTCACGCACTTCATCTATAGCGTCTGACCATGTTTTTCCGGCCTCTTTGATCGCAAGAAAATGAAAGATTCCGGCGCGTTGCTCGAGTAGATTGGCAGCATTTTCCAAGGCCGCCGCGCGTTCAGCAATCGGGCGGCGAGACCAAGGTCCGAAAGCTTTGCTGGCGGTTTGGACCGCAATTTTGGCCAGTTTCTCGTCAGCCGCTATGAAATTGCCAATACACTGGTTGAGTATGGCCGGGTTCGCTATCGCGCGCTCATTTCCGGCGGCCGCTTTGCCAGCGACAACCGAAGTAGCAAGATAGGTTTTGCCAGAAGCGTGGACTAACCCATTTTGAAAGTGAGATCGAACAGTTGGATTGGACAGATCCCGACCCGCGGCGATTTCCCGAGAACCGTGGAGATAAGCTCGAGGCTCTGGAATCTTGTCGTTTGCCGTTGATCCATATTGCGCAAGCGCGGTGACGGGGTCTTGGATGAGCGCGGATAGCTCAACATCGCGATCTGCAAGTTTATGGACGAAAGAGCTGTTGGCGCCGTTTTCCAGTAGCCGCCGAATGAGATAGGACAAGAGATCTTTTTGTGTGCCGACAGGTGCATATATCCGGCTGGTTATATGGGGTTGAGCCAGGATAGCATCGTGCAGCTGTTGGCCCATGCCAAAAAGGCGCTGGAATTCGATGGTTTTGGTGGCGCCGGCAAGCTCTTGCACAGCGGCCACGCTATATGCATTATGTGTCGCAAATTGTGGATGAAAGCAATTTGGGTTGTCTAATAGTTTCTTCGCGCAGGCCAAATAGCTCAGATCGGTCATCTCTTTTCGGGTGAATACCGGATAGCTCTCAAGCCCCATTTCCTGAGCGCGTTTAATTTCGCTGTCCCAATAGGCACCTTTCACCAAGCGAATGAATAAGGGCGCTTCCAGCTGTCGGGATTTTTGGGCCAGCCAATCAAGCAAGGGCAAGGCGCGTCTTTGGTAAGCTTGCACGACGAAGCCGAGCCCTTGCCAACCTTTCAATTCAGGGGCAGCCACAAGGGCCGCGAGAACATCCATCGATATATCAAGTCGCTCGGCTTCTTCTGCATCGATGGTAACCTGGACATTGGCCTCGCGTGCTTTGACCGCCAACTTCAACAGCTTGGCAGTTATATCCGGGACGACATGTTCTGCCTGAGCATATTCATAGCGCGGGTGCAGGGCAGAAAGTTTCACGGAAATCCCGTTATTTAAACGCGGATCATCCGATTGTGCGTGGTCAGCTACTTTGTCCAAGGCGTTGGCATATGCAGCATAGTATTTTTCTGCATCTCCGGCTGTACGGGCCGCTTCCCCCAGCATATCAAATGAAAACAGGTAACCTTTTCGCCCATATACCGTACTTCGCTTGAGCGCTTTTTCGAGTGTCTCGGCGAACACAAATTGGGATGACAACGCCTTAATTGCGGTACGCGTGAAAAAACGAAATTTGGCATTGCCAATTTTTACTAACGGGTTTTTGCTATCTTTGGTCCATTGCAGCCATTTGTCGGCCAGATGCAAAGCTCTGCCAGACAAACTCATTGCCACTGTATGACCCGACCCGCTGTGCGAAAGCCAGCGGCGGTCGGTAAGCTTGTCGCGGATCAATTCGTTAGCCGTTATTGGGTCTGTGGTACGAGACAATGCCTCTGCCAACCGCATCAGTTGGATGCCTTCGTCACTCGACAAGCCATATTCTGTGAGGAATTGATCAATTAGCGGTTTTTTTGTTTGGGCGCGCAGATCTTTTATCAAGGTGCTGCTGCTGGCTGATATCCTGGCCCAAGCGGCACTGTCCAAATTGAGATTTCTCAGCATTTCTGCTTGCGCAACCTTTTCTGCATGCCAAGTCGCATCAGAAATGATGGTACGAAGTTTGTGATCGGATGTGCGGACGGGCTTGTGCTGATTCATCTTGCGAATTTATCGAATTCTATTAGGTAAGTAATGCCCAAAAAATGGAAAGGAGTAGGAAAAAATACTAATTATATGCCATTTAATAGAGCGAAAGTTTTGATATATGATAGAAGATAGACAGCTTGATAAATTTGATTGGCGAATATTGGCTGCGGTTCAGGCCGACGGTCGGCTTTCTCTTTCTTCGCTTTCTGCACAAGTAGGGTTATCCAAAACTCCCTGTCAGATTCGTCTCAAGCGCCTTGAGGAAGAAGGCTATATCACCGGCTATCATGCGCGGCTGAATATGCGGAAGATACGAAAAAACTATGTTGTGTTCATTCAGGTGAAACTGGAGGCGACCAGTCGCCGGCATCTTGAGCAATTTAATGCTGCTGTTCGAAAAATGGATGCGATTCAGTCATGCCATATGATGGCAGGCGGCTTCGACTATCTCCTCAAGGTGCGCTGTCGCAATATGGAGGAATATCGGGCGATTCTTACCGATTGCATAAACGACTTGCCAGGCGTCTACCAAACAACGACCTTCCCCGTCATGGAAGAAGTGAAGCGTGCTGTGAAGGTGGACTTGGCTGAAACCATATAAACCTAGATATTTCGCAGCGGCACTCCCAAATTGGTAATAACAATGCTTGATAAATACGTCCCAAACGCCCAGCTTATGAACAATAACAATATTGTTCATAAGCTGGGCGTGTTGTGCAACTGGTGTGTGGAATAATGATAACAAATTCGGGGGCAGGCGATGGAGATCTCATATTCAGAGATATTGGAAATACTTTCGATAAAACACAAGATAACGAAAGATAAGGTAGTCGCGTTTCGGGGCAGGCTGCAACATTTTCAACGCCTTGGCTTTCCTGCCGGAGCAAATACAGGCAAGGGGCATATGGTTGCATATTCTTGGCGAGAATTATTTCTTATCGGACTTGCTCTCGATTGCCTGGAAATAGGCTCAACGCCGGATCGCAGTGTTAATGAGATCGTAAAATTTGAAGATGTTTTTTTATCGGCTGTTGCACGGGTCGCGCGAGGAGGACAAGCCGATGACGGCGACGATTTTCCATGTTTTCTTATCGTCGAGTTGTCCAACCTTATGTCGCTCAAAGCTGAGAGTGATTGGAGCCAGACCGTCAAATTGCTCTCTCATAATGATCTGATGGAAATTTTATCAAGCGAAGGCTTGGATGCGCATCGTTCGCCATATGCGTTGATTGACTTGCGCCAGTTCTTAGCTGCGATATTGAATGCTGCCTTTGAAACCCTCGACGGCTCCAAGGGGAAAATTGTTAGTGACTTAAAACACTGGGCTAGCCAACAATTGTAGCATCCAAGTTTTTCGCATTAGCTTTGGTCGCGAGGGTTCATTCTGGACAGATAGCAAGAATGACGAGATATTCTAAAGGATCGCGGCGCCGGTCGATTAATACTGCAAATTGCTTGGTTGAGCATATCAAAAGAGCTGTATAGCGTTGTAGCAACTATTTTGGAGTAAGCAGTGTGATTCCTGGCCAGCATTATGAGCAACAATATCTTGATCTGATGCGTCATATTTGGATGAATGGTGACGAACGGATTGATCGCACTGGCGTTGGCACGCGGGCTATATTCGGCGCCACGATGCGCTTTAACCTTGCGGATGACGCAATTCCGCTTCTCACCACCAAACGCGTTTTTTGGAAAACTGCTACGCGGGAAATGCTCTGGTTCCTTACCGGTGATACCAATATCCGTTCACTCGTAGCACAAAAAGTCCATATCTGGACCGATTGGCCGCTGGACAAATATCGGAAAGAAACCGGGAATAAAATAAGCCGCGATGCTTTCGAAGAGCGCATCATTGAGGATGATGCCTTTGCACAGCAATGGGGTGACTTGGGTCCTGTTTATGGCAAGCAGTGGGTGAATTGGCCCCGTTATGTGCCTGCAGGAGAGGGCCTCTATCGCCGAGAAGAGAAAGGAATCAATCAGATACAGCTGCTGATTGATGGTCTTAGAAATAATCCTGGTTCCAGAAGGCACATTTTTACTGGTTGGAATGTGGCTGAACTTGACGAAATGGCCTTGCCACCATGTCATAAAACCTATCAGTTTTATGTCGCCAATGGAAAATTGTCGGGTATATTATATCAGCGCAGTTGTGATCTTGGTCTCGGTTTCGCTTTCAACGTGTATTCGGCAGCATTATTGGTTCGAATGATTGCACAGCAATGTGATTTGGAGCCTGGAGAGTTGGTTTGGAATGGCGGCGATGTCCATTTGTATATGAACCACTCGGAACTGGTTGAAGAACAACTCTCGCGAACGCCTGCAGGAGAGCCTAAACTTAAAATATTGGACAAACCAAAATCGATTTTTGACTATAGCATTACTGATTTTGAAGTTCTGGATTACGCGCCACAACCGCATATTTCTGCGCCGGTAGCTGTTTAAAGAACAAGCCTTCAACCTCTGAAAAATTGCGCCTTCCGATTACGGGATGACAAGGGCGCGTAACAATGTTCCATCACAGGAATGTAAATTTACAATAAATCATGCTATTATGAGATTGTCACCGAGTCGTGAACACACCTAAAAACAGTAGTGATGCGTAGTTCAACCAACTCTTAAGGAGCGTTCGAATGCAAATCCGCGACATTAACCGACTACTATTGATAAACGTTTCATCCATCGCTTGTATCGCAGCACTGGCAGCGCCGGCCCAAGCGCAGACGGCATTAGCAGGTGCTGAAAATTCTGCGCCGATGCTTTACGAACAAAGCGCGCAATCGCGACCGGTTATGGTCGAGGACGCTCCAAGCATCGTCATACGGGATGATCTGACGTTAGACGACCCGCCGCCGGTTGGAGTTTTTGACAATATAGTTGACGTCACGGGTGTTGGCCAAATGACTACTAGGCCGGATCAGAATACATTTGGGTTGGGCCTTTGCACAGGCACGTTAATCAATCCGCGAACCGTTATATTTGCTGCGCATTGTGTAAATGATCAGGCGGCAGAAAGCTATGGATTTGCAACCGGTGGTACGGCAATCGCTTTCGGCTTTAGCGCTGACAACCTTCCGGCCGTGCGGCGCTGGGTCGGCCTTGATGGTGGTGCAGCCAATCAGACAGACGTCGATTTCAATATCTATAATGTGGAACAGGTTTGGTATGATGAACGTTCCGTCCCGCTGGGCTTTCTTGAAGCGGATGTTGCGCTGGCCACCCTCGATACACATGCTGACGGCGTTCCAACCTGGACCCTTCTTTTTTCGCCGTTAAGGGAAGAAACTCACGGCGTTATAAATGGTTATGGCGCAAGAGGACTGGGGCCTGATGGTTCCAATCTTGGTATCGATTTTCGCCGCCGTATTGCAGAAAATATGATCTCATCCGCTAGTTCGCTGGACGACAGGAATAACTTCCTCTTTGGCCCTGGTGATCCAGCATTACCCCAAACTCTGTATAACACCGACTTTGACAGCCCGGATGGAGAAGCCGTTTTCGATCCAGAAAATGGCCGGTTCGACTTCGACCTTTATGATGGGGCGGCATTGCCACGCGAAGGGACGACAGCTGGTGGTGACTCTGGAAGTGCATTGGTTGCAGATGAGCTGTTTGATATACCGGTGATTACATCAGTATTGTCGGGCGGTTCACGGTTTTTCGGTAGTGAGGACGACCCTAATCCGGAACTCACATTCCAACCCTTCTCATCTTACGGCACACAAAGCTTTTATCAGCCGCTCTATCTGTTCTGGGATCAGATTGTGGCAAACAACAGCTATGTTTATGCATCCAGTCGCGCTGGAACACGCAACTGGATGAACCCGCGTCATTGGGTGCAGGATATGGACCCAAGCTATGCCATTAGCGTGGATGGGGAACTCGTCAATGCGCTCCCGGGTTTTGAAGCCCAAGGCGTGACAGGCGACACACCCAAATTCGGCAACGTTTGTTTTCTCGATGATTGTCTCGACCTCTCAACTTTGAGCGTTGATTTTGATGAGGGAACACCGAATAGTGTGTTTATCGAGGGCGGTCCGGGCAGCCGTAATTTCGTCCCGAATAATGTCGTGGCTGACCCATCAGCTGGCGTTCGGGCACGCTATTACGAAGTGACACTGGCCGCAGCCGGAGCGACAAGACTGCGCGACGACGTGACTATTGATCGCCTCAATCTAGAGGGCGCAGCCCGGCTCGATATTCGCCGACGAGGGAACTTGAAAGTCTGGGGTGATTATACGCAGACAGGCGGATGGCTTGACCTTCGGGGTACTCTTACAACGGGTGAAGCTTTTCTCGGTGTAGGGCTGTTAACAGGCACCGGCCTCTTCGACCCCACATTCCTGACATCGGTCAATGGTTCTATAGCACCGGGCCTTGACTTTGGTGATACCGGCACGCTGACAATCGCAGGTGATGTCATTCTTGCATCTGGCACGCTATCTATTTTTGATGTCGGTCGGTCTGGTAACGACAAGCTAGCGGTGCTTAGCGATGATGATAATCCTGGCATCATTTCGCTGGGGGGTACTGCTGCTGTGATCAATGCTTTTGGTCGCAACAGCGCCCGGTTTGGTCAAACCTTTGAAATCATCACGGCCGAGGGTGGTGTCGAAAACACCTTTGACGATGTGGTAGGTCGTATCGGTGTGCTTTATCCGGAACTCATCTATGGCCCGGATAATGTCACAGCGCGCATGCGTGCCATCCGGTTCTCTGACTTCTTTGGCAGCAATGGTGTCACCAATCCGTTCTCCCTGGCTTTTGGTAATGCTTTGGATGGGGCTCGGCTCAACAGCTACAATGATCTCGCTGATGTCTATGGTCTCATTGATGTCATGGAAGTTGGCCAGTTAAACGCTACATTCCAGAGCCTTTCGGCAACACAGGCCGGACGGACAACGACGCTCGATCAACAACAGGGTTATGCAATGCGCAGCCTTGTTTCCGATCGCTTGTCTTTGCTTAGTGCGAAGCAAGGGGTGAAGGGTAAAATCAGGATCATTGGTGCGCCTGGGGTTTTAAACAACCGCCATCTAACCAACAGCACCGCATCCCAGATGAGCTTTGCCGGTAACTACCAGTCATCGGATTGGAATGCGGTTGCGCTTCCCGAAAATATGAGCGGTTTTATGTCGGCAGGTTATAATCAGTCAGCCTTGGCTTTTTCTGGCAATGGAACAGACGATCAGCAAGGTAGCTGGCATATTGCAATGGGCCTGGAATTCGCCCTGGATGACAGAACCAACTTTGGGACGGCATTTGGCTATGCCGACGGTGCACAGCAGGTTGGTGGAAGTCTTGCAAATGTCGAGACCAATCAAGCGTCAGTTTACGGCAGCTATGATCTTGGTCGTAGTTTCTACCTCGGAGGCCAAGCGTCTATTGGCTATTCTCGGATCGACAGCACGAGCCGTTTGTCTGTTGGTTTGTCACAGAATAATCTGAACACCAACTCGCTGACGTTTGCCACTGAGATCGAAGCTGGTTACAATATCGCCATGGATGGGTTGACCCTGACACCGCGTGCCAGCATCGGATATTCATCCTATGCGGTAAACGGATTCCGCGATGGTGCAGGTGACCTGGCGCTGACAGTGGATGATATTAGTCGATCGGGCGTCGATGCAAAAGTCGGGTTGAAACTGTCCGGCAGCAGTAAGTTGGGCTTTGCTTCTGGTTGGTCTTTCCATCCGGAAATGAAGGTTGATTACGTCAATCGTTTGTCAGGCAACGATACCAACTTTCTTGTCCGTTTCCTTGACGCCGAGAATGTTGCATTGGCTTTGCCAATCGGCCTGCAAGATTCCTCCTATGGTGAAGTGAAGGGTGGCTTTCAGTTTACCAACGGACCACTTTCTATCGGTGGCGCGTTAGAATCTCGCATTGGCCAGCAAATATATCGTGATGACCGGGCGGTGATGAATATGTCGTTTCGTTTCTGAAAACTGTCTCCGTTATATGCTAAGCAGGGGCGCAACATGTTTGCGCCCCTTTTTTTGCGACAACAGTTAGGGCAGGGAGATTGACCTAAATATCTTTTTGTAATAATGTAACACAATAATATATTTATATTGCAACGCAGCAAGTGCGTGATTGTAGGAGAAGCCTTGTGGCTGACGACAAGCCGAAAACCAATTTGCCGCCATTATCCCTGCATGTGCCCGAGCCGAAATATCGTCCGGGTGATACAGTGGACTATAGTGACGTCGTTATCCCCAAGGCTGGCGATCAGCCGCGACCAGATTTGGCCAGCGATCCCGCGACAATGCGGGAAATGGTCTATGACATGGTCCGTGTGCTGGATGACGACTACAAGGCGGTTGGTCCGTGGGATCCGAAGCTATCCGACGAAACGCTCTTGCAAATGCTTAAGACCATGGCGCAGGTGAGGGCATTTGATGACCGGCTGCACCGAATGCAGCGGCAGGGTAAAACCAGCTTTTATATGAAATCCACGGGCGAAGAGGCGACATCAGTTGCAGCAGCCATGGCACTGCATAGCGATGATATGTGTTTCCCGAGCTATCGCCAGCAGGGTATCTTGTTTGTTCGTGGCTATCCGATGGTGGACATGATCAATCAGATTTTCTCCAACCGGGAAGACAAGTTAAAAGGTCGTCAGCTACCGATCATGTATTGTTCGCGGGAGCTTGGGTTTTTCTCCATATCTGGCAATCTGGCGACCCAATATCCGCAGGCTGTTGGATGGGCGATGGCGAGCGCTGCCAAAGGCGATACCCGTATAGCAGCGACTTGGTGTGGGGAGGGCTCTACCGCTGAGGGTGATTTCCACAGTGCGATGACCTTTGCTGCCGTCTACAACGCACCGATTGTCATGAATATCGTCAATAACCAATGGGCTATCTCTTCGTTTTCTGGTTTTGCAGGCGCTGAGCGGACAACTTTTGCTGCGCGGGCTGCAGGTTACGGAATCGCCGGACTGCGGGTTGATGGCAATGACCCCTTGGCCGTTTATGCAGCAACCCAATGGGCGGCGGAACGGGCGCGAACCAACAATGGTCCGACGCTGATTGAGCATTTCACCTATCGCGCAGAAGCGCACAGCACGTCTGATGATCCCAGCGCCTATCGAAGCGCACAAGAACGCGAGGAATGGCCATTGGGTGACCCGATTACCCGGTTGAAACGCCACCTGATCCATCGCGGTGTTTGGAGTAAAGAGCAGCATGAAGCACTCGACAAAGAATGTATTGACGCTGTGAAAGTCGCGACCAAGGAAGCTGAGAAAAACGGTATTTTGGGTCATGGTCTACACCAGCCTTTTGAGACGATGTTCCAGGATGTCTTTGAAGAAATGCCCTGGCATCTGAAAGAACAGAGCGATCAGGCGAACCGGGAACGGGAAATCAAATGGCCTGATGCGGAGGCATCCAAGTAATGACGACCATGAACATGATAGAAGCCATTAACAGTGGCCTGGACAACATGATGGCGCGCGATGATGATGTGGTTATCATGGGCGAAGATGTCGGCTATTTTGGCGGTGTTTTCCGGGCGACCGCTGGACTTCAGGAAAAGCACGGCAAGACGCGGTGTTTTGATACACCGATCAGCGAATGCGGGATTATCGGAGTCGCTGTCGGCATGGCGGCTTACGGTATGCGGCCGGTGCCGGAAATCCAGTTTGCCGATTATATCTACCCCGGCCTTGACCAGCTTGTATCCGAGGCCGCGCGCTTGCGTTATCGGTCTGCTGCCGAGTTTACCAGTGCGATTACGGTGCGCTCGCCCTTTGGGGGCGGTATCTTCGGCGGGCAAACACATAGCCAGTCGCCGGAGAGCATGTTTACCCATGTCTGTGGCTTGAAGACAGTAATTCCATCAACGCCTTATGACGCCAAGGGACTGCTTATTTCGGCGATTGAAGACAATGACCCGGTCATGTTCTTTGAACCCAAGCGGATCTACAATGGTCCTTTCACTGGCTATTATGACAAGCCGGTAGAGCCCTGGTCGAAGTTTGAGGCGTCTGAAGTCCCCGAGGACTATTACAAGATACCGCTTGGTAAGGCGAACATAGTCCGCGCTGGTGAAGCTGTGACTATTCTAGCCTATGGCACAATGGTTCATGTCGCAAGGGCGGTGGTTGAAGAACAAGGTGTTGATGCGGAAGTGATTGACCTGCGAACGCTCGTTCCGCTGGATATCGAGACGATTGAGGCGTCGGTGAAGAAGACCGGGCGCTGCCTGATCATTCATGAGGCGACCCGCACGAGTGGATTTGGGGCGGAACTGTCGGCGCTGGTGCAGGAGCGGTGCTTCTATCATCTTGAGGCACCGATTGAGCGAGTGACCGGATTTGATACGCCTTACCCTCATTCACTGGAATGGGCTTATTTCCCGGGACCGGTCCGGATCGGGGAAGCTTTGGATAAGATAGTCGGGGAGCTGACAGCATGAGCATTTACACTTTCAACCTGCCTGATATCGGCGAAGGCATAGCCGAGGCGGAGATCGTCGCTTGGCATGTGAAGGTCGGTGATCGGGTCGAGGAAGATGATCAGATTGCCGACATGATGACCGACAAGGCGACGGTTGAAATGGAAGCGCCGGTATCGGGAACGATTGTTGCTGTTGCGGGGGAAGAAGGCGATATCATCGCCATCGGTTCTATGCTGGTTCAGATAGAGGCGGAAGGTGACGGAAGTGCCGCGGAAGCGGGACTGTCGGAAAGTAACGCTGCGGTCGAAAGTGACGTCACGACGCCAGTTCAAACTACTGATAATAAAGAAGAAAGTGAACGATCTGCCGAGGCCCCAGCGCCCGCCCCCGAAGTTGACAAAACCGTTACGGAACCACCCAAAAGTGACGTCATGGCAGCAGAATCCACGCCATCGGCAAAGGTTCTCGCGACCCCCGCCGTGCGTAAACGCGCGGCCGATCTGGGCGTTGATCTGAGCCTCGTGAAGGCCCAGGGCGAGCATATCCGGCACAGCGATCTGGATGCCTATTTGAGCTATGGCAGCGGGCAGGGTTATCGGCCCTCGGGCGCGTCTCTCAAACGTGACGACGAAACCATCAAGGTCATCGGCATGCGCCGCAAGATCGCCCAGAATATGGCGGAATCGAAACGCCATATTCCGCATTTTTCCTATGTCGATGAAATTGATATGACCGCGGTCGAAGATATGCGCACGGACCTGAATGCCAATCGCGGCGACCGGCCAAAAATCACCATGTTGCCTTTGATGATCGTTGCCATCTGCAAAGCGCTGCCGCAATTTCCGATGCTTAATGCGACTTATGACGACGAAGCCGGCCTAATAACGCGTCATGGCGCCGTGCACCTGGGCATGGCCACACAGACCGAACAGGGCCTTATGGTGCCGGTTATACGGGACGCACAGGACAAGAATATCTGGCAATTGGCCTCAGATATCAGCCGTTTATCGGCCGCTGCGCGCGATGGCAGCGCAAAGGCGGACGAATTGTCGGGATCGACGCTGACATTGACGTCTCTCGGCCCCTTGGGCGGCATTGCGACGACACCCGTCATACAACGCCCGCAGGTCGCGATTATCGGTCCTAACAAGATCGTCGAGCGCCCCATGATCATTGACGGTGAGATTCAGGCACGCAAGCTGATGAATCTGTCGATCTCGTGTGATCACAGGGTCGTGGACGGCTATGATGCCGCCAGTTATGTGCAAGCGCTCAAGCATTTGCTTGAAACACCTGTATTGTTGTTCGCTGATTGATTGTCGCGGTTTCCGGCACTCCCCAAAGCGCTGGTTTTGCGATAATCGCTCAGCAATTTACACACAGAGCAACGTGCTCCGCACTTGATGCGGAGCCTAGGGTTACCTGTTGCGCCCTGCTAACCTGGGCTCCGCATCAAGTGCGGAGCACAAATCTTCAAAGCTATTTTGCATCCATCAACTGAAAGGTGACGGATGTGTGACGCAACGGCCCCGTTAAAGCCCCAAACTCCCCAGGGTCTGCTGGTCAAATTTCAGGCGGAAGGTGATGAAGGGCCCATCTCTGGTATAGCGGCTTTCTTCAAAGTCGCGGTCTTCAAAACCCACCACATTATAGCCGAGCGAGATATAGCCGTTTTTAAACGGCGTGATCCCGATACTCGGTCCCCCGCTATAGGCAATCGTATCAAAGTCCGTACCTATACGCGCAGTCGCCTGTCCGCCGATGTCAATGGTGTCGGAAAGGTCGAACTTGACGTCCGCCCCGACCACATTGCTCCAGCCTTTGACATCATCTTCACCAAATTTATCGAAAACATAGCGGCTTCCCCAAAAGAAACTATATTCTCCGGCTTCGGTAAAGATGCCATCATCCGCGTCAATCGGCGTGTAATTGACGCTTAAACTATTGATAATTCTACGAGAAGTTACGTCCCCGTTGACCAGTAGCGGCGCGCCGCCAATCGGTCCGGACGTGCCCGCGGTCGCATTGCGCACGCGGTCTTCGCGAAATTCGAGTTTTTCGAGCCATGACCAGCGGCTGTCCGCCGGGCGATGGGCCCAGCTGGCCTCCGCTTCGATCACTCTGGTGTTGGTGCCGGTTTCATCTTCGGCGACGAAGATGCTGCCCAATGCCCCCAAAGCGCTGCCTTCACCGATTTGTTTCAAAACGGCAGAGGTGAATCCATAGCGTTCCGAGATATCGCCATCGCGATATTCGGCGCGGCTGACCCAGCTCCAGTCGTCGCTGCGGAAGGTTGCACCGGCAGTGACGGCGATGAAATCTTCCGTCAACGAGCCATCATTGCCCAGAAAACCGCCGGAAGCGACAGGTTGTTCGTCGTTAATCACATCGCTGCGGTCAAAACCCCCCAAGGTTTCGTTGCCGTCGAGTGAGAAATCGATCGTCCACTTGTCGTCGAGCGGAATAGACTGAGTCAGGCCGTAAGCGGCAAAGGTGCGCGGGCCAAATTCGGTAATTTCCTGTTGATTGGCACTGACCACGGCACGCGCTCCATCCCATGGCGCGACATCGACACCAATGCGAGCGGTGCGCGCATCGATATTCTCGCCATCGGCGATCTCATATGTACCGACCAGCTTGATATCGTTGGTGATCGCATAGCGTGCGGTCACGCTGTGACGGGCCGGAAAGTCGATGCTTTCATCCTGGCCGCCGAGTGCGAATTCGGTTTGGGCATCCAGTTCCAGCTTGCCGTCAAACAGTCTTTGCGTCGCACCAAGCCGCGCTAATGTAGAGCGATTGACGCTACCGTCAGACAATCTGTCCTCGGCATGGACGACACCGGCACGCAGGGCGGTATTGTCGTTGCGATATTCGATTTCCGCCGTGCCGGAGCGCCGACGCGCATTGCTGGTCAGGAAATTCTCCTGATAACCGCTGGCTGAAAGCGACAGCTTGTCATTGAGACGCACACGCGTGTCGATACCGAATTTGCGGGTACCGCTTTCCGCTGCGTTAAGCTGACCCAGACCAAAACCGGCGGATTGCTGGCGCACATAGGCGAGGACATCGAAATTGGAACCATGATGCTCAGCCTCGACCAGCCAGGCAACGGCGCTATCTGCACCGCGTTGCTCGCCATTTAGCACGTCGGCGGTTTTGTCTTCGCTGTCGCTGGAAGCCACCTCTGCTCGAAATTCCGTTTTCAGATTGGGCCGATAGCGCACATCCACGCCTACAAGATCGCTTTTGACGCTTTCATTCTCGTCATGGATCGCGGTAGCACCGACTTTGAACTTCTTGTCCTTGGACTCGTAAGTCAGACGACCGCCAGCGTTTAGATCGCGGCCACCCACGCCCAACATTTCATATTCAGCGATGATGAATTGCGGATCGAGACCGCTGCTGCGGCTCAAAACCGGCTCACGGAACCGCAAGGTGCCAGCGAGATAGTCGATATCATAATCGATATGGCGCGTGAGTTCTTTGCGCTCAACAATCCGGTCAGAGCGTAAACGATCGCGTGTTTCCAATGTGATACGCTCGCTATTTGCGATAATATCTCGGGTGGAGAGGGCGTAGGGACCGGACAGGCCGTTGCCCTGAATTTCTTCCCGGCGGAAACGGTTCGCCGCATCCGCGCCAAAGGCCAGCGCGCTGACCTGATCGTTGCGATATTCAGCTTTCACACCGTTGAACGCGCGTTGGTAACGGGCCAGTTCAGGCTCATTGATACCAGTCTCGTAATCACCAAACAGCGCGTAAAACTGAGGACGCTCAAGCTTTAAATATAAACGGCGAACCGAAGCGGCATCGAAACGCTGTTCTGAACGATCCGCATAAACGGTGTAATAACGGCGTGGGTCGATAACACCGGCAAAGCGGGTTTCATCTTCTTGCTTGTCGGTATCATAGGCCAGCGTCATCAGCCATTTGCCGGTGACGCGGCCTTTGGCATAAAGCGCAACGCGACCATCAACATTGATATTATCATCATCGTCGACAAGGTCTTCAAGACGCTCGTCCAATGTGTTGAAACCCACGGTCCCCGCAGCAAAGCCAACAACAGTCCACGGACGATTGCCGGGATCAAGCCATGTTTCAATGCGTTGTTCGCGCGATACTTCGCCATCCTGAAACGGGAAAGTGACGCTGACAGAACCCGAGGCGGTTGTCGGCGCGAGTTCGATATAGGCAATGCCCTCATCGCCTTCTACGCGCCATACAGGGGCGCCGCGTTCGAGGCCAGAAAGCTGGTTCGCCTGCTGTGCATCCACCTCAATGGCGGGGGCATAGGGGGCGGGAACGCTGAAGTCACCGGTTGTGCCATGATGCGCCGGGCGACCGTCACGATCGGTCAGGCGAACGGCCAAAACAGGCCGGGTAACGCCATCTGCAATCAATACAGAGCGTTCTTTAAGCAGTTCTGCATTGAGCGGGCTGGCCGAATAGTGGACTTCGCGGGTTAGTTCCTCGACCAGCTTGCCATTTTTGTCCAAGACCCGCGCCACGAGTATGTTTTTGCGCGATTTGATGTCCAGACCACGCCACAGGCTCACCTGAACCGAACCATTGGCGCTTTTTTCCTTACCATCAAAGGATAGCGGATTGACCGCTTCGCCGTTCAAGGTGAGTTCTACCCGATGCTCTTTGCCATGTTTTATAGCAACGCGCAGTGACTTGACCCGTGGATTATAGCCGGTTTCAGGGAATATGAATCCAATACCGGGTGCTTGACCGGCCAGCCAGTTTCGTTCGGCTCCAGCAGCTTCCTGATCGGAAATAACTTCCGGCTTTTGATAGGTTTCGACAGTCGCCACGTCCCGCTTTGCAACCTTTTTAGCGCGGAAATCAGCGCGTTTCAGCGCTCCGCCTCGGCCTTCAACAAAGCGCGATATATCGCTGCCGGCGGCCCGCGTGTTCTGCGCGCAGTTAATCGGAGCCATATCGGCTGGAAAAGTGGATGGATCGACCTGAACAACATGCAGTCCGGGCTTGATGCCCTCAAAATGATAACGACCGTCTTCGTCGGTAACAGTATAGGTCCCGTCCTGTAACAAGACGCGAATACCGCCAATTCCGGCGGCTTTGCGCGGATCGACGTCGCATTCGCCGTCAGTAATACGGCCGATAATCGTAAATCTTTCGGAAATGCCGTCGCGTTCGACGCGGACCGGCACACTGGCGACGAGGCTCTCGGCACCGCGATTATCGCGGGCCTGAGCCGTGTTGATGGCATCGCCAGGCTGGGCGTCCTGACGGACTTCCGCCAAATAGGTCAATAATCCGCTGCCTGCCGGGGGCAAAGCAGGGACGTTGACCGAGAAATTCTGTCCATTGGGCTGCACAACAGGTGTCACGAGAGCCCCATTATAGCGAACGGTGTCAATGCGCAGGCGCATCGCGCTTGGCAACTGGTCCTCAATCGTGATCGCGCCGGTGGTGCGCGCCGGATCGCTGTTCTGCACCGTAACCCGATATTGGATGGCATCACCGGGCACGGCAATCGCTGTGGACGCCGCCTTGGTGATGGCTATCGGCACGCCGGGCCTGTCCAGCGGGACATCCACGCGGACCGGTGCCGGATCATTCAGGGTGATGATCCCGCCATAAGAGCCATCCACAATGGTGAAGGGCAAGCCGTCGGTGCGCCGGAAGCCTGACAGCTCTTCCGGGGTGGCCGAGGATGGCGCTGTATAGGGCGCTGGGGGCTCTATCAGCAGCCTATACTGGCCGGGACGGGCAAACGGGAAGCGATAAAAGCCTTCGGAGAAGTCATACACATTGCCGCCGCTATCGGTCACGGATCCGCCGGAAATCACTGTGCTGGGGAACACAGAGACGCCGTCATCACCGAAAACTTCTGCTGGCAGGCCCGTGGCAACATCTATGAGCGTTACCCGTGTGCCATCGACAGGGGCGCCGTCGCCGCTGTCAAAGGTTTCACCAAAGGGATCGATCAAGATCCCGATTGCGACTGTGCCAATGGCACTACCGCTGACCTCATCAATACCCACATTGAGCTGATCGCCAGGCTGCACGGACAGGACGCAATCGCCCTGAACCGGCGCAGGCGGAATCGCTGCGGTATTGATCATGCCAACGAAACGGCCGCTATTTACGTCAGTTTCAACGATATTGATTGTCTCACGGTCGCCAGAAGGCGTGGTGAGGACAATATCGAAACTGTCGATAGCGGCACTGTTCAAATTCTTGTTTGGGGCAAGAACTGAAGCAATTAGTGGCTCCCCGGCGCGGATTCTGTCCGTTTCCATGATCGAGGCTGGGCTGGTACTGGTTCCGGCAAACACACCGCGAAGCTCAACAGGGACATTGCCGCCGGAGCCTCTGCACATGGTGCCAGGGAGGGGCAGCTGTTCCGCACCTGGTGGATCATCAAAATGGAAAAGCGTGATCTCAGGCGGCACTGTTGGGGGTGCGACAACCTGAATATCGACGCGATTGGACGGGGTTTGCAGGCGTGTGTTGCCGACATCCCATTCTGCCTCCGCCACATTGGTGATGAGAGGGAAGCTTTGGGCATGCGCAGGAATCATAGAGGCAGGCGCGATCATTGCACCTGCAGCAAGAGCCAGACTGACTGGCTTAATAAGGTTGGTTAACCAACGCATCCAAAAAAAGGGCCCAAAAAGGGGAGGCGGCGGCTTTCCGAATGGACCGGAAAGCCGCCGCATTCCTCAATTTTTAGTCAACCGTTGCCCGGAAGAGCAGGGTTTCGGTGACGCCCGCAGCGACATCGCCGAGGTTGCCACTGATGATGCCGCCTGCCTCGCCGAGGCCGCTGGCATCGGCATTGGTGCCGGTTCCGTCACAAGCCAGAGCCGAGCGGACACCGTTCGCCACTGGAATGGTGGCTGGTCCCGATACCGGAGCCGTCGCGTAGAAGGACAGATCCAGAGCGGAAATGTCATCCGAAATGCTGACGCTGGTCGCGGTCGCACTGCCCGTCGCGTTGGTCACGGCGATACAATATTCGATAACCGCACCCGGAATCGATTTCGGGTTGGTGCTGCCGTTTACCGGATCCCACAATACCGCGCTGGACTTCACAACACTGACATTGGCTGCGGAAATCACGAAATTGTCCGTATCGGACGCCGATGCATTGACGTACACATTGTCGATATTCGCAGCGTTGACTGTACCATCTTCGGTATTGGTCGCGCTGACCGTGTAGTCACCGCCAAGGCTGCTTGGTGTAGCACCTTCCTTGATGGTCGCGGTCAGGGTAATGCCCGCCGCATCGCCGGTTGCGAGGCCGAGCGGGATGTCACCGACAACATAGACCGTGGCATTCGTATCTTCAGCCAGCTCGTCGATAAATGTCGCAGTGTCTTCCGCTGGCTGATAGCCGGGCGTCGCGCCGGATTCGACGAAAATCAGCAATCCGGTGACATCAAAGTCATCGGTACCGCTAAACGGTGTTGTGGCACCTGTGGTTTGCTGCGCGGCGCTCAGTTCAAAGTCGACTACATCATTTGAATCGTTGGTAACCGTATAGGTCAGGAAGGCCGGATTGGGCGCTCCTGCGGTCTGGCCCGGTGTTACGGACTGCGCAGCGCCATTGGCTTCCGACACGGTCAGATCAAGCTTACGGTCAACCGTAAACGTGTCTGAATCGGTTTCAGCCGTTTGCGCCACGCCGCCAACCTGATAGTTTACGGTAACATTATTCGTAATCGCGTCGCCGGCGGTTGTTCCTGCAGCAAAAGCCGGGTTTGCACCCAGCATTGCGGCAGTAACTGCGCTTGTGGCAACGAGAAGTTTCAGCTTACTGGTCATTACTGATCTCCTGTTTCACTCTACTGTGGATCGCCTTCATCTCCGCGGCGATCCGATACGGTTTGCGGTCATTTTACTGTCCCGCGAAATACAAGTTTCCCTTCCGAACCCACTGAAAGGGAACGATTAAACTTCCACTTGATATGCGTTACGTCGCTCATCAGGGCAGGGCGAACCTCTCCATTTTCGCGCGTATAGGTAAGAGCCGAGAGCGGCCCCCAGCTTTTGCCTCCATCAATGGAGACAATTTCGGTGCCATCAGACGTTCCCTTGAACGCGACCGCCTTGGGGAGCGGGTTGGTGACAGAGAAATCGGTTGCTGGCGTGGTGCCAACATTCTTATATTTGACGACGAAGACGAGATTATCGCCAGGAATGACCGTTTTTGGCTCTTCCAGCATCACAGCAGTCTGTCCGTCAGGCTTCTCGACCTTGCGCTCGACAAAAACGTCGCTTGAGAGCGTTACGTTGTTGGCGGCCAGTGCCATACCAGGCGTAATGCCGGGGAAAGCCAGGGCGGCCAGTATGGCCAAGCGCCTTAAAAGATTGATTTTCATCAATTTATTCCTCAATCTATCGTTACTTGAAAGGTGATGGTGCGGGTCTGACCGCCGGGAACGGTGCCCAGCGCAACGGCAATTTCGCTGCCATCAAAGGAGCCGGCATCGGCGTCAACGTCGCTATCGGTCAGGCCTGCGCCCTCCAATGTGATGCTTTCCGCCGTGTAAGTGGTGTCAGCCGGGATATCATCGGTGATATTCAGGTTCGTAAGGCTGCCTGAACCGGTGATTGTCGCTACCAATTGATAAGTGATGGTAGCGCCTGGGACAGGCTGGTTGCCACCAAATTGATCAAGGATTGTGGCGCTTTTTACCAAGGCCACCTGCGCGGCCTGGATCAAGAAGAAGCTGCTCGCTTCGCCATCTGCGCCGGTGGAACCGACCACGGCATCGCCACCGCCATCGCCTTGTCCGGCAAAGCTCGTGCCTGGCGTACCGTTGCCGGTTACCGCTGCGGCGAGAAGCTCAACCTCGGCGCGCTGTCCGTCCGTCGCTGCGACGGGGATATCGGAGAGGATAAATATGGTGACGCTGGCATCCGGTGCCAAGACAGGGTCATTGGAGCCAGGGGAGTATAGAGTATCAACACCGACATCAAAAACGCCATTATCATTGGTGTCGATATAGATTACCGCATTACTGGTATCGAAATCGTCACCGCCCTTGGCGGTATCAGCCGTTAACGCAAAGGCTTCGCTGCCATTGCCGGTATTTGTAACCTGATAAGTGGTTACCTGCTGTGTCGCTCCGCTATCGGCCGCTATATCACCAGGATCGCCCGATGCTACCGTGACATCGAGCAATTCATCGACCTTTATGGTGACTGTGTTGGAATCAATCACAACCGGACCGCCAGGGCCGTCGTAAGTCGCCTGCGCGGTATTGAGGATATCGGTTCCGGCAATCGTACCGGCCGCATGCGCTGCCGATGCACTGAAAGCCACCGCGTAACAGGTCGCGGCCAACGTCATGGCGGCACGCGCTGCGAGTAGTCCAGAAGACCGTTTGGGACCGGTCAAATTGGGATTTGGTTGATATTTCATGCATTTGCTATGCACAAAAAAGGAAAATATTTCGTAAAGATGACGTCAGGAAATTGGTGACGTCACCAAACATAAAAACTATATAAAACAATAGTTTAATTGCGCAAAAATGAAATTTTTCGGGTTTTGCTTAATGGTCTGTTAACTGTAACCATTTGTAACATTCGTGCACATCTGTAAAATGCTGACTGATGACGATGCCGTTCGAATGGGCCGATAAAAACGTGACCGGTTATGTCAAATCATCATCAGGGCCGGGCTTCTCGTTGCTGGATTCCGACCGGTAAATCTCAAGGAAGCAAATTTTCTTTGAATCTTTGCAAGAGTGTTGTTGACAGTCAGGCAGAGCTCTTATACTTGCGCTTCTCCACTGCATATCCCGGCAAACATGTCGGTGCATAAGCGGGTGTAGCTCAGTTGGTTAGAGCGCCGGCCTGTCACGCCGGAGGTCGCGAGTTCAAGTCTCGTCACTCGCGCCATTGCCTCAAAAAGGGTAATGGCGGTTCAGGAACGGAATTTTCCGGTATTTATCCAAAGCAGCAATGGTTTGATGGGAAAGATCCAGACAATCCCCGCGATTATGTAGATCGGCAGTTGCAACCAGAAATTCAGATCGCTGATCCAGTCCATCAGGCTGACAACAATCCCGCTCCAGATAAGAATGAAAATCAGCATCATGATCACCCCAACCGGTGCGCGCCAATTGGGCGAAGCCGGTGGATTATGAGGTGCTTTTTTGTCTGGTTCTGTTGTCATGACGTCATGTTAACGCTTTGAATTATTTCGGATTCTGTGACGATCATCTGCAATGTGACGTCATGGGGTTGCATCGGGATATTATCTGCTTCCTGTACGGACCATGCAAGGCCAATGCGGGACGCTTCGGGGTATTTTTCAAAGCTTCTGTCATAATGGCCTTTGCCTTGTCCGAGTCGACCCATGGATCGATCAAAGGCAACCATCGGCGTGACAATCAAATCGGGCCTGACGACCGGACAATCAGCGCCTGGTTCGGAGATATTCTGATATCCGGTTTCCAACAATTCGATATTGTCGACTTGACGAAATTCCAGGGGAGAATCCCCTGTGACTGCAGGAAAAGCAATAGTTTTACCGATCTCGATGCAATATTCAGCCAGTCTTGCCGTCGGTGCTTCGGAGCCCATCGAACTGTAAAGCGCTATGACATCGCTCTGCTCGATCAGTTTCGCCAAGGGTGAAGGTGGGCGGCGGAAGGCGAGGCCTTTTGTCGCAGCATCCAACTGGTTGTAAAAAGCATCGCGCCTTCGTCGATACTCTTCACGTAGTTTCTTTTTAATTTCGGGTAAGTTATTCAAAAAATTCTCTTTCTTGGAGAAAGGTGACGGGACCGCCAGGGTCGTTTGCTGGAAAATCCTCTGACGCCTATTACGTCAGGTGGGCGCCATATGCGTCGGACCCGACTTCCGAAGAAATCCGCAATCCGGGCAGGGACAGCTCCCTATGTTGTTATATCGCCTCAGGGATGTTCGCTTCTAGCTCGTATCCGGCAGTACCCGTCAGAAGCTATCTAGGGATTTTTGCTGGTCTGCTCAAGGCTGTTTGCGAAGGCTTCTGCCCGATCGGCCAGTTTTTCAAGAGCAAGCAACATCCGCTCATCCTCGGCATCGTTGGTTTTTGTCGCATTACCGGCCGGTGGAATAGCAGCCTGGGGTGCCGGGCTATTGCTCTGTGCAGACTTGGTGCCATGCAGCTCATCTGCCAGTAAAAGCGAGGTAAACAATAGCATACGGCTTTCTGTGAGGCCGGCAGGATCGCCTGCTTCTCCGGCTTTTGCATCTACCATCGCGCCCAATTTACCAAGATGTTCTTCTTCGCCATCCTGGCATGTGACCATGAATGAGCGGCCGCCGATTTCCAGCTTCACTTGTGCCATATCAGCGCTCCTGTTGGGCAATCAGCCCGTCAATAGTATGGATAGCCTGTTTCATTTCCTCTTTGAGGGCCGCATGGCGCTTTTCCAGCGCGGCGTCAGCCTGATGACCAGTTACAGCTTCTTTGGCCGTTTCTATCCGGCTAAGCGCCCGTTCAATGCGACCGATTGCTAGGATCACTCGTTCGTTTTCCATGACTTGGTTCCGACATATAAGTTATTGTGTTTCATTGGTAACAATCAAAGGCCGCTGCGTAAACAACAGATCGGTGAAGCGCAGCCTTGACGATATGAGCGCAGGCCAGCAAAGGGTGTGTCAAATTGGCGAATCGGTAGATTTCCGAAGTCCACCGTTGTCATAAATTGATCACTGCTGGGGGATCCTGAAATATTATGACCGTTTCCGAAAAAATTTCCGAAAAAACCATGGCAAACGCCATCCGAGCGCTTTCTATGGATGCGGTTCAAGCGGCCAATAGCGGCCATCCAGGCATGCCCATGGGAATGGCGGATGTGGCGACCGTGCTGTTCAGCGATTTTCTGAAATTTGATCCAAAGGCGCCGAAATGGGCGGATCGCGACCGCTTCGTTCTTTCTGCCGGCCACGGATCGATGCTTATCTATGCATTGTTGCATCTGACCGGATATGAGCGTCCGACACTACAGGATATCAAGGATTTCAGGCAATTATCCTCGCCTTGTGCAGGACATCCTGAGAATTTCAAGCTGGAAGGCGTGGAGGCGACGACCGGTCCATTGGGACAGGGATTTGCCATGGCCGTCGGCATGGCGATTGCCGAGCGGCATTTGAACGCGCATTTCGGCGATGATCTGGTCGATCACAAAACCTGGGTTATTGCCGGTGATGGTTGTCTTATGGAGGCCATCAACCATGAAGCGGTTGGTTTGGGCGGGCATTTGGGCCTGGGCCGGCTGAATGTGCTGTGGGACGATAATGGTATAACCATCGATGGCGGCACGGAATTGTCCACCAGCGAGGATATTCCAGCGCGTTACCGTGCTTCTGGCTGGCATGTTGTTAGCTGTGACGGGCATGATTTTGATGATATCCGCAGGGCGCTGAAAGAAGCGGAGGCCGATCCGCGGCCCTCATTGGTCGCATGTAAGACGGTTATTGGTTATGGCGCGCCGACAAAGCAGGGGACAGCCGCAACCCATGGCGCCCCCCTTGGTAATGAAGAAATTGCGGGAACCCGGGCAGCACTGGGCTGGGACTATGAACCATTTGTTGTTCCGGATGATGTGCGGGCCGCATGGTTGGCGCTGGGAGAAAAGGGCGCAGCGGCGCATGAATCTTGGAATGCCCGGCTTTCCGGTCATGGTGACAAAGCGGAATTAGAACGGCGGATGTCCGGTGATTTGCCGGACGGCAGCGCGATGCAGGACTATCTGGAGGAACTCGCGAAGGACCAACCCAAGGTTGCGACCCGCAAGGCTTCGGAAATGGCATTGGGCGCTATTACCGCTGCCTTGCCGGAAATGATCGGTGGCAGTGCTGATCTCACAGGTTCAAACAATACCAAAACTCCTTCAACTAAACCTCTGACAAAAGATGATTATTCTGGGCGCTATATCTATTATGGTATCCGCGAGTTCGGTATGGCGGCGGCGATGAATGGTATGGCGCTGCACGGCGGTATCATTCCTTATGGCGGCACATTCCTGGTCTTTACTGACTATTGTCGCGGCGCGATGCGGCTTTCGGCGATCCAGAATACTCGCGCTATCTATGTCATGACCCATGACAGTATTGGTTTGGGCGAAGATGGGCCGACACACCAACCGATAGAGCATGTCCAAAGCCTTCGCGCCATGCCCAACATGCATGTGTTCCGGCCTGCTGATGCTATCGAGACAGCGGAATGCTGGGCGCTGGCCATCAAGCGGTCTGAGGGGCCTTCGACTTTGGCTTTAACCCGTCAGGGCCTGCCGCCGTTACGCCATGACGTCAGTGTAAACCTTTGTGAAAAAGGCGCTTATTCTATCAAGCCAGCTGAGAATGAAAAACGGGTGGTGTTAGTCGCCACGGGTTCTGAAGTATCGCTGGCAATGGATGTTGCAACCCAGCTGGAGGCGAACGGCGTTGGTGCGGAGGTTGTATCCATGCCATGCACCGAGCTATTTGATGCACAACCGGACGACTACAAGTCGGAACTGCTGGGCGACTCCGGAATATTACGGGTTTCCATTGAAGCGGGAACGACCTTTGGTTGGGAGCGCTATACCGGCTTGGACGGTTTGCGCTTCGGCATAGACAGCTTTGGCGCATCCGCACCGATTAACGATCTGTTCGAACATTTTGGTCTGACCGCAGACGCAATTACACCGCAAATATTGACAAAACTGGGCTGAAAACAGCTAGAAACTCGAATTCAAAGGAGCAACATTTATGACAAAAGTAGCAATTAACGGATTTGGCCGCATCGGTCGCCTTGTCGCCCGCGCCATCCTGGAGCGCCCCGATTGTGGCCTTGAGCTAGTTGCGATTAATGATCTGGCCGATGCCGACGCCAATGCGCTTTTGTTCGGCTATGACAGCGTTCACGGTCGTTTTCCGGGCGAAGTCACCGCCGATGGCGACAGCATTTCGGTCAATGGCAAGAAAATCGCTGTAACATCAGAGCGTAACCCCGGCGATCTGCCACATGGCGAGATGGGTATCGACATCGTATTGGAATGTACTGGCTTTTTCCAATCGGTCGAAGCGGCGCAGCCTCATATTGATGCGGGCGCAAAACGCGTTTTGATCTCTGCACCGGCCAAAGGCGACCTGAAAACAGTCGTCTACGGGGTGAACCACGACGTATTGACGTCATCGGATGTCATTGTTTCCAATGCATCTTGTACCACAAACTGCCTCGCACCGGTTGCCAAGGTGCTGAACGATGCGGTTGGCATTGAGCGCGGCTTCATGACCACGATTCACAGCTATACCAACGACCAGCGCATGCTGGACCAGATGCACAGCGACATGCGCCGTGCCCGTGCCGGTGCGGTCAACATGATCCCGACCACCACAGGCGCTGCTCGCGCGGTCGGTCTGGTTCTCCCGGAACTGAATGGCAAGCTCGACGGATCATCAGTTCGCGTACCCACACCAAATGTCAGCCTGGTTGATCTGGTCTTCACGCCAAATCGCGATACCAGCGTCGAAGAGATTAACGGCGCGCTGAAGGCGGCGGCTGAAGGGCCTATGAAAGGCGTGCTGGTATTCGAGGACAAGCCGCTGGTATCGAGCGATTTCAACCATCAGCCTGCGAGCTCTTCTGTCGATAGCCTCGAAACGACCGTTATGGACGGCAAGCTGGTTCGGGTGGTCAGCTGGTATGACAATGAATGGGGTTTCTCCAACCGCATGATCGACACCGCAGGCGTTATGGCGAAATTTCTCTAATCAGAAAGGTTCTGAGAAATGGCCGGCAATAGTTTCAAAACACTAGATGATCTCGGAGACGTAACAGGAAAGCCCGGCTTGGTCCGGGTGGACCTCAATGTCCCGATGGCGGACGGCAAGGTTACCGATGACACGCGGTTGAAAGCCGTTATTCCAACCGTCACAGAATTGGCGGATCGCGGGGCCAAAGTCTTGTTGCTCGCCCATTTTGGACGGCCGAAGGGCAAAGCGGATATGCAATATTCGCTGGAACCGGTAGTCGCGCCTTTGGCTAAAGTTCTCGGCCGTGATGTCGGTTTCATGCAAATGCCTGATCATGATACGATTGATGCCTTGCCAAATGGTAGCATTGTTGTGGTCGAAAACAGCCGTTTTGCGCCAGGTGAAGAGAAGAACGATCCTGGTATGGCGAAAGCCATTGCCTCGTTTGGCGAATTTTACGTCAATGACGCCTTTTCCGCAGCCCATCGGGCGCACGTCACGACCGCTGGCTTGGCCGAACATTTGCCAGCCTATGCCGGGCGTTCGATGGAGCGGGAGTTAAGTGCGCTTAACAAGGCGCTTGGCGATCCCGAGCATCCGGTTGTTGCGGTTGTTGGCGGTGCAAAAGTTTCCAGCAAACTCGATGTTTTGCGGCAAATGGTCGAGAAAGTGGACCATCTGATCATAGGTGGCGGCATGGCCAATACGTTTCTAGCCGCGCGCGGCGT
This sequence comes from uncultured Sphingomonadaceae bacterium, assembly GCA_947501325.1. Classification (GTDB taxonomy): domain Bacteria; phylum Pseudomonadota; class Alphaproteobacteria; order Sphingomonadales; family Sphingomonadaceae; genus Parasphingorhabdus. Next base: position 411,182 of record CANMVC010000002.1, on the reverse strand, counting down.
CGATGTTGGCAAATCGCTGTGTGAGCACGACCTGACAGACACGGCCAATGAAATTCTGGAAGCGGCGGACAAGGCCGATTGTACGGTTCATCTGCCTTATGATGTTGTTGTATCGAAGGAATTCGCTCCCAACCCGCCAACCCGCACGGTCAATGTGCACGAGGTCGCGGCGGACGATATGATCCTGGATGTTGGACCGGCGGCGGTTGAAGCGCTGTCCGACGTGCTGAAAACCTGCAAAACGCTGGTCTGGAACGGTCCGATGGGTGCTTTCGAGACACCGCCTTTCGATATGGCGACAGTCGCATTGGCAAAAACAGCGGCTGCGCTGACCAAAGAAGGCTCATTGCTTTCCGTGGCGGGTGGCGGAGATACGGTTGCTGCGCTCAATCATGCCGGTGTGGCCGATGATTTCAGCTTTGTGTCCACCGCTGGCGGTGCTTTTCTGGAATGGATGGAAGGCAAGGAACTGCCTGGCGTTGCAGCATTGGAAAATAATCAAATTTAATCGAAATAGATCGAGGACAGAATTCATGCATGATCCAAAGATGATGGACAAAATCGAAAATGGTCAAGGCTTTATCGCGGCTTTGGACCAAAGTGGCGGTTCGACGCCAAAAGCGTTGAAAGGCTATGGCGTTGAAGCAGATGCTTTTTCAAATGATGACGAGATGTTCGCCCTGATCCACGGCATGCGCAGTCGCATCGTGACCGCACCGAGTTTTGGCAGCGGCAAGGTAATCGGCGCGATCCTGTTTGAGAAAACCATGGATGGCGAAGCGGACGGAAAGCCGGTGCCGACTTTGCTTTGGGAACGCGGCGTGGTTCCGTTCCTGAAAGTCGACAAAGGTCTGGAAGACGAAGCTGACGGCGTGCAGATGATGAAGCCGATGCCAGAACTCGGCGCCTTGCTGGAGCGGGCGAAGGCAAAAGGCGTTTTTGGCACCAAGATGCGTTCGGTAATCAATCTCGCGTCGCCAACCGGTATCGCGGCCATCGTCCAACAGCAGTTTGATGTTGCCAGCCAGATTTTGGATCACGGCCTGATGCCGATGATCGAGCCGGAAGTGAACATCAAAAGCGCAGAGCGCGCGCAATGTGACGCGATCTTGCTGGAAGAGATCACAAAACAGCTCGACGCTTTGCCAGCGGATCGCAAAGTTATGCTGAAATTGTCTATTCCCACGGAAGCCAATCTCTATGCGCCGCTTGTCGATCATCCGCGGGTTGCTCGCGTTGTTGCGCTGTCTGGCGGTTTCTCGCGTGATGAGGCCTGCGCAGAGCTTGCCAAGAACCGCGGTATGATCGCCAGCTTCTCTCGGGCACTGTTACAGGATTTGCGGCATTCGATGACCGATGCAGAGTTTGATCAGTCGCTCGGCAGTGCGATTGACCAGATCCACAAGGCTTCGACTGTAAAGGTCTAAGGAACAAAGCGTTTGGCAAAGTCGGATCCCAGTTGGTCAGAGGTGGATGATTATATTGTCCAGCATCTGATTGGCGACGATCCGGTTCAGGATTCCTGTTTGGCGGCCAATGCGCGGGCAGGCCTGCCTGCTATTGATGTTTCTCCGGCGCAGGGACGGATGCTCGAGCTGTTGGCTCGGGGTGTTCAGGCACAACAGATTCTGGAAATTGGGACGCTGGGCGGATATTCTGCAATCTGGTTGGCCCGAGCGCTGCCTGATGACGGTCGTCTCATCTCATTGGAACTGGAACCAGCTTATGCTGACGTTGCGCGTTCCAACATTGAAAGAGCGGGGTTGGCGGACAAGGTTGAAATAGTTATTGGCGAGGCCGTCGGTTCTCTGGCTGCGCTGCAAGCGAAGGGATTGTCTGCATTCGACTTCATTTTCGTCGATGCGGATAAGGAAAACTATGCAACCTATCTAGATTACGCCGTGCAGCTGTCACGACCGGGGGCGATGCTGGTTTTTGATAATGTGGTGCGAGAGGGCGGCGTTGTGAATCCGAACAGTGATGACCCCAAAGTGCCGGGTACGCGAGCGCTATATTCGGCTTTGCAAAATCATCCAAAAGTCAGCGCTACCGCCATTCAGACGGTGGGAAGCAAAAAATGGGACGGGTTCCTTCTTGCTGTCGTGCAGGTATGACGTTTAAGAGGCAGCGCATATGACAATTCCATCTTGCCAACTCTATCTGATTTCACCGCTCGATGTGGGCGGAGAATTCCCGGAACAGCTGCGAGCTGCTTTGGAAGCGGGGCTGGTCGCCGCATTCCAGTTTCGCGTAAAAGACGTCGAACAGGATGAAGCCGCGCGCTTGGCCGAACCGCTAAAAGCGATTTGTGATGCGCATGATGTTGCTTTTGTGGTGAATGATGATGTCGCGCTAACCAAGCGGCTCGACGCTGATGGTGTGCATCTGGGGCAGGGTGATGACAATCTGAAAGACGCCCGGGCGGAGTTGGGTGATCAGGTCCAGATTGGCATTACCTGCCATGACAGCCGCCATCTGGCGATGGAAGCAGGCGAGGGTGGCGCCAATTATGTTGCCTTTGGAGCGTTCTTTCCGACACAGACGAAAGAAACCCATCACCGACCCGACGTCGACGTCCTGCAATGGTGGTCAAATATTATGGAGATTCCCTGCGTCGCCATCGGCGGCATTACGCCGGATAATTGCCAGCCGCTGGTTGACGCCGGGGCGGATTTTCTGGCGGTAAGCGGATCGGTCTGGAATGATCCGAAAGGACCGGCACATGCTGTGAAACGATTTACCGAGATATTGTCCGCAGATTAATGGCGCTCAGGAAGAGCTTCTGGTCACGCCGATATTGGATTTAACATACTGAGCGACAAATCTATCAATCGAAGGAAGTGTAAAATTGGGCAATTGCTCCAAATCCCTGACATAGCCGGGTAATGGAATGAAGGATGGAGGCTTGCCATCCCGAATGGAATAACCGAATAGTCCCGCCGCCACAGGGCTGTGTTCATGGCTATCCGACTTTGGTCGGTTTTTGATTTGTTCGAGGATATCTGCCTGTGTCATGACCCTTAGTTACATTAGTGTAAGTGCGCCGTATTGTATGGAAAAGACAGGTTGGGTAAAATTACAGCTTGATTACAAAAAGCCCTTTGCGACCTTCCAGGAAATTCCTTACGAAGCTTTCCTCAGAGGGTATTCCGAAATGTGGCATGCGTTCTATTTCGCTCAAAAATCCACCGCCCTGGGTCGGGGTTGGCGTGGGCGCACGGGCTATCGTCCCGCTGAAAAGACCAGCAGCAGGAGGGGTTGTTTGTTCGGGCGACACCAAGTCCGGGACCTTTTCCATCAAGTGCGGCGTAAATTGCACTCAGGGAATTGTATTGTATGAAATCGCCATATCCGATCTCCGCTGCGCTTGCCTAACTTCCTCGGTCGTTATAGAGGGCCGCAACACAAGATTTCCGAAAGCGAGATGTTTCATGAAAATCAGCGGCGTAGATATCCGTCCCGGCAACATATTGGATTATGAAAAAGGCCTCTGGAAGGTCGCCAAAATTCAGCATACGCAGCCCGGTAAAGGCGGCGCTTATATGCAGGTGGAAATGAAGAACCTGGTCGATGGCCGGAAAACCAACGTCCGTTTCCGCAGCGCCGATACGGTGGAAAAGGTCCGCCTTGATACCAAGACGTTCCAGTATCTTTTCGCCGACGGTGACATGCTGACGTTCATGGACAAGGAAAATTACGAGCAGATCACATTGCCTGCCGATTTGCTCGGTGATGCGGTTGAGTTTTTGCAAGACGGCATGGATGTCCAGCTTGAGCTTTACGAAGAAAAACCGATTTCCGTACAATTGCCGGACCAGATTGAAGCTGAAATTGTTGAGGCCGATGCGGTGGTCAAGGGCCAGACTGCTTCTTCCAGCTACAAGCCCGCGGTTCTCGATAACGGCGTCCGTGTTATGGTACCGCCCTTTATTTCAGCCGGTACGCGGATCATCGTCGACGTTTATGCCCGTGAATATGTCGGGAAAGTGTCGTAAACGCTTAGAAATGGTAATAGCCCACTCTCCTTCAGGGGAAAGGGTTGGGAGAGGGGCAGTCTCTCCGACAGATTTAACTCGAAATAGGCCAGAGAGTCGGACTCCCCCCTCTCCCCGGCCCTCTCCCCTGAAGAGGAGAGGGAGATCATAATGCCAGCACATTCCGCCCTTATCACCGTCATGGAACGCGCCGCGCGCATGGCCGGATCACGCCTGCGCCGCGACTTTGGCGAAGTCGAGCACCTTCAGGTATCGAAAAAAGGCCCAGCCGATTTTGTTTCCAAAGCGGATATGCGTTCCGAACGCATCCTTTATGATGAACTGATGAAGGTTCGTCCCGGCTGGGGTTTCGTGCTGGAAGAGGGCGGCATGATCGAGGGTGAGGAAGGCAAGCCGCGCTGGATTGTTGATCCGCTGGACGGCACCACCAATTTTCTTCACGGCATTCCGCATTTTGCAATTTCCATTGCTGTGCAGGAAAGATCCTATGATGGGCAGAGTTGGGGCAAGATCACCAGCGGTTTGATCTACGAACCGGTGTCTGACCAGACCTGGTGGGCGGAAATGGACAAGGGCGCCTATCTTGGAGACAAGCGTCTGCGCGTATCCGCGCGGCGTGACTTGTCCGAAGCAGTTATAGCAACCGGCATTCCGTTCAAGGGGCATGGCGACCTGAGTGAGTGGGCCCGGATTTTTGGCTCGATTGCACCACAAGTGGCGGGCATCCGTCGCAACGGCGCAGCATCGCTTGACCTCGCGTGGCTTGCGGCTGGCCGCTATGACGGTTTCTGGGAAGCAGATTTACAGGTTTGGGACGTGGCCGCCGGCATCTTGATGGTGCGCGAAGCGGGCGGTTTTGTGAGCGATTATACCGGAGGTGATCAACCCATCGGGCAGCGCGAAATATTGGCGGCTAACGAAGCGCTCCACAGCAAGCTGCATAAAATTCTTGCCAAGTCGCTGCTATAACTTGGCAAGTGTCCATAGATAGGGCCAATTTGAGCCATTTGGCCCTTGCAGCATGGCGAGCCTATCCCTAAAAGCGGCGCTGAATTCTAGAGAAACGAGTCTTTTGTGGTCGATCTATCCGAATATGCGCCGATACTGCTTTTTCTTGCAGTAGCTCTAAGCCTGTCTGCCCTGTTTGTTTTTCTACCGATGGGTGTGTCACGACTGACCGGAACCCATCAGCCGGATGCAGAGAAACTATCCGAATATGAATGCGGTTTTCCCGCTTTCGAAGACTCGCGAAGCCAGTTTGACGTGCGCTTTTATCTCGTCGCCATCCTGTTTATCATTTTTGATCTGGAGGCGGCATTTCTATTTCCGTGGGCGGTGTCTCTTGGCCAAATTGGCTGGATTGGCTGGTCGTCCATGATGATCTTTCTGATCATCCTGACAGTCGGCTTTATTTACGAATGGAAAATGGGAGCGCTCGATTGGGAGTAGAAACAGGCAGCAACGTCATCGTGAATGCGGATGGTACGCCTATGGCGCCCAATACGCAGCCTGATGAAGCGTTTTTCAAAGACCTGAATTCGGAAGTGAATGACAAGGGCTTTCTTGTCACGTCCACCGAAGACCTGTTCCAATGGGCGCGCACTGGCTCACTTTGGTGGATGACCTTTGGTCTGGCCTGCTGTGCGGTCGAGATGATCCATGTCAATATGCCACGCTACGATATGGAGCGATTTGGTGCCGCACCACGGGCCAGTCCGCGTCAGTCCGATGTGATGATCGTGGCAGGAACGCTGTGCAACAAAATGGCACCGGCGCTGCGCAAGGTTTATGATCAGATGTCTGAACCGAAATATGTGATTTCCATGGGCAGCTGTGCCAATGGCGGCGGCTATTATCACTATAGTTACTCGGTAGTGCGCGGCTGTGACCGGATCGTTCCGGTTGATATCTACGTACCCGGATGTCCGCCCACCGCCGAAGCTTTGCTTTACGGCGTTATGCAGCTTCAGCGTAAGATTCGCCGCATCGGGACATTAGAGCGTTAATATGGCAAACGGAGCTCCCATTATTTCCAGCAACGAAGGTGTTGCTGCCGCACTGGCCAAATCTTTAGGCGCGGCCGTGCTGGACACCGTCGAGGCATATGACGAAATCAGCTTTACGGTGGATCGCAAGAAACTGCCGGCGGTAATGGACAGGTTGCGGGACAAGCATGAGTATCAGCAGCTTGTTGAGATTGCCGGCGTTGATTATCCGGAGCGACCCGAACGGTTTGAGGTTTGCTATCATCTGCTCAGCCTGACGAAGAACCACCGTATCCGCGTCAAGGTGACTACGGATGAAGACACGCCGGTGCCAACGGTCACCCATATTTGGGAAGTGGCGGGCTGGCTGGAGCGCGAAGTGTTCGACATGTATGGTGTGTTGTTTGATGGCAATACAGACCTGCGCCGGATACTGACCGACTATGGTTTTCAGGGGCATCCGTTCCGCAAAGATTTCCCTCTCACGGGCTATGTCGAAATGCGCTATTCCGAAGAAGCCAAGCGGGTGGTTTATGAGCCCGTCAAATTGGCGCAGGATTTTCGCAGCTTTGACTTTATGTCGCCCTGGGAGGGTGCAGATTATATTTTGCCCGGCGATGAAAAATCGGAAGATGCTGACGATAAGGGAGCCAAGTCATAATGGCTGATTATCTCGACGAAATGGATGGCATTGCTGACGAAGCCGATCCGACGGTAGGCGATCTGGAGATCCAGAATTATACGATCAACTTTGGTCCCCAGCATCCCGCCGCGCACGGTGTTTTGCGGCTGGTGATGGAGCTCGACGGGGAGATTGTCGAACGGCTTGATCCGCATGTTGGTTTGCTCCACCGTGGCACCGAGAAACTGATCGAGCATAAGACTTATTTGCAGGCATTGCCCTATTTTGATCGGCTGGATTATTGCTCACCGTTGGCGATGGAACATAGCTATGTTCTGGCAATTGAAAAACTGCTCGACCTCGAAGTGCCTCTGCGCGGCCAATATTTGCGGGTTCTGTTCGCGGAACTGACCCGTATCTGCAACCACATGCTCAACATCGGGGCGCATGTTATGGATGTCGGCGCGATGACGCCCAATATCTGGGTGTTTGAAATTCGCGAACAATGTCTGGCCTTTTTCGAGCGCGCAAGCGGTGCCCGTATGCACAGCGCATGGTTCCGGCCCGGCGGCGTGCATCAGGATGTGCCGCTGAAACTGCTTACCGATATGGCCGATTGGCTGGACGAGTTTCCATCCTTTTTCGAAGATGCGATGAGCCTTGTCATCGACAACCGTATATTCAAACAGCGCAATGTTGATATCGCAACCGTTTCGAAAGAAGACGCCGTGCGCTGGGGCTTTTCCGGTCCGATGATCCGCGGCAGCGGTATCGCCTGGGATTTGCGTAAGTCGCAGCCTTATGACGTTTACGACCGGATGGAATTTGACGTGCCGGTTGGTACGCGCGGCGATTGCTATGACCGGTTCATGGTGCGGGTTGAGGAAGTGCGTCAATCTGCACGGATCATGCGCCAGTGCCTCAATGAAATGCCGGATGGTCCGGTTGCGAGCAGTGACCGTAAGGTCGTTCCACCCAAGCGCGCCGAGATGAAGCAATCGATGGAAGCTTTGATCCATCACTTCAAGCTTTATACTGAAGGCTTTCACGTTCCCGCTGGCGAAGTCTATGTCGCGACCGAGAGCCCGAAAGGCGAATTTGGCGTCTATCTGGTGAGCGATGGCAGCAATAAGCCCTATCGTTGCAAGATCCGCCCCACCGCTTTCTCACATTTGCAGGCGATGGACTTCATGTCCAAAGGCCACATGCTCGCTGATGCCACCGCCATATTGGGTGCGATGGATATCGTGTTCGGGGAGTGCGACCGGTGATCGGGCGCGAGATATTCATTTTCATTGCGGCAATTGCCGTGTTTGCGTCGGCCGTGGCAGGCTATATGGCCGCATTCCATGGTGAGATTAGCCTGAAGGAAGTCCTGTCTAATGCCTTTGCAGCGGTGATTGGGCTTTATAGTGGTCGTTTTCTGGAACGGAAATTAAGTTTGCGGAGGGCTGAAAGTTGATCGAACGACGTGATTTGTTGTTTGGGGCTGGATTGGCGGGTGCGTTAACTGCATCAAGCGGCCTTTCCGCCTGCTCGCCACCGGCGGACTCGACTTTTGGAATTCCAAGCAAAGATTTTTTTGGATTGATAGCGCGTCGAAAACTTGATGAAGCCGCTGATATCTTGCATGAAAAGTCGAAACTTACATTTGTGAAATTTGATGATCTGAAGATTGTCTCAGGGCCAAAAAATATAGTTGGTGAGATTTCAAACCTGCTGCATTCTCAGGGGATGAGAATGATTGGCGCTTCGTCGGACAATGCTACCGTTGGTTTCTGGGGATCATTTGGTGGCTGGTATACAACCGACATTATTAACGGAAATGTGGTTGAACTAGAAACCCATGATTGTGGAGTAGGTGAATTAAGCCATTCAGTTATCAACGTATATGTAGATAACAAGAAACCTAAGATCAGTCAGATCGTACTGATGGAAAGTCAAAATTTGAGTTATTCTCGTGATCCAGAAGCGAGATATTTTTAATGACTGACGCTCCCGACACATCGAAAAGATGGCGGCTTGGCGCAGGCGCGACCGTGTTTGTGGTTGTGGCGATCATGTTGCTCTGGGAATTGTGGCAGCCCGCAAACATGCTTTGGAACATCATTTTGTTGACTATGACAGTCGGCATAATCGTAGCTGGTTTCTGGCTGAACATATATTTTTCAAAGCATTGGGACGAAATTGGGGAAGCGCGTTTTGATACGCGAAACAAAAGTGATTTAGATGGCTGAAGCTCCAAATATACCTGATGAACTTGAAGTGCGCGCCAAATGGGGCGATTTCAAATTCACGCCAGCGAACGAGAAGCTCGCCAAATGGCAGATTGCGAAATATCCGGAAGGTCGCCAGAAATCGGCGGTTATGGCTTTGCTAGATCTGGCTCAGCGCCAGGTTGGTGCAGATACGGATACGCAAGGCTGGTTGCCCGTTCCGGTGATCGAATATGTCGCGGCCTATTTAGACATGCCCTATATGCGCGCCTATGAAGTCGCGACCTTCTACACCATGTATAATCTCGCGCCGGTTGGCCGTTTCCATGTGCAGGTTTGTGGCACCACGCCCTGTATGTTGCGGGGCAGCGATGATGTGATGGCGGCTTGCAAGAATAAGGGTATGGCCAAAGGCAAAACGACACCAGATGGCCTGTTCACGTTGACCGAAGTCGAGTGCATGGGCAATTGCTCCAATGCGCCGATGGTTCAGATTAACGACGATAATTACGAAGATCTCGATTACGATATCATGACACGTATTTTGGAAGACCTCGCCGATGGCAAAGAAATTCCGGTCGGTTCGCAAATTGGTCGCAAGACCAGCGAGCCGGAAGGCGGTCCGGTTGTCTTGAAAGAGATGGTCAAGGCCAATCATGACTATCGGAAGGAGTGGTAAGATGCTGCTCGACGGATATGCAGGATGGGTTGCGCTGGCGGTGGTTGCCATTGCGGTTGCAGGTGGCCTCTGGGGCCGCAGGAGTAAGAAATAATGGCTTTTGACTTTCTCCAGGACAAAGACCGCATCTTTACCAATGTCTATGGCTTTCAGTCATGGGACCTGAAAGCTGCGCAAAAGCGTGGTGACTGGGACAATACTGCCGACATCATCAAGCGCGGCAATGACAAGATTATCGAAGAGATGAAGGAAAGCGGCCTGCGCGGCCGCGGCGGCGCGGGTTTTCCGACCGGTCTGAAATGGTCCTTCATGCCCAAGGAATCGCCAGATGGACGGCCGAGTTTTCTGGTTATTAACGCTGATGAATCCGAGCCCGGTTCTTGCAAGGACCGCGAAATCCTGCGCAACGATCCGCACAAGCTGATTGAAGGCGCATTGATTGCCGGTTTCGCGATGCGGGCGCGCGCAGCCTATATCTACATTCGCGGCGAATATATCATGGAAGCCAAGGTCATGGAGGCAGCCGTCAAGGAAGCCTATGACGCTGGCCTGATCGGGAAAAATGCGGCCAAATCCGGCTATGATTTCGACGTCTTCGTCCATCGCGGTGCTGGCGCTTATATTTGTGGTGAAGAAACCGCGATGATCGAAAGTCTGGAAGGCAAAAAGGGCCAGCCGCGTCTGAAACCGCCATTTCCAGCCGGTGCCGGGCTCTATGGTTGCCCGACGACTGTCAACAATGTTGAGTCCATCGCGGTGGTGCCAACGATCCTGCGCCGTGGCGCCAGCTGGTTTGCCGGCTTTGGCCGCGAGAATAACCATGGCACGAAATTATTTCAGGTTTCCGGCCATGTCGACAAGCCGGCTGTGTTTGAAGAAGCCATGTCTGTCCCGTTCAAGGATATGATTGAGAAACACTGCGGCGGGATTACCGGCGGATGGGACAATCTGCTCGCGGTTATTCCGGGCGGCTCTTCGGTGCCTTTGGTACCAGCCGAACAAATCATGGACGCGCCGATGGATTTTGACGGGCTCAAGGATTTGGGCTCCGGTCTTGGTACGGCAGCGGTCATCGTGATGGACAAGTCGACCGACATCGTCCGCGCGATTTCACGGCTTAGCTATTTCTACAAACATGAAAGCTGTGGCCAATGCACGCCATGCCGTGAGGGCACTGGCTGGATGTGGCGCGTGATGGAAAAAATGCGTGATGGCGATGCCGAGATTGGCGATATTGATACGCTTTATGAAGTGACCAAACAGGTTGAAGGTCATACCATCTGCGCACTAGGCGATGCAGCGGCTTGGCCGATACAGGGTTTGATCCGTCATTTCCGTCCGGAGATGGAGCGGCGTATTCGTGAAAATAAAGGCGCAGAAGTTTTGGAGGCGGCGGAGTGAATTATAGCCTTGCATTTCGTCACCCTGAACTTGTTTCAGGGTCCATCTCTAGTCTTGAGACCATCTCTGTGAAGGCGCAATGGATGCTGAAACAAGTTCAGCATGACGAACTTAATTTGGATGCAGCATATGCCTAAAGTCACCGTAGATGGCATCGAACTCGAAGTTCCTCAGGGCGCCACCGTGCTGCAAGCTGCCGAGCTTGCAGGTAAGGAAATTCCGCGTTTCTGCTACCATGAGCGCCTGAGCATTGCGGGCAATTGCCGCATGTGTCTGGTCGAGGTGAAGCCCGGACCGCCGAAGCCGCAGGCGAGCTGCGCGCTGCCCGCCGCTGAAGGGCAGGAAATTCGTACCGACAGCGAAATGGTCAAAAAGGCGCGGGAAGGGGTGATGGAATTTCTGCTCATCAACCATCCGCTCGATTGCCCGATTTGCGATCAGGGCGGCGAGTGCGACTTGCAGGATCAGGCCATGGCCTATGGCAAGGGCGGATCGCGCTATGAAGAGAATAAACGGGCAGTAACCGAAAAATATATGGGACCGGTAGTCAAGACGATCATGACCCGCTGTATCCATTGCACCCGCTGCGTTCGCTTTGCTGAAGAAGTGGCGGGCGTGGAAGAAATTGGCGCTATTGGCCGCGGTGAGGGTATGGAGATTACCTCCTATCTCGAGGGCGCAGTGCATAGCGAGCTTTCAGGCAATGTTGTTGATCTTTGCCCCGTTGGCGCGCTGACCAGCAAGCCTTATGCATTTGAAGCGCGGCCCTGGGAATTGACCAAGACCTTGGGCATTGACGTGATGGACGGCGTTGGCACCAATATCCGCATCGACAGCCGCGGCCGCGAAGTGCTGCGCGCATTGCCGCGCGTCAATGATGACGTGAACGAGGAATGGGCGACCGACAAGACGCGTCACGCAATTGACGGTCTGATGAAGCGCCGCCTCGACAAGCCTTATATTCGGCAAAATGGCACATTGATGCCCGCGAGCTGGAACGAGGCATTTGAAGCCATTGCGGCGGTCAAAGCAGGCAGTTCGGTAGCCGCCATCGCCGGTGATCTGGTTGATTGCGAAACCATGTACGCGACCAAAAAGCTGCTCAAATCGATGAAATCGGACATGCTGGAAGGGCGCCAGACGGGCCTGTCTTACGATGTGTCCAATCTGGCAGCGGTGAATTTCAACACCACCATTGCCGGCATTGAAGAGGCGGATGTGATCATTCTGGTTTCGACCAATCCGCGCTGGGAAGCCTCGCTCGTTAATACGCGCATCCGCAAGGCGGTGCGCAAGGGCGGAGCGAAAGTCTTTGGCATTGGACCAGAGGCGGATCAGACCTATCCGGTCGAATGGCTCGGCGATGATATGAGCTTGCTGGCCAAGCTGCCCAAAGCCGCTGCAGATGCACTGAAAAATGCCGAAAAACCGGCGCTTATCCTGGGCGGCGGCGCGTTGAGTATAGACGGCGCGCATGGCGCAGCCTTGAAGCTGGCGACAAAATATAAGCTGGTTCGTGATGACTGGAACGGCTTTAATGTGCTGCATATCGGCGCTTCGCGCACCGGCGGGTTGATGCTTGGCTATACTTATGATGGCGGTATCAAAGCCATTGCCGCGAAAAAGCCGAAACTGCTCTTTTCGCTCGGTGCCGATGAAATGGATTATGCGCCGTTTGATAAGAGCTTCAAAGTCTATATCGGCCATCATGGCGATGCCGGTGCGCATGCGGCGGACGTGATCTTGCCAGCGGCGGCCTATACCGAGAAAAACGGTACTTATGTCAATCTGGAAGGACGTGTGCAGCGCTCCAACAAGGCGATTTTTGCTCCCGGCGATGCTCGCGAAGACTGGAGCATCTTACGGGCTCTGTCCGATGTGATGGGCAAGACATTGCCATTTGACAGTTTTGAAGAGCTGCGGAGCAAGATGTTCAAGGATCATTCGGAATTGGCCGCAGAAGGCCTGGTGTCATTGGATTGGGCACCACCAACGGGATTGCCGGATCAACCAACAGGGCAGGGCGTCCACCCGATCAAGGATTTCTACCTCACCAACAGCATCGCCCGCGCCAGCGCGACGATGCAGCGCTGTTCGGCTGAATTGCTGCATGGTGATGATATGCTGGAGGCGGCAGAATGACCGAATATCTCCAATCAACTTTTCTGGGCCCTGATATTGGTTGGTTTGTTGCGACACTGGCACTGATCCTGCTGATCGCGCTTCCGCTGATGTTGGCTGTGGCGATGATCATTTATGTGGATCGCAAGATTATTGCCGCAGTGGCGCTGCGTCGCGGTCCCAATGTGGTCGGGCCATTCGGTCTGCTGCAAAGCTTTGCAGACGGCCTGAAAGTGTTCCTGCAGGAAACGATCATCCCGTCGGGCGCCAATAAGGGCCTGTTCCTGCTGGCACCGATCATCACCTTTACCGTGGCTTTGCTGGCCTGGGCGGTCATTCCGTTTAGCGAGGAAATGGTCCTTGCGAATATCAATATCGGGGTGCTGTACATTCTCGCGATAAGCTCTCTGGGCGTTTACGGCGTGGTGATTTCCGGTTGGGCGAGTAACTCGAAATATCCGTTTTTCTCGGCCATGCGCGCGGCGGCTCAGATGATCTCTTATGAGGTTTCCATCGGCTTCATCCTGATTTCGGTGGTTTTGTTTGCCGGTACTTTCAATCTCAACGAAATTATCAAGGCGCAAGAAGGCCATATCTTCGGATTTGTGAACGCTTACGGGGTTAATCCGCTGCTCTTTCCAATGGCAGTGATGTTCCTGATCAGCTCGATGGCAGAAACGGCACGCGCGCCTTTCGATCTCACCGAAGCAGAGAGTGAGTTGGTCGCGGGTTATCAGACCGAATATTCCTCCATGTCCTTTGCGCTGTTCTGGCTGGGCGAATATGCCAATATTCTGCTGATGTGTGCGCTGAATGTGATCCTGTTCTGGGGCGGATGGCTGCCACCGGTTGATTGGGAACCGCTTTATGCTGTACCCGGGATTATCTGGTTGTTCCTGAAGATGTTCATGATTTTCTTCATCTTCAGTTGGGCCTGGGCCACGGTTCCGCGTTACCGCTATGATCAGCTCATGCGTCTGGGTTGGAAAGTATTTCTGCCCATCAGCATATTCTGGGTATTTCTGGTCAGCGGATATGTCATGATCGATAAATTTGGGTGGCCGCTATGAGAATAACAGAAGTCATAAAAGCCTTTACGCTTTACGAAATCGTCCTGGCGCACGCACTGACGCTGAAATATTTCTTCAAGCGGAAGAAGACCATCAACTATCCCTATGAGAAGAACCCGATTTCGCCGCGGTTTCGTGGGGAGCATGTGCTGCGCCGCTATCCCAATGGGGAAGAACGCTGCATAGCCTGTAAACTTTGCGAAGCGGTATGCCCGGCGCAAGCGATCACGATTGAAGCCGAACCACGCGAAGATGGCAGTCGCCGGACCACGCGCTATGATATTGATATGACCAAATGCATCTATTGTGGCTTCTGTCAGGAAGCCTGTCCGGTGGATGCTGTCGTCGAAGGGCCGAATTTTGAATATTCGACCGAGACACGCGAAGAATTAATCTACGACAAAGCAAAACTGCTCGAAAATGGTGACAAATGGGAGCGAGCCATCGCATCCAACCTTGCCGCCGACGCGCCCTATCGTTAAGGCGCTGACACGACTCAAAGGGGGGTCAGGGAAACCGTAAACATGCAAATATTTGCTTTCTATCTATTCGCATCCATTGTCATCGCCAGCGGTGCGTTTTGCATCTTTGCACGCAATCCTGTGCACAGCGTTTTATGGCTGATTTTGGCGTTTTTTAACGCGGCGGGCCTGATGTTGCTGGTTGGCGCAGAATTTATCGCGGCCTTGCTGGTCATTGTCTATGTCGGCGCGGTGGCGGTCTTGTTTCTGTTCGTCGTTATGATGCTAGACATCGACTTTGCGGAATTACGGGCCGGTTTCATGAAAAACCTACCTTTGGGACTGCTTTTGGCTCTGGTCTTGCTCGCCGAGATTATTTTTGGAGTGGGTGCATGGACCGCTGGCGGCATGGGCGAAGCCAATGCGGTCGTAGGACCTCCAGCTGGTGGGCCTTCCAACATCGAAGCGTTGGGCGCTTTACTGTACACCAAATATATCTTTCTGTTTGAAGCCGCGGGTATGATCCTGCTGGTCGCCATGGTCGGTGCCATTGTTCTAACCAACCGCAAACGCGGCGGCGTCCGGATCCAGAACATCCGTGATCAGGTCACAAGGCGTCCAGAAGACGCAACACGCAACGAGCAGCCTGAAGTCGGCAAGGGGGTCGAACTATGATCGGCATAGAGCATTATCTGGTGGTCAGTTCCATCCTGTTCGTGATGGGCATGCTGGGCATTTTTCTGAACCGAAAAAATATTATCATCATCCTGATGGCGATTGAGCTGATCCTGCTCTCGGTGAATTTGAACCTGGTCGCTTTCAGTGCCTTTCTGGGCGATATGACCGGGCAAATTTTTGCGATGTTCGTGCTGACGGTCGCGGCAGGCGAAGCGGCCATTGGACTTGCCATATTGGTTATCTATTTCCGTCAGCGCGGCACGATCGCCGTTGATGATGTCAACCGGATGAAGGGTTAGGGACTTGACGATCCAGCTTATCGTTTTCCTGCCCTTGCTGGCAGCAATAGTCGCAGGCTTTGGCAATCGCATGATTGGCAATGTTCCCGCGAAATTTATCACGACCGCCGCCTTGTTCGTATCCTGCGCGCTGAGCTGGCCGATATTCATCGACTATATCATGCTGGCGCGAGCGGCAGAAGTTGTGCCGGTGCTGACATGGGTGCAGTCGGGCGATCTCAACTTTGAATGGGCTTTGAGGGTTGATGCACTGACTGCTGTCATGCTGGTCGTCGTGACCACGGTTTCGGCTCTGGTGCACCTGTATAGCTGGGGCTATATGGATGAAGATCCTGATCAACCGCGCTTTTTTGCATATTTGTCGCTTTTTACCTTTGCCATGTTGATGCTGGTGACAGCCGATAATTTGGTCCAGATGTTCTTCGGTTGGGAAGGGGTTGGTCTTGCGTCCTACCTGCTCATCGGTTTCTGGTTCAAGAAACCGACGGCCAGCGCGGCAGCAATCAAAGCCTTTGTTGTGAACCGGGTTGGCGATCTTGGCTTCATGCTTGGTATCTTCGGGACCTTCCTGGTTTTTGGAACGGTATCCATTCCCGAAATTCTGGAAGCGGCGCCGGCGATGGCGGGATCGACAATTACCTTTGCGGGGATGCGTCTGGATACCATGACCATCCTTTGTCTGCTGTTGTTCATCGGTGCGATGGGCAAATCCGCGCAATTGGGTCTCCACACCTGGCTGCCGGATGCGATGGAGGGACCAACACCCGTGTCTGCGCTGATTCACGCAGCGACCATGGTTACAGCGGGCGTTTTCATGGTTTGCCGTTTGTCGCCAATGTTTGAAACCAGTGATGTGGCTTTGACAGTTGTTACCGTTGTTGGCGCCGCTACCGCGATTTTTGCCGCGACAGTTGGCTTGGTACAAACCGATATCAAGCGCGTGATTGCTTATTCCACCTGCTCGCAGCTAGGCTATATGTTCTTCGCCGCAGGTGTCGGTGCCTATAGCGCCGCGATGTTCCATCTGTTCACCCACGCTTTCTTTAAAGCACTACTGTTTCTTGGCGCGGGCTCGGTGATTCACGCCATGCATCATGAGCAGGACATGCGTTATTACGGCGGCCTGCGGAAAGAAATTCCGCTGACTTTCTGGGCAATGATGGCAGGGACACTGGCGATTACTGGCGTTGGCATTGTTGGCCTTGGCGGGTTTGCTGGCTTCTATTCCAAGGATGCAATCATCGAGGCAGCGTTTGCAAGTGGCACCAGCACGGGGCAATTCGCCTTTGCCATTGGTGTACTGGCCGCTTTGTTGACCAGCTTCTACAGCTGGCGTCTGATGTTCCTGACCTTCTGGGGCACACCGCGCTGGATTCAATCCGAGCATATTCAGCACAGCGTTCACAAAACACCGGAAACGGCCGAAGACTCAACCGGCGGTTATCACCCTCATGAAAGTCCATTCTCTATGCTGATCCCGCTGGGCCTGCTTGGTTTTGGCGCGATCGCGGCAGGCTTTCTTTTCCACAACCAGTTTATCGATGCTACGGAGGGCTTCCGCTTCTGGGCTGGCAGTTTGGCGTTTGACCGTCATTTAATGCATGAAATTCATGAAGTACCGCTGTGGGTGAAACTGGCCTCGACTGTGGCCATGCTCATAGGTCTTACCACGGCATATCTGATGTACTTCCGCGGCAAAGATCGTCCAGCACGCCTCGCTGCGACCTTCCAGCCGATCTATAACTTCTTCTTCAACAAGTGGTATTTTGACGAGCTTTATGACTTGATCTTTGTACGTCCGGCCTTCTGGTTTGGAAGGTTGTTCTGGAAAACCGGCGATGAAGGCACAATTGATCGCTTCGGCCCCAATGGTGTCGCGGCGGTTGTGGCTAGCGGTGCAGGTGTCGCGAAGAAATTCCAGACCGGCTATCTCTATAGCTATGCGCTGGTCATGCTACTCGGATTGGCTGCTGCTGTGACGTGGCTTATCGTGCGGGGAGCGAACTGATGAACCAGCTTGATTTTCCGATCCTGTCGCTGATGATGGGCCTGCCAATGCTGGCCGCGATTATTTGCCTGTTTGTTGGCGCAAAAGCCGCACGCTGGCTCGCTCTGGTTACGACGTTGGTGCTATTTGCTCTCGGCATTGTGCTGTGGGCCAATTACGATGTTGGCGGCCCGCAGTGGCAATATGTCGAGCGATTGGAGCTGTTTGGCACTTTCGCCTGGGCCTTGGGCATAGACGGCATTTCGATGATGCTGATCATGCTCACCGTGTTCCTGATGCCGATTTGTATCGGTGCGAGCTGGGAGTCGATCAAGGACCGCGTTGGCGAATATATGGCCGCGTTCCTGTTCATGGAAGTGCTGATGATCGGCGTGTTTGCGGCGCAGGATATCTTCCTGTTCTACATCCTCTTCGAAGCCGGCCTGATCCCGATGTACCTGATTATTGGTATTTGGGGCGGCACTAACCGGATTTACGCCAGTTACAAATTCTTCCTCTACACTTTGCTCGGCTCGGTCGTGATGTTGATCGCGATGCTGTGGATGGTGCAGGATGCTGGTACGAGCAATATTCCAACGCTGCTCAACTATGATTTTGCGCCTGAGGCCCAGACCTGGCTCTGGCTGGCCTTTTTCGCCAGCTTTGCGGTTAAAATGCCGATGTGGCCGGTCCATACCTGGTTGCCCGATGCGCACGTTCAGGCACCGACGGCAGGGTCCGTGATCCTGGCTGGTGTGCTGTTGAAAATGGGCGGTTATGGGTTCCTGCGTTTCTCCATCCCGATGTTCCCGGAAGCGTCAGAGCAATTTATCTGGTTGATCTTTGCACTGTCGATGGTCGCAGTAATCTACACATCCCTGGTTGCGTTGGTGCAGCAGGATATGAAGAAGCTGATCGCCTATTCGTCTGTCGCCCATATGGCAATTGTGACGCTGGGTCTGTTTGCTTTCAACCGGCAAGGCATTGAGGGCGCGATCATTGTTATGCTTAGCCACGGCTTGGTTTCCGGCGCGCTCTTCCTCTGCGTTGGCGTGATATATGATCGTCTGCATACAAGAGAAATTGACCGTTACGGCGGTCTTTCGATCAACATGCCGAAATATGCCGTCCTGTTCATGCTGTTCACAATGGCATCTATCGGCCTTCCCGGCACAAGTGGCTTTGTCGGCGAATTTCTCTCGCTCGTGGGTCTCTACAAAGTGAATAGCTGGGTCACATTGGTGGCGACGACAGGTATCATTCTGGGTGCCGGTTACATGCTCTATCTCTATCGTCGGGTCGCTTTTGGTGAACTTGTCCATGAAGATGTTAAAGCGATGCCGGATTTATCCGCCCGTGAAATGGCATTGCTGGCGCCGATTGCTGCTGCTGTCATGTGGATGGGTATCTATCCGGAAAGTTTCATGGCGCCGATACGCGGAGACGTGGGAACGCTGGTCGCCCGGATTGATCGCGCCGCGCCAGAGGGGGATGCACATTTGAAAATGGGTGAAGCTAAAGCGGCTACAAAGGCCCATGAGACCGAGACCGGTCACGGGGAGTCGCACTGATGGATTACAGACTTTCACTCATATTTACGCTGCCCGAGATCATCCTGACGGTCAGCAGTCTGATTTTGCTGTTGGTTGCGGCTTTTGGCGGCGTCAAATCGGCGCGTTTGGTGACAATCCTCTCTGTGGCGGCCCTATTTGGTGCGTCGGCCTATGCGTTGGAATTTCTGACAAACCCATCCTTTGAATTTGGTGGTGATGCGTTTTACGGGCTTTACCGCATGGACGGGTTTGGAAGCTTTGCGAAACTGCTCATCTATTTTGCTGCGATAATCTCGCTGATGGTCGCTCCGCGCTTTTTCAAAGATAGCGGAGCCTATCGCCCCGAATATCCCGTGCTGATCCTGTTCGCGACGATTGGTATGGGCATGATGGTGTCGGCCGTCGACCTGATGACGCTGTATATCGGTCTCGAACTCAACAGCCTGTCCGCCTATGTATTGGCAAGCTTTATTCGCAACGATATCCGTTCTTCCGAGGCGGGCTTGAAATATTTCGTGCTCGGCGCTTTGGCGAGCGGTATGCTGCTCTTCGGCATGTCATTGGTATATGGGTTCGCAGGATCGACCAGCTTCTCGGTGATTAGTGATACACTTACCGGCGATCTTTCAACCGGGCCGCTAATCGGCGTGGTTTTGGTCCTGGCTGGTCTGGCGTTTAAAATCAGCGCCGTACCATTTCATATGTGGACGCCGGACGTTTATGAAGGCGCGCCGACGCCGGTTACGGCCTTTTTCGCCAGCGCACCGAAGGTTGCCGCAATAGCACTGACCGTTCGGGTGATAATTGATGCTTTTGGAGGCCAGACACCAACATGGCAGCAGATCATTGTCTTTGTGGCCTTGGCATCCATAGTACTTGGTGCGGTTGCGGCTATTGGCCAACAGAATATCAAGCGTCTGCTGGCCTATAGTTCGATCAACAACGTCGGTTTTCTGCTTATCGGCTTGGCCGCTGGCACCGAGCAGGGCGTTTCCGCGATGCTGTTCTACCTTGTTATCTATCTCGCGATGACGCTTGGGAGTTTTATCTGCGTGATGGAAATGCGGGATGCCGATGGGAAGCCACTGGAATCTCTGTCCAGTCTGGCAGGACTGTCACAAACCCGTCCTGGCCTGGCGGCTGCATTTGCGGTGTTCATGTTCTCACTGGCAGGTATTCCGCCGCTTTTCGGCTTCTGGGGCAAGTTCCTCGTCTTTGATGCGGCCGTTGCTGCGGGCATGTTGCCGCTGGCCGTTATTGGCATTGCCGCCTCGGTAATTGGTGCTTTTTATTATATCAAGGTCGTCAAAATCATCTATTTCGATGATCCTGCTGGAGAAATTGTTCGGACGGGTCACAAGACCGAAAACGGCTTGATAGCGTTAATGGCAATAGCCGTCTCGCCGCTTGGCTATCTCGCCATTCCCTTGTTGGCACCGGTAACGGCCACGGCGGCTCAGGCTTTATTCTGACCATTCGTATAGAAACGGTAGCCGAGACCGCATCCACCAATGCGGATATGAAAGCGCGTGCCCGAGATGGTGCGGAAGAAGGACTCTGGCTTCGCGCTGAAAA
The DNA here is from genome assembly GCA_947501325.1 of uncultured Sphingomonadaceae bacterium. GTDB lineage: Bacteria > Pseudomonadota > Alphaproteobacteria > Sphingomonadales > Sphingomonadaceae > Parasphingorhabdus. The sequence goes on along the minus strand of CANMVC010000002.1, from coordinate 390,540 downwards.
ACAAAGCGGCGGTATCGGGCGATTGGGCCGCAGATGGGAAAGTCCGGCAGGCAATCTCTATTGCAGCACAATAGTGGCCTGCCGTCATGAAGACCCGGCCCCTTCGACTTTATCCTTCGTCGCAGCTCTTGCAGTGCACAAAGCGATTAGTGCGAATCTTTCCCATGAAGAAATCTGGTTGAAATGGCCCAATGATATATTGGTTTCCGGCTTAAAAATTTGCGGCATCTTGTTGGAGCGTTCGGGCGATGCGGTAATCGTCGGCATTGGCGTGAACGTGGCGATAGCGCCAGAAATTGACGGCCGCATTGTAACCAGCCTCCACAAAGAAGGAAGCAAATCAGACCTGACAGCAGCAGCGTTTTTGGAGACTTTGGCACAATGCTTTGCCGATATGCTGGATTTATGGCGCGTATCGGGTCTTGAAGCGATTTTAAGTGCATGGCAGCAACGAGCCCATCCATTGGGAACACGCTTGTCGACCAGCGGTGCGAATGGAGAGCGTCTCGACGGGGAATATGTAGGTCTTTCTGATGATGGTGCACTGCGCTTGAGAAAGGCTGATGGAACGCTTATCGAGATACATGCCGGCGATGTCGATGTCGGATAGAAAAAGGGGTCAAAAATGCTACTCGCTATAGATGCCGGCAATACCAATGTCGTATTTGCTCTCTTTGATGGCTCTGAAATTAAGGCGCGTTGGCGTATTGCGACCGATCCGCGCCGCACCGCCGACGAATATGTTGTGTGGCTGCGTCAGTTGCTGGAATTGAACAATCTGGGTCTGGACGCCGTTGAAGCGGTGATCATTGGTACAGTGGTTCCACGCGCATTGCATAATTTGACGGTGCTATCGGAAAAATATTTCGGCGTGACACCACTAATAGCCGGGCGCGGTGCCGCAGAATGGGGCGTCGCATTGGATGTGGCGCAACCCGATACGGTGGGTGCCGACCGCGTTCTGAACATTATCGCTGCCCATCAAACCTATAAGCAAGATATTGTGATTATCGACTTCGGCACAGCTACAACCTTTGATGTCGCAGACTATGACGGCGCTTATAAAGGCGGTGTCATCGCGCCGGGCATTAATCTGTCTCTCGATGCGTTAGTCGGTAAGACTGCGCAACTTCCCCGCATAGCGCTAGAAGCGCCGGATGATGACAATGTCATTGGACGGACGACCGAAAGCCAGATGCTGATTGGTATCTTCTGGGGCTATGTTGGAATGATTGAGGGATTGGTTCAACGTACTAAAGTACAGATCGGCCGCCCTACCAAAGTCATCGCTACCGGCGGCCTTGCCGTGCTATTCGATGAACATACAGACGTATTTGATCATCTTGAGTCCGACCTTACATTGCGCGGGCTATTAATCCTCTACCAGAGAGCAACCAACACCTAATGATAAAACCAAAAAACGAACTTCTCTTCCTGGCCCTTGGCGGGTCAGCGGAGATAGGCATGAACGTCAATCTTTACGGTTGCGACGGAAAATGGGTCATGGTGGATCTCGGCATGACATTCGCCGATCCTGGCTATCCCGGTATCGACTTGATATTGCCGGACCTGGAATTCATCGAGAAACAGTCAAAGAACCTGCTTGGGATTGTGCTGACTCATGGCCATGAAGACCATATCGGTGCGATACCCTATTTTGCCAGCGAATTGGATGTTCCACTCTATGCGACACCTTTTACGGCAGGTTTGATAAGGCGAAAACTGGAAGAAGCTGGTCTGGAAAATGATGTAGAATTGAACATCATTCCCAATGAAGGCAGTTTTGATCTTGGGCCGTTCGGATTCCGTTATTTGCCAATTGCGCACAGCATCGCAGAGGGCAACGCGCTTTTGATCGACACACCTTATGGCAAGATATTTCACACCGGGGATTGGAAGCTGGATGACGAGCCAATGCTGGGTATCCCGTCGACGCCGGATGAACTCACAGCGGTGGGGGATGAAGGCATATTGGCGATGGTGTGCGATTCCACCAACGTGTTCAATAATGAAGCATCTGGTTCAGAGGGCGATGTCTATCGCAACCTGATACGCGTTGTTGACGAACTCGACAACCGGGTGTTGGTCACGACTTTTGCCTCCAACGCGGCTCGACTCCAAACATTGGGAGAAGTGGCGAAACATTCCGGGCGACAATTGTGCGTTGCAGGGCGATCGCTTGACCGGATGATCGAGAACTGCCGCGAAAATGGTTATTTGAAAGATTTTCCGCCCACGGTTAGTTTCGATGAAGCGATGAATATTCCACGCGATGAAATCATGATCATCGCAACAGGGGGGCAGGGAGAAGCACGCGCCGCTCTGGGTCGCATTGCCGGCGAGAGTCATAAGATTAAGTTGACGGAGGGCGATAATGTCCTGTTTTCTTCGAAGCAGATACCGGGCAACGAAATCGCTATCGGTCGCATCCAAAACCAACTTGCTGCCAAGGGGGTAGTGATGATCACCGATCGGCAGGAACATATCCATGTTTCGGGTCATCCTGGCCGTCCTGAATTGGCCGAAATGTATAAGTGGATTCGTCCAGAGATATTGGTTCCGGTCCATGGTGAGATTCGCCACATGAAGGAACAAGCGCGCTTTGCAGAAGAACAGGGTGTTCCCAAAACAATCTTCCAGCAAAATGGTGATGTGGTTCGACTGGCGCCCGATGGTCCGAAGATCTTGAAGCAAGAGCGTACCGGACGGCTCGTGGTCGATGGTGACGTGATTATTCCGGCGGACGGAAAAACACTTAATGAACGTCGAAAAATCGCCTATAATGGTTTGATTTCAGTTGCGATCGGCCTCGATGCTAAAGGCAAATTATTTGGTCAGCCCGTAGTCAGCCTGTCGGGCGTTCCGCTGGAAGAGGACGAAGAGGAATTTCTCGACGAGATTTGTGCCAAGATCGTGAAGACATTCAAGAAACCTGTCGGTGATATCAATAGATTTTCGGAAGAGGTCCGCCTGATGGTTCGGCGCAGCGCCACCGAATGGACCGGGAAAAAACCAGTTGTTTCTGTAATGGTAGTGGAGGCCTGATACTAATGGATTGGACATCCATCCTCGCCATATATGTGCTGTTCTGGGTGATTTCAGCGTTTATCGTTTTACCCATAGGTATCCGCAGTCACGCGGAGACAGGTGCTGATATGGTAAAGGGACAAGCAGATGGCGCGCCAGTTAACTTCAAGCCGGGCAGGGTGTTAATGTTCACTACGCTGCTCGCTACGCTGGCATTTTTGCTATTCTATTTCAACTATACGAATCAATGGATTACCGTCGAAGATATCGATTTTTTCGATAGTATAGAACGTCTCGAAAAATAGCGGAAAACTGGTTTAACTGCGAAGGCGTTCGATTGCCTGCGCTAATGCTACATAAAGCTTGCCAATGTCGGATGATAGCAGGGTAACACTCACCGCGCTGCCGTCGCGCGTTGCCAGAACACCGCGCAGCATCGTTTCAAAATCATGGATATAGCGGTTTACATGCTCCCGGAACTCGGAATTATTGTCATATTCTGACAATATCTCACGGACTTCGCCAGCGTCCAGCAAGCGAACGGCACGACGTGTAAAGATACCGCGGTCGCCTTTCAGATAGGCAGCCCATTCTGTATCGGTTACCTCATTGGAGAGCAATTTGGTGACATCAATGGCCGTTGAATTGAGCGACTCCGTCAGCGAGGCCACGCGCCGGGTGAAATTCTCTTCGCTGCTCTGCTCTGCCTTTTCTTTCGCAAACAGGATGCGCTGTTCCAGCTTGACTGTCATTTCCTCAATTGCGTTGAGCTGACTGGTAAGATGGCCTGCAGTCGATTCAGTCGTTGCGACCGCATTGGAAACCGCTTTTTCCAATTTTGGGGCGATGGACGTAATCTTCTCGTCGATGATTTTGTTCAAAGCTTCTTCGCTAACTTTCTCAAAGGCTTCGGCAGAACCAGAGATCGAATTTTCGAGCGCCTTGCGGGAATGCTCAGACGCCTGCCTCGCAGTATCCTTGACGCGGAGCAAGGCGCTGATCAGCTTCTCACCAGCGCTCTCTGCCAGCGCTTCATTTTGATCACGGACTTCTTGAAGTTCTTTCGCGAGATTCTCTATCTTGCCGAGAACATTATCGGTCGCAATGTCGCCATCATGGCTCAGTTTCGCCAACTTGGCTCGTTGCTCTTCAATGGCTTCGTCAGATTTCTCAATCTTGGCCGTGACTTCCTCGGCAACCGTACCGACTTTCGCCGCTTCCTCAGACATCCGACTGAAGGCTGCAAAACTGTCTTCTGTTTTCTCGTTCATTCGATCGAAGGCCGCTGGCAGTGTCTCATCCAGCTCTCTGGCGCTGCTATCGAGGGCGACAAGCAAATTCTCTATGCGTTCGATCATTCCATCGGCAGTACCATATCCCTCTTCGATAGATTTTTGCAGTGCGGCGCTATTCTGTTCCAGAGCGGTCATTGCAAATGCGAGCTTGGCGGTTTTCTCGCCACTCTCGTTATCCAACGTCTCTACTTTGATGGAAATCTGACTTATATTTTCGTGCAGCTCGGCAACGAGTGCTTTCAGTCGAGCTTCTTCATCATCCGCCACCTTGCCGACGGTTGTGAGAGTTTCTTCTAATGCCGAGAGATCGGCCTTGAGCGCTTGTGAGCTTTCCGACGTCTCGGCCGCCAATTTCGTCCGCGTTTCGTGCAGTGCTTCAATGACTTCGGCAGATGTGTTTTTCAAAACACCTGCGATGCGACCGGTCCCGTTTTCTGCTTCCGCCAACTGGGCGGTGAATTTCTTTTTGATCTCTTCGGCTGTCATGGCCAGATTTTCGAGCGAGTCTTCCGAACGCTGCGTAAGTTCATCCAGGCTTTTCTTCGCCGCGGTGCCAACATCGCCAACGCGCTTGAGCGTGGTGACCATTGCGGCAATTTCTGCCTGCGCAGAACGGCCCGAATTTCCGATTTGATTGGTGACGTCTTTGGCGGTGTTTATCACCACTGGCAGATGTTCGCGCAGCTGTTCGAGATTTTTATACGCAGCACCGCCAACATCATCCAATTTTTTCATCTTGGACAGGCCATCGCTTAGCGCAGTTTTGATGTTGCTCGCGGCCTTGTTCAATTTTTCGGAAGACTGGCTTCCCAATGTTTCCAGCTCTCTCGTTTCACCGGCCAAGAACTCGCGCGCCATCGCCAGTTCATTATTCACCGTCTTCAAACGATATTCCAACTGCTCTGATTCTGCCCGCAAGGATGAGCCCACATCATCAAAGCGTTTCGCTTCCCGCGTGCTGTTGCGCATATAGAGCATATATAAGACGGCTATTGTCGCCACTGGCATACAATATTGTGAGAAAAGGTCGATTCCACTCTTCAAAGTCGGAAACGTGGTAAAAATGTCGCGATTGACCCACAGGAATAAGCCCGTCCAGACCGCTATCGATAACCCTAATAAAGTCGGCGCAATATAAGGAGCTTTTGAAGGGGAATCGACGTCCTCATCAGCATAGTGACTCCAGTCGTCATCGCTAATGGGCTGATCAACATATTGATCCGCATCGATTTCCTCTGCGTCCACGTGATCATCATCACTGAGCTTGCGGGCGTCACTGCCGTCTGTTTCGTCAATTTCGACATGTTCCATATGAGGCTCCGTGCCACGGTCACGCCTGATTCCGATAATTTTTGATCCACCTGTCATGAGTCGCATTTACCATTAAAAGTCGTTCGGAGAAACTATAAGTTAACCATGGCACCTTAGAAAAGCCTCATGTCATTTGATTACGGAGCGCTCGACGCGGCATTGGCCGCAGCAGTAGGTGACGATCAGTCACTCATCGCCGAGCTACGCACAGCCTTTTTGGACAGCGCGAAACGGCAAGTTGATTTGCTGCATCGGGCCCGTTGTGATGCCAATTGGCAATATGCCGCCTGGCGTCTGAAAGGCTTGGCAGCCAGTTTCGGGGCGACGCAGGTTCTAAATCTTGCGGAAGAGGCTGCAAATGCCGCGCCCGGTGAGCCGACTGTGTTGAGACGGCTTGAGCAAGCCATTGCGGCAATAGAAGACCATCGCGATTAAGAGATTACAGGGCCAAGATACATTGTCAGCAGATATCGCTTTGATGCTACTGGCGTAAATCCTATATGAAGCGAAAGTCGTTCGACTAGCTATTTGGGATATTTTATTGAGACTGGCACTAATTTCGTTATCGGCTGAGAACGCTGCAGGAAATGATCCTGTGGCCATGTTGCCGCTTTTCGACAGCACTATTCTATCAAGGCAAGTGCAGTCGGTCCGACAAATGGGCGCAGAGAAGATCATTTTCTTGAGCCCGACGATGCACGCTGAACTCTTGCAATATGCTGACGATCTCAAAAATCATGACATCAAAGTCGATATTGCGCGCAATGCTGAGGATTTACAGCGATATGTATCGCAAGACGATGACCTGATCTTTCTTGCAGATGGTGTTTTTCCCGATGCCTCCATCGAACAGGAGTTGCTCGAACAATCCGATGAGTTGATTTATGTCGTAGCAAACGCGGATCACTATCAAAATTTTGAACGGATCGATTTGACGCATAGATGGCTTGGTATCACCATTTTGCGGTCAGAGCGTTTGGCAGAAATTGCAGACATTCCTGACGATTGGAATATCGGCTCAGCATTGCTGCGAACGGCGGTACAAGCGGAATGCAGGCGCGAGCTGGTTTCTGACGCTGACATGGAAACAGATGCAGTTCTGCTTTTACAAAATGCGCAGGAAAGCGCAGCATATGCCAAGAGGCAACTCAACGAGATTGCGCTTCCAAAGCAGAATTTTCTTGATCAGTTCGTGACCTGGCCGCTGATGCGCAAACTCATGCCGTTGCTTTGGCAATCGGAGAACGCCAAAAACTATAGCGGGTTTGCCAGTCTGGGAGCTGCCGCGCTTGCACTGATATTGGGCTTTCTGGGTTGGCCGGTGCTGTCGCTAGCTTTGCTATTTGCAGGATCTCTCGCACTGGTTCTTCGCCATCGTATTTCGGTTTTCTCTACACAGAACAGCAAAGTCATTTTGGTCGGCTTGTGCTTCCGTACTATCGCAGCGATTGTTTTGACAGTTGCGGTCGTGCATCACGCAAAGCCGGATGCACTGTTCGCGGATATAACCATATTGCTCTTGCTTTGCGGCAATTTGTGGCTTGCTCACACGCAATCAGTAGGTCGTGGTTTACAGAGGATTACGCCTGATATTCCATTGATTTTATTGACTTTATTTATAGCATCCGCCTTTGGTTTTTTCACCATTGGTCTCTATTCGGTGACTCTGATCTGCCTCGCCTATCTCATCATCGCGCAACGTGAGAACGTCTCCCGAGAATAGCTGGCTGCTCCCAGCCAATAGTGGATGTTGCACTTAGCCAGATGTTAACCACATTAGCGTAGGGGGAACTCTATGGCGAAGCGAGATTTTTCAATGGATAGGAATCCAGGCGTTAACCTTGTCCAGCAAGCTGCTGCGATGAGCGCGTCCAGTGCGCACATATCCGATGATCTTGCATCTGCATTGTTTCCGAAATCCGACATTATTTTATCGGATCGGATGCTGTCCAATGGCCGGCAATATCTGCGGGCCATCGTACAAGAAATCGAGACAGAGATTTGCATGATTGTTGCCGAGGACTTCGGTATGCAGCAGGACACAATCATAGAAATTGGAAACAGCGATAGGGTTCATAGCTACACGCTGCTGCAAAATGCAGGATTGCTCGAAAGCAAAAACCTGCTTGAAAATGTGTTTACCTCTGTTCAGCGCGTGGAACTGGGCAATCGTCTATTGCAGAAAATTTCGCAGGCGGATCTGGAATCGGTTCTGACCCGTTACCTTGATAATCCCGATGCGTCGATTGCCGATGCCGCCATGGCCCTGCTGGTCGCTCAAAGTCGTGATAATGCTGGTCCCGGTTCTCTTCACGCACATATTGCAAATTTGCCTGCAGAGATATTATTCGAACTAACATGGCCCATAACGGCGGCGTTGCAGAAACTGTCAGGCGATGACGGCACAGAGCTCATGAAGGCTGCTGACAAGTTGCTTGGTACCCATGATGAGGGCATCGGAACGCAAAATCGATCAGCAAGATTGGCACAGCTTGTCGATCAAGCAGAGGGTAACGAGCAAAATTTGCACCCGATGTACGATGGTCTTGACCTTTTTCTGGCTCGCGCTGCGCGGCGCTCAGGATTGTCGGTAAATCAGCTGATATTGTTTACGGCCGAGCCGAATATGGTGCGCCTTGTTCTGACGATGCGCGCCATCAAGGTCCCGCAGGAGCAAGCATTGTCAATTTTCAGCGCGCTAGATGGTGGTGGACAATTGCTCACCCCCGCCTCCTATAATGAAATTGACGCAGATAAAGCGCTGGAACTTGTCTCCAGCTGGTCGTCTAACGCGCTTTATCGTGATGCACAGCACCGGCTGAATGTTCACTTGTCGGACGCGCGTGCTTAATGACGACCCCTGGTAATCTGGCGGAGCCGGTTCGCGGACAACTGGATGCTGAAGGTCGGCTGATTTCGGCAGACCCGCCTTTGCTGCGTTTGCATTTTCATTGTGGTGGATATGAAGGTGGCCCTCTCGCCGTGCCACAACTACTTAGCCTCTGCCGATTGAGCCGCCAGCTTGACATGAACCTGTCGCGTTCGGTTCAGGCGGCGGACGAAGATAATCTGATCAGTATGTGGGTTGAAATCCGGCTTCATCGTGAAAAAAAAGACGGTACTATTTCGATTAACATCATTGACTGGAAGGAATCACCAGCACCATCGACTAACCACGAAGAACCCGGACGTCGCCGCGATTTTGACCGGTTAAATGGCCGAGGATCAATCCGCACCGATGCTTCCTTGAGGATCATGGCTTTATCTTTGCCCGGTGATCTGGATGCCGTTGAAAATTACATTGGTCATTCGCTTCTCGACGTTCTCGATTTTGTTGAACCTTCGAAACAGAGTGTATTGGTTGAGTCTATTTCGGAACGGCAACCCGTGCGCGGCCAACATGTGCGCCAAAGACATGGCAAGAAGTCTTTCTATATTCTCTCTGGTCAGCCGTTAATCGATAATGAAGGCCTCTTCTCCGGCTATCGTTTCTCTCTGGAATTTGATCAGGAACAAGCGGTCGAAGAAACGCGCAACAAGGCTGGAATGAATTTTGGTAAGGGCGATCTAATCAGCGATTCTCTCTTTGGTTCACAGTTGGGTCCAGCTTTGCGTCAGCCGTTGGGCAAGATCATTGCCAATGCAGAAACAATCGGTAGCCGTTTGGAAGGGCCGCTGCGCGGTGACTATTCTGACTATGCGAAAGATATTGCTTCTGCCGGCCGTCATTTGATGGATCTGGTTGATGACCTGTCCGATCTTGAAGCGATCCAGCGTACGAGTTTTTCCGTCGCGGCAGATGATATCGATCTGGTAGACTTGGCGCATCGCGCAGCCGGACTGCTTGCAGTTAAGGCTGCGGACCATCAAATCCGGATTGATCTACCAGAGAAAGACATCGAGATGCCTGTAAGAGGCGAGTTTCGACGGGTTTTGCAGATTTTGGTAAATCTCATCGGCAATGCGATCCGTTATTCACCGGATGGGTCGGTGATTAAATTGCAGGTAAAGAGCGATGGTGACATGTCCTGGGTAACCGTGCGGGATCAAGGCGACGGTATAGCTGAAGAAAATCATCAGCTTATCTTCGAGAAATTTGAAAGATTGGGGCGTTCAGGTGACGGAGGTAGTGGTTTGGGACTGTTTATTTCCCGCCGGCTTGCCAATGCGATGGATGGCAGTCTGACAGTCGAAAGCACGCTTGGCAAAGGCTCTACATTTAAGTTGAGCCTGCCAACCCGCAACGTTTAGACACAAAAAAGGGAGCGATCATGCTCCCTTTTCCGCTTTATTTGTTCGGATTTACCGATCGCCGATTTCAACATAGTCACGCTGCGTCGGGCCAGTGTAGAGCTGGCGTGGCCTTCCGATTACCTGGCCAGGATCGGAAATCATCTCGTTCCATTGAGCAACCCAGCCGACTGTCCGTGCAAGCGCAAATAGCGCTGTAAACATGGAGGTCGGGAAACCGATCGCCGAAAGGATGATGCCGGAATAGAAATCAACATTCGGGAACAGTTTTTTCTCAATGAAATATGGGTCGTTGAGTGCCATTTCTTCCAATTGCAGGGCAACTTCAAAGACGGGGTCAGAGACTTTCAATGCGTCAAACACTTCGCGAACGGTTTTCTGCATCACGGTCGCGCGCGGGTCGTGATTTTTATAAACGCGATGACCAAAGCCCATCAGGCGGAATGGATCATTTTTGTCTTTTGCGCGGGCGATATATTCTGGAATCCGGTCCGGATGACCGATTTCATGCAGCATGTTGAGGGCTGCCTCATTAGCACCACCATGAGCGGGTCCCCAGAGACAGGCAATGCCGGCCGCTATGCAGGCAAAGGGATTGGCACCAGAGGAACCGGCAAGCCGCACGGTTGATGTTGATGCATTTTGCTCGTGATCAGCGTGAAGGATGAAAATCCGGTCCATGGCTTTTTCGATGACAGGGTTCACTTCATAAGGCTCTGCCGGAACACCGAAGGTCATACGCAGGAAATTCCCCGTATAGCTCAGACTGTTGTCCGGGTGCATGAAGGGCTGACCAACAGCATATTTATAAGCCATCGCGGCAATGGTTGGCATTTTGGCGATCAAGCGGTGGCTGGCGATCATCCGTTGTTCTGGATCGCTGATATCCGTGCTGTCGTGATAGAAGGCGGAGAGAGCGCCGACGACGCCGCACATGATCGCCATTGGATGGGCATCACGACGGAAGCCGTTGTAAAAGGTCGCAAATTGATCGTGCAACATCGTGTGCCGCGTGATCGTGTTGGTGAATTCCGCATATTCGTCTGCTGTGGGAAGTTCGCCGCGAAGCAGCAAATGAGAGACCTCCATGAAGGTGCTCTTTTCAGCTAATTGGCCGATCGGATAGCCCCGATGCAGCAAAATACCTTCACCGCCATCGATGAAGGTCAGTTCTGATTCGCAGCTCGCCGTCGATTTGAAGCCAGGATCATAGGTAAAGGCACCGGTTTGCCCATATAGTTTCCGAATATCTACGACATCCGGTCCTTCGGTACCCTGCATCACGGGAAATTCGTAATTTTCGCCGCCGAGTTCGAATGATGCGCTATTGTTGCCCACAATATTGTCCTTTCTGCTCCTGAAAATCAGGTTATTTTATTTGATCTGCAAGACGTCCCAATGACTCTTCCTTGCCTAAGAGTATTAAAACGTCAAAAATTCCGGGTGAACTGGTACTTCCGGTTAAGGCCGCTCGCATAGGTTGTGCGAGCTTTCCTAACCCCAATTCCGCGGCTTCCGCTATGGCCTTCACTCTTTCCTCTGTTTCCTCAAGCGACCAGTCGTTTAAGTCCGTCAGGGTAGAATGAATCGATCCCAGCAATTGCCTTGCTTGATCATCTAGCAGAGACTGTGCCTTCTCGTCGAGGTCAAGTGGTCGTTTTTTATAGAGAAAAAGGCTATTATTAGCCAATTCGATAAGGTTTTTTGCCCGGCTTTTCAAAACCGGCATCGCCTGAACCAGTAAATCGACGTCCGGCGTCGATAGTTGTCGCCCAAGTTCTTCCTCGATCCATGGTTGAGTCAGGCCCGCCAGCGTGCTGTCATCTGCTTCGCGAATATACTGACCGTTCAGATTTTGGAGTTTTTTGGCATCAAAGCGCGACGGTGATTTTCCAACACCAGACAGGCTGAACCATTCAACAGCCTGTTCACGCGAAATGATTTCGTCATCTCCATGTCCCCAGCCTAGGCGCAGGAGATAGTTGAACATCGCATCTGGCATTATGCCGATATCGCGATAGGCTTCAACGCCAAGCGCGCCATGTCGTTTGGAAAGCTTTGCTCCATCATTGCCGTGAATCAGCGGAATATGGGCGTAAGTGGGCGTTTTCCATCCCATTGCGCGTATCATTGCTAGCTGCCGAAAGGCATTATTCAGATGGTCATCACCGCGGATCAGATGAGTCACGCCCATATCATGGTCATCGACTACAACAGCGAGCATATATGTGGGCGTACCGTCTGAACGCAGCAGGATGAAATCGTCAATCTCGCTATTTTGAACGGACACGTCGCCCTGGACAGCGTCTGCAATTGTTGTCTTCCCGCCGGTTTCGGTTTTCAGCCGAATCACATAAGGGGCGCCTTCAGAGGCTTCGGACGGATCGCGGTCACGCCAGCGTCCGTCATAACGCATCGGTTTCTTCTCAGCTTTTTGCTGTTCCCGCATCGCCGTGAGCTCTTCGGCCGTGGCAAAACATTTATAGGCATTGCCTGACGCGAGCAGTTCATGGGCCACTTCGGCATGACGCGCAGCGCGTTCGGATTGGAAAATCGTTTCGCCATCCCAATCCAGTCCCAGCCACTCAAGCCCTTCCGAGATGGCATCGATGGCCTCCTGAGTCGAACGCGCCTTGTCGGTATCCTCGATCCGCAAAAGTGCTTTGCCGCCATGATGTCGGGCAAATAGCCAATTGAACATCGCTGTCCGCGCGCCGCCGATATGCAAAAAACCAGTCGGGGAGGGGGCAAAACGGGTGACGACCGGATCTGTTTCTTTAAGAGTCACGCTTGATTTCATCCTGTGTTACGCAAATGCGATGCAGAGTAGCTTTGATCTGGACAGCTCTCATGTAGCGCATGAAAATTTTAAAAAGGCCACCGGCTTTGGTGTTGCTGGCACGGCCTTTAGCATGCTGTTTGGCACACGACAATTGCCTGAATATGTTAGAAATTTGCAAATTTTCCGACAACTCGAACTGCAACTGGAAAAAGAGCGCGACCAATTGCCGCTCTGGGTGCCCGTTGGCATCGGCACGGGGATCGCAAGTTGGTTTCTATTGGCTGATTCTCATTTATGGGCGGGGTTTATCGCTCTTTGTTTGGGCTTGGCTGTTTTTGTCAAATTGACAGGGCGCGGAACAAGGGTCGGTTCAGCCATCTTCTGGTTCCTGCTATTTCTTGGCGCCGGTTGCGCGATTATTTGGCTTCGTTCGTTGTCCGTTGCCGCTCCGGTGTTGGAGCGGCCGATTGTCACATCATTCTATGCCGAGATCGAAAAGACAGAAGTTATCAGCGCTCGCGATATGGTTCGTCTCACTCTCGATACGCACGAGAGACAGGGCTTGCCGCCCCGGGTGCGGGTCAATGTACCAATCGGAAAAGCGGGGCCGGATTTGCAACCTGGAACGGTGATCCAATTGCGCGCCAGGCTGATGCCGCCGGCTATGGCCTCCTTGCCAGGTGCCTATGATTTTTCCCGGCGAGCCTGGTTCATGGGATTGGGGGCGACCGGTCGAGCTTTGGGCGACATAAAGATTGTCCAACCAGCAGAGCCCCTATTGGGCGTTTTCTCGGCGCTACCCAATTATCGCCAACGGCTTTCCAACCACGTTCAGTCTCAGATGGACGGCGGAGCCGGCGCCATTGGGGCGACACTGGCAACGGGCGATAGGGGTGCGATCAGTGACGAAGATGCAGAGGCAATGCGTCGCAGTGGACTGGCGCATCTTCTGTCGATTAGCGGATTGCATGTGACGGCAGTGGTGGGTGCGGTCTACTTGTTGGTGATACGGATTTTGGCACTATTTTCGCCTTTGGCTCTGCGCTTTCGACTGCCATTGGTCGCGGCGAGTTGTGCGGCGGTGGCAGCGTTAACCTATACTTTGTTGACGGGCGCGCAGGTGCCAACTGTCCGGGCTTGTGTAGCGGCTTTGCTTATATTGACAGCCCTTATCATCGGCCGCAGCGCTCTTACGCTGCGGATGGTGGCAGCGGGGGCCTTGCTGGTTCTGATTACATGGCCGGAATCTCTAGTCGGACCGAGCTTTCAACTCAGCTTTGCCGCTGTCACAGCGATTATCGCGTTGCACACACATCCTAAAATTCAGTCGCTCTTTGCTCGGAGGGATGAGTCTCATTTGAAGCGTTTCCGAAGGACCGTTCTGGCACTTTTTTTAACCGGACTTGTCGTCGAACTCGCGCTGATGCCGATTGCGCTTTTTCATTTTCATAAAGCCGGGATTTACGGTGCTCTGGCGAATATTGTCGCCATTCCGCTCACGACATTTGTCATCATGCCCCTCGAAGCTTTGGCGCTGTTGCTCGACACAATGGGATTGGGTGCGCCGATCTGGTGGTTCTGTGAGAAGGCGCTCAACAGTCTTTTGATTTTAGCGCATTATGTATCCAGCAGTCCGGGATCGGTAACGATGCTACCAACCATGCCATGGACAGCCTTTGGGTTGCTGGTTTTCGGTGGTTTATGGTTGGCGCTTTGGACCGAACGTTGGCGTATAGCGGGGTTCATACCGATATGTTGCGGGACAATGTTGATTGCCAGCAATCGCCCGCCGGATATCTATATTACCAGCGACGGGCGGCATGTTGGTATCCGCAACCAAGCGGGAGAGCTGGCCATGCTGCGGACGAGCAAAAGCGGCTTTACGCATGATATGCTGCTCGAAAATGCCGGCGTAAACGGTAAAGCGCGGGCGCTGGATGACTGGCCCAATGCGCAATGTAATCTGGACAGCTGCAGCGTAACGGTAGAGGCTTCGGATCGAAATTGGACCATATTAGCGACGCGCAGCTCGTACCATATCCCGGCATTGGCATTGTCTGCAGCCTGTCGCCGGGCAGATATTGTCATAAGCGAGCGGCGTCTTCCGGCCAGTTGCCAGCCACGTTGGATAAAGGCGGACCGCATGTTTTTGCAGCAAGTCGGCGGAATGACGATCAATCTCGAAAATCATCAGGTTACGACTGTGCTCACCTATACCGGGCGTCAATCATGGACCCGTTTTGGAACCCCGAACAAACCTGTACAAACTAGCCCACCGTCGAAGCTAGAATAGCGGAGAGCTAGTTATAGCGCCGCAAAAGACCGGCCATTTTCCCTTGTATCTGGACTTCGCCCGGGCCAAAAATCTGCGGTTCATAAGCAGGATTTGCAGGATCAAGGCGAACCTGACCATTATCTTTGAACAGATATTTGAGTGTCGCTTCTTCATCATGGACCAGGGCCACAACAATTTCGCCATTACGTGCCGTCTCTGTCCGCTGGATTAACGCATAGTCGCCGTCCAATATCCCCGCCTCGATCATCGAATCGCCCGATACTTCGAGAGCGTAATGCTCTCCAGAACCTAGCAGAGCCGCAGGGACACTCAGAGCAGATTGCCCTTCCAACGCTTCAATCGGCACGCCGGCTGCAATTTTGCCGTGCAGTGGAATTTCAATAACATCGTTGGACGCAACCGGGATTTCTTTCAGCGGCGCAGAACGAACGGTGTCAGGTATGATATTGACAACATTGGATGGTGCTGGTTTCAAATTTCCACCTTCAGGGAGCTTTGTTACTTCCAGCGCCCGAGCACGATTGGGCAGCCGCCGCAAAAAACCGCGCTCTTCCAAAGCGCTGATCAACCGATGGACCCCGGATTTTGATTTCAAACCTAACGCGTCCTTCATTTCTTCAAAAGAGGGGGACACGCCAGATTCTTCCAGGCTATTGTGGATGAAACACAGCAGTTCATGTTGTTTCGGTGTGAGCATATTTCATGTCCTTATCGGGAACGAATAAAGAACAATTATGAAACAAATAGGGTTAAGTCAAGTCATTTCAGATGGCGATATAGGAAACTTTCGCGCCTTTTTCCTGCTCAGGGCTTTGCGCTGGGCGATAGAGTAGAGCGTTTGCTGCTGCCAGAACGGAAAGCTTGGCGCTATCTTGACTGTCAAAGGCTGTGATGCCCGAACTATCCACTTTCGCTCTCAGGAATTCGGCTCTCTGGTGGGTCGCTGGCAACAAACTGTTGGTGATTGCGCTTTGCATTACCGGCATATAATCCCCCGCGCCGGCCAGATAGCGGATGAGTGGTAACAGAAATAGAGTTGCTGTGACAAAAGCAGAACCAGGGTTGCCGGGCAGGGCGATGACCAGGCTGTCGCCAAGCTGTCCTGCCATGAGCGGCTTGCCAGGTTTCATCGCAATCTTCCAGAAATCGGTCTTGCCACCCAGTTTTTTGAATGCAGGCGCGACGAGATCATGATCGCCAACTGATGCGCCGCCGATGGTAACAATGATATCGCAATTTTGCGCGCTTTCCAGCGCCGCACAAAGGCTCTCTATGTCATCCTTTATCCGGCTGATGGAGCGGGATTGAGCGGGCAGCTGAGCCAACATGGCGGTTATCATGACGTCATTGCTGGCCGGTATTTGATGCGGTTGAGTATCGTCGCCTGGCGCTACCAGCTCGTCGCCTGTGGAAACAATTGCAATTTTTGGGCATCGACCAACCGTCACAGTGCCGGCGCCAGCTATGACGGCATGGCCCAGGGCAGCGGCGGTTAGTTTTGTCCCCGCTTTTAACGCGATGTCGCCGCTGCTAAAGTCGCCACCGGCATGTCGCACATGACGGCTTTTTACCGGAGAGGGGTCCTCTATCAGGTGGATGATCGCGCCGTCTGTTTTCACATTTTCCTGCATCACGACCGTATCAGCGCCATCCGGCAGCAAGGCTCCGGTGAAAATTCGTGCTGTCTGGCCTTTTTTAATCGGTAAGCAGGGAGGGCTTCCCGCCTTGCATTCGCCGACCAGTTCCCAAGGTCCATTGCGATCATCAAATGCAATAGCATAACCATCCATTGCGGACATATCCGCGGCAGGCTGGCTGCGCTTGGTAACAAGGTCTTTGGCCAGATAGCGCCCCGATGCTTCGCCCACTGGAATGGTTTCCGATGGCAAGCGTTTCGCCATCGCAATCAGGCGCCGTTGGGCGTCTTCCAAAGGCAATAACGGCTTCATTCGGCTGTCCAGTCTCCTGATTTTCCACCGGATTTGGACAATAGGCGGATATCACGGATGACCATGTCTTTCTGCATGGCTTTCGACATGTCATAGATTGTGAGAAGCGCGGTCGAAACAGCCGTTAGGGCCTCCATTTCCACGCCGGTTTTGCCGGTAAGCCGAGCCATGGTCTGAACCTTAATTCCGTTTTCCCGAAATTCAAATTCCACCGCGACTTTGCTGAGCGCAAGCGGGTGGCAGAGAGGGATGAGATCGCTGGTTTTTTTTGCAGCCATGATTCCGGCAATTCGGGCAGTTGCAAGGACATCGCCTTTTTTCATCGCATTGGCTTTAATGGCTTCGAGAACCTCCGCAGCCATCTCGATGACGCCCTCAGCGCGTGCTTCGCGTATCGTGTCATTCTTGGCCGATATGTCGACCATATGAGCAGCGCCATCGCCATCAATATGGGTGAGTTTGCTCATGTTTTCCTCCTCTCTATGCTGAAACCCCTGTCAAAAGCTGACGAGTGGCCGCTTCTACATCATTTTGTCGCATGAGCGACTCTCCAACCAGAAAAGCCCGTGCGCCGGAACGGGATAGTCGCTGACAGTCATCATGCGTAAAAATACCGCTCTCGGAAACCATGATCCGGTCTTCGGGGACCAGCTTGGCAAGCCGTTCGGTTTGATCGAGGCTGGTTTCGAAGGTTTTTAGATTACGGTTGTTAATGCCGAGCAGACGAGACTTTAAAAGCAGGGCGCGCTCAAGCTCTTCCTCATCATGCACTTCAATCAGCGCGTCCATGTCCAATGCCATCGCGGCCGCCTCAATCTCTTGAGCCAGGCCATCATCCAGCGCTGCCATGATAATCAAAATTGCATCAGCGCCAAGAGCCCGCGATTCTTCCACTTGCCAGGGATCAATCATAAAGTCCTTGCGTAAGCAGGGTAAGGAACAGGCCGTTTGGGCGGCGACCAGATATTCGTCTGACCCCTGAAAATACGGAACATCGGTAAGCACCGAAAGGCAGGTCGCTCCGCCAGATTCATATGCGCGGGCATGGGTGGGTGGATCAAAATCTTCGCGGATCAGTCCTTTGGATGGGCTGGCTTTCTTGATTTCGGCGATCAAAGCAAAGCCGTCGGCTGTCTTTCGCGCGATAGCTTGCTCGAAACCGCGGGGTGGGGCCTGATGACGAATTTGATCATGCATGGCCGAATTGGAAATATCGGCGCGGCGGTTGCGTATATGGTCACGTTTAGCAGCGCAAATTTCGGTCAGCTTGTTCATTGGTCGCACCTCATTGATTTGCGATCCAGCAATTGAGTAAGGCATTAGCGAGCCCTTTATCGATTGCCTCTGTGGCTTCTTCCGCTCCGCTTTCCCAGCTATCTACTTCTCCTGCAACCATCAATGCTGCGGCGCTGTTCAATATTACAGCATCGCGATAGGCCGATGGCTCTCCCTGCAACAATTCCCGCAGGGCAGCAGCGTTAAATTCTGCATCGCCGCCTTTGATGGCTGCGGCACCATGGCGCGTCAGACCAAGATCCTCCGGCGCTATTCGGCTGTGAGTAATGGACCGCCCTTCAACAACCGCCAGCTTGGACGGACCGGATATGCTTAATTCATCCAGACCATCTTCACCCGAAACGATCATGATTTTTTCATAGCCCAACTGTGCAGCGGCTTCGGCATAGGTTTCCACAAGGTCAGGTGAAGCCACGCCGATCAGCTGTCGTTGCACCCGGGCAGGATTGCACAGCGGCCCGAGCAGGTTGAAGATCGTGCGCCGCCCAATAGCTTTGCGAATAGGCGCCAGCGGGCCAAGAGCCGGGTGATGATTGGGCGCAAAGAAGAAAGCGATCCCAATTTCGCGCAGAGATTGTTCTCCGCCTGTTGCTGCCTTGGCGAGATCCAGACCCAAGGCTTCTAACGTGTCTGCGGCTCCCGATTTGCTGGAAGCAGCGCGGTTGCCGTGTTTCGCCATCGGAACATCGCAGGCCGCTACAACCAGCGCAGTCGCGGTCGAGATATTCAGGCTATGGCTTCCGTCACCACCGGTGCCGCATACATCAATAGCATTAGCGGGAGATTGGACGACGACCATCCGCGCGCGCATTTCCTGGGCGGCTGCGGCAATTTCCGTCGCCGTTTCTCCGCGATCAGCCATTGCGACAAGAAAAGCGTGGACGGTGTCGCTATCCGCTTTGCCGTCCAATATGGTTGCAAAAGCTGCGCGCGCATCGGTTTCGAAAAGGGGATGTGTGGGGTCTGGCAGAGTCATTGCGATTTTTCCTCTCCCGGCACGCCGGCATCTTGCAAGCGCCGGATCAATCCATTTTTGTGCGCCTGGTCCTTGAAAATCCTGACCGGTAAAAAATTGAACAATTGATCAGACCGGTACAGCAAAACGATTTTCTCGTCTGCTCGCCATTTGACCATATCGGCAAAGGTCAGATGCGCGTGGCCTTGTTCATTGCCCGAATAGAGTTTTTCATCATCCCACCATGTCGTTGTTTCCAAGCGCAAGTCTTTCTGTTGCTGATAGGTTTTCTTCGAATGCCTCGGAACCCACCAGATTGGAATTAGCAGCATTATGACCATCGCGACGAAGCCGGCCCAGACGGTCATCCCCACAATGAGGCCGATCGCTTGGTTCCTATCATCGAACCCATCCAGCGCTGCCAAGACAATACCCATAGCGAAGCCAAATAGAAGAAAGTAGCCGAGCCGTTTCCAACCCATTTGTTTCATATGCAGCCTGTAGGCGGCACGGAGGTCTTCTTCGCGGGGAGTAAACACCAGCTTTTCGGTCATGAGATTTGTTTCGGCGTGAGACCAGCCAGCGTCATGAAATTGGCGAGCAATTCATGACCATATTCGGTGGCAATGCTTTCCGGGTGAAATTGCACCCCGTGTATAGGCAGGCTTTCGTGACGGAACCCCATGATAGAGCCATCTTTAGCCGTCGCGTTGATTGCGAGACATGCCGGAATCTCCTCGACGATAAGCGAGTGATATCTCGTGGCGGTGTAGGGCGAGGGAATATTTTCAAACACGCCGCTATTGTCATGCGTGACGGGAGATGTCTTGCCATGCATCAAACCGCCGCGGACAACTTTTCCGCCGAAATGCTGCCCAATACTCTGATGGCCCAGGCATACGCCAAGCAGCGGCTTTGCCGCATCGGCACAAGCCGCCACCAGATCAAGCGATATACCGGCTTCATTGGGTGTGCAGGGCCCCGGCGAAATTAAAAACGCATCCGCGCCGGTCGCAAGCGCCTCATTCGCGCTCATCGCATCATTGCGTTCCACACGAACTTCGGCACCCAATTCCATGAGATAGTGGACCAGGTTGAAAGTAAAGCTGTCATAATTGTCGATAACCAAGATCATGCAAAGCTGCCTAATGATAAAAACACGACAGGCCAAGTTTTTCTGCCGCTTATCAAGCAGATCATTTGACGGAGGCAATCGGGGTGATATTGAAGGCGCAGGGGAGATTGCAATATGGGCGCGCCGGTAACTGTTACGATAGAGCATCAATTGGGTTTGGCAGAAGCGCGAAGCCGTATCGGTAATGGTGTCCATACACTCAGCGAGTCCGTGCCGGGCGCGATTGTGACCGACCATCATTGGGAAGGCGATACAATGCATTGTACGCTGGAAGCCATGGGCCAGCGGATCGGCGGCGAAATGCAGGTCCGGGAAGACGAGGTCTACGCCATTTTCGATTTGCCGCCGCTGCTCGCCATGTTTGCCAACAAGATTAAGGAAAAGCTTCAGAAGGAAGCGCCCAAAATGCTCGAGTAGCATCATCACAATTGTCCCTGCTTGTAGTCACGAGTAAAGATCAGAAAGGCAAGCGGGCGACGTTCATCGGGCTGCACATGCCATATTGCCAGATTTCGGCTTGTCTATTGTCGCTGCCTTGCGCGGTGCAAAATATGCCGAGGCGCTGCGTCTGCAAGCGGAATATGCTCCGGAACCGCCGGTTAATGGTGGGAGTTTATCCGAAGCTGATCCTGCAATCGCAGATGCGATGGATGGTATGTTCGCAACGGCGCGAGCGCAATTCAGGCAGCTGGCTAGCTGATCTGTCGTATATTTCGGTGTAGGTTGTGGTGGTGGCAGGCCGGGGATACTGAGATGGGCCTATTGGCCAAAACCGATATCCTGTGCACGCCGCACCGCTTCTTTTGCAGCCGCCAGGAGAGCTCCGGATTTTGCCTCACATTCGCGCAGTTCATATGTTGGATCACTATCCGCAACAATGCCAGCGCCTGCTTGAACATGAAGCATGCCATCTTTGACGATGCCGGTACGCAAGACAATGCAGCTGTCCATGCTGCCATCGGGCGAGAAGTAGCCAACGCCACCGGCATAAGCGCCGCGGGTTTCTGGTTCTAGCTCAGCGATAATCTGACAGGCGCGGACTTTCGGAGCGCCGCTGACGGTGCCAGCCGGAAAACCGGCGAATAGCGCATCCAGCGCGTCCTTGTCGGGCGCTAATTCTCCCACAACATTGGAGACGATATGCATCACATGGCTGTAAAATTCGACCGTGTAGCTGTCCGTGACTTCCACGCTATGGGCTGCGCTAACGCGCCCGACATCGTTGCGGCCCAGGTCGAGCAACATAAGATGTTCGGCGCGTTCTTTCGGGTCGGCCAGCAAGCTGTCGCGATTGGCCTTGTCCTCAGCGGCATTCGCCCCGCGTGGGCGGGTTCCGGCAATGGGACGGATGGTCACCTCGCCATCACGCGCACGCACCAGAATTTCGGGGCTGGAACCGATCAGCGCAAAGCCGGGTAGGTCGAGAAAAAACAGGAAAGGCGAGGGGTTTATCCGGCGCAGCGCGCGATAAAGCTCAACCGGTGGCAAAGTGAACGACGCCGTGAAGCGCTGTGCTAGCACGACCTGAAAAATATCCCCCGCTTCGATGTAATTTTTGGCGCTGAGGACCATATCTTCATATTCGTCCGGCCGCAGTTTCGGTTCAAAAACCAGACTGTCCGGATTGAGATCAGGGGTTTCAGAATCCACAACCGGAACCGGCGCAGCAATTCGCCGCTCCACTTCATCCAGTCTTTCTTCTGCACCAGTAATTTTGCTGTCGGCATCACCCGTCGTTTCGGGCCAGACCGGAGCAACTAGAAACATTTCATCTGCCAACCGGTCAAAGATCACGATTACCGTCGGGCGGACGAATAGCATATCCGGCAAGTCGAGTTCGGACTGCGGCGCTCGCGGCAGCTTCTCGACCAGACCAATTGTTTCATAGCCAAAATAACCGACCAGACAGGCCAATGCACGCGGCAGGCCCTCGGGCACATCCATCTGGCAACGTTTTACCAAAGTGCGTAGCGCATCGAGACTGCCGGCTTGTTCCGGTTCAAAGGCTTCGCGATCGGCCAACCACTGCGCGTTGATCGATGCCTGCTCTCCGTCAGCGCGAAAGACGAGATCAGGGGCGAGGCCGATCAAACTATGCCGCCCACGGGTTTCGCCGCCTTCGACGGACTCCAGAAGAAAATCGCCGCGGGAAGCTTCCATAAGTTTCAGCGCGGCAGATACCGGGGTCTCGGTGTCTGCGACCTGTTTGCGCCAGACCAGCGCGGGCTTGCCTGTTGCTAGTGCTTTTTGTGCAGATTCAATGCCATGGCTTTTTGGCATCAGTCGAAAGTCGAGCGAAAACGAACCATTTAATTGCCACCCGTCAACTGGTTTTTCAGCGCAGCGAGGGCATCCTCGTTTCTCTCGACACCGACATCGGCCTTCATCGCATTGATAAACTGTTCGGTATATTCGTTGCCGAATACCTGTTTGAACTGCGAGCGTGTGGCGTTGAGCAAATCGGTACGCGCGGACGCGTCTCCGCGATCTATCTTGTTCAGATTGACCACGAACCAGCCCTGATTCTGCTGTGCCTTGAGTGTTTTAGCGGTGCCTTCGGCCATGCTGAACATCAGCGTCAACGGCGGCGGCACTTGTCCTTGTTGGCTTTGTCTGGCCAGCTCGGCACGGGTGCTTTTAACGTTTTCAATATTGGGCAACTTCACCTTCGCGTCAGCCATGGCTTTCGAGAGAGTGTCACCGGAACTGACTTGCTTTGCAATCTGATCGGCGATCACCTTCGCCTTTTTAGATCCTTCGTCCAACATGTAATCGCGCGTTACAATGGGCTTGATCGCATTTAAGGGCGGTGGTGCGGCCTCGGTAATATTGGTTACATCCAGAATGGCATATTGCTGGCCCGGGATGATCTCGACCACTTGCGGATCGGAATCTTCTTCCAACGAGAATGCGACGGGAAGAATGCGCTGCATTTCCGGTATCGGGCGATAATTCTGATCTTCAGGGTTTTGGCCATTGGCTAATAATGCCGGAGTGGATTCAATTTTCAGACCTTCTGCTTCAGCGACATCGGCAAGGCTGGAGCCGCTCGCAAATTCATCCTCCATGGTCACGGTGAGTTCTGCCAGCGCGACATCGATTTTTTCACGGGTAAGTTCGGCAACAATCTGGGGCCGAACCTGTTCCAGCGTCTGCGCGGGAACTTTCGTGACATTGTTGATTTTGGCGATATGCCAACCGAGTGCGCTCTGCGCTGGCGCGGAAACGCCACCCGATTCTGTGGAGAATACGGCATTGGCGACTGCTTGCGAGGCTGTGCCTGCCAGCGCGGACTTGGTAATTGATCCGACTTCAGCGACCGAGAGTCCAACCGATTGCGCCGCGGCCCCTATAGTCTCGCCGCCCTTGATTTTATCCGCCAGTGCTTTTGCAGCCGCTTGTGTCGGCAGGATAACCTGGTCGATATTGCGGGTTTCACTGGCCGCATATTTCGCTTTGTCGAGATTATAGCGACCCTGAATTTCTTTCTCGGTCGGTTTGACCCTGTCATTAAACCGGTCTTTCGAGAAAATCGAATAGCTAATCGTGCGCCGTTCGGGAATCGTGTAGCGGGAGCTGTTTTTGCTATAGAAAGCAGCCAATGCAGCATCCGCAGGCGTTACGTTTTCAATGAACGCAGCGGATGGAATAATCGCAATTTGGCCTTCGCGCCCCTCAAGCAGCAGGGAGGCGTAGGGAGTGACAAGCTTCTGTGGAACCGATGCGCCAAAGCCTGCAACCGGGAGCAATTGATCCGCCAGCAAATTACGCGTGAAATCATCGCGCAGCTGTTGTTCCTTGATGCCTTGCTGTTGCAGCGCTCTGCGAAAATTTTCTTCGCTAAATTGGCCGTCGGCACCCTGGAAAGAGGGTATGTCTGCAATCTCGCTATCGACCAGTCGCTTGCCAGCGGTCATGCCATATTTATTGCCGAATGCAGCGATGGAGAAGCTGTTGATGAGCCGGTCCAAAATTCCGTCAAATCCGCCACCCTCAACATAGGTTTTCAGGTCTAGCCCGGTATTTTCGCGCTGTTCGGCACGAAAGGCGTTGTTGACCGACTGGCTGAGTTCGGATGTGGACAGCTTTGAATCGCCGATTTGCGCTGCTGTCCCGGATCCGGTTACACCGCCAAATGCACCGGACCCGGTAACATCAGCCGAAGCGAATGCGATGGCGATCAGTGCAACAAAACACATTGTAAAGAACAGGCCGATTTTCGACGAAAAGATGTTGCGGAAAAATGTAATCATAAGAATATTGCAATTCAGTTAGGGCAAATAGATTTCCCGATGCTTTAGGCGGCTTGCGTTTTTCGTTCAAGCAAAAGGGGATTGCCCAGAATTAAAAGCTGTTTCCCGTAAACCTGTTTGGCAGAGGTGGCGGAATTTGTTAGCGAGTAGGCTGTATTAACAATGGGGTGGAGAGAATATGGCCAATCGCAAATATATTGTCGGCAATTGGAAGATGAATGGCATGCGCGAGCAACTGTCCGATATAAAGGAAATTGCTGAGATTGCGGGCCAGAATAATCAGGTTGATGTTGCGATATGCCCGCCAGCCACACTGATTGCGCAAGCGGCTGATAATAATCCAGACTTCATGATTGGCGCGCAAGACTGCCATTTTGCAGCGAAAGGCGCGCATACCGGATGCTTGTCCGCTGACATGATCCGCGAAGCTGGGGCGATTATGACAATATTGGGTCATAGCGAACGCCGCGCCGACCAGCATGAAACCGACGCGGAAATCAAAGCCAAAGCCGAAGCGGTCCATGCTGCCGGATTGGGCGCGATTATCTGTGTTGGCGAAACCGAGGAAGAACGCGATGCCGGACAAGCTGTGGACATTGTATGCGGCCAACTGGAAGGATCCTTTCCGGACAAGGCTGAGGCAGCTTGGCTGACCATTGCTTATGAGCCTGTCTGGGCCATTGGCACGGGCCGCGTTCCCGAAGCCTCTGATGTCGAAGAGATGCATGCGGCCATCCGCAACAAGCTCGGCAAGCTCATGGGGGACGGCGCAGATGCTGTGCGGATTCTCTACGGAGGCTCAATGAATGGCGGCAATGCTTCGGAATTACTCGCTGTGCCCAATGTTGACGGCGGCCTTGTTGGTGGGGCCAGTCTAACGGCAGAAAAATTTGGGCCGATCATTGAAGCAGCTGCGGCGGCCTGATGGCAAAAGCACCGGAACTGCCCGAAGACATCGTCAGCGAAATTATCGAAATGGCACTGAGTGATCATGTGCCTTTTGAAACGATTCGCACATTACATGGAGTTAGCCCTGATCAAGTCAAAACTATCATGCGGTCCCATCTGAAAACCGGCAGCTATCGCGCCTGGCGCAAGAGAGTGCGGGACTTTGGTGATCGCCGTGCTGTTTACAAGTAAGGCGATCCCGCGTCATTGCCTTCGCGGAATCGCCTGACTGGTCTTATTTAACGCAATATTTCCCGGATGCTTTCAATCCACCGGAGCAGCTACCGCTTTTGACCTCGGCATAATCGCCCTTGTCACCGACGCAATAATTGCTTGAAGATTTGAAGCCTGTTGGACAGGAACCGATTTTGGCAATGGCCACTTTGCCAGAGCTAGACTTGCAACTGTTGCCCGAAGCTTTGAAACCACTTGGACAGCTGCCATCTTTTGCAACACTGGTGCTGCTGGATTGCGCAAAAGCGGCGGGTATGTAGAGGCCGGATGTCGCGAGCGCCGTGGCCGCAATGATGGTCAGTATTTTCATAGATATTTCCTTATTGTGATGATGAATTCTGATAAAAGTCGGCCACCGGGGCCGCCTTAATCCTAACGGCCCGATGCACTCATATATTCAAACCCGACCAGGCTTTGACCGGTGCGCTTGTTATAATATTGGCAGTAGAGTTTTTCGGTTGGCCCGCGATATTTGCCGGTGGTCCGCGCCAGAAAACTGATGCCATATTTACCGCGTTTCTTCATGTCGGCAGAATAGGCAGAGGCTCGAGAGGAATTGCTGCCGGTGGCGCAATTGCTGACGCCCTGGTCGTTGCCGCAATGCAATTTCATATGCGAATCGCCAAGATATTGATCGCTATTCCATGTCCAATAATCAGTCACGCCGGCGCCTGGATCATCGGAACGCACGCATTGCCATTCAAAGTCATTGCCTTTGTCCAACGCCTTATACTGGGCGCGATTGACTTCGAAATAAACCACTTCGCCGGATTGCAGACCGGGTGTGATAATGCAGCTTTTGCTTACTTGTCCGGGCTTTCGGTTGATAAAGCCGGTGCGCTTTTCTTTGCTGAAGCCCTGCTGGAATGTATATTCCCCGAGATTGCCGATGGTGACTTGCGATAATGCCAGACCGGTGCATTTGGTCTGTGATGTCAGATCGGCGGACGGCATACCCATTTTATAATCGGTTCTGGTGGGTGTGCGCTTGGCCGTACGCGGACTATTGCTGGTGCTGCCCCGGTTAACGAAGCCGCTGGATGACGTGCCGGTTACCTGATCAATAACCTCAACGGCATCATCGACCTTTTTCTTTTCCTTCTTCGCTTTTTTCACAGCGCTTTTCAAACCGCCAAATGGATCGCGCGCTTCGGCCATGTGGCCGGCCGATAGAACGGCGACGCCCGCCAGCAGGTAAATGGTATTTCTGAGTGTCATAGATAGTCTCCCTTGTTGTCGAGAGAGCAAATGGCTGGAAGTCGAGCGCAACAGAATATGCCATATGGGATAAATAGGCAGATGATTTGGAAGGGGCTCTGTGATCACGGTCACATCATGTAGCAGGACCGATTTATAGTGATTACATTTTCGCAATTGCCTGTCCGTTAAGACACGTTATCGGCAACGCCAGAAAATGCTTGTTCAACAAGGATATTTGATCAGGCGAGGAGCAAGGTTTCAGTGAGTCGGGACATCGGCGGACGTGACGAAGATATTGTGAAGCTGGCTTATTCGCTGGCCATTGGTCCCTATCGCTATCGGGAGATGTTTGATCTCTTGGGCACGCGACTGGATGAAGTCTTGCATCAGGTACAGGATGGTGCCGCCACAGACGATGGGCTAGGTTTGGATGAAAATGCCATCCGATCGGCCTTTGAACCGCTGGTGCCGCATTTTGAAAATGCTCAATCACTGATGGATATGCAGGGGCGTCCTTCGGATAGTGCGAAATATTCGATGAAGATGATTGATGCGGACAGCCGTCCCTCGGCTTTGGTTGGTGCCAATGGCGAGATTGTTTACAGCAACGCTGCAGCGGCAGATATGTTCGGGTTGGCCAAGGGCAAGCGTCCTGATGAACGCTTATTCGAGCGCGGCCATTTCAAAACCTTGTTGTCCAATCTGCAATCGCTCGATCAGTTTGAACTGAACAAGGTCATCAGCATTTTTGGCATGGAGAGCGTCGATGGGGAGGAGATGGTCAAGGTTGCCTTGACCAAAGTTCACAATGCCGATGGTGATGCCATTGGCCATATTTCGGTCATTCATATCAGCTGGTTTCCCGATATCGGGGAGCAATTTCAGGCGCTGCTCAACCTGACGCCGGTGGAACTGGAAATTACCAAAGCCATTGTAACAGGGCTGTCGTTAACTGATCTGGCAACCAAACGCGGTCGATCCATTGGTACCGTCCGGCATCAAACCAAGACGCTACTGGCTAAACTAAACCTGCGCTCACAGACTGAATTGGCTTGTCTTTATTCCGGCTTTTCAAAATTTAATGTGAAAGGGCAGGGGCCAAATAAAAGCGAATCGGATGAAAGCGACGGACGCGTGGACTTTCATATATTGCTGCGCCCGGGTGACAGGGTTTTGGATTACGAATTGGTAGGCGCGACTAGCGGTCGGCCAGTGCTGTTCTTTCCCGGTTTGTTGGGCGGCATGACCGTGACCGAGGATATGCATGTTGCGTTAGCGCGACATGGGCTGCGCCTGATCATGGTTTGGCGCCCCGGTCTTGCCAATAGCGGAATCGATGGTCCTTTGGGGCGCGACAGCTTTGCTCAATATGCAAAAGACATACAGGCGTTGCTGGATCACCTGGGCATAAAATCCTGTCCGATCATCGGTCATATCACCGGTGCCATGTTCGCTTATGCTGTCGCTAAATATCTGTCTGGCAGGATAACCGGCATCGTCAATATTAACGGCATTGTCCCGATGGAGCCGGGACCGCATCTCGGCAAGGTGGACCGGGCCGAACGGCTTCGGCTCTATTTGATGCGCCATTTTCCCAAAATTGGCCGATTTGTCGTACATGGCGCGCTGGCCAAGGTGGATTCCGGCTATGACCATGAATATCTTCACGCTTTTCTTGGGGATAACGACCATGATCAGCGGACTATAGAACGCGACGATATTCGCACTCAGTTTCGACAGGCTTTTCAGAAGACGACCAGACAGGGCTATGATAGCTTTACCAACGAACTGGCGCTGGCGAGCAGCGACTGGCAATATCTGGTTGATGACCGGCTATGCCCCGTCCGCAATCTGGTTGGTCAGCATAATTTGCATTACACGTCCGACGTGATGCAGGCTTTTGCCGCAGGCAGGGACAATTATGATGTCAATGTGATTGAAGATACGGCACATCTCCTATTATATCAAAAGCCTGATGTGGTTTTTGAGGCTGTGAAAGAATGGGCCTAAAGATAGCGTCGCCGGCAACGGGATATCACTTCCATCAATCCCCGATTTGGAAGCGGCTATAGCTTTCCTACATCATCCTCGATTGGTATAGAAAAGACTCCTTATTCCATCGGGGTCGATCCATCATGCCAAAACTCCATAAATATAATAAAAAACATATTATTCAATTACTTAATATATAATTGGGGTGTGAGAATTGTGTGAACTTTCAAAATTTACCAGGGCGAGGACAACAGGACAGAGGGTGTGTGAATTGTGTGAACTTTGCGGGCATATCCGCTGGCAATCCGTTGGCGCGACAGGCCTGTGATGTGTGTGAACTTTGGGATACCAACAGGGAATGCCCCCATGGTTCCAAGGTCGTGTGATTTGTGTGAACTTTAAAAGCTGCCTGGGGCGAACAGAAGATGCTCTCACATAAATGGCAGGACGATACTCTGGGGCGGGGTGTTTCATCCTGCTGTCGATTGCAGCCCACAGGCCAGCTGTTTCACCGCTTGAACTCCCGCCGCCCAATCGCTATGTGCGCTGCTCACAGTTAAACCATTACGTTCGGACCTAGTCATGTTTCTATTTCTCACCGTTGTTCAGGCGATTGTCGCAGCCGCCCTTGTTGGCGTTATATTGATGCAGCGGTCAGAAGGCGGCGGATTGGGTGTTGGCGGCAGTCCATCTGGCATGATGTCCGCGCGTGGTGCAGCCGATTTGCTGACCCGGACAACCACCGTATTGGCCGTATTGTTTGTGGCTTTGTCCATTTCGCTGGCCTTTTTGGCGGCTTCCGAAGGGCAGCCTTCTACCATTGATCAGACGCTGGAGCGCGATACCAGCATTCCTGTGGCACCGGCAGAACCAACGGACGCTGTGCCTTTGGTTGGTGATGATCCATTGGCTGCTGCCGCAGCTCAGGCTGAAGGCTCGAACGAAGAAGCGCCAGCCGCTGCTGACGGTGCCGTTCCGCTCGATCAATAATTGATTATCGGGTCGTCCCGCGCTTCGGGTCGTAAAATTTAGTACCGTTCGAAAATATATTTCGCTTTTTCGGATTCGCACGCTTGCCATTTCGGCCCGACACGCCTTAAGCCTTTCCTCCCATGGCGCGATATATTTTTATAACCGGCGGTGTGGTCTCCTCACTTGGCAAAGGTCTCATGGCAGCGAGCCTCGGCGCGCTTCTTCAAGCACGTGGATATTCGGTGCGAATCCGTAAGTTGGACCCCTATCTGAACGTCGATCCGGGCACGATGTCGCCTTACCAGCACGGTGAGGTCTATGTGACCGATGACGGTGCAGAGACCGATCTGGACCTGGGACATTACGAGCGCTTTACCGGTGTTCCGTCTTTGCAGTCCGACAATGTGACCTCGGGGCGAATCTACCAGTCGATCATCACCAAGGAACGCCGCGGCGATTATCTCGGTGCTACGGTTCAGGTGATCCCGCACGTAACCGATGCGATTCAGGAATTTGCCCAGGATAAGCTCGATGGGATCGACTTCGTGCTCTGCGAAATTGGCGGAACCGTCGGTGACATCGAAAGCCTGCCGTTTATCGAAGCGATTCGGCAGCTGCGTAACAAAGTGGGCCGTGCCAATGCGATTTCGGTTCACGTCACGCTGGTGCCTTACATTGCCGCTGCTGGTGAACTGAAGACCAAACCGACTCAGCACAGCGTGCGGGAGCTGACATCGCTTGGTATTCAGCCGGATATATTGCTCTGTCGTTGCGAACATGATTTGCCGGATGGCGAGCGCGCGAAAATAGCCCAATTTTGTAACGTCCGCAAAGAAGCGGTGATTCCGGCTCTTGATGCGAGCAGCATCTACAATGTACCGCTGCAATATCATGAAGAAGGCCTTGATAGAGAGGTTTTAAACGCGTTCGGGATCATCAATGCGCCGGAACCGGACTTAACCCGCTGGCACGACGTGATGGAGCGGATTGAGAACCCCGAAGGTGAAGTTATTGTCGGTGTCGTCGGGAAATATGTCGGCCTGCAGGACGCATATAAGTCGTTGCAAGAAGCACTATTTCACGGCGGACTGGCGAATCGGGTTAAAGTCCATGTGCGCTGGCTCGATGCAGAGCTGTTTGAAAATGAGAGCGATCTGGCAGCCAATCTGGAACCGCTGCACGCGATTCTGGTTCCCGGCGGTTTCGGTGAGCGGGGCAGCGAGGGGAAAATCGGCTCCGTGCGATTCGCGCGCGAACATAATGTCCCGTTCTTCGGCATTTGTTTGGGCATGCAGATGGCTTGCGTCGAAGCAGCCCGCAATCTGGCGGGTATCGATGCAGCCTCTACAACGGAATTTGGTGAAACAGCGGAGCCTATTGTCGGGCTAATTACCGAGTGGATGACCGAAGAGGGCTTGCAAAAACGCGAATCGGGTGGTGACTTAGGTGGAACCATGCGGCTTGGGGCCTATGAAGCGCGCTTGCAGCAGGGTTCCAAGGTTAGCGAAATTTACGGCTCAGACGTGATTAGCGAGCGGCACCGCCACCGCTATGAAGTGAACAAGGGTTATGTCGAGCGGCTTGAGCAAACCGGGCTGATATTCTCTGGAATGTCGCCAGATGGCGAATTGCCGGAGATTGTAGAGCGTCCCGATCATAGCTGGTTTGTCGGTGTTCAGTATCATCCGGAACTAAAGAGCAAACCCTTTGACCCACATCCTCTTTTTGCTTCTTTTATCGCTGCTGCTGTAAAACAAAGCCGACTTGTCTAATTTATCCAATCCTTTTTACACCAAGTGACTATTGTCACATCCAAGCAATGAGAATTGGTTATCAACCGGTTAACAGATGCAAGCGATTTGGAATGGGACGAATAAAGTGAAAGCCGAAGAACTTGCAAACATATTGGCTGAACACAGTTTGTTCGCCGATTGTGACGAAGCAGAATTGGCAGATTTGATATTGCGCGGTCATTTCGTGCAATATCAAAAAGGGGATGAATTGATCATGCAGGGCGATCCTGGAAACTCATTACTGATATTATTATCGGGCAATGCGCGGACCAGCATGATCGCCAGCAATGGCCATGAAATTGTCTTGGATTATGCCGAGCCTGGCCAGGTTTTGGGCGAGATTGCGTTGCTTGATGGTGGGGAAAGAACCGCCAGCGTGACAGCGATAGAACCGACTACAGCATTGACGATTACACGTGCTGCTTTTGAAGAAATTTTGAAAAAGCACAAAAATATGGCATTACGGTTACTTAAGGTCATGGCAAACCGCATTCGAACGGCCAATACCATGATAGAGGGCGACCGGGCTTACACATCAGGGCCTCGGCTAGCGCGCTACCTATTAAGACTATCAGTCGTCGGCGCAGAGGAGGGGCGTTTAAAATTGGATTTAAGTCAAAGCGAACTCGGTAACTTTGCCGGGATGTCGCGAGAACATATTAATCGGCAACTTTCAACCTGGTCAGAAGATGGCATTGTTTCGGTTGAAAGTGGGAAGGTGCGGATATTGAATCACGCCACTCTTTCCAACATTGCCAATGCAGATTCTTGAATGAAGTTGGCCATTTGCGACCCGGGCTAATTTCGTCAAGAGTGACACCACGCGGGTGTCAGGGGTAGTCGGATCCTCATCCGGCTGCCCCATTTTTTTGCCCGTTGTGAGAGAAAATCAGCTTTCCTACAGTTTTCATCTTATGATAAGGGTTATACCGCTCTTTCTCATTTATGAATATTTACCAAAATCAAATAAGCGCAAACTATTTGCTGCGAATTCTGGGGTGTTTTGCATAAAAAAGGCAGCCAAATTAGATTGGCTGCCTTCATCTTAGTCATAAAACGGTGACGCTTATTTACGCCGCTTTGTCTTCTGACTTTTGGCGCTTATCGGCGATTTTCGTAACTTTATCGTCGCCGTTGATAGCAATTTTTTGTGGTTTCATTGCGTCGGGAATTTCGCGCACCAAATCGATGACAAGTAGGCCATCGCTAAGAGCAGCGTTGTCGACACGGACGAAATCCGCAAGTTCAAAACGACGTTCAAAATTACGGTTTGCTATTCCCATGTGCAGGAATTGCTTGCCTTCATTTTCGTCACTACCTTTATTCCCAACGACCAACAGCAGATTCTGTTGTGCGGTGATTTCAATTTCATTGTCTTTGAAACCCGCAACAGCGAGGGTAATCCGATAGTGATCATCTCCGTTCCGTTCGATATTGAACGGTGGATAATTTTCGGATTGTTGTGCTCGTGTATTATTCTCGAGCAAATCAAAAAGCCGGTCGAAACCTACGGTTG
Organism: uncultured Sphingomonadaceae bacterium; assembly: GCA_947501325.1. Classification (GTDB taxonomy): domain Bacteria; phylum Pseudomonadota; class Alphaproteobacteria; order Sphingomonadales; family Sphingomonadaceae; genus Parasphingorhabdus. Next base: position 357,335 of record CANMVC010000002.1, on the reverse strand, counting down.
AACGGCGATAGGGGGTAAAATCAAAACGGTTCATATCTTTATCCTCTTGTGAGCAATTAAAATAATGGACCCAAAATGGCGTCCGGTTCTGTATCGCGAGATCCAAAATGGCATCTCGCCTACCAAAGATATTATCAGATTTTTTGATTTCAAGAGGGATTGCAGTCAAGAAATTGTACCGGCAACAAAAACGCCCGGAGCCATTTCTGACTCCGGGCGAAAATGGTGACGATAATATCGTCCCCCTGTTTTCCTGTCTTATTCAACGCCGTTTGTCCCCCAACATTCGGCGGAACCAGAAAGGATCCCTGAACCATGACCATTAAGCGGTAATTGATTCTGTCACTATCTCTGATCGTGATGTCCGCTATTGTCATGCAAATTTTCATAAATGTGCAATATTGGTTCAGGCTTGTGTCATAATAGCAACAGCATTTTAACCAGCATCGCTCTTGCCTGCGCCGCTTCGCAACCGTAAAGCCACAATAGTTTTTCAGGAAGATCAAACTCCTATGCTTCTATCCCGTTATGAATGGGTCATCGCAAAACGTTATCTTCTTCCCGGTAAAGGGGAGGGGTTCATTTTCTTGGTAGCCAGCATCAGTCTTGTTGCTGTGATGTTGGGTGTGGCTGCGTTGATTGTCGTGATGAGTGTGATGAATGGCTTTCGGGCTGAATTATTCGACAAGATCGTCGGTTTGAACGGACATGCGGTGATTCAGGGCTATGGTGGGCGGCTACCCGATTGGCGCGATCTGCTGGAAGAAACCCGTAACACCGAAGGCGTCGTTTCTGCGTCTCCTTTGATCGAGATGCCTTTGGCAGGCATTTATAATGGCCGGGTCGAAGCTGTATTGGTTCGGGGAATGCAAACAGAGGACATATTGAGCAACGACACATTGGATGGAAAAACTGTCGCGGGCGATTTGGCTGCACTGAGGCCGGATAGCGGTCGCGTTGCTATTGGCAGCAGGCTTGCCCAAACATTGGGCGCTCAGATGGGAAGCCGCATAACTCTGATGAATCCGCAAGGGCGATCCACACCATTTGGCACCGTTCCTCGTGAAATATCTTACGAAATTGCAGCAATATTTGAAGTAGGGGTTTACGATTACGACAAAGCCTTCGTGATCATGCCGATGGAAGATGCCCAGACATTGATGTTATTGGGTGATCAGATTGGAATGATCGAGATACAAACGAATGACGCCCAAAATGTGAACCAAATAATCGCACCATTATATCCCAAGATAGATGGGCGTGCACAGATTACCGATTGGAAAACCATGAATGCTTCTCTGTTTGAGACGCTTCAGGTTGAACGGGTCGTGATGTTTGTCATTCTGTCGATCATCATATTAGTGGCAGTTTTCAACATTCTTTCGTCACTCATCATGCTGGTGCGAGCGAAAACAAGGGATATTGCGATATTACGAACCATGGGCGCCTCCCGAGCGTCTTTGACGCGAATATTCGTTACAGTCGGAACATCGATTGGCGCATTGGGAATTGCTGCTGGGATATTGTTGGGCTTGATAGCAATCTATTTCAGACAGAATGTGATCAATTTCGTCCAAATGATAACTGGCCAGAATCTTTGGGATCCTTCCATCCGTTTCTTGACTGAATTACCAGCCAGAACTGATCCGATGGAAGTGTTTGGAATAGCTATGCTTGCGCTCTTGTTCAGCTTCCTGGCAACATTATATCCGGCCTTTAAAGCTGCTAGCACGGATCCGGTGCAGGTGCTCCGCTATGAATGATATCTCGGATAAAGTCGTTGAATTACGGGACGTCAAGCGCAGCTTTGAGCAGGGCGGAATACAGATTGACGTGCTGAAGGGGGTCGATTTGGATATTCGATCCAATGAAATTGTCGCGTTGCTTGGGCCGTCTGGTTCAGGCAAGTCTACCTTGCTGCAGGCGGTAGGGCTTCTCGAAGGGGGGTTTGAAGGTTCCATCAAGCTTGCTGGTGAGGAAACTGCGCAAATGTCAGCAAGCGGTCATACCCGCATTCGCCGTGAGCTACTTGGGTTTGTTTATCAATTCCATCATTTGCTACCTGATTTCTCGGCAGAAGAAAATGTCGTGATGCCTCAACTGATCGCCGGAACATCACAAGCTGATGCCAAAGAAAGGGCAGAATCCCTACTCCGTAGTTTGGGACTTGGTGAACGCCTGGGCCATAAACCCAGCAAATTGTCAGGCGGCGAACAACAACGCGTGGCTGTGGCGAGAGCGTTGGCGAACGCACCAAAGCTGGTTTTGGCAGACGAACCCACTGGCAATCTGGATGAAACGACTGCAGATATTGTCCTAGCCGAATTAATGGCTTTGGTTAGAGAAGAAGGCAGTGCAGCTTTGATCGCTACCCATAATGAGCGATTGGCGGCCAAGATGGATCGGGTTGTGCGACTGCATGATGGAATATTAAGCTAGTATTTTCAGGGTGAAACGAGAATAGGCTTTGACATTCGGCGAACGAATATCGATTTGAGAGATAATCACGGGGAATCAAATTGCAAAGAACGGGGCGCATCTATGCAAATTACTGAATTTAAAATTAAGCAAGCAGATGGTTCGATGTCGGACCTGTCCAAGTATAAGGGCAAGGTTTTGCTATTCGTAAATACCGCATCAAAATGCGGGTTCACGCCGCAATATGAGGGCTTGGAAAAGCTTCATAAGGAATATGCAGACAAGGGTCTGGAAATATTGGCCTTTCCGTGCAATCAATTTGGTAATCAAGAGCCAGGCGATGCGGAAGAAATCAAGAATTTCTGTACATTAAACTATGATGTCAGTTTTCCATTAATGGGGAAGGTTGACGTCAATGGCAGCGACGCTGATCCTTTATGGAAATATCTCAAGTCCGAAAAATCGGGTCTTTTGGGGTCGCGAATCAAATGGAATTTTACGAAATTTCTTGTCGATCGTGAAGGCAATGTGGTGGCCCGGCACGGTCCGGCTGTTAAACCCGAACAGTTGAAAAGCGAGATCGAAGCGCTGCTTTAGCGAAACTTCCAACTAGTTGTGGAAAACAGGTCGATAGGTCGCATTGACGTAATCTGGTCGTGGTCAAAACTTTGCGTTCGCGCTAGGGTTTAAACATGTCCCAGATTCCATTCGCCCATCTACGTTCTTTTTCGGCCTACACGATTTTGGATGGCGCGATGGAGCCGAAGGCAATCGGAGCTGTCGCAAAAGAACGTGGTTTTCCAGCGATAGCGCTAACCGACCGTATTGGCCTATTTGCTTCGATGGCATTTGACGATGGTTGTCGTGCTAATGGGGTTCAGCCGATCACGGGCTGTTTTCTCAGAGTAGCCCGGCCAGGTACCATCGGGAGTGATAAGCCCACGCTCGATTGGATCGCGCTATATGCCCAAGACGAGTACGGATATCAAAACCTCTGTAGGCTAGTTTCGGCATCTCATTTGGACCGCCCGGCGGATCTAGATGCTCATATTCCGCTGGAAATGCTGGAGCAGCATAGTGAGGGGCTTTTAGCGCTTACCGGGGGAGGCGAGGGCGCTGTAACCCGGCTGCTTGCGGAAGAACAGCAATCAGAGGCAGAGACATATTTGTCTCTTCTCCAGCAATATTTTCCGGACCGCCTTTACATAGAACTTTCCCGCCGTGATGATCCCGTCGAAACAGCGGCAGAACCCGGCTTGATCGCATTGGCGATGCAGCGGGATATTCCATTGGTCGCCACTAACCCCAGCTGTTTCGCCGAGCCCGATTTTCATGAAGCCCATGACGCAATGACATGCATTGCGGGATCAGCTTATGTTGAGAATGATGACCGTGAAAAACCGTCGCCACATTTATGGATCAAGAGTGCCATGGTCATGGAGGACTTGTTCTCTGACTTGCCGGAAGCGCTTGAAAATACATTGGTGATAGCAAAGCGATGCGCTTATTCCCCGCCGCGCCGTGCTCCTATCTTGCCAAGTCTAGCCGGTGATTTGGCTGGTGAGATTGAACAGTTGCGTCGCGATGCGACAGCCGGGCTTGAAGAACGCCTGGCCCATGCCGGAGATATTGAAGGAGCGGAGCGCCAGGAATATTTTGACCGGCTCGAGTTCGAAATCAATGTGATCGTGAATATGGGATTTCCCGGTTATTTCCTGATTGTTGCCGACTTTATCAAATGGGCAAAGGATCAGGATATACCAGTGGGACCGGGACGCGGCTCGGGTGCCGGTTCCGTTGTCGCATGGGCACTGACCATTACAGATCTCGATCCGATAAAGTTGGGCTTGCTATTCGAGCGTTTTCTGAACCCGGAACGTGTGTCGATGCCGGATTTCGATATCGATTTCTGTGAAACTCGTCGCGGTGAAGTCATCCGCTATGTGCAGGAAAAATATGGAACGGGGCAAGTCGCTCAGATTATTACGTTCGGTAAGCTAAAAGCGCGTGCCGTGTTGCGAGACGTTGGCCGCGTCTTGCAAATGCCTTATGGCCAGGTCGACCGGTTGACCAAATTGGTGCCCAATCATCCGACGGATCCGTGGGATTTGAAAAGGGCACTCAACGGTATTTCAGAGTTGGCACAAGACTATAAGCAGGCTGATGTGAAGCGTCTGTTCGACCTTGCGATGAAACTGGAAGGCTTGCCACGCCATAGCTCGACCCATGCTGCTGGTGTGGTTATTGGCGATAGACCGCTGGACCAGTTGGTGCCGCTATATCGCGATCCCCGTTCGGACCTACCTGTGACGCAATTTGATATGAAATTTGTTGAGCAAGCCGGCTTGGTGAAGTTCGACTTTTTGGGTCTGAAGACCCTGTCCGTCTTGAAGAAGGCCGTGGAGCTGCTCGCCGAACGTAATATCGCAGTGGATCTTGACGCACTCGTTTGGAACGATCCGAAGGTCTTCGAACTGCTGCAACGTGGCGATACAGTCGGCGTGTTCCAGTTAGAATCCGAAGGGATGCGCCGGACGCTGGCCGCAGTGAAACCAACCAATTTTGGTGATATTATCGCACTGGTATCGCTTTATCGACCCGGCCCGATGGATAATATTCCCTTGTTCGGCGATCGTAAAAATGGACGGGCGGAGCTAGCCTATCCGCATCCATTGCTCGAAGATATCCTGAAAGAGACCTACGGTATCTTCGTCTATCAGGAACAGGTGATGCAGGCTGCTCAGGTTATTGCTGGCTATTCGCTTGGTGAAGCCGATTTGCTGCGGCGTGCCATGGGTAAAAAAATCCAGTCAGAAATGGACGCTCAGCGCAGCATCTTTGTCGAAGGCGCCGCCAAAAACGGCTTGCAGAGCCAGCAAGCCAACGAGCTGTTTGACCTGATCGATAAATTTGCAGGCTATGGCTTCAACAAAAGCCACGCAGCCGCTTATGCTTTGCTGGCCTATCAGACGGCCTGGCTCAAAGCGCATTACCCGCATGAATTTTATGCCGCCTCCATGTGCTTCGACATGCATCAGAGCGACAAGCTCAGTATCTTCGTCGATGATATGAAGCGGCTCGGTGTGACGATATTGCCTCCGTCGATCAATAAAAGCCGACCATCTTTTGCGGTTGAAGAGCAGGAAGGCGCTTTGCTTGCTGTCCGCTATGCCTTGGCAGGGCTTAAAAATGTTGGCGAAAAGGCGATGCAGTCGCTGGTAGCTGAACGTACCGAGATCGGACCCTTCAAGTCCATGGATGATTTTGCGAATCGTGTTGATCCATCTGGGATGAACAAAAGGCAGATTGAGAGCCTTTCCGCCGCCGGTGCATTTGATGAGATGGAGCCTAACCGCGCTGCCGTTTATGAGGGGGCAGATATGTTGCTATCTGTTGCGAATAGCGCCGCAGAAGCACGAACCAGTGGGCAGGGCGGCCTTTTCGGAGAAGGCGGGAGCGGTGACATGCAAGCGATACGCTTGCCAGCCAACAGTAACTGGAACCTGAGCGAGATCATGTTGCGCGAACGCGATGCTTATGGCTTCTACTTTGCTTCCCATCCGGTCACGCAATTTCAAGCCGTCACATCGTCTCATGGCGCCATGACCTATGCCGCTTTGTGTGAAGAAGGCCCCATAGCCGAAGGACAGCGTAAGCCAGCGGTAATGGCGGCTTTGGTCGAAGGAGTGCGTTGGCGGGAGAGTAAGCGCGGCAACCGCTTCGTTCTGGTGGATCTTTCAGATAGCAGCGGTCAATTTTCGGGCAGTTGCTTTGAGGAAGAGCAGTGTGAGTTGTTGGCAGAGATGGCCAAGGAAGGCAGCTGCGCTCTGCTCAACGTAGAGCTCGACCAACGTTCCGACGACGAAAGCCCGCGTGTCGCTATTCGGCGGGCGCAATCCATGGACGGACTGGAAAAAACGACCCGTACTCGGATGGAGCTGGACGTTCTCAATCAAGACGGGCTTCAGGAACTTAAGAACTTTTTAGCACCGCTTGCTGGCGGCAAGAGTGAATTGATCGTTACCGTACCAAGCTTTGACGGTGAAGTCGCGCATGTCTGTCTTGGACGTTCTTTTCAGCTTGATGCGCAAGTGGCCGAGACGCTCAGCCATATAGCAGGGCTGGAAAATATCCGCCTTGGCCCCGCGACAGGCTCGCGGCCCGTTCGCCACCGTAGACCGAATTTAAGGCTTGTAAGCTGAGCCGTTTCAGTCGAAAAACAACCAAATAATAATGGAGAGATTAATGGCTGGAGCTATGCAGGCTAGTGCGCTTAAAATTACCAATTTGATTGACCACGCAGCGCGGGAACACACCACGCGGGAGATTGTCAGCTATTGGGCCGATGGCTCGCTCACCCGCAGCAACTGGGGTGAGATCGGCCAGGATGCGCGCAAGTTTTCACAGGCGCTGCAACGGCTTGGCATGAAAAAGGGTGATCGGATCGCAACTATTGCGATGAACCATGCCCATCATCTCATCAGTTGGTATGGCTCTGCCGGCATTGGTGGCATTCTCCATACCGTGAACCCGCGCCTGTTTGAAGAGCAGCTAGTCTATATCATCAACCATGCAGAAGATCGGGTCTTGTTGTTCGACAAGATGTTTACGCCGATCATCGAGATGTTGAAGCCGCAGTTGAAAACGGTCGAACATTATATTCAATTTGATGGGGAAAAGGGCGACTATCCCACCTTCCGTGAACTGGTGGACGCTGAAGACGGCAATTTTGAATGGGTCGATGTCGATGAGAATGACCCTTGCGGCCTTTGCTATACCAGCGGGACCACCGGTAATCCCAAAGGCGTGCTTTACGAACATCGGTCCAATGTCCTCCACGCGCTAACCGAAGTGCAGCCGGATATCATGGACCTTGCCACTCGCTCGGTGATGCTGCCGGTCGTGCCGATGTTTCATGCCAATGCCTGGGGGTTGCCCTTTGCCTGCGCTGCTGTTGGTGCGAAAATGGTTTTTTCGGCCAGTAATGAAGCACCGGTCCTTTGGAAACTGATCCGCGAAGAGGGCGTGACGCACAGCGCGGGAGTGCCAACGGTCTGGCTTTCCATGTTTGCCGACATGGATGCCAATGGCGGCGATTACGGCGACTTGCAGGTCATCACCATTGGCGGCTCTGCTTGTCCACGGTCGATGATCGAGCGGCTGATGAAAAATGGTATGCGCGTGGCCCACGCCTGGGGCATGACCGAAACCTCTCCCATTGGCACCGCAGGGTCTCTGCCTGCCAATTGGGATTCTCTCAGCTTTGACGAGCAGGTTGATGTCATTTGCAAGCAAGGTCGTCCGCCTTTTGGTGTCGAGCTGCGGGTTGTGGATGACGAAGGAAATGTCCTGCCGCGCGATGGCGAGTCCAGTGGAACCCTGGAAATTCGAGGACCCTGGATCATTCAGCGCTATCACCGGGCCGACGAGGACGCCGTCGAAGATGATTTGTGGTTCGATACCGGCGATGTCGCTGTGCTCCATCCTGACGGAACAATGCAGATCACTGATCGCGCCAAAGACGTTATCAAGTCAGGCGGCGAGTGGATTAGCTCCATCGAGCTGGAAAATGCCGCGGTTGGTTGTCCTGGCGTGGCAGAAGCAGCGGCCGTGGGCGTCTATCACCCGAAATGGGATGAGCGGCCTTTGCTATTGGTTGTCAAAAAACCGGGCGCTCAGGTGACACAGGAAGATATTATCGCATATCTGGGCTACAAAGTCGCCAAATGGTGGCTGCCAGATGAAGTTAAATTCATCGATGAATTGCCGCATACGGCAACCGGGAAAATTCTGAAACGGGCCCTGCGCGATGAATATAAAGACTATAAGCTAAAAAGCCTCGCGGAGGCTTGAAGCGAGAGCGGCCAGAATTTCCGGTAAGCGAGCAAGCTGATCATCGGTTGACCGATCGTCAGCTTGAGCGTCTTGCCATGCCGATTCGTTCATATTCAAAGCCCAATTGATAAAGATTATACGCTTTCTGCACTGAATCGACCGAAAAAAATTGCCCATTGTTCGCTGAAAATTCTGCGGACTTGGATTCTGGTTTCAAAGAGCCACAATTATGACATAATGTTGACCGTGTAGGAAAGGACTTTTTATATCGTGGCTTCATGGCGCAAAACTTCCGAAGGTAAGTTTTAGCACCCCCACAGGAGGCGGAGTGCACAAATAAAAAGCCCCGTCAGATCGCTCCGACGGGGCTTTTTTAAAAATTCGGATTTTCTTAAGCGTAGCTAAGTTTTACATTCGCTTTACGCTGACGGCGCATCGCTCCGCCGATGGCACCAAAGCCAAGGATCATGAATGCCCATGTAGCTGGCTCAGGAACGGCTGCTATCGAAACATTATCAAATTCGAATGAGTTACGCGTGCTCACAAATTGGATATCTTCCAGAAATGTCGGCGCATCAAATTGTGCTGTGAACCGGAAGTTTGTTCCGAAGCTGCTCTGATCACCATTTGCTGGTGGCAAGTCGCCGCCCGTGACGGTGAAGTCACCGGTGCTGGTGAAAATGTTGATGCTGTTATACCTATCGACGCTTCCCCAGTCGAAAGAAAAACTGGAAACCAGGCTATCAACCGCAAGGATCGCTGCGCGATCGCTGCCTCTGACTGCGATCTGAGACGTGTTATTGCCAGGCAGAGCCGCAGCTTGACCGGGCACGCTTGTGGTGAAATTAATATAATTTCCGGTCAAAGCACCGCCACAATCCGTTACGCCATCGCAGATGACCGTATCATTGGCATCAATAACGCCAATAGCGCCTTGGCTGAGTATCAGAGCCGCATTCGCAGGCGCTACGCTCAATCCTACTGCGGCCATTGCCAACAGTGATTTATTCAAATTCATAGTATACCTCAATTGATCTAATTGAACGCGCGACGTGCGTATTCGGTGTTGTGACCCTTAACAATCTGTAAACTATACACTCACGTGAAGTAAACTATATTTCACGGGATACTGTTACAGTCTCATTTTGGGACAAGCTTCAACCTTCCTTTTACACGGTGCATGTTACAAATTTTTACAAAATGTTCCCGTCGCAGACACACCGGCTATTGTTCTGTCGTGCCGGTAAAACGGTTTTTAGCTCATAAGGCCGTGCGCAGTGACCATAGTTCTGGGAAGGCACGCTTGGGCAGTGTGGATTGCAGATAAGATACGCCGGCCGTGCCGCCGGTTCCCATCTTGCCGCCAATGATGCGTTCAACCGTCAGCACATGCTTGTGCCGCCAAGTTGCCATGGCATCATCGAGATCAACCAGTTTTTCGGCCAGTTGATACAGTTCCCAATAGCGTTCGGTATCCCGATAGACTTCGAGGAAAGCGGCCTCAACTTCGGGTGATGCAACGTGGGAATGGCTGAAATCGCGCTCAAGTAGATCAGATGATATGGCAAAGCCGGCGCGGGACAAAGCGGCAATAGCATGGTCCCACAGACTGGGGCTGTCTAACGCCTCCAGCATGGCCGCTTGAGCTTCCGGACGGTCATCCTGATATTTCAAAAAAGTCTTGTCCTTGAGCCCCAGCAGATATTCAACGGTCCGAAACTGATCAGACTGAAAACCTGAGCTGCTTCCCAGAACATGGCGGAACCGGCTATAATCACTGGGTGTCATGGTCGAGAGCACGTCCCAGCTTAATGTCATGACGGCCTGAATCCGGCTGACCCGTGCCAGCGCCTTATAGGCTGGCACCAAGGCATCATTGGTAATTTGGGCGATTGCGAAGCGGAGTTCGCGAATAATCTGTTTTAGCCATAATTCTTTTGTCTGATGGATGATGATGAACAGCATCTCGTCATCCAGTTCCGACTGAGGATGCTGCGCGGAGAGGAGGGTATCGAGAGCAAGATAGCTCGCGTAGGTCACGTTCTGTTTTCTAGTCATGATCGAATGTAACCGCGGCCGACAGCAAAGGAAAGGCTTAGCGTGTTCGCTCGGAAAGCCCTAAAATAACTCCATCTGACTGCCTGCGACCAACGGCCGTTGAAACAAGTCGGTTCTCAAAGCGAATTTTGCTTTTCCCATGCCACTTTTGCGCGCTGCGATGGCGACGCGATGGTGGAGCAAGTCTGCCCACGGACCCTTTCCTTTCATACGGCTATGGAAGTCCGGATCATTTTTTCTGCCTCCGCGCAGGGAGGCTATGATGCCCATGACCTTTTGTTTACGGTCCGGAAAATGGGCTTCGAGCCATTGTTCGAACAGGGGGGCGACTTCATGAGGCAGGCGTACTGGAATAACCGATACACTTTGTGCGCCATGGCCTGCGACGGCCGCGACAATGGCTTCTATCTCGTGATCGGTAATGGCCGGGATGACCGGTGCTATATTGACATGGACCGGAATATCAAGCGCGCGCAACTGACCGATGGCTGACAGTCTTTTTGCCGGAGAAGGCGCGCGCGGTTCCAGCAACCGAGCGGTCCGGGGATCGAGGGTTGTTACAGAGATAGCAACAGCGGTCAGGCCAAGAGCAGCCAGCGCAGCCAAGGTCTCGCTGTCTTCAATCACCCTGTCGGATTTGGTGGTGATTCCTATCGGATGTTTGGTTTCGAGCATCAGCTCCAATATCGAGCGCGTAATCCGGTAGCGTTTTTCAATTGGCTGATAAGGATCGGTGTTGGTGCCAATGGCGATCGGCGCAGGTCGATATGTTGGTTTGGCTACTGTCTCCCTGAGCAATTGCGCAGCATTGGGTTTGGCAAATAGCTTTGTTTCAAAGTCGAGGCCGGGCGACAGATCGTGATAGGCATGGGTAGGCCGGGCATAGCAATAGACACAGCCATGTTCGCATCCGCGATAGGCGTTAATAGAACGGTCAAACGGAATGTCCGGTGATGTGTTGAAACTTAGAATAGACTTGGGCGCCTCAATCGTCACTTGGGTGCGCAGTTTGGCAGGCGCGTCCCCCAGAGCAGTGCGGTTATCCAGCCAGTCGCCATCGGCCTCGCGACTAGGCAAATTGAACCGATGGCTGTCATCATTCGTAACCGCCCCGCGTCCTTTTCGGGCTGGCAAAATTGGCCTTCTGTCCTGTTCCATATGCAGGTCATAGCATGAGAACAAAAATAGAACAAATATCTATTTTTCGAGTAGCCGAGGCAGAAGTTCAACAAAATTGCACGGGCGATGGCGGCTATCCAGCTGCGTATCCAATATCCCGTCCCATCCATCTTTGACCGCACCATTGGATCCGGGCAGCGCGAATATATATGTGCCTCGGGAGACTACAGCACAGGCGCGAGACTGGACCGTCGATGTCCCGATCTTTTCATAGCTCAGCCAGCGGAACAGCTCACCGAAGCCAGGAATATCCTTGTCCTTCACCGCATCAAGGGCTTCGGGTGTAATGTCGCGCCCGGTTAGGCCTGTGCCGCCAGTCGTAATGATGACATCGACGGCTTCTTCGTCGATCCACTTATGCAGTTGTGCGATAATTTTGGATTTTTCATCACGGATCAGGTTGCGATAAAGGAGTATGTGGCCTTTGGCAGCAATGCGCTCAGAGAGAATATCACCAGACGTATCCTCCTTTAAGGAACGCGTGTCAGACACCGTCAACAGAGCGATGTTGATTGGCTTAAATGTCCGGCTTTCGTCGATGGGCATTGCTTTTCTCCGATGATTTTTCGGCTGCTTTATAACCCAGATTATCCGACTTTTATAAGCCATAAAGAATAGGGGCTTTTCGCGGGTGCTCTAACCGTCTAATCGCTTGTATTAATGTCAAACGTCCCGGATTTAACTGCTGTCATATTGGGCCTGATTCTCGCCGCCTGGCTGGCTGTGTCTGCTTGGGCGGTATGGACGGGCCTGGCGATGAAAAAAAAGGCGGCCGCTACAATGCGCCAATCAGGGCGCTTAGGGCGATTGCTTGAAACATCTCCGGCGCTTCCTCTGTTGGTTCGATCAGACGGCAAGCTCGAGGCATCACAGCGATTGATGCACTGGTTAGGCTTTGATTATTTGCCGGCTCATATTTCCGAGCTCCACAGCAATGACGCGGGCATGAGTCGATCTGATCTTGAGGGTTTGACGCAGGATGTGAACTTGGCACAGAAATCCGGCAGTAGCTTTTCCCGTGCAATCAAGGTCGCCGGATCGGACAAGGCCTTGCTGATCCGCGGCGGATTGGCCGATCAGAAGATAGCGCCCAATGGAAGCGCGCTTTTATGGATATTTGATACCACCGATAGCCAGAGCCAAATTGACAAGCTGCGCGCTGAAAATGAAGAAGCTCGCGCGGCTTTTGATGCGCTTTCAGCATTGATTGAGGCTGCACCGGTGCCGATGTGGCATCGCTCCCGCGATCTGCAGCTTACGCTGGTGAATAGCGCATATGTAAAGGCAGTCGATGCCGATGACGGCGCACAAGTCGTTGAAGAAGGCATTGAACTGGTCGAGACGATCAATGGGGTCAGTCCCAAAGATGCTGCAGCCCAAGCCAAAGAGAAGGGCGAACCATATGAACGGGTCGTTGCCACCACAATTGGCGGGCAACGCCGTACAACACAAGTGGTTGATGTGCCGCTCGGTAAGTCGGGCATAGCGGGCTACGCTATTGATATTCAGGAATTGATCGATTCGCGCAAAGAACAGCGACGTTTCAATGAATCACAACGTGATATGCTCGATAAGATATCCGCAGCTGTGGTCCAGTTTGACGCCGACAAGTCTTTGCAATTTTGTAATCTGCCGTTCCAGCGTATTTTTTCGATGCGCCAGCAATGGATAGCGGAACGCCCAGAATTTCCTCGCGTGCTTGACCGGATGCGCGAGATGAACCGGATTCCCGAAGTGCGTGATTTCCCGGAATGGCGGGAAGAACGCACGGGCTGGTTCAAATCAACCGGATCAATCGAAGAAAACTGGCTCCTCGCCGATGGTACGCATTTGCGGGTTATCGCTAATCCCACGCCGGACGGTGGCCTGTTGATGATTATCGAGGATCGCACCGAACAGGTCCAGTTGGCGAGTGCGCGTGATACTCTGCTCCGGGTGCGTACGGCGACATTCGACAATCTCTTTGAATCCATCGCGGTCTTCGCTGCCGACGGTAAGCTCAATATCTGGAACCACCAGTTTGCCAGTATCTGGAATCTCGATGAAGCGGAGCTCGGCAAACATCCTAGGGTTGATAACCTGATGCAGAAAATGGCCGTCCAGCTGAAGCAGCCAGCGCGAATTTCGGAAGTCCGTGCCATGGTTCGTGCCGCAACATCTGAGCGGGAGCAACAAAGTGGGCAAATGTCTTTCGCTGATGGCCGCAGGTTTGAATTTGCCGCGATACCGCTTCCTGATGGCAATGCATTGTTCACGATGCTCGATATATCCGATAGCCGGAAGATTGAACTTGCGCTGCGCGAACGAAATGAAGCGCTGGTAGAGGCAGATTCGATCAAAGCCTCGTTCCTGTCCAATATGAGCTACGAATTCCGTACACCGCTCACGTCCATCGGCGGCTTTGCAGAGTTGCTGGACAACGAGGTCGCCGGGCCTCTCACCGAGCAGGGGCATGAATATGCCCGGGCGATCCTGCAATCGGTCAAGCGGCTTGGTATGCAGATCGATAATGTTCTCGACCTGAGCCAGAGCGAGGCGGGGGCTTTGCCCATTGCCAAAGAGAAGGTGAATCTCAACAGGCTGGTCGAGGATGTCGCGGAACAGTTTGCCGATGACGCAAAGGCGAAGAATATTGAATTGGAATTGCAGCTGGACGACACGCTCGGGTCTGCTTTGGCGGACAAGAAGCGGCTGTCGCAGGCCATTGCCCAGATTGTAGACAATAGCATCCGTTATACTGCCGAAGATGGGCGTTTGTTGATCAATGGCAGTGGGAATGTGAAACAGGCCGTGATCCACATTTCCGACAATGGCCCTGGAATGAGCGCAGGACAGCAATCCAAAGCCTTTGACAGTTTTGCCCGGTCTCGCAAGAAGACCGGCGAGAATGTCGGCGGGCTGGGCCTTCCACTCGCGCGGCAACTATTGCTGGCGCATGGCGGCGAACTGACTCTGACTTCGGAGCCGGGTCAAGGAACGCTGGTAACCATCCATCTGCCGCGGCAATGAGGGGGATGACCGTTGATATTGGATGGTGAGCAAGCAACTTTAGCCATAGGTAAGAAACTTGCCGACGCCTTGTTACCGGGTGACAAAATTGCTTTGACGGGAACATTGGGCGCAGGAAAAACGACTTTAGCCCGCGGTCTGCTGCGCGGCTTGGGATTTGAAGATGATGTGCCGAGCCCGAGTTTTGCCATTGTCCAGCAATATGAACCGCCGGAAGTGCGACTGCCAGTGGCCCATGTTGATTTTTATCGTATCGAAGATTCAAGCGAGATACAGGAATTGGGGCTGGATGATATCCTGATGGATGGTGCCATCGTCGCCGAATGGCCGGACCGGATGCCGGATCATTTCTGGGCCGATGGACTGCAAATCACCTTGGAAATACAAAATGATAATACTCGCCAGTTGACTTGGACGGCTGGCCCCGCTTGGAAAGATAGATGGCCAATAACATGACACCGCCCGCCGCGGCGCAGGACTTTTTAAACAGGCACGGCTGGACCGGTGCGGAGATTTTGCCCGTCGCAGGTGATGCGTCATTTCGCCGCTATTTCCGCGTAGTTGCGGGCGAGCGCAAAGCGATTTTGATGGATGCACCGCCACCGCATGAAGATCCACGTCCGTTCATCGAGATCGCTCGCCATCTCAAATCGCAGAATTTCGCGGCGCCTGAAATCTTTGGTGAAGATTTAGATCGCGGTTTGGTTCTTCTCGAAGATTTTGGGGATCACCGGATGCGGGAGCATCTGGACCACCATCCGGAAGATGAGGAGACGATTTATCGGCAGACGGTTGATTTGATCAAGGCCCTGCATCAAAAGCCGGCGGCAGACTTGCCGCATTATGACTGGGAGCAATATCTTAGAGAAGTGAATCTGCTACCCGAATGGTATTGCCCGGCGCAGTCTCTGGATGTCGATCGGACCAGTTTCGTTGATGCATGGCAAACGGTATTGCAGCCGGTGCTTGCTTCTCAGACATCGCCAGTGACTGTCCTTCGCGATTATCATGCAGAAAATATCATGCTGCTGGAGGATGACCGCTTGGGGCTTCTCGATTTTCAGGATGCTCTTGCCGGACATGCCGCCTATGATCTTGTTTCGATGCTGCAGGATGCGCGCCGCGATGTTTCGGATGATTTGGAAGAGGTGATGCTGCAATATTATCTGGATGGTCGACCAGCAGAGGACGCAGACCAGTTTCGCAGCCATTATGCTATTCTAGGTGCACAACGAAATACCAAGATTATCGGTATTTTTACGCGGCTTTGCGTCCGTGACGGGAAGGCGCGTTATCTGGATTTCTTGCCGCGGATGTGGCGCTTGTTGGAAAAGGATCTGGCCCATCCAACACTTGCTCCTGTTACAAAATGGTTCGATCAAAACATACCTGGGGAAGCCCGCAGTAAGCCCAATATGGTGACATCAGCATGAGTAAGGTTGAAACCGCCATGGTTATGGCAGCAGGTCTTGGCAAGCGCATGCGCCCCTTAACCGCGACCCGCCCTAAACCGCTGGTCAAAGTCGGAGGCAAGCCGATGATTGACCATTGTCTCGACAAATTGTGGGAAGCGGGGGTGATGAAGGTCGTGGTCAACGTCCACTATCTGCCAGATGCGCTGGAGGCGCATCTCAAGTCAGTCAATTATCCCTTTGATATTAGAATTTCTGACGAGCGCGGGCAATTGATGGAAACTGGCGGCGGAATGGTGCAGGCCGAGCCGCTTATCGATGAGGATCGATTTTTTTCGATTAACAGTGATAATCTTTGGACGGACGGGCCAACCAACAGTCTCCAGCGATTGGAAGAACGCTGGAATGATGCGGAAATGGATGCGCTTTTGCTGCTGGTCCCCCAGACATCGGCGCATAATTATAAAGGGGCCGGCGACTTTAAGCTTGATGACTATGGCCGGGTATCGCGGCGGTTGCCGGATCGCCAAGCGCCGTTTATCTATACCGGCATCCAACTTCTCTCGAAACGTCTTCTTCGGGACGCGCCAGAGGGGCCATTTTCGACCAATATTTTGTGGAGCAGGGCGATAGAAGAAGGACGGCTCTATGGACTGGTCCATGAAGGAGACTGGTTTGAGGTTGGTTCTCCCGAAGCCATTGCTCCAACAGAGGCTACACTCGCTCGTGTTTAGGGCGATATGACCAAGCGGTCGGCGCCCGAAATTTACAATATTGCCGCGCATGGCGGTTTTGCCGATGCGCTGGCGCAGGGACTGATTGACCGGTTTGCCAAAAATCCGCTGGAATTGGCTCGCGGGCTCATCATTCTGCCGAATAATCGCGCGCGGCGGGCGGTTCATGATGCGTTTGTGCGACTGAGCGAAGATGGCCTGCTTCTGCCGCGGATGGCCGTTATTGGTGATCTGGAACTGGACGAATCAATCGGTGTTGCGCTGGATAGCGGCGAGCTGGCGCTCGATGTTGCCCCTGCGATTGATCCTCTTGACCGAATGTTGATGATTGCGCGGTTGATTGAGCGCGAAAGCGTGGCGATGGGCAATGCAATATTGTCAAAAGAAGCCCTGCGGCTGGCCCGTGAATTTGCGCGAACCATGGACCAACTGACGGTCGAAGAAATTAAGCTGAGCGAACTGTTCGACATTGATGTGGAGCCCCAGCTTTCCGGTCATTGGCAGCGGTCGCTCGGGTTTTTCCGGGTCATCGCTGAGAAATGGCAGAAGAATCTGATCGATATGGGGCTGGTCGATGAAGCGGCGCGCCGCAATGCGCTGTTTGATCAAAGCGTAAAGGCCTGGAAAGCCAATCCGCCCAGTCATTTTGTTGTCGCCGCCGGTATCACCACATCCGCGCCGGCCATCGCCCGTTTTCTGCGCGCCATCGCCTTTCTGCCAAAGGGCATGGTGGTATTGCCTGATCTCGATATGGTGATGGCGGATGATGAATGGGATATGCTTGGGCCGTTTGAACCGGATGAGGCGGGCGGACAGATTCAACGCGCGCAAGAGACCCATCCGCAATATCATATGAAGCTATTGCTCGAACGGATGTCGATCGCGCGCGGAGAAATTTTGCGCTGGCGGCGAACCGGCCCAAGCGGCGCCGCAGCCAAGCGGAGCAGAGCGCTCAGCAACGCATTTGCCATCCCGAAACTGACCGCGCGCTGGCAGTCGCTGGATACGAATGACCGCAGCCTGGCCGGTGTGCAAACCGTGGAAGCGCGTAACAGCGCCGAAGAGGCCCAAACAGTTGCCTTGTTGGCACGTGAGGCACTGGAAACGCCGGAACGCCGGGTCGCGATTATCACGCCCGATCGCGCACTGGCCAGCCGGATATCAGCGTTGCTGGAACGTTGGTCGATCAAAGCGGATGATACCGCGGGTCAGCCGCTATCGAAAAAGCCGGAAGGTGTGTTTTTTCTGGCATTGCTATCGGCAACAGCGGACGGGTTTCCGCCTGCCGAATTTTTGGCACTGCTCAAACATCCTCTGGTTCAGGCAGGTGAGGGTCGGCTGGAATGGCTGGCGCAGGTGCGTAAGCTTGATCTGCTCATGCGCGGTCCCCGCCCGGCGCCGGGACTTCGCGGTATCGACAGCCTTTTCCAAAGCGAAAACCGCAGAACCAAGCCTCTGCGCGATTCACTGCGCCCATGGTGGCAAGAAACGCGCACTATTTTTGAAGCGGCCGAGCGGGCGCTGAGCGGCGCAATGGATTGGGCGGCCCTGTTGACCGAGATTCGACAATTGGCCGATCGGCTGACCAATGGGCAGCTGTGGGTGGGGCCAGCGGGGCGTGAACTGGCCGACTTTCTATCCAATATGGAAGATCGCGCCACTTTGGGGCCAATGAAAATTCAATCACAAGAAATTGCCGGCTATTTTGAGACCTTTCTATCGGACCTGCCAGTGCGTCCGCCTTATGGTGGCCACCCGCGCATCGCGCTCTTCGGCTTACTGGAAGCGCGTCTGCAGCAGGCGGAACTTGTGATCTGCTGCGGCCTGAATGAGGGTAGTTGGCCGCAAGCCATCACGCCGGATCCCTGGCTTGCACCGATGGTGCGAAAGTCTCTTGGACTGCCTGCCCAGGAACGGCAAATCGGACTTTCCGCGCACGACCTCGTCGGCGCCATGGGCGCGCAAAATGTCGTTCTTACCAGAGCGGAACGCGACGGATCCGGCCCGGCTATCGCCTCTCGCTTTCTGCTTCGGCTCAAAGCCATGTGCGGGGATAATCTGAAAGAGCATCCGGTGGCGAAAGGTTTCGCAAGACGGATTGATCAGCCGGACGATTTGATCCGTATCGAGCAACCGGCTCCGGAACCCAGCGCAGAACAGCGGCTGGTGAGCCTGTCGGTGACCAATGTGGATCGTTTGATTGCGGACCCCTTTGCATTTTATGCGTCGAAGATCATGCGATTGGGCTCGCTCGATATGATCGATGCTGAGCCCAGTCCGGCGTGGCGTGGTTCGATCATTCACGACATTCTGGAGCGCTGGGCCAAAGAGGATGACTATGATCCGGATGCTCTGAAGCTGCGGGCGCTGGATTTCCTCAATGAGCGTTCCTCGCATCCGCTGATGCGCACGCTGTGGGCGCCGCGGCTGATAGAGGGTTTGATTTGGGTTGCGGAAACCGTTGCCCAGCAGCGGACAGATCAGCGCACACCCCTCAAATCAGAAGAAAAGGGCTCTGCCCATATTGCTGGTGTTGAACTGTTTGGCATTGCCGACCGGATTGATCGCATGCCGGATGGCGGCCTTGGCATTGTCGATTATAAGACCGGCGGTCCTCCGTCCAACCGCCAGGTGAAGGAAGGGTTCGCGTTGCAATTGGGCCTGCTCGGCGCGATTGCCGAGCGGGGCGATTTTGATGGCCTTTCCGGCAAAGCGAGCGGGTTTGAATATTGGTCTTTGGCAAAACAGAGCGGCAAAGACAACTTTGGCTATATCGCAACCCCGACGAACCCGCGCAGTCGCGACAAGATCGAAACCGATCAGATGGTTTCCCATGCGGTGGCCGAGTTCACCAAGGCCGTAAACAGCTATATTTTGGGCGATGAACCCATGACGGCCAAGCTGCACCCGGAATATGCGCCCTATGCCGATTATGATCAGTTGATGCGGCTTGAAGAATGGTATGGCCGTGCTGACATGCCGGAAGGTGAGGGCGATCATGAGTGAAACGCCAGCTCTTTATGCGCTGGCTGACAAGCAGAATGACGCGGTGCAGCCCGGTGACAATATCTGGCTGAGCGCGTCGGCAGGCACAGGCAAGACTCAGGTTCTGACCGCACGGGTTTTCCGGCTGTTGCTAAGCGGTGTTAGTCCCGAGACCATCCTTTGCCTTACTTTCACCAAGGCGGGTGCGGCAGAAATGGCGGACCGCATTCACCGGCAACTTGCCGCCTGGGTCCGGATGCCGCAAAAAGATCTGCGTCAGGATCTCTTTGCGATTGGCGCACCGAATGATCCCGATACGCAGGAACGCGCCAGAACGCTTTTTGCAGAAGTGCTTGATGCGCGCGGCGGCGGTCTCAGGATCATGACGATCCACAGTTTTTGCCAGACGCTCTTGGCCAGTTTTCCCGAAGAAGCGGCGATCCCGGCATTGTTCAAACCGATTGAGGAGCGGGACCAGAAGATACTCGCGCGCCAGACATTGGGTGATTTGTTGCTGGATGAGGAAGCGGCAGGAAACATGGCAATAATCGGTGCAATTCAGGCGCTGAGTACGCGGATGGGTGAGGAAGACGCCGAGAAATATCTGTTACGTTGCGCATCGAAAGCCGATGCCATGGAAAGCCTTCCCAGCGCAGTGCTGCCTTTTGTCCGGCGACTGCTGAACTTGCCCGTAGATGGCGATGCGCAAGACTTGCTGGAACAACGGTGCAGCGATGATGCGTTTGATATCGCATCGCTACAACAAATGGGTGAAGCGCTCGCAGCATGGGGCACCAAAACAGCCACGGGTTATATCGCGCAGATACAGGACTGGATCGGAGCTGAAAGCGACCGGCGAGCAGTGCTTTTGCCGGAGTTGCACAAGATATGGAGCAAAGCAGACGGCGAATGGCGCTCTGTTCCGAAGGGACTGGAAAAGGTTGCTCCCTATTATGAAGAGCTGAGCGTGGCGATCTACGATCATTGCCGCCAGTTGATCGAGACAAAAGCGCTTTTTGATTATGCCGACCTGTTTGCCGGTGCCTTGAATGCCGGTCGTGCTTTTTATCATCGTTACAAAGAAGCAAAAAAACTCAACGGCGTTGTTGATTTTGACGACATGATCCGCATGACGGCCAAGCTATTGACCCAGGGCGATATGGCGGAATGGATTCGCTACAAGCTCGACCAGCGCACAGATCACATATTGGTAGACGAAGCGCAGGATACCAATCTCGCGCAGTGGGATATTGTCCGGGCGCTGGCCGATGAGTTTTTTGCCGGATTGGGCGCCAGTGCCGACAAGGTTCGCACGCTGTTCACTGTGGGTGATTTCAAGCAGGCGATTTTTGGTTTTCAGGGCACCAGTCCCCATAATTATGTGAATGCGCGCAACGAGTTTTTTGCTCGGGCAGAAGCATCCGAGCGGGCGTTTCGCGACCTGTCGCTTGATCGCAGCTTTCGCTCGACGCCGCCTGTGTTGGAGGTGGTTGACAAAGTGCTCGCGCATATCGGTGAAAAGGAACTGGGGCTGGATAAGGCCATTCCGCCGCATGAGAGTAATTATGCCGACAAATCGGGTAGCGTCCGGTTATGGAGGCCGGTTGCCCATGACGCCGTTGGCAATGTTGATGATCAGGAAAACTGGCTAAGCGATGAAAAACGTGTTTTTGCCCAGCGACTTGCGATTCAGATTAAAGAATGGCTCTCACCTGAAACATCGCTTTGGCTGAGCCAGCAAAACCGCCCGCTGGAACCGCGGGATATCATGATCCTTGTCAGTAAGCGCGACGAATTGAGCGCCTTGATCGTTGCGCGACTGTTCGCCGAAAATGTGCCTGTCGCGGGTATTGACCGGATCCGACTGAACCAGCCTTTGGTGGTGCAGGATATGCTGGCCACGATCCGCTTTGTTTTGCAGCCGAATGACGATCTCAATCTCGCTTCGCTTTTGGTATCTCCGTTGCTGGGCTGGTCGCAGGATGATCTGCTCGCGCGCGGCTATCGCGGCGAGGATGATAAAGACAAGAGCCTTTGGGAATATTTGCGAGTGCAAGACGGGCTGGTCGATGAGATCGCGCCATTGCGCATGCTGCTCACTATGGCCGACTTCACCACGCCTTATCAATTCATGGAAATGATTGTTTCAGGTCCCATGCAAGGGCGCAGGAAACTGACGGCGCGGCTGAGCCACGCAGCGCTGGATCCGCTGGAAGAACTGCTGAACACCGCCTTGGCTTTTGAGCAGGATCACATTCCGACTTTGCAGGGCTTTCTCGACTGGTTTGATCGCGGTGATGTCGAGATCAAACGTGATCAGATGGAGGGCGGCAATGAAGTGCGCTTGATGACCGTTCATGGTGCCAAGGGTTTGCAGGCACCGCTGGTCATTCTCGCCAACGCTACGTTCAATCCCGATAACAAGAAAAGCGGTGGTTTTGATATTCCTGATCCCATCGTGCCGGAGGGCGGGCCCGAATATCCGGTGCTGTCCATCCGCAAGGCAGAGCGGGTGGGATTGCTGGACGCTTATGCGACCATTGCTGATGCACGCGAAATGGAAGAGCATTGGCGGCTGCTTTACGTCGCAATGACTCGGGCCGAGGAGCATCTTGTGGTTACCGGCACATTGGGACCACAGGCGCGCGGTGAAGTGCCGCAAAATAGCTGGTATGCCAAAGTAGAAGAGGGATTGGCTGCGCTTGGTACCGAATGGAGCGATAATGTCCGTTGGCTTGCCGAGCGGGGATATGAGGGTGCTGTACCATCGGGAAAACCAGCCATTCCGGCGAAAGAGGCTGAGGCATTTAGGGGTGAGGGGCTGGCGCCTCTACCGGAATGGTTGTATGCACCAGCGCCCAAAGAGGCGCGGCCACCAAGGCCGTTGACGCCATCGGATCTTGGCCCCGATGATGCCGCCAATCCACCTCCGGGACAGGTCATGCGCGAAGCAGCTGAACGTGGGAAACTGCTTCACAGTCTGTTTGAGCGGCTACCGGATATTGCTCCGGAAAAGCGCGCGGATGTCGCGGATCGTTGGCTGGCAAAGCAGAAGCAAATTTCGGATGCCGCACAGCGTCGTTCGCTAATTGATACGGTTTTGGCCGTGCTCGATAATCCTGAGTGGTCGGCGCTTTTTTCTCCGGACAGCTTTGCCGAAGCGCCCATTGCAGCGGTGGTTGACCAGCATGTCGTTTCGGGGACGGTGGATCGATTATTGATCACCGACGATCGGGTAACGGTGGTGGATTTCAAGACCGGTCGTGTCGTGCCGAAAGAGGCGGAGCACGCGCCGCGGGCCTATTTGCGTCAGATGGCCGCCTATGTTTCCGCTCTGGAGAAGATATTGCCCGACAGGCCGGTGAAGGCTGCGCTGCTCTACACCTATGGACCGACATTATTGGAGCTTTCCGATACGCTGATCGAACAGCATAAACCCAGCAACAAGCCCAGCTTGGAGCGCCCATGAAAATCCTTTTCGGGCAGGCACTTGAGCATTGGGCCATGCGGGCCTAGATTATATTTAAACAAGCAAAGGAGATGCCCTGTGCCTACCAAAGCAATTACTGACGAAAGTTTTGAACAAGATGTCCTGAAAGCCGACGGCCCTGTGCTTGTCGATTTCTGGGCGGAATGGTGTGGCCCCTGTAAGATGATTGGCCCCGCGCTGGAAGAAATCAGCGACGAGTTGGGCGAGCAGGTAACCATCGCCAAGCTTAACATTGATGACAGCCCGGATGCGCCCGGAAAATATGGCGTTCGCGGTATTCCGACGATGATCCTGTTCAACAAGGGTGAGCCGGTTGAAACCAAAGTCGGCGCAGCGCCGAAGAGCCAGCTCAAATCATGGCTGGAAGAAAGTCTGCCCGCTTAACGATTTATCGGCTTAATCGCTGAAAACGTCCCCCAGAAGCTCGGCGGCCTCGTCCCATAATTTGGGCGATGAGGCCCCGAGCAACCCGGCTTTGCGGTCTGCTGGCCGATAGGCGTCACCATTCCAGCGCGCCGCTTTCCCGCCCGCTTCGTTCAGAAACAATATGCCCGCCGCATGATCCCAGGGCAGGCTGCGTTCAAACGTCGAAATATGGTTGGTGCCGAGCGCCAATCGCGGATATTGCTCCGCCGCACAGCGCGGAATATCGACAATCTCATAATGCTCGTCAGCCGCGGCAAGAAGCTTGTCGCGTTGCTCTGACGTCATGAAGCCAGTCGCGAGCGCGGCTACCGGTTTTCCATCCGGATCACCCGATACGCTGAGCCTTTCACCATTGATAAAGGCACCTTGCCCTTTCGCGGTGTAGCAAAGACGGTCATGTAAGGGATCGTAGAGCCAGCCAGCGACGGTTTCGTTATCCTGTGACAGCGCGACAATCATTCCAAAAGGCGATTTCCCAGCCGCGAAATTTCCGGTTCCATCAATCGGATCGATAATCCATGCCTGCTTGTCGCCCAGATGCTGCATAACCGACGGATCGGCCGCGCTTGCTTCTTCACCCACAATCGCGGCGTCAGGGAGCAGAGCGGTCAATTTCTCGCCGAGCATCTCTTCGCTCAGCCGGTCAGCCACGGTCACCAGATCGCCGGGCGACTTTTCCTCAATATCTGCGGTTTTGAGGTTCTGATAATGCGGTAGCACCACCTCTTTCGCCACGTCCTTCAGGATATTCCGCACAGCAAGATTGAGGTCGGAATGGTTCATGCTGGGGACAATATCTGGCCGAGGCGCGGAAAATGCACGTGCAACGCGCCGGCCTGCTCGTCCTCGCGTTTGATAATGATCTCGCGATCAGTCAGGCCAACCAATGTGCCGCTGACCGCTGCCGGATCTGGGGTTTCGGTTTGCACGGAAACCTTGTCACCAGCTGAAAAACCGGATGCCGGATCCACCGAACCTTCGCTGACAGGCTGCGATGCCTTGGCATAATCGATTGCCTGCTGCCCCGTCCATTTCTCGAAATTACCATAGCCAATGCCATCAATACGGTCATACCAGGCTGCGACATCGGAACCGAAGTCCGATGGTTTCTTGCCAGCAAAGCTGGCGAAACGAATGTTCATATAGAGCATCAAGTCGGCGTGGCCGGCTGTGTCACCGCTGATAAAGTGCCGCCCATCTGCCAGGCTTTCGGCGACCAAGGTTGCTCCGGCCTCAAATTGTGCCGTTAGATGCGGAACCATCGGCAGGAATTTCCGGCGATCCATGCCGAACCGTTTGGCGCGATCTTGCCAGAATTCATCGCTGACAATCTCAGGATTGGTGCCCAAAGCGACGCCGACCGCTGGCATGAACCACAGGCCGCCCGACCATAAGGCGATCATCCGACCGGCAAAGCCCAGTGGCTCCGGGTAAAGGCCTGGCTCAGGCTTCAGCGCCTCAAGAGCATCGACGATTACAGCCGTATCGCAATAGATTTCCGATCCGATTTGCAGCACAGGAATGCGCTCATAACCGCCCGTCAGAGCGTTGAGATCAGGCTTCGGGCAAATGTCAGGTTGCTCGACAGACTTCCAGTCTATGCCCTTCAATCCCAGCGCCAGCCGCATCGCTTGTCCAAACGGGGAGTTTTCGTAGTGATGCAATATGATTTCGGTCATTCTAGCTCCTGTAGTCGGCGTTTATCGAGATATATCCGTGGGTCAGGTCACAGGTCCAGACAGTGGCCTTGCCATTACCAATCCCGATATCAACGTTTATGTCAATTACGTCGCCCTTCAGATGCTGGGCGACAGGAGCCTCATCATAGCCGGGCACAACCAGGCCATCCCGCGCAACGGTTATCCCGCCAAATCCGATGGACAGCTTGTCGCGGTCTGCAGGCTCACCGGCCTTGCCGACGGCCATGACAACGCGGCCCCAATTGGCGTCTTCTCCGGCAATGGCGGTTTTGACGAGCGGGGAATTGGCGATCGAGAGCGCGATACCCTTGGCGCTTTCGTCATTTTGAGCCCCCGTTACGGCAATTTCGATGAATTTGCTGGCGCCTTCACCGTCACGAACGACGAGATGCGCCAGTTGCATGCACAAATCACTCAAGGCCGCCTGAAACGCATCGGCGCCGGGATCGTCAAGCGATTGCAGGGCAGGGGCGTCATTCTCTCCCGTGGCAAAGGCGAGGACAGTGTCACTGGTTGATGTATCACTATCGACGGTGATGCAGTTGAAGCTTTTGGCTGTTGCTGCGTTGAGCATTTCCTGCAGCAAGCCAGCCTCCACCGTAGCATCGGTGAAAATATAACCCAGCATCGTCGCCATATCCGGGGCAATCATACCAGATCCTTTGACGATACCATTCAAATATACCGTTTTCCCGCCGATAATCGCGCTTGTGGT
Organism: uncultured Sphingomonadaceae bacterium; assembly: GCA_947501325.1. Classification (GTDB taxonomy): domain Bacteria; phylum Pseudomonadota; class Alphaproteobacteria; order Sphingomonadales; family Sphingomonadaceae; genus Parasphingorhabdus. Next base: position 331,374 of record CANMVC010000002.1, on the reverse strand, counting down.
CGCCATTTTGGGAAAGGTGTCGGTGGTCATGATCGTGGAAGCCGCCTCTTCCCAGCAACATGGCTTCGCAATGAAAGCAGCTTTCAAACCGGCCTCGGCCCGGTCCTTGGGCAAAGGTTCGCCAATAACACCGGTAGAGGAAACGAATATCTCTTCCTCTGCGCAATTCAAATGATTGCTCGAAAGGGATAATATCCGTTGCACCGCCTCCATGCCGCGCGCGCCGGTAAAGGCATTTGCGTTGCCAGCATTGACGACCAATGCTCTTGCCTTGCCTCCGGGCAGGGCCTTGCGGCACCATTCCACCTCTGTCGATGGACATTTGCTCTGGGTGAGCACGCCTGCGACAGATGTGCCTTCGCTGAGCTCGATATAGGTAAGATCGCAGCGATCCCACTCCTTGTACCGTGCCTGGGCGATGCGGCAGGTGACACCTGAAATTTCCGGAAGCTCTGGTATATGAGCAGGGGCAAGGGGTGATATAGTTTCTGACACTTAACTTGCCTTTATCTATTGGTTTGCTAAAGCGAATATCTTCACACAGGGCTTATTGATGAACGTCTATATTGCAAGTTTTATGTTGCTGCTTTTCAATGCGGTGGGCGTTAATCCGCCGGCTGCTGCTATGGCAACTGAGACCGCTGGCAATGAAGTCGCTTCCGAGTCCGAATTGGCGACCCCATCCGACTGGGATAAAGCGGCTCGTGCCTTCATTCAGAGCGAAATGCCGTTTGCAGCTAGTGTGTCTGGCGGACGCGATACCACGTCCGTTTGGCCGGTATTGCCAGTCCTGTCGACCATCGGTGACAAGCTGGAACATGTCGAAGGCGCGCCTTAGCCGCTTGCTGGACAATCACGTGCGTTGAATTGTCCCCAATCGCCCCCAAATGCAGACAATAATGGGCGTGGTTCATGCCCAATAGTTTAAGAAATATCGGAAATCATCATGATCGGCGGCTTTGCCAAATCCCTTTTCGGGTCTTCTAACGACCGTTACGTTAAATCCATCATGAAAGTGGTTGAGAAAATCAACGCTTTCGAACCAGAAATCGAACCGCTTAGCGATGAAGAGCTGGCGGCGAAAACGCCCTATTTCCGCGAACGTGTGGCCAATGGTGAGACGCTTGACGATATTCTGCCAGAGGCATTCGCGGTTGTCCGCGAAGCAGCGAAACGGACCTTGGGTCAGCGCCACTACGACGTGCAAATGGTCGGCGGTATTGTTTTGCATCGCGGCGAAATTTCCGAAATGCGCACCGGTGAAGGCAAAACCCTCGTCGCGACCCTCGCTTGCTACCTGAATGCGATCGAAGGCAAAGGCGTCCACGTTGTTACCGTGAATGATTATCTGGCCCGCCGCGATGGTGAGTGGATGAGCCAGGTTTATAATTTCCTGGGCATGACCCTTGGAACAATCATTCCCAATATCAGTGAAGAACAACGGCGGGAGGCTTATGCCGCCGATATTACCTACGGTACGAATAACGAATTCGGCTTTGATTATTTGCGCGACAATATGAAGCATGATCGCAGCCAAATGGTCCAACGGCCCTTTAACTTCGCGATTGTCGATGAGGTGGATTCGATCCTGATCGATGAGGCGCGAACACCATTGATCATCTCGGGGCCAACCGATGACAAGTCAGAGCTCTATGTTTCGGTGAACGAGGTTGTTCAGCATATTACCGAAGAAGATTATGAAAAGGATGAAAAAAGCCGTAACATTTCGCTGACGGAAGAGGGCACCGAAAAAGCGGAACGCCTTCTGGAAGAAGCCGGATTGCTGGAAGGCAATAATCTCTATGACTTTGAGAATACGCAGGTTGTGCATCACCTGAATCAGGCCTTGATGGCCAATGTCATGCGCAAGCGCGATACGGATTACATCGTTAAAGATGGCAAGGTCGTCATCATCGACGAATTTACCGGGCGGATGATGGACGGACGTCGTTGGTCTAACGGGCTACATCAGGCGGTAGAGGCCAAAGAAGGTGTTCAGATTGAACCTGAAAACCAAACCATGGCTTCGATTACATTCCAAAACTATTTCCGGATGTATCCAAAATTGTCCGGTATGACCGGAACCGCTGCGACCGAGGCAGCGGAATTTTTTGAAATATACAAAATGAACGTCGTAACCATCCCGACGAACAAACCGATCCAGAGAATGGACGAAAACGACGAGTTTTATAAGAATACGATCGACAAATTCGCGGCTATCGCCAAGAAAATAAAAGAACATAGCGATAAAGGACAACCTGTCCTGGTTGGTACTGTCTCGATCGAGAAGTCCGAGCTCCTGTCCGATTTCCTGAAAAAGGAGGAGGTGACACATAACGTCCTGAATGCTCGTTTTCATGAGCAGGAAGCACAAATTGTGGCACAGGCCGGTAGTCCCGGTGCGGTGACGATTGCCACGAACATGGCAGGTCGTGGTACTGATATTCAGCTTGGCGGCAATATTGATTTTCGTATCGAGCAAGAACTTGCCGATATGGAAGAAGGCCCTGAGCGGGACAAGGCCATTGCCAAGATCGAGGAAGAGGTTCGGGCGCTGCGTGAAGAAGTTCGCGCTGCAGGCGGTTTGTTCGTGCTTGGAACGGAACGGCACGAAAGCCGCCGGATCGATAACCAGCTGCGCGGCCGGTCGGGGCGGCAGGGTGATCCAGGCCTCAGCCGCTTCTATCTTTGCCTGGAAGATGACCTTTTGCGCATCTTCGGGACCGAGACAATGTTCGCCAAGATGATGAACAAAAACCTGGAAGATGGCGAGGCTATTGGCGGTAAGTGGCTCTCCAAAGCCATCGAAACGGCGCAGAAAAAGGTCGAAGCACGGAACTACGAAGCCCGGAAACAGGTTGTCGAATATGATGACGTCATGAATGACCAGCGCAAGGTGATCTACGAGCAGCGCGCTGAAATCATGGATGCCGAGACGGTTGGCGATGTTGTCGAGGATATGCGGCTCGAGACGGTCAACGCTATGGTCGCTGACAGCTGCCCGCCAGGAAGCTATCCGGAGCAGTGGGATGTTGAGACGCTGAAGACCCGTGTGGAAGAGGTGCTTGGTCTCAAGCCTGATATCGACGCATGGTTGCAGGAAGATGCGGTTGAACCGGAAATTATCGAAACGCGGATTGCGGAATTGGCGGACGCTGATTTCAATGCCAAAGTAGAACAGATTGATCGGGAAATCTGGGTGCAGATAGAAAAATCAATCCTGCTGGAATCTCTCGATCATCATTGGAAAGAGCATCTCGCCACATTGGATGCTCTGCGCCAGGTGGTTTTTTTGCGCGCCTATGCCCAGAAAAAACCATTGGATGAATATAAGAAGGAAGCGTTCGGTCTTTTCGAACGTATGTTGGAAGTCATTCGAGAAAGTGTGACCAAGACCATTGCGGTCAGCCAGTTCCATCGAGAAGAAGAGATACAGGTACCGGAATTGCCGGAACTGCCAGACTTCCTCACCACACATATTGATCCGCTAACGGGTGAAGATAATAGCGACGATATTGATGGCGGAACACTCGGTACGGTTTCCTCGACGCTGCCGCCACGCCAATCAGGTGGGGCAGTGGCCGATGGAGTCAATTTCGATGGTGTCAGTCGCAACGCCCCTTGCCCATGTGGATCGGGCCGTAAATATAAGCATTGCCACGGCAAATATTGATCCTGTGAGCTACACGCGGCGCGAGACCTGACATGGCTTTGGGCACTGCCGGTCTCGCGCTGCTTTTCTTTCTGACGGCAGCGCTTTATGCGTCTGTCGGCTTTGGCGGCGGCTCTACATATATCGCCTTGCTTGCGCTTGCCGATGTGGATTACCGGACGCTGCCGATCATCGCTCTGCTCTGTAATATCATTGTGGTCGCGGGCGGTACGTTACGGTTTCAAATGCGGGGATTGATCGATTGGCGCAGAATATGGCCGATCCTGCTGCTGTCGGTACCAGCCGCCTGGGCTGGTGGTCGTCTGGCCATAGATCGGGACAGTTTCCTGATTTTATTGGGCTTTTCATTGGGAATTGCCGGCTTTTTGCTTTTTGCCGAACCCTATTTTCGAAATCGGCATGCGATATCCTGGCAGTCGCGCTCAGGTTCGATATGGTTTGCGCCAACAGCGGGCGGGGCAATCGGGTTTCTATCGGGAATGGTCGGGATAGGCGGGGGCATATTCCTCGCGCCGCTTTTATTCCTGACGAACTGGGCAGATAGTCGCAAAATTGCTGCGACGGCCAGTATATTCATTCTCGTCAATTCGGCCAGCGGGCTGGCCGGTCAGCTGATGAAATCGCAATGGGAGCAGGGCAGCGCAGCGATATTGTCCTATTGGCCACTTTTCCTTGCCGTGCTTGCTGGCGGACAAATTGGCAGTTTTCTAGCCAGCAAAGCGTTGCCAGAAAAATGGATCCAGCGATTGACTGCGCTGTTGATCCTTTATGTGGCCTTCCGCATCCTATGGCAGCAATTTGGGTAGAGTGATTGGGCTTTGTTGCCGCACCCGCGGTGGAGTGATGGAATTATCTTCTTGATTTTAAAAGAAGTTAATGGCTCCCCGAGTAGGATTCGAACCTACGACATTTCGATTAACAGTCGAACGCTCTACCGCTGAGCTATCGGGGAACAGGCTCGATTGTGAACCGAGACTTTCTTTGTGAAGCGCGCCTATAACAATGTCATTTGCTCGCCGCAAGCCATCAAACGACAAATTGTTCCATGGCTATACGGTCATCTAGCGCATGTTCGGGATCAAACAACATGGTCAGTGTCTGATTGCGGTCGATCGAGACCGTCACCTTGGCGACATCACGTACTTCTTGTTGGTCCCCAACCGCGCTGACAGGCCGTTTTTCGGCATTTAGCACCTTGATACTGATCGGCATTTTATCTGGTAAAATAGCACCCTTCCAGCGGCGAGGACGGAAGGGGCTGATCGGCGTTAGCGCCAATAAATTGGATCCGAGCGGCAATATGGGGCCATTTGCAGATAAATTATAGGCAGTCGAGCCTGCTGGTGTGGCGATTAACACACCATCGCAGACCAACTCTTCGAGCATGATTCGGTTGTTAACTTCTATCTCAAGCTTTGCCGTCTGCCGGGTCTCTCTCAACAGAGAAACTTCATTGATCGCTGGCATCACAAATGTCGCACCGGAAATGGTTTCCACTTCCATTTTTAACGGGCGAACTTTGAACGGGCGCGCACCTTCCATGCGACCCACGAGGTCATCTTGATGCCAGTTGTTCATCAGAAATCCGACCGTGCCCAAATTCATACCGTAAACAGGCATAATTTTACGCCGGTTGAGCATCTGATGCAAAGTTTGCAGCATAAAACCGTCGCCGCCCAATACAACGGCCTGGTTGGCTTCCTCAATCGGTACCCAATCCATCAAGGGCTTGAGTTTTTCTCCCGCTTCCTGAGCCTGCGGGGTGGGGGACACGATTAATGCCCATTTTACTTCACTCATCCGCCCGTAACGTTCATGTGACGCTCCAATATGTCCGCGGACCCGTCTAATTGCGCATTAAAATCATGTCGTAACGGTTTGAGCTTCAAAGCTTTTTGAAGCAACCGATCAACAGCCTCAATTCCTTCATTGCGCACTGCGGCACGTAAATCAACATGCGCGTTATGACCAAGGCACATAAATATCTTGCCATCCGTGGTTAAGCGCAGTCGATTGCAATTGTCGCAGAAATTTTGGCTCAGCGGCGTTATCAGTCCCAGTCGGAGCCCCAGAGGTTCGACAGACATATAGCGGGCGGGACCAGCGCTTTTATGCGAAATCGGGTTAGATGGATATTGCGCCAATAGCGGTGCGATAAATTCTTCTGCTGGAATATGCTCCAGTTTTCTATCCGCCCCCACGTCACCCAGTGGCATCGTTTCAATGATCGTAAGATCATGACCGTTGCGCGCGCAATATTCGGCCATTGGGAACAACGCGTTCTGGTTAAATCCGCGCAGAGCTACCATGTTTATTTTAACTTGAATGCCGACCTGCTTCGCCGCCGCTATTCCTGTTAAAACCTGTTCCACTTTTCCGCCGCGGGTGATTTCTGCAAAATCTGCTGGATCCAGAGTATCCATGCTGACATTGATCCGTCGCACATTATTATCGGCTAAATGCGCCGCGTAATCGCTCAGCAGCGTACCATTGGTGGTCAGCGTCAATTCTTCCAGTTCACCGGATTTAACTTTGCGGCCAAGCCTTTGGATCACATCGCTCATATCGCGTCTGACTAAAGGTTCGCCACCAGTCAGCCGAATTTTTTTGACACCATGACCAATGAATCGCTCTGCGATCAGTGTTATCTCCTCCAGCGTGAGCAATTCCGCCTTTGGCATGAAAGTCATGTTTTCCGACATGCAATATTGACAACGAAAATTGCATCGGTCCGTGACCGATATGCGTAGATAATCAATTTTGCGGCCAAAACCGTCCAACATCACTAGATCCAATAGATTGCTGATGAAAATCCTAGCGTTTTGTTCAGATGCAGGCAACGGCCTATAAAGATTTAGACGCTATGGAAAAGGATAGGAATTTTTGCATTTGGCCAGAGTGGGTCGGAATTGGAAAACGGGAAGCCAAAAGTCATTCAAAAGTCGCAAACAATATCGGATCAAGCCGTTTTGAAGAACCTGTTCCTGCTATCCTTTCACGACAGGGATCCGCTGGCTGCAAAAGTGTCCGCCGGAGGATGGCGAGTGAGCTCTGCTCGCCGCAAAGAAGGATTGAGGGGCCGATTCTTGTCGTCCAACGCCTTGATCGCACTTATTGATTTAAGGGGTGCAGTCGATGATGGATTGGCTGCCATTGTTGATTTGGCGGACCTCGACGATAATAACGGCATCGCCATTCTCGCTCTGGCAGACGGAGGGGGGCAGAGCGATGTTGCAAAAAAATGTCATCATGCTGGCGCAACCCATTTTTTGGATATTACAAATCCGCATGCCGATCTCGATCAAGCCATAAATTTTGCTTATCGCTATGTTGAAAATATCCGAGGTGGAACAAAAGCCACCCGTGATTTCAACGAATTACTGACGGAAGTTGATGAACAATGGTCATTTTCAAAGCAGGGAATTGGCCAAAACTGGGTTAGTAAGAAACTGGAATCAAGTTTTCCTGAGGTTCGCTTTGATACATATCCGGTGACAGGAATTTATCGCGTTTTGTCGGTCGAGGATCGAATGCGTGTTCGTGGAGCCATGGGCCGTTTGCATGGCGGGGCAACACAGGCCGCCGTGACCCACATCCGTAATGGCAATAAGATTATTCATCATCTCCATGACTCCGGAGACTGGATCCATGGCCGCCTGGAGCGGGCCACGGATAATGAAGCGGATCTTGGCTGGACAGAACGCGATATGTTGTCGGGTTTGCGAAACGGTTCATCAGCCAGGAACTGGATGCAGAGCCGCCTTGCAGCTGGACGCAATCTAGGTCTTACAATGTTTGGTATCAAGAATTTCGCCACCATCAACGCTGCCTATGGACGCGGCATTGGCGATGAAATTATGCGCCGTATCGGTCAGCGACTAATCTCGAAAACCATCGATTATTCGCCCGATCACATCCTGGTTGCCAGGATGGACGGGCAAAATTTTGTTGTAGTAATGGAGCTTACGAATGGCTCAAGCGATATCGTACAGGAATATGTCTCCCACGCCGAAGAATTGCTGGGCAGCGTTTTTCAACCCATGTCTGTCGAAGCACGCAATATCGGATTAGTGGCCCGGGCAGGGGTCGCGATTGCAAGTGATTCCGGGGACGAAAGCGTGCTCATCAGGCGGGCAACCCTTGCTCTAGCCGAAGCGATGGCATCTGATGCGTCTCCCTTGCGGGTCAGTTCTTCTCCCGAGAATAATATTCTGGTGGAACAACAGCTGGAGTCAGATTTGGCTCATGTTTTGGAACATGGCGATATCACCATAGCGCTGCAGCCACAGTTTAAGGTCGATACCGGGCAATTAATCGGTGCGGAAGCCTTGGCGCGCTGGAATCACCCGACACTTGGTTTTCTGGGAGCCGCAACACTGTTTTCGGTAGCGGAGCGCGCTGGTTTGATGGAGCTTTTGTCGTCGCATATCCATAAACGCGCTTTTCAGACAGCGGGCCATTGGCCTGAAAGCCTCTCTTTTTTGCGCCTATCTATCAATGTCACCGCGGGCGATCTTGCCAACGCTGATTTTGTAAAAAATATGATGCAGGGCCTCGAAAGCGCAGGTTTTGATGCTTCTCGAACTACTCTGGAAATTACCGAAAGCGAGCTAATTGGCGACCTGCATGCTGCTGCACAGCGTCTCGCCGCGCTTCGAGAGCAAGGTCTGTGCATCGCGATCGACGATTTTGGAACAGGCTATAGCAGCTTGTCCTACTTAAAAAATCTACCACTTGATTATCTCAAGATCGATAGCGGTTTAACCAGCGATATCAGTGGTTCGACAAAAGATCAGGTGGTGGTAAAGTCCATCATCGAAATGGCGCACAGTCTCGGTTTGTCGGTTATTGCCGAAGGGGTAGAGACAGAAGCCCAGCTGGCAACGCTTGCGGAGCAAGGCTGTCGGTATTTTCAAGGCTTTCTGAGGTCTGGACCAATTTCAGCCGAAGAGTTTGAAATATTTGCATTGCGAAGCAACTGATGGGAATCGCGTCAGCTTTGCTTTTGCTGGGCCAGTTTTGACAATCCATTACTCAGCTGCGTCAAACCGTGCAGCCTTGACCGCGGATCACGCCAGCGCCGCTCGATAAATAGCTTGTTATCAGGTCTGATCTTAGCCGTGCCTTTCAGGCGTTCGGCATAAGCTAGCAGGCCGGGAACATTGGGGAACTTGTCTTTGTGAAAGCTTACTAAAGCGCCGCGCGGACCCATTTCTATCTTGGAGATATGGGCTTTAACGCAATTCATCTTGATTTCCATCAACTTAAGCAGATTATCGGTCTCCACCGGCAACTCTCCGAACCGGTCTATCATTTCTGCTGCAAAGGCTTGTATTTCTTGATGAGTTTGCAGTCCGTTCATCCGGCGGTAAAGGCCCATGCGGAGCGATAGATCGGGCACATATTTTTCGGGAATCAGGATCGGCGCATCCACGGTAATCTGCGGTGAGAAATTCTCGGTCCTCGCATCCAAGCCAGCGCCTTTGGCTTTTGCTTCGAGAATCGCATCTTCCAGCATTGATTGGTAAAGTTCAAAACCAACTTCACGGATATGGCCGGATTGCTCGTCACCAAGCAGATTGCCAGCACCGCGAATATCAAGATCGTGACTGGCGAGCTCAAAACCTGCGCCAAGGCTATCCAGATCACCCAGAATTTTCAGCCGCTTTTCAGCCTTTTCCGTAATGATTCTATCTTTTGGTGTCACCATATAAGCATAAGCGCGGGTCTTGGATCGCCCGACCCGACCGCGCAATTGATAGAGCTGGGCGAGTCCAAACCGGTCGGCGCGATGGATGATCAGAGTATTGGCACTCGGAATATCAAGACCGCTTTCCACAATTGTGGTCGCCAAAAGCACATCATATTGCTTGTCATAAAAGGCCGACATCCGTTCTTCGACCTGAGCCGGGGGCATTTGGCCATGGGCGACGACGAAACTGATCTCGGGCGCATATTCTTTCAGAAATTCTTGAATTTCCGGGAGATCTGCGATGCGCGGAACGACGATAAAGCTTTGTCCGCCGCGATAATGTTCGCGCATCAATGCCTCTCGCAATGGAATGGGGTCCCAAGGCATAACATAAGTGCGAACCGCGAGGCGATCGACGGGCGGTGTTTGGATCACGGATAGCTCACGCAAACCTGTCATGGCCATCTGCAATGTGCGCGGAATGGGCGTAGCGGTTAGTGTCAGTACGTGCACATCCGCCTTCATCGCCTTGAGCCGCTCTTTATGTGTGACGCCAAATTTTTGTTCTTCATCGACAATGATCAGGCCAAGCCGCTGAAATTCGATTGATTTGGCTATCAGGGCGTGTGTGCCGATGACTATATCAATCTTGCCATTGGTCAGGCCTTCTTTGGTCTTCTTTGCTTCGGCAGCAGGCACAAGACGCGATAATCGGCCAAGATTTATCGGAAAAGGCCTGAAGCGTTCTTCGAAATTGCTGAAATGCTGTCGCGCGAGGAGCGTCGTCGGGGCGATAATTGCGACCTGCATCCCTGCCATGGCAGCCGCAAACGCAGCGCGCATGGCAACCTCGGTTTTGCCAAAACCCACATCACCGCAGACAAGCCGGTCCATTGCTTTGCCTGAAGCCATGTCGCCAAGGACTTCTTCAATAGCTTGCTGCTGGTCGTCGGTTTCCTGGTACGGGAAGCGGTCAACGAAACCTGCCATCTCGGTTGCTTCAATTCTTGCTGGCGTTGCCGGCTGCAGGGCGCGCGCGGCGGCAGTTCTTAGCAGTTCATGCGCAATTGCTCTTATGCGCTCCTTGAGTTTCGACTTGCGCCTTTGCCAGCCCTCACCACCCAATCGATCAAGAACTACTGTTTCGCCGCCTTCGCCATAGCGACTAAGCACGTCGATATTCTCAACCGGAACAAACAGTTTGTCGCCACCAGCATATTTCAGCGCAACACAGTCATGCGGGCTTTCACCGACCGGAATGGATACAATGCCCTCATATAGGCCGATACCGTGTTCCAGATGGACAACCAAGTCGCCCTGACTGAGCGCCGATAATTCCTCGATAAAGGCATCACCGCTCTTGCGCCGTTTCGATTTGCGGACCAGTCGGTCACCGAAAATATCCTGCTCGGTGAGCAGGGCGATATCATCAGTTCGAAAACCCGAAGCCAGCGGCAAAACGGTCAGTGCAACCGATGCTCCGGCCGCTTTGCTGGAATTCCAGTCATCGCAAATTGTCGCAGCGTTAACGCCGTGATCCTGAAGCAAGTCGAACAATCTTGCGCGGGAGCCATTGCTGTAGCTCGCCAATATCGCGGTAGTGCCTGTTTTTGTTAGCGTATTAAGATGAGCTGCTAACGCCTTGTATATATTCTCGTTCCGCGCACGTTCTGGAGAAAAGTCACGTGGAGAAGATACGGACAGGGAGAGGACAGTCGATGATTCCGGTTCGTCAAATTCACTGATGACGTGGATCGGGTTGTCTGACTGCTGGGCTGTCCATTCGGATGGCTCCAGATAGAGCATTCCCGGTTTTAGCGGTCGATAGCTCGACAAATTTGCCTTGTCTGCTTCCTGACGGTTCTTGTAATAATCCGCGATAGAAGCAAATTGGGCATCCGCTGCCGCCGTCACGGCTGCGTCACGGATGACCAATGTGTCATCAGACAGATAATCGAAAAAGCTGACCAATCGTTCTTCGATAAGCGGCAGCCAATGCTCCATGCCGGAAAGCCTGCGGCCTTCGGAGATGGATTGATAAATTGGATCGCTGGTCGAGACGGCACCGAACAGATCCCGATAGCGCGTGCGAAAGCGGGTGATGCTGGTTTCGTCCAGCAAAACCTCTGAAACGGGTAAGAGATCGAAGCCCTCGACCTTCCCGATGGTCCTTTGATCAGCAGGATCAAATTGACGCAAAGTCTCTATTTCGTCACCGAAAAGGTCAATGCGAAGCGGCATATCAGCGCCAGGTGGAAACAGATCGATCAGCCCGCCACGCGCAGCAAACTCGCCGCTATCCGCCACGGTATCAACCCGTACAAATCCGTTTGAATAGAGAAATGATATCAATTTTTCTTGTTCGACTACAGTGCCTGGAGCCAATCGCGTTACCAGTTCCTTGATCCGCGAGGGTTCCAGCACGCGCTGGGTTACAGCATTAGCCGTTGTAAGGACCAATTGTCCGCCAGAGGCTGGCAGTGCAAGGCGGGACAAAGCCGCCAGTCGTTCTGAAGTGGTATGAAGCGCCGGGGACGCCCGATCATAGGGCAGGCAATCCCACGCGGGAAATTCGATAATTTCCAATTCGGGCTGAAAATAACGCGCGGCCTCTGCGACTGCGCTCATGGCTGCGTCGTCGGTTGCGATGAATACGGTCCGTCGGCCCGATTGCACGGCCATGTCCGCCAGGCAATATGGGCGATAACCGGCCGTCACTCCAGCCAGAGTCAATCCACCATCGGAGGAGAGTAGTTTGTCTAAATAGGACACTTAAATTATCTGTTTCGGTTCGATTGTGGAGAGTTCATTTTGTGAAGTCGAAATAGTCGAGTTTCTGCATGGCCGCCATTTGATTGGTTTGAAACGGGGCAGGGGGTTGCTGCTTACCAATGGCCCAAGCCATGATATCAACATCTTCTTCTTCGAGCAGTTGCTCAAACCAATCGATTTCCTCGTCCGACCAGCTCTGGCCCCATTTGTCGAAAAAGCCACCAATCATGTTGTCGGCCTCGCGCGTTCCACGATGCCAGCTGCGAAAATGCAGTCGTTTCAATCTGACTTCGCGTTCCATGTCTGCTCCTGGTCCAAGATTTGTAGTTACCGAATGAAGTGCGGACTCTTTCTGGTATATCAGGCCCGCTTGCGTATATAGGCGGATAGACATGCGACCTGAGATACTCAATGCATTATTTGGTGAAACACAGTCACTAAAAGGCGTCGGCAAAGCACTTGCCAAGCCGCTAGAGAAACTGCGCCTGACGCGGGTGAAAGATTTGCTCTATCACAAACCGAGCTACTGGATGCGTCGCAAGCGCGTGCAGGAGCTGGATGAGGCGGATGTGGGCTTAACAGTTATCGCTGAAGTGACCCCTGCAGACTATCGCAGCGGCGGCCCCCGCAGCCCGTTCCGGGTGCAAGCGACGGATGCGCAGGGCAATTATATCAGCCTGACCTTTTTTGGCAGAAATACGGGGTGGCCAAAGAAGCTGCTGCCTTTGGGCGAGAGTAAAATAATATCGGGCAAGTTGGAACGCTATGGTGACGAGTTGCAGATGCTGCATCCAGACGTGCTGGAGTTGGGTGACGAGAAAGACATTGCGCTAGTCGAGCCAATTTATCCGCTGACCGATGGATTGGGCAACAAGCGGATGGGGCAACTGATCAAGCAAGCAGTAGATCTGGCACCGGAACTGCCGGAATGGATTGAACCCAGTTTGCTGGAGTCCAAAAAGTGGAAGGACTGGCGGACGAACATCGTCTCGCTGCACAGCCAAGAGGATGCCGATCAATCAGATCGACTCGCATATGACGAGATTTTTGCCAATCAGTTGGCCTTCATGCTCGTACGCGCGAGCAATCGCCGCAAAAAGGGCGTTTCGATCCAAGGGGATGGGCATTTACGGGATCAGATCAGCCTGCCTTTCGAACTGACGGGAGCGCAAAAGCGCTGCATTGCAGAGATTGAAGGGGATCTGGCTCAGTCTTCGCCCATGTTGAGATTGCTGCAGGGCGATGTGGGGTCTGGAAAAACGCTGGTTGCGTTGATGGCGCTGCTCAGTGCTGTTGAAGCGGGTTATCAAGGCGCGCTTCTAGCGCCAACGGAGATTTTGGCACGGCAGCATTTTGAAGGCCTCCAGAAGCTGTTGACCGGCTTGCCAGTGAACCTCGCCATTCTGACCGGACGGGACAAGGGCAAGATCCGGGAGTCGACTTTAATGGGCCTTGCGGATGGCTCGATCGATATATTGGTGGGCACACACGCGATTTTTCAGGAAAAAGTGCAGTATCGAAAGCTGGCGATGGCTGTGATTGACGAGCAGCATAAATTTGGTGTTTCACAGCGGCTGATGCTCACGCAGAAAGCCGATCATACGCCGCATCTGCTGGCTATGACCGCGACGCCGATTCCCCGAACGCTGACCCTCAGTCAATATGGCGAGATGGATGTTTCGCGTATAGACGAGCTCCCGCCAGGTCGACAGACGATCGAAACAAGAGTGATCTCAGATGCAAGGTTGCCCGAAGTGGTTGATGGCTTGGCGCGGCATATCGCCGCTAACGGACAAGCCTATTGGGTCTGCCCATTGGTGGAGGAAAGCGAGAAAAGTGATCTCGCCGCAGCCGAAGAACGGGCCGCGCTGTTAAAAATGCGCTTCGGAGATAAAGTCGGCCTTGTGCACGGACGCATGAAAGGTCCGGAAAAAGACGCGGTGATGGAGCGTTTCCAGCAAGGCGACATCAAACTGTTGGTCGCCACAACCGTGATCGAAGTCGGGGTTGATGTACCCAATGCGAGTCTGATGATTATCGAAGCAGCCGATCGCTTCGGACTTGCGCAACTCCATCAATTGCGTGGGCGTGTCGGCAGGGGCGATGTCAAATCCAATTGCCTGCTGTTGCGCGGCGATACGCTTAGCGAAACGGCGCGTGCGCGGCTGTCGCTTTTGCGAGAAACCAACGATGGGTTCAAAATTGCTGAGGAAGATTTGCGGTTGCGCGGCGCGGGCGAGCTACTTGGGACCCGTCAGTCGGGCGATGCCGGATTCCGGATCGCGTCGCCAGAACAAATATCGAAACTGATTGCAGCCGCCACGGACGATGCGCGTCTATTGCTGGACCGCGATGGCGGGTTGGATAGTGCACGCGGCCAAGCGGCGCGCATTGCTCTATATCTGTTTGAAAGGGACTGGGGGGTCAGCCTGCTCCGGAGCGGTTAGCTTATTTTGCCTCTGCCTGTTCAATTTCATCAAGCATGGCTACAAAATCCGGTTCACGGATAACGCGTTCAAATTCGAAACCAGAGCGTCCACTGTGAGACCAGACCAGAAATGCTTCGATCCGTCCTGCTACGGGCAAACGAACGACAACCCGATCGCCTTTGTTCAGCTCGACTTCGTGGATAAATTGACACCCATGAGCGGAAATATTGCTGAGTTTAACTGTAAATTCACCATCTTTACGCGTTTCACAAATCGTCTCAAAATCAACAGGAAAACGCGTTGCGCGACGCATTTCAGGCGTTTTCGGGCTGGATGGGCTGGGCATTAAAGGCGCTCCGTCAGTTGGTGAAACCCTTCATTAACTGCGTTTTCCGAAGAAAAGGTAAACCCGCGTAACAATCCTCGAAATTTTAGGCGGCGCGGCGGAGTAAACCGTGCTTTTTCTTGCCCGCCGAGATTTTAATATCGGTATCGCGGATTGCAATCATGGTGCCCGCATCCTGCACCGGCTCGTCATCAAGCCGCGCACCGCCACCTGCGATCATCCGCTTGGCTTCTCCTTTGGAGGCGCAAAAACCGATACTGACGAGGGCGTTGAGCATGGAAATTTGTTCGTCTGCAACTTCTAATACAGGGAGATCGCCACCCGACTGTCCTTGTTCAAAGGTTTTTTGAGCAGTGATGGCAGCTTTGTTCGCTGCTTCGGTGCCATGCGCCATGGCCGTCGCCGCGTCGGCCAGGATCTTCTTTGCCTCATTAATATCTGCGCCTTCCAAAGCCTCTAACCGCGCAATTTCAGCGAGATCAATATCCGTGAACAGCCGCATGAATTTACCAACATCCCGATCATCTGTATTGCGCCAGAATTGCCAGTAATCATAAGGACTCAGGCGATCTTCGTTCAACCAGATAGCACCGTCGACCGACTTGCCCATTTTCGAACCATCGGCTTTTGTGATGAGCGGTGTGGTCAGGCCGTAAAGTTCCGCACCATCAATCCGGCGCCCCAGTTCAATACCATTGACGATATTGCCCCATTGATCCGAGCCGCCCAGTTGCAAGCGGCAGGCATGCTGACGGGATAGCTCAAGAAAGTCATAGGCTTGCAAGATCATATAGTTGAATTCGAGAAAGGTGAGGGGCTGTTCCCGATCAAGGCGCAGCTTCACCGAATCGAATGTCAGCATCCGGTTGATGGTGAAGTGGCGACCCACGTCTCGCAGAAACGGGATATATTCCAAACTATCCAGCCAGTCCGCATTATTGACCATAATCGCGTCGGTTGGCCCATCGCCAAAGGTCAAAAATCGCTCAAAAGACGATTTTATGGACGCAATATTGGCGTTTATGCCATCATTATCGAGCAGCTTGCGAACTTCGTCTTTGCCAGAGGGATCCCCAACCTTCGTGGTTCCTCCGCCCATCACAACAATTGGTTTATGTCCCGCTTGCTGCAAACGCCGCAAAAGCATGATCTGAACCAAGTTGCCGACATGCAACGATGTGGCAGTGGCATCAAAACCGACATATCCCGGTATTATTGTTTTGGTTGCTAGCTGATCCAATCCATCGGCATCAGTTAATTGGTGGATATAGCCGCGATCATTCATTAAGCGGAGGAGATCAGATTCATAGTTTGTCATGGAGTGGTTCGTTACATGCAGCAGAGGAAAGTCGCAATATGCGTTTGAACCTGCAATGTCATCCGCTGACGCCCGTGTCGATCGTGCAGGATATTGAGCTGACTTACGAGTGGCAAGCGCATGGCAGTTTGTGGATGCGCTATCATGCGGATGTATTGCTTCATGATGTGGACTTACCTGATTGGACTGAAGCAAAACGGACCGATGGATTATGGGAAACCACCTGTTTCGAGCTGTTTCTGCAAGAATCAGGCGCGAACCGATATTGTGAATTCAACTTTTCACCGTCAAGCTGTTGGTCCGCATATCAATTCTCCGATTATCGCGACGGCATGCGTAATCTTCAATTGCCGAAATCGCCGGAAATATTTCTGGATTTGAGTGATTCCCATGTAGCTATGGAGGTTACGCTGGGTCTGCCTGATATATGGGGGAACGCCTCTCTCAACGCGTCTTTCTCCGCTATAGTAGCAGAAAATAATGGCGCCAAATCCTATTGGGCTTTGTCTCATCCGCCGGGAAAGCCGGATTTTCATCACAGGGATTGCTTTACGCATCAACTGAAGGCAGCAGGTAATTTATGAAATTTGGAATTGACCGACTTCTCGCTGAACCGGAATTGCGTGCGCCGCTTGCCGGAAAGCGCATCGCTTTGTTGGCGCATCCTGCTTCTGTTACCGAAAACCTGACCCATTCGCTCGATGCACTCGCGCAATGCGATGGCATAGAGCTAAGTTCAGCCTTTGGGCCGCAACACGGTCTGCGCGGTGACAAGCAGGATAATATGATCGAATCTCCGGATTATGATGACCCGGTCTTGGGTATTCCCATATTCAGCCTTTACGGCGAAGTGCGCAGACCAACCAAGCAGATGATGGACAGCTTTGATGTTATCCTGATCGATTTGCAGGATTTGGGTTGCAGAATATACACGTTCATCACCACTCTGCGCTATATTTTGGAAGCAGCGGCTGAGCACGGTAAAGCTGTTTGGGTGCTGGATCGTCCCAATCCCGCTGGTCGGCCGATTGAAGGCATGATGCTGGAACAAGGTTGGGAGAGTTTTGTTGGCGCTGCACCTATGCCGATGCGCCATGGTCTGACCATGGGTGAGATGGGTGGCTGGTTTGTCAGTTATTTCAATCTGGACGTGGAGTATAATGTCGTTGAAATGCAGGGATGGCAGCCGGAAGGTCCGGGGTTTGGCTGGCCAACGGATCGGATATGGATCAACCCAAGTCCGAATGCGCCCAATCTATCGATGGCGCGGGCCTATGCCGGCACGGTGATGCTGGAGGGCACCACATTGTCGGAAGGGCGAGGTACGACAAGGCCGCTCGAGCTATTTGGCGCGCCGGATATTGATGCGAAGGCGGTGATCGCTGAAATGCATCGCAAGGCCCCACAATGGCTGAAAGGCTGTACTTTG
This sequence comes from uncultured Sphingomonadaceae bacterium, assembly GCA_947501325.1. Lineage (GTDB taxonomy): Bacteria > Pseudomonadota > Alphaproteobacteria > Sphingomonadales > Sphingomonadaceae > Parasphingorhabdus. Next base: position 313,715 of record CANMVC010000002.1, on the reverse strand, counting down.
CGTGAATGCTGGTTTGAGCCGACATTCCACAAGCATGTCGGTATGTTGTGTAATGGCGTTCAATTTCACGCAGAAGGCCCCACCTATGATCATGCCGCATTTCGCCCCTGGCGATTACAGGCGCTGGCGCTGAAAGCCATTAATAAGCTCTATTTCGGTTATGAGCTTTGGCGGGATTTTGCTTATGAATATGAAGAGGGCAAGCTCGCCTTTGATGTAATTAATGGTGGTCCCGGACTGCGGGAGTGGATTGAAAATCCATCAACAATTGCCAATGATCTGGAAGCGATAACCGCACCTGACGAACGGATGTGGGGTCAAATGCTGAAAGACTTTTTGATTTACTAGAGTTTAATCAACCAAAATCTGGTGCTTTTTTGCGGCCGTAGATTCCGATGGCGCCGTCCAGCGCGGCTCTCCAGCCAATTGCGGATTGATTACCACCAATATTGAGCAATTATCGATTCGCCGTTCCACTGCCGCAATCTGTGCTGCCGGTGGCTCCTTGCCCAGTGTATGGATGGAGGGCTTCTCCGCTTTCTCCAAGTCAATATTTTCAATATGATCTAAGCACTTGGTATCAAGCGGCGCAGCCTGAGAGGGACTAGCCAAGGCAATGAAAGGCGTTGTAGCGAGCAAAAACATCTTAAGCATGATAGACCTCCAACGACTAAATAGCATATTTGGGAAATCTCGAGAAGGAGGGTGGCCGCTTTCGACGACAACCTCAAAAATTGCTGCGCCGCAACATAGTCCTTGCGTCCTTTGTCTTTTTTGATATTTTGTCGGAATGTTACCCAGTAAAGAATTTTTTGAAGGCGTTGCATTGAAAAAATGCGTGACGGCTACGTATAACCGCATGCAGATCACGCTTGCGCCACATATCCTCTACACACGGCATGATGAAATGCATGTCGATGCGGTAACCTTGGAGCGGGAAGGGCAGCCGCCCCGTGAGTTAAAGCTAGGCACTTTTAAGCTGTCCGGCTTAAAGGATGTGACTGTCGAGGACCGGCAATTTGAGCCCTATGCTGTTTTCGACGCTAATGCTGAGAAATATCAGGGTACAACCTTGATGGTGGTTGAGGCCTAAGCCGCTATTACCCGTGCTTCCGGGTCAATTCCTTCATGGCGTCACCAAGCCCTTCAAGCGTCAACGGGTACATCCGGTCATTCATCAATTCCTTGACGATTTTGACGCTCTGCGAATAGCCCCATTGCTTTTCCGGAACAGGATTTAGCCAGGCGGTTGCCGGGTAAGTATTGGTCATCCGATGGAGCCATGTGACGCCGGCTTCCTCGTTAAAATGTTCAACAGAACCGCCGGGATGCGTGATTTCATAGGGACTCATTGATGCGTCCCCGACAAAAATCAGCTTATAGTCATGGCCATATTTGTGGAGAATATCCCAGGTATTGGTCCGTTCCGAAAAACGTCGCCGATTGTCTTTCCACACGCCTTCGTAAACACAGTTATGGAAATAGAAAAATTCGAGATTTTTAAACTCGCTATTCGCAGCACTGAATAGCTCTTCACATATCTTGACGAAGGGATCCATTGATCCACCGACATCCAGAAACAACAACAACTTCACCGCATTGTGGCGCTCAGGACGCATATGAATATCAAGCCAGCCCTTTTTAGCTGTGCCATTGATCGTGCTGTCGATATCAAGCTCATCGGCAGAGCCTTCACGGGCAAATCTGCGTAAACGTCTCAGCGCTACTTTGATATTGCGCGTGCCCAGTTGTTTGGTGTGATCGAGATTCTGAAACTCGCGCTTGTCCCAAACTTTGACGGCTTTTTTCTGACCGCCTTCGCCGCCAATGCGGACACCTTCAGGGTTGTAGCCACTATTCCCATAGGGGGAAGTACCACCGGTACCGATCCATTTGCTGCCGCCTTCATGGCGCTTTTCCTGCTCGGCGAGGCGCTCTTTCAGCGTCTCCATAATCTCGTCCCAGCTGCCCAGCTTTTTGACTTCTGCCATTTCTTCTTCGGTGAGATATTTTTCGGCAACAGCCTTCAGCCAGTCGAGAGGAATTTCCTCTTCCTGCATACCATAGCTGGTTTCAATGCCTTTGAAGACTTTAGAGAATACTTGATCGAAACGATCCAGAAGCCCTTCATCTTTAACAAAAGTTGCTCGGGACAGAAAATAGAATTCCTCAGGACTACGCTGGATGACTTCCTTGTCCAGCGCTTCCAAAAGCACCAAATGCTCTTTGAGCGATGCGGTAATCCCGGCTGCTCGCAGTTCGTCCATGAAGTTGAAGAACATTCGCTGTCGCTCCGTCTAACGCGCTTCGCGTTTTGCCATAAATGCCAGACGCTCAAATAGCATCACGTCCTGCTCGTTTTTTAGCAAGGCGCCATGTAATGGCGGTATGGCTTTGCTGGGGTCTTTCGACTGCAACACATCGAGCGGCATATCTTCCGCCAGCAGCAGCTTCAGCCAATCGAGCAATTCAGAGGTGCTGGGCTTCTTTTTGAGCCCAGGTACATCACGGACATCATAAAAAATATCCATCGCCTTTTTCACCAATATCCCCTGAATATCAGGGAAATGGACGTTGATAATTTCCTGCATCGTTTCACGATCCGGGAATTTGATATAATGGAAGAAACAGCGGCGCAGGAAGGCGTCCGGAAGTTCTTTTTCGTTGTTTGAGGTGATGATGACTATAGGGCGCTCTGCAGCCTTGATTGTCTCTTTGGTCTCGTAAACATGGAATTCCATGCGATCGAGTTCCTGCAGCAAATCATTGGGAAATTCGATATCGGCTTTGTCTATTTCATCAATCAAGAGGACAGGCAGATCAGGGGAGGTGAAAGCTTCCCACAGCTTGCCCTTGCGGATATAGTTGGAAATATCGTGGACCCGTTCGTCACCAAGCTGGCCGTCGCGAAGCCGTGCGACGGCGTCATATTCATAGAGGCCTTGATGCGCTTTGGTAGTGGATTTGACATTCCACTCGATCAGCGGTGTTCCCATCGCCTTGGCAATTTCATATGCGAGGACGGTCTTACCGGTTCCGGGTTCGCCCTTGACCAATAGAGGCCTGCGAAGGGTGACGGCAGCGTTGACCGCAACCTTCAAATCATCGGTTGCTACATAATCTTTGGTACCGTCAAAACGCATATTCCATAATCCCTTGCCGTAAACGTCAATGGATTAGCGATAGGGAAAAGGCCGTTTTGAGGCAAGTTAATCATTTAGTTAATGAAGAGATTGCGACGGGCTAACGGTTAATCAGAGTTGCGTGCGTTTCTGCGGGCTTCCAGGAGCTGCCAAAGGCCGCGATGCTGGGTCAATATTTGATCGACACCAAAATTAATTGCGCGCTCTACCGCGCTTGATTGTGCCAATTCCCGATTGAGGCGTGTTGTTGCTTCTGAAGATGGCAATATGGCTGTACGCGGTTCTACGCCAAGCTTGATGGCTATTCGTTCGAGCAATGGCCGAATTGCCTGCCAGTCGAGTACGAGCGCAAAAGAAGCGCCGAGTGCGCAACCATTGCGATCAGATTGCGACAGCATTTCGAGCGCTTTGCGTTGTGCCAACACGGTTGCGTTACTCTGATCTTCGCTACGAACGCCCGATATAGGGCCTGCTGCAACGGTTAGTCGCGTCAGAAAGGCTCTTTCTGCGGTAAATCCTTCCATTGCTTCGACTAGCCATTCGCGGGCGACGACGTCGGCGGTTTTTGTCGCGGCATGGTCAACAACGCCAGGATGGCGACCGTGTAACACGCACAGAAAATGTGCAATATCGGCGATGTCGGTACCGCCTAGGGTTGAAAAGTCGGCTTTGCTCTCTTGAACGTAAGCCGCAGATGCGGAACCATGTTCTGCTACATGGTCCATCAAAGATGGTCGCGCGGATGGAATAAGGCTGGTTTCTTGCATTGCGCTCACATCACATAAGAGTTCGAATTGATTTGCTCGACCCTTTTGGGAGCCGAGCTAACCTCGTTAGTCTTTGGATATAGAACGTAATCCTAAAGGTCCGGTTTACGCCGTGTTAGTTAAGTGCAAACCATAGTCACGAAAGCCTTGAAAAAGTTGAGACTATTGATCAAGGAAACTGCGCATTTTTCTGCTGCGGCTTGGGTGTTTCAACTTCCGCAACGCTTTTGCTTCAATTTGTCTGATACGTTCGCGCGTAACACTAAATTGCTGACCAACCTCTTCCAGCGTGTGATCGGTATTCATCCCGATACCAAAACGCATCCGTAGAACCCGTTCTTCACGCGGGGTAAGGCTAGCCAATACGCGTGTTACAGTCTCTTTCAGGTTCGCCTGAATAGCTGCATCGACTGGGATGATTGCATTTTTATCTTCAATGAAATCACCAAGATGTGAATCTTCTTCGTCACCAATCGGTGTTTCAAGACTGATTGGTTCCTTAGCGATTTTCATCACCTTGCGCACTTTTTCAAGCGGCATGGAAAGGCGCTCAGCCATTTCTTCCGGTGTCGGTTCACGGCCTTGTTCATGCAGAAACTGACGCGACGTACGAACCAGTTTGTTGATCGTTTCAATCATATGAACCGGAATACGGATCGTCCGCGCCTGATCCGCGATAGACCGGGTAATTGCCTGACGAATCCACCAGGTCGCATAAGTAGAGAATTTATATCCCCGACGATATTCAAACTTGTCGACCGCCTTCATCAGGCCAATATTGCCTTCCTGAATGAGATCGAGGAATTGCAGACCGCGATTGGTGTATTTTTTGGCAATTGAAATAACGAGCCGCAAATTGGCTTCAACCATTTCTTTTTTGGCGATCCGCGCTTCGCGTTCGCCTTTCTGCACCATATTTACGATTCGCCGGAATTCATCCAAAGATGTTCCGGTTGCTGCGGAAATGTCGGAAATTTCTGCCCGAATGCGTTCTACTGAATCAGCTTCTTTCTCAGCAAAAGCTGCCCATTTTTTATCCGTCTTGGACATGCTGGAGAGCCAGCCATCGTCCAATTCGTGTCCAATATAACCTTCCAAGAACGCACGACGTGGTACTTTATGCCGCTCTGCCAACCGCAGCATCTGACCGCCAAGCGCCGTCAAACGACGGTTGAAAGAATAAAGCTGGTCAACCAGAAACTCGATCTTATTGGCATGGAATTGCACGCTTTCGACCAAAGCCGTCAGTTCTTCACGCAGATTATGATATTTTTTCTCGGACGCTGCCGGGAAATCATTGCCGGCAGAAAAAGCCTCCATCCGGGTATTTTGCAATTTGGAAAATTTCTTAAATACCGAGGTGATAGTAGCGAATTTTTCGAGAGCTTCCGGTTTTAAAGCTTCTTCCATCTGCGCCAAAGAAAGAGTATTATCTTCTTCCTCTTCCTCAACAACGCGCTTTGTGCGGCGTTCTGTCAGCTCATCTTCATCATCGCCTTCGCCTTCAGCGGCTTCGGGCTCGTCTTCAACTTCGTCATCGTCTTTGAAAGAGGGGCCGGCCGTTTTTTCACTGATCTCGCCGTCGTCGTCATCCTCGTCTTCGAGATTTTCCGGCACGGGATCTTTGGATAGCATGGCGTCGAGATCAAGAATTTCACGCAGCTGCATCTCGCCATCATTCAGGGCGGTAGACCATTCAATAATGGCGTTAAATGTGGTTGGGCTCTCGCACAGTCCCCAAATCATGGTGTCACGACCAGCTTCAATGCGCTTAGCAATTGCAATTTCGCCTTCGCGGCTGAGCAACTCGACGGCGCCCATTTCACGAAGGTACATCCGTACAGGATCATCGGTACGATCACCGGTTGCTTTTTTAGGAGCTGCCGCAGCCGTCGCTTTCTTGTCTTTAGCGGAGCCATCAATGGATTCGACTTCGTCACCACCCATTTCTTCGGCGGCTTCGTCGTCATTTTCTACAATCTTTACGCCCATGTCTGAGAGCGATGACATTACATCTTCGATCTGATCTGTTGACATCTGGTCTTGCGGTAAAGCGGCGTTCAACTCATCATAAGTCAGGTAACCGCGCTTTTTTGCTTTCGTGAGCAGCTTTTTAACGGCTGAGTCATTCATATCAATAAGCGGCGCATCTTCGGTTGCCGCTGATTTTTTTGCTTTACTTGCCAATGCCTAAGGCCCCTACTTTAAAAACTAAACCCAATGATTACACTCAAAACTCCGCGACGTCGTCAATTTGGGTGAGCTCAACCAATCGTTCATGAAATTCCTGCTTTGCCTGTCGCAATCGTTGTTGCTCTGCATAGCTTTCGTCATCAAGATTATCTTGCACCCGCCTCGTTGCTTCCGCCAAAGCCGCTTCCAATCCCGGTCGTGCCGTTATCACCTTTATCGCTTCTGCCAAATCGTTCTGAGCCCGTTCGATGGTGTCCGACGGAGCAGGATCTGGCAGTTTGCGGTTGAAAGTGAAATTCAGCGCATCGGCCCGTAGCAGCCCTTTTGCGACATTATAACAATCTGTCTGTTCCAATATGGTAAGAAGGCCCTGCATATCAAGCATTTCTTTACGCATTGCGACACCGATGAGTTCCGAAAGCAACGCCTGCATTTGCGAATCGGAAAATCTGAGGACGGTTAGCTCTTCAAAATGCTTGGAAATCTGGGAAGGGTGGCGAATTAGGCCCCCCAATATTGCCTTTGCGATCCGTAGATCATGCCCATCGATTAAAACGGATTTTGTATCCGCCATTGGTGTGAATGAAACAAAGTTGGATTTGAAGTTGCCCTTCCGCTGAAATGCTTTGCCACGCGGTTCGTTTTCTCGCTTTGCGAAAAAGGCCCCTTCGTAGCGCAACTGAAAGTCCTGCCGATAATGTTGGGCGATATCCTGATCGGCAATATCTCGCACATGATCGGAAAGACGCTTTTTCAAACCAGCCTTAGCTTCAGGGCTGTTTAGCGGTTCCGCTTCGAATTCCACTTGCCAGATCTTGTCGCTCAACATCTGCGGTTTGTTGATCAACTCACCAAAAGCCTGCGGCCCGTCAGATCGGATGAGGTCATCGGGATCTTGTCCTGCCGGTAAAGAAATGAAATTCAGGCTGTGTGATGGCCGCAAGATGGGCAGGGCGCGCAAAGCCGCCCGCATTGCCGCTTTTTGTCCGGCACTATCGCCATCCAGGCACAGGATAGGGGCTTCGACCATTTTCCAAATACGCTCGATTTGATGTTCCGTAAGGGCTGTGCCCAGTGGCGCAACGACATCCTCGAACCCGGCCTGTGCGAGTGCAATAGCGTCCATATACCCTTCGACCACCAAAATACGCCCAGTTTGGCGTGAAGCTGGCGAAGCTTTGTCGAGATTGTAAAGCGTACGCCCTTTATCAAATAGTGGCGTGTCGGGTGAGTTGAGATATTTTGGTTCGCCTTCGCCCAAAATTCGACCACCAAAGGCAATAACGCGTCCACGTGGATCGCGTATCGGGATCATCAACCGTCCCCGGAAGCGATCATAAGGTTCTTTATCATCCACTTTGATGAGAAGCCCCGCTTCAATCAATTGATCGACACCCTGAGAGGACAAGGCATCTTTTAATCGTCCACGGGAGTCGGGTGCAAATCCGAAACCAAATTCTCGGATGGTATTCTCGGAAATGCCTCTATTCTTAAGATATTCGCGGGCCGCCGTACCCTCAATTCCGTTGAACTGCGCAACAAACCAGTCCTGGGCTGCCGCCATGACGTCATGTAATGTGGCACGCTGTTCTTGTCGCTGAGCGGCGCGGGGATCGGGGGCAGGGACTTCCATTTGCGCTTCAGCCGCTAAGTCTTTCACCGCATCCATGAAACCGAGCCCGCGTTGGTCAGTCATCCATCGGATGGCATCACCATGCGCACCGCAACCAAAGCAATGGTAGAAGCCTTTTTCGTCGTTGATAGTAAAGCTGGGCGTTTTCTCGTTATGAAAAGGGCAGCAAGCCTTGAACTCGCGCCCTGCCTTTTGGACCTTCACCGTCCGGCCGATCAGCGTGGACAAAGTGATCCGGCTGCGCAGTTCATCAAGCCATTGCGGAGAAAGGGTCATAAGCCGTGGGTCAGCTAAGCGCTGCCTTCACCAGGCCGCTGGCCTTGCTCATATCGATTTCGGTGCCGTGGCGGGATTTGAGTTCCGCCATCACGCGGCCCATGTCTTTCATCGAGTCCGCACCGAGTTCTGCCTTAATGCCGTCAATCAATGCCGCGGTGTCGGCTTCGCTCAGCTGAGCAGGCAGGAATTCCTCAATCACGGAAAGCTCCATCTTCTCACCTTTGGCCAGTTCTTCACGGCCACCGCTTTCAAACATCTCGATCGATTCGCGGCGCTGTTTGGCCATTTTCTGCAGCACGTCTGTAACCATGACATCGTCATCAAGCTTGCTATCCTTGGTGCGCAGCTCGATATCCTTGTCCTTGACCTTCGCCAATATCGCACGCGTGGTTGCGGTGCGATCCTTGTCGCCAGCTTTCATAGCTGCAATTTGTGCCGCTTTCACGTCATCGCGAATCATAGCGTTCCCCATAATTTTGGAATAAGCTACCAACATAGCCGCAACTTATTTTTTTTCATAGATTGCGACAGCAAAAAACTAGACCTAGTCACGGCGAAATTTGCGCGAAACGCAGGACCACAAGCTTCCTGCTCTTTATAAGGATTATTCCATGGCTGATACCAAGATCCCTGATGCTCCCAAAGGCGCAACCGGGATATTGGTTTTGGCTGATGGAACGGTTGTATGGGGCAGAGGCTTTGGCGCGACGGGCGCTGCCGTGGGTGAAGTCTGTTTCAACACGGCGATGACCGGCTATCAGGAGGTGATGACCGATCCCAGCTATGCTGGACAGATTGTGACGTTCACCTTTCCTCACATCGGCAATGTCGGCACCAATGACGAGGATGTGGAGGCCGATAGCCCGCATGCACTGGGCTGCATTGTCCGTGAAGATGTTACGGAACCGAGCAGTTTCAGGAACAATAAGCCCTTTGATCAGTGGATGGCGGACAATGGGCGTATAGGGCTGTCCGGTGTGGATACGCGGGCTTTGACGCGCCGGATCAGGGAAGCGGGCGCGCCTAATGCAGTGATTGCGCATGATCCCGATGGCCAGTTTGATATTGATGAGCTGCTTGCCAAGGCACGCGATTGGGCGGGACTTGAGGGCATGGATCTGGCGGTCGAGGTGACCGGGCATCAGACCAAGGTCTGGGATAGCAGCATATGGCGGCTTGGCCATGGCTATGCGCCGCTGGAAGCGGAAGAAAGTCAAGGCCAGGGAGAGCGGCCTCATGTGGTCGCCATCGACTTTGGTGCGAAGCGCAATATCTTCAGAAACCTTGTGAAAGCTGGCGCAAAAGTCACTGTTGTTCCTGCGCAAACTTCGCTCGACGATATTTTGGCACTGGAGCCCGCAGGCGTATTTCTTTCCAATGGCCCCGGTGATCCGGCGGCGACGGGGGAATATGCGGTTCCGGTCATCAAGGCGCTGCTCGAAAAGGACGTGCCGATATTCGGTATTTGCCTCGGCCACCAAATGCTGGCGCTGGCGGCGGGCGCGACAACCGTCAAGATGTTCCAGGGCCATCGCGGCGCCAATCACCCGGTGCAGCGCCATGAAGACGGCGCGGTGGAGATTACCAGCATGAACCACGGATTTGCCGTGGACGGCGACACGCTTCCCGATACGGTCGAGGCAACCCATACCAGCCTGTTTGATGGCAGCAATTGCGGGATCGCCTTGAAAAACAAAAAGGCCTTCGGGGTACAATATCATCCCGAAGCCAGCCCCGGGCCGCAAGACAGCTTCTACCTGTTCCGCAAATTTGTGGAAATGCTCTGACGCTCATTCTTGTGAACCCAGATCATGCAACAGGGCATTAATTTCAAAATTGGCCGGGAAAGTAAAATCGAAATAGTGACAAACCACCTTAAAAATTGCGAAGGGGACCGGGCAGGGTTCGTGCCGTTCACTTCACATGTCCCATGTGATGAGATCTACGCAAATTTTAAGGAAAATAATGATGCGGAAATTTCTCGTAATTTCGGCCACGATTTTGTTCGCGGCCTGCACCCCTGTCAAAGAGCGTGCGATGACCGAATGTCTGGAGCAAGCGGATGGCTTTCCCGGCTCGGTAGACCCGGAGAAGCTCTGCACCTGCATGACCAAGGACATACCCGAGGACGCCAATGTCGCGGACGCCAAAACAGCCATGATGGGCAGCATGCAGGCCTGCGCCAGCGAAATGGTCGGGGATATGCTCAAGAGCGACCTGCCGACGGCCAAGGACTCCTCCGCAGCCGAATAGGCCGCAATTATTCGTCAAACATAGGCTCTCTCCGCCCAGCCGGCGGGGAGGGCCTTTTCTATGCGCCAACAAGCAAGGAACAGGTCACATGAGCAACGTTGATCCCGACTATCTGGCGCAGGAATGGGCGACCGATGACGAGATATTGGAAAATATGGCGGCAGGCGGCGATCTGGCGCATGTGGTGAGAGAGATTAATGTGCAATTTGTCGGGGACGTTTCGAACCTGAACAAATTGAAAAATGATTCAAAGAAGCTCGGTTTTCACTCAGCTTTGGTCGAAAAGGACGAGGGCGAGTGGCAGATTGAGCTGCAAATCGATGCCGATACGCGTCAGGAAACCATAAGAGAACTGACGCGCAAATGCCTTGAGATTGAGCAGGATTATGACATTGACCATGATGGTTGGGGCTGTTTTGCCTGCAATGAAAATGGGCCGATTTCTGATGAGAATCCGGCGTGATGGGTGAAAGCACTCACATAAATACCACACACATGGTCGGTGCGATCCTTGCTCCCTCTCCCCAGCGGGGAGAGGGCTGGGGTGAGGGGGCTCGACGGTAGTGGAGTTTGTGAATTTTCCAGTTTCGCGCACGCTTATCCAGCCCTATCGCTTAAGCGAGGCTGCCGAGGGTCGCGACTATAATATCGGGTCGGAACACCCTCATCCAACTGCATCTAGCCAGCAGAGCTGGCAAGATTGCGTATCCTTCTCCCTCAAGGGAGAAGGTTTAGCCATTTTTGGCATTGCGCAGCGCATGGCGGATTTCTTCCAGCACGCCTTCGATGTTTTCCGAGGTATCATTATTCCAGAAACGAATCACGGTATAGCCATGTGCCGCAATCATTTTTGTTCGGGCCTCATCGGAAAGGCTCTCGCTATGTTGGCCACCATCCAGCTCCACCACCAGTTTCGCGCTACGACAGGCGAAATCCGTGATCGCGGTGCCGATGGGAAATTGCCTGACGAACTTGTGGTTTTCCAGTTGAGATCGACGGAGGCGCGTCCAGAGTCGTGTTTCCGTTTCGGTCATATCGCGCCGCAGCTTGCGAGCGGTGCTGGTCAATCGCTTTTTCGCCATATATCTCTGTTTTCTGCTGGCAGATGCGCTAATGTAACAGATATATTTGGTCAATGGCGGTCTGGGCTGCCGAAAACCCTCATTCAACTTCGTCTCGGCAAACTGGCTGCCAGGACTTTACATTCTTCCCCCGCAGAGGAGAAGATCGGGAACGCTAATGCCAAAAAGAACTGACATAAAATCCATCCTGATCATTGGCGCTGGCCCGATTGTTATCGGACAGGCCTGCGAATTTGATTATTCGGGGACACAGGCGTGTAAGGCGCTGAAAGAGGAGGGGTACCGGATCATCCTGGTCAACTCCAATCCGGCGACGATCATGACCGATCCGGAGATGGCGGACGCGACCTATGTTGAGCCGATCACGCCGGAAATTGTCGAGAAAATCATAGCTAAAGAGCGCCCGGATGCGGTGTTGCCGACCATGGGCGGGCAAACTGCGTTGAACACGGCGCTGACGCTTAACAAAAGGGGCGTGCTGGAAAAATATAATGTCCAGATGATCGGCGCGGATGCCGAAGCCATCGACAAGGCGGAAGATCGCGAGAAATTCAAGGCGGCAATGGACAAAATCGGGCTGGAAAGTCCGCGCTCTGCGGTGGCGCATAGCGAAGAGCAGGCGCTGGAAATTTTGGAAGATATCGGGCTGCCCGCGATCATGCGGCCCAGCTTTACGATGGGCGGCACCGGCGGCGGCGTCGCGTATAACCGCGAAGAGTTTATTCATTTCATCCGCACATCGCTGGAAGCCTCGCCGACCAATGAAGTGCTGATCGACGAATCGCTCATTGGCTGGAAAGAATATGAGATGGAGGTTGTCCGTGATCGTGCGGATAATTGCATCATCATTTGTTCGATCGAAAATGTCGATCCGATGGGCGTGCACACGGGGGACTCGATTACGGTCGCTCCAGCCCTGACGCTGACCGACAAAGAATATCAGATCATGCGCAATGCCTCTTTGGCTGTCTTGCGAGAAATTGGAGTCGAAACAGGCGGTTCCAATGTACAGTTCGCAGTTAATCCGAAGGATGGCCGGCTTGTTGTGATCGAAATGAACCCTCGGGTTTCGCGCAGTTCTGCGCTGGCATCCAAGGCCACCGGCTTCCCGATTGCGAAAGTCGCGGCGAAGCTGGCGGTGGGCTATACGCTCGACGAGATTGATAACGACATTACCGGCGCGACGCCGGCGTCGTTTGAACCGACGATTGATTATGTCGTCACCAAAATTCCGCGTTTTGCCTTTGAAAAATTCAAGGGCGCCGAGCCTTTGCTCTCCACCGCGATGAAATCTGTCGGTGAAGTCATGGCGATAGGCCGGAATATTCATGAATCGCTGCAAAAGGCGTTGCGCGGGCTCGAAACCGGGTTGGATGGATTTAACCGGGTGCAGGAGCTGATCGGTGCGTCGCGAGACGAGATTGCCGCCGAACTGGCGCGGGCAACACCGGATCGGCTGCTAGTGGCTGCGCAGGCCATGCGCGAGGGCTTTAGTGATGCGGAAATTTTTGACATTGCCCATTATGATCCCTGGTTTCTGGCGCGTATTCGTGAAATTATCGACGCCGAGCAGGAGATACTGGACAATGGCCTGCCCAATGGGCGGGAAGCGCTCCGCAAGCTGAAATCCATGGGTTTCTCCGACGAACGTTTGGCTAAGCTGGCGGTCGATGCGGTGCACGTCGCTGGTGGGGCCGGGCGCGCGGTTGCGGGTGGACATGGGCTGGTTCATGACGCCGTTGCCGCCATGGCTGGTGCAACAACGGAGCAAGAAGTCCGCGCATTGCGTCACAAGCTGGGCGTGCGGCCCGTGTTCAAGCGGATCGACACCTGTGCGGCGGAGTTTGAGGCTAAGACGCCCTATATGTACTCCACCTATGAAGCGCCGATTTTTGGCGAACCGGAAAATGAGGCGATGCCTTCCGATCGCCGGAAAATCGTCATTCTAGGCGGCGGTCCGAACCGGATCGGGCAGGGCATTGAGTTTGATTATTGCTGCTGTCACGCCTGTTTCGCGCTGGCCGATGCCGGTTACGAAACGATCATGATCAACTGCAATCCCGAAACCGTCTCGACCGATTATGACACATCGGACCGGCTTTATTTTGAGCCGCTGACGGCCGAGGATGTGCTGGAAATCCTGCATGTCGAGCAGAGCAAGGGCGAACTGGTTGGGGTGATTGTTCAATTTGGCGGGCAAACACCGCTGAAACTCGCGTCTGCACTGGAAGAGGCCGGGATACCGATCCTGGGTACCACGCCGGATGCGATTGATCTGGCCGAAGACCGCGAACGCTTTGCGAAGCTGGTCAATAATCTGGGCCTGAAACAGCCCGAAAATGGCATGGCGCGGACCGAAGAGGAAGCGGTGAAAATAGCAGAACGCATCGGCTATCCGGTCCTGATCCGGCCAAGCTTTGTGCTGGGTGGACGCGCGATGGAAATTGTCGATGGTCCGGCGCAGCTTGAGGATTATATCAATACGGCGGTGCAGGTTTCCGGTGATAGTCCGGTGCTGGTCGATCAATATCTGCGGGATGCGGTTGAAGTTGATGTTGACGCAATTTGCGATGGCGACGAGGTCGTTGTTTGCGGCGTGCTCCAGCATATCGAAGAAGCGGGAGTCCACAGTGGCGACAGCGCTTGTACCATACCACCCTATAATCTGTCCGACGATATCATCGCCGAGATGGAACGGCAGACGGAGGCTTTGGCCTTTGGTCTGAAAGTGCGCGGGCTAATGAATATCCAATTCGCGGTGAAAGATGGCGAAGTCTATCTGATCGAGGTTAATCCGCGGGCGAGCCGGACCGTGCCGTTCGTGGCGAAGGCCATCGGTGTGCCGATTGCCAAGATCGCCTCTCGCGTTATGGCAGGTGAGAAGCTGAAAGACTTGCCACCAATTAACAGGCATATCGATTACATTGCTGTGAAAGAGGCGGTATTCCCGTTTAACCGTTTTCCCGGAATCGATCCGATATTGTCACCGGAAATGAAGTCTACCGGTGAGGTTATGGGCATTGACAAGAGCTTCCCTATTGCTTTCGGCAAGGCGCAACTGGGCGCGAATAACATTTTGCCGGATGGCGGAACATTGTTCGTCTCGGTCAAGGAAACCGATAAAAAAGTCATCGAACCAGCGGCGCGATTGGCCGAAAAACTGGGCTTCAAATTGATCGCGACCAGCGGGACGGCGGATTATCTCACTAACCAGGGGATAAAGGTCGAGAAGGTCAATAAGGTTGCCGAGGGTCGGCCGCATATTGTGGACCGGATTATCGATGGCGACGTTGATCTGATTTTCAACACGACTGAAGGCTGGCAGTCGCTCAAAGACTCCAAATCGATCCGGGCGGGGGCGCTGAACGGCAAGATTCCTTACTATACCACAGCAACGGCGAGTGTCGCGGCGATGGAAGCAATATCGGCCATGCGTGATGAGACTCTTGAAGTTCGTGCGCTTCAGTCTTATTATAAGACTTCGCAGACTTAATCCCCGACAATCTGTCACACTGCGGGCGAGCCTTCACAGGGAGGGACGCCGGGAAACTATTTTTGACACTGCGGCCCTAAAAACTGCGGTGAATTGACGAAGAAAGGCCAACAATGGCTGTAGAAAAAGTACCAATGCTGGCTGAAGGCCATGCCAAATTGGAAGCCGAGCTGAAAGCGCTCAAGGAAGAGCGGCCCCGCATTGTTGATGCAATCGAGGAAGCGCGCGCCCATGGTGATCTTTCGGAGAATGCCGAATATCATGCTGCGAAAGAACGGCAGGGGCAGGTTGAAGCAACTCTTGCCGATATCGAGGATAAGCTGAGCCGTGCGCAAGTCATTGATCCGAAGACCTTGTCAGGCGATAAAGCCGTGTTCGGTGCAACGCTGACCCTGCTCGACGAAGACGACAAGCCGGTCAAATATCAACTGGTAGGGCAGGCTGAGGCGGACGCGAAAGTGGGCAAGATCAGCTATAACAGCCCGATCGGTCGCGCATTTATCGGGCGCAGCGTCGGTGACGAAATTGAAGTCACGGTGCCATCGGGTGACAAATATTACCTGCTCGAGAAGATCGAGTTTATCTGAGGTCATATGAACCTGCCAAGCGGAAAACTGACTAACGGGTTGATCATTGCCAATGTCGTGATCTTCCTGTTGTTATGGATTTCCGGGTTGCAGGATCAGGCCGTTCTGCGCGGAGGTTTCTTTCCGATCCGACTCGGCGCAGGCTTTCCCGAGCTGGAAGCGGTCGGCACATTGGTGCCGGCGTGGCTGACGCCTATGTCGTCGGCCTTCCTGCATGGCGGATTGATGCACATTGCATTCAACATGTTGATGTTAATGTTCTGCGGACGGTTTGTGGAGCAGGCTTTGGGGCCGCAATTAATGGCGGTTCTTTACGTCGCAGGCGCTTATGCCGCCTCGCTGGCGGAATTTGCGTTTAACGGCGATTCAGTCATTCCAGTTGTCGGTGCAAGCGGCGCGATATCTGCGATATTGGGCGCCTATGCGCTGCTATTCGCAAGAAACGATGTGAAGCCGGTCGGACCATTTCCGGGCTATGTCGTCCGTATTGCCTGGCTCACCCTCGCTTGGATTGGCATCCAGCTGATGATCGGCATCGCCACGCGGGGCAGCCTGAACGGCATCGCGATTTTCGCGCATATTGGCGGATTTGTGGCAGGACTGATCCTGACGCGACCTTTGCTGCAGTGGCGCTTCAAGAACGCCTAATCGCTGCCTTCAATCGCTGGCCTCAATCGTCGACGGGCAGTTCCGGTTCCAGAATTTTGTGCAGATGGACGATGACATATTTCATCTCGGCGTCATCAACCGTGCGCTGGGCATTGGAGCGCCAGACGTCTTCGGCTTCGTCATAGCTGGGATAGACGCCAACAAGGTCGACTTGGTCGAGATTTTCATAATCTAATCCGCGCGGATCTTTTACTCGTCCGCCCATCACCAGATGCATTTTGCTGCGCTCGCTCATTCGTATCCCGTTCTTTTGATTATTTGCCTGATTTATCGGATTTCACCGCTTCACTTGCAGCTTCGGCGGCGCTCTTAGCAGCTTCGGCGACTTTGCCAAGCAGATCTTTGATCTGATCCTGAACACTGTCTTTGCTGAGCCCGAGAGTCTCAATCTGCTGCTGGCCGACTTCCTTCGCAGCGCCATAAGCTTTTTTGGCCGTTTCGTTGATCTTTTTACCAGCGCCGCCAACATATTTGGTTTCTGCTTTGCTCTTTGGAAGCAATGCTCCGATCAAAGCGCCAAGCGCCAAGCCACCGGCAACCACAGCCAAAGGACTCTTGGTGATCGTCTCTTCCGATTTCGCCGCCGCGGTTTTCGCGATTTTCTTGGTCGCCTCAACACCTTCGGCAGCCTTGACTTTGCCATCCCCAAGCAAAGTCGCAGCACGCTGCTTGCTCTCGGACATTTTTTCAAGCGCTATACCGGTGCCTTCGCCCGCTTTTTCTTTCGCCATCTCGAGCCGTTCCCGGGATGCTGCTCGGGCTTTTTCTATATTGTCAGACAATTTACTCATGGCTCACTCCTCAGCGTCATGTTTTGCCGCACCGTCATTGTCGGCGCTACGATTGGCAAGATAATTGGTTACCGGTTTGCGCAATGCTAATAAAGCCGCAGCAGCCGCAACAGTCGCGACTTTGCCGGGATTGTCCTTCACACCCTGCAAGGCGGTTTCACCGGTTTTTTGAACCTTTTCAATCGCTTTATATTTGGCTTCCTGGATCAAGTTGGAAGGGCGCAACCGTTCCCTGGTTTTGGACAGGTCGCTCTTCACATTTTGCCGCGCCTGTTCCTTCTGTATAGCGAGATTGCGCAGCTTGAATATGTCGTCATTCTTTTGAGTCATGGGTCATTCTCATCCAGCGGTAATTTGCGCGCCCGTTTTATTGCCATATTGAGTAGAACTGTTGTCACAAGCAATGCGCTTCCGGTCAACAGGCCTGTTGCTGCTACTGGTCCCCAATAATGGGTCAATATCAACAAAATTCCCAATATCAGAGCTACCAGCCCAGTGGCTCCAATTATGATCGCGACACTGAACAGAAGCAATACGGTCTTCGTCGCGGCCATATTAACAGATAATTTTACCCGATAATATTCAAGCTCGGCTTCCGCCAGCTTGCGAACATCATCGACGAGATCGGTGACTTGTGTTTTTATCGACTTTTCATCAGCAGCAGGTGCGTAATTTGACGCAACCCCATTTTCATCCGGTGACGGCTTATCTTCTATGGCCACAGTCTTGTTGTCCAATGTCTATCACTCACACAGATATAACCGGCAGTTGCTATAAATACTCTAGCTGCGATCATCCGTTCCTGATTTGATAAGACGGGAAATGACGAGCCCCACGACAGCGGCCGCACCAATTGCGACGGCGGGCTTTTTCCTAACGAACTCACGTGCATCTTCTACCATCGCGTCAACATCCTTGGAATTGAGTTTCTCCGCGAAAGAAGAGACCGCATCAGCGGCTGAACGGGCATAGTCGCCGTATTTCTCGCCGACATTTTCATCGATAGTCTTGGCGCTATTTTCAATCATTTCGCTCAACGTGCCGATGGCTTCGCCAGCTTTCGCCTTGCCGTCATTGGCCGTTGACCTGGCTTTATCGATGGCGCGATTTTTCAGCTCACTGGCTGTATTGGTATCGGCTGCCGCTCTTGTAGCGCCCGCTTTCAAAGGGGCAGCAGGTTTAGCAGCTGAAGTTTTCTTTGCGGTGGTTTTTTTGGCTGCGGGTTTGCGAGCCGCTGGCTTTTTCGCCGTTGCCTTTTTAGCAGGTGCTTTACGGGTGGTTGGTTTCTTTCCCTGATCGACGGCCATATTTAAAATTCCTTCTTCCAAACCCTTGCCAATTTAACGTGACCGAAAATGAATTCGATCATAGTTTCCCTTTAGAGCAGATGGTGCCTAATCCCTAAGATTCAAGGGTAAATTACCGAGTGACTGTTCCTGATGGTGCAGCAGATGATTGCCACAAGCATATCATATCGATAAGGCCTTTGCGATACGTAAACTTCTGCAGGAGTCTTCCCGAAAATGACCGCCATATTAGATATTCATGCTCGCCAGATTTTGGACAGCCGGGGCAACCCTACAGTCGAGGTTGATATTTTACTGGAAGACGGAAGTTTCGGTCGCGCGGCTGTACCATCGGGCGCCTCCACTGGCGCTTATGAAGCCGTCGAACTGCGCGATGGCGACAAGAGCAAATATCTCGGCAAAGGTGTCCTGAAAGCCATCGAAGCGGTTAATGGGGAAATTAGCGAGGCGTTGCTCGGCATTGACGCCGAAGATCAGGAAGAAGTCGACGCGATGATGATCGCGCTGGATGGCACCGAAAACAAGAGCCGTCTGGGCGCTAACGCTCTGCTGGGAGTCAGTTTGGCGGCGGCCAAGGCGGCAGCGGATGCGCGCGGACTCCCGCTCTATCGGTATGTCGGCGGTGTCTCGGCGCGCGTGCTGCCGGTACCAATGATGAACATCATCAACGGTGGCGAACATGCCGACAATCCTATCGATTTCCAGGAGTTCATGGTCATGCCCGTAGGTGCTGGCAGTATTGCCGAAGCCGTGCGTTGGGGGTCGGAGATATTCCATACATTGAAAGCAGGCTTGTCGGAAAAGGGTCTTGCTACGGCGGTCGGCGATGAAGGGGGCTTTGCGCCGAATTTGGGTTCAACGCGCGATGCGCTCGATTTTGTTATGGCGTCGATCGAGAAGGCCGGTTTCAAAGCTGGCGATGAAGTCGTTCTCGCCCTCGATTGTGCAGCCACTGAATTTTTTAAAGACGGCCAATATCATATTTCCGGGGAAGGCAAGATATTGTCGCCGGCAGAAATGTCTGACTATCTCGCAGAGCTTTGCAAAGACTATCCGATCAAGTCGGTTGAAGATGGCATGGCAGAGGATGATTTTGAAGGCTGGAAACTGCTGACCGATGCGGTGGGCGATACGGTTCAATTGGTCGGTGACGACCTGTTCGTCACCAATCCCGCGCGCTTGTCACAGGGCATTAAAGATGGCCTCGCCAACAGCCTGTTGGTCAAGGTCAATCAGATCGGAACATTGTCCGAGACACTGGAAGCGGTTCGCATGGCCCATAATGCTTCTTATACAGCCGTTATGTCGCATCGTTCCGGTGAAACCGAAGATGCGACGATCGCTGATTTGGCGGTGGCGACCAATTGTGGCCAGATCAAAACGGGCAGCCTCGCGCGGTCAGACCGGCTCGCGAAATATAACCAGCTGATCCGGATTGAAGAAGAGCTGGATACGGTGGCGCATTATGCCGGGCGATCCATTTTTTCCTAAAGCGAGTTTGCGAATATCGACCCTTCCTGTGGGGCGCTTCGGCGGCTTCTTGCGGGCCGCGGAAAATAAAAGTGTTAACATGCTTGCCAGCGAATCAATATTCTGATTCAAGAGAGAATATGGCCCAGAAAGAAAAAATTGGTGGATTGATCAAGGCGGCGCTGGGCCCCGGCTTTGCGCTGCTGACATTGCTTGCCATCGCCGGCTATGCGGTGCTTGGACCGACAGGCATATTGGCGTGGGGTGAATATAGCACCTCGCTGCAAGAGCGGCATGTAGAACTGGCCGCGCTCAAAGTGGAACGTGATGCTTTAAAGAACCGGGTTCGGCTGCTTGATCCCAACGGAGCAGACCCTGATTTGGTCGGAGAACTGCTTCGCAAAGAAGGCAATTTTGTCCACCCCGACGAGATTATCGTCCCGCTAAAATAGGCTTATAGGGTCATTCCGTTTTTTTGTGTGCTTTCCAACGTATTAGGCTTTGGAATTTGGGCCTATCTGTTTATGGTATTGCACATCTGAAAACAGGAATCCGCAAGCGTGGCAAAAACTCCCCAGAAAGCCCCATCGAAATCCAAGGCGCCAGCCAAAGCTGCGCCAAAAAAGGTGCCGGCAAAATCGTCTAGCCGAGCAGCAGTGTTGAAAACTCCGCTGTATAAGGCGAGCAAATCGGAGTTGATGGAATTTTATGAACAGATGCTGCTCATCAGACGCTTTGAGGAAAAGGCGGGGCAGCTTTATGGTTTGGGGTTAATTGGCGGGTTTTGTCACCTTTATATTGGGCAGGAAGCTGTGGTTACCGGACTGCAATCCGCGATTGAGCCTGGTAAGGACAGCGTGATTACCGGTTATCGGGACCATGGCCATATGCTTGCCTGTGGAATTGATCCCAACATTGTCATGGCAGAGCTGACCGGTCGTGCTTCCGGAATATCAAAAGGCAAGGGCGGTTCCATGCACATGTTCTCCGTGGAACATGGCTTTTATGGCGGGCACGGCATTGTTGGCGCGCAAGTATCACTCGGTACAGGGCTCGCCTTTGGTCACAAATATAAGGAAGATGGTGGCGTCTGTCTGGCCTATTTCGGCGATGGTGCGTCCAATCAGGGGCAGGTATACGAAAGCTTCAACATGGCGGAGCTTTGGAAGTTGCCGGTCATTTTCGTGATCGAGAATAACCAATATGCGATGGGCACCAGTGTCAATCGGTCATCATCCGAAGACCAACTATACCGACGCGGGGAGAGTTTTCGTATTCCCGGCATGCAGGTCGACGGGATGGATGTTTTGGCCGTACGGGGCGCTGTAGAAGAAGCCTTGAAATATGTGCGGGCTGGCAAAGGCCCGGTATTGATGGAACTGAAAACCTATCGCTATCGCGGGCACTCCATGTCTGATCCCGCCAAATATCGCAGTCGGGATGAGGTTCAGGACGTGCGCGAAAAATCCGATCCGATCGAGCGATTGAAGGCCATGCTGATGAAGCAGGGCGTGAAAGAGGAAGATCTGAAAGCGCTGGATAAAAAGGTTCGCAAAACGGTTATGGAGGCGGCTGATTTTGCTGAAGAATCTCCAGAACCAGAAATGTCCGAGCTATATACCGACGTCTTGGTGGAGCAATATTGATGGCAATCGAATTGAAAATGCCGGCACTGTCACCCACCATGGAAGAAGGTACGCTGGCCAAGTGGCTGGTGAAAGAGGGCGATGAAGTTCGCTCCGGTGACATATTGGCCGAGATTGAAACCGACAAAGCGACGATGGAATTTGAAGCAGTCGACGAGGGTGTGATTTCGAAAATACTGATCGCCGAGGGAACCGACAATGTGGCCGTTGGCGCGGTCATTGCCGAAATGACCGGAGAAGACGAGGAGGAGGGTTCTGCACCAGAAGCCAAGTCCGAACCAGCTCCCGAAGAGAAAGCGGAGGCCGCTCCACCACCCGAAATAGCTGAGGAAGCGCCCGCAGCGCCTATATCGCGCGCTGATGATCCCGCTGTTCCGGAGGGCACCGCGATGACCACCATAACCGTCCGCGAAGCACTGCGTGATGCAATGGCGGAAGAAATGCGCAAGGATGACCGCGTTTTCGTGATGGGCGAAGAGGTCGCGGAATATCAGGGGGCCTATAAGGTCACCCAAGGGCTACTCGATGAATTTGGCGGCAAACGGGTCATAGATACGCCGATCACTGAACATGGCTTTGCCGGCATTGGTGCCGGTGCCGCTATGGGCGGGCTGAAGCCGGTGGTGGAATTCATGACCTTCAACTTCGCAATGCAGGCGATTGATCATATTATAAACTCTGCCGCCAAGACCAACTATATGTCCGGCGGGCAGATGCGGTGCCCGATCGTTTTCCGCGGTCCCAATGGCGCGGCTTCCCGCGTTGGCGCGCAACATAGTCAGAATTACGGCCCTTGGTATGCCAGCGTTCCCGGCCTGATCGTAATTGCCCCCTATGATGCAGCGGATGCAAAGGGCTTGTTGAAAGCTGCCATTCAATGCCCGGACCCTGTGGTGTTTCTGGAAAATGAATTAATCTACGGCCGCTCGTTCGAAATTCCCGACATTGATGATTATACATTGCCGATCGGCAAAGCGCGGATCATGCGGGAAGGTGCTGACGTGACGATCGTAAGCTATTCCATCGGCGTCGGACTGGCGTTGGAAGCCGCCGACAAGTTGGCAGAAGACGGAATCGATGCCGAGGTTATTGATCTGCGGACGCTGCGACCGCTTGATAAGGAAACAGTGCTCAACAGCTTGAAGAAAACCAACCGTCTGGTTGTTGCCGAGGAAGGCTGGCCGACATGTTCTATCGCCAGCGAGATTGTCGCCGTATGCATGGAGCAGGGTTTTGATGATCTCGATGCACCGGTCGTGCGTGTGACCAATGAAGATGTCCCGCTGCCCTACGCGGCTAATCTCGAAAAAGCAGCATTGATTGACAGCGACCGGATCATCGCGGCGGCAAAAAAGGTGTGCTACCGGTAAAACAGCGATCAGGTGATGACGGCGTACCGATCGCATGTCCATCTTTGGCTGTCAGGAATATTACTGGCGTTTTTCATGGCATGATCATTACGTTCGCGCGCAACGAAGGCGCTTTCATAGCGTATAACGATGTTGCCAAAGAAACGGTCAGATATCAGAGGTTTGTAATCATATACGACTTCGACAAAATTGACCGCGGACGCGGGCGTAGCTGATATCTTCTTACCAGCGGGGCCAATTCCGGCGGAAAGAGACGAATCTGTCTGACCATCACCTTCATTGCCATAGGTCGAGCTGTAGCTTGTGTTGCCACCATAGCAGCGCTGCCAGCGTATCCATTGACCTTCATCAGAGCCAGACAATCCATTATGCTCCAGGTTCGACAGAATAATGCGCGCATTGGGCGAGAAGTCGATGCTGCTGCCGGTCAAATCGGCGCCGGTAAATATTTCGCGAATATCCGCCTCGTCGATAGAGCTTCGGACGCGAGATGCGTTATCCGCGACCAGCATGGCAACTTGGCTTACCTGCAAATGCCCGACGGCCAGATTAGCGGTCTCCATACCTGTCAGACCTACGGTCAGCATGAAAGGCGCAACAAATGCAAACTCAATCAGCGCGAGACCACTTTTGTCTTCATGCAGTTTCTTGATGAAGCGCGTTGCACGATTGTCGGGAATGGCCCTTGAGAGGATCCGGTTCTTTGGTATCGTCATGATGCTTATGCCTCGCACAATTCGGGGTCGCTGACTTGAGAGCCATAGGGTTGGTTGCGTACCGCTGTTGCATTATAACTTTTCATGGTTTTGGAACCGCCGAACAAACCTGCCAGCGGGAAAATCCTTGGCGATGTAATGGTGATTTCGTAGTTCACGATATCGTCCGGTCCACCCGTCCCGGTTTTACCGGTATTGATATCAAAAACATCATTACGGTTACCATCGAGATAGCAATCTCCACTATCGAGATTTCCATCACCGTTCAGGTCCTTCGTTAATTTCTCGGGCTTACCGATATTGGTAAAGTCAAAATAGCTTCTGACCGAAACTGTCACAGTTGCATTTTTCAGCAACAATGGATCAAGACCATCCTTTACCTCGGCTTCGATGTCCGCGACAGATTTGCCACCAACTGACGCCTGACGAGCGACTTGATGCATGATCGACTTGGACATCGTGTCCAGATAACCTTGGTACCCAATATCCATGATACCGAGCAAGAGCGTTATCAATGGAGCAGCGATCAAGCCAAATTCCATCAGCGTAGCGCCGTTTTCATCGCGATCCAGGCGAGCGGTTTTTGTTTCTATGGTCATTAGTTCGACAACCTCAATCCACCAATTTTCTGAGCGATATTCGCGAATGCAGCTTGCAAAGACGCTTTGTCGTTTGCTGCCGCCGCATTACCGGGGCTGCTGGCGCAGGCCAGCATATTGGGTGTCACATTGCTGACGCCGAATTGCACCACCCAAATCGTCCAACCCTTTGCTCGCGTCGCTGCGCACATTAATTGGAAGCGATGGGCCTGCCGCTCTGCTAATTCGGTATTTCCGGCATTAGCGGCTGCGATACTGTCATCGAGTTTCTGGTATCCATAAGCACCATAGTTTGTTTGCCTGATAACCATGGAGCCATCGGTCATGAACACAACGTGCCGCCCGATGCTGAAGCCATTAGGTGCCGATTCATTTTCGGTTTTAAACAGCCCATCAGGAGATAGTAGACGTGCCCCCCAAATCATACCGATAGTATGATTGGTGAAACCGCCATCCTGCAACCCGGAAATATAGCTTTCCAGATCATTGGATGTGCCATCATCATAAGTTGCATAAGATTGTAGTTTTCGTGCGGGGGCAGGGCAAGCAGCCGAGTCACCGCTCATAGCAATTTTGGATCCAGACGTAGCGGGATTTGTATCCGTACGATTATATTTGAGATCTGCCCAAAATGGCGACCATTTCGAGGCGGCATCGGTCGGCAAGAGATCGATTTGCAGATCAAGCGCATCAGAAGGAATAGTCGTCGTTGCCGTTGTTATCGTATTGTTGGATTGGCGTTCAACAATACATCCCGCCCATCGTTGCGGATCGCTAGCGGCAGACGTCGGGTTCTGAGCCGCAGGATTGCTCGGTTTGATGGACCGCACATAGTCGTAAACATCATGAGTCAGCTCATTATATACCCAATCCGTAATGCGGGCCGCCCCGGGTTGCCATTTGTCGACTTGGACAACCGGTATTTCTTCCGTGGTTCTTGTACGGATCCGTTTGCATTGGCGCCAGAAAGTATTGCCAACTGCACCGGCTGGTGGAGCGTCTGTGCTACCATTCCAGCTCAAATACCGAAATGTATCGGTCACTCTGGTCACGAGATTTGTTGTTCTGTTCTCCGAAATAATCAGTGGCTGTCCTGATGGATCGGGAACAAAATATGTATCGACATTCAGATTTTCGGCATAACGGTCGGTACATTCCGGGCCATCGAGCTGGGTCAGCATCTCTTCAAAATCTTGCGATGCAATCGTGTATCCAGGATCGTTTTTGTCTTCGACTTCGAACACTGCTGCGCGCGTTTGATAAGTGGCCCGTTCGCCGGAATTGCCGCCAATCAACCAGTCTGGGTTAGCATCATATAATATTTCGCCGACATTCACGGTACTGGAATAGGGGACAAACCCGTAACGGATCTGTTCGCCGGAAGATCCGCCGCCGGCGCCGAGAACGCCGTAAAAATCTTTAACGGCTACCTTGAGGGCGTCGAGCCTCGTACCGCCATCAGATACGGTTCCACCCATCGAACCGGTAACATCAAGAACCATCATCACATCGACATTGCCGACGTCCAAACGACTGCTGCAGTCGGTTTTGATGACCATGTTTTCGTAACCAAAGACTTTCATCAATGTCGTTTTAATGGTTGTCTGGGCTTCTCCCTCAACAACCCGCACGTCGGCACCATCTTTAAAAACGAGCTTGTTCACGGACGCTACGGTTCCGTCTTTATCAGTTACCGTTGCATCAAACTTCGTTGAGCCGAATGATTCCTCGGGAAAGTTGAAGTCAAAAAATTTCTTTGCTTCCGCGATATCTGCGGCAGTCATTGTATCCTGAGTCATGTTGCGCCGACCAGCAAGCACGCCAGCATCGCAAGCCTGTTGCAGGCGGGCCTTCGCCATATAAGCGCGGCCCATATCGACGCCACCACCGACAAGACCCATGATCGGGAACAGCGCAGCCGCTGCCATGGCGAGCGTATTACCGGCACTATCGGAACGTAGCCGTTGTAAAAATGACTTTCGCGATTTCATGTCGTTCTGCGTAACCATGCCCCTGGCCTCTGATCTAAGCGCGATAATTCCCGCTGGTGGATTTCAATTCAGCGTGTCTGATAGGGAGAAAAGGGTTAGCGGCAGACCAAGGCCTATGGTTAAAGCAATCTTTACCTTGATTTCCGACGGGAAACTGGCAACGGCCTCGGACATGAGTGACGCATTTTTACAGTTGGATCCGTTGAGACGATTGGTTTTGGCTTATGCAAAACGCCGTGATCGCTCTCGCTATGCCCTTGCTTTTGCGTTGGATTCGAGATTTGCGGAGGTTATCCGTTCGACCTCTGAAACATTGATTGGACAAATGCGGTTAACCTGGTGGCGCGATATTTTAACCACAGATGCGGAGAAGCGCCCGAGCGGTGAACCGCTGGTTGCGTTAATCACCGAAGCGGAACAGGACGGGGCTGATTTGGCACCTTTACTGAACCTTTTGGAAGGCTGGGAATATCTGCTGGATGACTTCCCCTGGGATGATCGCCAATTTGATCAATATGCGATCAAGCGCGGCGAGGGGGTCTTCAGCTTCGCACTCGCTGGTAACAATATACTTACGGATGAACAAAAAATGGGCGCGCAAGGCTGGGCGCTCTGGGACTTTGCACGGCATTGCAGCGAGCCAGAAATGCGCGAACAGGCATTTGAAAAGTCTCGCGGACTTTTCGAATCAACCTCATCGGTTCGTTTTGACAGTAGCGGACGGCCGCTCTCTATTTTCTGTAAATTGGCGCAAAGCGATGCAAAAAAGGGGACGTTAACAGCTGATCTTTATCGGCCAAGGGTTGCGAGTAAGATTATTTGGCACGGCATGACTGGCTGTTAACACCATGAGGAACAGCGGAAAGGAGCAAGCGGCACATGACACGATATGTCGCTGGCGCCGCGAGTATGATGCTGTTGATAACCGCAGGATTGTTCTTATGGATCGGCGCGAATGGGCAAGAAGTTGTCATTCCCGACGCACCACCGCCACCGGAGCCGTCGGAGCCTGAGGGTTTGCCCGAAGCGGATGAGAACGCACCGGCATTAGGGCCACCGCCGCCGACCCCGCCCAGGGCCTATCGAGCGTCTCGCGAGGAAAGGCGATTTAATCGTTATGACCGCAATCGCGACGAGATTATTACCCGGCTCGAATTAATGAGCAGCCGCACCAAAGCGTTCAAAGCACTTGATAAAGACGGTAATAATCTGCTGACCTTTGAAGAATGGGCCGTCGCTACCGGTGATCGCTTTGCTAGAGCAGACCAGGATGGAAATGGTGAATTGACCCGCGCTGAATTCAGGGCCACGCGACCAAAACGCAGCGCGTCGCAGCGATGTAAATGTTAGGCTGCTTTTGTTTCACTTACCGATAACTGCTGCCAATCGGCAAAGTCTTTGCGCGCGCGGGCGGTATAGGCTTCTTTGCGTTCTTTCTTTTTGATACGCTGCTCAAAGGGCGGAAAGAGGCCGAAATTGACGTTCATGGGTTGATAGTCCCGGGCATCCGCTCCGCCCGTAATATGCGAAAGCAATGCCCCGAAGGCCGTGGTCTGTGGCGGATAGGGGAATGATTCACTCTTGATTTCGGCAGCGACCATACGACCGACCATCAGTCCGACAGCCGCACTTTCGACATAGCCTTCACAGCCGGTAATCTGACCTGCAAAGCGGATATGCGGTGCCTTTTTCAAGCGCATTTCGCTGTCGAGCAGTTTTGGCGCATTGATGAAAGTGTTGCGGTGCAAACCACCCATTCGCGCGAATTCCGCTTTTTCAAGACCGGGAATAGAACGCAGCAGGTCGGCCTGAGCGCCATATTTCAGCTTCGTCTGAAAACCGACCATGTTCCATAGCGTGCCAAGCGCATTATCCTGCCGCAGTTGAACGACGGCATAGGCGCTTTCACCAGTATGGGCGTTGGTAAGGCCAACCGGCTTCATCGGACCGAAACGCAGGGTCTCCGGACCACGTGACGCCATGACTTCAATCGGCATACAGCCTTCGAAATAGGGAGTATTTTTCTCCCATTCCTTGAAATCAGTCTTTTCACCATCGAGCAGGCCCTGGATGAACCCCTCATATTGGTCGCGATCCATCGGGCAGTTGATATAGTCTTTGCCATCGCCTTCCGGGCCAATTTTGTCCCAGCGGGACTGCATCCAGGCGATATCCATGTTGATGCTGTCTTTATGGACTATTGGCGCAATGGCGTCGAAAAAAGCGAGGGAGTCTTCCCCGGTCGCCGCGCCAATGCTTTCGGCCAAGGTCATGGCGGTGAGTGGCCCAGTTGCCACAATCGTCAGGCCGCTTTCGGGAAGTTGGTCGATCCGTTCGCGGACAATTTCGATATTTGGATGCTCGCTCAAAGCTTTGGTCACCCCATCGGAAAAATGGTCGCGATCTACGGCGAGCGCAGAGCCGGCGGGCAGGCGGTGTTTATCGCCTTCGCCGATGATAATGGAATCCAGGTCCCGCATTTCTGCATGCAGCAAGCCAACCGCATTTTTCTCGGCATCATCAGAGCGGAAGCTGTTGGAACAGACCAGTTCTGCTAATCCGTCCGTTTGATGTGCAGGCGTCATTTCGCCGCTTCCACGCATTTCCGAAAGGCGCACTTTTATGCCTGCCTGCGCCAATTGCCATGCTGCTTCTGATCCGGCGAGTCCGCCACCAATAATATGTACTTGTGTCATGGCGTCTTAGTGTTGCCGGATCGAACAAAAGTCAATCTGGCAGAGAGGGTAAGAGCATGATAGGCGGGTGAAATGAAACGCGCGATTATTGAGTCCAGACCCTATTTGTTGCTGAGCCTGTTATTCGGCATCAGCTATTTCTTCGTGAAAGACAGTGACTTTCCCGGTATGTATCTGATGTTCTGGAAAGGTGCTGCGGTTGGTTTTCTCGCGGTCTACGCGCTTCGCCGATCGCATAATTTTGAAGGAAAATTGATTGCCGCCGTTATGGCTTTCGGCGCTCTGGGCGATATGCTGATAGAAATTGACCTCATGGCGGGGGCAGGGGCCTTTGTTGTGGGGCATTGCATAGCAATCTGGCTCTATGCGCGCCACAGGCGGGATGAGACGGCATTCAGTCAGAAATTATTCGCGGTGCTGCTCGTGCCAATAACGATATTTATCGCCTGGTCATTGCCCTTCGATCGAACCGAAGCCCTCGGCTTGGCGGCTTACAGTTTTTTCCTCGCAGTCATGGCGGCGATGGCATGGACCAGCAGCTTCCCGCGTTACCGGGTCGGTATCGGTGCGCTGCTATTCGTCGTTTCTGATCTGTTTATCTTTGCGGAAATGGGTTTTCTGCAGGATACGGCCATTCCATCTTGGACGATCTGGCCGCTCTACTATATTGGCCAATTCCTGATAGTAACCGGTGTTGTAAGGACTTTGCGCAAAGAGATGCACGTACCCAATCCCTAAAGCGCATAGGCGGCGATTGTGGTGCGATGCAGCAGGCGATCATGCCCTTCATATCCGCCGGTGGCACAGTGCAGCACTGACCGGTTATCCCACATGACCAGCATGTGGGGCTCCCACTTGTGGCGATAAATAAATTCGTCACGGCTTTGCCAGGCATATAATTCTTGCAGCAGGGGCAACGCCTCTGCCTGTGTCATGCCCTCAAATCCGATAATATAGCCCATGCAGCTGAATAGCCCGAGCTGGCCAGTTTCCGGATGCGCCCGGATCATGGGATGCGTTTGTGTCTCGCGCGCCGATTCATCCGGACGGATTGCCATGCTGCGGTTTTCGTCGCTTTCACCATATGCGCCATCGGGGGCGTAGGCCAGCTGAGCGCTGTGTATGGCTATCTTGCCTTCCAGTTTTGCGCGAAGATCTGAAGGCATGACGTCAAGCGCAGCATGCTGGTTCGAAAAGAGCGTATCGCCGCCGGTTGGCGGTATCGTAATGCTTCTGAGGCAAGTGCCCGCGGGTGGATGTTCCTGAAAACTCCAATCACTGTGCCAGTTTTCAGCAAATAAAGGTGATGTTTCATCGGCATCGCGCCGGATTGCCGCGATATGCTCGCGGCCTTCAATGGGATCGAAAAAGGGATCGTGACCAAATCCGCCGAAATAGAGCGTGAACCGTTCCAGATCATCATCGGAAATATTCTGCTTCGGAAAGGCCAGGACATGGTGTTCGAGCCATGCGGATCGAATGGCAGCCACCTGTTCATCGGTCAGAGGGTTCGAAAGATCAACACCGGTCACGGCTGCGCCGCAAGCCTGACCTGAAGGCATGATATTGATCGACATATGATATTATTCCCAGATTCTAATTTTGAACGACTATCTCACCATGGAAGGCCGCATAAGTCCAGCTTTCTCACTACGGGAATCGGCCCGGCCAATGGAAGCACCATGACATTCCGAAAGGAAAACGGGCCAGTCGTGCCATGCTGTTCCACAACCATATCGCCTTCAAATAGGGTCCATCCCAATTTGCCGTAAAAACCAACATTATGATCTTCGCAGAACAACAGGCTAAATGCGCATTGTGCTTCTGTCCGCAAAAGTTCCATCACGTGAAGCATGACCTGTTTGCCATGGCCTTGGCCTTGAAATTCCGGTTCGGTCATGACGCCGCCAATTCCCGCGACCCTCAGTTTTTGGCCGTCGCACAGCACTTCGCGCTCATGGATTCCGGCCACCGCGCGTAAAATGTCGTCGAGATAAAGTAATACACGCCTTTGCGCATGGGCCCATTCAATGCCGTGCATCGGTGTGTTGATCAGTTTTTCGGGTGGATAAATTCGTTCGCGCATAGGCGCGACTTCAGGCCAGCTCAGCGCGCCGTCTTTAACCAAAAAGACGGGCGCGCTTGCGGTCATGCTTCGGGTTTATCCCCGGTTTCAGGTTCAGCGGTATTTTCTGCAGGAACATCCCCGGCCAATTCCTCGGCAACCAGCTCTTCCGCTTCGTTCTCCGGTTCGTGTTCTTCGTCGATCTTCGCCGCGCCGACGACCGTTTCGCCCGGTGAAACATCAAATAGCTTCACGCCGGAACTGTTACGCCCAATAACACGCATATCCGCCACCTTCATGCGGATCAGTTTCGCTTGATCCGTGACGAGCATGATTTGCTCTTCATTTTTGGCTTCAAAACTGGCGACAACGGTGCCGTTGCGATCGATATTGTCGATATTGAGTATGCCTTGGCCGCCGCGACCGGATTGCCGATATTCATAGGCGCTAGAGCGTTTGCCATAGCCGTTGGCGCAAACCGTGAGAATGAAATCTTCGGTTTCGGCAAATTCGGCCAGCCGCTCTGGAGCCAATTCTGACGTATTTTCATTGTCTTTCCAAGGCGCAGCCTTGAGATATTGATCCCGTTCCTCCGTAGACGCATCAAATCCGCGAAGTACCGAAAGCGAGATCACCTCGTCATCGCCCTTCAGCGCAATCCCGCGCACACCGGTGGATGTCCGGCTCTGGAACGAGCGCACGGCATCGCCAGCAAAGCGGATCGCCTTGCCGTTTCGCGTCGCCAGCAACACATCGTCATTATCAGTCAGCAATTCCACACCGATCAGGCGATCGTCGCTATCCTCGTCAAATTTCATCGCGAATTTGCCATTGGATGGCACATTGGTAAAGCTGTCCATGCTGTTCCGCCGCACACCGCCCTTGGCGGTCGCGAACATCACATGGAGTTTGGCCCATTCCGCTTCGTCTTCTGGCAAGGGCAGCACGGTTGAAATGGCTTCCCCTTCGGCCAGAGGCAGCAGGTTCACCATCGGCCGTCCTTTGGTCTGCGGCCCACCCTCCGGCAGTTTCCATACTTTCAGGCGATAGACTTTGCCATGGGTAGAAAAGAACAGAACCGGCGTGTGGGTCGATGTGACGAATAATTCGGTAATCGCGTCCTCGTCTTTGGTCGCCATACCAGCCCGGCCTTTGCCGCCGCGACGTTGCGCGCGGAATGTGTCGAGCGGCGTCCGCTTGATATAGCCGCCATGGGTGACGGTAACGACCATTTCAGAGCGCTCCATCAGGTCTTCATCTTCCAGGCCGTCCCAGGCGGCGGTAATTTCACTGACCCGCGGAGTCGCAAATTCGTCACGCACCGTTTCCAGCTCTTCGCGCATTACCGCATAAAGTTTGACACGATCCGCCAGTATTGAGAGATATTCTTCAATAGCAACTGCAAGTTCTTTTAACTCATCGCCAATTTCTTCCCGGCCAAGCGCGGTCAATTTCTGCAGACGCAGATCCAATATGGCTTTCACCTGGATGGCAGAAAGCTTGTAAACGTCGCCTTCAATATCCGTTTCAATCGCTTCGACCAGTTTGATGTAACCAGCAATCTCGGCAATCGGCCATTCGCGAGCAAGCAGAGATTCACGCGCCTCTGCGGGTGTCGATGATCCGCGAATGATCCGTACGACTTCGTCCATATTGGTCACTGCTACGACGAGACCAAGCAAGATATGCGCGCGCTCGCGGGCTTTGTTCAGTTCAAATTTGGTCCGGCGCGTAATAACTTCTTCGCGAAACTTGACAAATGCTTCGATAATATCGCGCAAATTGAGGACTTCTGGCCGCCCGCCCATAATGGCCAGCATATTGGCCGGAAAACTGGATTGGGCGGGAGTGAAGCGCCAAAGCTGGTTGAGCACCACATCTGCAGTGGCATCGCGTTTCAATTCGATTACGACGCGCACTCCGGCACGACTTGATTCGTCACGAATGTCTGAAACGCCTTCAATCCGCTTGTCTTTGGCCGCTTCTGCGATCTTCTCTACGAGACCGGACTTGCCGACCTGAAAAGGAATGGAGGTCAGGACAATCGAGCGTTTATCGCCGCGCCCTTCTTCAATCTCGTGGCGCGCGCGCATCATGATCGAGCCGCGCCCTTCTGTATAGGCTGATTTCGCGCCTGATTGGCCCAAAATCAGTGGAGCCGTGGGGAAATCCGGACCGGGAATAATTTCAATCAGTTCATCCACGGTAATTGCCGAATTATCCATATAGGCAAGACAGGCTGTAATGACTTCGCCCAGATTATGCGGCGGAATATTGGTTGCCATGCCCACAGCGATACCGCCAGCGCCATTGACGAGCAGGTTAGGGAAGCGCGCTGGCAGAACGGAAGGTTCTTTGCGGCTGCCGTCATAATTATCGACAAAATTGACTGTGTCTTTGTCGAGATCGTTGAGCAGGCTATTTGCAACCTTGTTCAGCCGTGCCTCTGTATAGCGCATGGACGCCGGCATATCCGGGTCCATGGAACCGAAATTACCCTGACCATCAATCAACGGCACCCGCATGGACCAGTCCTGTGTCATGCGGGCCAAAGCCATGTAAATCGCGCTGTCACCATGCGGGTGATAGTTGCCCATCACATCGCCGACAATCTTGGCGCATTTCCGGTAGGGTCGCCCGGCGACAAAACCGCCTTCTTGCGAAGCAAATAAAATCCGCCGATGGACGGGCTTCAGGCCATCGCGGACGTCAGGCAATGCGCGGCTGACGATGACCGACATGGCATAGTCCATGTAGCTTGATTTCATTTCATCGACGATATCAATGGGTTCAATATCAGACGGTTCTGGTGCTGTGGTTTGTTCGTTCACAAACGGGCCTTTTTATTTGGTTTTGTGCCAGGTTTTTTGAATGCGATTCTTCTAGGGCAGACGGCTTCCAAAAGCCAGCTTTTCAGGCCGAATTTACATTAAAATCCGAAGCTCTGGCTCAGGGCCTGATTTCTTCTCCGTCCCAGGCAAATATCTTGCCGCTGTCAACGGGTTTAAGGCCTTCGAGAACATCCAGCAGCTGCAGTGCCGCGCGTTCCGGATCGAATAATTTGCCGGGCGGAACATTGCCTTGAAATGGCTTGCTGAGACCAGTGTCAACGGTGCCCGGATGCAGGGCCACAATGATACTGCGCTTGTTTTTGCGCGCCCACTCGATCGACAGATTGCGGATAATCATGTTGAGCGCTGCCTTTGCTGCACGATATCCGTACCATCCGCCCAGCCTGTTATCGGAGACGCTGCCGACGCGCGCAGAGAGGGCCGCGAATCTAATAATGCCCTCTTTGGA
This sequence comes from uncultured Sphingomonadaceae bacterium, assembly GCA_947501325.1. Classification (GTDB taxonomy): domain Bacteria; phylum Pseudomonadota; class Alphaproteobacteria; order Sphingomonadales; family Sphingomonadaceae; genus Parasphingorhabdus. The sequence continues at coordinate 279,665 of CANMVC010000002.1, read as the reverse complement.
CATTAAAGGCAGAAAATGTTTGGCCACCAGCGCGGGCCCCACAGCGTTGATCTGATAGTTTTCCAGCATCCAGTCGGTGTCGAGTTCCCGCATGCTCTTTTCCGGGCCTTTATCGGCGCTGTGGAGCAATCCTGTGGCAATGAAAACCAGACTGGGCTCGATATTCTGCTCTTTGAGCCACAGGGCTGCTGATATGATAGAATCTTCAGATGTCAGGTCTAGCGGAACTGGACTGTCTGTTTGACGTGAAAGGCGCACGACCTGGTCAAAATTATCTTCCTGCTCGAGCATGTCGGCCATTGCCCGACCAATACCACCCGAAGCGCCAATAATGATCGCTGTTCTGCGTGTCATGAGCGCACGAAGCGCAGGCTATCCTCGGTACTTGTTTCGGGATCGAATTGATAACCATCGCTATCAAAACCCTTTAATGACTCGCAATTCTGGAGATGGTTTTCGCAAATATAACGCGCCATCATGCCGCGCGCGCGTTTGGCCTCGAAACTGATAAATTTGGGCCCGTCCGGCGTATGTTTGCGGAAATCAACATCAATGATCCGCGCATTCAGTTTGTCGGTATGCGGTTTGACCGCCGCCCAATATTCGTTGCTAGCCAGATTCACGATCACGCGTTCGCCTGTCAGATTCAAGTCAGTGGCAAGTTCCTGAGCAATCTTGTCTTTCCAGAAATCTGTCAGTTTCTTGTAACGTGGTGCCCATTTGGTGCCCATTTCCAGACGATGGGGTCTGATCGGGTCAAGTGGCCGCAATAGACCATATAACCCCGACAAGATACGCAGATGATCTTGCGCAAAGTTCAATCCCTCATCGCTCAGACTTTTTGCCTCAAAACCGGTGTAAACGTCACCATTATAAGCGAAAATCGCTGCCCGTTCCGGCTGATCGAAAAACTGGCCATAGCGGCTGTGGTTCAGGTCGATGAGATTGTCCGAAACCGGCATGATGGACTGGAGTTTTTTCTTGGACAGATTTGATATGGCTCCAGCTAAACGCGCGGTTTCCTCGGGAAACCGATTTTTGGTGGATTCATATGGTGGCAGGGCGCTGTCAAAATCCAATGACTTGGCGGGGGAGATAATGGCGATCACTTTAACGAACCTCTTAATTCTGGGAATTTACACCCTTATACATATTTCTGACGCACAACTGCGGTTTCAAGGTGCACCGTTCAACATCTATTCAGCGGATTAACCCTATAAAAGCATGTGAAACTTGGTAATAAAGCCAAGACAGTTTATGGTGCAACCATATTCGCGGCCCGTTCGTTGGTTCGGTAATAACAAAGTTTTTATTCGGAGGAATTTTATGCGTTTTCTATCTCATTTTTCTATGGCTGTTGCTCTGGCCACCGCTGGAACATTAGCTATCGCAGCCGTGCCGCAAGATGCGCATGCTGCCAAAAAGAAAAAAGACAAAGCTCCCAAAATCGAGATAAGCAAAGAAGTGCGCCCTAAAGTGGCTGCTATTCAGGAAGCAATGGCCAGCGAAACGCCAGCGACGGCGAAACCACTGGTCGAAGCGCTTCTGGCAGAACCATTGACAGGCGATGACCAGTTTGTTGCGGGACAGCTTGCTATCCAGCTGGGAACGACACTGAAAGACACAGGTTTGCAAGAAAGAGGCATTAATGCCGCGCTGGCCAGCGGAAAGACCTCGGCTGAACAGCAGCCCTCGTTTCTCTTTTTCGCCGGCAATTTTGCTTATACCGGCGGCCGTTTTGGCGAGGCGCAGCAAAAGCTGCAGCAGGCTTATGATGCCGGCTACCGCCAGAATAATATAGGCGCCTTGATCGCTGAAGCCTATTTTAAAGAAAATAAAATTCAAGAAGGCTTGGCTGCACTAGACCGGGCACTGGAAGCTGAAAAGACTGCTGGCAGAAAAGCACCGGAGGACTGGTATCGTCGCGGCGCTGGCATGGCGATGAAGAATAACGTAAATGGCGCTGCCGGTAAGTGGACGTATAAACTGGTCGAAGCTTATCCCACCGGTGAGAATTGGCGTGCCGCCCTTTCCGTGTATCGCGATTCCGCAAATCCAAAATTGTCCAATCAGGAAAATCTGGAACTGATGCGTCTTATGCGTAAAGCCGATGCGATGGAAAGCGAGCGCGATTATTTCGAATATGCTGACGCAGCCGATCCGCGTAGATTGCCCGGCGAAGTGGTTTCGCTGTTGGAAGAAGGGCTTGCAAAGGGCGATGTTCCTTCATCCAGCGCTTATGTGAAAGAAACGCTCGCTGCGGCGCGCGGCTCTGTTGCTGCGGATAAAGCCAGCTTGGGCGCGTCCGAACGCGATGCCAATCGGTCGGCCAATGGCAAGATTGCATTGGCCACAGCTGATGCGCTGCTCGGTTATGCCGACTATGATAAAGCCGCTTCGCTTTATCAGGCCGCCATCACAAAGGGTGGTGTCGACACAGCCCGTGCGCAAATGGGTCTTGGTATTGCCAATGTCGGTAAAAGCGACTGGGCAGGGGCGAAACAGGCCTTTGCCAGCGTGACCGGCAGCCGCAAAAGCATCGCAGATTTCTGGTCACTTTGGATCAATCAAAAGTCTGCTGGAACTGCGGCACCGACGCCAGCGCCAGCGCCTACCGAAGGCTAAATAGAGCTATCCGAATGAAAAAGGGCGCTTCCGGCGCCCTTTTTTATGCCTGCGTTGATTTAACAGCTATTCCTTGATCGGAACGCCCGGCAGGTTTTTGGCAGACCGGATGGTCAGCGATGTTTTTACACTGGCCACATTAGGCGCAGAGGTGAGTTTGCTGGTCAGGAATTTCTGAAACTCCTGCAGATCCTTCGCAACAACCTTGAGCATGAAATCAATCTCGCCGTTGAGCATATAACATTCACGCACTTCCGGGAGTTTCTCGACATGCTCCTCAAAAGATTGAAGATCAGACTCAGCCTGGCTCTTTAAACTCACCATGGCAAACACGGTTATGGTGAACCCCATTTTTGCAGGATCAATGGCTGCGTGATAGGCGGTGATGATGCCGCTATCTTCCAGCGCGCGCATGCGGCGCAAGCAAGGAGGAGCGGTTAAGCCAACGCTTTGCGCCAGCTCTACATTGGTTATGCGTCCTTCATTCTGAAGTCGCTCGAGAATCTGTAAGTCAATTTCGTCCAAATTTATGTCGGCCATGGTATTTGCAACTTCCGTTCGCGAATCATTGGGTTGGTATAATATAATTAGCACGTCACGCAATGGCTGCTCAATTGTCCCACATTGTGACGCGGCGTTTTCAGGGGTTACGGTTTCGAAATATTGCCGTTATCAATTTGTTAACTTATTCACAAATTGAAAAAAACGGGACAATAATTGCGCTACGATGATCGCCTCAAAACCGTACTAAAAGGGGCTTTCCCGGAAGGTTCTGCTGCCGCTCTGCAATGGCGTCAAGTGGCCGACCTCATGGCGCAAAAACCAGGGAAATTGGTGAACGATGATGTGCAATCTGGTTTGACCCGATTGCGAGATTTGCATGATTGGGTGGCAGAAGCAGATCGTGTCTCGGCGGTGCAGGCGCTGGACGGACGTTTGCGGTCGGCTCCGCTATTGGTTTATTTATGCGCGGACAATGATGCTGTTTGCGATGCAGCCATCATCGCCGCAGATTTAAGCGACGAAGAGTGGACCGATGTTATCCCGCAGCTGTCACTGCGGGGACAAGAAGCCCTCAAAAAGCGGCCCGACCTAGGGCCGTTGAGCAGACAGTTGTTGAATATTGACGTGCCGGAACTCGTCCTCGACAACGACAATGATAATGGCAGCGAAGATATTGGCGAAAGGGTTAGCGGGCCGGAAACAGAAGAAGCTTCTCAGATCAGCGCGCTTGTTGCCAAAATTGCGGATTATCAAAAGAAGCGGGCGACCGATACGCCTGTTCAGGATTTGGAACATCGCAGCTATTTCGTTGAAGCTATCGAAGCGATTAATTTTGAAACCGATGATAGCGGCACGATCATTTGGGCCGAAGGCCCTCCGAAAGGTGCTATTGTCGGCGTTACGATAGCAGAACCCACTTTTGATGACGGTCCCGGACCGGACGCCTATGGCGCGGCCGCCTTTCGTCAACGGATGCCGCTTGAAAACGCGCGCATGCGACTTTGCGGCGCTCCGATTGTTGCGGGTGATTGGCGGATGTCGGCAATTCCGTATTTTGGCGAAGAAACGGGGCGCTTCAAGGGCTATCGGGGCGTTATGCGGCGACCGAATGCCGCAGAAGATGCCGGGCATAACGACCTTGACGTCGAACGGCGTGAGCAATTACAGCAGCTTATCCACGAATTGCGGACTCCGCTTAACGCGATTATCGGCTTTAGCGAGATTATCGAACAGCAGCTATTTGGGCCGGCGTCGTTTGAATATCGTTCCTTGTCGCGCACCATTACAGATGAAGCGCGGCGTCTGCTCGCTGGCTTCGAAGATATTGATATCGCCGCAAAAATTGATGCGGGCCAAATGGAGAGTCTATCGGGTTTGACGGAACCCGACTGGCTGCTGGAGCGTCTGGCGCAACGTTTGCAAAGCCTGACGGACAGCAAATCTGTAGACCTTCGCATCAACAAGGCAGAGCCGGTACGATCTTTTGCCTTAGATAGTGAATCGGTTGAGCGCATTTTTGCGCGGCTGTTGTCAGCAGCCATTATTGCCTGCGAAAATGGCGAAGAATTGCGGGCCGACCTGCGGACCCAAATTGGGGGGCAGCCCGTCAACTATTTCAGCCTTTCCCGTCCTTCCCGGATCAAGGGGATTTCTGAAGAGAAATTATTGGACCCCTCGCAGGGAATTGATGGAGACAGCAGTGACGCGCCGCTTTTGGGTCTCGGTTTCTCGCTTCGCCTGGTGCGCAATTTGGCAAAATCTGCCAACGGATCTTTAACGATTTCTGATGATAGCATAGGCTTGACCCTACCTGCGGCTGCGACTAGCGAGATTGGGCTTAGGGAAACAGAAAACGAATAGCCGGTTTAGACCCGGTTTACTGAAAAAGCGGGGCCGCGATGTTTTCGACTTTGAAGCAAGGCACTGATAACTTCGCTGCGACAAGCCGGATGGCGTTGCCCGAAGGCCTTGGTCGGCGCTTCTTGATCAGTGTCGACACCGAGGAAGAATTTGACTGGAATAAACCTTTCCAGCGCAGCGGACATACGAATGTTTCGGTTGGCAAGCTTAAGAAATTTCAATCTTTCGTCGAGAAATATGGTGTTAAGCCGGTATATTTTGTCGATTATTCCATCGTTGAAAATGATGATGCAGCGGCTTTCCTGAAACTGGTGGTTGAAAGTGATACGGCCTCCATTGGTGTTCATATGCATCCCTGGATCAATCCTCCATTTGAAGAAGAGCTAAATAATCATAATAGCTTTGTCGGTAATCTTCCTAAAGAACTCGAGGAGAAGAAGATCGTGAATCTGCGCGATTTCATCGAGGAAAGAACGGGAAAGCGGCCAACCATTTATCGCGCGGGGCGCTATGGCGTAGGGCCTAACAGCATAGACATATTATCGAAACTTGGCTTCACCATCGATAGCAGTGTGCGGTCCCGCTTCGACTATAGCGGTGATTCCGGACCGGATTTTGCCCATATTGGCCCCGAACCCTTTTGGTTGGATCAAAAGCGCACCCTTTTGGAAATACCGCTGACGACAGTTTTTTCCGGACTTTTACGGAAGCAAGCCGATCTATTATCACCGCATTTCAACCGATCGAATTTGCTCAGAGCAATATTGTCAAAATCAAAGATGCTGGAGCGCATTCCGCTGACGCCCGAAGGTGTGTCCGCTCGAGAGGCCAAGGAAGCCATCGACGTTGCGCTGGATGATCAGCTTAAACTGCTGGTATTTTCCTTCCATTCGCCATCCTTATCGCCCGGCCATACGCCCTATGTGAGAACCGAAGCGGATCTCGACCGGTTCTATGACTGGTGGCGAGATATTGTGGACCATTTGATGGAGCGCGGCGTGTCCCCCATCGGTATGGACGAATTGTTGAAAATAGCAGCTTCAGGCCGCAAATAGGTCCAAAATAGGGAGCCAACCAAGCGGGCTATTGCCGCTCAAAGAATTATTTCTTTTAGCTGCTTGCCAAATCATCAATGCTTCCGCTATCGCAGCGAACCTTGAGGAGCGGCATTTCGTTGAAATGCGGTTGTTCTGGGGCCTGTAGCTCAGTTGGTTAGAGCTGGCCGCTCATAACGGCTAGGTCGGGGGTTCGAATCCCTCCGGGCCCACCAACCTCTCGTGAAATGGGGCGACAAGTCGTCCTTTTTGCGTTAGGTAAAAAAAGACGCAAAAACTCTTTGCTTTTCCCTAAACCACGGCTTAGGGGAAGCGCGCGTCGGGGAGTGGCGCAGGCTGGTAGCGCACCTGGTTTGGGACCAGGGGGTCGCAGGTTCGAATCCTGTCTCCCCGACCATTTTTTCGGATAAAAGCCAATCCGGGGGATTGGCGACCGAAAAAATTCCGAGCGCAAGCGAAGGGTGACCTGACACCACAGCAACGACATTCCAAAACAGAACTAGCTCCCGAGACCCAATCCGGGGGATTGGCGATCAAAAAGACTGCAATTTGGCGCTCCCCAACGATTTTACGTGCGCTTACATTCATTATGGATGTAAATAGATGGCGGGGCCGAGTTGGAGGCTAGCAATGTCGACGGATCTCATAATTGGCTATGCAATGATAGCGATTATGGTCATCATTTCTCTCGTGGGAATCGCGATTCTTCGCAAAGAGCGAAAGGCCAGGCGACGGCGAGATCGCTAAGGCTGCCGTCCCGCTTTAGCAAGCATGCGCGACCATGCGTTTGCGATCCAGTCGCTCCATCATGCTTTTGATGACCGCGGGATGGAAAGTATAATCAATCTGACACCCATATTCGTCATGCTTTTTCCAAAGCAGATTGGCCGTCAATATATTCATGCCCGGAATTTTCAGGGTTAACCCAATGTCCGGATTAAGTTGGGCTGTGCAATCAATCTTGATGATCGTATCGGAAATCGTCGTCACCACGCAGGGAACGGATGTTGAATTGCTTTGTTTAACCTGTGCATCGATGTGCAATGAATCACCGTAAATCATATATTGCTCTCCATAAGTTGCCGAAATGAGGGTCAGCAACTGGCACCGGTGTCTGGCCGGTAATGTCAATATATGCGTGGAGCGCTAAACCGAGATAGCGAGATATGGTTAACCAAGAAGGGCATCTGTTAACGATTGCAGTCGATTCAAACAGCGCTTTCAGAGGACTTTATTGGGTGTTTTCGCCTGAAGGCATCACGGGGGTGGCGATTCCATCGTCCGACAAGTCTGCCTCAATCTCCAATTTCAGTTCCTTGACAGCTTCATCGGCCGCCGCTTCCAGTGACTTGGCGTCACCTTCAATCTGCTTTTCAATCGCAGTAACTTCGTCTTCGTTTTGATCTTCCAATGGCGTTTCAGAACAAGCGCCAAGAATGCCAAAGCTCAGGATTAGGAGATAGATTCCTCGCATCACTTATTCTTTGACTGGCATGGTGAAATCAACATCACTGTTGGCAATGATGGACAAGACCGTGCTCCATGCCGCGACATTCTGACGCATCTGTTTTGGATCAATTTTGTCGAGTGTGTCATCGGGTGTGTGATGGAGATCGAAATAGCGGGTACCATCCTGCTGAAGATCGATGACCGCAAGATTATTGCTGGCGATGATATCCCGCACATCAGCGCCACCAGTAGCTGGCGGACCGTTCGCACTCACGCCCAATGGCAAAAGCGCTTGAGCAATCTGTTTCTCGATGTTTTCGGCGCCATCCGGCAAATTAAACTCGACACGCCAGACACTATCCGCACCGAAATCCGATTCCATGGCAATGGCATGGTTGCTGCCGGTATGAGCCTTGGCATAGGCTTTCCCGCCCCAAAGGCCGACTTCTTCTGCGCCGGCCCACAGGATGCGGATCGTCCGCAATGGTTGGCCATGATCCATGATATGCTTGGCCGCAGCGGTCACAATGCCGCAACCGGCTGCATCATCAAACGCGCCGGTTGCCAAATCCCAGCTGTCCAGATGACAGGCAATCAGAATCATGCCTTTGGCCGGGTCCCGTCCGGTGACTTCCGCGATGACATTCCCGGATTCTTGCTGGCCGATATTCTGCGGCGTCATGACCAGCTTCATAGTGACCGGTTTGCCCAATTTTATCATCCGCTCCAGATTGTCAGCATCCGGCAGCGAGAGCGCACCTGCAGGTATTGGTTTCACGCTTTCAGCAAAGTTCATATTGCCCGTGTGCGGGTTGCGATGATGATCCGTGCCAATGGATTTAATCACATAGGCGACTGCGCCCTTTTTGGAGGCGACGCTGGGGCCGATCCAGCGCACAGGTCCATAAGCGCCATAGCTGGAGCCATCTTGCGTGCGATGCATGTCATGGGTCACGAACGCGATTTTACCAGCCAGACTGCCGTCGGGCACTGCCTGCATGGCAGCGAGCGAGTCGAAATAGGCGACTTCGGCTTCAATTCCGGCTGCACCGGTGCTGGCACTATTGCCCAGGGCCGTCACATGCATTTTTTGAGGGTAGGGACCTGTTACTTCTGCAGTTTCCGCGCCACGCACCCATGTGGGCATCATGAAAGTTTCGTTGCGGACGTTCTGAAACCCCAAAGACTTGAGCTTGGCTACCGACCAGTCGCGGGCCCGGGCTTCCGCTTCGGTTCCGGCCTGGCGCGGGCCGACTTCCGTGGTCAAGCCTTCGGTTATCTCGTAGGCGAGGCTATCTTGCAGCGCTTTCGTTTGAATAGCCGCAGGATCATGCGAATTCGCAAAAGCAGCTGTGGAAAAAAGAAGCGCGGACGCGCCTGCGAGCAGGGTGGAGCTTTTTATCATGGACAACTGCCTAACTTGCCTTTTGCTGTTTGCCAATGCTCTCTTGCGAGTTGGCGTTCATTTCGCTAGGCGGTGCGCAAATCAAACCACATTGAAGTCAAAGGATACCGCCAGATGGCCGTCCAATATAGCTATGTCATGAAAGGTCTCACTAAGACCTTCCCCGGAGCGCCAAAACCGGTTCTCGATAATATTCACCTGCAGTTCCTGCCGGGCACCAAAATTGCCATCATCGGTAAAAACGGTGCGGGTAAATCCACGCTCATGAAAATCATGGCTGGTCAGGATGACGAATTTCAAGGTGAAGCCTGGGCCGGCGAGAATATTCGCGTGGGTTACCTTGCGCAGGAGCCTGATCTGGACGAGACCAAGACGGTCAAGGAAAACGTCATGGACGGCGTCCGTCCTGTCGCTGATCTGGTGGAGCGGTTCAATGAAATCTCGAACATCATGGGCGATCCGCCGGAAGATGCGGATTTTGACGCGCTGATGGAAGAAATGGGCACGCTGCAGGAAAAAATTGATGCGGTAGATGGCTGGACTTTGGACAACCAGTTGGAAATCGCGATGGAAGCCTTGCGCTGCCCGCCCGGTGATAGCCCGGTGACAGATCTGTCCGGTGGTGAGAAACGCCGTGTGGCGCTGTGCCGCCTGTTGCTCGACAAGCCTGAAATTCTCATGCTCGATGAGCCAACCAACCACCTGGATGCGGAAAGCGTCGCTTGGCTGGAAAAGCATCTGATCGATTATGCCGGCAATGTCATTCTCGTAACCCATGACCGCTACTTCCTCGACAATGTGGTGAATTGGGTGCTGGAAATTGATCGCGGCCGCGGGATCCCGTTTGAAGGCAATTATTCTAACTGGCTCGACGCCAAGGCCAAGCGGATGGCGCAGGAAGAGCGTGAAGATAAGAGCCGGCAGAAAGCTATTGAGAGCGAGCTGCAATGGATGCGGCAGTCTCCCAAAGCGCGGCAGACAAAATCCAAAGCCCGTATCCGGTCATTCGATGATCTGGTCGCGGCACAGGAAAACCGCCAGGTTGGCAAGGCGCAGATATTGATCCAAACACCCGAACGCCTGGGCTCCAAGGTGATTGAGGCCAAGGGTCTGACCAAAGCCTATGGCGACAAGCTATTGTTCGAAAATCTCGAATTCTCGCTGCCGCCCGGTGGTATTGTCGGTATTATCGGGGCCAATGGTGCCGGTAAAACAACGCTTTTTCGGATCATTACCGGGCAAGAAACGCCCGATAGCGGGGCACTCGAACTCGGTGACACGGTGAAACTGGGCTATGTCGATCAAAGCCGGGATACGCTCGACCCGTCGAAAAATATCTGGGAAGAAATTTCCGGTGGCCATGACTTTTTCACCTTCGGGAAAAATGAAGTTCAGACCCGCGCCTATGTCGGTGCGTTCAACTTCAAAGGCACCGATCAGCAGAAGAAAGTTGGCCAGCTATCAGGCGGTGAACGCAATCGCGTACATCTCGCCAAAATGCTGAAAGAGGGCGGCAACGTGCTGCTACTCGATGAGCCAACCAACGATCTTGATGTCGAAACATTGCGCGCATTGGAAGATGCGCTGGAAAGCTTCGCTGGCTGCGCCGTGGTAATTTCGCATGACCGCTTCTTCCTTGATCGGCTCGCCACCCATATTTTGGCGTTCGAAGGCGACAGCCATGTGGAGTGGTTTGAAGGCAATTTCGAAAGCTATGAGGAAGACAAACGCCGCCGTCTGGGCGATGCTGCGGATCGTCCGACCCGTGTTGCATACAAGAAATTGACGCGCTAAATTGCCATAGCACCTAATCAAATTATCGGCATCGGGGATATCAAGCCATGAAAATGACACCTCTTAATATCGCAATTTTTGCTGGCGCTATAATCATCGGTTTGTTCCTTGGTTTGCAATTTTCCGGTTTCGCGTGGCTGCTGATCCCGCTGGCCATTTTTGTGGTTGTGGTTCTGATGCGCAACAAGTCAGGTGACAAAGCCGATCCGGCGGAAACGGCTGAAGCCATGAAAATGGTCCCGGCAACCGGGAAGGCGCGTATATATGTCATGCGCAAGGGGTTTGTGGCTGGCCAACAGGGCATGAATATCACAATTGGCGATCAGTTTGACAGCCAGATCCGCAGCAAATATTTCCTGATGGCGGAAGTTGAGCCCGGCACGCACAAAGTCACTGCGCAAATGTCGAGCGGCAGCAAATCAGCGGCCGTTTCGCATGAAGTGACTTTGGCGGAAGGGGAAATTGCTCTGCTTGATATGAAGATCAATATGGGTGCCCTTCAAGGCAAACCTGATTTTACCGAAGTCCGGGACGCCAGAGAAGCCAACGGAATGCTGACCGGACTAAAACTGGTTAAGTGGAAATAGCTATCTAGGAAAGCTCAGGCCACTTATGCGCTAACTGTCTGACGATTTGAGAGCTTACTAACAGCAATAATAGCCGCCATGGCCATCGCAAATCCCGGGATAATTTCGTAAACGCCCGGCCCACCCATAAATGCGGCATTCCAGCCCAGAGCGATCCAAATAATCACCACGACCGCACCGGTCACTAATCCCGCAACAGCGCCCGCTCCGGTCATCTGTTTCCAAGTCAGCGACAGCAAGATTAACGGCCCGAATGCTGCACCAAAACCAGCCCAAGCGTTGCTCACTAGTCCCAGAACCTGACTATCTGGATCACGCGCGATATAGATAGCCAGCAAGGCCACCAAAGCGACGAATAACCGCCCGACATTGACCGTCTCCCGCTCGCTGGCTTGTTTGCGCAGGAATAACCGATAGAAATCCTCGGTCAGCGAACTGGACGATACCAGCAATTGCGAACTGATCGTACTCATGATCGCTGCCAGCAGAGCGGCAAGCAGAAAGCCGGTAATGAGCGGGTGGAACAGGGTGTTGGCGAGCAGGATGAAGATGGTTTCGGGGTCTTCCAGCACCAGTCCGTTCATCTCGACATAAGCGCGGCCTGTGATTCCGACACCGATCGCTCCCAGCAAAGCCACACCCATCCAGCTCATGCCGATATTGCGCGCTTTGGGGACTTCCGCGACCGAACGGATGGCCATGAACCGGACAATGATATGGGGTTGTCCGAAATAGCCCAAACCCCAGGTGACAGCCGAAAGAAATCCGACAAAGGACAATCCAGCGGTCAGGCTTAAATAGCTTGTATCAATCGCATTGAGTTGCGATGTGACAGCCCCGACCCCGCCATCACCACTCAAAACGACTAGTGGCATCAGCACCAATGCGACAACCATGATGCAGCCCTGGACAAAATCGGTCAGGCTGACCGCAAGAAACCCGCCGACCATAGTATAGGCGAGCACCACACCCGCGGTAATCCAGATGCCAATCATATAGTCGCTCATCGCTGTTTGGCCGAAAAGTCCGGCGAAGCTGGTCTCGAACAGCTTGCCTCCGCCGACTAGCCCGGCGGCGGTATAGACCGCGAAAAATAATACGATGATGATGGCTGACGTGACGCGCAAAGCCAGTGCCTTGTCAGGAAAGCGGTTGGCGAGAAATTCGGGGATGGTGAGGGCGTTGCCCAGTTGTTCCGTCTGTTCGCGCAGGCGGGGCGCGACAATGATCCAGTTGATCAGCGCGCCGACAAACAGCCCGATTCCGATCCAGACCTCAACCAGTCCAGCCGCATAAAGCGCGCCGGGCAGGCCGAGCAGCAGCCAGCCCGACATGTCGGAGGCCCCGGCGGAAAGGGCCGCCACTGCAGGGCTGAGCTTGCGCCCGCCGAGCAGATAGCCTTCACTGCTATCGGTTGATTTGCGCCACGCATAAAATCCGATGGCGAGCATGGCGGCAAAATACAGGGCGAGCGATATCAATGTTCCGGTTTGCATGGCGTTAGCGCAACCGTTTCACAAATAACTGACTCTTATCATCACGTTTTGTCTGAAAGTTCGGAACTTCTTCGAACATGTCCGATAGCCTTGAAAAGCCGTAATTGCGCACATCGAAGCTGGAACGGTTACCGGCAATCTTCCCGACTTCCGACAGGCTTGCATAGCCTTCGGCATCCCGCTTACTCGCCTGATAGGCGTCGATGAGCAGCTTGAGCAATTGGTCATCGACCTTGCCCCGTGCACTGAGCTCCTCCTCACCATCATCGGCTTTCGCAGCCGTCTTGACGTCACCATCGCCGCCGCGTTCTCTTTTATTGGCCTTGATCAGCGCATCGACGTCGATGAACCGACTACAGGCCTGCTTGAAGGCTTCCGGCGTCTTGGCGCTGCCAAAGCCGTAGACGGGAATGCCTTCCTGACGGATGCGCATGGCCAGCGGCATGAAGTCGCTATCGCTGCTCATCACGCCGAAGCCGCCGATATTGACACGAAACAGCAAGTCCATCGCATCAATGGTCATCTTCATGTCGGTGGCATTTTTGCCCTTGGTCATGTCAAATTGCTGCTGTGGCTCTATGCCATATTTGTGCAGGATATCGACCCAGCCCTTCAGCGATTGTTTGCGCCAGTTACCGTAGGCGCGCCGAATATTGACCGTGCCCAGTTCAGCCAGTGCCGTCAAAACCGGATCAAGTCCGGCATGACTGGCATTGTCAGCATCAATCAGCAGGGCGATATTGTCATTGTGTAATTTTGTCATTGCCACAGTGATGAACTTCGTGTGGCGAGGCTTCAAGCGGAAAAAACGGCTTTCCTACATTGCCTCCATTTCATAAGATATTTTCGACTCTTCAACACGGGTATTTTCGACAGGAAAATACCGATTTAAATGAACAGGAGAAAAAATTTCAGGGCGATTCAGTGTCGATACTGTAGAAACTGGCGGAACGGCGGCTTTTGCCGTCTCTTATGGCACGAGCCATTGCCCGGTCCATTCCATGGCGGTTGCGTCCCATGAAAACAGCGCGCGCCGGTGACCGGTATGGGCGAGATAAAGCCACTCTATCTGGTCAATCTCCGCCAATAAAATAGCAAAATTGGGCCGCCCGGGAAGGACTTCCTCCTCATTGGGCTTGCGGCCTTCAAGGTCGCTGGCAAGTCCTGATATCGGTTTGTCGGTTGCTGCTCCGGGACCCGGCTCCGCGAGATAACAGCGCTTTCCGAAAAGTGAGGTTTCTGACCAGGCTTTATCAGCTGCAGCGCTATCGGTTTCGATCCTGGCCGTTCCGGAAAGGCGCAGCTGTATTTTGGCCCCCGGATGATAGCCAAGGACCGATATCGGCGCGCCGTCGGCTATATCGTCCACTTTGCCAGCGCGATTATCGGTGTGGAAGCGCAGCAGCCGGTCTTCCTTGCGCGCCTTTCGCAGCACCATGATGCGTTGTCGGGGCAGGCCGGTTGGGCTGATTGTTCCGACACAGGGCATGTGCAGGGGGGATTTTCGATCCTTCGATCCGCGGCCCAACAACTTCCATCCTTCGGCGAGGGAAAGAGACAGGTCGTTCAGAAAAGCTTGTTCGGGTTGTTCGCTCATTCCACCGCTTCGAATCGCCCATTGGCCTCGTCGAGAGTGAACAAGGTCGCTTCGCCGATGGCATACCACGCACCATGCAATTTAATCTCGCCGCTTTGCTCACGTTCAGCAATGAAGGGAAAACTCCGCAGATTATTGAGGCTGATCTTGATGGCTTCCAGTTCGAGCTCCCGTTGCGGATTTGCATGGTTTGCCGAGACGACCTGATCGCGGGCCTCTGTGATGATCGACATCCATTCGTCAATGAAACTGTGGCCGGGAAGCCCGAGTTCACCGCCTTTTAAGGCCGCACTAATCCCGCCGCATTGGCCGTGACCCAGTACCACAATATGCTTGACGTTCAGCCCGGTGACACCAAATTCAATCGCCGCAGACGCGCCATGCATCCCGCCGCTGTCATCATAAGGTGGTACGAGATTGGCAACATTGCGCAGGGCGAACATCTGGCCGGGTCCCGTATCAAAGATGGTTGCGGGATCAACCCGGCTGTCGCAGCAGGAAATGACCATGATTGGCGGCGCTTGGCCGATTTTGGACAATTCATCGTAACGCGCCCGCTGTTTGGGATAAGCATCTTCCCGGAAACGCTTATAGCCCTCCAGTAACGCATGAAATTCAGGCATTAGAAACGATCCCCCCGGACGACCTCCACATTTGCGACGGTCAGCAGCAAACTGTAGCTATCCAGTAATGGCGCGAGCGCATCCGTCAAGCGCTGCGCCTTCTCTTCATTGGCAATGAGCAGAACGATTGATTTGGCAGCAGCACCGCTGACCTCGTCTTGCTGCCAACGCCCATCTCGGCCGCCGCCAGAGGCGATTTTGATCACGCTCCAGCCGGAGATATCGACCTTTTTCACATAGCTCACAATTTTGGGGACGAGCGGGTTGTCGACCAGAATCTCGATCCGTTTGCGTTTAACTGTAGCGACCATATTCTACCCCATAAATTTTGCCATTGCGGCAAATAGAGAAATACCGAACAGGATGTTGAAGGGAAAGGTAATTCCGAGCGACATCGCCAGATAAATGCCTGGATCGGCCTGTGGCAGGGCGAGGCGCATTGCTGCCGGAACCGCGATATAGGACGCGCTGGCGCACAATACGCCCAATATGGCTGCCGATCCAGGATCGAGGCCAACCAGGGTTCCCACGATCGTGCCGATGGTGCCATTGATAATAGGCAGAACGATAGCGAGTGTCGCCAGAGGTACCGTAATCTTGCGGGTTTCCAGCAGCCTGCGGGCAGCAATCAAGCCCATGTCGAGAAGGAAGAGGCAGAGAACGCCTTTAAAGCCGACGTCAAATAACGGCTTAATCGGCGCAAATCCCTCCGCACCGGCAACGAAGCCGATTACAAAGGCGCCCAGGAGCAATATGACGGAACCGTTGGTTAAAACCTCGTGCATAAGGCTTGAGCCGCCTTCTGTGTCAGCCTCTTCGCTCTCTTTCAATCTTTTGGAATAGGCGCGCGCCAACAGCAAGCCGGTGATAATGGCAGGAATTTCCATGAGAGCCATGACGCCGACCATGAAGCCGTCTGGCCGCAAGCCTGTTGCTGTGAGCAGTTCTATGGCTGTCACGAAGGTAACCACGCTGACCGAACCGTAATGGGCCGATACTGCGCCCGCATCAATAGCGCTTAGTTTGGCAAAAGATCGCAACAATATGAAAGCAAGGATCGGCAGCGTGAAGCCGAGCAAGACACCGGAAACGGCGGCAGCCGCGAGGTCCAAAGAAAAACCCGTCGAGGCGACTTCGACGCCGCCCTTCAAACCGATTGCCGCCATCAGGTAGATCGACATGGCTTTCGCGAAGGCCTCGGGGATGGCGAGATCGGATCGGATAACCGCGGCGATAAAGCCGAGGATGAAGAAGAGAATGACCGGAGACGTAAGAGTTTCGATGATCATAGCAACTCACTATCAAAAAGAAGATATCACCGATTAGCAGGCTGATCGCGGTTGGCAAGCGGCGCTGTCATCGCTATCTGATAGATATGAATGAAATTACGAAAATACCGCCGCCATCTGGCAAACCAGCACGTCAACGCAAACCGGATTGGATTCGCGTTAAGGCACCAATGGGTAAGGGATTTGAAGAAACCCGCAAACTCATGCGGGAACACAAGCTGAACACGGTTTGCGAAGAGGCGGCGTGTCCCAATATTGGCGAATGCTGGACGAAGAAGCACGCCACGGTAATGATTTTGGGCGACGTCTGCACGCGGGCCTGTGCTTTTTGTAACGTCAAAACGGGTATGCCAATGCCTGTCGATCCTTTGGAACCCCAGCACACGGCGGACGCGGCGGCGAAGCTCGGTCTGGAACATATTGTGATCACCTCAGTGGATCGCGATGATTTGCCTGATGGCGGTGCCAGCCAGTTTGTTAAAGTGATTGAGGCGCTACGCCGGACAACGCCCAATACGACAATTGAGATTCTCACCCCGGATTTCCGTAACAAGGCAGATGCTGCGGTTGAAGCAATCGTCGCTGCGCGCCCGGATGTGTATAATCACAACCTGGAAACCGTGCCGCGGCTCTATCCAAATATACGGCCCGGAGCGCGCTACTATGCTTCGCTGCGTCTTCTAGAGCAGGTGAAACGGCTCGACCCTTCAATCTTTACCAAATCCGGCATCATGCTTGGTCTCAGCGAGCAGCGGCTTGAGGTGCATCAAGTGATGGATGACATGCGGTCAGCCGACATAGATTTTCTGACCATGGGCCAGTATCTGCAGCCAACACCAAAGCATGTGAAGGTAGATGAGTTTATTAAGCCACAAGCCTTTGATGCCTATGCTTCCATTGCGCGTGCAAAAGGTTTCTTGCTGGTCGCTTCCAGCCCGCTGACGCGTTCCAGCTATCACGCAGGCGATGATTTTGCGAAAATGCGCAAGGCCCGCGAGGAAAAGCTAGCCCGTGCCGGCGCATAGGGAAACCCGCGAACTTCCTCACAGCGCCGATCAAATGTATGCGCTTGTGGCCGATGTCGGACGCTATGAAGAATTTTTACCCTGGGTTGTCGGAACGCGTGTCCGATCCAATAGCGATACCGAAATGATTGCGGATGTTATTGTGGGTTTCAAAGGATTGCGCGAGCAGTTTGCATCCCGCGTTCTAAAAAATGCAGCCAAGCGGACGATTGACGTTGATTATCTTGATGGCCCGTTGAAGCAGTTGCACAATGAATGGGTGTTTCGCGACCGTGAAGGAGGTGGCAGTTATGTCGACTTCTATGTGGAATTCACGTTTAAGAACAGAATGTTCGAAAAGCTTGCCGGCCAGATGTTCGCTAAGGCTTTGCACAAGATGACCAGCGCTTTCGTTGAGCGCGCGCGTGTCATCTATGGGACCAACTATTCGGACGTATCGGGAAGTAACAGCTCCAGCGCAACCAGCGCCGCTTGAAGGCGAATATCTGCACGGCTTTTGTCGACACCAAAATCATGACGATCGGCTACAACATCATCAATGCTTTTGCCCTTTTCGGCTTTTGCAAAGACGACGGTTCCGACCGGCTTTTTTTCCGTCCCGCCACCTGGGCCAGCGACACCAGTGATCGCCACAGCTACATCGCAATCTGATTTTTCCAAGGCTCCCTGAGCCATGCCCCAGGCCACAGCAATGGATACCGCGCCAAAAGTTTCGAGCATGTCATCACTGACATCGAGCATTTTTTGCTTCGCTTCATTGGAATAGGTGTTGAAGCCGCATTCGAAAACATCGCTACTACCAGCAATTTCCGTAAGCGCCGCGGCGACCAAACCGCCGGTGCAGCTCTCAGCTACAGCGATTCTTCGGCCAGACTTGCGGTTCGTATCAATGACTTGTTCCGCCAAATTGACGAGTTCTTGGGGCAGAAGGTTTTGCATGGTGCCCCGCTAGCCTATTCAGTCCCTGCTTTGCAAATGTTGAACGCGCTTTTTTCGCTGCCTTCCTTGTCGTTATTCCCCAGCTGAACGAGCATTACCGTCAGGCTGGCAATGTTTGAAGTCGGTAAGGGTTCGAGTAATTTGTAGACTTTATCGATTGAGGGGCAGTCCTTTTCCTTAATTTCTTTCGTCAGCATTGCCGGGATCATCGCATCAATAAACGGACGAAGAGCTTCTACATCCATATTTTCCGGAAGATCTTGTCCCACGAGCAGCCCGATTGCTGTGCCTGCCTCTGGCCATGCTTTCTGGGAAGCTTCAACATATCTTTGCATTTGCGCCGAATCGGTTTGGAGTAACGCAGCCGTCGCGGGCAAGCTGCTGGCACATTTGTTCCGGGCGGCATCGAGAGCGACTGGCAACACATATGTGATGAGTGATTCGGCTGTTTCTGACGACATGCACTGCCCGGGTTCTGCCGCCTGAACTGTTGTTCCGCTTAGCAGGGCTATAGCTGCTGAAATTGATGCAAATTTCTTCAACATTACTCTTACTCCATAGATATTGTTGCGATTGCTTGGGCTGCAATGCCTTCACCACGGCCCGTAAAGCCGAGTTTTTCGGTTGTGGTTGCTTTAACACTAACCTGATCGATCGAAATCCCGAGCATATGAGAGATATTCTCCCGCATAGCCTGCCTGTGCGGTTTTATTTTCGGTGCCTCGCAAATCACAGTCATATCGACATTATTGATGCTGCCACCTTTCTGTTTGATGACCGATACCGCAAATTCGACAAATTTATCGGATGATGCCCCGCGCCATTTTGGATCGGATGGAGGGAAATGATCACCAATGTCACCCAATCCGGCAGCACCAAGCAACGCGTCAGTTAGCGCATGGAGCAATACGTCGGCGTCACTATGTCCTGAGAGGCCCTTGTCATAATCAATTTTAAGGCCTCCGAGCCACAGCTCTTCACCTGCGGCTAGCTGATGGACATCAAAACCCATGCCCGTGCGTATTTGCATCATATTTTGTTCCGGTGGTTCGGCAAAGTCGGCTGCGGTAGTGTACTTCTTTAAGGATTCATCGCCCTGGACGACAGCGACTTTATGGCCTGCAGCCTTGAAAATCTGTGCGTCATCGGTTGCGTTGCGGCCTTCAGGCCAATGCTGATGGGCGTGGAGCAATTTATCGAAATCAAATATTTGCGGGGTTTGTACCCGCCAGAGCGTATCGCGATCCAAGGTGTCAGCTGAATATCCATCGGCAATGTTTATGGTTGTATCAATCGCAGGCAAGACGGGAATGGCAGCCTCTTCCTGTTCGACTGACGCCAGCAGTCTATCGATCATGGCATCCGACAGGAAAGGTCGCGCTGCATCATGAATAAGAACATTTTTTGCGCCTCCGGTAGCGGCTATGGCCAATAGCCCATTCTTGACGCTGTCTTGACGTGAATCTCCACCAATAACAACGTCATAGCCCTGCAATCCGCGCAACGCATAATGTAGCTGATCCTCTTGGCCAGACCGCGTGACGACCCAAAGATTGGCAATATTGGGATGAGACAAAAATCGTTCTACGCTGTGGCGCACCATTGGCAGCCCCTTCAAGAGGGCATATTGCTTGGGCACCCCCAGGCCGGACCTTTCGCCTTGGCCAGCGGCCACAATCAGAGCGTGATTACGGGGTTTAGGTGTAGCAGAATCAGTCATTAAGAGAGGCCTAGCCCAGTCCTTTCTTGCCTGCCAGCCGCTTTGACGATAAAGGCTGCTTAAATTTTAGGCATATGATATGAAACTGAAACCCATTTCGATTGACAAAATAACGATTAAGAGCCCCGTGCTGTTGGCGCCAATGACGGGCGTGACCGACTTGCCATTTCGCAAGTTGGTACGGCGTTTTGGGTCCGGATTGAACGTGACCGAGATGATTGCCAGTCAGGCGATGATCCGGGAAACACGGCAATCTTTACAAAAATGCGCCTGGGATCCTACTGAAGAGCCCGTATCGATGCAGCTGGCCGGCTGTTCACCGGATGCCATGGCCGAAGCGGCAAAGCTCAATGAAGATCGCGGCGCGCAGATTATCGATATCAATATGGGCTGCCCGGTCAAAAAGGTCGTGAACGGCGATGCGGGTTCCGCTCTCATGCGGGATTTGCCGTTGGCTGCTGCTCTCATCAAAGCCACTGTGAAAGCGGTCAATGTCCCGGTGACGGTGAAAATGCGGATGGGCTGGGATCACAACAGCCTGAACGCCCCTGAACTTGCCCACATTGCTGAAGATCTTGGCGCGAAGATGATCACGGTCCATGGCCGGACCAGGTGTCAGATGTACAAAGGCAGCGCTGATTGGACGTTCGTGAAGCAGGTGAAGGACGCTGTGTCCGTGCCGGTGATAGTGAATGGCGATATCTGTACCCTTGAAGATTGTGAGCGGGCTTTGGAGGAAAGCGGTGCCGATGGCTTGATGATCGGGCGGGGCGCATATGGAAAGCCTTGGCTGCTGGGACAGGTCATGCACTGGTTTGAGCACGGTACCACTTTGCCAGATCCTGATTTGCAATCCCAATATGCGGTTCTCGAAGAGCATTACCGCGCTATGCTGGACCTTTATGGCGAAGATATCGGCGTCAAAGTCGCGCGCAAGCATATCGGTTGGTATACCAAGGGTTTGCCGGGATCTGCTGACTTTCGCAATCAAGCCAACAAAGAGGCTGACGCTTCCAAAGTTCTCGCCATGTTGCAGGATTTTTACGCCCCCTGGCTAAACAAAGCTGCCGCCTGATGAGCAGCTTGCCTTCGGCAGAACAGATATTTGCAGGTTTGCCAGACGCATTGCTGATTATTGATGAGCAGCATCAAATCGCCAAAGTGAATCCGGTAGCAGAGAATTTTCTGGGCCGGAGCGCGCGGCATTTGATCGGCGCGCATGTCGCGGACCAAATTCAGTTTCAGGATGAACGCTTGTCGAGCGCGCTGCTGAACAAGGACGCGAATGTCGCAGCTCGGCGGGTTCCTGTCAGATTAAGAGGGCGCGAAGGCGGGCTTGTGAATTTCGATATCCATACAATACCGGCCGATCAAAGCTGGCGCATCTTATCCATCGCGCCGCTACCGGCAGATGGTCCGGTTGTAGAGCAGGGGTCGGGCGAGCAGGATCAATTCTCCATACGCGCACCGGATATTTTGGGGCATGAGATTAAGAATCCCCTGGCCGCCATTAAAGGCGCGGCACAGTTGCTTGATCGGTCCCTGACGGAGGATCAAAGACCTTTAACTCACATGATAAAAGGTGAGGTTGAACGGATCGCGAAATTGCTCGACCGAATGCAGAGTCTGTCAACCAAACAGCCAGCCAAGGTAGAGGCCGTCAATGTGCACTCGCTGATCGATCGGGCCAGACAGTCGATCGAAACCGCTTATAACGGTGATCTTAAAATAACGGACCAGTTCGACCCCTCTTTGCCAGACGTGCTGGTGGATCCTGATGCGATGATGCAGGTTTTGACTAACCTGCTGTCGAATGCGGTGGATGCTACCAGAAAGCACGACAATCCAGAAATTCAGGTCATCACCCGCTACAGCTTTGGCGCGTCCTTCTCCGTTCATGGTTCCGATCAAGTCGTCCGATTGCCTGTTGAAATCATTATTAAGGATGACGGACCAGGCGTCCCCCTTGAATTGGAACAGGATATTTTCTCGCCATTTGTGTCGACGAAACGAGAAGGGCAGGGGCTTGGTCTCGCGCTAGTTAGAAAATTGATGAACGATATGAATGGCCGCGTTAGATATGAACGGTCCGCTGCTTCAGATCATACGCAGTTTGTTTTGTTTTTACCGATAGCGGAACAAGGATAGTAGGATGGATAAGCAAACCGTCTTGTTGGTTGAAGATGATCCATCCGTTAGCCACATCATTTCGACGGCTTTGAAAGCAGAGGGCATGGCGGTAGATAGCTGCAAGTCTGTTGGGGATCGCGATGCCCTTCTGGCCAGCGGTAAATATGACTTATTGATCACAGACGTCGGTTTGGGTGAAGAAGACGGGATTGCTACGCTGGACGCTGTGAAGGCGCGTGATGCCGATCTACCGATTATTGTTATATCAGCGCAAAATACTTTGAACACAGCCGTCCGCGCATCAGAGACCGGTGCGTTTGAATATTTCCCCAAGCCTTTTGATCTCGATGAACTGGTCGAAGTTGTGCAACAGGCGATGAAGCCTCGCGTTGCGGGATTGTCGACAGAAAATTTGGAGGAAGACAATCTTCCGTTGGTGGGCCGCAGTCCAGCGATGCAAGAGGTTTACCGAATGATTGCTAGGCTTTTGCGTAACGATCTGTCTGTACTCATCCTGGGCGAGTCGGGTACTGGTAAAGAATTGGTCGCCGAGGCCATTCATACTTTGGGACACCGAAAAGCGGGGCCCTTTATTGCCGTTAATATGGCGGCTATTCCGACTGATCTGATCGAGGCCGAGTTGTTCGGTCATGAAAAAGGGGCCTTTACCGGTGCCGTTAGCAGCGCTGCCGGCAAGTTTGAACAAGCCCAAGGCGGAACACTTTTTCTCGACGAAATTGGTGATATGCCGATGCATGCCCAAACAAGGCTGTTACGCGCCTTGCAATCCGGCGAAATTAATCGGGTGGGGGGCAAAGGCCTTATCAAGCTTGATGTCCGGATTATTGCAGCGACCAATCAGGATTTTGTGAAGCTGATCGAAGACGGCAAATTCCGCGAAGATCTCTATTATCGGATCAATGTCGTACCCATTGAATTGCCACCACTGCGTGATCGAGCAAGCGACGTCCCTGCATTGGCCAACCATTTCCTGAATCTTGCTGTTTCCGAGGGCCTGCCCAAAAAAGCTTTGACGACAGACGGGATGGAACTGCTCTCCCGCCATGGTTGGCGCGGAAATGTAAGAGAGTTGAAAAACCTTATTTATCGGCTCGTCGTAACCGCTCGTGAAGAAGAATTGTCGGAAACAGCGATAAGACAAATCTTGCAGTCAGAACAGGGCGATGAAAAAGGACAAATGGCAGAATCGGGGTTTTCGGATCGCGTGAAGTCGATTGTTGGAGACTTGATCCTGGACAAAGGACCGGGCAACTCTCTTTATGTGAGAGCCTTGGAAAAATTTGAAAGGCCGATGCTGGAAGAAGTATTGCGCAGAGCTCATGGCAACCAAATCAAAGCGGCCAATATGCTTGGCATCAATCGCAATACGTTGCGGAAAAAGTTGACGGAATATGATATCGATCCAACGGGATCGCGGTAAACGGATTCTTCTGCGCGCTAAAGCGTGACATTTTTGCGTCATTAGTGCTGTTTTTACAACGAATCTGTTGTAACAAGACCACAATGAATGCTCCGCAGTCTCTTTCCGAAAAGCGATCACCAGCTTGGCTGCGAAGGCTTTCGCTTCTCGCCGAAAATGATAAGGCGATGAAAAGGGTTGAGTGGGGCGTCATACTTTTGTTTCTCGCCATGGCGGCAGGCAGCTATGCTCTCCTGAGTTCACAGTCGGGACGAACCGACTTTATCTCTCCCCCGCTGACAGCAGCATTGCTCGTCGCAAACCTCATTCCTGCCATCATCTTGCTGGTCTTGCTTGGCCGCCGCATGGCGAAGGGCAGGGCGGCGAAATCGGCAGTGGGCAGCAGCGGCCGCCTGCACGTACGGCTTGTTGCGCTATTTTCTCTAGTGGCCAGTGTTCCAATGCTGCTGGTCGTAATCTTCGCATCGTTGCTGTTCCAATATGGCGTTGAATTTTGGTTTTCCGATCGCGCCAGAGGCATGCTGGAAAATGCCAATAGTCTGGCTCGGGGTTATTATGATCAAAACCGCAAAGATGTTGGCGAAGAGACCATTACGATGGCCAGCGATTTGCGGAGTTTCCTTTCTGAAAAGGGAATCAATCACCCAGAATTTGCCGAAAACTACTCTTTTCAGGTGCTTACTCGCAAGTTGAATGAATCCGCGATAATTCAATATGGCCAGGATAATGTCGCGCGCACAGCAGCTGCTGTAAACCCAGAGGACGAAGACCAAAACACCAAGATTTCCGAGGATGTGCTCAATCAATTGCTTGAGGGGCGGAATTATGTGGTGACCGCCAAGTCAAACAAGATTGAAGCAGTAACCCCACTGGACTTGGAATCCCGAGTTTTTCTCTATGCTGCGCGAGATTCGGATATGCTGGCGCTCAGCCAATGGGAGCGCGCGCAGTCCGTTTTGGAAGATTACGATAATCTGTTCACGCGGTCCCGCAGCCTGCAGCTGCAGTTTAACATCGCCTTATTCGTTGTGTCCCTTTTCATTGTGGGATTTGCGCTGTGGATTGCGCTGGCGGTAGCGGATCGAATGGTAAGGCCGGTTGGTGACCTCGTTCATGCCGCTAAGCGCATTACAGAAGGTGACTTGGCAACCCGCGTGCCGACGCCAGTTGCGAAAGACGAGATCGGGACATTGGGCAGGGCGTTTAATCGCATGACAGAGCGATTGGAAACCCAGACAACAGCCTTATTAACCGCCAATAATCAACTTGGCAGTCGCCGCGCCTTTATTGAAACCGTTTTAGAATCCGTGACAGCGGGCATCATCAGTCTGGATAAGTCTGGACGGATCAGTCTCGTTAATTCCCGAGCGCAGGCACTGCTTGCGCGGCAGAATGATGATCTGCTGGATGCTCAGATATCGGAAGTCGCGCCTGAGTTTAGGGCACTCATTGATGATGGCGTTGAAAATACTATCATCCAATTTTCGTCTGGCAGCGAAATTCGCACGTTAGAAGTGAAGATTGTTAGCGGGCTGTCAGGTCATGTCATTACCTTTGAAGATATTACGCAACGACTTTTGGACCAGCGCCGTGCTGCTTGGTCGGACGTTGCTCGCAGAATTGCGCACGAAATTAAAAACCCGCTCACCCCGATTCAGCTGGCTGCGGAGAGATTGCAGCGACGCTTTGGCAAAAACATGACTGAAGATGGCCCAGTTTTCTCTCAATTGACGGGTACAATTGTGCGACAAGTCGGCGATCTGCGAAATATTGTCGACGAGTTTTCGTCGTTTGCGCGGATGCCCAAACCCGTCTTCCGGGAAGAAAATTTGACCGATATCGTCAAGCAGGCGATGTTTCTGCAAGAAGTTGCGCATCCTAAAATTCAATTCAGTTTCGATGCCGATGATCCACAAACATCGCTGGTTTGTGATCGCCGACAGCTGGGGCAAGCGCTTACCAATATCGTAAAAAATGCTGTTGAGGCTATCGAACAAAAAGCAGAAGACAGTTCTGAGTTCTCGTATGACGACGGTCAGATAAGCATGGCCGTCTGCCAAAACGACGACGATATAGAAATCCGACTGGATGATAATGGAATAGGCCTTCCCGCTGAGCGAGAGCGGATCGTAGAACCTTATATGACTACCCGGGAGAAGGGGACGGGTTTGGGATTGGCCATTGTGAAAAAGATTGTCGAAGAACATTTTGGATCCATCAGCTTCTCTGACTCCCGTTCGGCGGAGGAGGGCGGTGGTACGCGTGTGACGATTAAGCTGAATTCCAAAAAGTTAGAGCGCTTGGCAGAGAGTTTCTCACAAGACAGCGCGATTATAGATAAATCCAAAACGGTCATCGGAGCCGAGGATGAAGAGCGTCCGCTAGCAGATAAATTACCCCCAATTTAGAGGTCGAAAATATGGCATTAGATATCCTGATTGTTGATGATGAACCTGATATTCGTGAATTGATATCCGGTGTTCTAGAAGATGACGGCTACGAAACTCGAGTGGCCGGTGATAGTGACTCAGCGCTTGCGGCGGTTAAGGAACGCAAACCGTCGCTGGTATTGCTCGATGTCTGGTTGAGAGGTTCTCGCCTGGATGGGCTGGAATTGCTGACTGAAATCAAGAAAATTGATGCGCGATTGCCAGTTATTGTTATTTCCGGGCACGGAAATATCGATACGGCCGTGGCGGCCATTTCCCAGGGCGCGGTTGATTTTATAGAGAAGCCGTTTGAAGCCGAACATCTTATGCATTTGGTCGCGAGAGCCACCGAGACAGAGAGCTTGCGCCGCGAAAATGAGATATTGAAAGCGCGTGTTGGGTTTGCTGACGAACTTACCGGCAACAGTGCTGCGGTAAATGCTGTGCGCGCGACACTGAAACGGGTTGCCGGCACCGGTAGTCGCTTGCTTATCTCCGGTCCGGCAGGTGTCGGCAAGGAGGTCGCTGGACGCCTGATGCACAATTGGAGCACGCGCGCAAATGCTCCGTTCGTGACCATCAGTGCGGCTCGCCTTTCTCCCGAAAGCGTCGAAGAAGAACTATTTGGAACAGAGAAAAATGGAGCCGTCGAAAAAATAGGACTTCTTGAAGAGGCCCACGGTGGAACATTGTTTATTGATGAAGTGGCCGACATGCCTCTGGATACGCAGGGCAAGATTTTGCGCGTGCTAACCGAGCAAAGCTTCGTCCGTCTTGGCGGCACACAACGCGTAAAAGTGGATGTTCGGGTGGTGTCGGCCACTTCGCGCAATCTTGATGAAGAGATTCAGGAGAAGCGTTTTCGCGAAGATCTTTTCTATCGGTTAAATGTTGTGCCGGTCGAGTTGCCGCCGCTTAACCAACGCCGGGAAGATATACCAACATTGGTGGAGCATTATTCTGCCCGCTTTGCCGCCGATCAACGTCTGAACCCGCCAGAGATTTCTACCGAGGCGATGGCTGCATTACAGGCGTGTGACTGGCCCGGAAATGTCCGGCAATTGCGGAATGTCATCGAGCGGACAATTATATTGGCGCCAAAAGACAATTTTACAAAGATAGAGATTGAAATGTTGCCGCCAGAGATATTGGGTAATGATGACGATCTGGATCAGGGCGTTGCATCGCTGATGGGCTCGCCACTGCGCGAAGCTCGTGAAAGTTTCGAGCGCGAATATCTTAAAGTACAGATCAGAAGATTTTCCGGCAACATATCAAAAACGGCCAATTTTATTGGAATGGAGAGGTCCGCGTTACACCGGAAGCTCAAAATTCTCGGGCTGGCCGCGAAAAAGAAGCAGAGCGTCGAATAACGGTTTGTCCGATAGCTGTTGTAGCTTCGCTTATGAATCCATATATGTCGAATAAGCGGTTCCCCCCAATACGAAAAGCCGCGCATCTAACCCTGTCTGCGGCTTTGCGCCGCCAAAAAGCGGAAGTCAAAAATGACCGATAAATCAAATAATTTGCAAGATCTCTTCTTAAACTCTCTCCGTAAATCCAAAATGCCCGTGACAATGTTTCTGGTTAAAGGCGTGAAGTTGCAGGGCATTGTTACATGGTTCGATAATTTCTCGGTTCTGCTGCGTCGTGACGGTCAGTCACAGCTGGTTTACAAGCACGCGATTTCGACCATCATGCCGTCACAGAGCCTTGATATGCAGGCATTTTCGGATCTGATGGAACGCGCAAAAGTAAAAAATGGCGTGCTCCAGGAAGTGTTTCTTATGGCTGTGCGGGATAGCAGCGATCCTGTGACCATGTTTCTCGTGAACGGTGTTATGCTGCAGGGTGAAGTGGCTGCTTACGATCTGTTCTGTATATTGCTGGAGCGGGAAGGCTTGGCCCAGCTGGTCTATAAACATGCGATTTCCACAATTCAGCCGAGTGGTGCCATTAATTTGGCTGACTATAACAATAGCGATGAAGGCTCCCATTGATCCCATTTGAAAAAAACGAACTGGACGGAACAAAAGACCAAGCGGTCATCGTCCACCCCGATTTCGGGGCGTTGAGCCAAAATGCATTGGAATACCGGTTAGAAGAGGCTGTCGGCCTCGCTCTGGCTATTGGCCTGGAAACGACTTCTGCGCGATATTTCACCGTTCGTACGCCAAAGCCGGGGACATTATTCGGTTCCGGACAAGTCGGGCAAATTAAAACGATATTGGCCCAGGAAGATGCCAATATACTGATTGTCGACGGTACTCTAAGTGCAATTCAACAACGCAATCTCGAAGAAGAGCTGAAGGTCAAAGTCATTGATCGTACCGGACTGATTTTAGAGATTTTCGGTGCGAGAGCCGCCACTGCTGAAGGGCGACTGCAGGTGGAGTTGGCCCATCTCGACTATCAGGCAGGTCGTTTGGTGCGTAGCTGGACCCACTTGGAGCGGCAACGGGGCGGTTTTGGTTTCCTGGGTGGTCCGGGCGAGACACAGATTGAGTCCGATCGGCGGATGATCCGCGATCGAATGGCAAAATTGCGCAAGGATCTCTCCCATTTGCGCAAGACGCGGACGCTTCACCGATCCCGGCGTCAAAAAGCGCCGTGGCCTGTCATAGCACTTGTCGGCTATACCAATGCCGGAAAATCTACGCTTTTCAATCGCTTAACTGGCGCAGATGTGTTTGCCGAAGACTTGCTCTTTGCTACTCTTGATCCGACGATGCGGCAATTTCCTCTGCCAGGCTATGACAAGGCGATCCTGTCTGACACGGTGGGTTTCGTCTCGGATCTTCCTACGCAATTGGTAGCAGCTTTCCGGGCGACTTTGGAAGAAGTGACGGCGGCAGATGTTATTATCCACGTCCGCGATATATCCCATTCTTCAAGCGACGGGCAGGCCCGAGATGTTGAACAAATATTGCTGGAATTGGGAGTTGAGCTGCAAGACGGGGAGGGCGCCCCGATCATTGAAGCCTGGAACAAGGTTGACCTGATTAAGTCTGATAACCCGGACGCGATAAAATTACCGCAAGATATTCCGGACAATGTCTGCCTGATATCAGCGATGACCGGGCAGGGTATCGATGCTCTGATAGAAATGGTGACGGATAACTTGTCGCGCAATCATAATATCGAAACGGTCACATTGTCGGTATCTGACGGCAAGCGGTTGGCATGGCTTCATGAAAATGGCCGCGTTTTGGAGACAGAACAAGCGGATGACGATTTGGTCTTGGATGTGCAAATGTCTAACCGGAATTGGGGCCGTTTCCACGCGCTTTAGGTTAGCGACTTGGCCTTCTGCCATTCCTCTTCCAGTTCATCGATAGCCATGTCTTTCATGTCTCTCGAAACGGAGTTTTCCACTTTGTTGAATCGCAATGAGAATTTCCTCGTAGCATCGGACAGCGCCTCTTCCGCATCAACACCATAATGGCGCGCCAGATTGACAGCCGAAAAAATCAAATCGCCAATCTCTTCGTGAATTTCCTCTTGGCTTTCAGCTTGCTCAACCTCGTCCAATTCTTCGAGCAGTTTTGCCTTAACAGGTGCCTTGTCGGGCCAATCAAAGCCAACGCGGGCCGCCCGTTTCTGTATTTTTTGCGCGCGGAGTAGGGCGGGCAGGGCCAATGCCACGCCATCCAGTGCACTTGGGTTTCCGGATTCAGCGCGCTCTTTCGCTTTTATCTGCTCCCACCCGGGCGTTTCCTCGGCCCCGCCAAAGATATGAGGATGCCGCCGGATCATTTTTTCGCAGATGTTGTCCACAACATCTTTGAAGGTAAAATGGCCTTCATCAGATGCTATTTGGCTGTGAAATACGACCTGCAATAGCAAATCGCCCAATTCATCTTTCAATGCATCGACATCCTTGCGCTGAATGGCATCAGCGACTTCGTAAGCTTCTTCGATGGTATAAGGGGCAATCGTTTCAAAGGTCTGGACAGTATCCCATTCACACCCGGTTTCGGGATCGCGCAATCGGCGCATGACTTCGAGAAGCGGAGCAATCATTAGGTCAGTCGTCCCTGTATCGATAAGAAATGTCTCTTATCTGGTATCTCCACCTATGCCAATACAGGAGACTAGGGCGGGGTGCTGATCTCTTGGGATCAGACGACTTACGCCGCTTTTGCTTCCGGGTTACGCTGACTCCAACGATCCAATATCTCCCGAAGCTGACTTATGGAAAAGGGTTTCGCAAGATGGGCCTGCATTCCCGCGGTGAGGCAATCTTCGACATCCTGGGTGTAAGCATTTGCCGTTAATGCAATAATCGGCAATGTCTCAGCAGAAATCCCGTGCTTTCGAATGGCTGCAGTCGCCTTCAGCCCGTCCATATTTGGCATCTGAATATCCATCAATACCAAATCAAATGGTCGGTTTTGCGCATCAGCGGCCCTTGCTTCTGCCACAGCTTCTGCACCGTCATTGGCCAACGTGAAATTGCAGTCCAGTTTTTCGAGCATTTCTTCAAGCAACAACTGGTTCACATCATGATCTTCCGCCACCAATATATTCAACCTCCGATCCAGAAGTGTTTTCTTATTATCGCTTATTTCCTCGGTGCCGTTGCCATTTTCCAAAACCGGATCCTGGTATATTTTAGCAGGCAGGGTAACCGTAAAGGCAGAACCCTCATTCATCTCACTATTCAGGGACATACGGCCGTTCATCAATCCGACCAATTGGTTACTAATGGTCAAACCGAGTCCCGTACCACCATATTTGCGGACCGTGGAATCATCGGCCTGCATAAAGGGGTTGAAAATAGTTTCTTGTCGATCGGGATCTATGCCAATCCCCGTATCAGAAACAACGATGGATATTTCCGCTTCATGGCCCAAACCGCCGGCCAATTTTTGTGCGGGATAAAATTTGACTTCGAGTTTCACATGTCCGGTTTCGGTAAACTTAACGGCATTGGCCAGTAGATTAAGTACAATTTGTCTTAATCTCAGCCCATCCGTTTTGATCGCCGTCGGCATTTCAGGATCAACGTCCAATATCAATTCTAAGTCCTTGGTTTCTGCTGTCGGCGAAACCAATTTCATGCAACCTTCCAAAACATGCCGGACACAAACACGCTCTTCGTTAATGGCCAGCAAGCCCGCATCAACCTTCGAGATATCGAGGATATCATTCAACAAGTTCATCATTGCAGCACCAGAATCTGATATCATCTGGACATAGCGCTGCTGTTTCTCATTGAGACCGCCATCATCCAGCAATTGCGTAAAACCAATAACACCGTTCATCGGAGTGCGAATTTCATGACTCATATTGGCGAGAAACTTGGATTTGGCTTCCGTGGCCCGTTCCGCTTTGGTCAACGCGCTACGCACTTCCTGTTCTTTCAAAACCAGAGCTTCGGTCTTAATGGCTACCTCGTTGCGGACATAAGCTTCCCGCCGAGCATAAAACATCATCATCACAACAAAAGATGCACTTAGCGCGAGTCCACCAATTAATATGAGTAAAGGTTCCTTGGTTTGGACGCTGGCTTCAAATTCCGGTGTACTCTTCCAAACGACAGTCCAGTTTTGTTCCATCATCGGAAATGTACGGACAATCTCATATTCTGCCTTTCGTTCCGAAACAGTTTCGTCCTTGTTGCTCCGGAAAATCAAATCTGACCGTAAAGGGGAGGTACCGTCATAGACCTGCAAGTCAAAACTCTTGCCTTGGCTGGCGGTAAGACCGTCCATAAACCGCGCTGCTATGAAAGGAGCGTAAATCCAGCCCGTAAATGCAGCACGGCGCTGAATGGCGGTATTAACTGGTTGGCCCTTGGCATAGGTCGGGCGCAACAATAAAAATCCGGCGCTTTTTGTTCTATCTTGAACCAGATCAATACGCTTGGTGATTGTCGCCCGGCCAGTGTCACGCGCGAAATTGGCGGCTTGACGTCGATTATCCTCAAAAGCAATATCCAAGCCGACTGCTTCCTTGTTTGGCTCGAGCGGCTCAATGTAGGTTATAGACATTATTTCCGGAAGGGTGGTTACGGGGTGTAGCGTTATATTGGCTATCCCTCTAGCGCGAGCCGATCCGAGATATGCGTCAACTTCTTCGCGCATAACTGGCTGGATGAAACCAATGCCGTTAATTCCGGGCAGAGTTTCCTCAATATTTAGCACTTCTACATAAGCTTGCCACTTGCTCAGAGGAACAATTTCAGATGCTGCATACAGCGCTGCGCCGCCATCGAGGCTCTGCGCGTAGCTATCTAATCTGCTCCGCATCGCGTGACCATTATCTGCGGTTAGGGCATTGAACGCTGTAAGGTTACGCTCGTAGTTCGTTACACTTGCCATTTTCCACGCGAAGATCGTGATGCCCAGCAGTGTCACCGATCCTACGAGGGTCAATAACGCTATGACAACTATGGCTCTATTTTGCCCGATATGCTGAATGAATTTGCTCATGATGGAAACCCGACTAGACAGCTGATTGTTCATAATCGGGCAGAGTGTTGGAACCTATAACGCCTGCGACGCGGTTAATCAGGTCTTCCGGATCAAAGGGTTTGGTCATATAATCCGATGCACCGGCGCGGTAAGCTTCGATCATATGGTTCCGGCCCGTTTGAGCAGTGAGCATGATGACCGGAATAGTTGCGGTAAAAGCATTTTTTTGGAGTTCGGATAGAACTTCGGTGCCCGTCAGGCCCGGCATCAAGTTATCCAAAATGATTATTTCGGGTTTGGTTTCCAGGGTCTGTTCCACCACATGCCCGCCATTATCGACCACCACAACATTGTGACCTCTTTCCTGCAATCGATGGAATATCACCTCCCCGATCAGGGCATCGTCATCCGCTAGTAAAATCTGTGCCATTCCCAAAAACCCCCTTATCCAATCGCCGTCGACATGACCGTTTTCCCGTTAGATCAAGATGTTGGTCGCACGTGTTCAATTACTAACGGATCGTGCTGAGCCATATTAATGATGTGATGGGGAAAAAGACGAAAACAGCGCCAGAATGGCCATATCTAAGTGCCAAACCTCACGAATTGAGGGGATTATGGGTATATCGTGACGTTTTCCAACCGCTCAAAAATTAAGTTTGGCGAGATTGTCCGTAGATAGGACTGAACATTCTGAGGATCTTATGATTCCAGCGAAGCCATGTGGAAATAATTTGTGAACGCGAAGGAATATAACGTGCATAGCGACCAGCCGGAAAATCAAACCACTGACCTTTTTGCAACCGCTGAAGAGTATGTGCCAAAGGGGCATTTGCTTTTGGTTGAGGATCATGATGTTAATCGGATTATGATTCAGGCGATGATCGAACGCTTGGGCTATAAAGCCGAATTGGCGGCGGACGGTGCCGAGGCGGTGGCCAAGATTGATGAGGCTTATCTAACCAAAACCCCCATTGATCTGGTTCTCATGGATGTAGAAATGCCTGTCATGGATGGGTATCAAGCTACCCGTATGATCCGTGCCAGCGGAGTATCCGGTCAGTCGTTACCTATAGTTGCGATTACCGCAAATGCTTACAAGGAAGATATCAATTGCTGCCTGGCATCCGGCATGCAGGATCATATTGCCAAGCCCGTGGTTATCCAAGAGTTGCAAAAGATATTGATCGAACGAATTCCGGAGCGGGCAGGGCATAATACTGCCAAGGTCGCAACGGCGACCGCGGCGCTGGCCGATAATCACTGTTACATCTCAGAAGAACTCGACAATCGTTATCGCGCACGCAGAAATCAAGCGATGTCCAGTCTGTCTAGTCTCGTCAGAATTGGAACCTTCACCGACCGGGCACTGAAGGAAACTTGCGACCATTTGCATAAACTGATCGGCACGGCCGCTCTGTTCGGTGAAGCCGAACTCGGGGATCAGGCCAGAAAACTCGAAAAGGGAATTATCAGTTGGAAACTGGCTGAACGCCCTAGAAAAATTAGGAAGGCCGTCGCCGACATGATCATCATTGCACAAACAGGAAGGCCCGCATAGTGGCACGTATTATATACGCAGAAGACGATACTATCATGAGTGAGATCGTCCGAGAGACGCTCGCTTCGGCGGGTCATGTCGTCGGCGTTGTCGAAGACGGTAAATCTGCGCTGCAGGCTATCAGCATCAAACAGCCCGAACTGATCATCCTTGATTGTTCCATTCCAGAAATGTCCGGTATGGAGGTTTTACGGGCCATCAGGCTTCATAGTGAATTCTATCACACACCGGTATTGATGTTGACAGCGCGGCACAGCGAAAAAGATATCCAGCTCGCTGCCTTTGCCGGAGCTGACGCTTACATCAAAAAACCGTTCGATCCCGACTATCTGATATTTTTAGCGGATTCCTTGTTAACACAAGGGCGAACTGGCGGAAATCTGGCGCACTAAGAGCATCGATATAGCAGGGAGTATATAAGCGAGGGGTTACCGAGTAGGGAAACCGAACATCGATGAATAAGGTTGATAATACATATTATGTTAAATTATTGGCGCCGGGCGCGCTCTGGCGGTTCCAGGATCATCTCGCGCCCTTCTACCCGCCAACTCTTCATCTCCGATAGAAAATTCATTCCCAGCACATTGGAATCGCCAAAGGCTTCGGCCACAACAACTGGCAAATCCAGAGCTGTCATGGGACCGACACGTAGCGACTGGATCATACCGCGTTGCGCTTCAACGGTTCCGTTCGCTGTATTCAAGTAAGTTGGAAAACCGCCTTCGTTGATCTCGATGTTAGCGGCTTGCGCTGTTTTCAAGGTCATAGCCGTCGTTGTCGCGCCGCTATCGATCAAAAAGCGAACCGGCATGCCATTGACTTGCGCATCCGCCCAATAATGACCATCGGGTGATTGGCGTATCTTCAATGTATCGCCAACAATTTGCTGCTCATTGGCACCGGTTAACTCTCCGGTGACCTTGTTCCAGACGCCGACAATTTCATGCTGGTAAGAAAACATCACGATGAATATCGCAAATATCGCGATCCAGCTTAAAACTGATCGCACAATCTCCCCGAAGCCGATGCGGCGCGAAAACAAGGCGCTGGCAACGAGTATCAAAGCCCCGATGGCAAAAACAAGATTGATATTCTGATCTTCGGTCACGTCTAAATCTCTATCACAAATCCATCATAAGCGGGCTGAATATCTTCTGGTAATATGGATATTAGATGGTCGTAGTCCATCGATTTGTCCATATGCGTCAGCAGGCTAAATCCAGGTTTTACTGCATCTATGAAATCGAGCGTCATGTCGAGATGGGCATGGGTTGGGTGCGGTTTTTCGCGCAGAGCGTCGACCACGAACAGATCAGTATTCCTGAATTTTTTTCTCATCTCTTCAGTTACTTCGCCGAAGTCGGTGGCATAGGATATCGACTTTCCCTGATACACGAAACGCAGTCCCGCAGATGTGATGCCGCCATGAGGCTGGTCGACGGTTTTTACGACAATATCCCCAATTTTGGTTTCTGTTTCCAGCAAGCGGCCGTCACAAATGGATGGATAATATTTGTGTCCCTCAAACGCATAAGCGAAGCGCCGTTTGAGACTTTCCAGAGCAAAGGAACGCGCATAAGCCGGAATGGGTTCGCGTTTCTTCTGAAAAACCTGCCGTAAGTCATCAATACCATGGCAATGATCGGCATGGTCGTGGGTCCAGATAACATGATCAACCGCATCAATTCCGCAAGCCAGAAACTGCGCCCGCAAATCCGGGGATGTGTCGACCAGGATACGCGTTTCGGGGCTTTCCACGATGATGGACACCCTGCTCCGTCTGTTCTTTGGTTGATTGGGATTGCAATCACCCCAGTCATTTCCGATCCGCGGTACGCCGGAAGATGTTCCGCAGCCCAAAATGGTCAGCTTTAGCGCCAAGACTAGGGTTTTGCCTTGTTGAACAAGCGATAGAAATTCTGCGCCGTGGCCTCGCAAAGCTCGGAATAGTCGTCGCCACGCAGTTCCGCCAGAAATTTTGCCGTATCAGCCACAAAAGCAGGCTCACCGGTTTTCCCCCGATGCGGTACCGGCGCCAGAAACGGGGCGTCAGTTTCCACCAGCAAACGCTCCATGGGCAGTTTGGCAGCTGTGGCCTGGAGGTCTTTGGCGTTCTTGAACGTCACGATACCGGAAATCGAGATATAAAGCCCTAAATCCAGCGCTTTATGAGCGAAGTCTTCGCTGGCTGTAAAGCAGTGAATAACACCGGTATAAGCGCCCTTCTCCATTTCTTCCGCCATGATAGAAGCGGTATCATCCTCCGCATCACGCGTGTGCACGATGATCGGTAAACCGGTTTCCCGCGCTGCGTGAATATGTGTGCGAAAGCTCTGTCGCTGGCGATCGCGGTCACTATGATCATAATAATAGTCGAGGCCGGTTTCACCAATGGCGACAACCCGTTCGTGCTGCGCTTCGTCAACCAATTTCGCCAAATCAATATCCGGATGCGCATCCGCTTCGTGCGGATGAATACCGATACTCGACCAGACATCGCTCTCGCGTTCTGCGGTGGCCACAATATCACGCCACTCACTTTCCCGGGTCGAGATATTGAGCATCGCCGTTACACCGCTCTCCCGCGCTCGATCCAGGACAGCGCCCTGCTCTTCCACGAGGCCCTTATAGTTGAGATGACAATGGCTATCGACGAGCATCTACGTCTCCCCTTCTGCCACCGGCATTTCCAAACGCGGAAATATACCGCTTGGTGCAGGCAGTGTCAGACCGGTTGAGATGGCCTTGTCCATGTCACAAAATGCTCGAATGTCCGCGGGTTGTGCCAAAAGATCTAGCATTTTGTCACAACTTTCCGGAATAACCCACCGCAACATAATGGCAAGTTGCCGAATGGATTCCGCGGTATAATATAGCACGGTGTCAGCGCGCGCCGGATCAGTTTTCCGCAATGCCCATGGCGCCTGATCGGCAAAATATTGATTGGTCGCACTCAACCGTTCACGCAGAAGGTCAATTGCCGCATGGATCGGATATTCGCCATTTTCCATTAGCGCGTTCATATTTTCGAAGCAAGATTGCAAGTCGTCGATAAGTTGTTCTTCAGCCACAGTTTTCTCGCCCGCCGCGGGTATCTTGCCCTCGCAATTTTTGGCAATCATGGATAAGCTGCGCTGCGCCAGATTGCCGAAATTATTGGCAAGGTCGGCATTGGTTTTCGTGACGATCATTTCGGCGGAATAGCTTCCGTCTTTTCCGAAAACCACCTCTGACAAGAGAAAATAACGCAACTGATCGACACCAAAAGCATCGGCCAGTGCTATTGGATCTACGACATTGCCAACCGACTTGGACATTTTCTCGCCGCGATTGAGCAGGAACCCATGTCCGAATACCTGTTTGGGCAACGGCAAATTTGCACTCATTAGAAAGGCTGGCCAGTAAATGGTATGAAAACGCACAATATCTTTGCCGATGATATGCGTGATGTCACCGCCTTTGCTCCAGAATTTCGGATAAAGATCCGTTTGCTCTGGATAGCCCAGCCCCGTGAGATAGTTGGTCAGGGCGTCGACCCAAACATACATCACATGATTTTCGCTACCCGGTACTTTTACGCCCCAATCAAAGCTAGTTCGGGAAATGGATAAATCGTTTAAGCCGCCCTCGACAAACTTGATCATCTCGTTGCGACGGCTATCCGGCTTCAGAAATTCCGGGTTGTCCTTGAAAAGCTTTAATAGAGGTTCTTGATATTTGGAGAGCCGGAAAAACCAGCTTTCTTCGACTGTCCACTCAACAGGAGTGCCTTGGGGAGACAGTTTTTCTTTCGTGCCCCCCTCGCCTTCGGCTTCAATCAGCTCGCTTTCGTCATAATAGGCTTCGTCTCGAACGGAGTACCATCCCTCATATTTGTCGAGATAGAGATCACCTTTGGCCTCCATCGCCTGCCAAATCGCCTGACTAGCCCTGTGATGTTCTTCTTCCGTCGTTCGAATGAAACGATCATAGGAAACATTAAGTTTATCGCACATCGCAATGAATTGACGGGTCATTTCATTAGCTAATTCTTGCGTTGTAATCCCCTTGGTCGCAGCAGCCTGCGCCATTTTCAAGCCATGCTCATCCGTTCCGGTCTGAAAGCGGACATCGCGTCCAGACAGCCGTTGAAATCGCGCAATCGCATCGGTCGCAACCGCTTCATAGGCATGACCGATATGGGGCGGGCCGTTGGGATAGCTGATCGCCGTGGTGATATAAAAAGGCTTGGACATGGATTGCTTTCCCGAATCTCGGTGAAAACCACCGAATATTGCTTCTCTTTATGCGCGCATGTCCGGTTCGGCAAGCGATCCCATCAGGCTACCAAGGCGAAATATCACGGCCTGATTATCAAGGGCCTTGGGAACCGCCATCGCGGCCAAATCGCTCGCTTCGCGCCAGATATCAATGGCTTTGGCTGAGCGCTTGTTTCCCGAACCGGTGGCAGCCGCCTTGATATGCCGCGCCATCAAACTGGGCGCGCAGGATAGAAAGGCCTGATATCGCGGCGTGGCCGCCTTCAGTGATAATTTACGCGCCAAATCGCTCTTGATTTGGTTATTCTTATCGCCGGTTCGCATGATGTCGTTGGCAAGACTTTCCAATTCAGCAAGGCCGGCATCTATAAATTGCAAGGATTTGCCGGGAGCCCCTTCCCCAGCCGCTATCAATGCATCGCGCTCCGCACCCTTCAGGTGGCGCGCTATCGTCGCCAGCGCTTGCTTCATCTGATCGTCGCTAAGCGGATCAAACCGCAATATCTGACATCGCGACCTTATAGTCGGCAGCAAGCGCTCTGGCGTATGGCTGACCAACAAGAAAATCGTGTCTTTCGGCGGCTCTTCAAGGTTTTTAAGCAGCGCATTGGCGCCGCCTCGTTCGAGATCATCAATCGCGTCAATGACAACCACGCGATAGCGTGAAATAGAGGCTTGGGTTGCGAATAATTGCTGTAGACTACGGATCTGAGCGATGGAGATATTGCGTTTCAGCTCATGCTCCTCAAGCGCATCAACCCCCTCTTCACGTGCTTTCTTTTCTTCCTTGTCCGTCTTTCCACCGCGCTGAACGAGCCTGAAATCGGGATGGGAGCCGGCGGCTAACAGGCTGGCGCTTTGACTTTGGGCATCCAGGTGAAAGCCATTTTCTGGCGTATCTTGCCCGTCATGGGAATCCAGCAGGAATTGGGCCGCTTGCATGGCAAAACCAGCTTTTCCTAGACCCTTTGGCCCAGCCAAAATCCACGCATGATGAAGCTTGCCATTATCAAATGACTGGCGAAATATCCGCTGCGCTTTGTCATGGCCTAAAAATGACGTCATGCCGTCAATCTAGCAGATCGGCCAGATTTTGCAGCAGGTTTGCTGTCACATCCTCTGGCGACTGTGCGGCATCAATCAGCTTGACGCGATTGGGTTCTTCGTCAGCATATTCGCGAAATTTGGCCATGACCGCATGATGATAATCGCTGGTCCGGCCGCCAATCCTATCGCTATCGCCGCGATCGCGGGCATTCGCGCGGCGTGCGGCGACGTTTTCCGGCAGATCAAGAATAAACGTGCGGTCCGGCATCAGGCCACCACTACCTACCTCATGCAACGCCATGATGTCTTCGTCGCTCAATTGACCGCTTACGGTTTGATAGGCACGGCTGCTGTCGATGAACCGATCACTGACAATCCATTCCCCCTTCTCAAGGGACGGTTTAATCAATGATTGGCAATGTTCGGCCCGCGCTGCGGCAAATAGCAAGGCTTCCGTCCGCATGTTCCATTTGTCCTCATGGCCGGTGAGCAGCAGGTTTCTGATGACTTCTGCGCCAGGCGTTCCGCCTGGTTCGCGGGTGAGATGGGCCTTGATACCCTTGCTTTCAATCGCAGCGATCAAGGCTTTGGCCTGTGTGGACTTACCCGTCCCCTCACCGCCTTCCAGACTTATTAAGCGCCCCGTCATATTACTATCCCAGACCAAATAATGATTTCAAACCAGCCCAGACGCACCCGAAAAAGCCAGCTTCATCGATCGCTTCGCCCGCAACCAACGGCATGGATTGGGTGCCTGCATCGCCTGTAGACACGATCAAGGTCGCTATCTGCTGACCCTTCTTGATCGGCGCTTTGATTGGCCCACTGTAACGCACCTTCATCGAGAGATCGCTGTCGGAGCCTTTTGGCAAAGTGGCGAAAAGGTCTTTGGGAGCGACCAAATCGACCGACGAGGAATCACCTAACTGAACCTCAGCGCTTTGAACCTTGGCGCCTTTTTTGAACAAAGCCTTCGTTTCCCAGGCGTTAAACCCCCAATTCATGAACCTTACTGATTCACTGCTTCGGCCGCCATAGCTGTTCAGTCCGGCCAGAACAGACAC
Organism: uncultured Sphingomonadaceae bacterium; assembly: GCA_947501325.1. Classification (GTDB taxonomy): domain Bacteria; phylum Pseudomonadota; class Alphaproteobacteria; order Sphingomonadales; family Sphingomonadaceae; genus Parasphingorhabdus. The sequence goes on along the minus strand of CANMVC010000002.1, from coordinate 239,347 downwards.
GATCCGGCGTCCTTTTTGTTCAGCGGAACCGGTAAAACCAAAACCGGCTTCTTCTGTATGGCCGGTTTTCAGGCCATCGGCTCCATCGATTTTGCCGAGCAGCGGATTGCGATTGGGTTGCGTAATCGGTTCTCCGCTATTTGTTTTGCCCCAGGTAAATTCGTCTAGTCCAAAGAATTGCTTGTAAAGCTTTGGAAAATCGTCGGAAAGGCGTTTGCCTAATGTACCAAGGTCACGGGCAGTGACCATGGTTTTGCCTTCGTCAGGCCAGCCTGTGCTGTTGCCAAATCGGCTATTTTTCATTCCGATGCGCTTTGCGGTCTTGGTCATCAAATCCGCGAAATTTTCTTCAGTACCAGCAATGGCTTCAGCCAGTACAACGCTGGCGTCATTTCCGGAGAGCGTGATCACGCCGTGGAGCAGGTCTTTTACAGTTGGATTATCGTTGACGCCCAGGAACATGGTAGACCCTTGCCCCTGCCATTTTTGCCACGTCGCGCGCTGGATATCGACTTTTTCATCCAACTTCAGTTTGCCCTTGGCGATCTGATCAAAGGCAACATACACGGTCATCATTTTCGCCATGGAGGCCGGCGGAATTTGTTTGTCGGCATTTTTCTCGAACAATATCGCGCCAGATGACAGGTCTGTCATATACGCTATTGGCGCGTCTGTTTCATATTCAGGTGCCGCAATAACAGCAGAGGAAATGGCAATAAGAGGCAGTGAAGCCCAAAAAATCTTGTTCATTAATATCCCGGTTTCAAATCAGAAGTGGCACCCCGCACCGGATCAATTTGAGCGCAGGATTCTCGCGTCGTTATAGCCGCGCTTTTTCGCCTGCGCGAGTCCCGCTTTTGCATCTGTTTCACTAGCATAGGGCCCATAGCGCACCCTCCATATGTTGCGGGTCGCATCGGACATGACTTTAGCGCCAATTTTGCGCGCCATCGCATCGGCCCGGCTTTTACTCGAGAAGGCCGCAACCTGCACGACATAGGCGCCTGATTTGATGGTTTTATTAGTCTGCGGCGCTTTTCGGGGCGAAGCAGGCGCGCTTCCTGCCCGTTCGACGATGAACTTGCCGTCTCTATCATGAGTGGATGATGGTGCTGGCGCGCTTGCTGATGTCGGAACATAGGATGCTCCGACGCCGCTATTGTTTACGGGCGGTGTCGCTGCGGATGCAGATGCTTGCGGGACCGTAACCTTTGCTGTGGGCAGTTTTGCAAGGTTTTTGCGCAAGATGGTCAGCAATGAATCTGGTGTGTCAATGCGCTGGGTCGCAGATCCGCCGTTGCGAAGGACTACCCGTTCTTGTTCATTGGGATTTACCTTCCGGACACGCACTCCGGCAACGCCTTGGCTATCTATGCCCAACTGTTTGGCAGCACCATGTGATAGATCAATCAACCGATCGTTCGCAAAGGGACCGCGGTCATTTACCCGGACAAGGATGGTTTTTCCGGTGTCCAAAGCGGTAACCTCGACATAGCTCGGCAAAGGTAGCGTTTTATGGGCTGCACTTATGCCGTCGGGGTTGAAAGTTTCGCCATTTGCCGTAGCATTGCCTGCGAGTTCCTGCCCGTACCAACTCGCGTAGCCCACCTCATCATAGCTCGCAACGTCTTGAGGTGTATAGGTTTTTCCGCCGATCTTGTAAGGATTCCCGATCTTGACCGGAAAGTCAGCCACCCCAGCAGTGCTGGGAGCAGGTATCCGCGATACACGGCTATCCGCATTGTCATTAACCCCGTCAATAGTCCCACAACTCGTAAGAACCGCGGTAACTACGCCAACTTGAAAAAGCCTAACTGCGAATTTCATCTGCCAATAGCCCCACTGATAACGCATAAAAATTTGAACAATTATAGTCTAATATCACACGATAATTGCCGGTTAGTAAATATGCGGTCTGTCCCGGCCCATCCGGTTCAAGCAGCGTTGCCAAAGTCTCATTATCAAGTTGACGCCCGGTCACTGGCGCTACACCCAACGCGCGCCATTCCGCCATAGTTTTCCATTGACTGTGACGCTCATGAACGCGCGGACACCGAACGGCTTTGGTTTTATTGGCAATAGCCGACCGGTTGAGAGAAGCCGGAACGCGTACTGCGATGCCCCATGGCTCGTCTCGCCGCCATCCAGCGTTGACGAAATAATTGGCGATAGAGGCAACAGCATCATATTCGCTGTTCCAAATGTCGGCATAGCCATCGCCACTGCCGTCTTTGGCAAGCTTTAGATATACAGACGGCAGGAATTGCGGTTTCCCCATGGCCCCTGCCCAGCTGCCTTTCATAGCAGATTGAGGAACACCGCCGTCTATCATCTTTAAGACAGCCAAAAACTCCGCCTCAAAAAGGGACCGTCGCCGACCTTCATAGGCTAAAGTAGCAAGCGCCCTTGGAATATCGAAATTGCCGGTAATTCGCCCGTAATTTGTCTCATGGCCATAAATCGCCATAATCATCGGCCCCGGAACACCAGTTTCTCGCTCTACCTCAGCGAGTTTGGAGATAAGTTGGCGATATTTGGCTTTGCCGCCATTTATACGCGCTGCATCGACGTGACGACGTTTATAAGGTGCAAAGGGCGGAATAGCACTATTCGGCCGACCACCAGGCTGAGCTTGATCCAGTTGAATGACGCGAGGGTTGTAAGTCAGGCTTGGTAAAACACGATCCAATGTTCTTTGGCTAACGCCTTGCTGCAAAGCCTTATTCGCGACTTCCTGCATATATGCGTTGAAACCAGTCGCCGACTGAGCTGTTGCGCTGTTATTGCCAAGGCTGGATGGTAATGTCAGAAATGCCAGTGCGCTAAATGCAATCGCGGTGGTGAAACGCATGAAAAACTTCCCTTCTGCAATATGTTGTCGCACAAAGTTTCCCGAAGGGGAATCCCTAAATATCTCAGATCGGAAACTATTCACCTGATAATCCGTGGGTCGGACAGCTATGATATAATTTATAAATTGGTTGCCGCCTGCGATAATACAGTTGGGCTCTCTGTTATAGCGGAGAAAAAGGTGGTGGAGGTGCGGGAGGGATTCGAACCCTCGGGACCATTGCTGGCCCGCCAGTTTTCAAGACTGGAGCAATCGACCACTCTGCCACCGCACCTCAATATGAAGCGCGGCATTACATAGAGGGTCTGGCGGACGCAAGTCTTAATCGACGCATCTCACCCGGTACTTATTGGAACCGTTAGTTAGTAAGCATTAGGATGGATCAAGACCTTCGCGGTGCCGAACAAGATCGTCACATCTCGCCACATCCGCCATCCTTCTAAATATTCCAAGTCGGATTGGAGCCTCGCTTCAAGGTCTTCCTGACGGTCGGTAGCGCCGCGAAAGCCTCTGATTTGCGCCAGGCCGGTTATTCCGGGTTTCAGCGCATGTCGCAGCCAATAGCGCTGGTTGATTTCCCAAAAAAGCTTGTCGCCTGCGAGAGAACCCAGCGCATGAGGGCGGGGACCCACAACACTCATTTCATTCCGCAATACATTGAGAAGTTGCGGTAATTCGTCGATGCTGGTCTTGCGAATAAAATTCCCGATGCGGGTAATTCTTTGATCGTTCACTTGGGTGGATTGATCGCCGTTTTTGTCCCCACTATCATCTTGCATGCTACGAAACTTGTAGATGTTGAAGATACGGTTCCCCTTCCCGACCCGTGGTTGGCGAAATAAAATCGGTCCAGGACTATCCAATTTTATCGCGATTCCGACAATCACTAATAGCGGCGCCAGAAAGATGATGAGCGGTATGGTGATGGCGAGGTCAAACGCCCGTTTTTTTAGTCGATTGACCAGGCTTAAAGTACCCCTGGAAACAACCAATGTATCATTTCCGTCGAAATCCCCGAGGCCGATCGCACCAATGTTATTGGTTCCGCTTACGAGCAATTCGCCGGTGACATCAGAACCTTTGAGAAACAGCGCCCAGTCTGATCTGCGCTCTCGCGTACATGCGACTATGATGCGATCATAACCCTTTACGACTTTTGAGAGCTTCGAGAGCATGTGTGGATCCATCGGATCTGGGTATAGATTTTCAGCTTTTGCATCAAAGCAATACACGCCCCTCTCAAACGCTATGGGAGGTACGCCATCGATTATCAGTAGCTGATCGATCACAATTCCGCGGAGTTTTTGCCACACTATCTGATTGATAATTAGTCGACCAACGGCAAGCAAAGCTGCGCTCGCGGCAAACGCAAAAACAAAAGCGAGCCTTGAGATGTCGGTGCCTGTTTGAGAGAAGAATGTAAACATCATCACGACAAGTGCCGTCGCAAATAAAGCGGAGAATGGTCTTCGAACACTTTCGGAGAGGCTTCTCAATGACGCAATAGAATAGGAGTCTCTTGTGAAGGCAAACATCACAAAAATAGGAACTACCAACAGAACGATATGATAGCCCTGTGGCGACAGCCATTTTTCTTCTCGTAAAAAGCTCGCCAGGAAAAAGCCTACTACAATCGCAACAACATCGAGAAATTGAAGAAGGAAATATAGGCTAAGGCGAACAGACTTAAGGGACCAACGTCCCGTTGTCCCGCCATCTAATTGCTGTCCTGAAAAAGGGTAACTCTCGTCCAACTACCGCACCACTTATCTACACATGTTTGTGCAACCCGATTTGTCAAATAGAACAAAACAAACGAGAAGGCCACAAACTTATATTTTGTTAACCTGAATCCCATAACAAGTTGATAAACTGTGTTTATATATAGAGGTAAACCGAGTTATCGCTGCCAAAGCGACCAAAACACCGCGCTGTCGGGCATGATTGGTAAGAAATATGGAGAATTGCCAGCGTCTGTATCCCGATTTGGGACAGTTCTTCCGTATTGGAAGTATGATGAAGGAGAGCAATATCTGCCTCTTCTCTAAACCTTGGCTGATGAACAGTGGATCTATTTAGATCATACCGAGGCTATTGCATTACAAGCTGCTGATAATATGTCGATTTTATAGGAGAACTGGGCAGGCAATGATGCCGCTCAGATATAGCCTTCTACCTATAAATGAACATCGCTAATGCGATCATTCCTAACCACAGGAGTAAAGAGCTGCCGACGATTATTGAGACACTTACAAGGCCACTATATTTATCGGCCGGCTTGACGGCGGCCGTGCTCTGAAACTGATCTTCCAGCTGTTGCTGCAACCGCCTCGCTGGAGAAGGAACATAGCTTGCAGTCGGTGAAGTGGCCGATGCAGTTTGGCTCTTTTCCAAAGCATTTTTCTGATCGCCCTTCGAAATGAAAGAATCGTCGTCGCGGATTTTTCTTGCGTGCATATCGGGCCTCCGATGGTAAGTTTGCGCTGAAATTGGTTTCCCAATCGTTAATATATTGAAAGTTTTGAAACATAATTCTGACAATTTTACCCTTGAACGCCGCCCGATCATATTGGGCGAAGCTAAAAATCTTATGCCAAGAGCGTGTCAGGCGATAAGGATCTTCTTCAATCCCGCAATAATGCAAGACTTGGTGGATAAAATAGCAGTGCTGAATGAGATTACGGCCAAGCAGGCAGTCGCGGAATTATAAATTTACATGAATGTACATTCAACATGACCGATATTGGTAAACGGCGTTGCAAAATTCGAAAAATCTACTAGTTAAAGGCTTGTTAACGATCAATAAGCCGCAATGGCATGCTAAATCAGGGAATTGAATTTGTCCGATAGTCTCAACGGATTAATAGCTTCAGCTAATCGCCGTCGCCGCGCCGCAATTATAATATTCGGCTCTGCTATCGGCGTGGCGTCGCTATTCCCTTATAATGATCGTGCAATGTGGGTGCCCGAAACAGAAACGCCCTTTGTATTCACTGCAGTTCCAGAGAAGTTGCCGGTGACCTATCTGACTATTGGTGGTGCAGATGCTTTGCTTAATCGATTGTTGGGATTTGGCGCTGGCACGCCAGAGCGCAGGCTTAGATCGCGTTTTATACCGTCTGATCCCAGAGATGTTGCACAACAGATTATCGGTGGCAATACGCCTACAGCAGTCGTACCTGAATTTGGTGAATTGCCAGCGGAATTAGCGGAAGCGCAAACAGTGCCTGGTGGTATATTGAATCCTGGCCCTGGGGGCGGTGGCGTTAATCCGGGAAATAATCCTCGCAGCCCTGGTAATCCAGGCGGAATCGGCGGAGGCGGTGGAACTCCGGGAACTTTGAACAATCCCGATCCTGTCGTTGACCCCCCTGTTGTTGAGCCACCCGTGGTTACCCCCCCGGTCACAGATCCACCGATAATTTCCCCGGTTCCAGAGCCCATGACCTGGGCTATGTTCATCTTCGGTTTTGGAATGATTGGATCGGCCTTGCGCTGGCGTCAGCAAAAGAAGTTTTCGGCTAGCAATATCTAACGATATTGGTCACCAACTTATTCAATGATTAGCTGGTCCTGTGTGAGCGTTACTCTTTGGAGACGCGATAACGCATTCAACCCGAGTAGTGAGACAGTTGGGCCACCGTCCATAACTGCTACATCCAACGTACCGAGTTTCTTTCCGGCAATCATAAGATTATCGGCTTTAGACCATTTCATTGCGCTATAGCCCGCCGCAGTCCGGATGCGATGGGTTGACGTCTGCTTGGACACCAAGCCGATGCGTTCCGCATCGCTCGAGTTAAGAACTATTACAGATGCACCCGTATCAACCGCAAATTTGATCGAAGTGCCATTAATGCTGCCATTGACATAGAATAAACCATCTTTGGCGCGATTAATCATCTGCTTGCCAGCCATGCGGCCATTTTCAACTTGTTGAGCGCTTGACTCTATCGATGCGGTCAAGGCTGAAGCTGGCGGTATTGTTGAAAAAATAGATACCTGAATGGCAGCCAACAAAGCTCCAAAAAGCGTCAAACTGCTTAAAAGCATGCTGAGAGGTTGCGAGAACATAATTTCGCGTTAGCGCAACTGCTATTGGGGAACCCTTCAGCAAAAGGGTAAACGTCGAATTAATATCTATTAAGAACCTTCGATGCCATTTTTCAAACGCTGATGTTGCCGTTTCTGAAATAGGCCTATCAAAAGAGCGCAAATACCGAACAATAGAAATGCCCAAGCGGCACCCCAATATGGCCAGCGCATATCAGATGTGCTGCGATAGAGGACATAGTGATCGGGATGAACGTTCAAGCCAGCTTTTTCATAGAGTAAGACTATTTCGTCCGGTAAACCATCTTGGCGTAGTACACCATTGACTGATCCGCCTGGCCCATCCTTGGTGGGAGTGATGAGACCTTCTTCAAGAAGATGTTGGCGTTCCGGCGCGCGGCCAGGCATCTGGTTTCGTGGGAGAACGAATTCAGGCCTAAACACTTGCACAAAATATCGGGTGGATTTTCGGTCCGCTATTTGACTAACAATCGGTATGAAATAGGTGCGTTGTTTTGCGAAAACCAAATTGCGCTTGATGGTTGCGAGCTTTTGCCAATCCAGAGTACCGTTGAGCTCTGCCCTACCCTCTTTGGGCTCTACAAATGGAACAGTTCCAACGTCAATTTTCTGACTTTTTCCGCTTTCGTCAGGCAGGGTCATCATCAAAGTCAAAGTGACGATGACGGCAACGAACGAAAACGCGGCGAGAGCAAAAAAGCTGAGCATTGCCAACCGCGTTTTGCTCAGCGCAATTTTGGCTTGCTCCGCTAAGGATAATTCCGGTTCATCCGTATTATCTTTATCCCGCAAACGAAATACTAACCACAGGATCAACATTAACAGTAGAGTGAGTAGCAAAACGGGCAAGATAACAGTCAATATTGGCAGATAGCTGCCAAACCATGAAAATTGCCACTCCGCCAGGATAGAGATTAGTCCTCGATAAAATACTGATTGCGGTAACAAAAACAGGAAAATGAACAACGCGAACGCTACCGACACAGGTAGGAGGTTGCTGCGTATAGTAGCAAGCAGTCCGGATTTTGTATTTTCGGCCATAGCATTCACTCAAAAAATAATCAGATATCGATCAAAGGGCGTTAAGTCTAGGTTTTTCGGTTGTTTTTAAAGGAATGGGATAAGGCGCTACCGTTGTAAAACGGTCATTTCGGGCAACCAGAGATTTGGCTGACGCAGATTGCCCTTATCATCTGGTGATATTAGTCGAGTATCAGAGTGCCTCTATTATTGTCAGCCGCGATCGCACTCTTATTTTCATCTGCTGCGATTCCACTTTTATCGGGTAGCGTGGTGGCGCTCGGCGCAGCCTCAAATTTTGGAGTGAGGATCGGGTCTATTGCTGTTGCGTAGGTGTTTTGCTCTTCTGATGCCGGTTCGCTCAAATCATAGTCCAGCAGAGCGTCTCCTTCCCGATCCGCGGCGGATATTGCTGATAGATCTTCGCCGATATATTGCTGGGAAAACGCTTGTCGTTTGCCCCAGTAACCGGACCAGCGATAAAAAATATGCGATCCTACGGTCTTAATTTTATCCAGGCTTGGCGCCCAATAGGGTCTGATCCAGACAGTATGATAGTGCGTGGCCGTTCCAACACTCTTTTCCACTGTTCCGGAAAGGGCATCCACCGCAAATTTCTGAGCTCTTTTCCAAATGGCAGCTATGGGTTTACGGGCAAGCGAACCATCGCAGGTGAAGGAAAACTGACAGCCCGTTGAACGCTCTGACCCCTGAAAGACCACACCGCAGATATTGTTGGGATAAGCGGGATGCCTGACGCGGTTCAAAACGACTTGAGCCACTGCCCGTTGACCTTTTTCTGCTTCGCTAGCAGCTTCATAATAGATCGCGGATGTCAGGCAATTGATAGCCGTGCTGCGAGATAGCTGTGAGGCGACAGTGGTCGGGACGATAAACGGACGTGCTGGAACAATCTTCGCCGTTGAATCCGCGACGGCATTGTTCAATTTCATCGCATCTTCGGGGCTTAAATTGGGGTTCAGCCCGTCGGTCATATCGGTCACAGCGTCGGGCAATCCAGGCAATGCAGAGACAGCAGCGGCAGAGGGGTCATCAAGATTAACCGAGGCAGCGGGTTTTGAGGATGCACTGCTGTCGTTGAAGATGGATTTAGAAGAGAGAAATAAGCCAGCCAGCGGTATCAGACAGAAAAGCACGACGAACAACATCGCAATTCGCCAGCGTTTCCGCCAACTCCTCGCGGGCCGGCGATTTTCTTCTGGCTCTTGTTTTAAATGCGGCAATGTCATTTGCTTTGACGTTCAACGAGATGAATCGCTTATAACCCTTATCAATGATGTATAGCGGCCCACTACACGCGAATAATCACGAAAACAAACCGGTTGTAATCCAATTACCTCTCGTGACTCGGTACGCCCATATAATGCAAACATCGCGGATCATAGAACCCCAATAAACGAATTTGCTCAGGATTGTATCGAATTAGCACAGATGAGGTTCAAGCTTTTTTTAGATACCTGTATTTCTGGAAACTACGAATGGGATATGATACGGCCTTGATTTACAACGTAGTAAAGATTTACATTATTTTTCGTCTTGGGGTTTCCTATGAGCAAGAAAAGTCAACACAGCCCTGTGGCTGGCTCACGAGATAGCGACCCTATCAATATATATTCTATAGCCATTGGTGCCACAATTTGGGCAGAGATTGAACAATATGACTAGCACAACAGCACGGTTTTCGCTGCCCTCAATGAATATGTCCAATATTTTGCTTTTGGTTGGCCTGGTGGCGATCATCATACCGACGATGATGTTTGTTTCCCAAGAAAGTTGGTCCAAAGAGACCGGCGCTCATGGTCCGATCGTGTTGTTTACGGGCCTGTGGTTACTCCGCAGGCGATGGGTCGTTGCTAAGTCGTTTATGACGCCTGCCCCTACATTACCGATCTTACTGCTATTGAGTGTGTGTTTGCCGCTGTTTTTGTTTGCCCGCATCACACAGATTGTCGAGATTGAAGGCTATCTGATGTACGGACTGGTATTAATCGCTCTTTACAGTGTGGTTGGCCACACAGCGATGAAAATGATGTGGTTTCCACTATTCTATATGATGTTCGTTTTTCCGCCGCCAGAGACGATCATCGCATTGATCACTCAGCCGTTGAAAATCCTGATTTCACAGGCAGCGATCGGCTTTCTGCATATTTTGGGATATCCCATTGGCGGAGCGGGCGTTATGATTCAAATCGGCCAGTATCAATTGCTGGTTGCAGCCGCCTGTTCAGGATTAAATTCGCTGGTTTCATTGTCGGCAATCTCACTCTTTTACATTTATGTGCGGCATCAGGCCAATTGGCGGTATTCGTTGCTGTTGAGTAGCATGATCATTCCAGTGGCGATTATTGCCAATTTTATCCGGGTGCTCATACTTATCTTGCTGACCTACCATTCCGGCGAGGCGGCAGCGCAAGGGTTCATGCATAACTTTGCTGGTATCACGATGTTTATGATCGCGGTTCTGACAATCTTCGCGATAGACAGCGTGCTTGAACCCATCTGGCGTCGGTTCCAAAATAGGGGCAATACGGCATGAGCATCGAAACATCTTCAGACATGAATGTTACAGGCGAAACAGTCGAGAAAGCATCGCTGGTTAATCGGCGTCATTTGATAATGGGCGGCGCCTTTTGCCTTGCCGCCGGTCTGGCTTATGCTCGAATGCCGCAAGTCGCCTTCCCAGTCGTGGAAAAAGACGATTTTGAGAAATTGATACCGGACACAATAGGCTCTTGGCAGTTTAAAACATCGAGCGGAGTTGTTCTTCCTCCGCCCGACGCTCTGTCTGATCGTCTTTATGATAATCTTGTCACTCGGGTCTATTCTGCTCCTGAAGATCCGTCGATCATGTTTTTGACCGCCTACAGCAATACCCAAGATGGCGTGTTGCAAGTGCATCGTCCGGAAATATGCTATCCAGCGGGTGGGTATAATCTTACGGAGACACGCCCGATAGCGATCGAGAATGGATTAGGTGGAAATACCCCTGCTAATATTTTCACAGCAACTGGTCGAGATCGCACCGAGCACGTCCTTTACTGGACGCGGATCGGTGACCAATTCCCGCTGACTTGGAGCCAACAACGACTGGCCGTCGTTCGAGCCAATCTTGGAGGGGTTATTCCTGACGGGGTTTTGGTCAGAGCATCCATGATTGCGCCGACTATGGATGAAGCGTTACCCCACCTGTCAAAATTTGCAGCCCAGTTGAACCAAAATATGAATGATCAGGGAAGAGCTTTGCTCAGCGGAGTAAAGGCTAATGCTTAGTAGCGTCCATCCTAAGCTAACCGGGTTCTATTCTTTGGGTTGATTGAACTTATCGAAGGGCTTCAAAACCATCATGATGAAGGTCACAACCGTTGCGATTACCGCAACGGCACCGAGTGTATAGCCTTCATTTCCAAGGTAGTTAGCGCCGGCACAACCGACTGATGCCACGAGATATTGCCACAGATGATCCGGTGGATCATCCTCGACCGAACGGTCCAAAAATAAAACTATCAAACCGCCAAAAATTGCGACTGTCAGCCAATCGTAAATGGTTTCCAATTCAGCCCTCCGTTGCTATGCATGCCGCTGTATATTTTTATGGGTCGTCTAACAAGCCAATGATTCGTTTTGTCTTTTTACTGGACAAAACTCTAGGAGAAGTAACCATGTTGAACACGATATCTGTCAAAAAACGCGCATTGATGTGCCTGACTGCCGGTGCTGTAATGCTGACAGGCTGTGAAAAGACAGCTGAAGGTCAAGTGGCTGCTATCGTTAATGGCGAAGAAGTAACATTGCAGGAAATCAATGCCGCTTTAGGCGAGGCGAATATTCCAGAAGGTGTAGATAAAGAGGCCATACAACAGCAAGCGCTTCAGCAAATTGTAGATCGCCGGTTATTGGCCCAGGCAGCCAAAGAGGCGGGCATTGACCAGGACCCGGCATATCTCATCCGTCAACGTCAGCTGAGCGAAGCTTTGTTGGTCAGAATGTACGCCGATAAGGCTGGCACGACCATCAAGGTTCCAGACCAGGCCGAAATCGATCGCTACACCGAAGCCAATCCATTTACCTTTGCAAATAGGACCGTTTACGCTGTTGATCAGGTCATTTTCCCTGCACCAGCCGACCTTGGCGATTTGAAACAGCTGGAAGTGGCCAACACTCTGGCTGACGTGGAAAAAATATTAACAGGTATGGGAATCAAATTCGCGCGCAAGTCGGCTCAAATGGACTCCGCGCAAGTGCCCCCCGCCATGATGGCGCAGATTGTTTCACTCGCTCCCGGCGAACCATTTGTGATCCCAACTGGCGGTACAGTAACAGCCAGCGTCATCAAAGATCGGCAAACAGTATCGTTTAACCCTGAACAAGCCGGGCCGGTTGCCGTCAAGGCGATCCGGAACGAAGAGATGGCAAAGATTATGAAACAACGTTTGGCGGAGGCCAAAGCAAAGGCTGAAATAACCTATCAGAGTGGCTTCTCCCCGGCTGACGAAAAGGCCGCCGATACGCCTGATGTCATCAAAGAAGCTGTCGACGTACCAGCCGGTTAAGCCATTTCACTTTGGGTGTTAGCCAAGAAAACCTCGTCGCCGATTAACGAAGCAGAAAATCGAGGGGGCTTATGCCAGCCTCAGTCAGACCTGCCGTCTGCCATTGCGCTAACCTTGCGCGAATATTGGGGATTTAGGGTATCATGAGATTATTATTCGCTCTGCCAGGCTTTCACAAATATGAGCGCGGTGCAGAAATCGCTCTCTTGTCAGTCGCGGCCGAACTTGCCAGGACTGGAGACGCAGTAACGGTCATCGGATCCGGGCAACCACGCGCATCTGATCCCTATAAATTTATCCACGCAAGCTCAATCCGCCGCGAAAATTTTGAGAAATTTCCTTCGATCCCTCTCTTTCGCAGCGAAACTGTCTATGAAGAAGCCACCTTCGCCGCAAACCTGGCCATGCGTTACAAGCCCGCGGACTATGATGCGGTACTGACCTGTTCCTTTCCCTTCACCAACATGGTTCTGCGACGGCCAGTTTTTGGCGGAAAAAAGCCTTTGAATATATTCATTACTCAAAATGGCGAGTGGCCAGCGGTGTCCAATGATGCCGAATATCGCTTCTTTTCTTGCGATGGACTGGTCTGCACCAACCCTGATTATTATGAGACCAACAAGAACCGTTGGAATTGCGCCCTTATTCCCAATGGTATTTCGACAGAGCGTTTCAAGTTGGGGGCGGGTGACAGGGTCGGCCTGGGCTTTCCCGCAGATCGCAAAGTCATATTGATGGTCAGCGCTCTCATTCCCACAAAAAGGGTGATGGATGGTATCAAAGCGGTGGCACCGATGGACGATACGCATCTTGTGGTCGCTGGCGACGGACCAATGCGTGAAGACGTAAAAGCTCTGGCGGCAGAATTGTTGCCGGACCGCTTCACTCAACTCACTGTAACGCCGGATCAAATGCCGGCGCTATATCAATCAGCAGATGCGTTTTTGCATATGTCGCTGCTGGAGTCTTTCGGAAATGTGTTTCCGGAGGCGATGGCTTGCGGTCTGCCGATTATCGGACACGATACCCCTCGCCTGCGCTGGATTGTCGGGGACCAAGAGTTTTTGGTCGACACGCAGGATATTCCGTCAGTAACCCAAGCGCTGAGGAGCGCATTGGTCGCAAAGGAAACAGCTCCTGCAAAGATATCCGACCGCGCGACCAGTTTTGCCTGGCCCAATATCGCGCGTCAATATCGTGAATATTTGACTGAGTTGATGCGCAATCAGACCTGAGCAGGTATTTTATCGAGGCTTTCAAAATAGGCGATCGTTTTTTCGAGCCCTTCTTTCAATTCAATCGAAGGTTCCCAAGCCAGCTCTGATTTTGCCAGTCCAATATTTGGCTGACGCTGCTTTGGGTCATCCTGCGGCAATGGCAGATCAATAATTTTTGAACCGGAATCGGTCATTTCAACGACCAGTTCTGCTAGTTCGCGGATTGAAAATTCGTTCGGGTTGCCGATGTTGACTGGTCCGGTAAATCCTTCACGGCTGTTCATCAGTTTCATCAAGCCATCAACCAGGTCATCGACATAGCAGAAGCTGCGGGTCTGGCTGCCATTACCGAAAATAGTAATATCTTCGCCTCTGATTGCCTGCATAATGAAATTGGAAACCACCCGACCGTCGGAAGGATGCATCCGCGGGCCATATGTGTTAAAAATCCGTGCAACCTTTATTTCGATGCCATGTTGCCGGTTGTAATCGAAAAACAGAGTTTCGGCGCAGCGCTTACCTTCGTCGTAGCAAGAGCGGATACCGATTGGATTGACATTGCCCCAATAATCCTCGGTTTGTGGGTGAACAACGGGGTCGCCATAAACTTCACTGGTTGATGCCTGCAAAATTCTGCATTTCAGGCGTTTAGCCAAGCCCAGCATGTTGATCGCCCCATGGACCGACACTTTGGTAGTTTGCACAGGATCGTGCTGATAATGAATCGGGGAAGCCGGGCAAGCAAGATTGTAAATCTCGTCAACTTCGACGAACAGGGGTAAGCAAACGTCATGGCGCATGAACTCGAAACGCGGGTGCTGCAGCAAATGCGCAATGTTACTTTTTGAACCCGTAAATAGATTGTCGACGCAAAGCACTTCGTGCCCTTGCTCAATCAGCTGATCGATAAGGTGCGAGCCAAGGAAACCGCAACCTCCGGTAACCAATACACGTTTTTGTAAAAAATAGTCGCGGCTCATGCCAATATCTCCGGTGAAATCAATGCGCTGTTCGATACAGTCGGCCATCATAGCTAGCAATAGTGACGATATATTTAATCGTGAGGCCTTGAAATATCGGGATATTTAGGATTTTGGAATTGGATAATGATCGTGACGCCGCAATATAGATTTGTTACGCTAGTGTGAAACTAGAAAATATCGATAAGAAAGACATGACCGCAGTCGCGCTTCCTCAATGGTGAGCATTGAGTTGACGGCTACCGGTTCGAACGAGAGCAATGGGCACTTATGACGGTTCTGGAGAGTGGATTATCGGTTATATCTTGGCTGTTGGCGATCCCGTTCATTCTATTCTTCACCATTTATGTTCTGGAATTGATATTTGGCCTGCGGCGCACCATCAATCGGTATAATGATGCTTCGACAACGGCTGTCGATAAGCCGCAACTAGCCATATTGATCCCGGCACATAATGAGGGATCGATCATAACGCAGACGATTGCGGTGTTGCGGGAAAATGTTCCGCCACAAACCCGCATTCTGGTCGTAGCGGACAATTGCAGCGATAATACTGCTGATTTGGCACGGAAAGCCGGAGCAAAGGTGGTGAAGCGGAGCGACGATAATAATCGTGGCAAGGGTTTTGCACTTGCCTTTGGTCGCGATCAATTGGCCAATGATCCGCCTGATTGCGTGATTATTCTCGATGCAGACTGCACGCTAGCAAAGGGCACAGCCGCAAAACTGGCTTCAACTGCTATAAAGAAATCGGTTCCCGTCCAGGCAACCAATCTCATTTATAGCGCAGCAGAAGCGCCGCCAGTTGTCCAGATATCTAATTTTGCCATGCTGGTGAAGAACCTGGTCCGGCAACGCGGAATGACAAGGCTCGGTGGAGCCGCTTTGTTGACGGGAACCGGCATGGCCTTTCCATGGCAGATTTTTGCTACAGCGCCGCTGGCAAATAGCGATCTCGCGGAGGACCTCGCTCTTGGCATAGCAATTACCAGACAGGGTTATGCACCCTATTTTCTGGAATCGGCAGGTGTATCCAGTGAAGCCGCTGCCCAGGAGGATACTTTGGTCCAGCGGACGCGGTGGGAGCATGGGTTTATAACCACCGCCAGACGCCACGCCATTCCATTGATAGCATCTGGGATCAGCCGATTTTCGAGATCCCAGTTTTTTCTCGGTCTGCACCTTATCGTTCCGCCTCTGGCCTTACTGATGGCAATGGGTATGGGTATCTTGCTCGTTCTGGCTTGTACCACTTTTTGGGGTAGTACTGCCCTGCCCTTTATATTGTTACTGATGATCGTGACCGCCGCTCTATTACTCACCATCGCAGCTTGGTTGATGGAAGGACGAAAGGTTTTGTCCTTCGGCGCTTTGATTAGAATACCGCTTTATGTCCTGTGGAAGATCCCGGTCTATTTGAAGCTTTTGCGTGGCAGTGAAAACCGATGGATCAGAACGCGGCGATCCGGCGAAGAGGTCATTCCCGATCCAACAAACGATTAACATTTTCTAAGAGAGAAACCAAATTACCGCTTTCCTACATCAGCCCATTCATGCAAAACGATGCGGATGAATGGAGCTGTAAAAAAATGGGGAGCGAACCCAATATGCAGGCGAAGATGGACGTGTTTTTCGTCGATTCAGTGTATAATCGTATAAACTGTCAGAATTAACGCCCTGAATATGAACGGTCGAAGCCAGTCAGGGTTTGCCTGACTTGTTATGGGCGAGAAAAATTTTGAAAATTCTAGGTCCCTCAACAAGGTAACGGCGCCACAATCGAGAGGGCTCGCTGAACAGCCTAAACGACCATTCAAGGCCTGCTTTTTGCATCCATATCGGTGCGCGCTTTTTGACCGAGGTAATGAACTCCAGTGAAGCGCCGATACATAAGCCGACACCTGAGCATCTGTTTGATTGTCGGCATTGATGCGCGATGATTTCGCTTTGCGGTGCGCCAATGGCGAATAGAATATAGTGCGCTTTGGCTTTTGCAACAAAGTCGACGATGTCGGACATGGCTTGGGGCTTACCAAGAACGCCCATGGGCGGAATGTGCTGAATATAGACAGGATCCGGATGAATTCGAGAAAGGTCGTCCAGAAGGTCTTTGTCACCGCCAATAATCGCAACGCGGTCGTCCTGCCCTAGCCGATGTTGGAACAGTGATGCCGTCAGGTCACTTCCTGGCACAACTGTAAGGTCAATACCGGCGAAACGCGCCAATGCGCGTACAATCCGGCTGTCGCACAACGTAAGTGACGCTCCCTCATAGGCTTCGCGGAAAGCGGCGCTCCGTGGTTCTGGGATTTCGGGATACAGGTTGACGAAATGATCGACATTGGGTGTCACCACATATGAGAATGTATCGCCTTGAGCCATAAGACCAATAGCATCCATCGCTTGTGATAAGTCCAATGGAGCAATGTCAATGCCCAGAAAGGGCACGGCTGTGTCCGCCCCTAAAGACACTTTTGCGCTAGACTGTTCCCCCATGACTTTTGTCATTATTTCAGACGCCCAAACAAACCGCGTGTGGGTGGCGTTCCGGGCGGAACATCTATGGCATATATGATATTAGCGATTTTCTCGCCGGCACTGGCTTCCGACTTGCAGCGATCCATACCCGCTTCGGCGCAGATTTTTTGATATAAACGCCAAGCCCTGATCGATGCAGGTGCATCGCGGGCAAAAGATCGTGCCGCCGATACAGCACGTACCTGATCACCATTTTCCAAAAGAAATTTGGTATAGGCTTCAAAAAGGATCAGATCTTGGGGCCGCTGCTTGATGGCATCTGCAAATACCCGTTTCGCTCCATTCATGTCATTTTTCTGAGAATAGACCTCGATCAAACTCAAATAACCGTCGCGCAATTTAGGATTATCTCTGACGATAATCTGCGCATCGTTAATGGCCTTGGCAAACTGTTTGGCGGCCAGTGATTGTTTGACCTGGACCAATAGCGCCTCTGCGTTCGTCTCGTCATCGTCAAGAAGCGCGGATGCGATTTTATATGCTTCTTCGGGTTGGCCAGTGGCGTCCAAGGTTCTGGCGTAAAGAGCGGTTGCGGCCGGTGAAATGCGGGAAGAAACAGAAAGCATGATCCGGCGCGCGTCAGCAGGCTTTCCTGTAGCGAGCAAATAACGGGCGATCGCCATTCGGGATTCAAGAGTTCCCTCTTCGGACAGAAAAGCTTTTAGATTTTCGTTGAGAGGATCTGTTTCATATTCCAGCCAGAGATCGGTAATCATGTTCAACGCTTGGTTGACGGTTAGGCCTTTGCGCAGCATTCCCTCGATCAACGTGCGAGCCTGATCAGGTTCGCCTGATTTATAAAGCGTATTGGCATAGTCAATCTTAAGCGCCACATCTTCAGGTCTGCGGGCTATTAATCTGTTGAAAGTCGCCTTCATCTCAGTGAGATTGCTTGTCTCACGGAAAAGTTCGATCAGTGTCATGTCGACACCTTCGGTATAATTTTTGTCTTCGGAAGAGTTTTGCAGCAGTTCAAGGGCTTCATTGGTTTGATCCGTTAAAGCCAAGGTTCTTGCTTTTAATATGATTCCGGCTTCATCCCCCGGCCGCGCCGTCAGAATTCGTTCGGAAAATTCCAGCGCTTCTTTATGTTTTCGCCGAACAAGCGCAATCAAGCCTTTCGTCAACAGTGCTTCTGGCAGCTCCGGAGAGAAAGACAGCATTGCATCGGCCGCTCGCTCTGCTTCTCGCAAATATCCAGTTTGCAATCCCAGTTGCGATACAGCCTGCAAAGCTTCCGGATTGGTTGCTTCCAAGGATAGAGCATCGGAATAAGCTAAAAAAGCATCGGTCGGTCGACCAGAACCAAGCTCAATACGTCCCTTCAGTATATGCAATTTAGGATCATCATCTCGCGCGGCAAGAGCTTCCGTTATTGATTTGCGCGCTTCGTAAAAATTTTTCTGGTCCAAAAATTGTTGCGCTTCCAAGCCGGATTGCGCTGCATTTTCGGCTGCGGAGTCACAAGCGCCCAGCGTGAAGGAAAATAATCCAACGAGAATGATGGCATGCGTTCGCCGAATCGGCTGTGTTAACGATAAATTGTTACGTTTCATGATAATAAAATGTCACAGTTCAAATAGGCAAATGGTACGACAAACCAGCAAAATTCTTGGTTAAGAAGGGTTTTGCGCGAGTAAATCCTGCGTTTTGCAGTGGCATGCCGTAACTTTAGGCTATATAGCACACCGCTGTGAAGTTGAAATGATGGATGAGTAGTATCAATGAAGAAATTATTAATGGCCGTGATCTTTGCGCTGGTCGCAGTGACGGCCAACGCACAATCGGTGACACCAGACACCGAGAATGCTGTTTCAGCCACATCCGATCAAGCAGCTTACCGCATTAATGCTGGTGATGACATTGAAGTGTATGTTTGGGGTGAAGAACGCCTGCAACGTCAGATAAGAGTGCTTCCCGACGGGACATTTTCTTTTCCGCTGGTGGGCAGAATCGAAGCCGAAGGTAAGTTGCCTTATGAAATTGAAGCAGTCGTCAGCAAAGGTCTTGAGAATCAATATCGTGGGCAAGTGCCACAGGTAACTGTGTCCGTCAAAACACCTTCCGGATTGCAATTTTCTGTTATGGGCCGGGTAAATGCACCCGGAAGTTTTACGCCTGGGCGCTATGTAAATCTATTGGAAGCTTTGAGCTTGGCTGGCGGGCCTAGTCAATTTGCCGATCTTGATGGGATATCGATCGTTCGTAAAACGCCAACCGGACTGACGACAATACGATCAAGTTTGGGCGGACTATTCAAGCGAAGCGGTGCAGCTGCTGCCGTTTCCAGGCGGGCCATTCCGAATATTCAGACTGGCGACACGGTTATCGTGCCTTAAACGACATATTCGCGGGGGAAAATAGTGCATAGATCAATATATTATACGGGCCAGCTTAGCTTTGTGGCAGGGACAATGCTTTGCGCTACTCCAGCATTGGCAGAAACGGAATTTGTAACCGATCTTTCTATCGGAGCAGGTGCCTCGACCAATCCTTATTTGGAAGATGGGCCGGTGGAATCAACGATTAGCGGTTCAATAAGCGTTGCGCCGCAACTTACGGTAACCGAATCAACGACAACATTTATTCTGCGCGGTTTCGCTCGGATTGAAGAATATGAAAGAGATTTCAGGACCAATAGCAACTTCGGCGTGACCGGTAGTGTTGATCATGGGCTTTCAGAGCGGACGCAATTGCGTGGGCGCTTGGGATATAGCGGCAGTATTGTTGGTGTAAACGACGCTTTCTTCAACCCGCCAGATGTTATTAATGACAATTTCCTACCTACAGTGGCTGATGATATCGCGTTAAATGGGCTTAATCGCCGGCGCCATAGTTTTCAAACTGGAATAGGGGTTTCCCATAGCTTGTCGGAGCTAGATAGTTTTAACGCCGATCTCGGTGCGACAGCCATCCGTTTCGCCAATTCTGCTGCTCAGAACGAGTTTAATGCGTTCAATCAGAATATAGGATATTCTCGCGTTCTTTCCGATAGGACTTCGATAGGCGCTTCGGTTGGGTTCAGTCAGGTCAACTATTTGGGCCAAAGAATCGGAGATTCATCGATCATAACCCCTTCGGTTAATGTATCGTATCAAATTTCCCGAGATTTTAACATCACGGCCTCTGCAGGAGTTTCATTCGCAAGATCCAAAAATATTGTTGGCACCACGAAGTCGTCTGATTTGGCTGCTTCGTTCAATCTTTGTCGCAGTAACGAAAATAACAATCTTTGCATCGGAGCTAGCCGTCAAACTCTGCCGACATCTTTCGACGGGGTTCGCTCCCAGACGTCATTCAACATTGGTTATCGGCAGCAACTCAATCGGGATGATAGTATCAGCCTGAATGGAAGCTATTCGCGTTCATCCAACTCTATTCTGGGAGTTTCCGATGACCTAGATTATATTCGCAGTTCAGTGACTTTTGATCATAAATTTCGCGAACGCTTCACCGGTTTTGTATCAGTTGGCTATTCCGATTCATACCAGGACGGTATAAATCGCAAAGCAAATACTCAGGTGAGTGTTGGTATTAGACTAAGGTTTGGCAATAATCGATGAATCTAGACAATGTTGACGAACAAGAAGCTGAAGGCGGTAATTTTCTGTCTCAGATACCTGTCATTATCTGGCAGCGGAAATCGCTTTTCATAATCCCGCTTTTGCTTTGCATAGCAGCTGGTATCGCAGCGTATTTCTTGCTCCCAACTGTCTATCGTTCTCAAGCAATAATGTTAGTACAATCGTCGCAATTGCCTGACGATGTGGCGGGCGATGGAACGAACGATGTCATAGATCGTCGGATTGCTCGGATACGTCAGCAGGTTCTGAGCCGTCCTGGCTTGATTGAGCTTATAAATAGATATGAACTTTACAGCTCTGAACGCAGCAGCGACCCATTGTCGGAAATAGTCGAGAATATGCGTGATGCAGTTGAGATTGTTCCCATGACGGCTGAAGTGCAGCGGATGCGTAACGGCCAAAGCGCAACTATAGCTTTCGCGCTAGGATATGAATATTCTGATCCGGTCAAAGCACAAAGCGTCGCCCAAGACCTTACCGAACAAATTTTGCAGCTGGCCTCTAGCGTAAGTTCCGAGCAGGCGAGTAGCACGGAAGAGTTTCTAACCGATCAGGCTGCTGGGCTGGACGCGCAGATACAAGCCCTTGAAAACCAAATTGCCACGATCAAAGCACAGAACGGTAACGTGTTAGGTAATAGTGGAATCATGTTTGGTGGCGGTGGCGGCGGCTATGATGTTCAAATTGCTGCTTTACAGAGGGAAAACTCTCAACTCGTTTCGCAGAGAGACGATGCGCTGAAATCATCCAATCGCGATCCGGTTGTTGCGGCAGCAGAACAACAGCTCGCTGGTGCAAAAGCCGTTTATTCCGATAATCATCCCGATGTTGTAATAGCGAAACAAAGATTAGCTGAAGCCAAGGCTCTGGCTGATCAGAATATCTCCAAGCTGCCTGTTGACACCATCAATCAATCAATCGCATTTAACAATAGCCAGATCGCCACACTGCGCACCGCTAAAGCTCGTGAAAATGCTCGAATGTCTGCTTCCTTGAACGCACAGTCGCGAGCGCCGATAGTCTTGCAGCAGATCGAACAGCTGCAGCAACGGCTCAATGGTTTGAACGAACAATACCAAGGCGTCTCCAACCGCTTATTGGCTGCACAAGCTGGTGTGAAGGCTGAAAATGAGCAAATGGGCGAGCGTCTTTCCGTTATTGATCCACCGATTATTCCTGACAAGCCGTCTTCGCCTGACTGGTTGTTGCTACTTGGAGGTGGCGTCGGGGCCGGATTAGCACTTGGCTTCGTACTGGTATTCGGGACCGAATTATTCTTGCAACCCATTCGTGATCCCAAAACGATATCGGATGCCTTGGGTGTTGCTCCCATGGTTGTCGTTCCAACCATTAAAGAGATCAACGAAGAAAAATCCGATCGCAGTTTTTGGCCCTTTTGGCGGCGTAAGGATCATGCCGAAGAGTTTTAAACTACCATAGTTTCTCACATTCTGGATAATGCACTTGCTCAATACCACTGACGATATAACCGAACTCCCTTATTCTGTCGTGATTCCAAACCCTGAAGAATTGGAAACACTTACACTTGACGAGGAGATTCTAGAGGCCAGCCACATCGTAGGTTTCGACGGCAACGATATCCGCTCACGGCCTTTTAACCTTTTGCGATCGCAAGTGTTGAAGACGCTTGAAGCCAATAACTGGAGGCTGTTCGGTGCAACATCTGCGACTCCAGCTGCCGGGAAGTCATTTCTCTCCATGAATTTGGGGGCGGCCCTATCCCGTTTATCCGATCAGAAAGTCTATCTTTTCGACCTTGATCTGCGACGCGGGTCATTGGCGGAGGCGGTAGGTTTAGAAGGTAAGACCGGACTCGGTGAATATCTTTCTGGCAAAACAGACGACTTGCAATCTATTGGCCGCCGTGTCGGTGAGAGTAATCTGGTTCTGTTCCCTTGCTATCGCGTGAAAAATAACTCGGCAGAATTGCTTGCGGGCAAACGGTTTGAGCTTCTGATGGCTGCCATTAGAAACTTGCCTGATGACGTCATTGTAATATGTGATCTCCCGCCTGCGTTTGCAAATGATGACACAATCATGATCGCGCAATATCTTGACGCCTATATGCTTGTTATCGAACAAGGGATCACGACCAAAAAACAGATGAACAACACGGTCGCTTTGCTAAAACCCACACCTTGTCTTGGAACTGTTTTAAACCGCTATGTTGGTGGACTGATTGATCCCTACGGTTATGGGTATGGCGGATCTGAATATAGCAAATATTATTCCGATTGATATCATTTTGCAGCGTGTCAAACTTGGATATCGTCAAAATTACCTAGCGCCTATTTTGTTATTCCAGAGTTTGATTTCATGACCATAAACTGGGAACCTGGAATTGGTGATCCTACAGCAATGGGTTGGGTAACCGTCGTGGCATATTTCGTCACAATGGGTCTTTGCTATCGTGCAGCTAAAACAGCCAAAAACCAAACAGGTGGATTACCGGCACCTGCTAACAAAGAGCAATATTTCTGGTTGGCAGCCACTATGATATTGGCGTTTTTGGGCGTTAACAAACAGCTTGATTTGCAATCGCTGTTTACCGAATTAGCCCGTGAGCTTTCGAGATTGCAAGGCTGGTATGCCGACCGGCGGACTTATCAAGCACTGTTCATACAGTTTTTAGGCATAGCGGGCCTTGGCTTGGGAACAGTCCTATTTTTTATGCTGCGAAAAATGGCTAATTCCTTAAAGGTTGCCCTATTAGGATTTATTTTTCTTGGAATCTTTGTTTTGGTTCGTGCAGCTTCTTTCCACAATGTGGATGAATTCCTTGGCGAGGAGTTCCTAGGCTGGCGTTGGAATTGGATTTTAGAACTAACTGGGATATTCACGATCGCGGTAACTTGCATCTACTACGTACAAAAACGGAGTATCGATAAATGAAACTGTGTCATGCTTCGTTCCAGACGCCTCTTAACGCTTTAGAACGATCTTTGGTGTTAAAGCGTGAAAAAGCCGAAACCAAAAACAGTTTCATTCTATCCGGCCAGCTTCTAGAATTAAACCGGTAAGTTAGTTGCTTCCTTTGAACATTGAAAAGACATTGTTGAACTCTCTACACAGTGATCGCGAAGCGATACGACATAAGGCGCAGAATTACTCATGAGATTCATCGGTCTTGCCATAATATTGTTATCATTGCCTTTGCTGATTGCGTGGCTGAAATCAAGACCTCGTCAGCGGAAATGGGCCTACTGCGCGATAGGTATACTCCCATTCACGATGGGATGGCTAAACCTTGATGCCTCAATCATAAACTGGGGTGGCTGGCCAGGGTACGCAAAGGGTATGGTCGTAACCGTGCTCGATACGCTAGCGCTTGCTATTATTCTAACCAGCAAAGTTTCTATAAAAAAGCTGCCAATGGTGTCGCTTTTTATCGCTTATATTCTAGCCGCATCGATATCAATGCTATTTTCCGATCTGCCGGTAAGTTCGAGTTTCTACGCCTTTCAGCTTGTTAGAGCATTCGTGCTTTTTGTTGCTGTGGCCTCAATCATGAGTGAACCCAAAGCGTTAAATTGGTTGGTTTATGGGCTGGCAGCAGGCGCAATTCTGCAAGGGGTTGTAACAATCGAGCAGCGATTATCAGGTGCTGCACAAGCTGCTGGAACGATGGGACATCAGAACCTATTGGGTCTAATGTTGCATTTTGTCACTTTCCCCCTGCTTGCCCTCTTGTTGGCGGGACATAAAAATAAGATTATAACTTTGGGTGTTTTGGGTGCGCTGACGGCTATCGCTTTGGGTGCCTCGCGCGGGACGATAGGTTTCGCGGCAATCGGTCTTGCTCTGCTATTTGGGATGTCGATTATGAAGGGCATGACATCGCATAAATGGAAAATTGTCGGCCTCGCGGTATTGGCATCGTTTGTAATTATTCCTGTTGCAGTAAATTCTCTTGATCGACGCTATGGCGGCGGCGCAATTGAAATTGCACCTGATGGAGAACGACAAGCTTTTGAGCGTGCAGCAAAAGCAATGTGGAAGGACCATCCGATGGGAGTTGGTGCCAATCAATATGTTGTGACTGCCAATACCGACGGATACTCTCAGCGGGCTGGTGTGGTATGGAACTCTGGTAGTCGCTCTACCAACGTACACAATCTTTATTTGCTTGCAGCAGCTGAAACCGGGTGGCTTGGACTGATAACACTTGTGAGCTTGTTCATCGGGATAATAATTCGTGGTTTGATTTTTGCGTTTTCTAACCGACGTGATCCACGAAGCGACATCGTGTTGGGTGCAGTCATTGCTGTGTTAACAATGGCATTGCATGGATTTTATGAATGGGTTTTTGTGCTTTACCAAACGCAGTACCTATTCGCGATTTCCTTGGGTATTATTGCCGGAACAATCTATCAGCACCAGCGTGAGAAAGCACTTCGCTCAAAAAAGTTGAACCGGTCTCGTGCTGAAGTCCTGCCAGTTGATGGGAACTCAACCGTTGGTGGACCACAAACAACCAAAGCTTAGGCGGCGTGTGGGTTGAATAGGCCTGTAAACAAAAAGGGAAATTCTTAAAAGAATGGTTGGTCACGCAGAGCAGCAGGAAAGACGAAATTTGTTTATCGTCAGACGGCTAAGATATTTTGAACCTAACCGCATCGGTTGATCTGATCATTCTTCCAGTATCCGATTCCAACTGTCTGTAAATATTCTATTTTATCCAATCATCGAACCAAAAATGTAATTTCCCTTTTATTTTCCGGATTAGCGAGGCTGCAATGGGAAATTTATCAAGTTTGCTTCCCTGCCCAATGTCTGTTGCCGAAGGATTCTGATAACTTATTTTATTAAAGACAGTGACAACGCCTGGATTAGCTTTCCGAAAATTAACAAGCTGTCCATCGATTGGAGCAATATACTGTCCGGCTGTGACATTACGCGAATATTCAGCCTTCAGAAAATCGGTGAGAGAACGAATGATCCGAGGAGAAAATGCCATACAGTGGGCCCCAATGATATCACTTTCAGCCAAATTATAGCGATCCGATGCATGATAACCGCCGTAGAAAATATCAAATTCTTCCGGTATGGAATCTCGGCGCAACTTGCTGGAAAATGCACAATCATCTTGAAGGATCAAAACCGGTCCATCCAAGTGATGGCACCCATTCAATATTTCCAAATGACTAAGAAAGGCTCCATGAGATCCATTTCTGAGAAAAGGGCCTGGGGTATCCATTGCTATCGCCGGGAAAAAATGTACACGCGGGTCTTCCGCCAACCCAAGGCGAGAGAGTTCGGATAA
This sequence comes from uncultured Sphingomonadaceae bacterium, assembly GCA_947501325.1. Classification (GTDB taxonomy): domain Bacteria; phylum Pseudomonadota; class Alphaproteobacteria; order Sphingomonadales; family Sphingomonadaceae; genus Parasphingorhabdus. The sequence continues at coordinate 213,228 of CANMVC010000002.1, read as the reverse complement.
CATTATTTCTCGTCGGTCTGTTCGATGTTCTAGGTTGATTATATGAATTTGTTCAAATGCTTTAAAAGCGTGTCCAAGCGACTTCACCGGAGCCCCCTTTGGCTTAAAACAAATTTAATAGTGAGGTTTTTGACTTGCGTCACCTAAAATCTAATTTCAAAAAAATAAGCAGTTTGCGCAGCATTGTTAAACTTAACAATGCTATTTTTGGTCTGGCGAGCTGGGTAACAATTGCATATATTATGCAGCAAATACTGCGGCTAGGGACGAGTGTTGTTCTCGCGTGGCTGCTGGCCCCTGAGCTGCTTGGCACGATGCTTCTAATTAACACGCTTCGTACTGGAGGAGAGTTGCTGACGGACTTGGGTGTTGGACAAAGCGTCGTCAATAATCCTCGCGGCAACGAGCCATCCTTTTACAATACCGCATGGACTATCCAAATTGTGCGTGGGTTGGTACTTTTTGTTGTAGCTTTAGGCCTGACTATTCCTGTTTCTCAGATTTATGAGAGTGCTTCTTTACAAATTTTACTACCCGCTGTTGCTCCCATTTTCATACTGACGGGCATCGCCTCTCCAGCACGGTTTCTGCTCCAGAAGCGTTTGGAAGTTCGCAAACTTATGCTGTTCGACTTGGGAATGGCTGGCTGTGGAGCTGTAATCCAGATCGCTCTAGCTCTTTATTCCCCAACGATTTGGGCTTTGATTGGGGGTTTGCTTATAACTCAAGTTCTATCAACTGTAGCCAGCTATTTCTTAATCGATTGGCGGACCCTCCGGTTACAATGGGACCCATCGGCGGTCAAAGCGATTGTGCATTTCGGCAAATGGATATTTGCCGCGTCCCTAATATATTTTCTGGCAATGAATTTTGATCGCCTCTATTTTGCTGATGCAATTCCGTTGGCGCTGCTGGGAGTGTATGGGATTGCTAGAACTTTCTCGGAAGCTATAATGCAGCTGTTCCAGCGTTTGGGAAATTTTCTTATCTTTCCAAAAATGTCCGCATCCGTCCAACAAATCTCAGATTTGCGGATCCAGATAGCTCCAATGCGTCTCGGCCTTTTGATTGTTGTCGCCTACGGTTTGGCCATAGGGGTCGCGCTAGCTGATCAGTTTATCTATTTGGTCTATGATGACCGGTATCGTGCTGCCGGCTTTTTCCTAACAGTGCTACTAGTTGGCACGTGGTTCTCAATTTTAAGCGCATTAGCGGACGCAATGATGATGGGGCTAGGAAAGCCATCAGGAGTTGCTTTCAGCAACGGTTTAAAACTTGCTACCATCGCTATCTCTCTTCCGTTCGTATTGACGCGATATGGTATCAACGCGGCCTTGGTAGTGTTCGTTTTGGCCGAAGCCGCCCGCTATGTGGTGTTGGTTTTGCGTACGCGAAGGGCTGGAATCGGGTTTACGCGACAGGATATTTTGGCAACCGCTTCGTTCTTTGCGATGATTTTCGTCTTTCGCGAACTTACCATGTTGGTGGGTATATCCGGAGGAATTGAAGAGTGGATTTCAGACGCTAGAACGTCGCATGGCTGAATTAGAGAAAAAAATAGGCGTCGTTGCTATCGGTCGTAATGAAGGAGATCGGCTAAAATCTTGCCTAAATTCCATCCCCGAAAATATTCCGATCGTGTATGTAGATAGTGCATCTACGGACGATAGTGTGGCCTTTGCGCAGTCGGTCGGCGCTTCGGTAGTGCAATTGGATATGGCTGTGCCATTCACAGCAGCACGAGCAAGAAATGAAGGATGGCAAGAGCTGTTGCGGATATACCCTGACATAGAATATATCCAGTTTGTCGATGGTGATTGCGAGTTAGAATTTGACTGGCTCCGCGCGGGATCCGTGTTTCTTTCGAAAAATGATACTATAGCAGCAGTTTGCGGCCGCCGACGGGAGAGGTATCCCGATGCAAGTTTGTACAATCGGATGTGTGATGACGAATGGACGACGCCGATCGGGAAAGCCAATGCTTGTGGTGGTGATGCAATCGTAAGGACAACGGCATTGTCTCAGGTACAAGGTTATGATTCGGCGCTTATCGCTGGCGAAGAGCCAGAACTATGTCAGAGGCTGCGCGGATTAGGCTGGCATATCTGGCGTCTAGATGAACCTATGACGATCCATGATGCAGATATGCACAGCCTTGCTCAATGGTGGAAACGCGCTATTCGAAGCGGATTTGGTTATGCTCAAGTATATTGGAAAACCAAGGCTAGTGGCCGGGATAAATTATATTTCAGAGAAATCATCAGCGCGCTCGTTTGGACGTTTGGTATCATCATGGGCGCCATTTTTGTCTCTGTTTTTCTCGGACCGGAGTGGCTTGCTATTGCACCCGCGATTTGGCTGATACAGTTCGCCCGGCTAGCTCCTCGGGAGGGCTTTATGAAGGGAGCTCATGTGCTTCTGGCTAAAATCCCCGAGACTATAGGTGTTCTTCGTTTTGCAATCGCGAACATCCGCGGACATAAGCAAGGCGCCATTTTTTACAAGTGAGCCAGATGACATATCTGGCCGGAAATTAGTTCGCTTTTCTTTAAATAACCGCAGCGAACTAGGCAGCGCGCTGTTGGAAAACAGATATTCTCATAGGCGTCGGGTGCAGGCTACCAAATATTCGCTGAACCTCTGCGTTTCAATGCTCTATTAGCTTGTACACAGGGCCAAATATTCAGCAAAGTTGCAACGATAGAAAAAGGTGCTCTTTTGATTGCTTGTATAAATCCGATATGACGAAGATTATACAAGCGCCAAGTGAGCAGCCGAGGTGGTAACGCCCAAAGCTTTCCGGCGACTTTTTCCGATACGAGCTTATCAACCCATTCTGGATCATTCTCATTCAAATCATAGATGATCGGCCCGACGTGATTGGTACTGTTCCTGGCCCAAAATTTTTCACAAATCCATCCATTTACCGTTGTTCCAACCGTCATTCGCTGCTCATGGACGAAGAATCCTGAAATAGAATGCGCTTCAAAATAATGAGTGGGCCGATCCATCCGCTGCACGCAATCCATCGCTGCACTCTGCGAAAACCCCTCGGTATGCAGCATAGCAGATAGGAAGCCGTCCTCTCCCGGTGTGGGGACTGGGATCCAGATCTTCCGAAACACCTCTGCACGACCAACGTAAAGCGACCCATTTATTGAATGAAGCGGAGTAGTTTGGCTGGAAATTTTCAGAGAAAAATTATCAATAAGGGACTTTTCAGCCTTTTTAGCGATGTCCTTTACGGGCCACCCCGACACCGCAGACAAGCTCTCATCGGCCATTAATTTGTTAACCATATCACTCATCACATTTTCGTCGATGAGATCTATATCTGCATCCATGAAAAGCATTATCTGTGCTGTTGGGTCGAGCAAACTATGAACCGCAAGGTTCCAGGAACGCGCTTTTCCAGCAATATCGATATCATGGACTTGGCATCGGACGTCGCTCTTACCAAAGCTATCTTCTAAAGCATCTCGTGCGACCAGCACGGTATTGTCGGTAGAGCCATTGCTGACAATCACAAATTCAAATTCAAAGCCGTCCGACAATAGTGTCTGTTGCGCGACACTGTTGATCAGCCCAGCAATCGCGTCGCCCTCATTCATAGCAATAATGCAAAGCGACACTAGCATAACGATATCCAGCTCCAATAGCGTGAAAATTCCAAGTAAATACAGCATGCATAGACGTCAACCGCAGCGATATAAACCGTCAATCATCAATCCATATCTTGAGAGATTTCAATACTCGAGGCTCTTTCAAATGTAACGTTGCTCGGCTCATGAGCGAAGCAAGTATTTACAAAATTGAGAAAACTAACTCTGATTTAAGTGGCTGATATAAAATAATAATAACTACTATTGGGTGAAATCTAGTGTCAAGAGCAACCACTTTGTAAAAAATTCCGACACTAAAAAGTAAAATGCATCAAAGATGAAAATCGTGTTGACTCCGTGTCATAGAATTGGAATTAACCATTTCTTAACGCCTATTCTGGCGCGACCGACGGGGAAAATAAATGAATAAAACTAGGGCTCTACTTGCCGGCGCCGCACTTTTTGCGCTGCCACTTTCAACTGCACCAGCCAGTGCACTTACAATCGTACTAAACAATGATGGTGGTGCTGAAGTTGGTTCTCAAGCGTTTTTGGGCTTCACGGCCGCTGCACAGTTTTGGGAAAGCATCATTACCAATGACGCAACGGTGCGTATAGATGTTGGCTTTCAAGCATTACGGCCCAACGTATTGGCTCAAGCAGGAAGCTCTAGTTTAGGTGTGGAGGTCGAACAATTTTTGAACGCTCTGCGTGGAACGGGCACCTCGAATTTGGACTCACAGGCCGTTTTTCCTAATTTGGTCGCTTCACAATTCGAAAATGACGATGGCAGTAACGTGCTTGGTGTGAATGCTTTGATTTCGGCACCTAATGCCAATGGCGGCGGCGTAGCCACACCATTAAGCCGGACGCTGGATGCAGATGGAAGCGCTAACAATGTGGTTTTAGATGCCAACACAGCTAATCTGAAAGCCGTTGGTTTAATTGGTGATAATGGTTCGTCTGATGCAGCCATAACTTTCAGCAGCGAGTTTGATTTCGATTTTGATTCCACTGACGGTATTGCCGATGGTGCATTCGATTTTATCGGCATTGCCATTCATGAAATTGGTCATGCGCTTGGCTTTGTATCTGGCGTTGATACCTATGACTTTGTCGGCGGCAATCCTGATATCCCATTCGGCGATGGTACATTTGCAGATCTGGATTTGAATCCATTCCGTATTGCCAGCCCGCTCGATCTGTTCCGTTACAGCGAATTTAGTGACCAACTCGGTGTGCTCGATTGGGGCGTGGGCGGAGTAGATGGTGAAGCGCCGTTTTTCTCCATTGATGGTGGTGCGACGAACTTGTTTGGCGACGCATTTTTCTCGACAGGTTCATTTCTTGGCGACGGTCGCCAAGCCAGTCACTGGAGAGATGTTGCTCGCGGTGAAGTTCAACGCGGCATTATGGATCCAACTCTTTCTCGCGGAACGAACAGTATAATTACGGGCCTGGACCTTGCTGCTTTTGATGCGATTGGCTGGAATTTGAATTTTGATGTTCTTGCCAATCCAGACACGACATTTAGCACCCAAAACATCGCGGCTGTACCCGAGCCAGCGACTTGGGGCATGATGATCTTTGGTTTTGGTATGGTTGGGAGCGCCCTGCGCCGTCGCCGTAAGCCAGTGACTGCCAAACCTGCTCTCGCATAATTCGCGATCAAGAACCAAAAAGAAAACCCGTCAGCATATGCTGGCGGGTTTTTTGTTGGTGGCAACATTACCGTCTCGCTGTTTACAATTACAGAATTCATGCTAATTTGTGTGCAAGTAACAGGTTGAGAATACAATGAATTTATCGATATTAATGCTTTATGCTTAAAGAGCCCTCACATCAGAAGATAAAAGGGCTACTGCGGCCATTCGCAATTCAATTTCGTTCGCTGCGAGATTTTCTGCCCAGATTATTGGGGACTCAAACACATCCTCCCATCGGTCGTAAACCTGCCTTTGATGAAGAAACGGAACTATGGTTCAGAAATCGCTTAAGCTCTACGAAATCTTATCTTGAATACGGGGCTGGTGCCTCCACTTTATTGGCTGCTGACGCAATGATTGCAGCCATCAGCATAGAAAGCGACAAAGACTATGCTGCAGTTGTTAGGGCAGCGTTACCTCAAAAGAACCTTTCCGAAGTTCATGCCATCGACATTGGTCGGACGGGGGATTGGGGCTCACCGTTGTGGACGTTGAAAACAGCAGGTGCAGTGCAGCGGTGGAGCCGTTATCCTGATGCCGGTCCGCTGGCGATTAAAAATTCTGATCACTTTCCTGATCTCGTACTCATTGACGGCCGTTTTCGCGTCGCCTGTTTTCTTGCAATCGTAAAAGCGTCAATCCAACAACAGCGTCCGACGGAAATCTTATTTGATGATTATGCGCATCGTCCCTATTACAAGATCGTGGAAGAGGTTGCTGGTACCCCGAAAGCCATAGGTCGCGCCGGCCTTTTCAATATTAGGCCTGACGAAATATCGCTGGAAGCTACGCAAGCTTTGCTTGATGCCGCGTATTCCGATTTTAGTTAAAGCTAAAAGCAGAATGGGTAAAATATAACTGCTTCCAATTATCTGGAACGGTTCTGTTTATCCAAGCCCCAACATTGAAATCGCGTCACTCCTGCCTAACAGGCCGCGTGTTTGAGCTCAAATAACCGGCATAGGCGTCGGTAAACGCCGACAGCACGCCATCGGCCTCTTCGGTTGCAAATTGCATGGCTTCTTCTTGCGAGCTGTCAAATTCCATTTCGTCCTTCTTGATCGCGGCAATCATCGCGCTGCGTTCATCGGCACAGGCTTCGGCTGCGGCTTTTCTGAAGGAACCGCGCGCGGTTTTCTGATCGAGATGGGTGGTTGTGAAGTCCGTCAGGCAATTGGAATAGCTCACCCTGGTTGTCTCTGCGTCAGCTGCGCCCATAGCTGCGGCACTTAAGAGGGCGATGGAAAATATATGAAACATAGAAGCCTCCTAAAAATTATAATGTAATATATCATATTTCCAGAATTTGACGCTATGAAAATTTGAGGCCTAATCCATCGATAGTCAGCATGATCAAATCGGCAGGATAAGCCAGTTATCCTCGGTATCAGAGAATTTTAAGGCGAAACTTTAATAATTGGTCGTAGAATCGTTTGCAACCATCAGCTGTCTTTTGCTGAGCGGGGGTCAGGCTGGGCTGCTTATCGGAAGGCGCAGCGAAGGTTGTGGTATCAATTACCCTATTATACCAATGCGATGCCCATATTCCGTCGGTATCGCGAATTCCGGTTTTCCAACTGAGCATTGCCGGATCCCAGTTGATGTCCAAAGCTTGACACAAGCCTTTTAAATATCCCTCGGGATCTTTCAGAATATCCGCGCTATCTAGGACGATGGGCGCCACACCGGTCATTTGCGCCGCATGGTCAAGATATTCCATCTGCCGCTCATAGCCGAGATCGTCGGGCTTAACTTCAACCCTCTTGGCCGCATAGCTCGCAACGACATGGTCGGGATCACGGATCAGGAAGGCGTGTCGGTGCTTTGGGAAGTCAGCAATAGAGACGTTATCCACCATATGATGCGGCATATGCTTTTGATACCAAAGCGTTTTTCCACCGGGCACCGGTCCTTTCATGCTTTGCGCCACGGAGGCCCAATCGGTATCCATGGACGCGATGATATCATCGGCCATGGGTTGCTTCATGCCGGTTTTTTTCAGGAAAGCGCCGTAAAATGGTTCATCGGTAACGGCGCAATCGCTGCGGCTGCCAAAACTGCGCATCATTGCGGTCGAAATATTGCGCGGTCCCGACCACATGGCGATGCGCACGGGCTCTGACGTCATGCCGCCGCATCGCTTTCGATCAGTGCTTTATAAAGGTTTTGCAGGCGCTCTACCATCGGCCCCCTGCCCTTGGTCAAGACGCGTCCATCCACTTCTGTTGCTGGCACCACTCCTGCAAATGTACCCGTGACAAAGGCTTCATCGGCACCATAAACATCGGTCAGCGAGAAATTTTTCTCAAACACAGGTATATCATTTTCCCGGCACAATTTGATCACGTTGCTTCGGGTAATGCCGCCCAGGCAATAATCACCGCTGCTCGTCCACACTTCCCCTTTGCGAACAATGAAAAAATGCGTGCTGTTGCAGGTCGCAACAAAACCCTGTGGGTCCAGCATCAGGGCTTCGTCTGCCCCCGCTTGTGTTGCCTGAATACAGGCAGTTATGCAATTGAGCTTACTATGGGAGTTAAGTTTGGGGTCCTGCACTGCCGGATCACCGCGCCTGACATGAACCGTGAAGAGGCGGATGCCATTTTCCACCGTGCTGGGCAGTGCTTCTTTATATTCTGGGATGATCACAATGGTAGCCGGAGAGATGACCACGCGCGGGTCTTGATAAGGCGTGGACCTGATACCCCGCGTCACCATCAATCGAATATGACAGGCCGACATGCCATTGGCCTCTATGGTCTCATAAAGGCGTGCCACCAGTTGCTCGCGACTGATACCGATATCCATGGCTATGGCTTTGGAGCCTTCAAACAGACGGTCCATATGAGCATCCAGAAAGGCGATCCGGCCTTTATGGACCCGCAAACCCTCCCAGACCCCATCGCCAAGCATGAAACCGCTATCGAATACCGACACCATGGCTTCGGCGCGCGGCGTTATCTTGCCGTTGACGTTAATTAAAATAGTCTGATTACGGGGGTCCTCGACATAATCATGGGTGCCTTTTGCCATATGTGAGTCGTTATCCCCCGTTGTCTAATTTCCACCAGTTTCTACAGTATCGACACTGAATCGGCTTAAAATAAAGTATTCTATTCAGGTTATATCGATTTAATATGAATATTCTGATTGATTATTTCCGTGCGGTCGTGGTTCATAAGGGCGATTTTTAGATGTTTGTCGGTATGTAGGAAAGCGATTTTTAAGCCTATGTTGTGGTCGGTTATGGGCCTTTGACGATGGTTCCGCCCTTTACCACGACATCGACATCTTCCAATTCTTGCACATTGGTAAGCGGATCACCGTCAACAGCGATAAAATCCGCATGATATCCGGCCTTTATCCGCCCAACCTGATCGGCTTTGCCAAGCGCATCGGCAGCATTAATCGTGGCGGCTCTTATGGCTTCCAGCGGCGTCATGCCGTAGTCAACCATGATCTTCAACTGACCGCCAGCAATACCGTGCGGCATGACGCCGGCATCGGAACTGAACACCATCTTCACGCCCGCCTGATACGCGGCGCGGAAATTGTCGCGTTGCAGCTGGGCAATTTGCCGGTCTTTGAGAAGATTTTCCTCCAACACCCCGTTTTTCTTGCCTTCTGACTGGGTATATTCGGTGTTGAAAATATCCATTCCGAAATAGGTGCCGTTTTTGCGCGCTAGATCAATGCCCTCTTTGTCGACCAGGCTGGCATGCTCAATGGTGGTAAAACCGGCACGGATCGCTGTCTTGATTCCGGCAGCGCCATGGGCATGGGCCGCTGTTTTCAGACCCCACAGCTTCGCCTCATCGACAATCGCGCTGAGCTCTTCCAGCGACAATTGCTGCTGTCCCGGCTCCGTATTGCGGGAAAACACTCCGCCCGTGGCACATACCTTGATGACCTCGGCGCCATATTTGCGCTGTTCCCGCACCTTTTTGCGCAATTCCGCAGGGCCATCGCCGACGGCAGGCGATTTGGCCTGGAACGAAGGCGGCAGGAAGGTCTGGTCGCAATGGCCTCCGGTTGCGCCTAGCGAATAGCCCGCAGGTGTAATGCGCGGTCCGGCGATCAATCCTTCATCAATCGCCTGCTTGTATGCGATGTCCGAGTAATTGTCGGAACCGATATTCCGCACGCTGGTAAACCCTGCTTCCAGCATAGCGCGTGCATTGGCGACACCCTGCACCGTAAAAAACTGATCCGTGAATTGCAGGCCGCTATAGCCGCCATAAATCGGATTGGCATCAAGATGGACGTGCATGTCGATCAGACCGGGGAGAATTGTGACATCTCCCAGCGCAACCGTTTTGGCATCTGCTGGCTCGACCGGGTCATTCTGGTCCGTGACCCGGGCGATTTTACCATCAGTGACGATAATGGCGGGGTTCTCGATCATCCGGCCACTGTCGACATCCAGCATCCGGTCGGCCGTGTAGACAATAGTTTCCGCATTGGCGGTCGCAGAGACGGTAAGAGATAGTGCCAGTAAGCCTTTGATCGGATTCATCGATTGTTCCCCTCATTCTTTTTGTACTCCTGCGCAGGCAGGAGTCCATCTCCCGCCATCTAATCTGAACACAACCGTTCGGAGATGGGCCCCTGCCTGCGCAGGGGCACCGCCAGGAACCATATTCACATATGCAAAACCCGCTCATAGGCGTCGAGCACGCTTTCATGCATCATTTCGCTGAGCGTCGGATGCGGGAAGACGGTGCTCATCAATTCCGCTTCGGTCGTTTCCAGCGTCTTGCCAACGGTATAGCCCTGGATCAGCTCGGTAACTTCTGCACCAATCATATGCGCACCCAGTAATTCGCCGGTTTTCGCATCGAACACTGTTTTGATGAAACCTTCGGTCTCTCCGAGCGCAATGGCCTTACCATTACCGATAAACGGGAAATTCCCGACTTTGACGTCATGGCCCGCTTCCTTGGCCTTCGCCTCGGTCAGGCCGACGCTGGCAATCTGGGGGTGGCAATAGGTGCAGCCTGGGATATTGTTGACATCCATCGCATGCGGATGGCCGCCAGCAATGGCTTCTGCCGCGATAACGCCTTCATGACTGGCCTTGTGCGCCAGCCATGGTCCGCCGGTGACGTCACCAATGGCGTAAATGCCCTCGACATTGGTCCGACACATGGAGTCGGTCTTGATATGGAAGCGCTCGTCCGGTTCGATGCCCAGCTCGTCCAGACCGACCGTTTCGACATTGGGCTGGATGCCCACGGCGACGATGACGTGGCTGAAGTCATGGCTGGCCTTTTTGCCTTTGCTGTCTTCAATCTCCGCCTTGACGCCCTTGGCCGACGTCTCGATGCTCTTGACGCCAGCGCCGGTCATGATGGTCATGCCCTGCTTCTTCAGCGATTTTTCAAGGAATTTCGAGATTTCCTCGTCTTCTACCGGGACAATGCGGTCCATCATCTCGACCACGGTCACGTCCGCGCCCATGTCATTATAGAAGCTCGCAAATTCGATTCCGATCGCACCCGAGCCGATAACCAGCAGTTTCTTGGGCATTTCCGGCGGCGTCATGGCGTGGCGATAGGTCCAGATGCGTTTGCCATCGGCCTTGGCAAAAGGCAGATCGCGGGCGCGGGCACCGGTGGCGATGATGATATTCGGCGCGGTTAGTTCTTCGTCGCCCTTCTCTGTCTTGACGGCGACTTTGCCTTTCTCGACAATCTTGCCATCGCCCATCACGACATCAATCTTGTTCTTCTTCATCAGGCCGGTGACGCCTTTGTTCAGCTGGCTCGCCACCCCGCGGGAGCGTTTGACCACCGCATCGAGATCCGCGCTGATCTTCTCCGCCGCCAGACCATAATCCGCGGCATGTTTCATATTGTGAAAGATTTCGGCGGAACGCAGTAGCGCTTTGGTCGGTATGCAACCCCAGTTGAGGCAGATGCCGCCGAGATTTTCGCGCTCGACAATGGCGGTTTTCAGGCCGAGTTGGGATGCGCGGATGGCCGCGACATAGCCGCCGGGGCCGGAGCCGAGGATGATGAGGTCGTAAGATTTAGTCATATTGCACCTTTTCATCCTCTCCCCCTGCGGGAGAGGAAACCAAAGCCTTGGCAACTTGTTGCTTAGGCGACGTTGGAGAGGGGGTTTTCAGCGCCGCGAGAATCGCCTCCGCTACCCCATCGGGATTGTTCAGGATATCATTATTCCAGAAACGCAGGATCTGAAAACCTTCTGCCTTTAGATAGCTATCACGTTTCTCATCATAACTATTCTCTGCATGTTGAGAGCCATCTGCTTCCACTATCAATTTTCGCGCAAAACAAACAAAATCTGCAATATAGTGGTCGATCGGAACCTGCTGTCGGAACTTATAGCCACCCAAGCGTTTGGCACGAAGGATGGCCCATAGTTTGGTTTCGGCTTCAGTGGGTTCGGAGCGCATAAACTTAGCCCGGCGGCGTATGATTGCTTCGGGGGCTTCCATTTCTTTGGGACGGCAGACGCCGTCCACCCCTCTCTCCAACCTCTCTCCCGCGAGGGGAGAGAGGCTACGTTCCATTTGCGTAGTCCTGTGTTGAAAGCTCAAGCCAACATCCCCAACGGGTTCTCCACCAGCTCTTTAAACACCTGCATCAACTGTGCGCCATCTGCGCCGTCAATAGCTCGGTGATCAAAGCTGCCAGTGGCGCTCATGATCGTTGCGATTTGCAGGCTGTCGTCAATGACATGGGGGCGCTTCTGCCCTGCCCCTATGGCCATGATCATCGCTTGGGGCGGGTTGATGACCGCGTCGAAATTCTTGATACCGAACATGCCCATATTGGAAATGCTGGCAGTGCCGCCCTGATATTCGTGCATCTTGAGCTTGCCGTCCTTGGCGCGGCCAGCGAGATCTTTCATCTCGGTGGAGATGGCGCTGAGCGACTTGGTGTCGGCGCTGGTGATAATCGGCGTGATCAGGCCGCCGGGAATGCTGACCGCGACCGAGATATCGGCGCGTTCAAAGGTCTTGAGCTGGTCCCCGTCAATCGAGACGTTGCATTTCGGCACTTGCATCAGGGATACGGCCAGCGCCTTGATCAGCAGATCATTGACCGACAGTTTCACGCCGCGCGGTTCCAGCGTCGTGTTTAACTCGCTGCGCAGTTTGAGCAGCTTGTCGAGCTGGATATCCACGGTGAGATAGATATGCGGTATGGTCTGCTTCGCCTCGGTCAGGCGGCGGGCAATAGTTTTGCGCATGCCGGACAGTTTTTCCGACGTGTGCGGGATATCGAAATCATTGGCTGCTGGTGCCGGTGCCGGGGTCGCGGCAGGGGTTGGCGCGGGCGCCGCAGTTTCGCTTTTAACCGGCGCGGTGCCGCCTTCAGCTGTATCAATATCAGCCTTGATGATCCGGCCGCCGGGGCCGGAACCGGTTAACGCGGCGAGATCAACGCCCTTTTGCTCGGCCAGACGCCGGGCCAGTGGGCTGGCCTTGATGCGATCACCATCGCCATCGCCATCAGCGGGAGCAGAGGCCTTGGGCTTTTCTTCCGGCTCGGGTTCAGCAGCCTTCTTGGGTGCAGGCGCAGCTTTTTCTTCTGCTTTCTCAGGTGCAGGTTCGGACTTTGCCTTTTTCGGTTCACTGGCACCGCCTTCCGATGCCACGACAACGTCTTCACCCTCTTCGGCAATGATCGCAATCACCTCCCCGACTTTGACATTATCGGTCCCTTCGGCCACCACAATTTTCGCAATGGTACCTTCGTCCACCGCTTCAAATTCCATCGTCGCCTTGTCGGTTTCGATCTCAGCCAGCAAATCGCCGGAAGCCACCTCATCCCCCTCTTTCACAAGCCATTTGGCCAGTGTCCCTTCTTCCATCGTCGGCGATAGGGCGGGCATTTGAAGGTTGATCGGCATGGAGAGAAAACCCTTGTGTCTATAATCGTTAAAGCGTTTATGCGCAAAAGACAGCAAAGCGCAAGCTGTGTAAATCTTGCATATCACAGGCTTTTATCGCAAGCTCGGTTTTATTAGTGAAATTTGCGCAGGCGGTTGGGGATTATTGATGCGTACTTACCTAGTGGTTATCGACGAAACGGAGGAAGCGAGCATCGCTCTGCGCTTTGCTTCTCGGCGCGCAATGAAGACAAATGGCGCGCTGCATATTCTGGCCTTGGTGGCCAGCGAAGGCTTTGTTGCCTGGGGCGGGGTTCAGGCCACGCTTGAGGAAGAAGCAAAGAACCGCGCCGAAGCGCTGGTATCGAGCGCCGCTGGTACTTTATTTGAAGAAACCGGGATCCGCCCCTCAATCACCGTCAGAGAGGGCAAGGGCGCGAAAGATGTTCGGAAACTCATGGACGAGATTGACGGCTTGGCGGCCCTCGTTCTCGGTGCTGCCGGCAATGGCGTGCCCGGGCCTTTGGTAACGCATTTTGCCGCAACAGAGGTCGGCAACCTTCCCTGCCCGGTGATGGTTGTGCCCGGATCGCTGAGCAAGGAAGAGATTGACCGGTTAAGCTAGCGCCCTAGCCCAGTTCGCCGCGCGCCGGGTAATCATTGGCCAGGGCATAGTCGATACCTTGCAACAATTGATCCAGCGGCGGCCGCGTGAACGGCATGCTTTGGACGCTGGCAAAATAGAGCGTCTGATCAGGGCGAACCAGAAACAGCGCCGGTTCAGAAAACAGCGCCGGTTCCGGACTGTCGGGACGGCCAGCGGACATATAGAGACCTAGCTGCCGGGCTGTATCTTCGCCGAGGCCATAGCCGAGCATCAATTCATCAATACCCCAATCCTCGGCTGATTTTTGAGCGCGGTCTTGATCATCCATGCTGATCGCTACAGCCGTCACGCCGCGTTCTGCAAAATCACCCAATTTGCGCTGCAGGTCGCGCAACTGCCCCTTGCAGATCGGGCAATGCAGTCCGCGATAGAAGAGGAGCAAAGTAAAATTGTCGCCAGCGCGTTGGCTCAATTGAAACTTGCCGCCATTAGTCATGGCTACGGTAAAGTCAGGTACGGATTGGTTCGGAACGAGGGTCGGCATGGGGAATATCCTTTATTTGATTGACCCGCTCTATTCGGCACCAAAAGCCGTCCGGTTACATTACCGACCGCGATGTTTGATATTGGCGGGACGACCCCGTTTACCTTTGCGATGCGGCTTTGATTTGCCGCCGGGGCCTTTCCCGCCGCGTCTTGGTTCATGGCGGCCCGTCATATGGTTAGCGCCTTCGGCCAATTCAAATAGCAGGCTACCGGTTGCGGCATTGGCTTCGACCAACCGCAAGTCCAGCTTTTGCCCGATATTATAGGTGATGCCGGTATCCATGCCTTCAAGCTGTTGCTTTTGTTCGTCATAGTCAAACCGTTCGACACCCAATGTCCGGACAGGAACAAGCCCGTCTCCGCCCAATTCTTCAACCGTTGCGAAAAACCCGAAATTCTGGACGCCGGTAATCCGGCATTTGAGCACTTGACCGACATGATCGGACAAATGCGCCGAGATATAGCGATCAACCGTTTCCCGCTCGGCCTTCATGGCGCGGCGTTCGAGTTGGCTGATCTTCTCGGAAATCATGTCGAGCTTGCCCGCCATATCTTTCGATAGTCCGCTTTGCGCGGGAATGTTCTCATTGTCAGGCTCAGGTTGCTCCAATTTGCAGCCACTGACCAGAGCGCGATGGACTATCAGGTCTGCATAGCGGCGAATGGGGCTGGTGAAATGCGCATAGCTGCCAAGAGACAGGCCGAAATGGCCCATATTTGTGGCACCGTAATAGGCCTGTGTCTGACTGCGCAATATCTGTTCCATAACCAACGGCAAAATCTCCGCCTCGCCAACTTGTGAAATCAGACGGTTGAACACGGCGGGCTTAATCACCTGCCCCATAGCAAAGCTAACGTCGAAGCTCTTGAGATAGTCTTTGAGCGCGATCAGTTTTTCGCGTGACGGTGTTTCATGGACGCGGTAAATCAAAGGCGACTTCTTGGATTCAAGCATCTTCGCCGCAGCGACATTGGCCGCGATCATGTAATCCTCAACCAGACGATGCGCATCGAGACGCTCACGAACGGCAATTTCAGCAATCCGCCCCTGATCATCCAGAACAACGCGCTTTTCCGGCAGATCGAGGTTTAGCGGCTCACGGCCATCGCGGGCCTTTGCGAGCAGTTTCCAGCAGGTCCAAAGCGGGTCAAGAGCTGCGGCTTTCATCGGATGTTCTAATTTTCCGTCCATCGCAGCCTGTGCATCTTCATAAGCGATGTTGCTGGTCAAACGAACGATCGCCCGCGTGAAACGGGACGAGACCACCTTGCCCTTGGCGTCTATCTTGAGATGACAAGCCAATGCGGCCCGGTCGACATCCTGTTTGAGCGAACAAACATCGGTCGACAGCGCTTCGGGAAGCATGGGAACCACGCGATCCGGAAAATAAACACTATTGCCGCGCTTATAGGCTTCGCGGTCGAGTTTGCTGCCGCTGCGGACATAGAAGGACACGTCGGCAATCGCGACTATGGCTTTGAACCCGCCAGCGTTATTCTCGTCATTATCGGGCGCTGCCCAGATGGCATCATCATGATCCCGCGCATCAGCCGGGTCGATTGCTACGATGGGCAGATGAGTCAGGTCTTCGCGGTGTTGTTTGCTGAGCTCCAATTGGGTCGCTTGTTCCGCTTCGTCCAGAACATCAGAGGGGAAAACCTGCGGAATTTCATATTTGTGGATCGCAATCAGACTGAAAGATTTCGGTGCAAAGGGATCGCCCAGCACCTCTTTCACCTGCGCCTTGATTTGCGTTCCGCGACCGACTGGCTCTGCGAGAACCAAATTGCCGACTTCCGCTTCACCCAGATCAGAAATGGCTGTGCTGCGCCTGATTTTCCGATCGACAGGTTTCAACCAGAACCGGTCGCGCTCATCCTTCTCGACGACACCCAACAGCATATCACTGCTTTGGGCGATTTTTTTCATCATGAAGGCGATATGCCCCTGCCCGCGCTCTTCGGTCCGGGCCAATATGCGGTCGCCGACAGCCAGTGCTGCGCGGCGGCCTCTTTCCTTGATCCGCAGACGCGGCGCTGGGGCTTCGGCTTCCCAGCGTTCCGGCATGCCGATGGCTTCATTGCCATCAATTACGACAATTTTGAGCACGGTAACCTTCGGAATACCGCCCATTTTGTGAAAGGCCCGCCCCGGTGTGCTGTCTATCAACCCCTCATCGGCCATATCTTTCAACAGGGCTTTGAGGGTGATTTTATCTGATCCACGCAATTGAAAGGCTTTGGCGATTTCCCGTTTGCCAGCGGGTTGATCAGAGTTTTCGATAAATTCCAATATCTGTTTGCGCGAAGGAACCTGTCTTGGCTTATGAGATTTGGACGGTTTGGCCATTAATAGGCTTTGCCGATGAGAATCCGCTCAACTGCTGGCTTTCCGGTGAATATGCAATTGCCGTCAACCGCAGCCGCCTCTTGGGGAACATTGCGGAAGGTCAGCTTCAACTTTTTCAATCGCTCCTCGATCTGGTCCAACTCGTCGCCCGTGGCTCTACACCACTGCACTTCAAGCCAACCGGGATATTTTCTATTCTCTTTGTAAAATTGCTGAACTTCAGCAAAATCGGTCAAACCGCGCGTAATATTGGAGTCCAGTCTCTGCTTGGCTTCACCATGCAATTTTGACTGGATTTCTTCCAGCAAGGCAGGAACCTGATCCGCAAAAGCATCTTTTGCAAGAATTTGGGAATCCAGTTTGCCATTATCTTTGTAAAGCGCATCTCGGCGAAGTGCAGAAACATTGCCTTCCGCGACATCGCGCGGACCGATTTCCAGTATCAGCGGCGCACCCTTCTTGACCCACGCCCAACGTTTGTTGGACGCCTTGGCTCCGCTCTTGTCCAGTTTTACCCGAACATTCTCGTCAAAGGCCCGTAATCCGGCAATTTGTTTCGTTAGCGCAGTGCAGAAGTTCAAGACCTCTTCATCTTCCGGTTTGTCGCGCAGCATGGGTATGATCACGACCTGATAGGGTGCAATCAGTGGCGGTACGCGCAGGCCGTCATCGTCGCCGTGGGTCATGATCACGCCGCCGATCAGCCGCGTGGATGTGCCCCAACTCGTCGTATAAGCGAACTGAAACTGCCCCTCTTTATCCTGATATCGGATGTTCTGCGCCTTGGAGAATGTTTGGCCCAAGAAATGGGACGTACCGGCTTGCAATGCTTTGCCATCCTGCATCATGGCTTCAATGGAATAGGTCGCATCAGCACCGGGAAACCGTTCATTTTCCGGTTTTTCACCAGCAACAACCGGCATGGCCAGAACTTCTTCCGAAAAGCTGCGGTACATTTCCAATATGTCGAGCGTTTCTTCCATAGCTTCGTCACGTGTCGCATGGGCGGTGTGCCCTTCCTGCCAGAGAAACTCGCTGGTGCGCAGGAACATCCGCGTGCGCATTTCCCAGCGCACGACATTGGCCCATTGGTTGATCATAACCGGAAGGTCACGCCAGCTTTGCACCCATTTGGAAAATGATGTGCCGATTACGGTTTCCGATGTCGGCCGAACGACCAAGGGCTCCTCGAGTTTTGCTTCAGGATCGACAACAAGGCCGTCCTTGTCGTCTTTCATCAATCGGTGATGGGTAACGACTGCCATTTCCTTGGCAAAACCGTCCACATGTTCGGCTTCCTTGGCGAAGTAACTAAGCGGAATGAAGAGTGGAAAATAGCAATTTTCATGGCCGGTCGCCTTGATCCGCTGATCCATCAGAAACTGTACCCGTTCCCAGATACCATAGCCCCAAGGCCGCATGACCATGCAGCCGCGAACACCGGATTCTTCGGCCAAGTCTGCTTCGGATATAAGTTGCTGGTACCAGGCTGAAAAGTCAGCCTCTCTGGTCACGGATAAAGCATTTTTCTTCACGTAGTTGGGTTCCTGTCGGGAAATTTCCAGAAATTCAGAGCGGCAGAAGGCAGTTTAATCGTCGAGGCTGTCGATCTTCGATTGAATGTCGGCAAGCTGCTGTTTGAGTTGCATGATCTCAAGATCTTTTGCGGACATTTCTTCCTCTTCCGGCTCCGATTCTGCGTCGTTAGAGGCCGTCTTATCACCCAGTCCTAGTGGGTTTAAAGCCTTTTCAACGACGCCCGCCAATGGACTGGATTTCAAAGCATTTTCAATGGCTTCCTGAAACTGTTTCTGATTCTTGACGGCCATCTGCCCCAATGGATTCTTGTTCAACGCACCTTCGACAGCTTCTTGAAACTGTTTCTGGTTTTTGCGGAAATTATCCATGGATGCTTCGAGATATGAGGGCATCAGCGATTGCATGCTGTTGCCGTACATCGAGATAAGCTGGCGCAGAAAATTAACGGGAAGCATATTTTGCCCGCTACTTTCCTCGTCAACAATGATCTGGGTGAGGACATTATGCGTAATATCATCGCCGGTTTTCGCATCGACCACGACAAAATCAATATCGTTCCGCGTCATCTCAGCGAGAAAATCCAGCGTGATATAATTGGATGTCTGCGTATTGTAGAGCCGCCGATTTGCGTATTTCTTGATCGTGATCGGGCCGTCCGGATCGCCCTTTTTCGTCTTCGCCATGTTATCTCCTGTGAACCATATCGCGTATTTTATGTTTTTGTACGTCGACATGCCTTCAAAATAATGAGGGATCCCAATGGCATTAGACAATATTGTGCATCGCCGCAACCAAAGCCGCTGCAGGAGTTGAATATAATGCAACTAGCGCGGAATTTCGCCGGTTAATTCATGTGCGTCTGCGATATGGCAGTTGCTCAGTTTAGACCCAATACCGATCGTAACGCTGGCCAAGACCGGTGATCAGCTCATATTGGGAAAGCCCGGACTGCTGCGACGCAATCGGCAAATCATATTCCGCCGTCACCCAGTCCGATTCCTTGAGGTGGGAAGCGTCAGAAATATCAATCGCGATCAAGTCCATCGACACACGACCAAGAACCGGGAGCTTGGTTTTACCGCTTAAAAACACACCTTCATTAGAGAAGCCGCGCAGATATCCGTCCGCATAGCCCATTGCCAGGATCGCAATCGGATGCGCCCGTTTAGCCGTATATTTTGCGTTATACCCAAGCTTGTCACCAATTTTTAAATCCCGGACCTGCAATATCTGCGTTTCGGGAAAGGCAACTTGCCGGATTGTTTGTTCAAGCTCGGGACGCTGTTTTCCACCATAAAGTGATAAGCCAGGCCGCGTGCAGTCGAAGTGATAGGCGCTGCCCAGAGCTATGCCGGCGCTGTTGCTGAGACTCCGGCGCTGGCCAGGGATATATTCGAGCGCATCGATAAATTGTTGCAATTGACTGGCATTCTGCGGGCCGTCTTCGTCGGCTGATGCCAAGTGACTCATTACGATGTCGATATCCAGACCGCTCCAGTCATATTGCTCGATATCCACAATATTGATCCCAAGCCGGTTCATACCGCTATTGATCATGACATCACATGGGCGACCAGTTTCCTGCCAGCGATGCACCTGCTCCATGCTGTTCAGCACCGGTTTGGCTGCTGAGACGGTGGCAAAGGGCATGTCTTCGGCACGGACACCGTTAAGGACGGAGATACAGCTATCCCCTTCCAGATGACCTTCTAGCTCTCTGGCCTCCTGCCAGTTTGCGACGTAAAAATCGCGGCAGCCTGCTGCCTGCAAGCGCTGCAGCACCTCGATCGATCCGAGGCCATAGGCATTGGCTTTGATGGCTGCACCGGCACTGGCCGAACCGCTCATCCTATCCAACGTTTGCCAGTTGGATACGAGCGCATCTCCATCAAGACGCAGCTTGGCCGTTGCAGGAATTTCGATCGTCTTATCGCTCATCATGCGGCGATAGTCAGTTTAATCCGCTTCGTCGAGTGCTGCTTCCGGATCTCTGGGAATACCCCACCATGCTACAATAACACCGAAAGCAACCACGACCCACGTGTACCAGAGGCCCGAATAGACATCACCCGAACGCGCCACAATATAGCCCGCAATTAATGGCAGGAACCCACCCAGGTATCCTGCGCCTATATGATAGGGGATCGACATGGAGCTGTAGCGGATTTTTGGCGGGAACATCTCCGCCAGCAGCGCCGCAACCGATCCGTAGGTCAGTGCGCTAAGTGCGCCCAGAACAAGCAATATGGCGACAATGCCCAATATACGCATGGCTCCAAGCTGTTGTTCCTCAAAATCAAAGCCAGATTCACTCAGTGCGCTGCGAATGCCATCCCTACGCGCCGCGCCGTCGCTGAACCAGGTGGCGTCGACTGCGATTTCCTCGCTGCCGGCGAAGAGCTTTAACTCAGGCCCATCGGTCAACGAGTAGGCCACGCCAGAGGCGGTTAGGGTCTCCAAGATCTTACCACAGTCGCTTTGCTCGCGATTAAACAGTTCCGCAAAGGGGTCTGTGCTGCAAGCCGTGCCTTCTACACGAACCGGATTGGCCTCCGATGCCGCCGTCAGTCCGGGATTGGCGAGTTGCCCCAAGCCCCAGAAAGTAGGGAAAAGCAATAGCAGCGACAGGATTGCACCGACAATTATCGGCTTTTTCCGCCCCACCCGATCCGACCATTTACCAACCATCAGGTAGAAAGACATGGAGATCAGACCGGCAAAGAACAGGATCAAGTCCACCGTCAGGTCGTTAACGTTCATAGGTCCGCGCAAAAAGGACATGCCGGAGAAAAAAGCAGTATACCAGATCGTGGTCAATATGCCGGTGATCCCGAACAGCGCGACGAAAATCCGCTTCTTGTTGCCAGGATAGGAAAAGCTTTCGGTAAAGGGGTTTTTGGAGGTTTTTCCTTCCGCTTTCATCGCCTGGAACACGGGGCTTTCGTTGAGCTTCAGCCGCATCCACAGCGAAATGCCGAGCAATATGATCGAGAGCAGGAACGGTATCCGCCAGCCCCAATCATTAAATTCTTCTGTCGGGATCAGGAAACGGCAAGCCAGTACCACGCCGATAGATAGTACAAAGCCTCCAGCAACGCTGGCCTGGATATAACTGGTATAATAGCCGCGTTTCTCCGTCGGAGCATGTTCCGCTACATAGATAGCCGCGCCGCCATATTCTCCGCCCAGCGCCAGTCCTTGCAATACACGTAGGAATATAACGATAGCCGGGGCAGCCAGCCCGATGGTTTCGGCGCTAGGGATCAAGCCGACGCCAGCGGTCGCTATGCCCATCAAGGTAACCGTAACCAGAAACGTATATTTGCGCCCTAGTCGATCGCCCAGAAAGCCGAACAAGACAGCGCCTACGGGCCGGAAACCAAAGCCAATTGCAAAGGTCGCCCAAACCAAAAGGATTTCGAGCGTTTCATTGCCACTCGGGAAAAAGGTCGGGCCAATGATGTAGAACAGCGTTCCATAAATAAAGAAATCATACCATTCGAAAACCGTCCCTGCGGATGACGCGCCGATGACGAGCCTGATTTCCTTGTCGGTTGGTTCGCGCTGCATTGCAACGCCTGCCTCACTGGCCATATTTGCCCTCCCCAAGGCGTTTTGTTTATTCCAGTTCGAGTATCACTGCATCGACCGCAAGGCTATCCCCTTGTGCTGCCTCAACCGATTTCACGACTGCATTTTTTTCTGCACGCAGAATATTTTCCATTTTCATCGCCTCGACAACCGCAAGAGGCTGGCCTTCCTCGACCTTGTCGCCTTCTTTCACATGCAGCGCCACCAATAGTCCCGGCATTGGGCAGAGCAGATATTTGGATAGATCGGGCGGTATTTTCTCGATCATATGCACGGCATGTTGGGCGATATGAGCCGGCAGGACCCGGGCCTTGTGCGTCGCACCATGCGTATTCAGCGCAAAACCATTAGCGGTTTTGGATATTTTCACGGATAGCGGCTCTTCGCCAATGCTCGCCAATATCAGGCTGTCGCCTGGCGTGTAGGCAACCGACAGATCCACGTCCTGATCATCGACCAAGATGCCGTCTTCGGAGACAGACACCTTTTGAACGCTATCGCCAATTTTGACTTCCCATTCCGATGGTGGCTGCAACCGCTGTCCCAATTGATTGTCAATCCGGCGCGCACGATCGGCGTGGGCTGTCGCCGCAAAAGCAGCGATGGCAGCCAGATTGCGGAGCAGGTCATCCGACGCCGGTGCGCCCTGAAAGCCGTCGGGATATTCCTCGGCAATGAAATTGGTGGTGATATTGCCTTCGCGGAACCGTTCGTGCTGCATTAGCGCCGACAGAAAATCGATATTGTGACCCGGGCCAATAATCTCGAACCGGTTCAGCGCATCAATCTGGCGATCAATCGCTTCGATGCGGGTTTCGCCACAGGTGATGAGCTTGGCAATCATCGGGTCATAGAAGATGGACACTTCTCCGCCTTCGGCAACGCCATCGTCCACGCGTATGCCTTCCTCGGCGTCTGGCGGATTATATCGCACCAGACGGCCCGTGGATGGCAGGAAATTGCGATAAGGATCTTCTGCATAGACGCGGTTTTCAACCGCCCAACCTGTCAGGGTGACCTCATCCTGCGTCAGCGGCAGCTTCTCGCCATAAGCAACGCGGATCATCTGTTCGACGAGATCAAGGCCGGTAATATATTCGGTCACGGGATGTTCGACTTGTAGCCGGGTGTTCATTTCGAGAAAATAGAAACTCTTGTCCGCACCGACGATGAGTTCGACCGTACCGGCGCTGTGATAATCAACCGCTTTGGACAGAGCGACGGCCTGCTCACCCATTTTCTTGCGTATCTCGGGATCGACAAAGGGCGATGGCGCTTCTTCGACGACTTTCTGGTGGCGCCGCTGGATCGAACATTCGCGTTCCCCGAGATAGATGACATTACCATGCTTGTCGCCAAGCACCTGGATTTCGATATGGCGGGGTTGCTCGATAAATTTCTCTATAAACACGCGATCGTCACCAAAGCTGGCGAGACCTTCGCGCTTGGTCGCTTCAAAGCCTTCGCGGACATCTTTTTCATTCCAGGCCAGACGCATGCCTTTGCCACCACCACCCGCACTGGCTTTCATCATAACAGGATAGCCAATGCCGCCCGCAATCTCGACCGCATGTTCCGTATCGGCAATTTCACCGATATGCCCCGGAACAACGCTAACTCCAGCCTTTTCGGCGAGTTTTTTGGACTCAATCTTGTCCCCCATGGCCGCGATGGCATTGGGCGGAGGGCCGATAAAGGCGATATCGTTTTCGGCCAATTGCTCGGGAAAGCTGGTCCGTTCGGAGAGAAAACCGTAGCCCGGATGCACGGCTTCTGCGCCCGTTTCCTTGCAGGCCGCGATAATTTTGTCAGCGATCAGATAAGATTCCGCCGCAGGAGATGGTCCGATATGGACAGCTTCATCGGCCATTTTTACATGCGGTGCGCGCGCATCGGCATCGGAATAGACGGCCACCGTCTTGATGCCCATTTTCTGGGCGGTGCGAATGACCCGGCAAGCAATTTCACCGCGGTTTGCAATCAGTATTTTTTTGAACATTATAGCTCCAGCAGGTCGTCACCCTGAACTTGTTTACCTTGCGGTGACCTTCGGTTCAGGGTCCATCGTGCAAATTGCAAGAATGGTGCATGTTTAGAAATAGATGCTGAAACAAGTTCAGCATGACGATGATATTTAAAATTCATAACTATTCGGCGGCTTCCATCTGAACGTTTCTGGGTTCCGCTTCCATCGGAACCAACCCCAATTTCTCAAACATCGCCTCATCCGCATCATCACCAGCATTGCCGGTCGTCAGCAATTTGTCCCCGGTAAAGATGCTGTTCGCTCCTGCCATAAAACAAAGCGCCTGTGTGCTCTCCGACATGGATTCTCGGCCAGCTGACAAGCGCACCATCGAGGCAGGCATTGTAATCCGTGCCACCGCAATCGTCCGGACAAACTCGATATCATCGATCTTCGCCAGCGGCGTGTCGGCAAGCATATCGCCAAGAACGGTTCCTTTGACAGGAACCAGCGCGTTTACAGGAACGCTCTCGGGATGCTTAGGAAGCGTCGCGAGCGCATGGACAAAACCGACCCGGTCTTCGCGGGTCTCGCCCATGCCGACAATGCCGCCAGAGCAAACATTGATCCCGCTGGTCCTTACATTTTCGAGTGTTTCCAGACGATCGCCAAAAGTCCGCGTTGTGATGACCTTTTCATAATGCTCGGGCGATGTGTCGATATTGTGATTATAATAATCCAGCCCCGCATCGGCGAGCATATCCGACTGTTTCTTGGTGAGCATGCCCAGCGTCATGCAGGTTTCCATACCCATTTGCCGGACACCTTTTACCATTTCGATAATCGCCGGCATGTCGCGGTCTTTGGGATTGCGCCATGCAGCACCCATGCAGAAACGGGATGAACCGCGATCTTTGGCCTGCGCCGCTGTTTGTAACACCGAACGCACATCGAGCAATTTTTCGGCTTTTAACCCACTTTCCGCATGGGCAGATTGATTGCAATAGCCACAGTCTTCCGGGCATCCGCCCGTCTTGATCGACAGCAATGTGGACAGTTGAACCTGGCCGGGGGTGTGATGCTGCCGGTGGACTGTGGCGGCCTGGAACAGCAGTTCGTCAAAGGGAAGGTTGAACAGGTCGGCAATTTCCTCGCGCGACCAGTCTTGACGTACTTCGTATCCCTGCGCAGGCAGGGGTCCATCTCTTGCCGTTGCATTACGTGAAGATGTTGGGAGATGGGCACCTGCCTGCGCAGGTGCACTGGTGTTTTCGTCTAAATTCATTCAGCGGCTTCCTCGGTCTCGGGTGGCATATTATGGCCCAATAGGCGCAATATATCCGCGGCACATTCCACAATATTGCTCCCCGGTCCATAGATTCCGACAACACCCGATTTACGGAGGAATTCATAGTCTTGTGGCGGGATGACACCGCCTGCAAAAACCTTGATATCGCTGCGCCCGGAATCCCGCAGCATCTGGATCAGCTCCGGGATGAGGGTTTTGTGACCAGCGGCGAGACTGGACGCGCCTACGGCATCCACATTTTCTGACAGAGCCAGATCGCGGGTCTCGCCCGGTGTCTGGAACAAGGGTCCTGAAATCACATCAAAGCCCATATCTGTAAACGCACTCGAAACGACATTGGCGCCACGGTCATGACCATCCTGCCCCATTTTGGCGACAAGGATTTTTGGTTTGCGACCCAAGCGCTGCGACACCGCATCGACCCCGTCAACAACCAGCGCATATTGCGGATCGCCTTCATAGGCCGCCCCGTAAATGCCTTTCACCGGTGTCGGTTTGGTTGCGTACCGGCCAAAGGCCGCTTCCATCGCATCCGATATTTCGCCCAAAGAAGCGCGTTTGCGCGCAGCATCAACCGCAAGAGCCAGCATATTGCCATTGGCCTTGGCGCCTTCGGTAATGGCTTTTAGCGCAGCCTGACAGGCATCTTCGTCCCGTTCTTTGCGCATCTTGTCGAGCCGCGCGATCTGCCCCTGACGTACTTTCGCGTTATCGATATCCAGCGTTTCCAGCTGGTCTTCGTCTTCCAGAACATATTTGTTCACGCCGACAATGACATCATCACCCTTGTCGACCCGCGCCTGGCGACCAGCAGCGGCTTCCTCGATCATGCCCTTGGGCCATCCGTCGGCAACCGCTTTTGCCATGCCGCCTTCGGCGTCGACACGTTCAATAATCTCCCACGCCTTTTCAACCAGTTCGTGGGTCAGCGCTTCGACATAATAGCTGCCACCCAGCGGATCGACGACCTTGGTGATACCGGCCTCTTCCTGCAAAACAATCTGCGTATTGCGGGCAATCCGGGCGGAAAAGTCAGTCGGTAGCGCAATCGCCTCATCCAGCGCGTTGGTGTGGAGTGACTGCGTACCACCCAATGTTGCGGCCATGGCCTCTATGGTTGTCCGGATGACGTTATTGTAAGGATCCTGCTCGGTCAGCGAAACGCCCGATGTCTGGCAATGGGTGCGCAGCATCTTGGAACGTTCCGATTGCGCGCCCAGATTGGTCATGACGCGGTGCCACAAGGTCCTGGCTGCCCGCAACTTGGCCACTTCCATGAAAAAGTTCATGCCGATGCCGAAGAAGAAACTCAGGCGGCCTGCAAATGCGTCAATGTCGAGCCCCGTCGCCATGGCTTGCTTTGCATATTCCCGGCCATCGGCAATGGTGAAGGCCAGTTCCTGCACCGCTGTCGCGCCCGCTTCATGCATATGATAGCCGCTGATCGAAATGCTGTTGAATTTCGGCATATGCTCAGATGTATAGGCGATAATATCCGAGATGATCCGCATGGAAGGCGCAGGCGGATAGATATAAGTGTTGCGAACCATAAACTCTTTGAGAATATCGTTCTGAATCGTGCCGGCGAGTTGATCTTGCGAGACCCCCTGCTCTTCTGCTGCAACAATGTAGAAAGCCAGACACGGGATAACCGCGCCATTCATCGTCATCGAAACCGACATGGTGTCGAGCGGAATACCGTCGAACAGGATTTTCATATCCTCGATGCTGTCAATCGCCACACCAGCCTTGCCGACATCGCCGACTACGCGGGGATGGTCACTGTCATAACCCCGATGGGTCGCAAGATCGAAAGCAACCGACAGGCCTTTCTGCCCCGCCGCCAAATTGCGACGATAGAAGGCGTTGGATTCTTCGGCCGTTGAGAAGCCTGCATATTGACGGATTGTCCAGGGACGCCCCGCATACATGCTGGCCTTCACACCACGCGTGAACGGCCCAAAGCCGGGAAGGCCCGGATCGCCGGCATCGTCCGCTGTATAGAGCGGTTTGACAGCAATGCCTTCAGGCGTTTCCCAAGTCAGATCACGCCCTTTGACCTCTTTGTCAGCCAGCGCTTTCCAGTCTTCTATCGTCGGTTTATCGGTCATTATTCGCCCTTAAATTCGGCTTTCCGTTTTTGCAGGAAGGATATCGCACCCTCGCGTGCATCTTTGCTGTCACCGGCCAGTCGCTGGCCTTCGGCTTCCTTGAGCAGAGCCGAACTATAGTCGCTTTCGAGCGCCGCGGCCAGATTTTGACGCATGACGCCCAAGGCGACTGTTGGTCCATTGGCCAGACGCTTTGCCAAGGCGTTGGCTTCATCCATCAAAGCGGCATCGTCCACGCATTTATAGATTAATCCCCAATCTGCGGCTTTTTCGCCGGGAATTTTTTCGCCAAGCATCATCATCTCGGTGGCCCGCGCCTTGCCGACTAAACGGGTCAGCATCCAGCTCGCCCCGCCATCGGGCACCAGACCAATATTGACGAAGGCCTGCAAGAAATAGGCGGACTTTCCGGCAATCGCAAAATCACTTGCCAGCGCGATGGAACAACCCACGCCTGCCGCTGGACCGTTGACCGCGGTAATCGTCGGAATATTCAGCTTGGCGAGTTTCAGCATCAACGGGTTATAATGCTTGTTCAGCGCCGCATATGAGCCCTGCCCACCTGACAAAGCGCTATCACCGCCTTTGGCTTGAAGATCGGCACCTGCACAAAAGGCACGGCCTTCACCGGTGATGATGACCGCGCGTGCATCTTCCAGCTTGTCGAGCGCCAAATAGATGTCATCCGCCATGTCCAGGGAGCAAGCGTTGAGGCGGCTAGGCTGGTTCAGCGTGATCGTTGCCACCTGATCGGCAATGGCCAGTTTGATATTCTCGAATTCCATATGTTGTCCCTTTGAGTGGCGTCAAACCGGTTGGTTCCGGATCGACTTTTCTATTTTTGGCTGAGCGGATCAGTGATCCTTTGGTGTTTCCATAATCTCGGTTAGCATCCCGCCCGTATCCTTGGGATGCACAAAAAAGATAAGAGTGCCGTGCGCGCCAATGCGCGGTTCGCCCAGGACGCGCTTGCCCATGGCTTCGAATTCGGCCCTGGCGGCATGAATATCGGGCACTTCAAAACAAATATGATGCTGTCCGCCAAGCGGGTTTTTGGCAAGAAACCCATGGATCGGACTATCTTCGCCGAGCGGTTCGATCAATTCGATCTGTGTGCCATTCGTGGGCCCATCTGCTGGTGTATCGACAAAACAGACCTTCACGCCTTGTGCCGGAAGGTCGAAAGGTTCTCCAATGGATGTCGCTCCCATAACATCGCGCCAATGGGCGATGCTGTCGGGGATAGAGGGAGTAACTACGCCGATGTGATTGAGGCGGCCTAATTTCAATGTGCTTCTCCGTGCGGAATGATTTTATGAACCAGTGGCGCGATCACCGCGCCCACGGCTACGCCGAGCAGGCCGGATAATATCGCAAAACTGATCCCGCTGGCAAATAGCTGGGCCGTTTCAGGGAACAGGCCGACGAGCGGATGTGAAATGACTTCAATAAGATGCTCCGGACCATGCCAGCCAACCGCCGCGATATTATGCACCAGCAGGCCTCCGCCGACCCATGCCATGGCCAGTGTGCCAATGATCGAAATGGTGGTCAGCAATTTGGGCATAAACGCGACCAGGCCGCGCCCAAAGGATGCGACAAATCCTTCATTTTCGGTCGCGAGATGCAGCCCGACATCATCCATTTTCACGATCAAAGCGACAACACCGTAGACACCCACCGTTATCACGATGCCGATCAGCGCGAGAATGATGCCCTGTTGCCACCAAACTTCATCAGTAACCTCGGACAGAGCGATCGCCATTATCTCCGCAGACAGAATGAAATCGGTGCGGATTGCGCCCGATACCATTTCATCTTCGCGGCCAGGGCCTTCGACAATGGCAGGTTTTGCGTGCTTGGTGGTTTCATCGACATGAAGCCATTCCAGTACTTTTTCAGCCGCTTCATAACATAGGAACAGGCCGCCAAGGATCAAGATGATTGGGATCAGAAACGGTGCAAACTGACCCAGCAGAACGGCTGCGGGCAGCAGAAACAGAAGCTTGTTCTTGATAGATCCCTTGGCGATCTTCCAGATCATCGGCAATTCACGCGCCGGGCTAAAACCGGTCACATATTGCGGTGTGACAGCGGCGTCATCGATAACGACACCCGCAGATTTGGTTCCCGCACGCGCGGCGGCTACACTAATATCATCAATCGATGCGGCAGCGACCTTTGCAATGGCCGCGACATCGTCGAGAAGGGCTACTAATCCTGTTGGCACTACGCGCTTAGGTTCCAGCACGTGGTGGTGGTCGCACCATTATTTGCTCTGATTATTTTCATTTCTCAATCCTCGGTTGATTTTCCGAGGTACGGCCGGACATTTCTATCATTGTTTCGATCCGAACTACGCGCTTGTCTATCTCAGCAGCATAATCTCTCGTTCGGCGCACATCTTTCGCCACGCCAGCCACTTCCTCTTGTAGGCGGGATACATTCTCTTCAAGCAATATGACCTTTTTCAATCCGGCCAGGACATCGCTGACGGCGCTCATCAGGCAATGCCTCTAGAGCTAAAAAACTCGTCATTTTCCTTGCGTAAATCACGCAAAATGCTGGTCGCGCTTTCCAGCGACTTCCGTATTCTGGGCACAGCCAAATTTATTTGGTCAATCAATATCTGCAGTTCTTCTTCTTGGGCGGAAGTCAGATCGTCATTATCTTCCACTTTGCGACGAATATACTCACCAATAGATACGCCATTAGCTGCCGCTCGAGCAGCGATAGAGGCTTTGCCTTCCGGTGATGTCAGAAAAGTCACGCGTTCGCTTTGCATCTCAAGCACTCCTTATCATGTCCTTATAATGTTAAAGAGCGGAAATTGCAAGAATGACAGTCGGGAAAAGCGACCGTTTTAATCGATAGATACGGATGTCAAATACCACTAAAATCACCCTTCACAGCGGAATATTGTCATGCTTTTTCCACGGATTTTCGAGCTGCTTGTTGCGCAGCTTCCGCAATCCCAGTGCCACGCGTCTCCTTGTCGAATGCGGCATGATTACCTCATCCACAAAGCCCTTTTGTGCCGCGATAAACGGATTGGCGAAGCGGTCTTCATATTCCTTGGTTTTCTCGGCAATTTCCTCTTCAGTCTTGCCGCGGAAGATGATCTCGACTGCCCCCTTGGCGCCCATGACCGCGATTTCGGCGGTCGGCCAGGCATAATTCAAGTCGCCGCGCAGATGTTTTGACGCCATGACGTCATAGGCACCACCATAGGCTTTGCGGGTGATGATCGTGATCTTCGGCACCGTTGCCTCGGCATAGGCGAAGAGCAGCTTTGCGCCATGTTTGATAATGCCATTATGCTCTTGCGATGTGCCGGGCAGAAAGCCGGGGACATCGACCAGAGTCACAATCGGAATATTGAACGCATCGCAATAGCGGACAAAGCGTGCCGCTTTCTTCGATGCATTAATATCAAGACAACCAGCGAGAACCATCGGCTGATTGGCGACCACGCCAACGGTAGAGCCTTCTATCCGGCCAAAACCGCAGATGATATTGCCGGCATGGGCTGGCTGAATTTCAAAAAACTCGCCTTCATCCAACATCTTTTGAATGACCTCATGCATGTCATAAGGCTGGTTCGCGTTAGCGGGAACCAATGTATCGAGACTGTCTTCCAATCGGTCCCATGGATCGGCCGTTGGTCGCTCGGGCACTTCTTCCCGATTGCTCAGCGGCATATAATCGATGAAATCACGCGCCGCGAGCAGGGCTTCAATGTCATTTTCATAAGCGACATCGGCGACGCTGGTCTTGGTGGTGTGGGTTACGGCCCCGCCCAATTCTTCCTGGGTTACAATCTCGTTGGTGACCGTCTTCACAACATCCGGACCGGTCACGAACATATAGCTGCTATCCTTCACCATGAAGATAAAGTCTGTCATCGCCGGTGAGTAGACCGCTCCGCCCGCACAGGGCCCCATGATCAGGCTGAGCTGTGGAACAACCCCGCTGGCCAGCACATTGCGCTGAAACACGTCGGCATATCCGCCAAGCGATGCGACACCTTCCTGAATACGCGCTCCGCCGCTGTCATTAATGCCAATGACGGGAGCGCCGACCTTCATGGCGTTTTCCAGTATCTTACAGATTTTCTCTGCATGGCGTTCGCTGAGCGAGCCGCCGAAGACAGTGAAATCCTGAGAGAACACAAAAATCAAACGGCCATTAATCGTACCTGAGCCGGTAACAACACCGTCGCCCGCAATTTTGGTTTCTTCCATGCCGAAATCGACACAATTATGTTCGACATACATGTCGATTTCTTCAAAAGACCCTTCGTCAAGAAGGATCTCAATCCGTTCGCGTGCGGTCAGCTTGCCTTTGGCATGCTGGCTATCAATCCGTTTTTGTCCGCCGCCGAGCATCGCCTCTGCGCGCTTGGCTTCCAATTGTGCGATAATGTCTGACATTCATCCCCCGACTGTGAATCACTAGGTGTGATATGCCCTAGTCAATGCACAGCCGGTTAGGCAATCGTCAATGTCAAATTAATCGATCAATTAAGTTACTTTTGAAACGGCCCATGCCGTAGCGTCAACCTATTTGAGCAGGACCAATTCCTCAGCCATGCTGGGATGCAGGGCAATGGTGTCGTCAAAAGCCTGCTTGGTCAAACCCGCTTTCACGGCCACTGCCGCAGCCTGGAGGATTTCCGGGGCATCCGGGCCGATCATATGCAGACCAAGAATCTTCTCGTTCGTGGCCTCGACAATCATTTTGTACAGGCTGCGTTCTGGACGGTCAGCAAAGGCGTTGCGCATCGCCCGGAAATCGGACGAATAGACCTTGATATTGCCATATTGCGTTCGCGCCTCGCCCTCGGTCAGGCCGACCGAAGCAATAGGCGGTTGGGAAAATACCGCCGATGGAATGCAGCTATAATCGACTGTTTTGGGCGTATCATTAAACACCGTTTCCGCAAAAGCCTGCCCTTCACGAATGGCAACAGGAGTCAGTTGGACGCGGTCTGTCACATCGCCCACGGCGTAGATGCTATCGACATTGGTCCGGCTATATTCATCCACTTTGATGGCACCTTTGTCGTTCGTTTCGACGCCTGCACTTTCAAGGCCAAGGCCCTCAATCTTGGGACGACGACCGGTGGCCGCGAGCACTACATCGGCCCGCATCGATGGCTTGCCGTCCATATAGACATCCAGCGCCCCATCTTCGCGTTCTTCAATCTTGTCGAAGGTGCAGTTGAATTTGTAATTAATGCCCTTGGTCATGGCGATTTGCAGCAACCGGTCGCGCAGGCTTTCATCATATCCGCGCAAGATCACGTCTGACCGATTGACCACAAATACTTCGCTACCCAGCCCATTGAAAATACCGGCAAATTCATTGGCAATATAGCCTCCGCCGGAGATGATCACCGTTTCGGGAAGTTTATCCAAATGGAACATTTCATTGGATGTCAGCATATGCTCGCTGCCCGGAAATTCCGGTACATCCGGCCACGCGCCAACCGCAACCAATATATATTTCGCGGTTACGGTTTTGCCGCTGGCAAGCTTGACTTCATGTGGCCCGACAATCTCTGCACGCTCCAATATGATTTCGACATCGTGGTTGTTGAGTGTCTGGGTATAGGCATCGTTGATCCGATCAACGTCGGTCAGGATATGATCGCGCAACTTGGTCCAGTCGAATTTCGCATTCTCCCAGGTCCAGCCAAAATTCTTGCCATCTTCCAAATCTTCGGAAAAATGAGAGCCGTAAACCAGCATTTTTTTCGGGACACAGCCACGAATGACACAGGTGCCACCAACGCGATATTCTTCCGCAACGGCTACTTTGGCGCCATAAGATGCGGACACGCGCGCCGCTCTTGTTCCGCCCGATCCTGCGCCGATGACGAACAGGTCATAATCATATTTCGACATTTTATTTCCTTGATAACTCAGGCAGGAAATGCCCGGTTTTTTAGTGTTTCGGTCGACAGGTCCATTTGGTTACTATCCCCTGCCAAAAGCGCATTGGCCATCTCCTTGCCCAGCTCCACACCAAACTGGTCATAGGGGTTAATGCCCAACAGCACAGCATTTGCAAATGTGCGATGCTCGTAAAAAGCGATCAGCGCGCCCAAAGTCCGCCCGTCAAGATCGTCCAGTAGTAGAGTGACCGACGGTCTGTCGCCCGGATAATTTCGATTAGCGTCATCGGATTCCTTGCCTGTCATCAGGGCAGCGCCCTGCGCGAAACAATTGAGCAACAAGCCGTGATGATGTTCGGCAGCCAGGGAATGGCCCGGTTCAATCACAGCAAGAAATTCAACCGGTACAAGATGGGTGCCCTGATGGAGCAATTGGAACACGGCATGCTGCGCATCGGTTCCAACTCCGCCCCAGACAATCGGGCTGCTGTGGCGATCAAGCGGCTTGCCGTCCGCCAAAACCGATTTTCCGTTACTTTCCATTTCAAGCTGTTGCAGGTAATCCGGCAAAAGGCCCAATCGTTCGTCATAGGCGAAGACGGCGCGGGTCTCGCAATTGCGGATCTGGCTATAATATTGGTCACAAAAGGCAGCTATGACCGGTATATTCTGATCAAAGGAAGCCTCTTTGAAATGCTGATCCATTTCGGCGCCACCAGCAAGCAGGTCATCGAAAACATCCACGCCCAGCGTCAAGGCGACGCTAAACCCGATACAGGACCAAAGCGAATAACGCCCGCCGACTGTCTCAGAAAAGGGCAAAACGCGGCTTTCATCCACGCCCCATTCAACCGCCTTGTCCGGCATGGCAGTCAGTGCGACGATTTTTCCGAAAGGATCAGTGACGCCCTGCTCTGTCATCCAGTCTGTCACCGACCGCGCATTGAGGAAGGTTTCCGCGGTCGTGAAGCTTTTCGAAGCGATCACCAGCAATGTTTTATGCGCGTCAAAACGCTCGAGCACCGGTTCGAGCGCGCAGCCATCAATGTTCGAGATGACAGCCGTCTCATATTTTTCGTCACCGATTTTCAGGGCTTCGAGTAGCAATTCCGGCCCTAATGCCGATCCACCAATACCCAGATGAATAATATGCTCAATCTCGCCTAAAGCACCGGCATCAATGGCTTGAACCAAAGCTTTCATTCTGCTTTTGAGCAATCTTGCATTTTCGACACTGGTATCAGCACCGATGCCGCGTTCGGCGGTATGCTCTGCGGCGCGGCCCTCGCTGATATTAATTGCTACACCATTGGTCAGTGCTTCAATCTGATCGGCGAGACCTTTGGCTGCAGAAAGCTTCTGAAAACCGTCCAGTAACGCGCTATTCATATGGGTCTTGGAAAAATCGAAATAGATGCCGGATTGGTCAAAACTCCATTGCGCAACACGATCGGGATCGGCGTCAAACAAAGCTTTTAAGGTTGATGCAGGCTGGGCTTCTATCGCTGTCCAATGATCCAAAACACACTCTTTCTAGTTATTATCAATGATCTATACGCCCCATATTTGCGGTCATAGCTCTATCCTGCGTCTATCTTGTGAACAAGGTCAAATCACTGGAAATTGTCGTTAAACACTGTCTCTTGACCGCACGCGTCATTATCAGCAAAGGGGCGCGATGAAAGATAAAAGCACTGAGCGGTCCGAAACCGCTGATTTCATGATTTTCCTGGTAAAACTGGCGTTATTCGTCATAATTTTACGCAGCTTCATCGTGTCGCCGTTTAATATTCCGTCGGAATCGATGCAGCCGCGCCTGATGGTGGGTGACTATCTGTTGGTGGCGAAATGGCCCTATGGCTATTCCAAATATAGCATGCCGTTTAATGTACCGGTCATCCCTGGCAGAATATTGGCCAACGCGCCTACACCGGGCGATGTGGTCGTCTTCAAAGCGCCACCAAGCGGCAATGATGACTATATCAAACGCGTCATTGGTCTGTCCGGGGACATTATCCAGGTAACGAACGGCAAGGTATCGATTAACGGCACGGAAGTGACCCGCAAGAAAATTGATGATTATACCCATCTGGTGTCACCTAATAGCGCTTGTTATGAAGAATTTTTTGAGACGACAAACGACAATGGCGAGCGAATTTGCCGCTATCCACAATATCAGGAAACGCTGCCTAATGGCAGAAGTTACAAGGTTCTGGATGTTACAGAAGGATCAGCGGGTGATGATACACAGACTTTCGTTGTCCCCGAAGGCCATATGTTCCTGATGGGCGACAACCGCGATCGCAGTGCGGACAGCCGGTTCCCGGCCTCCGAAGGTCAAGCCATTGGTATGGTTCCGCAAGAAAATCTGGTAGGACGCGCGCTGGTGTCGGTTTTCTCAACCGATGGGTCTGCGGAATGGATCAAGCCGTGGACCTGGTTCAGCGCTGCACGGTGGGATCGCATTGGAGAAAGTTTTGAATAAGACGGAATTTCTGGATTGGATAACCGAACTGACCGGAAAGAAGCCGGGCGACGAGACGCTCTATATCCGTGCGATCACGCATGGCAGCTTTGGCGATGGTGATTATCAGCGTCTTGAATTTCTCGGCGATCGCGTTTTGGGGCTAACGATAGCGTCACAGCTTTACGAGCAATTCCCCAATGAACCGGAAGGCCAATTGTCCCAGCGGCTTAACGGCCTTGTTTCCGGTAAAGTCTGTGGGGAAATTGCGAAAGATCTCGGCGTGTCCGAGCATTTGTTGCTCGGCAAGCAAGCCCGGGATGACGGCGCGCGGCAGAGCGCCAAGGTGTTGGGTGACGTCATGGAGTCACTCATCGGTGCGGTCTATCTCGATCAAGGGATGCAGGCGGCAAAAGCTTTTATCCTGAAATATTGGGGCGACCGGATTTCGGGAATGGCGAAAGATATCCGGCATCCCAAATCGGCGCTGCAGGAATGGGCCGCGGCGCATAACCGCAAGATGCCGGTTTACGAACTGGTAGAAAAAGTCGGTCCGCATCATGACCTGCGGTTCACCGTCAAGGCCATAATCAACAAGGTAGGCGAAGTGCAAGCAACCGCCTCTTCGATCCAAACCGCCGAGACGACTGCTGCGAAACTCTTTCTGGAAAAATATACATGACCGAAACATCCGCCCCTCCCAAATGCGGTGTCGTTGCGCTGATCGGCGCGCCCAATGCGGGTAAATCGACATTGATCAATGCTTTGGTAGGGCAGAAGGTCGCGATTACCAGCTCGAAACCACAAACCACGCGAACGCGATTGCTGGGCATTGCGATGGAAGACAATACACAGCTGTTGCTGGTCGATACGCCCGGTATTTTTGAACCGCACCGCCGATTGGACCGGGCCATGGTTTCTGCCGCCTGGGATGGCGCAGAAGACGCAGATATCATCGTTTTTCTGGTTGACTCGCGCGCTGGCCTGGGCCCGAAAGTCACTTCGATTGTTGAGCGGATCAAGCACCGGAAAGAGAAAATCATCCTGGTACTCAACAAGGTTGATATTGCAGCCAAGGATAAATTACTCAATCACGCGTCAAAGCTGAATGATCTCTCCGTCTTTGATGAGACTTTTTTCGTCAGCGCAAAAACCGGTGACGGGCTAGAGGAACTCAAGGCCTATCTGGTCGACGCGATGCCGGAAGGCCCGTGGCATTTTCCCGAAGATCAGGTTTCCGACGCCAGCGAACGCATTCTGGCCGCAGAAATCACCCGTGAGCAGGTTTTCCGCCAGCTCCATGCCGAACTACCCTATGCGACCGCCATTGCGATGGAACAATATAAGGAGCGGGAAGATGGCTCGCTGGAAATCCATCAGCAGATTCTGGTCGAAAAGAGCAGCCAACGGGCAATCATCCTTGGCAAAGGCGGCCATCAGATCAAGGATATCGGCGCAAAGGCCCGCGCCGAGCTGTCCGAGATATTGGGCAAGCCGGTGCACCTCTATCTCCACGTCAAAGTCAGCGCGAATTGGGATGAGGATAAGAGCCTCTATCAGGATATGGGCCTCGATTGGGTTAAGTAACCGCCCTGCCCCCTTGCGTTCTCGCATGGTCATTAATTTCCCCAAAACTTGATGTAACGGTTGATTTGATGCATTATCCTGTGGCGTTTCCACGAGGAGGGGATGTCATGAGCACAGGCCAACAAGCTCAAATTGCACCAGCAGCTGTCGCCAGCGATCTAACCGCCGGCGACCTTCGCGTTGCCCTTGCCAAAGGCTGGGCCGATTTTAGAGCCTATCCATTATTCGGGTTATTTTTCGCAGGTATTTATGTGGTTGCCGGGATGTTTCTCTATTTCGGACTGTTTGTCCGCGGTGAAATCGCCTGGCTGGTCCCGGTCGCGGCGGGATTTCCATTACTCGCGCCCTTTGTGGCCGTGGGTCTTTATGAAGTCAGCCGCCGCCGCGAAGCCGGTCTGCCAATGAGTTGGCGAGCGGTCCTTGGAGCCCTGCGCGGACATGGTGACGAGCAAATATTGAGCATGGGCGTCATCCTGTTTGTCGCATTCGCATTCTGGCTGATGGTCGCCCACGGCATATTCGCCATCTTTCTTGCTGAATCGGGTATTGGGTCAGAGTCCCTTGAGCTGTTTCGCACCGGCGCGGGCCTGATGATGTTGCTCGTCGGCAGTGTTGTGGGCGGGCTTATGGCGCTGGCCTTTTATGCCGTCACAGTTGTCAGCCTGCCGATGCTTGTCGATCGCGAAGTGGACTTTATCACCGCCATTATCGTGAGCCTGGCAACTGTGCGGTCCAACAAAATCATTTTATTGGCATGGGCTGTGATGATCGCGATTGCGCTGTTTGTCGCTATGCTCCCGCTCTTTCTGGGGCTTCTCCTGGTGCTTCCGGTGCTAGGGCACGCTACCTGGCATTTATATCGTCGTTCGGTCAGCCAGTCGGGCGCCTAGTCACAGACGCAAACGAACTTTAACGTAGCCACCAACCCAAGCCCCAGCTTCAAAACGCCGGAGCGCCCCTACTCCGCCTTAGCCTTCGCAGGGGCTTTCTTCGCCGCCGGTTTCTTTTTCGCCGCAGGCTTTTTCTTGGCAGAAGCCTTCTTCTTTGGCGCCGCTTTCTTCTTGCGCTTCTTGGCCGGGCCTTTTGCCGCGCGGTCATCAATCAGCTGCGCTGCTTCTTCGAGCGTAAGCTGATCCTTATCCACTGTCTTGGGCAGTGACGCATTGGTCGTACCATCGGTCACATAGGGGCCGTAGCGGCCATCCATCAGCTTGATTTCTTCTTCGGTGCGCGGATGTTTGCCCATGATCTTGAGTGGCTCAGCGCCTCTGCGGCCACCCTTACCGTTTTTCGCGGCATCGGCGAGCTTGGCAACGGCGGCGTTCATGCCGATTTCAAAGACTTCCGCCGTGTTTTCCAGACGTGCCGATTTGCCGTCATGACTCAAATAGGGACCATAGCGACCAATCAGCGCGTTAACTTCCTTGCCCGTTTCCGGATGCACACCAACTTCGCGTGGCAATGAAAGCAGTTTCAATGCCCATTCGAGGCCAAAATCTTCTGCCGGAACATCTTTCGGGATGGAGGAACGCTTAGCTTCCTTGCCCTCGCCACGCTGGACATAGGGACCAAAGCGGCCAACCATCTTGGTCACTTTTTCATCTGTATCCGGATCAACACCCAAATCTTCCGGACCTTCATCCGCATCGGCATTGGCGCCGCCACCTTGCGCAAAGCGCCGGGTGAACTTGCATTCAGGATAGTTGGAACAGGCGACAAAGGCGCCAAAGCGGCCGCCACGAAGGGCCAGTTTGCCTTCGTTACAGCGCGGACAGAGGCGCGGATCGGTGCCGTCTTCTTTTTCCGGGAAAAGATAAGGTTCGAGAAACTTGTCCAGTTCTGCCGTAACTTCTGACGGCAATTTCTCCATGACTTCGACCGTTTTTGGTTTGAAGTCATGCCAGAAGGCTTCGAGAATCTTCTGCCATTCGGCACGGCCGCCACTGACATCATCCAGCTCGTCCTCAAGGCCGGCGGTATATTCATAAGCGACATAGCGCTCGAAAAATCTTTCGAGAAAACCTGTTAAAAGCCGCCCGCTTTCCTCTGCAAAGAAACGATTTCCCTCGGTCCGGACATAGGCACGGTCTTTCAGCGTCTTGATGATCGAGGCATAGGTGGAAGGACGGCCAATGCCGAGTTCTTCCATCTTCTTGACCAGGCTCGCTTCGCTGTAACGCGGTGGCGGTTGCGTGAAATGCTGATTGGCTTCGACGGACTTCTTGGCCGGACTATCACCTTTGGACATAGCCGGAAGCAAGCCGCCATTTTCGTCTTTGCTGTCGTCGCGGCCTTCTTCGTATAGTGCCATAAAACCGGGGAATTTGACGACCTGACCGGTGGCGCGCAGGCCGGTTTGACCTGTGCCATCGAGCATTTCAACGGTCGTGCGCTCCAGTCGCGCGGCGGCCATCTGGCTGGCCATAGCGCGTTTCAGGATCAGACTGTAAAGCTTGGCATGATCGCCGCTGCCCATCGTGTCGCGGGTAAAGCTGGTGGGCCGGATCGCCTCATGGGCCTCCTGCGCATTTTTGGCCTTGGATTTGTAGATGCGGGGACTGTCGGGCACATAGCTGGCGTCATAGCGATCGGATATCGCCTTGCGCGCGGCGGAAATGGCGCTGCCGTCCATCTGCACGCCATCGGTACGCATGTAAGTAATACCGCCATCTTCATAAAGCTGCTGCGCGATGCGCATCGTGTGGCTTGCCGAATAGCCGAGTTTACGGGCTGCTTCCTGTTGCAGGGTCGAGGTCGTAAATGGCGGTGGCGGGTTGCGGGTAAGCGGCTTTGTTTCGACCGTTTCAATCGTGAACAGGCCGTTTTCAACCGCTGTTTTGGCGGCCGTCGCTTCGGCTTCGTTGGACAGGTCCATCTTGCCAAGCTTTTTGCCCTGATGAATAGTGAGCCGTGCTTCAAAAGCCTGACCGCCCTGCTCCATCTGTGATGTGACGGACCAATATTCCTGCGGATTGAACGCTTCAATCTCGCGCTCACGCTCAACGATCAGGCGCAAAGAGACGGATTGGACACGGCCAGCGGATTTGGCACCGGGCAGTTTGCGCCACAATACAGGGGACAATGTGAAGCCCACCAGATAATCCAGCGCGCGGCGCGCACGATAGGCATCGATCAAATCGTCATCCAGCGCCCGCGGATTGGCCATGGCTTCGGTGACCGCAGATTTCGTGATCGCGTTAAAGGTTACGCGGTCGACCTTTTCAGGGAGCGCTTTCTTTTTCCGCAAAACTTCCTGCACATGCCAGCTAATCGCTTCGCCTTCCCGGTCAGGGTCGGTCGCGAGAATGAGACGCGTGGCTTTTTTGGAGAGGTCGGTAATCGCCTTGAGCTGCTTGGTCTTGTCCGCATAGGGCTGCCACAGCATGGCAAAGCCGTCGTCCGGATCAACCGAGCCATCTTTGGGCGGCAGATCGCGGATATGACCGTAAGAGGCCAGCACCTTGAAATCCGATCCGAGATAATTTTCGATTGTTTTCGCTTTGGCGGGTGACTCAACGATTACTAATTGCATAATTTCCGATTTTCATTTGTCTCACGTATACGCGCGAGGCTGGAACACAGGTTGGACATTCGTCAAGCACTTGATGGACGAGATTGCCGTTTA
The DNA here is from genome assembly GCA_947501325.1 of uncultured Sphingomonadaceae bacterium. Taxonomy (GTDB): domain Bacteria; phylum Pseudomonadota; class Alphaproteobacteria; order Sphingomonadales; family Sphingomonadaceae; genus Parasphingorhabdus. The sequence goes on along the minus strand of CANMVC010000002.1, from coordinate 172,463 downwards.
GCTTAATTTTATAGGATTTCAACTGGGCAAACTTACGCGGGCTCCCGAGTGGCGTGCCAATCGGCCGGCGAGTTCCAGTTCCAGCAGGATCATTTGTACCGAGGCAGCGGACAAGCCGGATTGCCGGACAAGCTCATCGACTGACACCGGCGTCATGCTGAGCAGCCGGGTTAGCAACTGTCTGGCTGTGTCATCAATTTCTTCACTTTGCGTTTCCCGCAATTTCGAGGGATCACCTTGGGTTTCAAACAGATCGAGCGGTATATTGGCGCCTGCTGCGCGCTCGTCAAAATGGTGGATGAGTTCCAGGACGTCATCTGCGGACTGGATCAGTGTAGCGCCTTCGCGGATCAGTCCGTTGCACCCCCTTGACCGCGGATCGAGCGGAGAGCCGGGTACAGCCATGACATGTCGTCCGGCCTCTGCGGCCAGTCTGGCGGTGATCAGGGAGCCTGATCTGGGAGCGGCTTCAACAATGATTGTTCCTTGGGACAGGCCGGCAATAATCCGGTTCCGATAGGGAAAATGGCGGGCTTTGGGTTCCGTGCCGGGTGGTTGCTCGGCCAATAGCAGGCCATCTTGCGCTATCTGGTTCTGCAGTTTTTCATTTTCCGGTGGATAGCAGATGTCGATGCCGCCGGCGATTACCGCAACGGCGGATTTGTTGACCGATCCCTGATGAGCAGCCGTATCTATTCCTCTCGCCAGGCCGGAAACAACCGTGACATGCTCGGTCATCAGGCTGTTGGCGAGATCCCTGGCAAACCGGCAAGCGGCGGCGGAGGCATTGCGCGCACCGACAATCGCAACGGTTGGATGGCTGAGCAAGGCCAGTTTACCGCGATAGATTAAGGCTGGCGGTGCGTTACCAAGTTCTGTCAGCAGATAGGGGTAATCCGGGTCGCCAAGAAACAGATATTGCGCGCCCAGCTTGAGCGTCCTTTCCATTTCCCGTTCGATGCTGGAGCGGTCAGAGAGGCGTGGTGCCCTGCCCCCGCCTTTTGCGGCCAATTCAGGCAGCATCTCAAGCGCTTTGGCGGCTGTGCCGTAACGACGGATGAGTTGGACATAGCTTACCGGGCCAATATTGGCGGATCGAATCAGCCTCAGCCGATCAAAGTCTTCGTTCATGCTGCGTACCGTTTAACGGGTTGGGGGAATTAGGACGCGCCGACTTTGGGCTCTTCGCCCGCCATCAGCCGCTCAACATTAGCGCGGTGCTTCCAGATTACAAGCAGGGCAAAGCCTATAAACATGGGTACCCATGAATATTGACCAACTATAACAGCTGTGATGGGTATCGAAATAGAGGCAAGCATGCCACTAACCGATGAATATCGTAATATTACCAGGCAGGCAATCCAGGTTATGGCAAAGACTATGCCCAATATAGGGGCCAAAGCGGCAACAATACCGAGCAAGGTCGCGACCCCTTTGCCACCCTTGAATTTCAGCCAAACCGGATAAAGATGGCCCAGAAACGCCCCCATCCCCGCCAACACGCCCAATCCGCCTTCAATGCTCGACGCAATAAGCACCGCCACGGCACCCTTGCCGACATCGAGTAGCAAGGTCAGCGCCGCTATGGCTTTGTTTCCGGTCCTCAAAACGTTGGTCGCGCCGATATTACCAGATCCTATCTCGCGCAGATCGCCAGCGCCAGACAAGCGCGTCAGCAACAGGCCAAAAGGGATTGATCCCAGCATGTAGCCGAAGAACACAGCCAAAATTGGTTCAATCCACATGGATTGCATGATACCAAATCCCCCTTGATTTCCGTGAGCTATCTGTAAGAGAACGTTTGAGCAAGGCTTTTGCGGTGTAAAACCTGTTAAGATCAACCGGTTGTAGGACTAACGGAGCCGGTTGATGCCTCAACGAACCGATTTTAAAGGTGCAGCAATGATAGCCGACGAAATAGAAACAACTGCGCCACTATTGTTTTTTGATACCGGAATCGGCGGTCTGTCGGTGCTCAAGGAAGCGCAGAAGCTTCTACCCGTAGCGCCTGTCATTTACGCTGCTGATTATGCAGGGATGCCCTATGGTATGAAATCCGAGGCGGAGCTCTCCACCCGTATCCCGCTGCTGTTGGGGCGACTGGTCGAACGCTATAAGCCACAGTTGGTTACAATTGCTTGTAATACGGCGTCAACAATCGCGCTTGATGTCGTCCGATCGGTATTGGACATCCCTGTGGTAGGAACGGTGCCGGCCATAAAGCCAGCCAGTCTGATGACCGAAACGGGCGTTATTGGTTTGTTGGGCACACCTGCCACCATTCGGCAACCTTACGTGGACCGGCTACACAGCGAATTTGCAGCAGATAAAAAACTGCTGCGTTTTGGAGCCCCTGAACTGGTTCATGCGGCCGAGGCCAAATTGCGCGGAGACCTGCTTGATCCTGCAATTATCGATCTGGCCGTATCTGGCTTGCTGGAACAAGAATATGGCAAAGAGATTGATACAGTGATTCTGGCCTGCACGCATTTTCCATTGTTGCAAGAAGAGTTGCAGAAATCTTTTGTCAGAGACATTAAATTTATCGATGGTTCACAGGGCATTGCAAGACGGATTGCCTATCTCACACATGACGTAACTTGGCCGAAATCGCCTGAAAACGGGGTTTTTGTGACGACAGATAGGATCGAAAAATTGTTGCCTTATCGGAGCAAACTGGAAGAATTTGGCTTGACGAGATTGGAAGCGTTATAGCCAAATGGCTTATTGCGAATGGTTCGCGCTGGAATTTCCGAAAAAAGGTCGTTAATGGCCATTCCAGAGGGATCGCTTGGTAAGAGAATGACACAGGGAATGGTGTAAAGTGGACTATGATAAGGTTTTTTCTCAAGCGATCGACCGTCTTCACAGTGAGGGTCGCTACCGCGTTTTCATAGATATATTACGGAACAAGGGAACCTTTCCCAACGCGCGTTGCTTTGCGCATCACAACGGGCCCAAGCCGGTAACCGTTTGGTGTTCCAACGATTATCTCGCCATGGGTCAACATCCCGACGTTATTGCCGCGATGGAAGAAGCCCTGCATGATGTCGGCGCTGGCTCTGGTGGCACGCGCAACATTGGCGGCAATACCCATTATCACGTACAGCTGGAAAGCGAACTGGCTGACTTGCATGGCAAGTCCGGCGCTCTATTGTTCACTTCGGGCTACGTTTCCAACGAAGCGACGCTCTCAACGCTGACCAAAATCTTGCCCGGCTGCATCATTTTTTCAGACGAATTGAACCATGCATCCATGATCGCCGGTATCAAGAATAGTGGTTGTGAAAAACGCGTCTTCCGACATAATGACCTTGACCATCTTGAGGAACTCTTAGCCGCAGAAGATCCAGATGCACCAAAATTGGTGGCTTTCGAGAGCATTTACTCGATGGATGGCGATGTCGCGCCACTGCATGAAATTTGCGACCTTGCTGACAAATATAACGCACTTACCTATTGCGACGAAGTGCATGCTGTCGGCATGTATGGCGACCATGGTGGCGGTATTTCTGAGCGTGACGGGGTTGCCGATCGCATCACTATCATAGAAGGCACATTGGCAAAAGCTGTGGGAGTTATGGGCGGTTATATTACCGCAGATCAGAAGATCATTGATGTAATCCGTTCATATGCGCCTGGCTTTATATTCACGACCAGTCTCTCACCTGTTCTTGTAGCTGGTGCGTTGGCAAGTGTCCGGCATCTCAAGCAATCATGTCAAGAACGCGATGGGCAGCAAGCCGCTGCACAAACATTGAAACACATGTTCTCTGATGCTGGTTTGCCGGTAATGGGATCGACGACACATATCGTCCCTCTCTTAGTGGGTGATCCGGTCAAAGCAAAAAGGATCAGTGATATCTTGTTGGCGGAATATGGTGTCTATGTTCAGCCGATTAACTACCCAACCGTGCCACGTGGCACAGAAAGACTGAGATTTACTCCTGGTCCTGTCCATACAGAAGAGATGATGGCCGAACTTACCGAAGCTTTGCTAGAAATTTGGAGCCGTCTGGAATTGCAGTTGGCGGCCTAACAGGCTTTTGCTGGAACTTTTTGGTTTTTAAACGCTATATATAGCGATGACCAAAGAAACCCATTGGATTGAACCACATCCTCACGGTATTTACGTAAAACCTGCAGATGCATGGATTGACCCCGCAAGACCTGTATCCCGCGCATTAGTGACACATGGTCATGCGGATCATGCTCGTGGAGGTCACGGGAAAGTCTGGGCTACCCCCGAAACTCTTGCGATAATGAAATTACGCTATGCTACCGCTGATGGGTTCGCCGTACCGTATGGCGACGGTTTCAAACTAGGTGATGTTCGGATCAGCTACCACTCCGCTGGACACGTTCTGGGCTCGGCCCAAATACTTTTGGAATATAAAGGCGAGCGGGTTGTTGCCACTGGTGACTATAAACGGCGATCCGATCCTACTTGCGCTCCCTTTGAAGTTATCCCCTGCGATATTTTTATAACCGAGGCTACGTTCGGATTGCCGGTATTTAAACACCCTCCCACCGCCGTTGAAATACAAAAACTATTATGGGCGAGGGAAACAAATCCAGATCGCTGCATATTGGTTGGTGCTTATGCTTTGGGCAAGGCGCAACGGGTCATCGGTGAGCTCAGGCAAGCCGGCTACGACGATCCAATCTATCTGCACGGCGCTCTGGAAAAAATGTGTCATTTATACATGCAGCTAGGAGTTGATTTAGGCGATATTCGATCGGTTATGGAAACAGAGAAGGGTGATATGCGCGGGCAAATCGTCATGGCACCACCTTCTGCTCTGAATGATCGTTGGAGCCGGCGGTTGCCGGAGCCTATCAGCGCCATGGCATCTGGCTGGATGCGCGTAAGGCAACGGGCGCGCCAGCGGAATGTTGAACTCCCCCTCATCATGTCTGATCATGCCGATTGGGATGAACTTACACAAACCATCAAAGATGTGTCTCCATCGGAAACCTGGGTAACGCATGGCCGCGAAGAGGCGCTGGTGCATTGGTGTGCACTTAACCAGATGAAAGCCAGAGCTTTGGAGATGGTTGGTCGGGAAGAGGAAGATGACTGAGTGATGCAGGCCTTTTCCGAACTTCTCGACAACTTGATCTATACGCGATCACGCAACGGCAAGTTGCGGTTGATCAGTTACTATCTGAAGCAAGCATCTGATCCTGATCGGGGGTGGGTTTTAGCAGCGCTGACGGGGGAACTTGATTTTCCAACCGTCAAAGCTTCAGCTGTCCGAAATATGGCAATGGAGCGCGTTGACGAGACGCTCTTTCGCTTAAGTCGAGATTTTGTTGGTGATACAGCGGAAACCGTAGCGCTGATTTGGCCTGAAAATCCTGAAAATACCTCTCAGGAGCATCTATCAGTTGGGCAGATTGTTGACGAGCTCGCAGCTGTCAGTCGATCGGAAGCGCCAAAACTATTAGCAAATTTTATGGATATCATGGGTTCGAATGAACGCTATGCTTTGCTCAAACTAGCAACCGGAGGGATGCGTGTCGGTGTCTCAGCACGCCTAGCTAAAACGGCGTTTGCGCAAGCCTTTGCTATGCCAATCGAAGACATAGAAGAGGTTTGGCATGCACTCTCACCACCCTATTTGGAATTATTTGCATGGGGAGAAGGACGCGCTGATCGGCCGGATTTAACAGGTATTCCGTTTTTCCGGTCTTTCATGCTCGCACATCCCTTGGAAGACAAAAAACTGGATATGGCTGATTATGTCGCAGAGTGGAAATGGGACGGTATCCGTATCCAAATTGTTGGGACAGGTCAGGAGACGAAACTCTTTAGTCGTGGCGGCGATGACATAACGTCAGCGTTTCCAGATGTTGCTGATGCTTTCGATGCCATCGGTGTTGTAGACGGGGAGCTCTTAGTTCGCGGCGAGTTTCAGGGTGGTGAAGCCGCGAGCTTCAACGCGTTACAGCAAAGATTGGGCCGCAAAAAAGTTTCAGCGAAAATGCGGGCCGATTATCCAGCTTTTGTTCGTTTATACGATATATTATTTGATAAGGAGACGGATTTGCGAGAACTCAGCTGGACGGAACGCCGGAAAAAACTCGAAGCATTTGTTCCCAAACTCAACCCCGAACGGTTTGACATTTCAGCGATATTGGAGGCACGCGACTTTGAACATCTGAATGAGATTCGCGATGGTGCAAGAGATGCAGCCATTGAAGGAGTGATGCTAAAGCGACGAGATAGTCCATATATATCAGGCCGCAAAACAGGCCTCTGGTATAAGTGGAAACGCAACCCCTTGGTCGCTGATTGCGTGATGATGTATGCGCAGCGGGGATCAGGCAAAAGATCATCTTTCTATTCTGATTATACTTTTGGATGCTGGACAGACGATGGAGAACTCTATCCGGTCGGGAAGGCCTATTCTGGTTTTACGAATGAGGAATTAAAAATGCTGGACCGATTTGTAAGACAAAATACGATCAAGCGATTTGGCCCGGTTCGCGAAGTGGAAAAGACCATGGTTTTGGAAGTCGCTTTTGATTCAGTTCATCAAAGCAAGCGTCATAAATCTGGACTAGCTATGCGCTTCCCTAGGATATCTCGGATCAGAACAGACAAGCCGGCAGCTGAAGCAGACCATGTTAAGACACTGCAAAAAATGATTACGTAAGAATAAGGCCTGCAGTGTCGAAACACTGCAGGCCTCAGGGGGATTGAAAAGTCCAATCTTTAGGGCATTACAACCGTATCGATGGCGTGAATTACGCCGTTGGACTGGTTCACGTCGGCCATAACGACTTTTGACATACCGCCCTTCGCATCAGTGAGCGTCAATGAACCGTCGCTTCCCATGGATGCCTTCAATACACCACCTTGGACGGTTGGAATTGAAGCAACACCGTCAGGCGCTTTCTTGATTAAGCCCATCACATCTTTGGCTTTGAAGCGACCGGCTACCACGTGATAGGTCAGGATTGAGGTAAGGGTCTCTTTATTCTCAGGCTTCACCAACGTTTCGACGGTTCCTTCAGGGAGTTTTGCAAAAGCTGAATTCAGAGGCGCAAATACCGTAAAAGGGCCTTCACTGGACAAAGTACCAGCAAGATCAGCAGCGGTGACTGCGGCGACCAGAGTGGAGAAATCATCGGTACTGGCGGCTTTCTCAACGATATTCTGCGAGGACATTTCCGCGTGATGCTTCATGGCATAAGCACTGCCACCACTGACCAGTGCAAGCGAACCGACTAATGCTACTGCGACTTTGGAAAAACGAATATTCTTCATTGGGGGTAACTCCTAAAAAACCATATCCGAAGCTGGATATGCGAGGAGTTACGGGGAGAGTTTTGCAACGGATGCAAAATCGATCAAATAATTGTTATTTTGCCCATTGCGACTGGTTCTCCGGTGGGTTTGGCGTGGGGAGTTTCGGAGGGGGGTTCCATGGTAAGTTGTAAAGTTGCCGCGGAAGTGATGAATTCGCGGTGGTCGCTGGGGACCGTCATCTCGCTAACGCCATCACGGCCGATCTGGCCCAGGGAGCGGAAGACGCCGTCCTGATCGACAACCCAGATTTCCGGGGCCGTGTCGGTTTCCGGCATACCATCCACATCAACCCGCATTTCGGCAGTTTCAGGATTGTAGGACACCGCCAGAACCAGCCCCTCAATATTGCCGGTCAGTTGCGCAACCGCCACAGACCGGGGCTCGGAAGTTGGCGCTAAGGTGCCAGGACCGACAATCAAAGCCAGCGCCAGACAGGCTGCCAGCGCGCCAGACACAATCGCCCCCATGCGCCAGCGTTTCAACTGCACCACCACGCTGGAGGAAGATGATCCCCCGTCAAGCCGGCTCTCAATCCCGTCCCAGACAGATGCCACTGGCTCGACTTCTTTAATTTCCTGAAAAAGCGGATCGATGCGCGCATTCCACTCATCAACTGTCTGCGCAAATTTTGGATCGGAAAGTTGCACGCGCAGCGCCCTGGCTTTCTCGTCACCATCCAGCAGCCCAAGCACCAGCTCGGCGGCCAGTGCCTCGTCATCTTTCAGCGGTTCCGTTTCTTCAACCATCGTCCATGCAATCCTTCAAACGCTTCAATCCCCTGCGAACCCAGCTTTTAACCGTCCCTAATGGCGTGCCCAGCTTCTGTGCCAATTCATTGTAGCTATGCCCTTCAAAGAAAGCCGTTCGGATTACGTTGCGCTGCCGGGCTTCCAGACTATCAAGGCATTTGTTCAAAATATCCGCGCCTTCCTTTTTCTCTAATCTTTCCAATGCACTTTGTTCATCCGCTGCCATATCCTTTATGGCATCATCCGAAACCATCACCCGGTTACCGCCCGATCGTTTCCGATCAATGGCGGTGTTGCGCGCTATGGTGGCCAGCCAAGTTATCGGACTGGCACGCTTTGCATCGAACCGCCCTGCGCTGCGCCAGACTTTGACATAGGCATCCTGCAGCGCATCTTCCGATGCCTGGCGATCATTCAAGATACGGAGGCAAACGCCAAAAAGTTTCGCCGAAGTCAGATTATATATATCCTGAAACGCCTGACGGTCACCATCAGCGGCCTGCCCGATCAGGGCCGAGAGCTGCGCGCGGGCGCGATCTGTTTCACTGGATTGGGACATATTCTCCGCCGCAGAGACTATGATAATTCACCAAAGTTTCAAGCACCTATTATCGCAGCGAACCGGTCACGGTCGACGTTGCCACCGGAAATTGTAATGACGGTTCTGTCTGTAACAGCGGCTTTACCGGACAATATCGCGGCCAGGGCCACAGCTCCGCCCGGCTCCACAACCAGACGCAGTTTTTCAAACGCCACCCGCATCGCATGATGCACTTCCGCCTTGGTGACAGCGAGACCCGTCGCCTTACGCGCTTTCAATACGTCAAAAGTCAGCGGTGAAACCAGCAAGGTTTGCAAGGCATCACATTCTGTTTCAGGCGGATTATCCTGAACCGGAACGATGCTGCCACCTTCCAGCGACCGTTTCATATCGTCCCAGCCTTCCGGTTCGACAACCGTTATGCCCGCTTCGGGATTGACCAGCGAAATTCCTGTCGCCAATCCGCCACCGCCGCAGCAGGCAACGAGGTGATCGGGCACACCGCCCGCTTGCTCCATCATCTGTTCACGAATCTCCACGCCGGTGCTGCCCTGCCCTTCGATAATCCAGGGATCGTCAAAACTGGGAACAACCACCGCGCCGTTTTTACCTGCCAACTCTGCCGCCAATTCTTCGCGGGAATCAGCCAGACGATCATAGGTAATGACTTCGGCACCCAGCTTCTTCGTATTCTCCAGTTTCGCAAGTGGCGCATCCGCCGGCATGATAATGATAGCTTTGATGCCAAGGCGCCGCGCAGCCCACGCCACGCCCTGCGCGTGATTGCCGCTCGAAAAGGCCACCACACCGCTCTTGCGTTGCTTTTCGTCGAGATCGGTAAGACGATGCCATCCGCCGCGTATTTTGAAGGCTCCGATCGGCTGCAGGCATTCCGCTTTGCACCAGATTGTCTTTCCAGCGACGGTCAATGGCAGCAATGGCGTTTTGGGAAGAATATCCGCAACCTTGGCAGCCGCCCTTTCGACGCCCGCCGCACTTGGTTTTCGGTTCGGGTCCAAAAGTAATTGCTCTGTCATGGCGTCCTTCTATATGCGGTTACTCGATTCCTCTAGCAAAATGAGTGTGCGATATGAGCAAAGTTTTGGTGATTGGTGCAGGTGGTGTCAGTTCAGTGGCAGTGCACAAGATGGCGCAACTGATAGCCAAAGAAACTGGTCCCTTTTCAGAAATCATGCTGGCCAGTCGCACGGTTTCCAAATGCGAAGCCATTGCCGAGTCCGTCAAGGCCCGTACCGGCGTAGTGATTGAAACTGCCCAAATTGATGCAGATGACGTTCCCGCCATGACTGCGCTGATCGAAAAAGTGCAGCCCGCTCTCGTCGTCAATCTGGCCCTGCCTTATCAGGATTTGCCAATCATGGATGCCTGTCTGGCTACCAATACTGATTATCTCGACACAGCCAATTACGAACCACGCGACGAAGCCAAGTTCGAATATAAATGGCAATGGGATTATCATGATCGCTTCAAGGATGCCGGTATCATGGCGCTGCTTGGATCCGGCTTTGACCCCGGGGTCACTTCCATTTTCACATCATGGCTTAAAAAACATCATTTCGACCGGATCGACACGGTCGACATTCTGGATTGCAATGGCGGTGATCATGGCCAGCATTTCGCCACCAATTTCAATCCGGAAATCAATATCCGCGAAGTGACCGCTCCTGCGCGCCATTGGGAAAATGGCGAATGGGTCGAGACACCTGCCCTGTCCCACAAACAGGAATTTGATTTCGAGGCCGTGGGTCCGAAGAACATGTATCTCATGTATCATGAGGAAATTGAATCGCTCAAAACCCATATTCCGGAAATCAAGCGCATCCGGTTCTGGATGACGTTCGGCGATGCCTATCTTACCCATCTGGAAGTGCTGCAAAATGTAGGCATGACCCGGATTGATCCGGTTATGTATGAGGGCCGCGAGATTATTCCGCTGCAGTTTCTGAAAGCCGTATTGCCCGAACCTGCAAGCCTGGGCGAGACGACAAAGGGCAACACCAATATCGGGGTGATTGCGACCGGTGAAAAAGGCGGGGTCCAGAAGACGCTGTACGTCAAAAATATCTGCAGCCACGAGGCGGCGTTTAAGGAGACTGGCAATCAGGGTGTGAGCTACACAACCGGCGTGCCGGCGATGATTGGATCAGCCTTGATGCTGTCCGGCAAATGGGTCGGCAAAGGTGTCTTCAATATGGAAGAATTTGATCCCGATCCGTTTATGGATATGCTCAATGAACATGGCTTGCCGTGGACGCTGGAAGAGCTGGATGGGCCGTTGGAATTCTAGTCCCCTCTCCCCTTGAGGGGATAGGGTTAGGGAGAGGGGCAGTCTCTCAAAATTTATCTTACTGGCCGGGGAAATTGGATTCCCCCTCTCCCCGGCCCTCTCCCCTGAAGAGGGAGAGGGAGGCTATATGGAAACCAAAGCAGGCGATCCCGGCGCATTTGCGCATTTTGATCTGGCGCGGGTCCCCTCGCCCGCCTTTGTGGTGGATGAAGCGGCGGTTCGCCGCAATCTTGAGATATTGGCCGATGTAAAGGCGCGATCTGGCGCGAAAGTGCTGCTTGCGCTTAAAGCTTTTTCGATGTGGTCACTTGCGCCGCTGATCGATCAATATCTCGACGGCTTTTGTGCGTCCGGGCTTTGGGAAGCAAAGCTAGCCAATAAGCATTTCAACGGTCCTATCAGCACCTATTCCCCCGCTTACAAAGCGGATGATCTGGTCGAGATTGCGGCTCTTTCCCATCATGTCACTTTCAACAATCCTGCACAAATTCGTCGGTGGAAAAGCCGGTCCATTGCCGGTCTGGATGATTGCGATATTGGTCTTCGCCTGAACCCCGAAATTGCACTGGGTGAAACACCAAAATATGATCCCAGCCAAAAACACAGCCGTTTGGGCTTTCCAGTATCACAGCTGCAGGCCGGTCATTTCGGTGATATTTCCGGCATCCATTTTCACAATCTGTGTGAGCAAAATTTCGATGCCCTGGAACAGACCTGGGCAACGATAGAACCGCTAATCGCTCCCTATTTCGAACAACTCAAATGGATCAATCTGGGCGGCGGTCATCATATTACCCGGGATGATTATGACCGCGATGCGCTGGTTGAGTTTCTAACCGAGCTCAAGGCCAAGTCCGGTTGCGAGATTTATCTCGAACCCGGCGAGGCCGTGGCGCTCGATGCAGGGATATTGGTCGGCGAGATACTGGACGTTTTCGATAACGACATGCCCATTGGTATTACTGATATATCAGCCACTTGTCATATGCCCGACGTAATCGAAGCACCTTATCGCCCCGCGATGTTGAACGAAGCCAGCGATGGGGATGCGATCAGGCTGGGCGGACCAAGCTGTCTCGCGGGTGATATTATCGGCGACTACCGGCTGCCAGAACCGGTACATATCGGCCAGCGGATCGCCTTTCTCGATCAGGCCCATTATTCGATGGTCAAAACCAATACATTTAACGGTGTACCCCTGCCCTCTATCTGGCTGTGGAATAGCGAGACCGATGATCTGCGTTGTGTGAAGCAGTTTGACTGGACGGAATTTCGCGATCGCTTGAGCTAGCCAGCTTTCGGGACGTGAAAATATTTTTCATCCTGTTCAGCTTTTATAAGGCTTTGGGTCTTTACAGACCGTCCAGTCGGCAATATAGCCGCGCCTTGCTGCCCCATGGCCGCTTGCGAATCCGCAAGGCAGCTCAATCGATCTTAAATCTAGGGGGTCCCTTGAGTTGCACAATTTCCATGATGCGCAGGAGCTGACGAAGGCTCTTAGCCCCGATATTCCAGTTTTACTGAACCGTCCGCATGCGGCCCGGCGTGCTGCGCGCTATTTTGTCGAGCAGTTTCCCGGCAAGTCGCTTTATGCGGTGAAGGCGAATCCATCACCTGCGCTGTTGCACTTGTTGTTTAGTGAAGGTGTGACCCATTTTGATGTGGCGTCGATTGATGAAGTGCGTCTTGTTCGCAGCACCATTCCCGAGGCTGTGCTGTGCTTCATGCACCCAATCAAATCGGAAGCGGTAATCCGCGAAGCCTATTATGATCATGGCGTTCGTGTATTCTCGCTCGACAGCATGGATGAGCTGGAAAAGATTGAACGGGCCACCAATGGCGCAGAAGATCTGACGCTTTGTGTCCGTATCAAGGTTGCTTCGGAATTTGCGCAGATCAGTCTGGCATCCAAATTCGGTGTAGCTGTGGACCAGTCTGTAGAGCTGCTGCAACGCGCGCGTCAGGTTGCCGATGAACTGGGAATTTGTTTCCATGTTGGCAGTCAGGCGATGACGCCGCTGGCCTATGTTCACGCATTGGAACGCGTGCGTACGGCGATTGTAGAGGCATCTATCACCGTTGATATCGTCAATGTCGGCGGCGGCTTTCCGTCTATCTATCCCGATATGGAGCCACCATCGCTAAACCACTATTTCAACGCGATTGACCGGACATTTGAAGATTTGCCAATCAGCTATTCGGCTGAACTTTGGTGCGAGCCGGGTCGTGCCTTGTCCGCAGAATATAATTCGCTCATCGTCAAGGTAGAGCAGCGACGCGGCAATGAACTATATATCAATGATGGTGCTTATGGCACCTTGTTTGATGCAGCCCATATTGGCTGGCGCTTTCCGGTGCAATTGCTCGGTGACGGATCCGATGCGGCAGCGACAGCAGAATATAGCTTTTACGGCCCCACTTGCGATGACATGGATCATATGGCCGGACCCTTCATGCTGCCCGCAGATGTGAAGACCGGCGACTATATCGAGATTGGCATGCTTGGCGCTTATGGATCGGCAATGCGCACCAAGTTTAACGGCTATGGTTCGATCGATGACCATGATGTGGCGGACGAACCGATGGCAAGCCTCTATGTCGGCGAAAATCTCGACCGCACAGATCGTGAAAATGTGGTGTCTTTCCCGGGCGCATAAGCTCCGATTAAGTTGCATTTGACAATTTACAATATGTGACGCAGGTTCCGCCCAATTATTGACTAATTGGGGAGGAAACTATCATGAGCACTGCAATATTGGCGCCGGCAGCCCTGCTGGTCATCTGGTCTCTTGTCATGCTTTTCTGGATGGCCGGGACGCGGCTTCCGGCAGCCAAGAAAATGGGCATCGACATCGCCGCCAAACCCGGTGGCCGGGGTCCGGATGTCGATCCGCAACTGCCTGACAAGGTTGCGTGGAAGTCTCACAACTATACCCATCTGATGGAACAGCCGACGCTGTTTTACGCTACTGTCATTATCCTTGCGATCGCTGAGGCGGGGACAGGGATCAATCTGTGGCTGGCGTGGGGCTATGTCTTGCTGCGGATCGCTCACAGCATCTGGCAGGCCACCGTCAACCTTGTGAATGTGCGCTTCATGTTGTTCCTGGCATCGACATTATGCCTGCTGATCATGGCGATGAATGCTTTTTTTACAACTTTTGTGTGAATTTTTAGGGGGGAATAAAAATGGAAAATAGTCCTATCTTACAGCCTGTTGTGGCGCTTATTCTGTGGACCATGATCATGTGGCTGTGGATGTATGTGACGCGTCTTCCAGCGATGAGCAAGGCCAAGGTTGATCCTGACAAGCTCAGCCGGGAGTCCACCGCCGGCGGCCTCGATGCCCTGCTGCCGCCGGAGGTACAGTGGAAAGCGCATAATTATAACCATCTGCTCACCGAACCGACGCTATTTTATGCGGTGTGTATTGTGTTAGCGTTGGTCGGACAGGGAGACGGTCTGAACCTCACTATTGCATGGGCCTATGTTGGCTTGCGCGTGCTGCACAGCCTGATCCAGGCGACGATCAACAAGATCATGTACCGCTTTTTGGTGTTCGCCTTGTCCAGCCTGTGTATTATAGCCTTGGCTATCCATGCAGCAATTACAGTGTTCCACTAACCAGAAACGGTCTTTGCCATGCCCCAGTTTTTGAATGTCGCAATAGTCCAGGCGGCACCGGTTCCCCTGTGCATCGACAAGGGGATAGAACAAGCCGTTAACCTGGCCCGCAAGGCCAGCGACGAAGGCGCGCGGATGATCGGCTTTGGCGAGACATTTCTGGGCGGCTACCCGATCTGGCTCGACGAAGCACCGGGGGCCGCGCTGTGGGATCATCCGGGGAGCAAGGCCTTGCACCGGATATTAATGGACCAGGCGATAGTCGAGAACGATCCAAGACTGGCGCCGCTGCAGGAACTGGCAGACGCGAGGAAACTCTGCATTTCAATCGGCGTGCACGAGCGGCTGCGCTCCAGTCTCTACAACAACCAGATGATGTTCCGACCGGAATTGCCGGTGCTGAACCATCGCAAGCTGGTCCCGACCCACGGCGAGCGGCTGATCTGGAATCGCGGTGACGGCTCCACCATCAATGTGCATGAGGCTGAGTGGGGTCGGGTTGGCAATCTGATTTGCTGGGAACACTGGATGCCACTCGCCCGCGCCGCGATGCATAATTTACGGGAAGACGTCCACGTCGCAGCCTGGCCCACGGTTAGAGAAACCTATCAAATAGCCTCGCGCCATTATGCCTTTGAAGGCGGGTGTCATGTGCTGGCGGCGGGTACATTATTGCACCGCGATGATCTGATCGAAGGCCTGAAACTGGTCGGCGGTAATGACGACGCGCTGGCCCTGTTCAAGGAAATTCCGGACACGCAATTGCAATTTGGCCACAGCATCATTGTCGCGCCCGATGCCACCATATTGGCAGAGGCAGGCGAAGAAGACATTATCCTGACAGCCGATATCGATCTGGATGCCGGTAAAGAGGCGAAGGCGGCACTGGATGTTGACGGTCACTATTCCAGAGCAGACGTGTTTGACCTGACGGTGGACACACGATCAAAGGCAGGCGTGAACTGGTCCGAAAACTAGACTAACCCTGCTATGCCTTGGTGAAGCTTGAAACCAGCTCCACATGGGTCGACCACAGGAATTGGCCCACCGGCCACAGCGCATCCAGCTTATAGCCTGCGTCACAAAGCTGCTTTGCATCACGCGCAAAGCTCGCTGGATTGCAACTTATGTAACAAACCTTTGGCACCTCGGATTGCGCGATCTGGGCAACCTGATCCCGTGCACCGGCACGCGGCGGATCCAGAATCACGGCTCCAAACCGATTCAATTCTTCCGGACTGAGCGGGCGACGAAACAGATCGCGATGCTCCGTAAATATTTGCCGACCGGAAAGGTTCGCCGCCATTTTCAATGCGCCAATTGCATCACGCGATCCCTCCGCGGCATAGACCTTATGGCCGTCCCCTAGCGAAAAAGTAAAAGTGCCAAGGCCGGCAAACAGATCGGCAACCAATTTGGTATCACCCACCGTTTCCTGCATCGCGGCGACCAGCGCCGCTTTGCCATCTGTCGTGGGCTGGAGAAAACTGTTGTGCGGCAATGCGACGACGATACCATTGAATGTAACAGTGACCGGTTCCGGCTCCCACTGGGTTTCCGGTCCATAGCCATTATCGACGGACAATCGCGCCAAACCGTTCGTCTTGGCAAAATCGACTAATGCCTCTCTTTGCTCCAGGCTCTCAGGTTCGTAATTTTTGATACAGAGATCAACGCCCTGGTCCGACAGGCTCATCTCCACATTCATGTCATGCTTGCGCCGCGCCACGGATTTCAAAAAGGCTCTGAGCGGAGCAATAACCGCAAATAATTCAGGCCGCATGATTTCACATTGCTTGAGATCGACAATTCTATGACTACCGGCACCGCTAAATCCGAGTTTAAAAGTTTTGCCCATCATCGCGGCGCGCAGGCTGGCACGAATGCGGCTTTTGGGTTGCGAGATTTGCGGGGGATGCAATGTTCCGGCGCTAAGCCCCTGCCCCTCCAGCGCATAAACGACCCGATCAATTACAAATTGCTTATAACTCTCGTCATCCAATTGCTGAAGGCTGCAGCCGCCACATTCTTTGAAATGCTGGCACGGGGGCTCTACATGGTGCGGGCCCTTTATCAGGCCTCCGTCTTCATTCAGTCTATCAAGCGGTGCCGAGAAAGCGATATGTCGGCCATCTGCGGTGATTCCATCACCTTTGGCCGCCACTCGCAAAATTACATTGGGGTCAGTTTCAGTGCTCATAGGCACTCTTGTAATGCTTTCGGGATATGATCAATCAGTATCTCTGGCGAGAAGCTGCGTCCGGCCAAGCTGGCAGCGCGGCTATGCAGCCACTGCCCTTGTTTAGCGGCCAGAAAAGCATCTTTTTCATGAGCAAAACGAGCGGCAATGATACCAGCCAGAACGTCACCTGTTCCTGCCGTCGATAACCAACTGGACGACGACCGGGCCAGCGTCGCATCTCCTGCGGGATTGGCGATCACACTGTCGCTGCCTTTATGCAATACGACAGCATTGCTGGCGGCAGCCAGCTTCAACGTCTCGTCAATCTTGGAGCTGTCGCGGTCGCTTGATATGGCAGAAAATTCTCCGCCATGCGGTGTTATCATGACGGGCGATGAACGATCTTTTAGACGATGGACCGCTGTGCTGCCTAAGAGCATCAATGCATCAGCATCCAGAAGTACCGGTTTTTCGATGTCCAGAACAAGATCCAAGAGCTTCGACGCTTGCACAGTACGCCCCAAGCCCGGCCCGACGACGATCGCACTTATTCTGTCGTCAGCCAGCTGGACGCGCAGCTGATCCAGTGCACCATGGTTTTCCACGACAATGCTATGATTGGGCGTCGAGAATTCTGAACCAGCGAATATCTTCACATAGCCTGCGCCAGATCGCTGCGCCGCCAGAGCGCATAATTTCGCCGCACCGTGCATGTCACCGGCCACAACGGCGACCAATCCTCTGCTATATTTATGGTCGGATTTGGCGGGAGCTTCTATCGACGGGCGTTCCAGTATTTTTATGGGCGAAGTCGCCCGAACAGCGATGTCCACTCCAACCAGATCACCCATTAGCGCGGAGGCAGGCATCAAGTAATGAGCCGGCTTAAAGGCCCCTAGCGCTATGGTCAGGTCATATTTCGATACCGCGTTTAACATGGATCCCGCATCGGTATCGATACCGCTTGGCAAATCGACAGCTACCCGTCGCTGCCCACCAACGAACAACCGTTGAAAATTTTCCAGCATATCTCCGCCAACAGGCCTGGTGAGTCCGGTTCCAAACAGACAATCCACGAACTGCATCTCGGGCGCGGCTTCTTCATAAGCCAGTGTTTGCCCTTGCCACAGAGATTTTGCATTTTTGGCAGCATCAGTTGTTGGCTCTCCGGTAGCCGCGATTTTAACTGTCGCACCTTTTTCCAGGAGGGCTTGCGCGATGACATAGCCATCGCCGCCATTATTACCCGGCCCACAAAGCACAAGTGTTGGCATATGAGGCGCAGCGCGCCAGATAAAATCAGCCGCGCCTGTGCCAGCGCGGTGCATCAGTTCCATGACGGACGTTCCGCCTTCAATTAACTGCCGCTCGGCGGCCTGCATTGCTGCCACTTTCAGGATATGCCCATCATTGAGCATCGTAATTCCTAATTGCCCGCTTGTGGTGCCGGTTTACCTGCTGGGTCAGCGACTTCGGCAGTCTTCATTCGCGCTGGCATGATATATTTGTCGGAACCGACGCTCACCAATATTTTATCATTATCGACAATTTCGATTTTGGCTTTTTCAGCCCCGTCCGCGGCTTCCAATCCGCGGCCATCGGTGAGCACGTTGAAACGCCGAAAGCCCCCATCGGGATGTCGAATCACCAGCGTAACACCATTCTCGCCTGACAAGCGCTCGGTTTGACAATCAGCGGAAAAATTACTGTCGCCATTAATGGCACATTCGATGCGGCCATCACGAGCAGCTTGCGCTGACGCATTTTCTTCCGCCTCTGCCAAAATTCCGTTGTCCGGTTTGCCGCAGGCGGTCACCGACAATACAATCACACAGGCGCTAAATATCCGCATAGACATGTTTTTCGGCTTTCGCTCCCGGATGAGTTACCGCGCCCTTACAGGCCGGCCCGACATTTTGCGCATAGCGCCATAATGCACCTGACCCATATTCGTTCGCATGTGGAGTAAATCGTGAACGACGGTCTGCCAGCGTATCGTCATCCACTTCGAGATCGATTACACCGGATTCAGCATCGATATTGATAATATCGCCCTCTTCCACCAAGCCAATGGGACCGCCATCTGCTGCCTCTGGTCCAACATGGCCAATACAAAAGCCCCGTGTTGCGCCCGAAAAACGACCGTCTGTGATGAGTGCGACCTTTTCACCCATGCCTTGTCCATAAAGAGCAGCAGTTGTTGCCAGCATTTCACGCATGCCCGGGCCGCCTTTTGGTCCTTCATTCCGAATGACCACAACCGATCCCTCTTTAATCTCCCGCCGTTCTACGGCGGCAAACGCATCCTCTTCACATTCAAAAATCTGTGCGGGGCCGCGAAATTGTAAGCGCGCCATACCAGCGACCTTCACAATTGCGCCTTCCGGGGCGAGCGATCCTTTCAGGCCAACCACACCGCCCGTCTCGGTGATCGCATTTTTGACATCATATATGACCTTTTGATCGCTATTCCATGTAATCTCGTCGATATTTTCACCCAGTGTTTTGCCGGTAACCGTCATGCAATCGACATTTAGCAGATCATTGTCCATCATGGTTTTCATCAGCATGTAGACGCCACCAGCATCGTGCATGTCTCTTGCCACATATTTGCCGCCGGGTTTCAAGTCTGCCAGATAGGGTGTGGATTTAAAGGCTTCAGCAACATCAAACAGATCGAAATCAATGCCTGCTTCGCTTGCCATGGCAGGCAGGTGGAGCGCAGCATTGGTCGATCCGCCTGTAGCGGCCACGATACGCGCAGCGTTCACAAACGCCTCTCTGGTGCAGATATCGCGAGGACGTAGATTGAGGGCTATCAGCTCCATGACCTGACGCCCCGCTGCGACGGCCATCGCGTCGCGGGTTTCATAGGGGGCCGGGGCCATATTGCTGTTGGGTAGCGACAATCCAATCGCCTCGGCCACGCAGGCCATGGTGTTGGCGGTAAACTGGCCGCCGCATGCGCCATGTCCGGGGCAAGCGACTTTTTCGAGCTCGATGAGTTCCTGTAGCGGACAATTTCCGGCACTATGCTGACCTACAGCTTCAAAAACGTCGACAACAGTCACATCTTCATCGTGAAAGCGGCCAGGCAATATGGAGCCGCCATAGACGAATATAGAGGGTACATTAAGACGGAGCATCGCCATCATCATCCCGGGCAAGCTTTTGTCACAGCCAGCATAGCCGATGACAGCATCGTAGCAATGGCCGCGCACGCTGACCTCGACCGAATCTGCAATCACTTCGCGCGAGACGAGTGAGGATTTCATCCCTTGGTGGCCCATGGCGATACCATCGGTCACGGTAATCGTGTTGAACCGGCGGGGCGTGCCGCCTGCTTCAATAACGCCTTCCCGCGCCATATCGGCTTGCGCATCCAGCAAGGTGTTGCACGGCGCGCTGTCATTTCCAGCAGAAGCAATGCCGACAAAGGGTTTCGCGATATCTTCTTCGGTCATACCCATGGCGTAATAATAGCTGCGTTGTGGGGCGCGTTCCGGGCCGACACTGACATGACGGCTGGGCAGTTTGGATTTATCGAAGGTCCGGGTCATCTCATTGTCCTGAAAAAGAGGTCGCTAGAATTTCCGATCCTCCTTCCAAAACTGTAGCCTTCACGCAAGCCCTGTTCGCATTTTATCGCAAATTCGCAACAATATTTCGGCGAAACGCCGCTGTCCGGTTTCTTCCGCAACCATATCTTGGCGAATTTCAATTTCTGTGTAGGCTTTCCCGATATCTTCCGCTTGCCGCTTCATGGTCGCATGAAGGTCTTTTCCGGAATAGGGCTGCTGATCGCCAACGACCAATTGTTCTTGTTCCAGAAACTGGATAGCCAAGCGCGAAGCAGCCTCATACTCGTTATACAAAACGCCGATTTCCCAAGGCCGCACTTCGGCGCTTTCGGTCCGAAGCTTTGGCGTGAAACTGTGGAGAAACAGCGTGAGTACGGGATCCATGTCCCGGATCAGAGCCGCAACACGGTCGTGATAGGGGTGGAAAAATCGATCGAGCCGGGCGGCTTTTTCGGCCGGGTTGATAGCATTGCCTAAAATTTCCACACCATCGCTTTTCCGGGGAATAACACCGTCTTCGTCCGGAAAACGATTCAGGTCCGTCACAAGGCGGGAAACTGTTCCTAATATACTGAGATATCCGGGTGTTTCGGACATATAACGCGCAACATTGGCAACGCCGATATCATAAGCGATATGTTCTTCAAGAAGCGCAGGATCGATGCCGAGATTTATATCAGACGGAACATTATTGGATGCATGATCCACAACCACCAATACGCCGCGCTCTTCTGGCATGCCCAATATCTTGTAGGGTTCCGTCATTTTAATCCTCCCACCATGGTCCAAACATCTGGAAATGCGTCAGCAATATCCTTTTCCGCTGCGTGAGCCTTTGCCGCCGTCTCATAAAGGCCAAAGCAAGTGGCACCCGAGCCAGACATTCTGGCTAGCACCGTGCCTGTCTTGTTGAGTTCTGACAGCAAGTCGCCGATGATCGGCGCGAGAAGCTGCGCTGGCGGTTGCAAATCATTGCGGCCGTCCAATGCCGCCTGAATCGGATCCCGGGCCGACAAATCGCCCCGATCAACGCCGTCCCAATCGCGAAAAACTGCTGCGGTTGATATGGGTACCAGCGGATTTACCAACAAAGCATGATGGCCCTCCAAAGACGCGTTGCCAATCTCCACGAGATCTTGACCGATCCCTTCGCCGCGGCTTGTTTGATTGATCACACAGGCGGGAATATCAGCGCCGAGAGGCTCGGAAAGTCGTGCAAGATCCTGCAGCGAAAGTCCAACGGCCCAATAGCGGTTCAAGAGGCGCAAGGTCGCCGCCGCATCGGCCGAACCACCACCAATGCCAGATGCCACTGGCAGCCGCTTGTCCAAGGTTATTTTAGCTCCGGCTTCGACCTTGCCATAAGACGCCAACAGATGAGCCGCGTCCAGAACCAGATTGCCGCTATTGCTCAGTTCGCTCGAAAATTCGCCAGTTATCGTGAGTTCGATATTCTGATCAGCGCCGACCGAAATAACGTCCCCGCAGTCTAGAAACGCAAATATCGTTTCGATGTCATGATAACCGTTCGGCAATCGCCGCCGGACATGCAAGGCGAGGTTTATCTTGGCGCAAGCCACCTCACTATCCTCAATCATCACCCTGTCAGAAGCCATTAGGGAGAGACAAGTTCCGGTTGCAGTCCCAGATCTATTTTTTCAGCCAGGCGCTGTACATCCGAAACATCGGCAAATAATTTCGCTGATTTCCAGGCGTATCGAGCCTCATATTTACGCCCAACTGCCCAGTAAGCGTCTCCCAGATGTTCATTGATTGTGGGGTCTTGCGGTTCGCCCGCCCGCGCACGTTCCAGATAATTGACCGCTTTGTCATGCTCCCCAATGATGAAATAGGCCCATCCCAGAGAGTCTGTAATGGCCGGAGAGGATGATCGCATTTTATAGGCTTGGCGAATATGATCAATGGCAGCCGCCGTATTCTCGCGACGCTCTAACTGCGCATAACCGAGATAGTTTAAGATACTCGGTGAGTTAGGCTGCAACCGGTTGGCTTCCTCAAGGGATTCTAAACCCGTCGGCCAGAGCCCCGCCTGTTCTTGCGCGGCGCCCAATGCCAACCAATAGCTTGCCAACCGCACATTCGGGAAATTCCGTTTCTCGGCCAAAGCTATGGCCTGTTTGATAGCAATCGCCGCAGACTTATGGTCGCCGCTATACTGCAACAACTGGCCCTTCAGCATCCTGAGTTCCGGTGCCTCGGGATCCTGAGCAATTATGTCATCCAATCTGGCCTGGCCACCACTATAATCCTCCTCGTCAGCATAGGTTGCGATTTCCATGTTGATCGCCTGCAATGCATAGGCACTAGTGTAGGGTATCTTTGTAAATTCAGACCGCGCAGATATGTTGTTTTCATTATCTCCGTAGATTTCTCCCAGGATGAGATGCCCATAGTCGCTATCAGGAAAAACCCTGGAGGCAGCCTGAGCATTAACGAGCGCTAGAAAATATGCGCGCTGGGTTCTGAGGTCGAATGCCAATCGTTGAAAAAGAAATCCGATACCAACCTTGGCGTCAATCTTTTGTGCCAGTTTTTTGGGTTCGCCAGAACGGATGGCCCGGAGCAACTTGGTTTCCGGGCCCGTACGCTCTTGTTCCAGTATTTGCATCGCCCGTTCTGTATCTCTTTTTGCCAGAAAATGACGAGCGGCAAGGATGCGCATCGGCGCCATCCTTACTTCATTTTCTTCTACCAGCGCATCTATTAGCTGACTTACATCATCTTCTTTTCCGCGCGCCAGGCTTTGCAATATCAACTGCTCGCGATGATAGTAGGAAGCCGTTTTGTTTTTTTTGGCCGATGCCAAGTCGGCCAAGGGACTATCCCCGGCTGCCGTTGCAAGCCATGCATTGAGAAATGGCGACAAAAAGCCAAAATTACCCAGGGCCTCAAGCTCGACAGTCGCCGTCGCAGCCGCCTTCAAATCATTCCGTGCAAAAGAATCAGCGAATAATAGCACCGGCATTTCTGGATCAATCTGACCACGCAGATCGAGACTGCGGATGGCTTTCAAGGCAAGCGTGATATCTCCCGCCTGCACGGCTTTCACATATGCTTTGCTGGCTACAAGAAGATTTTCGGGCTGTTCCTTGAGTGATTCTGCATAGATTTCGGCAGCGACAGCGGGTTTGTAAACCGATTCTGCTAACCGTGCCTCAACATATTTGTTCAGTCCATAGGAGCCATCGCTTCGTTTTGCATGGGCAGTCCCGCCGAGCAACGCGGCAAAAAGAATGCCAAAAGCCGATATCTTACATATTGGGGTAATTGGGGCCTCCACCACCTTCGGGCACGACCCAATTGATATTCTGGTTAGGGTCCTTAATGTCACATGTTTTACAATGCACACAATTTTGCGCATTGATTTGGAATTTAGGGTTACCGGCGTCATCCTCAACAAATTCATAGACTCCCGCGGGGCAATAACGCTGCGAAGGGCCTGCAAAAACCGGTAAGTTTACATCAACTGGTATGGAATCATCTTTTAATTGCAGGTGAACCGGTTGATCTTCTTCGTGATTGGTGTTGGATAAAAAAACCGAAGACAGGCGATCGAAGCTGATAATGCCGTCGGGTTTCGGATATTCAATCGGGACACAATGCTCAGCTCGTTTCAACCGCGTATGATCTGGATGATGCTTCATTGTGAACGGCATTTTGATTTTGAAATTTTCCGCCCACATATTGATACCAGCAATTATCGATCCTAGGAAATCGCCATATTTCTCTGCTGCCGGCAAAACATTCCGAACGATCCGCAACTCTTCACGGACCCAGCTATTTTCATAAGCCGTGCCATAAACAGCCAGTTCATCGTTCTGACGATCAGCAACAATAGCCTCAAAAGCCGCTTCAGCTGCCATCATTCCGGTTTTCATGGCCGTGTGCGTGCCTTTGATCCGTGGAACGTTCACGAAACCTGCAGAACAGCCAATCAGCGCACCGCCAGGAAAGAATAACTTCGGCACGGACTGGAAGCCACCGTCATTAATCGCCCGCGCGCCATAGGAAATGCGTTTGCCGCCTTCCAGAATCTTGCGAATTTCAGGATGTTGTTTCCAACGTTGCATTTCCTCAAATGGCGACAGATACGGATTTTCGTAATTGAGCCACGTCACAAAACCCAAGGCGACTTGGTTGTCTGCTTGATGGTAAAGAAAGCCACCCCCATTAGAGCCCTCGCCTAGCGGCCAACCCTGGCTATGGATGACACGGCCAGGTACGTGCTTATCAGGTTCAATATCCCAAAGCTCCTTGATACCAAGCCCGTAAATCTGGGGTTCGCTGTCCGCATCAAGCGCAAATTTATCCTTCAGGATCTTGGTCAGATGACCCCGCACGCCCTCTGCGAAGAAAGTATATTTCGCGTGCAGCTCTAGTCCCGGCTGATAATCCGGTTTGTGGCTGCCATCGCGGGCCACGCCCATATCGCCTGTCGCGACACCTTTGACCGAGCCATCATCATTATAAAGAATCTCAGCAGCGGCAAAGCCCGGAAAAATTTCCACGCCCATATTCTCTGCACGTTCACCCAGCCAACGACACAGATTGCCCAAGGAACCCGTATAGGTTCCTTTATTCTGCATAAAGCCCGGAAACATGATGTGCGGCAGGGCAAATTTCTTTTTCTTTGTCAAAACCCAATGCTGGTTGTCAGTCACTGGGACAGCGGCCATCGGGCAATCTTCTTCGCGCCAGTTGGGCAGTAATTCATCCAAGGCTTTTGGATCAACAACCGCGCCAGATAATATATGGGCGCCGATTTCCGATCCTTTTTCCAAAATGCATACGGAGAGATCTTTGCCTGCTTCATCCGCCATTTGTTTGAAACGGATGGCCGCGCTTAGTCCTGCTGGCCCGCCGCCAACAATGACCACGTCGTAAGGCATAGATTCTCGTTCACTCATCGTATTTTTCCTGTATTCAACACTATAAACTTGTCATACATTCACCTTGCCGCAAACGGCAACCCTTTGGACAGAAACATGCTTGCCCGCCAATTGACCAACTCGTCAACTCATGACTCTATGCATAGATGAATTTTTCTACGTCCATATCTTCGGAAAGCACGTCTGTTGAACAGATAGAAAGCCTTCGCGACTGGTGGAGCCTGGCGGGTGTCGATCTGCACTATACGGACGAACCCACCTCGCTTTTGACAGAGGCTGCGGTTGTAGAGGCGCCAGTAGAGCCAAAACTGGTTGAGACGATTGCCCCTACGGAAAGCAAGGCAAAAACTGTTCCGAAAACTGCCGAAGTTCATGCACTCAGCGAAAATTATCCTGACCAGCATGATGCGTTTCTCTCTTGGTTATCGTCACCCGCAAATTTGGTTGAGGCGCAATGGTCGCAAAATCATATCCTACCAACCGGTGTGATAGAGCCTGAAATAATGATCATTGCCGGAATGCCCGAGCAAGGTAGCCTGACCCAAAATTCTCTCTTCGCCGAAAAAAGCGCGGCCTTATTGTCCAATATGCTCAAAGCTATCGGGTGCGATTCGGAGCAGATCTATTTTGCGTCCGTCTCCTTGACGCGATCCTTTGATGGCCAAATTGATCCCAAGTTTCATGAGACGCTGAAAAAGAGGATGTTCCATCATATTGAGCTTGTTCAGCCGAAACGGATAATCCTCTTTGGCGACACGCCATCTCAAATGTTTTTTGACCAGAATCTGCTCACGGCCCGCAAAAATAAACAATTTGTTAACCATGGGTCATTCAAAACAGAAGCCATAGCGACCTTTCATCCGCGAATTTTGATCGAAAGACCCGAGTTCAAGGCTGAGGCGTGGAAAGATTTGCAACTGCTGACAAGGATTACGAGTTCGTGAAAAATCCGTTTTCGAGAAAAATCAAAGCTGCCCTTATCTCGGGCCTCATCTGCCTTCCTGTTGCTCCGGCAATAGCGCAGGATGGCGGAGCGGTCTTGTTCAAGAGCTCTTCTGTCGCAAAAGATATTCCGTCGCAGTTGAGGCGTAAACAGTCAGAACATTATCGCGCGATTTTCAAAGCAATGGGCGGAAATCAATGGGATACTGCGAAAAATTTGATCGCCGATGCACCGAATAGCCCGCTAAAATCCATCGCCCAGGCTGAATATCTCCTGGCTGCTAATTCGCCTCGCGCGGAACTGGGGCAGTTGCTGACATTGGTCAATGAAGCGCCTCATATTCCGCAAGCGGCGCAACTTGGCCGTTTGGCAAAGAAACGCGGAGCGCAATTGCTACCTAATTTGCCGCAACGGCGCAATCTGTCTTACGTTCCGGGACTATCGATCCGGAAAAAACCCAGCTCAGTAAAGTCAGACAATGCCGCCAATGCTATTCGCGGTCGCATATTGGGCTTCATCAAGAACGACAGTCCACAATCCGCCGAGGCGTTGCTTTTTGAAACGAATGACATCTTGTCCTCAGATGCTCGCACAGAACTCCAACAGCGGGTTGCATGGTCTTATTATATCGAAAATGACGACAGATCTGCTCAACGCATGGCGCAAGAAGCACAAAAGGGCAGCGGCCCTTGGGTTGTCCACGCCGATTGGGTGGCAGGTCTTTCTTCCTGGCGGTTGAAAGACTGCCAGACGGCCAGCGCGGCTTTTGACAATGTTGGACGCCGCGCCGCCAACTCCGATCTGCAGGCCGCCGGTCTGTATTGGGGTGCACGCTCTGATATCGTATGTGGCCAACCGCAAAAAGCGCAAGGCAAACTGCAAACAGCGGCAAAGCGGAGCGATAGTTTTTATGGCCTGCTCTCAGCCCAGACTTTGGGTATGGATGTCGCGAATTTGAAATCCAGTGCCGGATTTGCCAAAGGTGACTGGAAAGCCTTGAAGCAGCATGAAAATGTCAAAGCCGCGATCGCCTTGGTGGAAATCGGCGAAGAAGCCCTTGCGGATGAAGTGTTGCGGCACCAGGCCACTATCGGCAATTCCAGCGATCATGCAGCGTTGTTGAAATTGGCGCGGGAGCTGAATTTACCGCGCACACAATTATGGCTTGCGCATCATGCACCGCGTGGGTTTAAACCGGACGCGCAAGCCCGCTTCCCTGCCCCGAAATGGAAACCCGACGGCGGGTGGCGTGTGGACCCCGCCTTGGTATATGCGCACACGCTCCAAGAGTCAGCCTTCCGCAGCAAAGCTGTAAGCCCGGCCAATGCCATCGGTTTGATGCAGGTTCGCCCTGGAACAGCCGGTGATATTGCGCGCGCGAATGGACGCCAATTTGAGAAGTCTCAATTGTTCGAGCCTTCAACCAACTTGGAATATGGTCAATCCTATCTCGAATATCTTAGCGATTCATCGATCACTGGTGGCAAGCTGCCGAAAGTTGCCGCGGCTTACAATGCGGGCCCCGGCTCTGTTCAGCGCTGGAACAACGAAATTAAGGATAATGATGATCCCCTCCTTTATATGGAGAGCATTCCTTATGTCGAAACCCGTGGTTATGTTTCGATTATCTTGCGCAACTACTGGATGTATGAAAAGCAAGCTGGCATCAAATCAGCTAGCTTAAGAACATTGTCGCAAAATCAGTGGCCCAGTTTTCCGAAAAAACCAAGCAGCAGTAAAACGCGCTTTACCGCGCGCTAGATAAAAAAACCGGATGAGCCACCAAGGGCCCATCCGGTATAATTTCTAGTAACGATAATGGTCTGGCTTGAATGGGCCTTCGGTTGGCACGCCGATATAATCGGCCTGTTCTGCAGACAATTTGGTTAGCTTCACACCCAGTTTGTTCAGGTGTAACTCGGCCACTTTCTCATCGAGATGTTTTGGAAGGACGTAAACGTCATTCTTATATTGCTCAGGCCGCAACCAGAGTTCGATCTGCGCCATCACCTGATTGGTGAAGCTGGCTGACATGACGAAGCTCGGGTGGCCAGTGGCACAGCCCAAGTTGACCAAACGGCCCTGTGCAAGAATGATCAGCTTCTTGCCGTCGGGAAATTCAACTTCATCAACTTGCGGCTTAATTTCGGTCCATTTCATATTCTGCAAGGCAGCAATCTGGATTTCGCTGTCAAAGTGACCGATGTTACAGACGATTGCGCGGTCTTTCATATCCCGCATGTGATCCACTGTAATCACGTCTTTGTTGCCTGTCGCAGTCACAAATATATCAGCGCGTTTTGTCGCTTCTTCCATGGTGACGACTTCATAGCCTTCCATCGATGCCTGCAAGGCACAGATCGGATCGACCTCGGTAACAATAACGCGAGCCCCGCCATTGCGCAGCGAGTCAGCAGAACCTTTACCAACGTCGCCAAAACCAGCGACACAGGCAACTTTACCAGCGAGCATAACGTCGGTTGCACGGCGGATGGCATCAACCAAGGACTCTTTACAGCCGTAAAGGTTATCAAATTTGGATTTGGTGACACTATCGTTAACGTTGATAGCGGGGAAAGGCAATTTGCCTTGCTTGGCAAGGTCATAAAGACGGTGAACGCCCGTTGTTGTTTCTTCCGAAACACCTTTGATGTTTTCAACCGTCTTGGTCAGATAGCCAGGGCGTTCAGCCAGGAAACGGGTCAAGGTAGCAACGAACACTTCTTCTTCTTCGTTGTCAGGTTTAAACAGCTCTTCGCCTGCTTCAACACGTGCGCCCCAGAGAGCAAACATCGTTGCATCGCCGCCATCATCGAGGATCAGGTTGCAGGTCTCGTCCTGGCCCCAATCGAAGATACGCTCAACATAAGCCCAATATTCTTCCAGTGTTTCACCCTTGATCGCGAAGACCGGTGTCCCGCCAGCGGCAATAGCTGCTGCGGCATGGTCTTGCGTTGAGTAGATATTGCAAGAAGCCCAACGAACCGTAGCGCCAAGGTCCAGAAGTGTTTCAATCAACACGGCGGTCTGGATTGTCATATGTAGCGAACCGGTGATCCGCGCGCCTTTCAGAGGCTTTTCAGCGCCAAATTCTTCGCGCAGAGCCATCAAACCAGGCATCTCGGTTTCGGCAATCTCAATTTCCTTACGACCAAAATCGGCAAGGGAGATATCCTTGATGATGTAATCTTGGTTTACTGTATCTGCTGCGGTAGCCACATTCATTCTCCTTGAAAGACAAAGCGCCGCGCTGGAAATCCGGCACGACAGTTGCGCATTCTCTAGCGTTTCCGCGCTTCGGAAGCAAATATAAAGATGTCTTTATATTTGAAATATTATGCTAATAATTATGGGGTTTTCGTAATAAAAAGCGACGTCTATCCTGTTTCAAGCGCTACCAAACTGACCGGACAGCATATTAGGGTCTATTCCTTGCGCCTCCCAAGCCATTTCCCATTTGTCTTTTGCTTCTGTCTCATAGAGCCAATCTGGTTCGCCTTGGGTCACCGACCATCCATTCTGCGTCAGCTCATGCTCCAATTGCCCTGCCCCCCATCCGGAATAGCCGAGCGCGGCGATCCATTTTTCGGGTCCGCGATCTTTCGCAATCGCTCCGAGAATATCGACGGAGCTGCTTAATCCCCAAAGATTACCGACCTGCAATGTATCTGATAAATTGAAATCCAGACTATGAAGAATAAAGCCGCGCTGCTTTTCAACCGGTCCACCGACAAAGACGTCGCGATCCTTCAAGGCGTCCGGCACGATATCAAACTGCTCCAATATTCCGTGGAAACTTATATCAGATGAAGTTTCCCCGATGTTGATACCCAGCGCGCCATTTTCATCATGAGAGCATATCGCTATGATCGAGCGCGCAAAACGAGGATCGGCCATGCCCGGTGTTGCGAGCAAAAACTGGCCGGAAAAATATAAAGGTGCATTCATCGCGCTAACATAACCACCTTCTTTCCCACTGCACATTGTAAATTCGATAAGATGAGCATTATCATTACATTGCTTGCAATTTCATGATCCTGTCACCACAGATATATAGGACTTAACGATATTCCGAAAAAATCTCAAAGGAGCGATAATATGATCAACAAAGGCGATAAAATACCTGAGGTAAACCTCGTAAAAGCAACAGCCAACGGACCCGAGCAAGTGAGCTCCTCTGAATATTTTGCGGGCAAGAAAGTCGCATTATTCTCCGTTCCCGGCGCTTATACACCGACATGTTCTGCCAAGCATCTGCCCGGCTATGTTGAGAAAGCCGCCGAGCTAAAAGCCAAAGGCGTTGATGAAATTGCCTGCACCGCTGTCAATGATGCCTTCGTTCTGGGCGCCTGGAACAAAGATTCCGGTTCAGAAGATGTCACCATGCTAGCCGATGGCAATGGCGATTTTGCCAAAGCTGTAGGGCTGGAAATGGACGGCTCCGGCTTTGGTCTGGGTACCCGTGGTCAGCGTTTCTCGATGATCGTGAATGACGGCGTGGTCGAGGAGCTAAACGTAGAAGCCCCTGGTGACTTCAAAGTCAGTGCAGCAGACTATATGCTCGACCAGCTTTAAGCCTTTCAAAACAAACTAAAATAAGGCCGACGGAGGAACTATCTTCCGCCGGCCTTTGTCATCTACCAACCGCATGATTTGCCCTTATTCTCTTCCTTCAGCCAATCCATCAGCGGTTCAAAATAGCTGATCATCGCTGAGCCATCCATTTCACGCGTTCCGGTAAAGGCTTCCAGAGCATCGGGCCAAGGCTTGGATGCGCCAAGTTCCAGCATCGCGTTGAGCTTGGCACCCACTTCTTTGTTGCCATAGAAAGAACAGCGATGCAGCGGACCATCCCAACCGGCGGCATCACAGGCCGCTTTGTAAAATTGGAATTGCAGGATCCGCGCAAGGAAATAGCGCGAATATGGCGTGTTGCCGGGAATATGATATTTCGCGCCCGGATCAAAAGCGTCATCGAGCCGCTCTACAGGCGGAGTAATACCCTGATATTGCAATTTCAGATCATGCCAGGCGGGCGTATATTGCTCTGGCGCAATATCGCCGGAGAAAACCTGCCAACGCCATTTATCGACCAATAGACCGAAGGGCAGGAACGCGACTTTATCCATCGCCTGACGCAGCAGCAGACCTACATCCTTGTCCTCGCTTGGCACCTTATCGGCGTCCAACAAGCCGACCTGCACCAGATATTCCGGTGTGATGGATAGCGCAATCATATCGCCAATGGCTTCGTGGAAACCGTCATTGGCACCATCGAGGTGCAGATAGCTCTGCTTGTTATAGGCGCGCTGATAATAGTTATGACCGAGCTCGTGGTGGATGGTGACAAAATCATCGCCATTCACCTTGATGCACATCTTGATACGGATATCGTCGATATTGTCGATATTCCAGGCGCTGGCATGACACACGACTTCGCGGTCCGCCGGCTTGGTAAATTGCGACCGGTCCCAGAATGTGTCAGGCAGCGGTTCAAAGCCCAGGGACGAGAAGAACCCCTCCCCCGCTTTGACCATTTTCATCGCGTCATAGCCCTTGGAGGTCAGTAGCTGGGTCGTATCAAAACCGATGTCACCCGCGCCTTCCGGAGCGACGATATCATAGATATTGCCCCATTCCTGCGCCCACATATTGCCAAGCAGGTCCGCACGGATCGGGCCGGTTTCGGGTTGCACGTCATCGCCATATTTTTCGTTGAGTTTGTCCCGGGTATAGCAATGGAGTTCGTCATAAAGCGGCTTGACTTGCGACCATAGCTTATCGGTCAGCTTGGCAAAATCATCCGCCGGCATGTCATAGCCGGAACGCCACATCGCACCGACATCGGCAAAGCCCAATTCCTTGGCGCCCTCATTGGCAATCTCGACCATGCGTGCATAATCATCCTTCATCGGTGCACCGACATTGCTGTGCCAGCTTTCCCACATTTCGGACAGTTCGTCCGGATTGCGGTTGGTGCCCATGGCGGCTTCGATGTCGGAGCCGTTAATTTCCTCACCATTCAATGTGCCTTTGCCCTTGCCATAGGCTGAGTTCAGCTTGGTCGCGATGGTGTTAAGCTCTGTTGCCGCCCCTTCTGTCGTCGGCGCGGGAAGCACGATGCCGCCGCGCAGCTTATCAAGCTTGCGCGTGGTCACGGCATCCAGGCCCTGAACGTCTTTATATTTGGCGGCATCAATTGCAGCTTGCACGGACTTGGTGGTCCCTTCGGCTCCCACTTTTGCAGCCAGCGCGTCGGTATCATCGTTTATATAAGTGGAGTTGATCCAATATGTCCGCGCTGCATCGAGTGAGAAATCAAACATATCCTTCTCGGTTTCATCGACAAATTTCTTGGCATCTGCCGCTGTCGGATTGGCCTTGGATGCCGTTTCGCTGTCTTCATGATGTTTGGCGTGAACCGGAGCGCTCAACGCCATTGCGGCAAGGGTGATAATCGAAGCACCAAATTTAATGGGCGAAGTTTTCATGAAGCGATCCTCTGTTATTCCTATTTGGTATGGATTGAAACTTTATGGCGCGACCGTCAAGCGCGTCTTTCGCGGCTGCGCCAGACCAACGCGATGATCATTCCAACCGTGCCAATAATCCAAGTCAATATTTTAGGGGGCCTGGCCATGGCGGCAATACCAGCCAGCAAATCGCTGCCCTCATTCTGCAATAATTGGGTGATCTGGCTGAGCGTTTCGATATAGTCGAACAGGCCAAACAGAAAATAGATCAGCACCATGAACAGTCCCAGTTTCTTGAGCGATGGTGAGCGTGCTTCCTGCCAGATCAGACGCCCACCCAAGATACCGCCAATCGAATAGAGGCCGATAAAGATAAGGTCGGTTATCATCGACCATTTGGCATAGTTCATCTGCCCAGCCACTGCCCAACTCTGCTGAATAGCGTCCACCCTTTCGGCTGTACCAGCGCTTTGGTGATCCAATATTCCCGTGGGCGCGACATCGGTCATCAGCGGCCCGATAGTCGCGACATTGAACAGGAAAACGGCGAGACCGCCAAGCCAGAATATCCAGAAATTGCGCCAATTGATATATTTCGGCATCGGCTTCCTTTCCCTTTCCTATGCCTTCAGAAACCGGAGCATCTCCTGCCCCATTTCTGATTTGGTAACACTACTCATGTGCGTGCCAGGCACTGCGATATGATGCCCGTTCGGCAATAATTCCGCCAGTTTTTCGGGATTACCATTGTCGCGATCGTCCGATCCGCAGAGCACCAATGTCGGAGTAGTGATGGTCTGAATGGCTTCGGGCTCCATATCGGAAAATGTTTTCAGCAAATGTGCGGCAGCGACCGTATCAATCTTCTGGCTCTTCATAAACTGTATCGCCATCCAATGGGGATCGCCGCGTTTGGCGGTGTCGCGTATCTCGATGGCTTTCAGGAAAAAGCCCTGCCGCCGGTCCCAGCCTGCGAGGCCTTCCAGCCCCATCCCTGCGAGTATCGCTTTTCCCGGAGCAATATGAGTGGTCAGCAGTTTCGCGGTTGTCCGCGCGCCCAGGGAGAA
Organism: uncultured Sphingomonadaceae bacterium; assembly: GCA_947501325.1. Classification (GTDB taxonomy): domain Bacteria; phylum Pseudomonadota; class Alphaproteobacteria; order Sphingomonadales; family Sphingomonadaceae; genus Parasphingorhabdus. The sequence goes on along the minus strand of CANMVC010000002.1, from coordinate 138,767 downwards.
TCCGCCAATGTCATAGTCGGGCAAATCCAGATAATCGATCAGCGCCAACGCGTCTTTAATCAGGACATCCTGCGGATAAGCGGCGGCATCATGCGGCGCTTCGCTGTGCCCATGGGCACGCAGGTCCGGCATAATCACGCGATGACCTGCCTCGGCCAGCGTAGCCGCATGACCGAATTTGATCCAATTGGTCTCCGCATTGGAGAACAAGCCGTGGAACAGGATCACGGCCCGCCCTTTCCCCATTTCATGAATTTTCAGCTTCACGCCATCAAAGGAGGTGAAGTCCCAAGTCATTATTTCCACTATATCTGCCCCAGATTATTGCGCCAAGCGACGACATCGTCTGGCTGTGTTTGATGCTGATCACTTGCGGGATCAAGCGTAATACCCGCTTGCTTTTTCGACACCCATAAATGCCCGACCGGCTTGATATCCGAAGAGCGATCTAATGTACCAACCTTTAAGGTAATCGCCGTCGGTGGGTTGCTTTCGCTATGCCAAAGCCGCGTCCCGCAATCGCCGCAGAAATAGTTATATTTTCGCTTCCCGCTATACGCGACTGTTTCGAAATACCTTGGCGTTCCGGTCACGGTCAAAGCATCATAGGTCAACGGAACAGACAACGAAAATGCGCTAGCGCTCTGTTTCTTGCACTCTCCGCAATGACAAGCATAGGCTGGAGGAATCGGGCCGCTAAGCGCATAGCGCACGGCCCCGCATTGGCAGCCGCCAGTTCGCGGGTCCGTCATTTCGGGCCTACATATTTTAGCCATTCCTCGCTGGTTTGCGGCTGCGTTTCAAGTGTTGGCACGCCCTCTGGAATAGTGATCCACGGCTGTTTACTGGATATCCAGAAATGCGCAGCAGGACTCACCTCGTTGCTAATATCCAATGTGCCAACCCTGATACTGGCCAATCCCGGCCTTAGATCGTTGGCGGCATAAATGCGGCTCATGCATTTTGCGCAGCCTGTGATGGTGCTGATCGCGCCGCTGGGCTGGGTAAACTTGCCTTCGTTCAATTCGCCTTCGATGGACAGGTCGTTGGCCACAATGCCCATATGCAGACTAAATGCGCTCCCGGTTCGCCTCTGGCAATCCGTGCAATGGCAAGCATAGGGCCGCATCCTGAAACCGGGATGGAGCGTGTATCGCACCGCGCCACAAAGGCAGCCGCCAGACAATGTCCCATCCATTATCGATTCTCTCCTTGGCTATCGTCCCGATTATGACTCCATAAATTCTACAAATGATACGCAGAATGAAGGTGAAATTCGGTTGAAGTGAATATCATGGTCGCTGAATCGAGTGGCAGGAGAGAGAGACATATAACCATCCATTCAAGCTAAGCATTTTCGAGCATGTAGGAAAGCCCTTTATTCTAACGCTTGGCCAATCCCTTTTGCTTCATCCGCCAGACCGCCAGATCAATCCGGTCCTGTCCAAAAAATGGCTCACCTTCAAACACCAAAGTCGGCACGCCCCAGTGGCCAGCGGCTTCCAGAGCGTTCTGGTTACCCGCAATTTCCTTGTCCAACTCCTCTGGGCGCGCCTCGGCTTCGGCTTTCAGCTCGGCCAGATCAAGCCCTGCGCGCGTGGTAGCCTGCTCCAGATGATCACCCTCATTCCAACCCTGCGTCCCGCCCCAGATAAGACGCGAGACTTCATCGGCAAATTCGAGCCCCTTGCCGCGCCGGGATGCCGCCTGCCCCATGCGTGTGAGCAAAAAGATATGCGGCTGATCTTCGGCAATTTTGCGGGTGGCAATATCCTGCACAATCGGATCGGGATTGGGCGGTGCCATCGGGATATCCATAAACTGCGCCACGCGGAAGATATCGCGAAACGTATAGGCCAACCAGTTGGGATGGTTTTTCTCAAAGAAATCGGGATCGCGGATCGCAAGCGGATACACAAAACGCTGGTTGATGGTGAGATCATATTCCCGCGTCAGCGCGACATAGCGCCGTGTTGCGAGATAGCTATAGGGCGATCGGAACGACCAATATACGTCTGCTTCTAATGTCATCGGCATGTCTTGCGGGAAATTTACCCTTTTTGCAAATGCTTGCGCCCCAAAAGCTCCGCAATCTGCACCGCGTTGAGCGCCGCGCCTTTGCGCAGGTTATCGGACACGCACCAGATGATCAGGCCGTTTTCCACCGTCGGATCTTCACGCACGCGGCTGACATAGGTGGCGCTGTCGCCAGCGCTTTCAACAGGGGTGGTATAGCCGCCATCCTCCCGCTTATCGACCAGCATGATGCCCGGTGCCTCGCGGAGGATTTCCTGTGCTTTCTTGGCCGAGATTTCATTCTCGAACTCGATATGGATCGCTTCACTGTGGCCTACGAAAACCGGCACGCGGACGCAGGTCGCGGTCAGTTTGATCTTGGGGTCGAGAATTTTCTTGGTCTCGACGACCATTTTCCACTCTTCCTTGGTCGAACCATCATCCAGGAACACGTCGATATGCGGGATGACGTTGAAGGCAATCTGCTTGGTAAAAACGTGGTTTTCCTTGGGATCACCAACAAAAATCGCACGGGACTGTTCGAACAGTTCATCCATGCCGCTTTTGCCAGCACCGGAAACAGACTGATAGGTCGATACGACCACGCGCTTGATCGTAGCGGCATCATGCAGCGGCTTGAGGGCCACAACCATCTGCGCCGTCGAGCAATTGGGGTTGGCGATAATATTGCGCTTCGTATAGCCAGCAATGGCTTCGGGGTTCACTTCGGGAACGATCAGCGGCACGTCAGGGTCCATGCGATAGAGCGAGCTGTTATCGATCACAACACAGCCTGCAGCCGCCGCCTTGGGTGCATATTCCTTGGTCGGGCCAGAACCGGCAGCAAATAGAGCCATGTCCCAGCCAGCAAAGTCAAAATGCTCGATATTCTGAACTTTGAGCATCTTGCCCGTATCACCCAGCTCGACTTCGGTCCCGTGAGACCGCGACGATGCTACAGCGGCGATCTCGTCAATTGGAAATTCGCGCTCGGCAAGGATGGTCAGCATTTCGCGCCCGACATTTCCGGTCGCGCCCACAACTGCAACTTTGTAACCCATGAAACTTTTCCTGTACTGAATATGAAAACAGCCGGTTATCCCTTTGGAAAACCGGCTGTTTGGAATTGGTTATGAAGCGTGTCTTATTTCGCTTCTGCTTCCTTTGCAGCTGGCTTTTCTGCCGGTTTGGTTGTCGCTACAGCATCTTTAGGCTGGTTCAAGCGGCGTTCCGCAATACGAGCCCGTTTACCTGTACGGCCGCGCAGATAGTAAAGCTTCGCACGACGAACAACACCACGGCGAACCACGGTAATGCTTTCGATGTTAGGGGAGTATAGCGGGAACACACGCTCAACGCCTTCGCCGAAAGAAATCTTTCTAACGGTGAAGTTGGAGCCCATGCCGCGATTGGTCCGTGCAATGCACACACCTTCAAAATTCTGGGTACGAACGCGTTCGCCTTCAACGACGCGAACACCAATGCGCAGCGTGTCGCCAGCGCGAAATTCCGGTATTTCTTTAGAGGCTGCAAATGCTTCTACAGCTTCTTTCTCAAGTGTCTGGATCAGGTTCATGACCGATCTTCCTTTTTCTGTCCTCGCGCACCAGAGGGCGACTGATCCGGAGCATCCCTGTGATGCTCCCATAAATCGGGCCGCCTTAGCCGTGTATCTTCCTCTGCCCTTTGTTTCCGCCAAGCAGCTATTTTCGCATGATCCCCCGATCGCAAGACTTCAGGGATAATACGCCCTTCCCATTTCTGAGGCCGGGTATATTGCGGATATTCCAAAAGTCCGGTTTCGAAACTCTCGTCATCTCCGCTAGAAGACGCGCCCATTACCCCGGGAAGCAGGCGAATGCAAGCGTCTAAAAGCACCAAAGCGCCCATTTCTCCGCCGGAAAGAATATAATCGCCAATCGAGACTTGTTCAATCGGCCGCGCATCGAAAATCCGCTCGTCAAATCCTTCAAAACGACCGCATAGGATGGTGACGCCTGGCCCAGCGGAAATATCCCGCACACGCGCCTGCGTCAGCGGCTTTCCGCGCGGAGTCATCGCGAGGATGGGGGCAATGCTTCCCCCTAAATCCGTTCTGGCTGAGCTTGTCGAAGCCATGCCCTCAGCCGGCAACCGTCCTTCGACAGGCTCAGAACGAACGGATTTTTGATCAGAAATTATCTTATCCATCCTCTCCATCGCATAATCCACCGCTGACGCCATGACGTCAGCCCGCAAAACCATGCCAGCACCGCCACCTGCCGGCGTATCATCGACTGATTTGTGCTTGTCGGTGGCAAAGTCCCGCATCTGGATCGGGTTGCAGGCCCATTTGCCTTCTTCCAGCGCCCTGCCCGCCAGCGACGTACCAAGCGGCCCCGGGAACATTTCGGGATAGAGGGTCAAGATTTGGGCGGTGAAGGTCATTTGTCCTGCTGCGTTTTTCTGATCTCAAGAATCGCAAAGGTCATGATCGAAATAACCAGCGCCATGGCCGCATATATTATCATCGTTTGCATGGGGCTTTCGTCACCTGCCCGATCCTCGGAAAAGGCGATTAATATAATTCCCGGCGTAACGATCATTTGCCCTGCGACTATCGTGCTGGCCATGCGGACAAATTGATCTTTGTTTTGACTAAACTTCCAACCTGCAAAGGCCGGAAATGCTGCCAAAGCAATGATCAGGATGATGAAAAATATCGGTCCGGTCATGGTTCGACAAAATCCGACAGCACAATGGCCGGATCATTGCGCATATCGATCGCACTCACAGGTACCATGAATTTCTTGCCGCTGGCGCGCTCTATTTCGATGACATCGCCAGCACCAAACTCATAAATGGCGAATATTTTGCCTAACTCTTCACCATTGTCCGAGACACAGCGCAGGCCGATAATGTCGATATGATAAAATTCGTCTTCATCGAGTGGCGGCAAGGCGGCACGCGGGACCGTTAATTCTGTCCCCCGGGCGGCTTCTGCGCCATTGCGGTCGGTAATTTCGGCAATCCGTGCAATCGCGCCCATTTTGTGGGGCTTCACGGATTTCAGCGTCAGTTTTCCGCCGTTGAAACTCTTGTGCTGTTTGAGACTGTCCAAAGTCTCGCAGAACAGCTTGAGCCGGACCTCGCCCGTCACCCCGTGCGCGCCAATAATGACGGCAAGGGGGACAGACGTGTCCGGATCAACTTCAGCCAAGGATTAGCCCTCGGACTTTTCTTCGGCAGCCTTGTCTTCAGCAGGCGCTTCTTCAGATTTCGCTTCTTCTGCAGGTGGTTCTTCGGCTTTAACATCTTCCGCTGGCGCTTCAGGAGCAGCTTCTTCAGCGGCCGGTGTTTCTTCTGCTGGTGTTTCAGCTGGCGCTTCTTCTACAGGAGCGGCAGCTGCTTCTTTAGCCGCTTCTTCTGCTGCAGCCGCTTTTTCAGCTTTCTCTTCCAAACGCTCGGTGGCTTTTTCACCTGGCTTGGCCTTGTTCGGGTTGTTACGCGCTTCGCGCTTCAAAACGCCGGCAGCGTCCAGAAAACGCGCAACACGATCACTTGGCTGCGCACCGACGCTCAACCAATGCTTCGCGCGATCAACGTCCAGAACTACACGCTTTTCGTCATCTTTGGCGAGCAGCGGGTTGTAGCTGCCGATACGTTCGATAAATTTGCCGTCCCGTGGAGCGCGGACATCCGCGATCACGATCTTGTAATAAGGACGTTTCTTGGAGCCGCCACGGGCCATTCTCATTGCTACTGACATAATAAACCTTTCTAAAACAATATAATAAACGTAATTTCTAAAACTATTTCTTCTTATTCAACAAATTTGCAAGATCAGGTGGCAATCCGCCTGGAGACATGTCCGGCAGTCCGGGCATTCCGCCCCCTTGCCCGCCCATGCCTGCACCAGCAGCACCGCCGCCTCCGCCAAACATCGACATCAAGCCCTTCATGCCGCCCATTTTCTTGATCTTTTTCATCGCCTTGGACATTTCCTGATGCATTTTCAGGAGCTTATTGACGTCCTGCACTGTCGTACCGGAGCCCTTTGCTACACGCACCTTGCGCTTCGCATTGAGCAGGCCGGGGCGCACGCGCTCTTCCTTGGTCATCGAACCGATAATAGCATCCATGCGCACCAGAACCTTGTCGTCCATCGCGCCACCCGCCATGGCGGCCTTGGCCTTTTTCATGCCCGGCATCATCGAGGCCAGCGCCCCGAGGCCGCCCATTTTGGTCATCTGACGCAATTGCGACCGCAAATCATTGAGGTCAAACTGACCCTTGGCCATTTTTTCGGCCAGCGCCTCGGACTCTTCCTTGTCAACGACCTGCGCCGCTTTCTCGACAAGGCTAACGACATCACCCATGCCCAGGATCCGACCGGCTACCCGTTCAGGATGAAATTCTTCAAGCGCATCAATCTTCTCGCCAACGCCAACAAATTTAATCGGCTTGCCGGTGACCGCCCGCATCGAGAGCGCCGCACCACCGCGCGCATCGCCGTCCATCCGGGTGAGGATCACACCGCTGAGATCAACCTGCTCGGAGAAGTTGGACGCGACATTGACGGCATCCTGACCAGTCAGAGCATCGACAACCAGCAAGGTTTCCTGAGGTTTAGAGACATCGGCGACCGCCTTCATCTCGTCCATAAGCTGCTGATCGACATGCAGACGACCTGCGGTATCGAGCATCAGAACATCGAAACCCTGTAGTTTCGCAGCCTGCAACGCGCGTTTGGCAATCTCAACCGGTTGCTGGCCCTCAACAATTGGCAGGGTCGCGGCGCTGATCTGTTCGCCAAGCACTGCTAGCTGTTCTTGCGCGGCAGGACGATTGACGTCGAGCGAGGCCATCATGACCTTCTTATTCTCTTTGTCTTTAAGGCGTTTGGCAATTTTTGCCGTGGTGGTGGTCTTACCCGATCCCTGCAAACCGACCATCATGATGATAGCTGGCGGCGTAACGGCCAGCTCCAGGCCGCTAACCTCTGCGCCCAGCATATCGGCCAGACCGTCATTGACGATTTTCACGACCTGTTGACCTGGCGTGATGGATTTCAGAACCGATTGACCAACCGCTTGTTCAGTAACCTTTTCAACGAAATCTTTTACAACCGGAAGTGCAACATCGGCTTCCAGCAGGGCAATACGCACTTCGCGCATCGCGCCGCGAACATCTTCTTCCTTAAGAGCGCCACGACCCCGCAGTTTGTCAAAGACGCCACCGAGCCGAACGCTTAACTTATCAAACATGGCGTCTTCCTTTCTTCCAAAACGGCCAAAATCGGCCTAAAAACCTTCAACGCAAAAAACGCCGGTGGGCGAAACCTCGCTAACCGACGTGTGAGTTTTTGAACTCGTAACTGAAATGCCAATACAATTTGTATCGTTATTTGCGTTGCCACTAGTCGATCTGACGACGCCCCGCAACCCTCTAAATCCCCTAAATCAGGTAATCTTAACCAGAAATTGAGGAATATGAACGCAATAGATGCGCTTGATATTTGTGGGAAACCGTCATGGGGTATAATATGTCGGAAGAAAATAGCGTTAAGTCGAGCAACAAGCATGCGGTGTCTGCACGCCGCGATGTCGTGACCAGCCTGATCGTTATTTTTGCGATACTCATGTTCGTCGGAACCGGCGGCACGGTAATCACCGAGGCCATCGCCTCTCTATCGGGATATGGCGGCGGCTCCGACAAGATGTTGGTTTCCGCATTTCTTCTCAATATAGCGCTCATATTATTTGGTTGGCGGCGTTACCGTGATCTGGCCAAAGAAGTTACCGAACGGGCTGCGGCGGAAGAATTGGCCCATTCACTGGCAGTGACCGACCCGCTCACCGGTTTTCTGAATCGCAGGACTCTCACGGAGAGAACCACCGAAATGATTGCGACGGCGCAGCGCAAGAATAAAAGTACCGCCTTTGTGATGCTCGACCTCGATAATTTCAAGACAGTCAATGATGTGCACGGTCATAGCGCCGGTGACATTGTCCTGAAAGAAGTGGCCGCCCGCATTTCCAAAGTCATCCCACCGAACAACTTGCTGGCGCGCCTCGGTGGCGATGAGTTTGCATGCGCGTTCGTTTTTGACCCCGATCAGCCGGAAATGGTCGACCGCATTGCTGACGACCTGATTGACAGCATATCTAAACCTATCGTCGAAAATGGCAATCATCTGGTGGTAACGACGTCTATCGGTATGTCGCGCTTTGATTTTGAGTCCGATGGCGTCGATGTTCTTATGAAACGCGCCGATATCGCGATGTATAGCGCCAAGAAGCAGGGGCGGAACCGTTTTTGCTGGTTTGACGTGTCAATGGAGCAAGAGCTGCAGACGCGTAACACCATTGAATCGGGCATGCGCAAAGGCATTCCGGCGGGCGAGTTTGTGCCCTATTATGAGCAGCAAATTGATCTCGCCACAGGCAAACTGACCGGCTTTGAGATGCTGGCGCGCTGGGAATCCCCGACACAAGGGCTGGTCTCGCCAGACGTATTTATTCCCATCGCGGAGGAAACCGGCATGATCGGCGATTTGTCGCTGAGTGTCATGCGTCAGTCTTTTGAAGATGCAAAAAATTGGGATCCCAGCCTTTCGGTTGCTGTAAATATTTCTCCGGTTCAATTGCTCGACCCCTGGCTTGCCCAGAAAATCGTTAAATTGCTTGTGGAAACAGGCTTTCCACCCAGTCGACTTGAAATCGAAATTACCGAGAGCTCACTGTTCGAGAATCTCAGCCTCGCGCAGTCCATCGTCGGCAGCCTGAAAAACCAGGGCATCCGCATCGCGCTAGATGACTTTGGCACCGGCTATAGCTCACTGGCTCACCTTCGCGCATTGCCGTTCGACCGGATCAAGATCGATCGCAGCTTTGTCGTTTCGATTCTGGAAAATTCTGAGAGCGCGGCGATTGTGAAAGCCATTACCGGTTTGGGTGAAAGTCTGGGCATCCCAATCACAGCGGAAGGGATTGAAGATAAGGCGATTGAAAACGAGCTCCGCAATATGGGCTGTTCCAAGGGCCAAGGCTGGTATTACGGCCGTCCGCTCTCTGTTTTGCAGACACGCAAAGTATTGACTGAGCGGAATTTGCTACCGGGACAGCTGGAATCCGTTACAGAGGAAGCGGTGGAAAAAACCATTGAACCGCTCGCAGAAACGCAGCGAAAAGCTGGCTAAGCGCTAGAAAAAGGGTCCGCCAGATCCGCGGACCCTTGCCGGGCGCTTGAAATGCTGGACTTGCTAGGCCTGCGCCCCTAAATCGCCCAATATGACACGCGGGCAATTTCACAAGATGCATGGATTGGGCAATGATTTTGTCATCATCGACGCGCGTGCGCGGGAAATCTCCGATAACTTGACTATGGAGAGTGCGAAAGCGGCAACAATTGCCCATCGACATAATGGCATTGGCTGCGATCAACTCATAATCCTGAGACCATCGGAAAAAGCCGATGTCCGCATGCAAATCTACAATGCCGATGGCGGGGAGGTCGAAGCTTGCGGCAATGCCACGCGCTGCGTTGTGAAGCTGTTAGGTGACGGCACATCGATCGAGACCGATGGCGGCATGATATCTGGTCAAGTCACAGATGAAGGCGCCATTGTTGACATGGGTGAGCCCAGATTTGACTGGAACGCCATACCCCTCGCCTATGCCATGGATAGCCTGCATATGCCGGTAGGCTGGGAGGATCTGCAGGATCCGGCAGCCGTCAATGTCGGAAACCCCCATGTGATTTTCTTTGTTTCGGATAGTGATGCGGTTGAACTGGATCGCCTGGGACCGATGATTGAGGTTGATCCCCTTTTCCCGGCTCGCGTGAACGTCAATGTTGCGCATGTCAGGGACAGCGATATCCACTTGCGGGTTTGGGAACGCGGCGTTGGTTTAACGCGCGCTTGTGGCACTGGCGCTTGCGCGACAGCGGTAGCCGCTATCAAACGGGGATTGGTCCAGAGCCCCGTCAAAGTCCATCTTCCGGGCGGAACACTGATACTGTCCTGGCAGGACGGCGGTTCGATTCTGATGCAAGGGCCTACAACTTATGTCTTTTCCGGTGAAGCAAACTGGGACGATTTCGGATGAGTGGCCCGGATATTATCAGCATGGGCTGTCGCCTGAATATCGCAGAGAGTGAAGCGATCCGGCAAAGCATCGCCACGTCCAATATCGATGCGGATCAACTGGTCATCGTCAACAGTTGTGCCGTAACCAATGAAGCCGTGCGGCAGACACGCCAGGCGATCCGGCGCGCAAAACGGGACAATCCCGACAAGAAGGTCGTGGTTACCGGCTGCGCAGCGCAAATTGACCCCGCCATGTTCGACACCATGCCCGAAACATCGGGTGTAGTTGGCAATTTCGACAAATATGATGCCGACAACTTCAAATTCGGCCTGGAAACCAACAAGCCCGATATCCGCGTGTCTGATATCATGCAGGTCAGGGAAACTGCACCGCATATGGTCAGCGCTTTTGCCGAGCGTTCCCGGGCCTTTGTCGAGGTGCAAAATGGCTGTGATCATCGCTGCACCTTTTGCATCATTCCTTACGGCCGCGGGAACAGCCGGTCCGTCCCTGCCGGACAAGTGGTGGAACAGGTTCAAGCACTAGTCGACAAGGGCTTTAATGAGGTGGTGCTAACCGGGGTCGACGTCACCAGCTATGGTCCGGATCTACCGGGAAACCCTAGCCTTGGCCATCTGGTCGAGCGCGTGCTGAAGCATGTGCCTGATTTGAAACGCTTGCGCCTGTCATCTGTTGATGGCGTCGAGATTGACGAGCGGCTTTTTGATATTCTAACTGGCGAGCAACGGATGATGCCGCATGTCCATCTGTCATTGCAGTCGGGTGATAATATGATCCTGAAACGGATGAAGCGCCGGCATAGTCGGGAACAAGCCATCGAATTGGTCGCGCGGCTCAAGGAAAAACGTCCAGACATCGCGATTGGCGCCGATATCATCGCTGGTTTCCCTACGGAAACTGATGCGATGTTCGCGAATAGCATGGATATTATCGATCAGTGCGACGTCATTCACGGCCACATATTCCCCTATTCGCCCAGAAAAGACACGCCAGCAGCCAATATGCCACAAGTGAACGGCTCCGTTATCAAGCAACGCGCCAAGCTATTGCGACAAAAGCTGGCATCCAGAGCGCAACTCTGGCGCGACAATCTGGTGGGCACTCGGCAAAATGTCCTGTGTGAACTGAATGGCAAAGCTGGATATGCCGAGAATTTTGCCCATATTAGTTTTGAAGAAACCATGCCAGAAGGCCAGATCATCCCTGTTGAAGTCATCTCCTCCGATGGCCAAAAACTGATCGGAAGAAAGATAATATGAGTGAAAAACCCGGTTGGAAGGATCGCCTGTTTGGTGGCTTCAGCAAAACGTCAGGCAAGCTAACCGAAAATCTGACAGGGCTCGTTACCAAGGCAAAACTGGATGACGCGACGCTCGATGATATCGAGGATGCTTTGATCATGTCCGACCTTGGCCCGTCAACAGCGGCGTCCATCCGCGAAAAACTCTCGAAGGAGCGGTTTGAAAAGGGCCTTAGCGAGCATGCGGTCCGCGAAATTATTCAGTCAGAAATTGCCGGTATATTGGAACCCGTCGCGGTGCCGTTGGAAATAGATGCCTTCCCTCGACCCCAGGTCATATTGGTGATCGGTGTCAACGGCTCTGGGAAAACCACGACTATTGCCAAGCTTGCACATCTATTTCTGGAACAGGATTATGGCGTGATGCTGGCTGCCGGAGACACGTTTCGCGCAGCGGCAATCGGGCAGTTGAAAGTCTGGGCCGAACGGCTTGGCGTTCCGATCATCAGCGGCAAAGAGGGTGGTGATAGCGCCAGTATCGTTTATGAAGGCGTGAAACAGGCCACGGCCACCGGTATTGATGTGTTAATTGTTGATACAGCGGGACGGTTGCAAAACCGCACCGAGCTTATGGATGAGCTCGACAAGATCCGGCGCGTGCTGGGTAGGCTCAATCCTGAAGCGCCGCATAATGTGGTGCTGGTACTGGATGCCACGACAGGACAAAATGCTTTGTCTCAAATTGAAGTATTTAAGGAAGTGGCGAAGGTTACCGGCCTGATAATGACCAAATTGGATGGTACAGCGCGCGGCGGCGTGCTTGTTGCGGCCGCCAAGCAATTTGAAATGCCGATCCACGCCATTGGCGTGGGCGAGACGATGGAAGATTTACGGCCTTTTGACGCCAACGACCTGGCAGCGGCCATAGCAGGAATTGAAGAATGAGCGATGACGTCATCAACGTAGAGCCAAAAAAAGAGAATAAGGGTCTGGGCTTCGCGCTGGATTTCGGTCCTCTGTTGATCTTTTTCCTGGTTTACAAATTTTCCAACATCATTTTCGGAACAGCCGCATTCATGGCGGCTATCCTGATCGCGGTCATCATATCCAAATGGAAAATCGGCAAAATATCACCGATGCTTTGGTTGTCCGCTGTTCTGGTCATCGGCTTTGGCGCGCTTACTATCTATTTTAATGACCCGCGGTTTATCCAGATCAAACCAACGATAATCTATACCGGGTTCGCAGTGATATTGGGCGTGGGGCTGCTCCGCGGTAAAGCGATGCTAAAATATCTGCTGCAAGCCGCTTATGAAGGCTTGTCAGACGAAGGCTGGCTGAAGCTCTCACGCAATTGGGCCATTTTCTTTGTCGCCATGGCTTTGCTCAATGAAGCGATGCGGCTGACCCTGACATTCGATCTTTGGCTGACCCTGAAAGTTTGGGGCATCACGATTTTGTCCTTTATCTTCGCAATCGCCAATGTACCAATGCTGATGCGCCATGGCCTGGACCTTGGTCAAAACGAGGAAGCGGAAGAAACTGCGGCCAAATAATCTGGACAAATAAAAACCGCGCCCCATCCAAAATGGAGCGCGGTTTTTGAACTTTTTAAATGGAGCCGCTTAGCCTTGGTCGGCGCGGCTTACACCTTCGCCATCAAGGTTCTTTGCTACAAAGTCCCAATCAATCGCGTTATCAAGCAATGCCGCAACATAGTCTGGCCGTGCGTTCTGATAATCGAGATAATAGGCATGTTCCCAGACATCGATCGTCAGCAATGGCTTCATGTCATGCGCTACCGGGCTATCCGCGTCGTGCAATGAGGTGATTTCCAGCTTGTCGCCGTTCAACACCAACCATGCCCAACCGCTGGCGAAATGACCCACCGCTTCGGCTTTGAACTTTTCTTTAAATTCTTCGACAGAACCAAAATCTGTTTCGATGCGGCTTTTCAACTCAGCGGGCATTTCTTTCTTTTCCGGGCTCAAGCACAACCAGTAAAAGCTGTGGTTCCAAACCTGGGCCGCGTTGTTGAACAGGCCGCCGTCAGCCGCCTTGATAATCTCGGACAATTTCTTACCCGCATGGTCCGTACCATCAATCGCATCGTTGGTTTTGGTGACATAGGCATTATGATGCTTGCCGTGGTGGAAGTTAAAAGTGGCTTCAGAGATCAACTCTCCAAAAGCAGTTTTTGCATAAGGTAGCGCAGGAAGTTCAAAGGACATCGGGAAATTTCTCCGTAGTTAGAATAGCTTTCATAGAACGCATATGGTCACAAAAGGATGCAGTATCAACTGCCTTTAAGAACATATGCAGTTGAAAACTGAGTGGCAGAAACTAACGCAGCCGGCGTGCCAGCTTATGGGCTGGGCCAAAGCCTATAAAGGCGGCACCGATAAAAGGCATGGCCACGACCCACAGGCGCACACCTGTTACACCCAAAGGGCTGGCAATGCTAATCGCGGCTGTAGCCGCCAATCCAGCACAAACGAAAACCAATCCGACCATCAGTCGCCAGTGCGGGAGATCCGCTCGATCGGCTTCTGCGCCTCCCGCCCCTCCCTGTTCATATTTGGCAAAGATCATGATCAGTGGCAGCAAGGCGGCTATATAGAGCGCAAACCAGATCGGACGCGCCAGCCACCAGGTTGCACTGCCAGGATCCACATCCAGACCAATTCCACCCAGCAGCCATGCCGCTACCATGACCAAGACAAAAGCGGTCAGGTGCCACAAATAGGTCGTCATTATCATACCGTTGAGAAGAACGACGCCGGTCCACAGCTTGATATTATCGAGCATGCGCCGGGCGGCTGGCTCAAGCGCCAGAGCAAAGCCGGTTTGAGCGATGCCGAGCGCCAGCAAAGCGATGGTCGGCGGCATGCTATTACTAACAGCTTCACCGGGCACCCCGATCATCGCTATGGGATAAGGGCCAAAGCCAACCAACAAACCCAGCGCTGTCAAACCGCCAATACCCCATGTCAGCGCGCGGAAAGAATTTGAAAAATAACCTTCGCTCCATGCATAACCGAGTTGATGAACGGCCAACCAGATGAAGGCGAAGTTTACAAAATTGACATAGGCTATGTTCAAAGAAAAGGTTGCTGCATCAATCGCTATCGCGCAGGCTACCAAAGCCCAGAATGACGCCATGCCAAAGCGTTTCCAAGCCGCATGCGTAATCGGTACAACAGCTCCGACCATTAAATAGACCGCCAGGAACCAAACGGGAATCAGGGCCAGTTGAGTGGCAAGCTCCACAATTTTGCGATCCACACCTATAGCCGTGCCGAACAGGGCGAACACTGTCCATATCAAGAAAAGCGGCAATACCGGGTTGATCAAGCGGCGCAATCGTCCGGTAAACCAACCGGCATAACTGCCATTTTTGCGCTGGTTTGCCGACCAGGACAGAGCGTGAGAAAACCCGCCGACCAGAAAGAATATCGGCATGACCTGAAAGCCCCAGGTCAACCATTGCGTCCACGGCAATATACCGAGCAGATGCCCGCCTTGGACTGCGCCGCCTTCTATATAAGGGGCCGCAACCAGCCAATGGCCGATGACGACAGCGAGTATCGAAAAGGCGCGTAGGAAATCGACATAGCGATTGCGTTCCGGTGGCGCCTTGAGTGCCATGTCTTCGGCCCGGGACCACAGAGTCCGTTTCGTCGCCTTCGCTCCGCGTTCACTCATATCCGGCCCTCACATCCCTATACTATATCTTTTCAGGTAATCATTACATGACCCTGCTCACGACTGCAGAGCGTTACGGGATAACGCGATATTCCTAATAAAAGCTATCCCAAGAGATCATGCCGTTTAAGAGAATGGCGTAACTGATCATAGGTCAGATTAAGAGCCTTGGCAGTTTGCCGCTGGTTATAGCGCGACTTCGCCAAAGCCGCTTCCAAGATGCGCTTTTCAAAAGCCTCCACCGCCTCTTTCATATCATCGACGGCCGCAAAGGTAGGTTCTGGCGCAGTTGGTGCCGGCGCGGGCGATGTAGCTAATGGCTCGGATCTATTGTCGGACTCTGCAGGCGATTTTGCTCGTGGCGGAGCTTCTTTGGGCTTCCAGGGCGATTCAAATGGATCAAATACAATATGATCTACAGGCCGTGAATAATCGTTCCATTGGTAGACGGCCCGCTCGATCACGTTACGCAGCTCGCGGACATTGCCCGGCCATGGATGGCGCCCCAGCGCTTCGGATGCGAGTTGTCCAAAGCCGGGCCATTGCTCCCACTCCAGCTCTGCTGCCATGCGCCGCCCGAAATAATCGGCCAGCACCGGCACATCGCCTTCGCGATACCGCAGGGGAGGTAAGGTTACGACTTCAAACGACAAGCGGTCGAGCAAATCCGCCCGGAATGTGCCCTCATCCGCCATCTTGGGTAGATCGGCATTGGTTGCCGCTACAATCCGTACATCGACTCGTTGCGGGCGGGAAGACCCTATGCGGGTTATTTCGCCATATTCTACTGCACGCAACAAGCGCTCTTGTGCCGCGGATGACAAAGTCCCGAGTTCATCGAGAAAGAGGGTGCCGCCATCGGCCTCTTCAAATCGCCCTACCCGGTTCTTGGTAGCACCGGTGAAAGCGCCAGCTTCATGGCCAAATAGCTCAGCTTCAATAAGCGTTTCAGGCATGGCGGCACAATTTAGCGTGACCAAAGGCCCATCCCATCGCGCACTCAGACGATGCAAACGCTCAGCAATCAGCTCTTTACCGGTACCGCGCTCCCCTATAACAAGGACAGGACGATCCAGAGCGGCCGCACGACTGGCCTTTTCGACCGCATCGAGAAAAGCCCCGGACTCCCCAATAAATTGATTTTCGCGCTCCATGGCTAACATATAGTGCAAATTCCTACTAAATAGCAATTAATACCATATCTCTTTTTGGAAATTTTTATATTATCTTTGAATTTCCGTAGGTTATAGAATTGGCACGCCTCCTGCAACGTTAGTTTCGAACCCGCAAGGGACCAGAATTCGACCAAATGGAGGAAAAAATGTCAGCAACCACGAAAACTAGCAAATTCGTAAATTTGAGCAGAACCGATGTTTCTGCGATCATTTCCGTGCTGTTGTTCAGCCTGACAATTTTGATCAGCGCCGTTGGCCCTGCTGAAGCACAAGGCCCGGTCGTCTCCGAAGATGGTACAATTTCCCCAACTGTCAGCTACAAAGCGTGACAGGCGAAATGGCCGGGACCCCTTCATTCCCCCTTGCCGAAGTACGGTCCCGGCCACCTTTCCAGATTGAAGACGTAGAATTTATTGAAAACGCAAAATGTTATAAAGACCAGCCTGAACGTTCGAACCATTCCAGGCACAACGCTAGCAACCACCGGAGTTTAACCATGGGTATTTTTTCAAGAACACGCGATATCATCGCCGCCAACGTCACAGACATGCTCGACAAGGCCGAGGATCCTTCCAAGCTGATCCGCATGATCATCCTGGAAATGGAAGAAACCCTTGTTGAGGTCCGCGCTTCTGCAGCCCGCACCATTGCCGACCAGAAAGAAATGCGCCGGCATATAGATAAGCTCAACCAGCTGACCGACGACTGGAACGAAAAAGCGCAACTGGCTTTGTCCAAGGATCGGGAAGATCTCGCCAAAGCTGCGCTGATGGAAAAGCGGAAAGCCTCTGACATGGCCGAGCAACTTACGGTAGAAATTCAGGTACTGGATGACGCTCTGCGCGCTTCGGAAGGGGACATCGCGAAACTGCAGAAGAAATTGCAGGAAGCGCGCTCTCGCCAGAGCAGCTTGGTCAACCGTTTGGAAAGCGCCGAGAACCGCTATAAAATTCGCGAAATGTATAATGGTGACAAAGTTCATGATGCCTTTTCGAAATTTGAATATCTCGAACGCCAGGTGGACCATGCCGAAGGCCGCGCCGATGCTTTGAGCATGGGTGGCGAACCGGATACGCTGGAAAATCAGATTGCGGCGTTGGAAAGCAGTGACAAGGTCGATGACGAGCTGGAAGCGATGAAAGCGGCCCTGAAAAAATCAAATCAGAAAGGTGACCAATAATGGAAGACATACTCGTACCGATATTTGTCGTCGGCATGCTGTTCATCGGTCTGCCATGGATCATCTTCCACTATGTTACAAAGTGGAAAACCGCGGCAACCATTACCAACGAAGACGAGCAACTGCTCGACGAATTGCACCAGATGGCGCGGAGACTGGATGACCGGATGGAAACCATTGAGCGGATCATGACAGCGGATAATCCCAATTGGCGCCAATCAGCTTTGTCTGATGCCACCAGCGATCCGAAACCAACCCTCGAAAATTTTGATAATCTTCTGAAAGAAAGGCGCTAATCATGTCTTCCACACGCACCAAATTTTATCTCGATAAACAGCGCGCCAAATGGAGCGGCGTGTGCGCCGGGATAGCAGATTATACCGGAATTAATGTCATCTGGGTTCGTATCGCCGCCGTGATAGCCACAGTAACTTTCGCATTCCCTTGGACATTAATTGCTTATTGGGTTGCCGCAAAATCGGCCGATGCCAAGCCGCTGGAACTTTATGGTGACGCGGAAGAGCTGGAATTCTGGCAAGGCGTCCGCCAGTCCCCACGCCGGACGGCTCGTGATGTCAAATCCCGTTTTCGCGAAATTGACCGCCGCCTCGCCGATATGGAGCTGTATTACACAAGCAAGAACACAACGCTCTCGAATGAGATTGAGAGCCTTCGTTAGATATTAGATCAGATTTAGGGAGACTAGTTATGAATTGGGGTGGACCGGGATTTGTTATCGCCATCATCGCAGTTTGCTACGCTGGCTGGATTATAAACAACTGGGTAAGAGCCAAACATGGCTATCCGCTTGAGAATGAATGGGGCGGCACAACCGATAAAGGCAGTCCGGATGCGGAACGCAAGATCCAACTGCTATCTACCGAGAATGAAGAACTGGTCGGAAAAATCGATCGGCTACAGGAACGGCTGGCAGTATTAGAACGGATCGCCACCGATCCTGCCAAACGCACCGCCGATGAAATTGAAGCCCTAAGGGAGAAGTACTGATGGAACCGGATAAAGCAGCATTCATTCTCGAAATCCTGCCTTTCGCAGCTGTAATAACGGTTTTTGCTGTTGGCGGCTGGGTTGTGACCACTTGGATGAGGATTAAAAATGGATATCCGCTGGAGGGCAGCTGGGGCAATGCGCTTCACCCTAAAACAGACCAGGAAGCGGTAGAGCGGGTCAAGTTGCTAACCAACGAGAACGCAGAATTGCGCGCCGAGATCGGTTCGATGAAAGATCGGTTGGCCAATGTTGAGCGGATTGTCACCGACGACAGCCATCGGCTGACCAACGAAATCGAAGCATTGCGCTCGACGAAGAACTGAGGAGATCAATATGATTGAGTATCTAGCCCTGTTGATCCCTTTTGCCGGCATTGGCGTGGGTGTATTCGCGATCTGGACCAGTCATCAACAAAAGATGATGAAGATGCAGTCCACCATCTCAGCGGAAAAAGCCGCGCAATATGTCGCTAACACCGAAAAGCTGGAACAACGCGTCCGGGTGTTGGAGCGTATCGTCACTGACAAAGGTTTCGACGTGGCTGGACAAATTGAAAATCTGCGCGACGCCCCAGAAGTAAAGGAATTAAACTGATGGATTGGCTCGCTTTACTCATACCGCTTGCACCATTTGGCCTCGGCGGCCTCTGGATATGGACCCGTCATCAAAGCAATATGGTGGACAAGCAAAAGGAGCTTATGTTGCTCGGTAAAAACGCGCCGGAAAGTGACGATAGCCGGCGTATGAATGAAGATATGAAATATCTGAAAGATCGCGTGGCTGTGCTGGAAAAGATAGTCACTGATGAGCGCGGTGCCCGCGAGCTTGATCACGAAATAGCGAAACTGAAAGACAGCTGAAAATAAAGCGTTGAGAGGGAAGAGAAGAATATGAATCCATTTGAAATGGTTGTTGCCATCATCATCGTCATCACCGTTGGCAAAGTGGTCAACACCCGTGTCCAGGCCAAGCATGGCATTGCGTCGGACGAAGATGGAAACCCCGTAACTTTGGTAGATCCTGACGCCGGGCGGCTTCGTGAGGAAGTCAAATATCTGAAAGAACGCGTCGCCGTTCTAGAAAAAATCGCCACCGATGATCGCGGCGCCCGCGAGCTTGGCGATGAAATTGAGAAATTGCGGGACCGCTAAACCGGTTCCCCAAAAAGTAGGAAGAGAAGAAGGATAGCATCATGCCAGAACCCAGTTTTTACCTGATGACTGCTGCATTTACCCTGATTGGACTGACGGCAGTATCGCTGATTGCCTTGCGGGGATGGCGCGACTGGATCGCGCTCAAGACCAAGGAATTGGAACAACATCGCGAGCAATATCGTGAAGATAATCCGCCAAGCGCCACATCGCGTATTGAAGTTGCGGACCTGAAAGAACGCATCCGCAAGTTGGAAGCGATTGCTGCCGGGGTGGAACTCTAAACATACTGCCCAAAAGGGCATATGAAAAAGGGATGACGCGAATCCTCCGCCCTGCTAGCGGGCGAGGATGAACAAAATAGACGAACTCGTAGAAGAATATGAATTTCTCGAAGCCGATGACCGCTACCGGCTTCTCATCGATCTTGGCAAAGAGCTTGAGCCGATGCCAGATGCGCTCAAAACAGATGCGACTTTGGTGCGCGGTTGCTCGGCTTCCGTGTGGGTCTATCCGACTCAATTAGATGACGGCCGCCTGCATTTCCTGGCCGACAGCAATGCAGCCATTACCAAGGGTATCATCGCGTTGGTGTTGGAGACGGTACAGGATCAACCCATTGATGCTGTGTTAAAGACCGATATCGCCGAGAAGCTTGAGCCGTTCGATTTAAAAAACCAGCTGAGTTCCAATCGGACGCAGGGCATTCCCAACATGATCGCGCTTATAAACCAAACTGCAGAGCGGTATCAGAACTGAAGCTGTGCTCCTGTGAGGGCAGCAAAACTAAACCGGTTTCCAGACCCGTCGCTCTTCGGCCACTTTCAGCACATCAAAAGCCGCCTGCGCTGCCTGGAACTTCTTCGCAGCTTCCGCATCGCCGGGATTGACGTCAGGATGATATTCCTTAGCCATCGACCGCCATGCTTTTTTCACAGCCTCGAAATCAACATCCGGTGTCAGATCAAATATCTCTAGCGCCGTCATCTCATCGCGGGATCGGCTACCGTCGCCAGATCCCATCCAGCTATAATGTTTCGCTTCCTGATAAGCATTGGCATCGCGCTGCTCATCGGCTTCGCGCTTTTTCCGTTCTTCTTTGTCGAGGCCTTCGAAATAGTCCCAACCCCGGTTATATTCCGCCGCATGGGTCTGGCAGAAATACCATTTTTCCGGGCTATTGGGGGATTTTGGGGCAGGACAATTGCCGGCTTCGCCACAACCGTGCCGGTCGCACAGCTTTACCTGCTGCGTCTCGCGCGAGCTTTCATAGCTGCCCCAGCGGGGAAAGCCCCAATTATCGGATCGTTTTGCTTTTGGCATATTGCTCTCTACCAAAGGGGCTGCGCGAGTTCCAGCCATATTTAAATACCAGAGGGTCTGTAAGCCGGGTTCTGTCCATTCTTTTGCAAGAAATAGCCAGTCATTCATCTTGGCGATGCATTGCTGCGCCGCTCTAGCAACCAACCCGGGCTGCAGGCCGAAAAAGCCATATGCCGCCCCTATTTGGTTTTGCTCCAGGTGGGGTTTACCGTGCCAAATCTGTTGCCAGATCCGCGGTGCGCTCTTACCGCACCCTTTCATTATCACGCTGCCGAAGCATTGGGCCGAAGCCGACGCGACCTGCTTTCTGTTGCACTGTCCCTGAACAGGCGATCACTCCCCTGCCCGCCGGACGTTATCCGGCACCTTTTAATCGTGGAGCCCGGACTTTCCTCGCGAATATTTGCATATTCCCGCGACTGGCCGACCCTCTGGTGCGCCCTATTTAGTGATTCCGCGCTCTCTGTCGAGCATTAAAGACAATAACAGCGTGCGGCACTCGCCATCAATTACACCATCGATCTTTTTCGGACGAAAACGTCGCTGAAAAGCGCGCACCGCGTCTTCGGCGGCAGTGATATCATACCCAAAGCGTTCGAGGGCAAGCATGAACCCACCATCCGTCCATGGCGGTTCACCGCGGTTCAAAGAGGGTTTTTTTAGCGCAATACCGTGCCGGGCAAGCCGATCCCAGTCAAATAATTCACCCGGGTCCTGCTTTCGAGCCGGCGCCAAGTCGCTATGCCCGATGACGTTAGAAGGCGTTATATCATGCCGTTTGACAATATCGTGCGCGAGCCGCGTGACTGCATCCATCTGTTCTTCAGGAAACGGAACATAGCCCCATTCATGGCCCGGATTAACGATTTCAATACCGATACTGGCACTGTTCACATCTTCAATGCCGCGCCAATAGCCCCGGCCCGCGTGCCAGGCACGATCCTCTTCCTTGACCATGCTGACGATCTGCCCATCCTCGGTCACAACATAATGAGCGGAAACCTTGGCTTCGGGATTGGCAAGCCAGTTGATCGCCGAGGCCGCATCTTTCATGCCGGTATAATGCATGACCAATATGCTGATCGGCAGCTTGCGCTCGTCAAAATTGGGAGAAGGCGTCCAGATCATGTCCATGGTCACTGCCCTCTTTCCCTATCCGTTATCAGGCAACTATTGCACCGAGTAACAATTCGGTATCGGAAGCTGGAGAAATCCTTAAATCGCCGCCATTTTCGCAAGACAGTTCGCGCGACATCCATGCCGCTGCCGTGCGCGCCGTCAGTTCTGATTGCGGCAGCGTGCCTTCCAGCGCTGCGCGGATGCCATCATCGAGAGCAATTTTAGCCCCTTCCGCTCGAATCACGACCTCGATGCCATTGTCGCCCTGCTCTGCGCCTACGTCGAGTTTACCGCCGCGTACGAGCGCCTCTCGGGCAATCAGGGCGAGGTTAAGCAATATCTTGATCGCCTTCTTCGGTAGCGTTCCGCTTTGTACAGCCCAACCCAGCGTGATTTTACCCTGATCACCGACCAAGCTTTCCACCAGTTGTTTGGCTTCCGCCGGATCCACTTCATCGCCAAATCCACCCGCAGCGCCAAAAGCCAGGCGAAAATATTTCAGCTTATTGGCAGACGCCCGTGCGCTGTCGGCGAGTAAATCCATGCAGCGATCGCGCATTTCGGGATCAGTCTCATCTTCCAGTAATTCCAGACCATTGTTGATCGCGCCTACCGGGCTGAGCAGGTCATGGCATAATTTCGAACAAAGCAACGCTGCGAGATCGACACCGGATTGAGACATGGGAATGGGCCCTTAACTTGTTAAAACTCAACAGTCCGCTGTTTGGCCGTTTGTGTTGTGGCAATCAAGGGTGATTGGTTGAAACCGCCCATATATTTCACCATTTGCCAAAGCGCGCCAAGCCGCTGCTTCCTCGCCGTTGATAATCAGCCATATCCGGCCATCGGATGCGGCCATTTCCGCATCTGTTTTTGACGGTGACACGCTGCCGGAGGGATGAGAATGATAATATCCGCAAATCGCAGGTCCGCCATCTCGCATCGCCCGTTCGGCGGCAATTAGATCAGCCGGATCAATTTCAAAGTGACGCAAAGGGTCCTGCGCCACATTTTCTGTCGATAAAAAGCCGGAAACTGTCCCATTATCACCGAATAGCAGCCCACAGACTTCCTCTGGCGCCGCTTGCCGTGCAAGTTCCTGCAAATCATCCAATATCGCGCTTGATAAGACCAGTGTCATGGCCCACATCTACGCCATGACAGCAGGGCAATCCATCAAATCCGGCATAGTGCCCGAAACCGACAAGAAACAGCGACTCGACGCCGCCTTATCGGGTTTCATTGAGGATCTCTCTCGTGAGCGGATTAAAAACCTGATCACGGGCGGAAATCTGTTGATCGAAGGCGTGACCTGTACCGACCCAGCATCAAAAAAATGCGCGGGTAAGACCTTTGCCCTGACCGTGCCAGCTCCCATAGATGGCCCTGCACAGGCTCAGGATATCCCACTGGATGTCGTATATGAAGATCATCACCTGATCGTCGTCAATAAACCGGCAGGATTGGTGGTGCATCCCGCCGCTGGCCATCCGGACGGAACATTGGTCAACGCGTTGCTCCATCATTGCAAAGGGCAGTTATCTGGCATCGGAGGGGTTACGCGACCAGGCATAGTCCACCGAATCGACAAAGATACATCGGGCCTGATGGTTACGGCGAAAACCGATGACGCTCATCAGGGTTTGAGCGCATTATTCGCCGCTCATGATATAGACAGGCGCTATCTTGCGATTTGCAATGGCCGCCCGAATCCGCATTCGGCAACCATTGAGGGTAATATTGGGCGCAGTAACACGGACCGCAAGAAAATGGCGGTGGTTGGCGATGATAAGGGCAAGCCAGCAATGACCCATTATACGACGAAAGAACCGCTAAATGGCGCCACTTTGGTCGAATGTACGCTGGAAACCGGTCGCACCCATCAGGTGCGGGTCCATATGTCCCATATCGGGTATAGTCTTATCGGCGATCCGCTTTATGGTACTCGTCGAAAATCATTGCTTTCCGGCAGAAAAGATATTCGATTTTGCCGACAGGCACTACATGCTGCTAGTCTTGGATTTGTTCACCCCATAACGGGAGAAAAATTGTTGTTTAACTGTAACTTTCCACCCGATATGCAGGAACTATTCAGTAAGTTGCGTGTATAGAATATAGACACTATATGGAAATAGACCAACGGGTGCTTGATGAGGCCCGGCGGCAAACTAGAGAAGGAACAAAAATGGCTAATGGAAGCAATGTTCCGGCCAAAATCCCTGCCTTAGGGGGGGATGCGAGCCTGAACCGATATCTGTCGGAAGTCCGTAAATTTCCGTTATTGAAACCCGAACAAGAATATATGCTGGCAAAGCGCTACGCTGAACATAAGGATCAGGAAGCGGCTGCCCAACTGGTTACGTCCCACCTGCGACTCGTGGCAAAAATCGCCATGGGCTTTCGCGGCTATGGCCTACCTGTCTCGGATCTGATTTCCGAAGGCAATGTCGGCCTGATGCAAGGCGTGAAGAAATTTGAACCCGATAGAGGTTTCCGCCTGGCGACATACGCCATGTGGTGGATCCGTGCGTCTATACAGGAATATGTATTGCGCAGCTGGAGCCTCGTAAAAATGGGTACAACCGCCGCACAGAAAAAGCTTTTCTTCAACCTGCGTCGGATGAAAAACAATCTTGAAGCGTTTGAAGATGGTGACTTGTCGCCGGAAGACGTGAACAAGATTTCAACCGATCTCGGCGTGGCTGAACATGAAGTGGTCAATATGAACCGCCGCATGTCGATGGGCGGCGATGCATCGCTGAACGTCCCATTGTCGGAAGACGGTGATGGCGGCCAGTGGCAGGATACGCTCGAAGATGACAGTCCGCTGCACGACCAGCAGATTGCCGATGCGCAGGAAGCTGATTTTCGGCATGACATGCTCACGGAAGCAATGGAATCGCTCAACGAGCGCGAACAGCATATTCTGGCTGAACGTCGCTTGTCCGAAGATCCAAAGACGCTGGAAGACCTGAGCAAGGTCTATGAAGTCAGTCGCGAACGGATTCGCCAGATTGAAGTACGCGCGTTTGAGAAGCTTCAAAAGGCAATGCTGCGTATTGCTGGAGAAAAACATCTTCTTACAGCGAGTTAATTCTTTAACTTCCCAAATTATCTAAAGATTATAGCGCCCCGAAACAGCATTTGTTTTCGGGGCGCTTTTTGTTTAGTTCGTAGTTATGGCCACTAAAAAGCGCAGCTTTCCCATTCGACTTATCAAGTTGCTGTTTCGGCTGACTGTCTATTTTCTGTTGATCACATTGCTCTGGGTCGGGCTGTATAAATTTGTTCCGCCGCCTGTGACGGCTACAATGTTGATGGATGACAATGGCATCACCAAGGACTGGACCGCTTTCGGTGATATTTCCCCCAATCTAACGCGCGCAGTTATCGCCGCCGAGGACGGCAAGTTTTGCAGCCATGACGGCTTTGACCGAGAAGCCATCAAGCAGGCGATTGAACGCAATCGGCAAGGCGGACGGATTCGCGGCGGCTCTACTATTTCCCAACAAACCGCCAAAAATGTCTTTCTCTGGCAAGGCGGTGGCTATTTCCGCAAAGGGCTGGAGGCCTATTTCACCTTCCTGATCGAAAAAATCTGGGGGAAGAAGCGTATCATGGAGGTTTATCTCAATGTCGCGGAAACAGGCATCGGGACTTATGGAGCGCAGGCTGGCGCTCAGCGCTATTTTAAGAAAAATGCTTCCGATTTAACGAAGATAGAGGCTGCCCGCATTGCTGCGGCCCTGCCCTTGCCCAAAAAACGGGCTGTAATCGGCGCTAGCGGCTTTACCAGGCGCTATGGCAACACCATCGCCGTGCGCATCAACGTCGTGAAGAACGAAGGCTTAGACAGCTGCATTTATAAATGAAAGATTTGGTGCCAATATGGCGTGCCAAGCAAAACTCAGAAACCAGATCAGAAGCTTTTAAGCCGCGTCTTCTTTTTTGGCTTTGCTATTTTTGGCGATCACCTTGACCGGCTCTTTCGTGCCAGCAACCACGTCCTTGTCGATGACAATCTCATCAACACCATCCAGATCAGGAAGGTCGAACATGGTGTCGAGCAAGATATTCTCAACGATGGATCGTAGACCACGTGCGCCGGTTTTCCGTTCAATGGCCTTTTTACCGATCGCAACGAGCGCATCATCGGTGAAGGTCAGGGCAACATCTTCCAGCTCAAACAATTTAGCATATTGTTTGACCAAAGCATTTTTTGGCTCTTGTAAAATCTGAACCAATGCATCGATATCAAGGTCTTCCAGGGTTGCGATAACCGGCAAACGACCGACAAATTCCGGAATCAATCCGAATTTGAGCAAATCTTCCGGTTCGCCCTGTTGCAGGGTTTTACCAATTCTGCGCTCTTCGGGTGCCGAAACATGGGCACCGAAACCGATGGACTTCGCTTCGAGACGGTCTCCGATGATCTTTTCCAGCCCGGCGAAAGCACCGCCACAGATGAACAGGATATTGGTCGTATCGACCTGCAAAAATTCCTGCTGTGGATGCTTGCGACCGCCCTGGGGTGGAACGCTAGCCGTTGTGCCTTCCATAAGCTTCAACAAAGCCTGCTGAACGCCCTCACCCGATACATCACGGGTGATTGACGGGTTTTCCGCTTTACGGCTAATCTTGTCTATCTCATCGATATAAACAATGCCGCGCTGGGCTTTCTCAACATTATAATCGGAAGATTGCAGCAATTTCAGAATGATATTCTCGACATCCTCGCCAACATAGCCCGCTTCGGTCAATGTTGTTGCGTCAGCCATTGTAAAGGGTACGTCAAACGTCTTGGCCAATGTCTGCGCCAGCAACGTCTTACCGCAACCGGTAGGACCGACGAGCAAAATGTTGGACTTGGCCAGCTCTATTTCACCGGACTTTGCCGCGTGGTTCAGACGTTTATAGTGATTATGCACCGCAACTGACAACACCCGCTTCGCCCGGCCCTGACCGATTACATAATCGTTCAAAACGTCGCAGATTTCCTGTGGTGTCGGCACTTCGCCGTCTTTTTTGCCAGTAATCGCGCCCTTGGTTTCTTCGCGGATAATGTCGTTGCACAATTCAACACATTCATCGCAAATGAAGACGGTTGGTCCGGCAATCAGCTTGCGAACTTCATGCTGGGATTTTCCGCAGAACGAGCAATAAAGCGTGCTCTTCGAATCGGATCCCGTCAATTTCGTCATAAAAAGTCCTTAAAGCTCGGCTAGAGTTTGCAATCTAGTCCTCAAAATACAAAATGCTACTGGTTTTTTCAGCACCATCTCGTGCTGACCATAAGTCTATCAAAAGCAGCTTAATTTTCATTTAGGGCAGCGATAACCCCTTATTTATCATCTTCTGCGGGCTTTGGCCGTTTGTCATAGACTTCGTCGACAATACCAAAGGCTTTGGCTTCGTCCGCCTCAAGGAAGGTATCGCGATCCATGGCTTTCTCAATCTCTTTGATCGGTTTGCCGGTATATTTGGCATAAAGCTCATTCATCCGGTGGCGGATCCGCAGGATTTCTTTCGCCTGGATTTCAATATCCGATGCCATGCCTTGAGCACCACCAGAAGGCTGGTGCACCATGATCCTTGCATTGGTTGTCGCCATTCGCATGCCAGGCTCGCCGGCGGCCAGCAGAAAACTGCCCATGGAAGCGGCTTGACCAACGCAAACCGTACCAACGCGTGGGCGGATATATTGCATCGTATCATGGATCGCCATGCCAGCTGTTACAACGCCACCAGGTGAGTTGATGTAGAGATAGATGTCTTTTTTCGGGTTTTCTGACTCCAGAAACAAGAGCTGAGCGGTGATGATGGATGCCATACCGTCCTCTACCTGTCCGGTTACGAAGACAATGCGTTCCCGCAGCAGCCGTGAAAAAATGTCAAAGCTACGCTCTCCGCGATTGGATTGCTCAATAACGACAGGAACAAGAGCGTCGACGATCGGATCATGCATGGTGTTTTAGCGCCTTCTGTGAAAATCAGTATAGGATGATGGGGTGCCAAAAAACGGAGTCCCCATCCGTTGAGCCCTACATCGGTGTATCTTCCACAATGTTCAAGTCGGTTAAGGATTTTTTCCCATGCAAATTGGCAATTCGATGCCGTTGCGCATCATTTAACCCGCGGCTATGAGGAGGATACATCAAAAACAACTACGTTTCGCAGGAGAAATTTATGCACGCATTTTCATCATCCATACCGAAATCCGATTCTGGAGACGACAATGGGGCAGCAGACCCTATGGCTTTTATGATGAAAAGGCTGCTGGAAACCCGAACGGTGATGATTTTCGGCGGGGTTGATCAAAAACTGGCAGAACGCGTTTCCGCACAGATGCTTTATCTTGACCATCTCAGCGACGAACCGATCCGCTTGCTGATCAATTCTCCGGGCGGACATGTAGAGTCGGGTGATACCATTCACGACCTTATCGACTATATAGCCGCGCCTGTTGCTGTGATCGGAACTGGCTGGGTAGCGAGCATCGCGACCCATATTTTCCTTGGCGTCGCACCGGAACAACGATTCTGCCTGCCCAATACCCGTTTTCTTATCCATCAACCTTCTGGCGGCGCCGGCGGCAAGGCATCAGACATTGCCATCCAAGCCGAGGAAATCGTTAAAATGCGCGAGCGAATCGCCCAAAAAATAGCAGAAGCAACTGGCCAATCGATAGACCGCGTGCGGACAGATATCGACCGTGACTATTGGATGTCCACTGAAGAAGCCAAAGACTATGGGATATTGGGTACAGTCATCAAAAAGGCGAGCGAAGTCAGCTTTTAACGCCGGTCAAGTTTAGCTAGCCGGACGTACCACGCATGTCCGGCTAGCTTATTTGCTGAAAATTACTTTTTCGCCGCGGGCTTCTTCGCGGCAGGTTTCTTTGCCGCTGGCTTTTTGGCCGGAGCCTTCTTAGCTGGTGTTTTGGCTGCAGCTTTTTTCGCTGGCTCAGCTTTTGCGGCTGGTTTTTTAGCCGCCGGCTTTTTGGCCGTCGGTTTCTTAGCAGCCGCTTTTTTCGCCGGAGCTTTTTTCTTGGCGGGCTTGGTTTCTGCCTCGTCTTCCGCTTCTATGGCGGCTTCGAGTTCTTCGCGGGTCACCGTCTTTTCGGTGATTTCCGCTTTGTCGAACAGGAAGTCAACAACCTTGTCTTCATACATTGGTGCACGAAGCTGGGCCGCTGCCATGGCGTCCTGCTGGATATATTCCACGAAACGCTGGCGGTCTTCTTCGCGATATTGCTGAGCCGCTTGCTGGATCAGCATGGACATTTCCTGCTGGCTGACTTCCACACCATTGGCTTGGCCAATTTCCGAGAGCAGCAGACCAAGGCGCACACGACGAACGGCGATCTCGCGATACTCGTCCTTCTCGTCTTCCATTTCCTTCTTGGCTTTTGCAGGGTCTTCTTCCTGAGCCGCTTCTTGTTCCAGCTGCTGCCAGATCTGATTAAACTCGGCTTCCACCATGCTTGGCGGGACTTCAAAATCGTGAGACGCAGCTAATTGATCCAGCAATTTCCGCTTCATGTGGGTGCGGGTCAGACCGTTAAGCTCTTGCTCAATCTGTCCTTTCAGCAACTCGCGTAGCTGGTCTATGCCTTCGAGGCCCATGGATTTCGCCATTTCATCGTCAGCCTTGGCGGTCTTTGCGGTTTGCACTTCGCCGATAACGACATCAAATGTCGCGTCTTTGCCCTTAAGCGTCTCGACATTATAATCATCCGGGAAAGTAACCTTGACGAGAACTTCATCATTGGCTTTCTTACCGACCAGCTGGTCTTCAAAACCGGGGATCAAGCGACCAGAACCAAGCTCAATCGCCATGCCCTCACCTTTGCCGCCATCAAATGGCACGCCATCGACTTTACCTTCAAAGTCGATCAGGCACTGGTCCCCGATTTTTGCTTTGTGGCTTTTTGGAGCCGTCTCGAACTGCTTCTGGCTTTCGGCAAATTTCTGTAGGGATTCTTCTACTGTCTTCTCGTCTGCTTCAACCTGCAAGCGCTCCAGCTTGATATCGTCCACGGACGGGGTTGGAACGGCGGGAAGAATCTCCAGCTCAACCTTCACTTCAGCATCTTTGCCGGCTTCATAACCGTCAGCCAATGTAACGCTCGGCTGCATCGCAGGGCGCAGTTTGTTGTCCGCGATCGTTTTTTCAACGCTTTCCTGAACGGTGCTGCTCAGAGCATCTTGCATCAGGGCATCATTGTGCATCTTGCGAACAAGATTCGCAGGAACCTTGCCTTTGCGGAAACCGGGCATATTGACCTGCGGAGCCAGTTTTTTGACCTCATTATCGACCCGGGTTTCAATGTCCTTCGCGGTGATTTTGATGTCATAGGCCCGTTTCAGACCTTCGTTCAGCGTTTCAACAATCTGCATGATTACCCTTTAATGCCTTCATAATTTCTGTTTCGATCCATTTATCGGTGAATTTGGTGCGGGCGAAGGGACTCGAACCCCCACACCCTAAGATACCAGAACCTAAATCTGGCGCGTCTACCAATTCCGCCACGCCCGCACGAGTTACACCGTCAAATCACTATCGAATTTTGATTGACGCGTGCGCCTAGCGGATCAATGCCCAAAGGGCAAGCCCGCTTTGCGCCATCGCGCCGCTAATCTAACCCGCTTCGCCCAACGTCTTTTTGAGAAGCTCATTGACCACTTGCGGGTTGGCCTTGCCCTGCATCGCCTTCATCGTCTGACCGACGAAGAAACCGAATAATTTGTCCTTGCCGCCGCGATATTGGGCAACCTTATCTTCGTTTGCCGCCATGACGTCAGCGATCACCTTCTCGATCGCGCCGGTATCGGATTCCTGCTTCAACCCCTTTTCTTCGACGATTTTAGCCGCGCCGTCCCCGGTTTCAAGCATGATTTCGAACACTTGCTTGGCGATTTTACCCGAAATCGTGCCATCTGCGATCAAACCGAGAAGCTCTGCTGCCTGCTGCGGAGACACGGGGCTTTTTTCGATAGATAATCCCATTTTGTTAAGCGCCCCGAACAATTCTGATGTCAGCCAATTTGCTGCAGAGCTGGCGATTTTTTCTGGCTCGTCCGTGGTTTCCAGCAATTCTTCGAACCAAAGCGCGGTCTCGTGCTCGGCCGTAAGAACGGCGGCATTATAGGCGCTGAGGCCAAGGACGTTTTTATACCGCGCCCGTTTTTCATCAGGAAGTTCGGGCAGGCTCGCTTTGCAATCAAAGATAAAGTCATCTTCAAGTTCTAGCGGCAAAAGGTCCGGGTCGGGAAAATAGCGGTAATCATGTGCATCTTCTTTGGACCGCATCGACCGGGTTTCATTTTTGTCGGGATCAAAGAGCCGGGTTTCCTGAACAATCTCCCCGCCGCTTTCGATCACATCCACCTGGCGCTGGGCTTCATATTCGATGACCTGCTGAATGAAGCGCATCGAATTTACGTTTTTGGTTTCGGTCCGCGTTCCCAGCTCACCTCCTGGCTTGCGGACGGAAACATTCACATCGGCGCGCATCGAACCCTGCTCCATATTGCCGTCACAGCTGCCAATATAACGGAGAATTGATCTGAGCTTACGAACATAAGCGGCTGCGTCCTTGGGAGATGTCATATCCGGCATGGATACGATTTCCATCAAGGCGACACCACAGCGATTAAGATCAACATAGCTCATCGTCGGATGCTGATCATGCATCAGCTTGCCAGCATCCTGCTCGATATGGATACGTTCTACGCCAATGGTCTTACCGTGCGCGTCAGGATCTTTCTCGTCGAGCGAGATTTCGATTTTGCCTTCACCCACGATCGGATGATAGAGCTGGGAAATCTGATAGCCCTGCGGCAGATCAGCATAGAAATAGTTTTTGCGGTCAAAACGCGAATATTTGTTAATCTGCGCATTGATAGCAAGACCCGTGCGCACGGCTTGGCGCACGCATTCCTTGTTCAAGACCGGCAGCATTCCCGGCATGGCCGCGTCCACCAGACTAACCTGCGTGTTCGGCTCCGCGCCAAATTCCGTAGAGGCTCCGGAAAAGAGCTTCGCGTTGGTGGTTATCTGCGCATGAACTTCGAGGCCGATTACGACCTCCCATTCGCCGGTTCCACCCTGAATACGATATGTTGATTCTGTCATGCTCACCACCACTGCTCCGGTTTCGCAACAAAGCCGGCACGTTCTTCCAATGCCAGTCCGGCGTTAAACACGCCCTGTTCGTCCAGTGCCTTACCGATAATCTGTAATCCCAGAGGAAGTCCCTGCCCGTCCAGTCCCGCCGGTACTGACATGGCCGGCAATCCCGCCAGAGAGCTCGGCACCGTGAACACGTCGTTCAGATACATAGCCAGCGGATCATCGCTTTTCTCACCCAGTCCAAAGGCAGCACTAGGAGCTGTCGGGGTCAGCAGCAAGTCACAGCTTTCCCAAGCCTTATCGAAATCCTGTGAGATCAAGGTACGCACTTTCTGCGCCTGAGTATAATAAGCGTCATAATAGCCAGCCGACAGCACATAGGTGCCAATCATGATCCGGCGCTTCACCTCAGGGCCAAAGCCAGACTCGCGGGTTGCGGCGTACATGTCCTGCAGCCCAGCACCGTCCGGCAGATCGCGCATCCCGTAGCGCACACCGTCATAGCGCGCGAGATTGGATGAAGCCTCTGCTGGCGCGATAATATAGTAGGCGGGAAGCGCATATTTGGTGTGCGGCAAGGATACTTCCACGATTTTCGCGCCAGCGTCTTTCAGCCATTCTATACCTTGCTGCCACAAAGCATCGATTTCCGGCGGCATATTGTCGACCCGATATTCTTTGGGGATACCGATACGCTTCCCGGTAAGGTCGCTTTTCAGACCAGCTTCCCACTCGGGAACAGGCAAATCGAGCGACGTCGAATCCTTGGGATCAAACCCTGCCATGGCTTCGAGCATGATGGCACAATCGCGCACATCATGCGCCATTGGCCCGGCCTGATCGAGCGAACTGGCAAAGGCAATTGTGCCCCAGCGAGAACAGCGACCATAAGTTGGTTTGAAACCGGTAATCCCCACAAAAGCCGCTGGTTGACGGATGGAACCGCCCGTGTCGGTGCCGGTTGCTGCAGGCGCGATGCGGCCAGCAACAACCGCTGCACTGCCGCCGGAAGAACCGCCGGGAGCCAAATCCGTATTGCCGCCATCATTGCGGCGCCATGGCGAAATCACATTGCCAAAAGCACTGGTTTCATTGGAGGAACCCATCGCAAACTGGTCCATATTCAGCTTGCCGAGCATGCCAGCGCCAGCTTTGAACAGATTGGACGATACCGTGGACTCATACTGGGGCGTAAAACCTTCCAGAATCAGGCTGCCGGCCGTTGTCGCAACACCTTCGGTACAAAACAGGTCTTTCATACCAATCGGCACGCCAGCCATTTTACCAAGCGTCTCGCCTGCTGCCTTTGCCTTGTCGGTCGCGTCGGCGGCTGCCAGCGCATGATCAGGGGTTTCAACGAGAACCGCGTTAAGGGCTTTAGCAGAGCTCACACGAGCGATGAAGGTCTCAGCCACTTCCTTAGCGGTAAAATCGCCGGAAGCCACGCCACTGCGAATGTCCGCTATGCCCAGTTCAAAAATCTCAGCCATTATTCAATCACCTTCGGCACGCCAAAAAAGCCATGCTCGGCCGCCGGCGCATTAGCCAGGACCTTCTCGCGAACATTACCATCGGTAACCACATCGTCGCGCATGCGCAGTTTGTTCGGGATCACGGCGGTCATCGGTTCGACCTTGGAACAATCCACTTCGCCCAGTTGCTCAACCCATCCGAGGATGTTGTTGAGCTCTGGCACCAATGCGTCGGCTTCTGCCTCCGTTACGGCGATCCGAGACAGGCTTGCGATCTTTTTCACGGTTTCTTTATCGACTGACATATTTCATTCTTTATCGGTTCATCTTTTTTCGGGTAATAGCACAGACTATTGTGTACTTCGCGCCGCTAGCACTGGCGCGAGGCCGCTTCAAGTTGAATGAGCGGCTATAGCCCAAATTGGAGTAAAATAATTGGCGCGTAAATTTCTCTATTTCGTTGCGGTCATGGTTGTCCTGGTCCTCGCAGGCGCCTTTGTCCTGCGTGTATATGGGGAGGACCTAGCTGAAGTGGTGTTTGTCCCCGAAACAGAATTCCAGGCGCAGGAGGTGCTGGAGGACAGCATCTATGCGGATGTTGGGATGTGGTATGCCCGCCCCGAGATTAAAAAGGGAAATCCCGCCTTGTGGTTGCCGCAGGGTTATGAACCCAACGGAGTCGGCCCGAAAGAAGATCAGCGCGCCGCAATTTTCTTTATCCATCCCACCTCATTTATCGACAAATCAAAATGGAATGCCCCGCTAGGCGACAAAGAAACGGAAGACCGGACCAAAATCTTCCTGCGCGGACAGGCTAGCGCGTTCAATAAGGCGGGCGATGTCTGGGCACCCCGCTACCGCCAAGCCACGCTGGGCGCATTTCTGACCGAAAAGAAAGAAGGACAACAGGCACTGGACGCCGCCTATCAGGATGTTCTCATCGCCTTTGACTATTTCATCCGCGAAGTCCCTGATGATCGCCCGATCATATTAGCCGGGCATAGTCAGGGTAGCCTACATCTCACCAACTTGTTGAAGGACCGTGTAGCGGGTACGCCGCTCGCCAATCGGATCGTCGCAGCCTATGTCGTTGGTTGGCCGGTCTCAATTGAGGCAGATGTGCCGGCTCTAGGCCTCGATGTCTGCGAAACGGCAGAGCAAACCAATTGCTTGCTGAGTTGGGAAAGCTTTGCAGAACCCGCAGATTATGGCCGGATCGTCGAAGTCTATGATACAACGATCGGATTTAACGGTGAGCCGCGCAAAGGTACCAACCTGCTTTGCACCAACCCGATTAATGGTGATACCAATTCCAAAGCGGTGGCGGAAAATAATCTCGGAACGCTCGTCCCCAATGACGAATTGAGCGACGCGACGCTGATCGTAGGTGCCGTTCCGGCGCGCTGTGATGATCGCGGATTTTTGCTGATTGGTGATCCGCCTGATCTGGGCCCCTATACCCTGCCCGGCAACAATTATCACGTCTATGATTACAGCCTCTTCTGGCGTAACGTGCGCGCTGATGTGATGAAAAGGATGACTGCATTTCTCTCGCGCTGATGACAGATGACCGAAGCGCTTTTCGGGCGGCCCTTCCCGATGGTGGCCGCCTGCTGGGGCTTGACGTTGGCACCAAGACGGTTGGCATGGCGCTTTGTGATGCCCAGTGGATGATCGCAACTGCCGCTGAAACGATAGAAAGGCGCAAATTCTCGAAAGATCTGGAAAGAATAAAAACGGTTATTGCTGATCAGTTTGTATCCGGTTTTGTGGTCGGGCTGCCGCTCAATCTGGACGGCAGCCAAAGCAAACAGACGCAAGCGGCAAAATCCTTCGCCCAGAATTTGCGCCCTGTGGGATTGCCTATTCTGCTCTGGGACGAACGCTGGAGCACGCAGGCGGTCACACGCGATTTAATTGCAGCCGATGTCAGCAGGAAACGTCGCAGCAAGGTGGTCGACCAGATGGCAGCCGCTTATATTTTGCAAGGAGCAATTGACGGGCTTGCCGCCGTAGAATGATGGCTCTATAGGGCTGGCTTTAATGACAATTGACCAAACAGGCTCACCTTCGACCGCCGGACATCAGTTTCCAGCAGGGTCGGACGCTTTTCCCCATCGCCACCTCCTGGGCATAGCAGGATTACAGCCGTGGGAGATATTATTTCTGCTGAAAGAGGCCGAACAGTGGGTCAATCTAAACCGCCAATCCAGTAAGCACACCAACCGGCTCGACGGCCTAACGGTCATTAATGCCTTCTTTGAAAACAGCACCCGCACCCTGCTCTCCTTTGAGATCGCCGGCAAAAGAATGGGCGCGGATGTCGTTAACATGCACGCCGCACAGTCCAGCGTGAAAAAGGGTGAGACACTGATCGATACAGCCGTAACGCTCAACGCCATGCGCGCGGACGCTATCGTCATCCGTCATGCAAGTTCGGGCGCAGTGCAGCTAATTGCCGACAAGGTGGATTGCCCCGTGCTCAATGCTGGCGATGGCAGCCATGAACATCCAACCCAAGCGTTACTGGACGCACTGACAATCCAGCGGCGCAAGGGAGATATTAGCGGCCTTACCATCACTATTTGCGGCGATGTCATGCACAGCCGGGTTGCACGCTCCAATATCTATTGCCTGACCACATTGGGTGCGCAGGTCCGCGTTTGCGCGCCGACTTCGCTTTTGCCCGCCGCCCTCGACCGAATGAATGTGGAGGCTTTTTCCCATTTCGATGAGGCCCTTGATGGAGCTGACGTCGTAATGATGCTCCGGCTCCAGAATGAGCGGATGAATGGTGATTTTATTCCCAGTCCACGGGAATTTCATCATCTCTATGGCCTGACGCGAGATCGTCTGAAACTGGCCAAGTCCGACGCTCTCGTCATGCACCCGGGGCCTATGAACCGCGGTGTAGAAATTAGTAGCGACGTCGCCGATGATCCGGATCGATCCGCGATAACGGAACAGGTCGAAATGGGTGTGGCAGTCAGAATGGCCTGCCTGGACGTGTTGACCCGAAGATTGCGCGGCGTGGAGGGTTGGTCATGAAGCAGATATTTACCAACGCGCAGGTTTTGGTTTCTGGAAAAGACATTCCTCAAGCCAGTAATATAACCGTAGATGGCGATCGCATCAGCCAGATAGGCGCCGAAATTTCCGATAATGGTTACACGCAGATTGATTGTAATGGTGCTCTCATGGCTCCTGGCATTGTTGATCTGGGTGTTTTTGCGATCGACAAGCCCGCTTTTCATTTTGGCGGTATCACGCGCGCGGCTCTGATGCCTGACCAGTCACCGGTGCTCGATTTGCCCGCGATGATCAAACATAATGCTTCCGAGGGTAAGCCCGACCTCTGGTCCCATCCTATAGCGGCGGCGACCAAAGGCTTGGCAGGCGCGGAGCTCGCTGAAATTGGCCTGATGAAACAGGCCGGTGCGCGCGCTGTATCAACAGGCCGAAGCTGGATTGCTGATAGCGGCATCATGCTGAAGCTGCTCCATTATTGCCGGTCTTTGGATATGCCGGTGATTGTGCATAGCGAAGACCGCGGCCTGACTGCTGGCGCGGCTGCAACATCAGGCGAAACGGCCACACGCCTGGGATTGTCGAGTGCCCCTGCCAGCGCAGAAGCCTTGTCGATTGCTAGGGATATTGCGCTGGTCCGCGAAAGTGGCGCCAAAGTGCATTTTCGGCAGGTGACCACGGCACAGGGTCTCGACCTGATTCGTCAGGCAAAAGCCGACGGATTGCCAGTCACGTGCGGAATCACCCCGGCTCACCTCTTCCTGTCCGATATTGCGATCAGCGATTTTAGAACCTTCGCCAAGCTATCCCCGCCTTTAAGGAGCGAAGAGGATCGCATGGCATGTCTGGAAGCCGTGAAAGACGGGACGATTGATGTGATTTCATCTGGTCACGACCCGCGCGGCCCCGAAGACAAGCGCCTTCCCTTTGCGGAGGCAGAATTCGGCATGGCCGGAGCCGAGACATTGCTCGCTCTATCACTCAATCTCGTGCGAGACGGATATATTGATCTATGCCGATTGTTCGAATTGCTTTCGACATCTCCGGCCAGAATACTGGGCGTGCAGGCTGGTCAAATCGCCAAAGGGTTTGAAGCTGATTTGATTCTCGTCGATCTTGATGCACCCTGGCAGATTGATACCCGCAAAATGGCTGCGGCCGCCGGAAACACGCCGTTTGACAAGCTGCCCGTTCAAGGCCGCGTACGCGCCATATATAAGGGCGGAAAAGCTCTTTAGCTTTCCCGCCCAATACATCGTTAGATAGCCCGTCTTAGCGTGCAGCAATTTCCCGTGGTTCGTTGCTGACCATTTGGGTCGGGCGTACCGCTTTGACGTTACGCACAATGCAATTTCCGCCTTTTGCTTTGATGCCCGCGCACATATCTTTGGCTGACCTTTCGTTGCCAAAGCCCATGGCGGCTAGACGATATAATGTTTTGCCATTCCGTTCGATCGGCGAACTTGCATATTGAAACGAGCTCAGATCGCTATTCTGTGTGGACAAAATGCCCCAAGCGCGCTTCACATTTTCCGGAGAGGAAAAGACACCGAGCTGCACCAAATGCTTGTCCGTATCAATCGCCCGCGCGCGCGGCACGAAAGCCACTTTCTGCATGACCGGTTTCACAACCGAAATAGCCTGTACGGCTGCATTCGCAACGGGTGCTGGCTTCTCTGCCGGAGCCGCTTCGACTTCGGCGATGAAGGTTTTTTCAGGAGCAACGCGAACAGGCTCTGCGACCGCCTTAATCAGCGGTGCTTCGATTTCAGCTGCACCTACATCACTGGCGGGAATAGCAACCGGAGTTACCTTGACGTTATTTTCTTTCGCCATGAAATCCACATCGGATTCGGCAACCGGCGCAGGGCCGACAGCGGGAAGCGGTGTGTCACGGTCGAAGCTTGCAACTTCGCGGCTATAATCTTCTGCAGGGCTTGCCACAGCAGGCATAGAGGGCGCAGCGTTCAGCGCCAAACCGACCGGTTGACCCGGATCATTGGCAATGGGCTGCACGTTCAGCAACGATGCTACACGCACTTCGTAGGCGCCTGGACGAGCCATTTGGGCCCATTGCATGATGCGATTGTCGACAGTTGCAGGAGTCATGTCCTGCATCGCCATCAATTTCGCTTCTTTCCAGCGGCCATCCAGTGCATAAGCCAGACCCAGATTTTGACGTGTACGACCAGAGGCATTGTTCGAACGAATGGCATTTTCCAATAGGCTGATCGCCGCTTTAGGATCGCCCATCAGCGCCAATGCCAGACCATAGTCGGCTGTTGGAATGAATTGACGATTGGCTTCAATCAGCTGCTTTGCCTTATTCGCTTTACCCTGAGCCAATTGCGACATGCTCAGGCTTAATACGGTGCGTGCATCATTCTTGCCCAATTCCATGGCATCAAGAAAACTGCGTTCCGCAGAATAGAAACGACCGGCAGCCATATAGGCCTGACCAAGCAATGCCCGTGTCTCGGGATCATTGCCCACACCGGCGACGGAGCGCTCGGCATAGATAACCGCGTTTTCTACCTGACCTTTGGAAAGCGCTTTTTCTGCCTTCTTGGCGTATTTCGCGCCATCTTTCACCGTAGCCGGTTTGCTCGACGAAGATGCGACTGAACCACCTCCAAACGGACCACAGCCAGTCAGGGTTGTAGAAATGACCATGGTTGATGCGGCCAGTTTCAGTATCATATCGCGTTTCATATCAATGCCCTCGCAATTAAATTCAATATCGTCAGTTTATGCAGCGCCGCGTGACGGAATGCGCTCTGCTAAGTCTTCTAGTTCGGGGATAGTCATCAAATATTCGTCCACAGCTTTGGTTACCAACTGCTGTGCCGAAACATTCTTGACGGCTGTCGCCAACCGCAGTTTCAGGTGCCTGTCGGCATCCAAACGTAAGGTAAACGCAGCCTTGGCTTTCCGTGTTCGTGATTTTTTCGCCGGACGTCGCGTTTTGGCCGGCTGAACAGCTTCGGTCGCCGTTTTGGGGCGGGGAGGTACTGCACCAATACTTGAATTTTCAACCGAGGGAGCAACTTCGCGCGAAATGGAAAGTGGAACGGGAATAGCTGGTTCCGCTGCTGCGACGGGTGCTTTTTGCTCTGGTGCAGCTTCTTGCGAAGGAACCTGTTCCGCTTCACGCTTCGGATGCTGGCTCAATTTGGCAGCAATTTCTTCTTGCTGTTTCCGTACAGCCGGAACCGGTTCGGGAATTGCGCCTGCCAAGGGATTATAATGATATTGATCTGCTTCCACAGGTCCTTGGTCAGCGGTTGGAGCGGCTTCGTGATCCGGGTTGGTATCGTAACCCATATCGTTCCAGCCAAGATCTTCCGTTTCGTGATCCTGCTCTGTGGGAAATGCCAT
This sequence comes from uncultured Sphingomonadaceae bacterium, assembly GCA_947501325.1. GTDB lineage: Bacteria > Pseudomonadota > Alphaproteobacteria > Sphingomonadales > Sphingomonadaceae > Parasphingorhabdus. The sequence continues at coordinate 98,743 of CANMVC010000002.1, read as the reverse complement.
GCCCTGACGTCGCATTGCCGGCTTTGCGCCACCCTTGCGTGCCAGAAGAGAGGATGACAGGGATGCTAATGGTTTAGGTTCGCTCATTTTCTGTGCTCCTTCCCATTAAGATCCGATGACCCGGCGACCGAAATTGCTTCCGGGCCGAGGCACCCCGACATTGGCCGTTGGAGCCATGGCAGGAGAGGAAAAGACGGTGCGGCGGAAATTCTTTTCCAACCGGTCGGAAATATAACCCCAAAGTTGCTGGATTTCCTGCGAAGAACGTCCCTGAGGATCGACTTCCATAACGGTGCGACCGTCAATCATCGAACCGGCGAAATCGGTCCGGTGATGAACGGTAACCGGAGCAACGGTGCCATGCTGTGACAAAGCCACAGCGGCTTCCGAGGTAATTTTCGCCTTTGGTGTTGCGCCATTTACGACGAACAGCAGTGGTTTGCCCGCGCGCTCACACAAATCAACAGTAGCACCAACAGCGCGCAGATCATGCGGGCTCGGCCGTGTCGGAATAACAATAAGCTCAGCGACGGAGATAACCGACTGGATCGCCATAGTAATGGCAGGCGGTGTGTCAATAACGGCCAGCTTGAAACCCTGTTGGCGCAAAATCGCCAGATCGGCCGCGAGGCGGGAAACAGTTGTTTGCGCAAAAGCGGGCAATTCCGCTTCGCGTTCGTTCCACCAGTCGGCCAAAGAGCCTTGGGGATCGATATCAATCAGGACAACCGGGCCAGCTCCGGCCAGTTGCGCTTGTACGGCCAAATGGCCCGACAAAGTTGTTTTGCCGGAACCACCTTTTTGGGATGCCATTGCTAGAACTCGCACTCTATTCCCCTTAGTCTCATCGCGGGTTAATCAGGACGTCTGAAATTCGTTCACCGCCTTCTCTGACAGAACAGGGCTAAAATAGGGTTAACAAACATATGATGTTTTTTGGCGGTGCGAAAATTATTTTACACGGCGTTAGAAGTTGGTTTTGATTTCACTCGGAACTGGGGATCAAAGTTACGAAATCTTTGCATATTGGCGTTAAGACAAAATTACGCATAAGATGTATCAAACAACTAAAGCAGACCAAGGGCCTAACCATGAAATATTCAAAAATAGCACGGCATTTTTTGTTGGTATCCGCAGTTTTCGGATTGGCTTCCCCCGCTCTCGCGGATGTGAAGGCTGGTGTGGATGCATGGGGACGCGGTGACTATAAAGCTGCCGTTTCGGAATGGCGCGGTCCAGCTGCTGCGGGAGACGCTGACGCGCAATTTAATATGGCGCAAGCCTACAAACTCGGCCGCGGCGTACCTGCGGATTTGGCGCAGGCAGAGCGCTATTATAAATTGGCCGCCGATCAGGGGCACCTGCAGGCCAATGACAATTACGGCCTCATTCTCTTTCAACAGAAGCGCCAGGAAGCGGCCCTCCCCTATTTGCAAGCTTCGGCCAATCGCGGCGAACCGCGCGCGCAATATGTATTGGGCACCGGCCATTTCAATGGTGATTTTGTCGAAAAAGACTGGATCAAAGCCTATGCGTTGATGACCCGCGCGTCGGCTGCTGGTTTGCCGCAGGCGACGTCCAACATGGCACAAATGGATAAATATATTCCGCTTGACCAGCGCCGCAGCGCCATAGCGTTAGCGGGTCAAATGGAGGAAAATGAAAAACGCGTGCGCACCGCTCAAGTTGGCGGCTTGCGACCGGCACCCTCAACTGGCGCCATCCAAACTGCACAATTGCCTGCCTCTAAGGCGGTTCCGCCCGTTCCCACGCCAAAACCACAGCCTAAGCCGGTGGTGCCCGCTGCAAAGCCGGCGCCTGTGCAAATCGCAACGCCTCCGGCACCAAAGCCTCCCCCTGTTAAAGTCGCAACAACTTCGGCACCGAAACCCGCGCCTGTGCAAACAGCCGCTTCGGGTAAATGGCGCGTGCAACTCGGTGCCTTTGGTGACCAGAACAAGGCAAAGTCGCTTTGGAACAATCTCGAAAAACGGGTTGCCGCTCTGAACGGCTTGCAACCTTATCTGGTTGCCGCTGGTTCGATCACGCGGCTGCAAGCCGGCCCGTTTGCTACCAAAGCGCAGGCGAGCAAGATGTGCAGCGCGGTGAAAGCCTCTGGAAATGATTGTATTGTGAAATCCCTTTAACCTGACTGGTCGGGAAATTCAGCTGGTCGCCCAGTCACCAGATCCGATGCCCTGAATATACAACAGCGCGGTCAGATCATTATGGGCGATTGCTGCATCGGCGGCAGCGGCGGCCTTGGGTTTCGCGTGATAGGCGACGCCCATGCCAGCAATTGCAATCATCGGAATATCATTAGCCCCATCACCGACAGCCAGGCACTGATCAAGCGATAGGCCATTTGATTGAGCGCTCTGTCGAAGCAATTCGGCCTTGCGCTGCCCATCCACAACCGGACCGTCCAGTGCCCCGGTCAATTGTCCGTCCGCTTCTGCCAAAATATTAGCCTCTGCTCTATGAAAACCGATTGCCTTCGCAACCGGGTTTGCAAATCTGGTAAAACCACCGGACACCAAAATGGTTTCCGCACCGCGCGCAGCCATTGTTTGGACCAAAATCTGCGCACCGGGCATCAGATTGACCTTTTCCGCAAGGCAACGATCTATTGCGGAAAGGTCCAGTCCAGCAAGTAATGAAACTCTGCCCCGCAACGCTTCTTCAAAATCCAGTTCCCCCAGCATGGCGCGTTCGGTAATCGCAGCTATCTGGTCCTTGATACCGGCATAGTCCGCCAGTTCGTCAATGCATTCCACCGTGATCATGGTGCTGTCCATGTCCGATATAAGCAGCTTCTTCTCGCGATTTTCGGTTGGTTGGACCGCGAAATCTATCGCGGCGCTTCCCTCCCCCAATGCAGCCCTAGATGCCGCCAAATCACCATCAAAATAAATATCAGCGGCTTTCCCATCGATAATGTTACCTATACGTGCAATCTGCCCGCCAGCGGCGGCCAATCGATCGGCGGCGGAACTTAGCTCTCCCTTTTCCAGCTGATCTGCTGCTATTAGCGTGGCAATGAGCATATATTCTCCGAAAGAAACAAAAGATGTTGCGTTGATCATTGGCCCGACAGCCAGTGGCAAATCCGCATTGGCACTGGAGCTCGCCAAAAAGCAACCCTCTGTAATCATCAATGCCGATAGCGCTCAGGTCTATGCCGACCTGCAAGTTCTTAGCGCCCGGCCAAGCGATGCGGAAATGGGCGGCATAAATCATAGGCTCTATGGTTATATTGATGGCGCGGAATCTTGCTCTGCTGCGCGCTGGGCTAGCGACGCCAAAGCAGAAATAGGCGCGGCACATGATAATGATATCTTGCCCATATTGGTTGGTGGAACAGGCCTGTATGTCCGCACACTGCTAGATGGCATCGCGCCGATCCCCGATATCGATCCCGTCACTCGCTCGGAAATTCGAAATCTGGAAGTCAGCGATGCCTATGAGGCCTTGTCCGAAGAAGATCCGTTATCGGCAAAGCGCCTTAATGCCCGAGATTCAACGCGGATCATGCGCGCGCTCGAAGTTGTCAGGTCTACTGGAAAACCGCTGGATCATTGGCATACGCACATGGAAGGCGGGATCGCCGAAGACATTGCCTTGCATCCATTGATTTTATTGCCGCCGCGCGACTGGCTTTATGAACGCTGCGATCGTCGGTTCCAGATCATGCTCGATAGCGGCGCTGCGGATGAAGTGCAGCGATTATTGGCAAGACAGCTTCCTGACGATTGCCCGGTTATGCGGGCGATCGGTGTCCGAGAGTTGAGCGCGTGGATCAAAGGAAGCATCGCTCAGGACGAAGCCCAAGTCCAAGCATCGGCGGCAACGCGCCAATATGCCAAGCGGCAATATACTTGGTTTCGCAACCAATGCCCGGCCCCTTGGCCTCGCCATACCGAGATTATAAATAACGATAATATGGATCATATTGTTAGATTATTACAATAATTGGCCTTGACACATTATATATAAATATGTAGCGCCGCCCAGTTCGAGCGAATAATGCGCTGAATCTTGTAGATTGCCTTGCAGTGCAGCATCGCCTATCAAACCCCCGCCCTTCGCGGGTTTAACTATGGTAATGGAGCGTAAAGTGGCCGAAAAAAGCGGTGCAGAAATATTGGTTGAAACCCTGCTTGATCTGGGTGTCGATACCGTATTCGGCTATCCTGGCGGCGCGGTGCTGCCGATTTACGATGCCCTTTATAACCATCCAAAGATCAAACATATCTTGGTGCGCCACGAACAAGCCGCTACCCACGCAGCCGAGGGCTATGCGCGCTCTACCGGCAAGCCGGGTGTTGTTCTGGTGACTTCCGGTCCGGGCGCCACCAATGCGGTCACCGGGATTACCGATGCGCTGATGGATTCCATTCCGATGGTGGTTATCACCGGGCAGGTTGCGACAAATCTGATCGGTTCCGACGCTTTTCAGGAAGCCGATACGGTTGGCATTACCCGTCACTGCACCAAGCATAATTATCTGGTCAAAAAGCCGTCAGAACTGGCTGGCGTATTGAATGAGGCCTTTCATATCGCCACCCAAGGCCGTCCCGGCCCTGTTGTGGTTGATATTCCCAAAAATGTTCAGGTCGCGGAAGCTGAATTCAGCGCCCATAACGGGAAGACAAACTCTCGCTATCAGCCGCAGGTGGATGGTGATTTCAAGGCCATAAATGAAGCCGCCGAGATGATCATGCGGGCCAAGGCGCCTATTCTCTACACAGGCGGCGGCGTTATCAATAGCGGCCCAAAGGCTAGCGAGGCCTTGTGCCAACTGGCGGAATTACTTGGTGCTCCGGTTACATCCACATTAATGGGTCTGGGCGCTTTTCCGGCCTCGTCCGAACAATGGCTGGGCATGCTCGGTATGCACGGAACGTTTGAGGCCAATATGGCGATGAACCGGGCAGACCTGGTCGTATGCCTGGGCGCGCGTTTTGATGATCGGATTACGGGCCGACTGGATGCCTTTTCCCCCAACAGCAAGAAAATCCACGTCGATATCGATCGGTCATCGGTCAATAAAACCGTGCGCGTCGACTTACCGGTTATCGGTGACGTGGGACGGGTGATGGAACAGTTGCTTGCAGTGTTAAAAGGCCGCAAGTTCAATGCTCCTGACTATGAAGAATGGTGGTCACGCATCAAAGGCTGGCGCGCAACCGATTGCTTAGCCTTCCCGGAGAGCAAGACCGAGATCATGCCACAACTGGCCATTCGCAAGCTTTGGGAAGCAACCCATGAACGCCACCCGATCATAACGACCGAGGTTGGCCAGCACCAGATGTGGGCGGCGCAGCATTTTGATTTTGAGAAACCCAATAAATGGCTGACCAGTGGCGGCCTTGGCACCATGGGCTATGGCCTGCCTGCCGCCATCGGTGCGCAACTAGGTGATCCCGACGCTCTGGTTATTGATATTGCTGGCGAAGCGTCGATCCAGATGAACATTCAGGAACTGGCAACCGCCAGCCAATATCGCCTGCCGGTCAAGATTTTCATCGTCAATAACGAATATATGGGCATGGTCCGGCAATGGCAGGAGCTGACCTATGAAAGCCGTTATTCAAATAGTTATAGTGATAGTTTGCCAGACTTTATCAAGCTTGCGGAAAGCTATGGCTGGACTGGTATTTTGATTGAAGATCCCGCTGATCTGGAAACCGGCATTAAAAAGATGATTGAAACCGATGGGCCGGTATTGGTCGATTGCCGCGTCGCCAAGCTTGCCAATTGCTTCCCGATGATCCCGTCTGGTGCGGCGCATACCGAAATGCTGCTCACCCCAGAGGACGTCAAAGGCACAATGGACGATAACGCAAAGGCGCTTGTTTAATGCATATCAAAGAAGAACAAGTTGAACGCCACGTCCTAGCGGTATTGGTTGATAATGAAGCTGGTATTTTGGCGCGAATTGCGGGCATGTTCACCGCGCGCGGCTATAATATTGAAAGCTTGACCGTGGCCGATATCAGCGCCGACCACGCCATCAGCCGGATTACCATTGCCACCAATGGCCCTCCTCATGTGATCGAACAGATTATAGCCCAGCTTGACCGGTTGGTGCCGGTACACAGTGTCCGCGACCTCACCGAAGCCGGGCCGCATGTGCAACGTGAGCTGGCCTTGGTCAAAGTTGCCGGCAAAGGCGAAAATCGCATCGAAGCCATGCGTCTGGCCGATGTTTATCGTGCGCGTGTCGTCGACGCGACGACCGATAGCTTCGTATTTGAAATTACCGGCGCGCCAGACAAAATTCAGACCTTCGTTGGCTTGATGCGCGAAGTTGGTCTCGTCGAAGTTGGCCGTACCGGCGTTGTGGCCATAGGCCGGGGACCGGATTCCGCTTAAGAATATGTAATTGGGTTATTTAATCACTCGTCATGCTGAACTTGTTTTAGCATCTCAGGCCTTTCTTGCCGCGTGACAGATCCTGAAACAAGTTCAGGATGACGAAAATTTGGAGGAAGAAGATGAAAGTTTATTATGACGCAGATGCCGACCTAGGCCTCATCAAAGACAAAAAAATCGCGATTGTCGGCTATGGCAGCCAGGGCCATGCCCATGCGCAAAACCTGCGCGACAGCGGTGTCAAAGAGGTCGCGATTGCGCTGCGCGAAGGTTCAGCAACCGCTAAAAAAGCCGAAGGCGCTGATTTCAAGGTGCTCAGCAACGCCGAAGCCGCCGCTTGGGCCGATATTGTAATGATCCTGGCACCCGACGAGCATCAAGCCGCGATCTATGCCGCTGATTATCATGAGAATATGAAATCGGGCGCCGCGCTCGCCTTCGCCCATGGCCTGAATGTGCATTTCGGTTTGATTGAACCCCGCGAAGATCTGGACGTGATCATGATCGCGCCCAAAGGCCCCGGCCATACCGTCCGCAGCGAATATCAGCGCGGCGGCGGCGTTCCCTGCCTTGTCGCAATCCATGCCGACAAGAGCGGTAATGCCCATGATGTGGCTCTTGCCTACGCTTCAGGCGTTGGCGGTGGTCGCTCCGGCATTATCGAAACCAATTTCCGCGAAGAATGCGAAACCGATCTCTTTGGCGAGCAAGCGGTATTGTGCGGCGGCATCACCCACTTGATCCAGGCCGGTTTTGAAACCCTGACCGAAGCCGGATACGCGCCTGAAATGGCTTATTTCGAATGTCTGCACGAGACCAAGCTGATCGTTGACCTCCTTTATGAAGGCGGCATTGCGAACATGCGCTATTCAATCTCCAACACCGCAGAATATGGGGATATTACCACTGGCCCACGGATCATCACCGAAGAGACGAAAGCAGAAATGAAGCGGGTATTGGCCGACATTCAGTCCGGTCGTTTTGTCAAAGACTTCGTGCTCGACAACCGCGCTGGTCAGCCGGAACTGAAAGCGGCGCGGAAACAGGCCGAAGCCCATCCGATCGAGAAAACCGGTGCGGAGCTTCGCGCCATGATGCCCTGGATTGGTGCCAACCAGTTGGTTGATAAAGAAAAGAACTAAGCCAAAAGATACCGGGTCCGCGTCTGCGTCAGCTATTCCAATAGCTACGCGGCGCGGTCCCGGGCTGCCGCAAAACTTAGCAATTCCGCAGAAACATCGCGGTCACAGCCATGCACCAATTTGGTAACGGTATCGGTCAGGCTATTGCCACGGCCTACCTGCTTCGACGCCATGGCCCAGTCCGGGAACTGCCGGCGACCAATAAAACCCATTTTTAGGGGTATAACCGCGAAATGCCGGGGATCGGAAGATATCCGAGCGAACGTTTCTTCAACCTTGCTCTGTTCACCCTCAAGATATTGCATAAACCGACGGTGATCCTGAATAAGCAGGCCCGTAATCCCGATACTGCTGTTATTTTTCCGCGATGAATCCAAAATACCGGCAACATCCGCCTGCCTGATCTCCGGCTTTGGTGTGCTGATATAGATAAGACGGAACATAAAACGGCTCTCGAAAACGCGGTGAGCATGAAAATTATCAGCCAAGCGTTAATTTTCACCTATTCCCACAAAAAAAGGCGGCAATGTTCTCACTGCCGCCTTTTCAATAATTTCATACCATTTTTACTGGTTGTCGAAGGTGGCGTCCTCCGGAACGGAGGGCCAGGCTGCATTGGCTTTTTCGATAAAGCCTGGAATATCTTTCAACCACATTTCCTGCACTGGCTTGTTAAAGTTCAGGTACAGTTTTCCATCGACCACTCGATAATAGACCGGATCTCCCGGCGCCAAGCGCCCGCGGGACATGGCCCATGCACAGTGCCCGCCAAATTGCGGCGCATATTTTCCAGGTTCTTCTTCAAATTTCTTGGCATTTTCCGCGCTCGAGAAATAATAGTCCACATCGTTATAGGTTACTCCAAATTCTTCGGAGCCCTTCACCGGTGTACCGTCACCCTCAAAATAGCTGACCGCGTCATATCCGCTGACGGCAACACCTGCCGGTCCATCGGGATTGATAAAAACTGGGCCGGTCATGTCGTCGGTTACTTCCGCAAAGTCGGACATCGGCATTTCGGTACCGGGCATCATATCGCCTGATTCCGCACCCGCTTCAGTACTGGAGGCTTCTTCGCCAGCGCCTTGGCCAGAGCAAGCGATTGGGAGTGCTGCCAACATAATGGCAGGGATTAAAGTTCTTTTCATTGGCTTATCCTCTTTCGACTAAAAACTTGGGGGAAGAACGTTCTAGTTGAAAACCCTTCCCCGGCCAAGTCTTTGAATGATTGAAGCTATTTTGGGCCTATTCAGGTGCGCAAGCTCCACATACTGCAGGGTCTGCAGCGCAAGCACCAGCATCAGCGCTGCAATCAGCCGCGCAGGTGGCGGCAGCGCAGGCGCCGCAAGCAGCCGCGCAAGTTGCAGCAGCACAAGCCCCGCACGCCGCTGCACAAGCAGAGGCTGCACAGGCGCTGCAGGCTGCTTGGGTCGCTGGGGCAGCTGCACAGGTTGCCAGAGCGGCTGAGGGTGTTGCGAGAGACAGGCCACCCATTACAGCGAGCATGGCGGATAGTTTGCGTTGGTTATTCATGATATTTTCCTTTGATTATATATTTGCGTTAAAAAAGCGCGTGACGAATTTGGGACCCGATTATCCGCCGAATTTGGCGTCGTCCGGGAATGAAGGCCATTTGATATCTGCCTTGGTAATGAAGCCGGCAATGTCGCCCAGCCACGTTTTTTGAACCAGCTTGTTGAAGTTCAGGTAGAGTTTTCCATCCACCACTTTGTAGATGGTGGGATCACCGGGAGCGAGAGAGCCACGAGACAAAGCCCAGGCGCAGTGGCCGCCATATTGCGGCGCAAAGCTGGCAGGATTTTTCTTGAACTTCGCAGCATTTGCGGCGGTGCGGAAATGATAATCAACACCTTTATATTTGATCCGGTGCGCGTTGCTGCCTTTGACCGGCACACCGTTGCCAGTGAAATAGGAGGTAACGTCATATCCGCCAACAGCGATATTGCCACCTTGGACACCGGTATAGGTTGGGCCAGCAAGGGCTGCGTCAATCGGCAAGGCAAAGCTTGCTGAACTTGCCGCCAATGCGAGGGCAAATGGTATAATAAATTCTTTCATTTTCTATTCCTTGATTAACTTTGAATTGGGTGTGGTTTGAGGGAAACTTAAAATCTGTTTGAGACACATGTTTGAGGCGATCGGCTCGTTGATGGTTTCGCGAGGCGCCGTAAAAAGGTTTCACTTGGGGCAAAATAAATTCACCGGCATGGTTGATTTTTGCACCGCAACGGATAATACCGTCACCATGGTTATGGTCTCAAACCTACAGCTACTACGACTTATGCGCCCTTAGGCGCACCGATGCGGCTGCGCGAAGCGGCCGCACCCGCCTAAGGGATGTTTTTTCCAAAAAATTGAAATTAACTAGCAATTTCTGCCTTGCGCGAAGTGGCTTGCAGCATAAGAGTATGAACCATGCATCCAAATCCATCTCAAAAATATCGCCCCTTTGGCCAAATCGATTTGCCCGATCGCCAATGGCCTTCCCGCATCATTGAAAAGGCGCCCCGTTGGCTTTCCACCGATCTGCGCGACGGCAATCAGGCGCTCATCGATCCGATGGATGCGCAAAAGAAACAGCGGTTTTTTGATCTGCTTATCAAAATAGGGATTAAAGAAATTGAAGTGGGCTTTCCCTCTGCCGGGGCGACAGATTTTGATTTTATATCCGGACTGGTGAAGTCCGGCCATATCCCCGATGACGTCATGGTACAGGTCCTGACCCAGTCACGCCGCGATCTTATTGAAACCAGCTTTGCCAGTCTGGAAGGGGCCAAACAGGCCATCGTCCATCTGTACAATGCGGTTTCCCCGGCCTGGCGCGATGTTGTGTTCAAACTTGGTAAGGATGGCGTCAAAGATATTGCCAAAGAAGGTGCCACCATCCTGCGCGAACAGGCGGAAAAATACCCCGATACCGATTGGCATTTCGAATATTCGCCCGAAACATTCTCGACTGCCGAAATCGATTTCAGTCTGGAAGTGGTCGAGGCTGTGATGGATATTATCGAGCCTACAGCAGAAAAACCGCTGATCCTCAATCTGCCTGCGACGGTCGAAGCGTCGACGCCCAATATCTATGCCGACCAGGTAGAGTGGATGTGCAAGCATATCAGCAAGCGCGAACATGTCGTGATCAGCCTGCATACCCATAATGATCGCGGTTCAGGCATTGCGGCATCCGAACTGGGCCTGATGGCCGGCGCGGACCGGGTTGAAGGGTGCCTGTTCGGTAATGGCGAGCGCACCGGCAATGTCGATCTGGTGACGCTGGGCCTGAATATGTACACACAAGGTGTGGATCCAAAGCTGGATTTTTCCAACATGGATGAAATCGTCAAGACGGTCGAATATTGCAACCAGTTGCCGGTTCCGGAACGCCATCCCTATGCTGGCGAGCTGGTTTTCACCGCCTTTTCCGGCTCCCATCAGGACGCCATCAAAAAAGGCTTTGCCGCGCAGGAACAGCGCAATGACGAGCTGTGGAATGTGCCTTATCTGCCGATTGATCCTCGCGACATTGGCCGTGACTATGAAGCGGTTATCCGCGTCAACAGCCAATCGGGCAAAGGCGGTATTGCATGGATATTGGAGCAGGACCAGGGATTGAAGCTGCCCAAACGCTTGCAGGCGAACTTCAGTCGTACGGTTCAGGAACTCGCCGACGAGACAAGCAGAGAATTGTCTTCCCAGGATATATGGAGCGCTTTTCAGAAACGCTATCACCTCAACGGCAGTGGCCAATATAGCCTCGTGAGTTACGAAGAACGCCAGGCTAGCGGTGAACGGATCTTTGTCGGAAAGGTCAAAGGCCCGGATGGCGAAATATCGGTAAGCGGGCGCGGAAATGGCCTGATTTCGAGCGTCGTCGATGCTGTATCCTCGGCTTTGGGCGTGGAACTGGAAATTATCGATTATTCAGAACATGCCTTGGGTTCCGGCAAGGACGCGCAAGCGGCAGCCTATATCGAGTGCAAATCTGGCGAAGGTCAGGAGTTTTTCGGTGTCGGGATTAATAGTGATGTCGCCAGAGCTTCGGTTGAGGCCCTACTCAGCGCTGTAAACCGTATCTAGCGATCATATTAAGCGATCGATTAAAATAACAGTGGAATCCGCCTGTGCTTGGGCTATGGCGGGTTATCACCTTTTTTATATGGGGAATTTATGACTTTACCTGCATTGTTCGACAATCTTCGCCTGCCGCTTATCGGCTCACCGCTTTTCATCGTATCGGGCCCAGAATTAGTCATTGCGCAGTGTAAAGCCGGCATCGTCGGTTCCTTCCCTGCTCTGAACGCACGGCCACAAACCCTGCTTGATGAGTGGATGCATCAGATTACAGAGGAATTGGCAGCCTGGAACCGGGACAATCCCGACAAACCCGCTGCCCCTTTTGCGGTGAACCAGATTGTTCACAAGTCCAATGATCGCCTCGATCAGGACATGGCGACTTGCGAAAAGTGGAAAGTGCCCCTGATCATCACATCACTGGGCGCCATCGAAGATCTCAATACCGCTGTTCACAGCTGGGGCGGGATTACGATGCACGATATTATCAACGACCGTTTCGCTCACAAAGCCATCGAGAAAGGCGCAGACGGCCTCATCCCGGTTGCTGCCGGCGCTGGCGGCCATGCCGGGGTTATTTCTCCTTTCGCGCTGATGCAGGAAATTCGTCAATGGTTTGACGGTCCTGTTGCGCTTTCTGGTTCTATCGGCTGTGGCGCCTCCATCTTGGGCGCGCAAGCGATGGGCGCAGATTTCGGCTATATGGGTTCTGCCTTTATCGCCACCAAGGAAGCCAATGCGGACCAAGGCTATAAAGACGGTATCGTTGAAGGCCGAGCCAAGGATATTGTCTATTCCGATCTGTTTACCGGCGTCAGCGGCAATTATCTCCGTGGTTCGATTGAAAATGCCGGTCTCGATCCTGATGACCTACCACAAGGCGACTATAAGACGATGAACTTCGGTTCGGGCGGTAATACCGACAAGAAAGCCTGGAAAGACATTTGGGGCAGCGGCCAAGGCATTGGCGCGATTGATGAAGTCCGCTCGGTTCAGGAGATGGTCGATATCCTGATTTCGGAATATCAGGAAGCGCGGGACAGCCTCAAGACGCGGTTTAACTACTGATCATAGCGAGAAAGACTGAACCGGATTATTTGCTCTCCGGGCGAGGCTTCAACTTAACATAAGCGCCGCCACCCATTTTCTCTGGTGGCAAGAGATTGTCTCCGTCGATTTGCATGACGACCGTGCCTATGGGATCATATCTCGCGCCCTCTGCTGGCGGATCAAATACCAGAGTTACTTGACCATTGCTATAATCCCAACGGCCGCCTGAGAAGGCGTCCAACGATCCCACCATCAAATACCACCGAAAACTGCCATCCTGGGATAGCTCGAGGCCTGATGCAGTCTCCATTACGCCGCGCAGATTATAGCGACCTAATAAGTCTTCTCTGGAACCAACGGACTCTATCGATGGAGCCGTTTCAGCCGGTTCTGCGGCTTCTCCCTTTGCTTGAGGGGCAGTCACAGCCAGCATGGAAATCATCAGACTGCTTGCCAACAAACCGGTCATATATTCTCCTACATCTCACCGCGTTCGCGGCGGATGGCGAACCATTTTTCGACATTGGCATTATGCTCGGCCAACGTCTCGGCAAAGATATGGCCGCCTTTGCCGTCTGCCACAAAGAACAGATAGTCCGTCTTGACGGGATTCAGAACAGCTTCAATCGACGCACGTCCGGGATTGGCAATCGGCCCCTTGGGCAATCCAACCATAGAATAGGTGTTATAATCGTTCACCGCCGCAATTTCGGATTGGCGAATACGGCGGCCCAGCGGCTTGCCCTTGGTAATCGGATAGATAATCGTCGGATCGGCTTGCAGCATCATATTGCGCGTGATCCGGTTGCTGTAGACTGCTGCAACCGTGCGCCGCTCGCTCGCCAAGGCTGTCTCTTTCTCGACGATCGCAGCCAATATGATCGCCTCTTCCGGCGTTTTGACGACACTGGCTGCGGTTTTCTTGGGCCATAGCTCAGCGATCGTGTCCTTCATCGCCTGCTGCATGCGCCCCACCACCGCGGCGCGCGATTCACCGCGTTCAAAACTATAGCTATCCGGCAATATCGAACCCTCTGCAGGGACCGAAATCTCTCCGGTCAGCAGTTTTTCGGCCATCAGCTTTTCATGGACGATGATTGACGGCGTGCCTTCGGGAATGGTGATCAGCCGCTGCACCGTCTTTCCGCCCTGCAATATATTCAATATTGAGGAATTGCTGGCCCCCGCAGGGATAATGAATTCACCCGCCTTAATGGGTTCGGATCCACCGAAAATTTTGGCGCGATTGAGAAACGCCTCAGCAGATTTAATCGCGCCTTCTTCTTCCAGCGTCTTGGCGGCCATGCCAAGGCTAGACCCTGACTGAATAACAATCTCGCGCTCGTTTTCCAGCGGTCCGCTGGCATTCCATCCATAGATGAAATTGCCTGCAACCAGTCCAAAAATCACTGCTGCAATAATAAGGACGAGGCAACCGAAGCGCCGCATGATTGTGCTATACCGCCTTCATGATGATGCTGGCATTGGTTCCGCCAAAACCGAAGCTGTTGCTCAGCACCGCTTTGACTTCGCGTTTTTTGGCAACATGTGGCACCAGATCTACGTCCGCGCAGCTTTCCTCGGGATCGTCGAGATTCAGCGTGGGTGGCACAATCTGGTCGCGCAGTGCCAATATGCAGAAAATCGCTTCGACCGCGCCTGCCCCGCCCAATAAATGGCCGATCGCGGACTTGGTCGAGCTCATCGACATGGTCTTGATATCATCACCAAATAAGCGGCGTACAGCAGCCAGTTCCAGAACATCGGCCATGGTCGATGTGCCGTGCGCGTTGACATAATCAATGTCCGCCGTGGTCAAACCAGAACGTTTCAGCGCCATTTCCATCGAGCGATAGGCACCGACACCATCAGGATGAGGCGCAGTAACATGATGCGCATCGCCAGACAGGCCATAACCGACCACTTCCGCATAGATGTTCGCACCGCGAGCCTTGGCGCGCTCATATTCTTCCAGAACCACTACACCAGCGCCCTCGCCCATTACAAAACCGTCGCGGTTTTTGTCGTAAGGCCGTGACGCGCCTTCTGGATCGTCATTTCTCGTGGAAAGCGCCTTGGCTTGCGCAAAGCCGGCAATACCAATCGGGCAAATTGTTGCTTCTGCGCCGCCAGCCAACATGACGTCAGCATCATCCAAGGCGATCATCCGTGCCGCATCGCCAATGCTATGCGCACCGGTCGAACAGGCGGTCACAACCGCGTGGTTGGGGCCCATCAAGCCATATTTGATCGAAACCTGTCCAGAGATCAGATTGATCAATCGGCCATGGACGAAATGCGGGCTAACCCGGCCCGGACCGCGCTCGTGCAGAACGAGAGACTCTTTTTCAATGCCAGGCAATCCGCCAATCCCAGAGCCAATAGAGCAACCGGTCCGCATCTTGTCTTCGTCACTCATCTCGGTCAGACCGGCATCTTCCAAAGCCTGTCCTGCGGCATCGATACCGTACACGATAAATGGATCAACTTGACGCTGGACCTTGTGATCCACACGCTTGTCGGGATCAAAACCATATTCATGGTCGGCTGGTTTTACTTCACAGGCAATGTGGCATTTTTGATCGGACGCATCAAAACGTGTAATCTTTCCAGCGCCGGATTTTGAAGCCAATATGTTGCTCCAAGTCGTTTCCACATCTCCACCAAGAGGCGTTACCAAACCCAGTCCGGTCACTACAACACGACGCATGCTATGCTCCTTATTTCGGGCTTGCCTGCCCCTTTTACGTGGTCCCAATTCAAAAGCGGCCACCGGTTCAGGAACAATTTCCCAGGCCGGTGAGCCGCTTTGATATTATTTAGCGATCATTGGCCCCAGAATGTCGGCCCAAAAAATGGCCCGCATCCCAAAATCAATTAACCCTTGTTTTTGTCGATGAAATCGATCGCGTCTTTGACTGTTGCGATTTTTTCAGCCGCATCGTCAGGAATCTCAACGCTGAACTCTTCTTCAAAAGCCATCACAAGCTCAACAATGTCGAGGCTGTCAGCGCCAAGATCATCGATGAATGCCGCTTCTTCGGTTACTTTGTCGGCTTCAACGCCAAGATGCTCAACAACAATCTTTTTTACGCGGTCTGCAGTCTCACTCATGAGAGTTCCTTCTTCGTTTTATTAAATTCTCTTTTGTCCTAGTGGCATGCCGCGCCGCTTGCAAGAGGGCAAGCGCAGCTTTGTTTCACGAGGGCTATTATCGCCGTAATTCCCCGTTCCGAAAATCTTCCTCGATCCCGTAGAGTGTGCCCCGCCATTCCCAATAATTATACGCCAATTCCCTTAACTCTTCGTCTGCGGGATAGCCAGCGGCGGTCAAATCCTTGTCCATTTTGCCCGACAGAAAGACATCTTCCAGGATATGGCGTCCGGTCGCGCTGACATTGTCGGTATAATATTGATCGAGAAATGGTTTGAAATCTCCGAGAGCCTGGATTTTTTCGATCAATCGCTCTTCCCGCATCCAACCGTCCATCAACGAGACCCGAAAAGCATTGCGCGTCTCAATATCCGACCAACCATGCTCTATCTGGCAGCTTTTAGCCAGTTTTTCGACCGATCCAAACGCTTCTAGTTCTTTGCCTTTGCTCGTCATTTCAAAGAAAATCTGCGCCTGATCGGCAGAGACTTTGCTGCTGATACAATCAAGATTTTCAATGGTCAGCAATCCACTGGTCGGCATGTCCGGTTGCGGATTTGCGGTCATAGCCAAAAGCAACAAAGTGGAGAACATATCAGCGCCCCTTAGCTGATCATCGCCATGCCGCCATTGACGTGCAGTGTCTGACCGGTGACGTAAGAGGCTTCGTTGCTCGCGAGGTAAACAACCGCTGCGCCAATATCATCGCCCGCACCCATTTTCCCGGCGGGAATTTTGCGGTTTATCTCGTCTTTTTGTGCATCGGTCAGTGCATCGGTCATCGGCGAGGCAATAAATCCTGGTGATACGCAGTTTACCGTGATCCCGCGGGATGCCAGTTCCTGTGCCAGCGCTTTTGACATGCCAACCAGACCAGCCTTGGAAGCGACATAGTTGACCTGACCGGGATTGCCGGTTGCACCGACGACCGAGGTAATCGAAATAATCCGGCCATGGCGCGCCTTCATCATTGGCCGTGCGGCTGCCCGAGCCAGACGGAATGCGGATTCCAGATTGACGTTCAAAACATCCGACCAGTCTTCATCGGACATCCGCATGACCAAGCCATCGCGCGTGATGCCGGCGTTGTTCACCAGAATATCGAGCTTGCCGAGCTTCTCTATCACGGAAGGAACCAGCTCGTTTACGGCTTCGGCATCAGACAGGTTACATGGCACCACAACATGACCTGTGCCTTTCATCTCGGGGATCAAATCCATTAGAGACATTTTGCGCGTCCCCGACAGCGCGATGGTCGCGCCGCGCTCTGCCAGAGACTTGGCAATGGCCGAACCAATACCGCCCGAAGCGCCGGTTACCAGCGCGGTCATTCCTGTGAGATCAAACATATATGTTCCTATTCTTTTATGTCGGCCAGAAAACTAACGCGTCTAGGCCGAAGCCAGAAAGCCCTCAATATCGTCCATGGAGATCAAGCTGGTCGTCTCGACATCCTTGTTGATCCGTTTGACCATGCCGCCGAGCACCTTGCCGCCAAATTCGACAAATTGCTCCACGCCAGCTTCGGAGAGATTCAGCACGGACTCCCGCCAGCGCACAGTTCCGGTAACTTGCTCGACCAGCAACTGGCGGATGTCATCGGCATCCGTCACTTGGTCAGCGGTGACATTGGCAAAGACGGGAACCGCAGGTGGCAAAATGCTGGCCTCGGCCAATGCCTCTTCCATGGCTTCTGCTGCCGGTTGCATCAATGAACAGTGGAAAGGCGCCGATACCGGCAGCAAAACACCGCGTTTAATCTCATGCTCTTTCACCAGCGCAATGGCGCGTTCAATCGCGCCCATATGGCCGGAAATCACGACCTGGGTCGGGTCATTATCATTGGCAACCGTGCAAACATCGCCCTGCGCGGCGGCTTTTGCCAAACCAGCGGCTTTCTTGATATCCGCGCCCAGTAAAGCGGCCATGCCGCCCTCACCCACCGGAACGGCTTTCTGCATCGATTGCCCGCGCAATTTCAACAGTTCCGCCGTGGTGGTCAGGTTCAGGGCACCGGCAGCACAGAGCGCAGTATATTCGCCGAGACTATGGCCCGCGACATAAGAGCAAAGCGTTTCCAGCGATTTGCCGCCCTCTTTCTCCATCACCCGCAACGTCGCAATGGCATTGGCCATGATCGCTGGCTGAGCATTTTCCGTCAGGGTCAATTCATCTTCCGGACCTTCGCACATTAATTTGAACAGATTCTGTTCCAGTGCGTGGTCAACTTCCTGAAAGACTTCGCGAGCGGTGCTGCTGGCGTCAGCGAGCGCCTTGCCCATGCCAACCGCCTGGCTGCCCTGTCCCGGAAAAATAAATGCCCTCATGCTTGCCCCTTATTCATTTTGTTAATTTGCATTAGCCGCAGGTAAGAGGGATTGCGCTGGCATGCAAGTATTGCGATGCAATTCGCTAGCACTATTGCGATTGCCAAACACCCGGCGAGCAATTAGGCCAAAGCCTATGGAGAGCAGCATATTTGAAGACAAATTGGCTGAATTTTGCGCCAATAGCTTCGGCAGCGAAGGTGAGCTAACCGATATCCGGCGTCTGTCTGGCGGCGCCAGTATGGAGAGCTGGTCCTTCACCTATGGTCACGAGGATTTTGTCTTGCGCCGGCTGCCTAGCGGTATCGCTCGCGATGACGAGGGGATGCGCGGCATTTCTCTGGCGACCCAGGCCGACATTATTGATCTGGCGGTGGAATCGGGTGTCACGGCACCGATCGTGCGTGCGCGCTTGCGCCCTGAAGATCGGCTTGGTGAAGGCTTCATCATGGATAAAGCCGAGGGCGAAACACTGCCCCATAAAATCCTGGGACGACCGGAATTTGCGGAGGCAGAGCGCAAGTTAACCGAGCAATGCGCGGCCGAGCTTTGGAACATTCACAATATCAATCCTGCAAGCCTTGTCGACACGCTCGACTATTTATCGCCAGCTCAGCTGATCGATCAGCAGAGAGAGCGCTATGACGAAATTGGCGCCGCTATTCCCCTGTTTGAATATGCCTTTCATTGGCTCAAAACCAACGCGCCGGAAAGCGACGTTAAAAAGGTCGTCCATGGTGACTTTCGCATGGGCAATTTGATGATCACGCCAGCGGGGTTGTCGGCGGTGCTGGACTGGGAACTGACCCGATTGGGCGATCCGGTCCAGGATCTTGCCTATCTGTGCACGCCAAGCTGGCGGTTTGGCCATTATAAAAAAGTCGCCGGCGGATTTGATACCGCGGAAGCATTTTTTGCCGCCTATGCCAAATATAGCGGCGAAACTGTCGATCCGGAACGCTTTCGCTACTGGCTGATTTACTCGACCCTGTGGTGGGGAGTGAGCTGCCTGCTGATGGGCGAAATTTGGCGCAGCCATGGTGACCGGTCGCTGGAACGCACCGTTATCGGCCGCCGCGTCTCGGAAGTGGAAGTCGATCTGGCGTTGCTCTTTGAAGATATTTTGCCGGCAGAATTGTGCACGAAGCTGGATTTGCAGCCACCCGAACATCCCGTGTCACGCGGAGAAATTGGCTATGATGAATTGCTGACGGCAATCGGCGAATGGAATAGCGGAACGGTTCAGCCCGACCTCAAGGGGCACGACCGGTTCCAGTCAAGGGTGGCCGGCAATGCGCTGGGTATCGCGCAGCGGCAGGCGCTCTACGGGCCCGCCTTTCAGGCAGCCTCTGACGAACGCCTTAAGGCTATTGGATTTGACCATGGACAGCTTTGCGCTGCCCTTTCAGAAGGGCGCATAAGTCCCGAACATCCCGGCCTTTGGGATCATTTCCGGCTCTCCGCGCTGGAACGCCTGACGATCGACCAACCCAAATATGCTGGCTTAGCGGTGGCACTCAACAAATGGAGACGATGATATGAGCTTTGATATTCCACAGGAAATAGAAGATTACCTCACCGTTCTCGATGATTTTATCGAAGCCGAAATCAAGCCGATTGAGCGGCGCGATGATAATATCCGCTTTTTCGACCATCGCCGGGAAGACAGCCGGACCGACTGGGACAATCAAGGCCTGCCGACCAAGGAATGGGAGGACCTGCTCGACGAGATGCGTCGCACCGCGGATGCTGCGGGCCATTTTCGCTATGCCCTGCCCAAGGAATTTGGCGGGAAAGATGGCTCCAATCTCGGCATGGCGCGGATCCGCGAACATCTCGCGCACAAAGGCCTGGGTCTCCATAATGACTTGCAGAATGAAAATTCTATCGTCGGCAATCTGGTCCAACCTTTAATGGTCCGCGATTTCGGAACCGAGAAACAAAAAAAGGAATGCATACCCGCCATGCTCGCGGGCGAAATGAAATGGTGCTTTGGTCTGACCGAAGAAGATCATGGCTCCGATGCGACCTGGATGGACACGACAGCTGTCGCCGAGCAGCGCGATGGCGTCGATGGCTGGCTGATCAACGGCAACAAAATGTGGACCACCGGCCTGCATGTCGCGAGTCATGTCATGACCTTCGCCCGTCATCGCGGCAAGGACGGTGATGCGCAGGGCATAGGCTGTTTCATTGTTCCGACAGACGCCGAAGGCTTCGAAATCGGCGAATATATGTGGACATTCAACATGCCCACCGACCACCCGAAATGCAGCTTTACTAATGTCTGGATTCCGGCGGACCAGATATTAGGCGACCTCGACATGGGCCTCGCCGCCGCGCAGCATTTCGTCCACGAAAACCGCATTCGCCAAGCCGCATCCTCTTTGGGTGCCGCGCAATATTGCATCGATGAATCTGTCAAATATGCCGGAGAGCGCAAACCCTTTGGCAAGCCCCTGTCGGTCAATCAGGCGATCCAGTTTCCGCTGGTCGAACTCCATACAGAAGCCGCCATGCTGCGCCAGCTCATCTACAAGACCGCGTCACAAATGGACGGCATGCCCAAGGTCGACGTCGCCAAATATCTCTCGGCGCAGGTCTCCATGTGTAACTATCGCGCCAACCGCCTATGCTGCGACGCCGCCGACCGCGCGATGCAGGTCCATGGCGGCATGGGCTATTCCCGCCACAAGCCGTTTGAACATATCTACCGCCATCACCGCCGCTACCGGATTACCGAAGGCTCGGAAGAAATCCAGATGCGGAAAATTGGCGGGCATATGTTTAAGTTTATTAAATGAGAGCTAATGTCGGCTTTGGGCGCATCTGTGGACATTGAATTATGTGCTGTATCGGGACAGGCTATACCGCTGCGCCAAATTATCTTTAGGTTTAAGTAACATAATCTGTTAACGAACGGTTAGGGTCGCTCCGGACGGAGACTGATGGATATATCATACTGCTTCGTGTAATATATTGAACAGGGGTATCAAATGAAAAAACTGACTTTCGCTCTAACAGCCGCGGCGATGACATTCGCCGCAGCACCAGCTCACGCCGCTGTGACATTTGATGAAGCCGTAAGCGGAGATATTGATACTTTTACGGCCGCTGTTGATGCTCTGGGCCAACCGACAAGAAACTTTATTCCGCTTATGCCGGGAACAAATACATTTGCTGGCAGCTTGAATTCTCCGGGAGATCCAGCCGATTTTATCCCGTTTGAGATTTTGATGGGTCAAACATTAACTGGCCTAAATGTGTCAATAATGAATTCATTGATCAACGATGGTACGCAGATATTTCTGAGCAGCACGTCTTTCTCTACCGGTGATTTTTTCATCGATACACCGCTAGCCAATTTTTCTTCAGTGCTCCCCGACTTGGGGCCAGGCACATATGGCTTGCTACTCGGCAACGGCGTGGTCGTGCTGGACTATAATGTCGAACTCCAGGTTGCCGGGGCCGCCGTAGCCGCCGTTCCCGAGCCAGCCACATGGGCGTTCATGATCTTTGGTTTCGGTGCCATTGGCGGAGCGATGCGCCGCCAAAAGAATATGGCGCGCAAAGCGAACGTTAAAGTTAGCTACGCTTAAGCAAAACAACAAGTTTACCCCAAAGCCCTGTCAGAGCGATCTGGCGGGGCTTTTTGTTTGGGCGCTAATTTCCGCTACCGCGGTGAAACGGACATTTCCGGAACAGCCAGCGTTCAAAATTCCCTCTTTCCTACATTGTACCAGATAGGTTATTTGCGCGCTTTCACTTTTATGGAGAAAGCACCAATGACCCAACACCCGAACCATGAACAATTTACCGATACTCCTTCCGTTGATGATCTCGCTCATCCCAAGGAACCCCATGATGGCTGGTCGCCGGATAGACAGGTGGTGTTTCTGGAAGCCGTGGCGAGAACGGGTTGTGGTGAGAAGGGAGGTGTGAATGGTGTGAACTTTGGGAAGGATGAGGCCACGCCCCACTTCCGTTCGTGCTGAGCTTGTCGAAGGGCGATCCGCGCAAGCGGTTGCGGCCACTCTCCGCCCGTGCTTCGACAAGCTCAGCACGAACGGGTGGGGTTAAGGGCGTGTGAATGGTGTGAACTTTGGAAGGATTTGGCCACGCACCCTTCCGTTCGTCCTGAGCTTGTCGAAGGGCGACCTGCGCAAATGGTTGCGGAACCCTCGGCCTGTGCTTCGACAGGCTCAGCACGAGCGGGGGGGGGGTGAAGGACGTGTGATCTGTGTGAACTTTGGGGGCGATTGTTTATTGGGCGTTGGGCACCTGCAAACCATCATCACAACACTTGCATTCCTCTCGCAAATCCGCCATGAGCGCCGCTTCCGCGTCATTCGATTGTTCGAATCACTTGGAAAACCAAAGAAAGCCGGAGGGGCGTGTCTGCATGGTGCGGCGTCAGCGATCGGTAATATGAAGGAAATACTGCATGCCGCATTATGAGCATGTCTTCCTCGCGCGTCAGGATTTGAGCCAGTCTCAAGTCGATGCACTCGCTCAGGAAGCTACAAAAATTGTTGAAGCCAATGAAGGCAAAGTTGTTTTGACGGAAACCTGGGGCCTGCGCACGCTGGCTTACAAGGTTCAGAAAAACCGCAAAGCGCATTATGTTATGCTGCGTCTCGACGCACCGACCAACGTGATTGCCGAATTGGAGCGTCAGACCCGTATCAACGAAGACGTGATCCGTTTTCTGACCATCCGCGTAGACGAGCACGAAGAAGGTCCATCCGTCATGATGCGCAAGCCTGAACGTGACACACGGCGTGGTGGCGGCGATCGCCCGCGTCGCGATAGTTAAGCTAGAAAAGGAGTAATAATCATGGGACGTCCATTTTTCCGTCGCCGCAAAAGCTGCCCCTTTTCCGGCAAGAACGCACAATCAATCGACTATAAAGATGTGAAGATGCTGCAGGGATATATTTCCGAGCGTGGCAAAATCGTACCTAGTCGTATCACCGCCGTTTCTGCCAAGAAGCAGCGCGAGTTGTCCAAAGCCATTAAGCGCGCACGCCATCTTGGCCTGCTGCCTTATCTCGTGAAATAGGAGCAAGAGACATGGATATTATTTTGCTCGAACGAGTCGAAAAACTGGGCGGTATCGGTGATGTTGTTACCGTGAAGAACGGCTATGCCCGTAACTTCCTGCTGCCTAATAAAAAAGCTCTGCGCGCCAACGAAGCCAACAAAAAGGTTTTCGAAGCCAATCGTGCGCAGATTGAATCGGAAAACGAAGAAAAACGCAAGGAAGCGGAAAAAGCTTCCGGCAGCATTGACGGGAAGCAGATCATCTTGATCCGCGCCTCTTCCGCCAGTGGCCAGCTTTATGGTTCGGTTTCGGTTCGCGATATTGTCGAAGCTTTGGCAGCCGATGGCGCCACGGTTGAGAAAAGCATGGTGATCCTTGAAAAACCAATCAAGACGCTTGGTGTTTTCGACGTTCGCATCCGTTTGCACCCTGAAGTTTCGGTCAACGTGCAGGTGAATGTGGCCCGTTCCGATGACGAAGCAGAGCTTCAGAAAGACGGCATCGACGTGATCGCTCAGATGTTCGAAGAAGAGCAAGCCGAATTGGCTGCAAATGCTTTGGCACCCGATAGCGAAGACGAAGGTGAAGGCGACGCAGCCGAAATAGAAGAAGCTTCTGATGAAGCTGCTTCCGAGGAAACTGCTGAAACAACCGAAGAAAGCGCCGAAGACAAAGCATAATATTTGTCAGCAAGTGATTGAAAAGCCCGGAGCTGGTGCGTTACAGAGTAACAATCCGCCTTCGGGCTTTTCCATAGATATGAGGGCGCATTGACCAACAGTTGGCAAAATCAGTTTTCTCAGGACGCGGGACTGCTCCCGCACCTGGTCGACCTGCCAACCGATCAGGTGCTGCTGTCGCATTTGACCGAAGACGACTACCGCAAGGCAAGCTTCCTGGACCAACGGATTATCACGCCACAATTGCGGCGGCAGCTGGTGCCATGGGCGGAACTGTCTCAAGTTGCATTGGTTAAGTCGCCGACCCCGCAATATATATTCCATATCGGTCATGTCGGTTCGACCTTGCTGTCCCGCCTTTTGGGCGAAATCGATACCGTGCTGGCACTCAGAGAACCGCAATTGCTGCGAACTTTATGCGAAATTTCCCAAATCCGGGATCAACCCGAAAGTCCTTGGTCGCCAGACGTTTACGAGAAACGCTTCTCCGAGGCTGTTCACTGGCTTTCACGGTCATTTCGAACTGACCAGCGGGTGATGATCAAGGCAAGCAGCTTCGTGAGCGAATTGGCGCCCCAGTTGCTGGCGGCACCGACCGATGCGCTGTTTCTCTATGCCCCGCTTGATCGCTATATCCCGACCATATTAGCCGGCGAAGCATCGGTACAAGAAACCCATATGATGGCAGGCGCGCGATTGAACAGACTAACGCGCCATCTCGGAAAAGCCCCTGCCCGATTGTGGGAATTATCGCTGGCTCAGCGCGTTGCGATGAGCTGGATGTGCGAGCTGGTCACGCTCTTCGCAGCACAAAAGGCCAGCCCCTACGCCCAGATATTATGGATGGATTTTGAGTCGTTTCTCCAGCATCCCGAAGAACGGTTGCTAAGTGCTGCGGCGCATTTCGATCAAGAAATGTCGATGCAAAAAGCGGCTGACCTAATCTCGGGGCCAATCATGTCTTCCTATTCCAAAGCACCGGAACATGACTATAGTCCCAATTTGCGGCAAGAACTGCTCAACGAGGCGAACCAGAAACACGCAGCCGATATTCGCGCCGCGATATTATGGGTCGAGAAAATAGCTACCGAATTTCCCCTGGTGGCCGATGCCATGCAATGGATTGAAACGAGAAAATAATGTTCAAACAGCTGAAATTACTGGACCAGAGCCAAGTCAACGAAATCAAGAAGATCGCGAGCAGCGGCCAGTTTGTCGATGGCAAGATCAGTAACCCGCATTCGAAAGTAAAGAACAACCTGCAGCTGCATGATCTGGATGCCTATAACAAGACGTCCAAAATCCTCCACGATGCGCTGATGTCCAATCCCGAGTTCACCGACTTCGCCTTTCCGGAGAAGGTGGCCCCGCCACTTATCACCCGGTATCAGCCGGGCATGCATTATGGCCTTCATGCAGACAGCGCTGTTATCCCGCTGCCCGACGGACCGCTTCGTTCCGATTTGAGCTGTACTGTCTTCTTAAATGGCCCCGAAGACTATAAAGGCGGCGCTCTCCGCGTCACACAAGGTGAAGCGGGAATGCGCTTCAAAGGGCTACCGGGGACCGCAATCGTCTATCCATCCCATACGCTCCATGAGGTTGAAGAAATTTCTGGTGGGGAGCGCATGGTTGCGATCACCTTCATTCAGAGCAAGGTACGTGACGTGATGAAGCGCAACCTGCTTTATGAGCTAAACGAAGTCGCCGCGCTCGAAGGACTGAATATGAAGCACGAAAACTATACCCGTATGCAGGCTTTGCAATATAATCTCATGCGTATGTGGATGGACTAGTCCAGCTAGTAACCCATCAAGCTCATTACTTCCTTGCGGCTTCGCGCATCATCAAGGAAACAGCCTAACAGGCGGCTCGTGGTCATTCCTACGCCCGGTGTCCGGACACCGCGAGCTGTCATGCAGCTGTGGCTGGCCTCGATGACGACGGCGACGCCATGCGGCTTTAGGTTGTCCCAGATACATTCTGCCACTTCGGCTGTGAGACGCTCTTGCACTTGCAGCCGCCGTGCAAAGCCATGCAGTACGCGCGCAAGCTTGGAGATACCGACCACCCGATCGGTCGGCATATAGGCGATGCTCGCCTTGCCAATAATTGGCGCCATATGATGCTCGCAATGCGAGTGAAACGGGATGTCCTTGAGCAATACCAGTTCATCATAGCCGCCGACTTCTTCGAACGTCCGCGCCAAATGTATGGCTGGATTTTCCTGATAGCCCTCGCAATATTCCTTCCATGCCCGGGCTACACGCTTGGGAGTATCAAGCAGACCTTCTCGCTCCGGATCCTCGCCGGACCAACGCAACAGAGTCTTGACCGCCTCTTGCACGTCCTCCGGCACAGGAAGTTTCGCCGCCTCGCGGGCAGCAAGAGCATCTTCAAAAGAGTCAGAATAGTCAGCCAAAAGGCAATCCTTTACGCGTGGAATAAATACATAATGCCGATAAGTTACGCTTCCCCGCACAGCAGCGCAAGTGCACCTAAGGCCGTATCATCAATAATGTGGGGAAAGTGGCGCGCCCAGGAAGATTCGAACTCCCGACCCCTTGATTCGTAGTCAAGTACTCTATCCAGCTGAGCTATGGGCGCGCATTGAAGGCAGTCAGATAGGGGTAGTTGTCCGCGCTGGCAAGCCATTTTATATGTTTTTCTATCCCTTTTTCGCCAATGCCGCCTGAGCGGCTGCCAGTCGGGCTATCGGCACGCGATAGGGAGACGCGCTGACATAATCCAGCCCGGTTTTCTCACAAAAAGCGATAGAGGCAGGATCACCACCATGTTCGCCGCAAATACCGAGTTTGATATCAGGTCGTGTCGCCCTGCCCCGTTCTGCCGCCAGTTCGATCAATTGCCCGACGCCTTCAATGTCCAGGCTGACGAACGGATCGCGCGGAAAAATGCCCTTGTCGACATATTGGGTCAGGAAGCGCCCCGCATCGTCACGCGATACACCCAGCGTAGTCTGGGTTAAGTCATTGGTACCAAAGCTAAAAAACTCTCCATGCTCGGCAATTTTCCCCGCCATCAAGGCAGCGCGCGGCAGCTCGATCATGGTGCCGACCAAATATTCGATGCGGCGACCTTTCTCGGCAAACACTTCTTCCGCCATCCGGTCGACAGCATCTTTCATCAGCTCCAGTTCGCGGGCGGTGGCCACCAATGGTATCATCACCTCTGGAATAGGCGCTTCGCCGCTGGCTTCGGCAATTTCACAGGCGGCTTCAAATATCGCGCGCGCCTGCATTTCGTATATTTCCGGATAGGTCACACCAAGCCGGCAACCGCGATGGCCGAGCATCGGATTAAACTCGTGCAATTCATTGGCGCGCTGTTTCAGCGTTTCGACGCCAACATCTGCCGCCGCCGCCACTTCTTCAAATTCCGACTGATGATGCGGCAAAAATTCGTGCAATGGCGGATCGAGCAAGCGGATCGTCACCGGCAGTCCAACCATGACTTCGAATATCTGGCGAAAATCCTCGCGTTGTTCGGGGAGCAACTTGGCCAGCGCTTCCCGCCTGCCCGCTTCATTGGCGGCCAATATCATCTGGCGAACGGCCGTAATCCGCGAAGTTTCAAAGAACATGTGCTCGGTCCGGCACAAGCCAATGCCTTCCGCGCCAAAATCGCGGGCAACCCGGCAATCCTGCGGCGTTTCCGCATTGGTGCGCACGCCGAGACGGCGGACTTTGTCGGCCCATACCATCAGGACACCAAAATCACCGACCAGTTCCGGCTGGATGGTTTTCACGCGCCCCGCCATCACCTGTCCGTTGCTGCCGTCGATGGTCAATATGTCGCCTTCTTTCAGCTCGCGATCTCCGATTTTCAGCAGTTTTGTCTCGTTGTTGATGCTCAGGCTACCGGCACCGGAAACACAGGGACGACCCATGCCACGCGCCACCACGGCAGCATGCGACGTCATACCGCCACGCGCCGTCAAAATGCCTTTTGCCGCGTGCATGCCGTGAATATCTTCCGGTGAGGTTTCAACCCGCACCAATATCACGTCATCGCCCATTTCCGTGCGGCGTTCCGCGGTATCGGAATCGAATACGATGATCCCGCAAGCAGCACCAGGAGAGGCCGGCAATCCGGTCGTCAGCACATCGCGCTTGGCATCTGGATCAAGCGTCGGGTGGAGCAATTGGTCCAATGCCATCGGATCAACCCGCGCAACCGCTTCTTCCTCGGTAATCAGGTCGTCATTTGCCATATCAACGGCGATTTTCAGCGCTGCCTTGGCGGTCCGTTTGCCCGAGCGGGTTTGCAGCATCCACAATTTGCCGCGTTCCACGGTAAATTCGATATCCTGCATATCGCGATAATGGCGTTCCAGCAGATCAAACACGTTGGTCAGCTCACCATAGGTTTCCGGCATCGCCTCTTCCATGGAAAGCGGCTTCGCATTGGCTTCCTCGCGCGCGGCTTTGGACAGATATTGCGGCGTACGGATACCTGCGACGACGTCCTCGCCCTGCGCGTTGATCAGCCATTCGCCATAATAGGCGCTGTCGCCGGTGGATGGATTGCGGGTAAAGGCCACACCGGTTGCCGATGTCTCGCCCATATTGCCGAACACCATCGCCTGCACGTTGACAGCCGTGCCCCATTCGGCGGGGATATCGTTGAGACGCCGGTAAACCTTGGCCCGCTCTGCCTGCCAGCTGCCAAAAACAGCGCTGACGGCGCCCCAGAGTTGGTCGTTCACATCCTGCGGGAAAGGCTTGCCCCATTGCTCTTCAACAAGGCCCTTATATTCAGCAACCAGCGCCTTCCAATGTTGAGACTCCATCTCAGTATCCGTGAAGAAGCCATTATCTTCTTTCGCTATTTCCAGCGCTTCCTCGAATGAATCATGATCCAGTTGCAGCACGACATCGGAGTACATCTGGATGAACCGGCGATAGCTGTCCCAGGCGAAACGCTCGTCACCAGAGGTTTTGGCGAGCCCTTCCACTGTTTCATCATTCAGGCCGAGATTGAGAACTGTGTCCATCATGCCGGGCATGGATGCGCGTGCGCCGGAGCGGACAGAAACCAGCAGCGGATCGGCGGCATCACCAAATGTCTTGCCGGTAACTTTTTCAATATGCGCGACGCCTTGCACCACTTCACCGGTCAGGCTGTCGGGATAGACGCCGCCTTCGTTCATGAAGCGCGTGCACATTTCGGTGGAAATGGTGAAACCCGGAGGCACTGGCAGGCCAATGTTCGCCATTTCCGCGAGATTGGCGCCTTTGCCGCCCAGCAGGTTACGGGCTTCGGTGCTGTCGGTTGGCGCGCCATCGGCGTCCATGCCACCACCGAAACGATATACATATTGAGTCATATTATGTTCTATCTCCGAAATTTATCGGCCCAAAGTTCACACACATCACAGGGTGTATTTCGCTTAAATCTGCCAGAACCTGTGCTCCGCACTTGATGCGGAGCCTAGGATGGCTGTCACGCCCGTTTATCCTGGGCTCCGCATCAAGTGCGGAGCACAAATGTTCTGAAACATGCGCGTTGCCTCTTCCAAAGTTCACACAATTCACAGGGTGTCGATCGGCAATCACATCATCCCTCAATCTTGGAAAAATCAGCGACCTGATGCACCGCCGCGCGAAAACGGGCCAGCAGAGCAAGCCGCGCCTCCCGTTTGTCCGCATCGCTGTCATTCACCGTCACATCCTCAAAAAACTGGTCAATCGGCGCACGCAAATTGGCCAGCGCGGTCATCGCTTTTTCAAACTCTTCCGCTTCAATGGCGGCGGTCACGTCCGGCTGCGCTGCATCCAGCGCGTCAATCAGTGCCTTTTCGGCTTTTTCGGGCGTGTAGGAAAGGCCTTTGTTCCCCTGCGAAGGCAGGGGGCCATCTCCTGAGGGCGCGTCTGAAGTGTCAGACGGGAGGTGGGCACCTGCCTGCGCAGGTGCACTGCTTTCTCCAGACCCGACCGCACCCGGAGCGCTGTCGGGGCGGGTTTTTGCGCCGCCGTGCTCCGCACTTGATGCGGAGCCCAGGGTAGCTGTCGCGCCCTCCACCCTGGGCTCCGGGTCTGCGCCCGGAGCACTTTCCTTCTTCAGAATATTGGCGGCGCGCTTGTAACCGGCGAGAAGGTTGTCACCGTCCGGTGTTTCGACAAAAGCCTGCAAGGCGTTCACCCGGGCGAGCAGGCGGACCAGGTCATCCTCTCTACCGAGAGCGAAGACCGCGTCGATCAGGTCGTGACGGACGCCAGCCTCGCGTTGTTGGACTTTGAGGCGGTCAAAAATAAAATCAATTGCGCGATCAGCTGCTTGAGGGGACCATTCCCCAAAAGAGGAAAAATAACCCGCACCACCATGATTCCGATATTGCTCTTCGCTCAACTGCGTGCTCCATTTGCTGAAAGCGGAAGAACATTCGATATTAACAGATTCAAGAATTGGGCGAAGCGGAATACGGAGCTTGGAGTGCAAAATAACCCGAATCACTCCAACTGCAGCGCGGCGCAAAGCAAATGGATCACTGCTACCGGTCGGTAGTTCTCTTATAGCAAAAAACGCTCCGATCGTATCCAGCTTATCCGCCAAACTCACCGCCACCGTCACCGGGTCGGTGGGCACCTCGTCACCCTGCCCGACCGGCTTGTAATGGTCACGGATCGCGTTTGCGACCGCCTCTGACTTGCCTTGTTTCTCTGCATAATAGCCGCCCATCAGACCTTGTAGGTCGGGAAACTCGCCGACCATTTCGGTGACGAGATCGGCTTTGCAGAGACGTGCGGCCTCAATCACTTCACCACGAAGTGCATCGCCGGGGCTGGACTGGTAAAAACCATTCCCTTCTAAAGAAACCAACCACTCGGCCAACTTGGCCACACGCTCTACCTTGTCGGCAACCGTTCCCAGTTTTTCATGGAACACAATGTTGCTCAATTTCTTGGCATGCTCTTCCAACGGTGTCTTCTGGTCCAATTCCCAGAAGAATTTGGCGTCGGACAGCCTTGCCGCCAATACTTTTTCATTGCCCGCTACAATTGCCTTGCCGCCGTCGGTGGCGTCAATATTGGCGGTGCAGATGAAATTTGGGGCCAGTTTACCGGATTTATCGCGGCAAATGAAATATTTTTGGTTCACCCGGGCGGTGAGCTGAATCACCTCTTCCGGTACATCCAGAAAGGCCGGATCAAAACCGCCCAGCAAAGGCACAGGCCATTCGGTCAGACCGGCATTTTCGATCACCAGACCTTCGTCTGTTACCAGCTCCAGTCCGCCGTCCGATGCCGCCTTGACGGCCCCTTCGCGGACAATCGCTTCGCGTTCCGAGTGATCTACCAATACATGGCAAGCGCGCAGCTTTTCTGCATAATCACCGGCATTACCGATGGTTATCATACCCTCATGATGAAAGCGGTGACCGACGGTTTCATAGCCTGACGTCACGCCGTCAATTTCGCATTCCACCAGATCATCGCCCAATATCGCAACAATGCCAGACAAAGGCCGCACCCAGCGCAGGCTTTCGGTCGAAAGGCTCGCATCGCCCCAACGCATGGATTTGGGCCATGGGAAGGCCTTGATGATCGCCGGAATCGCTTCGGCCAGCACATCACTGGTTGCTCGGCCCGGCTTGTTGATCACCGCAAAATAGGTTGCCCGACCCTTGACGTCACGTACCTCGAGCTGATCGCGGGTCACGCCATTTTTGCGGCAGAACCCGTCAACCGCTTGATCCGGCGCACCTTCCGGTGGCCCCTTGGCTTCTTCGCTCACCGCTTCGGTCTGGTCGGGCAGATCCTTTGCGATCAGCGCAAGCCGTCTTGGCGTCGAGTAAACGGTGATATCCGCGGCTTTCAGGCCGGCATCATTCAATTGCGCGGCAAATAGCCGTTCCAGATCGGCACGGGCTTTCGCCTGCATGCGGGCGGGGATTTCTTCGGAGAGCAGTTCGAGCAGGAAATCAGCCATTATGCCACTCCTCCCACTAACTTGTCATCCTGAACTTGTTTCAGGATCCATCGCGCGTCTGCTGAACCTGTTTCAAGTTGACAAATAGACCCTGAAACAAGTTCAGGGTGACGGATTCTGAAGCGCCTCATGCGTCCCATCCATTCTTGACCATGTAGGCCTCACAGCTGCCTTTGGCGAGATCGCGGACCTGACCCATATAGCTGGCCCGTTCCTGCACGCTGATCACGCCGCGCGCCTGCAGCAGGTTGAACACATGGCTCGCCTTGATCGCTTGTTCATAGGCCGGAATGGGGAGCTTTGCTTCGAGGCAATTCTCGCATTCCGCTGTGGCTTTCTTGAACAGATCAAACAGCGTTTCGGTATTCGCAACCTCGAAATTCCATTCCGACATCTGCTTCTCATTATCCAGGAAGATATCGCCGTAACTGACTCCATTCCCATTATAATCCAGATCGTAGATGCTATCGACGCCCTGAATATACATGGCGAGCCGTTCGAGCCCGTAGGTCAGTTCGCCAGCCACCGGCTTGCAGTCAAAACCGCCCATTTGCTGGAAATAAGTGAACTGCGTCACCTCCATGCCATCGCACCAGACTTCCCAGCCCAAACCCCAGGCGCCCAAAGTCGGGCTTTCCCAGTCATCCTCGACAAAGCGAATGTCGTGGAGCATCGGATCAATGCCGATGGCGGTCAGGCTGTCGAGATAGAGCTGCTGGATATCCGGCGGCGAAGGCTTGAGGATCACCTGATATTGGTAATAATGCTGCAGCCGGTTGGGATTTTCGCCATAGCGGCCATCGGTGGGCCGGCGGCAAGGCTGCACAAAAGCGGCATTCCACGGATCGGGACCCAGCGCGCGCAGGGTGGTCGCTGTGTGGAACGTACCGGCGCCCATTTCCATGTCATAGGGCTGCAGGATTGCACAGCCCTGATCACTCCAATAATCGTGGAGTTTCAGGATGATCTGCTGGAAGCTGAGAGGCTTCTGGTCGGTCAAGGTGATAGCTTTCTTCGCGAGTGCAACAAGTTTCGCGCTTGCTTTGGCGAAAGCGCCCGAAAGGGTCAAGCCGTGATTGGCGTTTTTGCTCTACTCCGCCGCTTCCAATTCGCGTACCGGCGCAACCGTTACGGGCGTAGCGTTGAGCACGGCATTGCCCGACAGGGGATCAAAATTGGTCGGATCGGTCAAATCGTTTATCGAGACCCCCGGTTTTGAGGCAGCGACGGACAGCCCCACCCCTTTACGGCCATGACCGAAGCCATGGGGGATCGACACCACACCGGGCATGACGTCATCGGTGACCTCGACGACAATCTCAACGCTGTTCACCCGGCTTTCAACTGTGGCCATGTCGCCATCCGCCAATCCGCGCCCGGCGGCATCATCAGGATGGATCATCAATGTGCAGCGTTCAGGCCCCTTGAGCAGACGCTTGCTGTTGTGCAGCCAGCTATTGTTGCTCCGCACATGACGGCGACCAATGAGCCGCAGCACGTCGGGGCGCGTTTCGGCCAGAGACTGCGCAAATCGCTTTAACTCGGCCAGAAAATCGGGATGCGCGCACTGGATCAACTTGTCTTCCGTCATCAGCCGGTCCGCCATGCAGGGGCGCAAGGGCCCGAGATCAATCCCGTTCGGCGCCGCCTCTACCTCTGCCAAAGTCAGGCCAGCTGGCGAGCTTTGCAGCATATTGTCGAGCACATCGCGCGGCTCGCGGATATTGGGCACATCCTGCCCGTCCGTCGCCAGTATTTCGCGCGCCAATTCGGCAATAATTTCCCAATCGGCCTTTTCACCATCACGAATATCGAAGATCGCAGGCGAATAGCTGGCATAGTTG
Source organism: uncultured Sphingomonadaceae bacterium (assembly GCA_947501325.1). Taxonomy (GTDB): domain Bacteria; phylum Pseudomonadota; class Alphaproteobacteria; order Sphingomonadales; family Sphingomonadaceae; genus Parasphingorhabdus. The sequence continues at coordinate 65,082 of CANMVC010000002.1, read as the reverse complement.
CGCACGGCCAGAGGTCCGAAAAAGAACGGATAATGGTCTTTTTCGAGCGGACCACATGGCGGGAGAATATAGTCGGCGTGGCGGCTCGTTTCGGTGACATACATGTCGAATGACACCATCAGGTCGAGCTTTTCCAGCGCCCGGTCCAGTCTGGCGCCATCAGGGGCGGACAGGACAGGATTGCCGGTAACAACGAATAAAGAGCGGATACGCTCGTCATCGTCCCGCAGCATTTCCTCGGCAAAGGTGATCGTCGGCAACTCGCCCATCACGACCGGCATTTCACCGCGTGCGGTCTGGGTTTTCCGAATAGAACCCCTGCCCACCAGATTGATCGTATCGAGCGCCGGCTCCGGCACCATCGTACCGCCTTCGCGGTCGAGATTGCCCGTTGCGATGTTGATCACCTGAATCAGCCATTGGTTCAATGTACCAAATTCACAAACAGAAACACCCATGCGGCCATATATCGCAGCCGGTTGATCGGCCCCCAGTTGCGCGGCGATTTCCCGCATATCGTCCACCGCTATCCCGCAATGGGCGGACAGCTGCGCCATGTCAAAGCCGGCAATCGCTGGCTCAATCGCGCCCCAGCTATCATCCATAATGGCGTCCAGACGAGAAATATCGGCATGACCATCGTCAAAGACCGCTTTCAAAATGCCGATAAACAAGGCCGTATCGGTTCCGGGCTTTACGAAATGATGCGCATCGGCCAGTTTCGCGGTTTCGGTCCGGCGCGGATCGATAACGACCATCTTGCCATCACGCGCCTGCATTTCCTTCACGCGCTTCTTGAAGTCCGGCACTGTCCAGATACTGCCGTTGGAAGCCACTGGATTGCCGCCGACTATGACCAGATACTGGCAGCGATCAATATCCGGCACGGCCGCCAGACTAACATGGCCATACATATGATATTGCACCACGTGATGCGGGATCTGGTCCAGTGTCGAGGCTGAATAGATATTTTTCAGGCCCATTGCCCGGCGCAGCGTGCTGATCTGTGTCGAGATACCATAATCATGCGCGCTGGGATTGCCCATATACATGGCGGGCTTGGCTCCTGCTTCTTTCAGGTCCTTGAGCTTCGCGGCAATTTCCTGAAAGGCCGTTTCCCAGCCAATTTCCTGCCACTCGCCGTTCACTTTTTTGACGGGTTTGTGGAGCCGATCCGGATCGTCCTGCAAATCCGCAATGGCGGTTGCCTTCGGGCAGATATGACCGCGACTCAGGACGTGGTCGGGATTGCCCTTGATCGAGAGTATCTCGCGCCCTTCGACTTCAACCAAAACGCCGCAATTGGCTTCACAGATATGGCAGGTGCGGGCGTGAATCTGGCTCATCGGGTCTCTCCTAATTTAACTGATCAATTAGCAGAGTGACAAAGCAGTGACTACCGCCGGGAGGGAAAATTATTTCAATATTGAAAAATTGCTGGGATTTCCGGCATAAATAGTCAATTAACGTTCGCAACTTATCAAGCCCCCGGTCTTTCAAAGAAATTGGAATTTATACCCATGATGCGTCGCTGGTTTTCTCCCCTATTATCCTTGCCACTTGTTCTGGGATTGGCAGCCTGCCAGCCCGAACCGCCGCAATCGGCGGGCGATACGGCGCCTGCCGCCGCTGAAATTGCAACAATACCGGATGATCCGGATCCAGCGCTTTGGGTGTTAAAGGATGACGACACGACGATCTATCTGTTTGGCACGGTACATATTCTGAAGCCCGGGCTCACCTGGTTTGACGAAGCGATCAAAGATGCGTTCGACCGTTCCGATGAACTGGTTGTCGAAATGATTGAGCCCGAACCCGCCGAAATGATGAAAATCGTGAGCGAATTGGCCATAGACAAGACCGGCGTGCCGCTGCGCGACAAGCTCGATCCCGAGGACCGCGTAAAATATGAAGCGGCGATGACGACGCTGGAGTTGCCGCTCAACGCCTTTGATCCGTTGGACCCGTGGTTCGCCAGCGTCAGCATGTCGCTGGTTCCGCTCATGAAAAGTGGCTATGATACGAATAGCGGCGTCGAGGATGCGCTGACGTCCAGCGCCAAGGCCAAAAATTTGAAAATTATTGGCCTCGAAACACCGCGGCAACAATTGGGATTTTTCGACAATCTCCCGGAAGATGTCCAAATCCGTTTCCTCAACTTCAATGTGGAAACCATTGGCGAGATGGCAGATGGCATGGAAAATATGGTCGCCCATTGGGCCAATGCGAATATTGGCGCGCTTGCAGAATTGATGAACGCTGGCCTGGAAGAAAAAATACTTTACGAAACGTTGCTTTCCAATCGCAACGCCAACTGGGCTGTTTGGGTCGATGACCGGATGGACAAACCGGGCACCGTTTTCATGGCTGTCGGCGCGGGCCATTTAGCGGGCGAAGCCAGCCTGCAGGAACAGTTAAAAAAACGAGGATTTACTGTTGAGCGGATCGAATATTAGGAATTGTCCGGCCTAACATCTTTCATTTTGCCGCCATCATGACCAAATGGAATTTATGAAATTTATTCAAACCTTATTGACGCTGATTGCCACTGTCTGTCTGGCGGCATGCTCGAATGCGCAGGAACCTGTACAGTTAAACACAATGAAAGACGGCAAGCCGGCGCTCTGGAAAGTAACCGGCACAAAGCCTGAGCAGGTTGGTGAGGCTTATCTTTTCGGCACCATTCACATATTACCGAAAGATGTGAATTGGCGTACGCCGCTTATCGACAAGGCCCTCAAAAGTTCGGACAAGCTGATTATCGAGGTATTGGGGCTCGAAGACACGCAAAACGCAGCGCGGATATTTTCCAAGCTCGCCATTTCGCCCAATCAGCCGGAGATAGAACAACGTATAAAACCTTCGCTGCGCGATGATCTCGACGCCGTGATAGACAAAAGCAACATACCTGAATTTGCGCTCAATCGCATGGAAAGCTGGGCTGCGGCTTTGTCACTGGCATCAGCGCAAACCAACAATCTGGGGCTCGATTCCAGCGAAGGTGTCGAGAAAAAATTGGTCGCACAATTTGGCGAATTCAAAAAACCTGTCGAAGGTTTGGAAACAATCGAACAACAGCTGGGTTATTTTGATACATTGCCGGAAACCCAACAGCGCGACATGCTCACCAGTGTTGTCGAGGAAGCGGCTGATACCAAGACCTCTTTTGAGAAATTATTCAATGCCTGGATTTCGGGTGATACGGAAACCATTATGGACCTTTCCGAGGGCGGCATTCTGGAAGATCCCAAAACCCGTGAAAAGCTTCTGGTTGGACGCAATCAAGACTGGACTGAACAACTCGATAAAAAACTGCAAAGTCCTGGCATATCATTTGTAGCAGTGGGCGCTGCGCATCTGGTTGGGCCAGATGCGGTTCAAGCCATGCTCGAAAAGCGCGGGTATAAGATCGAGAAAATTCAATAATCTAAATTTCAGGGCACTTTCATGACATTTCTGTTTGATCGCGAAACCGCGCTAATCCCGTGCGGCAACGGGCAATATACTATCGAAGCCAGTGACGTTTATCGCAATCCAACCGGTGCGGCATTTGGTGGCTGGGTAGCAGCAATCATGGCAAGAGCCGTCGAGAACCACCCTGATCGCACCAGTCCCATTGTATCCCTGCAAGCCACCTATATTGCAGGTATCGGGCCGGGCGAGGTACGCGTTGAATCAAAGCTGCTTAAATCAGGTGCGTCGACACAATTCTGGCGGGTCGAACTCTATCAGGCAGAAAATCTCGCTATCGTCGGGGATATTGTCACCAGCAACAGGCGGCCGGTCGATCTAAACTATCAGATCGCAATGCCTGAAATCTCTCCGCCCGAGGACTATCCCCGGCTCGAACCAGTTCCGGGTCAGGCGCCGGAATGGATCAGAACCTATGACCAGTATATCGCCAAAGGCGTACCTTTTCAGGTTAACGACACACCCGAAACGATCGTCTGGATCAAGGAAGAAGATGGCAGGCCGATCGACCGGATCAGCATTATTTCCATTTGCGACGTCCCCATGCCGCGGACGTTTTTCCTGAGTGAGGAATTTCATCCGGGATCGACCGTAGCCATGTCCACCTATATCTATGCCAGCGCGGAAGATATTGCGGCTGCAGGATCCGATTATATGATCATGCGTGTTACTGGTGCTGTCGTTAGAAACAGCAAGAGTGATTCCCGTGTGGAACTTTGGTCGGGCAATGGAACCCTGCTCGCCACCAGCAATCAAATCGGCTTTTTCCGATAGCGGCAAACCGCTGCAATTTGCCTTGCTTTTCCGCCTTTGCCTGCTTATAGCGCCCTCTTTCCGACCATGAGCACCCTGGAGGCGTGGCGGAAATATCGTAAAAACTATATTTTGGAGCAACATTATGAGTGATCAGCTGACACTATCAGCCGAGCCTCGCGAACGGGCTGGCAAGGGAGCCTCCCGTGCACTACGTCGCGAAGGCCGCATACCCGCCGTTATTTATGGCGATAAAAAAGAACCTGTAACGATTCATGTGGAAGAGCGTGCGCTGAACAAGCTGCTCGGCACCGGCCACTTCATGAACTCGCTGATCATGGTAGATGTGAACGGTAAAACAACCCGTACCCTGCCAAAAGATGTTGCTTTTGATCCAGTCACTGACCGCGCTCTGCATGTTGACTTTTTCCGTCTTGCCAAAGGCGCGAAGGTACAGGTCAATATTCCGGTGGTATTCGTGAACGAGGAAGAATCACCTGGTCTGAAACGTGGCGGCGTGTTGAACGTTGTTCGCTTCGAACTGGACCTGATGTGTGACGCAGACAAGATCCCTGACCAAATCGAAGTTGATGTGACTGGTCTGGAAATTGGCGACTCTGTCCACATTTCCGACGTCACCCTGCCAGATGGTTCCGAAAGCTCGATCACTGATCGTGACTTCACCATTGCCGGTGTCACCGCTCCATCCGCACTCAAATCTTCTGACGATGAAGCTGAAGATGCTGATGGCGAAGAGGGTGAAGAAGGCGCTGAAGGCGAAGCAGCTGAGGGCGAAGGCGAAGAAGAAGGCGGTTCCGAGGACTAGACCTTCACACCTAAATAACTGTAACAAAAAACCGTTCATGCTGCGCCTGGCGTCGTATGAGCGGTTTTTTTGTAATTGCGCTTAAGGGAATTCACGCATGCAACTATGGGTCGGCCTTGGTAATCCGGGCTCACAATATGCGCTTCACCGCCATAATGTGGGTTTCATGGTGATCGACGCATTGGAAGAAGTGCATGGTTTTCCTGCCCCCAAACAGAGGTTTCAGGGATGGAGCATAGAAGGGCGATTGGGCTCGGAAAAACTGCTGTTGCTCAAGCCCGCCACCTTCATGAATGAAAGTGGCCGCAGCGTTCTTGCAGCGATGGATTTCTACAAGCTCGAGCCAGAGGACGTAACCGTCTTTTACGACGAGCTGGATCTTGAGCCCTTCAAGATCAAGGTGAAGCGCGGTGGCGGCACCGCCGGCCATAACGGCATCAAGTCACTGGTTGCCCATATCGGCCCGGATTTCCGGCGCGTGCGCATCGGTATTGGCCACCCCGGTCACAAATCGCGCGTCCATGGCCATGTTCTTGGCAATTATAGCAAAGCGGAGATTGAACCGCTGGCTGGAATGCTGGGTGCAATAGCATCAGAAGCCGATTGGCTGGCCAAAGGGGATGATGCCCGGTTTATCAGTGACGTCGCCCTGCGATTGCAGGACGACTGACACCAACCTGTACTATGCGCTTAGCTATAGCTGACGCGGATCCTTTGACGCCGCCTTATGGCCGACCCCGTCATGAAGAAACCCAATATCATCATCGCCCAAGTCGTCGGCTCTGGAACGGACCCCAGCACATTAAACTGACTGTCGATATCGCGGGCCAAGGCTTGGTGGATCGGCGCGGAAAAATGAACGCCGTCAAACGAAAAGATTCCCTCGCAACCATTAGCAATGGCTGCCGCTCCAGCAGCCTGGCAAGTGATGTCCAGCCTCTGCGTAGGCAAACCCAGCGCGCCCGGATCGGATAGGACGCGATCAAAGAAATCGAAGTAGCTGTAGCGGAAGAGGCTGGTGTCGCTGGTCAGGTTTAATGCGGCCAGTTCCTGTGTCAGATAAAGTTCAGCGCTAAAGCCTAGTGGCCCGGCAACTGGAAAACCTGTCAGCAAAACATTTCTCACACCGAGATCGTTGAGAAACTGAACGCCTGCAGCATAATCCTGTGCAGATTGCCGAATGAAAATATCGCCATCAACCGGATCAGCCGGTGCATTGAAAAGATCATTGCCGCCAAAGTTGAGAATATACAGACCGTTAGAATCAACCTCGTTACCCGCCGCCAAATAGCCGGCATAGAGGCCGAGCTGTTCGCCAAAATCCTGCACTACAGGATTTGGATTTGTATTTGAAGCACGCGCACCGCCGAAAGCGAAATTGGTGCCGCCTTGCAAGGAAGCCACTGTGGGCGCGCCGAATAATTCGATGCTCAAAAGGTCGGTATAATCATAGCCATTGGTGAAACGGCCATTGAAATAACCTTGCGAAGCGGGCGGAAAGACACCGCCTGTCGCCGTAAAGATATTGCCGGCATCGACAAGACTATCCCCGAAAACCGTCAATGAGGTGAATTTTTCCGTATCGCGCTCCGCTTGCGCTGGCACCGCCGTCGCTAGAATCAACCCGCCTGCAAGCGCCCCTAAAAGCCGTGCTTTCATATTCATTCTCCCCGTTACATTATCGTTAATTCCTATTAACCTGCACGGATTTGCGAATGAAAGCAATCCGGATTGCACGTTGCCACTGGTAATCGCAAAGGAGGCCCGCTATCGAGCACGCTTAATTCCACGGAGTGACTTAAATGGGTTTCAAATGCGGTATCGTTGGCCTGCCCAACGTCGGAAAATCAACGTTGTTCAACGCGCTCACCGAAACGCAGGCAGCGCAGGCGGCCAATTACCCGTTTTGCACGATCGAACCCAATGTCGGTCAGGTCGCGGTCCCCGATTCACGATTACAGCAAATTGCAAAAATAGCCGGTAGCGCGAAGATTATCGAAACGCAGCTTGCCTTTGTGGATATCGCCGGCCTTGTAAAAGGCGCATCAAAGGGTGAAGGCTTGGGCAACCAGTTCCTTGGCAATATCCGTGAAGTCGATGCGATTGTGCATGTTCTGCGCTGTTTTGAAGATGACGATATCCAGCATGTATCCAACAAAATCGATCCGCTTTCCGATGCAGAGGTCGTCGAAACCGAGTTGCTGCTCTCCGACCTGGAAAGCCTGGAAAAACGCGTTCCGGCTTTCGAGAAAAAGGCGACCAGCGGCGACAAGGAAGCGAAGATCGCCGCTAGCGTGCTGGGACAGACCTTGGAATTGCTCCGCGAGGGCAAGCCAGCACGCCTTACCGAACCCAAGGATGATGAAGAGCAGCGCATTTTCGATCAATCACAGCTCATTACCGCAAAACCCGTATTATATGTCTGCAACGTCAACGAAGGTGATGCCGCCACGGGCAACGCGATGAGCGCCACTGTTTTTGAAAAAGCCAAAGCCGAGGGTGCTGAAGCCGTGATCGTTTCTGCTGCCATCGAATCCGAGCTGGTCGGCATGGAGGCAGACGAGCGCACCGAATATCTTGCCGAACTGGGCCTTGAAGAATCCGGCCTCGCCCGCGTCATTCGCGCCGGTTATCAATTGCTCGACCTGCAAACCTTCTTCACCGCAGGCCCCAAGGAAGCCCGCGCATGGACGGTGCATAAAGGCGCCAAGGCGCCACAGGCGGCGGGGGAAATCCACACCGATTTCGAACGCGGGTTTATTCGCGCGGAGACCATTGCCTTTGACGACTATGTGTCGCTGGGTGGCGAGAGCGCGGCGCGCGATGCCGGTAAACTACGTCAAGAGGGCAAAGACTATGTCGCCCAAGACGGCGATATCATGAATTTCAAATTCAATGTCTGACTTGTCATAAAAGCCCGTTAGACTGCCTTCAGTCTAAGGGGAAAGTGATGATTCGTATGATATTACAAGCTATTGCGGCTTGTGCTTTGTTGGCGGGATGTGCGGTTTCGCAGACCGCCATGGTTGCTAGCGATAGCGCCCTGCCCGCTCAGGACGCTCGCGAGCCGGTTACCCTATTGATTTCCATCGATGGGTTCCGCCCAGATTATCTGGATCGCGGGATAACACCTCATCTCAGCGCACTGGCTACATCGGGTGTCGTTGCCGACATGCGATCCAGCTTCCCCACCAAGACCTTCCCCAATCACTGGACATTGGTCACCGGCAAGCGTCCGGATAACCACGGCATTGTCGGCAACAGCATGGAAGATGTGGCCCGGCCCGGTGAAAAATTCACGATGGCGAACAAGGACCCGTTCTGGTGGGATCAGGCGGAACCGATCTGGATAACCGCCGAGAAACAAGGCGTAAGAACGGCCACTATGTTCTGGCCCGGATCAGAGGTCGAGCTGGATGGGACACGTCCCAGCGACTGGTGGCCCTTTTCACAGGCCCTTTCCGACGACCGCCGCGTCAATGCCGTGATTGACTGGATGCGCCGACCGGCTGCGACGCGGCCGCAGCTGGTCACACTCTATTTCGATACCGTGGATACGGCGGGTCATTTTTATGGCCCAGCGCCCGGCGAGAAACTCCATGCCGCGATCAGCGCCATCGACAAGAATATCGGACATCTGGTCGAGCAATTTACTGCTCTGGAGCAACCGGTGAATTTTGTCATCACATCGGATCACGGCATGGCGGAAACCCATCCTGATCGGGTCATTTATCTCGACACTATCCTGCCGCGTGATCAATATCGGCTGGTTGTGGATGGTAATTATGCAGGAATCGAACCTCTCGCTGATGATATGACCGCCATCAACGCCGCCTTCCTGAAACCGCATGACAATATGGAATGCTGGAAAAGAGAAGATATCCCGGCGCGGCTCCAATATGGCAAAAACTCCCGTATCCCTTCCATTATCTGCCTGCCCACGACTGGCTGGGTTGTCTATCAGGACAAGCCTGAATGGATGACCGGAATTGGCGGTGGCCATGGCTATGATCATCTGCATCCGGACATGATCGCGTTTTTCCTCGCCAGCGGCCCCGATATAGCTGGCAATGGAAAGATCGCGACCTTCGACAATGTCGATATATATTCGCTGCTCGCGCATTTGACCGGCGTCAAACCGAACGAGAGCGATGGCGATCTTTCATCATTTGAACAGGCGCTAAGACCCTGAAACTTTGCCATAGAAACATGGTTTCATAAGAAAGAATATCGACGCTCTATTACGAAGATATCCAAATCGACGTCGTCCAGAAATACGGGTCATACGAGGTGACCAAGGACGAGGTGATCGAATTCGCCTCCAAATATGATCCGCAACCATTTCACCTGGACGAAGAAGCGGCCGCCAAGACCCATTTTGGACGCCTGTCCGCCAGTGGCTGGCACAGTGCGGCGATGATGATGCGGATGATGGTTGACCAGATGAACGCCAACAAACAAGCGGGACTGGGCTCCCCGGGCGTTGATAATCTGCGCTGGTTAAAACCCGTCTATCCCGGCGACACGTTGCGCTGCGAACATGTCACGCTGGAAAAACGGCGGTCTGAAAGTCGTCCTGAAATGGGCATCATGAAGGGCAAGATCACCGTACTCAATCAGCATGACGAGAAAGTCATGACGATGGAAAGCACCGGACTCATTCAAGTGCGCGGGGACTAGTCAGGCCACTACGCACCGCACTCATAGGTTCCTTCATACATATTGGAGCCAACTTCATCCTGACTGATTTTAAGCGTCGCTGGCCAGAAATATGTGCCTTTATTTTCGCTGCTCGGTTCGCCTCCAGAATGCGCGATAGTCACTTCAACCGCTTCGCTTGCAAACACGCCACCGGCTTCTACTTGTGCGAGGCCGACGCCGTTATGGGTCAGCACAACGATGGTATCGTTGATCTTGATCGCGCCTTTGCCGGCAATTTTATCGCTATCCGGCGCAGTGGCGACAAATTGGGGGTCTGTGTTGCCTTGAGAAACAAAGGCACAGCCTGCACCGGCTTCTATGGCTTGGCTAAATTCATTATAGACCATTGGCATCAACATCGGGCGGCTCACGCCATCGCCGATGCTGCCGTCCGGTTCGACGGGCAAGACTTCTTCTTCCGCAGGCACAACCGGTTCATCACTTTGAACCGGAGAACAACCGGCGACTATCGATACTGCAAGAACCAAAGCCAATAGTTTCATCACTTTCTCCCAAAGAGCTTTTCAATGTCCCCATGCGCCAATTTCACCCATGTCGGACGGCCGTGATTGCACTGCCCCGAATGCGGGGTCACCTCCATCTCACGAAGCAAAGCGTTCATTTCCGCCACGTTGAGCACCCGCCCTGCCCGCACCGATCCATGACAGGCCATGGTCGAGGCAACATGATCGATCCGTTCTTTGAGCGACAATGCCTCGTCATAGGCTCCCAGTTCATCTGCCAGATCCGTGATGAGGCCTTTGACATCGCCAGAGCCAAGCATCGCAGGCGTGGCCCGCACCAGCATGGCCGAAGGACCGAAGCGCTCCAGTTCCAACCCGAATTCCGACAGTTCCGCTATGCGCGCTTCCAGTCGGTCACAGGCATTTTCGTCCAGTTCGACAACTTCCGCCATGAGCAAGGCCTGAGAAGCGACTGTACCGCCCTCCACGGCCTTGCGCATCCGCTCTAGCACCAACCGTTCATGAGCGGCATGTTGGTCGACAATCACCAATCCGTCCTCCGCTTCGGCAACGATATAGGTTTGGGATACTTGTCCGCGAGCGATACCGAGTGGATGGCTAACTGCGGCAGGAACGGGTTGCTCTGCCTCTTCGGCCCGACCCATGAGGGGAGCCAGCTCATCGGGATTGAGCGCATGGAAGGCACCGACATTATCCTGCACCGCGGATGGATAAGGTTGGGATTGGAACGTCGCCCTGCCCCCAACCGCTCCGTGCGCCGTAAAAATATTTGTCTGCGGATCGGGCGCTTGCGGTTCCGTCTGCCAATTGGCCAGCGCGGATTCGGCCGGACGCTGGACCGCACGAAAGCCGCCATCATCCAGAGCACGTCGCAAACCGCTGACAATCATACCACGGATCATCGCCGGCTCACGGAAGCGAACCTCGGTTTTGGCCGGATGCACGTTCACGTCCACAAGCTCCGGCGGCATGTCAATAAACAGGGCCACAATTGGATGACGATCCCGCGCAAGCATTTCCGCATAAGCCCCGCGCACGGCCCCGACCAACAGCCGGTCTTTAACCGGGCGTCCGTTGACGAAAAGAAACTGATGATCGGCAACCCCGCGATTATAGGTTGGCAGGCCTGCCACGCCAGACAGCCGGACGTCTTCGCGAACAAGGTCGACAGCGACGCTATTGGCCCGCAATTCCTTGTTGGTAAGGGCCGCAACCCGGTCGGGGCCACTTTCCCCGCCCTGAACCGCAATCGCCTTGCGATTTTCATGGGTGAGCGTGAACCCGATATCAGGCCGCGCCATTGCAAGCCGCCGCACGACATCGACGCATGCGGCATATTCGCTCCGCGGCGTGCGCAGAAATTTCCGTCTGGCGGGGACTTTGGCAAACAGCTGCTCGACCCGGACTTTGGTGCCCGGCGGAATGGCCGCTGGTCCATCATTTTCGACCTCGCCATGATTGACGATCCGCGTCCAGCCATCTTCACCCGCTACGCGACTCTCTATCGTCAAGCGCGCCACGCTCGCGATTGACGGGAGCGCTTCGCCACGAAAGCCCAATGTCGCGACCATTTCAATCGCTTCATCAGGCAGTTTGGACGTTGCGTGACGTTCGAGCGCCAGGGCGATGTCATCACGGGTCATGCCGCAACCATTGTCGGTGACCTCGATCAGATCGAGACCGCCCTGTTCGAGGCGGATATTGATCTGGCTAGCTCCGGCATCAATCGCATTTTCAACCAGCTCTTTCAGAGCGCTGGCCGGACGCTCGACCACTTCACCGGCAGCGATGCGGTTGATCAGGCTATTTGGGAGTCTTCTTATTGACATATCAGCATTCCTAGCCCAAGCGATCATGCCAAGCGACCCTTGATTGTGACTTAGTTTTTCGGGGTGTTTTGCTGGACGACGCATATGGTTAACTTCATCCCCCGTTCAGCCAAAATTTCGCTTTGGGTTTAGGGATCGGCTCGCGCCGTAAATATTAGAAAACACAGGTAAAAAAATGGTATTTGGAAATCTGTTCAAGTTCAGGTCTCAGGACATGGCAATCGATCTGGGAACAGCCAACACGGTTGTCTATGTGCGCGGTCAGGGAATCGTTCTCAATGAACCTTCGGTTGTCGCGATCGAAACGATCAACGGCATCAAAAAAGTGAAAGCGGTCGGGAACGATGCCAAGATGATGATGGGCAAAACGCCCGACAGCATCGAAGCGATTCGGCCCCTGCGCGATGGCGTGATTGCCGATATTGATGTGGCCGAGCAGATGATCAAACATTTCATTCAAAAGGTGAACGGCAAGAGCAAGCTGTTCAGCTATCCCGAAATCGTGATCTGTGTGCCAAGCGGTTCGACCTCTGTCGAGCGCCGCGCCATTCGCGACGCCGCTTCCAACGCTGGCGCCAGCCAGGTATTCCTGATCGAAGAGCCCATGGCCGCAGCGATTGGCGCTGATATGCCGGTTACCGAGCCTATCGGTTCCATGGTCGTCGATGTGGGCGGCGGAACGACGGAAGTCGCGGTCCTGTCCTTGCGCGGACTGGCATATACGACATCTGTCCGCACCGGCGGCGACAAAATGGATGAGGCAATTGTCTCTTATGTCCGTCGTCACCACAATTTGCTGATCGGCGAGACCACTGCTGAACGGATCAAGAAAGATTTTGGTGTCGCCCAGGCCCCGGCGGATGGCGTAGGCCATACGATCCACATCAAGGGCCGCGACCTCGTCAACGGTGTTCCCAAGGAAATTTCAATCAATCAGGGCCAGATTGCCGAAGCATTGAGCGAACCAATTGGTACGATTATCGAAGGCGTGCGGATCGCCCTTGAGAACACAGCTCCAGAACTGGCCGCTGACATTGTCGATCAGGGCATCGTCCTGACCGGCGGCGGCGCCTTGATTGCTGGATTGGACGAAGCGTTGAGCGATGAGACGGGCTTACCGGTGACAGTCGCTGAAGACCCGCTTGCCTGCGTTGCAATCGGCACGGGTCGTGCCATGGAAGATGAAATGTTCCGCGGCGTGCTCACAACAGCTTGAGGGATAGAATACTGACATGACGAAAGTGGAAGGATAAGCAGGAATGGCGCCGCCAAATAACCGGCGCCCAGGATTTTCCAAGCGGGCGCAATATAGCATATTCGCCAGCTATTTACTGGGCATATTAGGAGCTGTTGTCGGGCTCCTCTTGCTGCTTATCTCTATTTTTGATCCACAGGGCTTTGCGGTTCTCCGTACCATCGGCGCAGAAGCCACTGCCCCGATTAGCAAAACCCTTTCCGAGGTCGGCGGAGCGACTGGCAGTGCCGGCGAGAATATCTCCGCCTATTTCAACGCCGCATCAAAAAATGCCGCGATGAAGCGCGAGTTAAAAAGTAATCGAATCGAAATACTGGAAGCGCGCGCGCTCAAACAGGAAAACGAGCGGTTGAAGCGATTGCTTGATCTCGACAAAGAGGTCCCCGATGCCATCGGTATGGCGCGGTTGATAAGTTCCACCTCTTCCAGCTCGCGGCGCATGGCCACTCTTGGCCTCGGCACAACAGACGGCATTTTGATCGGTCAACCGGTCCGGGCGCCGGAAGGCCTGGTCGGACGCGTTCTGGAAGCGGGCCCGACGACTGCCCGGATATTACTCGTTTCCGATGGCCAAAATGTCACCCCTGTAAAGCGGGCAAGCGATGAACTACCCGCTTTTGCAACAGGGCGAGGCGATGGGACCGTCGAGATACGCCCGATTAATTTGGGAACCAATCCGTTCAAGGGCGGCGATTTGCTCATCACATCGGGCAGCGGTGGCCTGTATGCGCCTGGCATTCCGGTCGCAGTTGTCATCCGCAAAACGGAGACGGGAGCAATCGCCCGGATATTGGCCAATTCAGCAAAAGTTAGTCATGTCATCGTACAACCGATGTTTCAGGCCGAAACTGTAGCTGCCATCGCGAAAGAAAATATCGATGGAGCCGAAACCGATATCGAAGGCGGAGAATAATGGCGAAGTCCTATCGCTCTCGTATCAACCGGCAGCCGTCTCAATTTCGTATCAAGTTTATCCCGTCTATCACCGTCATATTAGGTTCGATGATCACTGCTCTTCCCCTGATCACCGACTATCCTATCTTGCCGCCAATGGGGCTTTTGGTATTGCTGTCCTGGCGCTTGATCCGACCGGGCTATTGGCCGGTATGGGCAGGCTTCCCATTGGGAATGGTAGATGATATTTTCAGCGGGCAACCCTTTGGCAGCGCCGCATTTTTGTGGTCGCTCGTATTTATTGCACTCGAAACGCTCGACCGGCGTGGTGTTGGCCGGGATTATTGGCAGGACTGGCTTATAGCCTCCCTTTCGATCATTTTTGTGCTAATATGCGGAATGCTTATCATCGACTTTCAAAGCAATTTGCTCCGGCTCGAAATATTGATACCGCAAATTTTGCTCTCGATCCTGTTATACCCCTTCGTAACCCGCTTGATCGGAGCGATAGATAATTGGCGGGTGGCGCAATGAGTATATCCAGCGGCAAGACCATTAGTGGAGCAGTGCAGGCCCTCACCTTTTCACGGCGCGCTACTGTAATTGGGGGATTACAGGCCGGAATTGGCGTCCTTCTCGCCGGGCGGATGGCTTATATTTCGGTGGCCGAAAATGAACGCTATCAGCTTTTGTCGGAAAGCAACCGGGTCAACCTGACGCTTGTACCGCCGCGACGGGGCTGGCTGATTGATCGCAACGGTAAGCCGATAGCAAATAATAAAACAGATTTCAGGGTCGACCTTATTCCGGACCGCATGCGCGACAAGGAAAAAACCGTCGCGACGCTGGCCGAGCTCCTGTCACTGAACCAGGAAGAAATTGACCGGATAAACAAAGAGCTTGAGCAAGCCTCAAGCTTTCAACCCGTACAGGTTGCTACGGGACTGGACTGGGAAAGCTTCGCAGCCGTTAGCGTCCGTCTACCCGATCTGCCAGGTGTGTCCCCGCGACAGGGCTTTTCGCGCTTTTATCCGACGGGGGCCGCCGTCGGTCATCTGGTCGGTTATGTGGGGATTGCCTCGGCCGAGGACTATAAAGAAAACCCTGATCCTATCTTGGTCACGCCGGGATATAAGATCGGCAAGGATGGTCTTGAGAAAACTTTCGAGGATCACCTTCAGGGCAAACCCGGAGCCAAACGTGTAGAAGTCACAGCCCGCGGCAAAATCGTCCGGGAGCTCGACAGTCGGCCGGATATCCCTGGCAAACCCATGCAGATGACACTTGATATCGATTTGCAGGAATATGCCGCGCGCCGTCTTGGCCCTGAATCCGGTTCGGTGGTCGTAATGGATTGCGAAACCGGTGACATTCTGACGATGACCTCGATGCCCTCTTTTGATCCCAACAGCTTCTCTGATGGAATTGGTCAGACAGAATATGGAATGTTGCGAGACGATGACCATGTGCCGTTGCGTGACAAATCTCTGAAGGGCCTGTTTCCGCCCGGCTCAACCATCAAACCGATGGTCGGCCTCGCTTTTCTTGAAGCCGGGCTCAGCCCCGACGAAACGGTAAACTGCAATGGCGGTCTTCGGGTGGGTAATCGCCGCTTCCGTTGCTGGAACCGGCGTGGTCATGGCCGCGTTGATATGGCCAAGGGCATATATCAAAGCTGCGATGTCTATTTTTATCATTTTGCGCAAAGGATCGGGATGAACCCGATTGCTTTGATGGCCAACAGGCTTGGCCTGGGCCAAGAATTCCCGCTGCCGGTCACCAACCAATTTTACGGTACAGTGCCGGATCCCCAGTGGAAAATGAAGAAATTTGATAGACCATGGCAGGCTTTTGACACAGTGAACGCTACGATCGGTCAAGGCTATATGCTGGCTAACCCCTTGCAACTGGCCGTAATGTCCGCGCGCATTGCCACCGGTAAGAAAATGATGCCACATCTGTTACTCGACGGAAAACGCAAGCCGGTCGAGACTTTGAATATTGACCCGGAACATATGGCCTATATCCATGAAGCAATGAGCCAGGTCGTCAATGGTGCGGGCACAGCGCGGCGCGCTAGATTGCCCCTGGATGACGTAAAAATGGCGGGCAAAACCGGGACAGCGCAAGTGGTGAATCTTGATTTTGGACGGGGCGGCAGTGACGTCGCGTGGAAATTCCGCGATCATGGTCTGTTTGTCTGTTTCGCACCGGTGGATAATCCACGCTATGCAGCGGCGGTCGTAGTTGAACATGGTGGCGGGTCGGGGGCAGCCTATCCAGTTGCGCGCGACGTCTTAACATTTTTATATGACCGAGAGAAAGCGATGAACATCCTGACCGACCTGGAAAAAGGCTGGGGCGGCACGATTAGCGAAAGAATGGATAAGAAACTGACCGCCTACCGTGCGAAAGTCGCGATTGAAAAAGCAATTGCCGAGGGACGCATAACGCAAGAAGGTGCCGTCGCGGCGGGCGAAATACCTGATACTGAAATGGGCCAATAGGGCATGGGGCGTTAAGCGTTGAACGATTTTATTCCCGCACCCATTGCGCAGCTTCCGTGGAAAACGATTTTACTGCTTTTGGTCATGGCAAGCTTTGGTTTCGTTGTGCTCTATTCTGCGGCTGGAGGAAGTCTGACCCCTTGGGCGGGCTTGCACATGGTCCGGTTTCTGGTCTTTTTGGGCATGGCGATTGTCTTTTCTAGGCTGAAGGAAAATTTCTGGAAGACCATAGCTTTCCCCGTCTACATCGTAGTGGTGATCATGCTTCTCGGCGTGGAACTGATTGGCGCGGTTGGCGGGGGTAGCCAAAGATGGCTGAACCTGGGTTTCATCCGCATTCAACCCTCTGAGCTGATGAAGCCTGCGATCATTCTTGCCGTCGCACGTTTCTATGACTTGCTGCCTGCCGGTCAGATCAGGACATGGGGCGCGATATGGCCACTGCTCGTACTGCTCGCCTTTCCCTGTGCATTGATATTGTTGCAACCCGATCTTGGAACGACAATCACTGTGTTGGCAGGTGCCATGACGGTCGCTTTCTTGGCGGGGCTTCCCATGCGGCTATTTGTCGGCGGCGCAGCGGCTGTGGCCGTTATCGCGCCCCTCGCCTATTTCTTTGGGCTGGAGGAATATCAACAACGCCGGGTAACTACATTTCTCAATCCCGAAAATGATCCATTAGGGGCGGGATATCATATCAGCCAGTCCAAGATCGCGATCGGTTCCGGCGGGATATTTGGCAAGGGCTTCCTGAACGGAACACAAAGCCATCTTGATTATCTTCCCGAAGGCCATACCGACTTTGTTTTCGCTACGATGGCGGAAGAATGGGGCTTGATGGGCGGCGTGGCCGTATTGTTTGGCTTCTTCCTATTATTCCGCTGGGGGCTTGGCGTAGCCATGAAAGCCAAAACGCGCTTCTCGCAGCTCGTAGCCGCAGGGCTTTCGACCACGATATTTTTCTACGTCGCGATCAACCTGATGATGGTCATGGGCCTCGCGCCTGTCGTCGGCATCCCGCTGCCCTTTTTGAGCCATGGCGGATCATCCATGATGACGATCATGATCTGTATCGGGATTTTAATGGCGATCGACCGACATCCAGGCCGCAGAGGCGGAACATTTGGATAAGTCAAGATAGCCCATCAGACGGTTGTTCTTCCAGACGCGTGCCCTATATATGAAAGATACCAAATAAGGACGCTTAGCTCAGTTGGTAGAGCAGCTGACTCTTAATCAGCGGGTCACAGGTTCGAACCCTGTAGCGTCTACCAATTTCAAGGATTCAAAAACAATCTGGCGGATTGTTTTCCGCGAAAATCCCGAACGCAAGCGAAGGGTGACCTGACGCAAGGGTAACGGCCCTCAATAACCATAATAGCTCCCGCCATCTTCGTTCAGACAGTCAGAAAGCGAACAGCGGAGCGCTATCACCGAACAGTTATTTTCCCTGAATATCCCATCCCCATGAAAAAAGGCGGGCTCCAATGGAACCCGCCTGAATTTTTCAGAACAAAGTGCGAAAAAAAGGGGGAGTGCCCAGGCACTCCCCCAATTACTTATTTATTAACGGCGTCTTTCAAGCCCTTGCCGGCTTTGAATTTCGCTTGTGTAGATGCAGGAATCTGCATTGGCTCACCCGTGCGTGGGTTACGGCCTGTAGAAGCTTTACGCTTTGATGTAGAAAACGTCCCAAAACCAACGAGACGGACTTCATTGCCGCTCTTCAGTGAACCTGTGATAGAATCGAAAACTGCGTCAACGGCTTTGCCGGCATCGCTTTTGCTGAGACCACTGTGATCTGCAACGCTACTGATAAGATCCTGTTTATTCATAATGGGTATCCCCCCTTCTCTAAAAGCAATTCTTGATTGAATCGCAACTTTGTCTGGCGTCAGTAACTACAAGAACACCCCTTGAGTCAAAGGAAAACCGCCATTTTTTGGGTCAAAGATGCAATATTTCTGGCAAACGGTTAAATTTGGTCCATTTTTGGACATTTTCCGCCAATATAATCGGCCAACGCTCCCTTGTCTCAGGGATGACAGTCTGCAACGAATCGCGCGACTCTGCGGTTAATGCCTTGCTGTAGACCCCGCATCATCCGAAACAGGGGCGGTGGCATGACTAGCGAGCTCGTCCGCATCGCTCCACTCAATCGGTTGAACCTTTTCAGCCAAAGCCAAAGCCAGAACTTCGTCAGCATGTTTGACAGGAATTATCTTCAGAGCAGACGTGATGTTTTCCGGAATCTCGACGAGATCCTTCTCATTTTCAGCAGGAATCAAGACCGTCGTGATACCGCCACGCAGCGCTGCCAGCAGCTTCTCTTTCAGCCCGCCAATGGGTAAAACGCGTCCACGTAAGGTAACTTCACCCGTCATTGCAACATCGCGGCGAACCGGGATACCGGTCAGAGTGGATACAATGGCCGTCACGATACCCACGCCGGCAGAAGGGCCGTCTTTCGGAACAGCGCCTTCGGGCAAGTGGATATGAATATCTTTACGGCCAAAAACGCTCGGCTTGATGCCATATGTCGGCGCGCGTGCCTTCACGAAAGATAAAGCGGCCTGAACCGACTCCGTCATCACTTCACCCAGCTTACCGGTCGTCTTAATCTGACCTTTGCCGGACACCGTTACAGACTCTATAGTGAGCAACTCACCGCCCACTTCGGTCCAGGCAAGACCCGTTACGGCACCAACCTGATTTTCTTCCTCACCTACGCCATGGCGATATTTGCGCACACCCGCATATTCGGAAAGGCTATCGGGCGTAATTTCCACGCTTTTATATTCACCTTCCAGGATACGGCGCAACGCTTTCCGGGCAAGCTTTGCGATTTCTCGCTCTAATGTCCGAACACCGGCTTCCCGTGTATAATAGCGGATCAGATCGCGCAGCGCATCGTCATGGAGAGAGAATTCTCCCTTTTTCAGACCATGTGCATCAATCTGCTTTTCAATCAGATGCCGTTTCGCAATCTCGACTTTCTCATCTTCGGTATAGCCTTCAAGCCGGATAATCTCCATCCGATCAAGCAACGGCTGTGGCAGATTGAGCGAATTGGCGGTTGTGACAAACATGATGTCGGACAAGTCGATATCAATTTCGAGATAGTGATCCTGAAACTTGTCATTCTGTTCCGGATCCAGCACTTCCAGCAGCGCTGACGCCGGATCGCCGCGGAAATCCTGACCCAATTTGTCAATTTCATCGAGCAAGAACAGCGGATTGGAAGTACCCGCCTTCTTCAGGTTCGATACGATTTTGCCGGGCAGCGAACCGATATAAGTCCGGCGATGTCCCCGAATTTCGGCTTCATCACGCACGCCGCCGAGTGACTGGCGAACAAATTCACGCCCCGTGGCCCGCGCAATAGAGCGGCCCAGAGAGGTTTTACCAACACCCGGAGGGCCAACGAGACACAGGATAGGCCCTTTGAGCTTGTTCGTCCGCGCTTGCACCGCAAGATACTCGACGATCCGCTCTTTCACTTTTTCCAGAGCGAAATGATCATCATCGAGAACCTTCTCGGCTTGCTTGATGTCTTTCTTTAGCCGGGATTTCTTGCCCCATGGCAGACCCAGCAGCACGTCCAGATAATTGCGAACAACCGTTGCCTCGGCTGACATTGGCTGCATGCCTTTCAGCTTCTTATATTCTGCGGTCGCCTTGGCTTTGGCTTCTTTGGAGAGTTTCATCTCCTCAATTTTCTTGCCCAAAGCCGACATTTCATCGCCTTCGCCGTCTTCGCCGTCACCCAGCTCGCGCTGAATCGCTTTCATCTGTTCATTCAGATAATATTCGCGTTGGGTTTTCTCCATCTGCCGTTTGACACGGCCGCGGATTTTCTTTTCGACCTGTAGAACGCCGAGTTCGCCTTCCATAAAGGCAAAAGCCATTTCGAGGCGTTTGACTGGATCGCTCTCGATCAAAAGGCTCTGTTTATCTGCGACTTTAACATTGATATTGGCGGCAACCGCATCTGCCAAACGCGACGCTTCTTCAATCTCACCAAGCTGCACCACAGTTTCGGCGGGCATTTTCTTGTTGAGCTTGGAATAATTTTCAAATTGTTCGACCACCGACCGCATCAAAGCTGTTGCTTCCGGGCCTTCTACCGATTGTTCCTCGATCAATTCCACATTAGCGAGCACAAAACCGTCACTTTGTGCATCCAACGAGACATGTTTTGCCCGCTGTTTGCCTTCAACCAGCACACGGACCGTCCCATCGGGCAATTTCAAAAGCTGAAGCACCGTCGCGACCACACCAAGATCATAAAGCTGATCGCGTCCCGGATCATCTTCCGCTGGATCGAGTTGGGCCACCAGGAAAATTTCCTTGTCGCTATCCATCGCCTGTTCCAGAGCCACGACCGATTTATCTCGACCGACAAAAAGCGGTACGATCATATTCGGGAAAACAACTATGTCACGCAGCGGCAATAAAGGTAGTGCTTTGGCTTCAGGATTAGCGGCAGATGGGGAATCAGACTGAGACATTAATACTCCAAACTATGGCACTTGGTTCAGCGCCTGTTAGCTTAATATGGGGCGCGCCATGACGACTTCAACCACTATAAAGCCACACCATCAGGAAAGAGGCAATACAGCTAAAAGGGTAGCTTAAATCCAGCTGGCAAGCCCATTCCACCGGTCATTTTACCCATTTCTTCGTTGCTGACAGCATCCGCCTTATCGCGGGCATCATTAAACGCCGCGGCGACCAGGTCTTCCAAAATGCCTTTTTCTTCCGCCTTCATCAGACTGTCATCAATAGTAACGCCCAAGATACGGCCCTTGGCGGTCGCTTTCACGGATACCAGCCCGCCACCGGATTTGCCCTCAACCTCGATGCTATCGAGCTTGATCTGCGCCTCCTCCATCTGGGCTTGGACTGTCTGCGCCGCTTCCTGAGCAGCCTTGATCATTTCTTCCATAGATTTCATGCTTGTGAGCTCCTTGATTCAGGCCGGGAATCAACTTGGGCCTGATCTGTATCATTTTCCAGTAATTCTGCATCGGGAAAAGCCTCAAATGCGGCTTTTACGAGCGGCGTATCCAATATAGCCTGCGTGGCGGCATCCTTATCCAGCTGTATCTGCTCCGCAATGCTTGGCTTCGCTTCGCCTTGCCCTTCCTTAATCGTCCAGTCCGTGCCCGTAGCGTCCTTCAGAGCGTCAGTGATCTTTTTAAGATCCGACGATGCGATGGGACGCGCAGATTGATATTCAATAACCGGCGCGGAGAAGCTGATAATACGCATGTCAGCGATTAATATGCTCTCCAATACGGGAGAAACGCCGCCGATAATCTTGATAACCGACTCAAAGTCCCTTGGCAGGCCAGTCTTTGGTGCCTTGGGTTCCTGCGGTGTCTCAACTTTTTGCGGTTCGTTTTCCGGCGGCCCGCCGTGTTCAAGTGGAGCAGGCATTTCGGCTACCGGTGCAGGTGCCGCTTCATGGACGGCTGGCATTACCGGAGCTGGAGCAGATTCCAGTTTCGGTCGCATAGCGGGAGCAGCACCTTGCTGCAGCATCTTTGCCAATTTGCCTGGGTCCGGCATATCGGCGGCACAAAGCACGCGCAAAAGAGCCATATCACAAGCTTCCCGCGGCATATGGGCTTGCTGAACCTCCTCATAACCCTTGAGAAGAAGCTGCCATAAGCGATGGAGAACAGGATAAGATAATTGTTCAGACCAGGCGCCAAGCTGTGCCTTAGCTTCATCAGAAAGAGTCGGATCATTCGCGCGCCCGACTTTATACAACGTCACCTGATGGCATAAGGACAGCAGGCCATTCATCAATGACAAAGGCTCCACACCAACGCGATATTGCTCATCAATCGCATCCAACAGCGCCTGAGAGTCTGCTGCCAACAGCAATCCGAACAAGCGCCGAACAGCGCTGCGATCAGAAAGGCCAAGCATTTCGCGTATCTGGGACGCCTTGACGTCACTATTGCCATCCTCGGCACCATCCATATCCGCATGGGCAATGGCCTGATCGAGGATGGACAAGCCGTCCCGGACAGAGCCCTCAGCGGCTTGGGCGATCAGGTCGAGCGCCTCTTGCTCCGCTTCGACGCCCTCTTTTGCAACGATATTGGCAAAATGCGTAGAAAGTTGACCCGCCTTGATCCGTTTCAGGTCGAAACGCTGGCAACGTGACAGAACCGTAATCGGGACCTTATTCACTTCGGTTGTAGCAAAGATAAATTTCACATGCGCTGGCGGTTCTTCAAGTGTTTTCAACAACGCGTTAAATGCGTTTTTCGACAACATGTGGACTTCGTCGATAATATAGATCTTGTAGCGAGCAGAAACCGAGGAATAGCGCACGGCTTCGATAATCTCGCGAACATCGTCGACGCCAGTATGACTGGCGGCATCCATTTCAATGACGTCAATAAAGCTTCCCTCGGCAATCGAACGACAAGGTTCGCATTTCCCACAGGGGTCGATGGTTGGACCGCCCTGACCGTCTTCACCGATGCAATTCAACGCTTTGGCAATCAACCGGGCCGTGGACGTCTTCCCGACTCCACGCACCCCGGTCATCAGGAACGCATGGGCCAAGCGATCGCGCTTGATCGCGTTGCCGAGCGTTTGCACCATGGCATCCTGCCCAATTAGCTCGGAAAAGCTGGATGGTCGGTATTTGCGCGCCAGCACCCGATAAGGCTGCGCGGCAACTGGCGCCGGATCAAGAGGTGCTTCAACGCCGCCAGCGGCAAAAATGTCGGGTGAATCGGACATGGGGTCGAGTTTAGGCGCTCACCATCAGCTTGTCGAAGCCTAAACCTCGATCAGGCCCAAAAGCCTGTTTAAATTTTGTGAGTAGGAGCCGGGCGACCCGCAGAAAAATCGTTACGGCTGCTTCCTTCCGGATCTGACCGGGTTGGCGAACACTACGTCCACCCGACTCCCACCGCCCATATGGTGGGGTCAGGCGGAAAATGCAAGACCGCTTTGGTCTTTCAGGTCGAGATTAGTCGTTAAGCACAAATGTGATAATCATCGTAACACGCCATTCGCTTATCTTATTATTTTCTACGGTCGCTTTGGTATCTTTTACCCAAACACCGGAAATACCTTTGATAGTCTTGGATGCCCGTTCGATACCGTTATGGACAGCGTCTTCAACACTCTTGGTGGATGATGAAATAACTTCGGTGGTTTTCGCGATAGACATCGTGTTTCTCCTGGTTCTGGGAATGCTCTTTTGAGCTCCTACTAAAACCCGTGAGAGCAGAAAAGGTTGCCCCAGTATCAAATAGGACGGCAATTAACCCGTCAGCCTCCAGGTGCGACAAGTGGAACAATGACCCTTGCAACATCGGCAATGGCGGCATCAACCTGCTTTCCAGGAACGGTAGGGCGATCAACATAGACTGTAAGGACAACGGGTTTGTCGATCTCATACCCCTGCACCGGCCAGATTATAGCGATATCATTACGCGCGATCCCGCGATCAGCAGTCCCGGTTTTATTGCCAGCAATCCATCCTTCAGGAAGCCCGGCCCTGATGCGGGATGCGCCGGTTTTGCTGTTCTTCATCCATTTTTGCAAGCTCAGCTTACTAGGATCACTGGCCGCGTCTTCGATGGCAAGCTTTCTGAGCAACTTGGCCATTGCTTGCGGGGTTGTCGTATCACGCGGATCACCCGGTACATTTTCGTTCAGTTCGGGTTCGATCCGATCCAGACGCGTCAGGTTATCACCATTGGCACGCACGAAACTCGTAAATGCCTGAGGCCCACCAACAGCCTTTAGAATCAGATTTGCCGCCGCATTGTCGCTGGTCATCACGGTGGCACCGGCCAGCTCATGGAGCGATACCGGTTCATTGGCTGCCAGCTTTTTCTCGACAAACGGCATATAAGGGACGCTGTCGGACGCTTTCAGTTCAAATTTCGCGAACATATCAACCGTGTCGGCCTCATGCGCAGCGAACAACATCGAAGCCAAGGCAGCCTTGAAGGTCGAACACATTGCAAAACGCTCGCCACCCCGGTGTGACATGATCAAGGCGCCGTCTCCATCGACCAGTGCGACCCCCAGACGCCCACCGATACGCTTTTCAATCTCTGAAATTTCTGGAGCGTTCAAAATCGGTGGCTTTGAGGTGTTTTCGCCGCCCGTAGCGGGTCGAACCATGCAACCACTGATCAATAGTAAACTGGATGATGATAGGAATGTTCTGCGATCCAACATCATTAGACGCCTTGCATATTGCGACTTTCGGCGGGAATATGCACAGTCAAGCCGTCCAATTCCGGGGTGAGCGTGATCTGGCAGGCCAATCGACTGGTCCGCCGCGCACCGGCGGCGAGATCGAGCATATCCTCCTCCATCTCCGACGCTTCGGGCAATTTGTCGAAATCTTCGGCGGCAACAATGACGTGGCAGGTCGAACAGGCCATCTGGCCTTCGCATGTGCCTTCCAAAGGTTGATGGTGAATCTGAGCAATAGTCAGCAGATCATCGCCATCGGATGCTTTTGCCGTCACCGTTTGCTCGCCATCAGCGCTGATAAAATTCACCTGTATGTCACTCATGCAAGCTGTACCTCGACCGCCTTGTTGATAATTTGCGATGCTCTTTCAACATCATCCAGACTGTTATAACGACCAAATCCTAGCCGAATAGATGATTTGATTTGCGCCGGCTCCAATCCGAGCGCGGCCAAAACATGGCTGGGGCGACCAGAACCGCTGGCGCAGGCAGAACCGGCTGAAAAAGCGACATCACGCACATCGGACATCAAGCGCCCCACATCAATGCCATCCCGGCGAATATTGAGGTTTCCCATATAGCGCTGATCGGTGGAACCATTGATTGTCCAGTCTGCAAAACTGCTCTGCGCTCTATCGGATAGTGCCTGAATATGGGCTGCATCACTGTCCCGGCGATCCCGACAAAGAGCGGCGGCCTGTCCAAAGCCAGCGCATAGTGCGGGTGAGAGTGTGCCTGATCGGATGCCTTGCTCTTGTCCGCCACCATGAATTATCGGCGGCGGGTCGATACCGTCGCGAATCCACAAGCCGCCGATGCCCTTGGGTCCATATATTTTATGCGCCGATATCGCGGCCATATCGATATTATCCGGTATGGCGACCCGACCATAGCCCTGCACGACATCGCAAAGCATTAGCGCGCCTTTGGCATGCGCGAGCTCTGCAATCGCTTCGACCGGCTGAATGACGCCAATTTCATTATTGACCAACATCGCCGCGACCAATGCTGTTTTGTCGTCAATCGACGCGCGCAATCGATCCAAGGACACAATACCATCACGGCCGATCGGATGCTTATGGATGGTAAAGCCAAGTTTTTCATAGGACAGAGCGGTATCCCGAACAGCAGCATGCTCGCTATCGAGAATAATGATTTTGTTTCGTCCCATGTCTTTCAAAGAATGGACAGCGCCGAAACCCAAGTTAATGGCTTCGGTTGCGCTACCCATGAACAATAATTTACCGCCTGTTGGCAGAAGTCCTGCCACTTGATCCCGCGCGACTTCAATCGCGGCCGCTGCCTTGCGGCCCAAAATATGGGCGCTATGCGGATTACCGAAATTATCGCGGAGCCAGGGAACCATGACGTCAAACACTTCTGGTGCGAGCGGTGTTGTCGCCTGATTATCGAGATAGATGGGACCTTTGGCCATCCGATTATGCGGGCCGAGCCGCGCTGAAGATGGACTTCCACTGCTCGATAAAGTCGTAAATATGCGCGCGGGTCGTGTCGCGACCGATGCTGACGCGGATGACTTCACGCGCCATCACTTCATCCATGCCCATTGCTTCGAGAACATGGCTGGGTTTCAGCGTGCCCGAGGAGCAGGCACTGCCTGCTGATACCGAAAATCCTGCCATATCAAATTTGATCAGCTGCGTATTCGCCGCCACACCGGGCATGTGATAGCTGCCGATGGTCGCAATACGCGGCGCATTTTCAGCAATGACCGCCCCGCCTTCGGTTTTGATCGCATTATCAAGATGCGCGCGCAATTCTGTCGCGCGCCCTGCCCAATTGGCGGGCGCTTCCAGCGCGGCCACCATCGCCATGATATAGGGCAGGTTCTGAGTTCCAGAGCGATAGCCCTGTTCCTGCCCGCCGTGGGCGTGCAGGAGATTTAAATCCTTTATCAGCAACGCTCCAACACCCGGAGGTCCGCCAAATTTATGCCCTGCAATAACAATCATATCCGCATCAGGAAGCGGCATTTTTCCTGCAGATTGCGAGCAATCCGCCAATAAAACCGCTTCGTGATGCCGTATGACTTTGGCTATCGCCTCCATATCCTGCATCACGCCGGTTTCGTTATTGACCGACTGTACCGCAACCAAAGCCTGGCTTTTCTCGCTCTTCAGCATGTGGTTGAGCCGCATCGGCACCACCAAACCATTCAAGTCGACCGGAATGACATCCGCGCCCTCGGAAAAACGCAGAACCACATCATGTTCGAGCGGAGAAACCAGCTGCCGCTCCGGCTTCGTTTGTTTGAGCGCCATGGCGATCGCCTCACTGGCACCACTGGTGAACAACACTTCTCCATCCCAATCGAGCGCTGCCTTTAGTCGCTTCCGCGCGTTCTCAAGCATTGATCCGGCAGCCCGCCCGTCTGCGTGCGGCGAAGACGGGTTTGCCCAATGCGCGAATCCCTCCAGACAGGCCTGCTGCGCGACATCCAACATTGGTGTCGTCGCAGCATAGTCGAGATAGATACGGTTCTTTTCAGACATAAATGTGGGCGAGACCCCATGGCTATTGCTGGATTGAGTTGCGGATTATTTCACTCTCTCTATATAGACGCTTCATTCAGCGCAAAAGCTAATCTGCCTTTTGACGCCATTCAAATCGTAATCTTGATTATAGAATCGAAAATGCCATGCCTGACGTTATTTTTACCGGACCCGAAGGACGCCTTGAAGGCCGCTTTAGCCCAGGACCGCGGGACCGCGCTCCTGTAGCAATGATCCTTCATCCGCATCCCCAGGCGGGCGGCACGATGAATGATCGCATCACGCAGGCTATGTACAAAACTTTTGTGAAGCGCGGATTTGCGACATTGCGCTTCAATTTCCGCGGCGTTGGCCGGTCACAGGGCACATTTGACAATGGTATTGGTGAGCTGTCTGATGCCGCTTCTGCACTGGACTGGGTCCAGAGCATCCATCCGGAAGCTCAGACAACCTGGATCGCCGGCTATAGCTTCGGCGCCTGGATCGGCATGCAACTCTTGATGCGCCGCCCGGAAGTGCGTGGATTTATTTCCGTTTCTCCACCAGCCAATATGTATGATTTCAACTTCCTCGCCCCCTGCCCGTCCTCCGGCATTATTATTCAGGGCGTGAATGACGAAGTCGTGACGCCCAGCGCCGTCCAGAAACTGGTCGACAAATTGCGGACGCAAAAACACATCACCATCCATCACGACGAGATTCCCCGGGCGAACCATTTTTATGAAAATGAAATGGAATTGCTAATGGGTTCGGTCGACAATTATCTCGACATGCGCCTCGCGCCCGATTCGCCGATTAAATAGACCTAGTTCGGACTGTCAGGGATTGGGCTTCCGGCTTCTGGCGAAGCGCCATTGGTCGGTATTGTCCAAATACCAACATTTGCAAACATGACGGCTGATGCGACAAGCATGAGCATGCCCTGTTTCTTATTTTTCCCGGTGCGTATCAAATATACACCGCCGCCCAGCAATCCTGCACCTGCCAGCATCAATATCGATAAGACCCAATCAGCCAAATGTCCGCTCCTTCAAAGAAATATTGCAGCCATAATGCTCTGATATCAAGCGATGATGACTTTCGATCCGTTCTGGAGCAATATCAACTAGCGCCGTCATTATGCTATGGGCAAATGTAGCGTAGAACATAAAAAGAACATTTGGCTTTGCGGGGAAGAATAGATAAACGTCGATGGTGCAGCAAAATCCACCTCTATTGCTTATAGTACCCGTAGCGGACACATTCCGCCTGTCCGATTTGATATTGCCGGAAGAGATTGCCGCTCGAGTCACACTTAATCATGCGAAATATGCCGATCTGGATATGCTCGAAGCGATCGTGGGCGGCATGAGTTTCACTTTAACCCATCATGTAAAGCAGGATGCCTTCCGGAACTTTTCTGCCAAAAAGCTCAATCATATTTTTTGCAATGCCCCCGAACAGCCAATGCCCGCTATCGGGGTCGCGCTGAGCGACCATATCGTTAATGCAAAGCATGACAGCACCGTCAATCGCACATTCCTGGAATTGGCGTGGATTATCGGTGAAGCTCTAAACGCAACCAGCGTCATTTGGCAGCCTGCTAGACTGCATATCGGGTTTGAATATTTTGCCGAAGCGAGTCATCAATATATTACCGGCGGCCCATTCCCTGTGCTCATCCAGATAGCTATTTCGGAAAGCCCTAAAGGAACGTTCCACACT
Organism: uncultured Sphingomonadaceae bacterium; assembly: GCA_947501325.1. Classification (GTDB taxonomy): domain Bacteria; phylum Pseudomonadota; class Alphaproteobacteria; order Sphingomonadales; family Sphingomonadaceae; genus Parasphingorhabdus. The sequence continues at coordinate 35,897 of CANMVC010000002.1, read as the reverse complement.
TCAGGACTATCCTATTTTAGCGGACAGGAAATGAGGCTGAGCGCACCATCTACCTATCCAGCCAACCAGGTGATCAAGCGATTGGTCCGCATTGCTCATGATATCGCGACCAATGGCAAGATAGACACACCGACAGAAGCGCAGGGGTTCGCTCCGGGAGAGACACTTTCTCTAAACCCCAGTGCAGACCACAATATTGTCGACATAGAAATTGTCACAGGCAAGCCGCGACAATTGCATTAGCGAGAAGCCTCAGGTCATGCAGCGGTCGGTGCCGCTTCCCGAACATTCTGATCCACATGCTCGGCAAATTGCTCAAAATTATCGATGAACAGTTTGACCAGCTTCTGAGCAGTCTCATCATAGGCTGCGCCATCTGACCAGGTTGAACGCGGATCGAGGATCGCGCTATCAACACCTGGCACTGATACTGGCACTTCAAAACCGAAATTATTGTCGATGCGGAATTCGCCATCATTCAGGCTGCCATCCAAAGCGGCATTGAGCAACGCGCGGGTTGCTTTAATCGGCATACGGCTGCCTTCGCCATATTTCCCGCCGGTCCAACCGGTATTCACAAGCCAACATCTTACGCCACCTTTGGCAATACGCTCTTTCAGAAGGTTCCCATAAACCGACGGGTGTCGGGGCATGAATGGCGCGCCAAAACAGGTGGAGAAAGTCGCTTCCGGTTCGGTCACACCAATTTCCGTGCCAGCTACCTTAGCGGTATAACCGGACAGGAAGTGATACATGGCCTGCTCTGGTGTCAGACGAGAGATGGGAGGCAAGACACCGAAAGCATCGGCCGTCAGCATGATGATATTTTTTGGAACCGGCCCCATATTTTTTTCGGATGTATTGGGTATATAGTCGATCGGATAAGCCCCGCGGGTATTTTCCGCTTTGCTGTTGTCATCCAGATCAAGCTCTCGCGTTTCAGGATCCATCACGACATTTTCCAACACCGTACCAAAACGGCGGGTGGTGGCATAGATTTCCGGCTCTGCTTCTTCCGACAAGCGAATCATTTTCGCGTAACAGCCACCTTCGAAGTTGAACACGGCAGTATCGGACCAGCCATGTTCATCATCACCAATCAAGGTGCGGCTGGCGTCGGCGGACAAGGTTGTCTTGCCGGTACCGGACAAACCGAAGAAAATTGCGGTGTCGCCCTCTGGTCCCATATTGGAAGAACAATGCATCGGCATGACCGAATCGAGCGGCAGCAAATAGTTCAGCAATCCGAATACAGATTTTTTCATCTCGCCCGCATAAGCGGTGCCACCGATGAGAATAAGCTTTTCGGTCAGGTTTACAGCGATTACCGTTTCACTGCGCGTACCGTGACGCTCCGGGTCCGCCTTGAAGCTTGGCAGATCGATAATTGTATATTCCGGATCAAATCCGGCCAGTTCTTCGCCAGTCGGGCGGACGAGCATGGTACGGATAAAAAGATTATGCCAAGCCAACTCATTAATGACGCGGACATTGACGCGATGTTCTGGCTGTGAACCGCCGAAAAGATCCTGAACAAACAACGTTTCTTTATCCGCTACAACTTTCAGGAAATCTTCCTTCAGGGCAGCAAAATGCTCAGGTGTCATGCTGACGTTGGTCTTGCCCCACCATACGCTGTCTTCCGTCTCGCCGTCGCGAACAATGAATTTGTCATTGGCAGAGCGACCGGTGTGCTTCCCTGTTTCGACAACCAAAGGACCGTCTTTTGCAAGATGTCCTTCGCCGCGCGATACGGCAGCTTCCACCAATGCGGCCGCGCCGAGGTTCCAATGCTGCTTTGCCTTTGAGGCGAAACCTTGATCATTTAATGTAACAGACGAAACTTGTGGCACGGTTATTCCCCTAAGGCTTGAAATTAGGAATGGATGATTGCCGGATTCGGCAGATTTGTTGTGGCGCTTAACTTACCGTAACGAGTCGGTCAAATTACCAGATTGGCTAGCCAAACCGCGTGTTTCGTTATGGGAAAAATGACAACGATGGTCATTTGTGATGTGTTTGAGCAGTTCAACATGCGTCCTTGTGCCAGCGCTTTGCTTCAATTAGGTCGTTTAGGAGTTTAACTTTGCAAATGATAAAGGGATAAACCTTATTGATGGCCGCAAATATTGCCCTTGTTGATGATGACCGGAACATATTGACCTCTGTCTCGATTGCCATGCAAGCCGAAGGCTTTGTCACGCGTGTTTATTCTGACAGCGAAGCCGCTTTGCAGGCGATACTCGACAATCCGCCCGATCTTGGGATTTTCGATATCAAGATGCCCAAAATGGACGGACTGGAGCTGTTGCGCCGCGTGCGTGAGAAGAGTAATTTGCCGGTAATTTTCCTCACCTCCAAAGATGAAGAACTCGACGAAGCGCTCGGCCTTGCCATGGGTGCGGACGATTATATCAAAAAACCTTTTTCACAGCGGCTGCTGATCGCGCGGGTCAAGTCGATCTTGCGACGGGCTGAACTGGTCAAATTATCCGATGAAGACGCGGATACCGAAGGCTTGGAACCATTGGTGCGTGGCGGCCTGGAAATGGATCCCGCCCGGCATTTGGTCAAATGGAATGGTGATAATGTGACGCTGACCGTTACCGAATTCATGATTCTGGAAACACTCGCGAACCGCCCCGGCGTGGTCAAAAGCCGCAACCAGTTGATGGATGCCGCATATCAGGATGACGTCTATGTCGATGACCGGACCATCGACAGCCATATAAAGCGCTTGCGCCGCAAATTCCGTGAAGTCGACCCCGAATTTGACGCCATCGATACGCTCTATGGAGCCGGTTATCGCTACAACGAATAAGCCTGTGCAGAGTAGCGACGATCCGGAGCTATCCCTGCGATGGTCAGCACGGCTGTCGCTCACCACCCGTATATTGGCGGTCAATATTGTCGCGATCGCCCTCTTGGCGGGCAGCTTGTTTTATCTGGATAACTATCGAGATGAATTGACCCACGAACGGCTTAGCCAAGCCCGTCTGCAAACACATATTATCAGCGATGCCCTCAATCTGCAGACGCCCAAAAACCGTGAAGACCTAATCGTAAGCTTTGCCACGACCCTGAAAAGCAGACTGCGGCTTTATGATGCAAGCGGAGAAAAAATTGTCGATAGCTTCGATCTTGCTGAACCCAGCTATCGCCTGAGGGATCCTGAAACGCAGCCTTGGCAGAAAGACGTCGCCCGGACACTTGATCAGTCGATTGAATTTATCGTCCTCAGCAGCCCGATTACGGCCTTTGAAGAGCCGGAAGAAGACCGGGTTTCATCTTGGCCAGAACTACAACAGCTCTCCGAAACGAAGCGCCCAAATAGCGCGGTGCGCTATGCGCCCGATCGCACACCGGTAATCATCGCCGCCGCCCATATCCCAAGCAGCGACCATTTCTTACTGCTCACCACCAATGCACGGGATATTACCCGGATCGTGCGTGCAGAGCGATCAAATGTCGTGCTGGTCATCTTCCTCACTGCCCTTGTTTCGATCCTGCTGTCGCTATTTCTGGCGCGAACGATTGTCCGCCCCATCAGAAAGCTCGCCCGTGCGGCCATCCGGGTTCGACTGGGGCGCGCGCCTGAAATAACCGTTCCCCGGATGCCGGGTCGGCGGGATGAAATCGGCCAGCTCGCCCGCGCGCTGGCCGACATGAGTGGCGCGCTGCGTTATCGGATCGACGCGACCGAGGCTTTCGCCGCTGATGTCAGTCATGAAATCAAGAATCCGCTGGCATCTCTGCGCTCGGCGCTGGAAAGTCTGGATCGCGTTGATGATCCCGATCTGCGGAAGCAGCTTTTGGATATTGCCAATGACGATGTCCGGCGCATCGACCGGCTGATCAACGATATCTCGGAAGCATCCCGCGTCGATGCCGAGATGGCCAGAACGAGATTCGAGCGGGTTGATATTGGCAAGATGCTGGATCAATTGCTGGCGGCGCGCGAACAGCGTGATACCAATGAAAGTGTGAAAATTGCATTTGCGCGGCCAGGTCGCGGTGTTGCCACTGTCATGGGTGACGACGACCGGTTGGAACGTGTTTTCAGCAATATCCTCGACAATGCGGTTTCTTTCTCGCCCGAAGGCGGATTAATCGAAATTCTTGCAACACCCGATGGAGATGAAGTGGTGATCCAGATCTCTGATACAGGCCCGGGAATTACCCAAGAGCAGCGCTTGAATATTTTCAAACGTTTTCATTCGGATCGTCCGATGGGAGAAGCATTCGGCAAGCATAGCGGCCTTGGCCTCGCTATCGCGAAAACGATCATTGAAGGACATGAAGGCACCATTGAAGTCATTGATCGACCGGATGGTCAAAAAGGCGGCTGTTTCGAAATCCGCTTACCCCAGGCACCGGTACCATGACTGCTGAGATATCAAACGAAACGCGCCATGCGAGCTGCGTTGCCATCAAAGGAGCGGGTGTGATGTTGTCCGGTCCATCGGGTGCCGGAAAATCGGACCTCGCGCTACGCCTGATTGATCGAGGGGCGGTCCTGATCAGCGATGACTATGTTGAATTGCATCATGATAATAACCAGATAATCTTAAACGCCCCAGCAAAAATCGCCGGAAAAATCGAAGTCCGGTCTCTCGGCATTTTTGCCTGTAAACATGTTTCACATATTCCGCTAAAGCTGCAGGTGATGTTGAAACCAGAAACCGAACGCTTTCCATTGGACAGTCAAATAGAAACAATCATGACCATGGCCATCCCGACCATTACGATAAATCCCGCAGAAGCCAGTGCGCCGATCAAGGTTGAAATGGCACTGAGTCGGCTGTTGCAGGGACAGCAGGCCTTATGACAACATCCAATAGCAAACACGTCCTGTTGATCACCGGCCTATCCGGCGCTGGCAAATCCACGGCCCTCAAGACTTTGGAAGATATTGGCTGGGAAACCGTGGACAATTTCCCGATCCGGCTGGTTGAGGGCCTGTTAAATACGCCGCCATCCAGTTCACGCAATGATGCTGATCCGCCATTAGCGCTTGGCTTTGATAGTCGAACGCGCGGGTTCGAGCCCGATAAGTTGATCAATCGGATAAAGGCGCTACAGCAGAATGATAATTACCAGATATCAACGCTTTACCTGGATTGTGCGGGTGGAGAACTCGAACGACGCTATTCCGAAACGCGCCGACGGCATCCATTAGCGCTCGACCGGCCAGCAAAGGAAGGCATTGCGCTGGAACGGAACCAGTTTGAACCTTTTCGGCGCTGGGCCGATCACGTGATCGATACCAGCAGCCTGTCGGCCAATGATCTGCAAAACCAAATTCGCGAGCAATTTACGCTGCGAGATACAAAAATCACGACTGTTACTATAACAAGCTTTGGATTTTCGCGAGGGCTGCCCAATAATATCGATCTGCTATTTGATGTCAGATTCCTGTCGAACCCCTTCTGGGATGAAGATCTGAAACTGCTCACTGGCCTCGATGATTCCGTTGGCGAGTATATATCCAAAGACCCCGCCTATGCAGAGGCGATGGAGAAATTTGAGGATATGATCGCATTTCTGCTGCCGAAATATATTAGCGCCGGTAAAGCCTATGTGAACATCGGGATCGGTTGTACCGGTGGGCGTCACAGATCGGTACATGTTGCAGAAGCCCTTCGCAAAAGCTTGCATGACCGTGGATTTTCGCCCACTGTCTCGCATCGCAATCTGGCGTCACGACCAATGGAAGCGCTGGAAACCATGCAGAATCTGAACGGAAATAAGGGTATTTAATCGCAATGATCGGTTTGGTTCTTGTTACCCACGGCCGTTTGGCTGTCGAATTTGTCACCGCAATGGAGCATGTTGTCGGTCCACAAAAATCGATTTTATCTGTCTGCATCGGGCCCCATGACGACATGGAGCAACGCCGCCAGGAGATTGCCGAATCCATCGAAAAAGTCGAAAGTGGCAAAGGCGTCATCATTCTTACAGACTTATTCGGCGGAACACCGTCTAATCTTGCTATTTCTCTGATGGACAAAGGCAAGGTCGAGGTCATCGCGGGTGTCAACTTGCCTATGCTGATCCGGCTTGATGGCGCGCGCAAGTGCATGGATGTGACAGATGCCGTTGCAGCAGCAAAAGAAGCCGGACAGAAATATATCAGCGTTGCTTCCGAAATTCTGGGAAGCGATGCGTGAGCGTGCATCGCAAAACCGTTGCCATCACAAATAGCCGCGGCCTCCACGCAAGAGCCAGCGCGAAATTTGTCACCTATGTCAGCAAGCTGCCCGAAGGCCTGTCAGTAAAAGTTGCAAAAGACGGGACGGAAGTCACCGGAACGTCAATTATGGGTCTTATGATGCTCGGCGCGGCCAAAGGCGACAGCGTTGAAATTATTGTCGAAGGGCATCAGTCCGAAACGGCTCTGGAGAAGCTCACCGGTTTAGTCGTCGATGGTTTTGGCGAGGACTGATATCTGTGGCCTCGCATGAAAGACGTCAGATTAGCGGTTTTTCAAACCCGACAATCAAGCGGCTAAAAAGCCTGCGCGAAAAAAAGCATCGCAAGCGGGAAGGCCATTTCCTCGCCGAAGGTCTGCGCATATTGACCGAGGCGCTGGATGCGGGAAAAACACCCAATCTGCTGATTGTCGTTGAAGACACAGAACTTCATCCGCTTGCCCAGAAAATCGAAACGGCGACTTTTGAAGCCGGCGGCGAGGTGATTGAAACCAGCGAAGCCATCATCGCCAAATTGTCCGGAAAATCCAATCCGCAGTCCATTATCGGCATCTACGAAGATCACCCTACCCCGCTTGCTCATCTGGATCGCAGCGAGTCCGGTATATGGTTGGTGGCGCAAGCGCTGCGCGATCCCGGCAATCTCGGGACGATATTGCGTACCGGTGATGCCGTCGGGGCCGGCGGCTTGATTTTAATCGATGATTGCGTCGATCCATTTTCTGTTGAAGCGGTCCGGGCCAGCATGGGCGCAGTTTTCACGCAGAAAATTACCCAAGCGCCCTGGACAGAATTTATCGACTGGCTGCCCGCTGGCGATGGGCAACTGGTCGGAACGAGTCTCAATACGGATAACGATTATCAGTCGGTCCAATATGCAGCACCGACATTTCTGCTGATCGGCAATGAGGCGCAAGGATTGCCGGAAGACTATGAAACCGCCTGCGATCTGCTGGTCAAAATGCCTATGATGGGCAAGGCCGACAGCCTGAATGCGGCCATTGCCAGTGCGGTTATGGCCTATGAAGTGCTGAACCAGCGAAGAAAATAATCACGATTAGCTAATATTCCCCGATGTGCTATCATGCATTTTGGGGGAGAGAATTATGAAAAACGCTCTATTGGCGATGCCTATTCTACCACTTTTACTGGTCGCTTGCGGCCAGGAACCGGAGCAAGCACCACAGGCGGAAGAAAAGCTCAGCGAATATAAAGCTTATGGCACGGAACCGGGCTGGACTGTCGATATTCAAAATGATGAGATTATCCATAAATCGCAGGATGGTACCAACGATTTCACTCTTCCGGTTCAGAGAATGAATCAAACCGCAACCGGCTGGGAAATCAAGGGCTTTAACGATCAGAATAACATTACCGTAACTGTCACGTCGAACGAGGAATGCAACGACGGGATGAGCGACCGCAAATATGCCGACACGGTGACCGTTTCCGTCAGCGGAAGTGGGCATCATAGTGGTTGTGGTGGTGACCTGCTATCGGACCCCGCCGCGACCTGAAAAATCCTTGAGAACAAGGTTATTCAGCAGCTTCGTCTTTTACGTCGCGGTCATCTTCAATTAACGCCGCCTCTACTTCGTTGGAATAGCGAGGAAGGGCTTCTATTTCGGCCACAGGCTCAAGGTCTTTCTTGCCCGTCTCCACATTAAGCTCGGCAAATTTCCGCCCCGTTGCCATGACATTGCGTTCGAAACTGCCGACAAATTTGTTGTAATTACCAACAGCGCTACCAAGGCCAGAGCCCATACGCTTCAAATGCTCTCCCGCAACCGCGAGCCGGTCGTACATTTCCTTGCCCAATTGCCCAATCTGCTTGGCTTCCGCTGCCATTTTCTCTTGCCGCCAGACGCCCGCGACCGTGCGCGCGATGGCAACGAGATTGGTGGGTGTAGCAAGCAGGACTTTCTTTTCAAAGGCATGATCCCACAGCGTTGGTTCATGCTCCAGAGCGGCGGACAGAAAATGCTCGCCGGGCACAAACATGATCACATAATCCGGTGCATCTTCAAACTGGTCCCAATAGGCCTTTTTCGACAAACCATCGACATGTGCTTTCATCGAATTGCAATGCCGCGCCATCGCAAATTTGCGGGCCGCCTCATCCTCTGCTTCGAATGCGTCCTGATAATCATTCAGTGAGACTTTGGCATCAATGACGAGTTTACGTCCGCCCGGGACACTGATCACCGCATCGGGGCGCAGGCGGCCTTCGTCAGTATCAATGCTCTGTTCGGTTACAAAATCGGTATGTTCGGACAGCCCGCAGCTTTCGAGGACGTTTTTCAGCTGCTGCTCACCCCAGCGCCCGCGTGATTTGGGGGCGTTGCGCAGGCTGTTGACGAGACGCGCGGCTTCCTGCTGCACCCTGTCCTGCCCCTGACGCACTTGCTCAATCGTCGCCGTTATTCCGGCATAGGATTCGGTACGTTCCTTCTCGATTTTCTTGATCGATTCTTCATAGGTCGCAAGCCGCTGATGCACCGGCTGGAGCAATTTGGCGATTTTTTCGCCGCCTTTTTCATTGGCTTGATCAAAACGCTGATCGGCACGTTCCAGAAACTGGCGTTGCGCGGTTTCCAGCATTTTCGCACCAACTTCGGAAAATTGCGCGGTCAGAGATTCTTTGGCTTCCACCAGTTGCTGCAATTGCTTTTCATGATTGCGCGCATCGGCTTCGAGCGAAGCCAATAATTGCCGCGCCTCATCCCTGTCATCGCGGATCAGGTCGCGTTCGGACCTTGCCGTATCCCGCTCAGCCTGAACGCCATCGAGCATGGTCCTTAATGAAGCCGCTGTTTCCTCCGCTGCCTTGCCGGAGGCAGCCGCTGTTCGCCCGCCGACAAACCAGCCTGCAGCCAGTCCAATGATCAGGGTAACAATAGCGATAAGGAGAGCGACAACAGCGTCCAAAGCAGGTCCTTTCAAATAGAACGAAACAAGAACCTACGCCCTTGCCGCTTGACATGCAATAGCGGGTCTTCTGAAGCCGAAAAAATTTGCCATGCTAGACTTGCTTCAGCACCTCGGCAGCGCTTCGCTAGAGACTGCAAATAGATCCTGAAGCAAGTACAGGATGACGATACCAATGGGATTAAGCCGCTTCCTTACGATGCTTTGCAAGCTTCTTCAGCACCATCTGCCGTTTCAGGCGGGATAGATGGTCGATAAACAATATGCCTTCGAGATGATCCATCTCATGCTGCAAACAGGTGGCGAGCAAGCCGTCCATCTGTTCTTCATATTGCTTGCCGTTTTCATCCTGCCAGCGCGCGGTGATTGCGGCGGGGCGTTCGACGTCGGCATATTGCTCCGGCACCGAAAGACAGCCTTCGCTATAGACATTCAAATCTTCGGAAGGATTAAGAATTTCGGGATTAATGAACACTTTGGGATCGCGCACCACATCATGGTCGTGATTACAATGCTCGCCATGTTCGTGATCATGTTCGGCCGGTTCCTGAAGATCGATCACCAATATCCGCTTGGGCACGCCGACCTGTATCGCAGCAAGACCAATGCCCGGCGCATCATACATGGTTTCAAACATGTCGGCGATGAGCGTTTTCAACTCGTCGTCAAACACTGTGACCGGCTCTGAAACAGTTTTCAGACGCGGGTCGGGAACTTCAAGGATCGGTAATATGGCCATGGGTCAAATTTAGGGATTATGCGCAGATTCGTCAACCAGTGACCGCACCGGAGCGCTACCAAAGAAAAAGGGCCCACCATATCGTGGCGAGCCCTTTCAATTTTTTCTGTTTGCGACTTAGAAGCCGACTTTGGCACCGAGACGGAATACACGCCCCAAAGTGTTGCCAACAAATGGGTTGTAACCCAGCGGCAAACGCGCCGCAGAGGCCTCTTCGTTGGTAAAATTCTCAATCGAGAACTGCAATTGCGCTTCAAAAGCACTGATTGGCAGATCGTAAGCGGCATGGAAATCATGCTGCGTATAGTTCGAGATATTCCGGCCAAAGTTCGTACCACCGAAATTGGTGGTGGCGCAGAATTCTAGTCCATCACATCTTTCATCGCGAACACCTGCGATGTAAGTCGCTCCATAGCGCAGGTTCAGCCCGGCAACATTATAGTTGATAAAGGCATTGGCCCGCCATGGTGAGATGGTGCCTGGTAGCCGGTCGAGGTTAGCTAACCCGACAGCTCCGAAACCATCGCGCAGCAACGTTCCATCCAAGATAAAGTCACCAACATCATATTTCAGGATGTGACTGGCATTAACTCCGATGGAATAAACGCCCGGCCCAATATCAGTAGTGTAGCTCGCCGCAAAATCGAGTCCGGATGTTTTCGTTTTCGGACCGTTGACCCACTGCGTCAATATGCGCGAGATATTGGTGCCGTTGGTAGTGCCCTGAACACAGGCGCCGCCATCAAAGGTAATGAGAGGCGCAAACACGCTAGAGCAATCGGCTAGACCGCCAGCAGTCGGAACAACAGCATTAGCAATAGCCTGCGCATCCGTTGTGGTGATTTCATCTTTGAAATCAAAGCTCCAATAATCCACCGAGAATGTAAAGCCGCTGAAGTCAACAACTGCACCAAGGTTGTAGCTGAACGCTTTTTCCGGCCCTAAATCGGTTGGGTTCCCGGCAATATCAACGGCTTTAAAATTCCCGTTCGCTGCGTTGATCGCCGCGAGAGCTGTATTGGCATTGTTAGAGACCTGTGCCGCCAATGGTCCGCGGAAAGTCGTGCCCACTGATCCGCGCAAAACCAGCCAATCGGTTGGCTCCCAGCGGACCGCACCTTTGGGATTGAAAGTAGATCCAATCGATCCGCCATAATCTTCAAAGCGAGCCGCCGCTGTAACTTCCAACGTATCACTAAGCGGGACAGCCACTTCGACGAAAACGGCCTTCACATCTTGGTCCAAACGTTCCGGCCTGGAACCGCCGAGGAAGATGAAAGAACCTGCACCATCCAGAGCACCGCCAATGCAGCTTTGATCACCCAAAATCACACAAGGATTAAGGTCCAGATTGGACTCAGCGCGAAGCGGCCGTGACAGAAAGTCGACCTTGCGATATTGCGCGCCTGCAGCCCAACCAATATTGCCACCGCCAAGGTCTAGACCCATTTCACCGGAGAAAATAAGATCTACGACCAATGAATCTTCCGTTTCCTCAACCCCGTTTGGAACTTGCAAAAACTCAATCAGATCAATCGAATTTTCGTTGCCGGGAACATAAAATGGATTGGTCAAACCCAAAGAAGGATTGCCAGGCCCGGCGTTGATGAAGGGATTAAACCATTGGCATCCGCCAACACCCGGTGTTCCGGTAGCCGGATCACAATCAGCACCGCCCAGTCCGTTAAGCGCATCTTGCAATCGCGAACCAACAACGCCCGGTGAACTGCGGCGACGTTCATAATTCGCCCAGGTCACAGAGAATTGACCACGCAATGTATCCGAGAAATCTTTTTCGAGCGTACCGGACAAACGGAAAGCTTTATTATTCGCGGTCTGCCGTCCGGAGCCTCTGCCCGGATCGGTTGGATTGCCAAGATTACCAAATGGGCGCCACAGGAAAACACCAATTGGTCCGGCAATAGGAGCCGTAAGACCAATTTGATCGGCGAATATTTGCGCGCCTGGATTGTTGGGATCAACAGTGAATCCACCACCGAGTTGCGCACCACCGGGCCCCTGCAGCGGTGGATAGCCCGGAGATGTACCGATGCCATCCAGATCCGTCTGGGCATAGGTAAATTCGCCGTGAAAACGGAATGAATCGGTCAAATCGATATCGGCCTGAATATAGCCCTGATAGCGGTCTTCTTCTTCGATCAGATTATCAAAGGGAATGAAGCTGAAACGGCAAATCCCGTCGGGCGTACCCCCCGTTTCTGCACAACCAACATCAGGCCTTGCTCCAACGCCCGGGACGATGAAAAACCCTGGTGTCGCTAAAGCTGACCATGCCGATGGATTCACTTCATAAGGTTGAAAACCATATGAACGTTCTGTTGATGCCAGTTCAGAGCGATGCTGCCAGCCAACACCAGCCATGATATTCAGATCACCAAAATTCTTGCCTACCAAAATGGAAGCCGTGTAATTATTGTCGGACCCTTTAATGAAATCATAGTCGCCCTGCAGCTCTACGCCTTCAAAACCGGTCTTGGTGACAAAATTGGCAACGCCAGCGATAGCGTCAGAACCATAGGTTGCCGCCGCCCCGTCTTTTAATATTTCAACGCGGTCGAGAGCGAAGAGAGGAATCGCGTTAGTATCCCCAAAACCGCCGCCAACAGCACCTGGCGCCGTCAGGGTCCGCCGGCCATTGAACAATACCAATGTCCGCGTTGGCCCAAGGTTACGCAAGTTGATCGAGCCAAAGCCTTGATTGGCCTGTGCAGCGGTCGAAAACTGGTTCGAATCACCTAGCACGCTACCCACTTCGGGAAGGTCTTTGATAAACTCTAGCGGTGAAGAAACACCATTTTGCGCCAGATCGGCGCTGGTATAAACATCAACGGGAACCGCTGCATCTTCGGGCGTGCCGCGAATGTAGGAACCTGTAACAACGATGATATTCTCTGCATCATCATTATCCTGCACATCCTGCGCATGAACCAGACCGGGGGTCGTAGCCATGGCCAACGTCAGCGCGCCCAAGGCGCATTTATTGCGTAAAATGGATTTCCTCATCATGCTCTCTCCTGGTTGTCAGTCTCTTGTTATATTATTGGGGAGGACCGACTTTTTATTATTATTCGGGTAATGTGGACGCAATAATGGCGATCCGTCAAGAGGGTTTAATTAGGCAGCTAATTATTGCTCTTGAAGCCACAGTACAGGCCGCTTTAATAGATTCCGTACATCAAAATCTGCGTGGTTTCGGCCGGATGATTGTAACAATTATACAATAAAATCGCTACCGGCTTGTCGATTGTAACAAAAAACAAGGTCCAGATTCGATGTAAATTAATCCTGATGGATCGGCCGGCGCGAACGCAACGCCTGCGCCAATGTACCCTCATCAAGATAATCAAGCTCTCCCCCCACGGGAATGCCGTGGGAAAGCTGGCTGAGACGCAGCGGATAGGTTTCCAGCCTTTCGGCAATATAATGCGCGGTTGTTTGCCCTTCCAGGGTCGCATTCATAGCCAGCACGACTTCATCAATACCGCCTTGCTCCACCCGCCTGATCAGCTTGTCGATCGCAATATCTTCTGGCCGCACGCCGTCGAGCGCTGAGAGCCGTCCACCCAGCACGTGAAATTTGCCGGGAAACAGGCGGGATTTGTCGAGCGCCCACAGGTCCGAAACTTCCTCCACGACACAGAGCGATTTCGCGTCCCGCTTCGGATCATTACATATCTGGCAGGGGTCCTGCGTATCAACATTCCCGCAAATTCCGCAGGTAACAAGATTGGCTTCCACCCGTTCCATTGCCGCCAAAATAGGCTTCATGGTGGTTTCGGGGCGCTTGAGCAGATACAGCACAGCCCGCCGCGCCGACCGAGGCCCCAAGCCCGGCAGTTTGGACAGAGCCTGAACCAGATTTTCGATTTCTTGCGATGCCATGATTTGACCTTTAGGGCCATGAGGTGCGCGCTGCCAATATAAAATCATGCTGTCCTACACGCACGAGTTTGGTTAGGGAGACAGCATGACTCACAAACCCGTTAAATTCGCGACATTCAAAGCGTTACGAAAAGAATCCGCTTTATCACCCGAGCCGGATGCAAGGGGTGAGAATTGTGTGAACTTTGGCACGGCGACAGACTGGAGCGGTAACAGAAACACCCCTGTGATCTGTGTGAACTTTGACTTCGCGTTCTGCAAAAAGGCACGTGTGATTTGTGTGAACTTTGCAGCCGGGACCATGCTGCGGCAGGCGCGGCCATGACCGCCGAAGCGCCCACAAAACTGCGCCTGGCCTTCATGGGCACACCGGAGTTTGCGGTCCCCGCCCTGCGCGCTCTGTATGCGGCAGGACATGATATCGTTGCCGTCTATTCACAACCGCCGCGCCGCGCCGGACGCGGGAAGAAACTGACGCCCTCGCCTGTCCAGCAGGTCGCAGAGGAATTGGGCCTAGAAGTGCGCGTGCCGGTTTCCTTGAAGACTGATGATGCGAAGGCCGAATTTGCCGAACTTGACCTCGATGCAGCGGTCGTTGCCGCCTATGGCTTGATCCTGCCACAAGCCATATTGGACGCACCCAAAATGGGGTGCCTGAATATTCACGGCTCACTGTTGCCCCGATGGCGCGGCGCAGCCCCGGTCCAACGTGCGATACTGGCCGGTGATGAGAAAACCGGCATTACGATCATGCAGATGGAAGCCGGATTGGATACCGGCCCGATGCTGCTGAAATCCGGCACGCCGATTGCGGAAAAAAGCGCAGGCGAGCTGACCGAAGAGCTGGCGCGAACCGGTGCTGACCTGATGGTGCAATATCTCGCTTCTCCGGAAGATTATCCGCCAGAGAACCAAGATGATGCACTCGCCACCTATGCGAAGAAGATTACCAAGGAAGAAGCCCGTGTGAACTTTGAACAGTCCGCCACAGCGGTGCTGCATCAGATCAGAGCGTTTAATCCCGTGCCGGGCGCGTTTTTTGAATATGATGGCGACCGGTATCGTATTCATTCTGCCGAGATCGTCGATGGTTCTGGCAAGGCCGGCACGCTATTGGATGATCGGATGACCATCGCTTGCGGTAAAGATGCAATCAAACCTAATCTCATTCAAAAAGCTGGCCGTCCGAAAATGGCCTTGGATGACTTCCTACGCGGAACAGATATTCCGAAAGGAGCTGACATTGGTTAATTATCAAAATGCCGTTCGCCCTGAGCTTGTCGAAGGGCGCGTAGCGCTTGTTGCCAAACGTCCTTCGGCAGGCTTAGGACGAACGGTCGATAAATCATGACCCGCTTCGCCCTCACTTTGGAATATGATGGCCGCCCGTTCATGGGCTGGCAGCATCAGGATCATGGCCCCAGCGTCCAGCAAGCCGTTGAAAATGCTATTAAAACTATAACCCAACAGGATATTCGCGTCTTTGCCGCTGGCCGGACCGATGCTGGTGTTCATGCGCTCGGGATGCGAGCGCATTTTGATCTCGAGACCAAGCTAACGCCCTTCCGGTTGATGGAGGGTCTCAATGCCGGACTGCGCCCTCATCCCGTAGCGGTCCTGGCCTGCGACATTGTCCCCGATGACTGGCACGCTCGCTTTGCCTGTATCGGCCGACGCTATGTCTACAAGATTACCAACCGGCGCGCGCCCTTGACATTGGACAGGGGGCAAAGCTGGCAGGTCGCAAGACCATTGGACGCCAGTCTCATGCACGAGGCGGCCCAAGAGCTGGTCGGGCAGCATGATTTCACCACTTTCCGATCCGCCCATTGTCAGGCGCAAAGCCCGGTGAAGACCTTGGACAGCATTTCGGTCACCCGCTACGGCGAAGAGATTGAGGTCGAGGTGGCGGCGCGGTCGTTCCTGCATCATCAGGTGCGTTCGATGGTCGGCTGTCTCAAACTGGTCGGCGATGGCAAATGGACGCGCGACGATTTGTTGAAAGCGTTGAAGGCAAAAGACCGCGATGCGCTGGGCTTTAACGCGCCACCGGACGGGCTCTATTTTGTCGATGCGAATTATCCGGCCTAGTACATCATGGTCGGTATTCCAGAAACCGTTCGTCCTGAGCCTGTCGAAGGACATATCTCGCCTGAAAGCGCACTTCGACAAACTCAGTGCGAACGGTTTTGACTAGAGTTGAAAGAGGCGCTGCAGTGATTTATCGAGCATCAGCAACTGCCAGAGCAAGCGGCTGTTATCGGCCTTTCCGGCGATATGATCATCCGCCACTTTGCGGAGCGCCTGATCGTCAAACCAGCCCATTCGCGCCAATGCGCCAGCGCCGGAGATATTCCGCGCTTCATCCGCCAACGGCCCGCGAAACCATTGGGATATCGGCGTCACAAAGCCCATTTTCGGGCGATAGAGGATATCTTGCGGCAAATAGCGTTCCATCGACTTTTTCAGCAGATATTTGCCGGTTCCGCGCCGCACCCGCAGGTTGGTCGGCAGCCTGGCAGCAAATTCCATCAGCTTGTAATCGAGCAACGGTTCCCGCGCCTCAAGGCTCACCGCCATGCTGGTCCGGTCAACCTTGGTCAGGATATCGCCGGGCAGCCACATTTTCATATCGGCATATTGCGCCTGATCCAGACCATTGCGCGCCGGTGCGCCTTCCATTAGCCCGATCATATGCGTTTCGCCCTGATAGCCGCCCAACTGCTTCGCCATCGCATCGGAATAGATTGCCTGACGTCCTGCTGGTGTTGTTACCCCTACCGCTTCAGCATAGCCTTCCGGTCCGGAGCGCGCGAGCGACAGCAACGTCGATTTGGCGCGGAGCGGTCTCGGTGCCCAATCCGCCTTGGGATAGATTTTTCCAAGCCAGCCCAGAGCCGGACCGCGAAAGGATTGCGGGAGCAAGCCCCTCACCCGTTCTTCGGCATGGTGGAACACATGGCGGCGATAGCCCGCCATCGCTTCATCCGCGCCATCTCCGGACAGCGCGACCGTCACATTTTCCCTCGCGAGTTCAGCCACACGATAGGTCGGCAAAGCCGATCCATCGGCAAAAGGTTCATCGAAATGATCGGCAAGCGTATCGATCAACCCGAAATCATCCGCAGCAACGGTGCGCGAACGATGATCGGTTTTGAACCGCTCTGCCACGCGCTCGGCATAGCCGGTCTCGTCAAGCGAAGCCTGGTCAAAACCGATGGAGCAGGTCTTGACCGGTTGACGGCTCTTTTCGGACATCAGTGCAACCACAGCACTGCTGTCCACACCGCCAGACAGAAATGCGCCGAGCGGAACATCGGCGATCATCCGCGAGCCAACGGCATCCTTCATCAGTGTGACCAGTTCCTCTTCCAGCGCCGCTACCGAAGCCTTGCTGCGCTGGCTGAAATCCATATCCCAATATTCTATTGGCGCTGGCTCCGGCTTGCCTTGTTCGAGCAACAAATAGTGACCTGCCGGCAACTTCTTAACGCCCTTCAACAGCGACCGATGATCGGGCACATAGCCGAACGCGAGATAGTCATCGACCGCTCGGATTTCGGGTTCTCGTCGCAGCAGGGGGTTTGCGAGCAAAGCCTTCAACTCGGAACCGAAGATTATGCTACCATCCGACACCGGAGCATAAAAAAGCGGCTTCACCCCCAACCGATCCCGGGCCATAAACAGCTGCTTGGTGCGCTGGTCAAAGATTGCAAAGGCAAACATGCCATTGAGCCGCTTCAGGCAATCAACGCCCCATTGCCGCCAGGCATAGAGAATAACCTCGGTGTCGCCGCTGGTGGCGAAACGATGGCCGAGCGATTCGAGTTCCACCCGGACGTCCTGAAAATTATAGATCTCGCCATTGTAACTGATCACCTGCGCTTCGTCAGCGGTCAGCATCGGCTGCGCGCCGCCTTCCAGATCAATGATCGAGAGGCGGCGATGTCCAAGACCAACGCCCGGCGCGGTCCAGATCCCGGAACCATCAGGCCCGCGGTGGGTCAGGCTGTCGGTCATCTTGCGAAGGCGCACGGGATCAACCGGCTTGGCCGTCTCCAGATGAAATATTCCCGCAATGCCGCACATGATGTGCGCCCTAGCGCAGCCCTGCCATTTCGTCAGCCAATTTATCGATTGGCCCAAGTGCCTTGCGGAAATCATCCATCGCCGCCGCTGGACCAGCCTCGTCAACTTTCTCTGCCGATATCAAGACGGCGACCGCTTGCTGATTGCCGCCAAGCAATTTGGTCTTCACCGTTTCAAGCTTCACGGCCGATCCACTACCGGTCAATATGCTCCCGACGCGATGGAAGGTCTGCACGTCACGAACGACGGGACCAGGTGCGGTTATCTGGATGGCTTTCCCAAAGGCGGGGGCAGGAAGATTACGGCTCCATGACCATTGGCTACGCGGGTCGAAAGCCCCCTGCCCATATCCGACAATCTCGCGGCCATCTTCCTGACGGTCATAAACGGCGATGGCAAGATCAACCTCCGCGCCGGTTGACGGATTGCGATAGCGGCCAAGCAATTGGTGATTGGCGCCATCAAAGCGCGGTTGCCAGTCGAACGAAGGTCTATACTCCACTCGCTCCCAACCCGCGACGGTCGGCAAGACGATCGCATCAGGTACCGGAGAGCTTTGCGCCGACAGTGCAGACGTCCACAGCACCGGTATTGCAACCATCACGGCCATTGCAATCATGGCAGCCATGGCGGTCAATTTTAACGAGCCAGATGGGCGGCGTTCAATCGCATCGCCATCGATCATCGGTTCCTCCAGCTTGCGATCAAAGAACGGCCAGCCAATGGCCATTACCAGCACGAGTACAAACGCAAAGAAGAACCAGCCGTAAAATATATGATCAAAACCTGTGGCAAAATCGGTAGTGGTATGATGCGCAATATAGATTGTCCCGAACGCCCTGATCCCGTTAGCCAAAATCGGTACCGCTACAGCGGCGATCATGAACGCCATCCGCCGCTGCCAACTCTGGAAACAGAGATTGGCGACGAGCGTTCCGTAGGCAACCATGGCGATCAGGAATTTCACACCGGAACAGGCCTCGGCAACTTCAAAATAGCCCGTCGGAGTAGAGATGAAAACACCATCAATGAAGGCTGGAATATTCGCCCAGCCCAAGAAAAGCATCGACATTTTGGCCGTGATTGTTTGCAGGAACGGCACAAATTCCTCGCCAAATGGTACCAGGAAAAAGCTGTAAAACAGAGGAAAAATCAGCCCCCGCGTGACTTTAGGGCCAAGCAAGGTGATGACCGCGCCTTGCAACATCATCAACAGGCCGAGTTGGCGGGCAAAGGACACTCCGGCAGCCTCACCCAGCAGCCAGCCGACAGAGGCGGCGCCGGTCCACAACAATCCCGGCGCCCAAATGGTCGGTGTTATTTTCGCGAGTTCCTCTCGCCGCTGCTGCACAAGCCAGATGATGATGGGCGCTATCAGCAGGCAATGATTGTAAGTCGAAACATTCCACCACGCATCCACCATTGCCAGAGCATCTCGCCAAAACAGCGTCAATATCGCGATGGCCGCCAAGACTAGCAGACGCAGATGCTGCATCCATATAGCCGACCCAGCTTTCGCTTCCGGAATATCCACGGATTGCTCGATGGTCGCGCTACTCATTCAGCTGCCTCAATCAATTCGGGATCAGCCGTCCCACATAGCTCCGCTAAATCGGCAAGCTGCATTTCCCAGCTGTAGGCCGAACGGATCAATGCACTCGCACGATCGCCAAGCGCCTTGGCTTTTTTGGGGTCCGATAAAAGGCCACAAATCAACTGTGCTTCATGCTGCGGATCATCAGCGACACAAAAATGTTCGCCGTCGATTGCTTCGATGCCTTGAGCCGCAGCGGCAGAAGCAACAACGGGCTTACCCATCGCCATGGCTTCCAGAACCTTATTCTGAATGCCCCGCGCAATCCGCAGGGGTGCAACTACTATATCGGCAGCTTTCAACCAGCACCGGATATCGGCAACTGCTCCTACCACGGTTGTGCGATTCAAACCATCCAACCGAGAGACCTCAGCCGTTGGCGCTCTCCCGACAATAGAGAATTGAGCATCGGGATGCTGTTGCAGGATTTGGGGCATCACGTCTGTGGCAAAGCTAATCACAGCCTCGGCATTTGGACGATAGTCCATTTGCCCAGTAAAAATGATTACTGGTCCCTCGCCCGCTCGCGAAATTGCATCAACCTTTTCGGAGTCATAGAAGTTGAGATCTATTCCATTGCCTACTGCCCTGACTTTTCGATCATCCAGACCGGAACGTTGCCGAAAAAGTGACGCCTCTGCCTCACTAGCGAAAAGGGAGTGATCAGCAATCAAACCAACCTGTTTTTCAAAAGCGCGGAGCATCATTCCCTCGCGTCGATTGACCCAAGCCATCGGGCCAGAACCCTCGTTTGCATAGCTTTCAAATTTGGCGCTATCAACATCGGCAAAGTCCATGACCAACCGACCGGTAAAATCCGCAGGGATAAATTGAGCCATCTGCCCCGAGAACACGAAAATGCAATCAATCGATCGGGCCATCAATGTAGCCTGAACATAGTTCCGGATTTCGGCACTCTCAAAAGACGTAAGCGAAACTGGCCTGCCGGAAGCTAGCGCCTCAATCCCTGCTCGCCAATTGGATTTCTTGCGCCGGACGATCTGCACAGATGCGAGCGAAGGTTTGATATCGCTGTCTTCATTGGCTTCCGCTTCGTCGTCTGCAAAGCATGCCAAATGCACTTTCCGATATTCCATCAACTTGCGCAAAATATGATGTGAACGGATCTTGTCGCCGCGGTTTGGCGGCCAAGGCACACGATGGGTCAGTAATAGTATCTCGCCCATTAGCCCAGGCCTTTGGAAATCACCGGCCCAAGACGGTTAGCAACGGAAAGCGGTAATTTTTGCCACAGAGCAACTTGCAGGCGATATTTGGCGCTCATAGGATTAACATCGCGCGCCTCTTCACCATCTGCTGTGCGAACAGCATAGGATAATGGAGCCGGCTCAAAACCCCAGTTCTTCTTGAACGCATAAGCGCCGGTGCCAACTTTTGAGCGACCGAAATCAAACCGTTGACAACCGCGTTCGCGCGCGTGGTTCATCAGCCTGTAATACATGACATCATTGGCCCGCAGGCGCCTGGCATCAAAACTTCCACCACCCCAATACGGCATTACAGTTCCGTTGTGATAAAGGCTCAATACACTGGCAACAGGCTTGTCTTCGCTCAATATCGTCAAGATGTCCGCATCCGGACCAAATGCATCCAGGATCTCATCAAACAAAGCCTTTGGAAATACAGGTGTTCCCAGATTACGGACGCTTTCAGCATAGACGCTATAGTGGTCCCTACGGTCTTGTTCATTTGTTCCTATGCGGACAGCCAGGTCGTTTTTAAGTCCCTTGCGAACTTCTGCCCGTTGCTTACGCGGGATGGCGAGTAATTGATTCTCGTCATCATCCGCTAGGTCAGTAGCAAACCCTGCATAGACCCCCTCCTTATTCTGCCATTCACCACCTGGTATGGGGCCACCGCGTAACTCGACGGTCGGAAAACTATGGATCTCTGTAAATTCCCAGACCGCATCACCGAGCATTTGCGTGGCGTGATCGCCTAGGCTCAATATTCCACCACCCACTGCAAAACCTGATGAAACTATTGCCCGCCCGAATAGTACGGAATGAATGAGATGGAACGGCAATATCGCCTGCAAATCGCCTTCGGTATTTTCGGCAAGCATATAGCGCCATTCATGACCACAAGCTTTGGCGACGGCCAATATCCAGGCGGATTTATGAAAAGCTGTGCCTTCTGCATGATCGTCAACAAATTTATCGATCCGTGTAAGTTCGTTCTGGTCGTGATGTTCCAATATACGAACGGCAGTCATTGTCGGAGAGAAAGGCATGTTCATCGCGCCAATTCCGCTTCGAGAGCAGCCAGTTCATCAACCCTGCCCCACACATGATCTTTACCGACAAGCATTAGTTTCGAGCGCATCGCATGAAGTTTAGTGTAATGGCGCAACTTCGATTTAAGCGGGGCATTATCAACGCGCGGTTGCTCCGGATCTATTTCCCAGGGATGAAAATAGAATATCGCGCCTCGGCCATCATCCTCGTGCATTTTCCGAATGGCCCAATCATACAGCCAATAAGGGAGCAACCTGAAAAATCCGCCACCTCCTGCTGCCAGTATTCGGTTCCCGACTCTCACCGTCGTCACCGGTAGTTCAATCAAATCAGACCCGCCAACGGGTTTCCATGCAAAGCGCGGTGAGCCAGCCCAACCATAATGGTCGTGCTTGATCGGTGCCACACTGGAAGAATAGCGATAACCTTGTTCCGCCAATATTTCATGCGCCCATGGAGTTCGCTGATCTATCGAGAAACTGGGTGCGCGATAGCCGGCAACAGCTTGCCCTGTACTGTCTTCCAAAATCTTGCGGCTGTGGTCTAGATCCCTGCGAAACTGATCCGGTGTCAACGTGAATACCCGAGCGTGATCGTAACCGTGGCTAGCAATCTCATGGCCTGCCGAGACAATGCGCTGCATCAATGCCGGATAGCGTTCTGCGACCCAACCCAGCGTGAAGAAAGTTGCATTGATTCCGACTTCATCGAAGAGGTCCAGAACAGCATTTGTATTGTGCTCAACACGATGCTCCAAACTATCCCAGCCGGCACGATCGATTACTGTTTCGAAGGCACCAACCTGAAACCAGTCTTCGATATCCACCGACATGGCATTGAGCAAAGCATTTGCTTTTCTCGCCCTGTTTATGGGTTCAGGCTGCGCGTCCTGCACTGACATAGCTTTCCTTGCTTCGGATGTCGCTTTCGACCCAATCCACCAGCATCGTCAGAATATGGTGCAGATTTTCTTCCTGACTTCCCATTCGGGCTTCCATCGCCGATAGTTTTTCTGAAATCGCTTCAATACGGTCTAAAACTGCGTCATCTGCAACAGGTATCGACTGTACGGGGGGTTTTTCAGGCTCTGTTGGCGGGAGCTCGGAGATATTTTCAACACTTCTCAAAGATGCAGGCTCATGCTCTTCGGCTGCAGCAGGCATGAGTTGTTCGTCGGGAACAGAAGGAATAGCCGAGGCGACCTGCGGTTCCATAGTCTCAGCAACAGCCTCACTCTCTATTTCAGGTTCAGCGGTGCGTGGAGGCTTTTCCCATAACGGGCTTTTAACAGTTATCGGATCTGCAGGTTCACCCGGTTCAGCAATATCAACCTCTTCGCCATTTAGGTCAGCCAAAACACGGCCAACTAAGGCCTGATCGATAAGTTCGGCTTGTTCCACAGCGCCCATCAACAGAACGCGACTCATCAGCGTGTTAATCTTGCGCGGGACGCCGGCAGTTTCGCTAAACAACAAACGAAATACGTCCGATGTTATTTTGGGCCGCCCGGACCAGCCGCTCTTTGACAAGCGATGGGTGATATAAGGTTCAATCTCATGCGCTTCCATAGGGTCAAGGTGATGGTGCGCAATAACCCGCTGCCGCAATTGCTCCAATCGATCCGATTGTTGCAGTGTATCGCGAAACTCTGGCTGCCCTAAAAGAAAAATCTGAAGCAACGCCTGACCACCAAGCTGGAAGTTGGAGAGCATGCGAAGTTCTTCCAATGCACCCGTTGGTAAATTTTGGGATTCGTCGACGATCAACAAGCACCGTCGGCCAGCGCGTGCTTCGCTGTGCAAAAATTCTTCAAAAGCGCCCAGTAGCTGCGCCTTGTCCATATTGTCGGTATCGATATCGAAATTATCCGCAACGACACGAACAATATCTCTGCTATCCAGCGCTGTTGTGACGACGTTTGCAGCCGTCAGCCGCTCTCGATCGATCGTTGCCATCAAGTGGCTGACCAATGTGGTTTTTCCAGCGCCCACATCGCCGGTGATAACGATAAAGCCTTCACCCTGAGCGAGACCATAGCCGAGATAGGACAACGCCTTTCGGTGGGTCAGGCTTTCGAAATAATAATGCGGATCTGGCGTTAGCTGGAACGGCCGACTTTTCAATCCATAGAATTCTTCATACATATTGGTATCTCCCACCTACTGTCGCGGTGATAATATTAAAATTCATATTGCAGACCAAGCAACGCCGAAGCCGTGAGTTCGCTATCGAAGCCGTCTTGTTGAAAACTATCAAGACCAACTGCTGCTGTTCCGGTTAG
Source organism: uncultured Sphingomonadaceae bacterium (assembly GCA_947501325.1). GTDB lineage: Bacteria > Pseudomonadota > Alphaproteobacteria > Sphingomonadales > Sphingomonadaceae > Parasphingorhabdus. The sequence goes on along the minus strand of CANMVC010000002.1, from coordinate 11,893 downwards.
ACCCGGCATGATCTGCCGATAATAAGCCGCATTGGCTCCTAGGGCGAGCACGTTGGGGGCGCCCGCAAAACCGCTGTCCAGCAGGTTGGCATAAACGTTAGTATCAAAGCTGGACCGCGCATCAATCTGGCGACCAATTGACAGATTAGCGTAATAGTTTTCATCAACCAAACCATCCACGCCAGGCAATCCTCCCAACTGAGATGCAAAGAATTTCCGGCGGGAATAACCGGCGGCAACCGAAGTATTCCATCCATTATAACCATAGGTCAGTTGGGCATTAACACCGCGAGCGCGGAATGATGAAGACGAAGCTGACTGCAAGGCATCGTTCAAACAAAGGCTGCTCGTCTGGCCAAAGGCACAGCCGTTCAGCTCACCACTCAAAGGATTGCGGCTGCTCGTGAAACTTGTTCCGAGAGAGGCAAGATTATCATTCAGTAAATTACCGAAGCCAGACACGGTGTCATAGACCGATACGTTTAGCGACGTATTCTCGTTTGGCTGGTATCCCAAGCTACCGGAATAAGTGGTGCTACCATAGCGGTGCCCAACACGCGCTTCGAGCGATGTCCGGCGACTGGGGCGCCACAGTACACCAGCATCCCAGATCAAACCGTCTTGATCATAGGATAGCAAGCGCGGCGAGGCATCATCGGTAACCAAACGGCCATCATTGTCGATGACCGGGTCTCCATTCAGATCTCGCAACGCATCGCGTTCCGATATTTCGATATCTTCATAGCCGACACCGCCAACCAGAGCGACCGTCGGTGTGACGGGAACGGTAACATCGGCGCGGACATATTTTCCTTCAAACCGCTGATCCAGCTGCCGTGCATCTTCCCGTTCATAACCCGCACCCACAGACCAGCCAAAGGGCAAATCGCCGGGTTTCATGCCGACGCTTGCGCTCGCAGAATGGCTGACGCTGTCGTCAAAAATGTCTATTGGCAACTGTCCCGGAGGTAAGATTCCGGTGTCTTCGCTTTCTACCTTCGTATAGCCAACGCGATAATTTGCATTTACATTCAACTCACCAATGTTCGTGGACAGGGAAGGTCCGGCATAAATTGAATAGACTTGTGTTACATTGTCGATGTTACCCACTGTGTTGGATGGCGCCTCGCCGCGAAGGTCAATCCGGCTGCGAGTGGCAATACCGCCCGCTTCGAGGGCCAAAACGTTGGGTACAACCTGAACGCTACCGCGCGCCAAACCGCTCAAAATATCATCGTCGCCAATATCATCCTGGTAGAAGAATCGGCGCTCATACCGCAAGTTCACTTGCGCTTCTGTCTGACGGGTCTGGACGGATGTTTCAATCCCTGCAGCTACCGTCGTGTAGGTCAACACATCGGAACCATTTTTAAGGTCTGCGACCAATACCTGTTGTACTTCCAGATATGGCGTCACCTCAACATTCCGGCTTTGGGCCTGGGCGGGCTGCAGCGCCGCAATTGCAAGCGGCGTTACAATAGCCACTGCTCTCAATGTTTTCCCCCACTTACTCTTACCCACGGCTATTCTCCATATCCATAATAGGATCCAAAGCTGCGTCCCGTTGGCGAGAATTTCGTTCCGTTCAGGAGCAATTGGATGTTGTCACAGCCAGCCATCAAGCTGAGCGCATCGCGCAGGGCTGTTTCCGTTGTTTCATCAGCTTTCACGACCATCACCACTTGTCCCACATGGGTAGCGAGCACCGAAGCAGGTGAAGCCGACAAGGCAGGAGGTGAATCAAAAATCACAATCCGGTTGGGATTATACTGGGTCAGCTGGTTAAGAACCTGTTCTGTCCGAGAAGATGCTAGATATTCTGTGTCAGCATTAGTCTGGTCGCCAGCAGGTAAAATTGCGAGACCATCAATATCTGTATGAATGATGCAGTCTTCTACTGATAGTTGCGGATCAGCCAGCGCATCCATCAGGCCTTTACTACCCTCCAGGCCCAGGCTGGATAAAATGCTGGGCTTTGCGAAATCCGCATCGACGAGCAGAACTTCGTTATCCTTCTCTGCTGCAATCGAAAGCGCCAAATTCAAGGCACAGAATGTCTTGCCTTCGTTCGGGTGTGCTGAACAAATCAAAATGCGCTCACCGTTCGGTAATGCTGCCTGTTTTGCGCTTCCTTTGGCCGCCATTAATAATTGACGTTTGATAATCCGGAACTCTTCAGAAATCCCACTAACAGGACCGTCAGGGACAACGAACCCGGCTTCCCGAAGTTTAGCACGGTCTACAATGACGCGGGGGCCATCATAAACCACCGTTCGTTTGGGCGCTGATGAAACAACTTGCCGCGGATCTGAGGCCTCGGGCGGCAATATCTCTGGCCCGTAATTCTGTTTAGTTCCCGCCTTTTTCGACGGGACATAGTCGTAGACCTGTGCTGCTCGTTCGAGCAAGGAACTGGATTTACTGAGGGGATTATATTTGTTCATATTCTTTCCTCAAGCCACCATGCCGCGCTGGATGAATTCAACGACCATCAGCAAGGCGAACACGCCTACCAGAGCGCCACCGGCACTGTAGAACAGACGCATTCTCTTCTCGCGGATCGCTCGTTGGCTGCTGGTCAATATTTGTGAAACGGAACCGATAACCGGCAACCCGCTGGCTTTTTCCAATCGAGCCGATGTCGGATAACTGGTTTGTAACTGCCCCATTGCAAAAGCCGCACCCACACCGCCGCCGATCCCTACAAACAAGACCATCGCAAGCAATAGAGGACGATTGGGCGCTGCAGGTGAACGCGGGCTCGAGGGTGGGTCAATAACCTTGAACTTGACGGAATCGGTTTGCGATTCAACTTGCCCCCGCAACTTAATCTGTTCGCGGTCTTGCAGCATTTTATCATATTGGCTTTTCAGCACATCATAATCTCGATTAATCCGCGCCATTTCCGCTGCGACACCGGGTTCCAAGGATTGTTTGGATGCCAACTGTGCCATATCCGCCTGAATGGCATTCTTACGGGCTTGAAGCGCTGCAACCGACGCCTGACGCTCAGCCCGCATGCTCTGCAAAGAACTATAGGCTGGATTAGGCGTGCGGTAGACGGAACTGCCCGACCCTTTAGGTTCTGCAGCGACTTGCGCGCGGAGGGCAGCGATCTGGCTCTTCATAGCGATGATATCCGGATGGCTGTCTGTCCATCCCCGCGCCCGTGCAGAGGCCAGTTGACCTTGCGCTTGCGCCAGCTGTGATCGCGCTCCGCCACCGGAACTGCCGCCAGCAAATCCCGGCGTAGCAATCGTCGGCGGTGTACCGGAAAGCTGGCCATTCAACGCAGCCAGAGAGCTGGAGGCAGAACCCAGTTGCGATTCAATCTGGCTAAGTTCTGCGCGGGAAGCCTCGATCCGTTGGCTAATAGATCCGACACCGGGTAAAAGACCCAGATTTTCGGTCTCGAACTGGACCCGTTTTTGCTCAGCTTCCTGCAAATCTTTTTCTCGGCTTGCCAATTGGGCGTCCAGAAATTTCAGTGTCTGGCTAGTTTCATCGCGATCGCCCGACAGATTTTCCTCGACGAAGATATCAATCATCTTCTGGACAATTTCACGCGACAGAACCGCGTTTTCCGCGTCCGACAAATTACTTGCGGAAGCCGTTGCGGTGATCTCGAAAAGATTGTCTTTTTCTGATTTGATTTCGATGCTCTTGCGCAGCATCTCTACCTTATTAGCCAGTTCGCGGTCGCTGGCGACAGATAGGTTTAAGTCCGTTCCGCGAACAACTTTTTCCAGATTTATGGTCGAAGCCAGTGTTTCCTGAACTCGGTCCATATTTCTTTTACGATCGCGCGATTCAATGCCGACCTTTTCAGACAAGATAGATTGCATTTCAACAAACACACGCGCTTTGGATTCGTAGGTGTTCGGGATCAAGGCGACGACCAGCCAACCCAGAAGGCAAATGCCCCAGGCAACAGCCAATGCTAGCCAACGCCGGTTCCAGACGCTGTGCAATGCTATTCGAATTTCATCATAAAGACCGTTCATGGGGCTTTTCGGTTCCTATAGGTCGCTACAAACGCGGATTAAAACATGCTCTTGGGAATGATGATCACATCACCGGGGCGCAGCATCACATTGGCTTTGGCTTGCCCCCGATCGAGTAGATCACCGATACGCAAGGCATATTCCTGCTGCTTGCCAGTTCCGCGATCATAGCGAACCAAGCGCGCCTTATTGCCGGAAGCAAATTCAGACAAGCCGCCCACTGCGATCATTGCATCCAGCAATGTCATATTGGCGCGATATGGAATGGAGGCTGGTTTCTCGGTTGCGCCGACAACCCGGATTTGCTGGGAAAATGTGCCGGAGAAATTGTTGACGATCACCGACACCAAGGGTTCATTGATATATTCCGACAATTGCAACTTGAGATCCTGCGCGAGCATTGCAGGCGTTTTGCCCACAGCTGGCATGTCGGTGATGAGTGGTGTCGTGATCCGGCCATCAGGGCGAACCTGAACCTTCGCGCCCAATTCCGGGTTGCGCCACACAAAAATGGTGAGCTCATCAAGCGGCCCAATTACATATTCTTCCCCGGGACCTTCTTGCATCGACACAAAAGAGGCTGGCGGCAGCTGAGGGCCCGAAGATACTCCAGAACAGCCGGCAACCGCCAGGGAAGCCAAACCTGCACCGATCATATATTTCGGTAGTTTCTTATTTTTGAACGCAGCAGTCATATTCTATTCCTCGCAAACAGCCGTCGTCGATCAGCCGATTCCACACGGAAACAGGCCGATCATGCACGGTCACGAGAAAGCTATCGGCGAAAATAGTGAAGATAGCGTTAGGATTGACAGAAATTAGGGTTAATATTTGGCTGTTTTCATGGGATTGGAGTGCCTAACCGGCTCCATGGATAAGTATTTCCTTGGCTGGTCCCTGCCCCAAAAAGTTGGCCGGACTTGCCGTTGCGCCATAAGCTCCGGCGCAAAATATTGCGACAATATCTCCAACATCAGCCGCTGGCATTGCTGCCCTGTCACTGAGCAAATCGAGCGGCGTACAGAGGCACCCCACAATCGACACGACCTCATCGGAGGGCTTGTCATATTGGGTTGCGATCGCCGCAGGATAATTTCGGCGGATGACCGTTCCAAAATTACCGCTGGCAGCCAGCTGATGATGTAGTCCACCATCGGTAATGAGAAATGTCTCGCCCTGGCTTTCCTTGCGATCAACAATTTGCGTCAGATAGACCCCGGCTTCACCGACAAGATAGCGCCCGAGTTCCAGGGCAAATTGGGTTCCCGACAATATTTCGGGAAGATCCGACAACTGCCGATTCAAAGCCCTGCCAATTTCGACAACATCAACCGCTTCATCATTGGGAAAATAGGGGATGCCGAAGCCGCCGCCCAGATTGACATGTTCTGGCGATTGTCCGACTTGCTCTGCCAGTTTTGCCGCCAGAGATATGGTTTGCGCCTGGGTCTCGATGATCGCTTCGGCTTTCAGCGCCTGAGAACCAGCGAAAATATGAAAACCCCGCCAATGCGCGCCAGATGCCAGTATCTTTTTCACAGTTGCAGCGACAAGATCGACATCCATGCCAAATTGCTTGGCACCGCCGCCCATTTTCATGCCCGACCCCTTAAGATCAAAATCCGGATTAACCCGGACCGCAAGTCGGGCCTGCAGTCCTGTTTCCGCGCCAATGGACAGAGCACGGTCACACTCGCTCGGCGACTCAATATTGATCGTCACGCCGGCTTGAATGGCGGAGCGCAATTCTTCATCCCGCTTGCCGGGCCCGGCAAAGCTGATTCTCTCCGCTTTCGCCTCTGCCGCCAACGCCATCACCAATTCGCCACCCGAGGCAATATCAATGCCGTCTACAAGATCAACCATATGCTCAAGAACCGGCGCATATGGATTGGCTTTCATGGCGTAATGGATTTGCAATTGTGCAGGCATGGCCCCGCGCAAGTCAGCAAGCCGCGTATCTAAAAGGGCGCCGGAATAAACAAATAACGGCGAACCATGCTCAGCGACCAAGGCACTGGCTTTCACGCCGCCAATCGCGAGCTCTCCGCCCAGACTGCGATAGCCACTCGGTATTGGACCGATAGGTTTGGCTTTGCTCATAGTTTTCCGTTCTTGGCCAGAGCGTTACGATCTATCTTGCCATTTGGGTTCTTGGGAAATTCTTTGACGACAATAATATCGCGCGGGTGCATAAAATTAGGTAAATTGCGCTTCAGATATTTGCGTAGTTCTTTCTCGACATCCTGATTATCCTGAACTTCTGCGGGCCGAATATAAAGGCAAATCGCATGCCCTAATCGCTCATCGGCCACGCCGACGGCGACGGCCTCGGCGACCATGCCAGACTCCACCGCCACTTCCTCGACTTCAGTGGGACTGATTCGGTTTCCGGAGCTTTTGATCATATTATCCGTGCGCCCGACAAAATAGAGTAATCCATCATCTTCACGCCGAACGGTATCACCCGACCAGACCGCTATACCACCATATTCCGATGCTGATGGCGCTGGCTTAAAGCGCTCTGCAGTTCGCACTTCATCCTGCCAATAGCCTTGCGCAACCAATGGACCGGCATGAACCAATTCCCCTTCCTCACCAGTAGCGACTAACTCACCGTCAGACCCTATCACCATGATTTCAGCAAACGGGATGGCGGTTCCCATGCTCGTCGGGTTATTGTCGATCAAGGCGGGATCCAGATAGGTCGACCGAAAGGCTTCCGTCAGCCCGTACATCGCATAAATATTGGTCTGGTCGCCAAAAATGGACCGCAATTGCCTGACCAGCGAGGGGGTTAGTGCGCCACCGCTATTGGTCAGTCGGCACATTGGCACAGCGGCTTCCACGGGCCAAATCTGGTCCACGAGCTGCACCCAAAGCGGCGGTACCGCGGCCAAAGTCGTTATCTGATCCCGCGCACAGGCTTTGATCACATCACGCGGCGTCAAATAGTCGAGCGGATAAGCGCAGCCGCCAGCATACCATGTAGAAAGCAGCTGATTCTGCCCATAGTCAAAACTTAATGGCAGAACGCATAACGTGCGATCGCAATTCTCCAGTTTCAGATATTGCGCCACGCTAATGGCTCCAAGGCTGAGATTTGCGCTACTAAGCATAACGCCCTTGGGTCGACCGGTTGATCCACTGGTATATAGGATTGCCGCCAGAGCATCGGTATCTTCAGACATGTCGCTCGGGTCCAAGGGCTCATCGATGTCATCAATACCCGCCGATACCTGTGAATCATCCCAAATCGCGCAAGCCTTATCCAGAAGTGTGTCTTCCAAGGATTTTATCCGTCCAGTATTGGTTATGAGCAGCTTGGCACCGCTATCCGCTACGATATGCTGCACCTGCGCCGGTTTCAGAACCGGATTGACCGGGACATGCACCAATCTCGCCCGCACTGCGGCCAGCGGCATGATACAAGCCAATTCGGTCTTTGGTAGCCAAGTCGCGATCCTGTCGCCTTTAACAAACCCGCGATCGACTAACCAACGCGCCAATGCGCCCACACGATGATTTAACATCTTGTAGCTAAGAGAACCCGAGCGCGTGACCAATGCCGTCGCCTCGGGGTTTTTACCCCAAGGCAGACGATCCAAAGGGAATGCCACGTTTGTAAAATCAGTGTTCAAATGTTTGAGCCTATGGGAAAAAGTACGAAATTGTGACAGACGTGACGATACCAATGAACAGTGAATATCACGATAATTTCCAGGCGGCGCAAGCCGTGGCTGGTGAAAAACTTGGCCGGACCGGCCAAAAGTCCCTGTTTGATAGGCTGGATTGGTTGAAACAGCTGCATGAACTTTGTCTTCCCGGCAACCAGCCCCTGATTGTTCACAGCGCCGAAAATGATGCGCAAGCCTGGTTGTTCCTGATGAAAAAGGGATGGGGCAGTTATACCGCGCTCGCCAACTGGTATAATTTTACCTATCGGCCGATTTTCACCGATGATTATGATGAGGTCACCAAATTGGCTCTGTTGGCCGGTATTGCCAAAAAACTCTCGTCTCAATGCCATCGCATCGAAATTGCGCCCGTTCCAGAAGAAGACCATGCGGCCAGCCTGACCGAGCGGGCTTTTGAGCAAGCCGGATGGCTCGTTTTCAAAACAAAAGCGGACGACAATCATATACTCTCCGTCAACGGCAGGACTTTTGACCAATATTGGGCAACCCGCCCGGGTCAATTGCGCAACACGGTCCGTCGCAAGGCCAAGAAAAATATCGTGTCCATCCGGATTGAGAGCGAGTTTTCCGAAGAGCATTGGGCGGATTATTGTCATGTTTACGGCAAAAGCTGGAAACCCGAGGAAGGAAATCCCGATTTCCTGAAAAATATCGCCCGACAGGAAGCGAATGCTGGGTGCCTGCGGCTCGGTCTCGCTTATATTGACGGTGCTCCGGTAGCCGCACAATTCTGGACCGTGGAAAATGGCGAAGCGCTGATCCACAAGCTCGCCCATGTTGAGGACGCGACAAAATCATCGCCGGGCACTCTGCTCTCGGTTGCAATGTTTCAACATGCTATAGATGTTGATGGCGTGGGGCTGATTGATTTCGGCACGGGCAATGATCCTTACAAACGGGAATGGATGGAAGATGTTCGCGCCAGATATCGTCTCGACATGTTTTGGCCTAACAACCCCCTTTCATGGCTATCCATTCTGCGTTACCAGATCTCAGCCCTTGTAGGAAAGCGTTGATCGCTTTAGGGAAGCGCCGTTGTCCGGGAATCGGGGGTAAATTGATGTCGGAAAATCTTGATTTGACACCAGAGGCCGCCGTGCGTGCCGTCATGCAAGACATATTGGGACTGGACGCGGAGCAAGTTGCAGCTTTCACATCAGAAACCGAGCTTTTTGGCGCCTTACCCGAACTTGACAGCATGGCTGTCGCAGGTCTCTTGACCGAGCTCGAAGATCGCCTCGACATCATGATTGAAGATGATGAGGTCGACGGCGAGCTATTTGAAACGTTCGGCAATCTGGTCGCCTTTGCAGAGATGAAAGCAGCTGAGTGAGCGCAGCGCTCGAATATGCGCGTTACCCATCTAAAGGACATGATGAGCTTTGCCTGAGGGTCGGCGTGCAGCACGCCAAAACCATCCTGCTGGTCCCGCCCCTGTTTGATGAAATGAACCGGATGCGGCGGATGCTGGTGGACGTAATGCGATTGCTGGATGCCAGGGATATTGGCACCGCCTTGCCGGACCTTCCCGGCACGAACGAAAGCCTTTTTCCGCAAGAGCAGGTCAGTCTGGTACTGTGGAGAGAGGCTCTTGCCCATTGCCTCCAAACCTTGCCCGAATGTCGACATGTCGCTTCCTTTCGGGGCGGGTGCTTGATCGATAATATTTCCGATGATTCGCGACAATGGCGGTTTGCGCCAGCGAAGGGATCGATGTTGCTGAGACGAATGATGCGCACCCGAATCGCGTCCGACAAAGAGGCCGGACTATCCACGGATATGGCGAAATTGACCGCTGAAGCCCAGCAAGGCCAGGTGAACCTGGCGGGAAATAGCATTGGGTCTGCGATGTTTTCCGAGCTTCAGGATGCTGAGCCTGCCCCGCCCGATGATATCCGGACGGCGCAGCTAAAAAACAGCGCGCAAAGGGGCGATGTGGCGCTTCCGGGTTCAGCGTTGTGGTTGCGTGCCGAACCTGATGATGATCTGTTGCTGTCTCAGGCCATCGCGAATGATTTGCTGTCATGGATGTCCTCATGAAAAGGTCCTTTCATCAATTCCGCTGCCAAGAGGATATACTTGCCGGAACGCTCGACGAGGGCCCGCTCTCCACCGGGCTGTTGATCATCAGCGGCGGCAATGAAATCCGGTCCGGTGCCCATAGCGGGATGGCAAAATTGGCCGGGCACATCGCGGCGCAGGGCTATCCGGTCTTTCGCTACGACCGCCGCGGAATTGGCGATAGCAGCGGCACCAATCGGGGCTTTCTCGAAACACAGGATGATATCCGTACGGCCCTTGCCTGTTTTCAGGAAGCCAATCCTCATATCCAGAAATCGGTCGCCTTTGGTAATTGCGATGCGGCCTCCGCTTTGGCGCTATTCGGCGCCGACATGCCTCTCGATGGCCTCATCCTCGCCAACCCTTGGGTGATCGAAGAACCGGCTATCGCCGCCGGGGCACCCGCTGCACCGCCGGCATCGGCCATACGCTCGCGCTATTGGCAGCGCCTGAAGAATCCAAAGTCGCTTATCGACCTGCTGACTGGCAAAATTAACTTAAGAAAGCTTGCCAAAGGCCTTAAACAAGCAACTCAAAAACAAGAAAATACTGCCCTGTCCATCCAGTTTAGAGACGGACTGGCACGACTGGACAAACCGTGCCGGATAATACTCGCGAGCCGCGACACCACCGCCCTTTCTTTCCTAGCGGCCTGGAACAGCAAGGACTTTGCCGATGCCAGAGCCTTGCCGCATATCACGACCGAAACATGGGACACGGCATCGCATAGCTTTGCCGATAACAGCTCCAAGCGTTGGTTAGAGGAACAGCTGCTCGAAGTCCTCAAACACGCCTGACCTATTCAGCCGCCAATAATTCAAACTCTTCTTCGGCCAGAAATTTTTCCGCATCCAAAGCGGCCATACAGCCGGTTCCAGCTGCCGTGACAGCCTGCCGATAGACATGATCCATCACGTCGCCACAGGCGAACAGGCCGGGTATCTTGGTTTTCGGCGTACCTGGCTCGACTTCAATATAGCCGCCATCGATCAGATCGAGATGGTCTTTGAAAATCTCCGTTGCCGGCGCATGACCAATGGCGACAAAGGCCCCATCGGTCGCCATATGGCTCTTCTCGCCGGTCTGCGTATCGACCAGATCAACGCCGACCAGACCCACGGGATCACCGCCTCCGACAAATTTCTCGACCGTCTTGTTCCACAGCACAGAAATTTTCGGGTTCGCAAACAAACGGTCCTGCAAGATTTTCTCCGAACGCAGGCTGTCACGGCGATGGATCAGCGTCACGTCATCACTATGATTGGTCATGTAAAGCGCTTCTTCAACCGCCGTGTTGCCGCCGCCGATCACGACCACTTTCTTGCCGCGATAGAAAAAGCCATCGCAGGTTGCACAAGCCGATACGCCCTTGCCGCCAAGCTCTTCTTCCCCTTCAACACCCAGCCATTTGGCCTGCGCGCCGGTTGCGATGACCAGCGTTTCGCCCTCATAAATGGTCCCGCCATCGCCGGTCATGCGAAAAGGGCGCTGCGACAGATCGACATCGACAATCGTATCAAACATCGTCCGCGTGCCGACCTTGTCCGCCTGCGCCTGCATCTCTTCCATCAGCCACGGGCCCTGCACAACGTCGCGAAAGCCGGGATAATTCTCCACATCGGTGGTGATGGTCAGCTGACCACCCGGTTGCAGCCCCTGCACCACAATCGGCTCCAACCCAGCGCGCGCGCCATAAATGGCGGCGCTCAGGCCAGCGGGGCCGGAGCCGAGGATCAGCATTTTCGTACGATGTGTTTCGGTCATATTTTCATCCTAGATTCGTTTCCTCCCACATAAGGATGCAAGGCAGGACTCGGCAAGGGCGGAGACGAGAAGAATCGCTGTTGGTGGCAGTATTTTTTGTTTTTGCGTTATCCTTCGCCCTGCGCTCGATATCTTCGTGTTTCTGCTCCCAAAGTTCACACCATTCACACCCCCCTTGCGCTCACCCCGTTCGTGCTGAGCCTGTCAGAGCACGGGCGCGAGAGTGCCGCAACCATGTGCGCAGGTCGCCCTTCGACAAGCTCAGGACGAACGGAAGCGGGGCGTGGCATCATCTTCCCAAAGTTCACACAGATCACACCGGTTCTTCCAGATCATCAAATATCCCGCTGCGCTCCAGCAAGCCGC
>CANMVC010000001.1 GCA_947501325.1 uncultured Sphingomonadaceae bacterium | reverse complement strand
CAACACTCGGTGACACCTCAACCCTTGCAGATCCAAACGTCGTCGATACACTCATCAAAGGAAGAATGAATAGGTAGCTGTCAGGGCCTTGTAATAAAATTACACAGATTGTTTACGACGCGAAAACGACCTGATACCAAGCTGATAACCATAAAGGGAATCGCAATGACCAAATATGTCCTTCTCGCTACGACCGCTCTGCTCGCCGCTTGCTCCTCTACCAACGGAGAGATCAATAGCGTCAGTGCTAATTCACAGGCAGTGGAGGCGGAACAGGTCGAAGTTGATAGCGATATTAACGCGCGGCTCTCGGCATTTTTCGACGATTATGATCAGATCGAACTGGCCAACTCGCCAATCTCGAAATCCTTCCGCGGTATCAAGGATGCGGATTATGGCAAGCTGGATGATCCCAGTGATGTCGCTGCAGTTGAAGAATATGAACGCGGCCAGGAAGCTCTGGTCGTGATGGAAGCGGAATTTGACGAAAGCGAGCTCAACGACGCCAGCAAACTGAGCTACCGGCTGTTCCAAGTGCGGGCCGAACGTTCGAGAGAAGCATTTCCATTTCGCCGGAACAGCTATATTTTCGATCAGATGAACGGCGCGCAAAGCCAGATTCCCGCCTTCATGATCAATATTCACCGGGTCACCAATAAAGCGGACGCCGAGGCTTATGTAAGCCGGCTCAATGCATCCGGACCATTTTTTGAGTCACTGGTCGCGCAATCGGCGGAGCGAGCGAATGACGGGATTATCGTTCCGGACTGGGTCTTCCCTTATGTGATCAATGACACCAAAAACGTCATCACTGGCGCACCGTTTGATACAGGCGCTGACTCCCCCATTTATGCGGATTTGAAAAAGAAAGTGAATGCGCTTTCCATTTCAGATGCGGAAAAGGCGGATCTGATTGCACGGGGCCGTGAGGCGCTGACGGGCAGTCTCGCGCCTGCTTATCAGAAACTTATTGCCGAGATGGAGCGCCAGCAGCAAATGGCGGTCGATGGCGATGGTGTCTGGCGGTTCAAGGATGGCGAAGCTTATTATGCGGAGCGTCTGAAAAACTATACGACGACGGATTTGACGGCGGATGAAATTCATCAAATCGGTCTCGATAATGTCGCGCGGATCCATGGTGAAATGCGGAAAATCATGGCGCAGGTCGGCTTTGAAGGGAGTTTGCAGGACTTTTTCGTCCATCTCAGGACCAGCGATCAATATTTCCACACCAGTCGGGAAGATTATCTGGCCGAAGCCAATGCGAAATTGGCCGAAATGGAAAAGAAACTGCCGGAATTTTTCAACACCCTGCCCAAGGCGCCGTTTGTCATCAAGCCAGTAGAAGCGTTCCGGGAGAAATCTGCCGGCAAAGCCTTTTATCAGCGCCCTGCGCCGGACGGATCGCGGCCAGGCACCTATTATGTCAATCTCTATGACCTGAAAGGCATGTCCAAAACCGAGCTAGAGGCTTTGGCCTATCACGAGGCACTGCCGGGTCACCATTTGCAGCTCGCCATTCAGACCGAACTGGGCGATCTGCCTGCATTCCGCAAATTTGGCGGCGTCACGGCATATTCGGAAGGCTGGGGCCTTTATACCGAGGAGCTCGGCAAGGATATGGGCTTCTACACGGACCCCTATTCCGATTTCGGCCGGTTAGGCATGGAATTGTGGCGTGCTTGCCGGTTGGTCGTCGACACCGGGATCCATGACAAGCGATGGAGTCGCGAAGAAGCGATTAAATATCTCACGGACAACACGCCCAATCCGGACAGTGACATTCGCAAGGCGATTGAGCGCTATATCGTCTATCCCGGCCAGGCTACCGCCTATATGATTGGCAAGCTCAAGATCATGGAATTGCGCGCCAAATCGCAAAAAGAACTGGGTGATGCATTTACCATGGGTGATTTTCACGATATCATTCTGCGTAGCGGCCCGGTTCCGCTGAATATCATGGAAGAGCGGGTGAATGATTGGATCGCTGCCTCACGCTGAGGCGTGACGTGCGGGCGTTTTTGGCCGTAACTGTCAAGAATCGCTGAAAAAATGTCTGTTTTGTCCAATCGCTAGCCAGCGCTATTGGTGCATTGATTATGTGCGACCAAAGGAAACTCAGCGGCATTAATAGTGGCGCAGGGACTTCTTTTCCTCATTGGCCTGGCTATTTTATTAGCCAGGCCAGTTTTTTTTCCTATTTTTTCCGCTATAACCGTGCAACCATTGGAATTCCGGTTTGCCCCCGAACCGGAAAAAAGGGGTTCGCTTTGGTCAGTTTGAGATATTTCGCGCCTGCAGAAGATGTTCGGGATCTGGTCTCGGTCTATTATCTTTTTGAGGTTGAGCATCCAAGATTTTCGGACAATGAACGCGCCGCCATCGCGCAGCTGCGCTTTCTTTTGGACGGCACGGCCGATTTGGGTTTCGCCGATGGAAAAACCTATTCCGCCAAGGATGCCATGCTGGTTGGCCCGTCGACCGGAGCCATGCATTTTGATGTTAAGGGGCCTTTCCGTATGTTCGGTGTCGGCCTTTTGCCCGCAGGTTGGGCGGCGCTGACGAAGAAATCGGCTGCTGATTTTACCGATAAAGCGGTGCCAGCGCACAAGATATTCACCGATGAAATCGACAAAAGCCTTGAATTGCTGCGCAGTTGTGATGGCCCTGACGGGATGACTGCGTGGGCCGACCGGATTTTTCGGGATTTGCGGCACCGGGTCAAACCAGAGGTCGAGCAATTTACAAAAATGGTCGATGAATGGCTGTCATCCGAACCATCCCCGCCGGTTAGCGCATTGATGGAACGATCTGATCAAAGCTCCCGTCAAGTGCTTCGCACGGTCAACAAACTCTATGGGATGGCGCCCAAATATCTTGCGCGCAAATATCGCGCGCTCAGAGCAGCGCGAGCCTATGCTGAACAGAATGAGGAAGAGCTGCTGGCGCTTGAGGATGCTTTTTATGATCAGTCGCATATGATTCGCGAGATCAAGTTTTTCGCCGGGACAACACCGACCAAATTGCGGGTTGCTGAGGGCGAAACGGCCACGCTGATTGACCAGCGCGGCCTGCTAAAAGGGCATATTCCGCCTCTCACTTCTGATACGTAATAAGGGTCAGGAGTTGCAATCTTTCTTAAATACGACTAAATAGGTCTTATTTAGAGAATCACAGGATTGTTGAGAGATTTTATGCGGCTTTCCAGCCTTGCCGATTATGCTGTAGTGTTGATGTCCGCTGCTTCGCGGCACTGCGGCGCTGCGCTTTTGGCAGAGGGAAAGCTCAACGCATCGACATTGGCTCAGGAAACCGGCGTGCCGCTGCCGACAACCCAAAAGCTCGTTAGCCGCTTATCCGCCGCCGGATTGATAGAATCGACGCGTGGCATTGGTGGCGGTATTCGATTGGCACGACCGCCCGCATCAATCAGCCTTGCCGATATTGTCGAGGCTGTCGAAGGCCCGCTGGCCATTACCAGTTGCACCATCGACGGCAATCACGACTGCAAGCTGGAAGATAGCTGTACGGTGAAACCGCATTGGGGAATCGTCAACCAGACCATCCGCAAAGCATTGAACGACGTTAGCTTGGCAAGCCTGGCACAAGTGCCGGCGGCCCAGAAAATCAAAAGCATGGAACACACGTTATGAATGAAGCAGTGAAAACAGATGTTCAGGAACGGGACGAGCGGGCAGCAATGAATGCCGAAGCGCAAGCGGCCGTGGACAATGCCAGCAACTATGAATTTGGCTGGTCGTCCGACATTGAACAGGACTTCGCGCCCAAAGGTCTGAACGAAGATACGGTGCGTTTCATTTCCGACAAAAAAGGCGAGCCGCAGTGGATGCTGGACTGGCGCCTCAAGGCCTTTCGCATGTGGGAAACGATGGAAAGTCCCGATTGGGCAAAGCTCGAAATCCCGATGATCGATTATCAGGATGCCTATTATTATGCCGAGCCCAAGGCGAAGCCAAAGCTGAACAGTCTTGACGAGGTCGATCCCGAAATTTTGCGGGTTTATGAGAAGCTTGGCATTCCGATCGAGGAGCAAAAGGTGCTCGCCGGCGTGGAAGGCGCGCGCAAGGTAGCCGTGGATGCGGTGTTTGACAGCGTGTCAGTGGCGACAACCTTCCGCGAGGAACTGGAAGAAGCGGGCGTGATTTTCCGTTCGATCTCCGAAGCGATCAAGGAATATCCCGATCTCGTTCGCAAATATCTCGGCAAGGTCGTGCCGATGAAGGACAATTATTTCGCGACGCTCAATTGCGCCGTGTTTAGTGACGGGACTTTTGTTTATATTCCCAAGGGCGTCAAATGCCCCATGGAACTGAGCACCTATTTCCGGATTAATGCGGAGAATACAGGCCAGTTTGAGCGCACCCTGATCATTGCGGAAGAAGGCAGCTATGTCAGCTATCTCGAAGGCTGCACCGCGCCGATGCGCGATGAAAACCAGCTCCATGCGGCGGTGGTCGAACTGGTTGCGATGGATGATGCCGAGATTAAATATAGCACCGTCCAGAACTGGTACCCCGGCGATGAAAATGGCAAGGGCGGGATTTACAATTTTGTGACCAAGCGCGGTCTGTGTCAGGGCAAAAACAGCAAGATTTCTTGGACGCAGGTCGAGACCGGCAGTGCGGTGACCTGGAAATATCCGAGCTGTGTGCTGAATGGCGAAAACAGCGTGGGCGAATTTTACTCGGTCGCGTTGACCAACAATTATCAGCAGGCCGACACCGGCACTAAAATGATCCACAATGGTAAGAACACCCGTTCAACGATTATCTCAAAGGGGATTAGTGCAGGCCATAGCGACAACACCTATCGCGGCCTGGTCCGCGTGGGTGCGAATGCGGAAAATGTCCGCAATTTCACGCAATGTGACAGCTTGCTGCTCGGTGATAAAAGCGGCGCGCATACCGTGCCCTATATCGAGGTGAAAAACCCCACCGCGCAGATTGAGCATGAAGCGACCACGTCAAAAATCAGCGACGATCAGATGTTCTATGCCCAGCAACGCGGGCTGGATGAGGAAGAAGCGGTGTCGCTGATTGTCAACGGTTTTGCCAAGGATGTGCTGAAGCAACTGCCGATGGAATTTGCGGTGGAAGCGCAGAAATTGCTGGCGATTTCGCTTGAGGGGAGTGTTGGGTGAGTAGGCGCTTTTTTGGAGTTTTCGGCACGTTCGCTGTTTTCTCTCCAATTGTGGCCTTTTGGTTGATGTGGAAGTTTGCTTTCCAAGGCGAAGAAATGGGACGAATTGGCGAGTTGTTAATTGCGTTAGTCCTGATCGGTCCCTTGGCTATCTGTACTTTTCTTTATTTTATAAAACGTGAGACATAATGATAAAAATTGAAAACCTCCACGCCCAAGTTGGCGACACAGAAATCCTCAAGGGGCTTTCGCTCGAACTGAACGCTGGCGAGATCCATGCGATCATGGGCCCCAATGGCGCCGGTAAATCGACCCTGTCTTATGCGCTTGGTGGCCGACCCGGCTATGAAATCACAGCAGGAAGTGTGAACTTTGACGGTCAGGACCTGCTGGAGCTTGATCCGCATGAGCGGGCAGCGGCGGGTATCTTCCTCGGCTTTCAATATCCGGTCGAAATTCCCGGCGTGTCCAATCTGCAATTCCTGCGCGAAAGCCTCAACAGCCAGCGCAAGTCGCGCGGCGAGGAGCCATTATCGGGCGCAGAATTTATCAAGCTCGCCAAGGAAAAAGCGGGCCTGCTGAAAATGGACATGGATATGCTGAAACGCGCGGTCAATGTCGGCTTTTCCGGCGGTGAAAAGAAGCGCAACGAGATGGTGCAAATGGGGATTATCGATCCCAAGCTGGCAATTCTCGACGAGACGGATAGCGGTCTCGACATCGACGCGCTGCGCGTCGTTGGTTCCGGCATTAATGCGATTATGCGCAAGCCTGAAAAGGCCGTGCTGCTGATCACCCACTATCAACGCTTGCTCGAACTGGTCAAACCGGACTTTGTCCATGTGTTGGCGGGTGGTCGGATCGTCAAGACGGGCGGCCCCGAACTGGCGGTGCAGCTCGAAGAAGAAGGTTATGAGGCGGTGGCCGCATGAGCGCGTTGCTTCCTCTCCCCACCAAGCGTGATGAATCATGGCGCTATGCCGACCTGAAGGCGCTTGAGGCTGTCTGGCCCAAGCTTGACGGGCCGGAAAAGATTGCAGTCGCAGCCGGTGAATCGGCTTCCCGGCAAATTTCTGTGCTACCGATAATCGACGGTGTAGGCATAGTCGATCTTGATGTCACCATTGGAGACGGCGCGAATTTCGCATTGCATGTGTTGGCTGTTGCCGCCGACTATGGCCGCATTCAGGTCAAGGCGACGCTGGGCAAGGGCGCGCATTTTGAACTGGGTGGCGCGATATTGGGTTCTGGCACACAGACGCTGGAAATTGTGACCGAAACGATTCATGCGGAGCCGAATGCGACATCCAATCAG
Source organism: uncultured Sphingomonadaceae bacterium (assembly GCA_947501325.1). Taxonomy (GTDB): domain Bacteria; phylum Pseudomonadota; class Alphaproteobacteria; order Sphingomonadales; family Sphingomonadaceae; genus Parasphingorhabdus. Next base: position 1,559,455 of record CANMVC010000001.1, on the reverse strand, counting down.
GTTGTGCGCTCGGTGCTCGCGGGCAAGGCCACTGGCAGCTTCCTCGGGAAAATAAATGTCGCGCGCGATGCGCAGAAAACCGATGCAGCCCAATCGGTCAAGGCCATGCTGCTCGACCGCACGGCGACCGCCAACGCCAAGCCGGAGCTGGAAATTTTCGCCGATGATGTGAAATGTGCCCATGGCGCAACGGTCGGTGAACTCGATAAGCAGGCGCTATTCTATATGGCCGCGCGCGGTCTGCCGCCCGAACTGGCGCAGAAATTGATGCTGCAGGCGTTTATCGCAGATGCTTTTGTGAGCATGGATGATGATAGTGCGCGTGAAGCGATCGAGAGCAAGGCGCTTGAGGCTTTGGAGCATTTGTCGTGAATAAAATGTCCGCCATCAAAACAAGTCACCGTGCAGACTTTCCCGGCATAGCCGAGGACTGGCATTATCTCGACACCGCTGCGACAGCGCAAAAAGCCAAACCCGTGCTGGATGCGATAGCGCGCGCCTATGGTCCTGATTATGCAACCGTACACCGCGGCGTTTATGAGCGTTCCGCCAACATGACGCTGGCCTTTGAAGCTGCCCGTAAACGGGTTGCTGATTTCTTGGGCGCTGCGAGCGAGAATGAAATCGTCTTTACCAGCGGTGCGACCGATAGCATCAATCTGGTCGCCGAAAGCTGGGGCAATGCGAATATCGGCAAAGGCGACCGGATCATGTTGTCGCAGCTGGAGCATCACAGCAATATCGTGCCGTGGCAATTGCTGGCTGAGCGGGTGGGTGCACATATCGATGTTGCGCCTTTAACCGACGATGGCCAGATTGATCTCGACTGGATGGAAGCCAATCTGACCGAACAGCACAAGCTGGTGGCGTTGGCGCACGTATCCAATGTGCTGGGATCATTGCTTGACGCCAAGCGCGCGGCAACTATCGCTCATAAAGTCGGTGCGAAACTGTTGCTCGATGGCTGTCAGGCCGCACCGCGATTGCCTGTGGATGTGCAGGACCTTGGCTGCGACTTTTATGTCTTTTCCGGCCACAAAATTTATGGCCCGACCGGTATTGGTGCGCTGTGGGCGCCTTATGACATTCTTGACGCCATGCCCCCATGGAAGGGCGGCGGGTCGATGATTGACCGGGTCAGTTTTGACGGCACGACCTATGCGCCGCCGCCGGGACGGTTCGAAGCAGGCACGCCGCATATTGCAGGGGTCGTCGGTCTCGACGCCGCGATTCAATATGTCGAAGCCATTGGGCTGGATGTCATTTCGGCCCATGAAAACACAACCCTGGCTATGGCGCGCGAAGCCTTGTCCGGCATACACAGCGTGCGGGTATTCGGCCCGGATAAGAGCATGGGCATATTGAGTTTCGCGGTTGGCGACGTGCATCCGCATGATGTCGCCACTATATTGGATGAAGGCAGCGTTGCGATCCGTGCCGGTCATCATTGTGCGCAGCCGCTGATGGACTATCTGGGCGTACCGGCAACGGCGCGGGCCAGCTTTGGAATTTACAGCGACGCAGAAGATGTCGCGGCCTTGGTCAAGGGTATCGAACGGGTAAGAAAGATTTTCGGGTAGGAAAGAATGATGAACGAAGAACGCAAAATAGTGGTCGAAGAAGTCGACAGCGTGGAAAAGCCACCCTTGGCAAAAGTCGAGGACGCGGTTGAAGAAAAGCCCGCGCCTGTAATGGCCCCTTCGCCCTATGAGGCCGAAAGCGATGTCAGTAAGCTAAACCGCAAGCGCGATTATCTCGAAGGTTTTCTGGCTCAGCAACCCACCGAAACACCGGCGGGTGAAGCGGGCGGCGATCTTTATGAAGCCGTCATTGATACCTTGAAGTCGATTTATGACCCTGAGATTCCAGTGAATATTTATGACCTTGGTCTGATTTACGGCGTGGAAATTACGCCTGATAATCACGCGATTGTCACCATGACATTGACCACCCCGCATTGCCCGGTGGCCGAGTCCATGCCCGGCGAAATTGAAATGCAGGTCGGCAGTGTTCCCGGTGTTGGCCATAGCGAAGTGAATCTCGTCTGGGACCCGCCATGGGATCCGCAGAAGATGAGCGACGAAGCGAAGCTCGAACTGGGGATGCTATGACGGCAACCGCTACTCTTTCCATGGCGCCGGCAGCGACCGTCATTCGCGCAGACTATGCCAATGCCGATCACGCGGCGGCCATAGTCGAGATGCTGCGCGTCTATGCAATGGACCCGATGGGCGGCGGTGCAGATCTGTCGCCGCAGGTACAGGCTGATCTGGTTCCCGGTCTGGCCGCAACACCGGCGGCATCCTCTGTGCTCGCTTATGTGGGTGACGAGGTAGCGGGACTGGCCAATTTGATGACGACATTTTCGTCCTTTGCCGCCAAGCCGCTGATCAACATTCACGATATAGTGGTCGCCAAAGAATATCGTGGCAGCGGCGTCGGACGCGCGCTGTTTGCAGAGATTGAAACTATGGCCCGGGAAGTGGGCGCCTGCAAAGTCACTCTGGAAGTGCTGGAAGGCAACATGCCGGCCAGGGCGCTTTATGCTTCTCTGGGCTATGGCGATTATCAACTGGACCCGAAAATGGGCAAAGCATTGTTCTGGCAAAAAAGGCTTGAGACATGACCGAAGTAAAAACCAAAACGCGCGAAATTCCCGCAGCGATCATCCTGACGCCCGCGGCCGAAAAACGCATCGCCGACCTGATGGCCAAGGCGCCGGACGATGTGATTGGCGTGAAACTATCCACTCCGCGCAGAGGCTGTTCGGGCCTCGCCTATTCGGTTGATTACATCACCGAGGAAGTGAAATTTGACGAGAAGATCGTCACCCCCGGCGGCGTGTTTTACGTGGATGGGCCGAGTGTGCTTTATCTGATCGGGTCCACCATGGACTGGCAGGAAGATGATTTCACCGCAGGCTTTGTGTTCAACAATCCCAATAGCAAAGGCGATTGCGGCTGCGGGGAGAGCTTTACCGTCTGATGGCGAGGACTATTGTCCTGGAAACAGAAATTCCTGCTGCCGTTGAAAAAGTCTGGCAGGAAGCCCGGACGTCCCGGCTTTTGCACTATATTACACGCGGGTTTGTGCGGTTTGTTCCGACCAAAAAGAAACCGTTTCCCGAGACCTGGGTGGAGGGTGAATATCGGGCCTGGCTGCTGCTATTTGGCTTCATTCCCATTGGTTGGCAGATAATCGCCATTGAAGATCAGCCGGCCGAAGGCGAAGTTCGCCGCATCCGCGACAATGGCCGCGGCATGATGATCCGCACTTGGGATCACATGATAGAAATCAAGCCAAGCGGCTTGCAAACGCACTATGCCGACCGGATAACCGTCGACGCAGGAATTTTGACACCACTCGTCGCGATATTCGCAAAGGCATTTTATGCGCATCGTCAAAAGCGCTGGGTACGGCTGGCCGAAAACGGGTTCGATTATGACCGATGACCTGCGGCCTTGCGTGAACCGCTAGAATTCCACTTCGCTCGGATAATCTGTATAAAAATCATTATCGACCGGAAAGTTCGTAAAGGACATACCGATCGTATGGTCGAGCGCCTCGACATGGTGCCACCAGCCGACGGGCAGGAACACAGCCTCGCCCGGGCCAATATCGCATTGCCATAGCTTTGGCGCCGCCTCGCCCAGCGCGCGGATATCTTCGGGCGAGGTCCATAAGCTAAAGCAGTGCAGGTGGTTGCGCATATGCGGGGTGTCATAGGCGGCGACCATGGTGACACGCTTGCGCCCCGAAATTTGCAGCAGCAGATTATTCGTCAGGTCATGATGAAAAGGCGTGATCGTACCTTTTGGTCCCATCCAGAAAAATCCGTCCTGTCCGCCGCTGGATTTGAGCAGCGAAATATCGCCGACATCCTCCCACAAGGGCGCCAGCGCCTGTTTGTTGACCGTGTCATTATAGGCGGTGATGTAGAAATCATTGCTGCTCTCCGTCTGACGGAGCAGGGCGACAAATTCGCTGAATTTCACTTGGCGCTTGTGGTTGTCCTTGGCCATTTCATAATCGTCGCGCGATTGCCGCTGGCCCTGCAGCTCAACCACCGCGTCGCCGATTTTGCCCGCGAGATAATCCAGCGTCCAGCGCTGCATCGCAGGCCAGTGGTCAACCAGCCCGGTCAGTTTCACCGGCAGATTGCGATGATGATAGTCGCGGAAAAACGCATCCGGTTCGATTGTCTGGACGACAGGAATTTCCGCTCCATCGCCAGCCTCAGTCCGATGCAGGCGGCGATAATTGTCCAGCGTCCAATGGCTTTTGCGCAGCCGGTTGCTCACCCGTTTACCCGCGTTGAAAAGCGGATCCTTCATCGCCCGCCCGGCCTCATAAGCAGCGGCTTTTTCGCTATACCCTGCGGCGATGAAGCGGGCGGGAAGCTGGGTCAAAGGCGTTCCGTCGAGCAATGCCTGTGCAAGCACCTCGCGTTTGTCGGGTTTGGTTTTGGGGGATTTGGCGGCTGTCATGAAAGCGTCGTATCAGGGGGAGGTTGCAGAAAAAAGACGGAAGCGGTGTGTCTTTAGTGGTGAACCAAAGGAGGATTTCAGTTGTAGGGTGAGTGCATGGTGGTTCCGATACTCGCCAGGTTGGTTCTCGGCCCTCCCAGTGATCTATAAGTCCTATAGCAGCCAACCGACAAAAACCGCATCAGCTTACGGCCATGCCAGCTGCAAGCGAACTGGCCTAAATTCGACCGTCTTGCCTGATCCAATAGACGAGAAGTCGTCTGGCGCGCGCCGTTCTGGATCGTGCAACCGGCACGGTTAGTAATTATTGACGGTATTAGGGGGGATACCGAAAGGACAAAAAAGATCTCAGTGGGAGACCTACAGGCATAACATACGCTTGTGTATATCTGCATTGTTTGGTAGGGATTTGTTATGACAGATACAATCAACATCTTGAAAGAGCGTTTGCGGAAAGCCGAAGCAAAGGTTTCTCGCTACGAAAAAACCCTGGAAACTGCGAAAAATGAGCTGAGTGACATAAAAACTACACTGCGAGTACTTGGGAACATCGAGGGCGAATCGGTAGGCGATTCGCAACCAAACAAACCTTCTCCTGTAGGTGGGCGGCAACACGATATTCTGATGTTACTAACCGTAGGAGTGGAAAAATCCCAGCAACCCGCTGATTTATATGAATCATATAAACTGATTGGATCAGATGATATAAACATTGATACATTCCGGACAACCATCTGGCGAATGAAAGACAAGACATTTGTTATGGATGGTGACGAATGGACCGTATGTAGTGAAAATGGACGATACTGGAAACAATCTAGTGCCGTTGAAGAGAATGAAGCGCCGGAAGCAAAAGCTGCCGACGCTCCAGAAGTTGGTGGATGGGGCGTTGCTGCGCCTCAGCCTCCTGAAAGTTCAACTCAAACTTGGCCCACTAGCTAGAAAGAGAGAAACCCATGTGGCAAAACGTTTTTAGACGTTAAGCCATGCCCGCGGGCCGAGGCCCGCGGGCATGGCTCCATTTATAGCAAAATATTGAAGAAAGTCAAAAAATGGAGGTTTCCAAATGGGAAACAACTTGCACGTCTCGTATGATTTAATCTCTCCGGGGCAAGACTATGACAAAGTTATCGACAAAGTGAAGGAGCTTGGTTCTTGGGCCAAGGTTCACAAGTCATTTTGGTACGTAAATTCGACCTATTCTGCATCAGAAGCCGTTGCTCATATCAAACCAGCTTTGGATAATAACGATAAGGTTTATGTGGTTGATGCCGGCAATAATGTAGCTGCGTGGAACGCTCTTTCTAAGGACGTTGGCGATCATATTAAGGATCAGTGGGAAAAACGAGAAAAAACCCCAGCTTTTTAAATCGCTGGGGTTTCTTCATTTCGTCATCCTGAACTTGTTTCAGGATCTATTTCGCGGTCAGCGCCAGCCTATCGATGGATGCTGAAACAAGTTCAGCATGACGAATGCTTTGGGCGCAGTGTCGGTATCAAACCTTCTCGGTCAACTCCGGAACGGCGTTAAACAGATCCGCAACCAGTCCGATATCGGCCACCTGAAAAATCGGTGCGTCTTCGTCCTTGTTGATCGCGACAATGACCTTGGAGTCTTTCATGCCTGCCAGATGCTGGATCGCGCCGGAAATGCCGATGGCGATATAGACTTCTGGAGCAACGATTTTGCCGGTCTGGCCGACTTGATAATCGTTGGGGACATAGCCCGCATCGACCGCCGCGCGGGAAGCACCGATGCCCGCGCCGAGTTTGTCGGCAAGCGGCGTGATGACTTCTTCGAATTTTTCGGCAGAGCCCAGGGCACGGCCGCCCGATACGATGATCTTGGCGGAGGTCAGTTCGGGTCGTTCCGACTTGGCGATTTCTTCGCTCACAAATGATGAAAGCCCGGATTCGCCGGCGCCGGTGACGCCTTCGATGGATGCGGTGCCGCCTTCGGTGGCTGCCTTGTCAAAAGCCGTCCCGCGCACAGTGATGACTTTCTTGGCATCCGATGATTTGACGGTTGCAATCGCGTTACCGGCATAAATCGGACGCGTGAACGTGTCTTCGCTTTCAACCGAGAGAATGTCCGAAATCTGCATGACGTCGAGCAAGGCAGCAACGCGCGGCGCGATGTTTTTGCCGGTGGTGGTGGCGGGCGCGAGGAACGCGTCATGGCTGTCCATCAGGCTGGCGACCAGAGGCGCGACATTTTCAGCCAATTGATTGGCAAGCGCGGCATCGTCGGCGACATGCACGGTGCTGACACCGGCGACCTTTGCGGCTTGCTCACCAACGCTGGCACAGCCAGAGCCGACGACCAGCGCATGGACTTCGCCCAGTTGCGACGCGGCAGTAACCACGGCCAGCGTCGCATCTTTCATGTTCGTATTGTCATGTTCTACGAGTACAAGAGTCTTCATCAGATGGCTCCTACAGCTTTAAGTTTGGCGACCAGCGCATCCACATCTTCAACCTTTTCACCGGCCTGACGCACGGGCGGTTCGGAAACATTGGTGGTGGTGAGGCGCGGCGAAATATCGACGCCGTAATCAGCCGGTGTTTTCTCATCCATCGGCTTTTTCTTCGCCTTCATGATGTTCGGCAGCGACGCATAGCGTGGCTCGTTGAGGCGCAGGTCGGTGGTGACCACAGCAGGCAAGCTGAGCTTGACCGTCTGCAAACCGCCGTCAATTTCGCGCTTTACTTCGACGCTATCGCCGTCAATGGCGACGGTGTTGGCGAATGTGCCCTGACCCCAGCCGAGCAATGCTGCGAGCATCTGACCGGTTTGGTTTGAATCGTCATCAATCGCCTGCTTGCCGGTGATGACCAGCTTTGGTGCTTCTTCTTCAACGATTTTGGCGAGGATTTTGGCAACGCCCAGTGGCTCGACTTCTTCGTCGGTCATAACCAGGATCGCGCGGTCTGCGCCCATGGCGAGTGCGGTGCGGAGAGTTTCCTGCGCCTTTTGCGGGCCAACCGAAACGGCGATGATTTCTTCCGCCTTACCTGCTTCTTTCAGGCGAATGGCTTCTTCGACAGAGATTTCATCAAACGGGTTCATCGACATTTTGACATTGGCGAGATCAACGCCGCTGCCGTCGGATTTGACCCGCGGTTTTACGTTATAGTCTATGACCCGTTTGACGGGCACCAGGATTTTCATTGCTGTTTCCTTCTTTATATTTCTGCGAACGCCTTAGCTTACGTTCACGTAAACGTCAAATATCGATGGTGCAACGCAACATGACCGCTTTTGCAAACCACGCATAGATGCACTTTGTGACCTATGCCGCGGTTCAGGCGGCGTCTTTTACCTGGGCAACAATTTTCTTCGCCGCATCGCCGAGGTCGTCGGCTGAAACGATCGGCAGACCGCTATTCGCCAAAATTTCCTTGCCCTTCGCGACATTGGTGCCTTCCAGGCGGACCACGAGCGGTACCGACAGATCGACTTCCTTGGCTGCGGTAACAATACCTTCAGCAATGATATCGCATTTCATGATTCCGCCAAAAATATTGACCAAAATGCCTTCGACAGCCGGGTCAGCAAGAATGATTTTGAACGCTGCGGTCACTTTTTCCGTGGTCGCTCCGCCGCCCACGTCAAGGAAGTTGGCCGGGAACGCACCGTTAAGCTTGATAATGTCCATAGTGGCCATCGCAAGACCCGCGCCATTGACCATGCAGCCGATATTGCCGTCCAGTTTGATGTAGGCGAGGTCATATTTGGATGCTTCGACTTCTGCCGGATCTTCCTCGGTCACATCGCGCAGTTCGACCAGATTGGGGTGACGCATCAAGGCGTTGCCATCAAAGCTCATTTTCGTGTCGAGCACGAGCAGCTGACCGTCTTTGGTTTCGACGAGCGGGTTAATTTCCAGCATCTCGCAATCCATGTCGGTAAACGCGGTATAGAGCTGTTTGCCGAGTTTCTGGGCTTGCTTGTTGAGATCACCGGACAGGCCAAGAGCAAAAGCCATCGACCGGCCATGATGCGGCATGAAGCCTTGCGCGGGATCGATCGTGATCGTCTTGATTTTTTCCGGCGTGTTATGCGCAACATCTTCGATGTCCATGCCGCCTTCGGTGGAAACGATCATCGCGATCCGGCCGCTTGCGCGGTCGACCAGCATGGAGAGATAATATTCTTCCTCAATATCCACGCCATCGGTGACATAGAGCCGGTTGACCTGCTTGCCTTCATCACCGGTCTGGATAGTGACGAGCGTGTTGCCGAGCATTTCCGCCGCATTATCGCGCACCGCATCGACCGATTTGGAGAGGCGCACGCCGCCGCTGGCATCTGGCCCCAATTCCTTGAACTTGCCCTTGCCGCGTCCGCCGGCATGGATTTGCGCTTTGACCACATAGAGCGGTCCGGGCAGTTTCTCGGCTGCTGCAACGGCTTCTTCAACGGTCAGGGCCGCGTGGCCTGCAGGAATGCCAATGCCATATTTGGCGAGTTCTTCTTTGGCCTGATATTCATGGATGTTCATGGGACGGTGCAGCGCCTTTCTTATATATTCGGTTATCGAGTCTTGTGCAGGGCTAAAGCATAGTCTGATGGGTATTTCCAGCCCTTCGGCCCGGATCGGTCACGATTCATGCTGATGATTTTGACAGGCGCTTCACTTTAGCGCGCAAACAACCCCTGAAGACGTCACAACGCCGAGGATTTCGGGATCTTGCAGCGCCTTCGTCCGTTTCACAAATTCATTGACGCTAATATCACCAGGATCCCGTTTTCGGATCTTGCCGAGACCGTTGAGCTTGCTGATCTGATCCAGCGAAAGCCGATCGACCATCCGCCCGGCCATACAGGTTGATACGGGCTTGGACAGGCCCGCGCTCATCAATCCGTTGCGCACCCGGGTTTCGGGCGTCGTGCAGGCGGCCAGACAAGCGATTAGTGCTAGTCCGGCCGCATATTGCATCTTGCTCATGCTTTTGTTTTCGCCAGTTCAATGGCTTCCAGGACAACTTTGCGGGCTTCCTCGGCATCGCCCCATTTGCCGACGCGGACCCATTTTTCGGGCTCCAGGTCTTTGTAATGGGTAAAGAAATGCTCGATTTGCTGCATCACGATTTCAGGCAGATCACCACCTTCGCCAATGGCGCGATAATAAGGGAAAGTCGCGTCAATCGGAACGCAAAGCAGTTTTTCGTCGCCGCCATGCTCGTCTTCCAGATTCAATACCGCAATCGGCCGGCAACGCACAACACAGCCCGGCATGAAGGGCGAGCGCGCCACGACCAGCGCATCGAGCGGATCGCCATCGGGGGACAAGGTATGCGGGATAAAACCGTAATTGGCGGGATAGCGCATCGGTGTGTGGAGGATGCGGTCGACGAACAAAGCGCCCGATGCCTTGTCAAATTCATATTTAACCGGTTCGCCGCCCACCGGAACTTCGATTATGACGTTGAGGCTTTCGGGCGGGTTATCGCCGATAGGAATTTTGGTGATGTCCATAGGGTATTGGGTCCTATTATCTGGTTTTTGGCTCTAATAGCCGGTCAATGCCCCCTTCAGCTTGGCCACCCTCTCCAGCGGTTGCATCCGCAATAATCTTTTCGAGGTGCGGATAGCGAAGCCCGCCTGAATAATCGACCAAAAAATTGCTATACTGGTCGTCATTCTTCGCGAATATCTCGATTTTATTCATTTGCCCGCGATTTTCCTCGATCGCCTGGGTCAACATTTCGGCGGTATAGGCCTTGCCGTTTACTGCAGTGATAGTGAGGCCGTTTTTAAGGCCCGCCTTAAATGCCGGACCGTCCCACATCACCGCTTTGACAACGCCCTTGTCACTTACCACCATGCCGATCGAGTGACTGAGATCCAGCTGTTTGCGGCGTTTATCGTTGGCGCGGATAAAATCGCTCTGCGTGGCATTATAGACCAGTTTATAGCCGCCCAGCGCCAGGCCATTTTTGGGTGCTTCGGCAGTTGTCTGATAGACCCGTTCCCGGATGAACCCAGCCCAGTCATATGGTTGCACCGCGTCAAGTGCCGCGATCACATCGGGCAGTTCATAGGTAACGACGCCATAGTCGCCATTCTTGCCCTTGAAAAAGCTCCGGGCAAAATCTTCGAGCGATTTCTCGCCTTCCGATTCGCGGCGGATAATGCCATCGACCTCCAGCCAGATGAGCAGGCCTTCGTTATAATAGTCTTCCTGCCGCTGCCAGCTGCTCCACGGTTTGGGTTTGCGCGCGGCAATAATCGGATCATGAGTCGTGTCGATCAGCGGGCGCCAAAGGCGGCCCACGCGGAGATCCATGCCCGCCGCGATGGCCGCAAAGGCATCCAGCGTGTCCTGTTTGGAATAGAGACCGGAACGCGCCCCAAGAACATAGCCCCAGAACTGCGTCTGTCCCTCATAGACCCAAAGCAGGCTGTCGCGCATCGGTTCACGGAAATCGGGCGTCCACATGCCGGCGGGGCGGCGATATTTGCCGTTCCAGCTATGGACAATTTCGTGTGGCAACAGGTTGCGGCGACCGGGGCCATCGTCCCATTTGGTAAAATATTCGCGGTTCACACCATTTTCCGAGGAGCGATGATGCTCAATTCCAATACTGCCCATTTCCTCGGTCAGCGCGAGCAGGAAATCATAGCGGTCATAGGGATGGCTGTCGAACAGCGCCTCGGCTTCGCGCACCAGTTTGCTATGTTTGGCTATGTGTGACTTATTGGGTTTGAGATATTTTGCATCGTCCGCGACGATATTCAGGTGCACGCGGCGACTCAGCCGGTGGGACTGGAAATTTTTACCGGCAAAGACCGGGCTGTCGATCAGCGTGTCATAATCTGTCTTCTGATAAACCACGCGATTGAGATCATCTGTTTTGGGTTGCCGCGCTAAAGGCCGCATCGCGCTGGCCGCTTGCCAGCCGGCGGGATAGATGGCGGTCACTTCGACCGGGATTTGGCGGACATAATAGCCCGCGGGATAGAGCGAAACCTGATGCCAGCGCAGGTTCAACATCGATGGCGCCATGACGATCCGGCCCTGGCTGCTGGTGGTCGCGGAGGTGAATTGAAATTTGGCGGTGATTTCCGACACGCCTTCGGGCACGTTCAGATGAAAGGCATAGACGTCCATATCATCGCGGACCCAGGCCAGTTTCTCACCATTGGCGGAAAATTCCAGCGCCGCCAGCTTTTCAATCTCGCCGCGCGGGGCGTGATTGCCGGGCAGCCATTCGGGATAAAGCAGGGTTAATTTGCCAGCCTTGGCAACCGGAATAACCTGCGTTACGCGGAATACGCCCTGCTGGTTATCGCGAGCATCGACCTCCAGCCGCATGGTGCCGGGGAAGGGGATGTCTTGGGCTGTCGGGATCGTATCTTCCGCCGCAACATAGGCCGGCTTGCTCAGATTATCCGGCATGGCAGCTGAGGCGGCGGTGACAGGCGAAACGAAAGACAGGACCGAAAACAGGCCCAAAAATGCAACCAGACGCATACTCACTCAATCCCCTGTAACGTGGCTTTTGTGCTGAATGACGCTTTTTAGCGGCTGCGTCCAGAGGGCGGAGAAGAAAAAGCGTGCGTTTTGGCGATAGAAAATAAGCCATCTTTCGCTTTTGCGCAGCACCGGCTAAAGCGCGCTCAGGACAAAAGGGCAAACATGGCAAAGATACAGACACCGCAACCCGTTCGCGGCACGCAGGATATATTTGGCGAGGACCAGGAACGTTTCCAGCATGTGGTGGAGACGTTCGAGCGCGTTCGGCGGCTTTACGGGTTCAAGGGCGTGCAGATGCCGGTGTTTGAGCCCACTTCCGTCTTTGCGCGGTCCCTGGGTGAAACCACCGATGTCGTGTCTAAGGAAATGTACAGTTTTGAAGACCGCGGCGGTGACAGCCTGACTCTGCGCCCCGAATTTACCGCCGGTATCAGCCGCGCCTTTCTGACCAACGGCTGGCAGCAGCATATGCCGTTGAAGCTTTCCACGCACGGTCCCTTGTTCCGCTATGAGCGCCCGCAAAAGGGCCGCTATCGGCAGTTTCACCAGCTCGATGCCGAAATTATTGGCGCAGGTGAAGCGGCAGCCGATGTCGAATTGCTGTGTTTTGCCGATCAGCTTTTGAAGGAGCTGGGCATAGCCGATGGCGTGACCTTGCAGCTCAATACTTTGGGCGATGCCGAGAGCCGTGATGCCTGGCGGGACGCGCTGGTCGCGCATTTTCAGGCGCACAAGGCGGGTCTGTCCAAGGATAGCCAGGACCGGCTGGAGCGCAATCCGCTGCGGATATTGGACAGCAAAGAGCGGCAGGACCGCCCGATTGCCGACAGCGCGCCGGATATTGACGCCTATCTGTCGAGCGAAGCAAAGGAATTTTTTGCGCAGGTCACCGAAGGACTGGATGCCTGCGGCGTGGCGTGGACGCGCAATAGCCGACTGGTGCGCGGGCTTGATTATTATCGCCATACCGCGTTTGAATTTGTGACCGACCGTCTGGGCGCGCAGGGTACTGTACTGGCCGGTGGGCGTTATGATGGCTTGATTGAATCGCTCGGCGGGCCTGCAACCCCCGCTGTGGGTTGGGCCGCCGGGATTGAGCGGCTGGGGATGTTGCTTGAAGAGCCAAGGCCTGAAAAGCCTCTGATCACCGTCATTCCTGATGACCCCAAAGACGAAAAAGTGGCTCTAGAGATCGTGAGCGTTCTTAGACGTGCTGGAATAGTCACCGATTTTGCTTTTCGGGGGAATACCAAGAAGCGTTTTACGTTGGCCACGAAAAGAGGCTCAAGAGGCCGTTTGGTTGTTACGGCAGATGAAAGCGGTAAAGGAATTCCATCTAGGCAGGGGCACAAAATTAGAATCAATGAACCGGATAGCTTCGAACAAGCTAACAGCAGTCTAATTGATGTTGTGCTGGAAGCTTTGAAATCAGGCTATAATGTCGTAGCACATGAACGAGCAGAAACAGGTTATGCTGTCGATGCCGTGTTGCAGGCTAGTAATATCGAATGACCACCATAACCCCCCAACGCATCGCCCAGATCGAAGCGCGTTTTGCCGAGCTGCAGGCGATGATGGCCTCTGGCAATCTCGACGGCGATAAATTTGTCGAGACGTCCAAGGAATATGCCGAGATCGAACCGGTTGCAAACGCAGCTGCCGAGGTAAAGCGCCTGCGTGATGAGCAGGCAGGGCTCGAAGAAATGCTCGCTGGTGATGATGCCGAGATGAAAGCCATGGCGGCGGACGAGGTGGATGACGTCAAGAAAGCGCTGGAAAAGGCGGAACTTGCGCTGGCATTGCAATTGCTGCCCAAGGATGCGGCGGATGAACGCCCTGCGATGCTGGAAATTCGCGCCGGCACTGGCGGCGATGAAGCGGCGCTTTTCGCGGGCGATCTTTACCGCATGTACAGCCGCTTTGCCGACGAACAGGGCTGGAAAATAGAACTGATCTCCGCCAATGCGTCGGAGGTTGGCGGTTTCAAGGAGGTTGTCGCCAATATTCAGGGCAAGGGCGTGTTCGCCAAGCTCAAATTCGAATCCGGCGTCCACCGGGTCCAGCGCGTGCCGGAAACCGAGAGTGGCGGACGCATACATACCTCTGCCGCCACCGTTGCGGTCCTGCCCGAGCCGGAAGAGGTCGATGTCGATATCCGCACCGAAGACCTGCGCATCGACACCTATCGGGCCAGCGGTGCAGGCGGTCAGCACGTCAACAAGACCGACAGCGCGATTCGCATCACCCATCTGCCCACAGGCCTGGTTGTGCAATGTCAGGACGGCAAATCACAGCACAAGAACAAGGCGCAAGCGATGAAAGTACTCGCCGCGCGGCTATACGAACAGGAGCGCGCAGCCGTGGCGAGCGAAGAGGCCGACGCCCGCAAGGCCATGGTCGGCTCCGGCGACCGCTCCGAACGCATCCGCACCTATAATTATCCGCAAGGCCGGGTGACCGATCACCGGATCAACCTGACCCTGCACAAGCTGCCCGAAATCGTCGAAGGCGGCGCGCTCGGCGAGATGGTCGATGCTCTGATCGCCGAGGATGAAGCCAGCCGCCTCGCCAATCTGGATGGGTGATATGGCCGCAGCCCTGCGGCAAGCGGCAAAGGCATTGGAAGCGGTCAGCGACACACCGCGTCTCGATGCGGAATTGCTGATGACGCATGCTCTGGGCATGAACCGGCAGGATTTGCTTCTCCAACTGCCAAAACTCGATGTTCCCGATGGCTTTTCCGCTCTGCTGGAGCGCCGCAAGGCGCATGAACCGGTGGCGCATATTGTCGGCGAGCGGGAGTTTTGGAGCTTGCCTTTTCAGGTATCGTCCGATGTGCTGATCCCGCGTCCCGATAGCGAAATATTGATCGAAACCGCCGTGCAATGGGGCGCCGGGCATCGGCCGAACATGATTCTCGATCTCGGTACGGGCAGCGGGGCGCTGTTGCTCGCGGCTTTGTCCGAATTTCCCGAAGCGCGCGGCGTCGGGATGGATGCCAGTGCGCCGGCGCTGGCCATGGCGCATAATAACGCTGATCGGCTGGAATTGAGTGACCGGGCGCGTTTCCTGTTGCAGGACTGGACAGCCGCAAATTGGACGCAATCTCTCGGCGGCCCCTTTGATCTGATTCTCGCCAATCCGCCTTATGTTTCGACAAAGGCGAAATTATCCAGGGAAGTGACGGACTATGAGCCGCATGCCGCGCTGTTCGCCGGGGCGGAGGGGATGGATGACTATCATATCATCATTCCGGCTCTGGACGCATTATTGGCGGAAAACGGTGCCGCGCTGTTGGAAATCGGATTTGATCAGGCCGAGCCTGTCACGAAATTGGCGGAAAAACATCGTTATGCCGTTGAATGTAAACAGGATTTGGGCGGCAATGACCGGTTGCTGATATTGCGCCGCGCGCCCGCTTGATAGAATTTGCTTGGTTTTGGCTTATGAAGGCGCTAAGGATGTTTCAGGCCCAGATGATTTCTGGCAATATCCCTAAAATCGCTGGCCTACCCCCATATAGATAATATTGCTGATGTCCGGCGATCATTTATCTTTTTTGGGTTGCTGTGGATCATTTCGACCGCAGCAGGGGCACCGCCATGAGGCGGTCGAACAACAGGAAAGACCGAGTTTATTAACGGTATAAGGACACCCAGAATTTGATGAATAATCGTCAGCCCGGCCGTCGTCGTGGCCGCAACAATAGCAATAATAACCGCAACCAGAGCAATCGGGGCGGTGGCGGCGTTGATCGCGATAACCGGATCGACAACCGTGCGCGCGGCAACGCGGCGCAGATGCTCGAAAAATACAAGAAGATGGCGCAGGACGCTCAGGTCAATGGCGATCGCGTCAATGCTGAATATTATCATCAGTTTGCCGACCATTATTTCCGGGTGAATGCAGACACTGTGGCGCGCCGCGAAGAGCAGCGCCTCGCCCGCGAGGAACAGCAACGCGGCCAGAATAGCGATCGCAACAATAGCGACCGGAATGATAGCCGCAGCGACAATCGCAGCGAAAGTGGCGAACAGGAAGAGGGCGAGCGTCAGGATCGCAGCCCGCGTGGACGCCAGCAACGGGATCGTGGTCCGAATGCTGAAGTCGTAAAAGACGATACGGCAGCACCGGCATCACAGTCGGATGAAAATGCGGATGCACCGGCAGAGAAAAAGCCTGTTCGCGCGCGTCGGCCTCGCAAGCCAGCGGCGGCGGTTGCAGAAAATAACGGCGAATCAAACGGCTTGGACGTCAGCGCTTTGCCGCCGGCCATATCGATACAATCGGATGATGAGCCCAAAGCTGAAAAGAAACCCGTGCGCAAACGGCGCACCGTGAAAGCCAAGGCAGCTGAAGAAGGCGACGCGGCCTAAACCCGTCGCCTCAATTAATCCGGTTGCGGGCCGAGGGCAGTTTTGAGCCAATCGGGAAGAGCGAAACCCGCAATATCGTCGACCCGGCGATGTTCGACGGATAGCCCCAGATCGGGATAGGCGATACGCTGCCGCTTTTCGTCCGCTTGATCGATGGGAACCACGACCAGGCGGCGGTTGACTTTCTGCCGGTAGTTCATCCGCGCGGTATTTTCCTGACCGACATAGCAACCTTTCGTAAAGCTGACGCCATTCAATTCGGTGGCATTGCATTCCAGCCACAGCGTCTTGTCGCTGCCCAGTTCGGCTTGGCCTTCGGTCACGCCAAGTGAGAGGCGGCATGCTTTATAGGCGGCATCCGCGCTGCCGTCATTTTGGTCGGCTGCCAACCAGCGATGGCCGAGTGCCGGCAGGCGCGGATCAGCGGGCTTATCACGCGCATCGCGTGACCAGTGCACGGTTTGACTATCATCTATTTCAACGTTGATTTTCCGGCGCAGGCGATAGAGTTTCAGTCGCTTGGCCAAGGCTTCGGCATGGTCCTGCTCGCAATCGATCAGGATATCATCGCTATCGGCCCACAGGAAAAAGTCGAATAGCACTTTCCCCTGCGCGGTCAGCAAGGCGCTCCATTTCGGCGCGCCCGCCAATACGGCTTGCATATCCTGCGTGACCAGGCCTTGCAGAAAGTCCCAGCAATCCTCGCTATCATCACTGGCTGATATGCGGATCACCGCGCGCTGAATAAGTCTGGTTTCGGTCATAAGGATTAGGTAGGGACGCTCAGCGCCAAAAGAAAGCCCGAACCATGAATCAATCACCTGAGCAAATCACCATCAGACAGCCAGATGACTGGCATGTGCACCTGCGCGATGGCGCTATGCTGCAATCGGTGGCAAGCTACACCGCGCGGCAATTTGCGCGTGCGATCATCATGCCCAATCTGGCGCCGCCGGTGACGGACACGAAGATGGCTCAGGCATATCAGGACCGGATCTTGGCCGCTGTCCCCGATCATGATGGTTTCACCCCGCTGATGACCTGCTATCTGACGGACGGCGCGGATGCTGCTGATATCGAGTGGGGCTTTGCAAGCGGCGTCTTTACCGCGGCGAAGCTTTACCCCGCCAACGCGACGACCAACAGCGCGCACGGGGTGACGGATGTCGCCAATATCATGCCGGTGCTGGAGCAGATGGAAAAAATTGGCATGCCGCTGTTGATCCATGGCGAAGTCACCGATGCCGATGTTGATGTCTTTGATCGCGAAGCGGTGTTTATCGAGCGGACTTTGTCGAAACTGGTTACGCAATTGCCCGGGCTGAAAGTGGTGTTTGAACATATCACCACCGCTGATGCGGTGGATTTTGTGAATGAGGCTGGTCCGCATGTCGGTGCGACCATCACGCCGCAACATCTGCATATCAATCGCAACGCGATGTTTGAGGGCGGGATTCGTCCTCATGCCTATTGCCTGCCGGTCGCCAAGCGCGAACAGCACCGGTTGGCGTTGCGCAAGGCCGCGACATCAGGGTCTGCGAAATATTTCCTCGGCACCGACAGTGCCCCACATGAAATTCACGCCAAGGAATCGGCTTGCGGTTGCGCGGGAATATTCAACGCGCCTTACGCGCTGGAAAGCTACGCGACTGTGTTTGACGAAGAAGGCGCGCTCGACAAGCTGGAAGGCTTTGCTTCGGAACATGGCCCCAATTTCTATGGCCTGCCGCTGAATGAGGGGACGGTGACCTTGCAACGTTCGACGACAATTGTACCGGAAAATATCGAGGCGGGCGGGGCGACTATCGTTCCGTTTCACGCGGGGCAGGAATTGCAGTGGCGCCTCGTGCGTTAACTGACCCTCTCCCATAAGGAGAGACAATTAGGTTGTTGCGGCTTTCTCCGCTGATTTCCCAAAAATGGCGTCGGCGGAGAATAAAGCGAGGCTGCTCCAGATCAGTATGAAACATATCAGATGCGACGTCGTCAGCGGTTCCCGATAGATAAACACACCGATCAGAAACTGTAACGTTGGCGCCAGATATTGAAACAGGCCGATGGTGCTTAGCTTCATTGTCTTGACCGCCGCAGCAAAGAGCGTCAACGGCGCGGCGGTGACGGCGGCCCCGCCCAGCAAGAGCATGGTGATCGACGGCGTGTCGCCAAAATGGGCCGTCGTTGTCGGCGGGACATTGCCAAAGGTTATCCAGCCGATAAACAGCAGAAACGGAACGAACAAAAAGCTGGTTTCAATCGTGAGTCCGACAATCGGGCCGACCACGGCGACTTTGCGGACCAGGCCATAAAAACCCCAGGACCCGGCGAGTGCGAGGCTGATCCACAGGGTCTGCCATGCCTCGACCGCCAAAATCGATACACCGACAGCCGCAATGCCGACCGCAATCCACTGGTTGCGGCTCAGCTGTTCCTTGAGAAAAATCTTGGCGAGAAAAACGCTGAGCAGCGGGCTGATGAAATAGCCCAGGCTGGCGGCCAAAATGTGATCACTCTGCACCGCCCAGACGTAAATCAGCCAGTTTGCCGCAATTAAGAGAGAACTGCCCAGCAGCGCATTGCGCACTTTCGCTTCCGCCCAAGACGCGCGTAGCCCCGCTAGGTTTTTACGGAAATAGAGGATGACCAGCAACAATGGCACGGACCAGATGACTCGGTGTGCTACCACTTCGAGCGGCGCTACGCTTTGTAAAAGCTTGAAATAAATAGGCATGACACCCCAGAAGGCACAGGCAAGCAGCGCTTGCATAAGCCCCAACCGACTGCCCGATGCCTGATCTGTCATATTTCGGCGACTAGGCTTCAGTCCCTGGAGTGGCAATATATATTAGCTTGGATCGCTAATAAAAATGCTGTCCTACATCGCTTGATATTGATATCTTGGCTGCAATGGTTTTCAAAGCCGTTTGGCAGCGAAATTCATCCGCGGAACCGGCATGCTGATTTTTTGCCGATTCTGCGTCGAAACTGTAGAAACTCGTTCATCTTTCGATGGAGGCGATCAGATAATCCCGCCGCCGATCCATAGACGGAAGGCGCAGATGCACATGACGATCAGGCAGAAATACATGCCGCTGCTGCGCGAAGAAATCAGCCCGAACAGGGCGCCAACGCCGGCAATCGGCAAAATCAGCCAGTTGGTCCACCCGAGAAGGGGAACCAGTCCAACGAAAGCGAGAATGAGGGCGATGCCGCCGATGAGTATAGAAATTACATTGGCCATAACTGTATTATAGGAATAGTGCACCAATTTTGCAAGTGTTTCTATATGGATAGGCGCATGATAGTGGGAGTGCTTGAGGGAGGAAGGCCATGAATATCACGGACATTAAAATTGAAACCGAGCGGTTGATCCTGCGACCACCCCATGGCGATGATTTTGACAGCTGGGCGGCGTTTCAATCGGACGCGGAAACCATGACTTTCATCGGCGGTGTCAAGAGCCGGGCGGAAAGCTGGCGCGATCTATGTGCGATGATCGGCGCATGGCATGTGCGCGGCTATGCGATGTTCTCGCTCATCCTCAAAGATAGTGGCCAGTGGATCGGCCGGATTGGGCCATGGTATCCCGATAGCTGGCCGGGCACCGAAGTGGGCTGGGGCGTGGCGCCTGAATATGCTGGCAAAGGCTATGCGCTGGAAGCGGCTGTGGCGAGCATGAACTATGCGGTCGATACACTCGGCTGGAGCGATATCTGCCATACGATTGATCCGGAAAATCTCGCGTCGATCAAACTGGCCGAACGGCTTGGGTCGACCAATCGTGGGCCAACCGCATTGCCCGAACCTTATCAGGACGCGCGGGTTGACGACTGGGGCCAATCACGCAAACAGTGGATGGAGAATAGAAAGCAGTTTCAATAAGCTGCGACGAGAGGAGAGCATGGCTATGGCCGAAGACCGATATCTCGATCCCTCGCGGGAACATTTTGATGCATTCAAGGCGCTGCCACGCGATGTGCCGATCAACATGCTCAACCTGTTGCGATTTCATGAAACAGCGCAATATCCCGAGGATCACCCCAATGCGGCCCATGGCTGGACCGGCGCGCGGGCCTATGAGGAATATGGCAAGACCAGCGGACCGATTTTCAAACGGGTCGGCGGGACGATCATCTGGCGCGGCAAGATGGAAGCGATGGTGATCGGGCCGGATGACAAGCAATGGGACAGTTCGTTCATTGCGCGCTACCCCAATAGCGGCGCGTTTCTCGAAATGGTCACGGATCCCGAATATCAAAAGGCGGTGGTCAATCGGCAGGCGGCTGTTTTGACGTCCCGGCTCATTCGATTCGGCGAAATGGAAGGCCCGGATGGATTCGGTTGAGAATCCCGATTTGGCACAGGTGGTTAACAAGAGATTGGCGGTTTAACTACGTTTCCTAACAGAAAATTAACGCTTTTTGGTGCAATTATCAGGCCTATTCAGGAGCATATTGCATGACACATCTATCCCGTTCCCTCTTGCTGGCAGCGGCGGCATTTACCCTGCCGCTGACCTTGGCCGCTTGCGGTAGCAACGAAGGCAATGAAGCCGAACTGGCAGAACTGGATGATAATCTGACCGCCGATCCGGCGATGAAAGATGCCCTGGAAGGCCAGATATTGGTTGATCCCAATCTCACCGACCAGGCCAACACCAATGCGATCCGCGGAGCAAATGGCGCGATTGACGGGAAAGTGCCGCCTGAGGGCGGCAAGGCTTATGCGAGCGCCCAGATTGAAGGCCAGCTGCTCAGCGCGCCCAAGCCGCGTAACATGACATCGGATGACGAGTGCACCAGCTGCGCCGGTTCCGAAGGCGTAACGCTTGGTGCAAAGGCGCAGGCCCAGCGCGGCAAAGGCACATGCGATCAAAAGCTTAGCTATGACATGGGTTGGGCCAACCGGATGCCACCGGAATTTCCGGTCTATCCCAAGGCCAATGTCAAGGAAGCGGCCGGCGTTGAAGGCGGGCTATGCGACATTCGCGTGGTCAGCTTCTCCACCGCCAGCCCGATGAAAAATGTCGTGGACTATTATTACACCCAGGCCAAACGCGGCGGCTATAGCGCAGAATATCTGCTGCGCGGCAGCGAACATGTCCTGGGCGGGACGCGCGGTTCGGACGATGGCGCCTATGTGATTACGCTCAACAGCCGCTCCGGCGGAGGCACCGTGGTTGATATTGTCGCCAGTAACGGGCGCTAAAGAACACAGAGATTACCGACGCCAGATTTTCGCATTTCACACATCTGGCAGAGGAAGGGGTGGCTTCGGCGGCCCCTTTTCTTTGGCTGATGAACGGCCCTATCTGTCTTAGATCGATCCTATTCCCGGTAACTGCCGCCGCCATCGACGGTGACATCGTTTGCGGTGGTAAAGCTCGCCCCTGCGCTGGACAGCCAGATCATCGCATTGGCGACTTCTTCCGCCTGGCCGACCCGATTGATCGGATGATTGGAATTAAAGGCGACAACGGCCTCTTCATGGGTTCCGGGAAATGCGGCGAGATAGCGTTGATACATCGGCGTATCGATCGCCCCCGGGTGGACGGTGTTTACCCGGACCTTATTCCCCTGTGCGGCACAATGCAGCGCCAGTGATTTGCTCAGCGCCGTGACCGCGCCTTTGCTCGCAGAATAGGCCGCCATGCCAGATCCGGGGCGCATCGCGAGCATGGAGCCGACATTGACTATCGATCCGTCTTCATCGCTGTCCACGATTGCAGGCAGGGCCGCCCGGCACCCGTAAAAGGTGCCGTTGAGATTAATGTCGATGGTTCGGCTCCAACTGTCGAGGTCCACATCGTCAACCGCGCCGGGCTCGGAAATGCCTGCGATATTGAACAGGGTGGTAATCTTGCCAAACCTGTCCTGCGTTGCCTTTACCGCGGCATGCCATTGGTCAAGATTGCGGACGTCCAGCTCTATTGCTGCTGCGCGATCGCCCAAAGACGCGGCATGGGCCTGTGCTTTTTCGAGCTGGATATCGCCGAGCATGACGGATCCGCCTTCTTCGACAAATCGTCTGCCTGCGGTGCCGCCAATGCCTTCGGCGCCGCCGGAAATAAGCGCAACTTTTCCGTCCATCATCCCCATAGTCTCTGCCCTTTGTCTGTTATCAGCGTTTGTCAAAAGTGAGCGGCAAAGACGATAGCCCGCGCAGCATCATATTGGGCGGATAGGTCAGTTCCGCGCCTTCCTTGATCCGGATATTGTCGATCCGTTTGGCAAATTCCTGAAAGGACACCGTCATTTCCTTACGCGACAACATATTGCCGACGCACATGTGAATGCCTTTACCAAAGGCGAGATGAGTCCGCGCATTTTTGCGGTCAACCTGAAATTCATTGGGGTTTTCAAACTGCTTGGGATCGCGATTGGCGGCATGATAGCGCATCATCACCATCGCGCCCTTGGGTAGCATGACGCCGCCCAGTTCCGCATCCCGGTGCATCACCCGCCAGATACCGGAAGAGCCGCTAGACATCCGCAATACTTCTTCGACCGCATTGGGGATCAGCGAGGGATCGTCCTGAATCTTTTTATACTGGTCGGGGTTGGTCGCAAACAGGCGCAGGCCTTCGCCCAGAGCAGCGGTGGTCGTTTCGTTGCCGGCCACCATCAGCTGCTGGACAATGGAGAGCGATTCCGCGTCATCAAGGGGGCGTTCGCCATCCACTTGCGCATTGACCAGATCGGACAGGATATCGTCTTTCGCCTCTTTTCGGCGCGCATCCATATTGGCTTTCAGCGCATGTTGATATTCCACCACCTCGCGTTCGGTTTCCAGTTGCCGCTCGCGGGTCATCATACCGGATAACCGGTCCACAAAGGCATTGGTCCAGCGCTTGATCGTACCGGCATCGGCGACGTCCAGTCCCAGTTGCACGGCAATCGTCTTGACCGGCATGGGAATGGCATATTCTTCCATGAATTCGCATTCGCCCTTGTCGATAAAGCCATCAATCAATTCGGTGGACATGGCCCTGATGCTGTCTTCGAGCTTGTTGACCTTGGGCATGGAGAAAGCGAGATTGACGAGTTTGCGGAAGCGGGTGTGCACGGGCTGGTCAGCCGTCAGCAAGGTGTTGACCTGCGGCCATCCCTTCGCCTGAATTTCCTGAATTTCGGTATCATTTGCCAGCTCTTCGTCGGATTTTCCGCCCGAAAGCAGGGCTGTAAAATTGTTGGAAAAATCGTCGAGCCGACCGACCGCTTCGGATATCAGATGATAGTCCAGAACGACATAGGCTCCGCTGGCTTCGTCCAGAAATACCGGGTTCTTCGCGCGTTGCTCTTCGTAAAAGTCAAACGGATCAACCAATATGTCTGGCTGAAACAAGGATTTTGAAACCGCTTCGTTCATGTTTTCATTCCTGCTTGATGTTCAGTCAAAGGCGGGTGTCGGGACACCTTCTGCATTATAAACCGGGGCCTCTGCATCGACACGATATTTGGCGCTGACCGCATTTTTCAGCCCAAAGCTGCCGATATGCGCGAGCATGCTTGAATAATGCACGTCCTTGAAATGCTGCGCGAGAGCTTCCTCGTCGGTCCATTCTTCAAACACTTCGATGCGTTCAGGGTTATTCATATCCGCAGCCCAGCTATAGCACAGACAGCCTTCCTGACTCAGAGCGCCGTCAATATAGGGCTGCGCTTTTTTCAGGCATTCTTCGCGTGTTGCCGGATCCACATCAATATGCGCTGCGATTACTATTTTAGCCATGCTTCAAATTCCCCCTAAAGCTTTTGTCCGCCCAGTTGAGCGACGACATTGAATATACGTTTTTTGTAGAGCCATTGGCCGTCAATTTTGACGAATTCGTCGTCGTAGCGTCCACCAGCAATACGCGGTTCGCCCTTTTCGACCAGGATCTCATGGGTCTGGTATCGGCCAGTGGCGGTGTCGCCGGTGACTTCAAGGCTGCCTGGTATCCCGAGAAAGCTGACCGCATCAAACTGGCTCATCGCGCCGTTCCAGAGGTTGACGATATTTTCGCGCCCCACGACCTCGGTGCCCATAAGCGACCAGACAGCATCTTCAGTCCAGAGGGCTCCCCAATCATCGGGGTCTGTCCGTAAAACGGCATCGCAATAGCTGTCGTGCAATTCCCGGATTGCCAGCCGGTCTTCCATTGGTCCTGAAAACATGGACTCATCCTCTCCTATTTATGAAAAGGATTACACGGTAAAAGCGCACGACATGCAAGCTGCCATAAGTGCTAGCCGCCCTGCGCAGGGGGACCAAGTTTTAGTCCCCGCTGATGCGCTCAATATCGGCGCCCACAGCAGCGAGTTTTTCCTCGAGCCGCTCATAGCCGCGATCAAGATGATAGATGCGCTGCAACTGGGTTTCGCCTTCCGCTGCCAGCGCGGCGATCACAAGACTCATCGACGCCCGCAGGTCGGTGGCCATGACCGGGGCACCGGTCATTTTCTTGACGCCACGCACAACGGCGGTTCGGCCCTTGGTCTCGATGTCCGCGCCCATCCGGTTGAGTTCGGGCACGTGCATATAGCGGTTTTCGAAAATCGTTTCGGTGAGCACGCTTGCTCCATCGGCCATGCAGAGCATAGCCATCAGCTGCGCCTGCATATCGGTGGCAAGGCCCGGGTAGGGTGCGGTCGAGAGAGTGAGTGGTTTCAGCGTTCCGTTGGCTGCAACCTTGATGCCTTTGTTATAGGGCTCAATATGCAAGCCCGCTTCGGTCAGGGCCGCTAAGGTCGCTTCCATTTCGTCCGCATTGGCGCCGACCAGATCAACCTCTCCGCCGGTAATGCCGACAGCGCAGGCATAGCTGCCCGCTTCGATGCGGTCGGCCATCACCCGATAGGTGCAACCGTGCAGGCGGGGAACTCCGTGTATCGTCAGGTCGGATGATCCGATGCCTTCAATCTCTGCGCCCATTGCGACCAGCATATTGCACAGATCAATAATTTCCGGTTCCCGCGCGGCGTTTCTGAGGCGGCTCTCGCCATTGGCCAGCACGGCTGCCATCAGAGCGTTTTCGGTCGCGCCAACAGAAACGACGGGGAAGGTAAATTCACCTCCCGGCAATCCGCCGTCCGGCTGGCGGGCAGTCACATAGCCGCTGGTCGTCTCAATAGTCGCGCCCAGCGCTTCAATCGCTTTCAAATGCAAATCAATCGGCCGGTTCCCTATCGCACAGCCGCCGGGCAAGGATACCCGGCATTCTCCAGCACGGGCCAACAAAGGCCCAAGCACGAGGATGGAAGCGCGCATCTTGCGGACAATGTCATAGGGCGCTTCGGTAGACGTGATCTTTCCGGCTTTCAGGGTCATTACCCGTCCGAAATCTTCCGGCCGCGCGCCTTCAATGGTGGTCGACACGCCAAGCTGATTGAGCAAATGGCCGAAACTGTCGACATCAGCGAGCCGTGGCAGGTTGCGCAACGTCACCGGCTCTTCCGTAAGCAGCGCGCAAGGCAGCAGAGTCAACGCACTGTTTTTAGCGCCAGAAATCGGAATAGGGCCAGACAGCTTTTTGCCGCCGCGAATTGAGATAATATCCATCGCGATGGTTTAGCGAAAATGAAGCGCCGCGCAAGTAAGAGCAACTGTCAAAGCGCTAAAGTTACAAAAGCGGTCGCTTAATGGTCGAACCCCGGATTGGTGCGCGCCAGTTTGCGCATCAGGCCCGGCCAGACGAGGTTATCCCCCAGACCCGGCATGAAGGCAGGCGCGGTTTGCTGGTGCACGCGGTGGCCCATTTCTTCCGGTTCCTCGTGCAAATGCTCGGCCCCACCCACAGCTTGCGCCAGGATTTGGGTCTTGCAGGCATTTTCCAGAAAATACATGCGCAGGAAAGCCAATGCACAATTTTTACCTAGCGTCAGTGTCCCGTGATTGCGCAGGATAAGCAGGTTCTTTTCACCCACATCGGCAATCAGGCGCTCTCGCTCTTCCAGGTCCAGCGCAATGCCTTCATAATCGTGATAGGCCAGATCATCATGCACCTGCATCGAAAATTGGGTGTAACGGCGCAGGCCTTCTTTCTGGACCGAGACGGCGATACCATAAGGCGTGTGCACGTGAATGACGCATCCCGCATCTTCGCGGGCGCTGTGCACCGCGCTGTGGATGGTGAACCCGGCTGGATTGATGAAATAGGGAGTGTCCTGCTTTATATTGCCTTCCAAGTCTATCTTGACCAGCGAACTGGCGGTCATTTCGTCAAACATCACGCCATAAGGATTGATCAGAAACCGTTCTTCGCCATCTTCATCCGGCAAGCGCGCGGAGATGTGGGTGAAAACCAGATCGGTCCAGGCGTGCATCGCACAAAGTCGATAGGTTGCGGCGAGATCACAGCGCAATTTCCATTCCGCATCGGAGACTTTGCCTTCGAGTCGGTCAATGGTTGTCGGATCGGGAATATTGAACCCGGCATCGACCTGCATTGCGCTACCAGCGTCCTTTACTGCGGTGGCCATCACTTTCTCTCCTCATAGAATCGTTTCGATCTGTTGACACAATAATGGCATAATCTTGACCGCAAAGGACAGCTTTTTCTGCTTCGGACCTTGTCCGCGGGCGATCCTATCAACCGGATGGAAATTTTGATAAGCGTAATAGCACCCCAATCCCCCAAGAAGGCCAATCATGTCAGAACAAATCGATACCGGACCCGAACGTCCCTGCGTGATTCTCACAGAGCTGCGGTCTGGCATGCAGGCTTGCCTGCGGCCATTGCATCCGTCTGATCAGGATGAGATCGAGCGCGGCATCATGGAATTGTCCGACCGCTCCCGCTATTTGCGCTTCTTTTCCAGCTTCAAGACGGTGCCGCCATCGGTCGTGGAAAAGCTGTCGGCTGTGGACGGTGACAATCATATTGCCTGGGGCGTGGTCGATATGGATGGGGACCATCATCCGGGCATTGCCGCGGCCCATGCCATCAGGAACCCGGACGATCCAACCAGTGGCGAGTTCGCGATTGCGGTCCTCGATGACTATCATGGCAAAGGCGTATCGCGTGTTCTTATCGCGGCTTTATTCTCGGATTGCGTGGCGAAAGGACTGCGAACAATGGATATCGCGATCATGCGCGAGAACAGAAAAGCCGTTCGCCTCGTCGCCGCACTTGGCGCCAAGATAACGCACAGTGAAGGCCCGGTGGCCTATTATCGGCTTGATCTGACAAGCGCACTGAATGCTTTGCGGGCAATGGAAAAGCCAATCGGGTTGAGCGAAGTCTTTGCTGCTTTTGATAGTCCAGCCACACTTGGTCATCCATAGATACAGCCTATCAACAACCATTATTCTTGACGATTGAAAGGGATATATGGCTATGAACCGGTTTTACATTCATTCAGGCGGAGACCAGATTCAATGACAAACGGCGGCGCGCAAAACCTGAATACCGGAATTTTCGGATGGATTGAGCGAACAGGCAACAAGCTTCCAGACCCGGTCTTTCTGTTTTTCTACCTGATCCTTTTCGTTGTTGCCTTGTCGGTTGTGGCCGATTTGCTGGGTTGGTCAGCCATACATCCGATCGCGGTCGACCCGGACACCGGAGAACGCACGGTCATTGCCGCGACGAGTTTGCTCTCTGCCGACAATATTCGGCGGTTATGGGTGGAGATGCCCAAGACTTTCACCCATTTCCATCCGCTCGGCTACGTGTTGGTGGTGATGCTCGGCGCCGGCGTGGCAGAGCGCTCGGGCCTGTTCGGCACTGCGATGCGCGCAGGCGTGCGCAACGCGCCGACATTCCTGCTCACGCCGATTGTCGCACTGGTGGCGATGCTCGGCAATCTGGCGGCGGACGCGGCCTATGTGGTTTTGATTCCTTTGGCGGGCATTATTTTTGCTGCTGCCGGCCGCCATCCAATTGCGGGCATTGCAGCTGCTTTTGCTGGCGTATCCGGCGGGTTCTCGGCGAATCTGTTTCCGGGACAGCTCGATGCCCTGCTATTCGGCATTACCCAGGCGGCTGCGGAAACCGTGTTTCCGGGCTGGGAAGCCAATATTGCCGGAAACTGGTATTTTATCTTTGTCATGACTTTCGTTTTTCTGCCGGTCATCTGGTATGTCACCGACAAGATTATCGAACCGCGCATGGGTACCTATAGCGGATCGATCAACCCGAGCGGCAATGTTGCTGATAGCGACGAATCGGCTGATGATGTGCAAGATCGTCCGCTTGATGAGGGTGAGAAACGCGGTCTGCGCTATGCGGGTCTTGCAACGCTTGGCGTGATCGCGCTTTGGCTGTTGATGACCGTTGGTCCCGGTACGGCGCTGATCGATGAAACAGCGTCTGCCGAAGCGCAATTCACGCCCTTTTACCAATCGCTGGTCGCCGGTTTCTTTTTGCTCTTCCTGCTTGCGGGCTGGGCCTATGGCAAGGGCGTCGGCAATATCAAAACCCATCGTGATCTTGTCAAGATGATGAGCGACAGCATGGCCGACATGGCCTATTTCCTGGTTCTCGCCTTCATGGTCGCGCATTTTGTGGCGATGTTCGGATGGTCGAATCTCGGCCTGATTACCGCAGTCCATGGCGCAGAGATGCTGCAAAGCCTTGATCTGCCCGCGCCAATATTATTAGCGTTGGTGGTTATATTCGTCGCAGTGATGAATCTGTTTGTTGGCTCGGCCAGTGCCAAATGGGCGCTGCTCGCGCCAATATTGGTGCCGATGCTGATGCTGATCGGGGTCAGCGCCGAAACCACCACGGCAGCCTATCGTGTGGGTGACAGCGCGACCAATATCATAACGCCGCTAATGGTCTATTTCCCGCTCATCCTGATCTTCTGTCAGCGCTGGAACAAGGATTTCGGTATTGGCAACCTGACCGCGATGATGCTGCCTTATGCGCTCTGGCTGCTCGGCGCAGGACTGGCACTGATCATGGTCTGGGTGGCGTTTGAAATACCGCTGGGCCCCGCATCCCCGGTCTTCGCGCCGCCGCCTTTAGCGGCCAACTAGGCCGAGGTCCGGGCTGTCCCTGTCACCAAAGAGATGGGTATCAAACCAACGGATATTATGTTCCATCGCTGCCATCCACTCCTTTGGCCGTGATATGACGTGACCTGTATCTTCATAGATAATCAGTTCGGTTTCGACGCCAGCATCCTTAAGTCCCCGGAAGAATTCCATCCCATTGGCGAAGGGCACCCGGTTATCATCTCGGCCATGTTGGATCAGCGTCGGTGTGACCGCATTTTTGATCGAACCCATGGCTCCTGTTGCTTTGTAAATTTCCGGATCATCCGATGGCGTTGCTTTCAGATAGGCGAGCGGGCTGGTGGGCTGATCACTTAGCCCATAATAGGTTGCGTAGCTGGTTATCCCTGCACCCACGGAAAACGCCTTGAAGCGCGTCGTTCGCACGGCGAGGCCCGCAGTCACTGAGCCGCCGGCGCTCCAGCCCATGGCACCGAGTTTTTCGGGGTCGGCTATCCCGATTTTTATCAAGTGATCGATCCCGGATTCGATGTCTACCGTGTAGCCGATGCCCAAGGAGCGAACGTTGGCTGCCATCAGTTCGTCGGTATAGCTTCCCGACCCCCGGTAATTGGGTTCAAAAATTGCGGCCCCTTTGCGCAGCCAATATTCGGTCGGATAAACTTCATCTGGCATGCGCCGTGGGCGTGCGGCGACTGATGGACCCCCATGAGCGATAACCAGCACCGGCATAGGTCCATCCAGCCGGTTTTCCGGAGCTGGTAAGGTCAGGACGCCTTCCAAATCCAGTCCGTCCGGCGTGGTCCACTGAACCAGACGTACTTCCGTATTCGGCCAGTCGGCAATCGCCTGACTGAACCGAGTAAGACGCTTCTCATCTGCATATCCGATCGCCGTGACTTTGCGGGTGTAAATCTCCTTCGCACGCTCACCATCCACCGCGCCAAAAGCAACAGTTTTGCCGTCAGCGGAAAAGGAATATCCCTCTACCCGGCCGCGACCAGCGGTCAAATTAGTGACAACACGCGTATCCAAATCCATGCGGTACAGATGGCTTTCGACCCGATAGTGCGACATGAAAAATATCGAGTTATCTTGCCAGCGAATAATATTGGCATCATTATAATTATCGGTACTATTACTGATCTGTTTGATCTTTCCGCCTTCAATCGGGGTCAGGCCCATCCAATATTGACGGGTATAGTAATAAGGCGGCTCGCCCATATGAAAGGCCACGGTCTTGCCATCGGGAGAGACTTTAGGGTCGAGATCCATGCCAGGACGGCGGACAACAGGGCGCTGCTTGGCGGTCGCGATATTGACCGCGGAAATATCCTGCGTACCCAAATCATAGGGCGATCCGCTATTGGCATGATCGAACAGGATTTCCTTACTGTCGGGTGTGAACGAAAAGCTGCCGCCAAAGAAGCTGCCTATTGTGAATGCCGTGCCGCCAGTCAGCCGCCGTAACGGTGCCTCTGTGTACGCATGTTCGGCGCGCTCGGCAATCGGTGCTTTGGCACTCGCGGCCTTTGTCAGGTCGAGCAACCACAGATGATCGCGGTCAGAATAATCGTCGGCAAATGCGAAACTGCCATAAGCTTTTTCGACCTGCGCTTTGGATTTTGCCGGTCGCTCGCTCAGTTTCAAAGCCATGTAGCGGCCATCAGGGGACCAGATATAGGAATTGATGCCACCTTGCAGAGCAGTGATCTGGCGGACATTGCTGCCGTCGCGGTTCATCAGGAAAATCTGGGTGCCGATATCGGTATTGGCTTGATAGGAAATCAGCTTGCCATCAGGAGACCAGGCAATATCGCCGGATGATCCTTTGGGATTGTTGGTCAGCTGAAAGGTCTTGCCATTTTCAGTGAGATGGATTTCGCGATCAAAGCGGTTTTTCTCCCAGTCCGCTGTCCGGATCGTGAAGGCTACTGCCCTGCCGTCTGGCGATATGGATGGCGCTCCCGGGGTTTCAATGGATATGATGCATTCCAGCACGCCATCGCTGCAGCGGTTCTCGGTAGCGGACGGTGAAACGGTTTTGTCAGCAGCATGGGCTGGCATGGCCGCTGTGCACATCAAGAAAATGGCGCAGAACAGGGAAAGGGAACGTTTCATTATGAGGGCCTTCTGAAGGATGGAGGAATTATCCAAAAAGAAACTGAGGAACGTCGAAGATGAGGTGACAGTGATCTAGCAACGATTTTCTGCTTATTCTCGCTTTTAATCGTTATAAATTCGGCGTAAATATGCGTATGGAGTGGAAAATATGACGAATAACGCAACCATTACGATATCTGATCTGGATGATTTTGATCGGCGGATTCTGAAGATTGTCCAAAGCGACAATCAGCGCACGCATGCCGATATAGGTGAAGCGGTGGGCTTGTCAGCGTCCGCGGTAAGGCGGCGGCTGAAACTACTGCGAGATACGGGTTTCATTGAAAAAGACGTGGCGGTACTGCGCAGCAGCGAAATCGGCGTTCGCTTGATCGTCCTTGTTTCCTTTCAGAATGAAAG
This sequence comes from uncultured Sphingomonadaceae bacterium, assembly GCA_947501325.1. Lineage (GTDB taxonomy): Bacteria > Pseudomonadota > Alphaproteobacteria > Sphingomonadales > Sphingomonadaceae > Parasphingorhabdus. Next base: position 1,527,646 of record CANMVC010000001.1, on the reverse strand, counting down.
CATCGAAGCCTTTGATGCCTTTGACGAACAGATTCGCGTCACGCCCGAGATTCTGCAGGGCTATCATATCTCAGGCCCCGTCGACTATTGCCTGATGGTGCAGGGCCCCAGTCTGGAATGGTATGAGGATTGGGGCAAACAGACCTTTATGAGCAACCCCGCCATCCGGCGGTATGATAGCCATGTCATCTGGTCTTGCAAAAAGTTCGAGACAGCGATCCCGTTATAAGATGGGCTGGGCCCGCTCCATCGAGCCCAGAACAGCTTAATCGCGGAGCAGTCCCAGAGCCGAATAAGTTTTATCCACCGTCGGCTGGGCCAAAACCTGCGCCCGTTCGGCACCATTCCGCAAGATAGCGTCGATCGCACTTTCATCCTGGCGTAATTCTTCATACCGGTCGCGGATCGGGGACAGCTTGGAAACGGCAAGATCGGCCAGGGCCGGTTTGAAGGCCCCAAAGCCCTGTCCGGCATGTTGATCAAGCACTGCCTGGGGTGTGCTGTCTTCCAGCGCAGCATAAATACCGACCAGATTTGTCGCCTCTGCACGGCCCTCCAAGTCCTCCAACTTGCCGGGCAAAGGATCGGCATCTGTACGCGCCTTTTTGATCTTCTTGGCGATGGTGTCGTCATCATCGGTCATGTTGATCCGACTCAGATCCGACGGATCGGATTTGCTCATTTTCGCTGCACCATCGCGCAACGACATGATCCGAGCAGCTGTGGCGCCGATATAGGGCTCGGGTAGCGTGAAAACCTCTTGTTCGGTATCGCTGTTAAACTTCGTCGCGATATCGCGGGCCAGCTCCAGATGCTGTTTCTGATCCTCGCCCACCGGCACATGGGTGGCCTGATAAATCAGCACGTCGGCGGCCTGCAGAACGGGATAGCCGTAAAGGCCCAGTGAGCTGCGCTGTTTATGCTTACCGGATTTTTCCTTGAACTGCGTCATGCGATCCAACCAGCCCATTGGTGTGTTGCAAATCAACAACCATGCCAGCTCGGCATGCTGGGGAACCCGGGCCTGATTGAACAATATCGATTTTTGCGTATCGACCCCGGCAGCGATCAACGCCGCCGTCATGTCACGACAATTGGCAGACAATTCTGCTGGATCATTGGGCACTGTAATCGCATGCAAGTCAGCGAGAAAGAAAAGGCATTCCGATTCCTGCTGCAGCTTCACCCAGTTTTTGATCGCGCCCAGATAATTGCCGAGGTGGAGATTACCTGTGGGCTGTATGCCCGAAACCGTACGCATGATCATTGTCCTTCTTGTGCTGCCTCTTCGGCCGCTTTCTTCTTGGTCAGCATGGTGATCTTGTCGCGGTCAACCGCGCCGGTCACCCATGCCAGCACCGCATAGACAAGACCGCCTGCGCTGACCAGCGCTGTAATGGATCCGATCCTTTCCCAGATAGTGCCTTGATACAGGCCCTCACCAATCGGTGCAGCATAGATCAACACGATGGCCATGCCGGCTGCTGAAATAGTGATCCGCAAGATGCGCAGCAGCAGCGAGACTTCCAGATGGAAATGCCCGCGCCGGTGCAGCATAGTGTAAAGCATGGCGCAATTGGCCCAAGCCGCCACGGCTCCTGCAAAGGCCAATCCGACAATGCCGTAAATCGGAATGAGCAGCAGATTGAGCGCGATGTTGATCAATAAGGAAATACCAGCGGTATAGACCGGCGTCTTGGTATCTTTCCGTGCAAAAAATCCCGGGATCAGAACTTTGACAAGAACATATGCAGGCAAGCCGATAACCAGAGCAGCCACCACGCTCGCGGTGGTTGCGCCATCGCTGGCTTTGAAATTGCCGCCAACATAAAAGGATGTAACCAGCGGTCCAGCTGCGAAGAACAGGGCGATGGCCGCCGGGATGGTCAACAACATCGCCAGCTCAATGGCGTTGCTCTGCAATCTCTGTGCGCCGCCTTGATCATCCTTGGCAATGAAGCGCGAGAGGGCCGGCAGGATTGCGGTGCCCAATGCAATTCCGATAATCCCCAATGGTAACTGGTTGAGCCGATCACCCATGGCAAGATAGACGAAGCTGCCCTCTGGCAAGCGGCCGAGGAAGAAAAGGTCAATAAAGCGGCTGATCTGATAAATGCCAGCGCCAAACACGGCGGGGAGTATCAGTACGCCGAGTTCTTTTACATCGGGCGTAAATTTCGGTTTCCGGATCGCGAAAGAGAAACCCGCCTTGCGTGCCCAATAATAGAGCCACAGCATTTGCAGCAAACCCGATATCGATACCGCAAAAGCCAGATAATAGGCCGTGCGGCGCGGATCGGCTCCGCCATCCATCCACAATGCGACGAGCAGCGCCGTGATCTTGCAGATATTGAGCATAATCGGTGCAGCCGCCGCGGCGGCGAAACGGCTGACGCTGTTCAAAATCGCCGCGAACAACGTCGTGATGCTGATCAATCCGAGATAGGGAAAGGTGATCCGGGCCAGGCCGATCGAAAAATCGCTGGTGCGCCCACCTTCGCCAAAATCGTCAATGAACCAGATGATTGCCGGCATCGCTATCGTCATGATGACAGAGAAGATCAGCAGGATCGGAACAAACACTGACAGCACATCGACGGCAAAATTTTGGGCGGCGGTGCGCTGTTCATCCTCTTCCATCTTGCGATTGAACAACGGCACGAAAGCGGCTGAAAAGGCGCCTTCGGCAAAAAGACGCCGGAAGATATTGGGCAGCTGGAACGCCAATTGCCAAGCGTCAGCGGCTGCTCCGGCACCCAGCACCCGCGCGAGCATGATGTCGCGGACAAAACCAAAGATGCGGCTGACCATGGTCAGTCCGGCAATGGTTCCGGTGGATTTAAGCAGGTTCACGGGCGCGCCGTTTTTGAGGTCATGGAAACCTGCTCCCCTTGAGCCGGTCGAAGGGCGGTCTCTCCCGAACCATGCTGCGACAGGCTCAGCATGAGTGCTGTCGGAGAGGCAATGCTATGCTCAGGCGTTACCAACCGGTTGTTCTCCGGATTGCATCGCGGCCTGTTGTTCGCGTTGCTGCATGTAAAGCGCGGTGAAATCGATGGGCTCCAGCATCAACGGCTGGAAACCGGCATCCCGTACGGCGTCGGAGATAATCGCACGGGCGAATGGGAACAGCAAACGGGGGGCTTCGGCGAAGAGAAACGGATGGGCTTGCTCATCGCTGACATTGCGCAGGCCGAAAAGCCCACAATAAACCAGCTCAACCTGAAATGCGATGCCCTGGTCCGCTTTGGCGACCACATCGATTTTCAGCTCTACCTCATTCACTTCATCGGAAACCGGCTTGGAACCGATATTGAACTGCACGTCAATCTGCGGTTGGGTTTCCCACTGATAGACATCGGGAGCATTCGGGTTTTCGACCGACAAATCTTTCACATATTGTGAGATCACACCAATTTGCGGTTGCGTGTCCGCGCCGTTGGCTGCCGCATCGGGAGTTGTTACATTACCATTTTCTTCAGCCATTTGGCTCGTCCTTTCGGGAAATTAAATATATAATGATGGGACTATATGACAATGCCCCGTTTGCAGCGCGCCTAGCAGGGGATCGGGGGGAGGGCAATGCCCGAAATATGTCGTCTGGAGGCTCGTATAACATGCTGACATTGATATCATTTCGTAAGCGCCTATTCACAATCATTCGGATATTCCGCTGGATTAAGTGTACATTGTGCGGCCTATATCGGTCCGCCAGCGTGTAAAAGACGCGAAAGCCATTTGAAACTGGCGCACTTCCTGCCTATGTAGGAAGGAATTGAGAAATTGGAGATATCGTGACTATCGAGATTGTTCTGTTAGCTATGGTAGCTGCCTTTCTGGGCTTGCGCCTTTATTCCGTTTTGGGAAAACGCACCGGCCATGAGCAGGAGCATACCCCCCGAAACGTAGAGAATGGCCTGGATAAACGGCCCCAAGACCGATCTGCGTTGGACGAGAGTCGCGACGGTCCGATCCCGGATATTGTTCCGGCTTCGTCGGCACCGGCACCGCAACCAACGATGATTTACGATGCAGCTGCCGAATCGGGCATGCGCGCCATTATGGGTGCGGACCGTAATTTTGATGCCGGTCGCTTCGTTGAAGGGGCAAAGGCCGCTTATGGCATGATTTTGGAAGCCTTTTGGTCAGGCGATCGCGAACAGTTGAAAGAGCTATGCGACGACGATGTCTACGAAAGCTTCGTGTCTGCCATCGAAGCGCGCGAGAAAAATGGCGAAATTTTGGAAAATCGTCTGGTGCGGATCGAAGACGCAAGGATTGTGGACGCCGACTATGATCGCCGGATGGCGCGGATCACGGTGCGCTTTGATGCGGATATCGCCGCTGTTGTGAAAGACAAGGACGGCAAACTGATTGGCGGTTCGTTGACGGATGCTGTGGATACACATGATGTCTGGACCTTCATGCGTGATCTTTCCAGCGCCGATCCAAACTGGATTCTCGACGAGACCGATGAAGCTTAAGGCCTTCGCGAAACACAGTATCGAAATCATGAAAATCGGGGGATTGTTAAGCGCAATGGCGCTGGTAAGCGCCTGCTCGCTGTCGATTATTCCCGAGGGCACGGCGCGCGGCGCGCCGGCTGAAGAAGGAGACTGGGTAGAGGGCAATGTGGAAGCCCGGCCGACCAACCCAGCGCCACCTGTGCCGACCAGACCAGCGCCGGTCCGACAAACGGCAGGAACATTTGATGCCGTGGCGCCCGATCAACTCACAGCGATTTCTGAAGACAAGACCCGGGCCACGGGCGCCGGTGTGGCCTTGGGCCCCGATATTGCGTCACTTAATTTGCAGCCCCCAAAAGCGTCGGCGGCTTTGCAATCCTTTCGAACCAGCTGTTCCTCGCTGGTTCGCCGCACTGATAATAGCGGCCTCACTCAAGGCGAAGACTGGAGACAATCCTGTGATGCGGCTAAAAGCTGGCCGGAAAACAATGCGCGCCGTTTCTTCGAAAGCTATTTTGAAGCGGTGCAGGTTGGCGATGGCAAGGCGTTCGCAACTGGCTATTTCGAACCGCAGATTGAGGGATCGCGTGTACGCAGCGACAGCAGCCAGGTCCCGATTTATAAGCGCCCACCCAATTTGCTCGACGTCGATCTCGGCCAATTTTCCGAAGAGCTGAAAGACAAACGCATCCGCGGCAAAGTGGATGGTACCAAGCTCGTGCCGTTTGAAGAGCGGGCGCAAATTGATGATGGCGCGCTGCAAGGCCAAGGTCTCGAAATCGCGTGGGCTTCCGATTATATCAAATTTTTCTTCCTGCAAATTCAAGGTTCGGGCCGGATCGCCATGCCCGATGGCTCGGTGATGCGAATTGGCTATGACGGACAGAATGGCCGTGGCTATACCGGTATCGGCCGGGTCATGCGTGAACGTGGCTTGCTCGCCGATGGCAAGACCAACATGCAGGGGATTGTCGAATGGTTGCGCGCTAATCCCGAAGAGGGTCGCAAGATCATGCGCGAAAACAAGAGCTATATCTTCTTTCGCGAACTCACTGGTCCCGGGCCGCTGGGCGCTATGGGTCACCCGGTTGTGGGCCGGACATCGGTCGCAACCGATCCCAAATTTGTGCCCCTTGGAGCACCCGTGTTCCTGGATATGGAGCATAATATCGCAGATGGCCTTTGGGTTGCGCAGGATACCGGGGGAGCGATCAAAGGTTCGAACCGGTTTGATACTTTCTGGGGCGCAGGCGAAGAGGCTGCACAAATTGCCGGCGGCATGTCGTCGCGCGGACAGGCGCTTATCTTCCTGCCCAAGGGCAGTGTCGCCAAGCTTCTCCAGACAAGGCAAGGCTACTAGGTCGCATGGCTGACCGGCCTCTAACCGCCGGTGAAAAGGCGCTATGGCAAAAAGTCATTGAGACGGTCGAACCGCTGGATCAGGCGCGCGTCCGTCGGGTCAAAGCGCTACCGGTGGCGAAAAAACTGCCCGAACGGCGTGGCCCGATAACGGCGGAAACATTTGGCGGCGCATCGACAAAGGCGATTCCGTTGCGCGATCAGGTGGCGGTTCCGGAAAAAGCGGGCCTTGATGGTCACTGGGACCGCCGCCTGAACAAGGGTGTGGTGCAACCGGATGTGACCATTGACCTGCATGGCTATACCTTGTCCTCGGCCCATGGCCGGTTGGATAGCGCGCTGGAATTAAGTATTGCGGCGGGTCACCGCGCAATATTGTTGATCACTGGCAAAGCGCGGACTGACGAAGAGCGGCGGCGAGAAGGTGGTCGTGGTGCTATTCGCGCAGCCATTTCCGACTGGTTGGCGGCGTCGCGCCATGCGTCGCATATAGCCGCAGTCCGGCGGGCTCATCCACGGCATGGCGGCGCAGGGGCGCTCTATATTATATTGCGGCGACGGCGATAATGTACGCAACGGTGCTCCGCACGTGATGCGGAGCCTAATATGGCTGCCACGCTCTGTAACCCTGGGCTCCGCATCAATGGCGGAGCACAAAATCGCTAGGCCAACGCCCGTTTCACCACCAAAGCATATATGTTCGCCAGCTGATCCAGATCATCCACTGCGACAGCTTCATCCAATTTGTGCATCGTGGCATTGCACAGCCCGAATTCTACTACCGGCACAATTTTCGACAGAAACCGCGCGTCAGATGTGCCGCCGGTTGTCGACAATTCCGGCTCCACGCCGGTCACTTCGGTGATGGCTGCTGCAATCAACCCGGACAGTTCGCCCGGCGGTGTCAGAAAGGGCTCGCCCGAAATAATCGGATTGAGCTCGCCCCCATGGCGCTCGACTATCTCACGGACCAGGGCGCTCAGGCTATCGCCGCTATGCTGGTCATTAAACCGGATCGACAAGCGTCCTTCGGCCTTGGCGGGGATCACGTTATGGGCCGGATTACCCACATGGATATCGGTAAATTCGATATTGCTTGGCTGAAACCAGTCGGTGCCTTCATCCAGTTTGATCGCATCAATTTCGCTCAGGATTTTGCCAAGCTTGGTGATCGGATTGTCGGCAAGATGGGGATAGGCAACATGGCCTTGCATGCCGTTAACGGTGATCCACATATTGACCGATCCGCGCCGCCCAATTTTCATCATGTCACCGAGCCGGTTGACCGACGTCGGTTCGCCCACCAGACAGAGGTCAGGTGTAATGTCGCGCTCTGCCATGAGGTCCATCAGAGCGACTGTACCAAAGCGTGCGGGGCCTTCTTCGTCCCCGGTGATGATCAGGCTGATTGTACCCAAGTCGCGCGGCAGGCTGTGAAGTGCGCTGACGAAGGCGGCAATGCTGCCCTTCATGTCTACAGCGCCGCGTCCGTGGAGCAGATCGCCTTTGACTTCAGGAACGAACGGATCGGTAGCCCAGCCTTCGCCCGGCGGCACCACATCAAGATGGCCGGCAAAGGCAAAATGGCGAGATCCTTCGGCGCCCTTGCGAATGGCAAAAAGATTCTCGACCGCGCCGCCCAGGCCTTCATCCTCTGGTCTGTCACCGGCGATGAAGCGCGATACTTCAAAACCGAGGGGTTGCAGCATTGCTTCCATCGCATCAAAGACAGGCCCGGTAGCAGGCGTGATGCTGGGGCAAGCGATCAGGTCTTTCGCGAGATCAAGGGCGGATATGTGGGTCATATATTATAAATCACTGAAAGGCTGTTCCAACCGCTCAATCACCCAGGGTTCTTCCTCTGCTGCCTCCATCCACTGAACGATCCAGTCATGGCCGAGCATGGTTTCCATATAGGCCGCAGCAAAGCCGGGAACCTGAATGCCATAAGTTTGGAACCTCGATATGACGGGTGCATACATGATGTCGACTGCACCGAAAGTGCCAAACAGAAACGGACCGCCGCGGCCGAAGCGCGCGCGCGCCTGTGCCCACAATTGCATGATACGGGCAGCGTCTTGCAATACTTCGGTGCTGAGTTGCAGGCCTTCATAACGTTTTCGGGTATTCATCGGGCATTGCTTGCGCAGCGCCATGAAGCCGCTGTGCATTTCGGCGGCCATCGACCGGGCCATACCGCGGGCGGTTTCATCCTTGGGCCAGAACCGGTCGCGATGGGTCTTGTCGGCCAGCCAGTCGATAATCGCCAGACTGTCCCAGATGACGCTTTCGCCGTCCCACAGGATCGGCACCTTGCCGCCAGAAGGTGCAAAATTCTCGCTTTCGCGTACATCATCCCAGTCCTCGCCATAGAGCGGGACGGTCAGCTCTTCGAAGGACAGGCCGGATTGTTTGCAGGCGAGCCAACCACGCATGGACCAGCTGGAATAGGCTTTGTTTCCGATTATCAGTTTCATATTGCCATACTAGCCGCGGGTCTCAAGCGAAGTCGAGCAACAAATGCAGACTATATCTGCACCGCCTCGAGCACCGCCATGCGCAGTGCATCAATCCCCTGCTTTTTCTCGGAAGAGGTGATGATTAAATCCGGGTGGGCGGCCGGGTGTTTTTTCGCCACAGCCATCACCTTTTCTTTCGTGGATTCCAGCTCAGCGCTTTTCACTTTGTCCGCTTTGGTCATGACGATCCTGTAACTGACCGCCGCTTTGTCCAGCATCTCCAATATATCTTCATCGGTATTTTTAATGCCGTGACGGCTGTCGATCAGAACAAAGGTGCGCTTCAAAACTTGCCGTCCGCGCAGATAGTCGTTGATCAGGTAGCGCCATTTTTGGACGACTTTTGGCGGGGCTTTGGCAAAGCCATAGCCCGGCATATCGCAAATCCGGAAAATCAATGGATCGCCAATATCAAAAAAATTGAGCTCTTGGGTCCGTCCGGGCGTATTGGATGTCCGCGCCAGATTGTTGCGGCCCGTCAACGCATTGATAAGCGAAGACTTGCCGACATTGGAGCGCCCCGCAAAAGCAATTTCCGGGACGGTCGGGTCCGGCAGGAATTGCAGCTGTGGTGCCGATTTCAGAAAGTTGATCGGCCCCGAGAAAATTTTTGGATGAAGTGGTTTCATAATATCATAGCTCGTCATGCTGAACTTGATTCAGCATCCAGGTTGTCGGCTGCGACATCCACTCTGGACCCTGAATCAAGTTCAGGATCATGAACCCAGAGCTTTTATCCGCCTAATTGCTTTCAGCCGCTTTTTCTTCTGCGGCCTTTTTGGCCTTTTCCTCAGCATCTTTCGCCATTTGCTCTTTCAGCTGTGGATGGCGCGAATAGAGCCATTTTTGCTGCGCAATGGTGAGGATGTTGGACACAGTCCAGTAGAGTTGCAAGCCAGCGGCAAATGGCGCCATGATGAACACCAATATCCACGGCATCAGACCGAAAATCTGCTGCTGCATCGGATCCATTTGCTGCGGGTTCAGCTTGAACTGATAGTGCATGGTGATGCCCATCAGGATCGGCAATATGCCGACGGCGAGGAAACTTGGCGGATCAAACGGGATCAGGCCGAACAGGTTGACCGGCGTCAGCGGATCGGGCGCCGACAAATCCTTGATCCACAGCGTGAACGGCTGATGGCGCATTTCGATCGAGAGCATCAGCACTTTATAGAGCGCAAAGAAAATCGGAATTTGCAGGAAGATGGGCAAGCAGCCGGCGAGCGGATTGACCTTTTCATCCTTATACAGCTTCATGATTTCCTGCTGCTGCTTCTGCTTGTCTTCCTTATATTTCTCTTGAATCTTCTTCATCTTCGGCTGCACGGCGCGCATCTGGGCCATGGAGGCGAATTGTTTCTGTGCAATCGGGAACATGATCCCGCGCACGACGAAGGTCATCAATATGATCGCGACACCAAAGTTACCGGAAAATTTGAATAGCCAGTCGAGCAGATAGAAAAGCGGCTTTTCAAACCAGTAGAACCAGCCCCAGTCCACCGCGCGGTCCAGCAGGGTGATATCATATTGCTCTTTATAGGTGTCGAGAAGCGCGGTTTCCTTGGCGCCGGCAAACAGGCGCGTTGTCGTCTTGAGCACTTTCCCGGGCTCGATGACCTGGGCATTTTCGCGAGCAATTTGGGCCTGATAAACATCGCCGCTGCCGGCGCGAAATTTGGCTTCGATTTTCGCATTGCCAACCGGGATCAAAGCGCCCAACCAATATTTATCGGTAAAGCCGACCCAGCCTTTTGTCGCATCAGCTGCTATGCCGCTGGCACCCGCTTCATCGACATCTTCATAATCGGTGTCGAAATTCGCGACCCCTTCAAAAACACCCATCGGACCGATATGTATGGTCCAGCTATCCGCTTCGCCTGGCGGTACATTGTCGAGGTCGCGCACGCGGCTGATAATACCGAAAGGATTAAGCGCAATCGCATTTTCACCGCGATTGGTGACGCTTTGTTCGGCGGTGATCAGGTAATTTTCGTCAATCGACAGGGTGATGGCATATGTCTGTCCGCTGTCGTTGGCCCAGCTTAACGTGACCGGTGTGTCCGGCGTCAATTTGCCTTTGTCAGCGGTCCAGACGGTGCTGTCATCCGGCACGGCGACCCCGTCACCAGCCCAGCCAAAGCGGCTGAAATAGGCGTCTTTGGTACCAGAGGGAGAGAAAAGGCGTACCGGCGGACTGTCTTTATCCAGTTCGGTCGTATGATCGGTCAGGGTCAGGTCATCAAGCCGGGCGCCTTGCAGGTTGATCGATCCCCGGAGCCGCGGCGTTTCGATGGCGACGCGGGGATTTTCGGCGAGAACGACGGGCAGCCTGCGGATCGTGCTGGCGGCCGCATCCGCGCCTATCGCAGCGGAACCCGGTGTTGTCGAAACATTGGGCGCAGAGCCGTCACTTGCGCCAACCTGGTCATTGCCGGGGTCATTCGCCTGTTCCACCGCTTCATTTTTGTTCACCATGTCCGGGAAAAATGTTTCCATTAGGATCGGCCAGCCAAACAGGATGATACCCGTTAGCAAGACCGCCATGATGATATTACGCTTGTCGCCCACACTATTTCCTAAACTCTGGTCTTAAAGATTGTTATCGCACCAGTAAGACTGGTACCCGTTCTATTCAATATGGGGCTTAAGGAACCGGATCATAACCAGAGCCCCCCCAAGGATGACAGCGCAATAGCCGTTTCGCGCCCAACCAGCTACCCTTAATTGCACCGTGTTTTTCTATCGCTTCGATCGCATAGGATGAACAGGTTGGGCTATACCGGCAGGTCGGTGGTAATATGCGGGAAGGGCCCCATTGCCAGCAGCGCACGAAGAATATGAAAACCGCCTTGACCATAGTTTCTAAAGTTTTTTCGCGAGATGTTTCAGCGCTTTTTCAAGGTCTGATTTCATCATGGTGAAATCCCGCTCCTTACTCTCCTTGCGACCAATCATGATGTGATCCGCGCCTGCTATACCATATTCGGGCAGCAGTTCGGCGAGCAGCGCCCGAAATCGGCGTTTCATGCGATTGCGGGCGACCGCATTGCCGATTTTTTTGGTCACGGTAATACCATAGCGAACCGTATCGGGCGCTACGGGATGGTCTTCGCGGCGTTTATGGGCAAGCAAAACGAAACCTGGCGTCACGAATCGCTTGCCGCGATTCGCCGCCAGAAAATCCGGACGCCGTTTGATGACCTCCGGGCGAATCACTGGGATATCGCGGGCAGCTTCTTGATTGTTGATGAGTTGAGCCTGCGGATTGGTCACCGCATCACCCTATATTCTGCAGGAGCAGATGCCTTAGGCAGAAAGCTTCTTGCGGCCACGGTTACGGCGGGCAGCCAATACTTTGCGGCCTCCGACGGTCGCTTTGCGAGCGCGGAAACCATGGCGCCGTTTGCGGACCAGGCAGCTCGGTTGAAATGTGCGCTTCATCGCGTTTATCCTACGTATAAAATTTCGATAAAAAAGGCCGCCAAAAGCTGCGGCCACCTTGTTGTCGCTGCGGATAAGTGTGCAGCGGCGGAAAGTCAAGCGTTAGCCCGATGGATCAAGCAAAAAAAATCAGCTTTCCGACTTGGTTTTCACCTTGCCAACGATCGGCAGTTCAAAATCGTCAGGCAGCTGTTTGTGCCGTTTGCGGCGCATGGCCCAGTCGGTCCATTGGCCATATTGCGGGAAACGCCGCTTGAAATCGACATAACGCTTTTTGGCCCAGCGTGAATTTTGCAGCACCAGGGCGAGGCCAAGTGGAAACATGATAATGAAACCCGGACCAGGGATAGCCCCGACGATTGGCGACAACAGCATGAGCGTAAAGCCGAGTATCGAGAGCGCGAATCGCGATCCCGAGGTGTATTTCCACCGCTTTTTAGCCTGTTTATCGTCCATATCCGTTTTCATACACTCTATGTGATGCATCGCAGCATGACCCGCAAGCCACACTGTCGAAGAAATTACGCTACTGGTCGATTATCCCGTTATCGCATGGACATAGTATGAATAGCCGCCAGGCCGGAATCGGTCGGTGCCAAAGATAATGCTGGGATCGTGCAGACTAGTGCACCAGCTGAAAGCGCGCGAGATCACTGCGCGACAATTTGAGCTGCTCGGAAAATGGCACGCTGTTGGTCAGCGCATAGAAAGCCTGAGCCTTGTCGGCCGGGATACCCATTTCCGCATAATAGTTGAGATACTCGGCATGAACCGGATCATGAGGCGGATAGTCATTGGCCTCAAGCCCGTCCTCATCCATCCAGCTATGAACGACAAATTCAGCGCCCGGATCCGCGGTATGCCGCACGCCAGCGAGGAAGAGTTCAACCGCGCCCGAACGCACCGAGCCGCGCGAAGGCACATGGGTGCTAATCCCGGCACGGCGGATTTGGCGGGCGAGGCTGAGATTGGCTTCCTCGTCCACGGAACCATCACAGTCGATCATCTCGATGCGCTTGATCGCGGGATATTGCGCCAGCATCTGGCGGAAAAGCGCTGGTGATTGGCTGTCGACCGTACCCGACATTTCCACGCTATTCTCCGAAATCACTCGAAACGGGCCATAAACGGCCTGTGCCGGAGCGGAAGACCAAGGAGACGACCGGTCCGTCTCCGGTTCGACAATGCTATATTCGAATGTCTCGACGGTCTCGGTGACAATATAGCTGCCATCTGACGCATGAGCGGGTTTTGCAGGGGATAGAAAAAGAGCGAAAGCGGCAAAGATAGTCGTCCACAGACCAAGGCTAATGCCTGGTGCCTGGGCTTCCGTTTGGCCGGTTTCCTTACGAACCTGTTCTGGGCAGGTTTCTGTGCTCATTATATTTCCCATGACGCCGCTTTTGCCGAACGGCGCTTGATAAAGAGTAGCAAGCGTTGGTTTGCAGAAGGTTAACCATGAAATATCGCTGATATCCGCCACCGCGCGATGAGATTGACCGTTCCGGCCAGACGGCGCATCGCGCTCGACTCTTGTGATTCGCTGCGTCACTGTTGCCGCCAGGAACCGAGAATAGGGCGGTATGAGATGGTAGCATTGGTGTCCACCGTGGCCTATTTGGGCCTCGAGGCGCGCGGGGTAGAGGTTCAATGTCAGGTTGCCCCTGGCCTTCCGGCTTTCAACGTTGTGGGCTTGCCGGACAAAGCGGTGGCGGAAAGCCGCGAGCGCGTGCGCGCGGCCATTGCGGCGATGGGATTGTCGCTGCCGCCCAAGCGAATCACGATCAACCTGTCGCCGGCTGATCTGCCAAAGGAAGGCTCGCATTACGACCTGCCGATAGCCGTTGCGCTGCTGGGTGCGATGGGCATTATCGATGCGGAGACCTTAGCCAGCTATGTGGTTGTTGGGGAATTATCGCTGGATGGGCGGCTGGCTGCAACGCCGGGTGTCTTGTTGGCCGCGCTCCATGCGTCGGGCGCAAATCTCGGACTGATTTGCCCGGCCTTGCAAGGGCCGGAGGCCGCCTGGGCAGGGGACGTAGAGATATTGGCGCCGCCTGATTTGCTGGCTCTGCTCAACCATTTCAAAGGGCAGTCGATTTTGGCATCGCCAAAGGCAGGCGCGGCGCCGGAGCCCGATCATGGTCCGGACCTTAAAGATGTAAAGGGTCAGGAAACCGCCAAGCGCGCCCTGGAAATCGCGGCAGCGGGTGGCCATAATTTGCTGATGAACGGTCCGCCGGGATCAGGAAAGTCGCTGCTCGCATCCTGTCTGCCGGGCATATTGCCGCCTTTGTCGCCCGCCGAGGCCTTGGAAGTGTCGATGGTCGCCAGCGTAGCCGGCACTTTGGAGGGCGGTCAGATGAGCCGCACGCGCCCCTTTCGGCATCCCCATCACAGCGCCTCCATGGCCGCTTTGGTCGGCGGCGGTCTGAAAGTGCGTCCCGGCGAGGTGAGTCTCGCCCATCTTGGCGTCTTGTTTCTCGACGAACTACCCGAATTTCAGCGCGCGGTGCTGGATTCTCTGCGCCAACCTCTCGAAACCGGAGAAGTCAGTGTGGCGCGGGCCAATGCCCATGTGACCTTTCCGGCGCGCGTGCAGATGGTGGCCGCAATGAACCCCTGCCGCTGTGGGCATCTTGGCGATGCCGCGCTGGCCTGTTCGCGCGCGCCCAAATGTGCCGCCGACTATCAAGCGAAAGTTTCAGGCCCGTTGCTCGACCGGATTGATTTGCATATTGAAGTCGAGGCTTTGTCCGCCGCCGATCTCACCATGCCGTCGCCCGCCGAGGGTTCAGACACGGTCGCCGCACGGGTCGCCAGGGCGCGTGCCTTGCAGAGCCAGCGCTATGGCGATCTCGAAGCGCGCACGAATGCCGAAATTGACGGCGATGCACTGGAGAAATATGCGACGCCGGATGATGCCGGGCGAAGGTTGCTGGCCCAGGCCGCTGAAGCCATGCGGCTATCGGCCCGTGGTTATACGCGCGTGCTGCGCGTGTCCCGCACCATTGCCGATTTGGCTGGCGCCGGCGAGATCGGGCGAGTTCACGTCGCCGAGGCCCTCAGCTATCGCCGCCAAGCACCGCGGAATTGAGGCGTGGATAGCGGGGAAGATGCTTTCCTACAGGAGCCCTATTGTGATAAAATATCTGCGGCTCTTTCTCAGCGTTGAACAAATAGGTTCGGCTAACTCCTGCCCTTAAGTCATGGCCGAAAATGTCAAATACATCGGCGGGAGTAGGGTGTGATCTGTGTGAACTTTGCCGGACAACACCCCTCTGATGGTGTCGACATAGGGTTGTTTCAGAGCCTGTGTTCAACAAGCCAAAGACGCGCATGATGACTAGCCTGCTGCGATCAGGTGACGTGTGATCTGTGTGAACTTTGGCTGGGAGCATGGCTATCCAACACTGACAAAAGAACCCGTGTGGCCTTTGAGGAAGGCTCCGCTTCAGCCCACCAAGGCGGCTATATCAATGGGGCGTCCATTGCGCCGCAACTCCACGGTCACATTGGGATCATCCTGCCCTGATCGACCCACCGGCGCCCCTTGTACCACCTGGTCACCGACATCGGCGCTGGTGGTGGCCATATTGGTGATCAAGCTGGTCCATCCCGATCCATGTTCGATGATCAGGATATTGCCATAACCGCGATAGCGTCCCGAAAAAGCAATGCGCCCGGCGGCCGGGGCAACAATCTGGGCATTGGGTTCAACCGCAAGGGTCAGGCCGCGAGAACGATAGCCACTATCTGAAACTTCGCCCAATCCTGTGACAATATCCCCGATGACCGGCAGCCTGTACGCATTGGCAACGTCGGATTTACGGGCAGGGGTGGCAACCGCGCGGTCGCCATTTTGGGTGGGCCGCAACAAGGGACCATCGAGTCGTGCAAGCGATTCGCGAACCGCGCCGCTTGCTTGAATTTGATCCATCAGATCCAAGATATCGCGCGTCTCTTCACCCAGCGCGAGCGCGCGGTCTTGCTCCAGACCGGCATCATCGGAAAATAGCTGTGCATCAATGCGCTCATTGGCTTTCAGGCCCGCCAGTTGCTTGCGGCGCTGTACCAGACGTTGCTGGCTTTCGTTGAGAGACGCGATGGCCCGTGCGGACTGGGCCCGCAGCTGTTCGCCCTGCTCGACTTCGCGGCGCAGACTGGCCGTTCGCTGCTCGATTTCCGGAACGACGGTCGACATGATCGAGCGGATATAGATGAGTTCATCCAGCGAGCGCGGTTCGACCAGTGCCAGTGCCGTAGGCTTGCGCGTCATCATTTGTAGCGCAGCGGTGAGGCGCACCACCGGGCCCTGCTTTTCCGCCAGTCTGGCGCGCTGCTGCTCCTGCAATCGCTCGACAATGGCGATGCGCGCGCGGGCCGCCCTTATATCTGCCTCAGCCGCTTGTATACGGGCCGCCAAAGATGCTGCCTGGCTGCTGATCCGATCCGCGTCATTCGTAGCGGCTTCGGCCTGGCGGCGCAAAGCGCTGCTGCGCTGTTGTGCTTTGTCAGATTGCTCGCGCGCGGAAACCAGAGCGCGCTGCTCTTCGGCTAAAGAGGGTCCGGGTGTTTGGGCTGGCAATGCCGCCGCGTAAAAAGCCCCCAAAGCCACAAGACCGCATAGAATGAAAAGCCAGCGGCCCACGCTCTAACCCTCCCTATGATAAGGATGGTTGGCGATGATCGCCGTGGCGCGAAATAATTGCTCGGCCAGCATGGCCCGGGCCATGAGATGCGGCCAGGTGGCTTTTCCGAACGAAAAGAAATGGTCTGCGCTGCTGCGTTCTTCGCTGGTCAGGCCGTCAGCGGCACCGATCAGGAAACGGGCTTCGCGCACACCATTGTCGCGCCAGGTGCTGAGAATGTCGGCGAAAGCCTTCGAGGTCCAATTTTCACCGGTTTCATCGAGCGCAATGATTTTGGTCTGGTCGCTGATCTTTGGCTTTTTTCCGCCTTGGTCGGGAAGTTCGCTCAATTTCACATCCCAATTGATGCGTTTAACATAGCGCTCGACCAGTTCTTGCTCAGGGCTGCGGCCGATTTTCCCGCGTGCGACGATATGAAGCCTCATGGTCGATCAAGCCGCCGGACTTAGGCTTCAGCCGTCTCTGCTTCCGGCGTGTCTTCTTCACCGACCGCCCACATACGCTCCAGATTGTAAAAGCTGCGCACTTCGGGGCGGAAGAGATGGATGATCACATCACCGGCGTCAATTAACACCCAGTCCGCATTGGCGAGACCTTCAATCCGCGCCTCACCGCCGGCCTGTTTGACGCGTTCGGCGAGTTTTTGCGCCATCGAAGCGACCTGGCGAGTCGAACGTCCTTCTGCGATGACCATATGGTCGGCAATATTGCTTTTCCCGTCGAGCGGGATCGAAACAATATCTTGCGCCTGATCATCGTCGAGTGATTTCATCACCAACGCATAGAGAGCATCTGATTCGGCTTTGCCTTCCTTGGAAGTAGCGGATTTCAGCGCTTTTCTTTTCGGTTTCGTCAATTCAAATCCTATCAATCTGTCTGGCAAACCATTTTACGCGTCACAGCGTCGCGGACGCAGCGATCAGCATATTGTTTGTGCCAATGGGGCCGAGCCATCCGGATCGCGGTGGCAGAGCGAGGGTCGGGACGATAGCGCAAGAATGTCAGCGCTGGCGTACTCCAATTAGTCCAGTTTATCCGCTGGCTCGCGGGCCGGACGGAGCGCCGGAGCCATGCCATTGCGGGAGCCGCAAGAGCATCGTCATCATAGCCGGGCCGCGCGATAACTGCAATCGGCAATAATCGGGCGATTTTGCGCCAGTCTTTCCAGCGATGAAATTGCGCCAGATTGTCCGCTCCCATGATCCAGACAAATTGCCGTTTTGGATAGCGCCGGACCAAAGCCCGGAGCGTATCGTAAGTATATCTGGTTCCGAGTGTTTGCTCGATGGCTGTTGGCTGGATAGCGCTGCGTCGCGTCATTTGCTGCGCCGATGCCAGTCGCGCACTTAGCGGCGCCATATCCTTGGCGCCTTCTTTCAGCGGATTGCCCGGCGATACCAGCCACCACAGCTCATCCAGTGCCAATTCCTCCATCGCGAACAGGCTAATCGAGCGATGCGCGCCATGGGCAGGATTAAAGGATCCGCCAAGCAGGCCGGTGGTTTTCACAGAATGGACCTCAAGGCCGAACCTGTCCGGTTCCGCGCACGATCCATTTATAGGTCGTCAATCCTTCGAGCGCGACAGGGCCGCGCGCATGAAGACGGCCGGTGGAAATGCCAATTTCTGCGCCCAGACCAAATTCTCCGCCATCGGCAAACTGGCTGGAGGCGTTCCACATGACGATCGCGCTGTCAGCACGCTGGATAAACGCGTTGGCCACCGCTTCATCTTCGGTCACCACCGCATCCGTATGATGGGAGCCATGTTCGGCAATATGGGCCAGCGCTTCTTCAACACCGCCGACCATGCGCACGGATACGATCGGTGCGAGATATTCCGTGTCCCAATCGTCGGCTTCGGCTGATACGGTGCGGGGATCGAGCTCCATGATCGCGTCATCGCCGCGGACTTCACAACCTGCATCAAGCAAAGCTCTCAGCAGAGGGCCTGGTGCCGGATAATCCTGATCAATCAGCAATGTTTCCATCGCGCCGCAGACGCCGGTGCGGCGCATCTTGGCGTTGACCGCAATCGCGACGGCTTTGTCCTGGTCTGCTGCGCGTCCGATATAGGTATGGCAAATACCATCGAGATGCGCGAGCACGGGTACGCGGGCCTCTTCCTGAACGCGCGCAACGAGAGACTTGCCGCCGCGCGGGATGATAATGTCAATCAGTCCAGAGGCTTTCAGCATCGCTCCCACAGCCGCGCGATCCGTCGTCGGAACCAGCTGGATCGCATCTTCGGGCAGTCCGACAGAGATGATACCGGCGACCATGGCTTTGTGAATGGCCCGATTGCTTTCAATCGCCTCCGACCCGCCGCGCAGGATGACGGCATTGCCAGACCGCAACCCCAAGGCGGCGGCATCTGCCGTCACATTCGGGCGGCTTTCATAAATAATACCAATGACGCCAAGCGGCACCCGCACCCGCTCCATCATCAAACCGTTAGGCCGCTCGTTCCGGTCGATAACCGCACCAACCGGGTCCGGCAGTGCGCCGACTTGCTCCACCGCCGACGCAATGGCGTCAAGCCGTTCTTCGTCGATCATCAGCCGGTCGAGCATGGCGTCACTCAGGCCATTTGCGCGGCCTTTCTCCATGTCCTCGGCATTAGCCGCGAGAATCGCGGGCTGGCATTCGCGCAATAGTGACGCCGCTGCCGTCAAAGCCTGGGCCTTCTGCTTGTCGGTCGCTGTCGACAATGCTGCAAAAGCAGCGCGTGCGCGCTTGCCCATATCGGCCACGAGTTGTTGATGGTCGTCCATGGCTGTCTGCTAGCATGGCTATCGCTTTCATATAAGCAAAAACCGGACTCGAATTGACGTCAAAATTAAAGCCCGAGAAAGTGACAAATCGCACAAACGAATCGAAAAAATCAATTACTGTCGGTTAATTTTACATTAATTTGGCAACTCACCGCATCCCTGTTTCGACTCGTCACGAGTCGCCTGTCGATGATTCGCCCCGTTAATAACCCTCTGCTAGCGACCGTTCGGGGATTAGTAAGAGTAAACGGGTCATGCAGAATCAAAAAACCAAGGGAGGGCTTTTGGCCCGGTTGGATCATATGTTCACGGATCGCGAATTTTTTATGCGCGCCAATGGACAGGTTCGATTCCTTACCATTTCAGGAAAGTTACAAAAGCGCATCGCGTTGATTGTCGGTGCGGTTATCGGCCTTTGGCTGGTGATTACATTGGCGATGACGGTCAATCAGCTCACCGTGACCGGCGAGCGAATGGCGCTGGCGGAAAAAGAAGCTGCCGTAAACAGCAGCCAGAGCCGGGTCGCGGAATATAAGAAATCGATCGACGGCGTCGCGAAAGATCTGATCCAGCGTCAGGATGCGATAGAACAAATAACCCAGCAATTTATCGGTGAAGAAACCGGCGCGGAAGCGCAGAGCCTGACCGAGACCGAACAGAACCTTTCGGAAAATACCAAAAAGATCAGCGCCGCCTTCCCGGAAGCCGCAGAGCTGGCCCGACTCGAAGCCCGGCAGATTGCGTTTGCGCACAGATTAACCCGTGCTGCGATGAAGCGCACGGCACGCGCCGAAGCGGCGATACGCGAATTTGGACTGAACCCCGCAACACTTTCGACCGTGTCCAATGAAGCTGTTGGTGGTCCCTACATTCCGTTTTTTGCTGATGGCGACCAAGAACTGCACCCCACGCTGGAGCGCTTGAACAACGCGCTGTTACGCATGGACCAGCTTGAGCGTACGTTGCTCACCATTCCATCCGCCATGCCAGCAGATATCACCATGATGTCAAGCGGTTATGGCTATCGTCGTGATCCGTTTACCGGTGCCGGGGCCATGCACAGCGGCATTGATTTCAAGGGGCCGCATGGCCAACCGATATTGTCCGCAGCCCGTGGCACAATTACCCATGCAGGGTGGAAATCGGGCTATGGCAAAACAGTGGAAATTACCCATGGTAATGGCTTGATGACGCGCTATGCGCATCTGTCCAAAATTCATGTGGCCACTGGTCAAAAAGTGAAACAAGGGTTACAAGTGGGGGCTATGGGCAGCACCGGACGATCCACTGGCACACATCTTCATTTTGAAGTTCGGCTCAACGGTACAGCGGTAAACCCCCGACCATTTCTGGAGGCAAATACAGATGTTCTCAAAGTCCAAGCCGTCGCAAGACAGCGAACAAGCGCACCAAAGAAGCGTGCCGAAAAGTCAGGCTCCAGCCGTGGCTAGAAGCAGCGCAAGCAATGGATCAAGCTTCTCCATTATTGGAGATGGTATCGTAATTACCGGCAATATCGAAGCCAAGGTAGACCTGCATATTGATGGCGAAGTCATTGGCGACGTGAAATGCGTGTCACTGGTGCAAGGCCCGTCGAGCAAGATTCAGGGCGCGATCATCGCCCAGAATGCCAGCCTGTCTGGCGCGGTTGAAGGCTCCATAGAAGCCGGCGATCTGGTCATCAGTTCCAGCGCCCGTATTGGCGGCGATGTCTCTTATGAGAATGTCACGATTGAACAAGGCGGTCATGTCGACGGCAAGTTCAAGCATAAGAGCACCAAATCACCCAATCTGGCCAAGACCACCGTCGATATGGCGGCCAAGTCTCCGCCACTGGAATTGACCGCTGACGATAAGGCTGCCTAAGCCCAGCTTTTCCGGCGAAGTTTACAATGTGTACACAGTCCTTTTGGGCCTTTCCTGGGCCCGACGGACTGTGACTTGACCGTTGATCCTAAGGTTTGGCCACAAGATTTCAAAGTTCACACAGTTCTCAACCCAAAAAACCTCGGTTTTCTGTCAAAGTTCACACCGTTGACATGCTGCCTCATTCAAAGCTTTGCTGTATTACAAGCCGCAGTGGATTGCAGCCGCTGTCGATGCGATAAATATTCAAGATTGAGAAAGAGCCAGATCAAAAATAACACAGCACGGATCATGTAGGAAAGCCCTCTACCGTCATTGTTGGTTAAGGTGCTTGGCATTATTGCTGTTTCGCGCCTATATTCATGGCATATTGAGACTCACAGGATTCCGATTATGAAAAAGCCCTTCTTGCAAGCCACTGCTCTGGTGTTGACCGTGGCGCTCCTGCCCGCGACGACCTCTGCTATTTCTGCCGTTGACGCGAATACGTATCGCGAGATGGAACAGTTTATGAGCGTGTTTGATCGGGTGCGGACGGATTATGTCGATCAGGTCGACGACGCGGACCTGATCAAGGGCGCGATAAACGGCATGCTCGGCAGTCTCGATCCGCATAGCAGCTTCCTGGACGCCCGCGATTTTGAGAATCTGCGGACACAGACAGATGGCAATTATGGCGGCCTGGGGCTTTCGGTCACCATGGAAGACGGTGCGGTAAAAGTCATCGCTCCGTTCAAGGATACACCGGCGGATAAAGCGGGCGTGAAGGCTGGCGACTATATCACCCATATTAATGGCTCGTTGATCTATGGCGGTTCGCTGGATGAGGCGGTCGAGGAAATGCGCGGCAAGCCGGGCTCGCCCATTGCGTTGACGATCGTGCGTCCGGGCCGTGACAAGCCGTTTGATGTATCGATGAACCGGGCGATTATTGATCTCAAGCCGGTGACTTGGGAAGTGAAAGACAAGGTCGGCGTGATCAGCATTGCCAGCTTCTCCAATGACACTGGCGCGGACGTAAAAGCGGCGATTGTCGGAATTGACAAGGCGCTTGGCAAGAAGCCGCTCGGCTATATTCTCGACATGCGCTCGAACCCGGGTGGCTTGCTTGATGAGGCGGTGAACGTTTCCGACGTATTCCTGTCCCGCGGCGAAATTGTGTCGCAGCGCGGTCGGGGAAAATCCGACATTGAACGCTATTTCGCAACAAGCGGTGACGCTGCCAATGGCCTGCCCGTCATTGTCCTGATCGACGCGGGCTCCGCTTCCGCTTCGGAAATTGTGGCTGGCGCGCTGCAGGACCACCATCGTGGTCTGGTCATGGGTGAGCGCACTTTTGGTAAGGGTTCGGTGCAGACATTGCTGCCCCTGTCCAACACGTCTGCTTTGCGTCTGACCACCGCACGCTATTACACGCCGTCCGGCAAATCAGTGCAGGAAGGCGGCATTGAACCGGATATCATGGTGCCGCAGTTGTCTGACCCGGATTACAAAACCCGTCCAAGGTTCCGCGAGAGCGATCTGCGCAAGCATCTCATCAATGAAGTGAAGCTTGAAGATGAAGTGCTGGAAGAAGATGCCAAGGATGATCCGCGCTTTACCCAAACCGCCGAAGAGCTTGAGAAAAAGGGCATCGAAGATTTTCAATTGCACTATGCCTTGCAAACCATCGGACGCCTGGGACCAGAGGGTTTGAAAGTTGCGATGAACAAAGCGTCCGCGAAGAAAGCCACCAAACCGGCAACCGCTAAAAATTAGGACGCCAGCTATGGCTCTTTCTCGTGCAGCCCTGTGGCTGTCTTTGATCATACCCTCGGCCTTGCTCGGCGGAGCCTTGATCAGCGAATATGTCTTTGGTCTCTATCCCTGCGAAATGTGCATGTGGCAGCGTTGGCCACATTGGGCAGCGTTCGTTCTGGCGCTGGGAGCGATAATCCTGCGTCAACAGAAATGGTCTGGTTCTCTCACAATCGCCGCAGCGCTTGCCATATTGGCTAGCGGTCTGATTGGCGGTTTCCACGCCGGGGTCGAATATGGTTGGTGGGAAGGCATTACGTCCTGCGCTACCAATTTGCCAGCAGGTGGCGATATGCTCGATTCGATCATGAATGCACCGCTTGTGCGCTGTGATGTCGCGCCTTGGTCGCTATTCGGTATTTCGCTGGCCGGCTATAATTTCCTCTTGTCTGTTGGCGGCGCCATCCTCATCTTGGGACTGATGGCAATGGGGCGAAAGGACGCGCGCAATGGCTGACGCAATATTAGGCAAGGCAAAGGCGGATATCGCATCAATGATCCGGGTCAATCAGGCCGGAGAATATGGCGCCGCGCAAATCTACAAGGGCCAGCTCGCCGTGATGGGTGACGATGCCCCCGACAGCAGCGCGATCCACCATATGGCGGAACAGGAACAGCGGCATCTGGATACGTTTGACCGCATGATTGTCGAGCGAAACGTGCGACCGACCGTGTTGCAGCCCTTCTGGAAAGCGGCTGGCTATGCGTTGGGTGCGGGAACGGCCATTATGGGGCCGCGCGCCGCCATGGCCTGTACGGCCGCCGTCGAAACCGAAATTGACAAACATTATCAGGAACAGATGGAACAGCTCGAATCGGAAAATGATCCGGAGCTGCTCAGTAAGATTGCGGAGTTTCGTGAAGAGGAACTGGAGCATAAACAGACGGCAATTGAATCGGGCGCCGAAGATGTGCCTGGCTATCCCGTGCTAACAGCCGCCATCCGGCTGGGGTGCAAGGTGGCAATAGGGCTTTCCAAGCGAATTTGATTGGCCGAACCGGTCGGACTGGATTATTACTCTTCAGCGCGGGTTCATTCGGTCGCTGGCAAAGGATGACTATGACAAAAACACTATTTTTCTCCGCCCCGATTTTAATGGCAGGAGCTATGTTCGCCAATCCCGCTCTGGCGCAGGACGCTGCCGGAGACAGGGTCAACCAGCTGGTTATTTACGGCGATGATCCTTGTCCGCAGAGCACGGAAGGCGAAATTGTCGTATGCGCCCGTAAGGATGAATCGGAACGTTACCGGATTCCCGAAACCCTGCGCGACAATCCCAATGATGCGAAAAATGAGGCATGGTCAGAACGGGTTCGCGCCTATGAATATGTTGGCAAAAGCGGGACACAAAGCTGTTCGCCTGTCGGTGCTGGCGGTTTCACCGGTTGTACGCAAAAACTGCTGAAACAAGCCTATGCCGAAAAAGCGCAAGATGACACGGTCAACTGGGGCCGCCTGATTGAGGAAGAACGCCAGAAACGGCTCGCGCGGATTGATGGTGAAGCCGAAGCCGTTGAAGAACGCCTGCGCGAAATTGAAGCGCAGCGCGAAGCTCGCGAAGCCGGCGCCGCCAAAGCGCGCGCGCGGTTGGAAGCGCAGGATGCTGAGGCTTTGGAAGCGTCAAATGTCGAGAGTCGGGCCGGCAATGATCTGGCCGTTCCTCCGGTGGCTGATGACACGCCGCCGCCGGTTCCTGCGGATGATGAATAAACTATAATAGTCCGCACCTGATGCGGAGCACAGCAAGCCTAGTTTTTCTTGCCTTCAATCCAGCGGTTCACTTGCGCTTCCAAAATATCCAGCGGCACCGCGCCCTGGCCCAGCACGACGTCGTGAAATTCGCGAAGATCAAATTTTGCGCCCAGCTCTTCCGTCGCCTTGGTGCGTAGTTCACGGATTTTCAGCTCGCCCATTTTATAGGCCAGCGCTTGACCGGGCCAGCTGATATAGCGGTTCACCTCCGCCTCGATATTGGCGGGGCTGAGCGCGGTGTTGTCGGTCATGAAATCAATCGCGCGCTGCTTGCTCCAACCTTTGCTATGGATGCCGGTGTCGACCACCAGCCGTGTGGCGCGCCACATTTCATAGGATAGGCGACCCATATCCTTGGCGGGCGTATCATAGAGCCCCATTTCAATGCCCAGCCGCTCGGAATAGAGGCCCCAGCCTTCGACAAAGGCGGTGAAAAACGCGCCATGTTTGCGGAAGTCCGGCATGTCAAGTTCCTGCTGCAAAGCGATCTGCATATGGTGGCCGGGCACTGCTTCATGAACACTCAGAGCAGGGATTTCCCAGAAGGGTCGCTGATCCAGCTTCGACGTGTTGACATAATAGAAGCCGGCAATGCCGACATCGGGCGATCCCGGATTATAATAAGCGGTGGTCGTGCCTTCTGCGGTTTCGGCCGGGATTTCCTTTATCCCATAAGGTAGCCGCGCCAGCTTGCCGATGATTGACGGCATTTTGCCATCAATTAACTTGGTCACCCGTGCGACTTTTTCCATCAGCTCTTCGGGCGTCTTGGCATAATATTTCGGGTTGGTGCGGAGATCTTCGATAAACGCTTCGCGGGTTTCAAATCCGGCTTTTTTCGCGACCTCTACCATCTCGGCGCGGATGCGGGCAACTTCGGACAGGCCGATATTATGAATCTCGTCGGCCGTCTTTTCGGTCGTTGTCATCTGGCGAATACGGAAATCATAATATTTGTCGCCGCCCGGTTGAGCCGACACGCCAGGCTCTTTGGCGCAATTAGGCGCATATTGCCCAGTATACCAATCCAGATGCTCTTTCAGCGCCGGATTGATGATCGTACTAATCGCGTCGGCTGCGCTGGCAGCGAGACCATCAAAAGTCGCCTGATCCATGCCGTCGGGCTTGGTGCGCTTGAATGGTTCGAAGAATCGCGAATCCGTGGGATCTTCCTTGATCAATCCGGAAATGCTCGTCTCATAGCCGACCATCGAAACGCAGGGCTGGACATAGCCGCCTGCAAGCGCCTGATTGGCGACAGCAATCGACTGCCGGTGCACTGACCCATATTTTGTCAGGCGATTGACATAAGTCTGATAATCTTTGGCATTCCGGAAAGGCAGATTGTTTTGCATGCTGGCGAAACTCTGATGCCAGCCGCTGCGGTTGGTGAAATTGATCGCGCGCTGACCATAGGTGCTGGCTTCAATCTGTTCCGCCAGGCTGCGACGCAGGATGCCGTAATTGGTTTTGTCGTCTTCTGACAGGTCGTTCTGGTCAATCTTGTCGAGCTGGACCAGCCAGGTTTTGGCTTTTTCGACCCGCTTGTCTTCCGCTTCAAGACTTTGATCAGTAACCCGGCCATCGGGGTCATCGATGCCAAGCGAAGAGGCAAATTCGGGATATTGTTTCAGGCTATAGGCCCAGAAATCATCAATGATCTGATGGAGCGCGGCAGACTTTTGCGGATCATTTTGTCCTGCGGCCTCGACCGTATCGCTTTGCGCGACGGCGGGAAGGCTCAGTGCCAGTGCCGATATGGAAACCAATAGTTTAAAATGCGCGCGGATCATGCCGAACTCCCCTGAAAATATCATTGGTTACTATCGTGGTTATTCGAGGCCTGCTGTCAAGCGCCATTGTCGAGAGGGTCGCCTAAATCAGCCTTTCGCGCAGAGCCATCGCTGTGGTCATGGGAATATCATTAATCTTCAAAGGGGCCATCGATGATCCACCAGCAATGCCCACCGTGACCGTCGCCAGATCGAGCGGATGGTCGAGCGGCGATTGGCCGACATCGACAGTCTGGATCTTGCGGATCGGCAATATCGTCAGCTTGCGCCGCCACCAGCCCGCGCGCACGAACAGTTGGTCGGCCGTCAGGGCATATTGATGATGGCGCCAGTTCAGGATCATGACTGCAATGATCGGGATAACGAGCAATATAAGCGCGTAAAAAGATGGATCGATGAAGAAGCCAACGCCGATGCTCACACCGCCCAATATCACTGTTATAATAATGGCTTCGCGCCACCAAAGCGCCGGATCGACACTGTGAAAGGCAAGATCGTCAGGGACGTTGCTGATATGTGTCTCATCCAAAATGGGATCGACTTCCTCCATTTGCGCACAGGGCGCGGCGCTATGATCGCTCTCGCCGCTGCCATCACTGGCCAGAGACTGGAACTTGAGGTGATACCAGCCAAAGCGTTGGCGGATTGGCCCGGTTCTCAGGATTGCGGCCTGCACGCGGTGGATCGGCATGACCATATCGGTCAGCGTGAATAGCCCTCGCCGCCGTCGGAAACCCGGCTGGCCTCTATCAACCCGGTCCAAACGAAAGCCATATTCGCGCACGAACGTCCGGATGATACCGCTGATCAAGCCCACTGCAATGAGCGAAGCCAGCGCGCCGATCGCTCCGGCAATTTGCGCTGAAAAGCTGAGACCATTGACCATATCCTGCTCGGACAATTGTTCCGCCCAATACCAGGGATTGAAAAAATCGTCCGGCAACAGAAAGTCAAGATTCTGGGCAATAGCGCCCAAAATAGCGAGCAGGATGAAGGAGAAATTGAACAGGCCGGCAATGAATATGCGCCGGTTATCCATGGCAAAAAGCGGTGGACGCTCGTGCGTATCGTCGGTCAATGTCGGTTCGCCGGTTACATCCCCGGCCATTGCGGTGACACCCGATTTATAGTCCCGCACCCTGTCCCGTAGCGCTTCTGCATCCGCCAATGCCAGCGCATCGAGCTTGCCATCCTCGCCCGCCGAGGCTCCGGTTTCCAGCTTCACCGTGGCGAGGCCCAAGATCCGGCTGACCAGTTTTTGTTCCAGGCTGACATCCTGAATCCGGTCAAACGGGATAGAGCGATTGTTGCGGCTGAGCAGGCCGCTTTTGATGCGGATTTCCTTGGGGCCAATATGATAGGTGAAGCGTGACCAGACCAGCGTGGTTATCCCGATGATAACCGCGAGCAAGGCCAGCGCCGCCAGGCCTGTATAAACCAGATTCTGGTCAAAAATGCTGAAATACAGGACGCCCATGGCGATCAGATTCTGGCCAATGGCCGCAACGGATTTCAGGATAATGCTGAGCGGATGGAGCCGCTGAAATGACATTGGATCATCCGCGCTCAACACGCTTGGTTCCTCGGTCGATGCTGTGGTCGGGCGCGCGTCGGTCATATCATGTCTTGGCGAATATGGCCCTTGATTATGTCGCGCATGGTTTCGGCATCGGGCGTGCTGAGGCCGGGAAGGGTGACGATGCTGTTATGTGTCCCCGCCGTGTGCACAATCAACGTAGACAGCCCGAACATGCGTTGGAAAGGCCCTTGCGCGACATCGATATGCTGGATGCGGTTAAACGGGACGATCGTATCGGTCCGCCACATAAACCCGCGCAATACGCGCAGCTGTTCGTCGCCCATATCATAGCCCCAGCGGCGATAGATGCGGCCGGGAAGCATGGTGAAAAGGAAGAGCGCGAAAGCAGTGACCGGCCCGATGATGGATCCCGGTGCCAGTGGCAATTCATTGCGAATCGCGAATTCGACGGCGACCGCCGCGATGATCAAAATGGCGGCGAAGATTGCGGTGTTCAGCCGGATCAGAGATTTTTGCGGTGGATGGAGCGGCGTCAGGCCCTGATTATAGGCCCGTGCCTTGTCGTGCTCCATTTCTGCGAGAGGGTCGATGGTCGTTTCGCTCATGCTTTCCCTATGCCCAAGCTGTGTTATTTAGGCAAGACAGATAGGGCATATGTGTCTTACTCAATCAGAAGTCTAGGCGGCTGCCAATCGACTGGGCTCATCCTTGGCCCGGTTGCTATGGGAGGAGTCGATGACGCTTCGCATCAAGTGCGGAGCAGCATGGCGGATAAGCCTAACGCGCGAGTGCGGTTTCCGCTTCTTCGGTCAGCGTCTTGATAATATCAACGACACTTTCCTCGGCCTTGACCATGCCGACCGATTGTCCGGCCATGACACTACCATTTTCGACATCGCCGTCAATCACCGCTTTGCGGAGCGCGCCGGCCCAGAAATGCTCGATCTGCAATTGTGCTTCACCCATTTCGATCTCGCCAGCATCCAGCAGCTTGGCGACCTCTATTTGCTTGCGGGTAAATTCTTCGGTGCCTTTATTCTTCAGCGCGCGCACAGGAATGACCGGCAGCCGCGGATCGACCTGTACACTCGCGATCGCATCGCGGGCATTGCCGCGCATGAAGGCTTTCTTGAAGTTTTCATGCGCGATCGATTCGTGCGCACACACAAATCGCGTGCCGAGCTGGACGCCGCTTGCGCCCATTTCAAGATAGCTGGCAATGGCTTCGCCGCGGGCTATGCCCCCGGCAACGAAGACCGGCAGCTGATCGGCTATTTCAGGCAGGATTTCTTGTGCGAGCACGGAAGTCGAGACTGGCCCGATATGACCGCCCGCTTCCATGCCTTCAATTACAATGGCGTCAACGCCGGAGCGGATGAATTTCTTGGCCAGCGCCATGGCCGGCGCAAAACAGATGACTTTTGCGCCGATTTCCTTGATCGCCTCAAGGCTGCCCTTGGGCGGCAGACCACCGGCGAGTACAACATGGCTGACGTCATGATTGCCACACACTGCGATCAGCTTCATCAGGTCCGGATGCATGGTAATCAGGTTGACACCAAAAGGCTTGCTGGTCCGCTTCTTGGTTTCGGCGATTTCTGTATCGAGCAAATCCGGGGTCATCGCACCACAAGCAATGACGCCAAAGCCGCCTGCATTGGAAATGGCACTGACCAGATTGCGCTCGGACACCCAGCTCATCGCGCCGCACATGATCGCGGTTTCACTGCCCAGCAGGTCGGTGCCGCGCTGCATTAAGGTCGAGAGTTTGGATTGGGTCATTGGGTTTCTTTCTAAATGCCCTTTCCCCTTCAGGGGAGAGGGTTGGGAGAGGGGGATATCGTATAAGGTGTAAGACTGCCCCTCCCTTAATCCCTCCCCTGAAGGGGAGGGAGATTGTTAAGCCGCATCCTCTGCATCCAGGCCATAAGCGGTGTGAAGCACCCGCAGCGCCAGTTCGGTATAATCTTCCTCGATCAGCACGCTGACCTTGATTTCCGACGTCGTAATTGCCTGAATATTGACGCCGCGATCAGCGAGTGACTTAAACATTGTCGAGGCTACACCGGCATGGCTTTTCATACCGACGCCCACGACCGATATTTTCGCGACGTTTGTGTCGGAAATCAGCCGGTTATAGCCAATGCTCTCCTTGGCCTTTTCCAGCACCTGCATGGTCCGGTCCAGATCGCTGGTCGGTGCCGTGAAGGTCACATCAGTTTCGCCTTTTTCGCGTCCGACATTCTGAATGATCATATCCACATTGATCGCGGCCTTGGCGAGCGGCTCAAAGATATTTGCCACGGCGCCCGGTTTATCCGGCACACGGGTCAGAGTGATTTTGGATTCATTCTTGTCATGGGCGATGCCTGTGATGAGTTGACGCTCCATATCTTCCTTCTCCATTTCACTTTCGCTGACGATCATCGTTCCGGGCAGATCATCAGCGCTGGGCGCGCCATCCTCGGTGAAGGATGACAGCACTTGAATACGTACATTTTCTTTCATCGCCAGACCGACCGACCGTGTTTGCAGCACTTTCGCGCCGACGCTGGCCAGCTCCAGCATCTCTTCAAAGGTCACGGTTTTCAGTTTGCGCGCTTTTGTCACGATGCGCGGGTCGGTGGTATAGACACCGTCGACATCGGTATAGATATCACAGCGATCGGCTTTGACGGCTGCGGCGATAGCCACTGCGCTGGTATCGGAACCGCCGCGGCCCAATGTGGTAATCCGGCCATCCTGACTAATGCCTTGAAAGCCGGGAATAATGGCAATCTCGCCGCTTTGCATGGAGGCGGTGAGAGCATCGGCATCAATCGCTTCGATCCGAGCCTTGCTGTGGGCCTCGATAGTGCGGATCGGCATTTGCCAGCCGAGCCAGCTGCGCGCCTTGGCGCCCAGCGATTGCAACGCGATCGCGAGCAGGCCGGATGTCACCTGTTCGCCGCTTGCTACCACCACGTCATATTCAGCGGCATCATAAAGCGAGCTGGCTTCGCGGCAGAAATTAACCAGCCGGTCGGTATCGCCCGCCATGGCGGAGACGACAACCGCGACCTCATGTCCGGCATCCGCCTGTTGCTTGACGATCTGCGCGACCCGGCGGATACGCTCAATGCCCGCCATCGACGTTCCGCCAAATTTCATCACTATCCGTGCCATGATGCTATTTATCTGTCTTTCTATTGAAAAAAGGGTCTGAACGCGACGCGTGGGCTGTGATAAAGAGGCGTTATGACAAACGCAAGCACCAGCAACATGGCCGTTTCAGGCGAAACCAAAAGCACGATAAACCCCGACGAAGCGGCGCATTTCGGCGCTTTGGCTGCGGAGTGGTGGGACCCGAAAGGATCCTCGGCGATGCTACATCGGCTCAATCCGGTGCGTCTGGGCTATATCCGGGAAGCCCTCAACCGGCATTTCGGCGTGGATGCAGCTGATTTACGGCCACTGACAGGCAAGCGCGCGCTGGATGTGGGGTGCGGGGCCGGACTAGTTTGCGAACCATTGGCGCGCATGGGCGCGAAAGTGACCGGGCTGGATGCCGCACCGGAAAATATTGCAGCAGCGGCGGCGCATGCAGAGCCCCAGCGGTTGGATATCGACTATCGGAACGTAGGGATTGAGGCGTTTGGAGAAAGCGGTTTTGATTTGGTAACATCGCTCGAAGTGATTGAGCATGTCGATGATCCTGACGGGTTCGTGACCGGGTTGGCCCATGCGCTGGCGGATGACGGGCTGATGGTCTTATCCACCCCCAATCGCACCACCATGTCGAAACTGATGCTTGTCGATCTGGCCGAGATGACCGGGCGTATTCCCAAGGGGACACATCATCATGACCAGTTTTTCACCCCCGGCGAGCTGGAAGAGCTTTTGGGCGAGGCGGATTTGAAAGTGATCGATACCACCGGCATATCCTATAGCCCGTCTCACGGTTTTTCCTTGTCCGACAATCTGGCGCTCAACTATCTGATGACAGTGGTGAAACAGCAATAATCTGAAAACTGTCCTTTTGCATTCTTACGCTGTGCTACCTTCTCACGCCGTGCTCCCGCAAAGGCGGGAGCCTACCTCCCACTAGGTCGTCTTTTCGAATCAGCAAATTTGGCAGCTGCGCTAGGAATTGCGATTAGGAGATGGAGCCCCGCCTGCGCGGGGTTGACGCTTCGGAACGCTAGAGCATTCCGTGGCGCTTCAAAAATCCACCTTCTCATAGTGACTTGGCGGCGCAATCACTTCCATGCGTTCGGACAATAGGGGCCGAAAAGAAGGCCGGGATTTGAACATCGCATACCACGCCTTGGTCTGTTCATGGCCGGTCCAGTCAATCCCGCCGAGATAATCGGCCACCGAAATTTGGGCCGCAGCGGTCAGATCCGCCAGACTCATGGTTGCACCGGCGAGCCAGCTGCGGTGATCGATCAGATAGTCGATATAGTCGAGATGGACATTTGCCCGCCGCATAGCTTCGCGGAGCATCTTGGCATCCGGTGGCGCGCGATGGACAATGCGCTTTTGCATGCGTTCGTACAGCATCGGTGCAGTGACATCGCCATAAAATTGTTCGTCAAACCACGCTGTCAGCCTGCGAATTTCGGCCCGGTTGGTTGCGGTGCCATTGATCATTGGCGTCTTTTCGACAGTCTCTTCGATATATTCGCAAATCGCATTGCTATCGGCGAGTATCGTGCCGCGTTCCGCATGTCGCAAGACAGGAGTCCGGCCAGCGGGGTTCATATCCAGAAATTCGTCCCGTTGTAGCCATGGTGATTCGCGAACCAGTTCATAGCCAACTGACTTTTCGCCCATTAGCAGGCGGACTTTGCGCGAAAACGGACAAAGGGGAAACTGAAATAACTGCCACATATTGTTGCTGTTAATCGGGATTGGGTTGCGGGGGAAGGGGGTTGATGCGGGAAATGCGGATTAGGGGTCGGAGCGCGAGCAAATTTGCATAAACCCGTTCGTACTGAGCCTGTCGAAGGGCGAATAGACCGCCTTGAGCCATCTTTCGACAGGCTCAGGACGAACGGAGATTTGGGTTGTCGAAACAGGCCCCGCATTCACCTTATTCGAGGTCATCCATCCGGCGTTTCATTCGTTCGCCTATGGCCTTGAGCTGCGGCAGCATCGCGCCCAATTCACTCGCCATAATGCCCATCATTGCGGTGCCTTTGCGCATATTGTCTTCCATGTCCGCGTCGAAATCCGGATTATCGCGGGCTGCCAGATCGCCCAATGTTGCGTCCGGATCAATGCGGGAAAATGTGTCTCCATCATCCATGCTTTTGGGGATGGCTTTCTCCATCGCGGTTGCAAATTGGCCGATGGGCAGGTCCATCATAGCTGTCATAAAGCCTGACATCATGGTGACCATGCCATCCTGAAAGGCAGGATCGTTGAGCTTCTCGATCATCTCGGATTCAACGCCTTCATCCTGCGCCGCAGCGGGGACAGAAAGGCTCAGCGACACGGCCAATAAAGGGAGAGAGAAAAGTGATCGCATAGCTGAGCCTCCTAAACAGTCATCGTTGTTCGCCAACGACATTTGGCGTCTAGCAGCTCTGATCTGAGTCAAAGCTGAACCGGCGCAGAGTCATTCAGCAAGAATCGTAAATTGCCGTAAAACCAGCACGGAAAGCCGAAATCATGCGACCTGATATATGGCCAGCCGATTGCCCGAAGGATCAAGACATTCAAAGCGCCGACCGCCGGGATAAGGAAAAATCTCTTTGACGATGGCGCCGCCGGCTGTTTTTACCTGCGCAAGGGCGGCCTCGAGATCATCCGTTTCAAAGGTCGGCATCGGCGCGGGCGGCTCTTCGCCAGCAGCGATGCCAATTTGCACAGGTCCGCCTTCAACGGCGGCATATTCCGGCCCATAATCAGTAAAGGCGAAGCCAAAGGCTTTTTCATAAAAGGCTTTGCTAGCGGGAAGGTCATCCGCTTTCATTTCGAGATAATTGGGCGTGATTTTTGCCATGGCTCAGGTTCCTCTCGGGACATTAAAATTACGCTGCACCCCTGCGCAGGCAGGGGCCCATCTTCTGTTTTATCAGCAATTGATACGGCTCTGGGACGCGGATAGTCCAGCAGTTTCAAATCAAACCCGTGCTGGTTGATTGGATTCATGCGTTGGGAGATGGCCCCCTGCCTACGCAGGGGTGCAACTACTCCGCCGCCTCAATCGCCTCGCTGTCCGACAGAGGATGATCCAACCGGCTCACCATTTCCTTCGGGCATACCTGCCAGAAACGTTCCCGCCAGCGGTCCCAGTCGCGCAGGATGGCCTCTGACCAGTTGCTGTCCGTGGTCCGGTGATGCGCTTCGATCAGGGATTTGAGATGCTCTTCCCAATAGCCGCTGTCCAGTCGTTGCCAGATAATGCTTTCGGGGTTTGCATGTTTCTCAAAATTGCGATCAAGATCAAGGATGAAGGCCATGCCGCCGGTCATGCCCGCTCCAAAATTATTGCCGACTGCGCCAAGGATAACCGCATTGCCGCCGGTCATATATTCGCAGCCATTGGCACCGCAGCCTTCAACAACCACATCCGCGCCGCTATTGCGGACTGCGAACCGTTCGCCCGCCTGGCCGGCTGCAAAAAGCTGACCGGAGGTTGCGCCATAAAGCACCGTATTGCCGATAATCGTATTGGCCTTGCTGTCGAGCGGAGAGCTGACCATCGGGCGGACGACAATCTTGCCGCCGGACAGGCCCTTGCCGACATAATCATTGGCATCGCCAAATACTTCCAGCGTGATACCCTGACAGAGGAAGGCGCCGAGCGATTGACCGGCACTGCCGCGCAGGCGGACATGGACATGGTCTTCATTCAGCGCGGTCATGCCATATTTTGCTGTGACCTCTGCCGAGAAACGCGTGCCGACGGCCCGATGCGTGTTGCGCACCGTATAGGTCAGCTGCATTTTTTCGCGCCGTTCAAAAACCGGCTGTGCGTCCGCAATCATCTGCGCGTCCAGACTGTCAGGCACTTCATTGCGATGGGTTGGAAGGTTAAACGTGCGCTCGGTATCTGGCGCGTCGACCTTGGCAAGGATCGGGTTGAGGTCGAGATCATCGAGATGCTCGGCCCCGCGACTGACTTGCCGCAGTAATTCCGTACGCCCGATAACTTCTTCAAGCTTCCGGTAGCCAAGGCGCGCCAATATTTCGCGCACTTCTTCGGCCATATAGGTCATGAGGTTGATGACTTTTTCCGGCGTGCCGGTAAATTTCTCGCGCAGTTTTTCGTCCTGTACACAGACACCAACCGGGCAGGTGTTGCTGTGGCACTGCCGGACCATGATGCAGCCCATGGCGACAAGGCTCAGCGTGCCAAGACCAAATTCCTCTGCGCCCAATATTGCTGCAATGACGATATCGCGTCCGGTTTTCAGGCCGCCATCCGTGCGCAATTTCACGCGGTGACGCAGACCGTTAAGGGTGAGGACCTGATTGGCTTCGGTCAGACCCATTTCCCAAGGTGTTCCGGCAAATTTGATGCTCGTTTGCGGCGATGCGCCGGTCCCGCCGGTATTGCCGGAAATCAGGATGACATCGGCATGCGCCTTGGCCACGCCAGCGGCAATCGTGCCGATACCAGCGGCAGACACCAGCTTGACGCAGACGCGTGCTTTCGGGTTGATCTGCTTGAGATCGTAAATCAGCTGCGCCAGATCTTCGATCGAATAGATATCGTGATGCGGCGGCGGTGAAATGAGCGTGACACCCGGGGTCGAGTGGCGCAGTTTGGCGATAAATTCCGTGACCTTGAAGCCGGGCAATTGTCCACCTTCACCGGGCTTGGCGCCTTGGGCGACCTTGATCTCGACCTCTTCACAGGCGCCGAGATATTCTGCCGTCACTCCAAAGCGGCCGGATGCCACCTGCTTGATCGGACTCGACGCATTGTCGCCATTGGCGAAGGGTTTATAGCGGCGCTTCTCTTCGCCGCCTTCACCGGACACGGATTTCGCGCCAATGCGGTTCATGGCAATGGCCAGCGTTTCATGCGCCTCCGGGCTCAGCGCGCCAAGCGACATGCCGGGCGTGTTGAAACGTTTGCGAATTTCCGTAATCGCTTCAACCTCGTCGATCGGAATCGGTTCCGGCGCGTAGTTAAATTCCATCAGGTCGCGCAGATAGACCGGCTCCAGCTCGCGGACGCCTTGCGAAAATTGCAGGTAGGAGGAGTAGCTATCGTGGGCGACCGCGCTTTGCAGCAAGTGCATCAGATGCGCGCTATAAGCATGGGCTTCACCGCCATCACGCTGTTTGTAAAAACCGCCAACCGGCAAGCGCACAACCGCGGCTTCAAACGCCGCGTCATGTTTTTCCTGCGCATTGATAAACAAGGACGCATAGCCTTCGCCGGAAATTTTGGTCGGCATGCCGGGGAACAGGTCGTTGCACAAAGCGCGCGACAGGCCGACGGCTTCAAAATTATAGCCGCCACGATAGCTGGAGATCACGGCAATGCCCATTTTGGACATGATTTTCAGCAAGCCTTCGTCGACCGCTTTCTTGTGGCGGGCAATGCATTCGTCGAGGGACAGACCATCGAACAGCCCGCGGGCATGGCGGTCCACTATTGCCGCTTCCGACAGATAGGCGTTCACGGTGGTCGCGCCGACGCCGATGAGCACGGCATAGCAATGGGTGTCGAGGCATTCCGCTGCCCGGACATTGACCGAGGCATAAGCCCGCAATCCTTTGCGCACCAAATGGGTGTGCACGGCAGCGGTGGCGATGATCATGCTGATCGCCATGTGATCTTCATCGATATTTTCGTCAGTCAGGAAGACTTCTGTCTTGCCCTGCCGCACGGCTTGCTCGGCTTCTTCGCGAATCCGGGCAATGGCATCGCGCAATTCGATCGCACCACCTGTGTTGGACATGGTGCAGTCAATTTCGGCAACAGCGTCGCCAAAACTCGCCTTCAGCCGCTCCCACGCCCCGCAGCTGAGCACGGGACTGTCGAGTACCAGCACATTTTCATTCTGGCTGTCCTTTTCCAGGATATTGGCGAGATTGGAAAAGCGGGTGCGCAGGCTCATCACATGGCGTTCGCGCAGACTGTCGATTGGCGGGTTGGTGACTTGGCTGAAATTCTGCCGGAAAAAATGACTGATTTGGCGTGGTTTCAGGCTGATCACTGCCAGCGGCGTATCATCGCCCATTGAGCCGATCGCTTCCTTGGCATCCTCGACCATCGGAGCGAGGATGACTTCCATATCTTCGAGCGTATGTCCGGCAGCAGTCTGGCGACGGATTAATTCTTCCTTGGAAAAATTCATCCCTGCATCCGCTGGTGCGGGCGGCAGGTCGTCCATGGTCTGGAAGCCTTTGACCCGTTCTGGATAGGGCTCTTCGGACGCAATCTTGTCCTTGATTTCCTTGTCTGCGAAGACGGTGCCTTCCTGCAGATCCACCGCGATCATCTGACCGGGCCCCAGGCGACCCTTCTCGATTATCTGGCTTTCCGGGACAACAACCATGCCGGTTTCCGACCCAATGATCAGCAGATTATCTGACGTCTTGCTGTACCGCAGGGGGCGCAGCGCATTGCGATCCACGCCGGCGACAGCCCAGCGGCCATCGGTCATGGCGAGAGCGGCGGGGCCATCCCATGGCTCCATGACGCTGGCCATATATTCATACATGGCTTTATGTGCCGGATCGATATCCGCTTGATTCTGCCAAGCCTCGGGAACCAGCATCAGTTTTGCTGTTGGCGCGTCGCGGCCGGAACGACAGATGGTTTCAAAAACCGCGTCCAAAGCCGCCGTATCCGAAGCCCCGGCTGGAATAACCGGTTTAATATCTTCGGAATGATCGCCAAAGGCGAGGCTCGCCATCTTGATCTCGTGGCTCTTCATCCAGTTTTTATTGCCGCGGATCGTGTTGACTTCACCATTATGAGCTAGCGTGCGAAACGGCTGAGCGAGCCACCATTGCGGGAAGGTATTGGTGGAATAACGCTGATGGAAAATTGCGACACGGCTTTCGAAACGCTCGTCGGTCAGGTCGGGATAAAAGACCGACAGGGATTCCGCGAGAAACAAACCTTTGTAGATGATCGACCGGCAGGACAGGCTGCAGATATAGAAATCCCGAATCTGCGCTGCGATCACCTTTTTCTCGATCCGGCGGCGGATGAGATAGAGATTTTTTTCAAATTCGGCGATGCTTTGACGGTCCGGCAGCGGCCCGGCAATCATGATCTGTTCAATCTCAGGCCGGGTATTTTGCGCTTTCAAACCGATGACCGAGACATTGACCGGGACTTGCCGCCAGCCGTAAATTTTATAGCCCGCTTCGATAATCTCCGCCTCGACAATCGTCCGGCAGGTCTCCTGAGCACTTAAATCCGTGCGCGGCAGAAAGATCATGCCGACGGCGAGCCGGTTGGGAAGCACTTTATGGCCGCTATCGGCAATCGCGTCGTCAAAGAAGCGTGCCGGCAAATCGACATGCAGGCCAGCGCCATCGCCCGTCATTCCGTCTGCATCCACCGCGCCGCGATGCCAAACCGCTTTCAGCGCATCAATCGCCGAAGACACCACCCGCCGCGATGGCTTGCCATCAGTTGCCGCGACCAGACCGACGCCGCAGGCGTCGGATTCAAATTCGGGCCGATACATGCCGGTTTCGGCCATGCGCTTATGTTCGGCTGTGGGGTAATGGTGAGTCATCATAATTTCATTTCAGTATGTGGATGCGACATGTGCGGCTGCTTATTTATCTTTTGCCATTTTGGCTTTGGCGTTTGTCTGTGCTTGTTCGAGGGCATCGTAATATTTCTCGAACGCTTTGTCGGAATCGATGCTCAGCTGGTTGACCCGCTCCCGGTCTTCGGCCGACCAGTTTTCCGGATCTTCGAAGTTTGACCTATCATCAATATTGTCGACGTCTTTCATGACGTCCTCTACCGAGGCAAAGGGATCATTGCCGCCGGGCATTTTTACAGGCGGCAGATGGGCCGTGGCTTCTTCAACCTTCTTCATAATATCGGGCATGGCCTGCATCATTTCCGGCACCATGCTCATCATCGACTGCATCATTTCGGGATCGACAAAGACCATCATATAGTCTCGGGCAAAAGCACTGCCGGTATCCGTGGCGAAAAAGTCGTTCATTTCGGTCAGCTGACCGACGGTAAATTTGCGCGCATAAATATTGGTCAAGGCTTCGCGAACCGCCGGCTCCATGGTGATCATCAGATCAACCATCTCGTCCATGATAACCTTGGTCGAGATTTTGGTCCGCTCTTCGTAGGCCGGGTCCATTTCTGTCGCCATTTCCGCCAGGGTCTTTTCGCCCATACCATCGGGCATGTCACCTCTGGCAACGCCGCCAGCGCCCGCCAGATCACCCATGCGCATATTGCCCATGCTTTTCATCATCTGGTCCATCATCTGGTCCATCGTGCCCTTCATCATCCGCTCATAGGTGCCCAGCGGGAAGAGATAATTGACGGTCTTCTGGGCAGCCTCAAGACGAGCCGGCGCAACGGCGACGCTTTGGGTTTCCGTTTCCTGCGCAGCCTCGCCACTGGCATCTTGCGCCACGGCGGGGGTGCTCAGGGCCAGGGTGACTGAACTGGCTGCAATGACAAAGAATTTTTTCATCTAAAACTCCGAGATTGGGGGCGAAATTGGGACGCTCAGGCAGCTTGTTTTGCTGTCTTTGCTTTTTCGCGTAAAAATTTGTGCATATGCTCGGTCACGTCGCGACCATCACGGATTCCCCATACCACAAGGCTGGCTCCGCGGACAATATCACCGGCGGCAAAAACGCCATCGAGATTGGTCATCATGCTTTTGTGATCGACGCGCAAAGTGCCCCAGCGGGTGACGCTGAGATCCGGGCACTCAAACAGGCTGGGCAGCTCTTCCGCATCAAAGCCCAAAGCCTTGATGACCAGATCGGCCTCCAGGGTAAACTCGCTATCGGGCTGTACTTCCGGCGCGCGGCGGCCACTGGCATCGGGCGCGCCCAGACGCATCTTCGTCGCTTTGACCGCGGTGACATGGTCCGTGCCTTCGACTGCTTTTGGTGCGGAGAGCCAGACAAATTCAACGCCTTCTTCCTCAGCATTTTTCACTTCATTCTGTGATCCCGGCATATTGGCGCGGTCCCGGCGATAGAGGCATTTGACCGACTTGGCGCCCTGCCGCACGGAGGTGCGAACACAGTCCATCGCGGTATCGCCGCCGCCAATGACGACAACATTCTTGCCCTTCGCATTGAAGCGGCCATTGTCGAAATCGGGCACGTCATCTCCAAAGCTCTTGCGGTTGGAGGCGGTCAGGAATTCTAGCGCTTCCTCCACACCTGGAGCGCCGACGCCCGGCATTTTTATCTCCCGGGCTTTATACACACCGGTCGCGATCAGGATGGCGTCATGCTTGGTGCGCAGTTCGTCCAGGGTCGCGTCTTTGCCGACTTCAAAATTCTCATGAAATTGAATGCCGCCGTCTTTCAAGCGCTGGATCCGCCGCATGATCACATCTTTTTCAAGCTTGAATCCGGGAATACCATAGATCAGCAATCCGCCGGCGCGATCATGGCGATCATAAATATGGACGTCATAGCCGGCGACCCGCAGATATTCTCCGGCCGTCAGGCCAGCGGGGCCAGCACCGATAATGCCCACCGATTGGCCGCGGGATTTCCCGGGTACCAGCGGTTCGACCCAACCTTCTTCCCAGGCGGTGTCAGTGATATATTTTTCAACCGCACCAATGGTCACGGCGCCATGGCCGGAAAATTCGATCACACAATTGCCTTCGCATAAGCGGTCCTGCGGACAGATTCGACCGCAAATTTCCGGCATGGTCGATGTCAGATTAGACATTTCATAGGCTTCGCGGACCCGGCCCTCGGCGGTCAGGCGGAGCCAGTCGGGAATATGATTGTGGAGCGGGCAATGGGTCGAGCAATAGGGTACACCGCATTGAGAGCAGCGCGCGGCCTGCTCCGCCGCCTTTTCCGGTGCGTAACGGTCGGCAATTTCCTGAAAATCCTCAGCACGCAGTGTTGGTTCCCGCTTGTCCGGATAGGTCTGCCCGGTATGGACAAATTTCAACATGTCTAGTTTTTTCGTGCCTTTTGGCATGCAGATCGCTCGTTTCTTGTTTTTTTCGATTAGGATGGCCCGGCTCTCCTGAGCGGACTTTGGGCTTGCGATAGTCGAAACGCGGGGCGGAGTCACGAAAAAACAACCTAATAGGACAGCTATGCTAACCTATATAACCGATTTTCGGGATTTGTTGGAGGCCCATCCAATTTGTTTCACAGAAAAAGTATCAAACCGGACCTAAATTCGCCAACGACAAAACGGGACGTGGCTCTTATAAGGACGCCTCATTTCAGTTGTTCCGGGTTCCATCATGACATTTATTCAAATGCTGCTCCTCGCCGTCATGCAAGGCGTTACCGAATTTTTGCCAATTTCTTCGTCCGGGCACCTCATATTGCTTCCTGTCTTCACCGGCTATGCCGATCAGGGGCCAATGATCGATATCGCGGTGCATGTTGGCTCGTTGCTTGCCATCATCACCTATTTTTTCAAAGACGTAATCTCGCTGGGCAAAGGCGGCTTTGCGACGTTGGGCATCGGTAAGGCGGACGCTGAGCGCCGCCTGCTCTGGTGGATCATCATCGGCACAATCCCGGCTGTTATCGTCGGCCTGTTCTTGAAAACCGGCGGCTATCTGGAAGGATTTCGCAGCACCACTTTGGTGGGCATTAATTTGATCATCTACGGCGTGCTGCTCGGGATTGCTGATCGCGTGGGACGGCAGGTTAAAACTTTTGAGGATATGACTCTGAAAGACGGGATCATTGTCGGTCTCGCGCAGGCCCTGGCGCTCATCCCCGGCACAAGCCGGTCCGGCGTCACGATGACCGCCGCGCGTTTCCTGGGCTATAGCCGTGTGGAATCAGCGCGTTTTTCTTTTCTGTTGTCGATTCCTGCGGTAGCCGGTGCGGGTATCTTGATCGTGCCGGATCTGATGGGCGCGAGCAATGAGTTGCTGAAAGAAGCGCTGATAACCGGCGCTCTCACCTTTGTGGCCGCATTTGCCACCATGACTTTCCTGATGCAGTTTCTGCGCAAAGCATCGATGATGATATTCGTTGTTTACCGAGTCGCAATGGGCATCGCGCTGTTGATCTGGTTTTAGAAACCCGAAAGGGCCTAGCCCGCCTTGGCACGGGCACCAAAGCGGCCATGGGTGGTATATTTATCCATCCATCCCCGCGCCACAGTGGCCAGCGCGGTCGGTGCGACGCCAAAAGCCTCCAGCCCCGCTTTATCGTCGGCGACCACATTATCCTTTTGCAGCATCTTATACTGATCAGATGTAATCGGTGCGCCGGGCAAGAAGCCGGTGCAGGTCGCCAGAAGCTTCGCCGCAAAGTCGGGAATTTCAAAAAAGCCGCGATCGCGCTTGGTCATTTTGGCAATGCGACGGTTGAGATCGCTCATGGAGATGATCTCGGGCCCACCCAGTTCAAAAGTCTGTCCGGCATATTGTGCCGGTTTCTCCAAGGCCACGGCGACCGCTTGCGCCACATCTCCGACAAAGACCGGTTGAAATTTTGTATCGCCGCCGATTATTGGCACGATGGGCATCATCGTGATCATCGCGGCAAAGCGATTGATAAACTGGTCTTCGCGGCCAAATACGATGGAGGGGCGTAAGATGATGGCGCTCGGATATGCGGCGAGCACCGCTTCCTCCGCTTCACCCTTGCTCCGCCCATAGCGGGAGGGTGATGCCGTATCGGCACCTATGGCGGACATTTGAACCAATATGCTGCATCCCGCTTCTGCAGACGCCTCCGCCACATTCCGCGCGCCGGTAACATGCACCGCGTCGAAGTCGCCGTCCAATATGCCAACCAGGTTGATAACTGCGTCACATGCATGCACCGCGCGTTTCACGCTGTCCATTTTGGTCACGTCAGCGCTGGCAAACTGGGTCTGGCCCAAATTGCCAAGCGGTTTGATATGCATCGCGTTTTTGGGATTCCGTTCGGCAATCCGCACCCGGGCGCCGCGCGACAAAAGCTGTTGCGATATATAACGACCCAAAAAACCGCCACCACCAAAAATGCAAACCAATTTTCCGTCGAGCGTCATAGTCTTATGTCCGTTTCATTATACATGTATCAATACGCGCGCTCTTGCATGACCGGCCCGCCGCGCGCAATATCCGAATCTGATTTATCGCTGGCCTGATGATAACATATTTTCGATATAAGCGCGCTCCAAGAGGTCAAGCCTTGCATATAAGCTCAGGCGTTGTGCTGAATATCGACAGCGGACACCGACGACAAGCCGTTTGATCTGACGGTTAACCTGAGAGTTTCGACTATTA
Organism: uncultured Sphingomonadaceae bacterium; assembly: GCA_947501325.1. Taxonomy (GTDB): domain Bacteria; phylum Pseudomonadota; class Alphaproteobacteria; order Sphingomonadales; family Sphingomonadaceae; genus Parasphingorhabdus. The sequence goes on along the minus strand of CANMVC010000001.1, from coordinate 1,484,286 downwards.
CGTCATTATCGCCGCAGTAATAACCGATGCCGACAACCAATAGATGGGATGGGGTAACCGCTTTAGTTTGCACCAATGGTATCACAAGGCCGATATGAACAAGATCATACGGGATGTATTTACGAAATATATTTATAATTACAAAATAATCACGTTCGATAATTTAAATAATGTGAAATATTTATAAATGTAAATCTTTAGGCTCAGTCAGGGTGCTTGTTATAGGCGGGTAGTCTTCCGGAGGGTAAGATTTTACAAAATCCGCGGAAGTCTAGGATATTTGGGGTTGCGACCTGTTGCACAAGTCTGTTAACCATTCTTCCTAACAAATCGCTCCGGGGCATCAGCTATTTGTTTTGTTTCAAGCTGTTACAGCGCAGCAGCAATTCAAGACCAGCGTGCCTGTTCGGGAGAGTTAGATGGCCAAGCAAACCAGGAATCCGCAGTCCCATCTGATTGCGCTGGAACCGCGAATGATGTTTGACGGTGCCGCAGTCGTGACTGCCGCCGCGACATTATCATCTGCTGATGTGCTCGATAACGGCGCGGCTTCTTCCCATGGTTTTGCAGCTGATAATAATGGCCTCACCGGTGACACGGTACCCAATATAGGTCTGGCACCACCCATAACATCGCAGCAGGATTTACGCGACAGTGGGTCTGATGTCAGGACGGTAGATACGTCCCCCCAAGATGATCAATTGCCATTTTTCAGCGGTTTGGTTGCTGTCGCCGAAGATGGTAACAACATGGCTACGACCTCGCTTGATGGGGTTGATGGCGAGCCGTTGTCTGATGACGTAGACAGCCTCTCCATTGCCGCGGCAGGATCCAATCCATCGGTTTCCGTGGCAGAAACGATGCTTGTCGTTCCTGTAAATACAGATCCTGTCTTAGGGCCAACTGCATCCAATGATATTGGATCAAGTATTTCTGAAAACATTACTGTCAAAGAACAAGTAGTTTTAAAGCAATCGATTGCACCGGAGGCCGCCACCGATGCCGATGTCGCGTTGGTCCGAAGCGACCTGGCCTATCAGGACGCATTAAAGCCCGAGACCATATCCTATGATATCCGGGAGCCGAGTGTCCGATCTATCGAATTCGGGGACTATTTCATTATCGACGATAATGATTCACGCTCTCACATCGGGCCGGTGCTGCGCGACTATCAGGCCACTTCCGTGGATGACGTTCTCATTGAACAGGCCGGGGCGGCCTCTGGGCAAGATTATATATTCATCGACACCAATGTCGGAAATTATCTGGAGCTGGCCGACACCTGGGCGGGCAAAGGCGTCATTGTCTTCATCGACGGCAATAGCGATGGGGTGGACCAGATGATGACGGCGCTGGCGGGTGCCGATGATATCGGGGCAATCCATATTGTCAGTCATGGCGATGACGGAGTCTTCTGGCTTGGCACGACGCAAGTCGACACCGCATCTGTCTCCGGTGCGCTAGCTTCATCCCTCGCGTCAATCGGCGCGAAGCTCTCTGCTGACGGCGACATATTGATATATGGCTGTGATGTCGGTGCGGATGCAGCGGGTCAGCAATTAATGAATGCCCTGGCTGCGGTGACAGGCGCTGATATTGCGGCATCGATTGACGATACCGGCACCATATTGCGCGGCGGGGACTGGACGCTGGAAAACCGGCTGGGCAGTATCGAGGCCGCTTCGCTGGTTGCGCGCGATTGGGATGGGTTGCTGGCGCCGGCATCGATTTCTGCGCCTCGCGACTCCCTGACTGTGCGGGATGCAAACGGCAATATCGTCGCGTCGGGCAGCAGCGGTTTCAATCAGTCCGGCAGCCGAAGTGCCGATCAGACAGTCGGGGCTACAGGGACATGGGACAATGTTGGCCGGGTCAACGGACAGTCCATCTCTATCCGCGCCACCATAGTGTCGTTGACTGCGGGTGATACCATCCGTTTCGATCGCCCCTTTGGCGGTAGCGATGATGATCCTGCGTTTCTGCTGCGTTCCAGCGGCAACGGTATAGCCACCGCCGAGATTAGATGGGATGTTTTTTATACTTCCAGCGGGGTGCCGGTGGATGTGGATGTATCCTTCACGGTTGCAGATATTGATGGCCGCAATGGCGATCCAAGAAGCAGAGAATGGGTAACGGTGGATACCGATACCTTGTCCTCTTTCCAGAATGCAGGGCCATCCGATATTCTGTTTGATACCAGCATAGCCGGCGAAGTCACTGCGTCCGGCACCCAGAATGAAGGCGGCGATCCAAGCTCTGCTGCGCGGTTCAATTGGCTTGACACTAGCAGTTTTGAAATCACCTATAATGTCAATCCCGATGCCGCGACAAATGCCGGTTTCAGCCATGACGGTGATCTGGATTTCAACCTGGGCTCGGGCGGCACGACCGTATCAATCCCGCGGCTGGATCTCGATCGCAATGACAGCACGGCGAGCGGTTCGGGCTATCAAGGCACCTATGTCGAGAACCGCAATAGTGTCGGCATCGTTGATCGCGATGCCCGGATCACCAATCCCGACGGTCAGGTACAAAGCGCCAGCATTACCCTGACCAATGCCCAGTCCGGAGACCGCCTGCTGGTCAACGGGTCCGCGGCTGCATCGGGTACGGTTAATGGCATCAGCTATACCCGCACCGATAGCGGTGTGGAATTGACGGGCGCGGATAGCGCCAGAGACTATCGCAATGCGCTGCGCGCGATTACCTTTGAAAACACGACCGAGCGGCCGTCTGAAGTGGATCGTAAGATTAATATCAGCTTCGCCAATGCGTTGCTCAGCTCGAATGTTGCAATATCGACGATCAGCGTTCGGGAAATTAACGATCCGCCAACAGCAGTTGACGACCCTGATCAAACCACTCCTGAAAATACGACGATCAACAATATCAATGTGCTCGCCAATGATTTTGACGGTGACGGCGACACGCTTTCCGTTGTGTCGGCAAGGGCGTCCAATGGCACGGTGGTTATCAATGGCGATGGCACGTTAAGCTATACGCCCCGGAACGAGTTTTCCGGCACGGACACGATCACCTATACGGTCAGCGATGGGCGTGGTGGCAACTCCACGGCGACGGTCGACATCACCGTTACACCGGTCAACGATGCGCCGGTGCCGGTGGGCAGCTTGCCCTCGCAAAGCAATGTCGATGCAGCCCAGGGTATTTTTGTTGGCACGTCACAAGGATTTAGTGATCCGGACAATGGTTCTGGCGAGCTAACCTATTCCGCAACGGGACTGCCGCCGGGTCTGGCTATTGACGCGAATAGCGGGGCGATTACCGGGACGATTGATAACAGCGCCAGCCAGGGCGGTTCTGGTGGTGTCTATAATATCGTCGTGACGGCAACCGACCCGGACGGTCTTTCTGCCACCCAGAATTTTGCCTGGACGATCACCAACCCACCACCGCAAGCCAATAATGATGGCGGCTCGACCAATGAAGACACGCCGGCCACGATCAATGTGCTGGCCAATGACCGCGATCCTGATGGCGATGCGCCGCTCACGGTCGTTTCGGCAAGTGCATCCCATGGCACCGTAGTGATTAATGCTGATGGAACACTGACCTATACGCCCGATCCCGATTTTAACGGGAATGACCAGATTGTCTACACGATCAGTGACGGCGAAGGCGGAACTGACTCAGCCGTCTATGACATGACAGTGGTTGCCGTGAATGACGGGCCGGTACCGGTTGGCGTCTTGCCACCGCAAGCCAACATCGATGCCGATAGCGGTGTCAGCGTTGCAACCGCTGGCGGCTTTACCGATATAGATGGCCCGTCGACCAGCTATAGTGCCACGGGCCTGCCTCCCGGGCTCTCGATCAATGCGAATACTGGAGAAATTACCGGCACGATCGACAATAGCGCCAGTCAGGGCGGCACCGATGGTCTTTATACAGTCACGATCACCGCGACTGATTTTCAGGGAACGCCGGCGACCCAGACATTTGTCTGGACCGTTACCAATCCCGGACCAACCGCGGTCGACGACACAGCCTCCACCGATGAGGATACAGCCGTCACAGTCAATGTGCTCGCCAATGATAATGATCCCGATGCGGACGATCTGAGTGTTACCACGGCAAGCGCGGCCAATGGCACTGTGGTGGTCAATCCGGACGGCTCAATCACCTACACGCCCAATGCGGGTTTTAACGGCACGGATACGATCACCTATACGATCAGTGATGGCGAAGGCGGTACGGCCACGGCGACAGTCGATGTAACTGTAGCAGCGGTCAATGATGCACCCGAACCGGTAGGCGCCTTGCCACCACAGACCAATATTGATGCGGATAGCGGGATCAGTGTGGAAACGGCAGGCGGTTTTGCCGATAGTGATGATGCAAGCCTGACCTATAGTGTGTCCGGCCTTCCGGCAGGTCTTGGTATAGATCCGGCGACCGGCGAGATTACCGGAACCATTGACCGATCGGCAAGCCAGGGCGGCTCCAATGGTGTCTACACCGTAACCGTCACGGCAACGGATGCGGGCGGACTGAGCGTGACGCAGACGTTCAGCTGGACCGTGACCAACCCCGCGCCTGTTGCCGTCGATGATACTGCCACGACCGGTGAAGACACGCCGGTGCTCATCGACGTGCTGCCCAATGACAGTGATCCTGATGGTGATCCGATTACCCTGATTGCGGCTGCGGCCACGGTCGGGCAGGCGACCGTCATCGGCAATCAGGTCAACTATGTTCCGCCCGCGAATTTCAACGGTACGGCGACAATAACCTACACGATCAGCGATGGCGAAGGCGGCACGGCGACGGCGACCATCGAAGTCACTATCACTCCAGAGAATGATGCGCCTGTGGGTACAGCCCTGCCGTCGCAGAACACCGAAGACGGAGCGGTGATTTCCTTCCCGGTTGCCGGTAATTTCAGCGATGTGGACGGCGATACATTGACTTATACGGCGGCCGATCTGCCGCCGGGCTTGTCTATTGATCCGGACAGCGGCGTTATTTCTGGCACCATTGACAACAGCGCTAGCCAGACAAATGGCGGAACTTATTCGGCCACGATTACTGTTTCAGACGGCAATGGCGGGACCACCACGCAGACGATAACCTTCAATATCACCAATCCCGGTCCAACGGCAGTTGATGACAGTGCGTCCACTGATGAAGACGTGCCGGTTACTATATCGCCTCTGGCCAATGACAGCGATCCAGACGGCGATGATCTGAGCATAGCCGCAGCCAGCGCGCTGAACGGCAGCGTGGTGATCAACGCCGATGGCACGGTGACCTACACGCCCAACCCGGGTTTTAATGGCACCGATACCATCACTTATGAAATCTCTGATGGCGAGGGCGGAACCTCGATGGCAGAGATTATCGTCACAGTGGCCGATGTTAACGATACGCCAACCGTTAGCGGTAGCATTGGTGACCAGACCAACCTTGATAGTCAGCTTATCAATCTGCCGGTCGCGGGAGCGTTTAGCGATCCCGACGGGGATATGTTAAACTACACCGCGGTCGGTCTGCCTGCCGGGCTGACCATTGATCCGGACACGGGCGTCATCTCCGGTACAATTGATCGCAGCGCCAGCCAGGTCAATGGCGGTGTCTATGCCATTACCGTCACCGCCGATGATGGTCGCGGCGGAAGCGTGTCGACGAGTTTTGAGTGGACGGTGACCAACCCGGCACCGGTGGCAAGCAATGACAGCGTGACCACCAATGAAGATACTGCGGTCAAAGTCGCCGTGCTGGCTAATGATCTGGATGCCGATGGCGATCCGCTAACCGTTACCGAAGCAGAGGCTGGTAACGGCACCGTGACGATTAATCCTGATGGTACGCTTGCCTATAAACCCAATGCCAATTTCAATGGCGAAGACACGATCATCTACACGATCGGCGATGGCGAAGGCGGTTTCTCGACCGCGACCGTTACGGTCACTGTTAATGCCGTAAATGATGGCCCGACCACGGTGGGCCTCGCCAATCAAAATGGTGAAGATGGCGCCGATGTCTCTATCCCGACAGCGCAGGGCTTTGAAGATATTGACGGCGATGACCTGAGCTTTACGGCTTCCGGTCTGCCGCCGACGCTTTCTATTGATCCGGACACCGGATTGATTACCGGGACGCTGGATTCCGATAGCTCGGTCAATGGGCCATTTGTTGTGACTGTCACTGCGACCGATCCATCGGGGGAATCGGTGTCCACCACCTTTGTCTATTCGGTTCAGAATATCCCGCCGGTAGCGGTCAATGACACGGCCACGACACCGGAAGATACACCTGTCACTGTTGCTGTGCTCACCAATGATATCGATCCCGATGGGGATCCGTTGACGATAACGGCGGCAAGCACGCCGGATGGCACCGTTGTTGTCAATCCAGATGGCACGCTGACCTTTACGCCAGCGGAAAATTTCAATGGACAAGCGGTTGTCAGCTATACCGTCTCGGACGGCCAGGGCGGAACCGCCACAGCGACGCTGTCAGTGGACGTGGTTGCAGTTAATGACGCGCCGGAATCGCTGCCCATTCCCAATGTGACCAACGAGGACAACCAGTCGGTCTCGGTCGATACCAGCAGCTTCTTCAGCGATCTTGATGGCGACACGCTGAGCTTTGATGTGACCGGTCTGCCAGCAGGCCTCAATATCGACACGGCGACCGGCATTATCAGCGGCACGATTGACCGCGACGCCAGCCAGCCCAATGGCGGCGTCTATTCCGTCACTGTTACTGGTACCGACCCCGATGGTTTAACCACCAGCCAGACCTTTACCTGGACCGTGACCAACCCGGCGCCAACCGCAGTCAATGATACAGCGACCACCAACGAAGATACGCCGGTGGATATCAACGTCCTGGCCAATGATACCGACCCTGACGGCGATCCGTTGACGGTTATCGGCGCAACTGCCCTGAACGGTACGGTCACAATCGCGGCGGATGGCACGCTGACCTATGTTCCGGATGCCAATTTCAATGGCTCCGATACGATCACCTACGTGATTAGCGACGGCAATGGCGGCACATCAACCGCTGCGGTGGATGTAACCGTCAATGCGGTCAACGATCCGCCTGTGGCTGTCGATGATGTCGCCACGACCAACGAAGACACGCCGGTCACCATTGGCGTGCTTGGCAATGATACAGATACGGACGGCGATCCTTTGACGGTCACCGCTGCGACATCACCCGACGGCACCGTTGTGATCAACCCCGATGGCACGATCACCTTCACGCCCAATCCGAATTTCAATGGTCCGACAACGATCAGCTATACGATAAGCGACGGCAATGGCGGAACCGCGACCGCGACCGTTTCGGTCACTGTCGATGCCGTCAATGATCCACCGGTTGCCAATATGGACAGTGCGACCACCGATGAGGACACCCCGGTTGATATCGCAATCCTGACCAATGATACCGATGTCGATGGCGATCCCCTGAACGTGACGGCGGCAGATGCGCCCAATGGCACGGTGACGATTAATCCGGATGGCACAGTGACTTATGTCCCTGATCCTGACTTTAATGGTGTCGATACCATCACCTATACGATCAGCGATGGTCAGGGTGGTTTCTCCACCTCGACCGTTGAAGTGACCGTCAACGCGGTCAATGACGCGCCGGTGGCTAGCCCGATAGCGCCGCAAAATGACAATGATGCGGACGTGATCACTGTTTCGGTCGCGAACAACTTCACCGATGTCGATGGCGATGCGCTGACTTTCACTGCAATGGGACTACCGCCCGGTCTGTCGATTGATGCGGCGGGCAATATTACCGGCACGATTGATCCCGACGCCTCGCAAGGTGGTCCCGGTTCGGATGGCATTTACAGCGTCACAGTCACGGCCGATGATGGCAATGGCGGCACCGTCAGTCAGACTTTTGTCTGGGAAGTGAACAACCCGGCGCCAGTGGCGACAGACGATGTCGCGACCACCGATGAAGATACGCCGGTGGTCATCCCTGTTCTAGCCAATGATACTGATGCGGATGGCGACGCGCTCAGCGTTACTTCGGCCACGGCATCCAATGGCGTGGTTACCATCAACCCTGACGGCACGATAACCTACGTACCGAACGCCAATTTCAACGGCACCGATATAATCACCTACACGATCAGCGACGGCAATGGCGGAACGTCGACCGCCTCTGTTGATGTCACCGTAGCGCCGGTGAACGACGCGCCGACGGTAATCAGCCCGCTGCCCAATGTGGTCGGTCTGGATGGCGAAAACCCATCCATATCAACGGCCGGTAATTTCAGCGATCTGGATGGCGATACGCTTGCCTTCACCGCAACCGGCCTGCCAGCGGGGCTGAGCATTGATCCGGACACCGGTCTGATCACCGGCACGATTGATAATCAGGCGAGCCAGGTGAATGGCGGCGTCTATACCGTCACGGTCACGGCCGATGATGGCAATGGCGGCACGGTATCGACCAGCTTTACCTACACGGTCAATAACCCTGCGCCGGTGGCGACAAATGATGTGGCGACCACCGATGAAGATACGCCGGTCACCATTGATGTGCTGGCCAATGATAATGATCCGGACGGAGACAATCTGACCGTCACGGTCGCGAGCGCGCCCAATGGTTCCGTCATCATCAATGCCGACGGCACGGTTACCTATACCCCTAATCAGGACTTCAACGGTACCGACACGATCACTTATACGATCAGCGATGGCAATGGCGGGACCTCCACCGCGACCGTCGATGTTACCGTGGCTGCGGTCAACGATGCGCCGGAAGTGGATATTCCGATTGCCGATCTCAACAATGAAGATGCCGATATTATCTCTGTCGATGTCAGTGACAAGTTCAGCGATCTGGACGGCGATATATTGACCTTCACCGCTGCAGGTCTGCCTGCCGGTCTATCGATTGGCGCCACTGGTGTGATCACTGGCACGATTGATCCCGGCGCCAGTCAGGTAAATGGCGGCGTCTATACTGTCACGATCACTGCTGATGATGGCAATGGCGGCATGGTCGATGGCACCTTTACCTGGATTGTCACCAACCCGGCACCAAACGCGGCGAACGACACTGCGACGACGAATGAAGACACGCCGAGCGCGCCCATTGCGGTGCTCGCCAATGACAATGATCCGGATGGCGATACACTGACGGTTGTCAGCGCGACAGCACCCAATGGCACGGTTGTGATCAACCCTGATGGGACATTGGTTTATACACCGGCTGCGAATTTCAACGGTACCGATATCATCACCTATCAAATTAGCGACGGCAATGGCGGGACTGCCACCGCAACGGTCGAAGTCACGGTTGTCGCCGTCAATGATGCACCGACTGCTGACCCGCCACTTACCAATCAGACCAATGACGATGCGGATATTATCTCCATAGATGTCAGCGGCAGTTTTGAAGACCTTGACGGAGATACGCTCACCTTCACCGCTGCTGGCTTGCCTGCCGGTCTGTCGATCGATGCCAATGGCATCATCACTGGCACGATTGATCCCGATGCCAGCCAGATCAATGGTGGTGTTTATACCGTCACTGTCACCGCCGATGACGGTAATGGCGGTACCGTGGACTCGGTCTTCACCTGGACGGTTAGCAATCCGCCGCCGGTCGCCGTTAATGACACCGCGACCACGAACGAGGACACGTCAGTCAACATTCCGGTGCTGACCAATGACAGTGACCCGGATGGCGACACGCTTACGGTCATTTCGGCAGACAGTGACAATGGCACTATTGTTATCGAGGCTGATGGCAGTTTGACCTATCAGCCGGATCCGAACTTCACCGGCACCGACACGATTGTCTACACGATCAGCGATGGAAATGGCGGGACTGCGACGGCTACGGTCGACGTGACCGTGACGGCCGTTAATGACGCGCCAGAAACGGTCGGACTGCCTGACCTGTTTGACTCGAACAATGAAGTAATCTCGGTCCCGCTGGGATCAGCCTTTAGTGATGTTGACGATGCGACGTTGACTTATAATATCACGGGCTTGCCTACTGGCCTGACTTTTGATCCGACGACAGGTGAAGTTACCGGGACCACCGGTGCAACGGCTTCATCGGATGTAACTGATGGCGAATATACGGTGACGGTAACCGCAACCGACGCGGCCGGGCTGAGTGCCAGCACGACCTTCACCTGGACGATCACCAACGAACCGCCTCGGGCGATCAACGATAATTATGTCGGTACAGAAGATACACTGATCAATCTGGATGTCCTGACCAATGACGTCGATCCCGATGGCGATCCGATGACGCCGATTGAGATTATTTCTGCTGTCGCGGCGAATGGCACGGCTGTTATATTGGCAGACGGCACGATCGACTTTACGCCTGATCCGGATTTTAACGGCACTGCGACCGTCACTTATACCATTCAGGATGCCAATGGTGAATTTGCCTCCGCTGTCGCCACGATTGTTATTGATGCCGTCAATGATGCGCCGGATGGTACGATCCTGCCTGATCGCGACAGCGAAGACGGTGACGTGGTGAATGCCGATTTCGGGGCGCTGTTTAGCGATCCCGAAGGTGATCCGTTGACCTTCACTGTGGCCAATCTCCCCGCTGGCCTGTCCATCGACATGATGACTGGAGAAATAACGGGCACGATTGATCCGGATGCCAGTCAGGTAAATGGCGGCGTCTATCAGGTCGAGGTAACCGCGACCGATGATGGCGGCGAAGCGACCACGCAGAGTTTCATCTGGACCATAACCAATCCCGGCCCGACGGCCAATAGCGACACCGCGTCGACCACCGAAGACACGCCAAGCACGCCGATTGATGTGCTCGCCAATGACAATGATCCGGATGGCGATAACCTGACGGCCACCGCTGCGACCGCGCAAAATGGCACGGTGGTGATCAATCCGGATGGAACGCTGACCTATACGCCCGATACCAATTTCAATGGCACCGATACGATCACCTATGTGATCAGCGATGGTCAGGGCGGCAGCTCTACCTCAACAGTGACCGTAACTGTTGGCGCTGAAAATGATGATCCGACCGCAGCGCCGCTGGCGGCGCTGGGCAATGCAGATGCCGATGTCGTGGCTGTGGATGTCAGTGGCAGCTTTGACGATCTGGACGGCGATACCCTGACCTTTTCACAAACGGGTCTCCCCCCGGGTCTCAGCATTGATGCAGCCGGTAATATTACCGGCACGATAGATCCGTCTGCATCGCAGGGCGGACCCAATGGCGACGGCATTTACAGCATCACTATCACCGCCGATGACGGCAATGGCGGAACCGTATCGAGCACCTTCAGCTGGACCGTCACCAACCCGCCGCCAGTGGCTGTCGACGATGGCCCGATTGCAGTGACCGAAGACACGCCGCTGGATATCAATGTTTTGGGCAATGACACGGATCCCGATGGCGATATCCTGACCGTGACATTGGCAACGGCGGGCAATGGCGAAGTGACGATTAATCCGGATGGCACGATCAACTATGTGCCAGACCCTGATTATAACGGCCCGGATACGATCACCTATACGATTAGTGACGGCAATGGCGGCACCTCTACCGCGACGGTGGAAATCAATGTTGCCGCGGCGAATGATGACCCGGTGGCCAGCCCGATCGCGCCGCGTAATGCCGTTGATGGCGCGGTGGTTTCCGTGCCCGTGGCGGCTAATTTTTCGGACGTTGACGGTGACACGCTGACCTTTAGCGCGGCTGGATTGCCGCTTGGGCTTTCGATTGATCCCAATACTGGTATCATCTCCGGCACTATAGCCAGCAATGCCAGCCAACCAGCAGGCGGCATCTATACGGTCGTCATAACCGCCGATGACGGCAATGGCGGCACGGTGGACCAGAGCTTTACCTGGACCATCACCAATCCGCCGCCAGTGGCCGTGAATGACAGCGCTTCGACGTCTGAAGACCTGCCGGTCAATATCCCCGTGCTGGGCAATGACAGCGACCCTGATGGCGATACGCTCTCCGTCACCACGGCCAGTGCGGCCAACGGCACTGTGGTGATCCAGCCCAATGGCACGATTGACTATACCCCTGACCCCGATTTCAACGGCACGGATAGGATTACCTATACTATCAGTGATGGCAACGGCGGTACGGCAACCGCCACGGTGACCGTCACCGTAGGCGCGGTTAACGATCCACCGGTTGCGGTTGACGATGCAACAGTGACCAATGAAGAAACGCTGGTTACGATTCCGGTTCTGGCGAATGACACCGATGTGGACGGCGATCCGCTGACCGTGACTGGCGCGACCGCGCCCAATGGCACGGTTGTCATTAATCCTGATGGCACCGTCACCTATACCCCTGACCCCGATTTCAACGGGACCGATACCATCACCTATGTGGTGAGTGACGGTCAGGGCGGCACCGACACTGCAACCGTGGCGGTAACAGTCAATCCGGTCAACGATCCTCCGGTCGCTGTCGATGATGTCGCGACCACGCCAGAAGACACGCCGGTGACGCTGAATGTGCTGGGCAACGATACCGATGTTGATGGCGATCCGCTGACGGTCACAGGCGCAACCTCGCCTGATGGTCAGGTGACGATCAATCCCGATGGCACCGTCACGTTCACGCCCGATCCGGATTTCAATGGCACGACCACCGTCACTTACACGATCAGCGACGGCAAGGGCGGTACGGCGACGGCGACAGTCACGCTCACGGTTGCGCCGGTCAATGATGCGCCGGTGGCGACGCCGGATGTTGGTCAGACCGATGAAGACACACCCGTCACCGTCGCTGTCCTAGACAATGATATAGATGCGGATGGTGATCCGCTGACCATCACGGCCGCGCCCGCGCCCAATGGCACGGTGGTTATCAATGCGGATGGCACCGTAACCTACACGCCGAATCCGAATTTCAACGGGACCGACACGATCACCTATACCGTTTCCGACGGAAATGGCGGTTTCGCAACGACGACCGCAACGATCACCGTCAATCCGTTCAATGATGTGCCCGTGGCGGTAAATGACACTATGTCGACGCCGGAAGACGCGCCTGTGACAATAGCAGTGCTCGGCAATGATACGGATGCCGATGGCGATCCGCTGGTTGTGACGCAGGCAATATCGCCCAATGGCACGGTGGTGATTAATCCCGATGGCACGATCACCTTCACGCCGGACCCTGACTTTAATGGTCCGACCACCATCACTTATACAATCAGCGATGGTCAGGGCGGAACGTCCACCGCAACCGTCACGGTCAATGTCACGCCGCTCAACGACCCGCCCGTGGTCACGCCGGATGTGGCGGCCACGCCGGAAGATACACCGGTTACCTTGTCACCGCTGGACAATGCGACCGATGTTGATGGCGATCCGCTGACCATCATCAGCGCCACATCGCCCAACGGCACCGTGACAATCAATCCCGATGGCACGATCACCTATACGCCCGACCTGAATTTCAACGGCACGGACGTGATCACCTATCAGGTCAGCGACGGCAATGGCGGCTTTACCACCGCAACGATTACAGTGACCGTTACGCCGATCAACGATCCTCCTATAGCTGCCAATGATACTGCCGATACCGATGAGGAACGTCCGCTGGTCATTCCGGTACTTGCCAATGATGTTGATCTGGATGGTGAGCCACTAACGGTTAGCAGTGCGACCGCAGCCAACGGCACTATAGTCGTCAACCCGGATGGCACGATCACTTACACGCCCGATGTCGACTTTTTCGGTACTGACACGATCACTTATACGATCAGCGACAGCAATGGCAGGACATCCACAGCGATCATCGCGGTCACCGTTCGCAACGTTAATGAAGTGCCGGTTGACGGCAATGAAGAAGTGTTCGGCATTGGTGGAGCGGAAACAATTATCGACGTGCTTGCCAACGGCACTGATCCGGACGGCGATCCGCTCAGCGTGTTCACCGCCAAGGTCGATATCGGCACGGTGGTGATCAATCCTGACGGCACAATTTCCCATTTTGCCGATCCAGAGTTTCAGGGCGTCGCGACGATCACCTATATTGTCAGCGACGGGCAGGGTGGTTTTGTGGAATCCATCGCGACCGTGATTGTCACGCAGGCCAATGCCAATGTGAATGAATTGCTCGGCAATCCGGGCATCGGATATCCAGACAGCGAACTGCCCAGCACGACCCTGAACCCGGTCAACCAGTTTATCACCACGCCGTTGATTATCGACGATACGGCGAACAGCTTCCAGTCGCTCAACAACACCCCGGATCTGAACGGAAGCCGGCCGCTACTGACGGCAGTGAACGGCTTGCGTCCGCTAAATGGCATGGGTGATCTGGATGTCGATGGCAGCCCGATTGGCGAAGTCGTTGATCAGCTCGACCAGATTCGCGATCTCCGTTTCGGAGCCGACCGTTTGTTCGACCCCCGCTTCGGAGACTTCCTGGTCGAAGGTCTCACCGGCTTTTCGGTTCGTCAGCTGTCCACCGGCAGTGATCAGGTGATGATTGAATCGGTCGTTCGTGACCGGGTCATCTATATGGAGATCCGCGATATCGGGGCCGATAGCGATCCGCGTATCGTGGAATATCAGTTGCGCACTCGCGATGGCAGCCCGCTGCCCGGCTGGATCCGCATGGATGCCCGCGGGCTCGCGATTATCGAACGGCCAGTGGACGCGGAAACCGTGCGCTTGATCGTGCGCGCGATCCGCGGCGATGGCCAGGTCATTGAAATTCCGGTTATTGTTCAAGGGGCAACCGGGGAAATCCAGATTGATGAGGGGCGCGAGCTTTCTCGGAACATGAGCGGTGCTGCTCCCCTGGGCAGCGCCATGGCAATGGCGGATGCCAGTGTCGCAGATGAAACAGCGCAGCTTCTGGCTGCGTTCAAAAGCTAGATGGGCAAGGCCTAGATGGGGAAGCAGACTATGCATATGAAACACACTTTGAGTATTTCGGCATTGGCCTTACTGGCTAGCTGTGCGGTGAATCCCAAACCGCTGACACCAACGCAGATCGACACCACCGCGCGCGAGAATATTGTCGCGGTGGATGCCGAGCAGGAGCCGGTGACCGCGCCGATCAACCTCTACGAAGCCATGGCCCGGGCGCTGAAATATAATCTCGATTATAAAGTCGAGCTGATGGAAGAGGCGCTCAAGAACAGAGAGCTCAATCTGTCGCGCTATGACATGTTGCCGCAGCTGGTCGCCAATGCAGGATATGCCGGGCGGAATAATTTTTCGGGCGCGAGTTCGCTGTCGCTGATCACCCGGCGGCAGTCTCTCGAACCGTCAACATCTGCCGAGCGCGATATATTCACCGCGGATCTGTCGCTCAGCTGGGATGTGCTGGATTTTGGCTTGTCCTATGTTCGGTCCCAACAAAAGGCGGACGAGTTTCTGATCTCCCAGGAACGCCGCCGCAAGGTTGCCAATCGGATCATCGAAGATGTCCGCACATCCTATTGGCGCGCGGTCAGCGCCGAACGGCTGCTTACCAAGTTGAAAGAGCTGGAAGGCAATGTCAGCACCACGCTCGACAATAGCGAAAGACTGGCCGAACGCCGTCTGTCGGCCCCGCTCACCGCCCTGACCTACCAACGCGAACTGGTTCAGATTCAGGCCGAAATCCGTAAATTGCAGCGGGAACTCGTGGTTGCCAAGGCGCAGCTCGCAGCCCTCATGAATCTGCGCCCCGGCACGGAATTTGCGCTGGTCCTGCCCGACCGGACAGAGACTTTGCCCGCCGTGCAATATTCGGGCGAGGACATGATGATGACCGCGCTGAAAAACCGCGCCGAGCTGCGCGAGGTCAGCTATCGCCAGCGGATTAACAGCAAGGAACTCGATGCCGCTTTGCTTTCAGCCCTGCCAAGTTTCCGCGGCATATTGGGCGTGAACGTCGATTCCAACGACTTCCTGTTCAACAATAACTGGTTCCAATATGGCGCGCAGGCGAGCTGGAATGTGCTTAATCTGTTCAAAATAGGCCCCAAGAAAAAAGCGATACGCGCGCAGGATGATCTGCTGCGGCAACGTGAACTGGCGCTGACCATGGCGGTGATGACACAGGTCCACGTATCGCGGGCGCGCTTTGGCCATTTGCAGGAAGAACTGCAGACCGCCGAGCATCAGCACCGGGTGCAGGACAAGATCCTCTATCAGATCCGCGCGGGCCATAAGGCAGGGGCCATGAGCCAGCAAACCTTGCTGCGCGAGGAAATGAATACGCTCGTGGCAGAGGTAAAATATGATATAGCCTATGCCGAGGCGCAAAATGCCTATGCCAATCTGTTTGCATCCATGGGCATAGATGATTTTGCCCCCGACCTGACAGGCCGTGAGGATGTCAGCACATTGACCACTTCTCTCGCGACGCTTTGGCAGGAACGCGAAGCCGCGATGACGCTGGACCAATAACCGAAGAATCAGAAAGCATATTTTATGAGTGACGCACCCGAGGATGAAGCCTCGGATACCGGGGAAAAATCAAAGGCTCCATGGCTTTGGGGCGGCGGCGTCGCGCTGGCTGCAGCCATAGGCGTAGGCCTTGCCAGTGGCGGCGATGGCCCCAATTGGTCGAGCAATGAAGCGGCAATGGGCGCCATGGAAGAAAAAGCGGCAGAAACCGCTGAGGCCGAGGTTCAAAAGCCGGAGCCCAAGCCTGATCCCGACGTGCGCGGGGTGATCAAGCCCAAGCAGGAATCGACCGTCGCATCGCGAATGACCGCGCGGATTACGTCCATGCCCTTTGGCAAAGGACAGAGTTTCCGTAAAGGCGCGCTGCTGGCGCGATTTGATTGCTCAGCCATTCGCGCAGAGCTGAAAGCTGCGCAGGCGGCGGCCAATGCCTATAATGTGACGTACAAAACAAACGTCGAACTCGACCAGTATGAAGCGATTGGCAAAAACGAGGTCGCGGTGGCAAAAGCCAATCTCGGCAAGGCCAATGCGGAAGCCAGCGCGATTAAAGCCAATCTATCCGACTGCGCTGTCTATGCGCCTTTTTCCGGTACAGTGGTTGAGGAAATTGCGGGCCGCGGAGAGATTGCGGCAAGCGGGCAACCGCTGTTGACGATTCAGAGCGGCGGCGATCTTGAGGTTGAGTTGATCGTACCGAGTAACTGGCTGACCTGGCTGCGTCCCGGCGCTGACTTCACTTTCAAGATCGACGAAACCGGTGCGGATGTGACGGGTCAGATTACCCGCCTGGGCGCCTCTGTAGATCCCGTAAGCAAGACCATCCGCGTCACCGGCAATGTCGATAAAACCGAGAGTCTGGTTCTACCGGGGATGAGCGGTACCGGCGTGTTTGTGAAACCGTCGGACAAACCAGCACAGAGCGCAGCGGAAAAAGCATCGTCCGATGCGCCAGCCAAATCAGAAGCAGCAAAAGCCGATGGCCGTCAGCCCTCCTGATTCTCAAGGCGCTCCGATCGCGATCTTGCCCGTAGCCTCGGGAGCAGCACCGATATCCGGCGACGCCAATATGCTCGCAAGTCTGCTGCAATTTGAGGCCGAGATACGCCGCCAGCCGGGCGTGGCCGAGCTCCACTATCATGTTGCCAATGAATTGCGCCGCATCCTGCCCTATGAGCAGATGTTTATCGCGCGCCAGCCGCGTATTGGCGATGATTTTCACATCGTCTGCGCCTCCAGTATATCGGCGGTGGATCGCAACGCGCCACTGATTCAGGCGATGGAAAAGCTGATTGCCAAATTGGCGGAAAATGACGGGCTGGACCGGCCGCATGATTTCACCCTCGGCGCGATGAGCGAAGATCCGGCACTGGCGGAATATCCTTATGGCGAGTGCCGCTGGCAGCCTTTGCTCGACAGCGAGGAAAAGGTGTTTGGCGGGCTGCTGGTGATGCGCGAGACGCCGTTTCGCGAAGGCGAGGGCTATCGGCTGACACGGCTTTCCGAAACCGTTTCGCACAGCTGGCGGGCGCTGACCGGAGACAAGCCGGTCAAGCGCATCGGCCGCTTTGGCCGCAAAGAGAAAATCGGCGTGATGGTCGCGCTGTTGGTTATCGCGCTTTTCCCCGTGCGGATGACCGCACTGGCCCCCGTAGAAGTGGTTGCGGCGCGTCCGTTCATGGTCGCCGCCCCGTTTTCCGGCGTCATATCGCGCATCCATGTCGCCCCGAATGCAGCGGTCGAGGAAGGCGCATTGCTGGTGTCTTTTGACGATGTGAAGCTGTCCAATGAACTGAAACTCGCGCAGGAAAAACTGGCCGTGGCCAAGGCGCGGGTGGACCGGTCCACCAGCACAGCCTTTGGCGAGGATGACGAAACCCGTGAGATTGCCACCCTGCGCGCGGAATATGAACTGGCGCAGGCCGATTATAATTTTGCTAATGATGTTATGGGGTTATCGCAGATAAAAGCGCCACGCGCAGGCATGGCGATCTACAGCGACCGCCGCGACTGGGAAGGGCGCGCGGTCAATGTCGGCGATCCGATCTTGCAGGTAGCCGATCCGGGCCAGATCGCGCTGCGCATCGATTTGCCCGCCGCCGAACAGATGGCGCTGGATCGCGGATCGCGCGTGAAGGTCTGGCTGGATGCACAGCCGCTCTGGGCGATTGAGGGCAAGGTGGAACATGCCAGCTATCAGGCGCGGCAGACCGCGGAAGGCATTTTGGCTTTCGCTGTGACGGCTAAGCCGACCTCCGACAATCCGCGCATCGGGTCGCGCGGCACGGCCAAGCTTTATGGCGAGTGGGTGCCGCTCATCTATTCGCTGCTCAAGCGCCCGATAGCGAGCTTTAGACAAACTATCGGCCTATGACCGCTGCTGCGCCCGTCGAACAGGAACGGCCATTATTGCCGCCACTGCGGCAAGAATTGCGGATTGAGCCGGGTGCCGCACTCGTCACCGGCGCGCCTAGCTGGACTCTGTTTGATCCGGTCCGGCATTTGTTCTTTCAACTGGGCAGAATTGAATATCGCATCCTTTCCCGCTGGGCATCCGGTGATCTGGCGAAGGTCAATGATGATCTTGTTGCTGAAGGTCTGGATGAAGAAGAAATCAACGCGGCCTTTGGTCAGGTGGTCGATTTTTCCCTGTCCAACAGCCTGACCGTAACGCCGATGGGCGACACGGTCGCGAGCTTCAAGGAACAGCGGGAAACAGCCAAAAAGGCCTGGTGGAAATGGATGCTGGACAATTATCTGTTCATCCGCATCCCGATTGTCAAACCGGCGGCTTTCCTGGAACGGACCATCGACAAGGTCGCCCCGCTCTGGTCCTTTCCGGCCCTGACCTTCTTCGCTTTACTGGCCCTGACCGGGCTGTTCCTTGTATCGCGCCAATGGGACAGTTTCCTCGCATCCTTTCTCTATTTCTTCAGCTGGCAGGGCCTGATTGCCTATGGGATCGGCCTGTTTGTGATCAAGATTCTTCATGAGCTGGGCCATGCCTATACCGCCACCCGCTTTGGTTGCCGTGTGCCAAGCATGGGGGTCAGCTTTCTGGTTATGATGCCCGTTCTCTATACCGATACTTCCGGCGCGTGGCGATTGACCTCGCGCAAACAGCGGCTGATGATCGACTGTGCCGGTGTCACGGTCGAGCTGATGATCGCGGGTCTTGCAACCATGGCCTGGGTGCTGCTGCCCGAAGGCATGCTGCGCAGCGTTGCCTTCATCCTCGCCACGACCAGCTGGGTGATGAGTCTTGCCATCAACCTCAACCCGTTCATGCGCTTTGACGGCTATTATGTGCTGTCCGACTGGCTCGGCGTTCCCAATCTGCAACCGCGCGCTTTTGCGCTGGGCCGCTGGCGGCTGCGTGAGATGCTGTTCGCTTTGGGCGATGAAGCACCCGAACAGGTGCCGGACCGATTGCGCCGCGGGATGATCGTCTATGCGTGGATGACGTGGATCTACCGCCTGTTCCTGTTCATTGGTATCGCGCTTTTGGTCTACACGCTTTTCTTCAAACTGCTCGGGGTGATCCTGTTCGTTGTCGAAATTGCCGTGTTCATTGCCCGTCCGGTGCTTTCGGAATTCAAGGTCTGGGCGAGTATGAAAGACCGGATCTTGGCCACATCGCGGACGCGGTTGCTGTTGATTGGAACGGGTATCGCGTTGCTATTGTGCCTGTTGCCGCTCGATCGCCATATCAGCGCGCCCGCCGTGCTGACCCCGATCGGCGCTTCTCCCATTGTCGCCGGTGACCCCGGCAAGATTGAAAAGATATTTGTCGAGAATGGTCAGCGGGTTGCTGCGGGGACGCCGCTTGTTCAGCTTTCTGCGCCAGAGCTGGAACGGTCCATCGCCGCCACAAAGGTCAGGATCGCCAATCTGCAACTGCAATTTGGCCGTGGGGCTGCGGATGATATTGACCTGTCCAACCGCATGGTCCTCGAACGCGAACTGAATCAGGAGCAGGATCAGCTGGCCGGTTTGGAACTGCGCAGCGAGCGCCTGATCTTGCGCGCACCCATTGCGGGAATCGTGACGGATCTGTCGCCGGATATTCATAGCGGTCGCTGGCTCGGCGGGGCTGAGGCCATTGCTTATGTCGTCACGTCCGATGATTATGATATTCAGGCCTATGTCAGCGAAGACGATATCTGGCGCATTTCCAAAGATGCGCGGGGTCGCTTCATTCCCGATGACCCGGTACAAGCGTCCCGCGTCGCCAAGCTGGTGGAGAAATCGACCAATGCGGTCGAGAGAATTGATCAACCGATATTGGCTTCTGTCAATGGCGGACCCATCGCATCGGACAAGGACGAGAATATCCTGCGTCCCCGTTCGGCCCTTTACCGTGTTCGTCTGATCGCCTCGAAAAAAACCTACAAGGATGGCGAGACTTTGCAGCTCACCCCCGGCAGTGTGGAGATATCAGCGACGGGACGCTCGGTGGCGGGCGGGCTGTTGGATAAAGTGACCCGGATTTTCAGAAGCGAAGCCTCTTTAAGCAATTAGCGCGAATGCCTGCTTAACGGATTCGCTTCTTTAACCAATCTGATTTATGCTCTTCTCAACAAGACTCGTGAGGGGGGATGAAGATGGAACAATTAGGCGCGCTCGATGCGATGTTTGCTTATACGGAAACACGCAATACGCCGATGCATATTGGACAGCTGCTGATTTATGATCCATCGACGGCTCCTGGCGGCAAAGTCGGGTTCAAGGATATTTTAAACTATATTGAAGGCCGGCTGGATGGCGCGCGGATATTCCGTCAGAAACTGGTACGCGTACCGCTGGACCTGGATCACCCCTACTGGATCGAGGACGATAATTTCGATCTCGAATATCATGTTCGTCATATTGCCTTGCCGCAGCCCGGCGACTGGCGGCAGCTGTGCATTCAGGCGGCGCGAATTTATGCGCGGCCGCTGGACATGAATCGCCCGCTCTGGGAGTTTACGGTCATCGAAGGTCTCGACAATGTTGAAGGCATCCCCAAAGGCAGTTTCGCCGTGATGCACAAATTCCACCATGCAGCTGTGGACGGGCAATCCGGATTGCAAATGACTCTGGCGCTGCATGACCTGGATGCGAAGATGAAGCCACGCAAATGGGACAAGCAGTGGCGGCCAGAAACAAAACCGAATGACCTGAATCTGTTGATGCGGGCGCAGGTGAACAATATCGCTAATCCGGTGCGCGGCTTGCAAAATCTGGGCAAGCTACTTCCTGTGCCGAAACGGATGTTCGATTTCGCAAGAGAGAACAAGCAGCAGAAAGATGCTGCTACCGGCATTCCCAAAACCCGTTTTGGGGGCAGGTTGACACCGCACCGCGTGTTTGACGGCAAGATATTCCCTCTTTCCGATATCAAGACCATCCGCACGGCTTTTCCCGGGGTCACTGTCAATGATGTCATGCTGACCGTAGTAGGCGGAACGATGCGTGCCTATCTGGAAAGCAAAGGCGAGCTGCCGGAGAACACATTGAAAGCGGGTGCGCCGATTTCGGTACGTGATGACAACGGCGAAGCCGCTGGCGGGAATCAGGTGTCGATGATGACAGTTGGCCTTGGTACGCATATTGCCGACCCGGCGAAACGTCTGGAATTCGTGGCCAAGGAAACCAACCGTTCCAAGCATATGGTCGAAGCGGTTGGTGCACGGACCTTGATGGAATTGAGCGGCGCGATGCCCGCCGGCTTGACCGCAGCTGCAACGAAACTTGCGGCGCGGATGGGGCTGGGCCAGACGGTTGCCCCGCAGATGAACACGGTTGTGACCAACGTACCGGGACCGCCGGTCTCCATGTATTTTGCTGGCGCCGAACTCAAACGCAGCTTTGGCATGGGATTGCCGACAGATGGTATGGGCGTGTTCCACATCGTCACCAGCTATCATGGCGACGTCATGCTGACGATTACAGCATGCCGCGAGATGTTGCCTGATCCGGCCGCTTATGTCGATTTTGCAGAGAAAAGCTTCAAGGCCCTGCTGGCGGCGGCGAAGAAAGCAAGCGCGGCAGCGGCGACAAAACCCAAACCAAAAAAGGCCGTGGCCAAAAAACCGAAAAAGCGGCTAACCACGCCTGCCGCTACGGCAGGCAAGGGTCGCAGGAAAACCACCAAATAATCAAGATGTGAATCTTGTGCTGCTTGGCTTGACTCGGTGGAATTGATTGCGCATCCCTCGGCGCAACATATTCATCCCAATGAAAAGCGAGAGGCGAAAACCCCATGAGCACAGTAGAATTTAATGACCGCGTAGCCATTGTCACCGGCGCCGGCGCCGGGCTTGGCAAACAGCATGCGATGGAACTCGCCCGCCGCGGCGTAAAGGTTGTCGTCAACGATTTCGGAGGCGCCCGTGACGGTACTGGCGGTTCCGCTACCGTGGCCGAGCAAGTGGTCGCAGAGATTGAAGCAGAAGGTGGCGAAGCGATGGCTGCTGGCTGCAGCGTCACCGACATGCCTGCGGTGGAAAAAATGGTTGCCGATGCGATCGCCAAATGGGGCCATGTCGACATTCTCGTCAACAATGCGGGCGTGCTACGCGACAAGAGCTTCCACAAAATGTCGATGGAAGATTTCCAGTTCGTCATGGATGTCCATCTGACCGGCAGCGCCAATTGCACCAAGGCGGTGTGGGACCATATGCGCGAGCGCCAATATGGCCGGATCGTGATGACGACTTCGTCGACGGGCCTTTATGGCAATTTCGGTCAGGTCAATTATGGTGCCGCGAAACTGGCGCTGGTTGGCATGATGAACAGCCTGCATCAGGAAGGCGCGGGCAAGGGCATTCACACCAACTGTATCTCCCCGGTCGCGGCGACTCGGATGACCGAAGACATCATGCCGGAAGAGGCCTTGAAATTGCTGGTGCCCGAAGCGGTGACACCTGCCGTGGTCTATCTGTGCAGCGATGGCGCGCCGTCGAAGACGATATTGACGGCCGGTGCTGGCGGTTTCGCAGCTGCCAAAATCCTCGAGACCGAGGGTATCTGGCTACCGGAAGCCAATCGCAACGCGGAAGCCATTGCCGAGAATATCGACAAGATTCTCGATGAAACCGGCATGCAGGAATATGCCAATGGCGGCGGACAGGGCGGCAAATTTTTCCGCCGGATGCAGGAAGTCATGAAGGGCTGAGGGAAGGCTGGAATCACCACAGGACGAACGGTCTTGATCTTATGAAACGAATTTAGGAGAAACGCGATGCCAATAATCAAAGCCGAAGAACTCGATAGCTGGAAAGGCAAGGAAGTGGGCGTGTCCGATTGGTTTGAAGCCAGTCAGGACCGGATCAACAAATTTGCCGATTGCACCGAAGATCATCAGTTCATCCATGTCGACGAGGAAAAAGCCAAGAACACGCCTTTTGGCGGCACCATCGCCCACGGCTTGCTGACACTCTCGTTGATGCCAGCCATGTCCTATGGCTGCACCCTGGGCCTCGAAGGCGCGGTGATGGGCATCAACTATGGCTATGACAAAGTCCGCTTTCTCAACCCGGTCCGCGCCGGCTCCAAAGTCCGCGCGCGCCATGTGCTGGTGGATGCGGTGGAAAAACAGCCGGGCCGCTGGCTGATGACTTATGATGTCACGGTGGAAATTCATGGCATCGAAACGCCCGCGCTGATTGCGCGGTCGCTGGCAATGATTGTGGTGGGTTAGGCCAAGCCATTGCGAATTGGGGAAGGGCTCCGGATTGGTTTTCGGGGCTCTTTTGCGTTTCTAAATCTAATGTCCACTAAGGGCGCAAAAGTCGATGTTGGAATGTTGTAGCAAACACATGGGATTGGGTTTTTCCATCTATCCAATCACAGTGTATTGACATTAACTCGATATATATCGATATAAGTAACCATGCGAAAAACGAGGAAACCTTCAAAGGCTGCCAGATTAACTTTAATCTTCTTACTTGATGCCCCTCAGGGCCTGCATGGATACGAGATTATGCAAATGGCCGGAATAAAGCCCGGTACGCTTTATCCTATGCTGGCTAGGCTGGAAGACCGGGGCATCCTTGTTTCTCATTGGCAGGAATCAGGCGTCGAGGGCCGGCCACCGCGTCATATTTATAGCCTGTCGGCGGCTGGCCGTATCTTGGCGAAGAGTCT
Source organism: uncultured Sphingomonadaceae bacterium (assembly GCA_947501325.1). Classification (GTDB taxonomy): domain Bacteria; phylum Pseudomonadota; class Alphaproteobacteria; order Sphingomonadales; family Sphingomonadaceae; genus Parasphingorhabdus. The sequence continues at coordinate 1,459,774 of CANMVC010000001.1, read as the reverse complement.
TATTGACGAAAACCATCCAATATTCGCCGCCCAACTGAAACCCAAAGCCTTATGATGCGCCACCACATCATGCGTCTGATCGAACATCTGACGCCCGATCATCGAAAAAAATGGGCGCGGGCCATGCGCGCTGAAATTTCATGCTTTGACAATGACAGGGAAGCCGCAATTTTCGCGTTGGGATGTTTGATTGCCTGCTGTCGCTTTCATTTGGAATTGAAAATCTCACCGGAAAAAACATGGAGTGATATTATGAAAGATAGGTTCACTTTTTCGACATTCTTCGCAGGCTCGATAGCGTGCTTGATCGGATTGACTTATCTTTTTGTCTCCGGCGCTCCGCTGACAATGATAATCGTCAACGGCGCAGCGATGTGCATTGGCATTTTGTTGGCCATTGCCGTGAAACTATCTGTACGCATTACAAGCAATTTTATCACCGTGATCGCGGTAATGGGGTCCTTAGGTCTGTTTGGTACCGCTATGTTTGGCACCGCCATCGCAGACGCAAGACGGTGGCTGTTGATGGGACCTTTTTTCGTTCAAACCAGCCTTATTCTTCTGCCACTGATCGCACTTAGCTTTGCGAGAATTCAAAATTTCTGGACCACATTGGCGGTCCTTGTAGCTGGTTCCGCAATGGCTCTTCAGCCTGATCGCGCGATGGCAGCCATGCTGTTTGTGGCAGTTGCTATTGTCTGTTGGATGCGACCAGGTAAATGGACTTTCAGCGCGGTTCTTTTCTGTGCGATCGCGTTCGCAGCAACATTGTTTCTGCCGGACCGTCTGCCAGCGGTACCCTTTGTAGATCATATTCTTTGGACAGCCTTTGATATCAATATAATAATTGGACTATTGCTTTGGATTGGTTGCATAGCATTGGTTTGCCCAGTGTTATTTATTCCAAAAAACGAGCGAACTGTGGTCCACTACACGTTCGCGGCTTGCTGGTTTGTCCTGATTGCGGCTGCTGCAATGGGTGCATATCCCACACCAATTGTTGGACATGGCGCTAGCGCGATTATCGGATATTTCTTGAGTCTGATATTGGTGCAACCGATCAAACAAGCCCGTTTAGTCGATGATAACGGCTGCAATAATTTATCCGAAACTGACGAAAGCGCTACACTGCCTCGAACCAGAACGCCCTCATTTGCCATGTGAGTCTTTCTAGCGCATGCTTTCGGGATAAAGCGGTCGTCTATTGCTTTCCTACAACCCTTCTAACCGGCTATGTCCAAGGTGATTCTTTGACATTAGGGAATATGGAATTGTGTTACGGCTTGGAGAGGACGTTTGTGAAAGGTCACACTCACCGGGGTTGAATCTGCTGTTAATAGATTGATATTAAACAGTCTTTACGCGTCAACGCTGAAAACAAAAACCGGCCTTGCGTGTAAACTTAATGCGCGGGTTTGACTTTCATTTTCGGGTTTCGTGGTTCTTCAAGGCGTGCCGGCAATCCGGATACATTGCCCCGTCACCCATTCCGACGCGGGCGCGCACAGGTAAAGCGTTAGCGCCCCAATATCCTGCGGTGTGCCCAACCGTCCGGCGGGCAGGCCGAGCGTATCCTCAAATCCGATAAAATCCTCGTCCGTCATGCTCAGCGCTTTTTTCACCGTCTCGGTCGGAACAAAGCCGGGCAGGATGGCGTTGACGCGGGTCTTGGGGCCGAGTTCATGGGCCAGCGTTTTGGTCAGCATCAGCACGCCGGCTTTGGCCGCGCTATAATGGCCGCTGCCGGGGAAGGGGTCCTGACCGGCCATGGAGCTGGTATTGACGATCCGGCTGCCTTCGCCAAAATGCTTGCAGGCGGCGCGCACACCGTGAAAGACCGAGGTCAGGTTGACCGCCATGGTCTTGTCCCATTCGGCTTCGTCGAGCTCGGTCAGCGGCGCGGAGACCAGTGAGCCGCCAGCATTATTGACCCAGATATCGAGCCGGCCAAATTCATCAACCGCGCGCTGGGCCAGCGCGTCCATATCCTCGCGACTGGTGACATCGGTAACCTGCGCAATGGCGCGGCCGCCGGCATTGCTGGCGTTGATCTCGTCAGCGACCGACTGGATTTCGTCAATGCTGCGCGAGGCACACACCACATTACACCCGGCATCGGCGAGCGTCTTTGCCATGCCTTGGCCAATGCCGCGACCGGCGCCGGTGATGACGGCCACTTCGCCGGTGAGATCGAATAGCGGATTGGTCATGTTAAGTCTCCAAATGAATTCCGTTCGCCCTGAGCTTGTCGAAGGGTGAACATTCGCTGTTTCGCCGACCATGCTTCGACAGGCTCAGCACGAACGGGTTATGAGCAGCGCTTACTCCGCAGCCTCAAGCGCCTCTTGCTTCGCCCTTACGCGGATCGGAATGCTGCTCATCAGCGGAATGCCGGTGCGCTTGTCATAGTCGCGGTCGTTGAAAGACAATCTGCCGGTATTGCCGCCAGCGCCCATGGGGTCTTCCTTCTCGTCGGGATTGGTGCCCCAACTGTGGGGAAGCGACACACAGCCCGGTTTCACCGTCTTGTCCGCCTTGGCCACGCAGCTGATGAAGGCGCGCGCCGATTCCACCTCAACGGGTTGATCTTCGCTCAGGCCGAGCGCGTCCATATCTTGTGGATTCATGAAAGCGGGATGATGCGGCACGCGTTTGCGCTGCACGGGATCTTCATGCCAGTTGCTGTTGTGGATTTCGGTCATCCGCCGTCCGATCATCCGCATCGGGAAGGCGGTTTCTTCGACCGGCTGGCCCAGCCGCTGGGCATAGCCGGCCAGCTCCTCCATCATCGCCGCATTGCCAACCGACAATTTGCCTTCCCAATCGGCAGGCTTGGGTTGGACCATCAACGCCTGTGCGTCGATAATCTTGCCCTTCTGGGCTTCTGGGTCGGCATAGACATCGGCAACCGGAACGGGAGAGCCGTTGAGCGCGGCGCTCCATGCGGTAATCGGATCGGGTGTTTCACCCGGTTCGAATATTGTAGCTTTTTCCTCCCGCTCATCGGGATGCGATACCAAAGCCCAGCTTTTGATCTTGAGCGGCTTGTCCATTTCACTGGCGAGCGTGTGGAGAAATTCATATTCCTCGCACAGGTCGGACCCTTCCGGCGATTCCATGATCGGCGGGCTGGCCTGCGCGTAATTATTTTCAAAACCCCAGCCTGCACCAAAGCCGCCATAGAGTTCCGGTGCAGCGGTATTGCCGTGCACTTCATAATGCAGCTTTGGCGCAATCACATAGTCAGCCAGTTCTGCTGTCTTCGACATGCGCGGGTCGAGGCAGACGAGAAGGTCGAGCGCTTTCATTGCTTCAAATGTCTTGAGCTGATCGGGCCAGGCGAGCATCGGATTGCCGCCAAGGCAGATGAGCGCCTTGACCTGCTTGTCGCCGGGGGTGAGGATTTCATCGGGCAGGGCGGCGGTCGGCATGCCCGAAATGCTCTGTTCGAGATCGCGGCTGTGCAATTTGCGACCAAAACCCCAGGCCTCCATTGGTCCCGGCGAGGCAGCGACGGGCGGAGCGGGTTTCATAAACACGCCGCTGCGCCGGTTAATATCGCCTTCGCGCAGCCAGTGGCCCATGATCGATGTCAGCGACAGGTTGAGATATTCGGTAATATTGCCGCCACCCGCCATATTGGGGCCGGTGCCAACGCTGATGCTGCCCTTTTTCCAGCCACCATACATGCGCGCGGCCTGGACGATTTCGTCCGCTGTCACATCGGCGCGTTGGGCGGCCAGTGCCGGGTCGAATGGGGCGACCGCCTTTTTCAGGGCGTCGAAACCATCGACATCATTGGCGACGAATTGCTCGTCATAAAGTTTTTCTTCAATCACGACTTTGGCAATTGCGCCCAGAATGACCGGGTCTTCCCCTGGGCGACATTGCAGGTGCAAGTCGGCTTGCTTTGCGCTGTCCGTCTTGCGCGGATCAATAACGATCAGCTGCATCCCGCGCTTTTTGGCGTCATGCAGTTTCTTGGCCGGGTTCATGCCCAGTCCGCCGTTCATCGACACAACCGGATTGGTGCCGACCAGCATCAGGCCATCCCAATCACCGACGCGGGGCGCACCGGCGAGCCAAGGACCGACCAGTGCGCGGGCAATGCCTTTGCCCGGCTGGTCAATCGTGACGCTATCGTAAACCGACGTCGAACCAATGGCATCCATAAGCGCCAATATGAAAGCATGGCCGTTGAGATTGTTATAACCAAAGGTGCCGACATAAGACGCAACACTGTCGGGGCCATGTTCGGCGACAATAGCTTCGATCCGCTCTGCAATCTCTTTCGCAGCGGTGCGCCAGCTGATGGCTTCCTTCTGGCCGTGTTTCATGCCCTTGTAGCTGGTCAACAGACGCGTATCGAAACTATGATAATTGGCGAGCTGCCGGCCCTTGATACAGCTATAGCCTTCAAATTCCGGATTATTCTTGTCGCCATGGGTTTTGACCGGAACGCCATCTTCGAAATCAACAATCAGGCCGCAATGGGCGTGACAGGCCCGGCACATCACATGTTTCTGTTCACTTGCCATTGTCGCTCTCCTGACTGATATTTCAGACCATTGCTTTTTAGAATTTAATCGTTCAATTAATAGCCAATCGATTCCCAAATTAGGGCATGGCAGCAGTCGCTGCTACTGACCCTATTGATAAGATAATCTCAGGAGCACAGTCCCATGGCCGATAAACCCAGCGCAGCTGAATTAAAGGAATTTGGCGACGCCGCCGACGCGTGGTTCAAGGAAAATACCGTTCGCGATCCCGGTTTCATGCTACCGCTGACTTTCATGGAAGTGTCGACGGACCAGCAGTTTGATTTCCTGCGCGATTGGCAGCGCAAGGTGTATGAAGCAGGCTTTCTCGGCGCCAGCTGGCCAAAGGAATATGGCGGCGGCGGCATGCATAGCGAATTTCAGCGTGTCGCCACACGGGCAATGAAAAAATATGACGCGCCGATTATGCTCAACGCCATCGGCAATGGCTGGGCCGGACCGCTCATCCTCGATCTGGGATCGGAGGAGCAGAAGCAGACCTATATCAAGGGCATGCTCAATGCCGAAGATATCTGGTGTCAGGGCTTTTCCGAGCCGGAACATGGCAGTGATCTGGGCAATGCGCAGCTCAAAGCGGTCAGGGACGGCGATGAATATGTCCTCAACGGCTCGAAGATATGGACCTCGCTTGGCGACCGGGCGAAATATATGATCTTGCTCGCGCGGACCGATTTTGAAGCGGAGAATAAATATAAGGGCCTTAGCTTTTTCCTCAATCCGATGAAGATTGACGGGATCAGCACCAGCCGGATCAAAAAGCTGACCGGCGAATATGGTTTTGTGCAGACCTTTTTCACCGACGCGCGGATTTCGGCTGACTGCCTTTTCGGCGGGGAAGGCAATGGCTGGTCGATGGCGATGAAGACGCTGGAATATGAGCGCGGCGCGAAGGTCAAACCGGTGGGCGGTTATTTCGTCAAGGAACTGGATGTCATGCAGATTGTCGAGTTGGCGAAAAACTCGATGCGGAATGGAAAACCATTGCTGGATGATCCGGTGATGCGGGACAAGATGACGCAATATATGATCGATATTCAGGCGCTGAACCTCAACAACACGCGCCGCCGGATGCCGCAGCTGATGCAGGACAAACCCATGGGCTTGCCGCTGATGAACAAGCTGGCCCGGACGGAGTTGATTCGTGAGCTGACCGAATTTTCGCTGGGCTTTCAGGGGACCAAGGCGGGCTATTATGTCGGCGACGAGAATGCGGTGGATGACGGCTATTGGCACCGCAGCTATCTCAACAGCTTCTCCGCGACCATTGGTGGCGGGACGTCGGAGATCCAGCGCAACATTGTCGCCGAGCATGCGCTTGGTTTACCTAAGACACGATAGATTGGGATCACACAAGACCGCGATCATGCTGAGCTTGTCGAAGCGTGGTGGCAAGAACCCTTCGACAGGCTCAGGGTGATCGGATGAGAGGAAAAAATGGATAATCTAGGCAATATCGGCACGACCGAAGAGCAAATTGAATTGATGGATGTTGCCACCAACTTCTGTCGCGACAAGTCACCTATGGACAAGGTTCGGGCACTGATCGACGACGATCTTGGCTATGATCCGGACGTCTGGAAAGAGATTGCTGAACTCGGCTGGCTCGCCATCGCTATCCCCGAAACGCATGACGGCGTCGGCCTCTCGATGGCCGAAGTGGTTCCGATTGCCGAGCAAATGGGCCGCAACCTCATGAGCACCCCCTTCGCCACCACGACTTTGGCGGCCCAAGCGCTGCTTGCAGGCGGCAGTGAAGCGCAGCAGGCGGATTGGCTCCCGAAAATCGCAGCAGGTTCAGCCGCAACATTGGCTCTTGCAGAAGATAACGGTGATTGGGATCTGAGCAATATCACCTGTTCGGGTAAACAGGATGGCGATAGTCTCTCTTTGTCCGGCAAGAAGCAGCTGGTACGATGGGCGGACAGCGCAGAGCTGATCATCGCTTCGGTCAACGTCGACGGCGATGTGCGATTTGCCCTGATCGAACGGAGCGCGCTCGGTGAAGGCGCACTGCGGCGGGAGTCGATTATCGATGAAACCGCGCGCAGTTTTGAACTGACTCTGGATGGCATAACAGTCTCCGCAGATGCCCTGTTCGATGCTAGCCGAACACGCGAAACGATTGAAAAGATCGAACTCGCCGCAGGTTTGATCCACGCTGCCGAAATGTGTGGCGGGTCGCAGGCTGTGATTGATTACACGCTGGAATATCTGAAAACCCGCAAGCAGTTCGACAAGATTATCGGCAGTTTCCAGGCGCTGAAACATCCCACGGTCGACAATTATGTCGAATATGAAAAAGCCCGCACGCATCTGTATAGCGCAGCCTATAGTTGGGGCGAGCAAGGTCGCGGCGAAGTGGCTGTCCGTATGGCGGCAGCGCAGGCGCATAGCAGCTATAGCCGGGCGGCTGACCGCTCCATCCAGTTTCACGGCGGATTTGGTTTCACCCATGATTGTGACGCACAGCTGCATCGGCGCAAGGCCATTTTTGATGGCGCGCTCATTGGTGACGCTGCCTACCAACGGTCAAAACTGGCGGGTCTGTTATTTGATTGAAATTACCCATCCGTGCTCCTGCGCAGGCAGGAGCCCATCTCTCGCCGTATCGGCGAAATGCGATCTTAGGAGTTGGACCCCTGTCTACGCAGGGGCGCATAACTGAAAAGGAGAAGAAAATGCCAGAAATACTCACGGATATTCAAGACGGTTTCATCATCGTCACCATCAACCGGCCCGAAGCCAAGAATGCGATGACCAAGGCCGCTGCCGAAGGCATTCGCGCAGCGATGGAGCAACTGGACAATGATAACAGCCTCAACGCCGGGATCATCACCGGTGCCGGCGGAACATTCTGCTCCGGTATGGATCTGAAAGGCTTTCTGCGCGGTGAGACACCGTCTGTGAAAGGCTACGGCTTTGGCGGCATTACCGAGAAGGGGCCTGAAAAACCGATTATCGCAGCTGTTGAAGGCTATGCCTTGGCGGGCGGTCTGGAGCTGGCTTTGGCCTGTGATCTGTGTGTAGCAAATAGCAAAGCGAAATTCGGTATTCCAGAAGTGAAACGCTCGCTCGTCGCGGCAGCGGGCGGCGTGATCAAGCTACAGCAGGTTGTGGGTAAACGCATCGCCATGGAAATGGCACTGACGGGTGATTTCATGGATGCCCAGCGCGCCTATGATGTCGGCTTTGTCAATCGCTTGACCGATGGCCCGGCGCTGGATGCGGCAATCGAACTGGCCGCCACGGTAGCAGCCAATGGTCCTCTGGCACTGAAAGCGACCAAGAAAATCATCAACGAAAGCTATGATTGGACCAGCGAAGAAGCGTGGAAGAAGCAGGCGGAAATAACTGGCCCCGTGTTTATGTCCAAGGACGCGCAGGAAGGCTCGCTTGCCTTTGCCCAGAAACGCAAACCTGATTGGAAAGGTGAATAGCCATGGTTGAAATCGAGCGGATCAACCCTGATACGCTGCCCGATGCCGGCGCGATTGGCTATTCGCAAGTCACCACTTGTACTCCGGGAAAGATGATCTTTATCTCCGGACAGGTGGCCTGGACGCCTGCGGGAGATCCGGCGCCGGACAATCTGGCCGAACAGGCACGGATGGCGAGCAGCAATCTCGGCAAGGCGTTGGCATCGGCTGGAGCCGGACCGGAAAATATCGTTTCCGCACGGGCGTTCATCGTTGGCTATACGGAAGAAAAGGGCGCGGAAGCTTTCCCCGAGATACTTGGGTCTCTCGGGGGAAATCAGGTAGCTTTCACCCTGATCGGCTGTTCCGCGCTGGCTTCACCCGATCTGATGATTGAAATCGAGGCGATTGCGGTTGTCTGATATTGTTACGACAGGCAGCTCAGATATTGTCGAACTTTGGGCTAATCAGCATGATTTGCCCTCATGGTTTACCGAAGCGCTCAATGTTCCGCGTGAAGAAGCCTTTGTGGAGGTCGGCGGGAATAAGGTTCATTATTTCCGCTGGGGCAAACGCGGCAACCCGCCGCTATTGCTGACGCACGGTTTTCTCGCTCATGCACGCTGCTTTGCGTTTATCGCGCCCTTTCTCGCCGAGGATTATGACATTATCGTCTATGATCTGGCTGGTATGGGAGAGAGTGAAATTGGAGCCGTGTTTGAAGGGGCTCAGCGCGCCGAAGATATGATCGCACTCGCCGATGCGCTCGATCTTTTTTCCGGTCCGGTGAAACCGAAAATCATTGCCCACAGTTTTGGCTCCGGAGTTGCCCTTACTGCAATGGAACTGGCCGGAGAGCGCTTTGGCGGTCTGGTTATCTGTGACCTTATGATCATGCGTCCCGAAAAGCTCGCCGCCCATTTTAAAGGCGGCGGCGGACCTCCTGGTTCGGGCAAGACGGATCGGCCAACCAATGTCTATCCGGACTACGAGACCGCGCGCGGGCGTTTTGTTCTGGCGCCGCCTCAGGATGTGCAAACGCCCTTCCTGCTTGACTATATGGCCTATCACAGCATGCGTCAGGTTGAGGGCGGTTGGACCTGGAAATTCAACCCGAAAGTTTTTCACCGTAGCGAGAATGACCAGGAGAAATGGCGGCAGGCTCCGCAACGGATCGTGGATCTGCCGCATCGGCAGGCGATTGTCTATGGTGAGAATAGCAGATTGTTTGATGGCGATAGCGCTGCCTATCTGCGCGAGCTGGGTGGCAGCCATATCCCGATGATCGCGGTACCCCAGGCGGAGCATCACCTGATGCTCGACCAGCCGCTTGCATTTGTCACTGCGCTGCGCTCTGTTCTGGCTTTGTGGGATACTCCATAAGCCAGAAAGAGGATCGGTCGTGAGCAGCAATTCCAAGAGTCGTGTGGTTTCAGTCGTTCAAGCCGGGTCGGACCCGTTCGATACGCCTGCTACCCTGACCAAGTTCGCGGACTTATTGTCGGATGCTAAGGCAGCAAAAAGCCAATTGGTCGTGCTTCCGGAAGCTTTTGTCGGTGGTTATCCCAAAGGGGTAGATTTTGGCGTGAGGGTAGGATCGCGCAACGATGCCGGGCGGGAATTGTTTCGGCTCTATTCGGACAATGCGATCGCACTGGGTTCGCCCGAATTTGAAGCACTGAGCGAGTCGGTCGCCGCCAATGATATGGCCGTGGTCGTCGGAGCCATCGAGCGCAAAGGCGCGACTCTCTATTGCTCGACCTTCGGTTTTGAACGTGACGGCTCACTGCTTGGCGTCCACCGCAAGCTGGTTCCCACCGCGATGGAGCGGCTGATCTGGGGACAGGGTGACGGCAGCGACCTGCCGGTAATGGACAGCAGCGCCGGGCGATTGGTGAGCGCGATCTGCTGGGAAAACTACATGCCGCTGCTTCGCAGCTATTATTATGACGCGCAGCCTGATTTCTATTGTGTCTCCACTGTGGATGACCGCCCGGTCTGGCTGCCGACTATGCAGACCATTGCACTGGAAAGCCGTTCCTTTGTCCTGTCTGCCTGCCAATATCTGGAACGCGCGCTGATCGGTTTAGGCGCAGAGCAATTTGATGCGGTCCAGGGCAACGACCCTGATACGGTTCTGATCAATGGTGGCAGTTGCATCGTTGCGCCATCAGGCGAGGTGATCGCTGGGCCGGTATTTGGCGAAGAGACTTTGCTAACCGCCGAAATCGATTTGGACGACCGGACGCGCGGCAAGTTCGATATGGATGTAGCCGGTCATTATGCGCGACCGGATGTGTTTGAGCTTAAGGTGAATGAGGAGGCCCAACGGAATGTATCAAGCGATTAACTCACCCGTAAAAAACCTGTTCCGCTCATTGCCGGGAAAGAAAAGATGCTCAACCTGTTTTTCAGATGAACAACGCGGTCTCCTCGCGACAATTTGATACAATAAATCCCAAATCCGACAAATCTCTGCGACGGTTTTTCGCCATAAATGTTTCCGACGCCGCAGTTGGTGCCGCGTAGAAGAGGAGATTATGATGAAAAAGATTCTGATGATATTGGCTGCATCTACGATGGTCATATCGCCGATGGTAACCGCACAGGCTGAGGCCGCCACCCATAAGACGGTCAAGAAAACAGTGACGGTTAAAGACGGAAAACGGGTCGTTACCAAGAAGACGACCGTCAAAGGAACTGGTACCCAGAAAGTCGTGCGCACCGCCCATGTGGCGACCAAGCAGCGCTGGGTCAAAGGACAGCACTTTGATCGCCGCCATGCGGTCAATTACCGCGTGATCAGCAATCCCCGCGCCTATCGTTTGGCGACCGCACCGCGCGGTTACCATTGGGTCCGGTCTGGCAATGATGCCGTCTTGGTCGGTGTGACCAGTGGTATTATCGGGGCCGTGATTGGCAATGCCCTGTTGCGCTAATCGCAGACGCGATCAGATAATAGCAGAAGCCTCTGGGCTCGATCCCGGAGGCTTCATGCGTTCTTGATGGTTAGGCCGCCATCGACCGGGATAACGGCGCCGGTCAGGAAACTGGCGGCGGGCAGCACGCAGGACAAGGTCATGTGCGCAACTTCTTCCGGGATGGCATAGCGGCGCAGCGCTACCCGGCGTTTGGCGTAAATGGTCTTATGCTCTTCGGATATCCCGTCGGTGATACCGGTGCGGATCGGGCCGGGGCAGATGCAGTTCACTGTGATGCCTTCGCGGCCAAGATCGACCGCAAGGCCTTTGGTCAAACCGATCACGCCATGTTTGGCTGCGACATAGGGGCTGTTGCCCGGCGAGGCCCCCAGTCCCTCGGTTGACGCGATATTGACTATCCGGGGATGCTCGGCCTGCTTGAGATGAGGCAGGGCTGCGCGGATCATCCGCTGGTGAGCCGCCAGCATAACAGCCAGAGTCGGCTCCCAGCTGTCTTCGTAGCTTTCCGCGGCAACATCTGCCGGAATCGCGAATCCGGCATTGTTGACCAGAATATCGATACCACCAAAGGCCTGAGCGATATCGGCAACCACCGCCTTGATGATGTCAGGATTGCTGACATCCAGCGACCAGGCCTCTGCCGAGCCGCTATAACCGGCTGTCGCGATTTCCTCGACAACGGCGTCGCAACGCCCCTGATCGAGATCGGTTACGGCTACAATCGCACCTTCCGAGGCGAACAGATGCGCGGTCGCACGGCCCATGCCGCTGGCTGCCCCGGTGACGATTGCTTTCTTGCCGGCAATGGAGCGGCTCAGTTTCTGATAGGGCTCCACGATCAGGCGGCGAGAAAGCCTTTGAGGCGACCGTTGATAATCTCTTCTGCGTCTTTCATGATACCGTCGATCAACTCCTTACAGGTCGGAATATCATTGATCAGACCAGCAACCATGCCGCAGCTCCACGCACCGATGTCCATGTCGCCTTCCAGCATGATTTTGGGATAGACGCCGGCTACTTGCTCGATGACATCGGTAAATTGCAGATCCGCGCCTTTTTCTTTCTCGATTTCCAGCAGCCTTTCGACCGCAGGATTGTTCAGCACACGCTCGGTATTGCGCAGCGGACGCATCACGAGACGGGTGTCGAGCTCGCTGGCGGCGACGATGGCGTCTTTGACATTCTGGTGCACCGGCGCTTCTTTCGTCGCGATGAAACGGGTGCCCATGTTCATGCCCTCTGCACCCATGGCGAGTGATGCCACAAGCGAACGCGCATCGGCTTGTCCGCCGGAGCTGACAAAGGGTATGTCCAGTTCATCGGCGGCGCGCGGCAGCAGGATCATGTTGGGAATATCATCTTCACCAGGGTGGCCGCCGCATTCGAAACCATCAACGGAAACCGCATCACAGCCAATGGATTGCGCTTTCAGAGCATGGCGAACGGCGGTGCATTTATGAATGACCTTGATGCCGGCATCATGAAGCGCAGGCAATACCTGCACGGGATTGTTGCCAGCCGTCTCGACAACTTTGACACCGCCTTCGATAATCGCCTTGACCATGCCTTCATAGTCCGGGGCATTGACCACCGGCAGGAAGGTCAGATTCACACCAAAGGGTTTGTCGGTCATGTCATTGCACTTGGCAATCTCATTGGCCAGAGCTTCGGCCGAAGGTTGGGTCAGCGCAGTGATAATCCCCAAGCCGCCCGCATTGGAAACTGCTGCCGCGAGTTCGGCAAATCCCACATAGTGCATCCCGCCCTGAATGATCGGATGTTCGATACCGAAAAGCTCTGTGATGCGTGTTTTCATGGGATTTGTCCTCTTGCGTTGAAATGAATGGAGACGCTGCGAGGCGCCTCGAGAATCGGTTTAATCGGTCAGTTAACTAGCAATCCAGGCGCCGGTTGTCACGCCTTTCCAAATCTGGTCCGGTGACGTTACGGCAAGCTCAGCGCCGAGTGTTTTGGACCAGTGATGCTCATTGCCCAATGTGTCGCGCCAGGCCCAAAGGCGGCGGGTGTAGTGGTGCAGGTCATATTCCTGCGTATAGCCCATCGCGCCGTGCACCTGATGGAACGGCACGGTCACGGCTTCGACGCTGTGACCAATTTGAACTTTGGCAACCACCGCATCATGCCATGCTTTTTCCGGATCATCGGCGTTTCGGGCGAGGGCGCTGGCCGCCTGCGTCGCGGCCATGGTCGCGGCCGCGCTTTCCGATGCGGCGACCGCCAGTTGATGCTGGATCGCCTGAAATTTCGACAATGGCCGACCAAATTGCTCGCGGTCTGAGACATAAGCGATGGAAAGATTGAGCGCGGCTTCGATCGCAGAGGCCATTTGCACGGCGCGCACGGTCAATATCAAAGCTTCCACGGCGCGCCGGGACAAGTTGGTTGCGGCGCTGGCGACCGGTGTAGCGCCAGAAAAGTCCAAGCGGACATCGCCATCGGGTGACAGCGCTTGCATATCGCCCGCCGATATATCAGCGGTTTTGTAGAGGGCAATCTCGCTCTTGCCCGCATTATAGACGGCTACATGATCAGCCGCACTGGCAAAGGAAACGCTGGCGGTCTTGCCGTCGAGCAGGGCAAAGCTGGACGCGCCATCGGGAATCTCAATGCCCACCCGATCAAGCAGCCAGTTGGCGACCAATGTCTCGGCAAAGGGCACCGGTGAGGCTGCTTCTGCCGCAACCCAGATGGCTCCGAATACTTCATCATAATCCGCACCAAAGCCGCCATTATCTTCGCTGACCCATGCCAGCGCCAGGCCGTTTTCGGCTAGTGCATCCCACAAGGCTTGGGGGTAGTTGCCGGCTTCGGCTTGGTGCGGCACTTCGCGTCCGCACAGATCGGTGAAAATTTTCGCTGCGGTTTCAGCGACCATGCCTTCGATATTGATCATTAGCGTAACCCCAACTGGCGCGCGGTAATGCCGCGCATGACCTCGGTCGTACCACCGCGCAACGTATTGGGCGGGGATCGCAATATACCGATATTGAGGATACGCCGCATTTCATCGCTCCACTCGTCCTCCGGCAGATCGTTGAGCAAGGCCCGGACTTGCAGGGTCAGGTCATTTTCCAGACGATTGCCGAGATCCTTGACGAGCGCGGCCTCGGTTTCGGGCGATACGCCCTGATGAAGCAGATTGGCAATGCCCCAGGACATGCCGCGCAAGGTCCGCAGGCTGGCGATCAGCTTGCCAAGGCGCGCATGGGAATCCGATCCCAGCTTGCCCTGTAATTGATGGAGCGCCGTTTCGAGCGTGATATAGCTGGACAGAAACCGTTCGGGGCCGGATCGTTCCATGGCCAGCTCGCCGGTCACCTGCTTCCAGCCGCCGCCTTCTTCACCGAGCAGACAATCATCGGGAACAATCACATCCTCAAAATAGACTTCGTTAAAATGCGCATCGCCGGACAGATCGGTAATCGGTTTGATCGTCACACCAGGCAGGCTGAGATCGATCATGATTTGCGAAAGACCAACATGCCGGTTGCGACCATCGGCTGGCGAGGTGCGCAAGATGGCAACCATATAATGCGAGATATGCGCGCCGGAGGACCAGATTTTTTGGCCATTGATTTTCCAGCCACCTCCCACTTTTCCCGCCTTGGTTTTGACATTGGCGAGATCGGAACCGGCACCGGGTTCGGAAAGACCAATGGCGAAATAACATTCCCCCGCGGCAATGCGCGGCAGGATATCGCGCTTTTGCTCCTCGGTTCCATGTTCAATCAGCATCGGCGCATGTTGCCGGTCGGCAATCCAGTGCGCACCGACCGGAGCGCCCGCGCGCAAGGTTTCCTCGGTTACGATATAGCGTTCCAGCGCGGTTTTATCATGGCCGCCATATTGGCTCGACCAGGTCAGCCCAATCCAGCCTCGCCTACCCATTTTCTTGGAAAATTCGGGGTCTGAAGAGGCCATCCAGCATTCCGGTTCGGGACGGAAATTTCCCGCCTCGCGTTCTTCTTTCAGAAATGCCTGCAGCTCGGCGCGCAGCTCTTCAAGCGCCGGATCAGGCTGGACAACAGGGAAATTGAAACGTTGCATCTAAAAATGCCTCAGGGTTAGAATTCAGGGTGTCACGATGTTGAACTGCGGATCCACCGGATCCAGCGCGCCGAACATCGCGGCCATCAGGCCAACATTGCCCAGCACCCGCATATTGCCCGAGACAATAAGGTCCCGCGGCGTGACTTCCCGCATCAGAATCCGGGTAAAGTCGGTGCGGCTGACGGTGATTTGGGCAATCGAACGGTCATTGGTTCCGGCACGCGGGAACATGACGCTTTTGTCCAGATCAATACTGACCGCTTCGCCGCGATCGGGGAAGGTGAACTGGATGATCCCGCTCGCATTGCTCATCCGCGCCGGATTGAAACGGGCAGCCAGGGCATCGAACAGGTCGACCGCCGGAATGCTGTTCAGCACCCGTGCATTATTGGTTGCGATAGCTTCGCCCTTGTCATTGCCTTCGCGCAGTTCCTTGGCGCCGGACAGATAGATGTTCCGCCACGTCCCCGCCTCGGCCTGAAAGCCCAATTGCTCATAAGTGGAGGCGAGCCATTTCTTGGCCGCTTCATTGGTTGGATCGGCAAAGACAATATGGTTGAAGACGGTTGCAGCCCAGCGATAATCGCCAGTGGCAAAGGCGCGTTCTCCAACAGACAGCGCTTTGGGAGCTCCGCCCATGGCCGCGACATATTTGCGTGATGCCTCGACGGGCGGTAACTCATGATAGTGCGCCGGAACCCCGTCCCACCAGCCGAAATAGCGCTGATAAACCGCCTTACTGTTGTGATTGAGCGTGCCGTAATAATCACGCACGCCAAAATCGGTTGCGGCAAAATCGGGCTCGCCGATATTCTCGGCAATTTCATGCATGGTCGCGCCCTGATTGGCTTGTCGCAGGGTTTGGTCATGAACATAGCGATATAGTCCACGCTGGTTTTTCAGCGCCGTCTGGACATTGTCGCTGCCCCATGTCGGCCAATGATGGCTGGCGAGCAGCACGTCTGATTTCTCCCCATATTTGGCGAGCATCGCATCAATCACCTTGCTCCATTTCAGCGTGTCCCGCACCAGCGCCCCGCGCGGCGTCAGGACATTGTGGAAGTTACGGGTGACGACTTCGGCAGTATGCAGGGCTTTAAATTCGGGCAGGTAGAAGACCAGTTCTGCCGGTGCCTCTGTCTCGCCCGCATCCATGAATGCAAACGTGATTCCATCAATTTCGAGCGTTTCACCGTCCTTGCTGATCGTTTTGGTTGGCGGCAGCAGCGCCAGATCGCCTTTCGACAGATATTGGCCTAGGCCGGTGCCGACATGACCGGCAGGACCGGCGGGCAAATTGGTGCCGAACTGAAATTGCACCCGGCGATTCATGGTGGTCCCGGCAAGGACATTCTCGCCAATGGATTCGCGCAGGAACCCATGGGGTGCGATAATCTGCACCTTGCCATATTGTAGTTCCTGCGGAGAGATAACTCCGCTCACACCGCCGAAATGATCGCCATGACTATGGGTGAAGATCACGGCCTGAACCGGACGCGCGCCCAATGTGTCATTGGCCAGTGCCAGGGCTGCTTTGGCAGGAGCCGGCGTGGTCAGCGGGTCGACGACTATCCAGCCGGATTTGCCGGTGATCAGGGTCATTTGCGCCAGATCATAGCCGCGCAGCTGGTAAATGCCCTCCTGCACCTTGAACAATCCGTGGATGCTGTTCAGCTTGCCCTGGCGCCAGAGGGACGGGTTGACGGTATCGGGGGCCGCGTCTTTGATAAAATCAAACTGGCCGGTTTCCCACGCCACCGATCCGTCTTCATTCAGGATCTGGGCGTCTTCAATTTTGGCCAGAAAGCCGCGATTGGCATTGTCGAAATCGGTCTGATCAGCAATCGGCAGGCGTGCCGCAACTCTGGCATTGGCTGCTTTGGTGAAGGCCGTTGCAACACCCTCTGGTGGAGTGTTGGCTTGCGGCTCATCAGCGGCCATCAGAAGTGGCGCGGTCGCCAGCGCCAATATCATCCGTTTATTCATGTCAGTTCCCCCGCAAATATTTCAGTGCTCCTGCGCAGGCAGGAGTACAAAAAAACAGAATCATTTCATTGCCCCTTAAATACCGGTTTGCGCTTCTCGAGTATCGCATCAATCGCTTCCTGATGGTCATCCAGCTGTTGTAGGACGCCCTGGAACAGGGCCGCCTGATCGAGATTTTCCTTCAGTGTGACGCTTTGTGCCGTGCGCACCAGCTCTTTGGTCTTGCGGATGGCGAGCGGCGGTAACGCAACCACCTGCTCGGCCAGTTCATAGGCACGGCTGAGCAAAGCATCATTTGCAACCACCTCTGACACCAGGCCGTAATCCAGCGCCTTGTGGGCATCGATAAACTCACCGGTAAACAGCATCTGGTTGGCCCGTGCCTGGCCGATGATGCGCGGCAGCAGCCATGCGCCGCCATCGCCCGGAATAATGCCGACGCGCAGGAAGCTCTCGGCAAATATCGCGTCTTCACCTGCAATACGAATGTCGCACATGGTGGTCAGGTCATTGCCCGCACCGATTGCATGGCCGTTAACCGCCGCGATAACCGGGACCGAAATTTCAGCCATGGTCAGCGGGATACGTTGAATGCCGGTCTTGTACCATTCTTCAATTTGCAGCGGCGACATATTCTGCTCGGCGGTCATCGCCTTGATCTCGTGCAAGTTGCCGCCTGAGGAGAAGCTTTTGCCATTGGCGGCCAGCACGACACAGCTGACACCCTTGTCGGCATCGGCCTTTTGCATTGCCGCCACCAGCGCGCTGCACAGATCGGTCGACAGCGCATTGCGCGTCTCCGGCTTGTTCAATGTAATGGTGACCACGCGGTCCTGTTTATCATAAAGAACGACGTCGCTCATAAATTCCCCACCTGCTTGTTTAGCCTGAATCACTATTTCTCTTCGGTCATCCATTGCAGGCCCGTCCCGCTTCTGCAAGAGAGGGATCGGATGGAACCGATAAGCTATGGTTATGAAACTCCGCTGTAACGCTGATCAAAATTGTCATGAAACCGGCTTTACGCTGGTGGAACTCATGATTGTATTAGTGATTCTGGGCCTGATGGCGTCGGTTGTGATATTGTCCTTTCCCGATGGCAGTAATGATCTTGAACAGGACGCTCAGAAATTTGCTGCGCGCACGGCGGCCTTGCGTGACAATGCGATATTGCAATCCCGCCCAATGGCAGTGCAGGTCACGCCCTCCGGCTACAGCTTCCTGGAGCGGCGCAAAAGCGCCTGGTCGGTGATGGAGGACAAGCCTTTTCGGTCAACCAGCTGGTCTGAAGGGGTAATTGCGGAGGTTGGAGAAACCGGCCCGTTGCTGATCAGTTTTGAAAGTACAGGCTTACCCAGTGACCGCGCCGAAGTGCGTTTGGCCTACAAGGATTCCGCCCGCAACATCGTGATCGCACCGATGGGCGATGTGCAATTGGCGGGCGGGAAGGAAGCGCCATGAAGTCACAGCATGGGCATGAACGGGGCTTCACGCTGATCGAAATGCTGGTCGCGCTGTCAGTCTTCAGTCTCGCGGCGCTCGCGCTGATCCGGCTGCAAGGTTACACGACCCGCAACACCGCCGAGCTGGAATTGCGGGTGGTTGCGCAATCTGTGGTTCGCAACCGCGCCGTCGAAATACTCACCGACCCGCGCCCGCCAAGTCTGGGCGATAGCAGCGGCGAGGAAGAAAATGGCGGCCTCCGCTGGACATGGTCGCAAAGCGCGCGCCTCACCGAAGAGGGAAATTTCATACAAGTTGATATCACGGCGCAGGAAAAGGTCAGTGGCGCCCCCGCGACGCTCACAATATTGCGCCCGGCGGACATCATACTCGATGCACCCCAACCGGGGCCATTGGCGGAAAACCAGCCTTAGCGAAATACCACCGTCCGATTGCCATTGAGCAAGATCCGGTGCTCGCCGGCCCATTTGACCGCCTTGGCGAGAACCTGCGCCTCGATATCGCGGCCGATGCGGATCATCTCCTCGACACTCGCCCGGTGATCGACGCGTTCCACCGCTTGTTCGATAATCGGTCCCTCATCGAGCTCGGCGCTGACAAAATGGGCGGTAGCGCCGATAAGCTTTACCCCGCGCTCATGAGCGCGATGATAGGGTTTCGCGCCCTTGAAGCCGGGCAGAAAGCTGTGATGGATGTTGATGCAGCGTCCGGCCAGTTTTTGGCTTAGATCGTCGGACAGTATCTGCATATAGCGCGCGAGGATCAGATAATCGGCCTGTTGCTCGCCCATGATATCCAATATCGCCTGTTCCTGCTCAGCCCGATTGCCATTGGTTACGGGGAGATGATGGAAGGCAACATCATGCCATTCGGTAAGGTCGCGCAGGTTGTCATGATTGCTGACCACGCCGGTTATATTGACGGGCAGTCCCCCGGTTTTCCAGCGGTGCAGCAGGTCATTGAGGCAATGGCTGCCCTTGGATACGGCGATCACAATATTGGGCTTTGCCGCGCCGCTGACCAATGTCCAGTCCAGTGCATAGCGGGTGCCGACCGCCGAAAACTTGTCAGTTAGGGCATCGAGGCTTGCCGGAAACCTGCCACCGGCCCCCTTGAACTCAACCCGCATGAAAAACCGTTCCAGCTCCAGATCGGCATATTGCTGGCTGTCGAGAATGAAGCCGTCATGCTCCGCCAGAAAGCCGGTTACAGCGGCCACCAGGCCGACCCGGTCTTCGGCAGTCAGGGTAAGAATATAGTTTTGCGTCATATGCATATCGCCTCTTGGGCTACCAATTGGCCCAAACTTGGCAGTTTGAAAAGCGGGATTTCCCCTTGTGCTGATTTCTGCAGCGATTAGAAGCCTCCACAAGACACCCGAAAGACAGGACGCGATATGAGTGAAGACGATTCTTGGGATCTGGATGATTTGCCGGAAGGCGAGGATTCCCAGCTTGAATGGTGGGATTTTGATGACAAGGCAGAGATGGTTGATGCCGTCGCCGGTGACATTGCCTTCATCATCGAAAGCGCGCTTGATGCGCGTGGCGAAGCTTTGCTTGCCTTGCCGGTCAATGATGATGCGATGCCGGTGCTCGAGGCGCTCGCGGAAAAGCAGATCAAGTGGAAATATGTCACCATCATTCCCACCGATGACTATCTGGTGCCGGTCGATGATCCGCGCAGCCATGTCAAAACACTGGCCCAGCTCTTTCTGACGCGCGGGGCGCGGGTGCTGCCGATTGCGACCGAGAATGACGATTATCACCTTGCTGGCGGCGCTGCTGATGCGCGGCTGCAGGACACCAAATGGCCGCCGGATCTGGTCTGGCTGGGCATGGGCGAAGATGGCAGTACGGCTGGTCTTGTCGAAAGCGCGGATCTTGAAGAAGCGCTGGATGGCCCCAAGGAAAAACGAGCCGTCGGTATCATGCCGGATAATGGCGATACGCCGCTGGTAACTATTACCAAGGCCGCAATTTGCGAGGCACGGACGGTATTGGTCTTGCTGAACGGAGCCGGCGCGCAAATGTTTCTCGAGCAAGCCATTGCCGAAGGAGCCAGCAGCATGGCATCCATCGGACGTGTCTTTGCCGATTTGACGGTGTCTGTTGATATATATGTGGAAAATTAGGGGGTTGTTTTTCGGAGCAACCCGCCATTGATAATAGTTCGATAAGGAATGGCCGTTAAAGCGACTCCCGCAATGTGGGTCGCGAAGGTCATCTTGTTCGGGTTGTTTCTGTCACCAGTGGGTTTGACGGCTTGGCTGGTTTACGACCGGGTCGATGTGATGCTCTCTGCCGAGCGGCAGCCCGCAACCATAGCGCGATGTCAGGTCATACGAAAAAATTTCGGAAGCTCTTCCAAGGCCTCTTTTGCACCGGTTGCGAAAACCCGTGACGGGCTCGAAGTCGAAGGCGGCTTTGCGCCTTCCCGGAAAAAGTGGTGCGGCTATTTTATAGGCGATGATGTCGAAGTTTTCATCCACCCGACAGATGAATCGAAAAACCGCATCCATAGTTTTCTGCAATTTTATCTGGCGCCACTGGGCGGCTTGTCGCTCATCATGGTCGTGCTGTACGCCTATATTCGCAAGAAAAAATACAGCTAGTCTATCGGCGCAGTGTTTGGTTGATTTAATCATGCAATTAAATCACTATGCTCTCCAATCGAATCGCTATGCAACGCGGTCAGCCCCAATGGAGAGAAGCAACCAATGCATCCTTATCTGCATGCCCGGGAAAATCCCGACAAACCAGCAGTCATCATGGCCAGTACCGGTGCCGTTGAAACTTATGCTGAACTCGACAAAGCGTCCAATCGCATGGCGCATTTATTCCGCCAAGAGGGTCTGCAAATCGGTGATACGGTGGCGGTGCTGCTCGACAACCATCCCAATTTCTTTGACTTTGCCTGGGGTGCGCAGCGTGCGGGTCTTTATTATGTCGCTATCCCCAGCCGCCTGACGGCTGCTGAGGTGTCATACATTTTAAGCGATAGCGGCGCGACGCTGTTGATCAGCTCTGATAGCAAGCAGGGCGTTGTCGACGAACTGCACAAGCTGAACCCCGATGTGAAAGTATTTCTCTATGGCGTGGAGGATAGCCGCGCGATCGAGCCCGTTTTGGCCGCGTTGCCGGACGGCCCGATTGATGATGAACGTCATGGCACCGATATGCTGTACAGCTCGGGCACGACGGGCCGGCCCAAGGGCGTGCGCATCCCGTTTCCAGAGAATGAAGATATTGCCGCGCCCAACGCTTTGGTGATGATGGCGCAGGGCGCTTTCGGGTTTCAACCCGGCTGCACCTATCTGTCACCCGCCCCGCTTTATCATGCCGCCCCGCTGCGCTGGTGCATGACGGTTCACAAGATGGGCGGCACGGTGATCGTGATGGAAAAATTTGATGCCGAACAGGCGCTGGCGCTGATCGAGAAATATAAAGTCGATGTCAGCCAATGGGTGCCGACGCATTTCAGCCGGATGCTCAAACTGCCGGAGGAGACAAGGGCGAAATATGATGTATCCAGCCTGACCTGCGCGGTGCATGCGGCGGCGCCCTGTCCGATTCCGGTGAAGGAAAAAATGATTGAATGGTGGGGGCCGATAATCCGCGAATATTATGCGGGCTCAGAGGGCAATGGCTTCACCTTCATCAACTCCGAAGACTGGCTGGAGCATAAGGGATCGGTCGGCAAGGCGCTTCTGGGCATTGTGCATATTTGCGATGAAAATGATGACGAAGTGCCTGTTGGCGAAGAAGGGCAGATCTATTTTGAAGGCGGCGCGCCGGTAAATTATCATAATGACCCGGAGAAAACCAAAGCCGCGCATAACAAACATGGCTGGACCTCGCTGGGCGATGTCGGAAAAGTGGATGAGGATGGCTTTCTGTACCTCACTGACCGCAAGAGCTTCATGATCATTTCCGGCGGCGTGAACATCTATCCTCAGGAGATCGAAAATCTGCTCATCACCCATCCCAAAGTGCTGGATGCCGCCGTTATCGGTGCACCGGATGAGGATATGGGTGAGCGCGTCGTTGCGGTGGTTCAACCGGCCGATATGGCGGACGCTGGCGATGCCTTCGCGCAGGAGCTGGAGGTCTATTTACGGCAGACATTGTCCGGTGTGAAAATTCCGCGACAGATAGACTTCCGGGCCGAATTGCCCCGCGTCGCAACCGGCAAACTCTACAAACGCCTGCTCCGAGACGAATATTGGGGCAAGACCGACAGCCGGATTGTTTGAAGGAGGATGACATGAGCGCACCGCCACAAGCACCGGCAGACATTGCCGCCGCAGTAATCGATCCGGTTGCCTATGCCGAATGGGATGGCCTGCTCGACAAGTTTGACAGGCTGCGCCGGGACATGCCGGTTGCGCGCATCGAGAATGGCGACCTGCATGATCCGTTCTGGCTGGTGACCGGCTATGATGATGTCATGCGGATCAGCAAGGACAACAAGACGTTTCTCAACAATCCGCGTGGCGTGGTGTTTGGGTTTCGCGAAGGTGAGGAAATTGTGAAAGCGGTGACCGGCGGCAGCCCGCATTTGGTCAATTCGCTGGTCGCGCTGGACGCGCCGATACATCCCAAATATCGCCGGCTGACCCAGGAATGGTTCATGCCGAAAAACCTCAAACAGCTCGAAGGGGAGATTAGCGCGCTGGCCAAGGCCACCGTTGACCGGCTGGTGGAGGCAGGGCCGGAAGCGGATTTTGTCCCGCTGGTTGCCTCGCCTTATCCACTGCACGTCATCATGCAGATTTTGGGTGTGCCGGAGGCGGATGAACAGCGCATGCTGTTCCTGACCCAGCAAATGTTTGGCGGTCAGGATGAGGACCTCAACAAAACCGGCATGGCCAATATGACGGCAGAGCAGATCACCCAGCTGGTCATCGGCGCGGTCGCTGATTTCGAAATCTATTTTGCCAGGCTGACCGAAGAAAAGCGCGCCAATCCCACCGATGATGTCGCCAGCGTGATTGCCAATGCCAAGGTCGATGGCGAATATCTGAGCGACCGCGATATGGCGGGCTATTATATCATTGTGGCGTCGGCAGGGCATGACACGACATCAGCATCGACATCCGGTGCGATGATGGCACTGGCGCAGGACCCCGAGCAGTTTGCGCGGCTCAAAGCGGATCGCGACCTGCTGCCCGGCATTGTCGAGGAGGCCATTCGCTGGACCTCCCCGGTGCAGCATTTCATGCGCACGGCGGCTGAGGATGTTGAGCTTGGCGGCGTGTCTGTCAAAAAGGGCGACTGGTTGATGATCAACTATGTTGCCGCCAATCATGATGAGCGGGTTTTCGAAAATCCTCGCAAATTTGATGCGGCGCGCTCGCCCAATCGCCATCTCGCCTTTGGTGCTGGCGCGCATCAGTGTCTCGGCCTGCATATGGCGCGGCTGGAGATGAAGATATTGTTCAACGAACTGCTCGACCGGATTGAGACGGTCGCACTGGCAGGAGAACCCAGGCGGGCAAAATCAAGTTTTGTGGGCGGGCTCAAAACCCTGCCCTTGCGATACACGCTGTCGAAATGAACAATATAGGCAAAATGACAGGCGCACCGGGCCTTGTAATAAGTTATACGGAACCAAAATAGAAACGATACGGCAGAAATCCCAAAGGAGAGCAAAATGATCACCCAATATAAGAATCTTATCAACGGCCAGATGGTCAGCACTTCCGAAATGCTGGACGTGGTCAATCCCGCCAATGAAGAAGTTATCGGCCAGGTGCCTGCTTGCGGCGAAGCCGAGCTTAATCAGGCAGTGGCCGCTGCCCGTGCAGCCTTTCCGGCATGGAGCAAGAAACCGATCGAGGAACGCCGCGCTGTGGTTCAGGCGATTTCTGCGACGATCAAGGAAAATCTCGACGAGCTATTCCGCCTGCTGACCGCTGAGCAAGGCAAGCCCCATGCACAGGCGCAGGGCGAAATCATGGGTGCATCGTTGATGGCGGGCGCGCAATCCACCCTCGATCTGGATGACGAGATTAACGAAGATACAGACGAGCGTCTGAGCCGTACCCGCCGGGTTCCG
This sequence comes from uncultured Sphingomonadaceae bacterium, assembly GCA_947501325.1. GTDB lineage: Bacteria > Pseudomonadota > Alphaproteobacteria > Sphingomonadales > Sphingomonadaceae > Parasphingorhabdus. The sequence goes on along the minus strand of CANMVC010000001.1, from coordinate 1,435,276 downwards.
GTTGGCGTGGTTGGCGGCATTGTGCCGTGGAATTTCCCGGTGATGATGGCGGTGCAGAAAATCGCGCCCGCGCTTTTGTCCGGCTGCACGATCGTGTTGAAACCTTCGCCGTTCACGCCGCTCGCAACATTGCGGTTGGCAGAGCTGATCAAAGACGTTGCGCCCGCCGGCGTCGTCAATATCATTACCGGTGAAGACAGCCTCGGCCCGATGATCACAGCGCACCCCGATATCGACAAGATTACTTTCACCGGCTCGACCGCAACCGGCAAGAAGATCATGGAAGGCGCTTCCAAAGATCTCAAACGGATCACTTTGGAACTGGGTGGTAATGATGCGTCGATCGTATTGCCGGATGCCAATGTCGAGAAAGTGGCCGAGCAGCTTTTCTGGTCGAGCTTTACCAATGCCGGTCAAATCTGTGTCGCGGCAAAACGCATTTATATCCACGAAGATATTTATGACGAGCTGAGCACGGCGATTGCCGAATATGCCAAGAATGTGAAGGTTGGCGACGGCGCGCAGCAAGGCACAGCGGTTGGCCCGATCCAGAACAAGAAGCAATATGACCGCGTGCTGGAACTGGTTCAGGATGCCAAGGATAATGGCTATAAATTCCTAGTCGGCGGCGACCATGATCCTGATGTTCCGGGCTATTATATGCCGATCACGATCCTCGACAATCCGCCAGAAGACGCCCGGATTGTGGCTGAGGAGCAATTTGGTCCGGTCATGCCGCTGATGAAATTTAGCACCACCGAAGAAGCGATCAGCCGCGCCAATGATAGCGAATATGGTTTGGCCGGTGCTGTCTGGACCGCTGATCCTGATGAAGGCGTGCGGATTGCGGAGCAGCTGGAAACCGGCACGGTGTGGGTGAATGAATTCCTCCACCTGTCGCCATTTGCTCCCTTTGGAGGCCACAAGCAATCCGGCTTCGGCGCCGAATATGGCAAAGAAGGCCTGCTTGAATTTACCTATCCGCAGGTCATCACGGTCAAGAAAGACAACGTACCTGCCTAAAAACACAGGTTAAGACTCGAAAAAGGCCGGTTATCACGATGGTGATGATCGGCTTTTTTATTTGACGCTAGGGCAGTGCAAGTTTAATCGTTCAATTAAATTTTGGATTCTCATAAATATCAAGGAGCAGGAATATGGCAGAAGCCTATATCGTAGACGTAGTTCGGACCGCAGGCGGTCGCCGGGGTGGCCGGTTGGCTGGAACCCATGCCGTGGATTTAGGTGCAGCGACGCTCGATGCCATTGCGGACCGGAATGATTTCGACCCCGCGGCAATCGAAGATGTCATTACCGGCTGCGTCATGCAGGGCGGCGAGCAATCGGGTGATGTTGGGCGCAACAGCGTTTTAGCGTCCAAACTTCCTGACAGCATACCTTCGGTTTCGATCGATCGTCAGTGCGGATCTTCCCAGCAATCCATCCAGTTCGCGGCGCAGGGCGTTATGTCCGGTACGCAAGATATGGTTTTGGCGCACGGTGTTGAAAGCATGACCCGCGTACCGATGGGATCGACCTTTAAGCTGTTCAAGGATGCCGATCTTGGCACCAACAAAAGCCCTCGTCTCGACGAAGCTTATCCCGGCATCAATTTCAGCCAGTTCATGGGCGCGGAAATGCTGGTGAAAAAACACGGCTTTAATCGCGATGATCTCGATGCCTTTGCCTTGGAAAGTCACAAAAAAGCTATTGCAGCGACGGAATCCGGCGCGTTTGAAAATGAAATCGTCGCCGTCAAAATCGAAACGCCAGAAGGCGAAGAAATGCACAAGGTCGACGAAGGTATTCGCTTCGACGCCAGCATGGAAAGCATCGGCGGTGTGAAAGTCTTGCAGGAAGGCGGCGCGATTACCGCGGCCAATGCCAGCCAGATCTGCGACGGTTCGAGCGCTGTTCTCGTCTGTTCCGAACAGGCGCTAAAAGACCATGGCCTGACGCCACGCGCACGGATCGTGAACCTGACCGTGACAGCTGGTGATCCGGTGATCATGCTCGAAGAGCCTTTGTTTGCGACAGACCGGGCTTTGCAGCGGGCGGGCATGAAGATTGATGATATTGATCTATATGAGGTCAACGAAGCTTTCGCGCCCGTGCCGCTGGCATGGCTGAAACATACCGGCGCGGACCGCAGCAAGATCAACGTCCATGGTGGCGCGATTGCTCTGGGTCATCCGCTCGGCGCATCCGGCACGAAATTGATGGCGACCTTGCTCAATGCGATGGAAAGCCGCGGCTCCAAATATGGCCTGCAGACCATGTGCGAAGGCGGCGGTCAGGCCAATGTCACCATCATCGAGCGTTTGAATTAAGTTTAGAACAGAAAGAAAACTCATGGAACTCAACAACACAATGTCGGCCGTGGTTACGGGCGGTGCCTCTGGCCTTGGCGCAGCGACAGCGCGGCGCTTGGCGGAAAAAGGCGTTAAGGTCGCCTTGTTCGACCTGAACGAAGAAAAGGGCGAAGCGCTGGCTGCCGAACTGGGCGGTGTTTTCTGCAAGGTCAATGTGACCGATGATGACAGCGTCGATGCCGGCTTTCAAAAGGCCCGGGCGGCCAATGGTCAGGAACGTATTTTGGTCAACTGCGCCGGTATCGGCAACGCGATCAAAACCGCCAAGCGCAGCCGCGAAGATGGCTCGATCAGCCATTTCCCGATGGATGCGTTCAATTTCGTGATTCAGGTCAATCTGGTTGGCACATTCCGCTGCATTGCCAAGTCGGCGGCCGGAATGCTGACGCTTGACCCCATGGAAGATGGCGAACGTGGCGCGATGGTCAACACGGCGTCGGTCGCGGCTGAAGACGGCCAAATGGGCCAGGCCGCCTATTCCGCTTCCAAGGGCGGTGTCGTTGGCATGACACTTCCAATCGCGCGCGATCTGATGGCTGAAGGCATTCGTGTAAACACGATCCTGCCGGGCATTTTCGACACGCCGCTGCTTGCCGGAGCGCCTGACAAGGTCCGTGATGCATTGTCTGCATCCGTGCCTTTCCCGAAGCGACTCGGTCAGCCTGACGAATATGCCAAACTGGCTTTATGCATGATCGAAACCGGTTATTTCAACGGTGAAGATGTGCGTCTCGACGGTGCAATCCGTATGGCGCCGCGGTAGTAAGAATAAACTCCTCTCCCTCTTCAGGGGAGAGGAAACGAGAGCTTGGCAGCTTTGCTGCCTAGCGACGTTGGAGAGGGGAGAGCAATATTGCCAGCCCCCTCTCCAAGATTTTCTAGCCGGGTAAACCGGCAAGCAAATCTATCCTCTCCCCTGAAGAGGGAGAGGGCTATGAGAGGATCCTCCCCATGACCTACACCCAGATCAAATATGATGTCGCCGACAATATCGCGACGATCACGATTAACCGTCCGGAAAAAATGAACGCCTTCACCAACACCATGTTGAAGGAAATGTGCGACGCATTTGATCAGATTGATGCCGACGACGATGTGCGCGCCGTGGTTGTGACGGGGTCCGGGGACCGCGCCTTTTGCGCCGGTGCTGATCTGACACCGGAAGGCGGCGGCAAGCCCTTTGCCAGCAGCGATCCGGTGGACGATTATTCCGATCCGCGGGTTCGTGACGGCGGCGGCAAGCTGACGCTGCGTATCTATCAATGCCTGAAGCCGGTTATAGCTGCGGTAAACGGAGCAGCGGTCGGGGTTGGTGCAACATTGCAACTGCCGATGGATTTTCGCCTGGCCAGCGAGACGGCGCGATTCGGATTTGTCTTTGCCCGCCGCGGCATTGCCCCCGACGGCGCGGCCAGCTGGTTCCTGCCGCATATTGTCGGGCGGCCGCAGGCGCTGGAATGGTGCATGACCGGACGTGTGTTCAATGCGCAGGAAGCGCTTGATGGCGGCCTGATCCGCTCGATTCACAAGCCGGAGGAGCTGCTGCCGGCCGCTTATGCGCTGGCGCGGGAAATTGTCGACAATACCGCGCCGGTATCGATAGCGCTCACCCGGCAGATGCTGTGGCAAATACCCTGTGCCGACCATCCGATGGAAGCGCACAAGATTGACAGCCGGATCATCTTCAACCGCGCCAAATCAGGTGATGCAGCGGAAGGCATTGCCAGTTTCCTGGAAAAGCGCGATCCGGTCTATCCGGACAAAGTGTCGACAGACATGCCAGATACCTTTCCTTGGTGGGAGGAACCTGTTTATAAGTAATTGCTTGAGGCAGGCCTGCTTTGGTAAAGGCCGGTCTATCGAGGGGAAATAGCATGAGCGCCGAAAATCAGGTGGATAAAAACGGGGACATCGACGGTGCCAGCGCACGCAGCAAGCTGATCGAAACAGCCAGCCAGATCATGCGCGAAGGCGACACGATTGATATATCCTTTAGCGAGCTGTCGGTGCGTTCCGGTCTGAACAGCGCGCTGGTCAAATATTATTTCGGCAACAAGGACGGCCTGCTCGAGGCGATTCTCGAACGCGACATGACCAAAATTGTCGAGGATGTCGGGCTTTTGATCGCGAAAGATATGCCGCCTGAGGACAAGCTGCGCCACCATATCGGCGCGGTGATCGATACCTATTATAAATATCCCTATATCCACCGCCTGACGATGCGCCTGATCCGCGATCTGCCGCCGGAAGGCGCGCGCGATATTGCCAATAAATATCTGAAGCCCTTGTCAGAAGCTTACGGCATTTTTGTCGGCGATGGCATTAAAACCGGCGTGTTCCGTGATCTCGACCCCGACCTTTTCTATTCCGCCGTGACGGGTGCTGCCGACCGTTTTTTCACCGGCAAACTGGTCTGGAAATATTGCTATGGCCGCGATGATTTCGACGAAAAAATGCGCGATGCTTATCGGGAGCAAACGGTGGAACTGGTGATGGCCGGGATATTGGCGCGGTAGTTTCGGGTCTGATATCTGATAAGGGCGCGCAAACGGATGTTCGAATGGAGCTGTTTGATTCGCTGCATCATTCGATGATTTGGAGACATATTGGAATGAAAATGGTTGGGGTTGTGGCCGCGCTCATAGCAGCAGCAAGCGCTTCAAATGCTGAAGCGAGAGACATTGTTGCGGCTGCGGCGAACGCAATCGTTGCGCGAGATGCCGATACTTTGAAGGCCATGCGTTTCGATGCCTATGGATTGGATCGCAAACCTTTGTCAGTAGATGACCTGCTGGACCGTATCTCCCAATGCCGTAGACTTGGCCACACTGATTGGGAACTCCAGCCAAATCCCCGAGAAATTCACTTTGACTGTGACGAAAGCCAGGAAGTTCAAAGTCCATGTGAGGACAATATTCTGATTGTTGCGCTGGATCGCGCTACGTCACCCCATATAGTCGCTCAGCTAAGGTTCAAACGGCTCGAAACCAGCGCGTGCGCTCTGCCTCAGGCCCCGGTTCCAAAAAGCCCCCACGATAGCTAAATATATCCCTGCAAGCGGCATACTGAAAACAAAGCTACCGCCCCGGCATCCCGTGCAACATCGTCAGAAACTTGAGCTCTGTCCCGGCCCGCCGATGTTCCGATAACGCCTGATAATCGGTATCATTATACCAAGCCGTCGCCGCTTCCACGCTCGGAAATTTGAACAGGACCACGCGCCCTTCCGGTGGCATTGATCCTTCAAAGGTCTCGCTATTGTCATCCAGGGTGATGAACGTGCCACCATGTCTTTTCAGAATCGGGAAAAAGCCTTTTTCATAGACGCGATATTTTTCTGCATCATGGACGGTGAAATTGGCCATGACGTGGACGGGGCCGGAAACAGATGGTGTGTCTGACATATATTATTCCTCAATCAGCCTTTTTCGGATGTCCGATGGCTTCCCGGATCTCGTCATTATCCGCGCCCAGTGTTGGCGGATCGGCATAGACATTGGCGGGGCTCGCGGAATAGTGGACGGGGTGCTTTATCGAGCGATATTTGCCGATCTTCTCGCCTTCGCGCTCGGTCCAGAAACCGACTTGCTTAAGATGTGGATCTTCGAGCACATCGGTCATCTGGTTATAGCGCATGGCCGGAATATTATTCTCGTCGAGCAGCTCCAGCCACTCGTCTGTCGTCTTGGTTGAGGCAATTTCCTCGATCAGGGCATAGAGCGCGGTGATATTCTTGGTACGCTCCGAATAGGTTGCAAAACGCGGCTCGTCAAAGACACCGGGCTTGCCGCCCAGTTCAAAGAAGGTTTCCCATTGCCCGTCGCTATAGGGGACCAGGCCGATATAGCCGTCCTTGGTCGGATACGGCTTGCGATTGGGATTGATCGAGCGCGTGTAGGCGAGCTTGCCATTGCCGGGAATGAAGGTTTCGCCCCACAGATTTTCGACCATGTTGAACCAGGTAAAGGCTTCGAACATCGGTACCTGGACAAACTGGCCCTCGCCGGTTTTTTCCTTGTGATACATGGCCGCGAGCGTCGCGTTGACGGCGAACAGACCGATGGTTTTGTCCGCGACCAGCGACGGCATGTAAAGCGGCCGTCCGCTGTCGCCGCGCATTTCAAATAGCGATGCAAAGCCGGAGGAGCATTGGATCAGGTCATCATAAGCCTGCCGGTGCGAATAGTCGCCGCCCTGACCAAAACCGGCACAATGGACATAGACAATGCCCGGATTAATTGCCTTCACCGCTTCATAGTCGAGGCCAAGCCGCTCCATCCCGGCGAGACGCACATTGTGAAAAAACACATCGGCATGTTTCAGCAGTTCGACAATCACCGCCTTGTCGGCTTCTTCCTTGGCATTGAGCGTGATCGATTTCTTGTTGCGGTTGAGCGAGGTGAAAATTGGTCCCAGATCGCCGGTTGGACTATCACCGGCATGGCGCATCATGTCGCCGGGAAATTTGCCGCTGTCATTTTCAACCTTGATAACCTCCGCGCCCATATCGGCAAAATTGAGTGTAGCAAAAGGCCCCAGAACGACGGTGGACATGTCCAGTATTTTCAGGCCCTTTAGCGGCCCCGTAGGTTCAACATCCCATTTTAGTTCCGGCCATCCGCTCATCTATCTGTCCTCAATTTATTAGGTGCATGAATATACGTGTCTGTTATCAGTTTTAATCGAGCGATGAACTGTTTAATTGAGGGATAAGTAAGTCATGACAATTTCGGACCGCCAGGCACCTGTTTTAATTGGTGTGGGGGAAGCCAGCGGGCAATCCCTGAAGCAGGGATGGGGCATCGAATGGCCATCGCCGGTGGACCTCGCTTCGGCTGCCGCAAAAGCCGCGCTGGCCGATAGCGGCGTTGCGGACAAGCTCGGCGCGTCAATCGACTGCCTGCTCGCGATCCGGCTCTTCCACGACAGCGGCGTGCAACATGCCTATGGCTCTCCGGAAAATTTTCCCGATGCGATTGCGCAGGCGGCTGGCCTCAATCCGGCGCAGCTGATCTACGGCGATGTTGGTGGCCAAAGCCCGCAAAAACATTTGAACGAGCTCGCGGTCCAGCTGCATGAAGGCAAAATCAAAGCCGCCCTTCTCTGTGGTTCAGAATCCATTGGTACGGTCAAGCGCGCCAAGAAAGCGGGCCATGAGATGGACTGGAACCAGCCATCAGATCGCGACTTTATCGACAAGCGCACAGAGTTTCCGGTGCTCACCATGTATGAATTTCGCCACGGGATTATCTCCATGCCCATGGCTTATGGCCTGCTGGAAAATGCGCGCCGCAGTCGCTTGGAAATGGATCGGGCCAGCTATGCGCAAGATATGGCAGAGCTGTGGTCAGCATTCTCTTCCGTCGCTTCCACGCGCGAGCATGCCCAATTTGCCAAGGACTGGAGCGCGGAGGAATTGCTGCAAGATAGCGGCGGCAATTATCAGCTCAACGACCCCTATCGCCGCTGGATGGTGGCGCAAGATGCCGTGGCTTTGGGCGGCGCTGTGATCGTCACAACGGCTGGCCATGCAGCCGATCTGGGTGTGGCCGAGGACAAGATGATCTATCTCCACAGCGGTGCGGACGCCAGTATTCCGATCATCAGCCAGCAGATGGATCTGTCGCGGTCTCCCGCCGTCGAATGGGCTGTGGGCAAGGCGCTGGAGCTTGCCGAGCAGCAGGCGAGCGATATCGGTCCGATTGATATTTACAGCTGCTTCCCGGTCGCGGTGTCTCTGGTGATGGAGGCGCTGGATCAGCCGGATCGGCCCCTGTCGAGCTATACGCTGACTGGCGGACTGAGTTTCTTTGGCGGTCCCGGTAACAGTTATAGCACCCACGCGATAGTTGCTCTGGTGCAGGCGTTGCGCAAGGATGGCAGCAAACCCGGCATGATTTCCGCCAATGGCGGCGCGATCAACAAGGAATCGGTGGGCATTTATGCCGCGCAGCCCTTGGCCGGCGGCTGGTCACCAGACCGAATCGCTGCGCCCAATTATATACCGCCGGATGAAGGCACAAAACCCGACCATTTCGCGTCGGGCAACGGGATGATCAAAAGCTACGCCTTGCCTTATGTGAAGGGTGTCGCCGGAGCCGCAACTTTGTGGCTGCAGGATGAAAACGGGGTGCCATGCATCGGTCTTCTCGAAAACCCTCCGGAAAACACCGATCTGATCGGCGAGAAGGTGATGATCACCTCGGATGGCAAACGCAATCATGCGGTTCTGATGTGAACGTCGGCAGGTTCGCGCGCCGCTTCAAAGGAGGGCCACAAAGCTAGATACCGCCGTCGGTAACCTCGTAACCTGCCGCCTCCAAACCGGATTTCAACACTGCCGTACAGGTCGCCAAATCATTCGCATCCGTTGAGCGTACAACAAAATTCGCCCCTACCGTGCCATTGCGGAAAAACGGATAGCTGCCAATCTGACATCCTTCGTGCGCCTTTTCAGCCGCGCTTAAGACATCGGCAATTTCGCTTTCCGGCGCCCAGGCGCCGAGTGTTGCGGACAGCAGCGGCGCACCGCCTTCCAGTGTTCCGGTCAGTGCATCGAGCATACCCGCAGTGATATGCGGGACGCCCGCCATCAGGAATAGATTATCGATCTTGATACCCGGTGCGCCGGACATGCGGTTTTCGATCAGCTCCGCGCCATCAGGGACCCGCGCCATGCGCAAGCGGCCTTCGTTGATACCGCCCTTATCTACATAATATTTTTCCAAGATCGCCCGAGCCGTCGGGTGGATGACCACATCTACACCCAGCGCCTTGGAGATAGCGTCCACCGTAATATCATCATGGGTCGGGCCAATACCGCCGGTTGTGAAGAGATAATCATTGCGCGCGCGCAGGATATTCACGGCTTCGGCAATCGCGTCCATATCATCGGCAATCACCCGCACTTCGCCCAGCCTGATGCCCTGCACATTCAGCCATTTGGCCACCTGCGCGATATTCTTGTCCTGCGTGCGTCCGGAGAGAATTTCGTCACCAATGACGATAAGGGCGGCGGTGTAAATGCGGGGTTTGCTCATGGCATCCGGATATAGAGCAGTTGCGGGAATCATCAACGATTTCATGATCAATGGGTCATAAATGATAGCGCCTGCAAACCCTTGCAAGTTTCTACTCTATCGGCTGACCCAGTAATCTGCCCTTACACGCATCTATTGTGCCGCGACACGGGTCGAATTATCATGGTCGGATGGCGGTGGCCGCGCGACTTCCTCCACCGGAATACGTTTCCAGACGGGGCTGCTGCCCAAACGCGCATTATAGCGTATATTGAACGTGAACGGGTCCGCTTCGGTTGACAGCAGATCCGGGCCATAAATCGCCTCTATATCTTGTGATTCATAACCCATCAGGGACAGCAGGGTCGGGAAGATTCGATAGTGGCTCATCCCGTCATGGTGAGCCCTTGCCGCCCGTTGCCAGCTTTTATTTGCGCTTCCGGATCCGTCGATCACCACCAGTGGGACAACCCCTTCTTCAATCTCCGGGTTCGGAGTGCAATGGGTCGCGGCTCCGCTACCTGGCTGTTCGTGTAAATGCTGGCCGTGGTCGGCCGTATAGATGATCGTCGCGCCATTGAGCTTGGCCTGATCGAACAGATAATCGAAAAAGGCACCGACATTCCAGGACAATGTATTCCGGTAGCTATTGCGATATAAAAGCCAGTTTCCTGCGCGACCGTATAGCTCGTCAGGAGCGGCCATGTCGGTAACATCCGCATATTGGTCACGTTCCAACATGGGTCTGTAGCGGGCATGACTGTCTGGAAATTTATCATTGACCGGAAAATGCGCGCCGACTTTATTGATCAGAATAAATTGCGCCTTGCCGTCATTGAGATAGCGCGAAAGCCGTTCGGCAACCGCCTGATCACGGTCCCTGACGGCGACATTATCAAATTGATCCCAATGATCGATCCCTTGCCGTTCCGTTTCGTTCATTTGATTCTGATAGGCGCCGCCCGCACGCTGCGCGTCGATATACACCGTCTCCAGTCCCGCTGTTCGCGCATAGGACCAAATCGAGGGGCCAAAGCGCGCCATCTCCAGATAATTGGAGCGCGTCCCGCCATAGCGCAGCGACATATTGGACCCGACACTGCAATGGGTAATCGCAGCTGCCAGACCGTAATTGTGAATCGGCACCGGTGATTCCGGGCGGTCTAATCCGGAATGGACGCCGTTGGAATCATTGATATCCAGATAGGCACCGGCGATACTCTCATCGATGATCAGGACTATGTCACCGGACGGTTTTGCCCCGCTCTTGGCAAGCGTCACCGATTTTCGTTCACCATCGGGATAGCGGATCCGCTCATAGCCCTGCAGAATGCTGAAGCTGAGGCCGCTATGGGCGGATGGCAATCCACTCGCGCCCTCGCCACCGCGGACGTAGAGCAACAGGATCAACAGCGCTATGATGGGAAGGGAAGTCATTTTGGCAACTCGCCCAGTCCACGGAATGGGCAATGCAGGCCGCAGCCCCATCCCACACAGGAGCAACGCTGCTTTACCGACGGCCAACAGCATGATCGCGGCCTGCTGATCAAACACACTGCCGAGATCGCCGGCGCTTTGGGTCATGGTCACAAAGCCATCATAAGTCATAAAATCACCGACAACCCACTGATAGCCGTCTACAAGCCAGGCCGCGCAGGCGAATAATATGGCCAGGAACCAGCGCAGCCACGCGCGGACAAAAAAGCCCGCGCCTATCGCGCTGATCACGCAAAGCAGAAACAGCACGGCATAGGCCGCCAATCCCGGAATTTGGATATCGGGGCTGGTCAGTGTCTGGACCCGCCGCACCACTTCCATACCGCCCAGCAGCACCGAAAACAGAATTAGAAAGAGTTTCAACGTGTTGCGCATCAAAGTCCCGGAAATGCTCAAATATAGTGATTTGGACATAGGCTAGCGGGGTTAATTTTGACCGAAGAACACGGATATTTCGGGTATCGCCAAATCGAGCCGAAGCCGTTATATAAGCGCTATGACGGATTATATGACAGTAGAAGACACCACCCCGCAAAGCCGGACCGGCGCGATCAAACTCCATGGGCCGGAAGGTTTTGAGGGTATGCGCAAAGCCGGAAGGCTGGCCGCCGAAATTCTCGACGCCTTGGTCCCGCATGTTGAGCCGGGCGTAACGACAGGCTTCCTGGATGACATGGTTCGCCAGCATGCGTTCCGTGAGGGCGCCGTGCCCGCAACACTGGGCTACCGCGGTTTCACGCATAGCTGCTGCACCTCGATCAACCATGTGGTTTGCCACGGCATTCCCGGCGACAAGAAGCTCAAGGAAGGCGATATCGTCAATATTGACGTGACCGTGATCGTCGATGGCTGGCATGGTGATACCAGCCGCATGTTCACGATTGGCAAAACACCGGTCAAGGCGACCAGACTGGTGCAAAATACCTATGAATGTTTGATGCTGGGTATCGAACAGGCGAAGCCGGGCAACCGGATGGGCGATGTCGCCCACGCGATCCAGACGCATGCCGAAGGCAACCGCTATAGCGTTGTCCGCGATTTTTGCGGTCATGGCCTCGGACAGATGTTCCATGATGCTCCAGAGGTTGTCCATGCCGGACGCCCAGGCACTGGCCCGGAATTGCGTCCTGGCATGTTCTTCACCATCGAGCCGATGATCAATATCGGAAAATATGCTGTCAAAATGCTCGAAGATGGCTGGACGGCCGTTACGCGCGATCGGTCTTTGTCAGCGCAATTTGAACATAGCATCGGAATTACCGAAACCGGCTGTGAAATATTCACGAAAAGTCCGGCTGACCTCGACTGCCCGCCTTATACATAAATAAGCATCAGCCTTGACCGCAGCGCCCAAATTTAGCTAGTCAGTTAAATCAGGTGGAACCCATGAAGGTCAAGCCGGCTCGGGAGAAGTGACGATGCGTCGTTTGGGACTATTTTTTGCAACATGTTTGCTGGCCGCTTGCCAGAATCAGACCGCTGACGAGAACAGCGTATCGACTGAGATCGTCAACGCTGAATGGAATAATATCGGCTTTAACGCCAAGGAACAGCGGCACAGCCCCCTCGACCAGATTAACGAAAGCAATGTCGGCGAACTGGGTATAGCCTGGTTTAAAGATTTGCCGGACGCGCGCGGTCAGGAAGCAACACCAATTGTTGTTGATGGCAAGCTCTACATCTCGACCGCCTGGTCCAAAGTTTTTGCTTATGATGCAAAGACGGGTGAAGAGCTGTGGTCCTATGATCCGGAAGTACCCGGTGACAAGGCTGTTGATGCATGCTGTGATGTCGTCAATCGCGGTGTCGCCATATCCCGCGGCAAATTGTTTTTCGGCACCATTGACGGCCGCCTGATCGCGCTGGATGCCAATACCGGTGCTCGGCTTTGGGAAACCCAGACTACAGACAATAGCAAACCCTATACGATTACCGGCGCACCGCGGGTCGTCAAAAATATGGTCATCATCGGCAATGGCGGCGCGGAATTTGGTGTTCGCGGCTATGTGACTGCATATAGTGTGTCTGACGGCTCCCAAAAATGGCGTTTCTACACTGTGCCCAATCCTGAAGGCAAAGCCGACGGGGCGGCGAGTGACGAGATATTCGCCAAGGCTGCGAATAAAACCTGGAGCGATGGCGAGTGGAAAGAATCCGGCGGCGGCGGTACTGTCTGGGACAGCATCGTCTATGATGAAGAACTCGATCAACTTTATTTCGGCGTTGGTAATGGCAACCCTTGGAATCACGGCCTGCGCTCCGGCGGAGAGGGCGACAATCTGTTCCTTTCCTCGATTGTTGCGGTAAACCCCGACACGGGTAAATATCTCTGGCATTATCAGGAAACGCCTGCAGAAACCTGGGATTATACGGCGACCCAGCATATCATAATCGCAGAAATCGATTGGCCGGTCAGCACTGAAGAGGGCGAGACTTCTGCGTTGACGGAAAAGCGCAAAGTGCTTTTCCATGCGCCCAAGAACGGGTTTTTCTTCGTTATTGATCGCACCAATGGGCGTTTGATGAGCGCAGAGCCATTTGTTGACGGCATCAACTGGGCCGAAGGCTATGATCTGGAAACCGGTCGTCCGATCGAAAATCCGGAAGCGCGTTTCTATAAAACGGGCAAGCCCTTTGTTTCGATCCCCGGCGCTTTAGGTGCGCATAACTGGCACCCGATGAGCTATAATCCCAAAAGCGGTCTGGTTTACATCCCCGCTCAGCAAATCCCGCAGGGCTATGATGTACCAACTTCCGACATTGACAAGAAACGCGAGCGGCTCGGCTTTAATGTCGGGATTGCATGGGCCATTGGTCAGCTGCCTGATGATCCGGCCATTTACAAGGCTGCTATCGCGGCCACCACTGGCAAGCTCGTCGCGTTTGACCCCAAAGCGGGTAAAGTCGCCTGGTCTGTCGATCATCCGGCGGCCTGGAATGGCGGCACGATGACAACGGCTGGCAATTTGGTTTTTCAAGGCACCAGCGTTGGCCTGTTCAAGGCCTATACTGCTGATAGCGGAGAAGAGCTGTTGAGCCTCGATATGCAGTCTGGCATCGTCGGCGCGCCATCAACCTACATGATTGATGGAGAGCAATATATTGCGTTTCTGACCAGCAAAGGCGGGGCGTTCCCGCTGGTCGCTGGAGTAGCGGGTGGCGCGTCACGGCAAGTGCCGAATATTCCCCGGCTGGTGGTCATGAAACTCGGCGGGAAAACACAGCTACCTGCGCTGCCAGAAAAAAGCGAAGTCGTCTGGGATCCACCGGAGCCGACCGGGACACCTGAGCAGATTGCCGAAGGTAAGGCACTTTATGGCCGCAACTGCCTCGTCTGTCATGGCGACAGCGCGGTCGGTAACGGCTTTACCCCTGACCTGCGCATATCTGGCACCTTGGCGAGTGAGGAAGCCTGGGCTTCGATCATCACCGGCGGCGCGTTGAAACAACATGGTATGGTGAGCTTCGCCTCACAGCTTGATACGGGTGAAGTGGAAGCCATTCGCCATTATGTCATCGACCGTTCCAACTGGACGAAGGCCAATGTTGCAGAGGACACCGCTCCGATTGCGCGTTAGTCCGCGTAAAGAGCGGCTGCCTAAAATTTAAGCTATACCGCCTAAAAATGCCTGTTTTTTGGGCGGCATTGAATCTGTCATCGTTTGGCTTTAGCAGTTTAACGGCGATTCTTTTCACGATTCCAATCTGGCATGGTAATTGAATTGTTTGGGGCAAGTGCGCCCGACTTTGGTGCTGCTTTCGCATGCCAGAGCAAAGTAAACGGGACAGGGACGAACAAAATGAAAAAGATCGAAGCGATCATCAAGCCATTTAAACTCGACGAAGTAAAAGAAGCGCTTCACGAGGTTGGTGTATCAGGCATCACTGTTACCGAAGCAAAAGGCTTTGGCCGCCAGAAAGGCCATACGGAATTATATCGCGGCGCGGAATATGTTGTCGACTTCCTGCCGAAGGTAAAGCTTGAAGTTGTCGTTGACGACAATCTCGCGGAGCGGGTTGTCGAAGCTATTTCGTCCGCGGCGCAGACGGGCCGTATTGGCGATGGCAAAATCTTTGTGATTCCTATCGAGTCCGCCTTGCGCATTCGCACCGGTGAACGGGACAGCGATGCCATTTAGGACAGCGCCTTCAAACAAGGCGGTGCAGTTTCATATTCAAATTCCAGTAAACTTAAATTTCAATACAAACCAAGGGACAAAATAATGGGCAATACACCTGCAGACGTCATGAAAATGATCAAGGAACATGAGATCGAGTGGGTCGATGTTCGGTTCACCGATCCGCGCGGTAAATGGCAGCATCTGTCCATGTGTGCCGAAGTGATTGACGAAGATGTTCTCGAAGAAGGCTTCATGTTTGACGGTTCGTCCATCGAAGGCTGGAAGGCGATTAACGAATCCGACATGATCCTGCGTCCCGATCTCGATGCCGTCTATATGGATCCGTTTTCAGCCACGCCTATGATGATCCTGGTCTGCAACATTGTGGAACCCGGCGATGGCTCGCTTTACAAACGCGATCCACGGTCGACCGCCGTTCGGGCAGAGGCCTATCTAAAGTCCACCGGCATTGGCGACACGGTTTACGTTGGACCGGAACCAGAATTTTTCATGTTTGATGATGTGAAATTTGAAGATGGTTATGACCGTTCCGGGTTCAAACTGGATGATGTCGAGCTGCCAACCAATACTGGCCGTGACTATGAGATTGGCAATATGGGCCATCGTCCCCGCGCCAAGGGCGGCTATTTCCCGGTAGCGCCAGTGGATAGCGCCGTCGACATTCGCGGTGAAATGGTGGCCACTATGATGGAAATGGGCCTGCCGATGGACAAGCACCACCACGAGGTGGCCGCGGCGCAGCATGAGCTGGGCATTACCTTTGGGACGCTGGTTGAAACCGCTGACCGTACGCAGGTTTATAAATATGTCGTGCAGCAGGTGGCTCACGCCTATGGCAAAACCGCGACCTTCATGCCCAAACCGATTAAGGACGATAACGGCTCCGGCATGCACACGCATATGTCGATCTGGAAAGACGGCAAACCGCTTTTCGCGGGCAATGAATATGCTGGTCTGTCGGAAATGTGTCTGCATTATATTGGCGGCGTTATTAAACATGCCAAGGCGTGTAACGCGTTCACCAACGCCACGACCAATAGCTACAAGCGTTTGGTTCCCGGTTTTGAAGCGCCTGTGTTGCTGGCTTATTCCAGCCGTAACCGGTCTGCCTCTTGCCGCATTCCGTACGGTGCAGGCGACAAAGCCAAGCGCGTGGAATTCCGTTTCCCGGATGCACTGGCCAATCCGTATCTCAGTGCATCAGCGCTGTTAATGGCTGGCCTTGATGGCATTGAGAATAAAATCCATCCCGGTGACGCGATGGACAAGAACCTCTATGACCTGCCACCGGAAGAATTGGCTGATGTGCCTACCGTTTGTGGTTCGCTCCGCGAAGCGCTCGAGGCGCTGGAAGCAGATCATGAATTCCTGCTCAAAGGCGATGTGTTCACCAAAGATCAGATCGACGCCTATGCCGAACTGAAATGGGAAGAAGTCAGCCGTTTGGAAACAACACCAAGCCCGGTTGAATTTGACATGTATTATTCGTCCTAAAGCAGGCGACTGTAGAATTTAAAAACCCGGGGCAAGCGATTGCTCCGGGTTTTTTTTAAGTCCATCTCCGAAATCGTCAGGTTCAGCATCCCGACAGGCTTCGCATGCGTATGAGAATTGCGGGAGTAGTGAGGATGCGACGGAACATGACGGTCTTTTTCACTGCAATAGCGCTATTACTCTCCGGTAGCTTTGCTGCGGCAAAAGAACCCGAATTGCTTCAACTCGAGGGGATCAGCCTCGACATGACTGCCGACCAAGTGCGCGCGGCGATGCGAGCCAGAGGCAATATCATAGCCGGAGAAGACAAAGACGACGGGTTAAAATATGCTCAGACCTTCCAGGATCTGGTTTCCGCCAAAAAAATGAATCCCGAAAAGTTTCGATTGTATGACACGACTAGCGAGCTTCGCTACGAGACCGAGCGGGGCCATTTACTTGTCAACTTCATGCCTTTTATCGACCGGCTTGTTGTTGTTTCGGCGCGACTTTATTCCAACGAAGCGCCTTGGGTCCACCACAGTTTTCCTGATTGTGCTGCGTTCATGAACAAGATGAGCAAAACCCACGCACTTGAGGCGAACACCGATACAGCGCAGGGTCTCTCACGCTATTCTTCAAAGAAAAAGCCTATGAACGTGAATGGCCAGATCAAAGAAGACGGACAGACTCTCCGCGTTCTATGCGGTCCCCGAACCTCGCCACAAATTCTTCTTCACAATCCCCATGCTCGTGACTTGCTCCTGCAACAGATCGATCAAGCGCAATCCAGATAGTCTTTCCGTAACCCGGAAACTCAATAATCCTTCGACACCTGCACATTCACATTTTGCCGCCCGATGGTGGAGATGCTCGATAATATCGAGAGCCAGCGGGTGATCTGGAATTCCAGAGTGGTCGCGCTATAGCCTTTGCCATCCGTGATGAGCTCTACATAAGCGCGGCGGGTGATATATTTGCCCGCAGCAATAGACGTGCCTTGGCCGCTGTCAACATCGGATGGCAGAATGCGCAGCCGGTCGAGGCCAACAGCCTTGCGCAGCTGGTTGATCGGGTCAAGTCCGCCGCCGCTATTAAGCGACGCGACGGCGGCGGCCAATTGCACCGCCTCTGGTGCAGACAAATCGGATATGGATGCTCCGAACAGGACGCGGGATAGCAATTCATCTTCTGGCAGGGCTGGCACGCTGTTAAAGGCGATTTCCGGACTGTTACCGCGACCGGTCACGTTGATTGTGGCATTGAGGCCGGTCAGATTGGCTTCGGCTTCAATATCCAATATCGGGTTAGGCGGCTGATTGCCCACAAAGCGGATTCGACCGCGTTCGAGCTGAAACCGCCGACCAGCAAATGTGTAATTGCCTCGAACCAGATCCGCGCTGCCGGTCATTGCGAAATTATCAACGGGGCCAGATACTTTCAAACTGGCGCGCCATTCACTGTCGAGGCCCAGTCCCTTTACCTGCAGCCGGTCCGGTGCCTCGGCATTAAGCGCAAAACGCCACGGCCGGCTGCGGATGACAGCCGGGCGTTCATCGGCGCGGCGATTAATTTCGGTGATCTTAATTTTCGGCAGCGCGACGGTTTCACTGGCATTGCCGAACTGGAAAAAACTGCGGTTCAGAACGAGGTCGCCCGATATGAGCCCACCGTCCGCAGAGCTGCGTATCTGGATCGGTCCGGTCACTGTCGCGGCAAAGTCGTCACGCGCGATCAGACGTGCTTTCTGGGCATTCATGTCAAGCATGATGCCAACGCCTTCGCCGGGACCGACCGCAAAGTTGAAACTGCCGCTGCCGCTGATCGATCCGCCACCCCTGGTAGAGCCTGTGATATTGGGCAGCACCAATCGCGATCCGTCAAATTGGCCCTGTGCCTTGATCCCGGAAATCACAGTTCCGGTGAGGCCGCTTTCCAGGCGGGCATTGTTTGTTCGCATTTGCCCGTTGATCTGCGGATTGGCCAAAGTTCCCCGCACATCGGCACTCAGGTTTACCGGGCCAGTCAAATCAAATGTTTCCACTCCCGTGAGCCGCCACAAGGCATCGGCTGCGCCATTGAACCGGGCTTGCGCGAATAGCGGGCTGCGCGTCAATTCATCTTTCCAGTTGCCACCACCAAAGCCGGTAACCCGGCCCTGAAAGCGACCGATGGTTTTGGCCTGCGACTGAATAATCCCTCGTGCCGCAGCGTTACGATTCGAAATGGCGATATTCAGGCCGAGATCAATCGGGATTGACGTCAGGATCAAGCCAGACCGGGTCAGCCCCTTGATATTCAGTTTCGCTTCGCCCACCGGCATCTGATAGCCGGTCTGGGTCAATTTTATGGTACCGTTGGCTTCCCCGCCGAGACCAAGGCCATCTGCTACGATATCTGCCAAGCTTAGCGGCATGTTGGTAAGCGTCATATCGAGCCGCGACGTCCCGCTACCCCATTGGCCGGAAAAACGCGTGCGGCCTCTGCCATAGCTTAACGTTGTCGGTGACACGGACCAGCCGTCACTGATCCGGCGCAATTCCAGCGGTTGGACGAGCCGCAAATTGCGGCCTTCAAATAATCCGTCGCCGGTCATCACATAGCGATCCGGCGTAACATCCGCTTGTGCTTGGAAATTAAAGGTGCTGCCTCGCGTCCCCGCGACGGAGAATGTCGCATTGCCGGTGCCGTTGACTAATTTTGCATTGCCAGCGATGCGACCAACCATCAATTCACCGCGACTAATTCCCTGTGCCCGAACCGTCACATCAATATTTGACTGCCCTTCGACCAGCACGATATCCGCATCAAGCGCGCCTGTGCGAATGAGGATGGGCGGCGTACCATCAAAGCGCGCATTTTGGGCCTTCAGGTTCGCGCGAATCAACTGGCGGTTCTGCCCGGGTTCAAACAGGACATTCCCGTTGACGCCACCGCCACTAATCGCAAGGGTTCCGGCCAGCCCTTGAGCGGTTGGCCGAATAACCCCCGTGGCGAGCGTATCCGATAGTTTCAGCTGATCAACCCGGACGCGGGCCTCTTGCCCCGCAATGGCGATGATCGCGCCATTGCCGTTAAAGGGTCCAAGGGTGGAGCCACCCGCAGCGGTAAAGGCAAAGCCATTTTCTGCTGGATCAAGATCAAGCCGGACCGCAGACAGTCCAGCAGCAGGCAGCGGGCTGTCGAGTAGCACCGCAATCTCTGGACGCGCCAAGGGGCCGTTGAGATCGAGATCAAATTCGCCATATTGATCATGCGCACCGCGCCCGCTAAATTCAAATATTGTGGCGGTTTGTTGCACCCCGCTGCCATTAAAGCGCAGCTTCGGCGCGGTAATATTCAAATTGGGGAAGCGCAACTTGCGATCCGCGCCCAGTGCAAGCCCGGTCTTGATCACGGGAAGACCACCGCCCAGTTCGCGAAGAAACGCATTATCAAACCGCCGCAGATTGGCCTTCACTGTGCCATCGAGCGATATGCCAGCAGGGCCCGGCCCGATTTCCAGGTCGGCGAGTATGTCGGTAATGCCAACCCCCTTCATGGCAAAGCCGGACGCTTGCGCATCCAGTGCAATCATAAAATCTCCGGTGGCGAGACTGGCATCAATATCGGCCGTGCCCCTGATGCTATCTGTCGTGATGGCTGCATTGTCCGCAAACAGACGCCCGTCCTCCAATCGCAATAACGCCTTGCCGTTGAAACCCGACAGCAGCTGTTTGAGAAGGTCTCCATTGCCGATGAGCGTCGCGACGCTCAGCTCGACCGGAATGTCGAACCCTGCCGTGTCTCGCCGTCCTTCGCCAGCGGCCCGAACGCCCGTCAACAAGCTTTTGCCAATGGCCAGTTGCGGCGCTGTCAGCAAATATTGATAGCGCAGTTCCGAAAATTTTCCGTTGAGCAGCGCTTTCAGCTCCAGATCCTGCGCCTTCATATTGGTCGCTAGAGCGGATGGATCGCGTACATCAAACTCAATGCGCATCGCGTCAAACGCATTGCGAGCAAGATCAATACCGCCCTTCGCCGTCAGGCTAACGGCTCGGGATCGTGCTGTCGTATCGAGCTGGACCAACCGGTCTTCGACAGATGCGGTGCCATTGACAGCCAGCCGGGGCGCACCCATTTTCGACACAAGACCGCTCGGTAAAAGACCCGCTTCTATGTTTCCGTCATATCCAAATAAGCCGTCGCGCGCCTCCAGCGTTAGTTCGGCAAGCAACTCATCTGCGCTGGCGACAAGCAGATCACCGTCCCACTTTTCCCAATCGCCTTCGCCGCCAAGCGTGATCACATAATCGCGCGGCAAGCTGAGTTGGCGTGCGATGATGCCGGTGGCTGGCGCAATGATTTCCGCATCAAGGTCGAGCTTTTCTCGATCCGGTTCCGCGTTGAGGTTGAGCGTGATCTTGTCACCGCTGCGTGTGGTGGCGGCATCCAGATTAATCATGACCCGGCCTGAACGGATATCCGCTGCTCCGGCGAGGTCCGCGCGCTGCTCTTCACCGACAACAGCCTTAGCCAGAGCCAGATTGTCGGCCCGGAAAGCGCCGAGATAGATATCGAAATCCGGCAGCAGCGGTGTATCTTTTTGCGTGTCGATCAGTTCGGGCAGTCGCTCGAGCCGCGCTTTGGCAATAACAGCATCGGATATGTTCAGCTCGTTGAAAATCCATGCCAACGGATTCCAGTCTACCGTGACGCTGCCAGCTCTGAAAAACACGCCCTTGGGGTCTGCCAGCGTGAGATCGACAATCTCCATCTCATCATAGATTGATCCCTCAATAGCCTGCATCCGGATGCGCAAACCATCATCGGGTTCGAGCGCTTCAATCTCGCGGATGATAAATTTATGGCCGCTATCACTGTCCAGCCAATAGGCGCCAGCGGCAAGCGCCACAGCAATCAGGACCAATAGCCCTGCGAAAACAGTCAGCAAAAGGCGACGCACCCTGCGGCGTTTCACTGGCTGAATGTCGCGATCTGGCTGCTCGTCGTCCATCAGAACGCCTGCCCAAGAGACACATAGACAGCGATCCGGGAATCGCCCGGTTGCGGATTAATCGGCGTGCCAACGTCCACGCGAATGGGGCCAAAGTCGCTATAATAGCGCAAGCCCAGACCCGTCCCGTACCGGATCCCGGTAAAGTCAGGCAGCGATTGGGTGTACACGTTGCCGGCATCGATAAAGGGCACAATGCCGAAATTACCGCCAAAAGCATCCAGCCGTACTCGGGCTTCCAGCGAAAATTCTATCAGCGAACGCCCACCGGCAGGGTCATTATTCACATCGCGCGGGCCGATCCTCTGGAAACCAAAGCCGCGCACCGAACCGCCGCCACCGGAATAGAGCCGGCGAGACGGCGCAATCCGGTTGCTGCCAGCGCCAACGATAGAGCCAAATCGGGCACGTCCGGCGAGCACGATTTTTTCCGAAACCGGGAAATAGGCACTGCCATCAAGCTGGCTGCGCACATAGAAGAAGCTGCCGGACTGCAACGAAGCCTCTGGCGACAATCGGGCGCTCAGGCGAAATCCGGTCGTCGGGTCGAGCAGGTCGTCGCTGGCATCATAGGATAGCGTTGCAGGCAGCGCCCCGATGAAAAATGTTTCGCGCGAGGTGGTCTGGTTCTCTCCGTCAATATCGCGTTCCTGCGATGCGAGCAGCTCGACACCCGCTGACCAGTTCCATTTCTTCTGGAATATCAGATTGCTTTGGCGTTCGATATTCGCCGAGACCGCAAAAGTCCGTGCCTCAAAGGCCGAATTATCGATATTACTCAACGCGACCTGCCCGTTGAGGACATTGTCCCTTCGGCGAAAATTATTGCGGCGGTAGGTGACGCTGCCCGATTGTTCCTGCGTCGCCAACACCCCGGTCAATCGGATGAGGCCTTCTGGCGGAAAAAAGTTGCGATGTTCCCAGCTAATTTCGGAGCGCAGACCTTCGCCAGTACCATAGCCCAGTGCGCCCGATATGGTCCGCAAGGGCGCCGGCGTCACATTGGCTGCAAGGTCGACAACGCCAGGTTCTTCTTCTGATGCGACCGGTTGCAGCGTGACGGTTGATACCAGACCTGTTGCGACAAGCGCCCGGCGAAGATCATCGACTTCGGATTGCTGGTAGAGATCACCTTTATCAAATCGTGCAATGAGCTGCACATGATCAGGCCCAAACAGATCGGTGTTCTCCATCACTATCGCGCCGAAGAAATATTTTCTGCCGGGCGTGACCAGGATATCGAGATCCCCGGCGCGCTCGGCATGGTCTATCACCAATGCAGGCTGGTCGGTTTCGGCAAAAGCATAGCCGCTTTCGGCCAGAGCCTCGTCGAGCCTGTTTTGCGCGTCGATAATGGCGTCGCTGTTGATAATGTCGCCTGATTGCAGCCCGAACAGCTCCCGAAATTGTTCAGGATCATTGCCTTCCGCCTTTTCAACACCATCCAATGCGATATCATCCAGACGATATTGCGGCCCGGCAGTCACCGATATTACCACCGCAATGTCGTTACCCTGACCTGCTGAAAAGCGGTTACGGACGACCGCGTCATAATAGCCTTCGAAACGCAACAACCGCTCCACCAGCTCGCGATCGGTTTCGGCGCGTCGTTTGATCTGAGCGAAATTGGCTTCCGCGCCTTTATATTCTTCCAATGCGGATAAGGCTTGAAAGCGCGCGCTGAACGTGTCGCCCAGATTGTTCGGCAAACCGGAAAAGCTTAGCTCATAACCGCGCTCAGCCAAGGCATCGAGTGGTTGAAAATTGACAGAGCTGCTGTCTGGACGTTCTGCTGCGAACTCCGCTCCGCCAGCATCTCCCTCACCTTCGCTCTCCTCATCGGTGCCAAGACGGCGATCCATCTCCAAATCCCGCGCATCTTCCTGGGCGGACGCTTGCGGCTCGACACTTATGGGTGGTGGCGCGGTAAGGTCTGGCCAGTCGACACCAAAATCGGGAAAGTCGGTTAGCGGCTGGTCGGGGTCGAGGGGCTCTGCGTCAGGGGTCGTATCACTCGCAATGGCCTGGTCCAATTGATCGGCAGCACTGTCCTCATCCGTATTTTGGGCGAGTAGCGGGGACGACAGAATTAGGGCTAAAGCTACAAGAACTAGGTCAGCCCGCAACATCAACAGGCGGCAACTATACGCGATCAGGCCCATAACCAATTCTCTAGACCCTCCGATTGTCGGAAGCCAATGAATTTGGCCATGTTTCCGGTAGATGTTTGAAATAGAAAGATAATCGGACAAAAATCATGGTCATAAGCTCATCCATTGGGAGCATGGTGATGGGCATAAAGCTGGCTATTTTAACCAGTTGTTAACCAAGCTCGCTCATATTTGCTTGGTAATGAGAATAGCCCTGCGTATCGGGCTCTAAATCAAGTGGGAATATAAGATCATGGCTAGTAAATGGACCATATGGATTGAGGCGGCTCTGGTCGTAGGTGTTTTGACCGCTGGCATGGCTACGGCGAAGGCTGCCCATGCTGCTCCGCTGCAAGCCGCTATCCAGGCCGCTGACCCGCGCGCCAATGTCAAAATTGAAAGCGAGGTGCTGGTCGAGCGGACGGAACAAAATAATGCGGGGCAAGCAGTAACCAAATTATACAGCCCGAGTGAAGTCAAAGTCGTCCCCGGTGACAAGTTGGTCTTTGTGAACAGCTATCGCAACACCGGCGCGACCGACGTCACAGGCTTTGTCGTAAATAACCCCGTTCACTCCGCAGTCGCCTTTAGCGGCGTGCGGGAGGATTGGGCCATGGTGTCTGTCGATGGCGGCAAGAATTTCGGCAAACTGGGCGAGCTTACCATTACCGAAACCACCGATGATAGCGCAGAAGCAAAGGGCGCAACCATCACCCGGGCTGCACAACCTGGCGACGTGACTCATGTTCGCTGGGCTTTCGATAAGGCTATTGCTGCGCGTGCTTCTGGGGAGTTGCGCTTTAGCGGCGCTGTAAAATAGCCTCTGCACCTAGAGGCCTGGACGACCGCATTCCCATTCCACAACCGCAGCGCCAATAAGTCGCGCCAAACGGCCCAGTTCGGCGTCGAGTTTCTCTGCGCGATCCGCGGTCCATTTGACGCCCGGCTCAGGCCATATTTGAATGACCTTCACAATTCCCGCCTTGCGATCGGCCTTTAGTTCGATACGGCCGACGAACCGGTCGCGCTCGAGCAGCGGATAGACATAATAGCCCCAGCGGCGCTTGGCCGCGGGCACGAAAATCTCGATGCGATAGTCAAAGCCAAAGAGTCGAGAGAGCCGTGTGCGATCTCGAACAGCCGGGTCAAAGGGGCTTAATATCCGCAGCCGCGATGTCGGCGCGCAGGCCTTCTCCAACAGCATTTCAATATCAGGCGGAGCGACCATGTTGATCCAGTCACCATTCACCGTTTCCAGTTCAACCGGAACCCAATGGTCCGACGCGGCGTCGGCCCATGTTTTGACTTCGCGCGCGTCCAATGCCGCCCAAAATCTCTGAATCTCTCCCAATGTCGCGAAGCCCAGCCGATCGAGAGCAGCTTTGCACAGCCAATCCATCTGATGCTCGTCGCTATGCGTCATGTTCTGATATTGGGGCGGGACGACCCTTTCTGTCAGATCGTAATATTTGATAAATTTCTCGCGGTGAGAGGTTGTCAGTTCTCCGGCATACCACAGCTGATCCAGAGCGCGTTTGTGCGGGGGACGGGCCCACATTTCTTTTTTGCCGACGATCTTGGTATCGAACGCATGGGTCGATAGGGGTCCTTCAACGGATATGCGCGCCTTGATCGCCGCGACATCCTTCGCATCCATGGCTTTATGCTTACCGGCACGTGCGCCAAGCCGCCGAAACTGGCGCTGCCAGAGGGGATAAAACGCCATCGGCAAGACCGACGCATCATGGGTGAAATGTTCAAATACCGCTCGCTCTTTGGCCAGCAAGTCGTTCAACATCGGCTCGCGGTAATTCTGGTTACGGCTCCACAAGATGTGATGATGAGCGCGGGTCACGTTGCGGATGGTATCGAGTTGGACAAATCCCAAATCCGTGATGACCTCTAACAGGTCAAGCGGTCCGGTCGGCGCGCGAGCCAGACCCTGGCGATCCAGCCATAAGCGCCGCGCATCACGGTTTCTGATCCGCAGCGCCATATCAGATAGCGGTGGTTTCGATATGGGCGACGGTTCTACCGCGACGGGTGGCTAATATGCAGCCGGTCACGATCAGCACTGTGCCGAATATGGTCGGCAGAGTGACGGGCTCTGAAAAGAATATCCACCCGAATATCGCCGCCCAGATAAAGGCGCTATATTCCAGATTGATCAGAACCTGCGCCTGGGCCCGGGCATAGCCCCAGGCGATGAACAGCGCCGAGATGATCGACAGCAGCGCGGCGGCCAGAAATTCCGGTGCATATTGGATATCGGGAACGACAGCGAAAAACGGCGCGACCAGCGCATAGCTGACGCCCACCACAAGATTCTGGAAGAAGCTGATTTCTATGGGATCCGCCAGCAGCGCCTGGCTGCGCTGGATCACCAGATTGGCCGCATAGAGCAGCGCTGATAGAAGCACGGCTCCGAAACCGAGCAGCTCATCATGGGTATAACCCCCTCTCATTTTGCCCCAGCCGATGACGACAACGCCGGCAAGGCCAAGGACAGACGCGAAAATCGCATTGCGGTGGATAGTCTCACCCAGAAAAACCGCGGCCAGATAAAGCGCGATAATCGGTGCGATAAACGATAGCGCTACGGCTTCGGCAATGGGCACGCGCACAAGCGCCCAGAAGAACAGATAGGCCATGAAGACGGTAATAATGCCGCGCTGCAAATGGATTTTCAAGGTGGGCATGGCCGGCCATCTGGGGCGTCGCGCGAAATGGAATGCGCTTACCAAAAGCAGCGCCAGCAGCACCCGCCAGAATATCGCATTATAAGCGCCGAGCGAGATGCTCAGGCTCTTCATTGCGACATCCATCAGGCAAAAAAACGCCAGTCCGATGAGCACCGAACTTATCGGCAATATCGGCGGGCCGTCGCTAACATTATTTGGACTGGAACCCGGTAATGCCATAACCAATTCCCGTTAGTCCTGAGCCTGTCGAAGGACGTCTATCGATTGCGAAACACCCTTCGACAGGCTCGGGGTTAACGGAATGGGGTTAGACCTATTGACAGGGCAGTTAAAGCCCCATTTGCCGCACCGCCAGATCACGCATGATCTCCTCTGACCCACCGCCAATCGCCATGACTTTCACCTCGCGGTAAAAACGCTCCACGACATTGCCGCGCAAATAGGCGGCCCCGCCCCAGATTTGCATGGCTTCGCTGGCACAATATTCGAGATTCTTGGTGCTGAAAAACTTGGCTTTGCAGATTTGATCGACCGGCATCTGGCCATATTCCGTCAGAAAACAAATCTGGTTCACCCACGCCTCGGTCGCATCGACACGGGCCGACATTTCCGCGATTTTGTGGCGGATCACCTGATGCTGGCTGAGCGGTTTGCCGAAGGTTTCGCGTTGCTGCGCATAAGCGATGGATTCCTCCAGCAATACCCGCATCATGCCAAGGCACTGGGCGACCATGCCGAGCCGTTCATAGTTGAAATTATGCATGATCTGAATGAAGCCACGCCCTTCATCACCCAGCATATTCCCTGCCGGAACCCGGACATCATCGAAATATAAAGTAGCCTGATCCGACGCCCACCAGCCCATTTTCTTGTCGAGCGCGGTGCGGGAAAAACCCTCCATATCCTTCTCGACCAGAAAGAGGGAAATTCCGTTCAGCCCCTCCCCACCGGTTCGCGCACCGACGACAAAATAGTCGGAAGTCATACCACCCGTAATGAATGTCTTGGACCCGTTGATGATCCAGTGATTGCCGTCTTGCCGCGCGGTTGTTTTCATATTGGCTACATCGGAGCCGCCGCCGGGCTCCGTCACGCCGAGACTGGAACCGACCCGCCCTTGGACGATGTCCTTGAGAATACGGTCCTTGATCTCCTGAGACGCCAGTTTCTCGATCGGCCCAATGGAGATGCTGCGCCCGCCCAGTGCCGCCAACGTGCCGCCATTATGGGCCCGGGCCGCCTCTTCGCCCCAGATGCAGCGCATATACATATCGTCAAAACCAAGACCGCCATATTGCTCGGCCACACCAAAGCCCCAGGTGCCCAGCGCGCCCACTTTTTGATGGACCTCCCACGGAATTTCTCCCGCTTCGTCCCACGCATTGGCATGAGGCTGCAACTCGGTTTCGATAAAACGCCGGGTCATTTCCCGAAATTGCTGGCGTTCTTCGGTATCCTCGGCGTGGCGCATGGTCCTGGTCCTTTAACTGCTCAGTTAAAGGGTTATCAATTCCAGCGCAGAACGCAAGGGCGCGGACAGGGGTGTCGGCCGCCGGCTCTCCCGATCCACATAGACATGGGTGAAGCTGCCCGCCGCCGATGCGGTTTTTTCTTCACCCCGAAACAGGCCCACACCATAGGTCACGCTGGTCCGGCCGAGCTTCTCGACCCGGATGCGCGCCTCGACCAGATCGGGAAAGGCGATAGGAGCAAAATATTCGCAAGACGTCTGGACCACCAACCCGATGACATCGCTCTTTTCAATGTCGAGCGCGCCCTGCTCGATCAGATAGCGGTTCACCGCACTATCAAACCAGAAATAATAGACCGCATTATTGACGTGACCATAGGGATCATTGTCGTTCCAGCGCGTGGTGATCGATGAGCCATCGCGATAATCATCCCACATTGGCGGCGGGGTGCGCTCTTTACCAGGCATCGGCATAGATCCGTTTGGCGTCGGCGAGGTCCAGCTCTTTGGGATTGTTGACGAGCAGTCTGGTCTGCAACATGGCAGCCTCAGCCAGCGCATCCACCGCATCTTCGGCTATTCCGACTTCGCGCAAGCGGCGGGGCGCTTTTACCTTTACGGCCAGGCCTTCAAGATAGTCGATCAATTCCTGCGCGCGGGCTTCGGCACTATTGGGACCGGTTTTCGGCACATCCAAAGCATCAGCCAATTCTGCATAAAGCGGCGCCGCTGCGTCGAGATTAAACTGCATGATATGCGGCATCACCAGCGCATTGGAGAGGCCGTGCGGGATATGATAAATCCCGCCAAGCGGATAAGCGAGCGCATGGATCGCGCCAACCGGAGAATTTGCAAAAGCCTGCCCGGCGAGCATCGAGCCACGCAGCATGGCTTCGCGTGCCACCATATTGGTGCCGTCCGAACAGGCGGTTTCGATATGGGCGGTGAGCAGTTTCAGCGCCTCTATCGCCAGCATATCGGACAGCGGGTTTTTCGCATGGCGGCCAGTGTAGGCCTCGATCGCATGAACCATCGCATCGATACCCGTGGCCGCGGTGACGTCAGCGGGCAGGCCCAGCGTCAATGCAGGGTCCAGGATCGCAGCATCGGCAAAGAGATGCGGGGACACAATGCCCGCCTTCGTCGTCTCGCCCGTGGTCAGGATCGAAATAGCGGTGACTTCGGAGCCCGTTCCCGATGTCGTCGGGATTAATATGGTCGGACGGCCTTTGCGCGCCAATTGGCCGACACCATAGATTTCGGAAAGACCTTGCGCGCCATCTATCGCCAGCGCGGCGACCACCTTGGAGGTGTCCAGCGAACTGCCGCCGCCCAGACCAATGACGATATCGACCGCAGCCGCTTTCGCCATATCAATGGCTTGCTGCACCACAGCTTCGGGTGGATCAGCAATGACCGCATCATATATCTGTGCGGATAAACCCGCGTTGGATAACGCCTGTTCGACCGGGGCAATCAGGCCCGCGGCGATAATGCCTTTGTCGGTAACGATCAGCGGTCGGGTCCCGCCCAGGGCGGCGATTTGATCGGCCAGCATCGCAAGGCAACCCTCGCCAAAATGCAGGACCGGCACGGTTTGAAAACTATAGCTGTTCATGGCCGGACTTTTGCACCGATCATGCGTGCGCGCAACCGGCATTGATTGGGGGGCAAAAAAAAGGGGCCGGAAAAACCGGCCCCTTCTTGGTGGTGACGAAATGCCCCCCAAATATTTAAACCTTAGAACTTGCCGCGAAGGGTCACACCAAACATGCGTGGTTCCTGGATGAACGCTGACCGAGAGCCAGAGCGCAGCACCGTATTAAAGGTCACCCCGCGGGTCACTTCATTGGTCAGGTTTGTAACCCAAGCCTCGATGCCCCATGCGTCATCGATATCACCGATACCAGCCCGCATGTTGATTTTGATTGTGCCATCCTGAACATCGAATGGAACGAGCGGAGCTGCATCAACTGCTGCCTGAACGCTCCCAGCTGCTGCAATTTGTGCAGCACTAGGGACCGTAGTGGCTTGAGTTGAAGTCCGACGATCGCTTTCCATGCGCAGCTGACCATTGAGGAAGAACTTCAGGCTGTCGCCAAGGTCACGATCATAAGTCGCACCCATGATACCAACCCATTTCGGAGCGTTGGTTAGCGAATTGCCGCAAAGACTTACCACATTGGCAGAGTCGGTTTGCGTACCGGCACAGTCACTTGGATATCTTGCATCGGTGTAAGTCAGACCGCCGTTGATTGTGAAATTGTCATCCGGACGAATGACTGTCTCAATTTCAATACCGGTTGATTTCGCACTTGGAACATTAAACGTGGTGAACTGAGCGCCAGTGAATTCCAGAACCTGGAAGTCTGTAAATTCCTCATGGAAACCTGCAACATTCAAGGTCACAGCGTTATCGAGGAATTTGGCTTTCAGACCAACTTCATACGCATCGACTTCTTCCGAAGCAAAGCGCGGATCAGCGCCGCCGGATGCTGCCGTGGAATCGAGGTTGAAACCACCGGATTTATAACCATGCGTAAAGCTGGCATAAACGGTTACAGGATCGGCAAATTCATAGCTCACTTTACCGGTATAGATCAGTTCTTCATCGCTAAATTCGCTGACGAAAGGCCGCGGCAGTGGGAACGGGTTTGCATCTGTTCCGATTGCTGGCGCGACAAACGCAAAACAACCCAGTCCAAAGTAGCTGTTGGTCAGAGGACTACCAGCACCACCTGGGAGACCACCAGCAAAAATCTGACCCAGCGTTGCGGGGCAGAGATCGTTGCTGATCGCCGGCTGGCTGAATGAACCGTCTTTGCTTTCATCTGAATAGCGCAGACCAAGTGTCAGTTTAAGTCCTTGAGCAACTTCCAGCGTGTTGTGCGTGAACACCGACCAGCTTTTGCTGCTTTGTGTATAAGCATTGGTGGTCCGAACCGTTGCAGGATCGATACCAGTCAATGTTTGCAGTGGTGTTGCGCCGGCGAAAAGTGGGCTAGCCGGGTTCAGCGTCGCGCCGCCCGTACCAGCTGCCAAAAGAGCGCCGACAAGACGG
Organism: uncultured Sphingomonadaceae bacterium; assembly: GCA_947501325.1. GTDB lineage: Bacteria > Pseudomonadota > Alphaproteobacteria > Sphingomonadales > Sphingomonadaceae > Parasphingorhabdus. The sequence goes on along the minus strand of CANMVC010000001.1, from coordinate 1,404,393 downwards.
TCATAATCCTGGCCCAGACCGAAGTTGGTGGACTGAGTGATATCTTCATCAGAATAATAAGCACCAACCAACCAGTCGAGTGCACCACCAAAGGCTTCGCCTTGCAGACGAAGTTCATGGGTCATTGTGTCGATGGCTGTATCGCTGCCGGGCAGGACGTTGAAGATATCAAGGCCTGAGAAATCCGAATCATAAGCTTCTTCTGCCCGGAATTCGCGGTATGAACCGATGTAAATCAGGTCAGCACTGTCACCGATCGGAAATTCGATCTCGCCAGTAATGCCCCATTGATCGTTGGAAGGATCGGCTCTCAGATCAGAGGTGGCGATGCGATTGTCCACAGCCTGTTGCGCTGCCGTGGTATCAAACGGGGTCAACGCAACGTCGGGAGCAGCCATGCCGCCACGTGCGCCAAGGCCGACCGCGCCAAAGAGACCTGCTGTTTCAATTCCGGATTGAAGGACCTCTACAGCCGCACAACAACTTGCCGTGCTCTTTGAATAGTCCACGATCAAACGCGCCTGAATGCCGCCATCGCTTTCGTAACCAAGTTGGCCACGAACGAGATACTGATCTGTGTCGTTAGAATCGCCAACACTGTTTCCTGCGCTGTCGATAATATCCACAAAGCCGTCACGTTTCCGATACGCACCGGTTACGCGCAGTGCCAATGTATCCTCAATAATTGGAGCGTTGATCGCGCCTTGCACGCTCATATGGTCAAAATTGCCATATGTTGCATTCACAAAACCGCCAAATTCATCAAGGTCAGGGCGCTTGTTGGTGATGTTCAGTGCGCCCGCTGATGTGTTGCGTCCGAACAATGTGCCTTGTGGGCCACGCAGAACCTCGACACGTTCCACATCGACAAACTCGCCAAGTGCAACACCTGGACGGGACTGGTAAGCACCGTCCACGAAGATGCCGACGGCTGATTCAAAGCCGATATTATTGGAAGTTGTACCAACGCCGCGAATACGAAGAACGACGGTTCCCGATGCGGTTTGCGCATTAGAGGTCGAGAAGCTTGGGGATACGCTTCCGATATTTTGAACATTAACGACGCCCTGTTGCTCCAGCTGGACTGGGCTAACGGCCGTCACAGCAAGCGGAATATCCTGGACATCTTGGGCACGGCGGGTGGCGGTCACGATGATGACATTGTCATCAACCTCTTCAGCACCGGCATCTTGTGCGTAGGCGGGGGCGGTCATGGCACTGGTACACAGTGCTGCCATAAAGACGCGATTCAAACTTTTCATAAACATTCTCTCCCGTTGAACTTGCCGCCGCTTGTCATTTGTCCCTGTAATTTGGGGAAGGATAATGATCTCATTGCATTGGTTTCATCGGCCTAGGTCGATTAATCGGACCGTTAAATCAAGAGGATATGCGCATATCTGTGCAGAATATGGCCAGCCGTGGTAAAAATGTTACATTGAAAACAGCGTAAATCTGCGATTCATGGGAGGCCATAAACACAATTTGTGGTATATATGATGCTATCGATACACTATCTGACGTGTACCAAAAAGGATGGTGGCACAAAAAAGGGGCCGGAAGACCGGCCCCAATCATGCTGACGAAATGCCCCCTAAACCACTATAGTTTTAGAATTTTCCGCGCAGCGTAACACCAAATGTGCGAGGTTCCTGCAGATAGGCTGACCGGGACCCAGACCGCAGGACGGTGTTAAAGGTCACCCCGCGGGTGACTTCATTGGTCAGGTTATTGACCCACGCCTCTATGCCCCAGACATCATCCTGACTGCCGATGCCGGCGCGCAAGTTGATTTTCGTGTTTCCGTCCTGAATATCGAAGGGAAGCGGTGTCTGATCATCGAGATCATTGGGGTTAGATGGCTGAGTCGATGTCCGGCGGTCACTTTCCATGCGAATTTGCCCGTTCAGGAAGAAATCGAGATTATTGCCGATATCCTTTTCCCAGGTCGCGCCCGCAATGGCAACAATGTCTGGCGCGTTGGTGAGCGAGGCGCCGCACAGGTTGAGAACCTGATTATCGGTCAAATCACCGGCGCAGTCATTGGGATAGCGTGCATCCGTATAAGTAAGGCCGGCGTTCAGGGTGAAATTGTCATCCGGACGAATGACGGTTTCAATTTCGACGCCCGTGGTTTTCGCTTTGGGGACGTTGAACGTCTGGAACTGGGCGCCGGTAAATTCAAGAATTTGGAAATTGGTAAATTCCTCATGGAAACCCGCAACATTCAAAGTGACGCGATTATCGAGAAACTTGGCTTTCAAGCCCACCTCATAGGCATCAACCTCTTCGGAATCGAAACGCGGGTCGCCGCCTCCGGCCGCCGCGGTTGAGTCGAGGTTGAAGCCACCGGATTTATAACCGTGGGTGAAGCTCGCATAGATATTCACCGGTGCGGCAAATTCATAAGCGATCTTGCCGGTGTAGATAAGCTCGCTGTCGTTAAACTCGCCTTCAAAGGGACGCGGCAGAAAGGCGAATGGAATTTCTGCATCCGTCGCATCTGATCCGGTCGCCGGAGCAAGAAAGGCAAAGCATCCCAAGGACACGGCGGCCGGAGGTACGGCGGCCGGGTTGTTGATAAACGCCGCGCGGATACTGGTGCAAAGCGGATTGTTGCTTGCGGTTTGTTCAAAACCACCATCCTTGCTCTCATCCGAGTAGCGCAAACCAACAGTCAATTTCAAACCGTCAATCACTTCCAGCGTGTTATGGGTGAAAAGCGACCAGCTTTTGCTGTTTTGCGTATAGCTGTTGGTCGCGGTCACTACAGAAGGATCAACACCGCCGGACAATTGCTCCAGCGGATTGGCGCCCAGCGCCCCTTGCAACAGCGCGCCGACCAGCGCGTCATAGTCTTCACCGAGTGAGAAGCTGACATCCTGCTTGATATCCTCGTCGGAATAATAGCCACCGACGAGCCAGTTGAGCGCGCCGTCAAACGCCTCACCCTGCACCCGCAGTTCATGGGTCATAGTGTTGATATTGGCCCGTGCCCGATCGACATCGAAAATATCCAGCGCGGTGAAATCGGAGTCGTACCTTTCTAAACTGTCAAACTCCCGATAGGAGCCGATATAGATGATGTCGGCGCTGTCGCTGATCGGATGTTCCACCTCTGCCGTAACGCCCCATTGTTCGAGGTCGCCACGAGGCGCAAAATTGGCCGACGCGATGCGGTCATCGGCCGCTTCCTGGCCGGTGTTTGGCTGGAACTGTCCGCCACGGGGCCCAAGGCCAACCGCCTCAAACAAGCCTGCTGTTTCGAGCGGCGATGCCAGCAATTCCACCGCCGAACAGCAATTGGCAGTGCTCTTCGAAAAATCACCAATCACCCGCACGGTCAGGCCGCTATCACCTTCATAGCCGAGCTGACCGCGGATAAGATATTGGTCTTTCTCGTTGGACTCGCCAATTTTGCCGGTTTCATCAACCACATCGATAAAGCCATCGCGCTCACGATAGGCACCGGTCAGGCGCAGCGCCAGAGTATCCTGAACAATCGGGACGTTAATCGCACCCTGCACATTGATCAGGTCATAATTGCCATAGGTTGCGTTCACGAAACCGCCAAACTCACTGACATCAGGCCGCACATTGGTGATCGTCAACGCCCCGGCAGAGGTATTGCGCCCAAACAATGTGCCCTGCGGTCCGCGCAGGACTTCCACCCGTTCCACATCGACAAATTCGGAAAGGGCAATGCCGGGGCGGGACTGATAAACGCCGTCAATGAAAATGCCGACGGCGCTTTCAAAACCGATATTGTTGGATGTCGTGCCGACGCCCCTGATTTGCAGCACGACGCTGCCCGACGCCGCCTGGGCGTTTGAGGTTGAAAAGCTTGATGAAACCTGTGTGATATCCTGGACGTTGACCACGCCTTGCCGTTCCAGCTGAACTGGACTGACCGCCGTCACAGCGAGCGGAATATCCTGCACATCCTGTGCCCGGCGGGTCGCCGTCACGATGATGATATTATCGTCGACTGTGTCGTCGGCACCCTGATCCTGCGCATGAACGGGGGTGATTGCGGCGATAGGGGCAGTGCTGCACAGAGCCGCCATGAGGACGCGATTCATACTCTTCATAATCATTCTCTCCAGTTGAATGTAACCACAGCGTCGCCATTTTGGGTGGGGTTGGTGGGGAATGGTCTTATCTGCTGCAGCTACGCTTGCATAAGTCATTTAACTGGGCCATTAAATCAACCGGAGAAGTGGGATAAAGCGCAGATAAAAAAGCTTTGTGCCATTAGAGAAACAGGTACTTCTCGGCGCTGTAAAGCCATATGGTAGCGCGGTGTAAAATGGGGTATAAGACAGATGCGTCCAGTCAATGAGACGCACGGGAGGGGAAAGATATGATGCGCAATTATTTGAGTCTGGCCGCGATTGGCGCGCTGATGGTTGGCTGTACGGGCGGGAATGCAGCTGAGGACCAAAGCGATATCGCGCTGGCACCGGGCGAGACGGCCGAACAACCCAATCCGGATCGCAATGTCTATTTCGGCGACCTGCATATCCATACCCGCAATAGTTTTGACGCCTATATATTCAACGTCCGAACCACGCCGGAAGATGCGTATAAATTCGGCATGGGCGAAGGCATTACCCACCCCTCCGGCTATGACCTGAAACTCGAAGGCCCGGCGCTCGACTTTATGGCAGTCACCGATCATGCGGCCTATCTGGGCCACTTGCCCGCGATGGATACCGAGGGCACCGAAATTTCCAAGCTGGAAATGGCCCGGGACATGTTCAGCGCGGATCCCGACAAGATCATCGCGGCGTTCCAGCTGATCGGCGGCGCCGTCCGCGATGGCCGCAAGATGGACGGTGTCTATGACCCGAAAATTGTCGGAGACGTCTGGAAAGCCACCATCGATGCAGCGGACAAATATTATAAGCCCGGCAAGTTCACGACCTTCTCCGCCTATGAATATACCGCGACGCGCGTGACCCAGGGCGAAGGCGGTGGTTTTGCCGGGGGCAATCTCCACCGTAACGTCGTATTCAGGGGCTCCGCCCCCGATATGCCTTTCGGAACGCTGGATTCGACCAATCCCGAAGATTTGTGGAACTGGATGGACGAACAGCGCGCGGCCGGAAATGACGGGCTTTCGATTCCGCATAACAGCAATGTGTCCGACGGCGAGATGTTCAAGCTGGAAACCTATAATGGCCAGCCGCTGACCAAGGCCTATGCCGATCAGCGCATGCGCAACGAGCCGATTGTCGAAATTACGCAGGTTAAAGGCACATCGGAAACCCATCCGTCGCTTTCCCCCAATGATGAATGGGCCGATTTCGGAATTTACGAATATCTGCTGTCCTCGCAGATCAAATCCAAAACCGTCAGCGGCGACTATGTCCGGCAGGCTTATGCCAATGGTCTGATGCTCGAGGATAAAATCGGCAACAATCCCTATAAATTCGGCCTGATCGGGTCCACCGACACCCATGTTGCTGGCGGCTCGTTCGACGAAAAATTCTTCTGGTCGAAAATCGGTGTTGTCGATGGCACGGCAGAAGCCCGTGGTTCCATTCCACCCGGCGGCAAGAAAAGCTGGGAGGGCGTGACTGTCGATCCGCGCGCGGCGAGCTGGTTCTCCCGCTGGGGTGCATCAGGTTATGCAGCGGTTTGGGCGGAGGAAAATACCCGCGAGGCGATATTTGACGCGATGCGGCGCAAGGAAACCTATGCAACCACCGGCACGCGGATCAAATTGCGCTTCTTTGGCGGCTTTGGTTTTGACGCCGCCATGCTGGATGATCCCGACATGGTGTCCAAGGCCTATAAAAATGGCGTGACCATGGGCGGCGATCTGGTTGGTCAGGGCAAGGCCCCCGGCTTCATCGTCTGGGCGATGCGCGATGCGATGAGCGCGCCGTTGCAGCGGGTGCAGATTGTCAAAGTCTGGACCGATAGCGGCAAGACCAATGAGAAAGTCTTCGATGTCGCCTGTTCCGATGGCGGCATGGTCGATCCGGCCACCGCGCGCTGTCCCGACAATGGCGCGACGGTCAATCTGTCCGATTGCTCCATCTCGACCGACAAAGGCGCACCGGAACTCAAAACCTTCTGGCGCGATCCCGAGCATAAGCCGGGGCAGCGTGCATCCTATTATGTCCGTGTGCTGGAAAATCCGGTTTGCCGCTGGTCGACATGGGATGCGATACGCGCAGGTGTGCCGCCTAACCCGGCCTTGCAGAAAACCATTCAGGAACGCGCCTGGTCTTCGCCGATCTGGTATGTGCCAACGGTTTAAGTTCCTGCCACCCGTTCCCTTTACCGTTCGGGCTGAGCCTGTCGAAGCCATTTCCAATAGTAGAATATCCTTCGACAAGCTCAGGACGAACGGGTTTTAAGATCATCGTGAAAGCCATAACTATTTTGAAAAAAGCCTTCCGTGACCCGATCACGCATTTTGTTCTGATCGGACTGGCACTGGTTGCCATCAACCACATATGGTCAAATTATCAGGGCGAACAGGGCCGGACGATAACCGTCAGTGCCGCCGAGATGGACCGCCTCAGCGCGCTATGGGCCAATACCGCTGGCCGCCTGCCCACCGGTGAGGACAGACAGCAGATTATCGACCAATATGTGCAGCAGCAGGTGTTGGTTCGCGAGGCGGAGCGGCTGGGCCTCGGCGATGAAGACACCATCATCCAGCGCCGTCTGGCGCAAAAAATGGATTTTCTGGTCAGCGGTGAAAGCAAGGCGGCCAATCCTTCCGATGCAGAGCTGAAGACATGGTTTGAACAAAATCGCGATAAATTTGCCGCGCCCGAACGGCGGAGTTTTGTCCATATCTATCTCAGCCCCGAAAAACATGGTGGCGCAATTGAGACGGTTGCGGCCAGCGCCCTGAATGCTGCAAAATCGGGCGCCGACTGGAAAAGTCTGGGCGATCCGTTCATTCAGAAACGCAGCTATGCCGCGCTACCGGAAAGCGAAGTGACCCGGCTGTTCGGACCGGATTTTGCGAGCGCCATTTTCAAGCTGGAGGCGGGACAATGGAGCCCGCCTATAGGGTCTGCTTTCGGACTGCATCTGGTGCGCATCGAAACCATCGACGACGCAGCCGAGGCAAATTTCGAACCGATCAAAGCCGAAGTCGCCGCCGCCTGGCAGGAAGACCAGAGCAGCAAGGCCAAGCAAGCGGCGCTGCAAGAATTGGTCAGCGGCTATGATGTGGTGATTGAGGGTGGCAAGGGTGAATAGCGGAAACGCGAAATCCCACACCCCGTTCGTCCTGAGCCTGTCGAAGGACCTAGCGCGCGGAACGTTTGAAACAAGGGACTGGCTTCGACAGGCTCAGCCCGAACGGATTTTGGGTTTGGCTTTTTGTTTGTTGGCGTTTGTATTTGCCCTCCCCGCCAGCGCCCATGAAATTCGTCCCGCCGCTCTCGAACTGACCGCACAATCGGATGGCACCGTCGCGGTTGTCTGGAAACAACCGATCCTGTCTGGCCGCAAGCTCAAAATGCGACCCGTACTGCCGGATCAGTGCCCCGAGCCAGAGACCACCCGCCAGGTTATATCCGGCGATGCGATTGTCGAAAGCTGGCAGGTGCCGTGCCGGCTCGATAGTGGCGACGTTTCCATAGAAGGCCTCGACCGCACCCTGACCGATGTGTTTGTCCGCCTCCGCACGGCAAGCGGCGAAGAAAGCACTCATATCTTGCGCCCCGCCAGCGCGTCCTTTGCCCTGGGCGATCCGGCTGGTTCCCCGACCGGCGCCTATCTGCGGATTGGTGCAGAGCATATGCTCTTCGGCTGGGACCATTTGCTGTTTGTTCTTGGACTGCTGCTGCTGACAGCGCCAAGGCAGCTTTTGTGGGTCATCACCGCCTTCACTGTCGGCCATAGTGTCACGCTGGCCATCACCGCGCTCGGCCTGTTCACCTTGCCCAGTGAACCGGTGGAGCTACTCATCGCGCTGTCGATATTTTTCCTCGCCGTCGAAGTGGTGCGCAAATGGGCGGGCAAGACGAGCCTGACCATTCGCAAACCCTGGCTGATCGCACTGGGCTTTGGCTTGCTCCACGGCCTCGGCTTTGCTGGCGCGCTGGCGGATATCGGCTTGCCGAAAGGCGAAGAAATATGGGCCTTGCTATTGTTCAACCTCGGTGTTGAAATCGGACAGATACTATTTGTCGCGCTGGCGCTCGCCTTGCTTTGGTTGGTAGGACGGATATCGATGGATCAACGGAGATGGGTAGAGAGACCCGCGCTCTATCTGGTCGGTGGTCTGGGTGCCTTTTATACCCTGAGCCGGATATTGTGACAGCGATGGCTGGCGAATAGGAGGGCTTTGAAAAACAGCTTTCCTACATGAAGCGCTTTTCTTATGCTGCTCGCCATGGTCACTCTCCATCCTCTTTTATCCGCCCATGCCTTGCCCCTTTTGGCCGACCGCTTTGGCCATGAGGCGACAAATTTTTAGCGTGATTCTGTGTCGAAGCTGTAGAATCTTTATCTTTCTCGGCTCCAATATGAACAAATATCCTGCTTGGCGGGAAAAGCCTTCGCCGCTAAGGATGCATCACTAATGATTAAGGACCCTTTATGCCTCAACTGATTCTGCTTCGTCACGGCCAATCCCAATGGAATCTGGAAAACCGCTTTACCGGCTGGTGGGATGTGGACGTCACCGAAAAAGGCATTGAAGAAGCGCGTGAAGCAGGTCGTCTGATGAAAGAAAAAGGCATTGAATCGGACCTGTGTTTCACCAGCTTGCAAAGCCGGGCGATCAAGACGCTCAATCTGGCGCTGGAAGAAATGGACCGGCTGTGGTTGCCGGTGGAAAAAAATTACCGGCTGAACGAGCGGCATTATGGCGGGCTAACTGGCCTCAACAAACAGGAAACCCGTGACAAACATGGCGATGAACAGGTCCATATCTGGCGCCGCAGTTTTGATACGCCACCACCACCCATGGCCGCCGACAGCGAATATCAAATGTCGTCTGACCCGCGCTATGCCGGCATAGAAGTGCCAGCGACCGAGAGTTTGAAAGACACAATCGCGCGCGTGCTGCCTTATTGGAAAACCCGCATCGCGCCGGAATTGCAGTCCGGCAAGCGTGTTCTCATCTCTGCCCATGGCAACAGCCTGCGCGCGCTGGTCAAGCATCTTTCGGGTATTTCGGATGATGAGATCACCGGTCTGGAAATCCCGACTGGCCAGCCGATTATCTATGATCTCGATGATGATCTGAATGAAAAAGAACGCTATTATTTGTCGGAACGGTAAAGCAGCACGCGCTTAGCCGCCGTCATTTTTCGATTGATACATGGCTTCATCGGCCCGTGACATCAGGTCGGCCACCGTGTCTGCCGGGCCGACAAAACTATATCCGATAGCCGCGCCAAATTTCAGGGTCTGTCCTTCATAAGCGAGATTGCTCGTCTTGATGAGATCTATCAAGGAGAGGATCTTGTTTTCCACCTGATCCGCATCAAGATTATCGAGCAGCAGGGCAAATTCGTCGCCACCGATCCGGGCGACCATGTCACAAACCCGGATATTATCTTTCAATAGCTTGGCGAGGTGGGTTAGCAAAATATCACCGGCGGCATGGCCATGGGCGTCGTTAATCATCTTGAGATCGTCGACATCCAGGAAGAGCAGGGCGGTATTATCGCCATAGCGCTGACACCGCTTGATCCGCTTCTCAAGGCTTTCGATAAAATAGCGCCGATTGGGAAGTCCGGTTAAAACATCGTGATTGGCGCGTTGCTCCATTTCAACAAGCTCTTCTTTCAATCGCATATTTTCTGCATGAAGAGCAGCACAATTGGCGCATGTTTGCTTGCTTTCATTGCTATTGATAGCTTCACTAATCAACTTTCTACCCCCAAGCGCGATACTCTTGTTTACTAGTATTTACGCTTTATTGTTCTTTAGTTGATAAAAGCAAGTGTAGTCAACAAAATTGATCCGATAGGATTGTTATGAGTCCTCTATTGTAAAGCTGCTACCGGAAAAGCGCGCTTGGTATCACTGGTGCATTGCGTGATCATCATTTCATGGCTAAACGGTTTTGCTTCCGCGACACTATTCAGGTGCAAGCATGACCGACGAAGCCACTCCGAAAATTGGAATTATCATGGGCAGTCAATCCGACTGGGCCACGATGCGGCTTGCCGCCGAGATACTTGAACGGCTTGATATTGCCCATGAAGTCAAAATCGTATCGGCCCACCGGACCCCGGACCGGCTTTACGATTATGCCAAGGCGGCTGTATCGCGAAAATTGAAGGTGATTATTGCCGGCGCCGGCGGTGCTGCGCATTTGCCCGGCATGGCCGCGGCGATGACGCGGGTTCCTGTGCTGGGCGTGCCGATCCAATCCCGCACACTGAACGGGGTCGATAGCCTCTTGTCCATCGCGCAAATGCCGGCCGGCATTCCGGTTGGTACTCTGGCGATAGGTGATGCAGGCGCAAAAAATGCCGCCTTGCTGGCCGCGGCGATCATCGCGAATGAAGATGCAGCACTAGCAGAACGCCTTGATGCATGGCGCGCGGCACAAAGCGATGCCGTTGCAGAGCAGCCGGAATAATCGGCTGCGATGACTCCGCTTCCTCCCGGCTCGACAATTGGTATATTGGGCGGTGGCCAACTCGGCCGAATGTTATCCATGGCCGCTGCGCAGCTCGGCTATCGCTGTCACATATATGCCCCGGATGAAGCCAGCATCGCTGCGGATGTCGCTGCGGAATTTACCTGCGCCGAAGATGACGACATCAAGGCTTTGGGAAAATTTGCAGATGCCTGCGATGTCATTACCTTTGAATTTGAAAATGTGCCGGTCGCTCCGCTGAGAATAATAGCCGATCGCGTGCCATTATATCCGCCGGTAGCCGCGCTTGATATTGCGCAGAACCGGATTGCGGAAAAGAATTTCGCCCGCACCCATGGCGGCATCACCGCCCCTTTTGCTGAAGTCACGGATCGCGCGTCGCTGGACAGCGCCATCAAGACGGTGGGCGCGCCCGCCATCCTGAAGACCATTCGCATGGGCTATGACGGAAAAGGGCAGGCACGCATCAAACAGGGGGATGATCTTGGCCCCCATTGGGATTCGGTCAATCATCAGCCCTGCGTGGCAGAGGGCTTTGTCACCTTCACGCATGAATTTTCGGTGATATTGGTGCGCGGGCAAGATGGCGCGATCCGCTATTGGGATACGCCGCATAATATCCATGAAGATGGTATATTGGCAGAATCTCTGGTTCCCGCGCCATGCGAAATTGCCGAACAGGAGCAAGCTGCCCGCTCCCTAGCCGCCAAAATGGCAGAGGCGATGGGCTATGTCGGCGTGTTGACGTGCGAATTTTTTGCCACTGCCGACGGACCGGTATTCAATGAAATGGCCCCCCGCGTCCATAATAGTGGGCATTGGACAATCGAGGGTGCGATCACCAGCCAGTTTGAAAACCACATCCGCGCCATTTGCGGATTGCCGCTGGGCGACACCGGACTGGCGGCTGAGAAGGTCGCGATGACTAACCTTATTGGTGGCGATGCAGGCCAGTGGCAGGCGTTGCTTTCCGATCCGGCCAACCACCTTCATCTATATGGAAAAGGCGAAAGCCGCTGGGGCCGGAAAATGGGTCATGTCACGAAATTATTTTTCTGATTTGCACAGGATTTTATCTCGGCTAGGCGCATCTCATGAACCATCCTGAAATCATCCTGATCCTGGCGCGCGCCGACAATGGCGTGATTGGCAAAGACGGACGTCTGCCCTGGCACCTGCCTGCCGACCTGCGCCATTTCAAATCGCTGACGCAGGGCAAACCGATGATCATGGGGCGCAAGACTTTTGACAGCTTGCCAGGCCTGTTACCGGGTCGCCGCCATATCGTCCTGACCCGCGACAAAGAATGGGAAGCGGAAGATGCTGAAGTTGCCGGCAGCGTTGAGGAAGCCCTGAAAATTGCCAATGCCCCGCACATCGCAATCATTGGCGGGGCTGAGATTTACCGGCTCTTTCTACCCAAGGCGGACCGCATTGCACTGACCGAAGTGCATATTGATGCCGATGGTGACACAAAAATGGATGGCTTTGATCCCGATATTTGGCAGGAAAGTGATCGGGAAAGCCACGATGCCGCCAACGGAAGGCCGGGCTTCTCCTTTGTAACTCTGAAAAGGAAAGATGGATGAAGAAAATTTTGGTGGCCGTCCTGACATTCATCATTGTCCTGGCCATTGGGTTTTTTATCTTTGCACCAAGCCTGTTTGAAAAGCAGAACAACCAGATTGACGGCCAGCCCTTGCCGGAAATCTCCGCCGAAGCGCAAAAGCTGCATGACAGTTTGATGATCGTCGATCTCCATAGCGACACGTTGCTATGGAAGCGCAAGATTACCGACAGCGTCGATTATGGCCATGTCGATCTCAAACGGATGCAGCAAGGCAACGTCGGCCTGCAAATATTCTCGAGCGTGACCAAAACGCCAAGAGGCCAGAATTACGATAGCAATAGCGCGGAAACGGACAATGTTACGATGTTAGCCATCGCGCAGTTACAGCCGATTCGCACATGGACCTCTTTGCTCGAGCGACAATTGTGGCACGCCACCAAGCTCGATCGCGCAGTCACCGCTTCCGACGGCGCGATGGTGGCGATCAGCACCCCGTCCCATATTGATGGTCTGGTTTCGGCCCGGTCCAAAAGCGAGAAGATGATCGGGGTGATATTTTCCGCAGAAGGGTTGCAAACACTAGAAGGAAAACGCGAAAATCTCGGCAAGCTTTACGATGCCGGTATGCGCATGGCGGGGCTTGTTCATTTTTTCGACAACGAACTGGCCGGGTCGATGCATGGGGAAGAAAAAGGTGGTTTGACCGATTTTGGCCGGCTGATTGTCGGCGATATGGAAGATAAGGGCATGATCGTCGATATTGCCCATAGCAGCCGTGACACGGTCGCCGATGTCTTGAAAATAGCCCGCCGCCCGGTCGTGTCGAGCCATGGTGGCGTGCAAGCGGTTTGTGCCGTCAATCGCAACCTGAATGACGAAGAGATTAAGGGCGTTGCCGCAACTGGCGGAGTCATTGGCTTGGGCTATTGGGACGGCGCCATGTGTGACACGGACCCTAAAACCATCGCCAAGGCCGCAAAATATGTCCGCGATCTGGTGGGGATAGACCATATCGCGCTCGGCGGAGATTTTGACGGGGCCGTTACCACCCGCTTCGACACCAGCGGCATTGTGCATGTTACGCAGGCCTTGATGGACGCGGGTTTTACCGAAGCAGAAATTCGCGCAGTCATGGGCGGCAATGCGCTGCGGGTTTTGAAGCAGGGGCTTATCCCGCTTAAAGATTTACCCAAACAAGCGGTTGAACAAACCAGCGAAACTGGCCAATAGCCTCGGACATGCGGCTAAGTGGGCAAAACAGGATAGCGGAAGAGCTACGCGGTGCAATTATTGCGCTGGGCAATTTTGATGGCTTTCACAAAGGCCACCAAGCGGTGGCGCAGACGGCAATCGACTGGGCCAAGGCCGAGGATCGACCCGCGATAATCGCAACCTTTGATCCGCATCCCGTACGTCATTTTCAGCCCGATGCGCCGCCCTTTCGCCTAACCAGTCTCGACCAGCGCGAGCGCTTGTTCACAGCGGCTGGCGCTGATGCGATGCTGGTATTCGAATTTGGCGCGGAACTCGCTGGCACCACGGCGGAGGATTTTGTCGAAAAATTGCTCGTTGAGCGCTTTGGAGCGGCGGGCATTGTGACAGGTGAAGATTTCACCTTTGGCAAGGGCCGCGCTGGCAATGTCGAGGTGATGAAACAACTGGGTGCGCCGCTAGGTCTCTCCACGAAGGCCGTTGGCCCGGTCAGCGACGGCACAGAGGTGATCTCTTCCAGCCGCATCCGCGATGCCCTGAAAGCTGGCGACTGTGAAACCGCGACCGCCCTGTTGACTCGGCCTTTTGCCATTGAAGGTCCGGTCATTCACGGGGACAAAAATGGCCGCAAGCTCGGCTATCCCACCGCCAATATTGATATCGACCATTATCTGCGCCCCCAATATGGCATCTACGCCGTAAAAGGCCGCTTGCCGGATGGGCGCGTGGTCAATGGAGCCGCGAACCTTGGTATTCGCCCGACCTTTGACCCGCCCAAAGAATTGCTCGAACCCCATTTCTTCGATTTTGCCGAAGATCTTTACGGCCAGACCATTGAAGTCGAGCTGCACCATTTCCTGCGCGGCGAGGCGAAATTTGACGATCTCGACGGTCTGATGGTGCAGATGGCGAAAGATTGCGACAAGGCCCGAGCCCTGCTTGCATGAAGAAAAAGCTGTTTTCGTTGGCTTATCTGCCTGCTGTGATGCGTTTTAAATCCCGCTTGCGCAGCGGCCCTCCCTCGCCTAATCCCCGCCAATCATGACCGATAATACACCAGATTATAAAGATACGGTTTTCCTGCCGAAAACCGATTTCCCCATGAAAGCCGGCCTTGCGAATAAGGAACCGGCGATTCTGGAGCGTTGGCAGAAAATTGGGCTTTATGAAAAGCTCCGCGAAGCGCGTGCTGGCCGTGAAAAGTTTATTTTTCACGATGGCCCGCCTTATGCCAATGGCAATATCCATATTGGTCACAGCCTCAACAAGACGCTCAAGGATTTGGTCGTCCGGTCACAGAATATGCTCGGCAAGGACGCCCCGTTTGTTCCCGGCTGGGATTGTCACGGCCTGCCGATCGAGTGGAAGATCGAGGAGCAATATCGCAAGAAAAAGCGCAACAAGGACGAGGTCCCGGCCAGCGAGTTTCGCGCCGAATGCCGCGAATATGCGGACAAATGGGTCAATGTGCAGCGCGAGGAATTCAAGCGGCTCGGCATTTTGGCGCAGTGGGACAAGCCCTATCTGACGATGGATTATGATGCCGAAGCGGCGATTGTTGCGGAGCTGTTGAAGTTTGCGGAAGCGGGACAGCTTTATCGCGGCGCAAAGCCGGTGATGTGGTCGCCGGTCGAGAAAACCGCCCTGGCCGAGGCCGAGGTGGAATATGAAGATATTACATCGACGCAAATTGATGTGGCGTTTGAGATTGTCGAAGCGCCGAATGCGCCGGAGCTGGTTGGCGCGCATGCGGTGATCTGGACGACGACGCCCTGGACGATTCCGGTCAATCAGGCGCTCGCCTATGGGGCGGATGTTGGTTACGCTGCGGTGAAGACCGACAAAGGGGTCGTACTTTGCGCCGTAGAACTGCTCAAAGAGTTTAACGACCGTGCGGAACTGAATTTAGATCTAGAAGACATAAATGCTCTTCGCATAGCACTTAGCATGGCAGCGACTGATCAAACGGCATTTGAATTTGAGGCCGATTGGGTGATGTGGTGTGGGCCAGGCGCCCAACTCGCCGGCGCCATCGCCAAGCATCCCATGGCCGATACATTCCCGGACAGCGAATTCTACACCAAGCCGCGCCCGTTCCTTGACGGTTCCCACTTCGTCACCACCGAGGCCGGCACCGGCCTTGTCCATATGTCCCCCGATCATGGCGAAGATGATTTCGAGCTGTGCAAGGCCAATGGTATCAACCCGGTTTTCGCCGTCGATGCGGACGGTGTTTATCGCGAGGATTGGGCATGGCTGCCACGCGGTGATGAACGTGCAGGCGGGGTGATCAACAAGAAATTTGTCAGTAGCACCGGCCCGATTTGCGAAGACCTGCGCGCAGCAGGTGCGTTGCTGTCGGCCAGCGACGATTTCCAGCATAGCTATCCGCATAGCTGGCGGTCCAAGGCGAAAATCATCTATCGCTGTACCCCGCAATGGTTCGTGCCGATGGACGAACCGCTCAAGGCACCAGAAACCGTTCGTGCTGAGCCTGTCGAAGCACAGCTGGCAGACGCGAACGATCCTTCGACAAGCTCAGGACGAACGGATTTCAAGGTCGGCCATGCCGAAGGCGTCGCCGCTACCCTGCGTGAGGTCGCTCTCGACGAAATCCGCAACAAAGTGCGCTTCGTACCGGAACGCGGCAGACGCCGTCTGGAATCCATGGTCGAAGGCCGCCCGGACTGGGTGCTTAGCCGCCAGCGCGCCTGGGGCGTGCCGATTGCGCTTTATGTTGATCGAAAGACCGGCGACTATCTCAACGATCCCGCCGTTAACGAACGGATTATTGCCGCCTTTAAAACCGGTGGCGCAGATGCCTGGTTTAATGCCGATCATCAGGAATTTCTGGGCAACAAGTACAGCCTCGATGACTATGAAGTGATCACCGATATTCTCGATGTCTGGTTTGACAGCGGCTGCACCCACGCTTTCGTGCTGGAAAGCGGCAAATGGCCGGATCACCAGACGCCAGCCGACCTCTATCTCGAAGGCAGCGACCAGCATCGCGGCTGGTTCCAGTCTAGCTTGTTAGAATCATGCGGCACACGCGGACATGCGCCCTACAAAGCCGTGCTAACCCATGGCATGACGCTCGACAAAAACGGCAAGAAAATGTCGAAGTCCCTCGGCAATACGCTCGACCCGCAAAAAATTATCAACGTCAATGGCGCGGATATCCTGCGCCTGTGGGCCGCGAGCGTCGATTTCACCGAAGATCACCGGATCGGCGATGAAATTATCAAAGGCGTCACCGACAGCTATCGGAAGCTGCGTAACACCTTCCGCTATATGATCGGCGGGCTGAGCGATTTTCAGGATAGCGAGCGGGTGGCTGTGGCGGATATGCCGGAGCTGGAGCGTTATGTGCTGCACAAGCTATATCGTCTCGATGCCGACCTACGTGAGCATGTTAATAATTTCGCCTTCGGTCCTTATATGCGAGCACTTAGTGATTTCGTGAATGATGATCTTAGCGCCTTCTTCTTCGATATTCGTAAAGACTGTCTCTATTGCGATGCAGCCGACGATCCGAAACGCATGGCGTACCGGACAGTCATGGATATCCTGTTTCACGCCCTAACCCGGTATATCGCACCGGTGTTGGTCTTCACCGCAGAGGAAATTTGGCAGAGCCGCTTCCCGGATGAGAATGACTCGATCCACTTGAAAGAATGGCCAGAGATGGATCGCGGTTGGGACGATGTCGAATTATCCAGCAAATGGGATATTGTGGCAGCACAACGCTCGGCAATTACCGAAGCGATAGAACCCCTGCGTCGGGAAAAGACAATCCGCTCCAGTCTGGAAGCAGAAGTCACCTATCCATTGTCCGAACTGTCGCTATCCACCGAAGAGTTTACTGAAATCTGCATTGTGGCAGACGTAAAAGACGCGGCCGAGATCACAGTCACCAAAACCGAACACCACAAATGCGGCCGCTGTTGGCGCTTGCTGCCCGATGTATCGGAAGATGGCGCGCTTTGTGGTCGTTGTGAAAAGGTTTTGAATGCATGAACGACAGCACAACAAAATACCGGATTACCGGCCTGATCGTTGCTTTCGCAATCTTCATCGCGGACCAGTTCACCAAATATATGGTGATGTTTCCGCTCGACCTGAAAGCCAGGGGTCAGATTGAGTTGCTGCCATTTTTCAACCTGACCTGGGCGGAAAATTACGGCGTTTCGATGGGTTTCCTGACCGCTTCGACAGATTTCCAGCGCTGGGCCTTGGTCGCGTTGACCGGCTTGATCGCGATTGCGGTGCTGATCTGGATGTGGCGGGAAAAGGCGAAGTGGGATATTATCGCTTTGTCCTTCGTTCTCGGCGGTGCGATGGGCAATATCCTGGATCGCGCGCGGCTCGGTTATGTTGCTGATTTTGCGGATTTGCACATTGGTGATTTCCGTCCGTTCCTGATTTTCAACGTCGCGGATGCGTGCATTTCCATCGGGGTCGTAATCCTGCTTGCACGCGCGCTGTTAATACGCGAAAAGCCGGACGAAGATAATATTCAGCTTGGCGACAGTTGACCCATGGCAAAGAGCCCTCCAAAGGCTCTTCAAAGAGATTTAAGGAAGTGAATATGCGTAAATCAATGGTAGGTATCAGCCTCGTCTCGCTTGTCGGACTGTCTGCTTGCGGTTCCAGCGGGCTTTTTGACCGTGACCGTCCCGACGAATTTGCCGTATCGCGCCAGGCACCGCTGGTTATTCCACCCGATTTCGCTCTGACCCCGCCCCAGCCCGGTCAGCCCCGCCCACAAACCGGCGGTGCGCAGCAGCAGACGCTGGAAGCCATGTTTGGCGGAGCGCAGGCGCGCAGCGTCACCGAATCCGCGATTGTCGGCCAGGCGGGTGAAGCCGATGCCGGTATCCGCTCTTCCGTGGGTGATGCCGATACGTTTACTGTCGATAAAGGCAGCGTGACCCGCGACATTATCGCGGCTCCCGAAGGCGATGGCCAAAACGCGCAGGCCGCTACGCCGGAATAATTTCCTTCTAGCAGCCGGCGTTTTGTCGCTCGCTTCTCAGAAACCCTGTACCGAGCCGCCATCCACCTGAATGGCGGTGCCGGTAATATAGCTCGCCGCCTCTGATCCCAGGAAAACCGCCAGATTGGCGATTTCTTCCGGTTCGCCGATCCGTTGCATCGGAATCTGGGCAGCGATACCGGCGGCAATTTCTTCGGTGCTTTTGCCGGAGGCTTTGGATTGCGATTCCAATATCTGGGTGACCCGGTCGGTATTGGTAAAGCCGGGGCAAACCGTATTGACCAATATATTATCGCCCGCCACCTGATTAGCGAGCGTCTTGGCCCAGCCCAATACCGCCATTCGAATAGAGTTGGACAGGGTAAGACCCGGTACCGGTTGCTTCACCCCCGATGACGAAATCGTAATAATGCGGCCCCATTTTTGCGCGCGCATATGCGGCAAGACGAGCCGCGTTGCGCGGATGACCGACATCAGGGTCAGTTGCACCGCTTCGTCCCAGGCATCATCGGCCAGCTGTTCAAAAAGCCCGGGCGGGGGACCGCCGGCATTGTTCACCAATATGTCGATACCGCCAAATTTATCCGTTGTTGCCTGTACGACCCGGTCGATATCTTCCGACTTTGAAACATCCCCAGTTATCGCCAGACAACCGGGCATCTGTGCAGCGGCGGCATCCAGCGTATCCTGAGACCGCCCACAAATCGCAACCTTCGCGCCGCATTCGTGGAAGCCCAGGGCCGTCGCCAAGCCAATGCCCTTGCTACCAGCGGTGACAAGGACGGTTTTGTTTTCAAGGTTCAGTTTCATGTGGGTGAGTTTGGCCGAATGGAGGGCGATTGTATAGGGGGCTTGCTCTTATGTGGTTGGTATCGCGGAGACTGCTTTGGATTCACTTCACTCTAGGGCGTTTTACAATCTTCCAAATGGCGGCGAAACACAGATTGATCAGACCGAGTCCAAGAACGATTGCTAAAGATACTAATAGCCAATTTGTCGGCGACGCCCACACTCCGCTAACCAACAGAAAAAATAAGAAACCAAAGATGGGCAGGACAATTACAATTCTCATCCAGGAAATATAATGCCAGCTAGTCCCTAACCTGTCGAACCAAGAACCTTCGCGCTGCAAAGCGGGTGCCAAGGATAATATTTGATGCGATTTCTTTAAGTGTTTCCAAGTTGATCTAAATGCAATGATAAAAATTGGAAGCGTTCCTATATACGTCGCTGCATCTAACACCGACTCTGGAAGAACAAACAGAACGGTCGCTAACGCCGCTGCGGCGATGATAGCCAGCGCAACTAATATAGCTTTGAAGAGTCCTAAGAAGTCAATCTTAAGACTGTCGCGATAACTAGAAACAAGCTTATCGCGTTCCTCCGGCGATACAAATTTGGTCCCTGTCAATGCTTGATATGAGTATCCAGTATCATAAGGCTCGAACTTACGCTCGTAGAGTTTTGAAAATCCAAACATCCTAGTGACAGTAACGACGTTCTTTTTGATTGAGAAGAAAAGGAATTATTCTGAACATGTGTAACCACATCTCTATATTTTATTATCTTTTAAAACCCGCTCCTATCAATGCCGGAAATGCCGCATCCCGGTAAGCAGCATCGCCAGACCAGCCTCGTCTGCGGCTGTAATCACCTCGTCATCGCGGATCGATCCGCCGGGTTGAATCACCGCCGTCGCGCCCGCTTCAACCGCCGCCATCAAGCCATCGGCAAAGGGGAAAAACGCATCGGAGGCCACGGCTGAACCGATGGTTCGCGCTTCGCTCCAGCCTGCTTTTTCCGCCGCGTCCTTCGCTTTCCACGCCGCTATCCGAGCGGACTCCAGCCGGTTCATTTGACCCGCTCCCACGCCAGCGGTTGAACCGTCTTTAGCATAGACAATCGCGTTGGATTTGACATGCTTGGCGACCGTCCATGCAAACAGGCAGTCCGCCATTTCCTGTGCGCTAGGCGCGCGCTTGGTGACGCATTTCAGATCATCTGGCGCAATCTGACCGTTGTCGCGTGACTGCAGCAGGTAACCGCCCGCAATCGATTTGACGCCCATGCCGGGCCGCGCCGGATCAGGCAGCTCGCCGGTGAGCAATAGCCGTAAATTCTTCTTCTTCGCGAATATGGCACGCGCGTCTGCGTCAGCATCGGGCGCGCAGACGACTTCGGTGAAAATACCGGTTATCGCTTCGGCTGTTGGCCCGTCGAGCGGCCGGTTCACCGCGATAATCCCGCCAAAGGCCGAGACGCTATCGCAGGCGAGAGCGGCTTTGTATGCTTCCAAAATGCTGTCACCACTGGCCACGCCACAGGGATTGGCATGTTTGACAATTACCACTGTCGGCGGGCCATCGCGAAACTCGCTGACCAGTTCCAGCGCGGCGTCCGCGTCGTTATAATTATTATAGCTCAGCGCCTTGCCCTGCAATTGTTCGGCCTGCGCAATGCCTTTGGTCGACGGACCATCGGGCAAATAGAGCGCCGCCATCTGGTGCGGGTTTTCGCCATAGCGCAATTCGGTCGGCTGGCTCATCGTGAGCGGCAGGGTTGGCGGGAACATCTGGCCCTGATCGGCAAAGCCGAACCATTGCGCGATCATGCCATCATAGCTGGCCGTCGCGGCAAAAGCCTTTGCCGCCATTTTTTTGCGGAAAGCGATGCTGGTAGCGCCGCCGCTTTCCTTCAGTTCCGCCAGCAATGTGTCGTAATCTGACGGGTCGGTAACTATGGTCACGAAATCATGGTTTTTCGCCGCGCTGCGCACCATGCTGGGTCCGCCAATATCGATATTCTCGATAATCTCGTCGCGTGCCGCACCTTTGGCGACGGTCTGGGCAAAGGGATAGAGATTGACGACTACCAGATCGATTCCGGCAATGTCATGCTCTTCCATCGACGCGACATGCCCCGCGTCATCACGGCGTGCGAGCAGGCCGCCATGGACCTTGGGGTGGAGCGTTTTCACGCGCCCATCCATCATCTCGGGGAAGTCGGTGACATCGGAAATATCGGCGACTTCGAGCCCCGCATCGCGGAGTGCCTTGGCCGTGCCGCCGGTGGAGATCAAAGCCACACCCATGGCCGCCAGTTCTTTGCCCAGTTCCGCCAAGCCGCTTTTGTCCGACACGGACAATAAGGCCCGCTTGATTGCAATATTTTCCGTCATGATCGTCTTTTATCCCATATGTTTGAGCAGCCATCCGGTCGCTCCGCCGCCGCTGCCTACAATATCCGTGATCACCATCTGCATGACGCCATGGGGTATGCCCATGCCGTCAACCCAGACACTATCTTCAAGCTCGATTGTCCCGCCGGTTGAGCGGAATTGCCATAAATTGCCGTCTTTCAGGCGCAGCAAAACGCCCTTGCCGTCCGATATGAGATCGCTTTCGATATCGGGCCCCAGATGGAAACGCAGCGCATATTCCACGTCTTTTTTCTTCCGCCGTTTGCGGCCATTGGGGATCAGCATATCCTCGCCACGCAATTCCAATCCGTCGGATCGCATCAGCAAAAGCCGCTTATGGATCAGCCCGAACCTCCGGGCATAGCCATCATGGCTGGCTTCCAGCCGGGTCGCATTCTCGACATCGCGACGGAACAGCTCCACCTCGTTGACGCCGCGGCCCAGTTTGCCATCAGGCAGGATCGACGTGCTGTTGCTATTATCGATACACAAGGTGCTGTGGGCCGCCGTGGAACGCAATCCACGCGCCAGCGATGCGGGAATTGTTGCGCCAACCAACCCTGCGCCACCGCAATTGCCGATGATCCGGTTGTCTCCATTGGAAAATTCAAATGCCAGCGTGGACGCGCAACCGGCCACCGCCATCCGTGCAATCGGCGGCGGAGCGGCATCAAGGATCAATACAGAGCGTCCGGAGGATACCCGCTGATACCCCCAATCGCGCGCTTGGCGCAGCGGACGGGCCCGAATGCCGCTGGCCTCGATAACCTGCCCGACCTGTTCGGCAGAAGTGGCTCCGCCGCCCTGCCAATTGCCCATGCTACCGTCAAAATGCGTTAAGCCCGTGAGTGGCGGCACGGCCAGCGCCAAGGCATTTTCAACAAATTCCGGTATATCTTCATCCCGCGCGATATAGACTTGCTTCAGCATCGATAGCAGGATCACGGCATCCATCTGATTAAGCGGAGATCGGGAAACCGACCCCCCGTCCGCATGGAAAAATTCGCCCATGGCCTTTTCAAGACCCGCTTCACCGACAATGCGGCGTACCCGGCCTTCGGGGATTAGCAATGATGCCGCAACCACGCCGCTCCACGCAACCAGCCGGCCAAGACTGGACGTCGCCTTGTCTGCGGTGCGATCCAGATGGCGTGCGGTGCGAGCAATATTGTTGAGCACCTTCGACCGGTAAATGAGATCACCGGACGACAGGATGAGCGGCGCATGACTCGCCCAGATCAGCAGTCGCCAGCCGCAATTGTCCGGGCGCCAGGCTGGCTGCCGGATTTTCTTGCCATTGGCATCGAGCCATTCTTCCATCAGCTTTTCAGCAACGGGTAAGGCCTGATCGCGGGACGCTGCGGTGTCTAGATCGCGCAACCACAGGAAGCGATGCACATAGTCTTCAAAGGCGGGGGGCAGTTTCAGATCGGCAAAATCGATGCCGTCGAGCTTTTTCTTGAGGCCGCGAAACAGGAAATGGCCGGCGCGAACAGCCGTTCCTTGAACGCGGTCACCGTCGACAGGGTCAACGGGTACGGCCAGCAATCGCAGCGGCAATTTGCCCGATAGTCGCAATCGGTGGAGCGGCATCCGCCAAGTCATGCGATAGTAAAGCAGCGCGGTTTGTTCAGCCAGCGATTGCCCGCGGTCGCCGTCTGCGCGTAGCGTCAGGCTTTGGCCTTCAGGCGCGGTGCTTTCCTCGCCACTATAGCGATCCACGCCGCTGCCCGGATCATCGGCGGGATCGTCAGTCTTGGGATCGCCAGCGCTCATTCACCCCTCAGGCCGCTAATATTGGCCGCATATTTGTCAGGTCCCCCGCGGAATGTCGCGGTACCAGCGACCAGCGTATCGGCACCGGCTGCAATCGCCTGGGGCGCTGTGTTCATATCAATACCGCCATCAACCTCCAGCCGGATGTCTTTGCCGGTCGCATCGATCCGCTTGCGAATAGCCTCGATCTTGCGCAGCTGGGTGTCGATAAAACTCTGCCCACCGAAGCCAGGATTGACGCTCATTACCAAAATCAGATCAAGGTCGTCGATCAGATAATCGAGCGTCTCAAGCGGCGTTGCCGGATTGAGGACCAGTCCGGCCTGCTTGCCGAGCGTATGGATGGTTTGCACCGTTCGGTGGGGATGGGCGCCTGCTTCCGGATGGAAGGAAATAATATCCGCGCCAGCATCGGCAAAAGCTTCCAGATACTGGTCAACCGGTGAAATCATCAAATGGACATCAAACGGCTTGGCGCTATGTGGGCGCAATGCTTTCACGACGGCGGGACCGATTGTGATGTTCGGAACAAAATGCCCGTCCATCACATCGACATGTACCCAATCGCAACCGGCCTCATCAATCGCGCGAACTTCTTCGCCCAGCCGCGCGAAATCGGCGGAAAGAATAGACGGGGCAATACGAACAGAGCTGGTCATGGCGGTTCCTTTACATGGCCGCGTCTAGGATTTTTGCATCCTGCCTGCAAGGCGCGATTCGCCCGCACTCCCAATGGCCTGTGGACAATTTGGGGACAGGCTGAATTTTACGCTTGTGTCAGCCTTTTCGTTGCAGCTTTGCAATGAAAAACCCGTCAACATGCCCCTTGTCGGACAGCATGTTCGGCAACGTCCGCACGCAACCATTTTCGGTCGGACGGATGCCTTCAGGAAGCATATTATCGGTCGCCGGAATTATTGCAAATTCCGCATGATTTTCCAGAAACTGCTCGATTTGCTCCTCTCCCTCTTCGGGCTCGAGCGAGCAGACGGCATAGACGAGTGTACCGCCGGGTTTGAGCCAGGGCGCGATCCGGTTGAGGAGCGCGGCTTGTACCTCCGCGCGGTCCGCAATCTGACGGGATCCAATGCAATGCAGCACATCAGGATGGCGGCGGAAAATGCCGGTTGCGCTGCACGGCGCGTCGAGCAGGATTGCATCAGCCGGTTCGGACGGTTCCCATGTCATCAGATCGGCAATAACGATTTGCGCATCGAGTTTCGTGCGCGCCAGATTATCCTTGAACCGCTCCATCCGTTTTTCGCTATTATCGACCGAGATTGTTTTCCAGCCAGCCGCGGCGAGCTGCATGGTCTTGCCGCCCGGCGCTGCGCAGAGGTCGAGCACGGTTTTGCCGTCGCCTTCACCCAGCAAGCGGGCTGGTAGAGAGGCCGCCAGATCCTGTACCCAGAACGTCCCGTCATCAAAGCCGGGCAATGCGGTGACAGGGTTATCAGGCTGCAACCGCAGATGACGGGGCGCGAGCCTTTCGCCTTCCAGTGGTCCTGCATTATCATCTTTGAAACTCAGATCAAGTGGCGGAGACTTGGCCCAGGCGTGCCCCGCCGCAACCGCTACATCTTCGCCCCAGCGATCAGTCCAGCGATCCAGCGTCTCGCCGGGAATTTCGGGCGTGGCGGGCAGCGCAAGCGCGCCCGATTCCAGGCCGCGCATTACGGTCGAAAATACACCATGGACCAGCCGCCTCGGGCCGCCATGTACCAAGGGCAAAGCGGTCGCGATCGCGGCATGTTGCGGAGTTTCGAGAACCAATACTTGCACCAAGGCAATACGCAGTGCCATCCGCGCCTTGGCATCGTCGGGCAAGCGCTTCTTGGTCGCGCTGTCGATCATGGCATCGAGCGCCGTCATCCAGCGCAAGGCACTGGCTGCGATATTATGGGCCAGCGACCGATCCGACGGATTGGCGAGCTTCGCGGTCGCAACGGGTAGCGCCTGATCGAGCGTTTCCCCGCGATGGCATACAGCGTCGAGCAGGCGCAGAGCCGCGGTCCGCGCTGGAAGGCCGGGAATTTTGGATGAACTTTGATTGTTAGAAATAACGGTGTTCCTGCACTGGCAGGAACCCATCTCCCGCCGTATCAAGACCATAATACGGGAGATGGGCTCCCGCCTTCGCGCGAGCACTTGCGCTATTTATGCGAATGAATCAATACTATCGGGTTGGATCAAGCGCACTGCGTCTGGGTTTTAGGCGGCCCATGTCGCCAATTTCATCGCTATTATGGGACCAGCCGTCCGATCCCCCGCCTGACGCCATGTCCTGTAGCGCCGCGATGCGGTCTTCCGTTGCGGGATGGGTGGAGAACATCTGTTTGACGCCGGACGGAACAATATAAAGCTGCGCCGCTGCCGGATTGCGCTGTGCTACCGGATTGGCGATGCGTTTGGCTTGCCCGGAAATCTTGTGGAGCGCCGAGGCCAGTGCCAGAGGCTTACCGCTAATTTCAGCCGCCGCTTTGTCCGCGCCATATTCGCGGGTCCGGCTAATCGCCATCTGCACGATCATCGCTGCAAAGGGGGCGATAAAGACCGCCAGGATACCGGCAATACCGCGATTATCGCGGAAGAACAGGCCGAAATTGGCGAGCATCGACACCGCACCGGCAATCGTCGCCACCATGGTCATGATCAGTGTATCGCGGTTCTTCACATGGCCGAGTTCGTGCGCCATAACGCCTTCAATCTCGTCATAGCTGAGCATATTGAGCAGGCCCGTAGTGGCCGCGACGGCAGAATGTTCAGGATCGCGTCCCGTGGCAAAGGCATTGGGCTGCGGCTGGTCGACAATATAGACTTTCGGCATCGGCAGCTGCGCGCGCTGCGCCAATCGCTGGACCATTGTATAAAATTCGGGATGGCTGCTAGCATCCACTTCAACCGCTTTATGCATTTTGAGAACAATTTTATCGGCATTCCAATAGGTGAACAGGTTCATCCCTGCAGCCACCAATAGCGCCAGAATCGCCCCGCGCGGACCGCCGAGCGAGAATCCCATAACCATGAACAAAGCCGTCAGGGCGGCCAATAACATCGTCGTCTTTAGAAAATTCATGCGCTTACTCGCTTGATTATCATCATTTCTCTCTCAATATAGGGGTGAGGCGGGCTTTTTCAAATATATGGGAAATAGAAATTATGGCGCAAAACGATAGAAAAGCAGATGCCAAGCAACCCGGCAAACGCCCTGCTCATGTCAAACCGCCCGCGCATCTCTCCAAAAGTCCGCCCGTGCCGGAACCCGACCCGCTCGAAAAGGCGGACGAGATTTTGGAAAAAGACGGGCCAACCCGCTACGGTGATTGGGAGCATAAGGGTCTGGCGATAGATTTTTAGGTCTATGCTCAGGGAGATGGAAATGACCGTTAGCGCGGAAATCGCTGTTCTTATCGGAGCTGTGGTGGGCGCTATCGCCTCTCTCGCAACCGTATGTCTGACCCATTGGCTTTCCAAACGGCGCGAATATCGGCTGGATGACAAACGTAAGGAGCGGCTGATCCTGTTGCTGCGCGGAGAGAAATATAAGTGGCGCGATATTGAGACATTATCATCTGCCGTCGGGGCAGATATTATCAAGACAAAAGAGTTGCTGCTCGAAATAGATGCGCGGCAGAGCCTGTCCAATAATAGCAGTTGGGGACTGATTTCCCGGAATCCTTTTCCGGAAGACATCCAGCCGAAGGATTAAGGTCTGAGCGTTCTGATTATACCGTTCGCTGGTACAAACTGCGACGCAGGTTTCTTCGCTAACCCTCCGGCACCGCATAAAAATCGCGATAGGACACCAACTGACCATCGGCGACCTTATACAGGCCAACACCTTCAATATCGCCCTCGGGCCGTTTCCACAGCCAGCGGGACCAGGCAACATGTTCGTCGCCGGCAATTTCCAGCACCTCGAAATGCATTTTCTTGTCGGCCAGTTCCTTGGTCAGTCCAGCGAGCAGCTTTTCTATCGCTGGTTTCCCTTCGATACGGCCAATGGCGGGGTCTTCGAACACCGCTTCGTCGGCAAATAACGGGCTTAATTTGGTATAATCATGGTCATTCTGAATTTCCCAGAATTGCTCGATAACCTGTCTTGCAGTCGCCATATCCGTTAACTCCATGCTCTGATGTATTTAAGGTACGGGTGGAGCGGGCCTTTCGGCAAGTCCCGTTTTGACTAGCGTCAGGGCTTTTCAGCCGCTGTCTGTTTCCGCAGGCTATCCTGGAACCAACCCTCCGCGGTTGTGATGAATTTACCAAAGGCCTGATCGTCGACAAAGGCCAAAGCATCGCCCGCTTTTTGCTTTTCGCGTCTTTTGGCCATGCCAAAAAAGCCCGGATGATTGGCAAGAAAGACATCCGGTGTCCAATCGCGTGTTTTGGCAAAAGTGCTGCGATAATCATCCACTATGCCCTCATATTGCGGCGGATTGACAAGCCGGTTCGCGGCCACCGTCGCGGAACAGAAAACCAGCACGTCATATATCTTCCCGCCTTGCTCGACATCCAGGCTCCAGGAGGTACAGCCCCGCGTATGGCCCGGCGTGATATGGGCGGTCAACGTCACGCCGCCATGGCTGACGGTTTCACCATCGGTAATGATCCGATCCACCTTGACCGGCGGCGCGTTGAGAAAATCCTCGTCTTCCGAACCGAGATAGAAACCACCTTCCAATGCCGACCGGTCCCCTTCGCTGGCAGTCATCTGTGCGCCGCTCATCGCCTTGAGGTCAGCCAGTCCGCCCGAGTGATCGAGATGCGCGTGGCTGTTCAGCAGGATTTTTATGTCCTTGGGGTCATAGCCCAATTTTCTGATCGCATCGGCCACCATGGGGGCTTGGTCCGGCATGCCGCCGTCGATGACAATATGACCATCCGCTGTTGGAATGAAGAACATGCCAAGCCCTTCGGTTCCGACATAATATATGCCAGCGCCTTGCTCGCCAACCAGTTGAAAGGGCTCGACCACTGCGTACCAGCTCGGATTATCCTTGCGCCATTTGGCCAGATGTTCAGCGCTGACGTTATTCTCCGCAATAGCATTAGGCGTTTCGGCAATATCGGAGCTAGGCGCGCAGGCGGCGAAGGCCAAGAGCGGCGGGGCCAAAAAGGGCATCATCTTCATGTTCAATTCCCCACTCTCCGACAAACCCTCCGCCGCCAGATGCCTGCCGCTACCTTTCAAAAAACTGAATGGTTTCCTCATCCATGGGGAACATCAGTTCGATCCGTGTTTCGCCCGCCTGCGTATCCTGCACCGATCCGAATTGCGCGATGGTCGAGAACAGCGACAGGCGGTTTTCCCCGATGCGCAAGATCGTCGGGATGACCGCCTGGTTGAGATTGATGGATGCCATATCGACATTTTTCGCCCGGTCGAGATCGGCGACGCGCTGCATCAGCGCCGCCAGTTTTTCGTCCCCGCCCAGTTCGAGAATTTCGGTGCGCAGCCGGGCCAGCGAAAGCATCGCCACCTCGTCCCAGTTCTCAATAAGGTCCATTTCGGCGCTTTTGATCAATATATCCATCAGGTTGATTGTCTCGCCCGGATCGGCGAGCGCCAGCAGCATTTCCGCGCCCTTGTTGGAACGCACGACATTCCAGTGCCGGTCAACCGCTATGCCGGGATAGGGGTCATGACGGTCGAGCATGGTGGCAATGGCCTGATGCACCGGCGCGAGTTCGGGCGCATCGTCGGGCAGGCTGGGATAAATGGACGCAAAACCGGCGGCATGAAGCGCCTGATTGGCCATGGGACGGGGGAGTTGCAGGGCTTCGGACAGACGCAATACCATGGCGCGGCTGGGATTGGAGCGGCCTGATTCGAGAAAACTGAGATGACGCGCCGACATATCGGCCTCCAGCGACAGGTCAAGCTGGCTGAACCGGCGAACCTTGCGCCATTCTTTCAATATGTTGCCAAATTCTGATCGCGCTAATTCTGATGCCATCACTTCCTCCCGTGCTCCAAGCTATCGCATCATGCCAGCACAGCACAAGCAGCGCACTTACCCACGAGGTAATTGTTTTCGCTATCGCAATCGGCTTTGATGCTGACAAACAACAAGGAGATTGATCATGTCACCCACAATAGCTGCCCGTTCCATACGGATTATCGGCATTATTTCCATCCTCACTGCGGTTATATTCGCACTGGCTGGCGTCAACGATTTTACCGGTGCCAATGATGTCTTTTTCAATCTGGCATCATCGGGCAGCGAAGGCGTCGCGGGCCTGAACACACCAGAATCAAAGCTCGCCATGGCGATTGCCGGCGGCGTGTTTGGCGGCCTTGGCGCCATGTATCTGTTCATTAGCGCACCGGGCATAGAACAAGGCAATGAGCTGATCCGCAAGGGCAGCATCTATGTCTTTTTAACCTGGTTTGTGATCGACAGCGGTGCATCGATTGCATCAGGCAATGCGCCCAATGTGATCCCGAACCTGGTCTTCCTGGTCGTTTATCTGGCGCCCTTGATGCTGGTCAAACAGACGAGCGCAACGGTCACCGCCTGATCAGGCGCGCTCGTTGACGTCTTTGACCCATGGGCCAAAGGGTGAGCCGCCGAGCATGGCAACCTGTGTCTTTGCGCTGACCTCGTTAATCGCCATTTGCGGCTTGCGGCCAGGATGGACAGGGAGGCGCAAAGGCCGTTTGCCTGGTGCCATGGCCATGACACCGGCCATGGCCCGCGGCACGTCCATCGGATCGGTCGACCCGCCACCGTCACGCAGAGCGCCCGCGACCAGTTCCGGATAGGCCGCCTTGCGTTCATCCTCCGCCCGTTCCAGCATCGGCGCAGTCAGCTTGTTGCCATTGTCCCAAATTTCCGTTGGAAAGCCGCCCGGCTGCACAATGGTCACATCAATACCGTGCGGTACGAGTTCGTAAGCCATTTGTTCGCTCATCGATTCCAGCGCGAATTTGGTCGAGGAATAGAGCCCCATGCCCGGAACCATAACGCGCCCAAGCTGGGACGATACATTCATGATTGCGCCCGATTTCTTCGCCCGCATGGCGGGGAGTGCGGCGCGGGCAACGCGCTGCGGACCCATGACATTGGTGTCAAAGAGCAGCTGCATTGCTTCCATGTCCTGCAGTTCGACCGGCGCGCCCGTGCCGATTCCGGCATTGTTGATGACGACATCCAGCGCGCCGCCGTTCAATCGTTCCGCCTCGGCAATAGCCTTGGTCACCGAGTCATCCGACAAGACATCCAGTTCGATTATGGTCAGATCGCCGCCATCCTTGACCGCTGCTGACAGCTGGCCAGCCTCCGGGCGCGGCATATTGCGCATGGTCGCAAAAACCTTTGCGCCGCGTTCCGCATAATGGAGCGCGCCGAGATAGCCGAAGCCGGAGGAGCAACCGGTGATCAGGACCGACTTGCCTTTGAGGCTCGCCGGCTCGTCTTCTGCAGCAACGGACCGAGAAGCGGTTAGCGCGATCCCGGTGGCCGCACCTGCGGCAAGCATCTGGCGGCGGTTCATTTTCATATCGGTCATCGGGAATTGTTCCTTATCTATTTCGTCTGTCATAATATCATAAAAATAGGATATACACCTATTACATAATAAGATTTGGGGGAGAACTATGCAGATATTCAAAGCCAGCGAAGCCGTGGGTGCGATCGTCGATAATGTTGATCTCACATGCCTGAGTGATGCGCAATTTGCTGAACTGCGAACCGCCTTTTTCGATTCCGGCGCGCTGTTTTTCCGGGATCAGAAGCTGACCCCCGAAGACCATATCGCCTTTGCCGAACGCTGGAACGATATCGACATCAACCGCTTTTTTACCCCCGTGGAAGGTTATCCGCAAATCGCAAAGGTGCTGAAAGAACCCGACCAGAAAGTGAATATCGGTGGCGGCTGGCATACGGATCACAGCTATGATGAAATTCCCGCCATGGGTTCGATCCTCTATGCACTGGAAATTCCTCCAAGCGGCGGCGACACTTTGTTCGCCGGGATGCATGCGGCCTATGACGCGCTGGACGCGGGCATGAAGGCGAAACTGGAAGGCCTGACAGCCCGGCACGGCAATGCCCATATTTTCGGTAAGGACAGCGCCTATCAAAAGAAATTTGGCGGGCGATTTGGTAATACGGATTCCGCGGTACAGGAGGCCATTCATCCGGTGGTGCTGCGGCACCCCGAAACCGGTGTAAAAGGTCTCTATGTCAATCCCGGCTTCACACTCAACATCGTCGGCATGGAGGCAGAGGAGAGCAAGGCGCTGCTCGACACGCTATATGCGCATATAGCGCAGTCCGAATTTCATTTCCGGTTACAATGGGAAGAGGGCATGCTCGCCATGTGGGACAATCGCTCGACCTGGCATTATGCGCTGAATGATTACCAGGGCCATCGGCGGTATCTCAACCGGATTACGGTGGCAGGAGTGCCCTTGCATTAGCCAATATTTATACAGAATTTCAGCTATTTATAATATTCATTTTGGGAGAGACTATTTGCCACGTAGTCTCGGGGCGTGACAAGTGCATGTGTAACGTCCTACACTTCCAGAACAACAAAGATCTTTGTTGCGTTTATAAGGAAAATTATCTTGCGAACAACGAACCACGTTGAGAATTCTTTGGATGAACCTGATCAGCAACATTTGGAACGCACATCAATCTATTTTGCAGCCCATATTGCTGAGCAAAATAAACAACGATCCAAATATTTTAGAAGCCTGGAAATCGGTGATCCGGTTTGGGATATTTTGCTCGACATCTATGTGTCGGAAAATTCCGATCGTCCCACCACGTTAGAGGCAATTTCAGACCGTCAGGACAGACCGCAGGCATTGTGTGAGAGATGCATTAATTATCTTGTCGAGCGGGAGGCGGTTTTTGCCAATTACAACAAATTTACAGCATCGAAATTTGCTTTTCTGACGAGTGACAAAAGCAAGCGGGAAATTGCAGCCTGGCTGGCCGACTGTCTAACCAAGGCGCCCCAAATCTGAGACGGGTTTGAACCTGGCGGGCAGCGGATTGATTGGGCCGATGGCGGTGTTATGTGCGCACGAGGTCCATGCTGATGGCTTTTACCGATGCCGATGTTCGATCATGCACCTCTAATTTCACGAACGCTCTGCGCATATAACTGTCAATCGAGCTTGCAGATAAGCCCAATATCACTCCGATTTCGGAATTCGACTTCCCTTTGGCCGCCCAGGCAATAATCTGCATCTCTCTCTTGGATAGAGGCTTGTCTATCTTATAGAGATCGGGGGTTAACTGGCACAGGCGCAAATGGGCCATTTGCGCAAATGTAAAAAACTGCGACCCGGTCTTTTGATCCATTAAAGCCTGATTTTTGGGTTTGCCGTAAGAGGCGAGGCCGTTGCGGGATTGGGGCCCGAAAAGAGGGAATATCCAGCCTTCATCAATCGCGATTTTATTGGCATCTTGCTTCAAATCTTCAAAGGATTGCGATTGCTCCGTCAAATTTCCAATATCCGACCAACGGAAGGCTCCCACTTTCAACAGGCTGTTATCAGTCGTTAAATGGCCTTGTTTGATCAAACCTTCCATCGCAAATTTCTGGAATTCGCCGTCAGATATTCCGGAATATCTGATTATGGTGTCGGGATGCGTCGGCTTTTTATGTGGCGGCGGGCAGGCATAAATGGTCGACCGAAACCCGTATTTCCGGGCAATTTTCAGCACATTTTGCCATAGTTTGGCTGGGCTATGGCATTGATCCAGTTGGCTAATGTCGTCAAAGGTCAACATGCGTCACTCCCTTGAAAGATGGTTAACCATATCCGTCGAAACAGTGCCGGTCTGCCACGTAATTGCGTTGCGCCCACGTCTGCTTTTTGCCAGACGACACATCTCGTGGGATCAGTCCCGATTTTCCGCATTTTATCCCCATCCTAGTCCACTGGTCCAAAAACAACTGATTTCCACGTTTATCTGCAGTTCTTTCACTCATCGTTAGGAATAGTGGTCAACCCTCAGTTTACCAATCTTAACGTTTTTGGTTGCGGTCGGGTCCATAATCTCCCTTCGACAAATGCGGCATCAACCGTTTATAGACCGCCCAAACATATTAGACCGCAAGGAACAAAAAATGGACTTAGTCGGCCCTGCCTCGCACAGTTATTTCTCCCAACGGCTCAGATTGCACTACGCCGATTGGGGCAATGCGGAAAAACCACCGTTAATCCTGTTGCATGGCGGCAAGGATCATTGCCGCAACTGGGACTGGGTGGCGCAGGAGCTGCGCGACGACTGGCATATTATTGCGCCAGACGTCCGCGGCCATGGCGACAGCCAGTGGAGCACGGATGGCAATTATACGACGATGGCGATGGTCACCGATCTGGCGCAACTGATCCATCAGCTCGACCTGTCACCCGTGACGATTGTTGCCCACAGCATGGGCGGGAATATCGCGCTACGCTATACCGGACTCTATCCTGATACAGTGCGCAAGCTGGTGGCGATTGAGGGGCTTGGGCCCGGGCCGGAAATGCTCGCGGAGCGCGAGAAAATCGGTCAGCTGCAACGGGTGCGGAACAGCATCGAGGAGAAACGCAAGGCCGCCGGACGGCAAGTGAAGCGCTATCCCACGTTCGAAGATGCCCTGAAACGGATGCAGGACGCCAATGGCCATCTGTCCGACGAGCAGGCCCGGCATCTGACCACCCATGCCGTCATCCGTAACGAGGATGGCAGCTATAGCTGGAAATTCGACCCCTATGTGCAGCATTGGGATTCGATCGACCTGTCGCAGGATGCTATCCAGCAATTGTGGAAAAATATCAGCTGCCTGACACAGCTGCATTACGGCGCCGACAGTTGGGCAAGCAATCCGGAAACGGATGGCCGGATGCAATATTTCGGCGATAACGTCACGGTAAAGGAATTCGCCAATGCTGGTCACTGGCTGCATCATGACCAGTTTGCCGAGTTTGTTGAGACGCTGAGAGATTTTCTGTAAGCAACAGGCTGATAATGGAGTGGCATCATGATCGAAAAAGCCGTTGAAACGCTCGGCAGCGAAAGCGGTATATACTGGATGGCGGGTGCCTATTTCGGGATGGTTTTTGCCGAGCGGCTCTATCATCTGCTGAAGGGCAGTCGTTATGACAATGCCGACGCGCTGTGCAGTATCGGGCTTAATCTGCTCGGCAGCACGATCAAGCTGGTCGTCGGGCTGGTGCTGCCATTCGCCCTCTACATTGTGGTTTTCGAAAATTTCCGATTGTTCACCATCGATAATCTGGCCCTTGCCGTTCTCACCGCCTTTGTGATCCATGAGCTAGCCTATTATTGGGACCATCGTCTCGGGCACCGGGTTGGTCTGCTCTGGGCTTTTCATTCGATCCATCACAGTTCCAACGAATTCAACCACAGCACGGCTGCACGTGGTTTCGTGCTGGACAATATCCCGCGCGGACCGCTGGATGCGACCGCGGCCTTATTGGGCGTACCGCCAATTGTCTTTCTGGGCGTCTCGGCGCTCAAGAATATCTGGGGTATCTGGAACCATGCCAGCTATGTCGGGGATCTCGGTCTGGCCGAAAAGCTGTTTGCCACGCCGCGTAACCATATGATCCACCATGCCAACCAACCGCAATATATTGATAAAAATTATTCGCAGGTGCTGATCCTGTGGGACCGCTTATTCGGCAGCTTTGCGCGTTACGAGGAAACCCCAGTTGTTGGTCTGGTCAAACAGGTCCATGACAATAATCCGCTGACCGCGCAATTTGCGGGAATCAAACAGCTTAAGGAGCGGATGGATTGCGCGGATCGCTGGCAGGACAAGCTGCTCTATCTCTGGAAACCACCGGAATGGTCGCATGATGGCGTGTGCCGCAGCGATTGCCCGAAATATGCGTTGATGCTGGAGCCAGCTGAATAAGGCGGTTTATGCGGTGACGCTCCGCACATGGCGCAGAAAATTTTCAAGCAATTCTTCCAAAAAATGAGCGCGCTGCTTTCCTACATCCCCCCGCTTATGCTATTCAAAATGCGTTCTTTCTCAGCCCTGAATATTGATCCCAACCGATAATCCCCGTCGGCACAAATGGCGTGTGATTTGTGTGAACTTTGAGGCCGGCCCCCCATCCACAGCGAGCCAAAACCAGCTGTGACTTGTGTGAACTTTGCGGTCGGTTCGCATACCCACAGCGGGCAACGACCAGCTGTGATGTGTGTGAACTTTGCAATGAAAGCCATTCGCCAAGCCGTCCGAAACACCCTGTGAACCGTGTGAACTTTGCCTGCAGACTGCGTCTTCGATCAGCGGATTGTCCGCATCTCCAGCAATTCGACCCGGGGTGTCAGATAGCAATCGCGGCATGGTTCCTCTCTCGCCAGATCGGTCGACAGATATTTTGCGTTGCTGTCGCAAAAAACCGTGGCGATGGCTTTGCGTTTGCCGTCTGCATCCGGCTCCTGCGTCATGGCCAGCCGGATGGCCGCGACCAGATTACCGCCGCTGGAAATGCCAACGCCCAATCCGAAATGCCGGCTCAGCTTTTGCGCCATTAAAATCGCATCGCCGTCATTGACATCGATAATGTCATCAATCTGGTCGAGTTTGACAATCTCGGGAATAAACTCGTCCGACACGCCCTGAATGCGGTGATGGCCGACTTTATAGCCCGTGGAGAGCGTGGGCGATTCGACCGGTTCCACCGGGTGGCAAGAAATATTTGCATCCATCTGCTTTAAATAGCGCGAGACGCCCATGATCGTTCCGCCCGTCCCGACGCCGGCAACAAAGCCGCCGAGATCTGCGCCATCGCTTTGCACCTGCCGCCAGATTTCCGGAGCGGTGCCCGCGCAATGGGCATTGCAATTATCTTCGTTGGAAAATTGTCGCGGCAAAAATGCGCCTTCGGTTTCGCCCATTTTTTCGGCCAGCGCGATGGAGCCCAGAAAACCGCCTTCTTCTTTGGACACCAGCCGCACGTCTGCGCCATGGCTGGCGAGAATGGCGCGGCGCTCCATGCTCATCCAATCCGGCATGAAAATGGTCACCGGGTGGCCCAAAGCGGTGCCGAGAGCCGCCATGGCGATCCCGGCGTTACCGCTGGTTGCTTCGGCAATCCGCTGCCCTGGTTTCAATGCGCCGCTGCGGGTCGCGTTTTGCAGGATGGACAGCGCCATGCGGTCCTTGATGCTGCCGGAGAAATTATACATTTCGGCCTTGGCATAGACGGTAACATCCTGCCCGTCGCAGCGCGCATTGATCCGCAGCATTGGCGTATTGCCAATGAGTCCGGATAGCGCCCGGAATTTGTCTTCACAGCTTCTGCCAACTTGATCGAGCATGGATGTTCCCCCTGATTGAAGCATTGGAATATCAACAAGTTCGTCAAATATCTTTGCCATTATTCTCTTGGAATGGCGATAAAATATGATAATATTCTATTTATGAATGTAAATATGAAAAATATTGATGATAACGACCGAAATATCCTGAAGGCTTTGCAACGGGACGCCAGCCTGTCGCTCGAAAATCTGGCCGCGCAGCTCAGCCTGTCGACCAATGCCTGCTGGCGGCGAATCAAGCGGATGGAGGCCGACGGGATTATCGCGCGGCGCGTGGCGATTGTGGACCCTGAAGCGGTCGGGCTGCGCATGACCGTCTTTGTCGCGGTACGGACGAGCGACCATAGCGACAAATGGCTGGAGAAATTCGCGGCGGCGGCTTCGTCGGTGGAAGAGGTGGTGGAGTTTTATCGGATGGCGGGTGAGGTGGATTATTTGCTGAAGCTGCTGGTGCGTGACGTTGCCGATTATGACCGCGTGTACAAGAAGTTGATCAAGGCAGTACCGTTATCCGATGTGTCCGCAAGCTTTGCGATGGAGCGGATCAAGTACGAGACAGCGGTGCCTGTTTGATACGACCTCAGGCGCCGGGCGCGGGCATCCGCCCGCTTGGCTTGCCATGCTGCGCTCGGACGATGGTCTCTGGCTTGGGCAATCCCTCGCATCAAGTGCGGAGCACGGCAGTGGCAGCCCTCTCCCTCCTCTCCCCTTGAGGGAGAGGACAGTGGAGCTTGCGCACCTGGGCTTGCTCAGGGGCGTTAGCGGAACTTGGAGAGGGGTAGGCGGCAAACGCTAACTTCCGTGGCTCCCACTCCCCCTCTCTAAGACTTGCTAGGCAACAAGCTGCCAAGCCAAGCCTTTTCTCTCCCTCAAGGGGAGAGAATTATGACAAACACGTCATCTCATCAAAATCGGCTGCTAAACCGCTACAACTTCCTGCCGGATCGCGCCAAAGATCGAATGGCCATCTTCATCCAGCATCTGCATTTTGACCGTATCGCCAGCGCTCATAAACGGCGTCTTCGCTTCGCCATCGGCAATGGTCTCGATCATCCGGATTTCGGCGATACAGCTATAGCCAAGGCCGCCATCGGCAACAGGTTTGCCCGGCCCACCGTCTGCATCCTGATTAGACACGGTGCCCGATCCGATAATCGTGCCCGCGCACAAGGGGCGGGTTTTCGCGGCATGGGCGACCAGTTGAGCCAGACTGAAGGTCGCATTAACCCCTGCATTGGCGCGTCCAAACGGCTCGCGGTTATAGTCAACATGCAGTGGCAAATGGATGACAGATCCTTTCCATGCCTCGCCGAGTTCATCGGGTGTGACGCAGACGGGTGAAAAGGCGCTGGGCGGTTTGGACTGGAAGAAGCCGAAGCCTTTGGCCAACTCTCCGGGGATCAGCCCGCGCAAGGACACGTCGTTGCACAGCATGATCAGCTTGATATGGCCTGCCGCATCTTCGGCGCTGACGCCCATTGGTACATCATCGGTAATGACGGCGACTTCGCCTTCCATATCACAGCCCCATTTCGGATCGCCCAGAGGGATCGGATCACGCGGGCCTAAAAACGCATCGGAGCCGCCCTGATACATCAGCGGGTCGCTGTAAAAGCTCTCCGGAACTTCGGCGCCGCGCGCTTTGCGGACGAGCTCGACATGGTTGATATAGGCGCTGCCATCGGCCCATTGATAGGCGCGAGGAAGGGGGGAGTGGGCTTCACGCTCATGAAATCGCTCGCAAGGCACGGCCTGATGTTCGACGTCCCGGTACAAGGCTTCGAGTTTCGGCGCGCAATCTTCCCAATGGTCGAGAGCGGCTTGAAGAGTGGGGGCTATATTATTCGCTTCGCAGCAACGGGTCAGATCTTTCGAGACAACGACCAGCCGGCCATCGCGTGTGTCATTTTTCAGCGTCGCGAGTTTCATAGGGTTCCCATCTTTTGTTGAAAACGGATAGTGCGCCGGAACGCTTCAACAATCAACACGCGCGTTTAATGTTCGTCGCGCGCTTTTTCGTGCAGCCATGCGGCATGTTGTGGCGCCTTTTTGGTGCGGCTCCATTCTTCGAGCATCTCAGGTGCAACCCGGCGCAGTTCCTTCATCTCTTCGTCCGTCCCGATATCACAAGCAATTTCCAGCCGGTGTCCGTTGGGATCGAAAAAGTAGATGGATTTGAAAATACCATGATGGGTGGGGCCCAGGACTTCGAGCCCCTCGGCCTCTGCATTGGCCTTGGCGGCGAGCAATTCGTCCAGCGTATTCACCTTGAACGCAATATGTTGCACCCATGTCGGCGTGTTGGGGTCCTTGCCCATTTCCGGTTGCTCGGGCAGTTCGAAAAAGGCGAGTATATTGCCGCCACCGGCATCGAGGAAGATATGCATATACGGGTCATATTCGCCCGTCGACGGCACTTCGTTTTCTGCAAAGGCGAGGTCAAAGTCCATGCCCATGACGCGCTTGTAAAACTCGGCCGTTTCCTTCGCATCCTTGCAGCGATAGGCGACATGATGAATGCCGGAAAGATTGGGGGCTGAGGTCATTCTGCGGGTTCTTTCACATCAAGTACTCCGCGTGCGACCTGATCGCGTTCAATGCTTTCAAACAGTGCCTTGAAATTGCCTTCGCCAAAACCGTCATCGCCTTTGCGCTGGATAAATTCAAAGAATACCGGACCCACCTGCGCTTCTGCAAAAATCTGCAAAAGCAACCGTGGTTCGCCGCCTTCGGTTGTACCGTCGAGCAGAATACCGCGGGACTGCAGGGCCGAAACGTCTTCGCCGTGGCCGGGCAACCGTCCGTCGAGCATTTCATAATAGGTATTGGGTGGAGCCGTCATAAACGGGACGCCCAGTTTCTTGAGCCGATCCCAGCAGGCAATCAGATCGTCGCAGATGAGCGCGATATGTTGAATGCCCTCGCCGTTAAACTCGCGCAGGAATTCTTCAATCTGACCTTTGCCGCCTTCGCCTTCTTCATTGAGCGGTATCTTGATCTTGCCATCAGGGGCTGTCAGCGCCTTGGATGTCAGACCGGTATATTCGCCCTTGATGTCAAAGAAGCGGATCTCGCGGAAATTAAAGAGCGTCTCATAA
Source organism: uncultured Sphingomonadaceae bacterium (assembly GCA_947501325.1). Lineage (GTDB taxonomy): Bacteria > Pseudomonadota > Alphaproteobacteria > Sphingomonadales > Sphingomonadaceae > Parasphingorhabdus. Next base: position 1,364,629 of record CANMVC010000001.1, on the reverse strand, counting down.
TAGTCCGCCCAATATTTCATCCGGCCACCGTAAACATTGTGGGTCAGGTGATCGATAATCTTGAAACCTGCACCAACCGGATTGCGGTCAACACCCGGCAGATATTCAAAGTCTATGTCGTAAATCGAGAGGGACTCGCCGCGCTCGCCGCCATCATAACGGTCGACCAGATAGAGGATAGCGCCGCCAATGCCACGGATCGCCGGGATGTGCAGTTCCATCGGCCCAGTTTCAACGTGCACAGGTTCTGCGCCATTTTCGAGCAAATACGCATAGGCCTTGCGCGCGTCCTTGACCCGGAATGCCATGCCGCAGGCCGATGGCCCATGCTCTCTGGCAAAATACCAGGCGGCTGATTTTGGTTCATAATTGATGATGAGGTTGATCCCGCCCTGCCGCCATAGGTCAACATCCTTGGATCGATGCTGTGCAATAGGGGTAAAGCCCATTACTTCAAAAACCGGTTCGAGCACCCCGCGTTCAGGGGCGCAGAATTCGACAAATTCAAAGCCATCAAGGCCCACCGGGTTTTCGAAAAGATCAGCCATGTGCGCATTCCTTATAAGCGAGAGCAATATAGTTACAAATGAAACTATAGGCTGTGTGAGCCGATTCTGCAAGCTTCTCTTTTTCAACTCGTGAATTCGGAGGCTATCCGAAAAAGGACTAATTTGAAACCAAATCGCGCTTCGGTTCGTTGATAACCTAGTAATCTCTAACCAAAGGAAGATTGATATGACAAACATTTCAAACGCAAAAATAGCAATCCTTGCGACGGACGGTTTTGAGAAATCGGAGCTTTTTGAACCAAGGAAACAATTGATGGAAGCAGGGGCAGAGGTGACCATCGTATCACCGAGTGAGGGTTCGATTAAAAGCTGGGACCAGAAAGACTGGGGCGAGGCTATCGACGTCGACGTGACGCTGGAAAATGCGGACGCGGCGAGCTTCGACGCGTTGGTGCTGCCGGGCGGCCAGATCAATCCAGACGTGCTGCGCGCCAATGACAAGGCGGTGGATTTTGTCAAAGCCTTCTACCAGGACGGCAAACCGATTGCTGCTATCTGTCACGCGCCGTGGTTGCTCATTGAAGCAGATATTATTAGAGGCCGCAAAGCGACCAGCTATGGATCGATCAAAACCGATATGCAAAATGCGGGCGCGATCTGGCAAGACAGCGCGGTGGTGGTAGACAAGGGCATTATCACATCACGCAGCCCAGAAGATCTGGACGCATTTTCTGCGAAGATTATCGAAGAAGTGCGCGAAGGCGAACATAAGCGCTTAGCCGCATAGCATTGCCATTATAGCAAAATCAAAAGGGGAGCCGGGTTGTTTCGGCTCCCCTTTTTCATGCGCGCTGCCGCGAACCGGACCTACGCATCACATCATTACTTGATCACCAAGGCGGAAAGCGCCACATGCCAATGATTGGATTATCGCAGAGGGTCCGGGTGGTGATTGAGAAAATAAGACAGTTTATTGAGTCGGCTTTGTTTCAGAATGCCATTCTAACGGTGATTGTCGTCAACGCGGTGATTATCGGGATGGAAACCTCCTCTTATCTGATGAACAGGATCGGGCCAACGCTGCACCTTCTCGACGATATTGCAATCACGATTTTCGTTGTCGAGATCATCCTGAAGCTGATGGTTTATCGTCTGGGCTTTTTTCGCAGCGGCTGGAACATCTTTGACTTTGTGATCGTCTCGGCGGCGCTGCTACCCTTGGGGGGCAGTTTCGCAGTGCTGCGAGCGCTACGGATCTTGCGAGCATTCCGTCTGATATCAGCGATGCCGAAGATGCGGCAGGTGGTGCAGGGACTGCTGTCGGCAATTCCGTCCATGGGCTCGGTAATCTTGCTGTTAAGCCTGATATTCTATGTCGCATCGGTCATGGCCACCAAACTATTCGGCGGTGCCTTTCCCGAATGGTTCGGTTCTGTCGGCGCATCCCTTTATTCGCTGTTTCAGATTATGACACTGGAAAGCTGGTCAATGGGCATTGTCCGCCCGATTATGGAAGTTTATCCTTGGGCTTGGGCCTTTTTTGTGCCGTTTGTTCTGGTCACGTCTTTTGTTGTGCTCAACCTCTTCATCGCGATTATTGTCAATGCGATGCACGAAGAGGCCGACGAAGAACAGAGCGCCCAGCGTGATATCATATTGGACGAAATACGCGGATTGCGCCGGGAAGTAGCGGAGATGCGCACCGAAAAAACCGCCTCCGCCGAATAGGCAGAGACGGTGTACGGTTAGTCGGTGCTAAATGTCGTCAACGTTAATGCGATTTAATCTCGCATCACCCCTTTATACGCTGCCTTATGACAGGCTGGCCGACAGCATCCAGGATGCTTCTTCCAGTGCACCAATCCGTGATGTCAACAGATCGGCGGTAAATACGTCATTCGCCTTCTCTGCGGTTTTCACAAATTCCCGCATTTGGTCCGCTACCGCCAGGTTGTCGCTTGATAGCTGTCTCAGCATCGCATCGACGTCACCCCATTCGGTCTGATCATCAATGGCGCTCGAATTAATATATGTCGACAGGCCTACAGGGGTTTTCGCGCCCAGTGCCCGAATCCTTTCGGCGAGGTCATCGATGGATTCTGCAAGATCTTCATATTGAGCTTCCGTCATCTTGTGGACGCTGACAAACATCGGTCCGGTCACGTTCCAGTGCACAGATTGTGTCTTCTGATAGAGCACATAGGTTGAGGCCAGCACTTCGCCGAGTTTCTCTGCCATTTCCACGCGATCGTCGCGCTTCAGGTCAGTGTTCATTTCGCGAATGTCGGTTTTGTTAATAGTGGTTGTCATAGTCTAGTCCTTTCATTCTGCTCGCTCATACGCTTAGCGGAGCGCTGCAATTGGGTTTATGACGCATCTTGCATCGTCGGGCCGCTGGTCAACTGGCCAATATGCTCACTGTGGAGTGGGCGGAGATGCTATTGTCAGGACCGGCGATGCGTCTAGCTCATCGGCCCCCATCATCCGCGCGACGTCAGTCAGCGCGGAGAGAATATCGTTGCGGCGATCTGCGGACAGATCACCGAATTTGGCAAGAAAATGGTCTTGTAGCAACGGCGGTGCAGCGTCCAGTGCCGCTTGTCCCTGTTCCGTCAACCGGGAATGTACAATGCGTTTGTCAGTGGTACTGCGATAGCGCTCCACCAGACCGCGTTTCTCGAGATTATCGAACATCAGCGTTACGGTCGGCTGACTGAGACTGATATGTTGGGAAATCTGGCGGGTAGTCACTTCACCAAGCTCATTGACCGCTTTCAAGACAATATGTTGCGGTGTCGTCAGTCCGGTTTCCCGAGACAGTTTGTTAGACTGTACATCAATAGCCCGGATGATCTGCCGCAAGCTGGTCAGCACCTTATCGGCTTGGCTGCTTGCTGCAGCAATAGGATGCCGATCGGTTGTAGCTATATGTGTTTCGCTTTCAATCATTTAGTGTCTTAATATTTAGTTCACTAATGTTTAGTTGTCAAGGCAATTTTCCAGAAACCTGATCTCAACCCGGCTTAGTCTGCAAATCGCTGTCCCAGTTCATATATGGCAATAGCCGCCTTGGCCGCTTCTCCGCCTTTGTCTTTCTGACTCTTGTCGGCTCGCGCCAAAGCCTGGGCTTCATTCTCGACCGTAATAATGCCGTTGCCGACCGCTGCTCCATCGAGTGTCAGCGCCATGATGCCGCGCGCGCTTTCGTTGGAGACAATTTCGAAATGATAGGTTTCTCCGCGCAACACGACGCCTAGTGCGACAAAGCCGTCAAACTGGCCGCTATCTATCGCCATGGAAATGGCGCCCGGTATTTCCAATGCACCGGGAACGGTCAGCGATTCGTGCGCATGACCGGCGGCGTCGAGCGCCGCCTTTGCGCCGTCGAGCAGCATATCATTGAGATGGTCATAGAAACGCGCTTCGACGATGAGAAATTTAGCCATTATACCGTCTCCAATTCTTTGGTCGCATCGCCGGTGGGTATCGCCCGCTGTCCGACAATACGCAGACCATAAGCATCCAGGCCGACCAAGTCATGGCTGGTATTCGACAGCAACTCCATGTCGCTCACCCCAAGTTCCGTGAGAATCTGAGCGCCGACGCCATAGTCACGCAGCTGATCCATATCCGCAGGCTTCTCGCCTTTCAGGCGTGCGACCTGGCGGGAATAGAAATCCGGTATGCGCGGGCTGATAAACACGATGATGCCGGAGCCGGCCTCGCCGATAATCTTCATCGATTCCGCCAAGGTACCGGAATGTGCCCCGGTCTTGCCAAATACATCGTTGAAAATCGCGGTGGCATGCATGCGCACCAATGTCGGACTGTCCGGATCGACATGGCCTTTTTGCAGGACGATCTGCTCGGATTCGGTCGCCGTGTTAAAAAAGGTAATCGCCTTCCACTCGCCGCCCCAGCGGCTTTCGAACGTAGCTTCGGCCCGTTTTTGCGCGAGATGGTCATGGCGCAGGCGATAGGCGATCAGATCCCGGATCGTGCCGATTTTCATGCCATGATGTTGGGCAAATTCGATGAGATCATCAAGCCGCGCCATCTCGCCATCATCTTTCATGATCTCGCAGATCACGCCAGATGGATTAAGCCCGGCGAGACGCGACACATCGACCGCCGCTTCGGTATGGCCTGCACGCACCAGCACGCCGCCGTTGCGCGCTTGTAACGGGAAGACATGACCGGGGGTCACAATCTCGCTCTTGCCCTTGGTACCATCAATCGCCACCGCGACGGTGCGCGCGCGGTCGGCGGCGGAGATACCGGTCGTCACGCCTTCGCGTGCTTCAATCGAGATCGTGAACGCAGTTTCATGGGCCGTGCGGTTATTCTGGCTCATCATGTCGAGACCCAGTTCTTCCACCCGATCCTTTGCCATGGCCAGACAGATCAGACCACGACCATATTTAGCCATGAAGTTGATTGCATCGGGCGTCGCCATTTGCGCCGGGATGATCAGATCACCTTCATTTTCCCGGTCTTCGTCGTCCACCAGGATATACATGCGGCCATTGCGCGCTTCGTTGATAATCTCTTCGGCTGTCGCCATCACGCCGCTGCCGCCGCGCGCTAGATAGGTTTCCAGCTTGCCCAGCGTTTCGGCAGTCGGGTTCCAGTCCGGCTGCCCCAAAGCGCGCAAGCTATTCGCATGAAGACCTGCCGCACGCGCCAAGCCGGCACGGGTTTCCTTGCCCGAATCAATCAGGTCGGTCAGTTGTTCTATCAATATCTTGCTCATGGGATGGCCTCTATCTGCTTTGTGTTGTGCGGCCACTATCACACTGTAATGTGATGAGTCTAGAGCTATATCACATCAAATGTGATAGGATCGGGCTTGTTGGCGTGAGTTTCGACAGTTTCGACGCTGAATCGGCCGAAAAAATATCGCACTTCTCTCCGCGGATAGAACAGAATGTGATGCAGGGGCGATGGGCAGGATAACCATGCTGCTATTTACCACAGGCCTCGTCGTGTAGGAAAGCCCTATTGGTTCCGCACTCGCGCTTTACTCTCTCACCGCCTTCAGTGCGGCACCGGCCGCAAATGGCGTAATCGCGACCAGTAAAAGCGATACAGCGCTCAGGAACAGCAGCGCACTGCCGCTTTGATCGGCGAGACTGCCAGCGCCGAAAATCAGCAAGGGGATGGCGAGGGGCACCAGCAACAGGCCGCCCAGAGCGCCCGCGCCTTTCAGGCCAGCGGTAAGGGCTGCAATCATGACGGCCAGTCCGGCCAGGGCGGGCGTTGCAATGGCAAGGCTCGCCAGCAGCGTGACCAGCGGCGGTCCTTCGAGACCCATCAGACCGCTAGCGAGCAACGCCGCAAACAGTAAAGGCGGCCCAAAGGCGAGCCAGTGTGAGATCAGCCGGGCAAAGGCAATAAGCTCGTCGGTAATTCCGCGCACCAGCAGTTGATCATAGAGGCCATTGTCGAGATCCGGCTGCACGAGCCGGTCCAGCGGTAGCAAGGTTGCGAGCAGGGCGGCGATCCACAATATCCCGCCGCCGGTTTGGAACAGCAAATCGCGATCCGGGCCGACGGCAAAGGGGAACAAAGTCGCTACCGACAGATAGAAGATTACCGGCAGCCAGGTCCCGCCGCTGGAATAGCTTTGCCGCACGTCGCGCCAGATCAGGCTTTTGAGCACGCCCATCATAGCGGGGTCTCCAATTGTTCGATCGTAGCCAATTCAAGGTTCAAGTCGAAGGTGATCGGCAAGGCAATATGGCTGGCCGCCAATATCATCCCGCCACGATCCAGATGGGTTTGCAAAGTCTGACCCAATAATATGACCGAGGCTTTGTCCAGTCCATTGGCGGGTTCATCCAGCAACCACAAATTGGCATGCGACAGAAAGGTCCGCGCCAGGCGCGCACGCTGGCGCTGGCCGGTTGAGAAATAGCGGATCGGAACCTCCGCCAAATGGTCCATGCCCGCAGCAGCGATGGCAGCTGTGCAATCATTTTCCGACTGACCATCCAGTCGGGCCCAGAAACGCAGCGCGTGTTGCAGCGACAGATTTTCGTCCAGTGCCATGCGGTCGTCGCATAATGCTGTTGCGGCCGGTTTATGGATCGAACCGGAAAATGGCTCGAGCAATCCGGCAATTAATCGCAGCAGGCTGGATTTACCGACGCCATTGGACCCTGTAACCAGTCCGGCCTGACCGGGAGCCAGGGCAAAGTTCAAATCGCGGAAGAGCAATTTGTCGCCGCGCACGCATGACAGGGTCTGGGCGCGCAGGCTATCGCTCGCTTGATCCCGCATTTTGGTTGACGCCCCTTCGTTCATGGGAGAGACTTAAGCCATGAAACGGCAGTAAAGCCAAGTCAGGAGTATCGAATTATGGTTGCAGCCTTAAATGAAGCCGATCGGAAAGCCGCTTTGGCCCAGCTATCCGACTGGACCTATGACAGCGAGCGAGATGCTATTGGCCGGAAGTTTAAATTTGGCGATTTTACCGAAGCCTTCGCATTCATGACCCGGGTGGCGTTGCATGCCGAAAAAGCCGATCATCACCCGGAGTGGTCCAATGTTTACAATAATGTCGAAATCACCCTGACCACGCATGATGCGGGTGAGAATGGCGGATTGTCACAGCGCGACATAGATTTGGCGCAAGTGATTGAGGATATCCTCTAGTTTTTCGGATCCGCGCCAGCCAGAACATTGCCGAGATCGGCTAGCTCGACAGATTGTTTGCGCAAGCGGCCGGGCATCCAACGGGCAGCAAAGGCCAATTGTTTCGCCATTTTATTGACTGGCGTATGGACCTTTTTGCCGTGAACGGCTTCCCATGCTGCCGGACCGATAATCGATACCGGGCTGACGAGTACACCGCTTTCTTCGAGCCGCTCTTTGCCGGTTTGATTGGTGCCTTCCACCACATCCGAGATGATGTTGGTATCCACAAAGCCGGGCATCAATGATCGGGACTTGATGCCATATTTATTGAATTCCAGATCATGTGATTCTGCAAGGCCGCGTACCGCAAACTTGGTGGCGCTGTAGACGCTGAGGTCGGCGACACCATATATCCCCGCAGCTGATGCTGTGTAGAGCACGCAGCTGTCCGGTGTGTTTTTCAGCATTTCGAAACAGGCCCGCGTGCCGCTGATACAGCCGGTGAAATTAATCGCGATCATCAGGTCGATATCCTCGTCGGTCATCTCCTGAATCGGGCCGCCTTCACCAATGCCGGCATTGTTGAACAGCACGTTCATCGTGCCGCCGGTCAGTTCGCCGAAATCGGCAACTGCGGATTTCCAGTTGGCGCGGTCTGTGACATCCAGCTTGTGGATCGAGCTTTGGCCTTCGGGTAACAGTGCTGCGGTTTCAGACATGCCGGTATCGTTGATATCGGCAATACCGATAAACCAGCCTTTGCCTGCGAAATAGCGAGCAACCTCACGCCCCAACCCGGATGCGCCGCCAGTGATGAATATAGATTTCTGTCCGCTCTGATATGCCATGATCGTCCTCGCCCTTTTTCATTGTCTTATTGACATTGATGTTTATTCGAGCGGTTTTTCCGCATCAGGTCAAGAGCGATTGGACATATGGGGGAAAGCTGGCCAATAGTAGCGACAATGATTTCAAGCCCTTCCGCCTCCGGTCCAGCGATCAGTCTGCAAAATGTCAGGCGCACTTATGGTGCCATCACCGCCGTGGACGACATATCGCTGGAGATCGGGGCCGGTAGCTTTGTTGCGCTCGTTGGTCTCTCCGGTTCCGGCAAATCCACCTTGTTGAAAATGATCAACCGGCTGACAGACCCGACAGCGGGAGAGGTCTTGATTGCGGATGATAATGTCAAAGCGATTGATCCCCATATCTTGCGCCGCCGGATCGGTTATGTGTTCCAGAATATCGGTCTTTTCCCGCACATGACTATATCGCGCAATATCGCTATCGGTCTGGAGCTGGCTGGCGAAAAGGAGGGGCGCAGCGAGCGCGTCGCCGAACTGCTGGAATTGGTCGAATTGCCGCAGGAGATGGCGACCCGAATGCCGCATCAGTTAAGTGGCGGGCAGCAGCAACGTGTCGGCGTTGCGCGCGCCCTTGCAACCCGGCCGGGATTGATGCTGATGGACGAACCTTTCGGCGCGCTGGACCCGGTGACGCGCGATAGTCTGGCCGGTCAATATAAGGCGTTGCATGACAAACTGGGGCTGACGACGATCATCGTCACCCACGATATGGCAGAGGCGCTCTATCTTGCCGATCGGATATTGGTCATGGAAGACGGGCAGATCAAGGCGGATGCGACGCCAGCGGAACTATTGTCGGGCGATGTTGGCGATGAAGCCGAAGCCCTGGTTGCTGTCCCGCGCGCGCAGGCGGCGCATCTCATCGCGCTGAGCAAAAAAGACGGAGCGAAAAAGGCGTGACAGAGGCATGGCAACAGGCCTTTGCGCGGGTGCCCGAATTGCTGGCAGCCCATGTGCAGCTTAGTTTTTCGGCATTGCTGCTCGCCATGGCGTTGTGTTTGCCGCTGGCCATCTGGGCAGCACGCGCACCGAGAGTGGCGGCGGTAATTTTGGGGTTTGCGAGTCTGGTCCAGACCATCCCGGCACTGGCCTTGCTCGCGCTGTTCTATCCGGTTCTGCTCGGGCTATCGGCCTTGCTGGGCGGCGAGATATCGGCGCTTGGCTTTTTGCCGGCGCTGCTGGCGCTTACGCTCTACGCGCTGTTGCCCATATTACGCAATGCGGTCACCGGACTGACCGGTGTGCCGCCGGCCGCAAGGCAGGCCGCAGACGGGCTTGGTATGACGGCAGCACAAAAGCTGCGTCTGGTTGAAGCGCCTTTGGCTGCGCCCACGATCATGGCCGGTATCCGGACAGCGGCTGTTTGGACTATCGGCGCTGCAACATTGTCCACGACGGTGGGGCAGGCCAGTCTGGGAGATCTGATCTTTGCCGGCCTGCAAACGCAAAACTGGACATTGGTTCTCACGGGATGTTTTGCCTCTGCGGGGCTGGCGATCATCGTCGATCTGCTGCTCGGTCTGGTCGAGCGGGGTATCCGGGAACGGCGAAAGGTCATGGCATGGGGCAGCACGGCGGTCATTGGCATCGGTTTGGCCATCGCGCTGTTGCCGATGCTGGCTGCGCGCGATGATGTCGTCGTGATCGGCGCAAAGGGATTCTCCGAACAATTCATATTGGCGCGCCTGATCGGTTCCCGGCTTGAGGAAGCCGGTTATGAAGTGCGCTATCAAGACGGCTTGGGTTCAGCAGTCGTGTTTCAGGCGGTCGCTGCCAATGATATTGATATCTACGTCGATTATTCCGGCACCATCTGGACCAACCAGATGAAGCGCACCGATACGGTACCTGCCGATGAAATGGTGGAGGAAATCGCGAAATGGAGCGCGTCCGAACATGGCGTGACGATGCTCGGCGCCTTGGGATTTGAAAACACCTATGCCTTTGCTGTGCGTCCTGAAGATGCGGACAGCAAAAAGCTTGAGACGCTGGATGACCTCGCCCGCGTGTCGTCTGATTTTGCGTTCGGCACGGATCTCGAATTTCTCGAACGGCCGGAATGGGCGATGGTCAAGGCGGCTTATCCTATTCAATTCAAAGAAGCGCGTTCGTTTAATCCGACCTTCATGTATCCCGCATTATCGAGCGGGGAAGTCGATGTGATTTCAGCCTTTTCCTCAGACGGAAGGATCGCGGCCAATGGCTTTGTCGTATTGGAAGACACCAAGGGCGCGGTGCCCTCTTACGACGCAATGATATTGGTTGCTCCACGGCGCAGCGGAGATGAGATATTTATGAACGCAATCAAACCTCTGGTCGGTGCAATTACGGTGGAAAATATGCGAGAGGCGAACTATAAAGTCGACCGTGAAGCGGACAAGCAATCGCCCAGACAGGCGGCGCGATGGCTGGATGAGCAGATCAGAAACGGGAAAGATCAATAAGTGACAAAACAGTTTTTTGTGATGTTCCGGCTGCGTTTTCTGGCCGTTCTCGTTCCGCTATTCATGGTTGCCATGCCCGCGCAGGCGCAAGTGGCGGTGACCTTCTATTCCCATGATTTTGGCAAGAATTTCCCCCACGCCTTCTTTGTGTTGAAGGGCAAGCTGGAAAACGGTGAAGCGGTAGACACCAGCTTCGGATTTACCGCTGTGAATGTCTCTCCGGGTATTTTATGGGGATCGGTCAAAGGCAAGGTCGAGACGCCCAAGCCCAAATATATTGCCAATAGCAACCCGCATTTCACCGTGACGGTGGGGGACGGCAAATATCGCGAGCTGATGGCTCTGGTCGCCAAATGGCGCAATATGCCGCAGAAAAGCTATAGCCTCAACAAACGCAATTGCGTGCATTTCGCTAGCGAGGCCGTGGCGATATTGGGTTACCGGTTTAACCTTAAGACCAAATTCTGGAAAAAGCCGCGATCCTTTATGGAGGAAGTAATGGCGCTCAACCCGGGGCTGAAAAAATAGCATCGATTTTTTTACCCGTTCGTCCTGAGCCTGTCGAAGGGCCCTGTTAACGAACGTGATCCTGGGGATGTCCTTGCGCGGCTATTTGCCACCCGTTCACATCACCATCGTGTTGTAATGATGCCAGATAAAAATTGCGACCGACCCGCGATGCGGCGACCAGGGCAAGGCAATTTCCCTGAGATCCTGTTCCGATGGCCGCGTGTCATGGCCCAATATGTCACCGACACCGGCTTGTATCGCCAGATCACCGGCCGGCCAGATGTCGGGGCGACCCAAAGCAAAGAGCAGATAGATTTCCGCCGACCATCGGCCGATGCCCTTGACCTGGGTGAGTAGCGCAATCGCCTCTTCATCATCGTGCGGCAAATTGTTGAGGTCCAGCCCGCCGGACAATATCAGTTCTGCCAGACTGCGCGCATAGCCCTGCTTCTGGCGCGACAGGCCACAAGCCCGCAACTCGTCAAATTCGGTCGCGATCAGCGCTTCGGCCGGGCAACCTGCACCCAAAAGCGCCTCCAGCTTGTCCCAAACCGAAGCCGCGGAAGCCACGCTGACCTGCTGCCCGACAATCGTGCGGAGCAGGGTCTGATAGCCCTCGGGATTGATCCGCGGTTCCGGATAACCGGCGGCCTTGATGGCCTTCCCCAATGTCGGCTCGACTTTGCTGATTGCGTCGAGGCTGGTCTTTATCGTCTCTTTTGATAGGCCCATTGCGGCTTCGCCTCAGGTTACTGGCCTTTTGGCCTCTTGATTCTTTTTGGTCGAGCGGACATAGCGTGCCGGATTTTGAATGAAAACAGCTTAAGGGGTTTATATGCCAACCATCCACGTCACCGGTCGTACCGGAGAAGAAAAAGCCGTTACTGTCGACAGCGGTATGAACGTCATGGAAGCGATCCGCGACAATGGTTTTGACGAATTGCTAGCGCTGTGCGGTGGATGTTGTTCTTGCGCGACTTGCCATGTGCATGTCGATGCCGACTGGAAAGACAAATTGCCGGCGATGAGCGAAGACGAAGATGATCTGCTGGAAAGCAGCGATCATCGCAATGAGTTTTCGCGGCTCAGCTGCCAGATCGAATTGAATGATGACCTTGAAGGTTTGAAAGTGAAAATCGCCGAAGAAGACTAGACCCTTCGACAGAAGATATAAAAAGGGGAGCGGCAAAGCTCCCCTTTTTTATGCGTATCAAATGTGGATCAGAATCTGATCAGAGCGCGCGGTCCGTCTTCGGACTCGGCACTCTTGCCGATTTTCCAGCTCATGGTTTTCCGATCACCCTTTACGGTAAAGCCATCAACGCTGTTATTGTTAACGACCGTACCGTTGGTTTCGACAGTCAACACTCCATCGATATCGGAAATTTCGGGCGCTTTGCCTCCGCTTTCTTTCATCATCATCATGTTGAACAAGCTGCCCTGGCCGGCAATGCCCGGTGTCATCATCTCGACAGCGCCATCGCTGCGCCGAATGAGCTGGAAGAACGGATATTGCATCTGTGCGTCCGGAAGCACAGGAAAGCTGAAATAATTGCCGATGGGTCCGGTTTCACTATATTCTACGTCGAATATATTACCGCCTGCATGTTCGACCTTCTTCCAGCCCTGATATTTGCTTAATTTCTTGGCGAATGCGACCATGCTGTCGTCATCACCGGGAATAGGACCGCCGAAAAACGCGCCCGCCATGGCAGATTCTTCTTCATAACGCTTCTGTTTGCGGGCTTGATCGCGCTCATACCGGTCTTGCCTGTTGGTGACTTCTTCGTCGGTGCATTCCCGGTCAACCACTTCATAGCTGAGATTTTCATTATCAATAGAAGGATCTGCATCCTTGCCATACCGGTCATATTCGTCCCCATAAACAGGGCTTTCGGCATTTACTTCACCATTGCTCTTATACACGCGATCGCGGCATTTCAGCTTGGCCGGGTCAAATGGTTCGTTGCTTGGCTTTTTCATTTTGCCATCGTCAGGCATGGTCATCTGAATCTGACCGGTATAGCCAAATTCATACCGATCGCCGTCAAGAATGGTGAGCTTCGCATTGAACTTTCCGGGTAACAAGAAACAACCTGAAAGCAACAAAGGTGCCGACAGTGCGGCTACAAATTTAAAAATCTGTTTCATCTAATTCTCCCTGTCTCGTGTATATTCAGCGTAAAGAGCAATGGCTGCGGCATTGGACACATTCAGGCTTTCCATCTGCGGGGCCATGGGCAGGCGTGCCAGCGCGTCACAATGCGCCGCGACATTCTGCCGCAAACCTTCGCCTTCTGCGCCCATTACCAAGGCCAATTTGCTTTGCCCCATCAGGCTGCCAAGCGTTTGGTCTGCTTCGCCATCCATGCCGATGCGCCAATATCCCGCTTCGGCAATTTCATCGAGCGCCCGCGCCAGATTGACTACGCGCACCCAAGGTACAATTTCCAAAGCGCCAGAGGCTGACTTTGCCAGCGTACCGGATTCCGGCGGCGCGTGCCGATCCTGCGTCACAATCGCGGCGGCATCAAATGCGGCGGCAGAGCGCAATATCGCACCAACATTATGGGGGTCGGTCACTTGGTCCAGAACCAATATCGGACGGCCTTTGTCAGCGACCTTGTCGAGCAAGTCGCCCAGCCAGATTTCAGGCAGCGGATCCACATCCAGCACCATTCCCTGATGCGGCGCCTCGCGCGGTATGACCCGGCCGAGGTCAGCGACGTCGCTATATACGACCGCCAAGTCTTCGGGCAGGTCGAGCGTTGCGAGCGCTTCGCGTGTCCCTGAAATTTTCTTCACGAACCGATGGGGGTTGGCGAGCGCGGCTTCCACCGCATGCCGGCCCCAGAATTTCAAACCGCCACCGGTTTTTTTCACAGATCTATTTTTACGTGCCATAAGGCTCCTTAGCGGTTCGTCCGCAATGGGACACTCTTTTTTGGACCTTTTTCGCGGGAAATTTGCGATTTTGAAGGGGCAGGCATTGACACTGGGCGATGCTTTCGTCATTGAGCCGCATCTTGCCGATAAACGGTCAAGATAGGCAACCAAATGGACAGGTGGCCGAGTGGTTAAAGGCAGCAGACTGTAAATCTGCCCGCGCAAGCGTACATAGGTTCGAATCCTATCCTGTCCACCATTTTTGCCGAGCAGAGCCGATCCGGGGGATCGGCGTCGGCAAAAATCCCGCAGCGCAAGCAAGGGTGGCCTGGCGGGCCGAAAACGTCTTCCAACAGAGGGCAATAATTCTCGTGATCGATCCGGGGGATCGGCGTCGGCAAAAATCCCGCAGCGCAAGCAAGGGTGGCCTGGCGGGCCGAAAACGTCTCTTCAAAATAGCGGGTTCTCTTATACCCCGTAAGGGCAGGGCACCGCAAAAAGCGAAGGCTTACAATCGCTGTCTGGCCCGACCCTGCCGGTGCAACATATCTCTCTCATCCGTGGACAAGCGTGTCGCGCTGTGTGATGGCAGCTTGATCCAAAAATAGAGGAGAGCATATGAAAAACCTGTTTGATGTCAGCGGCAAAGTGGCGGTTGTTTCCGGAGGCTCCAGCGGTATTGGCGCGATGATGGCGCGCGGTCTCGTGGAGAATGGGGCGAAAGTCTATATTACCGCGCGCAAGGAAGATCGTTTGATGGCGATGGCCGAAGAGCTTTCCAAGCTGGGCGAATGTATCGCCATACCCGCTGATCTGTCGAACGTTGCAGGCATTGAAAGCTTTGTTGCAGCGGTTAGCGAGCGCGAGAGCAAGGTTGATATCCTGATCAACAATGCGGGCGCCAACTGGGCCGCGCCGATTGAGGATTTTCCCGAAAAAGGCTGGGACAAGGTGATGGATATCAACATCAAGGCGATATTCTTTGCGACCCAGAAGTTTCTGCCGCTGCTCAAAGCATCGGGCAATGCGGATGATCCGGCGCGGGTCATCAATATCGCGTCGATCAACGGCATCCGAAATTCGGGCATGCCGACCTATGCTTATTCGGCGAGTAAATCCGGTGTGATCCATCTGACCGAGCATCTGGCCACGGATCTTGCGTCCTATCACATCAACGTCAACGCGATTGCCCCCGGATTTTTCCCGAGCAATATGACGAAGCAGATTGTCGAGAATGACGGGATGACCAAAATGGCGCTGTCACAAATCCCCCGCGGACGGATGGGAGCACCGGAAGATATTGCCGGAACCGCGCTGTATCTGTGCTCCAGGGCTTCATCCTGGTTGGTCGGGCAGACGATTGCACTTGATGGCGGCATGATTTCGCGGCCCTAGTGAAGTTTTGGCGAGACCGTTACAGACATAAAAAAGGCGGCCGTGAAAATGGCCGCCTTTCCTTTTTGATCTGTGAGTGCTTGTTTAGAACGTTAGCGTCGCACCGATCGTGTACCGGCGGCCGAGGGCATCATAGGTCGTTGGGAATGTGTTTCCGCTGTTAAATGCGGTCGTCCCGATGTCGTTCCCGACAACTGGTGGTTTTTTGTCGAACAGGTTATCAACAGCCAAGGTAACGTTGAGTGTTTCCATCACCTGCGCTCTCAAGGCCAAATCGAAGATATTATAGGAATCAATGCTTTCGAACTCGGGCAGAAAATCGCCTTCGAGCGAAGGCTCAATATCCTGGCCAGAAATATGCCTCCAACCCAGCGAGATGGAACCTTCCTCGCGGCTCAGGCTGATCCGGCTATTCAACTGAAACTCCGGCTTAATGCCACCGATGGTTGTGCAGGCAACGCTATAAAATCCGGCACATTCGCGATTGACGCTGGTTGGTGTCGCCTGGAATTTGTTATCAATAGTGTAGTTGCCGTTGAATTGCAGGCCAAGCGTCGCGAAATTCAGTTCGCGCTGATAGTTTATGCCAAAGTCAATTCCCGATGTTTCAAAGCGTCCCAGATTGGAGAGAGCTAGAGTGACGCCCGGTGTATCTGAGCCACCATTCAGACTCCCGTTAAGAGGGTTTCTCTGGATTAATGCACAAGCGGGGTTGTCGGGGCTTGGTGCTGCAAAACAAGGCCCAAATACGTCATTTACGGTGGTTTCAGAGATAGCGTCATCAATGACGATGTCATAATAATCAATGGATACCGTTAAACCAGGAACGACAGCCGGCTGTATAACGGCACCGATTGTTATGGTTCGCGCTTTTTCGACATCCAGGTTTTCATTTCCGCCGCTCGTCACGTTGATCTGACCCGCAGAAGGTTGAGGAATAGAACCGATCTGGCCTCCGGGCGCGCCCTGCGCAATACAGGTTGCTGTAAGTTGCGCATTGCCAACCGGATTTGAACCCGCGCACGGATCAACAGCCAAATTATCCAATCCGGTGGTAGTCGGCCGGAACAGCTCTTCGATGTTGGGGGACCGAACAGCCCGCTGATAAATGCCACGCAGTTTCAACCCTTCTACCGGTTCCCAACTGCCGCCTGCTTTCCAGGTGAAGTTTCCGCCAGTATTTGAGTAATCCGAATAACGACCGCCTATTTCAAGCGTCAGGCTATGAAAAAACGGTTTGTCTTCGACCAGTGGCGCCACAAGTTCGCCAAAAACTTCCACAACATCATAACCGCCCGACTGAGGCACAAGCGGCTCACCATTGCCCAGTATCTCATCAGGCGTACCGGATGCGATATCAGGAATGATTGACGCGACATTGTCACGATATTCCGCGCCAATGGCGAAGTTTACTGGTGTCTCAGCCCATGGAATAGTGAAGCCTGCGTCACCGGAAATCGAACCTGTCACCGTAGTAAGCTCGGTTTTAGTGGTTGCAGAAACCGGCTGGTTGAAGAAAGCGACTGCTTGCGGAGAAATATCCTGACCGGAACCAAAGAGGTTGATTGGAGCACAACCATTTGACGGGTCGATACAATTTTCGGCATCAACCGCAAACAATCCCTGCTGAATGCGCGAACGGAGACCGCTATTATTCTGGCTACGAACGCGCGTGGATCGCCCGTGTGTCGCATGAACGTCAAATTGAATCGTGTCGATAATATCGCCGCGAACGCCAGCCTCTATCTGGAAAACATCAAATTCCAGCGTTTGTTGGCGCTGACCTTGTTCGACTAGTCGGCGGTTTATCGCGACTGCCGGAGCCCGGAAGGCCGGGTCGCTTGGGTCCGTAACGTTTGCTGCCGCATCACATTCGGCTTGGCTCAATCCGACAATGGGTTGCGCACAAATCTGGTTTCGCAGCGCATCGGTCAGAAACGGATTGCTGAGCGGCAAATTATAAGTCGTGCCGAACAGTCCGGAAGGTGCGAATTGTGTCTCGACCGTATTTTTAGAATAAAGACCCTGCCCGTAAACTTCAATGCCTTCCGTAACTTCATAGTGAGCAGCGCCGAAGACGTTAAACCGTTCGAAAGGCGTCTGATAATAGTTGAATGGATTGAAGTTAAAAGTGTTGATGTCGTCGGAAAGTAAACCGGTATCCGGATCATATTGCTGCCCGTTGATAGCCGTCGGGACTGACGTTCCTGACCCTTGGGGATTACCGGTTACAGAACTCAGCGACTCAAAACCGAATGATCGGTCACCTTGCAGCACCGGGTCAGATGTGCGGTAACCAACACTAAATACGGCGTTACCGCGATCATCGGCGAAGTTTCCGCCGAGCGTCAGGTCAGCGCGAAAAACGGAGCCATCGGATTCTTCGGTAATGCCATAGCTGGTTGAAATTTCTGCGCCTTCAAAATCGTCTTTGAGAACGAAGTTTACGACACCAGAAATGGCATCGGCACCATAGACTGTGCCGCCGCCACCGGTTACGATATCAACCCGTTCCACCAATGCCAATGGAATCAGGTTGGTGTCGGTCACACCGGTCAGACCGCTGGGAACGACCCGTCGATTGTTCAGCAAAACAAGGTTACGGTTGCTGCCTAGTCCGCGCAAGTTGATTTCGGCCGCGCCCTCACTACCGTTATTGACCGCTGAGCCCAGATCGGCCACAACACCTGGCAGTTCGCGAATTAATTCCTCTGCTGTGAGCGATGGCTGCAAATCAATTTCGTCGCGACCGACGACCGAAACCGGACTGGATAACTCAAGATTCGGATTGGTAATCCGCGACCCCGTAACGACAATAACGTCAGAAACTTCTTCGCTATCTGCGCCTTCCTGGTCCTGCGCCTTGGCGGTTGTGGCAGAGACGGCCACTGCCATTATCGCTGCTGATGTAAAACATTTGCGTAAAGTTTTGGTTTTGAAATTCGGCCGCATTGCTGGCTCCCTTAGTTGATTACAGGGGCAACCAAATAAGAGGAAAAAGCGGCGCAGCAATCAAATATGACGGATATTTGGATATTGCCCAGCGTGTGAAGATTCGGCGCAACGGTGACTTTACTTCGTTGTAAATATTCATAAAAATAGGAAATTGATGGCATCTAATCTATTGATAATAATGCGCTTTATTATGTTTCGGGCGAGATAATTGCGGTTACGTCCTTGGCATATTTTCTGCCCACCGGTATTTCTTCGCCGGTGCTCAATCGCAGTCGCCGACCGCCATTTTTGTTGCGGCTAACGGCTATGATTCGCGCAACATTGACTGCTGCTGACCGGTGGACCCGCAAAAAGCCGATGGCGGCGTTTTTGGCGGCAAAGTCACCAATCATTTGCCGATAGAGATAGGATGTCTGGTCACAATAGAGCCGCACATATTCACCTTCGGCCTTGACCCAGTCGATATTATCGCAATCCACCCGGATCACCTCGCCTTGGCGGGGCACCCATAGATAATGGTCGTCATCCACCACCTGAAATCGCTCCCGCCGGAGTTGATCGAGTGTTGTTCCGAGCAGGGCCAGACGTTGTCGGGCTTCCCGGTCCGCATAAGCGGAGCGAGCGCGGTCAATCGCCGCGACCAGGCGGGTGTAGCGGACCGGCTTGGGTATGAAGTCCAGCGCGCCGGTTTCAAAAGCCCGGACAGCAAATTGGGGATAGGCGGTGATGAAGATAACCAGGGGAATATTCCCGTTGGTCTGGCCCAGAGAAGTGGACAGATTCTCAATCACATCAAATCCGTCCAAAATCGGCATTTCTATGTCGAGCAAGACGACATTCGGATTGAGTTCCTTAATCAGCTCCAGCGTCTCCTGACCATCGGACGCTTCCCCGAGCAGAGTGACATTATCCATCCGCTGTACCAGTTCGATCAGACGCGATACCGCTAGCGGTTCGTCATCACTGATCAGCAATGTAAGGGGTGGCATGGCCTGAACCTGAGCGAGACTGCAATCCACGGGACTTCGACTGATAGATTATCTGCTATTACATCGGGCTGAACAAAAGATCTTCGGTGACCGGGCTTATATGGGTCAGGATCAGCGACATCGACATGGTGGCTCCGACGGGAAGGCACAAATTCGCGATAACCTGCGAGCAGGATGAAGTGGAGGAAGGATGTCCTCCCCCTCATGGCGCTGCAGCTTATGCCCATGAACCTGTTATGCAACCGTTTTTGCGACAGTGAAACTGCTGGACGGTGTCGTTCATTTGGCCCGGAATGTCGTTTATTGCTCCCTCGGCATTTTTATCGTTTCTGGGCGCTTGTTCGTAGAATATGGCGAGATATTTTACATCATTTTACGTAAACTCTGTCGTGCATTTTAGAGGCCGACCCCCCGGCTGATAGTGTTACAGGAGCGTAAAATGGTAACCCGAGTACAGACAAAAAACCCGAAGATTGATACCAATGCAGAAGGATCCGCATGGCGTCCTGCATCCTCTCGTCGGTTGATTTTGGATGCAGCGCGGCGGAAGCTGCGCGAACAAAGTTTCAATGAATTTGCAATGGAAGCGGTGGCCGCTGAAGCAGGCGTGTCGCGTCGCACCGTTTACAACCAGTTTGCCAATCGGGAAGAGCTTTACTGTGCTTCCCGTCTCGAACTTTTCGAGAAGATTGATCTGGCTATGGCGGAGATCAAGTTCGACCTTGATCAGCCAGTAAAGAAAATGCTTCATCGTTTCTGCCGGGCAGGCATCGCCATTCTTCTGTCGCCAGAAAGCTTTGAACTGAGGGCATCACGCGCGCGCGACCGCCGCGCATTTCGGTGGATTGAAGAACAATATGATCACCGGATTGACGAACCATTGCGGCTGAAGATAGAGCATTTTCTCCAAAGCCTCATGCTAAAGGGCGATATCGAAAAAACCGATCCCGCGCCGCTGGCTGACTCCCTGCTCATGGCGATCAATGCCTGTGTCGGCGATGATGGTCAGGCGGAATCCAATTTGAAACAGCCCCCGGTTTTCACGCCAAGTGAAATCGCCGATATTTATCTCAAGCGATTGCCGTTGAAGAACCAGGATGAGTCCGAACGCTCAGAGGCATCGGTAGACTGACCAAGCCACGAGTGGTTCGCATTTATCAACTTAAACGAGCGTGCCGTTGGTCCTGATGACGGCACGCTCGTCAATTACATAGAAGAGAACTGCCGGTCGTTTATCCCTGTTCGATGAACCCCGGATAGTATGTCCCAAATTATAAGTGGCATATCGGAATCCCATATAGCTATTATGATATTGATAACCGGCCAATGGCATCGGCACAGGCGAGATCCGGCGGGACAAGGCCACGTCGGACCGGCTGATGACGCGGGTTGTCCGGTGGTCGCAAAATCAGATAACATCCATTTCGACCGCAAAGAAACCAACACTGGCTCTTGATTTTACAGGCGTGTCTGCGCATGGGTCTCAGCTAATCATGGATCAACAAAAGGCCATTTATGTCGTCTGAAAAACAAGCGCGAACCGGAACTGATTCTGCGCTGCGCAATTTTCTGAAAAGCGAAGCAGCGGGCGGGATATTGTTGATGATAGCCGCAGCGTTGGCAATGATCGTGGCGAACAGCCCCCTTTATGACATGTATCATCATTTTCTGCATGAACTGAAAGGTCCCGTGCTTTCGAAAAAGCTGGGCCCAATGACCCCGCATTTGTGGATAAATGATGGCCTGATGGCGATATTCTTCTTGCTCGTCGGTCTCGAGATCAAACGGGAATTTGTCGATGGCCGGTTGAACACATGGGAGCGCCGGCGCTTGCCCATATTGGCGGCAGCGGCTGGCATGGTGGTTCCCGCATTAATCTACCTCGTTATCGTGCGCGATATGCCGGCATTGTATAACGGCTGGGCCATTCCGGCTGCGACGGATATTGCCTTTGCCATTGGCGTTCTGGCGCTGCTCGGGCCGCGCGCACCGACGTCGCTGAAGCTGTTTCTGGTCACGGTTGCGATTGTTGACGATATGGGCGCCGTTGCGATTATTGCGCTGGTCTACACCGCCGAAATCAATGGTGCGGCTTTGCTCGCCTCTGCCGTCATCCTTGGCATTATGTACACGATGAACAAGGCTGGCGTGAAATCGCTGATTATCTATCTGTTCTTCGCCCTATTGCTGTGGTTTGCAGTCTTGCTGTCCGGCGTCCACGCTACAATAGCTGGTGTATTGGCGGCATTGGCTATTCCGATCGTCGTGACGCCCGGTTCTCCAGATGCCGCAGATTCGCCACTGCATCGGCTGGAACATGGTATTGCGCCATGGAGCGCTTTCTTCATTGTACCAATTTTCGGGTTCGCCAATGCCGGCGTGTCGCTGGAAGGCATCGGTATAGAGCAGATTTTCGCGCCTCTACCGATAGGCATTGCGGCGGGTCTTTTCCTGGGCAAGCAGATTGGTATTTTTACTGCCGTGTGGATTGCCGTGAAGACCGGTTTCGCTGGCCGGCTTGGCGGTGCCAGCTGGCTTCAGGTTTACGGCGTGGCGACATTATGTGGCATCGGCTTCACCATGAGCCTGTTTATCGGTGCGCTCGCTTTCCCCGGAGACGCATTGCTGATTGAGGAAGCAAAAATCGGCGTGCTGGGCGGCTCGTTCCTTTCAGCGATTGTTGGTTACTGTATTCTGCGCTTTGCGCCGCAGGACAAGCACCTGAAATCGCTGGATAGTGAAGAGGCGCAGGAACTGAAGGCCGTGCTTTGAAGGCGATTGCGGCCCTTGCTGTAGCGGTGCTGCTGACCGGCTGTCCGCCACCCCAATCCTATGCCCCACCACCGCCGTCTGCGACTGCGCAGGTCACGGCTGCAGTTTCGGATATCGACGCGATCAGCCGCGACT
This sequence comes from uncultured Sphingomonadaceae bacterium, assembly GCA_947501325.1. GTDB lineage: Bacteria > Pseudomonadota > Alphaproteobacteria > Sphingomonadales > Sphingomonadaceae > Parasphingorhabdus. The sequence continues at coordinate 1,342,529 of CANMVC010000001.1, read as the reverse complement.
ATGTAAAACTGACGCTGGAGCTCGGCGAGCAAGAAGCAGGCTATGTCGATGCCTATTACGGCCCCCCAGACTGGGCGCTGGCCGCCAAGGCGAAGCCCCGTTATATGCGGGAATTGGGTAATGGCATCGTTGATCTGATGCTGCGGCTTGATGGACTGCCGTCCAGCGATGATGCGTTGGTCGAGGCCCGCAAGCGCTTCTTGTCTGCACAGCTCGAAGCCGCCCTGACCCGGCATGCGATGATGCAGGGCGAGGTGTTTCCTTTTGCAAAAGAGGCCAAAGGCCTGTTCGGCGTCACACCGACATTCGCCCCGTTGAGCAGCTATGACGCCGCACTGGCGACGATTGCGTCACTGGTACCGGGCGACGGCCCATTGCATGAGCGGGTCGAGGCCTATCAAGAGCGTTTCACGATACCGACCAGTCGTTTGAAACCGGTTTTTGATGCCGCAATCGCAGAATGCAAGCGGCGCACAGCACAGTATATAAGCCTGCCAGCCGACGAAAATTTCAGGATGGAATTTGTCACCGACAAGAGCTGGAGCGGTTACAACTATTATCAGGGCAACTTCCAAAGCCTGATCCAGATTAATACCGACCTGCCGATCAGGATATCGCGGGCTGTCGATCTGGGCTGCCATGAAGGTTATCCGGGCCATCATGTTTATAACATGCTGCTCGAACAGCGCCTGACACGCGAGCTTGGCTGGCAGGAATTCTCCATCTACCCGCTCTATTCGCCGCAGTCGCTCATTGCCGAAGGCTCTGCCAATTATGGCATTGATCTCGCTTTTCCCGGGGAAGAGCGTTTGGCGTTTGAACGGGACGTGCTTTATCCGCTCGCGGGGCTCGATCCATCGACAGCGGCCGATTACTTCAAGCTACAACAGGCGCTGAGCGAGCTTAAGGGAGCACGCTTTGTGATTGCACAAGCCTATCTCGACAAGACCATAACAAAGGATGAGGCGCTGGCGCTCATTCAGAAATATCAACTGGTCAGCCGCGAACGCGCTGAACAATCGCTGTCCTTCAATGATCAATATCGCAGCTATGTGATCAACTATGGCCTGGGTCAGGATATTGTAAAGGCATGGATCGAGCGACAGGGCGATGCCCCCGTCTGGCGTTGGAAGGCGATGGAAAAATTGCTCAGCGAACCGATGCTGCCGGATGATTTGGTGGAGTGATCGACAATAAATGCCCAACCTGTCGCGAGACAGGCTGGGCATTATATCAAGATATGTCAGCGCTGCAGGGCTTTCCGGAATGTGATCTTGTCGTCACCATCCGCGTAGAAATCGCGGATGCGTGATTCCTGATCATATTGACATAATCGATAAAATTCACGGGTACGGGCCAAAGCGTCCGTTCCTGATGTTTCCACGATCAGCACCCGCTGCCCCTCAGCTGTCAGATGCTCTTCAATATGACTCATCAGGGCAGCGCCAATGCCTTCGCCCTGATTGTCCGGATGGACTGCGATGAGAAGCATATTCCATGTCCTGTCGGTCATTTCCTCTGGCCGGCAATAGGCAATGGCTTTGGCGCCATCATTGTCATGGGTCAGCCATATCTCGTCGCTGCCCTCTTCATTGAAAAAACCGGCAATCATCTCATCCAGCATGTCAGGGGGAAACATTTCGGTGGCTTCGATAATCCGCTTCAGAGCAGGCAGATCATCCGGGACCACCGGTCTTATGGGGTTGGGCCTATGTTGGTTCATTTGTAATTTCTTTATCTATTGTCAGGCTGAGGGCGTACAGACACCCGGCCGAGATGTGAGATGCGATAGGGACTGCCGTTGCGGGACATGATCAGCCCCCGGCGTTTCAGGCGCGCGAAAATGTCGAGCGTACAATCGGACAGCACATAACCGTCGCGGGTGACGCACATCACTTCGTCGATCTTGCTGTTCTTGTTGCGTTTGTGGCGGATATGTCCGCCTTGAGCGAGCACGTGAAGTACGCGCTGTTCAGCTTTCGAAATATTCATTATTTATACTCGGAGATTAAACCATAGGGAACGACAAAACCGCCTGTGCGCCACGCGCACCGGTTTCGTCATTGCTGTGATTTGAACCGCTAAACGGGTTTCAAATCAGTTGGTTGTTGCAATCTCTAACAAAAAAGCTCCGAGTGTTGGCAACGGCATTCTGCCATTGCGAATCGCGAAATATGCGAGTTTCCGCTGAAACTCAACATTTTTTGGCGTATAATGGTCAATTTTACGCTCCTATTAACTTATCGCTAACCAATTTCGTTCACTCCGGTTTCTGAAACATGAACTGGCGCTGTCGAGTGCCGTGTTTTGAACAGGGATCGGATTTATGACTGAAGCGACTAACCCCTTAGATGTAGCCATTATCGGCGCAGGACCAGCGGGCCTTACCGCCGCTTATCTGCTCAGCAAAAAAGGCTATTCGGTAAAAGTGATCGAAAAAGACCCGACCTATGTCGGCGGAATCAGCCGGACGGTCGAATATGAAGGTTTTCGTTTCGACATTGGCGGGCATCGCTTTTTCTCAAAATCCAAGGAAGTTGTCGATCTGTGGAACGAAATTCTGCCCGACGACTTTATCCAGCGTCCGCGGATGAGCCGCATCTATTATGAAGGCAAATTTTACAGCTATCCATTGCGTGCGTTTGAAGCTTTGTGGAATCTGGGCATCTGGCGCTCTACCCTGTGCATGGTCAGCTATGCCAAGGCGAAAGTCTTCCCGAACAAAAATGTGAAAAGCTTTGAAGACTGGACCGTCAACCAGTTTGGCTGGAAGCTCTATTCGATTTTCTTCAAAACCTATACCGAGAAAGTCTGGGGCATGCCCTGCGACGAAATGTCCGCCGATTGGGCGGCCCAGCGGATCAAGGGCCTCAGCCTTTGGAGCGCAGTTGTCGACGGTTTGAAACGATCCTTGGGTCTGAACAAGAAACCCAATGACGGTATGGAAACCAAGACGTTGCTGGAAACTTTCCGCTATCCCCGTCTCGGCCCTGGCATGATGTGGGATGCCGCGCGTGATTTCGTGCGGTCCAAGGGCAATGAAGTGCTGATGGGTCACAGCCTGAAACAATTGGCGCAGGATGCCGATGGCAACTGGCGCGTGTCGGCTTCGACCGAAGATGGCGAAACCGTTATCAACGCGAAACATGTAATCAGCTCTGCGCCGATGCGCGAACTGGCCACCCGTATTCACCCGCTGCCGCAATCACTGCCGGAAGCGCAGGATCTCAACTATCGTGACTTCCTGACGGTGGCGATCATGGTGAAATCCGAAGACCTGTTCCCCGACAACTGGATCTATATCCATGATGATCGTGTGCAGGTTGGACGCGTTCAGAATTTCCGTAGCTGGTCGCCGGAAATGGTGCCGGATGAGTCGATTGCTTGTGTCGGTCTGGAATATTTCTGCTTCGAAAATGATGGCCTTTGGTCCTCGACCGATGAAGATCTGGTCGAACTGGCCAAGAAAGAAATGGCGATCCTTGGTCTGTGCAAACCTGAACAGGTTGTGGGCGGCGCGGTTGTCCGTCAGGAAAAAGCCTATCCCGTCTATGACGACAGCTATGAAGAAAATGTCGAAACCATGCGCAACGATCTCGAAGCACGCTTCCCGACGCTCCACATGGTTGGTCGCAACGGTATGCACCGCTACAACAACCAGGATCACGCGATGATGACCGCGATGCTGACGGTGGAGAATATCGAAGCCGGCTCGCGCAAATGGAATGTGTGGAACGTCAACGAAGATGCCGAATATCATGAGGCCGGTGACGAGGGCGCAGAAACCGTGATTTCCGAAGATCGGGCAGCCGCGCTGGAAAGCATGCGTGATGTCCCAACACGGATCGAAGACGATAAGCCCGAAAGCAAGCCCAGCAAGGCGGCGTAACGGTGTACTTTGAACCTTTTCCATATCTGTGCTCGTGCGAAGGCAGGAGCCTATCTCCTGAGGCCGCGTTTTTTTGCAACGGCTGGAGATGGATCCCCGCCTCCGCGGGGATAGTGGCGGCGCGAGGTTGAATGGTTATGGAGCGCAGCGGTCAGGATAGACGGTCTACCGTCGGGATCTGGGTAGGAAATCTGCCCGGACCACTGGCTTTGTTCAATCGCTTCTCCATCACCCGCTATTTGCTGGCCAGCGTAGTCAGCCTCGCCTTTGATGTCGCCTTGTTCATGGTGCTGGTTGCCTTCGCGACCGACCCCGGTTGGTCGTCAGCAGCAGGCTATAGCGCCGGTATAATCGTGCACTGGCTGATTTCGTCGAGCTTCGTTTTTCCCGGTAAAACACGGCAAGGCGCCGCACTGCAACTGCAACGGATCGGGTTCATTGGAACGGCTGTGTTGGGCTTGGGTATTACCGTCAGCATCGTGAGCTGGCTTACCGAAATGGGCGTTGTCCCGGTCCTCGCCAAAGGGGCGGCGGTTTTTGTCAGTTTCTTTGTGGTATATCTGACACGCAAATTTGGAGTATTCCGGTGACAGCAATCACGATGGAAGCACCGCGATCGGGTTTGTCGACGGATCTCAAAAAGCTCCTCAACTGGTCCTTCATCTGGATTGGTCTGATCAATATTCCCTTTATGGCGATGTGGTTCGTAGGCGCTCCGCCGCGCCATTTTGAAATTGCGGTGGCCGGTTTTATCGGCCTGATCGTCAAGCGTATGCCGCGGGTTGTCCAATGGATCGCTTTTGCCGGTGTCACCGCTTATTCGATCTTGTCTTTCGTGGCAGGTCTATTCAATCTCGGGATGTCTTCGCTTCTATATTCCATGCAATTTTTTGCCGAGATCAAACCCTCCAATTCCATCGAATATCTCGCTGCGGCAGCCGTTATCTTCGGCATGCTAATTACCAGTTGGTTCATGCTCAAACGGGATACGAATTTTGTAAAGCCGCTGCATATTCTAATGAGCGGCGTGTTGATCTTCGGACTGGCTGGCGCTGATTTCGCTATGGGACAGGGGATGCGCGGCCATTATTTCCGGGAGGCTCCAGCAGGCGCGGCGTTCGAATCCGCCGTGGAAAAAACCGGACTGGCGGCGCGCGCAGACGGCAAACGTCATTTGATCCTGATCATGGTGGAATCGCTGGGCGTGCCCAATGATAATAAGGTCATGTCTGACAAGCTGTTCGCTTATTATGAGAATAGTGCCATTCAAGCGCGCTATGACGTCAGCCAGGGGACCAGCCTCTATTATAACAGCACAACATCGGGCGAATTTCGGGAAATGTGCGGACAGTGGGGCGATTATTTTGAATTGCTCGATCCGGCAGACGCCGCGAAGCTTAATTGCCTGCCTGCCATGCTGGCTAAACAAGGCTATGCGACCCATGCTATGCACAGCTTCAAAGGCGAATTTTTCAAAAGGGCCGAATGGTATCCGAATATTGGCTTCCAAAAACGCGAATTCTGGCCCGAACTTCAGAAGCAAGGTGCGGAATGGTGTGGCGGCGTTTTTGCCGGCGCTTGCGATCGGCAGATACCCCGGTTGATGGCGGAAAGCCTGAAACAGGCCGAACAGCCAACCTTTCTCTACTGGCTGACACTCAACGCGCATTTGCCCGTTCCGACGGGGCTGAATTTGAACGCCGATGATTGCCAACGAGTATCACCGGAACTGGCGAAGGATTTCCCGATGATTTGCCGGCAGTTCGCGATATTTGATGATATTGACAAGGCGCTGGTCAAGGAAATCACCGCGAGTGATTTTCCCGATGCCGACATATTGATAGTCGGTGATCACATGCCGCCCTATTTCGATCGGCACAACCGCTCCCAATTTGACCCTGAACGGGTTCCCTGGCTTTACCTGAAAGCCAAAGGACAATCCGAAGTCGCCAAATGACCGCGACTGACCGCTTGCGAGGCAAGCTTCCCCTCATCCTGATCTGGCTCGCCGTTAGCGCCGTGCTGATCGTCGTGTCGCTCGATCAGATCGTCTCGGGCATCGGCTGGGGACCGGATGATCAGTTGCGTCAGGTGCAGCTGCGGGATTGGTTGGCCGGACAAAGCTGGTTCGATACCACACAATACAGGATTGCCTCGCCAGATAGCCAGCCCATGCACTGGCCGCGTCTGGTGGAGGTGCCGCTTGCGTTGGTCATATTCATTTTGAGCCCGATGATCGGTCCGGCATCCGCCGAATTGGCGGCTATGGTCATCGTGCCATTGGTTGCGTTGGGCCTTGCCATGGGACTGGTCGCGAAAATTGCGGCGCAGCTATTTGATCGTCAGATCGCGTTGCTGTCTGCTGCGCTGACGGCGACGGCTGTTGCTGTGGTGGCGCAACTCAGGCCGATGCGGATTGATCATCATGGCTGGCAGATCGTGCTCGCGCTGATGGTCTTGTGGACGATGTTCTGGCCGGACAAGCGCAAGGCAGGGCAAGTCATGGGTCTGTCTCTGGCGCTATGGCTGTCGATATCGCTCGAAGGTTTGCCTTTGGCTGTGGCGTTTATTGCTTTGCTGTCATTTCGCTGGGTCGTTTCGCTGGACGAGGGGGTCAGGCTATTTTGGACGCTGGCCGCATTTCTGGTCGGTACGCTTGTCCTCTATCTGATCAATCACGGACAGATTGAAATTCTCGTCAACTATTGTGATGCGATTGCACCGGCGCATCTTATGGCTTGCGCTGCCGGTGCGCTTGTCATTTTGCCGGCGATCAAATTTGCTCCCGCTTCGTGGCCAGTACGCCTGATGGGCCTCGGTGTTGCCGGAGGAGCAGCCTTGGGCACGTTTTATGCTAGCGCGCCGCAATGTGTGGGGAGCGCTTTCGGGCAGCTGGACCCACTGGTTCGGGACTATTGGCTGGTCAATGTCCGGGAAGGCATGCCGATCTGGACTCAGCCTTGGAAAGAGATCACTACGCTGTTTGGCGGTTCGATTATCGTCGGCCTCGGTAGCCTTGCCTTCATTTATGCGCGCCAGCGCGATAGCGTGGATCGCGAAAAGCTCTTTCTTTTGGCCTATGCTCTAATATGGGCTTTCATCGTCTCCCTGCTGGTACAACGTGCAGCAGCGGTAGCGGCCGCTTATGCGTTGCCGCTGGTCGGATGGGCGGTCCACAATGCGTTTCTGCGCGCGCGCACCATTAAGCGGCCAATTACCAGAATATTGGCCACGGTGGCGGTTGTGTTCCTGATTCTTCCGGGCCCGCTCGTGCTGGGTATAATGGACACTGTTGGCGGCAATGACGCACCAATCGACACGGATGAAACCGGATCGGCAGATGACGGCCGGGCCTGCGATTCTTCTCAATCACTGGCTGGGCTGAACGCCTTGCCGCAAACGCACATCGTCGCTCCGTTTGATTTTGGTCCGGAAATATTGGTGCAAACGCGCCATAGCGTATTGGCGAGCAGTCATCATCGCAATGATGCGGCTATGGCAGACCAGATCCGGATTTTTACCTCGGCGCCAGAAACAGCGCGTACCATTCTCGCGGCGCGTGGAATCGCATATATCATCGCTTGTCCAGACGAGGCGGAGCTCAACACCTACGCCAAACTACATCCAGACGGTCTCTGGGCTATGTTGCACAAAAATGATCAGCCGGAGTGGCTCAAAGCCGTCAAACTTCCAGGCAGCAGCCTATCGCTATGGAGAGTCGCGCCGAAATAATTGACCAGTCTAATATAAACTGAGATACATAATTTTACATGCGGGTGATGACAGACCAGGGAGAATATAATGGCGGGGATAACCGGACTAGGCGGGGTTTTTCATATTGTGAAAGACCCGGCGGCCACACGGCAATGGTATAAGGATTTTCTAGGACTGGACGGCGAATATGGTCCGATGTTGAGTTGGTCGGACGAAAAAGGCGAAAAACCCTATAGTTTGATCAGCCATTTCGCTCAGGACACTGATTATCTTGCACCGAGCGAAGCCAAGTTCATGATCAATCTGCGGGTTGATGATCTGGATGCCTATGTTTCTCAACTGCGGTCCAAAGGCCTCGAGATCCTCGGGCAGGTCGATGAAGGCTATGGCAAATTTGCCTGGATTCTCGATTGCGATGGCATCAAGATAGAATTCTGGCAGCAAGTCGAAGCGCCCGAAGCAGGGGGCTAATATTGCCGCCAATCAAGCCGGAATAAATTTTAGCGCCAGTCCGTTGATGCAATGGCGTTTTCCCGTTGGCTTGGGGCCGTCATTGAAAATATGCCCGAGATGCCCACCGCATCGGATGCAATGGACTTCGGTGCGTGGATAGCCGATTTTATAATCGGTTGTCGTGCCGACCCGCCCCTTTATCGGCGCCCAGAAACTAGGCCAGCCCGTGCGGCTGTCAAACTTGGTTTTGGATGAATACAGACCCAGATTACAGCCGGCGCAGGCAAAAATTCCTTGGCGTTTTTCTTGGTCGAGCGGGCTGGAATAGGCGCGTTCGGTGCCGGCTTCGCGCAATATGCGATAGCGCGCTGGCCCGAGGCGCTGTTTCCATTCCTCAGGGGTACGGGTGATCTTGAATTTCTTGCCGGATTTAGCCGCCGCGCCATTGCCGAAGATATCGGTAAAGCTCGCAAGGCCAAAGGTACTGGCGCCAATTAGTCCGGTGGCAATCAGTTTGCGTCTGCTAAGGCCCGTCATATCCCGTCTTTCCTTGCTATTCGCCTCTTATTCGGCGCTTAAGCAAAGATGGTTACAATATAATGCCTGAACAAGGGCTTATCAGTGTCTGCCGCGTGTTTTTCAGCCGTCAATATTTGGACAGCGTCACCTGCATCTTGCGGAACCCGTGCACGAAACAGGCATGAACCCGTTTGATCTCTCCGGTGACGTTCACCTGCATGCGTCGCTTGGCCATTTCTTCGAGCAAGATGCGGATTTGCAGCTCAGCAAGACGCGCACCGACACAGCGGTGGATGCCGTAACCGAAGGCCAGATGACGGCGGGCGTTTTCACGATCAACGATCAGCTTGTCAGCATCGGGGAACACGCTCTCGTCGCGGTTGGCCGAGATATACCACATGATCAGCTTGTCACCCTTTTTGATCTGATGTCCGAACAGATCAGCATCATCGGTCGCGGTCCGCCGCATGTGGGCCAGCGGCGTCTGCCAGCGAATAATTTCCTGCACCGCATTGGGAATGAGATCCGGATTTTGCTGTAATTTTTCGCGCTGGTCAGGAAACTGGTCGAGACCATAGGCAAGGCCCGACATGGTGTTCCGGGTGGTGTCGTTGCCGCCGACAATGAGCAGCACCAGATTGCCCATAAATTCCATCTGATCCATGTCTTTCATGGCTTCACTATGGATCATCATCGAAATCAGATCGGGGGTCGGTTCGGCATTGACCCGCTCGTTCCACAGATTCTGGAAATAGGCGCCCATTTCAAAGAGAATTTCGCGCCGCTTTTCATCCAGTTCCGGAGCAAGAGACAGCTCCACATCACCGGCCCAGTCCGACCAATAGGTAAGCAAACGACGGTCTTCCCACGGGAAACCAAACAGAATCGCCAGCATACCGGTGGTCAGTTCGATCGACACTTTGTCGACCCAGTCAAATTCCTTGTCCCATGGCAGGCCGTCGAGCACTTCGGCGGTGCGGTGGCGGATTTCATCCTCCATCTTCTTCATTTCCGAGGGCGTGAAGGCCGGTGCTACAGTGCGTCGTTGTCCGGTATGTTTGGGACGGTCCATGGCGATAAACATCGGCAGCTGAAAGTCCGAGTCCTCGCGCTCTTCCGCGATGGTGATGCCACCGTTGTTGACATCAGACGAATAGAGTTCGGGCAGGGCTTCCACATGCTGGATGGTTTTGTGATCGCAGATATTCCAATAGGGGCCATAATCGGAATCTTCGACCTTGTTGATCGGCGCGTTGGCGCGCATTTCTGCAAACGGCGCTCGCCATAAATCTTTACTGTAGAGATCGGCCTTACTGACATCACGCGGATTGGGGTTGGTGTCCGCGACCGGCGGATTGTCTTTATACCAAGCTTCCAGAGCCTCCGCTGCAGTGGGTGATGTGGTCAATGTGGATGCATTTAAGACGGGACTGGTGGCCATGATTCTCTCCTGCCGTTGCCGTTTGGGGCAATCGGTTGCGTTTCAAAACCCGTTCAGTCTGCCTTTATTGACAGCAATGTCAACGGGCTTTCGCCAAATTGCGAGAATCACGGGATAATTTTTGCGCGGATCTTAGCCACGAATCCGGGCCAAAAGACTTTTTTTCCGAGCGCTATTGCCTGACTTCATGACGTTGCGGCGGAACAGCATGACGCTGAAACGAATGATGATCAGCGTGAACATAGCTTGCCAAACCAAGGCTAAGCCATGTTGCCAGATATTGTCCATTTGCGCGGCCCGTGCGATCATCGCAAAGGGGGAGCTGAACGGGAATATAACGGCAAACCATTCGATCGGTTCGCCCAATTTGGTGATGGCAGAGAAAGCCAGGAAGAAGACCAGAAGCTGTCCCATGGTCACCGGCATCGACAAGGTCTGTACCTCACGAACGGTTGTCGCCATCGCGCCAATGCCAAGGAAGAGTGAACCCAGAAGCAAATAGGCCATCGAGAAATAGGCGACCATCAATATCGAGAATAAAGGCCAGCCCACGGCAGGCACTGGCAGGTTGCCGAGATTTAATCCGATTATCGACCCGCCCAATAATCCCAGCGATGACCAAACGGTGATTCCGACCAGTGCCATGCCCAGCATCGCAAAGAGCTTGCCAAGAAAAATTGCATCCATGGGAATGGCGGCGGCGAGGATTTCGATAATTTTGTTGGTCTTCTCTTCGACCAGATTGGACAAAACCATGCCGGCCAGGATCATGGTGAGAAGGACAAGCACGGCCTGTCCGGCCTGTGCGGTAAATAATTGCCCGCGTTTGTTGGAACTGTTGGTCTCGGTCACAAAGCCGGTTTTGACGGCTACGGGGCTAGAGCCAGACAAAGCGGTCTCCGACAATAGCGCAACTTTCCCGCTCCACCGTCTGACATCCTGCTCTGAACCAGTAAGCAACGGTGCTTCTAGCGACCCTGAAATTATGGCGGTGAGCGGCTTGTCCGCTGTATCAAGCTTGGCGCTGATATTGGGATCATCGGGATCGGTATCGGGCAGCAGGAGCAACTCGGGTAAGGCATTATTTCCAAGGTTTTTGGCCAAGGCCTTCCGCGCCTCGAGGAGCTTTGCAGATTGGCCCTCTTCCAGCGCGACGCCGATAACCGGTTGGTCGATATCCTGTCGAACCTGCTGACCCAATCCACCCGCTGCTATTCCGATGATGAGCGGAAACAGGGGCCCAAGCAGGAAGAAGAAAAAGGATTTGGACAAGATGATCGCCGAAAAATCGCGGCGGGCAATGACGAAGGAGGCGCGGATGGTCTCTATCATGCGGCTTCTCCTTCCAGAGCGCTGTCTTCTTCCATTTTTTTGGCCGCTGCTTCTCCGGCAATATGCACGAACGCGTCATGCAAGCCCGGCCGTTCAATGGACAATGACTGGATGCCGGCATCGCCCTCGATTAGGGCGCGGAGCAACGGTTCCACACCGCTTTCGGGCAGGGTGAAATGCCAATTATGCCCCAGGGGCTGGCAATCGGCAGGAATGGCGGACCGCCAGGGCCCCTCCAGATTACGGGTTTCCAGATGCACTTGCGGGCGCAGCCGGTCACGGGCGGTTGATACCTTGCCGGTGAAAGGGATTTTGCCATTGGCGACAATCGCAATATCTTCGCACAGCCGTTCGGCATGGGCGATGACATGGGTGGAGAAAATTACCGTCACACCTTTGTCCGCCTGCCCCCGGATGAGGCGTTCCAACTTGCCCTGGTTCAGCGCATCAAGACCGGAAAACGGTTCGTCGAGAATGATCAGGTCGGGATCGTGCACAATCGTTCCCAATAGCTGTACCGTCTGTGCCATGCCTTTGGACAATTGACGGATTTGTTTGTCAACGGCGTCGCCGAGACCATGATCGATCATCATCTGGCGCCCGCGTTTTCGGCCTTCGGCTAATGGCAATCCGCGTAGCGCGCCCATGAAGCCAATGGCATCAAAGGCTTTCATCGATTGATACAGACCGCGTTCCTCGGGAAGATAGCCAACTTGATGCGCTTTGCTGATCGGATCAGCGGAGCCGAGCAGGAACCGTTCCCCCTCGTCCGGATCGATAATGCCAAGCAACATCCGTAAAGTGGTGGTTTTGCCAGCTCCATTTGGACCCAATATCCCAAATATGCTGCCCTTTTTGATCTTCAGATCAATACCATCAACGGCGAGTTCACCGTCAAATCTCTTAACGATATTATGGGCTTCAATTGCGTTTTCGGGAGTTTTTACGTGTGCGCTGGAAGTCATTTACGGCTTTCCTAATGGGACGCGTTGATTGATAGTGGGCCTTTATGGCTGATGACAAGTTAAGATTGACCAAATCGCTTGAAAATAGAGCGCGGGAGGAAGGTTTTGCGGCCTTTGGCATCGCGCCTGCTGTTCTGGCGCCGGTCACGGTCAAGCGCTTGCAGGACTGGATCGCAAACGGTCAGCATGGCGACATGATCTGGATGGAAAATCGCGCGGAGCAGCGCGCCAGTCCGACAGGTCTTTGGCCGGACGTGCAGTCCGTGATCATGCTCGGAATGAGCTATGCCCCAGCGCGTGATCCATTTGCGTTGGAGCAAGTCCCTGATCACGGCCGCATTTCGGTTTATGCGCAGGGCAAGGACTATCACGATGTCGTGAAAGGCGCGCTCAAGCGAACGGCGCGCTGGCTCGTGGAGCAAGTCGATTGCGCAGTGAAAGTATTTGTCGACACCGCGCCGGTGATGGAAAAGCCACTTGCCGAAGCAGCCGGTCTGGGCTGGCAGGGCAAGCATACAAATCTGGTCAGCCAGGACCATGGCAGCTGGTTGTTTCTGGGGGCGATTTACACGACGCTGGATCTGGCATCGTCGACCGGCGGAACCGATCGCTGTGGCAGTTGCTCGGCCTGTCAGGATATCTGTCCTACCAATGCTTTTCCGGAACCTTATCGTCTCGACGCGAAGGCCTGTATTTCCTATCTGACGATCGAATCAAAAGGCCCCATCCCAATGGAATATCGCAAAGCGATGGGCAACCACATTTACGGCTGTGATGATTGTCTGGCGGTTTGCCCATGGAATAAATTTGCCCAGTCAGCAGCGGCGAACAAAGCGTTCCTGCCACGCGCCGAACTGGCGGCTCCGGCTCTCGCCGATTTATTGGCGATGGACGATGCCGGTTTTCGGCAGATATTCTCGGGATCACCGATAAAGCGGTCTGGTCGCAACAGAATGGTGCGCAATTGCCTGATAGCCGCTGGCAATAGTCAGGACCGATTGTTGGTCCCGGCGGTTACCGCATTGCTCGATGATGAAGACAGCGTGGTGCGCGGTTCGGCCGTGTGGGCTCTATCCCAGCTTGATCCTGATCAGTTTGACCGGGAGAAGCAGGCGCGCCTGTCAAGGGAAGACGAGGAAACGGTTCGTTCCGAATGGCAAGTGGCGCAGCCTAGCGGACGCGTAATGCGTTGACGCAGGACACGCGGTCCACCTCGGCGCCATCACTGCGGCGAGTGTCGATATGCGTCACCCGGCCTTCGCCGCCGGTTTTTTCAGGATAAAGATAGGCGTCAAGCACGCAGGCACCGCTGGAAAATTGTAATTTGCGCGCAGGGGGTTCCGCTACATCAGCCTGCGGATTGCCGAACAGGCGCTTCAATTGACCGGCGGTCTTGCCCATGACCAGCTCTAAACCTTCTACATTGCTGAGCGGCGACGCCGCGGCAGTCGGCAATGCGGGGGTTCTCACGGCACCTGATGACACACAGGAAACCAGGGCGGGCAGAGTGGATAGGATGATGAGCTTGCGGATCATGTCAGTTGCTTTCTTCCAGACCAGTTTTACGTTTCATATGAACAAGATGCGTAGCCATAGCGGCTGCCAAAACCGGCGCAACAAAATTGACAATCGGGACGGCAAGCAACAGCGCAGTGGTCAGGCCGAGCCCAAAGCGGGTCGCTTTGTTGATCCGCCACGCTGTATCCATCTGTCCCGGGTCGCCCACATGGCGGGCGGCGACCATATCCTGCAAATCGCGACCGATGAGAATGGCGTTGACCGCAAAAAAGGCAATTGGCGCGCCAACGCCGGTGATGAGCAACATGATATAAATGGGTGATGCGAGGAGATTATAGCCAATCGCCCTGCCGACAGATGCCAACCCCATTTTCAGTCCCAACGCATAGCCGGGTGGTTTGGCCTGTTCCGCACGATCCGGATAATGTTGTGCCTCGACGGCATCCACCACATCATCGGAAAAAATGTTGAGCACAAAAATCGCAATGACCCGAAACAGGAATATTGCGGTCAAAGCCGTGATGATGACCGCCGTGGCAGCCGCCGCAAATCCGCCGCCATCCAATGCCGTCAGCGAAAATAGCCATGCCAAAAGAAAATAGGCGCCGACGCCAAATATCGCCAACAGCAGCAAGGAGATCAGAAATACTTTCAAGAGCAGAGATATTATCCGTCGATCCGATAGTTGGCCGATGGAGAGTAGAAGCGCATTGATCATCATGAGCCCATCTCACGAAATCATGCCTCGGGTCAATTCTGCTTGAACCAGGGGCACGGAAGCCCTAACGGACAGCGCATATAAGCAGCCCATATAAGGATATCTTTATGACCACCGAAGCCCGTTACGACATTGTTGCCGTTGGCAATGCGATTGTTGATGTTATCGCACAGGCGGACGATGCGTTTTTGGAAGAAGAGCAGCTGAACAAAGGTGCGATGACCCTGATCGACGCGGATCGCGCAACGCAGCTCTATCGCGATATGGGCGTAGCGCGTGAGATTAGCGGTGGTTCCGGCTCCAATACCTTGGCCGGTGCGTCAACGCTGGGCCGTCAATGCGCATTGATCGCGCAGGTTGCAGACGATCAGCTCGGCGAAGTATTTACCCACGATATTCGTGCTACCGGAATTGATTTTGACGTGCCGCCATTGGGCAAAGAGCCGCCAACAGCGCGCTGCCTGATATTGGTGACGCCGGATGCGCAGCGGACGATGAACACATTTTTGGGTGCCTCCCAATTTCTGCCCCCCGCGTCGGTCGATGCCGATCTGATTGCGAGCGGCGCCATCCTCTATCTCGAAGGCTATTTGTGGGATGCCGAAGAGCCCAAAGCGGCCATGGCTTTGGCGATTGATATCGCGCGTAAAAATGGCCGTAAGGTTGCTTTCACTCTGTCGGACGGGTTTTGCATCGAACGCCACCGGGACGATTTTACCCGGCTGATCAAAGACGGCTTGATCGACATATTATTCGCCAATGAAGGGGAAATTAAGTCGCTGTGTGAAACGGATGATTTTGATGCGGCCGTGGCACAAACGGCGGCCCAAGTGGAAACGCTGGTCGTCACCCGCAGCGAGCAGGGTGCGATTGCGGTTCGGGACACCGAAACCTTTGCGGTCGGCGCCGAGCCAGTTGAAAAAATCGTTGATACAACAGGCGCAGGTGATCTGTTCGCAGCCGGCTTTCTCAGCGGATATATTGAAGAGCGGTCGATGGAAGAATGTCTGACCATTGGCGCCGTTGCCGCAGCAGAAGTGATTTCGCATTATGGCGCGCGGCCGGAAGCGGATTTGAAAGCGTTGGTGAAACAGCGTTTGGGTTAACCCGCCGAGGGCTATTGGCTGTTTAACTTTTCATTTTGAACAAATTGCGGTCTTCCGGTCCAAAGCCCCATTTCCAGATGACCCAGGCGTAGCTGCCCAATATCATCGGGATACCGACAATCAGCTCTGCCCACTCGGGTAGGTAGGTAGCCAGATAGCCGACTGCTGTTGCCACTATGACGGCAAATATCAGCGACCAGCGCCAGCCGTTGACCGGTGCCTTGAGCAGTCTTGACAGGAACACTGCTTTGACCACCGAGGCATAGGCCAGCGCGACCATCAGCGCGGCGGCCACAGCAGCGGCTTGAAAGAGCGGTGACCATCCCAAGCGCATGCAAATCTGGATGAAGGCAACGCTCAGCGCGGCTTGCAGCAACAACATCGACAACGAAATCAGCAAATTGCGGTGCCGGGCGATATAGACCAGGGCCGCCTCGCTCACCACAGCTGTGGCTGCAACCGCCTCTGCAGCCAGCAGAAACGCGAGCGCGCCGGTTCCGCCGACAAAGCCCGGCCCCACCAGACCCATCACGGCCTCGCCGGGTATGGCTAGTGCCAAAGCAATACCCGCCTGTGCCGCGATAATCCAGAATCCCACCTGGCTCACCTGATTGGCGATGGCCTTCATATTTCCCGCTTCCAGATTGCGGGTAATGACAGGTCCTAATATGGGGTCAAAGCTGGTCTTGAGCTTTTGCGGCAGGCTAGCGACCTGTTGGGCGATGTAATAGATGCCCACAATGGCGGGGGACGCGAACAGGCCGAGAATGGCCAGATCCAGTCGCCGTGATCCCCATTCGGCGGCATCTGCTGCGGCCAACGGCATGTTGACGCGTGCCAGCTTGGCAAGAGCTAATGGTTTGGGGCGCCAACCCCATGGAAGACCATAGCTTTTGAACAGAGGCCAGAGCGATGCAATCAATGCCGCGATCATCGATACGACATAGGATAATATCAATCCGTCCCGCAGCGAATAGTAAGAGAACAGGAAGGCCGCGATGCTGATCGTCCATGGTTCGACCACCGAGCGCGCCCGGACGGTAGAGGCAATATCATAGCGATAGGCCAGCGCTGCCAGCGCGATATCCGCGCCGGCTATGGCAAAAATGATTAATGGCAAAAACCGGTCGAGACCGTTTATTTCGCTATTCGGGAACATGATTTGTGGCACCGAAATCAGCAATATGGCTCCAAGCATGGAGGCAAAGAGGCTGACCAGCAATCCGTCCCAAACGACATGGACATGCGGCCGTTCGGTCCGGCTTAACTGCTCTGCAAGCCCGCGCTTCAAGCCTAGCGTTGCGAGCTGTGCCGCAAATTCAACAATCAATATGGCATAGGCGAAACGCCCGAGGGCTTCGGCGCCGTAGATCCGCCCGGCGATGAACAAAAAGGGCAGGCGCGCGGCTAATCGCAGCAGAAACCCGAACACATTGGTGCGACCACCTTTTGCCAAAGCGGCCAGATCTTCTTTTCCGTCTTCCTGGTCTTTTGCTTCAAAGGCGGCGCTTTCACCGGATTCCGTAACCTCTTGCGGCAACGGGCCAGATGATGGACCTGAAGAATCCGGGCTGGTCAAAAAAATGTCTCCGGCTAGTGACGCTGCTTGCAAAACGGGGGATTGGATCGAAGCGGTCGGCTTTACCGCACTCAATCCCGATTGTCATCTTTTGCCCTACCGTTGTTCGGAAACCAGAGGGCGACCCATGAGTTGCGCGACCACGGATCGAGAGTCCGTTTCCCCGGTCAATAACGCGCACACGGCATCGACAATCGGCATATCAACCGCTCGCGCTTTGGCATCCTGCTGCAAAACGGGTGCTGTGGATGCGCCCTCCGCAACAGTCGCGCGGTTCGATAGCAGAGCATCTGCTGACTGGCCTTCGCCAAGCCCTTTACCCAAAGAAAAATTGCGTGAACTGGCCGAGGAACAAGTCAGCACCAGATCGCCGAGGCCGCATAGTCCGGAAAGAGTCTCGGCATTGGCTCCGCGCGCGGCGCCATAGCGAAGCATTTCGGCAAAACCGCGACCGATGATCGAGGCGCGTGCATTTTGGCCTAATCCGGCGCCCTCGACTACGCCGCAGCCGATTGCGAGGACATTTTTCACCGCCCCGCCAATTTCAGCGCCCACGATATCATCGGAAAAATAGGGACGAAAAGTGGGCTTGGCTATGAGTGGATAAAGCGTCTTCCAAGTCTCTTCCCTGTCACAAGCCAGTGTTAGCGCGGTCGGTAATCCTTGCGCGACTTCGTGCGCAAAGGTCGGGCCGGACAGAACCGCTAACCGGTTGTCCGGGCGAATCTCCTGTACAACTTCGCTCATCAATTGCTGCGTCGCTTCTTCAATGCCTTTACTGCACAGGATCAGCGCCGCATTGCCGTCCGGCAAATCCTTGAGCGTGGTGCGCAGATGCTGCGCCGGCGTAACAATCAGCAAGGCTTCGCATTGTGCCAGCGCATCCATATCCTGCGTTGCCCGAACATGGGGCCGCAGCGGATGGCCGGGTAGAAAGGTCTGATTTTCGTGAAGGTTATTTATTTGGGCAACGACATCCGCCTCGCGGGCCCAGAGCAGCAATTCATCCTGTCCCGCCGACAGCACTTGTGCCAGCGCTGTGCCCCATGCTCCCGCGCCGATGACGCCAATCTTGGCTTTCCGAACGCTCATGCCTTCACTCCGGCGCCGCGCGCCTTTTCTGCGGACGGGTCGAGCGGCCAGCGGGGACGCGCAACAAAATCCAGTGGATCGGTGAGGCCGGCGGCAAAGCGCTCGGCGCCTGCCCAGGCGATCATCGCAGCGTTATCGGTGCACAGCCACAAGGGCGGAGCGGTAAATTCCATGCCATGATCCGCAGCCAGTTGCTCGAGCATCGCGCGAATGGGGCCATTGGCCGCGACGCCGCCAGCCAAGACCAGATGAGGGACCGTGCCATGATCACGCAACGCTTTCTCGAGCCGGTCTTGCAGGCAATCGACGGTCGCTTGCTGAAACGACGCGGCGATATCTTCTGGCTTGTGCTCGCCAGCTTGATGCGCACGGACAACGGCGCTTTTCAGGCCAGCGAAGGAAAAATGCGGCTCCTTTGACCCTTTCAGCGGGCGAGGCAGCGGGACCGCCGTGGCATTGCCGGTTTTCGCCAGCGCTTCCACCTTGGGGCCACCGGGATAGCCAAGACCCAATATTTTCGCTGTTTTATCAAAAGCTTCGCCCGCTGCATCATCTATAGTCGTGGCAAGCCGGCGATACTGACCAACGCCCTCAACCCGCAAAATCTGACAATGTCCGCCGGAAGCCAACAACAGCAAATAGGGGAAATGCAGTGCCGGATTGGCGAGGCGCGGCGATAATGCATGGCCTTCCAGATGGTTGACCGCAATTAACGGTTTATCGGCGGCCATGGCGAGTGCCTTTCCCGTCACGAGGCCAACCATTACGCCGCCGATTAAGCCGGGCCCAGCAGTAGCGGCGATCGCGTCGACTTGATCCAGTGTCATGTCTGCTTCGGCCAGCGCTGCTTCTATTAGCGGCGTGACAATCTCGGCATGGGCGCGAGCGGCTATTTCGGGCACGACGCCGCCAAACGGCGCGTGTGCGGCCTCTTGACCCGCTAGCTTGTGGCTCAATATAGCGCGGTCCGATGAGACCAGTGCAGCCGCGGTTTCATCGCAGCTTGATTCAATGCCCAAAATTATACTCATATTTCTTTTACTTAGACCCTGATAGGATTAGGACAAGAGCCATGACAGCAAATGGCGACGACAAAAGAGAATTATTGGCGGGTATTGATCGGCCCCTGCGGCTTGGCACCCGCCAATCACCCCTTGCATTGGCGCAGGCCGAATTGGCCGCTACGGCAATATTATCAACCCAAGGCTGGCGGCCTGATCAAGTCGAACTGGTACCCATGGTCGCCAGCGGCGACAAGATACAGGATCGGGCGCTGGCGGAAGTCGGTGGGAAAGCGTTGTGGACCAAAGAACTGGATCGCGCGCTGTTAGATGGCGACATTGATTGTGCTGTCCATAGCATGAAGGATGTCGAGACCCTGCGGCCCGACATGTTTATTATCGCAGCGATTATGGAACGGGCGGACACGCATGATCGTCTCATTGGCGCTGATACCATCGGGCTGTTGCCGCAAAAAGCTATTGTCGGCACGGCGTCTCCACGTCGCAAGGCCCAATTATTGCGTAGGCGCCCCGATCTCGACATCCGGCTTATCCGGGGTAACGTCCAGACAAGATTGAAGAAAATCGAGCAAGGCGAATTTGCCGCTACATTATTGGCGGCAGCCGGCCTCGACCGCTTGGATATGGGCGACGTCGGTAGCGAGATACCAGATGACATCATGCTGCCAGCACCTGCTCAGGGTGCGATCGGCGTCGAAACGCTAGCGGCTTCCAATCATATGCGAAAAGTGTTGCAAGAGATATCGTCGACAGCGACATCACGCGCGGTGACGGTGGAGCGGCTGTTTCTCAAGGAATTGACCGCCGATTGCCATAGCCCCGTCGCAGCATTAGCGGTTGCCAACCAGCAGAAGATTACCTTGCGCGCGGAAATATTATTGCCCGATGGCAGCGAATGCGTCAGCGACACGTCTGAATTTGCAATGGGCGATGTCGCGGCTCCCGTCCAGCTGGCGAAAAAAATGCTTGGCCAAGCGAGCCCTGAACTGAGGGCTGTATTTGGTCGATGACAAAATCGGTCATAATATTGAGGCCACAAAATAGCGCTAACGAAACAGCAAAACGCGCTCATGATCTTGGCCTGTCATTTATCGTGGACCCCCTATTTGTTGTCGAGCCGCTCGCCTGGTCGGCTCCGCCACCAGAGCAATTTGATGCGATGATGCTGACCAGCAGCAATGCCGTTACACAGGCTGGGCCGGATTTGCAGAAATATGGGCAACTCCCGGTTCTTGCCGTCGGAGAAGCAACAGCAACGGCTGCGCGGGCGGCTGGGTTAGAGGTAGCAGTGATCGGTGACCGCGGTGCTGAAGAGCTGTTGCAAGCGCTGCCTGACGGTCGATTTCCTCGCATCTTGAGACTGACCGGCAAAGACCATGTCCAATTGGCTCGCTCTGACCATCAGATCACGATGTGCCGGGTCTATGAATCGCGCGCTTTACCCTTGGGCGAAAAGGCGCAGGCTGCGCTTCAACGGGGAGATGTCGTGTTGCTTTACTCGGTCAGGGCTGCAAAAATACTGGTTAGCGAAATGAGCCGGTTGAATCTGGATCCGTCTATCAATGCTGTTGCCGCCCTTTCCGCCAATATAGCAATGGCGGCAGGGAAGGGGTGGAAAAGCGTTGACGCGGCGCCGCAGCCGACGGACGATGCTTTACTGTCTCTGGCTGGACGACTATGCCATGGTCCGGGGTCGTTATAGAGACGGCGAGACGGGCGATAGCCTGCAGGCAGTATCTAAGGAGCTTTCATGAGTCGGGACTATGAAAAAATCACGTCGCAGAGTGGGAAAAGCAATTTAACCCGCAATGTTCTGGTGTTGATGGTGGTGGCTTTCGTTGGCGGCGCTATTCTCACTGGCTGGGTTTTCTCGCGCTATAACCCTTTTGACAGCGAGCCTGAAACAGCGGCTGTTGCGGCGGCTGCTGCACCGAATCAAGCCGGTGCTGCCGTCGATCCGGCAACGGCTCTGGCCCGGCGGATTGATGCTGACGGAAAAGTGCTGCCACCTCCACCGGTCAAGCCTGTGCCGACCGAAATTCCCGCGCTCACACCGGACAAGGAACGCGCCTTGGCGGTCCGGGTCGCTGATCTGGAAGATCGGTTGTCGCGAATCAATGTCCAGGCGCAGGCCGCATCTGGCAATGCCGCACGCGCGGAAGGTCTGCTGATCGCCTTTGCTGCGCGGCGTGCGCTCGATCGGGGATCACCACTGGGCTATATTGAATCGCAACTGCGGCTTCGTTTCGGCGATGCGCAGCCGAAAGCCGTGACAACAATTGTCAACGCATCGCGTGATCCTGTGACACAGGAAGAATTGGCCACTGGACTGGACGATATTGGTCCAACCTTGACCAGCGGTTCATCCGGTCAGGGGTTCTGGACAGATCTCAAGCGGGAAATGTCCGAACTTTTTGTTATTCGTCGCGATGGAACGCCGTCTCCTATCCCACAGCAGCGTTTGATTCGCGCCAAACGCTATGTAGAAAATGGCAATGTCGACGCCGCGATTGCCGAGATCGATAAAATGCCGGGCAGCACAAATGCAGATGAATTGGCTGGCCAATGGATGGAAAAAGCGCGTCGCTATAATGAGGCGCGCCGGGCTCTGGATGTCATTGAGACCGCAGCGATCTTGGAACCCCAGCAATTGCGCACAGCGGAAGGTGAACGCGTTGATCAGCCATCTCCATTGGCCCCGGTGACCCCGATACCAGCGCCCTGATTGATCATTCTGGCGAGAGGAACAATGCTGCCAGCTCCTGCGGCACGCGGACCGGTCTTCCGCTGCTCTGGTCGATAATCGCCCAGTTGGTTTTGGCCGAGACTTTCAGCTTCCCATCTGCTCCGGCAAAGCTGACGTTGCGCCAGAAACGCGCACCTTTGGGCGGTTCTGAAATCCAGGTCCGGCCAGTTACGGTTTCGCCAGCACTGACATTGCCGCGATAGTCAATTTCATGCCGGGTAACGACCCAGATATATCGCTCGATATATTCTGGCGGCGCTATGGCCTGCCAATGGGCGGTGGCCATATCCTGGATCCAGCGCACCCACACCGCGTTGTTAACATGCCCGAGTTCATCAATGTCTTCGGGTTGCGCAACAATTTCCAGGAAATACTCGCTCATTTTTCCGGGTCTGTGACGCCCATTTGCCACAAGATAAATGCAAATTCCTCGGCCGTTTCCTCAATCCGGTTCCATCGGCCAGACTTGCCGCCATGGCCGGCGCCCATATTGGTTTTCAGCAACAGAATATTGTCATCCGTCTTGGTGGCGCGCAATTTCGCGGCCCATTTTGCCGGCTCCCAATAGGTCACGCGCGGATCGTTGAGACCTCCGGTAATCAGCATCGGCGGATAATCCTGCGCGCTGACCTGATCATAAGGCGAATAGCTGCGGATATATTCAAAGGCCGCTTTATCGGTGATCGGATTGCCCCACTCCGGCCACTCGCCGGGGGTGAGGGGCAAGCTCTCGTCCTGCATTGTATTGAGCACGTCTACAAACGGAACATGGGCGACAACCGCGCCCCACAGATCGGGGTCGCTGTTGACGACAGCGCCCATCAGTTCACCGCCAGCCGATCCGCCGGACGCGCTGATCCGGCCCTTGGCGGTATAACCCTTCTCCGCCAGACCCTTGGCGACGTCGACAAAGTCGTTGAATGTATTGATGCGCTGCATCAACTTGCCCTGCAGATACCAGTCGCGACCCAGATCATCGCCGCCGCGAATATGGGCAATGGCGTAAACAAAACCGCGATCGACAAGCGATAGTCTTGTGGTCGAAAAACTGGGTGGGACTGCGTAACCATAAGCACCATAGGCATAGAGATGGAGCGGCGCGCTGCCGTCCAATTTCGTCCCATTTTTATAGACGAGCGAGACCGGCACCATCGCCCCGTCGCGCGCCTTTATCGTCAGGCGTTCGGTGGTATACTGGCTTGCATCATAGCCGGAAGGAATTTCCTGAACCTTGAGCGTTTCGAGCTTTTGGTTGGCCAAGGAGTAATCATAAACCGTATCTGGCGTGACCATCGATTCATAACTGAGCCTTAGCTTGCTGACATCATATTCCGGGTTGTCGTCTAGCCCGGCATTATAGCTGGCCTCGGGGAAAGCGATGCGCTCTATCTTCGTCGGATCGGCATAAGATCGGATCTCGACCTGATCGAGTCCCTTGTTGCGGCCTTCGGTGACATAAAAACCCTTGAACGGTGTCATGTCGGTCAGGTAAAATTCGTCTGATCCAGCGATTAGCGTCGCCCACTCGCCGGGCTTGTCGAGTGACGCTGTCGCCAGACGGAAATTCACATGATCGTCATTGGTAAGGATATAGAGTTTCCCGTCATGCTCCTCGACCGAATATTCGCGGCCCTTTTTGCGCGGTGAGATCAGCAGCTGTTCGGCCGTCGGATCGTCGGTTGGCACCAGCCGCACTTCGCTGGTTTCATTGTCTCCGGTTGCGATGACGATATATTTTTCCGAGTGGGTGAGACCAATGCCGACCGTGAAACCATCCTGGGTTTCTTTATACAGTTCGATATCATCTTTGATATCGCTCCCCAAAACATGCAGTCGCGCATTGTCGGTACGCCAGTTTTCATTGGCCAAACCATATAGCAGGCTTTTGGAATCGGCAGACCAGACGAGGCTGGAGAGCGTACCGGGAATGACGTCCGGCAGCATTTCACCGGTTTCGAGATTCTTGATACGCGCTTCAAAACGCTCCGCGCCCGTGTCGTCTACGGAAAAGGCCAGCAATGTACCATCAGGAGAAACCGACATGGCACCCAGCCGGAAATATTCCTTGTCCTTTGCCAGCGCGTTCTCGTCGAGAATCAACTGGTCGGCACCACCGGAAACAGATTTGCGGTAATGCTGCTTATATTGCATGCCCTCTTCAAATTTTTCCCAATATATCCAGTCGCCGTCTTTTTGCGGGACCGAGCTTTCGTCTTCCTTGATCCGCGCCCTCATTTCCTTGAACAGCGCGTCCGTCAGCGCTTTCTGGCCGGCCATATTTTGCTCGAACCACTTATTCTCTTCTTTCAAATAGTCGAGTATATCTTCGTCATCGACCTTGGGATAGCTCTGGTCCTTGAGCCAGTGATAGGGATCGCTGATCGTATAGCCGTGGCGTTCGTAGCTATGGGGCCGCTGCTCAGCGACGGGTGGTTTTTCCATTTTTTTTGTCATGGTCTCTTCTGTTTCAGATTGCGCGAAAGCGGGCATGGCGACCAGATTGGTGACCAGTATCAGGGGCAAAAATATCTGTTTCATAACGCCTCTTATCGTTGAAATTGGTGGCGGATATCGTCTGAAACACCTATGTGTTTGTGTAACCGCTAATTCAAGGAGTTTCGCAGCCGATGTTGATGTCCACCTATGAAGCAAGGCTTGCTGCCTTGCGCGAGCAAATGGCGAAAGACGGTCTGGACGGTTTCGTCGTGCCGATTTGTGACGAGCATATGAGCGAATATGTGGGTGACTATGCCCAGCGCCTCGCCTGGCTCACCGGTTTTGGCGGATCGGCGGGATCGGCGGTCGTGCTGAAGGACAAGGCGGCGATTTTCGTCGACGGGCGCTATACGATTCAGGTGCGCGATCAGGTTGATGGCAAATTATATGAATATGTCGGCACGGCGGATAAAAGCATGACCGAATGGTTGGGTGAGAACGCGCCCGAAGGGTCATCCATCGGCTATGATGCGTGGCTGCATACACAGGATTGGGCCAAGTCGGCCGAGGCGAAGCTGGCAAAAAATGATGCGAAACTGGTGGCGGTCAAGAATAATCCGATTGACGCAGTTTGGGATGACCAACCAGAACCATCATTGGCGAAACTGGATGTGCAGCCGGATGAATTTGCGGGCAAAAGCGCAAGTGACAAGCGCGCTGACATTGCTGCTTGGCTGAAGGAAGAGGGGCTCGATGCAACCGTGATTGCTGCGCTCGATTCGGTGGCATGGGCGTTTAATATTCGCGGCAAGGATATCTCCAATACCCCCGTTCCGCGGGGCTATGCGATCGTCAAGGCCGATGGCAATGCAGAATTATTTGTCGCACCAGAAAAGCTGACCGATGATGTGCGTGTGCATCTGGGCAATGCGGTTGCCCTGCGGGATTACCGCGAATTTCCAGATGCTTTGACGGAATATCAAGGCCAGAAGATCGGTGTTGATCCCGAGCGGTCCGTGGCGGCAATATTCGGGCAGCTTGAAGGCGCGGGCGCGCAGATCGTGAAGAAACGTGATCCGACGATCCTCGCCAAGGCGATCAAGAATGAAACCGAGGTCAATGGCCACAAAGCGGCTCAGGCACGCGATGGCGCGGCGCTGAGCCAATTTCTGCACTGGTTCTCAAAAGAA
Organism: uncultured Sphingomonadaceae bacterium; assembly: GCA_947501325.1. Taxonomy (GTDB): domain Bacteria; phylum Pseudomonadota; class Alphaproteobacteria; order Sphingomonadales; family Sphingomonadaceae; genus Parasphingorhabdus. Next base: position 1,316,809 of record CANMVC010000001.1, on the reverse strand, counting down.
GCACCCAAAGGCGGCCATGATGAACTGTCAGTCGCCGCCAAGCTTGCTGAATTTCGCGGGCAATCGGACAAGCTGATGGACCTGTCTTTCCGCACCATCTCTGGTGCCGGTCCGAATGGCGCATTGTGCCATTATAGCGTGAACGAGGAAACCAATCGTAAAATCGAAACCGGCACGCTTTATCTGGTCGATAGCGGCGGCCAATATCGTGATGGCACGACCGATGTGACGCGCACCATGGCGGTGGGCGAGCCCACGGCGGAAATGATCAAGCGCTACACGCAGGTTTTGCAGGGCCATATCGCGCTTGCCAAAGCGGTCTTTCCCAAGGGAACCACAGGCGGGCAGCTCGATATACTTGCACGGCAATATCTCTGGGCTGATGGTGTCGACTATGCCCACGGTACAGGCCACGGCGTCGGCGCCTATTTGTCGGTCCATGAGGGGCCGCAGCGGATTGCCGCTTTTGGCGGGTTTAACGAACCGCTTGTGGCGGGCATGATCTGTTCCAACGAGCCAGGCTATTATAAAGACAATGCCTTTGGCATTCGTATCGAAAATCTGATCCTTGTCGAAGAACGCGACGTACCCGGCGCGGAGCAGGAAATGCTCGGTTTCGAGACGCTGACCTTTGCGCCGCTCGACCGGCGGCTGATTGATGTCACGGTCCTGTCGGATGCTCAGCGCCAGTGGGTGGATGACTATCACGCCCAGGTGCTCGCTATCGTCGGGCCACAGATTTCCGGTGAAGCGTTGGATTGGCTAAAGGCGCAGACGGCGGCTCTTTAGCATTCCTATATTCTCGTCATCCTGAACTTTATTCAGGATGACGAACACTGACAGATTCAGGACGACAGAAAATCAAATGATAAAAGAAGCCCAGAACCCGCGCGAAGGTTTTCGCCTGATCACCCCCGTCCGTGTGCGCTATGCCGAAGCTGACATGCAGGGCATCGTGTTCAACGCCAACTATCTCGCTTTTGCTGATATCGGCGTGACCGAATATTTCCGCGCGCTCGTCGGTGCCAAGGGTAACGAAGATTCCCTCGGTAAATTTATGGAGCTATTTGGCGGCGACAATTGGGTTCGCCATGCCGAGGTTGATTTTCTGGCTCCCGCCAAGGCAGATGATCTGATTGATGTGTGTCTGCGGATCACCCGATTCGGCCGGACAAGCTATTCCGCCATCGCCCATATCGTGCGGGACAACACGCTGCTGAATGTCGTCAAACTGACCTATGTCTGGTTTGACCCGGCGACAGAACAAGTCACGCCGGTGGCCCAGAGCTTTATCGATGCAGTCACGGAATTTGAGATTATCGAACCGGAACGGGCTGTCGTTGCCGTCTAGCTACGCCCTATTTCCGGTCTCCATCCTCTAAATCCTTGGCTTGCGCCTTGCGCCGCCGCAAATTCGCGCGCAATTGCTCGGTAAGCCGTTCGGCCTTGGCGGCTTCCTTACGCTGTTTTTCAGACTTTGGTTGTGGCTTGGGCATGGACATTATTTGACAGCCCGCAATCAAAAATGCAACTCCGCTTGACAAGTCCTTAACCATTTCGCCATAGGCGCGGGGCTTGGAGCAGATGGCTCCTGCATTGAAACTAGTGCTGCTGTAGCTCAGTGGTAGAGCGCGTCATTGGTAATGACGAGGTCGGGAGTTCAATTCTCCCTAGCAGCACCATTTCTTTCCCCGATTTCAGACATCTCCAGCGACAGAAATGGATCGTCCATTTAATCGCTAAATTTCGGTAACTTAGCTCGTTCCGGTTGGGTGGACTTCGTCCCAGAGACCATTTGTCGCTGGCCATATGTCTACAATTAGCCGGATTATCTCGATGCCCCGAAACGCGGATCCCAGATGCACTGTCAAAATGTGATTGATTCTGGTTTTATTCGAACCCGAACATGGTTCGTTGGCTTTCCCAATCCAGGGGAATTGTGCCAGCTCGCAGAAAGCGCCTTCCAGTCAGATGGGCCGGATGCGACCCTTGAATAATGGCTTTGATAATATCGGGTGCGAGGAAACTCAGCCTGGCAAGCTTCCTGAGATGCCGCTGCGAATAGCCGGATATGATCGGCGAAGATTTGCCATCGATTAGATAGTCTCGAGCCGCAAACGCATTGGCGATAAGCCGTAACAGCACTGGATCGGGCTCATGCTTTGCCGAGCCGTTGTCCGGCGCGACTGCCAGCCGCAATTCGGACCCTTTGCTAACCAGTTTTGCATCAACGGAGATATTGATGGGATCGGGATGCTCTTTGAGGTTCAGGCTGATTTTCACGGCCTTGGCCTCAACTTGAACTTTGGTTTGGCACTTGAGAAGGAACTTTCGTTGCTCGACAATACTCAAGCAAGGGAGATTTTTGGCAGTTTTCCAGTACTGATCGATCCTGTCGTTATTCAAGGTTCCGTCTTCTGATTCCCAGATCAGCTCGCATGACAGGTGGTTGGCAACGGCTTTGATAACAGTCTGTTCCAGATCTCCCGCAGGAAGATGCCAGGCAGCGACCTTGTCCTCCAACGGTTTGAAGCGCGTGGAATAGTACCGATAAGTTCGCGATTGTTTCTTCGACTGGGTCGGAGACATGGGCCTGCCATCCGGGTCGGTGATCATTCCCGTCAAGAGACTGGGATTGCGACTTTTCTTGCCCAGGCTTTTGTCTCGGCGATTGTCTGAAAAGATGGATTGCACTCGGTCAAACAGCTCTTGTGAAATTATGGAATCATGTTTGCCGTCATATAACTCCCCGCGATGCCGGATTTTGCCAACGTAGATCGGGTTCTGAAGCATCAGCGTCAAAGCGCCGGTTCCAATATGAATCCCGCCGAGCACGCGGCCATTGGACATTACCCGTTTACGAGTTCGAAAGTCTTTCGCCGCCAGATCATCCACCATTTTGGGAACAGATTTGAGTTCTATATAGCGGTTAAAAATGTAGCGGACCGATTTCACCTCAGATGGTTCGAACAGCAGTTTCCTATCTTCCACTCTATACCCCAGTGGCACTGGCCCACCCATCCACATGCCTTTCTTCTTGGATGCCGCAACTTTGTCCCGGATACGCTCTCCGGTGACCTCTCGCTCAAACTGGGCGAAGGAAAGCAGGACGTTGAGTGTCAGCCTGCCCATGCTAGTTGTTGTGTTGAACGCTTGCGTAACACTGACGAAGCTCGCTTCGTTCTCGTCCAATATCTCAACGATCTTCGCAAAGTCAGCCAGCGCTCGGGTCAAGCGATCAACCTTGTAGACAACAATGATATCAACCTTACCGGCTGTAACATCGTTCAGCAGTTGTTTAAGAGCCGGGCGTTCCATATTCCCACCAGACCAGCCCCCATCATCATATAGCTCAGAAACTGCTTCCCAGCCCTCGCTGGCCTGGCTGAGGATATAGGCGGCACACGCTTCGCGCTGTGCATCCAGACTGTTAAAGTCCTTTTCCAAACCCTCTTCTGTCGATTTGCGTGTATAGATTGCGCACCGCTTGCGTTTGATGCGCTCAGCCATTGGCAGTAGCCTGTGGCTTGTAGCCGCTTCGTTTCTTCAATCCGAAGAACCGAGGACCGGACCAATGAGCACCGGTTATCTCGCGGGCGATATGGCTGAGACTTGCAAAATGCCGACCCTCAAATTCAAAGCCAGTGTCACAAACCAACACATGATAGCTTTTGCCTTTCCATGATCTGACGAGCCTTGTGCCGGTTTTCAGAGAGATTGCATGCATGTGACCAGCTTTGCCGGTTCGTTCGACGCGTTTGCGAAGCCGCTCGATTTCTCTTTTGGTGGCACCTGTCAGGCCGCCATGCATGCGTTCCTGGATCCGGTTTGCGACCGCGCGTCGAAGCAGGTCGGGTCCGATATCGGGCGCGGGTGTCTTGAATGTATCGCGCCAGGCAGAGCGCAACTGGGCAGGGGGCATGACCAAGAGTTCCGCCAACCAAGTGTCGAGCGAAGTCATGCCGCACCTTTGAGCTCGTTTTTGCCCGGGTTTTGTGTGATCCGATAAGCTGTCCCATCATCGCCTCGCTGTTCGCGCGTAAGCACGAAGCCCTTCTTACGTAGACCTGTCAGGAAGGCGCGGACGCTATGTGATTTCCAATTGGTGGCTTTGCATATCTCATCGAGAGTAGCGCCTTTTGCTCGCGATAGCAGCGCGATGACTTTTGCTGATTTGGTTTGTGATCTTGTTGATGGCATCGAGGGTCTCCAGCTTGGCGCTGGAGGGGCCAGCGCTTCCACTGACCCGAGCCGCAGATCGCTTTTAGGAGCGGGCGGCTTGTCGCATCCGATAGTTGCGACACCAACAGCAATGCTCGAACAAACATCAAAGTCCAGTCGATAAAGTAAGAAATTCAAAAAGATGCGGGTGGACTTCCTTTTTTAGATGAGCGTTGTTTAGCGAGTGATAAATTTGAATGAAATCGACCGCCACAAGTTGCGATCTGGGCTGTTCGCGCTGAACACAGCGCGATTGGAAGATGCGCATCAACTGGCAGTGCGTGGTCAAAACCGTGAACTTGGGTGAGATGAAGTATTGTCTGTTCTTGAAGAGATAACCGATCAAGTCAATCAGATTGATATCTTACTGACGGCAATTGGAACTATTCGAGAATGACTGCTTTGCGCCCCAAAAACGGACATTAGCGAACATCTTCTTGAGCGACCAGAAATGGGGTGGGGAGCGGTCCGTCTGCTATCAAAGCCTGCTCTACCAAACCTGCCGTTCCGGTTGTATAAGTTGAAGCAGCAAAGGATTCTTCAATCCAGTCCGGAGGACACTCTTTGAGCCCAAATGACAGATTCAGCGAGCTGGTGTCAGCGCATGTTCCGGGCGCAGTGATCAGAGGCGCGAGTCCACTAACCGGAGGGGTTTCCGCAGATGCAACGCTAATCCACATTGAGATTCCAACCAGCAGTCTGCGTACGCTCGTCTTGCGGGAGCACGGTGACAATCATTTTGGACACGAGGCCGCTCTTGAATTTCAGTTACTCGAGCGCCTGCATTCGCTCGGAGTTACCGTCCCCAAACCTTTGGGTTTTAGTGTTGGCGACGGCGCGAACCAGCACCCGTATGTTTTGCTGGAATATATTGAGGGATCAACGGATATACCGTCATCAGTGGCCGAAGCACACATCACGACTGCGGCTGAAAAACTCATCTCGATCCACGACCTTAAAACGGACTCGCTTCCAAAATTACCGCTTAGGTTCGATCCTCTCCCGGAGTTGCTGGACTTTCTTCCTGATGATGCGGAATGGGAAGAATTGCGGTCGAACCTCTCGCGAATGAATTCGACCGCTTTCACAGGGAAGGGTGTTTTGCTTCACGGAGATTATTGGCCTTCAAATATTGTCTGGGCGGGCGGAAACCTCGTGGGTGTCATCGATTGGGAAGATGCAGCAATAGGCGATCCGCTATCCGATGTCGCCTGCGCATGTTTGGAGCTTAGATACATCCACGGCGATTGGGGCGCGCAGTGCTTCTTGAACGCCTATTCGACACGGCGCCACATCGATCCTTTCAGGTTGGCGTTGTGGCAAGCCTATGTGGCAGCAGCCGGGAACCAAAATATGGGCGGGTGGGGTCTCGAACCATCGCGGATGCAAGCTATGAGGAAAGTTGCTCTCGACAGCATCAGGGAAGCTGGCTACGTCATCGCAAATCATGACACTGCATTTGGATAGGCATCATGCCTCGCTGTTCAAGAGCCGTAAATTTGCAGTTCGGAAGCGCAGAACGCGGACATACCGTCGGCAATTGGTCGGCAGCAGGACGGTAACCTCTCTATCTCTAACGTCTGCTTTTGCGCCCATAGCGGAAGTTAGTGTTGTGTCCGCAACATCCCGAAAGCGAATACTGGCTTTGAAAACGCCGAACGGCCCGAATCTGGTGGTTTCAGACAGTCCGCTTCGGGTTTCTTATCAGGGAAAGCGGATATCGACTTCATAATGACCTGTCCCAGCTACACTCGCCTTGATAATTTTGAACTTCTTCATCCTACGCCTCCAGCAAGAACGACAGCTCGCCGTCTGGGTCGCGCAAGAAGGAGCCGTGGAGTTGTGCTCCCTTCGCAAGCAACTGATTGAAAGACTCTCCTCCCAACGCCTCGACATCACTTAGCGAAGTCGGCGAGTGAGCCACCTTTATGCTTGGCATCCAACCCGCCGCCGCCTCTATTGGAAGATTCCCAAGCACGTGGATTGCAACCTTCTTATCCGAACGTCCGACAATCACCTCGCCAATTGGTCTTTTGACCGGCGACGGACCGAACTTCGACGTAGGCGACCGATCCATTCGTCAGCTCCGGCGGTGTGTTGGCAAAACCTGCGCCTGCTTCATCTCCCGAGAGTGTGAGAACAAAGTCTTCCTCGCCCCCGCCTCAGGCAAAGTCAGCCGCGTGCTCGGTCTTGTAACTCCAGCCCGCCACGCGCGGGAAAAACGTCATTGAGCGTTGCCTGTTGTTTGTGAAAAGGTCGTGCCAGATGATCCGGCCTGTTTTATCAAGCGCCATGTCCCCAATCCCTTCTGTTCTTTTGATTTTTGATCCGGCGGACCATTTTGCCAAACTCTTTGTCTTTAGTCCTGCGCTCAGCCAGGCTGGCCGAATTGAACGCTTCTTCTGCCATCAGCTTGCGCCATCGGCCAAGCCGCGCCTTGTCGATTTCGCCATTTTCTATCGCTTTGAGAATGGCACATCCTGGTTCCGTGCTATGTTGGCAATCACCGAACCGGCACTGGGCCGAAAGGTCGCGAAGGTCCGCAAAGACCTCGCTAATGCCAGACGCTGCTTCGGTCAGTTGCAATTCCCGCATCCCCGGTGTGTCCAATACCACGCAGCCACCCGGTACGATATGCAATTGCCGCCGTGTTGTCGTATGGCGACCCTTGGCATCATCTTCGCGGATGGCTTGCGTTTCAATCGACTGGGTGTCCAGCAACGCGTTGGTCAGGGTTGATTTGCCGACGCCAGATGACCCGAGAAACACAATTGTTTTGCCTGGCTTGCACCAGTCCGCCAGCTTTGCCTTTGGCTCATCGCCTCGGGCATCAAGAGTTACAACCGGCACCTGTTCTGAAATTGCTTGCGCCTTATCGGCATAGTTTTCAGGGTCAGAAGCTAGATCAGCCTTTGTTAAAACGATGACCGGCGTGATCTCTGATTCGAACGCGAGGGCAATGTAACGCTCCAGCCGGGCGATATTGAAATCCTGATTACAGGACGACACGATAAGGGCCGTGTCGATATTGGCCGCGATCAGCTGCACCTGGCGACCTGTTCCCGGAGCACGGCGTTTTATAAGGCTCTTTCGATCCAGGACTTGGCTCGATTGTGGGTGTGCTTGATTAAGCAACAACCAATCGCCGACCGTGGTATCTGCTATGGGCGGGATTGTTTCGTCAATGTTATCGCCGATGATGTGCAGCGCCTTGCGGTGCACTTCGACAATGCGGACGGGCGGCGTCTCAACCAGCTCGTCCGCGCTGATCTGTTGCGCGAAATAGGGCTGCCAGCCAAGCGTTTCGAGAAGGGATACGTGGCGTGTCGATCTTCCGCTTTTCTTATTGGGCGGCAAGAATTTAGAATAGTCTCGTGTCATTGAGGTTCAACTTTCATGTCTTAGCCTCAAGCATAGCTTGGGCTTAAAGTGTCAGTATTTTCTGAGGTCGCAAATCAACGGCCCGCCAAATAGAATTTGGCAGTGCATCTTGATCGTTGATTTTACATCGGGAGGACTGTTGCCTCCCCACTTTACCGGGACATGAACTCTCCGTTTTGATGATCCCTAAATACACGATTTTTGATGGGTTTTCAAGCCATCCCGGCGCTGTGTGCAGGACAACCCTGAATGGACGAAACTGCCGACCAGCCCAGCGCTATGGGCCTAACCTTGGAAATCAATCACCACCGATGGCGCGCTGCGCCGTGCCTCGCCATGGTACACGGCCTCGATGTTGTTTCCGTCGAGGTCGAGTACGAAAGCAGCGTAGTACCCCGGGTGATAGGCCCGCTCACCGGGCGCACCGTTATCGCTCCCTCCATGGGCCAACGCCGCGCGGTAGAAGGCATCCACCGTCGCGCGGTCCTTTGCTTGGAAGGCCAGGTGGTGACGCCCCGTCAGCACACCCAGCGCCTCTGGGCTTTCAACCGAGGACACGACGAGTTCGTCAGCCCAGAAATAGGTCTCGGTCGTGCTGACGATGGGGATCTCCAACACGGCCAGAACGGCAGTGTAGAAGTCCTGGCTGGCCTTGAGGTCGCGTACCACGAGCTGGAGATGGTCAATGAGCCTACCACGATGTAGTTTGATTTCCATGGCCATTCCAATCCTTTTCAAGTTACAAAATTAGGAATTGCTTGGGATATCAATATCTCGCTTCCCTTAAGACCACTGCAATTTTAATCACAGAATATCCTTGGCTTTGCAGCGAAATTACAAACCACGTCGGGATCAGAAAATAGGTATGAGTGCCTAAGGGATATTCCGGAATGGCCTTTCAACCAATGCCGCTATCATCCGATACCAATCGGTGACACTAGCGGAGTGTCCGCAATATCTTGCGATTTCAACTGGTGGACGCAACACTTTAATCTTTGGATTTGAAGATGGAGTGTTGGATATGCGAACACTGAAAAGGCTAGTCATTGGATTCGGAATACTCCTATCTCTTGGCATTGCGATAGTAACAGCCAGCGTTCTTTTTTGGCTTTGGATTGGGATCGAACTCACAGCTGCGAGACGTCTGAGTTGCCTTTCTATGAAGCAGGCATGCAAGATGGCATTTACCAGGTGCGTACAAATGACGTTATTTTCCGCGCGAGAATATATGGTTCCTCGAACGACGGTCCGGGGGTCATCATGCTGAATGGACACCTGAAACTTCAATTATGTGGGAACCGCTCGCAACTACTGCCGCTGAACAAGGTTACAGAGTGATTGCATTTGACCAACGCGGTTACAGTCCTGGCGCAAGGCCGGAAGGCGTTGCTGCCTATAAAGCGGACAATCAGGTTTCAGATTTTGTGGCAATTGCCGATCAGGAAAACCAGAGACATATGACTTTCGATCACGTCGACCGAAAGATTTGGTTGACCATAGCTTCCTGAATCGCACAGAAATTTGAAGATTGCAGGATTCATCGCAACCTCTTTGTCAAGATTGTGATCATAAGGGCCTGCTGTTTTGGCGCCGCTCATAGTGTCATTTCTGACTATTGGGGGTGCATCAGCCTTCTCCCGAAAATCGGTCGAAACCAAGTTATTTCATGGCTGTGGTCGCTAATCAATCAGACAGGAATGCGTAATTCTACATAGGGAGAATATCTAATGGGCTGTGATGAAACAAAACAATAAAACAGGGCCGCTCTTAATGGAAATTTGAGGGCCAAACTCAGCTGCAGGCTGTTTGATTGAAAAAGCGGGCCGTTTGCTTGTTCACCACGTATCCCCCCACCTTACCCCCGTCGTGATGAAAGCAATACGGCCCGCAACCTGCTCCGGCTACTTGGGAAAGTCGAGCATAAGAGTTTCATAAAAAAACACATAACGATAAAGGAACATCCTGATGACAATCAAGCACGGTCCAGTTTGGAAAGTCATCATCGCGATGGCATTTGTGCTGCTTGTAATGTTTGTGACCACCCGGGTCGCTTCAAAGGTTTCAGAACAGGAAGGTGAAATCATCAATGTTGAGGGAAGCTTTTCCGATATGTCTTTTTTTTCTGGCGATGAGGTAGGGCTCAAAGTCAATTCGACCGACGATGTTTTCGCCGCCGGGGGTACCGTATCAGCAAATGGCACCTCCGCTGACCATCTCATTCTAGCGGGAGGCGAGATTACGGCGACCGATATTAATGTTCGAGATATATTTGCAGTCGGTGGCAAGATCACGATGGCCAGCGGAAAAATTGCTGATGATATCGTCGCCGCTGGCGGTGATATTCTTATCCGGCCCAAATTCCAGATCGGGGGGTCAGCCGTCGTTACGGGCAGCGATATAAAGATCGAAGCACCGGTTACGACAGACCTTACCGCAGCAGCTGGAAAAGTCTTTCTGAATTCCACAGTGGGCGGAAATGCAAAGCTAATAGGAGAATCCGTCGAAATTGGTCCAAAAGGCCGTATCGACGGAGACTTACTTTACCGCACTGAGAATCTGAAAATTGCCCCCAGTGCCCTTATCACGGGTAAAAGGATTACATTACCAGACGAGGAATATTCCGAACTTCAGCGCTGGGGCAAAGGCGGAGTCGCATTGTTTGCTGTGTTCGCTTTTGCTCTACTTCTTGGGATTGCGGTGCTCGTGATCATCATCACCGTCACCGTCCCCAGTTTAATGAATGCGGCGTCCGCGACGATCCGTTCAAAACGCCTGCAAACGCTGGGCATCGGATTGCTGATTACGGTTGCTATCCCGTTCGCGATATTCATGTTGTTCGCAACCATCATCGGGGTGCCTCTCGCGTTGCTAATTGGCGTGATGTTTCTTGCTGTCGCTCCGATCGCCATTGCGGCGACATCCTATTTCCTCGGCATGCGCGGACGCGATATCATCGCCAAAAAAGTCGATGATTCACCAACAGTGATGGAGCGCCTCCTCTGGCCAGCATCAGGGGCAATACTCATTTTTCTTCTGGGCCTGATTCCGTATGTTGGCGGACTGGTTTGGCTGTTGGCTTTGATGGTGGGTATCGGCGCGGTCGTTCCGCGTGGCGGAAAGGCGCTGGCTCAAAATGCATGAGTAACAGAAGCAGGGTAAGATAAGTAACCCTTGCGACATTCGAGAGAATCCAAGATGAAAAGAGTAACATTGATTGAAAGTATTCGTTTTGCTGCGGGTACAGCGCTAATCATTTTAGCTTTGCTCTGGTTCAGCTTTGCAATCCTGTCCGGCACAGAGCACGGCCTCGGCGGTTTTGTTTCGAACCTGCCTAACGCACTACCATGGTTATGGCTCCTTGCGATTGTATATGTTGCCTTTCGTTGGGAACTCCTGGGCAGCGTACTTGTCCTGTGCAGCGGAATAGCATCGATTTTTTTCTTCAACGCTGGAACTGCTCCAGTTGTTCTTGTTGGCATATCATTGCCCCTCATGGTGGTGGGTACCGCGTTGATCGTTTGCCACTATCTTGCCCCGAGAGATCAAGGAAGCTGACACCGCAATTTTAGGCGATTGCGGTGCCTAACCTTTCGAATCGTCAAGCGTATAGACGATCATACGGCGAGGAACCTGAAGCAGGTCAAAGCCGACCGCGATCAACTGGCCGTGTTCCTTGAATATCTTTTCGCCGACCAATAACGGAGGCTCATTTTCATTCAAGGGAAGGCCAAAGGCGTCATTGTCCGACAATCTCTTGATTATCGTCTCCCGCGACATCCAAACCCCCATTTTTTGAGATGTTGAATGGGTCCAACGGTCGAGATTGGATGCCAGATCTACGGCATCCAATATGTTCGTCTCTTTGGGATAGGCGTAGGTCATGGCTCTGGAAAAATACTCCTTTCCCTTTGGCCTCATGGCATAGAACCGAATGGAGTTCACGTCGGAAGCTCCAGCAAATGGAAACAGACTCTCTTCAGTCAAACGGGTGATGGCTTTGGTTTGCATGTCATGGATCGTCTCGTCAGGCGTGCCCCATAATTCGCTCTGGCGTTCTGTCGAGAACATCCCCAAAGCTTGCAGGAGACCAAGAAATGACCCCGTGCCGTCAAGATCGGCGGCGTCTTCGTCAGCATACAGACTGAACGCCCCTGCAGACGGCACATAGAACCGGTCAAAGATGACACGAACAATTTGTTCGATCCGTTCTTTCGAGGTTGTTTTCTGCTCGGTTGAAAGATGGTCCCAAAGGTGGAACAGCAATTGCTGGCCAAGATATCGGTTGATCGACCAAGCGTGTTGTTCTGACATACCGTCAGGGAGCTCGGTGAGCAGATCCTCCAACGTCGTATCAATGATTTTATCGACATAGCGCAACGGATATTTCGGGTAACGATTCAGACCATTCTCATCTAAAAGCTCTTTCACATGTTTGCGCGTGACATTGACATCACCGCCATTGACAAGCCTACCACTGTTTCGGAGTTTGACGCCCCAATAGCCGGTCTCCGGATCCTGGGTTTCCCAGACCCATTTCACGAGTTCCTCTTTCCATTCCGGGGAAAACGTAAACAACCCCAATCTCTCTAGGTCCTTGTAGGAATCCAGACTTGCCAGGATATAGGGGGTTTGCGGCAAATTGGACGTGAGCGAGCCGACAGTAGAAAGGTCATCGAGGTAAAGACGCAATTCCTTTGGTGAATCCAATTCTTCCAGAAATCTCAATGGATAGTTGAGTCGCAGCGGCTGACCGGTGCTTTTGGCCAGGCTTTCCAGATGCTGGATAACGTTCAAGGTTGGTCCGAAATATGTACACAGGGGATAGGATGCATCCATAAAAGCACCGGTGGTCGGGTCCTGCAGACCAAGATAAAATGCCAGTTCTTCCTGCTGGTTCGCGAATTCTGGAATTTTCACGAGACCATCAGCTGTTTTAAGTTGATCAAAATGGGTGCTGAAACGACGATATGCCGTGACGTAATCACCGCGATCAAAAAGATATGCAGCACCAAGCATTTTAAATTCGAATTCTGCCGTGTAATAGCCTTCAAGGTTCCTTTGATTATTCAAGTTAAACGCTTCGTCTATCGTGTCTTTGAAGCCATTGATCTTGGTGTATGCGGTTATGCCAAATAGCGCGATTGCCACAACACACAAAGCTACCAAAACTGCCCAGACTTTCCTGCGGGTCACGGGCGATTCTCCCGACATTTCATAAATGCTGCTTCAGCGCTCATCGCAGGACTAAGGAACATACGCCGCTGCGGCCACCAACCGTCGGATGTCTCGTAACCCCACTTTTCCCATTTAGAATCTCGCATCTTGGTTTGCTTTCGTAATTGCCTCGTAAAGCGTTTCGGGATCTGCTTCGGCGACACCTGAGGCGCTGGTGGTCCCGGCAGCTGCAAGCACCCGCGCGAAAGAAGGACTGACCCATTGAATACGGCAGAGATTTGAAATCGTTGTAAATTCCCGCAGGTCCTTGATGTCGACTCCAACATCTTTCGCAAGATCTGTTATTCCACTGGACACTGCATCAAATAGTTGCCGGGTGTTGGCTATACCCGCTTTTTTCACCCGTGAGACGACACCTTGATCCAGCCAGTCAATTTCCTTCAGCGATCTTGGTTTCGGGAAAAACCCGTTGACCGTTCGCCTGAGGAGCTTGAGATATTCCGCGTCGATCCCGGACTTTTTTGAGAAAGGTGTGATGGAATCACTGTCCTTAAGCGCGCGACGCAGATCCGCCAGGGAAGTAATCTCGGCAGATCTGAGGGTGTTCATCTTGTCCGCGATGCTCACCATCAAAGGCAGTTGAATCGGTATCAGGTTCGTGGCTTCCAGGCGCGCCTGCAACGCGTCTGGATCGGCTGAGTTCTCGTCGAGATAGTAGCTTTTCATCCAGGTTCCTTCAGGGGCAGGCATTTTGATCTCCGGAACATTGTCAAATGCCTCTGCGTTCAAAGCATCATAACCCCGACTAGGGCTGCGGCCCTTGACTGAAATCAACTCGAAGAATTCGGAAACGTTCAGATATAGCGTTGTGGCAGCTTCAAACCGAAAGCGGACATTGGCTCAACCAAGCTGCTGTTATAATTCCTCGATTGGAGGAGCTTCTCGCGCTGCAATATTGCAGGAACAAAGAGTTTGGTAGTGATTCCCGTTTGAACAATCGTAGGCGATACCATTGATGTTGGGGCAAAACTTCTTTTTCATCAATCAAAATCAGTAACACCACTTATGTGGCAATACATATACATTGAAATAATCCAATATCTTACATCGCAAACGAAAGGTGATTTCTGGCGATGTATTTCCATAGAATTAGCGTATTTTGCAACAAACTTTTGGCGCTTCGTGATCGACGATCGGCTGTTTTCATTGGCTCTTTAATGCTCACTTCCAGCCTAGCCGTTGCTTCTCCAGCGTTGGCAGAAGAGAAAATTTATGACAGCGATACGATTGAAGTCAGCGTCGCTCTGGATGCCAAGATGGCTCTGGTCACCCAGAATAACGCCTGGTTCGGCGAAGATGTTGCTAATATTGGTGTAGAGACCGACAGCTGGGCAGAATTTTCGGCCGAACCGCAATTGCAAGTCTCCCTGCCCAATATTTTCGGTGGTGAACTTTATGGTGCGGTTTCCGTCGTAGGCAGCAAGACCTTTGGCGAAAGCGCGGACGGCATTGGTGCGGGCCTTGATGATCCCGGCGAAGTCACGCTGGAAAAATTCTATGCTGGTTGGAAACGCGAATTTGACGACGGAAATTTCGTCGAACTGATCGGCGGCAATTTTGACTATCAGATTGGCACCGGTTTTCTGATTATAGATGGCGGAAATGACGGCGGTGACCGCGGCGCATTTTATCTCGGTCCGCGCTCCGCAGCCCGCAGCAGCGGTTTGATCCGCACGAAAGTGGAAGACTTATTGGTCGAAGCTTTTTATCTGCAGAATAATCCCAGACGCGACAGCGTTGAAGGCACCCTCGCCGGGGTTAATATGGAATATGATTTCACTGACAAAATCAAACTCGGTGCAACCTATATTCGCGTTGTTGATGTGGATGGCGGACAATTAGGTTCCGTTGCAGAAGAACTCAGCACCTATGATTTCCGGGCCAGCATCGGTTTAACCGAGACATTCACATTATCAGGTGAATATGCATTCCAGCGCGGTCAAGATTTTTTCCAGGGAGAGGGTTGGTATATCCAGGCCGAAAACAGATTTGAGAGCCTTCCGCTTTCACCAACTCTGACCTATCGCTATGCTTCGGTAAGTGGCGACGATCCAGCGACCTCAGCCTATGAAAAATTTGAACCGTTGGCCTATGGTTTTACTGACTATGGCCAATGGTATCAGGGTGAGATTGTCGGCAACTGGATCTTCGACAATTCCAACCAAAATACCCATTTGATCAAATTGGCGGCTCCTGTGACTTCAGCAGTAACCGTGACGGGTGCTTGGCTGAATATCAGCATCGATGAACCTGCGGACCTCGGCATTACCGATGATGATTTCGGCAATGAGTTCAATATTTTCGTTGATTGGGAAGTGAACGACAATCTGTTCCTGTCGGCCTCAGCTGCGCTCACTTTGCCAGGCGAAGCGGCGAAGCAGTTTACCGGAGGTAATGATAACTGGGCGCATTTCTTGCTGTTCGCCAGCTTTTCATTTTAAGGAGATAAAATATGTCCGATGCAACGGATCCCGGCGAAACCAAAAAAGGTTTTCAATTTCCCACCGCATATAGCATTTTATTCGCCCTGATCGCCCTGGTTGCAGCAGCAACCTGGTTGATACCCGCTGGCCAATATGAACGGGTCCCGAATATCGAATTGGACAAAGAGGTTCCTGTCCCCGGCACCTATGCGCCGGTCGATCCCAATCCCCAGTCTATCATCGATGTTTTTCTGGCACCGATTGGCGGCTTTTATAATCCCGATAGCTATGAGGCGGCGGCCATTGACGTTGCCCTTTTCGTTATCGTGATCGGCGGATTTTTGGGCGTCGTAACAAAAACCGGTGCCATTGACGCCGCAATTACACGGGCGATGGAAAAACTAAAAGGCCGGGAAAATTGGATGATCCCGATATTAATGGCCTTTTTCGCAGTCGGCGGCACAACTTATGGGATGGCTGAAGAATCTTTGGCTTTCTATTCCCTGCTCATACCCGTTATGCTGGCTGCACGTTATGACTCGGTCGTAGCGGTGGCTGTGATTTTATTGGGAGCCGGTATCGGTGTTATGGGGTCAACCATAAACCCGTTCGCAACTGTCATTGCATCCAATGCCGCTGGCATCGCTTTCACAGACGGATTGATATTGCGGCTTTTCCTTTTGCTGGCGGGTTGGTTGATATGTGTCATCTATGTGATGCGATACGCCGCGCGTGTGAAAGCTGATCCTTCACGATCGATCATCGCTGACAGACGCGCCGACATCGAGAAGCGGTTTGCCAGCCACAATGCAGTCGATGATCATCTCCCACTGACGCCTACTAGAATAATGGTGTTGATCATATTTGGATTGACCTTCGCAGTGATGATTTGGGGTGTTTCGTCTCAGGAATGGTGGATGGCAAAAATGTCTGCCCTGTTCATTGCATCCTCTATTTTGATCGGTCTGGTCAGCTGGATGGGCGAAGAAGGATTTATCGATTCTTTCATGGATGGCGCGCGTGATTTGCTTGGCGTAGCGTTGGTCATTGGCATCGCCCGCGGCATCGTGGTGATCATGGATGCCGGTAATATTACCGACACGATCCTCCATGCCGGCGAGAATAGCCTAGCCGGTCTTTCCGGTGTCGGTTTCATCAATATGATGTTCGGAATAGAAGTCGCTCTATCGTTTTTCGTTCCATCATCATCAGGGCTTGCGGTGCTTACGATGCCGATTATGGCACCATTGGCCGATTTCTCTGAGGTCAGCCGCGACCTCGTCGTCACCGCTTATCAATCTGCCAACGGGCTTGTTAATCTGATCAACCCGACATTCGCTGTGGTGATGGGTGGGCTCGCTATTGGCGGAGTTCCCTATGATCGCTGGTTGAAGTTCATGTGGCCCTTATTGCTCATACTAGCGCTGCTCATCATGGGCGCATTGAGCGTTGCGGTCATGATTGGCTGATGGCCCACAATGAAAGAACTCGTCCATCCAACTTCCCCAACCCACAGTTTAATGGAGATAGAAATGACAGGCTTTGGCGTTTATTCTGAAATTGGAAAACTTCGTAAAGTTATCACATGTCAGCCAGGCCTTGCCCACGCGCGCCTGACTCCGGCAAATGCCGCAGAACTTCTATACGATGATGTTTTGTGGGTGCAGCAGGCGCGGACCGACCATGCTGATTTTCGTATGAAAATGCAAAACCACGATGTGTTGGTGTACGAATTCCACGACCTGCTCAAAGAAACGGTGAAAATCAAAGCCGCAAGAGACTGGATTTTGGATCGCCGGATTACCGAAAATCATGTTGGTATCGGTATGCTCAGCGAACTGCACGGTTGGTTGGACGAAATGGCGGCAGAACAGCTCGCTATTTACCTCGTCGGTGGCATCACGGTTCATGACCTTCCCTTTAAACCTGCCGGTATGTTCGGTAGCTATCTTGGTCCGGACGGTTTTGTCCTGCCCCCTCTGCCAAACACCCAATTCCCGCGCGACAATAGTTGCTGGATTGGTGGCGGCCTGACACTCAATCCAATGTATTGGCCAGCACGGCGACCTGAAACATTATTGCTCGCGGCTGTTTACAAATTCCATCCCGAATTTGCTGACGGTGATTTTAAAATCTGGTGGGGTGATCCAGACGTAGATCATGGGCCTGCGACAGCGGAGGGCGGCGATGTCATGCCGTGGGGAAATGATACGGTGTTGATTGGCATGGGGGAACGGACCACGCCGCAGGCAGTCGGTCAAATCGCCAAGTCGCTATTTGCCAATGAAGCCGCAACCCGGGTGGTTGCCTGCCAAATGCCGCGATCGCGGGCGACCATGCATTTGGATACCGTATTTTCCCATTGTGACCGGGATGTCGTGACCGCTTTTGTTGACGTTTGTGATGAAATCAAATGCTACAGCCTGCGTCCGGGCGACAGCGCCGCGATAATAGATATTCGCGAAGAACCCGATCATCTATTCGAAATCGCTGCAGAATGCCTCGGCATCAAAAAGCTCAATGTCGTTCAAACTGGCGGCGATTCCTTTCAGCAGGAACGCGAACAGTGGGACGACGGAAATAATGTCGTCGCGCTGAAGCCTGGCGTTGTCATCGCTTATGATCGCAACACCTATACCAACACATTGCTCAGGAAGGCTGGCGTAGAGGTTATCACTATCGCTGGCTCTGAACTGGGGCGCGGACGCGGCGGCGGGCATTGCATGACCTGCCCGGTTTGGCGTGATCCAGTTGAATATTAGAACCTTCTTCTCCCCAGAAATATAAGGATATTGAAAAATGGCTTATAATCTCAAAGGTCGCAGCTTTCTGAAGCTGCTTGATTTTGACCAACGTGCGGTCGCATATTTGCTCGATCTGTCCCGCGATCTTAAACGCGCAAAATATGCCGGCAGCGAACGCGCTTTGCTGACGGGAAAGAACATCTGCCTTATCTTTGAAAAAGCATCCACGCGGACAATGTGCGCGTTCGAAGTGGCGGCAATGGATCAGGGCGCCGGCGTAACCTATCTCGGTCCCAGCGGTTCTCACATTGGTCACAAGGAGTCGATGAAAGATACGGCTCGGGTATTGGGCCGTATGTATGATGCGATTGAGTATCGCGGTTTCGCGCAAGATATTGTTCAGGAGCTATCCGACTATGCTGGTGTGCCGGTATTTAACGGATTGACCGACGAGTTCCATCCAACCCAGATGCTCGCTGACCTGCTGACAATGCGTGAACATGCTGACAAGCCGCTGAGCGAAATTTCCTATGCCTTTGTTGGCGACGCTAGCAGTAATATGGGACATTCCCTGATGATTGCTGGTTGCCTCATGGGGATGGATGTCCGCCTCGCAAGTCCCAAGGCCAATTGGCCCGCGAAGGAATATGTGACAGCTGCACAGGAACTTGCATCCAAATATGGAGCGAAACTCACAATTACCGAAGATGCAGAGGCAGCCGTGAAAGGTTGCGATTTTGTCCATACTGATGTTTGGGTGTCCATGGGAGAACCCGATGATGTCTGGGAGGAGCGGATCAAATTGCTGCAGCCTTATCAGGTCAATCAAAAGTTGATGGACGCGACCGGCAAAGCCAGCAGTAAATTTATGCACTGCCTGCCCGCATTCCACAATGCAGAAACTCAGGTCGGTCAAGAGATGCTGCGTAAATTTGGTATTTCGGAAATGGAAGTGACTGATGAGGTGTTTGAATCGGCTGCGGGCATACAATTTGAGCAAGCAGAAAACAGACTTCATACGATCAAGGCTATTCTTGTCGCCACATTAGGGCATTGAAGATGCGTATCGTAATCGCGTTGGGCGGAAATGCTCTGCTTCGCCGCGGGCAAAATCTGACTGCTGAAAATCAACGCATCAATATGCGCGCGGCCGCAGCCGCATTGGCTCCGATAGCCATGGATCATGAATTGGTCATTTCCCATGGTAACGGACCACAAGTCGGCCTGCTGGCTCTTCAAGGCGCTGCCTATAAACCGGATGAAGCGTTTCCATTAGATATACTCGGAGCACAAACCGAAGGTATGATAGGCTATATGATCGAGCAGGAAGTGAGCAATTTTCTGCCCGCAGAAAAACCACTGGCGACCTTGCTGACCATGATCGAAGTTGATGCTCTTGATCCAGCCTTCAAGGATCCGAGCAAATTTGTTGGCCCGGTTTATGACCAAGTCAAGGCGAGTATTTTAGCCGAGGAGAAAGGGTGGACGATCAAGAAGGATGGCGACAAGTGGCGCCGCGTCGTCCCCTCGCCCTTACCAAAGCGGATTTTCGATATACGCCCCATAAAATGGCTATTGGAGCATGAAACGGTTGTCATTTGCGCAGGCGGTGGCGGGATACCAGTTCGCTATGAGGAAAATGGCAAGCTAGAGGGCGTAGAAGCCGTCATTGATAAAGATTTCGCCAGCGAGCTACTCTCGCGCAATCTGGATGCCGACCTGTTTATCATGGCAACGGACGTCAACGGCGTCTATCTCAACTGGAACTCCCCGCAGCAGCAAAAAATCAGACGCACTTCCGTCACGGAAATAAGAAAGCATGACTTTCCGCAGGGATCCATGGGACCCAAAGTCGAAGCAGCCTGCCAGTTTGTTGAACAAACCGGCAAAAAAGCGGCGATTGGTAATTTGACAGATATCCAGCATATCCTGAACGGGACCAAAGGGACAACGATTCAAGTAGACGGGGAATCAATGCGTTTTTATCGTTAGATAAGTAGAATTTGGGCTACGTACTCGAAGGAATATTTTTCAAAATGACAGATTATTTATCATAGCCATTTGCAGTGTTAATCTCGTCAAAAGCGATTTTCTGCGATTAAGAGGGGCGTTATTCGAATTTCGTTACACGGATCAAGAAACCGCGATCGCTGCTAGGTAGAAACACGTAATTTGTTTTTTTATATTCCGTGCAACGGACTTTTCGCACAAAGACGTCTTCGAAAATACAGATAATTTAGGTGATCGGATACGAATATATGAGTCACTAGTTCGACCTTTAGGATCAAACGCAATGATTGGAGAGTATCTGAAAGATGCAAGGAACATTGGGTTGACGAAGCCGATCAGCTATCAAAAAAAGCTGCTTTATTCGGGGTTAGCCGGGCTTGCTATGGCGATAGCAGTTGTGGCTGCTTGGTATATACTCAATCAACAAGAAGATAGTCATGTTAACAGAGTGACTGCCTCGACTGCTTTGGGTGTCGAGGCATTACTCCGCAAAGATATTGAGGGACGGATCGTGTCGCTATCTGGCCTTGCAAATGATTGGCAAGGATCGGTGAAGACGAACCGCGCGCAATGGGAGGTGGAGAGCAAAAATATCTATGATGCCCACCCGGGATATCGAACGATTGGATGGATTGACCCATCAATGCATGTCCGCTGGCTTACCCCGATGCGAGGTAATGAAATCACTCGGGATTTCGATTTGAGACTGAATCGGCCAGCCTTTCTAGCGGCAGAACAAGCGAAAGAAAGCGGCAAGCTTGTATTTTCAACACCGCTTGAGTCCGTATTGCGTGGAAAAGGCATTGGCATTTATGTTCCGGTTTATGATCCTCGCAGCAAACAGTTTGATGGTTGGATCGGTGGCCTTTTATTGTTCGATCCCCTTCTGAAGACTGCGTTGCCTGAAGGTTTGTTGGCGCAGCATGATATCGCGATTTCAGTGGATGAACAGCGCGTCTATTCTTCGACTTCTGACGAACAATCCACCAATCACGAACACGAGCAGCGGCGGCACTTTACGATCGGCAATCTGGGATGGACGGTCGCATTAACGCCCAAGCAGGAATTCTTGCAACTCGTCCATTCGCGGTTCTTAACTATCATGCTGGTCACCGGTCTAATTTTGAGCGGATTGATGGCTCTAACCGTCTATTTTGCAATGGTCTCGCTCAATCGGGTCCATCAAGTTGGTGAAGTCGCCCATCGAATGACCATACTTTTCAAAAACCTGCCGGGCATGGCTTATCGATGCCTGAATCAATCAAATTGGCAAATGGAGTTTGTCAGTGAAGGTTGCTTGCCATTGTCGGGTCATTCGCGAAGTGATTTTGAGGACGGACGTGTTTGTTGGAGAGATTTAATTGTTCCCGAGGATCGTGATCTGGTCTGGGAGCGGGTACAGGCCGCTGTAGCCGTCGGCGAAGCTTTTGAGCTTGAGTATCGGATATTGACGGCAAGAGCTGAGGAGCGCTGGATATGGGAGCGCGGTCGCGCTACTGATATGACGGACGATGGTATCGCCTATCTTGAAGGTTTCATGGCGGACATAACCGGTCTCAAAAGCGCTGAAATTAAATCCTTGCAGGAAAAAGGGCTTTCAGATGCGATCATTACAAGTGCGATCGAGGCAGTAATAACCGTGAATGCCAATGGCATAATCGAGGGATTTAACCCCGCGGCTGAGCGGATGTTCGGATATGGTTCCGATGAAATAATCGGCAAAAATATTGACATACTTATTCCGGAGGAACGCCGAAAAAATTTTTGGAATAACGTAGAAAACTATCTAAAAGCGGGCGAGTGGCAAACATCAAAATCAAACAGTGTAGCATATGGACTGCGCAAAGATGGTTCCCGCTTTCCTTACGAGAAATCGATAAACGAGATTGAACATCAAGCCGAACAAAAGCTCGTCTTCCTGATCCGTGATATGTCGAGTCAAAAGGCGAGCGAACAAGAAGCGCGGGAACTTAGGGAAGAATTGGCGCACGCTGAACGGCTGCATACACTAGGCGAAATGGCCAGCGGTATCGCCCATGAGCTGAATCAACCGCTCACGGCGGTGTCAAATTACATGGCGGCAAGCCGTGACATGATCAATGATTCTGCATCCGATATCCCGGCCGCAATAAAAGAAGCACTGAATGAGGCATCATCAGAAACAATCCGCGCTGGGAATATTGTTCGGCGGCTTCGCGAGTTTATCTCCAAAGGAGAGGTAAATAAGCAAATCTGTTTGGTAGAAAAACTCATTGAAGATGCTGCGACTATTGGATTGGTTGGTGCCCGTGAAAAAAGTGTGGACTGGTCGATCGATATCGATCCGCGATCAAATAATGTCATGGCTGACAGCATCCAGATTCAACAGGTCATGGTGAATTTGATGCGCAACGCCATCGAGGCAATGGAAGATAGTCCGGTTAAGCACCTCACTATTTCGGCACTACCCATACCGAATGGCTATGCCGAGATTAAGATCGAAGATACCGGAAGCGGCATTGCCGAGGAGATACAGGACAAGCTGTTTAGTGCATTTTCTAGTACAAAAACTGATGGAATGGGGCTTGGCCTATCCATTTGCCGGACAATCATAGAAAGTCATGGTGGAGAAATCACTGCGGAACGCGGTTCAAATGGGGGCACGATATTTCGCTTTACCCTGCCGCAAGTTACAGAAGAAATTTGTGAAAAATAGTCCCTCTGACCGCCGCCGGCATCATGTCCCACTCACGAAAGACTCCGCAGCGTAATCCAATGGACAAACCAACGGCGCAACTGAGGAAAACCACCTAGTGGAAACTCCGTAATTACACGGCATTTCATTTCCTGTCCAACGACCCATTGAAAATCATCTACGGATCACAGGACAAATTTGATGAACTATCAATCGATGCCAGCAATCCAACCGGGTCAATTTCACGAAGAAAATGCCGGGATATACAGCGACGATACCAGTATCGGAGCCCCAGGTTATTTAACCAGAGATCGAGAATCCATCGAGCGCGTTTTTGCAGCCGACACTCCCATTTGCGGCGAAGGCGAAGAACGAGAACTGGTCCTATATATTCTAAAAGGTATCGCGCGAGTGTCCCGAGCGACAATTGATGGCAACCGAAAAATCGTGGCATTTCTTTATCCTGGGGAAATGTTCACAGCTTCTGTTAATGGAGAATGCCGTTACAGCATTGACGCCCAAACAGCATGTGAGATTAGACTCTATCCCTGGACTGCGGTCACCGATTGGATAGAAAATGCCCCCGACTTGGCTGAAAAATTTATCAGCGATGCGGTAAAAAATGCCCTTTCTGCACACGAGCATCTCGTTTCAATCAGCCAACGCTGTGCGACGCAACGGCTTTGTACCTTTTTGATGGAAATATATGGACGGGAAACATGCCAAGGCGACAATCCGGTCTTGAAACTGGGCATTCAACGGGACATTGCCGACTATCTTGGCCTCACCGTTGAAACCGTTTGTCGCCAGCTAACCATGCTCAAAGACAAAGGCATTGTCAAAAGTCGAAACCGCCGAACATTGGAGGTTTTGGATGTTCACGCGCTGATGGAGCTTTCGGGCGAACCGAGATCAATGCCACATCATACCCGGCATTATTTCTCTCAATCAAATTGAGCCGCATCAATTTTTATCGCCGCAACGGTCACTATAAAAATTTCACTGATAACCAGCTTAGAAAATGAAAGGGCGGCTAAAAATGCCCGTCGTAGGCGAAAGATCCCAACTACGGTCAATTGGTGTCAGCACACACTTTCGGGCCTTGTGGGTTGTCCTTTTGTGCTGTTTCCTGTCGATAGTAACTCCCTCCATTTCAGCACCCGCCCAAACACTGGAAGACAGTCTTGCACGGGTCCACGAAACCAACCCTGAGTTGATGGCCGCGCGTGAATCGGTAAAAGAAGCGCAAGAGTCTATCGTTATCGCTCGTGGAGAGGGTCTGCTGCATGCCGAAGCCAACGGCACCGCAGGTATCATCAATACCGATATCGGGGGAGTAGACACAGACGATACAAGTGAAGCCTATTCCGTCGGAGTTCGCGTCAGCAAAGCATTATATACCGGCGGCCGAATCAATGCTGCGATCAGTGCAGCCAATTCTGTCACTGACGCGACGATCGCCCAAATGCAGGCAAAGGAGCAGGTGATATTTCTGGAGGCCGTTACAGCCTATATGAATGTCATCCGTGATCAGCCAATATTGGAACTTAAAAGTCGAAATCTATCGATACTGAAGAAGCGCTTATCCCAGATACAGGATAGTCAAAAAGTTGGTCGTGCAACTCTAACCGACATCAAACAAGCCGAAGCGCTCATTGCCAGCGCTGAGGCTGAAAAAATTCAAGCGCAGGGCAATCTTGCCGCCTCACGCTCTGAATTTGAACGTGTCATTGGAACGGTTCCCAAAACTCTAATCACGCCAACTGAAGTCAATGGATTACCAACCAGCGAGCATGAAGCCATTGGATGGGCGGATAATCGATCCCCTATGATCATAGCGGCACAACATGCTGCCAGGGCAGCTGATTCCAATGTGAAACGCGAACGGGGTGGAAAACTTCCTGAAATAGGCTTGGAGGGTTTTGCGTTATATGGGCGATCGACAGTTTTTAACTCCGGTATCGCAAACTTGCTGACAACCGATGACGATTTTCGCGGCGTTGGTGCGGTAGTTCGTGTTCGCATACCTCTATTTCAAGGAGGGCAAATCTCGGCAAAAACACGTCAAGCCGAAGCGCGAGCCTCCCAACAGACGTTACAAATCATATCGGCTCGTCGCTCCGTTCGCGATGGTGTAATCCAGGCTTGGCAAGCGCTTGAGACCGCCGGGTCGGTCATTCGGGCCCGCGACGCCGAAATCACCGCGGCACAATTGGCGCTTGAAGGCATTATGCTGGAAAACAATGTGGGTCGGCGCACAGATCTTGATGTGCTGGATGCAGAGCAAAATCTCTTCAATGCACAAACAATGAAAATCAAGGCTGAGCGGGACCAGTTGGTTGCGAGCTATGCAGTTCTGGCTGCTGTCGGTCGCCTTACAGCAAAAGATCTGGAAGTTCAGAGTGCCGATATTTCTCGACCCTCTGCGGCAGTGGTTCCCTGAACATAATATCGGCCTGAAAGCGGGAAAGTATCATGCACAAATATGCGAAAATAATTCTTGTTGTCATTGTCTTAAGTGCTGTGGCCGCGGGTGTATATTATTGGTTAAACCGCGCACCGGAACTTCCCGAAGGTATCGCTTATGGAAACGGGCGCCTGGAAGCTGACGAAATCCAGATCGCTACGAAATATCCGGGGCGAGTGAAGGAAATTTTGGCCCGAGAAGGCGATATGGTCACAAAAGGGCAAGTAATTGCTCGAATGGATACTGCCGAACTGGACGCCCAGATATTGGAAGCCAATGCACAAATCCGAAGAATGCAACAGCTTTCAACACAAGCAGCAGCAGGCGTCACCCAAGTCCAAGCCGAGCTGGCGTTGTCACAAAAGGAATTCGATCGAGACTCGTTTCTATATTCTAAAGGTCACGCCCCGTTGGAGATGGTCGATAAGCGAAGAGCAAAGCGGGATGCATTGGCAGCGACCGTCGATCAGCATCGCGCAGCGGTCGGATCCGCACAGAGTTCCATTGCCGCCGCAAGGGCCGCGCGGACACGCTTGGATGCACTTGTGCGTGACGACGAACTTACATCAACGGCATCGGGCCGCATTTTATATCGCCTTGTCGAAGAGGGTGAAGTGCTTGGTTCCGGCGGGCGCGTTGTCACTGTGCTGGATATATCCAGCATGTATATGACCATCTTCCTGCCCGCGGCGGATGCTGGCACGCTCAAAATTGGCGATGATGCTCGTATCATACTTGATGCATTGCCCGATTATGTCATTCCCTCGAAAATCAGCTTCGTATCTCCGCAAGCTCAATTTACACCTAAGCAGGTTGAAACGGCGGATGAGCGCGAAAAGCTTATGTTCCGTGTAAAATTAACACTGCCAAAGACCTTACTCAAAAGTTATGTAAATCAGGTAAAAACGGGACTGCGCGGCACAGGCTATGTTCGCAGCGACCCATCAGTCGAATGGCCCCAAAAACTGGCAGTCAAGCTCCCGGACAGAGCGCAATAGCTGATGGCTTCTCATCCTGAAAAAGAGGAAACTACAAACATATTGCCGGGTTTGGAACCGGCAGTGGAAATTGCATCGCTGTTCCATCAATATGGTAAGATTGAGGCGCTGGCCGACATTTCAATGCGTTTGCCTAAAGGTAAAATCGTCGGGATCATTGGCCCAGATGGCGTAGGCAAATCAACGCTTTTTGCGCTGATTGCCGGAGCAAAGAAAATCCAAACCGGAGCAATATATGTTCTGGGACAGGATATGGCCGATGCCAAGCAACGCCGGGACGTTTTGCCCAAAATAGCATTCATGCCTCAAGGGTTAGGCAAAAATCTGTATTCGGAACTGTCCGTCTTCGAAAATCTGGATTTTTTTGGACGGCTGTTCGGTCAAGCAAAGGCAGAGCGTCGTGCGCGGATTGATTTGTTGGTCAACAGCACAGGGCTCGCACCATTTGTCGACCGCCCTGCTGGCAAACTGTCTGGCGGGATGAAACAAAAATTGGGCCTATGTTGCGCGCTCATCCATGATCCCGATCTTTTGATCCTTGATGAACCTACTACCGGTGTCGATCCGCTGTCCCGTCGTCAGTTTTGGGCTTTGATTGATCGGTTGAAAAAATCACGACCCGAAATGAGTGTACTGGTTTCAACAGCATATATGGATGAAGCCGAAGCCTTCGATCAATTAATCGCGATCGTGGATGGTAGCATATTGGCTCAAGGGTCCAGCGATGAAATAAAAGCGTCCACCCATAGCGAAACTCTCGAACAAGCTTATACCGCATTGCTGCCCGATAGCACAGAGGAACAACAGTCGGACGTAAGTGTACCACCGTTTGACCACAAGCAGCGCGAAATTGTGATCAAGGCGGAAGGGCTAACGAAGAAATTCGGCAATTTTACCGCCGTTGACAGCGTTGATTTTGAAATTCGCAGAGGTGAGATATTCGGCTTTCTGGGGCCCAATGGGTGCGGAAAAACGACAACCATGCGGATGCTCACTGCTTTGCTGGAACCAACCGAAGGCAAGTCATGGCTGCTTGGAGCACCGGCCAATGCCGGCGCCATTGAAATGCGCAAGCGCGTTGGCTTCATGTCACAAGCATTTTCGCTCTATACCGAGCTCACGGTCCGCCAGAACCTAGTTCTGCATGGACGTCTGTTCAATTTGTCCGAGGACCAAATTCACAAACGCATTCAAACGCTGGTCGATCAGTTCGGGCTTTCGGAATATGAAAATGAAAATGCAGAGAAGTTACCGCTGGGCGTAAGGCAACGACTGTCACTGGCCGTCGCGATTATCCACGAACCTGAAATTCTTATTCTCGACGAACCGACCTCCGGCGTCGATCCGGCCGCTCGGGATGATTTCTGGCGACAACTGATCGATCTTTCCCGAAATTCGAATGTTACAATCTTTGTATCCACACATTTTATGAATGAGGCGGAACGCTGTGACCGCCTTTCGTTCATGGACGCTGGAAAAGTGCTTGCCACAGATTCGCCAGAGGCTCTTAAATCCCTGGTAGGAGCACAAACGCTGGAAGATGCCTTCATCGCCTTTCTGAGCAAGACCCGGAGTGACGTAGAAATTGGCGATGTATCTTTTCAAAAATCAACTGATGGTGAGACGAGTGCCGCCGTCGCAAGCATCAGAAATTTCGTGAGTCTTAAACGGTTGCTCGCGGTCGCTCACAGGGAAAGCCTTGAGCTCTTAAGAGACCCCATTCGAACGACAGTTGCCTTTCTAGGGACTGCAATTCTGATGATTATCTTTGGATATGGCATTACTTTCGACGTTGAGAACTTGCGTTATGCGGCTCTGGATCATGATCAATCACCAGAAAGCCGGACATATTTGGAAGGGTTTTCCGGATCCCGTTACTTTACCGAGCAGCCCTCCCCTCGCAGTGCGGCGGAATTAGAAGAGAATTTGAAATCGGGCAATATTGCGCTCGCGTTGGAGATTCCGCCAGGATTTGGCAAAGCGTTAATTGCGGGCACAAAACCCGAAATTAGCGCGCATGTGGATGGTGCGATGCCAGTCCGGGCGAATACAATTTTGGGATATGTGCAGGCCGAGCATATCAGCTATTTACAGGATATGGCCAGACGTCTGCACGGCGAAACGCCCTCCTTAATGGCTGCTGATATCGGAGAGCGTTACCGGTACAACCAGGCGTTCAAGAGCATTTATGCCATAGCGCCAGCTATTATTGCAATTTTGCTGATTTTCATTCCAGCGATCCTTATGACCGTTGGGGTCGTGCGAGAACGCGAGCTCGGCACGATCACCAATTTTTATGTGACGCCGACAAGTAAAATCGATTTTCTCTTCGGTAAACAGCTGCCCTATATCGGCATCTCGATGATCAATTTTGTGATCCTCGTAATGCTGGCCATTTTCTTGTTCAAGGTGCCGCTCAAGGGAGATTTCTTAGGGCTAGCTCTATGTGCGTTGACCTATGTCACTGCAACTACAGGCATAGGCCTATTTGTTTCCACACTAACTCGTTCACAATTGGCTGCGATCATCGGCACCGCGGTGTTGACCATGACACCGACCCTGCATTTCTCGGGACTGATTTCACCTGTGTCTTCGCTGGAGGGAACCAGTCGAATGATCGGTGACATTTGGCCTACGACCTATTTCCTGAAGTCCAGCGTCGGAGCCTTTACCAAAGGACTTGGCTTTGCAGAGTTAATGCCCTTCCTGGGCGCGATCGCGGTTTTTCTGCCGGTCGTGATGCTACCCACATATTTGCTGATGCAAAAGCAGGACCATTAGAGTGCAACCTCTCAGGAATATTTTGCTGCTCGGCATCAAGGAGTTACGCAGCGTAATGCATGATCGCGTGCTTATCTTGTTCGTGATCTATGCCTTTACCCTTGCGATTTATTCAGGGGCCACTGGAATTTCGGGAGACGTGCATAACGCCTCTGTGGGGATTGTGGATGAGGATCAATCGATATTATCAGATCGAATAATAAGCGCTTTTCAGCCGCCTGAATTTGATAGGCCTGTCCAGATTTCTGCGCACGAAATTGATCGAGCCATGGACGATGCGACCTACGGATTTGTCCTGGTCATCCCATCCGGATTTGAAGCTGACATATTGGCAGGCCGAAAATCGGAAATACAACTCAATATCGATGCAACTCTGGTCATTCAGGCTCGGACCGGGGCCAGCTATATTCGAAATATCATATCTGATGAACTCAACCGGTTCGAGACAGGATCGGACGAAGAGCAAGCCTTGCCGCTTCGATTATATACTCGATTCGCCTTTAATCCCAATACCAGTTCTGTCTGGTTCACCGGAATGACTCTATTGATTGAGATGATAACGATATTGTCACTTGCACTTACAGGGGCGGCTCTGATCCGAGAGCGGGAGCATGGTACGATCGAACATCTCCTCGTCCTGCCTGTAACACCATTCGAAATTGCTCTCGCCAAAGTATGGGCCAACGGCCTCGTCATCTGGGTCGTGTCATTCCTGTCGCTGCTATTTGTCATTCGTTATATTCTGAACATACCAATCGCTGGATCAATTGGCCTGTTCATGACCGGCACCGCTCTTTATCTTTTCTTCGGATGTGCCTTAGGTGTTTTTCTTGGAACAATAGCCCGCACAATGCCCCAGTTTGCGCTGATGACAATATTGATAGTCTTACCGATGAATTTGTTGTCTGGAGCACTAACGCCAATCGAGAGCCAGCCGGATTGGCTGCAAGTCGCAACGCTTGCTTTGCCCACGCGACATTTTGTCGAATTTTCTCAAGCCATCTTATTTCGTGGTGCCGGACTGGATATTGTCTGGCCCAATTTTCTTGCGGTCTTCGTGATAGGGATTGCGTTTTTGAGTTACAGCATAGCACGATTTCGGACGGCTATTACGGCATAAGATATGTGCGATCGCACGCTTTGCTCGTTCACGATGTTTCGTGTCTGCACAAACAATCTCAGAACTGATCATAGTGACTTACCTCGCTGCCTAAAGTTGAAATGATCAGTACGTCCTTCAAGCCTCAACGAAAATCCTAACATCCGATTTTGCGACCAAAGCAGACATTAAGATTGTGACTGCTGTATCCTGAAAGCGGATACTAAGAGACTGGATAAAGCTGAAGCCGATTATCGAGCAGTTTGCCTGATTTAGAACCGTAATTCACAATGTGTGAACATATAGCGGCAAGATTCTGCCTGGCACCGAAGCAGACTTGGCTTGTCCGTTTCTCTTGCATCCCATCCGTTCGTAAAATGGCGCAGCATCTGGGTCTGCTTCTACGATCAGTTCTTTGGCTCTAAAGTCGCGCGCAGCAGTTAACGACCAGCCATACAATACCTTTCCTACCCCTTGGTCGATCCGATCAGTATCAACAAAAAGTTTTTCTAGGTAGCATCCGGTCTGATCATTCGAAACTTGTGTAATACCTGCCAAACCCCTCCGATCCTCAGCCACAACAACTTTATCGTTATTGAGATCTGCTTTTGCGCCCATAGCGGACGTTAGACTCTGGTGTTACAGTTTCGCGTACGAGCACAAAACCCTTTTTACGTAGGCCTGTTAGAAATGCACGGACACTGTGCTGTTTCCAATTCGTTGCTATGCATATTTCAGCGAGAGTTACGCCTTTGGTTCGCGACAACAGCGAAATGACTTTTGATGATTTAGTTTGGGATTTTGTGTTTGCCATTTTTGGGTCTCCAGCTCGCCGCCGGACTTTCCAGCGCTTCCACTGACCCGAGCCGCGGATCGCTCATTGGAGCGGGCGGCTTGTGAGGTTGGGTTCTTGTAGCACCAACGACAATGCTCGAACAAACACCGAAGTCCATTCGTTTATCTGCAGATTAACAAAAGCTGCATGTGGACTTGTTTGCAAAGTAGAGCATGGGTCGAAACATGGCAAACGAAGGCGAAATTGATCCGGTAAAAGTACGAACGGGGTTGTTTGCACTGTTAACCGCGCGGCTCGAAGATGCGCATGAATTTGCCGTCAAAAGGCAGTCCGCGAAGGCAAATGCCGAACAAGCAAACGAATATGTGAGCGACATCAGATCGATTGTGGATGAAGTCTATGTCCAACTGACAGCAATTGAACTGATCAAAAACCTGTAATTCCTAATGTCCGCAATATCCCGAAAGCGGACATTTACATCTGGAGATTACAGTGCGGTTGTGGCGCTAGGGTCATAACCTATCGCAGCTCACCTTAGCGTAAGTGTGCATGACATGATCAGGAACAGATATGAGCTTTAATTGTGGTTGGGTGGATTCACCATCGACATTCCAAATCGAACTTTGGCCTAAGTTCTGCTTGTAAGGCAAAAAAGTATATCGTTCAGATTCGTTATTTTGTGAAAGGGTCGGCAATTTTCTAGGCATCACAACAATCAATTTTTCGTTTGCTCTACCGCCCCTGCCGTAGAGATAAGAGGCGTGTATTGTCTCATCGTTTGACATTATCTTGTCTTCGAGAATCTCTATGTTCGGTAAAGTGCTGGAAGCATAGCAACCTAGAATGGAATTTTTATCCAAACGCTCATTCAACACGCCATCTTTAGTTGGTTTGCAAGCCATGACCGTGAGGGTAACAACTATCATCAATTTCTTCTTCATCTAAGTGCAAGCTCCCAATGCAATGCCAATAGAGAATTAACGCGATTCTTGTTAGCATCGGTTTATCCGTAAAAGATGATTGAGTGCTCCCGTTATCACAGATGGCGCTTAAGGTTTGCGCTAATTCGCAATGTCCGCTTTCTATACACCCATATCCAACACTCCATCTTCAAATCCAAAGATTAAAGTGTTGCGTCCACCAGTTGAAATCGCACCCGAAAGCGGACACTAGCATCGCAATCCTCGATCTAGTAATTGTTCGGAGAATTTTTTCCGGAACTGAAAATGCTCACTTTTATCGTCGATTGGCGTTTTGAATATATAACAAATGTCGTTGCCATTTTTATCAACCACATCAATCGAAGCACCACGTTTCAGCAACTCTAACGCAATATCGTACTGATTGCTGTTTGAATGCAGTAGCGGTGTTAAACCTGCATGGTTTTTGCTTTCAATATCGGCACCATTGTCCAACAGAAAATTCACAACATCTAGGTTTCTTGAAGTCACTGCCATATGGATAGGATAGGTCCAAATACCCGATTTGTATCTGTGATCTGGATTGAAACCCATACTTGTGAACAACTCTAATAAAGCTAGGTTTTTGTCTTCAATGGCGAAAATATAAGGTGAATTGAACGCCTCCAAATTTTGCAAGTGAGCGTCAGCTCCTTTCGCCAAAAAGCGTTTTACCACTTCTAGGTTGCTATTTTTCTTCGTTCTCAGATACCATTCTAGCGGTGTGCCGCCATTTGTTCCGAATACGTTTAGTTCGGACGCGCCAACTGAAGATTCGTCTAAACAATCCAAATTTCCATCAACTGCGCATTCTAAAAAAGCTTTGGTTTGATCGTTAGCAAACTCGCCTTCTAGGTCCTGCTTGCTCAGAGATGAGCACGAACAAAGCATTAATGGCGCTAAGGCGAATAGTGACAAGTTGGTCAGTCTCATACTTGGCTATGTTAACCTGACCCCGTTCCTCAGGCAAACCTAATGTCCGCTTTTGCGCCCATAGCGGACACTAGAGTTCGACACTTTCGGCAAGAGCTAGCGCATCTTCAACCTCAACGCCGAGATATTTAACGGTACTATCGATCTTTGAGTGGCCGAGAAGCAACTGCACCGCTCTCAAGTTTCCAGTTTTCCGATATATCAATGTTGCCTTTGTTCGTCTTAAGGAATGAGTGGCGTAAGCTGATCTGGGAAGATTTATTGATGCAAACCAGTTCGCCACAATTCTCGAATATTGCCGCGTTGAAAGATGGTTTGATCTATTCATGCGAGACGGAAACAACCAATCATATGGTGATAAATTGGAGTGAGCACACCAAAGCTTAAGCGCGTTTCGTGTTTGTTTGGTAATCTCAAATTGAACAACGTTACTGAACCGCCCCGGTATTGCCGGAGGCTCCAACTCTTGAGTAGAAGGAGCCATTATGAACAAAACAACGAACAAATTTGCACCGGAGGTTCGCGAACGTGCGATCCGTATGGTGTTGGATCACCAGAGGGATTATCCATCGCGCTGGGCGGCAGTAGTTTCGATATCAGAGAAGATCGGCTGTTCGCCACCGACGCTGCATGAGTGGGTGAAGCGTGCAGAAGTCGATCGCGGCTCGCGTGCCGGAGTTCCCAGTGATGTTGCTGACAAGTTGAAGGCACTGGAGCGTGAGAACCGGGAACTGCGTCAGGCCAACGAGATTTTACGTAAGGCATCGGCATATTTTGCGCAGGCGGAGCTCGACCGCCCGTTTCGCAAATGATCGCGTTCATCGATAAGTATCGCGGTAATCATGGGGTCGAGCCGATCTGCAAGTTGCTGCCGATCGCCCCATCGACCTATCATGATCATGTCGCCAAGCAGCGTGACCCATCACGACTGTCAGCCCGCGCGCAGCGCGATATACTGCTGAAGCCGGAGGTTGCGCGCGTCTTTACCGAGAACTTCAGGGTATATGGCGTGCGCAAAGTCTGGCGGCAAATGAAGCGCGAAGGCTTCGACGTTGCCCGTTGCACCATCGAACGACTGATGCGCGATATGGGCCTCCAAGGGGTGATACGCGGCAAACCAGTGCGCACTACGATCAGCGACAAAACAGCGGTTTGCCCGCTTGATCATGTGAACCGTCAGTTCCATGCGCCTGCACCCAATAGGCTGTGGGTGTCTGACTTCACCTATGTCGCAACCTGGGCTGGCTTCGTTTATGTCGCGTTCGTGATTGATGTTTACGCTCGTTATATTGTTGGCTGGCGGGTGAGCAGAACTGCCCACGCCAGCTTTGTTCTCGATGCTCTGGAACAGGCGCTTCATGATCGCAGTCCTACACATCGCGGCGGTCTGATCCATCATAGCGACCGCGGCAGTCAATATGTGTCTATAAAATATACCGAACGCTTGGCTGAAGCAGGCATTGAACCATCGGTTGGAAGCGTGGGTGACAGTTATGACAACGCTTTAGCCGAGACGATCAATGGCCTTTACAAGGCCGAAGTGATCCATCGGCGTGGACCCTGGCGGTCGTTCGAAACGGTAGAATATGCCACGCTCGAATGGGTGAACTGGTTCAATAACAAAAGGCTGCTTGAGCCCATAGGAAACATCCCGCCTGCTGAAGCCGAGAAAAACTATTACGCCATGCTGGACGAAACCCACATGGCAGCTTAACTTAAACCAAATAGCCTCCGGCAATACCGGGGCGGTTCATACCTGTTTTGCGTTGAATGATCTTGGCTCGGCTTTGGAACTCATCACCAGTGCGAACATCGCTAACTTTCAAACCGACAAGATCACATCCTCGAAGCTTGCTATCAATCGCTAAATTGAACAGAGCCAAGTCGCGTTTCCGGTCTGCCAGTTCCAATCGAACTCTGATGGCCCACACCTCTTGTTGTTTCAGCGGTGTCTTTTGTCCGATCAACTTTCCCTTGTTCCATGGATATAGCTTTTGAATGTCATAAGTTTGATTTCGCATTTTGGTCTCCTCATCGAGAAGGTCAAAGACTGCAGAACGCTAACAAGTGGTTTTTTGGACTGGCTATTTAACGTCCACTAACGGCGCAAAAGCGGACATCCACTTTGACGGTGTAAGATTAATCCGGCTGGTCATCGAATGAAGGATGATCGCAAACACCAATAGTTGGGATTTTTTCCCACTATTCGATTTCACGCAAAATCCCCTGAGCCGGTCAGTTGTCTTATATCATTGAAAAATATAGATTATCCAAAACTGGCATGCCCCATGCAGTGCTTCAGGCATCTTCGCTAACAGGAACTGCGAAGCACCATATTAAATCCAAAGGAAATCAAAATGTCGAACGTAAATATCCAGAACCAAGTTGTCGCCGCTTTTGCCGCTCTTTTCTCCGCTGCTGTTGTTGTTGTCGCCAGCGTTGGCCCAGCTGCTCAAAATGCCGCCTCTTTCATCGCATAATCTCAATCCAAATTTAAGGAGTCTCCCCCATGTTTTCCATTTCTTCGAATAATATCACCGCCGCATTTGCCGCAATATTTTCAGCAGCTATTTTTGTGACCGCCTCTGTTGGTCCTGCAGTTAGTAACGCTGCTTCGACTCTTGTTTAATTGCTGAATAGAACAATATTTCAGGTCTTGAAGCGCTAACTTGCTTCAATTGCATGAGGGTTCGGGATAAAGCAGCCACAACGCTAGTGTCCGCTTTGGGCGCAAAAGCGGACATTGCTGTTCTCAATCGCAAACATTGTCTGAGCTCTCGATACTCGTCGTTGTTGAGAGGTCTAATCCTCCCATCCGAAAAATCTGGATGTCTGGGAAATGCTATTGAAAATACCGTGGGCAAAGATCAGCGGTAATATGTTTTTGCGGCCAAACCATAAATAGAGCATACCAAAAGCAAATCCGGCAGCACCCGTGATCAGCGCGCCGTACATTCCTTGATAATAGTAATGGCGATATCCGAAAAATATCGATGAGAATACTACCGCGATTAGGTCGGCCTTGAGTCCTCCCCCCAGAAAATGACTGGCTCGACTGATAACAAAGGCCCGGAATAACAGTTCCTCAAAGAAGGAAGCATGGGTCCAAGTAAGAAACATTATTCCAATATAGGCTGGTAAATTGCCTTCGACATGATCAAATCGCCCGCTGGCACCGACATTCTCAAAGAAATATTCCGCCACCAGCTCCATGCTTTTTACGGCTACTATGAACAGGAACATGGTGAGCAGTGTTAGGCCTGCTGTTTTTAACCAGTTTTCTGGCCAACGCAGCCCTAGATCGTTCCAACCAATGCCCCTGCGGCGGAGCAAAATCGTTCCAACCACCATCGCGCTAAAAGTCGAAGCCGGGCCGGCATACAGGAAACTATGGGGCAGCACAGATTGCTTCACGATGACAAGCATGGCCATCACAATCAACAAGTCAGCAAGCGCGCCGAAATTAAACGCGCGCAAGCTTTCGTAAGATGTTTTTGCTATCATGGTCACTCACTCAAAAGGTCTTTGATAGATGTAGAGAGGCTTTTGCGACTATAGATGACACCGATCCCGCAAACGGTAACGCCGATCGCAAGCATGGTGTTGACAAGCCAGATGGGATCGGGCTCATAGGTCATAGAGAATTGCGATTGATAGATCAGCAGACCGGCGAGCCATGTCCCGGCTATCGCGCCGATACCGGCGATCAACGAAATGGTTAGCCAATCATAAAAAGCCAGTTTCACACATGATTTTTTGGTCACGCCCATGCTCATTAACAGGCCGTTTTTTTGCCGGTCCTCGGCTTCAAAGCCTTTCATTGATGCTGCTATGACCAGCGCGGTCATTATTAACACCATGATTGCGTAACCAACCACCAGTTTGGTGACCATTGCCAGTGTATCGTCAAAGCGCTGGGTGAGTTCTTTCAAGGGTACCAGCGATAAAGAAGGATGCTTTTGCCAAAGCGAACCAAGTTCTCTCCATGCAGCATCCGGGAGTTCTAAGCTTCCCATATAGAAGACGTCGGGCTTGATCGCTTCAATCGCCCGCTCGGGTGTCTGGAACCAGAATGTCACCGAGCCGCCTCCGGGTTTAAAGGCATGGCTGGCGACCAATTTGAATTGTGTCGCTTTCCCATCGATCATAAAGGTCAACTGATCTCCATAGTTCAGACCTAAATCCGTCATCACTTCATCTTCAGCAGATATCTGATTCCAGTTCGATTCTTTTTCAGACCACCACTCCCCTCCAACCAGTTGATTGTTTGACGGGATGGTATTTGACCAGTTGAGTCGGATCGAGTTTTTGACGGTGGCTAAAGTCTCGCTCGGTGTGGAAATCGCCTCATCAATGGGCAGGCCATTGATCTCAGATAATTTCGCGGCGGCATATGGCCGCAATTGCCGGATTTCACTTTCATTCTCTTGCGCCCAATTCTCAAGCGCAGGCTTATCTTGCGCTTGCAGTTCTGCGACCATCAAATTGCCGTTATTTGCGCGCGTATAACCCTCCATGGTTGAGCCGATATCTTTCATCAGCATCAGCGTAAAAAGCAGCAGTAGGCTACACAGGCCCAGCCCAAGTATCTGCGATGATTTACTCAGTATCCGCTGTTTCATGATGAAGAAATTGAAGGACAATAATCCGGGATATCGCCGCCCCCAAAATTCACCTGCCGTTAGAATAATCCAGCTCAAAATTGCCATTAGCAAGAGAGCAGCGCCCAGCGCGCCCAAAGTTAATCCAGTCAGTATAAAGTTGTCTGAATAATATGCGGCGAGCAGCGAGATGCTTGCAAAACCCCAGAATAACCTCAGCAACTGTGCGGCCGGGTATTCCACAGCGCGGATCAGGCTAACCAATGATGTGCGACTAAGTTGCCACAACATGGGAATCTGAAAAGCGAGCAACAGTAAAAATATTAGACCAGAAGTCTTGGCAATTGTAGCGGGATGCCAGCCCGATGTGATGCCTGGAAATTGATCGGCGAGTTGGCCGATCAGAAAATATTGCGCAACATAAGCGAGGCCAATTGCGATCATGAAAGAGAGCAGAAAACCCGAAAGCCACTGCAGCAGAGAAAGTCGGAGGCAGGCTGCCAATGTCTGTCCAAAGCTGAGATACACAGCCAAACGTTGCTTTTGTCGTTCCAGATAACGGCGATTGGCCATATCAATTGCGATCGCAGCAAGGAAAAAGAGCATTACCGACGCGAGGCCAAGGAAATTTTCCGTTCGTTGCCAGAATAATGCCAACGGATGACCGCCGCTGGCCTTGGTTAGAAGGTTGAAGTCACTGAGTTTTTCAGAAGCCCATCTTTCAATGCTTCCCTGCTGTTCGGAGGTTGCTGTTAGCAAATAACGATACAGAGTCTTGCTACTCTTAACATCGTCAATGGAAAGAGATTTACTGTTGATCAACGCTCGCATGGAAACGGAATGATCTTCCATTAACCGGTCAGGCTCGTGGTAAATAATCGCGCCAAAACGGAATGTTTCCTCGCCAAGTGCTATCCGGTCACCAATATTTGCATCAATCTTGCTGCTTGCTCTGGGACCCAGCCATATTTCCCCGGGTTGTGGTCCATGTTCGATTGTCTTCTGGATTGTCTGATCATGAGCCATCCCAATTTTGAGGCTGCCTTGCAGCGGGTAATTGTCATCGGTAATTTTCAGTTGCACCGGAATGGTATCCCCGCGCAAAGAAATTGCCAGCGGGGTCAACTGTATTTTGGCGAAGTCTGCCGCCTTGCCTGAAAGCAGGTTTTCATCGCTGCTTGATAACGGGCGGGGTCCGGAAACGGAAATATCTGCACCCAACATGTTATTGAGATTGTCGTCCAGATACTGCTGCACAGAAGCACTGGTTAGCGACAGAGTGGCGAGGAACAATATCAATGTGATCTGGGTTAGTAACACCAGACGGCCATCACTGGACTTGCTGTCGTTCAGAAAATTATCGAATGCGAGTGTAATCCAGCTCATTTGATTTTCTCGAGATGCGCTTCGGAAAGTGCGAAAATATTGTCAGCGCGTTCCGCAAGTGCAGTACTGTGCGTCACAATGATCAGTGCCGATCCTGTGTCCTTCGCGAATTCAAACATAAGATCGGTAACGTTGCTCGAAGTAGCTTCATCAAGATTTCCCGTCGGCTCATCGGCGAAGATAAAGGCGGGGCTGGAGACAAAAGCCCTGGCGATTGCCACCCGCTGCTGTTCACCGCCACTAAGCTGTGTCGGCTTGTGATTGGCACGATCTTCTAGATTGATCTTCTTCAGCCATTCTCTGGCGATATCATATGCTTGTTTGTTGCCGTTCAACCGCAGCGGCAGTGCAATATTTCCGAGCGCATCCAATTCCTGCATGAGGTGAAATTGTTGGAAAACGAAACCTGATCTTTGGCGCAGTTTAACGGGTGACATTTGTTCACCATCGCAAGTAAATTTTATTTCACCCAAACGAGGCAGCTCGAGACCCGCAGCCAGAGACAACAGACTGGACTTGCCCACGCCCGACGGGCCAACAATGGCGTGCGTGCTTCCGCCCGAAAATATAAGCGACAGTTTGTCAAACAGCGAGATACGGCCATGCGGCGTATCAAAATAATGGCCAACGTCTTTTAGTTTAATTTGATGATCCATGCAGCCCTCGGAAGTCCTTGAATTTTTATCGTGAACAATTGGATAGGCTGTCCTGTGTCAAATCGATGTGAAGTGGGTTTGACAGTTTTTTGACATTGATTTCGCCAAACAAAAGGCTGGGCGAATATTGCGTTGGCTTGTGTTAGTTTGCGCAACGAGATTTGGAGATAGGCACGCTGATGCGAGTTTTGGTAATTGAAGATAATCTGGATATTCAGGCCAATATCGCTGATTTTTTGGAACCCAACTATGTTTTGGATTTCGCCTATAACGGCGATCACGGACTAGAACTGGCACTCGCCAATGACTATGATGTGATTCTCCTCGACCTGATGCTTCCAAGACGTGACGGTATCAATCTCTGCAAAACCTATAAGAGCGAGGCCAATCTACAGGCACCAATATTGATGCTGACCGCCCGCGATACATTGGAAGACAAGGAAGACGGATTTGCCGCTGGTGCAGATGATTATCTGACCAAGCCCTTCGCATTGCGAGAATTGAAAATACGGATCGATGCTCTTGCCAAACGTCCGAAAATCAAAAATGCTTCATCGCTGAATTGCGGTGACTTAACATTTGATCCTGCTGATAATGTCGTAAGCCTTGGATCCTGTTCAAAGCCGCTCAATAATAAAGAGGGACTCATTTTAAGGCTTCTGATGGAAGCCGCTCCCAATGCAATTTCCGGCGAGACGATTTCCTATCGCATTTGGGGCGACGAACCGCCAAATTCCGGCGCTCTCAGAACGCATGTGTACAATTTACGCAAAATATTATCATCATTGGGAACGCAATGCGTAATCGAAACCGAACGTTCTCGCGGTTACTGCCTCAAAGAAAGATCATCCGATGAATAGAAGCCCTCAAAAAGTTAATGGCTTGGTGCTTCGAAATTTTGTCACATCAATAGGCATATGTTTTCTAATAACGGTGTTTATGGCGGTGATGTTTCAGTTCAGCCTTGAAGATGAGATTTTTGGAAACCAGGTGAGTTTGAAGGCGGATCAACTTTCATTATCGGGACAGCATGAAAGAGGAACCAAGAAAACGGTTTCGGGTCTGGAAATGGAATACTTCCAAGGGACCGAGGAGATGCCCAAGTGGCTGGCCAGTCAGATAAAACCTGATTGGAAAACCGGAGAATATGAGGTTTTTGGCGGTGAGCACGGACATTATCACCTGGCGGTGAGAGGCGACGGTGAAGCAAAACAATATTTGATATTCAATGCACGCCCCTATGTCCGATCAACTGATCAGGTATGGCGTTTTGTTGCGCTGATTGGCTTGTTGGGCGGCCTGATGTTGTTTGTAACTATTTTTTTCGTACGACGTATGACGAAGAAGTTGAGTATGCCAATCGAGAAAATGGCCGCCGCGGTTACTTCCAGAAAGACGCTTGAACCAGTAGATTTGGGATTAGGCGGCGCACCAGTTGAAATAGAAGTGCTAGCACGCGCGATCGCCGACAAAGACCGACATATCGAAGATCTGATGCAACGTGAGCGGCAGTTTAACCGCGACGTCAGTCACGAACTGCGCACGCCGCTCGCGGTTGCGGTTGGCGCTGCCGAGATCATTGAAAAAGATGGTTATAAAAGCTCTGCCTTTGCTAGATTGGAATCAGCGCTCGGCAGCATGCGGCTTCTTACTGAAGGAATATTATGGCTCGGCCGGGAACCTGACAGAACAAGCTGTAATGCCTGGAACGCAGGCGAATATGCCATTGAAACAAACAAACATCTGTTGCGCAGTGACAAAGTCGAAACCGGTATTTTTGGGAATAGAGATATCTACATGCCGGTCCCCGAAGCTGTCGCTCAGGTTATAGTCGGCAACCTGATCCGCAATGCGATCAGCTATACAAGCGAAGGGACGGTCTCGCTCTCGATATCCAAAAGAAGCTTAAGCGTTAAAGACACTGGCATAGGGTTCGATGAATCACAGAACGACAATTCTGGCTTTGGGATAGGCCTTTCATTGGTAAAAAGGCTGTCTTCGCATTTTGGTATGAAGATCGTAGTTGCAGCCGGAAAAGAAGGCGGAACAACCGCGACTATTTCCTGGTAGGATTTTCGCGTTGAACAAGCGGGTCCCCCTTTTCGACAAATTCATTGCGTTTCGTTTGACAATGGTTTGACCTTGCCAGCGTTAACACGTCTCCAATCATTATGGAGATTCCAATGAAAAAAATTCTGATAGCAATAATGGTTGCCCTTGCAGTTCCTGCAACATTCTTGGGCGGCGCCAATGCATTTGCACAAACCAATGTTCAACAGCTTGCTCTGGAGGCACCTGATGGGAACCGGATTACTGGCTTCATTTATCAGAACATCAAAACCGAGAAAGATGCGCCCTTGGCCATTTTGATGCACGGCATGACTGGTTCCAGTCTGGGTTGGCTCGCCTATAATCACGGCGCCTATGTCTACAATTAGCCGGATTATCTCGATGCCCCGAAACGCGGATCCCAGATGCACTGTCAAAATGTGATTGATTCTGGTTTTATTCGAACCCGAACATGGTTCGTTGGCTTTCCCAATCCAGGGGAATTGTGCCAGCTCGCAGAAAGCGCCTTCCAGTCAGATGGGCCGGATGCGACCCTTGAATAATGGCTTTGATAATATCGGGTGCGAGGAAACTCAGCCTGGCAAGCTTCCTTAGATGCCGCTGCGAATAGTCGGATATGATCGGTGAAGATTTTCCATCGATTAGATAGTCTCGAGCCGCAAACGCATTGGCGATAAGCCGTAACAGCACTGGATCGGGCTCATGCTTTGCCGAGCCGTTGTCCGGCGCGACTGCCAGCCGCAATTCGGACCCTTTGCTAACCAGTTTTGCATCAACGGAGATATTGATGGGATCGGGATGCTCTTTGAG
This sequence comes from uncultured Sphingomonadaceae bacterium, assembly GCA_947501325.1. Lineage (GTDB taxonomy): Bacteria > Pseudomonadota > Alphaproteobacteria > Sphingomonadales > Sphingomonadaceae > Parasphingorhabdus. Next base: position 1,274,565 of record CANMVC010000001.1, on the reverse strand, counting down.
GTTCAGGCTGATTTTCACGGCCTTGGCCTCAACTTGAACTTTCGCACGGCAATTGAGAAGGAACTTTCGTTGTTCGACAATGCTCAAGCATGGGAGATTTCTCGCAGCTGGACCAATCATTGAAGCGGAGATTAGAACTACCCATTCTCCGGTGCTCAGCATTTCATATTATTGATCAGCCTTTGGCGAAACTAAGCAAATCGGCGTTGATCAGGTCCTGGTGCGTTGCGAAAAAACCGTGTGATAAGTCTTTGTAGATTTTCAACGTGCCGTTTTTCAGCAGTTTGATAGCTTTAAGGGCCGAATCACCAATGGGAACGACCTGATCATCTTCGCCGTGCATCACCAGTGTTGGAACAGTCATCGCCTTCAAATCTTCCGTGAAGTCGGTTTCTGAAAACGCCGCGATACAGTCAAAATGGGCTTTCGCACCACCGGACATGCCCTGACGCCACCAGTTCTGAATCAGGCCTTGGCTCACCTTGGCCCCAGGGCGGTTGAAGCCGTAGAAGGGGCCGGATGGGACATCAAGAAAGAATTGTGCTCGATTGGCGGTCAGAGCATCACGAAAACCATCAAAGACGTCCATTGGAAGGCCTTCCGGATTATCGGGGGTTTTGAGCATTATCGGCGGTACCGCGCCCAAGAGAGCGGCTTTGGCAACGCGGCCGGGCGCAGAATTTGCGACATAGCGGGCAACTTCGCCGCCGCCGGGGTCGAGTGGCCAACGTGAATCGCATCTTTCAGATCAAGCTGCCCGGCCATTTCGGCAACATCCGCAGCATATGTATCCATATCATTACCGGCATCCGTTTGATCGGAACGCCCATGCCCTCGGCGATCATGGGCGATCACGCGGTAGCCTTGCGAGAGGAAAAACAACATCTGGTTGTCCCAGTCGTCCGCGCTCAGAGGCCAGCCGTGATGAAAGACGATGGGTTGCGCGTCTTTGGGACCCCAATCCTTATAGAAGATATTGGTGCCGTCGGTGGTTGTAATAATACTCATGGTCAAATCTCCTTCTGAACTGAATATATTGAGGAGCTAAGAATAGTAGGCTGAGATATTTTGATCGAGACAACTGCGGTAAGACGTGTGAACAACGGCTCTCGCTTGTTATTTTGGTGTCCACAGATGCACCCCAAGCGGACGCTAGCGTTGTGACCGCTATCTCAGCCTAGCCAAGCACTTGCTGCATCGTTGGATGAGCGTGAAAATATTCGATCGCTGTTCGTCAACTGCATCTCCCCGCCAGGGGGGCGGGGCGGGGAGATGTCGGGGCACTTTGGGGAGGAAAGTGCTGTTTATCGGTTGGGTTACATTGCGGTTCGATCGCTTTCATGCGACCAACATCGTTACTGGAACATTGCCAGGGCCATGGACAAAATTGTCAGTGAGGCCAAAACAGAACCTGCAAATGCGGTTGGGTTGAATCTTGTCATTTCGTATCTCCAATCTTAGGTTTCACTCTGGGCGGTGGGTCATCCCTTCGTCCTGATCTCTAAATACGCGGATCCGTATCGAGGGGCTAACACTGGTCTTGCAAACCTGTTATGCAAAAACGCATAACCCAGATATCAACAGGAGAATTCGCCATGCTGAACTGGAACGACTTGAGATACTTTCTTGCCGTCGCTCGAACGGGCAGCACACTTGCTGCTTCAAAACAACTCAAGGTAAGCCAGTCGACAATATCCCGCAGGGTTACCGCGCTTGAGGACGTGACCGGAGTAAAGCTGTTTATCCGCAAGCCATCGGGATACAGCCTAACGCCGCGTGGAAAATCCATGCTGCCTGCGGCTCAATCGGTTGAGGCAGCTATTCTGTCATTTTCCGACAGTATTGCGGCTGAGGCTCGCCGTCTTGCTGGTACGGTGCGACTGACGACTGTGGAATCCGCAGCCAACGCATGGATCATACCCGCACTGGGGTTGCTCCGCGCCCGTTATCCTGACCTGCGGGTGGAACTCATGACGTCAGACAAAAACCTGGACCTTTCACGCGGAGAGGCTGATGTAGCCATCCGATTTGGACAGAAGCCGACCGAAGAAACACTGATCGTTCGTCATCTTCTCGATATGCAGGAAAGCTTCTATGCCAACCAGGAACTGGTTGCGAAATTGGGCATGCCAGAAAATCTTGCTGAGGTGTCCCGTTATCCGCTGGTAATGTCGGTGGACCGCGAAGGGAGCGTTAACCGATGGGTGTCAGAGCACTTGCCGGACGCCGAAATCGCACATCGCTCCAACACGCTTTCGAGCATCATCGCCAGTCTACGATCCGGGATCGGAGCCTCGGTTCTGCCCTGCATGATGGGAGACGATACGCGCGGCCTCGTAAGGTTGGTGCCCCCGATAGCGGAGCTTACAACGCCTGGCTGGATGGTCACAACCGACGACGCCCGTCGACAGCCCCATATTCGGGCAGTTATCGACTTTGTGGTCGAGCAGCTCCAATTATGGCTCGCCCGTCACCCCCCTCATCTATCGGTGGTCAGGGCGGCATGACCGAAAGTATAGTTAGTGGATTTCCAGTGTCCGCGTTTGTGTCCAAAGCGGACGCTAGGATGCTGCCAAAATAGCTCTAAATGATATGCATATCGCGTTGTTGCTTGACTGCCTCCATCCCAAGGAACATCTTACACGGCAATATGAAGATTGCTACTGATCCAAAATTCGCTGATGTCATCGACTCGATCGAATTTAGTCCAATCGCTACGGTGATCAGTGACCCCAATCTAAAAGACAACCCGATCGTCGCGGTTAACGAACCGTTTTGTGAGCTTACACAATATCCCCCTGACGAAGTTTTAGGCCGGAATTGTAAATTCCTTGCCGGGAGAGAAACCGAGCCCTGGCTGACGGACAAGATCCGTGAAGGGGTAATCAACCACCGGCCAGTCATGGTTGAAATCCTCAATTACAAGCGTGACGGCACTGCCTTTCGAAATGTTGTGCTCGTTGCTCCGATATTCGATAAGGCCGACGTTCTGCGCTATTTTATTGGAACACAGGTTGAACTGCCGGAAGATGACTGGGCGCAATTTACAGCGGGAAAACGCAATGCGCGCGCCTTGGTCAACGGATTGTCCAAACGCCAGCGCCAAGTTCTGAGAAAGATTGCTACCGGCCAAAGAACCAAACAAATCGCCTTTGAATTGTCTCTGAGCGAAAAGACCATAGAAATGCATCGTACGCTGCTTTTTCGCAAACTCGATGCGCGTAACGTTGCTGATGTGGTCCGTATCGCCATCGATGCAGGCCTCTAGCGTCAAGACTACAGGGTAACCCCCTACAGGGATAATCCTAGCTTCTTTATCGTCGATTAACCCCCCTATTCTGCCGTGCGGATAAAAACTCAGGATACTCAATCCTGTCGAAATTTCTGATCGTCGAAAGTTCAGAAAAATACAGCACGTTCGCAGTTATCAGGAGCTTATCATGGATATTATTAGCGGCGCACAATATTCCCTCGTATATAATGCGTTTTCTTTCACATTTGCGACAATGGCCGCAACGACGTTATTTTTGTGGTTTGGTCGAAGTCAGGTTGGCCCAGCCTATAGAACTGCGTTGACAATTTCTGGCCTGGTCTGCGCAATTGCGGCTTATCATTACTTCAGAATTTTCCAAAGCTGGGGAGAAGCCTACGCGATGAAAGACGGGGTGCTCGTCGCCACCGATATCGCATTTAACGACGCCTATCGATATGTTGATTGGCTGCTGACTGTACCGTTATTGTTGATCGAGCTTATCTTGGTCATGCGGCTTACGCAGGCTGAAACAACATCAAAATGTATCCGGCTGGGTTTTGCAGCGGCCTTGATGATCGTGCTCGGTTATCCCGGCGAAGTTGCCGATGACAACGTAACACGGGCCATCTGGGGCACATTGTCCACGATACCTTTCCTCTATATTGTTTGGGTGTTGTTCAAAGGGCTTGGTGAATCGATTGAGCGCCAGCCGGAAAATGTCCGCAAGCTGGTGAAGGATGCAAGACTGATTACATTTGCATCATGGGGTTTCTATCCGATTGTCTACATGATCCCGTTTACCGGTCTAGCGGGCGGGACGGTAGAAACGGCGGTACAGGTTGGTTACACAATCGCTGACGTTGTTGCTAAGGCAGGTGTCGGGATTTTAATCTACGTGATAGCTGTCCGCAAAAGCTCGGTCGAATATCCTGAACTCGTCAAACAATAACCAAAGTTGATCAATGATATCATCGAAATTGATCCCTTTAAACAGAAGGCGAGCCCCGTTGGGTTCGCCTTCTGTTTTTGCTGATTGGGGTATGAGGGATGACGATAGGCCCAAGACAACAGTGCTTCTAGCAGCAGTGTTGGTTTTGCTGATTGCGAGCGCCATATCGCCAAGCGGGTCTGCACTTCTACTGACCGCTTGCGTTTTCATGCTTATCCTTGGGCTTCCGCATGGCATGTTTGATTATCTAACGCTGCGAAAACTGAGTGGTGGATGCTGGAAACGCCTTGTTGCCGTGACTGGTGCCTATTGCGCTGTTGCTGGATTTACCTGGTTACTGTGGCAATCCACGCCCTTTGCCTCGCTTTGCGTTTTCATTATAATTGCGATGGCCCATTTTGCCGAAGACTGGAACGCGGAACAATCACGACTGGGTGCAGTGGCGATGGCGGTCAGTATGATTGCCTTGCCAGCGTTGTTATATTCCGCTGAGCTATCCGCGATCTTTACTCTTATTGGCGGTGCAGATGCCGGTATCATATCTGATTATTTACGCTTGGTTGCGCCGGTTTTTGGACTGGTCGCTATAGCCAACATTATCATTGCCTTGAGCAACGAGGCTTTTGATCAGGCTTGGCGCAATAGTATTTTGCTGGTCGCAGCCTTGCTGTTGCCACCCGGAATCGGATTTGCAGCCTATTTCTGTTTGTACCATTCGCCGATACATTTTACCGAAGGTCGCAAGACCCTCATGAACCTGCAAGACCGTCCCAACCATTTTTTTCTCTATATGTCGCTTGCCTCAGCAACGGCTGTGCTTTGCATACTCTTAACCCAGACGCACCAAGCTATGGATGCCAAAATGATTTCCACCACTTTTCAGGCCCTGTCGATATTGACTATCCCACATATGCTGCTGCCGTTACTCGCCGCTCGACAAACCTCGCTTGTGGGCTAGTTATCCCTCAGACATTACCGCTACCGTTTTGAAAAGCCGAATTCAAAGTTGCTACGCAGCAGCGCAATCATTGAATGCGCTGGTGTCCGCATTTGTGCCCAAAGCGGACGCTAGCTTTTATCATTTTCGACGTTAAAAATTTGATGGAAAGCGTTAATTTACAGAGGTTCGATCAAATGCCATCTGTTGCGCTGGTTGCTTATCATCTTATATCAGGTGGCTGGACGCTTAGTCGCAGTGGTTTTGCCACTCCTGTTGCACAGAGCCAGGTCGGGTTTGAAATCACAAGGGTAGGAGAGCCATTGGCCGCCGGCTCGCAACTGGAGCGCATATGCTCGGGCTTCTGAATATTTGAACGGGACCACAACATCCCCGGTGTCATGACGCACGATCCCGTAAAGGCCATCGCGTTTCGCCACCATGAAAAGCCTCTCTTTTCCGCCGTCTTCGTCCTGGGCTTTACGGGAGCGCGATATCGCATCGATAGTGAAATCGGCCAATATGGATTGATCCATATCGATCAGACCCCATTTGCCGTCCTTCTTTGCCCACAGGCGTCCATTCCGGACGAGATGGAGATTGTCATATTCGAATGGGATGATGAGTTTATTGTCCTCATCCACCAAACCGAAACGTCGGTTTTTCTGCAAATTATCTTCAACGAATTTTGCCACAGGAACGCAGCCTTCGCTAAACTGGTGTACTTGTGAATATAGAGCCGGGATGACGAATTTGCCGTTCTTGTCGATCACGCCGAAACGCCCTTCCGGATCGCTGACGGTGATGTGCCCTTTTTCAACCGACGGTGCGTAATGTACAGACCAATTCTTTGGACTGACCTGTCGCCCGTCATAATCGAAATAGGCAGTAGTTTTGCCATTGCGCGCAAAAATTAGACGGTGCTTTGCATGGTCCCAGAGTCTCTCATAATCGGGCGGGATTAGGATTTTCCCGTCGCGGTCGAGTAGCGAACTGAGACCATCGGCTTCCACAATGAACTTGCTGTCGGGCAATTGCCGGACATAAGAATAGACTTTGCCGAAGGCGGGAGCCATATCGCGGGTCATAAACTGGTGACGCCCGTCACGTTCGACAACGATTAGGTTTTCACCATCGACAAACGCAATATCATCATATTGTTTTCCCAGAAATGATCCCGTTTCCGTATTGAAAATCTGCGAGCGATTATCGCTACGATAAACAAGGAGGCGGTTGTCGCTCTTGTCGGCGATCGCCTTGTACTGGATCGGCAAGATCGTCTTCCCGTCAGACGAAATCAGACCGGTCAGGCCTTCTTCGGTTCGCACGATGAACCCGTTTTCGACCAAATCGATATTATCAAAGTCCGGCTTGATGACGATTGCGCCGTCTGCATTTATGACGCCTTCCAGAAACGGCTTTCCCGGCTCACTAAAGCTGTAAAGTCCGGAAGCACCGCGTATTTCCCGCAGGTCCCTGAACCTGCCGATATGCTTACGCCAACTGTCGGGGATCGTGAACCGACGGGTGTCGATCTGTTGCGTAATATCAAGAAAGATTTGAGCAGCAGCGATGGATTTAGGACTGGCTTCAAACAGAACGGGGACGCCGTCGATCTCGCCGATTCTGCGAGCCTTGATCCGCAACGGTAGCGCTTGCGATGCCAGAATCTGTGCTTCGCGACTGTCCAAAACCGTTACCACATCGCTATTAGCAGTAGGCTTTGGCAATTTCTTTAAGCCCGGTTGAAGCGAGCCAGAGATCGTGAGAGGTGTGTCCGTGTCATCAAGTAGCACCGTACATTCAAATGGGGGAAACGGGACCTCCGCGAAAGGATCATCACTTCGCTTGGAATAATCTTTTACGAGCGTCTCCAGCTTGATCAAATCCTGCAGCCTGTCCTGACATGCCTGACCGGAGTTATTGCGGACACCTTCGTTTTTGCTGAGCTGTGCATGCCATTCCGCAACCGTTGCAGCGTTTTTTTCCGCCAAAGCACCTGCAGAAGCGGGCACCCAGGACTGAGAAACGAGCAAGGCAAAGGCTGTAAATAGAGCTGCTCGCATGGGCATCGTCATGTGTTCTCCTCGCCCTTGAGATTGGGGCTGTTTTCGTTTGCTGACCTAAGATACTTGTCTAACTCAATCTTTCACAGCCATAAACCCGCTTTGCATTTTCTGGCTCAACAGATCGTGCGGAATGCAGAGTGGCCATTCGAGTAATGTCCGCTTTCGCGCCCATAGCCGAGACAAGCATCCAGTTGATGCAAGTCTTGCTGCACGAAAAATGCAATCCGACCGCCGCAATATAAATGATCTGAAATATCGTCCCGACCTGCGCTCAGGCGGCAGAGGGTTCGCCGATTTCCTTGAGATGGCGAACAACCATATCGCCGCGATCGGCGGAGCCGTCGCTATCGGCGGAAGCGTGGTTTCGCAGTTCCGCTTCATCAATCCAGCACAGATCTTCCAGGCTCAGAACGCGGTCGTCATGGGCGCGGATGGTGATCCGGCTGATCGGCTGGCGGTCCTTTGCGTCGGCCAATACCGGGTTTGACGGCACACCGGTTTCCCATTTTTCGCCCCACTGGCGAATGGCGACAATCACGCTGAGCAGGTCCGCGCCTTTGTCGGTCAGGCGATATTCGACCTTGCGCTTGTCATGGTCACAGGGCCGGCGGGACATGATGCCGGCGTCCACGAGCCGCGTCAGCCGGTTGGCCAATATGTTGCGGGCTATACCGATTTCCGACAGAAAGCCTTCAAAATGGCGGACGCCATTGAACGAGGCGCGCAGGATCATGAAGCACCAGCGCTCGCCAATCACCTCCAGAGAGATGGGCAAGGAACAGCCGGTTCCGAGTTCTGCGAGATTTTCCGTCAATTTATCCATGTGCCAACCCTAGACCAAGTTTTGAACAATCCCAAAAAAAATATAAGTTTCTAGTTGCAACTTAAAACCTAATATATTAAGTACTGATTCGCAACCTAAATTGCAAGCCGATTATTCCTCACTTTTCCTCCCCAGGATGTTTCGGTGCAACAAAAAGGGAATTGCTGAATCGAAAGGAAATTAAAAATGCTTATCTCCCAAAGTCCTTTGCGCCACATAGCGATGCTGTTTGTCGCAATCTTGACAACCACGATCATCTTCACCGCCAGCGCAGCCGATGCGCGCAGCAAGCCCGTGGCTTATACGGCCGAGCTGCAACAGCCGGTGGAGGCGACGCGCCATATCATTAAGGGTACGGTGATGCATTGTGCCGGAACCGAGTGCAAAGCGGCCAAAAGCAGCTCATCGGTCAAGACCGTCTGCGCGCGTTTGTCCCGCAAGGTCGGTCCATTGGCGTCCTTTTCCTACAAAGGGGAAGCCATTGATGCCGAGGCTCTGGCCCAATGCAACGGTGACAAAAATGGCGCCGAGCAACGGATAGCGAACCGCAAATAATTCGACTTCACCACCGGCCACTCAATCCCGTTACGGTCACGCAAATGGCCAGGCCGGTTAACCTCCAGCGTTGAAGCATTGCCCCTGACCCTCGACGGCAATGTCTTCAACGCTATTTTTTTGTTGCCCCTGCGCGGAAAGCCAGACAGTTTGCCAATATGTTACGGCAATATGAACTGGTGGAGCGGGTGCGCAGCTATGACCCGGATGCGGATGAGGATCTGATCAACCGCGCCTATGTGTTCTCCGTCCAGAAACATGGCAGCCAGAAACGCGCGAGCGGTGACCCCTATTTCAGCCACCCGATTGAAGTCGCCGGGCTGATGACTGACCTCAAGCTCGACCAGCAGACCATCGTGACGGCGCTGCTGCATGATACGGTCGAAGACACGCTGACCACCACCGAAGAGATTGAAAAGCTGTTCGGGGCCGACATCGCCCGGCTGGTCGATGGTGTTACGAAATTGTCGAAGATTGAGGCGCAGACCGATAATGAACGCGCGGCGGAGAATTTGCGCAAATTCCTGCTCGCCATGTCGGATGATATCCGCGTGCTACTGGTCAAGCTAGCCGACCGGTTGCACAATATGCGCACGCTGCATTTCATCAAAAGCGAAGAAAAACGCCAACGCATTGCCCATGAGACGATGGATATTTATGCGCCGCTGGCCGAGCGGATCGGCATGTATGAATATATGCGCGAGATGCAGCTACTGGCCTTCAGTCATCTCGAGCCGGAAGCCTATGAGACCATCACCGGCCGGCTCAATGCGATCAAGGAAGGCGATGACGGGCAGGTTCACAAAATTGCCCGTTCGCTGGAAAAGGCGCTGGCAGCGGGCGGTCTTGCGGCAAAGGTAAGCGGCCGGGAAAAACACCCCTATTCGATCTGGCGCAAGATGCAGGAGCGCCATGTCAGTTTTGAGCATCTGACCGATATCATGGCGTTTCGGGTCATTACCGATAACAGCGCGGAATGTTATCGGGCGCTGGGCATATTGCACCAGAAATGGAAAACGGTTCCGGGGCGGTTCAAGGATTATATCTCGACCCCCAAGCGCAACGGCTATCAGTCGCTGCACACTACGATCATGCACGGCAATAATATGCGGGTGGAGATACAGATCCGTTCGGAGCGCATGCACCGCGACAATGAATATGGGCTGGCGGCGCACTGGGCCTATAAACAGGGTGGCGGGCCGGATGGGCAGGCGGGCTGGATCCGCGATCTCATCGAGATTCTCGACCATGCCGAGGATGCCGAAGAACTGCTCGAAAATACCAAGCTCGCCATGTATCAGGACCGGATATTTTCCTTCACGCCCAAGGGCGCGTTGCTGCAAATGCCGCGCGGGTCGACGACGGTGGATTTTGCCTATGCGGTGCATACCGATCTGGGTAATCAGGCGGTCGGGGCCAAGGTCAATGGCCGCCACGTGCCGCTGCGGACACAGCTGACCAACGGCGACGTCGTCGAGATCCTCAAATCCGATGGGCAGGAGCCGCAGCCTGGCTGGCTGTCCTTTGTCATCACCGGCAAGGCGCGCGCCGCGATCCGCCGGTTTGTGCGGCACAAGGAGCGCGACGAGATTGTCGAGATAGGCACCAAGCTATATGACGAGATTGTCGAACGGCTGCCCGGAAAGGTCGGGAAAAAGGCGTTGAAGGCGGCGTTGAAGCGCCTCGATATGGACGATGAGGACGATCTGATGATCGCCATCGGCACGCGCGAGCTGAGTGACCGGGAGGTCATGGAAGCGCTGATGCCCGGCAGCGTGAACGATAATGACGACGACCGCGAATGGCCGGAGCAGGATCGCGCGATTTCGATCAAGGGGCTAACCCCTGGCGTTGCCTTTGACCTGGCAGAATGCTGCCATCCGGTGCCGGGTGATCGCATCGTTGGCCTGCGCCGCAGCGGTGCCAATGTCGAGGTACACGCGATTGACTGCCTGAAACTCGCCGATGGTGTGGATGCCGACTGGGTGGACCTCAGCTGGGGCATGGAAACCGATGGCGCGGCGGCGCGGTTGATGGTTGTGCTGCACAACAAGCCCGGCACGCTCGCTGAGATGGCCGGGATTTTCGGCTTTCACAATGCCAATATCCTGCGCCTCAGAATGACCAACCGCGATGCGCCCTTCCATACGTTCGAGGTCGATCTGGAGGTGCATAATGTCCACCACCTGATGCGGATTTTATCGGCGCTCCGGGCATCGGAAGCGATTGCCCAGGCCGAACGGCTTTAGCCCGCCCGCCAAGCGGCAACACCGGCGGGCTTGATCCGCGCCTCGCCCAAAATCAGCGCACCGCCCTGCATGTGATCAGTGATGTCGCAATCGCCGGTTCCATAGTTAAAAGCAAAATGGACATCGCCGAGTTGCCGGACGCGCAAATCCCTTGGCAGGTCGAATATCGCGACGCCAGCCTCCCCCGCCATGTCGGCAAAAACCCGCTTGATCAGCGGTGCAGGCGGCCAGCTGGCAAGATAGCGGACGGGCCCGTTGGAGAAGAGCACGCCGCGGCCATCATCGACCATTTCGTCGGCTGACAATGCGGTTTCCACCGTCTCAATCCAGCGCGTGACTTCATAGTCCGACCCTTTTTCGGACATGCCGGGCCGCAGGCTCTCCACCCGCGCCACTTTCAACGGGATCAGCTGCTGCAACGGACCGGGCGCCAGATCAGCTGGAATCGCAAAATCGGCGGTCTTGCTGCCGGTTCGCGGCCCGAACAGGATCGGGACGTTCCGCTTTGCAATCCGCTCCACCAGTGTCGGGCTCAAAATCGGCAGGCTCGGCACGACGACCATTTTATAGCCATCCAGCACCGCGTCGGGCGACACGATATCGACATTCAAACCCAGTTGCCGCAGCGCGCTGTACATTTCAAAAACCAGCTCGAGATAGCGGAAGCTCTGCCCTTGCGGTTGTGCCTCGAACAGCCAGGCGGCTTCGTAGGAAAAGAGCAAAGCAACCGATTTCGCTGTCTCGCCAATCTGTCCGAGCTGCTGGATATCAGCCGCCGCCATCGCCGCCTCATCACCACCCGGTGCGACTGCGCTATCGGGACGCAGCAAACCCGCGTGCATCTGTTCCTGCGCAAAGGGTGCCTGCCGCCAGCGGAAATAGGACACCAGCTCCGCTCCGTGCGCCATCGCCTCCAGCGTCCACAGCCGGACCATGCCGTCCAGCGGCGCGGGATTATAGCGCGCCCAGTTTACCGGTCCGGGCTGCTGCTCCATCACGCTCCAGCGGCCACCGGCACAACATCCGCGATAGAGATCGTGGTGAAAGGCGGCAATATCGGGATGGCCTTGGCGGGTGTAACGCAGCTTTTCCTCATCACTGAACCAGAATTGTTCGAGAAAGCCGAGCGGATAGCTGTCCCAACTGGCAACATCGAGATCCTTGCCCACATCATGATGATCAAATTCGGTGAAGAACCCCATATAATTGTGGATCATGTCCCGCCCCGGCGACCGCGCGCGCAATATATCCACCTGCAGCTTGTTGAAAGTAACAACCTCGTCCGAGGCAAAGCGGCGATAGTCGAGCACATGGGCCGGATTGGGCTCGGTCACCGTCAGATTAGGCGGATCAACCTCATCAAAGCTGCGATATTCCATGCTCCAGAAGACGTTGCCCCAGGCGCTGTTGAGCGCATCCACATCATCATATTTGTCGGCCAGCCACCGGCGAAATGCTGACGCTGCGGCATCGGAATAGCTCACAATCGTATCGTGACAGCCATATTCATTATCGGTCTGCCACGCGACAATGGCCGGGTTGTCGCCATAGCGCTGCGCCATCGCCTCGACGATCCGTTGGCATTGTTCGCGATAGCCCAGATGGGAAAAACAATAATGGCGGCGCGATCCGAATTTGCGCGGGCGGCCCTGTTCGTCGACGGCGACCATATCGGGCATGCTGTCGACCAGCCATTTGGGCGGTGTTGCGGTGGGTGTGCCGAGAATAATCTCCAAGCCCGCATCACCCAGCGTCTTGATTGCCCGGTCGAGCCAGTCCCATTCATATTGCCCCGCCGCCGGTTCGAGACGGCTCCACGCAAATTCGCCAATACGCACCTGCGATAGCCCTATTTCCACCATGCGCTTGGCATCGTCGGCCCAGATATCCTCCGGCCAATGTTCCGGATAATAGCAGCATCCCAGTTTCATCATTTGGCTCTTATCCCTTTTCTTCGATGGCGATCAGCCAGGCTGTTTCGGGGTGGGTCAGTGGCAGCGCCAAACCGCGTTCGGCCAGCACCCGCCCGCTCAAGACCATCCCGCTTTCCCACGCAGCGGGATCGGCGAGATAGGCAGACGCCTTTTGCGGCCACGGCTTGGGCAGGGTGACGCGGTAAAATTTTCCGGCATCCAGACCCGGCAAGCGGACCGGCGCGACATTGAAATTCTCCGCAAAGGCGGTCTGCGCGACAACGGCCAGCGCGCTCTGGTCGCCGACCACCATCTGGCCATAAATGCCGGTTTCGGGATGGTGCAATTGCCGGAAATCACCCTGATGCAACAGGTCGCGCCATTGCTTGTAGAGCGCGATATGCGCCCGCAAGACCGCCCGCTCATCCTCGCTCATCGCCGCCGGATTGGTCTCGACACCCATATGACCGAACAGGGCGACCTTGGCGCGGAAATCCATATCGGTGCGGCGACCGGTGATCGGATTGGGCGAAGGTCCGACATGATTGCCAAGGATCTCGAGCGGCAGGAACCGCGCCCAGCTTTCCATGATCCGCAGCCGTTCGATCGGGTCATTATTGTCGCTCGGCCAGATACGGTGACACTGCTGCAATATGTCAAAGCTCACGCGCCCGCCACCGCTGGAACAGCTTTCAATCTCCACCGCCGGATAGCGCTGCCGCAGCTTGCCGAGCAACCTTTGGATCGCAAATTGCTGCAAGCCATTGTCAGGAAATAGCCGCCGGTTATGATCCCATTTCAGATAGGCAATATCATGTTTGTCGAGCAAAGCGGCCAGCGCGTCATAGATATACGCAAAGGCATCCTCGCGGCTGAGATCGAGCACCAGTTGATTGCGCTCCGTCGGACGATCCGCACGATCATCATGCAGGCACCAGTCGGGATGGGCGCGGTATAGATCGCTGTCGGGCGACACCATTTCCGGCTCAACCCACAGGCCGAAATCCATATCGAGTCCCTGCACATGGTCGATGAGCGGCGTCAGGCCACCCGGAAAAATGGCTTCGTCCACCTGCCAGTCGCCGAGACCGGCATCGTCACTCCGTCGCCCCTTGAACCAGCCATCATCGAGCACAAAACGCTCGACGCCAAGATCAGCGGCGGCACTTGCCAGCCTTTTCAGCTTGGCGTCATCGAGATCGAAGGCCAGCGCTTCCCAGCTGTTGAGATGGACCTTGCGCGGCCCCCAGTCTGATCGCTGCGGCAGGATATGCGTCCGGACATGATCGTGAAACAGCTGCGTGAGATGATCCCGATTGGCGCCGAGGATCAACGTCACTTGGCCGAGATCGGCAGTATCACCGGCGTTCAGCGCAATTCCGCCCGGTTGCCGTAGCGCCTCGATGGACAGGCAGGCCCGGCCATCCTGATCCTGCATGACATGGGCCAGATGATCGCCACAGGAAGATGCATGAATGCCAAGACATTCTCCGCCATCTTTCTGGCCGTCATCGCCATGAAAGATCAGCCAGTTGCCCGCATCAAAGCCGGGCTTGCCATTGGCCGAGCGCATCTCGATGGCCTGGGGACCGATGCGGCTTGTCGTCGCCTGCATCTCGCGCGCCCAGCGCCCATGAAAAGCGGTCATATGGCTAAATGGGCGGGGCAGCGGCAGGGAGAGCGATGACGCGGATTCAAGGATGATGTCCCCTTCGTCATCGGCCAACAATTGGGTTGTTACTTCAAGGGTGCGGGCATCGACAATTTTCCAGTGCAGGTCGACTTGCAAGCCGGTCGATTTCTCAACCCACATGGCTATCATCTGGGGTCCATCCGCTTCGACATTGACGAGTTGAAAATCGCAATGGACGGCCTGTTCGCCGGACCGGATCTGAAAAGCCGGCCGGCCGCGATAGCCGTCACGGGCTTGCGGCAAGAGTCCGCCTATGCGGGGGGCATCCGGCTCATTTTCGTGGCGGCTAAAATGTCCCGCAGCCACCAGTGCCGAGAGGTCTTCGCCATCGGGCAAGCGCGGGCCCAGATAGGCCAGATCTATTTCATCGCGTCCGGCGGCGACAAACACCAATGTGATGGCATTGCCATCCAGCCGCCAGCTTGTTCCCCTCTCAACCATCGGCCGATTAGGCGATGAATTCTGGCGCAAAGTCAAACGGTTTCCGACGCAATTCGGCTTGGCTTTTGGGTAGACTGGTCCTAACAAAAGCCACCCCGGGGAAAACAGAACAAGGGGGCAAAGGGGATCGCATGCTAGCCAATTTACCGACAACCAGCGGCGTACAGATTATCGTCTGCATCGCCATCACCGCTATTATCGGCTTTGCAACCTGGGCAAAAGTCCGGCAGGCGAAGACCCATGACGGGTCGAGCAAGGACGTGTTTCTGGCTGGTGGCGGCCTGACATGGTTGTTTGTTGCCGGCTCGATCACGCTGACCAATCTGTCGACCGATCAGCTGGTCGGGATGAATGGCAACCAGATGCTGCTCCTCGCCTGGTGGGAGATTTGCGGCTTTGCGGGATTGCTGATCCTCGCGTTCGTTTTTGTCCCGATCTATTACAAGAATAACTGTACGACGGTGACCGAGCTGCTCGAAAAGCGCTACAAGGGCAAGAGCATCCGGACGCTGATTTCCGGACTATTCCTGTTCGGCAATATCCTGATCTATCTGCCCGCCGCGCTCTATTCCGGGGCCCTGTTCATGCAGTCGCTATTTGGCAGCGACATACCGCTGATCTATTTTGCCGGCATATTGGCTGTCATCTCGGCGGCCTATACGATTTTCGGCGGGCTGCGCGCGGTGGCGGTGATGGACACCTATTCGGGCGTTGGCATATTGGGCCTGGCGGTGGCCATCGTCATATTGGCGCTGGCAGCGGTGGACTATGATATTGTCACCGATATGCCCATGGAACGGCTCTCGATGATCGGCGGGCCGGATTCACCCATCCCGTTTCACACCCTGTTTACCGGCATGATTTTCATCCAGATATTCTACTGGTCGACCAACCAGAACATCACCCAGCGGGCAATGGCGGCGCCGACGGTGAAGGAAGCGCAAAAGGGCGTGATGGTTGCGGCGATCATCCGCATATTGATCGTGCCGCCGATTGTCGTCATTCCCGGTGTTGTGGCGTACAAGCTGTTTGGTGACATCGGCGATGCCGCCTATGGCCGGTTGGTGGCCGAAGTGCTGCCGGGATGGTTGTCGGGCGCGTTTGCCGCGATGGTGGCGGCGGCCGTGATCACGACCTTTAGCGCGGTGCTCAACAGTTCGGTTGCGCTTTATTCGGTCGACTTTCACGAGCAATTCATTGGCGAGGTCAAGGATCACTGGAAATTGGGCGGGGCGGTTTCGGTCCTGTTGACGGTCGTTGCGATCATGCTGGTGCCGCTTTACCAAAATGCGGAGAGTATCATCAACCTGCTGCAGCAGCTAAACGGCTTGTTATCGATGCCGATCCTTTCCGCCTTTATCGCCGGACTGTTGTTTCGCGGGGTTTGCGCGCCAGCAGCGGTTGGCGGGGTGATCTGGGGCGTGCTGCTTTATGGTGCCTATACGTTCCGGCTGGAACCGGCGGGCATTATCACCATGCATTATATCGACTTCATGGTGGTCACGCTGGCAACATCGGTCATCGCCGCCTTGCTGGCCAATCGCGCCATGGGCAATAAAGCGCGCTTTGCCGGATTTAGAGAGGCGCTGACGTAACGGCCATGTTTGACAAACCGCATCGCCGCTATAACCCGCTGAAAGACGAGTGGATATTGGTCTCGCCGCAACGGCTGTCCCGCCCGTGGCAGGGCGATGAGGGGGAACTGGAAGAGCCGCTGCCGTCTTATGATCCCGAATGCTATCTGTGTCCGGGAAACGGGCGGATCACGGGGGAACAGAATCCCGCCTATGATGGGGTGTTTGTCTTCAAGAATGACTTTGCCGCGTTGATGGAAGATGTGCCGGTTCAGCAGGCAGGCGATCCGCTGTTCCGGGCCGAGACGACCTCTGGCGAATGCCACGTCATCTGTTTCTCGCCCGATCACGGCAAATCCCTGCCGCAACTGTCCCGGGACCAGATCGTGGCGGTTGTGGACACATGGTGTGAGCTTTCGGATAGGCTTGGGCAAACTTACACATCGGTCCAGATATTCGAGAATAAGGGCGCAATGATGGGCTGTTCCAACCCCCATCCCCACGGCCAGGTCTGGGCCGCGAGCCACGTCCCCGACGAACTGCGCCGCGAAAATGCCAGTATGCGCGGCCATTCCGCAAACTTCGGAACCCCCATGCTGCTCGACCTCGCCCAGCGCGAAGCAGAGCTTGGCGAACGGGTGGTGGTGCAAACGGATCACTGGCTGGCCATCGTGCCCTATTGGGCGGAATGGCCGTTCGAGACGCTGCTGCTGCCCCGCTTTCCCGTACAGCGTATGCCGGACCTGAACGGCGACCAGCGGGACGATCTGGCTCTGGCCTTGCAAGAGCTCACTGTACGCTATGACAATCTCTTTCACTGCAGCTTTCCCTATTCCATGGGCTGGCACGGCGCGCCCTTTGGTGAGGATGACGCGGCGCATTGGCAGCTCCACGCGCATTTCTACCCGCCGCTGCTGCGCTCTGCCACCATCCGCAAGTTCATGGTCGGCTACGAAATGCTAGCCGAAGCACAGCGCGACCTGACGCCCGAGAAAGCGGCAGACATGCTGCGGTCTGTCAGTGATACCCGTTTCAGTGAGCAGGCCCGATGACTGCCGAACGCCGCGCGCTTTTGCAGCAACGGGTGACGCAGGCCTTCATTAAGACCTATGGCACAGAGCCGGCAATACTGGTGGCGGCACCCGGCCGCGTGAACCTGATCGGCGAACATACCGACTATAATGACGGCTTTGTTTTGCCCTGTGCAATCGACTATGAAACGATGGTCGCGATCGGACCAGGCAGTGGGAGTCAGGTTGATGTGGTCGCCTGCGATTTCGACAGCGATCGAGATAGCTTCGATCTGACAGAGCCGTTTGCAAAACAATCGACCGAATGGAAAAATCATGTCCGCGGAATCGCTGCCAGCCTGATCGATAAAGGGTTATCGCTTCTTGGCGCGAATATCGCAATTGGCGGGAATGTGCCTCAGGGCGCAGGCCTTTCATCCTCCGCTTCACTGGGCGTGGCACTGGCCAAGGCTTTTACGGAACTAAGCCAGCCTGGCGCATTGAACGAGACAGATCTTGCATTGACGGCACAGCATAGCGAGAATCACTATGTCGGCTGTGCTTGCGGGATCATGGACCAGCTGGTTTCTGCGCGCGGTCTGGCCGGGTCAGCGTTGCAGATTGATTGCAGGTCCCTGGCTACCAAGCCCATTCCGATCCCCGACCATATGGTCATAGTGGTTATTCATTCCGGTGTTCAGCGGGGGCTCGTCGACAGCGCCTATAATGAGCGGCGTATCCAGTGTGAGCAGGCCGCAACCCATTATGGTGTTGCAGCACTGCGGGATCTGACTATCGAACAACTCGAAGCGGGGCGCGCTGGATTAGACCCGGTGGCCTATCGCCGGGCGCGGCATGTGGTTACCGAAAATGCCCGCACATTGGCCGCCGGAGCAGCACTTGCAGCAGGTGATCAGGACACAGTTTCCACGCTGATGGCGCAATCCCATGTCTCAATGCGCGATGATTTCGAGATTACGGTCCCTGCAATCGACCGACTGGTTGACATTACAGCTGAATTTTTAAGGGGAGCGGGCGGCGGCCGGATGACCGGCGGTGGCTTTGGCGGCTGCGTTGTCGCGATCGTGCCAAAAACAAAAGTGGCTGCGCTGGAAACGTGGATAAACCAACACTATCAAACGCCCGATCAAGCTATCGCACAGCTTTTTGTCTGCGAACCGTCAGGCGGTGTATCAATTTTATAAGAAATTGTAGGCGTAGGCCGAGGGCTTACGAAGCTCTCCGATCACAAAAATCAAATTTGCTGCACTGGGTTTACTGACCAGGAATCCCGGGAGGCATGCCGCCTTACTGTTGCATTTGCTGCTGCAGCGCCTGCATCTGTTCTGCCGAAATAAAGTCCAGCAATGTCACATCAAAAATCAGCACCGAGTTGGCGGGCAATTCAGGACCAGGTGACTGCTCGCCATAGCCGAGTTCCGAAGGTATCCAGATCCGGTATTCGCCGCCCTTTTGCATCAGCTGCAGGGCTTCGGAAAAACCGGGGACTACGCCGCCAACAGGCATTGGTGTCTGCTCGTTTTCGTCAAAAACATTCCCGTCGCGGGTCGTGCCTTTATATTTTACCAGGGCCGTATCCGTCGCCGTGGGGGATGGGCCTTCACCGGGCTTAAGCACTTTATACTGAAGGCCAGAGGCAGTCGTTATAACGCCGTCTTCGTCTGCATTATTTTCCAGAAACTGTTCATTCGACGCGCCGGTTGTAACCGCATCCTGGGTGCCGACAAAAGCCAGCGCAGCAGCCACGACCAAAACCAAAGCAAGCCCGATCCACAATTTGGTCAGCGACCCTTTTTTGATGGGCCGGATGGGAACAGTGGTAACGGACATATCGGACTACCTATTCAATGAAAGCCTGTACTTAGAAAACGGACGACTTAAATCGTGCCGTCACGTTCCATCCGCTTGCGCTCCATTTTACGGGCGCGACGTACAGCGGCAGCTTTTTCGCGTGCACGCTTTTCAGAAGGCTTTTCATAGTGCCGACGCAGTTTCATTTCGCGATAAACGCCCTCACGCTGCAATTTCTTTTTCAGCGCCCGAAGGGCTTGATCAACATTATTGTCGCGAACCATGATTTGCATAAGACTGAGTAACTCCGTTCAATATCGTCTTTGGGCCGGGTCAATTCATCACCGGCCGAAAAATTGTTTAAGCCATAAAAAAGGGTTTGCAGATGATTCGTTCAGCTGCAGTTGCTGCGCGCCTAACAGGCTAATCCACCGATTTCAAGCATTTCCGACTCTAATATGTGGCATTTTTGCACAGTTCTCAGACCGTTTTCTGCCTTGATCCATGCCTTCAACGCCTTTTGATTATAACCTGCACCTGTGCCATATCCGTTTCAAAGCGCAATTTAAGCGAATCAGGAGAGACAAGATGGCCACCGCAATCAATATTCAATCAAGCTGCAGCGAAGAAGAATGGAAAGCGCGCCAGCGACTGGCTGCCTGTTACCGGATATTTGCCTATCTTGGCTGGGACGAGATGATTTTCAATCATGTCACGCTGAAAGTGCCGGGCGAAGATGATGCTTTTCTGATCAACCCCTATGGCCTGCATTTCAGCGAAGTGACTGCTTCGACACTGGTCAAGATCGATATTGATGGGAATACGCTCGATGGATCGACCTATCCGGTGAACAAGGCCGGCTTCACGCAACACAGCCTGTTCCACTGGGAGCTGCCGGATGTCCATGCAATCATCCATAGTCATACGACAGCGACTATGGCGGTGGCTTCGCTGGAAGGCGGATTGCAGCCAGTTAATTTTTATGCTGCCGCCATTGTTCCGCGCCTTGCCTATCACAAGTTTGAGGGTGTCACGGTTCATGAAGATGAAGGACCGCGTTTCCTGGCTAGTCTGGGCAAGAAACGGATGATGCTTCTTGAAAATCACGGGCCTGTGGTGATGGGCAAGACATTGGAAGAAGCGTTCCTCAACCACTGGGTGCTGCAACGCGCGTGTGAAATCCAGATGCAGACATTGGCCATGGGCAAACCGGTGATGATCAGCGAAGATGTCATTAGAAAGCATTTGGCCAATCTGTCTCAGGCGTCGATTGATCCAGCGATTCAGGGCGTGCCGGAATTTGATGCGATGGTCCGGCTGATCGACCGGGAAGACAAGAGCTGGCGGGAATAGCAACCTTAAGGACTATCGTCATCCGGAACTTGTTTCAGAGTCCTATAGCGGTCATACGCGTTTCTGGAACCAGTTCAGGATGACGAGCAAGCAGCGATGACCAAATTCACTGTTAACGACAGACCCGTGGAATATCGGATGGATGCAGATACGCCGCTTTTATGGGCACTGCGGGATGCATCTAATTTGACGGGCACCAAATATGGCTGTGGCACCGGCGATTGTGGCGCATGCATGGTCGAGGTTGACGGCGAAGCGATCCGCAGCTGTCTGGTCACTATCGGCGAATTGGAAGGCCGATTCATCACAACCATTGAAGCGCTTTCCCGCGATCGCAGCCACCCCGTGCAACAGGCGTGGGCGGCAGAAAATGTCCCCCAATGCGGTTTTTGTCAGTCAGGTATGATCATGGCGGCGGCGGTCTTGCTGAAGAAAAACAAAAATCCGTCCAATGACGAGATAGACGAAGCCATTACGAATATTTGTCGCTGTGGAACCTATCCTCGGATCCGCGAGGCGATCCAGCGCGCAGCGCGGGTTGCACGCGGCGAAGATGTCCTGAGTGCTGCCCCGCCCCCGGGCATTGACCCGGCTGATGCTGCCAAAGCGGTTCCTGCGCTGACACCCAAAAAATAGGAGCATCATAAATGCCGCAGTACACGCTGGGCCCATCGATGGGGTTTTAGGGTGGGGTGATCGACAGACCCAGCATGCTTCGATGTTCGTAATCAATCACGAACGATTAGTAAATTCAGAAGACTATAGTGTCTGACGTTTAAAAACTGAATGTTGCAGTGAGACGTCCATTAATCGGCTCTCCCGTCGTTATATTGTCATTATTATGTACGGAGGGGAAATAGGTTTCATCAAACAGATTCTCGACGTTCAGTTGAATCTTGAACCGTTCGTTCACGGTGTAATATAGGGCGGCATCGATCCGGGTGAAGGATGGGACGCGCACCGTATTATCATTGGTAGCAAATTGGCTCGACTGGTGGGTCACGCCGAGACCGGCGGCAAATTGATCGGTGAAATCATATTTCGTCCACAATGAAGCCATATGCTTGGGCACTTGGAACAGCTGCAAATCCTGTCCGTCCACTGTGCTCTGATTGCGCTGCTCACCATTCAGATAGCTGTAACCGGCGTTAACTTGCAATTTCTCGGTTAAGCGGCCTACCAACTGGATTTCCGCACCTTCTGTACGGGAACCGGACAGGGTGGTATCGCCCTGATTGTTCAGCAATGTCGCCTGATTGTCCCGATCAAGCTGGAACAGCGCCGTGGTCAGGCTGAGCGCAGGGGTGATGTCCCATTTCACGCCGATCTCGTAATTCTCAAAGCTTTCCGGTTCCAGATCCACGGTGCCGAGCGTTTCGCCCACTGTGGGAGTCAAGGTCAGGAACTGGTCGCCGGAGCGCGGCAGGAAGCTTTTGGAGTAGCTGGTATAGATGGAGACATTTTCCTGGGGCTTGTAGATCAGGCCCAGGCGCGGCGAGAATTTATCGTCCGTTCTGCTAAGGCGCACGTTGTTTTGTATGTCGTTCACATCAATATCGAAACTGTCAAAGCGAACACCGCCGACAATCTCAAAATGGTCGCCGATGCTGATCTGATCCTGGATATACAGCGAAACGAATTTCAAGTCCGACACACGATTGCGGGTGGATGCTGGAAAGCTGAACGCAGGCTGCGCAATCGGATCGGTCAGCGGGATGGTGATCTGGTCATCATTGCTGTCAGCAAACAAGATATCCTGCCTGGCGTTGGCAGACTGTTGCTGG
Source organism: uncultured Sphingomonadaceae bacterium (assembly GCA_947501325.1). Taxonomy (GTDB): domain Bacteria; phylum Pseudomonadota; class Alphaproteobacteria; order Sphingomonadales; family Sphingomonadaceae; genus Parasphingorhabdus. The sequence continues at coordinate 1,252,150 of CANMVC010000001.1, read as the reverse complement.
CCGATTTCATAGCCAAGCAACAAGGTGTGCCCAATGCTACCTGTTTCAACCGTCCAGAGCAGATTGCCCTGAGTGATGAAGTTTTCGCGGTCGGTGGTGTCGTTATAGCCGTCAAGGGTGATCGAATCGACTGCGGGCCCGTTGATGGGGTCAGCCAGTATGGCGTCTACCGGATAGACGTTGCGATATAGCTTGTCATAATCGGCATAAAGCGTGGTTGCATTGAACCGCAATGTGTCGCTGAAATCATGCTCGACGCGCAGTTTGACGATATGCGCCTGCAACGTGGTTTTGTTCACGCCGTCAAATCCGAAAAGGGTATCCCGAAAACCGCGTAAAGGACCGCATGGATCTTCGAAAGAACAGGGATTATCGGCAGCGCGCAATTCTGCCGGATTGCCGCGATCGACAGACCGGTCGTCATCAACATATTCGTAGGACAGCAGGATCCGGCTTTGATCGCTCAGTTCCGCGCCAATTGTCGGGTTGATCGCAAAGCGCCGACCATCAAAGAAATCGCGATGGTTGTTAAATTCTTCATAGAGGCCGTTGATGCGGAAAGCGACATTGTCGGCAATCGCCGCATTGACGTCGCCGCTCAGGTAAAAGGCACCAAAGCTGTCTACGCTGGCTGTCGTCGAACCGAATGTCTCGCCAGCGATCGGGGATTTTGTCACCCGGTTGATGATACCACCGCCGCCACCACGGCCAAAAATCATCGCGTTGGGGCCTTTGTGAATTTCAACGCGCTCCAGGTTATAGAGCGGGCGAAAATACTGCACGTCATCACGAATACCGTCGATGAAGAAGTCGGCGGTTGTATTCTGGCCGCGGATCGTAATCTGATCGCGATTGCCTTCACCCTGGCCAATGGAGGTGCCCGGCGTGTAGCGCAATATGTCGCCAATATCCTGCAGCGCCTGATCGGCAATCTGTTCGCGGGTGAGAACGGAGACGGTCTGCGGGGTGTCCAGCAAAGGTGTCTCGGTTTTCAGGCCCGAACTGCTGATCGCGACATAGCCGTCTTTCTCGCCGGTAACGATAATCTCGTCCTGATCATCCCACGCAGCATCGTCCAGAGCTCCCTCCGCCGCCAGTCCGCTATTGGCCTGCAAGGCCAGAGCCATAATGCTGGCAGCAGACAAAAATTTGGCGGAGCGGAAACGTCGTGAAAACATATGCAGGATCCCTAATGTGCGAATCATTCTCAATATCAATCGCGGCACTAATGCGAATAGTTCTCATAAGCAATGACCTTCTTGCCCATTTGTAAATTTTCTTTGAAAGATCGCGTTAGGTGGTGTTTATGGGGCACAGAAACCCCTGTTACGGAGCACGATATGAAAGCGACCATCTGGCATAATCCTAAATGTGGCACATCCCGCAAAACACTGGCTTTGCTGGAAGAAGCGCCGGACGTCGATGTGACAGTCGTCGAATATCTTAAAAATCCGCCCAGCCGTGCCAAGCTGGAACAGCTATATCGTGATGCTGGTATCACCCCGCAAGAGGGCCTAAGGACGCGCGGTTCGCCCGCCGAAGAAATGGGGCTGACAGATGATAATGCCACGGCTGACCAGATATTGGATGCTATGGCGACCGAGCCGATCCTGATCGAGCGTCCGCTGGTTGAGACTGATAAGGGGGTTCGGCTATGCCGCCCGCAAGACCGGGTGCAGGAGATTATCTGACAGTCACAATATCTTGGCGATTCTGTCAGTCTGGCATCTTGCTGTTTATCAATTCCGGATCACATTTATGACCGTCATCGCAATATATAGTATGAAGGGCGGTGTTGGAAAAAGCTGCACCGCGGTGAACTTCGCGTGGAATAGCGCGATCCAATCGTCGCGACGGACCCTGGTCTGGGATATTGATCCACAAGGCGCCGCTTCCTTCATATTGAACGGCGACCGGCACAAGAAAGACCGCGCCCGGGCAATGATTGCCGGCGACATCAAGCCTACAAAACTCATTAAGCCAACGACGATCGAGAATGTCGACCTCCTCGCGGCTGATGTGTCGTTGCGCGGGCTTGACCGCTTTTTCTTCGATCTGAACAAGAAAAAGCATATGGGCAAGATTCTGGGCGGACTAAAAAACGATTATGACCGAATCATTCTGGATTGCCCGCCTGGGCTCACAGAAACCAGCGAACAGATTTTGCGCAATGCCGATTTGGTTATCGTGCCAGTGATCCCATCACCTTTATCAGAGCGCGCCTTGACCGACGTACAGATGTTTCTTGATTCCCGGAGACGCAAACACGCGCCTTTGCTGCCGGTTTATAACATGGTCGACCGGCGCCGCACTATTCACAAGGAAACATTGGCGAGAAACCCGAAATGGCCGGTCATTCCCATGTCCAGCGATGTCGAACGCATGACGCGGATCAAAAAACCTGTCGGCGAATTTGCGCCGCGGGGTCCTGCCGCCTTGGCTTATGCCAAAATATGGCGCGGTATCGAAAAGAAGCTGTCCAAACTATAGACGGCAATCGCCACCTTACGCAGCGCGGCCGCCGATGCGTTGGGTGTCGGCATTATAATCTTTGAACAGATCCAGCGCATCATGCGATGCCATCGGACGCCCAAAATAATAGCCCTGGATTTTGCTGCAACCCAGCTTCTGGATCATCTTGACCTCTTCTTCGGTCTCCGCGCCTTCGGCTGTTGTCGTCATGCCCAGGCTATCAGCCATTGCGACCACCGCACGAATAATCGCCAGGCTTTCCGGCACGTTCTTGGCGGCGCCTTGCACAAAGCTGCGATCCACCTTGATGGTTGAGAAGCGTGTTTTCCTGAGATAGCCAAGCGAGCTATAACCAGTACCAAAGTCGTCCAGCGACAGATTTATTCCCAGAGCAATGATCTGGTCGAGCACTTGGGTAGCACCCGTACCCTCACGCATGAAAATACTCTCGGTGACCTCTATTTCCAATCGACTGGCAGGCAGTGCGCTATCTTGAAGTGCTGAAACAACCATATCAAGGAAGTTAGGATCGGTCAGTTGGTCAGCCGATACATTGACGGCGATCTTGACGGCTGCCGGCCATTTCATCGCCTCTTTGCAAGCGGTGCGCATGACCCACTCGCCGATGGGAACAATTAACCGGGCATCTTCTGCCAGCGGAATAAATTTCGCCGGTGACACAATTCCGAATTCCGGATTCGTCCAGCGCAACAGCGCCTCAAAGCCCATTACGCCGCCGGTGTCTGCGCTGACGACGGGCTGAAAGTTGAGCGAAAATTCATCATTGTCGAGCGCCTTGCGCAACGCAATTTCCATGACGCGGCGTTCTTCGGCATGAACGTGTAGTTTGGGCTCATATTGGTTATGGGCGCCGCCGCCCTGATCTTTCGAGCGATAGAGCGCAAGATCGGCGCTGCGCATAAGCATCTCGACCGTGCGGCCATCGCGGGGGCCAATGGCGGTGCCAACGCTGGCACCGATGTAAAGGGTATGCTGATCCACCTCATAGGGGCGGGACAAAGTATCGATGATCTTTTTGCCGAGCATGTCCATATATTGGGAATCACTGGCGTCTTTGATGACAATGGCAAATTCGTCACCGCCAAGCCGTCCGCACAGCTCGTTATCAGTCATGATTGAGCGCAACCGTTCCGATACACGCGCCAGCAGACGGTCACCGACCGGATGACCGAGCGTATCATTGACCGCTTTGAATCGGTCCAGATCGATCATCATAAAGCCGCAACGGCCGTTCCATTTGTCAGAATCCTGCTGCGCTTTCCCAAGCGTCTCGGTCAGCTGCAATCGGTTCGGCAGCCCGGTCAGCGTATCGAAGCGAGCCATGTGCGATATTTTATCGGCGGACTCGCGCTGTTCGGTGACGTCCGACCCAACGCCGCGAAAGCCATGGAAAATACCGTTCTCATCCAGCTTCGGCGATGCGGATATTTCCCACCAGCGCGTCACATCATTGATGACGACCGGGACCAGCATGTTGCTGAAACTGTCCCGGCGTTTCAGTTTTTCGGCCAGTTCGTGCAGCGCCGGTGAAAATTTGCCGGAATCCCATGATTGACCAGCCACCAGTTGCAGAAACGGACGGCCTTCAATATCTTCCGGAGAGCGTCCGACAGCATGAGCAAATCGCGGGGATACGTGGGTCAGACGGCGCGAAGTGTCGGTTTGCCACAGCCAGTCTGCGCCGGTATCTTCAAATTCGCGGAGGAGCAGGCTGACCACCTCTTTTTTCTCATTCAAATTGGCTTCAGCAATCTTCCTGTTTACAAAGGACCGCCCGTTCATCAGGCAAGATGCTATGAGCAGCATCGCTATCGCTGCAGATGCCATCGCCATTTGATACCCATTGATCAAATACCATCCGATAGTTGATGAAATGCCGCACATGCCGATGAAGATGATGCTGGCAAGCGGAACGGCGGACATGAGCATCGCCGATCCGACCATCAGGCATAAGAGCAGCGCCCATATGCTGACCATGGTGTTTAAGTCTCCGGCCGCCGGACCAAAAAACACTATGGCCGTAGACCATATCAATCCTCCGGCTGCGGAGGTCAAAACCACGTTGATATTTTCGCGCCGGGAAATGCTCTTGCGTTCCCAAACGGCGTCTTTGCGGGCTTTTACATATGAGTAGATATAGAGGCCAAATAGCGCGAGTGTCCATGCGCCGAGCAGCAACCAGTTCACCTGACCAATACAAAACTGAACCGCCAGCATTCCGCACGTAATCGACCCGATCATTTTGATGAAGCCGTTTTGGTGCATACCCTCAAACTGGAGAACGCGGATCCGTCCCCAGTCGATACCTTCAGGATCAGCAATTCCAAGCAGGACGCTGAGCGGTATATCTTGGGGTAACCCAGATGAAGATGACAGTTTTTCTTCCACGGTTTGCGCTTACGCGGAAAACCTTATCGAAAGGTAAGCATCTCCTTGTTTTTTCGATTCATGGTTAATCGAAATTAACGTCTTTAGTTATTGATTTTAAGCAGCAACGGCATACGGCTGAATGTCGCCGGACAGATAAAGGTTGCGCGCCTTGGCCCGGCTGAGCTTGCCCGAACTGGTGCGTGGCAATGTTCGCGGTGGGACCAGTTCGATCACACAGTTCATACCGGTAATTGCGCGGACTTTTTCACGTATCTCGTCGCGCAGGCGCAATCTCTCGATTTCATCGGACGTGCGGCACTGCACCAAAACGGCAGGTGTTTCATCGCCGCCTGGAGTGGTAATCGCAAAAGCGGCAATGTCGCCAGCCTTGAATCCGGGCAATTGTTCCACCGCCCATTCAATATCCTGGGGCCAGTGGTTTTTGCCGTTAATGATGATCATATCCTTGGCGCGGCCAACGATATACAGATAGCCATCAGACAGATATCCCATGTCTCCGGTGTCGAGCCATCCATCAACAAGACAGGCATCGGTTGCTTCCTGATCGCGATAATAGCCTTCCATGACAGATGGGCTCTGCATCCACACTTTGCCGACGGTTTTTTCTGGCAGGATACTGCCGTCTTCTTCCCGAATTTCCAGCAAGGTATCCCGTACCGGCTTACCGCAATTAACAATGGCCCGATAGCGTTTGGGGCGACTGCCATCTGCCTGTTTTTCTCCGGCGAGTTCGGTTTCTTCGACCAGTTCCACTTCCATGCCTTCGCCTGGCGGCATGATGGTTACAGCCAAAGTGGCCTCGGCGAGACCATAGCTCGGCAGAAAAGCCTTGGCGTCGAATTTTGCCGGCGCAAAGGCATCGGTAAAGCGCTGCATCACATCGGGGCGGATCATGTCGGCGCCATTACCGGCAAGACGCCAGCGCGACAGGTCAAAGCGTTCAGCAACATTGGACTGGCTGCCGATCCGGCGCGCGCATATCTCATAGCCGAAGGTTGGCGAGAAGCTGCAGGATGTGCCGGGGTTGCGGGAGATCAGGTCGAGCCATGAAAGTGGCCGACGGGCAAAATCAGAGGTTTTCAGATAGTCGGTCGAGACCTGATTGCAGACCATCGAGATGAAACATCCGACCAAACCCATATCATGATAAAAGGGCAACCAGGACACGCAGCGATCTTCTTCGCTGACATTCATGCCATGAGAATGTGATCCGACATTGTGCAGCAATGCCTTGTGGGTCACGGCCACACCATGGGGGAAGCGTGTCGATCCGCTGGAATATTGCAGATAGGCAAGGTCACTGCTCTTGGCCTGCGGCAAGTCACAATCCGGAACATCCCTTTCGGCAAACTTGTCCCAGCCGAAAACCGGAATCTCGCGCGACTGGCCAGCAGCGGCGGCGAGTTCCTCTATCTCGTCGGGATACAGCAATATCGCCGGGTCACAGCTATCAAGCTGAACACCGATCTGATCAATGTAGCTTTCCTTGCCACCAAAGGATGTTGGCAATGGTAACGGAACCGGCAATGCGCCAGCGTATATGGCGCCGAAAAACAAGGCGCAGAATCTTGGTTCGGTATCGGCAATTAGCGCAACGCGATCACCGGGCTTAATGCCAAAACCAATCAGGCGCCGTGCTGTCGCCATCGCATCGACCTGTAACTCAGCAAAAGGATATACTCGCGCCAGCGAGGCACGCGCATCGTAAAAATTAAATCCCCTTTGGCCCTTTGCTGCATAATCCAGCGCTTCACCGACTGTTTCAAAGTCAGCGAAACGGCGTGGAAGAACATCTGCGGTGGGGGTTGGTGTAAGCTCAGTCATACAAAATCCATTTTCCAGAAGGTCCAGCCTTCTTACAAATCGTCTTTTTCCCAGATATTCAGCCAAATTTTGAGAAATATTCGGCTGTCTTAACCCTAAACTAGCTTTAATGATTGCAACTGGCGTTTAAATTTCGGCTCTACTGTGGCACAAAAAGGGCAGTGGTTCTCAATGAGAGGCGAAGCGTTGAAAAATAGCGGTAGACCGTTGGATGAAAACAGCCTGCAAGAGCTCGCTTTACGCTATGTCAGCCGCTACGCTACGACGCGGCACAAGCTAAAATCCTATCTTTTCCGTAAATTACGCGAGCGTGACTGGTCTGAAGACCAGCCCGCAGATGTGGAAAAGATGGTCGAACGCTTTGCCGAGCTCGGTTATATTGACGATGCGCTATTTGCCAAAAATCGCGCGGCGGCATTGATAAACAAAGGTTATGGCAAACGGCGCGTGACCCAGGCGCTATATCAGGCCGGTATTGCGGAGGGCGATGACCGCCAGGCGCTCGACCTCAGCGACGAGAAGAAATGGGAAGCGGCGCGCACATATGCGCGGAAAAAGTCCATTGGGCCCTTCGCCCAAGAGCCGGCTGATCAGGATGTATGCCGCAAACAATTGCAAGCCTTCCTGAGAGCGGGGCATGATTTTGACATGGCATCCCGATTTGTATTCGCCAAGCCCGGTGAAGAGATTGATGCAGAGATGTAATCCCGGTGTATTGGGGCTGCTAAATTCCTTTGATCGCAAGAAGAATCGCCAGTTTACTTTTAATATGCTATAAACCGACTCACCGATTCTTTACGGTTGCAGGACCCATGATTCGGATAAAGTGTTCGGAGATGCATTGTGGCAAGTTTATATGCAGAACCCGCCGGAACCGATGACGGTTCGGCCAGTGATGTAGTTGTTGATGGGGAAGCGCAGATAACCCGCGTTTTGCAAACAGTCGGCCATGTCAAATGGTTCGACTCTCATCGTGGCTTTGGCTTTATCATTCCTGATCTCGAACAGCATGAAGGCGATGATCTTGCGCCTGGCCAGGATATATTGGTGCATTGGACCGTACTCGAACCGCTTGGCAGGCGTGATCTGCAGGAAATGGCTCTCGTCCGCTGTGAATATGTGGATGCCGCGAAGGGCCTGCAGGCCACGAAAATTCTCGATATTGATGAAACCAACTGCGAACAGCTGGTGCACAAGCCCGCTCCTGAAGCAAGGCGCAAGTCGTTTCATACGGTCGAAAATGCAGATGCCTTTATTGAGGCAGAGGTCAAATGGTTCAACCGGGCCAAAGGCTATGGTTTCCTCGTCGCCAATAATATGGATGGTGATATTTTTATCCATATGGAGACGCTGCGCAATGCCGGTATTGCCGAAATCATGCCGGGGCAGCATGTGCTAGTCCGCATTGACGATGGTGATCGCGGCCATATGGCTGTGCAGATCAGCACCGCGCCAGAATCCCAATAGGCTGCGCGCGATACCGGTATGAGTAGGTTTTTCAAACATATCGCATACCCGGTCCTGTTGCTATCCTGTGCCGGATTAACCGGCTGCTATGCACAGGCCGGCAATACCGATAGCGAGGCACCACAAGCCCAGGCGACAGAGGGAAACAAGCTTTCCGAAGCGGGCTTGCGGCTAGTTCCACTCACGGTCACATCCAATGGCAAATTGCATCGCTTCACAGTTGAACTGGCTAAAACGCCTGCCGAGCAAGCGCGTGGTTTGATGTTTCGCACAGAGCTGGCCCCTGATCGAGGTATGATATTCCCCTTTACCGAAGTGCGTATGGCGAGCTTTTGGATGAAAAATACAGTCATTCCCCTCGATATTATCTTCGTCCGCAGCGATGGAACGATTGAATCGATTGCCGCTAATACAACTCCATATTCGCTTGATCCTGTGGCATCAGGTGAACCTGTATCAGCCGTTCTGGAACTGGCTGGCGGCCGCGCCGCTGAACTGGGAATCACATCAGGCGATAAAGTCGAGTGGCAGCAATAGCGATCGACCGAAAGCCGCGCGCTTAAGCGCGGCGCATTTTTTAATTGCGAACCCCCCACTCGTGGCGCTAAGCGGACAGGCATGGGAATATTAGGCAAAATCTTTACGTGGTGGGACGGTGCAACCATCGGCACTTCGTTGTTTAGTTCGCTCAAGGGCAAATCGGTTGGCGAGGATGTCTTTGGTAATGTCTATTACCAAACCAAGAACCTTGCCAAGGATGGTGACAAACGCTGGGTCATCTATTCCGGTGCGAATGATGCGAGTCGTGTAACCCCGGAATGGCATGGCTGGCTGCACAAGAGCTTCGACGAAATTCCCGAAAGCTATTTGCCGCAGCCGCGTATTTGGGAAATTGAACCCACTGGCAACTTGACAGGCACGGCCAAGGCCTATCGGCCAGCAGGCGCGCTTGAGGCTGGCGGGAAGCGGGCAAGTGCAACTGGCGACTATGAACCGTGGAATCCGGCCGAAGCCGAATGATGCCATCCCGCCATTTTCTTGCTCGCCGTCAGCAACGATTATGGCCAATATTTGCCGGCGCATTGCTGCTATCGGGTTGTGGGCTATTTGGCGGCGATGATGGGGATCAGGAAAATACCGGTCAACCAGCAGAGAAGGCAGAACTTTCGGCGACCGATGACGAACAGCTGGTGCAACCGGTTAGCGAGCAGATCGGCACACCAATGGCCGAGCGTGTTGCGACCCTGGGTTTTCTAAACAAGCGCAATGGCTTGACCCGTGATCTGGAACTCAAGCCCGGCCAGTCCATTCGCGTTGGCCGCGCTATCGTCCGCCTGCGCGCCTGTGAGCGAACAGCCCCGTGGGAACTGACACCGGAGCAAGGCGCTTTTGTGCAGCTGCTCGTCAACGCCCGTCCGGCCACGCGCCAAGGCGACGATAAGTGGCAGACCGTTTTCTCCGGCTGGCTATTTCGCGAATCACCGTCGTTGAACGTGGTGGAGCATCCGATCTATGATGTCTGGGTTAAAAGTTGCGCAATGAGTTTTGCAGGCGAAGAAGCGCCACCAGCTGATTCTGCTGACCCGACAGCACCGCGTCCGTCTTCGTCGTCACCCAATGTGGCGAGTAATACATCCAGCGCCGCAAATGATGGCGCACCAACGCGCGCGGTTGAACCTGTTGCAGAACCAGCACCCGAACCGGTTCGGCCGGTTCCGGAAACACCGCCGACAGAATCATCCGACCCGATCGGTGATCTCATTGCCGAGAATGCCGGCGAGTGATAATCTTGGGCAGCGCGAAGCTGGTCCAGATATTCTTCCTGACTAATTTCAATGGCGCCAAGCGAAGCCAGATGATCGGTCATGAACTGACAGTCCAGTAACACGAACCGCCCGACAATGAGCCGCGCCACGAGCCATGCCAGCGCCACTTTAGACGCATCGCGCGCGCGCGAAAACATGCTCTCCCCGCAAAAGGCGCCGCCAATGACCAGGCCATAAAGCCCGCCAACTAGTTTTTTCTGGCCAGCATCATCTATCGACCAGCATTCGACGCTATGGGCATGGCCGAGATCATGGAGCTGGCAAAAGGCCTCTTCAATATCCCGATTGATCCAGGTTTCGCGCCGGTCACTCGCGGATTCCGCGCAAATGGCAATCACGTCCGCAAAAGCAGTGTCGGCCGTTACCTCGAACCGACCGGATCGGATGGTCTTGCGCAGAGAGCGGGACATGCGAAAGCCATCAAGCGGCAATATCGCGCGGGTTTTCGGTTCGACCCAAAATGTTTCGGGATCATCACGCGCATCGGCCATCGGAAAAATACCCGACGCATAAGCTTTCAACAGCAGTTCAAGTTCAATCGCCATTAGTGCTGCCGGTTAATCGGGGTGCTCAGCAAAATTTTGGCTTCATCAGCAATTCGCTGCGCAACGGCCATATATTCGTCAGCAAAACCGGCGCCAGTGCGCCAGGCGATACCGATACTGCGTGAGGCCGACCAATCTTCGATCTGAAGCTGCGCGACGTCACCGCCATGAGATAATTCGGACCGAACATAAAGCGCTGGTAGAATCGCCAGTCCCAGACCGGAAGCAACCATCTGGCGCACGCTGTCGAGACTGGTGCCCTCATAATCCTGCAACAAATGCATGCCGTGCTTGCGGCATTGTTCGGCGACATCCCGGTGCAGATGGTGCCGACGATCCAGGCTGAGAACGGGAGCATTGTAAAGATCGGCCTTGGTGACTCTTTTCTGCGTCGCCAGCGGATGATCGGGGGGAGCGACCAATATCAAAGGTTCACGAAACAAAGGTTCCATCGTCAGATTTTCTCCTTCGATCGGCAACGGGCCGAGCAACATATCGATCGCGCCTTTGACCAGTTCCATGGCCTGTAGGTCGGGAATGCCCTCCCGCATGTAGAAGCGCAGATCGGGCTGCGCCCGGTGAAGGGCCGCGATAACCGGCGGCATTAAATAGGGTCCGAGCGTCGGCGATACTCCAAAACGCAATGTTCCCGCGAGGCTTTCGCTTGCGCGTTCGGCAAGATCGCGAATATCTTTCACTTGAACAAGCACGCTTCTGGCGCGCTCTGCGATTTCACGGCCAATCGGGGACAATTCCGCGCCGTGGGTCCGGCGCTCGACCAACGTGACGCCCAGCCGGGCTTCGAGCGCCCGTAATTGATGGCTCAAGGTCGGCTGCGAGGCGCCAGCGGCCTGCGCCGCACGGCCGAAATGCCGGTGATCGGCGACTGCGACAAGATATTGGAACTGACGGAGAGTTGGCATAGGGGGATACCTTCTTTGATTATAGACGCTATCTATTGATTATTCAATTTTCATTCGATTGGAAATATCACCAACCTTTTGCAATATCAAGGTCAACCGAAGCAAAGATGACAGAAAAGGAGACAGAGACATGAAAAAATATCTAAGCAGTCTGGTCCGTAAACATCGCATGCTCGACAAACAAATTTCCGAAGCCCGGATCAATAAGGATCAGCTTCGGGACATGAAACGGCTGCGGCTGAATTTGAAAGACCATATTACCCGACTTCGGCGCGGCCCTGAACGCCGAATGACATAAACGACAGTCCCTTTACCCCCCGAACTGGGGTGGCAGCTTTCCCTCTTTCCGCTGCTGCCCCATTTTTTTGTCATAGGGTTTGCATTGTTCTTGGACAATGATCTACCAATACCCTTTATCAACTCACTTTCGAAAGCAATATCATGGTTGTAAAAATGCGCACGGCGCTGATGGAATTCGTTGCCCGCGAAACCAGCGCGGGCATTGTGCTATTCGTCGCCGCTCTGCTTGCCATGATTGCGGTGAACAGCGCGTTTAGCCCTTATTATCTGGCTTTTTTAAATATCCCGGTAGTGGCTCAGTTTGGCGCTTTGGAAATTGCCAAGCCTTTGTCCTTGTGGATCAACGACGGTCTGATGGCGATATTCTTTTTCCTGGTTGGTCTCGAGGTGAAAAGAGAGGTTGTCGAGGGGCAGCTATCAAGCATCAATAAGGCCGCTTTGCCTGCCATAGCTGCAGTCGGCGGAATGGCCATACCGGCTGCCGTTTTCCTCTATTTCAACTGGGGCATTGATGCCAACATCACTGGCTGGGCCATCCCAGCGGCAACCGACATTGCCTTTGCCTTGGGCGTACTTGCATTGCTGGGCAAACATGCGCCCTTGTCTCTAAAAATACTCCTGCTCGCCATAGCGATTATCGACGATATCGGCGCGATCATCATCATTGCTTTATTCTATACTGCTGAGGTTTCGAGCTTTTCACTCATGCTATCGGCTGTCGGGATCGTGGTCCTGGTCCTGATGAACAGGCTCGGCGTGGTTCGGGTGGCGCCTTATATTCTGGTGGGCACTTTTCTCTGGATCTGCGTCTTGAAATCTGGCGTTCACGCCACGCTGGCCGGGGTGATCGCGGCGCTCTCCATTCCACTCAATGCAAAAGATGGCACCTCGCCGCTCAAGCATCTCGAACATATATTGCATCCATGGACAGCCTTTATGGTGCTCCCCATCTTCGCGTTCGCTAACGCTGGCGTTTCGCTGGCTGGCCTGCAAATCAGCGACCTCTTTGCGCCACTAGCGCTCGGCATTGCTGCTGGCCTGGTGATCGGCAAACAAATTGGTGTGTTCGGTTTCATGTTTGTTGCGACCAAAATCGGTCTGGTGCGGCGTCCCATGGGTGTTTCGTGGATGCAGCTTTATGGCTTGGCCTGTCTCACCGGAATTGGTTTCACGATGAGCCTGTTTATCGGCAACCTTGCATTTGTCGACCCGGCTCAGATTGAAACGGTAAAATTGGGCGTGATCAGCGGGTCTCTGGTATCCGGCGTGCTCGGGTTTCTGATCCTCCGGTTTGCAGGCTCCACAAGCGCCGCCACAAAATAAACGGTCCAATATAGTGTCTGCCGGAAAATAGATTGCTCTGCGGCGCGCGATCCATGATACCGCAGGCCATGAAACGGCATCTCTATCTGGCTGGCGGCTTTACCGCGCTGGCACTTGGCAGCATTGGGGTTGTCCTGCCCCTGTTGCCGACGGTGCCCTTTGTTATCCTGGCTGCCTTCTGCTTTGCGCGCAGCAGCCCCCGTCTGGAGGCCTGGTTGCTCGACCACCATGTTTTTGGGTTGCATATCCGCAATTGGCGGGACCGGCGCGCGATAACCAAGCGCGGCAAAAGGGCCGCGATTGCCGCCTTTGCGGTCAGCATCGTGGTCGCGCTGATATTCCTGAAAATGCCGTGGAACCTGATCCCCGTGGCAGCGGCGCTCATCTGCGGCACGTGGATATGGACGCGTAACGAGCCCGATGCGGCACCGGAATCCGTCGTAGAAGCTCCGAAAGACGAAGAGTCTCCGCATAAAGAATAGTGTGATTACCGCGATATTTTGATATTCTCCGGCAAAATCTGGAGAGAGACATGTCACGGCAAAAATTACTCGAAATGACCCGGTCCCTGGTAGACCATGGCGCAGCGGGCACGATGGAACTGGTGGATGACGTGGTCGCCGTGCCTGCTTCCGATTATACCGATGAAGACCGCTTCGAGCTGGAAAAGGAGCGCATTTTCAAGCGGCTCCCGCTCATGGTCGCGCCGTCCTGCGAATTGCCGGAGCCTGGCTGCTACAAGGCGATGGACATTGCCGGCATCCCGGTTCTGGTCACCCGCCAGAAAGACGGCACGGCGCAAGCATTTCTGAACAGCTGTACGCATCGCGGTAATCCGGTGGCCCAGGGCAGCGGCAATGCGACCCGCTTTACCTGTGGCTATCATGGCTGGACGTTCAAGAATAATGGCGACTTGCTGGCGATAGCGTCTCCAAAAGACTTTGGTACGGTCGATAAAGCTGCATTTTGCCTGAAAAAATTCCCGACTCTGGAACGGGCGGGATTGATCTGGGCGACGCTGGATCCAGAAAGCACGCTCGACATCGCGGCATATCTCTGCGGCTATGATGAGCTGCTGGAGCATTTCGGTTTCAAGACCTGGCACCTGTTTGACCAGCGCACGATTCCGGGGCCGAACTGGAAAACCGCTTATGATGGTTATCTGGATTTCTATCACCTGCCGGTGCTGCATAAAGACACTTTCGGGGCCGACTTTTTCAATCAGGCCAATTATTTTGCCTGGGGTCCCCATCAAAGGCTGTCTGCGCCCTCCAAGTTTGTGCAGAAGACCGGCAGCGATGAGCAGCTCGACTTGACCGAAATGGACGAAAAAGACTGGCCGATTGATGCCTTGTTGCAGGGCGTCTGGACAATCTTCCCGCATATCTCCATCGCGAGCTTTTACGGTGGCGGCGGACGGGGCGCTATGATCTCTCAGCTGTTCCCGGGCAAAACCGTAGGTGAGAGTTTCACGACACAATTTTACGTGATGGAACATGAGCCGACAGACGATGCCGTCCGTAAAGGTGCACAGGAACAATTTGCGTTTCTGGAAACCGTGGTCGCAGATGAAGATTATTCGACTGGCAAACGCCAGCATGAGTCGCTGCAATCAGGATTGATTGATAAAGTCTGGTTTGGTCGCAATGAAGGCGGCGGTCAGGTTTTCCATCAATGGGCCGATCGGCTGATCAAGGCCGATGACGCGGAGTTGGATGCGATGTTTGCGCCGCAGTTACAGGCGGCCGAATAAGCGATTGAACAAAGGACCTTTCGTCCTGAGCCTGTCGAAGGACGTTTGCCGATAATCAGCAGGCGTGGTCCCACATGCGGGATCGGTCAAGCATTCCGGAAATCGCGGCTGGGTGGCAGGGCTTCCTGCCATTTGGGCCGCTCGTTCCGTAACCGCTCCAGCATCTTCTCCCAATAGGCTTCGGTCTTGCCCTTGAACTGGATATTAAAATCCTCTGCTGTCCGAAATTCGAGAATTTCGACGCCTTTCTCACCAATCGTGTAGGTGTAGGGCGTTTCAGCAGGCAGGAAGAAACCGTCGCCCGGGCCCATTTCCTCGGTGCCCATACGGATATCGCCGGCGACGACGTAATAGAGACAATCGCTGTCATGGCTATGCAGAGGCAGCGGATAGCCGGGCTTGAACCAGAAATGGTGGAGCGAGAAGCCAAAGCCACTGAACAGGCAAGTGCCTTTATAGCCGTCAGCCACGCCTGCATCGCCCATTTTTGTCAGGCCATCGAGGATGACCGGAGCATCATCAACATAAGACATGTGTCCCGCATCGCCAAAGTCCTGCGCCTCTTCTTTGCGGAAGATGCGCAGGACTTTCAGCGGCTCGGGTTTTTCGCCTACAGTTTCTGAGCCTTTTCGTGGGGGGGAGGCATCAGTCATATCATTCTCCGGACCAGTTTGGAGAATGTTATAGCAGCGTAGGCGCGCCGGGGGAACAGTTGTAGATCCGGGGGGTTAGGTCGGAACCGAATCGCGTGGAGGGTAGCTTGCGATAAAACGGTCAAGCACAGCCGGGTTCAGCATATTGCGAAACGCGCAGCCTAAGCCGGCTTCCTTGCGATGAATGACTTCTGCCTCCAGCGGCGCCAGACCGGGCAAGGTGAGCCAGCACCTGGTGCCGGGATGGGCTTGCAGCAGAGCGTCGCAGGCGAAACCGGCCAATGACAGATTCCCCACTTCCGAGGCAAAGCTGCTCGAACCGGAAAACCGCATTCTCGCAGGAATCGCGACCTTGTGCCGCGGGGCGCAGCGGTCTTCTTCTGCCATAAACGCATAGGGCGCTATGGTGGGCGGAATATGCGTTTTCTCAGTTTGTATATGGGTCATAGGAAACTCCTTGGTAGTAAGGACCATTTGCCGATACTTGGGTGTGCACCGACAAACCGCTTTTCCCACGGGCGGGTAAACCACCCCTTCTTTCGCTCGGTAAACAGGGATTCGGCAAAAATTAACTATGATGATGGTTCAGGAGACTATTGATAAGCGGTTTTGAACCGGGGTGCAGAATGGCGCTTGCCCTTGGCTTCACATAACGCTAATGCGCGCGCAATGGTTGATTCAGCTTCGTGTTGATGAGCCGGTATAGGGGTGTAGCTCAGATGGTAGAGCGTCGGTCTCCAAAACCGAAGGCCCACGGTTCGATCCCGTGCGCCCCTGCCACTTTTTCCCGATAATGGCGGTCCGAAAACATGACTCAGTTTATTTCCGCTATCTCTTTGATTGTGCCAGATTATGATCAGGCCATCGGCTTCTATGTCGGGCTAATGGGCTTTGATCTGATTGAAGATACTGAGCTTTCCGAAGACAAGCGCTGGGTATTGGTAGCGCCTCCGGGCAGCACCGAAACACGGTTGTTATTGGCTAAGGCCAGCAATGAAGCACAGGAAGAGGTTGTTGGCGAACAAGCCGGTGGCCGGGTGTTCCTGTTCCTCGAAACCTACGATTTTGACGGTGATTTGGCGCTCATGGAGCGTGCGGGTGTCGACATTATCGAGGAGCCCCGAGTCGAAAGCTATGGCAAAGTTGTCGTCTTTCGCGACCCATTTGGTAATAAATGGGATCTGATCGAGCGGCATTAGTAATGCCATGCCGTAGCGTCACCACAGAAAATTGCCTGAATCGCTGTTTTCTGCCATAATCAACCCATGATGGAACAGCAAATCGCAGCGACCGACAAGGACGCTTTGGAACCCTATTTGGGCGGCAGAAGTTTCGAGCAATGCTGGGAACAATATGAAACTGATGGCTATGTGATTTTCCCGGGAATCATGCCGGCTGATCAGGTGGCAGAGCAACGTGCCGCACTCGAGCCCTTTATCGAAGCCGATATTCGCGGTCGCAACGTGTTTGAAGGCGTCCAGTCCAACCGCATTTATGCGATGCTGGGCAAAGATCCGATATTCGCGGACCTGATCATCCACCCTCTACAACTGGCTTTTGCAGAGCGGGAATTGGGCGCAACCTGTTTGCTATCTGCCTGTCTCGCGATCAACTTGCATCCGGGCGAAACTGTGCAGCCATGGCATATGGATGATGACCATTGCCGCCAGAAAATGCCGCGCAAGGCCTTTGGAGTCAGCACCTTCTGGACCATTGATCCAATGACCGAAGATAACGGTGCGACCGAGGTGATTCCCGGCAGCCATAAATGGGGTCCGGTGAAACCGGAGGGCGCCAATGAATCGTCTCATTTTTCCAACACATCCCTGCTGGAGGATAATGATGACCCCGGTGCGCATCCAGACGCCGTGAAGGCGATCATGCCAGCGGGCTCGTTGATGATTGCCAAGGGGAATTTGTGGCATCGTGGCGGTGCCAACCGCTCGGACAGCCCACGACTGATCGTTACGCCGCAATATTGTCCGGGCTGGATGCGGCCATTGGAAACCATGCTGCTCGCGGTGCCACCCGAGAAAGCGGTCGCCTTGCCGAAACGCGCGCAGGAGCTGCTCGGCTATTCGATTCACGAGCCTTTCATGGGCTATGTTGATGGCATGCATCCGGGCCGGGCGCTGGCCAGTTAAACTGCTCGCTTATCCATCCATTATCCAAGGAGATATCGTGTGAAAGCCTTGGAGAGTGACGCGCCACTGATTGTCTATGTCGACATTAAAAGCCCCTATGCTTTTGTCGCCATCCGACCAACATTGGCTCTCGAAAAAGAGTTGGGCCTGCGCTTTGACTGGCGGCCGCTAACGCTTGATATCCCCAGCTATCTGGGTTCGGCACGTAAAAAACAGGGCAAGGTCGTCGAAAGCACGCGCAGCACCAGCCAATGGAGCTGGGTCAAATATGCGTATCGCGATGCGCGTCGCTATGCGGAACGGCAGGGGCTGATGCTCAAAGGTACTGAAAAAATCTGGGACTCGACGCTCCCCAATATCGGTATTTTATGGGCCATGCAGACGGCCCGCGATCGGCTCGGTGATTATTTTGAAGCGGTCTATCCGCCGTTCTGGAGGCGGGAACTCGATATTGAAGATTTGGCGGTGGTCGAGGCTTGTCTGGAAAAAGCCGGAATTGATTCGAACGGGTTTGCGGAATTTGCTGGAGGCGAAGGCCGTATTCAACATGACAAGCTCCAGCCTCAACTGCATCCCAGCGGTATATATGGTGTGCCAACTTATGTGATGGACGGCACTATCCTGTTTGGCCGTGAACATCTACCCTATGTGCGTTGGCACTTACAGGGTCGGGAAGGGCCTGCGCCAGATATGGCCTATGAGATTGACAGTGCGGGAGCAATGTCATGCTGACGCTCTATATCGATTTCAAATCGGCGGCGTCCTATCTGGCGCTTGAGCCGACATTGGAATTGGCCCAGAAAACCGGCGTTGCCATAGACTGGCGCCCGTTTTCTGTGCGGCCTTTTTCCGTGCCGGAGGAACAGGTGGAAGAAACCGTTGGTGAGCGTCATCGCCGCGTCCGTGCGGCGGCCCAGCGGGATGTTCATCTGCACTATGCCGCTGTGCAAGGGCGGGACATGCGCTTTGCCGAAACGCCAGCCGGCTCTGACGCTGCGTTGGCAGCATTGGCTGTGATGGAAGGCGATCCGGTGCCGTTCCTGCGCGCCGCCTTTGCCGCCTATTGGGCCGAGCAAGCGGACCTGGCCGATGAAGCGGTGGTCGAGGCGCTGCTGCTATCGGCCGAAATGGATCGGCCTGATTGGAATGCGGCGCGCACAAAGCTGGCCGCTATCCGGGATCAGGCCGAGGAATCGGGTGTATTTGAAGCACCCTCTTATCTGATCGCCGACCAGCTATTTCTGGGGCGCGAACATCTGCCCTGGATACGGTCGCTTGTTGCGGCGGAGCAGGGCGCGTAATAGCCCACTCTTTTCTTGCGGAATCGGGAATCACCGGCTAAAGGGCTGGTTCTTTCCGAAATCATGCATATATCCGATCCCAGTCGACAGACTGACACCCGGAGTTTATGCCGGGTTTGGGGAAACAGAAATTTAGGAATCGAACCATGGCGAAAGTCAATCCCGGCGAATTTATGCGGCAAGTCCGTGCCGAAAACAGCAAGGTTGTCTGGCCGACATGGCCCGACACGGTCCGCACCGCGATCATGGTGTTGATCATGACCACGATCTTGGCGCTGTTTTTCCTAGCCATCGATTCGGTTTTCAATGGTGTCGTTGGTTGGCTCCTTAATCTCGCCAAGGGCGGTTAACTCCTTGCGAAACGTAAATTAGAACAGGTTATTTATAGATGGCACGCTGGTATATCATTCACGCTTATTCAGGCTTTGAGCATAAGGTCAAAGAAGCCATTGAGGCGGATGCCAAGCGTCTGGGTCTGACCCAGCTGGTCGAGGAAATCGAAGTCCCGACCGAAACCATCACCGAAGTGCGCCGCGGCAAGAAAGTACAGTCGGAGCGGAAATTTTTCCCCGGCTATGTGCTCGCGAAATTGCAAATGACCGATGATGTTTATCATCTGGTCAAGGATCAACCGAAAGTAACCGGTTTTCTAGGCACCACCAAGCCGCAAGCGATTAGCGAAGCCGAAGCAGCGCGCATCCTCAACACCAAAGAGGAAGCTGCCAACGCGCCGAAACAGCGGATCACCGTCAACTACGAAATTGGCGATCAGATTAAAGTGCTGGATGGCCCCTTCGCCAGCTTCAACGGCATTGTCGAAGAACTGGATTTCGAGAAAAACCGCGTCAAAGTATCCGTATCGATCTTTGGCCGCGCGACCCCTGTCGAACTGGATTTTGAACAGGTAGAAGTCGCGAAATAAGAGATTTGGTGGCTTGCCACCGGATAAACCCCAGCGGCTTTGAGCCACTGGATCACCAATGTGGGAGGATGATTTTCGGATCATCTGTTTGACCGCTTAATTTGAGGATCCATAGACCCGCTCATCCTGAGCTTGTCGAAGGACCGATAGAATGAAAGGACAGCCAAATGGCTAAAAAAATTGATGGCTACATCAATTTGCAAGTACCTGCCGGTATTGCAAATCCATCCCCGCCAATCGGCCCGGCACTGGGTCAGCGCGGCGTTAACATCATGGAATTCTGTAAGGCGTTTAACGCGGCTACAGACAAGATGGAAAAAGGCGCACCGATCCCGACCAAGATTACGGTCTATGCGGATCGCAGCTTCACCTTTGAAACCAAAAGCCCACCAGCCAGCTATTTCATCAAGAAAATCGCGAAGCTGAAAAAAGGCTCCAGCGAACCTGGTAAAGTTTCCGGCGGCACGATCAAAACATCGCAGCTGAAAGAAATCGCAGAATTGAAAATGGCCGATCTCAATGCAAATACGCCTGAGCAAGCCATTAAAATCATCGCGGGCAGCGCCCGTTCGATGGGCATCGATGTGGTGGAGGGATAAGACATGGCTAAACTCACCAAACGCGCAAAAGCTTCCAACGAAGCGGTTGATCGCAACAAGCTCTACGGCATTGATGAAGCGATCAAGGCGTTGAAATCACTCGCTTCCAATTCAAAATTTGACGAAACACTCGACGTTGCAATCAACCTCGGCGTTGACCCGCGTCATGCGGACCAGATGGTTCGCGGCGTGATTTCTCTGCCTGCAGGCACCGGTAAAGAAACCCGTGTTGCTGTGTTCGCCAAAGACGCGAAAGCGGACGAAGCCAAAGAAGCTGGCGCAGACGTTGTTGGCGCAGAAGATCTGATGGAAGCCATGCAAGGCGGCGATCTCAACTATGACCGTATCATCGCAACGCCGGACATGATGGGCGTTGTTGGCCGTCTCGGTAAGGTTCTTGGTCCTAAAGGCCTGATGCCTAACCCGAAACTCGGCACGGTTACCCCGAATGTCGCGCAAGCGGTCAAAGACGCCAAGGGCGGCCAGATCGAATATCGCGTGGAAAAAGCGGGTATTATCCATAACGGCATCGGCAAAGCCAGCTTCAAGGAAGCAGACCTGCGCAAGAATTTCGATGCTCTGGTCAACGCTGTTGTGAAAGCCAAGCCAACCGGCGCGAAAGGCAAATATGTCAAGAAAATCGGTCTGAGTTCGACCATGGGCCCTGGCTTGAAAATCGATCTCAGCGAGATTGAAGGCGCATAAACCTCTCAGTCATTAGATAAATTAAAAGGGCCGGAGGGAGACTTCTGGCCCTTTTCTTATTCAGGCAGCGCGATGGTTTCTTTGCCTGCTGCTGGGACAATATTACCGTCTTCGACAGTGGAAACATGACCCAATTCAATTTCACGCGCTGGTTCTGTTTCGTCAGGCCAGTTGGCTTGCGCCTGTTGATATTCAGAAGAAAAATCATCGGCATTTGCGAAATATTCGTCATACCATTTTTCCTCTTGCTCGAGCCGCAAACGCTCGGTTTTCAAGGCTGGTTCATTTGGAACCAGTAATCTGAATCCGTTTTGATAAAGCCCGATTTTGTCATTCTGATTGAATGATACGCTTCTGACAGTCTGGATAGCGGTGGCTCTTGTATTTGAGGGGGGATCAAAAGCATTTTGACCTAATCGGAAACGCTCTACCGGGTCGGTCGGCGCAGATGCTATCTGCTGCTCCTTCATGTTGTCCAGCACTGTGTCGGCAAGCAAAAGACCGGAAAGGCTGGCTGCCGATAATGCTATAATTATATACGAAAATATGACGATATATTTGGGCGTAAACATGCACTGTCAACGCTCATTGTACGGTTATGTTCCGACAGGATGGCCAGTTCTTGCGCTAGCCACCCTGTCAAAACTCTATCCGCTGGTCTGCAAATTCAGAATTTGGCGCGAACCCCAATGCCGACTCCAAAGGATTCGGTGTCATCGCGCAACCGGGCGTTAAAGCCGTCTGCACCGCCAGCAATAAATCGCCGGTCAAAGTTACGCCGCCGGACGTTTGTATAACGGCCTTCCGCAAATATATCGATCTTCTCGCTGGCCTTCACGGTGGTACCAATGGCGTTGAACGTTACCAAGGCGGTGCGGTTGCCTTGCACACCGAATGTGGGGGCCGCGGCCACCCCGTTATTGGGGAAGTAATTGATATTCGCATCGACAACACCAATGCCGATACCGCTTCCGAAATAGGGAATAATCTTTTGATTGGCTGACCAGATAACATCGCTATAGGCCGCGGCTGTAACGGTCAGCTTGCTCAGGTCGCCGCCAAAAGTCTGGTCGCCATCATTGAAGCTGCCGCCGCTGACATCGGATTCGGAATAGCCGACTTCCAGTTCAAAACGCGGCTTGAGAAAACTGATCAAACCCTTTTTCAATTTATATCCAACTGCGCCTCTGATGGCGAAGCCGGTATCATAGCGTACATTCACATTGGCGGGCGCACCAGCAACGCCAGGAACGCCGGCGTCGGGATTTTGGGTTCCGACAAAATCACTGTCATTGAGAAAGTCGGCGCCTGCTGTTGCAGAGAGATAAAAGCCTTCTTCCCGTTCATTTTCAGTCTGGGCTTGCGCCTGACCAGCGAGCGTAAGGCTGGAAACAGCACCGATCAAGGCGATGGATGGCAATGTATATTTTTTGTGCATTTCTGTTATCTTTCTGTGCTGCGTTGCGGCAACTATTAGCGTTGGGGGACAGACAGTTTTCGCATGCAATCGACATCCGGTTACACAGCGGTGGAAATAAAGGAGAGGACATGAAAGACACGGTACATAAAGGCTCCTGCCTGTGCGGCACAGTTAGCATAATGGTCACCGGCGATTTGCCTCAACCGGATGCCTGTCATTGCACGCAATGCCGCAAGCAAACCGGGCATTATTTTGCCAGCACCGATGTGCCGGAAAGCGCATTGACCATTGATGGAGAGGAGCATGTCCGCTGGTACCCGTCCTCTGAAAAAGTTCGACGCGGGTTTTGCGGGACTTGCGGGTCAACGCTGTTCTGGGATCCGATTCATCACGATAAGATAGCCGTCGCAATGGGGGTGTTTGAAGGCGCCACCGGAACGACGCTGTGGAGCCATATTTTTGTGGCCGACAAAGGCGACTATTATAAAATCGAAGATGGTGTGTTACAGAAAGATCAGTAACCTCGCGACCCAATCGCTCCCCAAAACGCTTGACATCCGGGCTATTCCCGCTAATGGCACTGACACAAATTGCGGTTCCGTCAAACGGACCACAATTTCCGTCCGAGACAGCCGGTGAGGGGAATATGCCTCTCTTAATTTCCAGCCTAGACGGGGATCAGTTTTTTTTCGTGTGGAAACACACGGGTTTGCAGTCAGCGTTTCTATCGCGACACGGCAGCCAAAACCCCCCTTCGGATTATACAGGAATGGTTTCGATCATTCCTTTCGCTCGTCATTCCGGTTCGCGCCGGAATGGCGTTATTGAAGAAAGCGGATTGCGCCTTAAAAACGCAATCCACGTGAAGGAGCAAAATATGGATCGTGGTCAAAAGACCGAAGCCGTTGCTGCGCTAAACGCGACTTTCAAAGAGGCTGGGGTTGTTGTGGTAACACGCAATCTGGGTCTCACCGTATCTCAGTCTACTGAGCTGCGCGGAAAGATGCGGGAAGCCGGTGCGAGTTTCAAAGTCTCGAAAAACCGCCTTGCCAAACTCGCTCTGGAAGGAACCGACTATGCCCCGATAGCAGATTTGCTGTCAGGCCCGGTCGCACTTGCCACATCGGATGATCCGGTGGCGGCTGCGAAAATCGCAGTTGAATTTGCAAAAACCAATGATCGTCTTGAGATTGTTGGTGGCGCAATGGGCGACACTCTTCTGGACGAAGCTGGCGTTAAGTCCCTGGCCTCCATGCCTTCTCTTGATGAACTTCGCGGTACGATTGTTGGTCTGCTTGTTGCACCACAAACGAAAATCGCGCGGGTTGTCAAAGAACCAGCTGGAGCCCTTGCACGTGTAGTCGGCGCCTTTGCCGCTACGGGTGAATAACTACTTATTACTCAAACATTGATTAGAAAATTTGGAGCGTAAATAACATGGCTGATATTGCTAAATTGGTTGAAGAACTATCGAAACTTACCGTTATGGAAGCGGCTGAACTGTCTAAAGCTCTTGAAGAAGAGTGGGGCGTTTCTGCTGCAGCTGCTGTTGCAGTTGCTGGACCGGCTGCTGGTGGCGGCGGCGAAGCTGCTGAAGAGCAGAGCGAATTTGACGTTATTCTGACCGGCGACGGCGGCAAGAAAATCCAGGTGATTAAAGAAGTTCGTGCGATCACCCAGCTTGGTTTGACCGACGCGAAAGCTCTCGTCGAAGGCGCGCCTAAAGCAATTAAAGAAGGCGTTAACAAAGCTGAAGCTGAAGAGATCAAAACCAAGATCGAAGCAGCTGGCGGTACGGTTGAACTTAAGTAATAGGTTCACCGAAATAAGCCGTTCGGCTTATTGACAAGATTAAGGGGCGGTTTCCGTATTGGAGGCCGCCCTTTTTGATTCCAGTTTGCCGGTGACCCATTTTTGCGCGATTTGAATAGCGTCTTCTTTGGAAGCCGGAAAATCGGGGATCACGCCAATTCCTTCCCAATTGCCACCAGTATGCGGGCTATAGGGTCTCGTTTCCGGAATGACTATGTGCCAACCACCAGTCAGGGGTACGGCATCTCCCAGCATATGCGCCCCGCCGCCGCTAGGGGAACCAAATATAACCGCCCTGCCTTGCGCCTGCAGCGAATAGGCGACAGCCTCTGGTGCGGAAAATGTCGTTTTATCGACAATGATGGCCAGCGGTCTTTCGGTTCCGTATCGTGGCCATGGCAGCGTCGGTTCCAACAGATCCGGTTTCTTGCCATGGCGGGTTTCGCGATGGAGCGGGGTTTGGGAGCCCGGTGCCATGAAGGTCCATTGCACAGGCCATTCGGTTTCCGGTGACCCGCCAGGATTTAGGCGGAGATCCAGTATCAGGCCGTCGCTGCTGCTGACCAGTTCAAAAGCCGCCGTCAGTGCTTTTTCAGCAGCTGAAAATTCGAAAAAATCGGTCAGGTGAAGATAGGATATATTGCCCGTTATCCGCTCCACTTGTCTGACGCCAAATCCTCTAGCCGACGCGCCATTCCTCCATTTCTCCAGCCAGTCACCTTCCCCAGCCAGGGACGAATTTGGGGCATATTCAACGAACACATGACCATCGTTCAGGATCGCGCGCAGCTGTTTCGTCATGTGCTTTGCAAAGGCTTCACTATCGCCGCAATCCTGATAAAATGTGCCTTGTTCCAGTTTGCTTCGGACGGTCGCAGCCGAGCGTTTCGCCGTATCGACAAGGACATATTTTTGTTCAATCGCGTCCGCTATTTCGGCGATGGCCGCATGTTCGTCGGAGCAATTTTCCGGTACGGGTTGCACGACCAGTAATAGTGCTGCGATCATCTGTTCGGGCCTTTCTCTGCAAATGCCGTCTCGATACGATCCGCGAAGTCACGCCGATCGAGAGCATCATCCAGCGCATCAAGCTGCTGGAGAAAATCAGGAGCGGCTTCTGCAAGCAGCTCAGCGGCGGCCTGGTCCACTATCTGCGATATCGTGGAAACCTTGATCAGCTTCTCTGACCCAGCAGCGGTCAGGTGCAATATCTTGCTACGCGCATCCACCGGATCGGTCTTGCGTTCCAGAAGGCCTGCCTGCTCCATGGCGCGAACGACCTGAACCATCGCAACATGGCTTTGGCCGAGCATTTTGGTGGCATCCCGGCTGTTCATCGGACCGTGATCGTTGAGCAGCATGCCTAGCGCAAACCAGCGCTGTTCAAAGCCCAGCTCGCGCCGGTAGACTTCGGTCACATTGCCGTTCAGCCGTTCAAACAGACGCCTGATACGTGTACCGAGCGTCTTTATTCCTGCGTCGCGAAGATAATCATTTTTCATATATGTAAGTTGTTACATATATTTTGAGATGTCAAGGCAGTTTAATCACCAGCCGCGCGCCGATGATATCAAGGCCGGGATTTTGATTGCGGTTGAAGATTTGTGCATGGCTTACATGCACCCAGCTCGCTTCGATATCGATGCGCTTTGATAACTGCACGCCGATGGCCAGTTCGGGCTCGAATAATATGCGCGATCCCAGTTGGGTTTGTGAGCCATCAGGGGCAAAGCGCAAGGCTGGGCCGTCATGAATGGCAAGACCAATGCCGGGGCGAACGTAAAATTTGTTGCCGATTTTCCAGCTGAGACCGGCTGCCACCAGACTGGTGTCACCGGCACTGTTTATCGACGCGAAAATATAGGGCGAGGGCGCGCCGATGACGGACAGGGCCTCGATCCGCTTTCCACGATAACCGGCTTGGAAATCGACACCCTCTTCGTATATTTTGAATGACAGGGGAGTATCGACCTCATGGGCTGCAACGCCCAGAAATATCTCTTGCGCGAGCGCCGGAGTGACGTCTGCAAAAAGAGCGAAAATGGCTAGAGCCAATGTATAAAAAAGCTTCATATATGCGGCCTCCTGCTGCCGCCTG
Organism: uncultured Sphingomonadaceae bacterium; assembly: GCA_947501325.1. Taxonomy (GTDB): domain Bacteria; phylum Pseudomonadota; class Alphaproteobacteria; order Sphingomonadales; family Sphingomonadaceae; genus Parasphingorhabdus. The sequence continues at coordinate 1,225,651 of CANMVC010000001.1, read as the reverse complement.
ACCGCCCGAGCCCGGCCTGATGCATTGGGCTATAGGTTTGCTTCTCACCTTAGGGAAGTAGAGCTGTGACCCAGTCTCTTATTGGGCCGGATGGATCGACACACCTTAACGATGGGAGACCGGAGGCTATTCTGGGATAGGCTGACTTTGACATAAACGGCCAAATCCCGGCTATCGATTCGCCGTTAACCTGTTCCATACGAGTTGTGTTTACGTTCTTTTACATGGCGAGGATAGCAATGGGGCGCAGGTAGATATGGGCGAGACAATTACGCTGCAGCGGCTGCTGGAAATGCAGAAAAAAGTCTGGAACTTCAGGATTAACGCGGATCCTGAGACCACGGAGCTCGTGGCCCGTGAACAGTTGAAGTCTATCGGTCAGCTATCACGAATCGGGTCATTGGCCGTGTTGCCTTTGACCGTTTATGTCATGATCAAGCTGTTCCTCCATGCGGATCCTGCCTTTATTGCTGTGGCCTGTTTCTATTCGGCGATCGCGGCGTTTCTGACCATTCGCAATTTTATCCGGCAATCCCGAATTGATGCGGAACTGGCCGACTATAAACGGTCCATCAAGGCGATCCATATCGAAAGCATAGTCAGCGCGCTTGGGTTCAGTTGTATCGTCGCTATTCCGCTGGCCTACGGACAGATTCCCTACACGATGGACCTGGCCTTGCTGGCGATGGGTGGTTTGGTGATTGGCGGTTTTGTGTTCGGTAGCATCCCGCGCGCCCAGACCTATAATATGAGCATCACCACCCTGGTCTACGCGATCAGTTTTCTAATGGCGGGGCAGGCTGATGCAATCAGTACGGTGGTCTTGCTGATCTTTTTCGCGCTTTGCATTGACTATATTTACCGGCTATTTTTCTTCAACTTTGTCCAGCGCCATTTGCATGGGGCCAAACTCAGAAACGCTGCCGAAACGGTGCGACTGTTGCTGCACGACTATTCCGAGCAGAGTTCCGACTGGCTTTGGGAAGTGGACGAGCGTCTCCTGATCGTGAACCCGTCGGCCCGTTTTGCAACAGCGGTGAATATGGAAATTCGTGACTTGCGCAATATGCCATTTGTTGACTTGTTCGAGGAATCAACCGAACGCAACCAGCTTGCGCAATGCCTTTCGTCTGGCCAGATGTTCCGTGAAATTCATGTGCCCATCAAATTGGGCGGAGAGCGGCATTGGTGGAAATTGTCCGGGCGGCACATCAAGACAGTCAAGGGCCAGAAAGACCATATTCGCGGTGTTGCAGCAGATATTACCAGCGCCAAAAAAGCAGAGGAGCGGGTTGCCCATCTCGCCCATTTTGACAGTCTGACCGACTTGCCTAACCGCGCGCTGTTCAATCAGTCGTTGCAACGCTCGCTTGCCCGAATGAAACCGGCCCAGCAGCTTGCGGTGCTCTATCTTGATCTCGACCATTTCAAGACGATCAACGATACCTTGGGGCATGGTGCCGGTGATCTCGTGTTGAAAGCGGTCGCCAACCGTCTGGAACGAAATATCGGCATGGAAGATTTTGTCGCGCGGTTAGGTGGTGATGAATTTGCCATTTCGCTGCGCAACGTGGAATCGGAAGAAGAAGTCCATCGCACGGCGCAGCATTTGATCGCAAAGCTGTCTGAACCGGTGATGGTGGAGGGTCAGCCTGCGGCTACCGGGGTCAGTATCGGTATTGCCCTGTCCAGCGACTGTGATGATGATGCCGAAGAGCTGATCAAACATGCCGACATAGCGCTGTATCATGCCAAGGAAAATGGCCGTGGCTGCGCCTCCATGTTCGAAAAATCCATGCATGAGGCGGTACAGGATCGGCGCAATATCGAGATGGACCTGCGCGCAGCTTTGCGGCGCAATGAGCTGGAACTTTATTACCAGCCCTTGGTCAATATCGAGACCAGCGAGACCATTGGCTATGAAGCCCTGCTGCGCTGGCATCATAGCGAAAAAGGCCTGATCATGCCGGATGTGTTTATTCCGGTGGCAGAGGATACCGGGCTGATCGTCCAGCTCGGCGAATGGGTGGTCCGCTCCGCTCTTTATGAAGTCGCCAAATGGCCAGAGCATCTGAGCGTCGCTGTTAACCTCTCGCCGACCCAAATGCGCAGCCCCAATCTGATGCCGACAATTATCAACGCCTTGGCCGCGACCGGCGTTGCCCCGCACCGGCTCGAGCTGGAAATCACGGAATCAGTGTTGATGAATGATAATCAGTCCAATGTGGAATTGCTCCACAAGATTCGCTCGCTGGGTGTGCGGATTGCGCTGGATGATTTCGGCACCGGTTATAGCTCGCTCAACTATTTACGCAGCTTCCCGTTTGACAAGATCAAGATTGACCGCTGCTTTGTTGAGGAAGTGGACAGCCGTGAAGATTGCCGGGCGATCATTCGCGCGGTGACTGGTCTGGCTTCCAGCCTTGGCATGGTGACAACGGCCGAAGGGGTTGAACGGAGCGATCAGCTCAGCCAGCTTAAAGCGGAAGGCTGCATTCAGGTGCAAGGCTATTTGTTCAGCCAAGCCATGCCAGCCGAAAATGTCGAAGGGCGTGTCGAAACGAGCACTCATGTGGGAGCACAGGCTAGCGACATTGGTGAGCAAAGCGCCAAACCGGCGCGCATCAAAGCGGCCCGAAAAGTCCGGCGAAGAAAGACCGGTTGATGGTTCCGCTACCGGTCGAGTTACTGACAATATTGTAAATATTGATTATTCGGCCTTGCTGCGGTAATCTTTGTCTTTGCCAAGGACGTGCCGTGCAATTTGTACTGAAAAACATTCTTCATTTCATGCCCCTGATTTTCGGTATCGGGTTTTTGGGACCGCTGTTTGCGCAAATCATTCAGATGCTGGACTGGCAGGCTCCGCTGGGGCTCGCTCCGATGACATTGGGCTTGATCATTGGCGGCGCGTGGGGTGCTTTCGCGCAGTTTACAGGCCGTTGGATATGAGCGGAACTGTGAACCAAAACGACCTGCGCAAACAGGAAATAGCGATTGCCCGCAAATATGCAGGCCGCTTGCCTTGGGAAGCCGTGGCATGGGGATTGGGTAACTTGCTGGTCTGGTTGTCGCTTTGGCCCTTGGTCTTTTTGGAGTTTCTACCGCTATGGCTGGGTTTCATCATTGCCACGCTCAATGTTATGCTCTGCTATCTGCCATCGCATGAGGCGCAGCATGATATTATCGGGCGCAAGGGCACCAAATGGCGCTGGTTGAATGAACTGGTCGGGCATGTATCCACCATCCCGTTGGTACTGCCCTACCGCGTTGCCAAGCTGACCCATATCCAGCATCACCTGCATGCCAATAAACCTGATCTTGATCCCGATTATAGCAGCATGGCCAGCGGTCCTTGGCAGGCGATCTGGAAGTCCATCCAGAACCGCCAGCCCGGCGCAGATGGTGGTTTTAACAAATATGGCGATGTACTGCGGGATATTGGTCGGCCGGATGCCTTGCTCGATGGCGCATTGTTTCAACTCGCCCATTTCGGGATATTAATCGCGCTGGCCTGGTCTGGCTATGCGCTGGAAGCGGCCTTGCTGTGGTGGCTACCCCGGCAAATTGGTCTGACCTATATCCAGTTTTTTCTCAGCTGGGCACCGCATCACCCTGCTGACGGGATTGGCCGTTATAAAGATACCCGCGCCTTTAAAAGCGCATGGGGGAATATCGGATCCATGGGTATGCAATATCATATTGTGCACCACCTGCACCCTTATATTCCGCTCACCGACACGCCGCGCGCCTATCGCGAGATGCGGGATATATTGGCGCAGCGGGGTTGCCGGTTGCAAGACATCTAGGCCGGCAAATTACGGCTGGCCAGTTGGTCGGATCATTAATTCCCCAACACAGACGGAAGGCGGCTGGCCCAGCACATAGGCGATACTGTCAGCAAGGTTTTCCGGTTCGAGAAACTCAAAATTAAACGCCGCGCCCATCATTTCCAGCACTGATTGGTCCTTGATGCTGCCACCCAATTCCGTCTTGACGCCGCCAGGAAAGATCGTTGTGACGCGGACCCCATGAGCGGTCATTTCCTTTCGCAGCGTATCGCTTAACGAGCGTACCCCGGACTTTGTGGCGGAATAGACTGCGCTTGAGGGGAATGTTTCCAGCGCTGCGATGGACGAGATGATGATGATATGCCCGTCCTTGCGTTCAACCATCTGCGGCAGCACGGCGTGGATGCCATAAAGCACACCGCGAAGGTTGACATCGATCATCCGGTCCCAATCTTCGACATCACCTTTTTCGATGAGCGACACCGGCATGATTCCAGCGTTGCTGATCAATGCATCGACCTGACCGAATCTTTCGACGGTCGCTGCTGCCAGTGCTTGCTGATCCGCCTGACTGCTTACATCCGTCACATGAAAGGCCGCTTGTTCGCCCAACTCTTCGACAATGGCTTCCAGACGATCTGCCCGCCGGGCGGCGAGCATGACATTATATCCCGACTGCACCAATTTGCGGGCGGTTGCTTCGCCGATACCGCTGGATGCCCCTGTGACTATCGCTGTTCTCATGTCCGTCTCTCGCTATCTGATAAATCGCGAATGTCTAACACCTTCAGGAAAGCGGCAATCGGTGCTTTTGCTAGGCCGAAAAAATACCCATCCCGAGGATATGATCGAGATAGATCGCCGCATCGCGGATATCGAAAATGAACGAGAAGAGGATCACGGCGGTGATCAGTCCAGACCAGACGGCGTAGAAAGATCGCTCTTTCATAAATGGCCGGTTTTTGAGCAAGAGATACAGTCCCGGTGACCAGAAGATCAGATGCATCAGTGCGATCAGGCCGGATAGGGATACCAGCCCCATGGCTGGTATGACGAAACCGCTGACGAGTATGCTGGCAATGAAGCCACCGACAACCCAACGCGCCTCGACGCGCTTCCACACGAATAAAAGGCCGAGCGCAAAACTCGCCAGCATGATCATCAGCCAAATCTGCACCCATTGCGGCGCGTTAGCCTGTCCTTCGGCATTCCATACTTCCAGAGCGGTATGGCCGGGTTGATAGCCGGTCGCGGCATGCGCCGTCGTGCCAATTATCAGACTGAAGCCTAATATTATCCAGAGCAATAGGTGGTTTTTAGAGGTAAAGGCGATCATCGCAAACTCCTGACATTCCGCTCCATCGCGCAGACCTTCAAGCCTGCGAAGCGGCAAGTCAAGCGCTGTACTTAGCTGGCCACCCAATTGCCGTGAAAGCCGGGAGGAATGCGATGCGGGACGTGGATCACCGCTTGCGGCTCGCCGGTAAAATCATTGGCTTTCAGAATTTGCAGCTCGGTGGTGTCTTTGTTCATGTCGATCACGAGGCCGATCAGCCAGCCATCGTCTTCATCGGCGTCCGGCGATCGCGGCACAAAGACAAATTCGCCCGGGTGACGGTTATCGCCAAAATGGCGGATCGCGGTGTCGCCCGTTTTCAGATCATGCTTGAACAATTCATTGCCCGCCATGTCGAGCTGGTCCGGTTCTCCGGCCAGTGCGATGCTGTAGATGTAGCGATAGTCGCTGCTCGTAAGCCGTTCGTCATAGCGCGGGAATTCCTGCGCGCGATCATTCAGGATTTTGCGATCGACTTTCTTCGTGACCGGATCAACGGTCCAGCGTTCCAGCCGCGACCATTCACCGCCTGGGCCAAAGGTGGTCCGCGCATAGGTGCTTTCATGGACCACGACATCGACAATGACTTTGCCTTCTTCCGTCTCAAAAGCATTGGCAGCGTGATAGACATAACAGGGTTCGACATCGCACCAGATAGTGTCAGTACCCGATCCATTGCGGGGGCACAGGCCTACGCGCGCTTTGTGTTCCGGGTTCCAGTCATAGGGGAACGCAAAACCTGCGAGCATGCGCTTCACCGAAAATGTAGCGGGCAAGTCGAATATCAGCACATGGTTGTCGGTAATCTGGCAATCATGAATCGACGGTCCTTCTGTGACCGCAATCGGTTCTTCCCGCTTCACCTTGCCATCCGGCCCCAGCACGACATGCCAAACGGTTTCCATCTCTGGTGCATCGTAGCAGATGGCATGCATCTCACCGGTTTTGGGATCGAGATGAGGGTGCGCAGAAAAAGCATTATGTAAAGTCCCGTCAAACGGATTATGCGCCACCGTTTCCAGGTCATCCGTGAGCTCGACGGGAAAGCCGCCCGCTTCGACAATGGCAAAGGTCCGTCCACCGATTTTCACGATATTGGTATTGGCGGTGTCCGTCCGGGGTTTGCGGGTGCCAGGCTTGGGAGGTTCTCCAAGCGCTTCACTAACCGCATTAGAACGGATCCAGCGATTGCGATACCACTGCGCCTTGCCATCGACGATGCGCAGGCCATGGGCCATGCCGTCGCCAACAAACCAGTGATAGCTGGCCTCATGCGCTGTGGTTACCGGGTTGGGTCCGATCCGCAGATAACGGCCATCAAGCTGTTGCGGGATTTCACCCTCTACTTGCAAGTCAGCAAGGGTCAGTTCTTCGCTCATCGGCTTGTGAATGCCAGTGAGATAGGGATGTCCAGTTGCTGGCGCTTTCATCCGCTTGCGGTTGAAATTGGCGACCGCGCCAAGGACTGGGGTGACCGCCGAGCGGATGGTATTTTCAATAACGGAAGCCATGTTCAAATCCTTTTCAGTTAAACCAGATATCGGCAGCGGTCGTGGCCGCTGCGATTATTAATAATATGCCACCGGGATGGGGCCGCCTTAGGGCCGCAAAATTTCCGATGCCGGATGTGGTGAAAATCAGGATGGCGAGATATCCGATCAGGTCGCTGCCACCTTGCAGCCGGTTCAGCAGAACCGCGATGCCCAGGCTGGCCCAGACCAGGCTATGCAGTTGAAACATCGCCCAGGTCAGACGGCGCATGCTGGGGGCGGACAGCAACCCTTCAGTGGGTTCCGCAAAAAGCCGTTTCAGCACCACGCGTTCACCGAGGATGTAATGAGCCGCCGCGACGGTCACGGCGATGATGGCCGTTGCAATTGCAAATATCAGCATTGGCGCAAACTCCACTTGGCATCGCGACTCAGAATGTTTATGCTGTTAACATGAGCGTTAAAGGTAACAGTGTCAACATTAAAGATTCGCCAGAGGTTTCCGGCAAGGGTTCCGGCGCCTATCACCATGGTGATCTGCGCGCGGCGGCGATTGCGGCGGGAATGAAGCGGATTGAGGACATGGCGCATCCCGATCTCGGGCTGCGCGCGCTGGCTCGGGAGCTGGGCGTTTCGGCGACTGCGCTCTATCGACATTTTCCTAACAAAGATGCTTTGCTGGACGCTTTGGCTCTCGAAGCACTCAACCGTTTAGGCATCAGTCAGGCAACCGCGGCGCAGGCCGCCAGCGATGTGCGCGAAGGCTTTGTCGATGTGGGGGTCACCTATGTGAAATGGTCCGTCGAGAATCCTGCCCTTGTGCGCCTGATATATGATCGTGTCGGCAAAGTTGATCTGGAGGCGGATGATCCGTCCGAAATGGGGGAGGCTTTTTTGCAATTGCGCAAGGGCATCACAGCCCTGATGCCTGATAACATGTCCGGCGAACAGCGCACGATCGCCGCCTTGCATGCCTGGTCACTTGTACATGGATTGGCGATGCTGATTCTTGATGGACAAGTTGAATATGATCCGGACATGGTGCGGAAAGTCGTCCAGTCGACCGAGTTTGGTTCGAAAAAATCAGGCTGATCGAACACCCTTGATTGCGAGATATAATCCAAGAGCTACCAAGGCAATGAGATTGGACGCCATGAATGAAAGGGTGACCGCACTATGCCCAATGATGGGAATAAAGTCGCGCGCCACAATGGCGATGGCGACAAAAGAAAAGGCGAAGACACCCCAACCGGCAATGAGCTTCGGGATTAATCCAGAGCGCAGGAACAGGTAAGCAAACCCGGCATTACCCACGCTGGTGAGGATCAAGCCGAGGTGAAAGGACGTGTAATCAGACGTTGCCTGCAAGCCCGTCAGCAGCAATCTCTGCTTCTCATCCGCCAATTCGGTATAAGCCACATTCCCGGCAATTTCAGCAGCGTTGAGGCTAAACAATGCGCCCATCAGAACCAGTAGCGCTGCACCAAGACCAATGATCAGGCTCCACGCCGCGAGCAACGGGCCGGACTTTCGGAGTAGCAGAAACAAACCCGCGCCAATCACGACTTCCAGCGCAAAGACCAACAACGCAATATAGGATTTGGCTCGTAGCGCCGTTTCGGCTTCCAGCATATTTCGGGCGGTTGCAACGACATCGGCTGACAGATTGATATCAATGCCCTGTCCGACGGTGAGCGCGCTCAACATGCCGACCAATATTGTCGCCAACAAAGACAGACCAACAATTCTTGCTAATGCTTTCGCCTCGGGTTCTGCTGATCTGTTTTGATCTATAGTCATGCCGTTGATTCATCCTCCGCATCTTCAAAAGTAAGCAGATCGCCCGGCTGGCAGTTCAGTTCCCGGCAGATGGCTTCCAAAGTGCTGAAGCGGATTGCCTTCGCCTTGCCGGTTTTCAGGATCGACAGATTGGCGATGGTGATGTCCACCCGCTCTGCGAGCTCGGTTAACGTCATACGCTTGTCGTGCAGCAGATCGTCGAGCTTGACTTGGACGGTCATCAGATTGTCCCGTCCAGCTCGTCGCGCATATCAGCGCCGCGGTCGAAGACACGGGCCAGGATGATGAGCAGCAACACCAGCAATATGCCGGACAGCGAGAGTCCGAATTCACCCGCGACGGTAATCTGCTCGCCATCTTTCGCCTCGCCGAGAAGGCTGATGATCACCCCGATAAGTGCGCCAAGCAGGCCGGACAGGATCTGGATCACGAAAATGGCAATGCCCATGCCGCGCAGGCGCAAGCCATTGGTCCGGTTGAACGGGTCGCCCTCACGGACAGAAGCCAGAATCTTACGAAGCCGGTCTATTGTGAAATAGCTCAGCAGCATGATCAGAAGCATTACCATGACGAACCCGGCCGACACCCATAGCACCGCAGTCGGTGGCAGGTTTACAAACTGCTCACCCACCTCGGCCAATATATCCTGACCGAAAATCGCAATGATGGGGAGCGACAGGATCAGGATTACAGATGCGAAGATCACCGCTATTCGGAAAAAGCCGAGCAGCAGGCGTGCTGATTTAAGGACGAGATCCTCCTCTCCCTTGGTCGCGATATTTGTCATAATGGTCTCCAGTGAATATCGATTTGCAATATGTGATTCGTTGCTTATCAATATAGAGATATCGATAAACATCAAGTCTTTTATTGATTATCAATAAATTCGAGATTATGAGCCATCCTGTCTCGAAACTTCAAAAGAGGATGTCGCCTGTGTCACCAATCATGTTTCTTCATATCACCATGGGCGCAATCGCCGTGCTGGCTGGCGCTGCTGCCCTGTTTGTCCGTAAAGGTTCGCGTGCCCATCGTGGCGTCGGCAATATTTTCTTTATAACGATGATGATAATGGCGGCCGCCGGAATCTATTTGGCCGTCATTTTGCCAATGGCGATCTCGGTTTTGGTCGGGATTTTCACCATCTACCTTGTTGTCACATCCTGGATGGCCGCCCGACGGCATGACGAGACGCTCCACCTGCTTCACTATGTCGCGCTGGCCATGACATTTGCCGTTGCCGCTGGCGGACTGTGGTTCGGTCTGGAAGCGCAAAAGAGCCCTGACGGGTTGAAGGATGGATTGCCTGCTTTCCCGCACTATTTCTTCGGAGGTCTTGCCCTGCTGGCCGCGTCGGGAGATGTAGCAGTGATCGCCCGGCGGGGCATTTCCGGCAAACAGCGCATCGCCCGGCATTTATGGCGAATGTGCTTTGCCTATTTCATTGCCGCCGGTTCCTTGTTTACCGGACCCGGAGCAACCGCTTTCCCCGAGGCCGTTCGAGACACGGGTTTGTTGTCCGCTCCAGAACCAATCATCCTGGCCATCATGCTCTTTTGGCTGGTCCGTGTTTTGGCTACCCGCTGGTATGATGGCAAATCGAGCGCTGCAGCAGAAGTGCCTGCATCCTCCCCTTGACCGATAGCGGGCATCTCACTATATCAGCGGCTCACCACAGATTTCGAGACAGGGCGTGCAGTTGCGCAGCGCGCCAAAAGAAATGAAGTCTGACCGGTTTTCAGGACGCTCTAAGCTACGACTCTCCTCCCAGAAAATATGGGTTTGAGAGGCCGTGGCTTTTTGTTCTGGAGCGCCCCACATGATTGATTTTCCACCGGCTAAGCGCTTCATAAGTGGCGCAAATCCGGTGATGGCGAGAAGGCAAAATACATGGCGACGAAAGCATCTTCGGTAAAAACAACGGCTCTCACCCCGACCCGCAAAAAACGGATCCGCAAAATCTTTGGCGACATTCATGAAGTCATTGAAATGCCGAATCTCATTGAGGTTCAGCGCGAATCATATGAGCAGTTCCTGCGCTCTGATCCGTCGATTGATTATGTTTCCGGTCTGGAAAAAACGCTGCGCAGCGTTTTTCCGATCCGCGATTTTGCCGGCACCGCCGAAATGGATTTCGTCAATTATCAGCTCGAAGATCCCAAATATAATGTCGAAGAATGTCGCCAGCGCGGCATCACATACGCTGCGCCGATGAAAGTCACGCTGCGCCTGATCGTCTTTGAAGTCGATCCGGAAACCGAAGCGCGCTCCGTTCTCGATATTAAAGAGCAAGATGTTTATATGGGCGACATGCCTTTGATGACCAAGAACGGCACGTTCGTCATCAATGGTACAGAGCGCGTTATCGTCAGCCAGATGCACCGTTCGCCCGGCGTATTGTTTGACCATGACCGCGGCAAGACCCACTCGTCCGGCAAATTCCTCTTCGCCGCCCGCGTTATTCCTTATCGTGGTTCATGGCTCGATTTCGAATTTGACGCGAAAGACATCGTCAACGTGCGTATCGACCGCAAGCGCAAGCTGCCTGTGACCGCATTGCTGCGTTCTTTGGGTGATGCGATCATTGAAGTGAAAGAGAAGAAGCCACCGTTCAAGGTTGGCGAGATGGTTCGCGTGGCTGGCATGAAGCAGCCAGCTGAAATCACCGAGATTGAAGGCAACCGGATCACGATCAAGGAGCCTATGGGCGCGATCGAAATTCAGGGTAAGATTGAAGATGAAGGCCGGACCAAGAGTGCGGAAATCACCGGAATCCTGAAACAGGGCTATTCCGAAGAAGATATTCTCAACGAATTTTACGAGCGCATCGTTTACAAGCGCGCGAAAGACGGCTGGACCATTCCTTTCGTAGCCGAGCAATGGCGCGGTCAGAAGCCGACCTTTGATATTGTCGATGCCGATAGCGGTGAAGTTGTTTTCGCCAGCGGCAACAAGATCACGCCACGCAGCGCTAACAAAGCTGAAAAAGATGGCATGAAATCTGTCGTTATTCCGACCGAAGAAATTTTCGGCCGTTACAGCGCTTTTGACCTTATCAACGAAAAAACCGGCGAGATTTATATCGAAGCTGGCGACGAAGTAACGGTTGAGAATCTCGAGAAGCTTGATGGTGCTGGCATTGACCAGTTGGAGCTGCTCGACATAGACCACGTGACCACCGGTCCTTGGATCCGCAACACGCTGAAAGTCGACAAGGCGGAAGACCGTGACGGCGCCCTGTCCGACATTTACCGTGTCATGCGTCCTGGCGAGCCGCCAACCCGCGAAACGGCTGAAGCTCTGTTCGAAGGCCTGTTCTTCGATCCTGAGCGTTATGACCTGTCCGCTGTTGGCCGTGTCAAACTCAACATGCGCCTCGATCTCGACGCGCCGGATGATTATACGGTTCTCCGCAAGGAAGATATTTTGGCCGTCGTCAAAACCCTCGTCGATCTGAAAGACGGCAAGGGCGAAGTTGATGATATCGATAACCTCGGCAACCGCCGTGTGCGTTCGGTTGGCGAGCTTCTCGAGAACCAATATCGCGTTGGCCTGCTGCGCATGGAGCGTGCGGTTAAAGAGCGCATGTCCAGCGTTGACGTTTCGACCGTGATGCCGAACGACCTGATCAACGCGAAGCCAGCTGTTGCAACCGTCCGTGAATTTTTCGGTAGCTCTCAGCTGTCCCAGTTTATGGATCAGACCAACCCGCTTTCCGAAGTCACCCATAAACGCCGTGTGTCGGCGCTTGGGCCCGGCGGTCTGACGCGTGAGCGTGCCGGCTTTGAAGTCCGCGACGTTCACCCGACTCACTATGGCCGGATCTGTCCGATTGAAACGCCTGAGGGCCCGAACATCGGTCTGATCAACTCACTGGCATCGTTTAGCCGCGTGAACAAATATGGCTTTATCGAAACGCCTTATCGTCAGATTAAAGACGGTAAGGTGACCGATGATGTGGTCTATCTCTCCGCGATGGAAGAGCAGAAGCACACCGTGGCTCAGGCCAACGCGGAACTGACCGAAGACGGCAGCTTTGTGGAAGAATTGGTTTCTTCTCGTGAAGCAGGTGAATTTTTGATCGCTCAGCGCGAACAGATCACCCTGATGGACGTTTCGCCAAAGCAGCTTGTGTCTGTTGCGGCCTCGCTTATTCCGTTCCTGGAAAATGATGATGCTAACCGCGCCCTGATGGGATCGAACATGCAACGTCAGGCTGTGCCGCTGGTTAAAGCCGAAGCGCCATTTGTCGGAACCGGCATGGAAGAAACCGTGGCCCGCGATAGTGGTGCTGCGATTGCGGCTCGCCGCGGCGGTATTGTTGATCAGGTCGATGCGACCCGTATCGTGATCCGTGCGCAGGGCGATGTCGAAGCCGGCAAGTCCGGCGTTGACATCTACACGCTTCAGAAGTTCCAGCGTTCCAACCAGAATACCTGCATCAACCAGCGTCCGCTGGTGAAAGTGGGTGAGATGGTTCAGGAAGGTGATACTATTGCTGACGGTCCATCGACCGACATGGGTGAATTGGCACTGGGCAAAAACAGCCTCGTCGCCTTCATGCCGTGGAATGGCTATAACTATGAGGATAGTATCCTTATTTCCGAGCGTATCGTGAAAGACGATGTCTTTACTTCGATCCATATCGAAGAATTTGAAGTCATGGCGCGTGATACGAAACTGGGCCCTGAAGATATTACCCGCGATATTCCCAATGTTGGTGAAGAAGCGCTGCGCAACCTCGATGAAGCGGGTATCGTTTACATCGGAGCAGAAATCGAGCCGGGCGACATATTGGTCGGCAAGATCACGCCCAAGGGTGAATCCCCAATGACGCCGGAAGAAAAACTTCTTCGCGCGATCTTTGGTGAGAAAGCTTCGGATGTTCGTGACACGTCCCTGCGTCTGCCTCCCGGTGTCGCAGGAACGGTTGTTGAAGTGCGTGTGTTTAACCGCCACGGCATCGACAAAGACGAGCGTGCGCTGGCGATTGAACGCGAAGAAATTTCGCGTTTCACGAAAGACAGGGATGACGAACGCGCCATTCTGAATCGCGCAACCTTCAACGCGTTGAAAGACATGTTGATCGGTCAGACAGCCACCTCCGCGCCCAAGCCAATGAAGAAAGGCGCCGAGATTACCGAGGAAAGCCTGTCCGAGTTGGAAAATGCCGACTGGTGGAAAATCGCGGTGAAGGACGACAAGGTCCAGTCCGATTTCGAAGCGACTCGTGGTCAATATGATGAAGCGATTCAGGAAATTAATGCCCGCTTCGAAGATCGCCGCGAGAAGCTGGAGCGTGGTGACGAATTGTCGCCAGGCGTCCTGAAAATGGTCAAGGTCTTTGTCGCTGTGAAACGCAAATTGCAGCCTGGTGATAAAATGGCCGGCCGTCACGGAAACAAGGGGGTTATCTCCCGCATTCTTCCACAAGAAGATATGCCATTCCTGGAAGACGGAACGCCCGTTGATATCGTGTTGAATCCCTTGGGCGTGCCATCGCGTATGAACGTGGGTCAGATTTTTGAAACCCACTTGGGCTGGGCCGCACGTGGTCTGGGCGAACAGGTAACGAAAGCTCTGGAAGAATGGAAACTGGCCAATCCCGATCCGCAGGCGGCTCCGCCACCTGACGCGGTGAAAGAACGGCTCAAGATCATCTACGGCGAACAATATCATGAAGATATTGATGCGCGCGACACTTCCGAAATTGTCGAAATGGTCGGTCACTTGCGCAACGGTGTCCCGATGGGAACGCCGGTATTTGACGGAGCGCACGAAAGCGATGTCTCCGACATGCTGGAACTTGCCGGTCTTGATCGTTCGGGTCAGGTTGATCTGTTCGACGGACGGACCGGAGACAAGTTTGATCGCAAGGTGACAGTGGGCTATATTTACATGCTCAAACTGCATCACTTGGTCGATGACAAGATCCACGCGCGTTCGATCGGACCTTATTCTCTCGTCACGCAACAGCCACTGGGCGGTAAAGCGCAGTTCGGCGGACAGCGTTTCGGGGAAATGGAAGTCTGGGCGCTGCAGGCCTATGGTGCGGCTTATACGCTCCAGGAAATGCTGACGGTCAAATCGGATGATGTGATCGGGCGGACCAAGGTTTACGAAGCGATCGTCAAAGGTGACGATACTTTCGAAGCCGGTGTGCCCGAAAGCTTTAACGTTCTGGTCAAGGAAATGCGTTCGCTTGGTCTCAATGTCGAACTCTCCAGCTTCGGTGACGAAGATGAAGACGGTGATGATGGCGTAGCGATAGCGGCGGAGTGAAGGTCTAAAACTCACTCCCCCTAGCATTTCAATTTTGGGCTTAGGCCCCGAAGGAAGAAAAAATGAACCAAGTAACAAATTTCGCAAATCCGATCGCAAAGCCGGAAACATTTGACCAGATTCAAATCGGTCTGGCTTCACCGGAGCGCATCCGCAGCTGGTCATTCGGTGAAATTAAAAAGCCCGAAACCATCAACTACCGGACGTTCAAGCCAGAGCGTGATGGTCTGTTCTGTGCGCGTATCTTTGGCCCGGTCAAAGATTACGAATGCCTGTGCGGTAAATATAAGCGCATGAAATATAAAGGCATCGTTTGCGAGAAATGCGGTGTCGAAGTCACGGTAACCAAGGTTCGCCGGGAACGCATGGGTCATATCGACCTGGCTGCTCCTGTCGCCCATATCTGGTTCCTGAAATCGCTGCCATCGCGCATCGGTTTGCTTCTCGACATGCAGCTCAAGCAACTCGAGCGCGTGCTCTATTTCGAAAGCTACGTCGTCATCGAGCCCGGTCTGACCGCTCTGGAAAAATTCCAGCTGCTGACCGAAGACGAAATGCTGGAAGCACAAGATGAATATGGCGAAGATGCTTTCTCCGCCGGCATCGGTGCAGAAGCCGTCAAGATCATGCTGCAGGATCTCGATCTGAAGCAGGAACGCGATGATCTGATGGAAGAGTTGCGGACAACCAAGTCGACTCTGAAGCCCAAGAAGATCATCAAACGTTTGAAAGTGGTCGAAAGCTTCATTGATTCCGGCAACAAACCGGAATGGATGATCCTGGAAATCATTCCCGTGATCCCGCCCGAGCTGCGCCCACTGGTGCCTCTGGATGGCGGCCGTTTCGCAACGTCTGATCTCAACGATCTGTATCGCCGTGTGATCAACCGGAACAACCGTTTGAAACGCCTGATGGAGCTGCGCGCGCCGGATATTATTGTCCGTAACGAGAAGCGCATGCTTCAGGAATCGGTTGATGCCTTGTTCGACAACGGCCGTCGTGGTCGTACCATTACCGGTGCGAACAAACGCCCGCTGAAATCTTTGTCCGACATGCTGAAAGGCAAGCAGGGCCGTTTCCGTCAGAACCTTCTGGGTAAGCGCGTCGACTATTCCGGTCGTTCGGTTATCGTGACCGGTCCTGAGCTGAAATTGCATCAATGTGGTCTGCCGAAGAAAATGGCTTTGGAATTGTTCAAGCCATTTATCTACGCGCGCCTCGATGCGAAGGGTCTTTCCATGACGCTCAAACAGGCCAAGAAATGGGTCGAAAAAGAGCGTAAGGAAGTCTGGGATATTCTCGAAGAAGTGATCCGCGAGCATCCTGTGATGCTGAACCGCGCACCTACGCTTCACCGCTTGGGCATCCAGGCGTTTGAGCCGGTACTGATCGAAGGGAAGGCGATTCAGCTTCACCCATTGGTCTGTTCCGCGTTTAACGCCGACTTTGACGGTGACCAAATGGCTGTCCACGTTCCACTGAGCCTTGAGGCGCAGTTGGAAGCCCGTGTCTTGATGATGTCGACCAACAACATCCTGTCACCAGCCAATGGTAAACCGATCATCGTGCCGTCACAGGATATGGTTCTCGGCATCTATTATCTCACCATGGATCGCAAAGGCGAGCCGGGCGAGGGCATGCTCCTGGCTGATATGGCCGAAGTGCATCAGGCGCTGGAAATTGGCGCGGTGACGTTGCACTCCAAAATCACCACCCGGGTTCCGCAAACCGATGAGGAAGGCAAGCCCATCCTCAAGCGTTTCGAAACCACTCCGGGTCGTTTGTTGATTGCGGAATGTCTGCCGAAATCACACAAGGTTCCGTTTGATATCGTGAACCGCCTGCTGACCAAGAAAGAGGTCGGCGACGTGATTGACCAAGTTTACCGTCACACGGGTCAGAAAGATACGGTCCTGTTCGCCGATGCGATCATGGATCTTGGCTTCCGCCACGCCTGTAAAGCCGGTATTTCCTTTGGTAAGGATGACATGATCATTCCGGATTCCAAGGATAAAACGGTGGAAGAGACCCGCGCTCTGGTTGCTGACTATGAACAGCAATATCAAGACGGTCTGATCACGCAGCAGGAAAAATATAACAAAGTGATCGATGCCTGGAGCCGTTGTGGTGATCAGGTTGCGAACGCCATGATGGACGAACTGGCCGCGACGCCAGAGGACGAGCATGGCCGCGAGCGTCAGATTAACGCCATCTACATGATGAGCCACTCTGGCGCGCGTGGTTCACCAGCCCAGATGAAACAGCTGGGCGGTATGCGCGGACTGATGGCCAAACCTTCGGGCGAGATTATTGAAACGCCAATTATCTCGAACTTTAAAGAAGGCCTGACGGTTCTCGAATATTTCAACTCGACCCACGGTGCGCGTAAAGGCCTTGCCGATACCGCACTGAAAACCGCTAACTCCGGTTATCTGACACGGCGTCTGGTGGATGTCTCTCAGGATTGTACGATTGTTGAAAATGATTGCGGCACCGAAAATGCGCTGGAGATGAAAGCCATCGTCCAGGGCGGTTCGGTTATCGCATCGCTTGGCGAGCGTATCCTGGGCCGGACCATGGCCGAAGATATTGTCGACAGCAAAGACGATAGCGTTGTTGTCAAAGCCGGCACATTGCTGGACGAAGCTGCCATCAAGGTGATCGAAGAACTCGGTATCCAGTCCGCGCGTATTCGCTCTCCTCTGGTCTGTGAATCCAAAATGGGCGTCTGCGGCACATGCTATGGCCGTGACCTTGCTCGCGGTACACCGGTGAATATCGGTGAAGCTGTTGGCGTTATCGCGGCACAGTCGATCGGTGAGCCAGGCACGCAGCTAACGATGCGGACCTTCCACATCGGCGGCGCGGCGCAGCTCAACGAGCAATCCAATCTGGAGGCGGTAGCCGAAGGCGTGGTTGAATATCGTGACATGCCGGTCATCGAAGACAAGAACGGACGCTTCCTGTCCCTGGCGCGTAGCGGTATCATTGCCGTTATCGACAATGATGGTCGCGAACGCTCTGCTGATAAGGTGCCTTATGGTACCAGCGTGCTGATCAAGGATGGCGCGAAGGTGAAACTGGGCGATCGTCTGGCCGAATGGGATCCATTCACCATGCCAATGATTACCGAGAAGCCGGGTGTCATCAAATATCAGGACGTGATCGAAGGCAAAACCATGTCCGAGATTACCGATGAAGCAACCGGTATCGCTCAGCGTGTTATCACCGAATATCGGGCTTCTGGTCGCGGTGCCAACAAAGAAGATCTGCGTCCGCGCATGACTTTGCTGGACGAAAATAGCGGTGAAGCTGGTCGGTATTTGCTGGCGAATGGCGCTACGCTTTCCGCTACCGATGGTCAGGAAGTGCAAGCGGGTGACGTTATCGCTCGTGTGTCTCGTGAAGCGGCAAAAACGCGCGATATTACCGGTGGTCTGCCACGGGTTGCGGAACTGTTCGAAGCCCGCATTCCGAAAGACAATTCGATTATCGCGAAAGTATCGGGCCGGATTGAATATCTGCGCGATTATAAAGCGAAACGTAAGATCGCGATTGTTCCCGAGGAAGGCGAACCAGTAGAATATCTCGTACCAAAGACGAAAGTCATCGACGTGCAAGAAGGCGATTTCGTGAAGAAGGGCGATAACCTCGTATCCGGTTCACCTGATCCGCATGATATTCTTGAAGTCTTGGGCGTGGAAGCTTTGGCTGAATATCTGGTTGCAGAGATTCAGGAAGTCTATCGACTGCAGGGCGTGAAAATCAACGATAAGCATATTGAGACGATTGTTCGTCAGATGCTGCAGAAAGTTGAAATCACCAATGGCGGCGACACGACGCTTCTTCCTGGCGAGCAAATCGACAAGGAAGAGATGCTGGAATATAATGCCAAGCTGACCAAAAAGCAGGAACCTGCTGTTGGTAAGCCGGTATTGCTGGGCATCACCAAGGCAAGCTTGCAAACGCGTAGCTTCATCTCTGCCGCTTCTTTCCAGGAAACCACCCGGGTGCTTACCCAGGCGGCTGTCGAAGGGAAGAAGGATCAGCTGATCGGTCTGAAAGAAAACGTCATTGTCGGACGTTTGATCCCGGCCGGTACAGGTGCTGGCATGAACCGGGCACGGATTGCGGCGACCAGCCGTGACGCCGCGCTCCGCGCTCAGCAGCAGAAGATGGTGGATGCGATGGCTGCTGCTCAAGAGCTGAAAGCTGCAGAAACTGCCGCCGCGGCTGCTCCTGCGCCGGAAGAGGTGTTTGATGCACCGGCTACGGAAACACCGATTGAAGAAGCTTTGATCGCGCCCGATAGTGCGGAACAGCAGCATGAAGCTGAACTGGCACAGGGTTCTGACGCGGCGACGGGTGATTCCCACATGGCAAAAACCATGGGCGAAGGCATCGAAGCCAGCGACACCGAAGCGGCACAGCCCGACAAAGGGGACGAGGAAGCCTAAGCTTTCCTTTCCACATATATAAAAAGCCCCGCTGAAGATGATTCAGCGGGGCTTTTTGTTGTTTTTAGGTGGTGATTGCGGCGTCAAGCGGTCAGCTTGGCCGCCGTTCGCGCAACCTTTGCTCCCAGATAACGGCCACCGTCGAGATCAATGTCATGCGGCGTGCGGCTGCCATCGCCAGCCACGGTTGACGCGCCATAGGGGGAGCCGCCCACTATCTCTTCGCTGTTCATTTGTCCGGCAAAGCCATAATCGAGCCCGACTATCGTCATGCCGTGATGCAGCAGATTGCTGAGGATTGAATATTGGGTTGTTTCCTGACCACCATGTTGCGAGCCGGTGGAGGTAAAGGACGCGCCGACCTTGCCGACGAGAGCGCCTTTCATCCACAAACCGCCGGTTCGGTCCCAGAAGGACGCCATCTGGCTCGACAACCGGCCAAAGCGGGTGGGCGATCCGACAATGATGCCATCATAATCGACAAGGCTGTCCGATTCGATCACCGGATGCTCGTCATTGGCGCTAAAGCCAGATGCTTCGGCCACATCCGCCGGCACCGTCTCTGGAACCCGGCCAATGGTAACCTCAGCGCCAGCCTCTCGCGCGCCTCCGGCAATGGCTTCTGCCAGGCTCTGTACATGTCCGTAGGATGAGTAATAGAGGACCAGTATTTTCGTCATGTTCATTCTCCTTATTGGGGGTAGTGAAGGAGCGCTCCAGGTTCAGGGGACGGAGGAGCGCTCCTTCTTCGCGGGTGTCAGTTTTGTGCGTCAAACGCCTCGACAAAGACCAGTTCGGCATCGTCCAGCGCTTCTATCTCCAGCGACGCCACATCACGGATGGCCAGCGCATCGCGGGCATGGATAACTTCCCCGTTGATCCGCAATTTGCCCGCCGATCCGACGAGATAGACATGGGCGCCATCGGCAATATCGTGCGCGATGGTCGTTCCGGCCTTCAGCGTGGCACCATAGAGCCGCGCATCCGCCCGGATCATGAGAGCACCGCTGTCGACATCTTCGTCAAAACCGCTGGCGAGTATCTCCAGCTGGCCTGACCGGTCGCCTTTGGGAAAGGCTTTGGCATCCCAGCGCGGATCACCGCCCGGTGCGCGGGGTTCGATCCAGATTTGAAACAAGCGGGTCTGTTCGTCTTCGAGATTATACTCGCTGTGGGTCACGCCGGTTCCGGCGCTCATTACCTGAACATCACCGGCTTCCGTGCGGCCTTCATTGCCGAGAGAGTCGCGATGGGTAATGGCGCCCTGACGGACATAGGTAATGATTTCCATATCCTGATGCGGGTGCATCGGAAATCCGGTTTGAGAGGCGATTTCGTCGTCATTCCAAACGCGGATCGGACCAAAGCCCATACGGGCGGGATCCCAATAGCGGCCAAAGGAAAAATGGTGCCGGGCCTGCAACCAGTCATGATTGACATGGGCCAGCTCATCAAAAGTGCGTTTCTCGATCATCGTCATTCTCCTGTTCATGGGACGGCACTTATTTCCGTCCTGCTTGAGAATGAGATAGGGGGAATTCATTGTTTCTTAAATATCAAATAGAGAAATTGATTGTTTCCAAATATTATATAATAAGGCAATCATGAACCTTCCTGATTTTGAAGCCTGGGCGATATTTGCAGCGGCGGCACGGCTCGGCAGCTTTACCGCCGTCTCCCATGAACTCGCAATTTCCAAACCGACGGTGTCCAAGGCCATTACGCGGTTGGAAGAGTCGCTCGGCACGGTATTGTTCCATCGGACGTCTCGTAAAATCTCTCTGTCCACTGCTGGCAAAGCCTTACTGCCCCATGCCCAGACGATCGCGCGTGATGGAGAGGCCGCGATGGAGGCGGCACGCGAGACCGCTCATTTGCTGCGCGGCCAGGTACGGCTGGCGGCACCATTAAGCTTTGGCCTGTCTCACCTCGCGCCGGTTATCGCCGACTTCATGTGCGAATATCCTGAGATCACGGTCGATGTGCAGCTGAGCGATGCCCGCGTGGATCTGATAGAAGAGGGCTTTGATGTAGCCATTCGCATTGCCGAATTGCCCGATAGCAGTTTGCGCGCCTTGCGCGTTCGCAGCATGCAGGCCTATTTTATCGCAGCGCCGGCCTATCTGGCAAGACGCGGCACACCGACGCGGCCAGAACAGCTCGCGGAGCATGATTGTTTTCTCTATTCCAACGAGGCCACACCGGAAATGTGGCATATGAAAGGGCCAAAGGGCCGAAAAATATCAGTGCGACCGCAATGCCGGTTTCAAAGCAATAACGGGGATATCATGCTACCGCCACTGATTGCGGGACGCGGGATTGGCTATCTGCCTGATTTTATATGCCAAGACGCGATTGATAGCGGCGCCTTGCAGCCGATCTTGCCCGACTGGCGCTTTGGTGAGATCGCGCTCCATCTCGTGATGCCGCCGTCTCCGCACCGCCCAGCGCGGGTGGACGCACTGATAAATTTTATGAAGACGCATCTCGGCTAACCAGTTTCGGCCTGGCCCCCAAAATTCCGCTGTCCTACATGACCCGCTTTCGATATTATATCGCCGATGCGGTCATTCTACCGATGACCGATCAGGGTGGCATGTCCGTGTCGCCGGGGGAAGAATAAGCAAATTTCTGTGCGCTTCTGCGTCGAAACTGTAGAAACTGGTTCATCTAAAGGGGTGTTAACCTGAATATGCCGCTTGAGACTATCCTGCTCTTCCTGATCACAGACCTGACCTTCTGCTTCACGCCGGGGCCAGCGACTATGGTGACCGTCAGCCACGCCTTGCCGCCGGGACGACAGGGCGGGATGCGCGGCGCGCTGGGGCCGATTGTGGGGATCAATGTCGGCAATTTCATCTGGTATGCGCTGACCGCTTTCGGACTCATCGCGATGATACAGGCTTTCCCATCGGCCTATGCGGTATTGCGCTGGCTCGGTGTCGCCTATCTGGCGTGGCTGGGCATCGCGATGCTGCGCGGGGCGAGCCAGAACCTCAGCGGCTCCAAGGCTAAGGCAGAGGGTTTCCAGCGCGGTTTCCTGAGCGGGCTCGCGGTGCATATGTCGAACCCCAAGGCGCTGTTTTTCTATACCGTGATCATCCCGCCCTTTGTGGACCCCACGGGCAATTTATGGGTGCAATTTGGCATATTGGCCGGACTGACGATATTTACTGAAACTGCGGGTCTGACCTTTTATGCGGCTCTGGCTTCGCGGGCGCGGAGCTTGGGCAATGCCGACCGGGTGCAGGATGTCTTCAAATATGTCGCCGCCGCCGTGTTAATCTGTGTGGCGATAGTCATGGCTTTTTTGAATATTGAAGATGCCGGGATTGATCTGGTGTTCAACGGCGCGAAAGGGTTGCTCGGGTAGGTCATGCTGATGTTCCGTTTTCTCTCATCATTTGTCGCCTTGTTGTTGGCCGTGCAGCCACTCTCGCTATGGGCGCAAGAGGCACAGGATCAGGATATAGAATCAGAGTCCGTGCTCGCGCTGAAAGCGCTGCAGCTGCTTGACCAGCGCATATATGAGGCAGGTTTTCGGTTGGTCGCCGCCAATGCGGAATATTGTGCCGAGACCGTTCCCAATCTTGGGATCCTGTTGCATGATATCGCGCAATATGGCGACCAGGCGACCGCACGCTTTGCTCATGGATTTGCCAGCCCGATAGCGATTAACGCGGTTGCGCCAGACAGCCCCGCCGCCACGGCCATGCTGGAAGCCGGCGATGGCGTGATAGCGATTGATGGCGCTCGGGTTGAGGATATTGCGGTTGATGAAGAACAGCTGGCCAGCGAGAAGCCGGAATATCGGCGGATTGCCGCCGTGAAAGCGAAGCTCATCGATGCGGCTGACGATGGCCGGGTGATTTTGACGATCCAGCGGGCCGGCATCAATCAGGACATTACACTGTCTGCGGTGCAGACTTGCGCCAGCCAATTTCAAATTCGGGTGAGCAAGGATCGCGAGGCGTCCGCCGACGGGAAAATGGTCAGCATTTCATCGACCCTCGCCGAATATGTGCTGAGTGACGACGAGCTGGCCGCCATTGCTGCCCATGAACTGGCGCACAACCTGCTCAAGCATCGCGATCGGCTCAACGCGCAAAAGGTCAATCGCGGATTTTTCGGCCAATTTGGCAAAAGCGCCGGACGGATCAAGGCTGCCGAGATAGAGGCTGACCGGCTGTCGGTCTGGCTGATGGCTAATGCCGGCTATGATCCGCAGGCCGCGATCGGTTTCTGGACCCGCTATGGCAAGCAATATGGCAAGGGGATATTTTCCGCCTCAACTCACTATCGCTGGAAGAAGCGGGTGAAATTGTTTGAAGAGGAAATTGCCAAGATGCAGCAGATGATAGCGATAGACGGGAAATATCCGCCGCCGCTGTTGATAGCCGAAAGGAGAGATTGAATAATTTGTCCCGCCGTTCGTACTGAGCCTGTCAAAGGGCGTCGCGCGTCCTGGAACTGTCCTTCGACAGGCTCAGGACGAACGGAGCTGGATCGGTATGGAAACGGAGTGAAGGTGCAGAGTCAGGACACGAACCCGGCCTAGTCGTCCTCATAGGCCTTTTTGCATTGTTTGCGTTCGGCCTTATCCTGCGCTCGCTTGAGACAGGCGTCCCGTTCGCGTTTGCGTTCCGCCAATACCTGGCGGCCAAGGTCCTCTTCTCGCTCTGACTGGGTTTGGGTGGAGGCATCGACGGCGGTTTCGACAACCGTACCGGCGGCCTTGAACGGCGCCGTGACGATTTTGCTGGCCACACAGCCGCTGACCATTGTCAGGGCCAAGGCGGATATAAGAACGGATGTCAGGCGCATGATGGTCTCCTCAAGCGGATATGTGCGCTCCGATCAATGAAGACGCGCTGAACGAAGCTCAAGCCTATGATTGTGCGAGCAAATTCTCAGCCATGGCACGAATGTCATCGCCGATTTCGGGATGCGCCAGTGCCAGTGCCAGATTGGCTTCGACATATCCGGCTTTCGATCCGCAATCATAGCGCGCCCCGTCAAAAGTCATGCCGTGAAAGGGCTGTTTGCCGATCATCTGCGCCATCGCATCGGTCAGCTGGATTTCGCCACCTGCGCCCGCTTCCTGAGTCTCCAGAATACGCATGACTTCGGGTTGCAGGATATAGCGACCGGGCAGAATCAGATTGGATGGCGCGGTGCCGGCGGCCGGCTTTTCG
Source organism: uncultured Sphingomonadaceae bacterium (assembly GCA_947501325.1). GTDB lineage: Bacteria > Pseudomonadota > Alphaproteobacteria > Sphingomonadales > Sphingomonadaceae > Parasphingorhabdus. The sequence continues at coordinate 1,201,300 of CANMVC010000001.1, read as the reverse complement.
ACCAGACCTTTGACTTCGGTGATCGGGCCGTCGCGGTAACCTGGATCAATCACGCCATAAGAGGGTGTATCTTCGATCGGGATTTCGAGCGCACAGACGATATTGCCGCCCAGCTTGTCATAGGCATTGACCATTTGCTTCATGCAGCCGGGATTTCCGACCATAAGCTCGTCGGGCAGGAAGATCGCGAACGGCTCGTCACCGATAATATCCCGCGCGCACCAGATTGCGTGGCCCAGACCAAGCGGCTCCTGTTGCCGCACGAAGACGCTATTGCCCGGCTTAAGGCGTGTGCCATCGAGAACCGAGCGATCCTTGCCGCGATCCTCCATATTCCGCTCCAGTTCAAAGGCCAGATCGAAATGGTCCTCGATCATGCCCTTGCCGCGCCCATTGACGAAGATCATCTGTTCGATGCCAGCTTCCAGCGCTTCATCAACTGCATATTGCAGCAACGGGCGATCAACGATCGGGAACAGCTCTTTGGGCATGACCTTGGTCGCTGGCAGGAAACGGGTGCCCATCCCTGCGACGGGGAAGACGGCTTTCTTGATCGGTTGCATGGAAATAGTTCTAATCCTTCAATTTATCCGCAAAACTGGTCCGCAGCTTCTGCAATTTCGGTGGGATCGTGGCAACACAATAAGGATTGCCGCGCCCTTCATCCGCCCAATATTGCTGGTGATAATCCTCCGCTACATACCAGGTTGCCGGTCCTTCTATCGTGGTCACAATCGGTTCCGACCGGTCTGCGCCCGCCCGTTCTATGCCTGCGGCAGCCGCAGCGCGCTGGTCGTCGTCGAGAGGAAAGATAGCGGATCGATATTGCGTTCCGATGTCATTGCCCTGCCGGTTGAGCTGGGTCGGATCATGGGTCGCAAAGAATATGTCGAGCAGATCGTCATAGCTCACCACTTCGGGATCAAAGGCGATCTTGATTGCTTCGGCATGACCAGTCGTGCCGGAACAGACCTGGCGATAGGTGGGATTGGCATTGGCACCGCCAATATACCCGCTCTCGACGCTGTGGACGCCTGCTATGTCGTTAAATACCGCTTCGGTGCACCAGAAACAGCCACCGGCGAAAATCGCTTCCTGCATAGTCATAAACTCCTTTTAGGCGGGCGCTACGTCGTCGTGGGCAGGGGCGCCGCCATTTTCTTTTTCCTCATCGCCGCGCGCGATAAGCAAGTACATAGCTGGGGTCACAACGCGGGAAAGCAAGGTCGAGCTTATCAAACCACCAATAATGATAATCGCAACCGGCGCATAAAGCGTCCCGCCCAGCAGAGCCAACGGCAATAGTCCGCCAATCGCGGTAACGGATGTCAGCAATACGGGCAGGAACCGTACTTCACCGGCTTTTTCAATAGCTTCCCGCAAAGGCATACCCTGTTTACGCAATTGGGCGGTGAAATCGACAAGCAGGATGGAATTTTTAATTTCTATGCCAATCAATGCGATAAACCCGATGACACCCATGAAGCTGAGCGAATTGCCGGTCAGATATTGCGCGATCAATCCGCCAAACGTTCCCAAGGGAATGACGCCTGCAACCACGATTGTTTCTCTGAAGCGGCCAAATTCAGCAACCAGAATTGCAATTATCAAAAGAATGGCGGTGAATACAATCGGCCCCAGATCACCAAATGTGTCACCAATAGATTCGCTTTCCCCGCCAATGGAGAAGGAGTAACCCTCGGGAAAATCGATTTTTTGGATTTCCTTCACCGCCTCATTGGTCACAATGGACGCCACTTCATTATATTCAAGCTGCGCTGTAACAGTAACTGAGCGTTCTAACTGGCGGCGCTGAATCTGCGGGGAGACGTTGGTCAGCTTTGGATTGGTGACTTGTGACAACGCAACAGGGTCACCGCTGCGCGTAGCCAGATAGATATCATCCAGAACAGAAACGGGCTGTGTTTCCTTCAGCGGCAAGCGCACTGTAACCGGATAATTATCGCCTTCGGCATCTCGAAAAGTCGCCGCGCGTTCTCCGCTTATGGCCAATTGAATGGCCCGCCTCGCCTCGCCCGGCGGAATGTTCAGCAACGCCGCCTTTCTCTCATCCAGGCCGATATCAAGATCGATTTTGTCTGTTCTGATAGGATTGTCGATGTCTCTGGCACCGGGCGTGTCGCGCAAGATATCCTCAATCTGACCGGCCAGGTCTTTCAGCACATCGAGCTGCGGCCCCGACACCTCAATGGCGACCGGTGCTTCAATCGGGGGGCCATTTTGAAAGGGTTCCAATTTTATGCGGGCGCCGGCAATGGCGTCAAATTTTGTCCGCAAGCGTTCGACCATTTCTGGACCGTCATTCGCATCCCATTTATCGAGCACCGCCAGCACTTCACCATAATTGGTGCGTTCTGCACTGACAAAAACATTATAAAATACCTGTGGATTACCGGCACCAATATTCTCGGCCCGGACTTTTATCGATGGTTCCGCCTCCATGATTTTGGCAACCTGGCCGACAATCTGGTCGGTTTGATTCAGGCTGCTGCCTTGTTCGGTCTCCACCGACACCCGGAAATAGGGGGAATCAGAATTCGGGAAAAGCGAGAAACCCATTAATGGGACAAGGGCAAAGGCGGATATACATAGCACCATTGCGATAGCAACGGTCCGCCGCGGCGCACCCAGGGCGATATGCAAGAGCGGACTATAGAAGGTTTGGATTTTGTCGTTCAACCAGCGCAGCAAGGCATTGCCCTCGGGATTCTCGTCCCGGCGCAAAAAACGGCTGGCGACAAAAGGGATTAAGGATAGTGAAATTACCAGCGATGCGGCCACCGTCATCATGATCGCGAGATAGAAAGAACGGGTATAGGAGCCAGCCCCGCCCGGCAAAAAGAGCAGCGGCGCAAAAGCGAATATCAGAACGAAAGTTGACCCGATAACCGCGCTGCGGATCTCCAAAGTGCCATCGATCGCCGCCTGTTTTCGTGTTTTCCCCATGCGCAAATGGCGTGCGATATTCTCGGTAACAACAATAGAGTCATCGACCAAGAGGCCCAGTGAGACGATGAAACCGGCGATGGAAAGCTGGCTGAGATTATAGCCCATTGCATAGAGAACGAGCAGCCCTGATGCCAATGACAGGGGGATAGATATCATCACCATTGCTGATGCGCGCCGACCAAGCGGTAGTAAGGTAAAAATGACTAAACCGACGGCGATTGCAAAGTCTCGTGTCAATTCGTTCAAACGGCGCGTAACATCGCGGCTCTGATCAAATTGCAACGCCAGTTTGATATCGGGGGGCAAAGTGGCCCGCTGATTGGCCAATTCTGTATCCAATTCTTTCCTTAGTCGGGTCACGTCGACGCCGTCTTTTTGGGTTGCTGTTACCACTATGGCGCGTTTGCCGTTATGCCGTGTGCGATATATTTGCTCGGCGGCACCCCATTTGACGGTTGCTACATCTTGAACGGTCAGCAAAGCCCCTCCCGCTGCGCGCAGCGGCAAATTGCGAATGGTTTCCAGATCGCGAAAAGCGCCGCCCGCTTTGACATTGAGTCGCCGATCACCACTTTGCACAGCTCCCCCGGGAAGCTCTATCCCGCCCTGTTTCAGAGCGTCGGCAACCGCGCTTGCCGGGACTTGCAGTTCTGACAAGCGCGCTGGATCAATCTCAACGCTAATTTCCGGTTGCGGGAGACCGAATATCCGTGCTTCTCGCACCCCGGGATAGCGGGTCAGATTATCAACCAGATCATCGGCATATTTGTCCAGCCGCCGCCATGATGCGGTTTCACTGACCAGGGCGAGTTGCAACACCGCTGCCTCGGTGGTGCGGACCTTGCGGAATTCCAAACGCTGAAGATTTTGGGGCAATGTCTCACGAATGGCGTTAACTTCGCGGACAACATCGTCGAAATAACCCTCTACATCCCCACTCCAATCGGTAAATTCGACGGTGATGGTGCTGCCACCATCGGTGCTGTTGGACCGAACTTCCTTTATATCGTCCAGACTTTGGACCGCCTCCTCGATCGGCTTGGCGATCGTTTCTTCCATATCCTGAGCATCGGCACCGGGCAGAATGGCGATGATGCTGACCACAGGAATGGGGAAATGTGGATCAACGGCCCGGGTAATATTCGAAAGGGCGCTGATACCCAGTACGACCAGCAATGAGAATAGGATGAGGGCCAGCTGCCAACGCTCGATGACGAATTTAGCAAGCATCTACGAAAATCTCACCAAAGAATATGGGGCCCAAATCATTTAACCGTGCGGATCGGTTGTATGCGATCCCCATCACGCAGCTTTTCAACTCCGCGGGTGATAACAACATCGCCGTCATTAAGGCCCGCGGTAATTTCCAGGCTGTCGTCTGTGAGTTCGCCGATTACGACATTGCGCTGTTTCACGCGCTTTTTGTCATCGACGACATAAACCAGTCCCTCGCCGGATCGCACGCCAAATATTGCGGTTGCCGGAACGGCGATCGAACCATCATTGTTACGTGAAACTTCTATATCAACCGTCCCCAATTGACCGGACCGCAGCCGCTCATTGGCAGGCAGCAGGAAGCTGATTTCGAAAGTCCCGGTCCGTTCGTCTGCCCGACCGTCCTTTTCGCTGACGACAGCCTCAAAGGGCGTGTCGGATACCGCAGATATTGTGACATTGGCGCGCATACCGACCCGAACGCGGGAGGCATCTTCATCGGTCAATGGAACTTTCAGAACGAAGCCCTTATCGGTTTCGCCGAGCACTAGTGCGGTGGTACCAGCCATCACAATCTGTCCCGAATCGACATTGCGGGTTAGGACTATGCCATTGCTGGGAGCGACAATCTGTGCCGTTCTACTGGCAAAACCGCTGGCATTGACTTGTGCCTTGGCCGAACGCAAGGCGGCTTCGGCTTGTTCCAGCCGCGCTTTGGTGACCCAACCATCGGCATAGAGCGACTGGATTCGTCCAAATTCGGCTTCTGCGCGGTCGCGTTCGGCCTTTGCCGATTCCAGATCAGCCGAAACCGTGCTGGTGTCGAGCGCTGCCAGCAACGCGCCGCGCTTCACCCGGTCCCCCTCCTCATAGCGCACAGAGGCGACTTTACCTGATGTGGTAAAGCCCAACTCGGTTTCCCGGCGCAGGCGCACGGTGCCAGCGGCTGTAATAGTTTCATTCTGACTGGCGCTATGGACAGTGATGGTCGCCGCTGGAATTGGGTTTCGGGCTTTGGGCTGTTCTTCAGTGTCGGTTCCGCTGCATCCCCACAACAACGCAGTTGCCATTAACGCCAGAGATTTTTGATTGCGCCCCACCATATTCTCTATCTTGTCCCCTCCAGACGACCCTTCATAAGTTGCGAAATCGCCCTGACCAACAGAAAATTGCGAATTGAAACGAAATTGCGTCCAAATCAGACATTTGACTGTGGAATATTTAAGTTGCGGCGCGGGTCAACCGATCATTGATCGCTCTACCGATCCCGTATTTTGGAATAGGTGCAACGGCGATAGCAGACTTATCGCTGGAATCGGCCAAATGCATTGCGGAAAAGAGATGGCTTGCCGCTTCTGCTAGGTCTCCTGCGCCAGAAAGGTTGTAATGGCCTGCTATAGCACCAAAACCAATGTGAAATTCTTGGATATTGGCGCGAGTAACATCGAGGCGCACGGGTTTAGTTGGCGCATAATGGCTCAATAGCTGGCCAGGTGATTCAATCTGTTCAAAATCGGCGGTGATGCCAGTTTTGCCAATAGAGGTTTCTAAATCCTCTAACGTGATCGGTCCTTGACGCAGGATTTGATAATTTTCGCCTCTAACGGCGACGATGGTTGACTCGATACCGCTTTTACAGGCGCCGCCATCCAGTATCATGGGTGTTAGGTCACCCAGGCTGCTTTTGACATGCTGCGCGATGGTCGGGCTGACGCTGCCGCTCTTATTGGCAGAGGGTGCGGCAAGAAAGAGTCCAGAAACTTTCAATAATTCTTGCATCAGGGGATGCGCGGGACATCGCAACGCGATGGTGTCGAGGCCCGCAGTCACGGCAGGTGCGACGATGGAATCGGGTGCCTTGGGCACAACTATTGTAAGCGGTCCGGGCCAGAAACCTTCTGCCAATTGGATGGCTAGACCATCAAAAAGCCCCAATTTGCGTGCGGAGTCCAAGTCCGGCACATGGACAATCAACGGATTGAAATCAGGCCTGCCCTTGGTCCGGTAGATTTCCGCAATGGCGCTGGCATTCGTCGAATCGGCCGCCAAACCATAGACGGTTTCGGTAGGCACAGCGACCAGTCCACCCGATTGCAGTCGCTCGGCAGCGGCGACTATCGCCTGCTTGCCGTAACGTCGCGCTTTATCGTCAATATGATCATTTGAGCCGGACATGATAGGGCGCTATAGCCCAGCGAGATTTCAAGCAATAGCGGATAGATTGAAGATGAGCTTTACAGCGCCCAGCAGAGAACAGAATTTCGTCCTGAAACATATCGCCAATATCGGCGCGCTTGCCGAGCATGAGCGCTTTGCCGGTGCTAGCGAAGATATGGTCGAAGCGATCGTCGAAGGCATCGGCCAGTTTGCAGCAGGCGAATTTGCACCGATTAATCGCATCGGTGATACGGTTGGAGCGAAATGGAATGATGGCAGCGTAACCATGCCCGCCGGTTTCAAAGAGGCTTATGGGCAATTTGTCGAAGGCGGCTGGGCATCCATCGATGGTCCCGAAGAATTTGGTGGGCAAGGTTTGCCTTATTCGCTGTCCGCGCTGGTTCTCGAAACCTGTGGCGCAGCCAATTTCGCTTTCACACTTTGCCCGATGCTGAGCTTTGGTGCGGTCGAAGCGATTCACGCCCATGGCAGTGAAGAGCAAAAAGCTACCTATTTGGAGAAAATGATATCTGGCGCATGGACCGGTACCATGAATCTGACCGAACCGCAGGCAGGTTCCGATGTCGGTGCTTTGCGCGCCACTGCCGAGCCGATTTCGGAAGGGGAGCATGCCGGGAAATACAAGATCAAGGGTCAGAAGATATACATCACCTTTGGCGAACATGATCTGACCGACAATATCATTCATTTGGTGCTGGCTCGCACGCCCGGGGCGCCAGATGGAACCCGCGGTATATCCTTGTTCATTGTTCCAAAATTCCATTTGGACGCCGATGGGAATAGCGCTGCGCCCAATGATGTGACTTGCGTATCAATTGAACATAAACTCGGCATCCATGCCTCGCCGACCTGCGTCATGGCCTATGGCGAGAATGACGCATGCATAGGCGAGATGATTGGCGGGGAATTTGGCGGCATGAAAGCGATGTTCACGATGATGAATAACGCTCGTATCAATGTAGGCTCGCAAGGTGTGCAGATTGCCGAACGCGCGACCCAGCAGGCTATCTACTATGCAACAGATCGGGTGCAGTCCGCTCGCGCTGGCAGCGGGAATAAGGAACCTGTGGCCATTATCGAGCATCCCGATGTACGGCGAATGATTTTGCGTTCCAAAGCGCTCACACAGGCGGCGCGGGCGTTGCTCTATTACGCGACATCACATGTCGATGGTGCGACGCTTGGCATTGAAGGCGCGAAATCGCGGGCTGAAATATTGACACCACTAATCAAAGGCTATGGCACGGATATCGGCAACGAAGTGGCTTCTATCGGGGTGCAAGTCCATGGCGGAATGGGTTTTGTTGAAGAAACCGGAGCGGCCCAGCATTTCCGCGACGCCCGTATCGCGCCAATTTATGAAGGCACTAACGGCATCCAGGCAGCTGACCTGGTCGGCCGGAAACTGGGTCTGGATGGCGGCGACGCGATGATGGGGCTTATTGCCGATATCAAGGCAGAGGCTGCAGACGAAGATGCCTTGATGGCATTGGCGATGGCGGTGGAAGATATTGCGAAATGGATGGCCAGTGGTGATGCATCGATTGATGACCGTCTGGCGGGAAGCTATCCGTTTATGACGATGCTGGCGACAGCCACATGCGGCATGTTGATGAAAAAGCAGCAGCGGATTGCCGAAGCGGAACTGGCTGGTGGTCATGATCCGTTCCTGAAAGCAAAACTGGTGACAACGCGTTATTATCTGGACCATTTGGTCCCGGAAGCCATGGGGCTGAAGGCCGCCGCGATGGACGGGGCGGATATATTATACCGCCTCGATAGCGAGGAACTGGTCGCCTGATATGACGGACGGAGAGAGCAGTTTGGACATTGGGGCCACGCTCCAACGAATTGCAGATGCCCTGGAACGCCTTTCTCCCGCGCCGCAGTCTTCCGCCGATTTAGCGGATGGATCCGCCTTTCATTGGGATGGCAAAACTTTAAGAGTGATCGAGGCTTTTGTGCCGATCGCGCTGGATATGTTGACCGGGATTGACGACCAGAAGGCCCGATTGCTTGCAAATAGCGAACGGTTGGCCAACGGTTTCGCTGCGCACGATGTTTTGCTATGGGGTTCGCGGGGCATGGGCAAATCAGCCCTCGTTAAGTCGGTTGTCGGCGAAATCCAGGCCACCGGAGCCGATATTGCCATCGTGGAAGTTCATGCTGATATGCTTGCGAGCCTGCCTGATCTGTTCGCGATTTTGGGTAAAGCCGACCGTGCTTGTATATTGTTTATAGATGATATTGGCTTCGAAGAAGGCAGCGCTGCGCCGCGGTTGCTGCGGTCGATGCTGGAGGGTGGTGTGGCGGCGCGACCGGACAATGTACGTCTTTATGTGACGTCTAATCGGCGGCATATTGTTCCGCGGCAAATGGCCGAGCAGGATGACCCGATCAATCCCCGTGATGTAATGGACGACAAGCTGGCGCTATCGGATCGCTTCGGCTTGCGGCTGGGGTTCCATGCCGCCTCACAGGATGATTACCTTGCGATGATAGACCGTTATGCCGCAGTCTATGGGCTGGATTACGACAGGGAAGACGCGCTTCAATGGTCCAGACAGCGCGGTAGCCGGTCAGGCCGCGTCGCTTGGCAATATATCGTCGAACTGGCTGGCCGTGCCGGAAAGGCGCTTGGCTAGCTTATTCCGATTCTGCTTCTGGCACTGAGGCTGTCGAACCGGGCTTCGATACACGCCAGATAATCCCGCCTACATCATCACTGACCAAAAGGGCACCGGTCTGGTCAAATTCGACCATGGTGGGGCGACCGCGCGCCTTTTTCTCTTCATCTACAAAGCCGCTGAGGATGGTCTTGGGTTTGCCTTGCGGCTTCCCCTTTTCATTGAAATCAACGTAAATGACATCATAACCGGAAAGCGGCTTGCGATTCCAGGAGCCGTGCCGTGCGATAACGGCACCGCTGTCAAACGGAGCGCCGAGCGCCTGACCATGGGAAAAGGCCAGCCCAAGAGGCGCAACATGCGCGCCGAGACCGTAATCGGGTCGCCGTTCATATTGCCGATGGTCAAGATTTTTGGGCTCGACGCGCGGATCAACATGACCGCGCCAGAAATGCCAGGGCCATCCGTAATGCGAAGCAAAGAGAACTTCGGTCAGGTAATCCGGCACCATGTCGCTACCCAGCATGTCCCGCTCATTCACGACCGTCCATAGCTTTTCAGAAACCGGTTCATAAGCCAGGCCAACAGGATTTCGCAGACCGTCGGAATAAACTATCTTGTCATTGGTTGCCAGTTCGATACGCAATACAGCGGCGCGCTCTTTTTCGGTTTCCATCCCATTCTCGCCGATATTGCTGTTCGATCCCACTGCAACAAACAGATATTTGCCATCCGGGCTGGCAATGAGATTCCGGGTCCAGTGATTATTCGGGGCCATGGCGTTGAGATTGGCGACCTTTCGGCCTTCATCCGTAATTTTCGTATCACCGACGGCATAGGGGAAGGCCAGCACTTCATTGGTGTTTGCCACGTAAAGCGTGTCTTCAACCAGAGCCATGCCGAACGGGGAGTTGAGATTTTCGAGCAGGGCAAATTTTTCATCGACCTTGCCGTCCGCATCACTGTCGCGCAGCAAGCTGATGCGGTTCGCAGATGGCGTGCCAGCGCCAGCCTTGCTCATCAGGTTACGCATGATCCAGCCTTCGATACCGCTATTGGTTCGAGGCGGGCTATTGGTTTCAGCCACCAATATATCGCCATTGGGTAAGCGCAGCATGGAGCGCGGATGATCCAGCCCTTCAGCAAATCGTTCAACCGTCAGTCCTTCGGCCGCCACCGGTGCTTGGCCAAGTTTCCACGGATCGGCCTCGGCGATGTTAATGGTCGGAAAATTTTCTTTCCGGACATTGGTGATCGTTGGTTCGACGCCGGTGGTCGCCTCCAGGGGCAAGCGCGCGGTATCGCCACGGGTGAAATAATAGCCCGCACCAATGACGATCAGGATGACTAGAATCGAGAAGTTGCGAATATGTTTTAGCATGAGAAGACAATAGGAAGCGCGGCGTCTGATGACAAGCGCGCTATTGGCAGGGATATGCCGGAACCTTCGATTTCGCTTGCCGAAGCGATGCTTCCTTCAGCGATCGTAAAACCAGATGGCGGTTGCAATGAGCGCGCCGACCGCCAGTCCACTGAGAAAGCCGATCGATGGTTGACCCAGCAGACCGCCCACAATGGCACCGATGATACATCCTATCGCCAGAAAAAATCCACCGGCACTTTTGTTGAACCGGTTTTCGGATTGTTGTTCGTTCGTCATAGCAGTCCCTGTTTTATAGTCTCTGCGCCGCCATGCCATGCTCTGTCGGTAATGACCAGATTCGTCTGCTTACCAAAGAATAAGCTTTTGTTCACCATCGGCTTTGACGGAATTTCCATTCCTGCTCTGTATCACCCATCGTTACCGAGCGGGTTGATAGAGACCTGTTCCTTTAACGCAGGAGCCTGTTTTGCAACTACCCGTATTTATAGACTCCACCAATTTTTCCGACGCCGAACATCTGATCACCAATTTTGGTGAAGAGGCCGGCCTTGAAGCTGCAAACCGGGCCGATAAAAGCCGGGCTGTCGGCAACCATATTCATTATTGCAAATGGCGGCAGGTTGAACGGCTCTGCGTATTGCTATCGATCGATCAGGCTATTGGAACAGTGCACTAAAGCACTGTTTCAAAAGTAAAAATCCGGAAAAAGCCTATCGTTTGGGGTCGCAGATAATCTCTGCTGATCCGCCGGATTTCACGCTGCAATTGGGCCGTCCGTCAATCTGGATTCTGCCCGTGCCGCTGTTAGAAATATTGGCTTCTTTCTCGACAAAGATATGGCTGCTGGCCGGTCCGCGGTGGACCAGTTCCAATGTTTCCAAGGTCAGTTGCGAACCGTCGAATATGCTGGAACCAACCAGCTGGATCTTCCCCTTTGCCGCCTGGCCCGCCATGACAATTTGCCCGCCGCCATTCATGGCCACGTTAAGGGTATCAGCATCGACGTCGTTAATCGTCAACACGCCAAAGCCATTGAGTCGCGCCTTGGCATCGCGCCCACCCAGCTTGTCGAGCGATACATTGCCCGACCCGGAATGGGTGATCGATTTGACCACATAGCTGCTGAGCGTAATTGTTACCGGCTCATTGGCGGAAAAGCGGGTAGTATTTCCAGCCTTGGGTTTGACCGATACGATCAATTGGCTACCGCTTTTGCGCAACGACACGCGATCCAATATTTCCCGGTTGGCGGCTTCGGCTTTGGCCGATATGCCACGATCGGTGGAGATGAATACATCAACGCTGCCGATAATCCGGACGTCTTCAAAGCTTGAAATGGAAAAGGTGCGTTCTGCCGCCTGCACCGGTGCGGCCATTGCCGCAAAACCGAGGGCAAGCATGATAAAAAGATTCTTCATAGCGGTCGTGCTTCTCCAAATTCCATCCATCCCAGCCATCTGGGCGTCTTCGGGGCATAATGCCCGCCTTCTTGATTTAACGCGAACCCCTCGGCCTCGAATAGTTTCGTGACTGGGCGATGCAAATGGCAACCGCCGGCAATGTGTTTCCACATCGGTTCGATCCGCTGCTGCCATTTTTCCGGGCCTTTATCGGGAGCGCGTCCATGTTCGAGGAACAGGATTTTTCCGCCCGGTTTCAGCACCCGCCGCATTTCTTTCAGGACTTGTTTACCATCTTGTACTGAACAAAGAGTAAAGGTGGTCAGCACCGTATCGAAGCTATCATTCTCGAACGGCATAGCCTCGCCAATACCATCTAATATATCCATCTCAAACCCAAGCGCTTTGGCTTCGCTGCGCGTATAGTCGAGTAATTCGGCCGAAGGATCGAGCCCGGTCAGCTTGTCGACTTTGGACCGATCATAAAATTGCAGATTAATGCCGCCGCCGCAGCCCAGTTCCAAAACCTCGCCTTGGGCTCGGGGCACGATTTCGCTGCGATCTTTCATCACCGCGGGTTGGGAGCATGCGAATTTTATGATCCGCGGAACGGCGTGCTTTTCCCAGAAATTAGGCATGAGACATCCTCCCGCCCAGCGATGACACACCAAAGTTCACACAATTCACAGCCCTTTTTATCCCGTGATAGAGCGTGTCAAAGTTCACACAGATCACAGCCTGCTCGTCGCCGCGATGTGGGCTTTCAAAGTTCACACACATCACAGATGTTTTTTTGCGCCGAGGTGATGATCTTTCCGCCCCAAAGTTCACACAGACCACACCCTCTTTTTCTGCGGGAATTGGCCGTGCAGGATCAGGCACCCATAGCATGTGATATATCGGATGATTATCTGGCGCTGTCATGGCAATCTCCCCCAAAGCTATAGCCTAGGCTAGCAGAAGGGTGATCCTGTAGGAAAGCGAAATCAGAGGGGGATTGTCACCCGCAGGTCACTTTGCCTGATCCTGCAGCTTTGGTTTCGCATGTCGCATTACCGTGAATCCGGACATCTCCTGATCCGACAATTTTGGTGTTTACGGTGCCGTCCGAAGAGAGCGCAATATCACCGCTACCGGCTATTTTGATCGTCGCGCTATCGGCTTTCAATTGCTTGCCACTGATATTGCCGGAACCCGCAACCGAAATAGTGACCTTGTCTGCTGTTCCCGCCATGGTCAAATCGCCGGAACCGGCTATTTTGGTGCTCAGCGATGCGGTTTCCAATTGTTCAATGTTGATATTACCAGAACCGGCAATACTCAGGGCCGCGCTTTCGCTGTCCATCTTATCGACTTGCATATCACCGGATCCAGCCAGTTTGGCACTTTTCAGTGTGGGCGCACTGACATAGATGACCGCAGCGCTGGAGCCACCTTTCCACATGCTGCCGCCATTTTCACGCCCGATTTTCAGCTGCCCGTTGGTAATCTTATAGCGCAACTGTTCCAGCGAATCCGCGTCGCCCTCGGCCCGGATCGAAAATTCCGATCCAGTGGTGAAGATGACATTATCTGGTCCCGCAAGAGTGACGCCATCAAACGTGCCGGGATTGGTATCCGTGGAAGGAATTGCTGTGCCGTCAGAGAAGCTGCTTTTTCCGGCATTGCCAACAGCGCTGGCGATCGATCCGTCGCAGGAAGCAAGCGCGAGAAAAGGAATGACAAACAATAATTTCTTCATGGTAACCCTCCAGTGTGTATTGTCGTTGTAATACAGCACGGCACGCTAGATGGCAAGCAATGAGTTTGCATGAATGTTTATTTGCCGGGAAAACTAATCCAACGGTTGACGCACAGCCAAGATATCGCAGGGCAGGTAGGTTATCAGCGCGCGCGCCATGCTGCCCATCATATTCGCACGAAAGCCGCTGGTGCCGTGGGTGCCGATAACCGCCAAATCGGTGTGCCGGTTTTTTAAAGCCTGCATGACCACGCTGCACGTATCGCCATATTCCACACTGTAAGTCAGGCTTTTACGGACATCGGGAGAAAGTTTCAGATCTTCCATGAACTTGGTCATTTGCAAATGCTGTTCGGTTCGAAATTCTTCGGTCACGGTGTCGGAATGCAGGAAGCCTTCGAACGGAACGTGAAAGGCGTTGATGATATGCGTCAGCAGGTCCGGAAACAGCGTGCAACCCTGTTCAATCGCATAGGCTGAAGGCGGCGAGAAATCGCTGGCCGCGACCAGGCGCTCATATTGCGTCGTGGCGCGGTTTTTGGCGATCAGGACGGGCAGCGGGCTGTGATGGATGATCCGTTCCAGTTGCGTGCCCATGACCAGATCGCCCAAACGGCCAATCCGGGCAACGCCAGCGACAATTATCGCAGCATTATTCGCTGCGGCATTGTCGACAATCTGGCTGACGACATCGCCCCGCTCAATGATGATCTTCGCCTCAATATTATAGCTGGCGAGATCCAGTTCAATTTCAGCTTTGGCCGCATCGACGGCGGCCTTGTCGTGTCGTCCTTTCTCCAACACATGGCAGACGACCAGCTTTGCGCCGCGCGCTTTGGCTAGCTGAATGGCGCGATCCATCGGCCGGTCGGCGCGCGCGGTAAGGTCGGTGGTGAGGAAAATGGTTTGATTCGATTGTGTTGCCATAGCGGTGCCTTTCCAAAAAACTGGGCTTGTGGGTTTGTTGTATCGGCTTGTATCACGGGGCTCATCAAGCGGTTAAATCGATTGAAGCCGCGCTATTCGATAGGCCCAGTCTATTCGTCAGTCTCTTTTCCTGTTTGCCAGGTCCGTTGATCATCGACGATGGAGCGGGCGGCTTCTTGAGGAAAACCGATATTCGTCAGCAATTGCTCGCATAGTTCCAAACTGGCTTCGACCGTTTCTGGCACGGCGCTTCGGGCGCCGCTGGCACGCAGAGCTTCCGCATGGGGCACGTCGCAGGCGCGAGCGATAATCGGGATATGGGGCCAGTCTCTGTGGACGGCTTTGATCACGTGGTCTGCCGCTTCGGGCGCATTCATGGTCGTGGCGAAGGCAGCGGCTTTTTCTATTCCCAGATGTTGCAGCAGCTCCGGCTGACTGGCATCGCCAAAAAATATTGCCGCCCCCTTGGCGCGCTGCGTGGCCACCAGCTCCGGATCGCTATCGATCGCGATATAGGGGATGCGCTGCTCGTCCAGAAGCTGTGCGAGCAAGCGGCCAACGCGCCCGAAACCGCCGATAATGACGGGATGTTCGTCATCAATGCTGGTTGGTACTTCGCCATTCTTGGCCTCTCGTTGCCGCAATATTTCGCCCACACGCTTGCCGATTATGGCGAGCAGCGGGGTCAGGAACATGGTGACGATAACGACGAGCAACATGAACTGGGCAATGTCCGGATCGAGCAGGGAAAAGGATAAAGCAGCGGCAATGACCACAAAGGCAAATTCACCGCCCTGGCTCATCAATATGGCGGTTTCCGCGGCAACATCCCTGGGCAAGCGATAGGCACGGGCCAGCGCGAACAGGATGGTGCCCTTGATCGCCAGCAACCCCAGTGCTGACAGCAAGACCCATTGGATATCCGCCCAGACGGCCAGGATATCGAGGCTCATCCCGACCGAGATAAAGAATAGGCCGAGCAGCAAGCCTTTGAACGGTTCAATGTCGCTCGCAATCTGATGGCGATATTCTGTTCCGGCAAAGAGCAAACCGGCGAGAAACGCGCCGAGTGCCATGGAAAGCCCCGCCAGCGCTGTCAGCGCCGCGGTAATCAAGACCAGCAGGATGACGGCTGCCATAAAAACTTCGCGGCTTCCGGTGCCCCCGACAAAGCGCAGGAAGGGGCGGACGGCAATGCGACCGATCAGGAAGATGAGCGCTATCACCAGCACCGCTTCGCCAATGGCTTGCAGGGCCGCCAAAGCGAGTGACCCCTGTATCGTCGCACCGGCTATGCCGACGAAAAACAATATCGGCACCACCGCCAGATCCTGCAGCAGCAGCACTCCGAAACTGGAGCGGCCGGCGGGCGTACTCAGCCTCCGTGTCTCTGTGAGCAGTTGCATGACAAGCGCTGTGGACGAGAGTGCAAGGCACAGGCCGAAAATTGTGGCAGCGACGAGATTATTGCCGAACGCATAAGCGATGGCTCCGATCACCAGCGCGCTTATGGCGACCTGCGCGGTACCGAAACCGAAGACGAGTCGCCGCATGCCCCAAAGCTGCGCGATCGAGAGTTCCAGGCCGATGGTGAACAACAGGAATATGACGCCAAGCTCGGCAAAGCGGCTGACCCCTTCGACGTCTGCAATCACCATCAATTCGAGTATCGGCGTTTCACCAACGAGCCGCCCGACACCATAGGGACCGATAACCAGACCGACGAACAGAAAGCCCAGAACTGCACTAATCCCGGCTTTGCGAAACAGGGGAACAACCAATCCGGCGGCGACCAGGAAGATGATAGTTTCCCGAAGATAGGGGATTTCAGGATGCACGGTCAGGCCTCTGCTGTGTTGCTAACGGGGTTTGGCGTGAGGGCTGACTTTAAGTCGATTCCCTTAGTTTTGATATGCCCAAATTAATGCCATAGCCGTTTCTATCATCCCCATACGGCCATTGGATTGATCTGCGTCAATAGAATGGCTGCATGCCATTGGCACAATCAGCGTCACAACGCGCTGAGGTGATGGCTCTCGGCCGGAAGGAGAACACCATGGCTCAACCATCTGTGATCGGTCATATTGTTTGGCATGACCTGTTGACCACCGATGTCGACAAAGCCCGTAAATTTTATACGGACTTGCTCGGGTGGGACTATGAAGTGGAGCATGCGACGGAATTCGTCTGGACATCCGGCGAGGCGGACTATCCGCTCATTCTCCATGAAGGAGAAGCCCATGGCGGGTTCATAGAGATTGAGCCGGATCAGCAATCCCACTGGCTGGCCTTTGTCGCGGTCGATGATGTTGATGCTGCTGTCAAACGGTCTCGGAAACTGGACGGTACAATCGAAAGAACAGCATTTGATATTCCCGGGGTTGGGCGTAGCGCTGTGGTGCGGGATCCGCTGGGCGGGTTGATCTGTCCGTTCGTTGCCAGCCACGACTATCCGGCCCCGACAGGTGTCTTCATGCGGGAGGCGTTGTTTACCATGGACATCCAGCGGGCCAGGGTTTTCTATGAAGGCCTGTTTGCCTGGTCCTCCGAGCAAACCGATATTGGAGATTTAGCCTTTTACAGCAGTTTCGGATCAGCTGATGACAGTCCGGTAGCAGCTGCATTGGCTATACCGGAAGAGTTGAACCACGCCGTGCAATGGGTTCCCTATATTGGTGTCGCGGACGTCGATATCGTTGCTGAAAAGGCCAAATCATTGGGTGCAAAAATGATGCTCCCGCCCAGCACTATGGATGATATGGGGCGTTATGCGCTGTTGCGGGATCCCACAGGTGCCCTATTCGGATTGCTGGATTCGGTACCCTGAACTTTGAAACTGCGCACAGCAGATATTATTTGCATGATCGTCGCATATCCCTAATTTGATCACGACCCGATCTGTCGAAAATCGGGAAAAATTAATGGAATCGGCGCGGGATAATTGCAGACTCTTCGATGCTAAAAGTTGCCAGCTATAATATTCATAAAGCGATCGGTACCGACCGGCGGCGCAATCCGGGACGGACCATAGAGGTGCTTAATGAGCTGGACGCAGATATTATCACCTTGCAGGAAGCCGACCGGCGCTTTGGCGCACGGGCGGCGGCGATACCGTCGCTGATGCTCGAACAATATAGCGACTATCGCGCCATTCCGCTGGATGTGCAGACCGATTCCATGGGTTGGCACGGCAATGCGATCTTGGTGCGCAAGTCCGCCCGGGTCATGGCTCAGGACATCTTGCATATTCCCTATCTCGAGCCGCGCGGGGCCGTCATGGCGCAGATTGCAGTAAACGGCTTTGACCTGTCGATATTTGGCATGCACCTTGATCTGTCGGGCCTTTGGCGCCGTCGGCAAGCGGCAGCGATCGTCAAGCTCGCCAAACAGCATGAGGAAGAAAGGCCGACCATCTTGATGGGCGATCTGAACGAATGGAGCGCATCGGGCGGATGCCTGAAGGATTTCGGACGCAGCTATAATTTCGTGGATTGCGGTCGCAGTTTCCACTCGCGCGGCGCAATAGCGCGGCTCGACCGGATCATGCATTGTGATCAACTTGAAGCGATTGCGGGCGGCGTGCATGAGAGCGCTTCGGCGCGCAAGGCATCGGATCACCTGCCGGTCTGGGCGCAGTTCGTCGGGGCGTAACACGGCGACCAGCCTTTTATTCGCGTGACCGGCTCAGGGTTGGTGGATCAATATCCACGCATCGACGGCGCGTTTCGCGCGTTTTTGTTTGTCAGCTGCCGACAGTTTCACTTTATGGCCATAGCGCATGAACAGGTCCATGCGCCCCATGACCAATCCTGGGAACATTTCCGCCGAAGCGACTATATCATCGCTCTTTATCTCACCCTTTTCGAGGGACAGTTGAAGCAAATTGGTCAGATCTTGCAGCAATCGGCGCGGACCATTGTCGAGAAAGCGCTCACCGATTTTGGGATCGCGGGTGACTTCGGCGGCCAATATACGTTCAAAACGGATCATTTCATCCCGCATCAAAAAGTCCAGCATGCCAAGTGCGGCGTGCAACAAGACATCCCGCAGGCTTTTGTTCTCCAGGTTTTCGACGGTAAAATTTTTACGCATATCGGCGCATTCTGCGCGCACGACTTGACCGAATAGATTGTCCTTGTCCTTGAACCGACTGTAAATTGTCACTTTGGACACCTGCGCGCGCGCTGCGATCGCTTCGATTGTGGCTGCCGAAAAGCCATTGGCAAAAAATTCAACACGCGCGGCTGCCAAAATATCGGCAATTTTACGCTGACTCGCTGGTCTGTCGATCAGCTTATGTGTCTGATTTATATCCGCATCTAACATGGCGGTTCCCCTTGATGATGTTATCTCATAGCAAAATGAACGCTATCGTACAAATAAAACGTTGACGTTCATTTGGTTCGATGGCAATTTGGCACGGCTTGGTAGAGTCTAAGCCGCTGAAACGGTGTCCCCTATTGTGAAAAGTCACTTTGTAAGAAATTTTATGTTGTCCGGCGTCGTCACGTTGCTGGTGAGCGGTTGCGTCAGCATGGCGCCGGATTCCCCTGCGCCGGAAATAGCCGCTGGCGTGCCGCAACAATATAGCAAGACGGATGCAGGCGGTATTTATGAGCCGGCGCAATGGTGGACCAATTTTCAGGATCCTGTTCTCAACGCATTGCTTGATGAAGCATTGGTCAAAAATCTCGACCTTGCCGAAGCCACCGCCCGGCTGCGCGCGGCAGAGGCGCAAGCGCGTGTGTCGAAAAGCGGCCTCTTTCCTCAGACTAATGCCGAAGCAGGCAGCAGCTATTCTGATACACCGACGGATGGAACGGGCTTTGGCGCAGCCGCCGGGGGATCCCGTTTTCAGATTGAAAGCTACACATCCAGCTTGGGCTTTTCCTACGAGGTCGATCTTTGGGGAAGGCTGCGCGATGATGCCCGAGCGGGGCGAGCGGACGCAACGGCCGCCGCTGCCGATCTGCAGGCTGCCCGCCTTGCTGTGATAGCAGAAACGATAACCAGCTATTTCGATATCGTAGATGCCCGTGATCAAATCGCACTGACCACCAAGATTATCGATGTGCTGGGCGACCGGGTAGAGCAGACCGAGAACCGCTATCGCCGCGGTTTGGCAACATCCTTGGAGCTCTATCAGGTGCGACAGGATTTTCGCAATATTCAAGCGGGCCTGCCACAGCGCGAAAGGCAACTGGCCGCCACCGAAGGACAGCTGGCGGTTCTCGTCGGGCGCTATTCCGACAATATGGAAGAATTTCTGGGCCAAAAGCTGGCACCACGGCTGATTTTCACGTCCATCCCCTCCGGCCTGCCGATCGACTTGCTGGCGCAGCGGCCGGACATTTACGCTGAAAGCCAGCGCCTTGAATCGGCGCGGTTCACTCTGGGCGCCCGGAAAGCCGAGCGCTTTCCATCGATCAGCCTTTCCGCAGGCACCGGAACACAGGCGGGCAACCCGTCCGGGCTGTTCGATATTTTCGACAAGTGGATATTGAATCTGGGAGCGGGCCTCACCGCCCCCCTGTTTCAAGGCGGCAGGATCAGGGCCAATATTGATGTCGCTGATGCGCAATATTCCCAGCAAGCGGCTGTTTATGCGCGCACGGTTTTGACCGCCTATCAAGAAGTCGGTGCTGCCATCGAGGGCTATGAAGAAGAACGGCAGCGCTATCGCTTTCTCTTTTCCCAGCTCGACGAAGCAACCGCTGCGGCGCAGTTGCAATCGCGCCGTTTTGCGACAGGTGTTGGAAGCTATGTCGATTATCTCGATGCTCTGCGCGCGCAATATCAGGTGCAATCTGCCCTGTCTTCAGCTGCGCGTGACGTGGCATTGGCGCGGCTGGCGGTACACCGGGCACTGGGCGGCAGTTGGGATGCGCCAGCGTCAAGCAAATCGGCCGCGCCAGCCATTGAATCAGAATTTAGAGGAGACGAATAGTGCATCGGCAACGCGTTATTGGCGGCCTGATCCTGCTTGCAGCAATCGTGATTGCCGCACTGCTCATTTTTCTGCGCGGCGGGCCGGAAGAAAAGCCACCCGAGGAAAATATCCCGCTGGTCCAGGCGCAGCCCCTGGAAATCAAATCCGGCAATTTGATGGTGCAAGGGGCTGGCACGGTTCGCGCGCGTGAAGAGTTGACGCTATCGGCCGAAGTTGCGGGCAAGCTGGTTTATGTCAATCCAAACCTGCGCGAAGGCCAAAGCGTTGCGCGGGGCGCCACTTTATTCCGTATCGATACGGCGGATTATCGCAATGCTGTCCAGACCGCACAGGCGGACGTGGCTTCGCAGAATGTGGCGGTCATGGAAGCGCGGGAAGAAGTATCGCTGGCCAGAGCAGAGCTGGAACGCTTTCAACAGCGCGGTGCTAGCAGCAACGCCTATGCCAGTGTCGATAGCAGCGACTATGCAGCACGAATTTTACCGCCCGATATGTTGACAAAAGGCCAGGATATGAAAGGCCAGGGCACAAATGGCCAGCCAGGAAACACAGCCACACCCACCAATGGTTTGGCGACGCGCGAACCGCAATTACAATCCGCCCGCGCAGCCCTTCGCCGCGCACAAGCGGGGCTATCGGACGCCCAAACTGCGTTGAAACGTACGACCGTCCGCGCCCCATTTTCAGGCGTCGTGCGATCTGAAGATATAGCGCTGGGCAGCTATGTCACGCCCGGTCAGTCACTGGGAACGATGGTCGGCACGGCTGATTTTGAAGCGGTCATCCCGCTCTCGGAAAGTGAAGCGGCTCTCATTCCGGCCCTATGGCGACTTGGCAGCAATCGTATCGAAGCGTCGGTCTATTCCGACTATGGCGGGACGCGCTACCGCTGGCAGGCTTTTGTGGATCGCGCCAACAGCGTCCTTAATCCGCAAACCCGGACCATTGATGTGTTTTTGCGCATCCCGAACCCGCTGCGCGGCGGCGCACCGGCCGTCACCCAGAAAGAGGGTCAGAAATCAGCCGGCGCATCCGGCGCACCGCCCTTATTTGTCGGGAGCTTTGTCGAGGCGGAAATTACAGGCCGGGCGCTTGATGAATATGCGGTCCTGCCCCTGGCTGCGCTGCGGCCGGGCAATCAGATATGGCTGGTGCGTGAGGGAAGGCTCCGCATCGTCAATGTGGATATATTGCAGCGCACTGACAAGGAGGCGTTGATTGAGACAGCTGGCTTAGGCGAAAAACCTGTTGTTATATTGGGCGCGTTAAAGACGGCAACAGATGGCCAGCAGGTGCGGATTGCGGCAGACAGGAAAACGGCTTCATCCAAAACCAAGCCCGGCAAGAGTAAAACAAAAGCCACCAGATCGGGAGCTGACAAAGCCCCATGACCGCACCGGTAGATCAATCCAGTTCTCCGCCTTCAGGACCGGAAAAGCCCAGCAAAGAAGTGATGGAGCAGCGCGGCATTGTCGCGTTCATGGCGCGCAACGGCGTGGCTGCCAATTTGCTGATGCTGTTCTTCTTCATTGCCGGAATCGCTTCGTTCGGCACGATTGTGCAGGAAGTTTTTCCGGAAAACAGCCTCGATACCGTGCAGGTCAGCGTCACCTATCCCGGTGCCACACCCGATGAAGTCGAGGAATCGATTGTTCAAAAAATCGAGGAAGCGGTGGAAGCGGTAGACGGTGTTAAGAAAGTGAAAGCCAACGCCTATGAAGGATCAGGCACGGTTTCGGTCGAACTTGAATTGGGTACAGATATTGACCGCGCGCTGGACGATGTGAAGGCGGAGATCGATCAGATCCAGACCTTTCCCGATGAAGCGGAAGAACCCGATGTTCGGGAGCTGACTACCAGACAAAGTGTTGTACGGATCGCGATATTTGGTGATGTTTCGGAAACAGCGCTGAAAGAAGTGGCTTACCAGTTGGAAGATTCACTGGCAGCGCTTGATGAAGTGTCTTTTGTCGATACCAGTTCCATTCGCGACTATGAGTTGTCGATCGAAGTGCCTCAAAATACGCTGCAGGCTTTTGGTCTGTCGCTGAACGATATTTCGCAAACGGTCGCGGCGAGCAGCCTGGATAGTCCGGCGGGTTCGATTGATACCGATACCGAGGAAGTGCGGGTTCGCACCATCGGACAAAATTATAACCAGCAGAATTTCGAAGATATTGTGCTGGTGAGCAACGAAAATGGCGCGCTCATAAGACTTGGGCAGGTCGCGACGATCAAGGATGGTTTTGAAGATGCCGATTTATTGCCGCTGTATAATGGCAAACCGGTCGCGTTCGTGGAAGTTTTTCGAACCAGTGATGAACGGGTGCTCGATGTGGCGACGGCCGTTCGAGAATATTTGGAAAATGATTTTGTTGATACGCTTCCAGCAGGTGTTTCCTATGCGATTTGGAGTGACGATTCCGAATTGCTCAATGACCGTCTAAGCCTGCTGCTCAAAAATGCGGCAATCGGTCTTTTTCTGGTGTTGCTGGCACTCACGCTTTTTCTCGATATCCGGTTGGCGATGTGGACGGCGGTTGGCATTGGCGTTACCTTTATCGGCGCGATTTATCTGCTCGATCTGGCTGGCTCCAGTATCAACATGTTCTCGCTTTTCGGTTTCATTCTTGCTCTTGGCCTGGTGGTTGATGACGCGATTGTGGTGGGCGAGAATATCTACGCGCAGCGCGAAAAAGGCCGCACGGGGTTGGGTGCATCTATCGTGGGCGCCCGCCGGGTTACAGTGCCGGTGATTTTCGCCGTGTTGACGACTGTCGCTGCTTTCTCTCCGTTATTCGCGATTGGCGGAGTGATCGGCAAATTGGTGGCCGATATTCCGTTAGTGGTGATTGCCGTTCTGGCGCTCTCACTAATCGAATGTCTGCTCATTCTGCCTTATCATCTGAGCCATCTGCCGGCGCCGGGGACGCCCAATCTGAATATAGTGACGCGGTTCTTTGAAAGGGTTCAGGCCAAGGTAGACAAACATTATCAGGCCTTCGTGGACGGCCCGCTGGACCGCGCGCTTAATTTCTCCCTTCGCATGCCCTATGTGATCGTGGCGGGGGCGGTTGCGACTTTAATCCTGTTCGCTTCCTTCATTCCTGCCGGAATTATCAAAGTCGGCTTCTTTCCCTCGGTGGAGGCGGATATCGTGACTGCGAGCCTCGAAATGCCAGCCGGCACGACCATTGAGCAGACTGAGAAAATCGCTCGTCTGATTGAGGAGGGAGGGCGCAAGGCTTTCGCCGAATATCAAGCGGAGCAAGAGGAGGGTGAGCCATCTCCATTGCGCGGCATATTTACCAGTGTGGGACAAGCTGCACGTGACGGTGGCCCGGAACCTAGCAGCGGTACATTGTCGTCCAATCTTGCCAGTGTGCAGTTTAGTTTTGCACCCGGCGACCAACGAGAGCTCGATGCCAAAGCGTTTGAAAGTGCGTGGCGCGATACTGTCGGCCCGCTCGTCGAGGTACGATCTCTGGTTTTTGCGTCCGAATTAATTTCGGTCGGTGCGCCAGTGAATATACAGTTGTCCGACCCTGATCCGGCGATAGTCGATGCGGCGTCCGAACAGCTTATGACGGAGCTTGCCCGTTTTTCTGGCGTATTCGATATCGAGACCGACCAGGATGAAGGCTTGCAGGAAATCCAGCTGCGCTTGAAACCGGCAGCCAGAACATTGGGTGTGACGCTGCAGGATGTGGCGCTTCAAGTGCGCGCCGCCTTTTTCGGCAGTGAGGCATTGCGCGTCCAGCGCGGCCGGGAAGACGTGCGGGTCTATATTCGCTTGCCCGAGGAAGAACGCAATTCGATAACCGATGTCGAACGTTTCCGGGTCCGTGTTCCGGGCGGCGAAGTCGCGCTGGCAACACTTGCCGATGTCTCTTTTGGTGAAGCGCCGTCCATCATCCGTCGCACCGATGGCCGCCGGATAACCACTATAACCGCTGATCTCGACGATGATGTCGTGACGGGGCAGGAAATTGCCGATGCGCTCAATAACGACATCATGCCGCGGCTGCAGGCCGACTATCCCCAGCTTTTATATACGCTGGGCGGGGAGCAGGAAGAACAGGCGGAATCCTTTGGTGATCTGACCACTGCTTTTCTCTTTGCGCTTCTGGCAATTTATGCGCTGCTCGCCATTCCCTTCCGTTCCTATGTGCAGCCGTTGATCATCATGGCGGTAATCCCCTTTGGTATTATCGGTGCGCTGATCGGTCACATTTTGCTTGGTCTGCAGCTGGTGGTGCTCAGCATATTCGGGATCATCGCATTGTCGGGAGTGATTGTGAACGGCTCGCTAGTGATGATCGATTTTATCAACGAAAATCTGCGTAATGGCATGCCTATTGAAGAGGCGATATTGAGCGGGGCGAAATCCCGTTTCCGGCCGATCATGCTGACCTCGCTAACGACATTTCTGGGCGTGGCGCCGATCACCTTTGAAACCAGTCTGCAGGCGCAGTTCCTGATCCCGATGTCGGCCAGCCTGGGCTTTGGCGTGCTGTTCGGTGCGTTCATCCTGCAATTGCTTATTCCGGCGCTGGCGCTGCTCGAACATCGCGGCAAGAATCGGATCCAGACTATGTTCGCCAACCGGCGGGAACGGCTTGCCGAAAGCTGATCACGGCCCGGTCAGGCGTAATAGGCGACGCTTTGCATACCAGTAGCAATCAACTGCCGGTCACTGTTCCAGATGCTCATAAACTGGCTGCTGGCACCGTGATCGGCATGATGGGTTTGGGAGTCGATCAACCACCAGCCATCGGTTGTCGCCGGGTGATCGGCAATGATATTCACCTGCCAGTTCATCGAGCTGACCATTGCATTTTTGTCGAGCAATCCCATGATCGAAGGCGGCAGGCTGTCACCCATGCAGATAATCTCTGCCATCGGGTCCAGGCCTTCTCGATCTGTGAGCCGCATCCAGCGCGTTAACCGGCTGGTTTTGATACTGGTATCGATGCGCTTCCCGACAAATTGCATTTTGGATGTGAAAAACTGTTCCGGTCCGCTGTGCAAATCCTGTTCTTTGGGTAGTGGCGGAAACTCTGGCGGCATCATGTCATGGGTTTTCACTTCCGTTTCGCGCTCGCTTGCGAAGATGAAGTTGCAATGCAGGCCGAGTCCCTTATCGCCAAACAGTTCGGATTGGACAAAAGCCGTGTTGCGGCCCCGGCGAAGCATTTTCGTCTCGGCGGTGAGTGCGCCGAACAATGGGCCTGTAAAGGCAATTTGCGCCGAGCGAAGCCCGGGTAGACCGTCTTCTATATGGCGCGCGGCGTGATAAGCGAGCGCTGCCGATAGTCCGCCAAACGCCGTTCGTCCCTGAGTCCAGCCCTGCGGCAGGATGACGGGATTGGACTCGCCGCCTGCCCCGCATTGTTGCAAAAGGTCGGCCAAAGTCAGCATTTTATCGATATTTTTGGTCATCTGATCGGTCATATGTTCGGCTTATCGCGAGAAACGACCGAAATCCACTGTTAAGATTTACATATTTCCCAACTTGCTATATGCGATATGTAGGGTTTTCAATCTCTTACTAGGAGATATTTGATATGAGCTATAGCAGTACTCTTACACGTGCGGATCTTTCCGATACCATGAATCGCCAGGTTGGCCTGTCGCGCGCCGATAGCGCCGTGATGGTGGAGTCAATTTTGGATCATATGATCAACGCGCTGGTAAACGGGGAAAATGTGAAAATTTCCGGCTTCGGAACTTTCGTCCTGCGCGACAAAGGCGAACGCACCGGCCGTAATCCCAAAACCGGCGTGGAAGTGCCCATCGCCCCCCGCCGCGTTCTCACCTTTCGCGCCAGCCAGACTATGCGCGACCGCATAATCGCGGCCGGGTAAGCTGGAAGGTCGAGTATAGTATGACCAAAGACAGCGGCGCATTCCGAACCATTGGAGAGCTCTCGAAAGAGCTCAATATCAAACCGCATATTTTGCGCTATTGGGAAGACCAGTTCGGAATGCTCCAGCCGCTGAAAAGGGCGGGTTCACGACGTCATTATCGGCCCGAAGATGTCGAGATGGTGAAGACCATCAACCGCCTGCTCAATGAAGAAGGCTATACGATCAAGGGTGCACGGAAAGCTCTGACGGGACGCAAGACGCAACCTGCGAAAGACGTGGCTCGGCAAGCATCTGTCGGTTCGGAGGGGTCAATGGCCGCAACTGTCAAAGAGGATAATGGTGTGATGCTCAAAGAGCTGAAAACCATTCGCGACCGCTTGTCGAGTGCGCTTGGCCAGGCTTAAGCGTGCTGGATAGCGTTGTCTGATCTGATCGAAATCCTCTCAGCTAGTTCTAAAAGCATTTTTTCAGAATGCGGTTTTCCGACAAGCTGCATGCCCATTGGCAAGCCATTTTTGTCAAACCCCATCGGAATCGTAACCACGGGCCAACCGAGCAAGGTGATGGGCACGGTAAACCGGGTCAGCGCGTCAAAATAGCCCAGCGGGCCCGCGTGGGTTTCAAACTGATGATCGTAATCCCGAACGCCGTTGCGATCGGTGTTTGGTTTCATATGTTTGAAAGCACTGATGCCGGTTACGGGAAGAATGAAAGCATCAATATGTGCCCGTCGTATTAAAGCCTCCTGGCGCCATTGCTTCAGCCGATCTATATTATGCGACAGGCGTGCCTTACTCCTGCGATATCCGACATGAACATGCGCCACAAAATCAGGCGAATGCAACGTTGCGCTGCGGTCCAACCGCATCAAAAAGCGTATCGGCCAAGGGATGAGGGCGCCGGTTTCATGACCCATGATCTCACCGAACAGGCGATAGACTTCGGGTGTGAAGAGGTCTTGCATTTGGTCTGATGTGATGAGGATTTTTGCGCCACTAATTTGTGCAGGCAGATCTTTCCACGCCGCTGATGTTATCGCATCACAGGGCGATATACTGCCGGGTTTCCAGACAGACAATTGTGAAGCCCTTGTCGATTCTGATTGTTTGCGGGCATCGCTTGCAAGGCAATCCCAGATCCAGCCTAGATCCTCGATGTTTCGTGCAATCAGGCCAATTCGAGCGAAATGATCGAGTTTTTGATCGTTTGGGAGCATACCGTCATTCGGCCACAAACCCTCCGTCGGGGTGAGTGATGTGACCCCGCACCATGCAGCAGGAATACGAATAGAACCGGCAAGATCAGCACCGATATCCAGCAGGCTCATGCCGCTGGCTACTGCCGCTGCACCGCCACCGGAACTTCCGCCGGCGGTGAAGTCCAGGTGATAGGGATTGTTGGTCGAGCCACGGCGCTGGTTGAATGTCTGGAAATCGAGCGCATTGGGCGGCAATGCAGTCTTTCCAGTCACCTCTACTCCAAGCCTGATCAATTGTTCGACAAAACCCGCATTGGTGCCATCCGCTTTGGACGCCGTTCGTTCACATCCAAAGCTGCGTGGCCATCCTGCAGCTGCGATTTGATCCTTTATGGTTATGGGCAGGCCATTGAGCGGTCCGGCAACATCCTTTGGGTTGTCCTCACGCCGCAACTCGAAGGCATTGATTTTGGGCTCCCATCGTTCGCGTTGCTGCGCCAGCGCATCATATAAGGCCGCGCGTTGTGTCTCGTCGGCTATGCTGTGTGCAATTTCCGCGAGTGATCGATTTAGAATATCGGGCATGGCTATCGTCACGAATGTCCTCCTTCAGGCGTTTCCTGCTAAGATAGAGTGACAAATGATGTTACGCTTTCCCGATCGTGCCTTTTTGAACCGGCAGGTGAATGAGCGCCGACAATTGATTGCTGGGCGGATGGATCTGCGACGTCAGATAAATCTCGAACATCCAGCTTGGCCGTAATTTTAGCCCGAGCCGCCCCAATCCAATGCGGGCAGCGCGATGCCAGGTAAGATGCACGGTAGTGAGAGAACCATGATGTGGAAAAACCGCAAAGGTCCCGGCATCAATTTGCGTCCAGCCTTCCGGCCACGAAAGGGCGCGTTTGCGGTCGAGCAAGGCGCCGAAATAGGCCGTGGCGTTGGTGTCATTGAATGCCCTTGGTCCTTCTGGATATCCGGCTCCGATAGTCACATCGCAATCGTCAAGCTCAGTCCCCAGTTCACGAAAGCCTTTTTTTGTCTTCTGGATGTCGGGGAAAAAATGCCCATCGATCATGCCGGTTGCGCGGCGCCAGCAAAGCCATTGTTCCGACAGTTCGAGAATATCGCATGTAAGTTGAAGAGAGCGGGTTTCGATGGGTTTTAGAAAAGGCCGCGGCTGGACCGGCGTAAAGGACTCTGGCAAACCCGAATGTCGAAACGTATTTGGGCTGACACCAAAATGTGCCGTAAATGCGCGCGTCAATGCGGCGTGGGTTTCAAAGCCACAATCCAGCGCAATATCTACTATACGAGCATTGCTTTGTGAGAGGGCAATCGCTGCATATTCCAACCGACGGCTTCTGAGGTATCCCGCCACCGTCTCTCCGGTCGCTGCGGCAAACTGGCGTTGGAAATGATGGGGAGCCATCCCACTAGCTTTGGCTAGATCCGTTATTCGATGACGCACGGCAAGATTTCGTTCGATTATAACGCAGATACGCGCGATGTTCAGGGCGTTGCTGGAAGGGCGGTTTGTTGGGAAATGCATGATTTCTAGGCGGCTAGTCGAAAGGTCTCAAACGTAATCCGGCCCCAGTTCCGGATCCAAATCACGCGGCCGGGTGAACCGGTCCAATGTGCCACAGCTGTCTTTGATATCCGCCCAGTTTTCGATATCCAGGCTCAGCTCCGCCAAAGCAGCTGTCGGATATTTGATCTCCACTGCGCCCCTTGCTTCGGAGGATCCATCGTCAGGGACAAGATCAAAGATCAAGTCCTCTAGGCCGGGATTATGGCCGACCATCAGAACATGCTCCGCATCTTCATTGGCGCCGCGCAACACATCCATCAACGTCACCGAAGAGGCGAGATAGATTTTGCGGTCCCATTGCGGTTCAAACGACAAGCCGCTGGCCGGTTCCACCTGTTCCAAGGTTTCGATAACGCGGACGGCGGGGGAGGCGAGCACCTGATCAAAGGAGAGATCATGGCGCTTAATAAACTTGCCCATGATCGCCGCGGCGCGCTTGCCTTTTTCGTTGAGCGGCCGGTCGAAATCTCGTGTGACAGGATCATCCCAGCTGGATTTTGCGTGCCGTAAAAGTGTTAGTCTCTTCATATGCCGCCCGATTTATCCCGAATTTCGTCCTCTAGCGCAGCGTCATGCCTGAAAGATATGTCAGGGGAAAGACTGGATTGCGCAGTTTTGGATTTAGCCGCATTTATTTCCGCCAGCGCCTGGGCCAGCGGCATTCTTTCCACCGGCGTGCCTTCCGGAAAAGCGGACAAAAGGCGAGAGGGAAAGGCGGAGGACAGGATTACAAAATGGCCATGATCATCGGCGCGGCGGATGATCCGGCCAAAGGCCTGGGCCAGACGCGCGCGGATGATCCGGTCATCATAGGCAGTCCCGCCGCCCGCCAGTCTCCGGGCCTTATGCAGGATATCCGGGCGCGGCCAGGGTACGGATTCCATTACGACCAGACGCAGGCTGCGTCCCGGCACATCGACGCCGTCACGCAAGGCATCGGTACCGAGCAAGCTGGCCTTGGGATCATCGCGGAAAATATCCACCAAAGTGCCGGTATCGATCGGGTCCACATGTTGCGCGTAGATCGGCAGGCCGTTCTGCGCCATGCGGTCGGCAATGCGCGCATAGACGGTGCGCAATCGCCGGATCGCGGTGAACAGGCCCAGCGTGCCGCCGCCGGACGCTTCAATCAATTGCGCATAGGCGCCGGCCAGTCCGGCCATATCGCCGCGCTTTACATCGGTGACGATGATGACCTTGGCTTGCTCGACATAGTTGAACGGGCTGGGCACCTCAAATTCCTGTACCATCTGATCCAGATGCACCGCGCCGCTGCGCGCCCGGGCTGTTTCCCAGTCACCGCCGCCCTTCAGCGTGGCCGACGTGATCATCAGACCATGGGCGGGTTTCATGACGACCTCGGTCACGGGGATCGTGGGGTCAAGCCAGTGGCGACAGATACCGATATCATATTCACGGCCTTCAAACCGGTCGATCAACAGCCAGTCAACAAAATCTGGATCGGCGGGACCGCCGATGCGAGACAATAAGGCTAGCCAGCCAGACAAGGTGTCGCAACGCCACCCAAGGCTCGACAAGGCCCCCTCCATTCGGGCCCTTGCCGGCGCGTCCATCCAGTCTGGACCTTCCTCAATCAGATGTTCGATACGCTGACCCAGCCGGACCAATGGCTTGAGCAAAGCGTCAATCGCTTCTGCAGCATTGGCGACCGCATCGATCATCGGCCCCTCGACATCGGTCAGTTCGGTTTCAAGACCATAGCCGGCATCGGCGCTCTGACTCTCGTCGCGGGCAAAGACCATATGGCGCACTTCGCCGAGCAACGCTTCGACCGGACCGAATGGTTCGCTTTCGGACAAGCGTTGCAGCCAGCCATCGCTCGGCATGGCTTCGGCGGCATGGCGCGCGCTTTCAATCGCGCGGCCGCCTTCTTCATCATAGGATGCGAGGTCCGCAAGCCGCGCTGCCAATCCGCGTCTTCTTCCGCGGTTCTTGCTTTCCGGACCGATGACCCAGCGGCGGATCTCGATGGCTTCCTGTCCCGAGAGCCGCGCGGCAAACATGGAATCAGCGGCATCAAACAGGTGATGACCTTCGTCAAAGATCAGGCGCGTGGGCGCATTTTGCTGTTCCCGCCCGCGTGCCGCATTGACCATGACCAGCGCATGATTGGCGATGACAATATCGGCCTGCTGGCTGGCGCGAGCGGATTTCTCAATGAAACATTTTCGGTAGTGCGGGCAGCCTGCATAGACGCACTCGCCTCGCCGGTCGGTCAGGGCGATAGCCCCATTGCGCCGGAACAGGGTCGTCAGCCAGCCCGGCAGATCACCGCCGACCATATCTCCGTCTTTGCTATAGGCGGCCCAGCGGGCGACAAGATGCGCAAGGATCGCTGCGCGCCCGGCAAACCCCCCTTGCAGCGCATCTTCCAGATTGAGCAGGCAGAGATAATTTTCGCGCCCCTTTCGCACCACGACTTTTTTGCGGAAGGTTTCTTCATCCGGATAGATGCGCCGGGTTTCGCGGTCGAGTTGTCGTTGCAGCGCTTTGGTAAAGGTCGAAATCCAGACGGCGCCGCCCGCCTGCGCCGACCATAAGGACGCAGGCGCCAGATAGCCCAGCGTCTTGCCAATGCCCGTGCCCGCTTCGGCCAGCAGCATATTCGGCGCGCCCTTTACGCGTCGGGGTTCGAAAATTTTGGCAACGGCCGATGCGTAGCTTTTTTGCCCCTCGCGCTCTTCCGACCCTTTTCCGGTCAGGCGGTTCAATTGCGCCAGCGTTGCGCTCTCGTCCATCGTCACCGAGCGCGGGGCCGGGCGCGGGGTTTCTTCTTCCCATTCCTCGAGTTTGGAAAACAGCCAGCGTTCGGCTTCGGCGGGTTTGGTGAGCCGCTTGGACACTTCCCCCGCCCAGGGCCAGCGCAGGCGGTACATGGCTTGCGCGCTGCTCCAGGCGCCCTCGCGTTCCGGCCAATGGGGGGCTTGCAATCCGGCCAGCAAGTGATCGGCAGCCAATCGGTAAAGCTTGGCAATATCCGCTTCCTGCCCGGCGGGTTCCAATCCCAATGTCTTGGCCAGGCCAGCCGGGGTCGGAACCACAAATTGTGCCGGGTGGATGAAAGCGAATAATTCCAGCAGATCAAGACCCGACAGATCCGGATAACCCAATCGCTGACCCATAAGCGGCGCGTTAAGCAGGATATGCGGGGTTTCCGCGACGCAGCCAATCGCCTCGCCCTTGCCAATCGCGCGGGACACGCCGTCGCTGCCGCAAATCCAGATGCCGCTATGGCTGGCATGCAGCGCAGGATAGGGGAGGGTGCTGTCAGTCAAGATTTGCTATAATCCGGGCGCGTTCGGACCAGCCAGAGCGACACCGGCATAGAAACGATGCATTCCGAACAATATAGCGTAGAGCACCAGCGCGATCACCAAGCCCAATATCTCACGGCCGACAGTTGCGGTTTCGGTTGGTTTTATCCAGGGGCCTTCGTTGCGCGAGACCGTGAAAATCGAAATCAAGGCCCATAGGCCGAGACCACCGAACAGGACCACCGAGCGGCTGTCACCATTGGCAAGCAAATGCCCGGCGGCCCAGATGAGCATTCCGGTCAGCATCGGGTGACGGATAAACTGTTTGATCTGGGATTTCCCCTGCGCCGCGCCGAACAGAAAAATGGCAAAGACCATCAGTAACATGTTCAGATGCCGGCCCCAAGTGGGGGGATCATAGACGAATTCATATTGCGCGGTGCGCCAGCCATAGATCATGAGTGCAATGGCTGTGATGATCAGTAACGCCACCAGCCCCTGATGCGGGCCTTCGCCGATCTTCGTTCTTATGTTGGTTCTGAGGCCCGGAGCGACCGATTTGACGAGATGAACGATGCTCCATAATAACACGCCCGCGATCAATGCACCCATCTGAAATCTCCTGCTTTTGTGCTGTTCTAACTTGCTATAGACGGTAATGCTACTATTGGCGCAGAACCAAGAAAAATAAACGACCTAATTGATTGAACAGGACTATCATATCGTGACCGACTATCGTGAAGCAGCACAGCAATCCAAAGCTTGGCCTTTTGAAGAAGCCCGCAAATTGCTCAAACGCTATCGCGGCGAGCGCGGCGCGCCTGCGCCCAAGACCGGCCCAGATGGTAAGATAGAACCGATGTTGTTCGAAACCGGCTATGGCCCATCCGGCCTGCCGCATATCGGCACATTCAATGAAGTGCTGCGTACCACGATGGTGCGGCGCGCTTATGAGACGCTGACGGGCAACCCGACGCGCCTGATTGCCTTTTCCGACGATATGGACGGGTTTCGCAAAGTGCCGACCAATGTGCCCCATCAGGATATGCTGGCCCAGCATCTCCACAAGCCGTTGACGCAGGTACCGAACCCCTTCGATACGGAATATGAAAGCTTTGCAGCGCATAATAATGCGATGCTGCGCGAGTTTCTCGACCGGTTCGGCTTTGACTATGAGTTTATCTCTTCAACCGAACAATATCAAAGCGGTGCTTTTGATGAGACGTTGAAATTGGTGCTGGCCCGCAACCAGCAAATTCTTGACATCATGCTGCCCACGCTTGGCAAGGAACGTCAGGCGACTTACTCGCCAATTTTGCCGATTAGCCCGAAAACCGGCCATGTCCTGCAGGTCCCCGTCGAGATTGTCGATGCGGATGCGGGGATCGTGCGCTTTGAAGATGATGGCGAGATGATCGAGCATAATGCCCTTACTGGCGGCGCGAAGCTGCAATGGAAAGTTGACTGGGCGATGCGCTGGGTGGCTTTGGGCGTTGATTATGAAATGTATGGCAAGGACTTGACCGACAGCGGCGTGCAGTCGGGCAAGATTGCCAAAGTGCTGGGTGCGCGTAAGCCCGAAGGCCTGATCTACGAAATGTTCCTCGACGAAAAAGGCGAGAAAATTTCCAAATCCAAAGGCAATGGTCTGAGCCTTGACGAGTGGCTGCGCTATGGTTCGGAAAACAGCCTCGCCTTCTATATTTATCGCGAACCCAAATCAGCCAAGCAGCTGCATATGGGCGTGATTCCAAAAGCCGTGGATGAATATTTTCAGTTTCGCGCCAACTGGCATGAGCAGACGCCGGACAAACAGCTCGGCAATGCGGTGCATCATGTCCATGGCGGTGATGTGCCATCCGATACGATTCCGGTGACGTTCGGATTGTTGCTCAACCTGGTTGGCGTGATGGGCGATGCCGATCGCGAACAAATCTGGGGCTATTTGCGCCAATATGCGCCGGATGCGACGCCAGAAAAATATCCTGATCTCGATGAGCTGATTGGCAATGCCATGGCCTATCACAAGGATTTCATCGCCCCGACGCTGCACCGACGGAAGCCCGAAGGCGTGGAAGTGGCAGCACTGGAACGGCTCGACAGCGAACTGGGCGCGTTGCCTGATGATGCAGCAGCCGAAGACATCCAGACGATCGTCTATACGATTGGCAAAGAGGGCGGTTTCGAAAATCTGCGCGACTGGTTCAAGGCACTTTACGAGACCTTGCTTGGCAGCTCGCAAGGCCCGCGCATGGGAAGTTTCATCGCGCTCTATGGTGTGGAGAATACGCGCAAGCTAATTGCCGAGGCCTTGGCGTGATCGATATTTTTACCACCGGCGGTACAATCGACAAGATATATTTCGATGCTCTATCGGAATATCATATCGGCCCGACGCCTTTGCCCGACATATTGGCAGAGAATAATGTCTATGTTCCGCACCGGGTGACACAGTTGATGCGCAAGGACAGTCTGGAGCTTACGGACGGTGACCGGCAGGCCATTCATGACGCTGTCGCGGCCAGCGATGCCGACAAAATCCTCGTGACCCATGGTACCGATACGATGGTGCAGACCGGGATGGTTCTGGCTGATATCACAGATAAAACCATCGTACTAACCGGCGCGATGCAGCCGGCAACTTTGCGCAATAGTGATGCCGAATTTAATGTGGGCTTCGCACTCGCCGCAACACAGACATTGCCACATGGCGTCTATATCGCGATGAACGGCGAAGTATTTGATCCCGCGACCACCAAAAAGGATCGCGACGCACATCGGTTTATTCGCGCATAGGGTTTTTGAACCATCGGCATTTGCCAACAGCTTTTGTCCCATAGCGCATAGCCACCAGCATGCCGGCAATGGTCGCGATCATCACCAGATAGGCGACCGCACCGTAAAGCGTGAGCCCGGGGGCGGTCCACAGAAGCAAGACGTCATTGCCGCCGGGCACCGCTGCTGCGCCAATGCCCATCAGGAACCCACCAGCCAGATTGGCGGCAGCCAGCCTCCACGTCCCGAATTGCGGATGAAATTTGTTTTTGAGCCAGCTGCTGAACACCGCACCGGCGAATAGGGCCACGACAGCAAGCTCCACTGTCATCCCAACCGACAGGCCTTGCCCAAGCAGCAGACTGTTGAGCACGGCCGCATAGGACCATTCCGGGCGCGTGCCGTAAATCAGCGCGGCGGTGATGCCGATGGTCAGCAAGGCGAGCATTGCCAGGTTGCGTCTGGCAATAATCAACCACAGGCTGAGCAGGCAGAGCGCTGCAAAACCGAGCAGCACGCCCTGTTTGACGATACTGTCCTCAATCGCGGTCCGTCCTTTGGTGACCACCGGATCAAAGGGGTTGAGCATGTCCACACGCAAGAACAGCATCGCGAGCGCCAGGCCGACAAAGGTAAGGACATAGCTGAATTTGCCCGCCCCAATATAACCGACCGTGCCGACAAAACAGCCCCGGTTGATAAGCGCGCCTATCCCCATGATCGCCGCCCCGAAAAACAGCTGCCAGCCAATTTCGATATCGACCGGAATATGCGCCCGCCCCGAATATTGCAGAAGCAGGAACAGCACCAGCCCGGCCCACGAAGCGACGATGAGCAAACCGAATAACCAGTCCGTCTTGCCTTCGCCAATCCAGCGCATAGTTGCTGCAACCGTGCAGGTTGCGGCCCGGACCAGCGCAAAGCCGAGCAGAAAAGCTAAAGGAACGATTAGGAAAGCCGTCATAATTCCAATGCTTAGCCGATTATGTGGTTTTCTCAATCAAGTGAATTGAAATAGAGGCAGCAAAGCTTAGATACAGGCCATGCGCATAAACGCCGATTTTGATAAAGCTGTTGTTCTTCGACCCGAGGATATGAACTGGGTTCCCTCTCCCTTGCCCGGTGTTGAACGCAAGATGCTTGACCGGGTCGGTGAGGAAGTTGCGCGCGCCACGTCATTGGTACGCTATGCTCCCGGCAGCTATTTCGATCCGCATGTCCATGGCGGTGGAGAGGAATTTCTGGTGATTGAAGGCGTGTTCTCCGACGAGCATGGCGATTTTCCGGCTGGCACCTATGTGCGTAATCCTATCGGCACCAGTCACAAACCGCACAGTCAGGATGGCTGCACCATATTGGTGAAGCTGCACCAGTTCGAAGCTGCGGATACCGCGCATTTTTCCCTCAATATACACGAACTCGAATTTGAAGATGGTGGCGCGCCCGGTGTGGAATTCGCCTGGCTGCATCACTTTGAAGGCGAGGCCGTAAAGATTGTCAGATGGGCACCGGGCAGCAGCTATCCCGAGCATGTCCATGAAGGCGGCAGTGAAACCTTTATTCTAGAGGGCAGCCTCTCTGACGAGCATGGTGATTATCCCAAGGGTAGTTGGGACCGCACGCCGCCGGGGTGGACGCATACGCCTTACAGCAAAGAAGGATGTCTGGCGTGGACGAAAACCGGGCATTTGACGCCTGAGAAGCTCGGGAAATACCGGTAATCTTAACAGGGTGCTCCTCTGCGCAGGCAGGGGCCTATCTCCCGTGGGCGCATATATTTGAAACTGGAAGATGGCCCCCTGCCTGCGCAGGGGTACGTTCATCAAGCTGTTTGTTCTTTCTTGGACGTCACTTGTCTCAGCACGTCCAGATAGCCGCCCGAAATAGTCATCCGCTTGTCCATGCCTTCCGCCAATAACAACGCATGCGCTTGGGGTAGGTTATAGCAAGGCACACCCATGAACAGGTGATGCTCGCTATGATAGTTGACCCAATAAGGTGCGACGGTCGTGCGTTCGACCAGGTTCGCATAAGTGGTGCGGGCATGGGTGAACGGATCGTCACTGCCGGTGGTCGTGCAGGCATGTTCGGCAATGTTGCGGATGCGCAGGAAAAGCTGGAACGTTGTTGCCAGCGCGATGATCCAGATCAGAAAGGGAATGATGCCCAATGTCAGCAGACTGACGGCCAGAACGATAAACTGAATCAACAAAAAGCGGCCGACTGTCTTGGTGGTTCGCACGGCTCCGCTTAAATCCGTGACCGGAGCAGAAACACCAGCAGCACCGCCGCGGTTGAGCGGTGTGCCAGCAGAGGTGTCGCGCTTGCCTTTGCCATCGGTTGCGGGCGATCCCTGCAGCATCGCCTTGAGCCCCAGCCATGCCGCGACCATCTGGCCACTACGCTGCTTCAGGAACGTCTGCCCGGTCAAATCGCGGACAATTTTGCGCTTCATACTTGCAGGTGTCGTCGGAAACGGCTGTGACAGCGCAAGATCGGGGTCTTCGGGCTGCTGCGTATATTTGTGATGGGTCAGGTGATAGGCGCGGTAGCTGTGCAGGTCGCTTCCTGTCGCTGCGCCAGTCAGCCATTGGCCAGCGAAATTATTAATCTTGCGATTGGGGTGGAGCAGGCCGTGCGCGCCTTCATGCATCAAAATGGAAAGACCCAGTTGCCGCCCGCCGACAATTGCAATCGCAAAAGGGAGGGCCACGGAACCAGCTAACCAATGCCAGTCCCATAGCAATGCCGTGCCGCCCGCTGCCAGCGCGGCCACCAGCCAGCCATGCAGAATAAGCCATAATCCCCGCAAAGGCGAAATAGCGGTCAGCCGCTTCCAATCGTCGCGGGAAAAAACATCTGTGGGTCGGGCGGCTTTAACGGCTGGCATAGTCCCAATAATAGGCCAAATTCTGCCAAAAAGCCAGATTTTTGCAAGCTTTGGAATAACCCGCGTATTCCGTACCGTAAATGAGCATTGCTGTCTTGAAGATGTAGCAAGCGTTTGGCATTTTTTGTGGGATGGATAGCGCCAACACAGATTCGCAACCTCGAAACGCGGATTAAAGCTCCACCAGGCCGTTTTCGATGGCATCAATCCGCTGACGCATGGCTGCACGGGTTTCTCCATCATCTGTAGCACAGACCAGCGTGCCGCCGCCTGCTGCCATAACCCGTTCGATATCCGGCCACATGGCATCAGGTGTTTTGGCATCGCGCCACATGCCGGCTATTTTGGGATCCATACGGCGCTCGCCGCCAAAGCGTTCGGGCCGGGCCTTGGCACCGTCCCAGATTTCGGTGTTCAGTAGGCCCGGACATAATATCGTCGTTTCAATATTCTTGGCAGCCAGCTCGCCGCGTAGCGCTTCTGCCGCCGCCATCGTGCCATGTTTGGTTGCAGCGTAGAGGGGAAAGTCGCCTTCCGGTGCGCGCAGGGCCGCGGTCGAGGCAGTAATCCCGACATGGCGCGGATCGCCTTTCAGCAGAGGTACGAAGCGTTGCGCTGTCCAGATCGCGCCAAGCACATTGACATCATAAGCCCAGCGTACCTGATCCGGTTTTCCCTCCAGTATGGATGCACCCACGCCAACCCCGGCGTTGATCCAGAGCATCGCAAGATCGCCGTGTTCCTTTTCGAAAAGCACCGCGGCGTCGGCAACCGCGTCCCGGTCACTGATATCAAAGGTCATTGAGAAAGCCGCGCCGCCGATCTCCTCCACAACAGCTGCGGCAGCGTCTTCGCGGATATCCTGAATGCAGACGGTCATGCCCGCTTCGGCAAGCTTACCCGCCAGCATTCTGCCAATACCATCACCGGCTCCCGTCACCATAGCGGTGCGGCCCCGATAGACGCCGAGTTTGGACATGCACCTACTCCTGCTTCAGTTGCTCTATCAATCGTACCATAAATTCAGCACCCCGCTCGAACTGATCAAGGCTGATATATTCGTTCGGCTGATGGGCCTGTTCGATTGATCCGGGGCCACAAATTACGGTCGGGAATCCCGCCTGCTGAAACTGGCCTGCTTCCGCTGCATAGGAAACGACGCCGGCGGGTGTATTGTCTCCGGTGAGTTTGCGGACAAATGCTTCGGCTTCTGCCGAGCCGGATTGGTTTAGTGGCGGCGCATTGGACAATTGTTCCACTCGAACGCCCGTGGCTGGAAAAGTGTCTTTCAGTTGCGCGTCGATGGCCGCAGCCTTTTCCTTGAACGGCCTTAAAATTTCATCTGGATCAACATTGGGCGGGCAGCGCAGATCAAAAATAAAATGCGCGCGCCGTGCCAGGATATTGGCTGCGGTGCCGCCTTCCATTTTGCCGATGGTAAGCGTGGCATGCGGCGGTGTGAAAGGCGATGTCGGATCAGCCTTTTCCCAAAGCTCCCGTGCCAGTTCAGCCAAATCATGCATGAGTTCGATTGCCACCATGTTCGCGGAGACGCCAAGATGGGTCAGGCTGCTATGCGCCTCATGGCCTAAAACTTCCACTTCGTGCACGCATATGCCCTTATGGCCGGTTACCACCTTCATCATCGTCGGCTCGCCAATGATCGCGAGTGCCGGCTGGGGCAGGGTCGCCGCAATTTCCTCAATCATTGCTGGCGCGCCAAGACAGCCCACTTCTTCGTCATAGCTGATGGCCAGATGCACCGGGCGCTTGCCTTCTTTCAACATCGGGGCTGCTGCCAGGGCTAGCGCGATAAAACCTTTCATGTCGCATGTGCCACGTCCATGGAGCAGGCCTTCACGCTCGGTGACGGTGAAAGGATCACTCGACCAATTCTGTCCATCCACGGGCACGACATCGCTATGGCCTGATAATATAATGCCGCCAGCAACATTAGGACCGATGGTTGCATAAAGATTGGCCTTGGACCCATCGGCATTATTCACGCGCGTGGCGCCGATCCCAAATTGGCCGAGATAATCTTCAACCCAGTCGATAAGCTGCAAATTGCTGTTTCGAGACGTTGTATCGAAGGCAATCAGCGAATCGAGTATGGCTAAAGATGAACGAAGTAACAGATTTGTCATCCTATTCACATAACTGTACGTTCTACAAAATGAAACTTTCTTACAAAAAAGCTTTATCTTTCAGCTTCTTTACAGCATGTTACATACAGTTGTTTGGAGGTTGAGAAGAATCTGGTAAGAGCGTGTTCATCTATGGTTAATCAAATCTTTAGGTTTCGTTGACAATACATGCTGAGATAAAGGGTTCTAAATCGGGTATGAACAGAGTTATTTCAGTGGAACAGGACTTGGAACTGCTCGCCAATTTGGCGGCCAGATTGCTTGAAACACCTGTTGCAACCATTACGCTGTATGACAGCGATAACGACGGCGGCATGGATATGGTCGATG
The DNA here is from genome assembly GCA_947501325.1 of uncultured Sphingomonadaceae bacterium. GTDB lineage: Bacteria > Pseudomonadota > Alphaproteobacteria > Sphingomonadales > Sphingomonadaceae > Parasphingorhabdus. The sequence goes on along the minus strand of CANMVC010000001.1, from coordinate 1,160,829 downwards.
CCATCAGTCATGCTGCGACCTGCTGTGATGACAGCTGGGCAGCCAGCCATCCAGATATAGACATTAAACAGCTGGGTAGCCCGCGTAACGCGATGACACAGCATTTGGGACTCTATGCATCCGTGCCAATCAGAAACGGCAACGGTGGCACCATCGGCATGATAGCCTGTGCTGACGATGATGCGCGCGATCTGGGCGATGAGCAGCTTGCGATATTGAAACATATCTCGGCCATTGCTTCAGCGGTCGTTCAAGCCTGAAAAATTAAATATTGGGGTTAATCGGGCGGTAAGCGCCGGATATGGATATCAACCGTCCATGTCCAAAGATTGCAAAGCCGCCTTGCCGCGCGCAGTGATCATCGTGTCGAGGAAGCGGGGTCCTGACCCCGAGCCGGTCAAAAAAGCTTCATACAGGATCATGCCATTGTCACTCAATGTCTGGACAACATCTACGAAGAACGCAGGATTGCTGCTGGCATCAGCCGACGCTATCATGTCGGGAGACACGGTCGCCGCCGACGGCCAGGCTTGATTGAGCGACCCGAGAACATAGCGTTCCGTCTCGGATAAGTTCGCTTCGGGGGAGTAAGCAGAAGTCATTTTTTATCGCAGACCAGATCAAATTAAGTATGCCCCACTCGCTTTGATTGCGTTAACCTTTATTAAACTAAAAAGTTAAAAAAGTGTTAACACGCCGTTATCACTTCTTGGACTTTTCCGGACATTCAGAGCCTTTTCAACAGGGCGCAAAGCCAGTTTTGAGCTGGTTCTGAACGACGCCCGTCCCTTACAGATTTTTGACGCCGGAATGATAGCAAAGACGGTTGTTCTGCCCTTAACACCAGACGAGTTGAATCATGGCATTCGCGAGATGGGTGATTTCCCTAGCGAGATATGCCCATGTTTCTGGCACGCGCCAATTTGACATCCCTTCTTCATAAATATAGTAATCTATATATTAGATATATATGGAGGTTCGAACATGGTTTCACGCAGGCAAGTTCTCGTCACTGGCGGTGCATCCTTATTGCTGCTGGGCGGTGGTTTTGGTGCTTATGTTGGCACACGCTCTACGGCCAAGGCACGAGCCCCTTGGAAACAGGCGGCGGCGGGCTTCGGAGACCCGAGGATTGATGCGCTGGCCTATGCGATACTGGCCCCCAATCCCCATAATCGTCAGCCATGGCAGGTACGGCTGGAGGGGGATGACAGTTTCACCGTATATTGTGATCTGGAGAAACGCCTGCCGCATACCGATCCGCCCAATCGTCAGATCACTATTGGCTTCGGAACATTTCTGGAGCTGTTCCGGCAGGCGGCGGCAGAAAAGGGCTATCGGGCCGATATTACACCATTCCCGCAAGGCGAGCCGCAACCGGTGCTCGATGAACGGCCCATCGCGTCGGTGACGATGGTGAAGGAACCATCTGTTCAGCGCGATCCACTATTCGGAACGATATTGAACCGGCGCAGCACGAAAGAAGCTTTCGCGCCCCGATCTGTAGACGATGAGACATTTGCCAAGCTCCAGACCTTGGCTTTTGCGGAACGATCCGATCCTGCAATATCCATCGCTGCAACAAGTGACGTGGACCTGGTTGCCAAATTACGCGCGTTGAACTGGCAGGCATGGTCGGTGGAATATGATACGGCGTTGACCCAGAAAGAGAGTGTCGATTTGATGCGGATCGGCGCAGCCGAGATCAACGCGAGTCCAGACGGCATTGATCTTGGCGGACCCATGATGGAGGCATTACGCCTGGGCGGCGTGATTTCGCGGGAGCAACTGGCGACGAAAGGAACCCAGGCATATGAGACGGGTATTTCGATGTATAAAGAGATGCTCGACAATACGAGCAGCTTTGGTTGGTTGACTTCCCGGGACAATAGCCGAGCGGCCCAATTGCAGTCCGGAGCCGCCTGGGTGCGGATCAATCAGGCGGCGACCGCGCTTGGACTGGCCATGCACCCGGTCAGCCAGATATTGCAGGAGTTTCCGGAAATGGCCGCGCTTTATGAAGAGTATCACAATGTTTTGGATGTCGCGGACCCGGCTCGGGTACAAGGCTTCTTTCGTTTTGGCTATGCGGCGGCACCCGATCCCGCACCACGATGGCCAGTGGAATCGTTCATCCTGAACGTCTAGAGGAAACATATGACCGATAAGATGGAACCAGAACCCAAGCCGGCCAGTCTGGCAGGCGACCCGATCGAATTTGCGGTGATGACGGAGATTGGCATTATCAGCCAGTTGGCCGACACATTGTTTCAATCGCATTTGCCCAAGGGAATGACGGTCGCGCAATTTTCCGTGCTCAACCATCTTTTGCGGCTGGAGGAAGAGCAGACCATCAGTCAGCTCGCGAGCGCAATGCAGGTCGCGCAACCAACCATGTCATCGACGGTACGCAAGCTGGAGGACAAGGGGCTGGTTGAACTGATCCTTGAACCGGATGATCGCAGGATCAGGCGGGTCGCAGTTACGGACGCCGGAGCAAAGTGCAGAAACGATGCCGTAGCCGCTCTCGCGCCGATAGCTGAAACCTTGCGGCAGAATATGCCGTCATCCCTGTGGCATGACATCTTGCCACAATTGAACCGGATCAGGGTGTTTCTGGATCAGATGCGGGGGTGAGCGGTGAGGCCGTTCAAGAGCCGACCGCGGCCTCGGTTGCATTCTTCGTTTCCATCGCTTTCGTTTCCGCCTCTTTAAGCAGAGTGAGCGCGCGCTCGGTTATATCTGACTGATGTGGACTATAGGCCAACGGGCCCAATATATGGACTGCCCAGTCATATTTTTTCTGCTGCATATATTCATTGGCCATCGTCCAGCGAAGCGCATTGTCATAGGGTGCCAGTTCCAACGCGCGGGCCAAGCCATCAATTGCGATGGCCGGTGGTTCCACACCATGTTCCCGGTAGCTGCGATAAAATTGGATCAGCGGAATGGGATGATCATTTTCGATTTTGTTCAATTTTACAAACTGCCGCCGCATTTTTCTCCATGCTGCCGCTTCATCTTCGGCATCCGGCGCCATTTGTGCAAGCGCATAGCCCTTTTGGATATGTGCGTTGATTTCGTTCGGATTCAAAATCAAAGCGCGGTCCGCTGCTGCAATCGCTTCGGCATGATTGCCGGCATCATATTCTGCTTCCGCCAAGGCTGCGAGTACCGCAGGATCATTCGGATGCGCGGCAGCGACTGCCCTTGCTTCCAGTACAATCTCGGCGGCTTGTTCTTCATCGACGCCGCGCTTGGACCGTATGAGCACTGGCATGATCGCCGCTTCCCCGGCGCGTAGCTGGCGCACATCGATTTTGCCAATATTTAGATAATTACCGGGAATGCGGTAGGTCGTGATTTTGCGTTGTTGCAAATAGCGATTAAGATCCTTGTCCAATTCCTGAAGGTCACCGAAGGCTTCCTTGGCCGCAACGATTTCCTCAGTTCCTTCTGCAAGATGGGCCAAATAGTCTGACAATTGGCCTTTTCGCTCGGCTGAAAAATGCAGCATATGGTAGAGAGCCCAGCTTTGACCATAAAAGGAATCATAGCCTTTCGATTTTTTTTCCGCATAGGCTTTGGTATCAAGCAGCAGTTCTATCGGCACATCCCTTGCCAGCGCGAGCTCGTAAGCTCGGCCTTCGGATGAAAGGCCGACGCTGACACTTCCATCACCGCCGAATTTCGCTGTGCCATAAAATTCAGCAAATCCTTCGTTAAGCCAGCGCGGATAGGCCCGTGTCGCGGAAGCCATCAGGAAATGATGGGCATATTCGTGCAGCAATATCAATTCGGATTGAGACATTTTATTGCGCGAACTCTTAACCTTTGGAACGATCGCCAGAGAGCCGCCTGCACGCGGGATATAAAAACCGCCGATATATTTGTTATCCCCGCCATAAAGGTCGCGTACATCGCCCATATTCCTGACGACATAGATGGTGACCCTGTTTGATGGGCTGAGCTTTGTCGCAGGTCTGTTGAAGAGAAAGCGCATGGTGTCATGATAGCGCTCCAGCCTCTCAGCAAAGGCCCTGACTTCTTTTTCTTTTTGATTGGAGTAGATCAGGAAATGGTCGCTGCTCGCTTCATGCCACGCCGCGTGCGCTGGTGACAGGAATAGCAGGGACAATAGCCCCAAAAGAAAAACGCGTATCATAAAAATTGCCCCTATATTGTCTTCTGTATAAGAGAAGGAACAATATAAGGGCAATGGTGATTTGAAAAATTGGCCCGTTAGGTCAATTTAGATTTGCGTAGCAATCCAGTCGTCAATTTTCTTCTCCAGTACCGTCATCGGCAGTGAGCCTGTATTAAGTACCTGATCATGAAATTCGCGCGGATCGAATTTCTCACCGAGACTATCCTGCGCCTTTTGCTTCAGCCGCTGAATGGTCAGCGCACCAATTTTATAAGCCAAAGCTTGCGACGGAATGGCTATATAGCGTTCGACTTCGGCTGTCGCATCGGTCTCACCCATGCTGCTATTGTCGAGCATATATTTGATCGCCTGTTCGCGCGTCCAGTTCTTGCTGTGCAGGCCCGTATCGACCACCAGCCGCATTGCCCGCAACATTTCGTCGTCGAGATGCCCGAAACGCTGGTAGGGATCATCAAACATGCCCATCGGGAAGCCGAGTTTCTCAGAATAGAGCGCCCAGCCTTCGACAAAGGCGGTATTGCCGCCAAAGCGCATGAAATTAGGCAGCTCTTCGTTTTCCTGCGCCAGCGAGATCTGGAAATGGTGCCCCGGCGCGCCTTCATGCAGGTAGAGGGTCGTCATGCCGGAGGTATTGCGGGACGGCAGGTCATAGGCGTTGAAATAGAATACACCTGGACGCGAGCCATCTGGCGTACCGCTCTGATAGGAACCACCGGCCTGAAATTTCTCGATCGATTCGTCATAGGGACGAATTTCGAGCGGTGATTTCGGCAGCACCTTGAACTGCGTGGAAATGACCTTGTCGACCTCTTTGCCGAGGTCATAATAGCCTTGTGTCAGTGCCTCGCGCGATTCCGGATGAAATTTGGAATCGGTCCGCAAATAGGTGAAAAATTCGGACAGACTGCCTTCAAAGCCGACTTCGTCCTTGATCGCTTCCATTTCGGTTTTGATCCGGGCGACTTCGCTGACACCAAGATTATGGATATAGTCGGCTTCCAGCGGCAAGGTTGTCGTGCTCTCGATCAGATGTTTGTACATCACATCGCCGCCCTTCATGTAAGACAAGCCTACACCTTCGCGAGCAACCGGCAGATATTCGTTTTTCAGAAAATCGTGCAGGGTCTGATAGGAGGCGAAGATCTTCGTCGTCATCGCTTCATATTCAGCCGTTAAACGGGTCTTGTCCGCTTCGCTGAAATCTTCCGGAAAGGCTTGTGTGGGTGCCATGAAAGGGCTGTTGTCGAGGCCAAGCCCGATTTGGGTGGCGAGCTGCTCAATCACATTACCGACGGTCAGCTTGGTTTCGACTACGCCGCTGTCCATACCCTGACGGAACCGGCCGACCGAGCGGTCGATCAGCGTGATAAACTCGGCATGGCGTTTCAGATTGTCTTCGTAATTTTTGACCGTTTTGAATGGCGCCGCGCCTTTGCCGGATGCAAAGGTCGGATAGAAAGTGTGAAAGCCGCTGAAATGGTTGAGCGGACGTACAACCGTAAGGGCCATAATCTCATCGGACATGCCCTTGATCGCCTGTTTCTTGTTCCGCTCGAAAACATCATAGGCAATCTTGTCGGTCACGTTCAGCTTGCTGCGGTCGATAGCCATGAGCGCCGCAAGTTCGCTTTCTTCAGCAGCCAGTTCGGCCGCGAAATATTCATCACTGATATAGTCACCGAGACGGTCGGCATAGCGCTCATCGCCACGAAACAAGGCCCCGATCGGGTTGCGCTGCAGACTGTCCGCATCGCTTTTTGCGAACAGCGCTTTCAACGTCTCGCTTTCGGTCATCGCCGGCTTGGCTGCTTCCTCTTGTACAGCCGCTGTGCTGGTTACGGACAGGCTATTGGCGTTTGCGGCCGAGGCTGTAGCCAGCAGGCTGACGCTGGCCAGCAGGACGAGAGACTTGTGGATCATGATGTTTCCCTTGATTGAAAAGCTGTTATGCATGGCTAACACGGCTTGGTTTCACCTGCAACGATTCCCCATGTCGTTTGTCGAACGCCATATGCTGTTGGTCAGTGATTCCCCGCGGCCCGTTGCCGGGGAGCCCCCAGACCCCGCCGAACATTGTCGCGATATCAGCGCCTTATTGTTTGGGGCGACCGTGCCAGCGATTGAGGCGGAACCATTTGGTAATGATGTATTTTGTGCCTTTCACAACCGGCGTTCCGGCATGAAGGGTGTTGAGATTGGGTCTGCCGTCAGGACCCATATTATTCCAGATAAGCAGCATGCCCTTGCGCGGTTCGACCTGATATTCGAGTTGCGGGAAGGCAGTTGCTCCACCCTCTTCCGGTTCATTAAGATAGACCATAGCGGTCCAGCTCCGCTGTCCGCCTTTGGTTTCCTCTTTCTTCCAATATTGTTCGGATTCGTGAAAAAAATCATGATGGTCTTTGAATTCCTGACCGACTTCATAGCGCTGTCCCTGCAGAACTTCGCTGTGATCATTTTCCAGGCCCATCAGATCGCTGATGGATTTCTCGATCCGCTGAATATCCGGATCATTAATATCGACATTGCAGCTGTAGCTGGTTCGAAAATCTGTGGTTTTTTTGGTTTCATAAACACCAGATGGCGTTGAATCGGCTTCGATCATGTTGATGAGCAGATCACAATCCGCATCGGAGAGGAAATTTTGATGCACAAATAGCTGCGCGTGCGGGCTTTCCAGCCATTGCACCTTGGGGTGGGCATTGAGTTTATCGGTGACCCGCCGGCTCAGCTCGATCATGCGTTTGGGGCTGTTATATTTGGTCGCTTTGGTTTTTGTGACTGTCTTCGTCATGACGAGCCTCAGTCAATCACGCGGCCACGGACCATGACCCAGTCGATATTCTCCAGTACCGTGACATCTTCCAGCGGATTGCCGTCAAAGGCGATCAGGTCTGCGGAATAGCCATTGGCGATGCGGCCGATTTGGTCCTCCATGCCCAGAACTTCAGCGGCCAGGGTAGTCGCGCTGGCCACGGCTTCACGCGGGGTCAGGCCGTGGCGGACCATCAGCGCAAATTCTTCTGCGTTGCGGCCATGACCAAACACTCCGGCATCAGTGCCAAAGGCCACGGGCACGCCGATTTTCTTGGCCATAGTGACGGCTTTACCGACGCTCCCTAATGTTTCGCGGATTTTGTTTTCCACAACGGGGGTGTAAATGCCTTTGCCCAGGCCTTCGCTCACGCCCTGAAACGCCATAAGCGTCGGGACCAGCGCAGAGCCATTGGCTTTCATCGCTTTCAACGCCGCCTCGTCAGCAAAAGTGCCATGATCAATGGTGTCGATACCTGCCCGCGCTGCCGCTTCGATACCGCGTGCGCCGTGCGCATGGGCCATGACCTTCAGGCCGAGCGAATGAGCGGTATCGGCAATAGATGTCATCTCTGCGTCGGTAAAATGCGCTTCGAGACCCCGGCCCTGTTGCGATAGCACGCCACCGGTAGCGGTAATCTTGATAATGTCTGAACCCGCGCGGGATGCCTTGCGCACCTTCTCGGCACATTCGACAGCGCCGGTGCAACTATAGCCACTGGCTAGCGCATCATTAATGTCTTCTTTGAAACCGGTCGTATCACCATGGCCGCCGACAATGGCAAGCGCCGGGCCAGCGGCAATGATGCGCGGCCCGGGGATCAAGCCTTCTGCGGTACCTTTGCGCAGCGAAAAGGCGGAATATTGCGAAGAGCCCGCTTCGCGTACGGTGGTAAAACCAGCCTTGGCGGTTAGCAATGCGTTCTTTGCGCCGACGACGACACCCCATTCGGTCGGTTCGGTTGCCCGTTTCCAAAAATCTCCGCCGGGGTCGCCAGTGAGATGCACGTGCAGGTCGATGAGTCCGGGCATGACCGTCTTGTCGGACATATCAACTATCGTGACATGATCTTCGGGCGCAGAGGGTGCTGCAGACCCTCGGCTGATATCGATAATTTTTCCGCCGCTCACCGTGATCGTAGCCGGCCCGGAAGCTCCCTTGGCGGGATCAGCGATGAGATTGCCGACTTTAATAATGGTGACGGGTGCCGTCGGCTTGTCTTCGGCTGCCCAGATCGGGGCTGCAAAGCCCAATGCTGCAATTGCAATCAGATGCCGGATCATATCTCAATCTTTCCCATTAGGTCTGTGAACCTGTGTGCGACGGGCGGCAGATGGTTTCAAGAGATAATATGGATAAAGGCCCGCAATCATTGTTGATCACGGGCCTTACCTAAGGAAACTGTGTTTCGGTTCGTTCCGACTTAATAGAAAAAGTCGTAGATCACATCGACCACGCGGCCATCATATGTGTCGATCAAAAGAACATCGCCATAATAACGGATCCAGCGATAGCCTCCATAAGCCGGTGGCAGGCGATAGCGCCAAGGGTCGTTTATCCAGTAGCGCGATCCGTAGAAGGACGATCCCAGATAGATCCCGATATTCCAGCGCCGGTAGCTATGATTCCGATAAGGCGAATAATAACGGCCGGGGCGATAATAGTGGCGGTTCGCTTTGCGATAATTCCGCCAGTTATAGCGCCTGTCATTGCGCCAGCTGCGGTTCCATTTTTTATAGCCTCGGCGACCGTCGCGATAGCTGTACTTGCGCCCATCACGATAGCGACGATCAATCCGGCCGTCCCGGTTGCGGTCAAAGCGGCGATCGACGCGGCCATTATTGTTGCGGTCAAACCGGCGATCAATCTGGCCGTCACGATTCCGGTCCCAGCGGCGGTCTACCCGACCATCCCGGTTACGGTCACCGCGAGCTATGGCCCGGCGATTCTCACGATAACGACGGTCAATCCGGCCATCGCGGTTCCGGTCTACCCTGCGGTCGACACGGCCATTATTGTTACGGTCAAACCGGCGATCAATCCGTCCGTCACGGTTACGATCAAAGCGGCGATCGACGCGGCCGTCCCTGTTGCGGTCACCCCGCGCATTGGCACGGCGGTCGGAGCGGCGCTCGCTGCGCTGGGCCACGTCGCGCCGGGCTTGCCGGCTCGAACGGCCAACATCAGCGCGGCTACGGCTGCGGGAAAAGTCGCGGTCGACATTGCCATTTTGCTGACGAACGGTGCGGCGCTGCTGCCGCCTTTCGGCGCGGTCGCCGTCGGTCAACACATTGGCTCTGCCGCGATTGTTGCGGTTCTCGGCACGTGCGGCCCGGCGTGCTTCACGATTGTCGCGATTGCCGCGGCGCGCTTCACGATTACCGCCACGATCACCCCGATTGGCGCGGCGTTCACCGCGACCATCGCGCTGCAAGGCGGCGCTGCCAGTTAGATTGTTGTCAATCAGCACGGGCGCTAATGCGCGCGTATTCTGATTCAGGTTAGGGGCAAGATCGGCGGCTGATGCTGTCGCGGGCGTCAACATAGTGGCTGCCATCAGGCCGGTGATAAAAAATAGTCGCATAGGTCTACTCCATAACTATGCGACTCTGTTTGCCGCATCTATGGAACAAGTCATAGCTTGTTAACCCTGTCAGTCTCCTGAATTGAGCTGTAATGTTCAGGAAAGAATCGATTTATATGAACAAAAATCCAGCGATTGCTACGTAAAACTACGCATTTTCGTCCTTGTCGAGCCACTCTTCGAGCCATTTGATCGTATATTCACCCGACTGAAAACCTTCATCATAAACCAGCTTTTGATGCAGCGGGATGGTGGTTTCCACGCCTTCAATGACAAATTCGTCCAGCGCGCGGGCCAGCCGCATCATGCATCCGTCGCGAGTCCGGCCATAAACGATCAGCTTTGCGATCATGCTGTCATAATAAGGCGGGATCGAATATCCGGCATATAGACCGCTATCGACGCGGACATGCATGCCGCCGGGCGCATGATAGCTGACGACCTTGCCGGGCGATGGCGCAAAGGTTTTCGGATTTTCGGCATTGATCCGGCATTCGATTGCGTGGCCCTTGAATTCCAGCTCTTCCTGTTTGACGGAGAGGTCGCGGCCATCGGCAATGCGGATCTGTTCGCGGACCAGATCAAAGCCGGTGATCATTTCGGTCACCGGATGCTCGACCTGCAAACGCGTATTCATTTCGATGAAATAAAACTCGTCATTCTCGTAGAGAAATTCGATCGTACCCGCGCCGCGATAGCCCATGCCCTTCATCGCATCGACACAGACCTTGCCCATGCGTTCGCGCTGTTCGGCGCTAATGACAGGTGAGGGCGCTTCTTCGAGCACTTTCTGGTGGCGGCGTTGCAGCGAGCAATCGCGCTCGCCCAGATGAATGGCATTGCCGCGGCCATCGCCAAAAACCTGAAATTCGATATGCCGCGGATCGCCGAGATATTTTTCGATATAGACGGTCGCGTCGCCAAAGGCCGCTTTGGCCTCGGTACCGGCCTGCTTCATCTGGGTTTCCAGCTCGGTCTCGCTGTTCACGACCTTCATGCCGCGTCCGCCGCCGCCCGAGGCTGCCTTGATGATGACCGGATAGCCGACTTCGGCTGCCACCCTTTTGGCTTCCTCGATCTCGCTTACCGCTCCGTCAGAGCCGGGAACCAGTGGAATGCCGAGTTCGCCAGCGGTTTTCTTCGCGGCAACCTTGTCGCCCATGATCTTGATATGCTCGGGCTTCGGGCCAATCCATTTGATATCATGCGCTTCGACCACTTCGGCAAAATGCGCGTTTTCGGACAGAAAACCATAGCCGGGATGGATTGCATCGGCGCCGCTGATTTCGGCGGCAGAAATAATCGCCGGTATGCTGAGGTAGCTGTCGGTGGCTGAAGGCGGACCGATACAGATGGCTTCATGCGCGAGCCTGACATGCATCGCGTCTTCATCGGCAGTGCTGTGTACAGCGACGGTTTCGATGCCAAGTTCGCGGGCTGCCCGCAAGATGCGCAGCGCAATTTCGCCGCGATTGGCGATCAGGATTTTGTTGATGGTCATGCGCCGGGCCTCATCTACGCAATCACAACTAGGGGTTGGTCAAATTCCACCGGCTGGCCATTCTCGACCAATATCGCTTTCACCGTGCCTGCGCTTTCTGCGGCAATCGGATTCATTACTTTCATTGCCTCGATAATCAGGACTGTGTCACCGGCTGCTACTTTGTCACCCACGCTGACAAAATTGGCGGCATCCGGGTCGGGGGCCAGATAGGCAGTGCCGACCATGGGCGATTTTTGCGCGCCAGCGTGATTGTCGACTGGCGCGGCTTCTGCGGCGGGAGCAGCGGCTGGAGCGGGCATAGGAGCCGGGGCAGCTACTGCTTGAACCGGGGCAGACATGCCGCCGCCACCGCGCGAGACACGAATTTTGCGGTCGCCATCTTCCACTTCAATTTCGCTGAGGCCGGCATCATCCAATATTCCGGCCAATTCCCGTACGATATCAATATCGACATTCATGTTGCCATCAGTTTCTTTTTTTGCGGCCATAACCGGTTCCCATTTTGAAATTAAAACTAAGTTCTAAAATTTTTGAGCGGCGTCTAGCGCCAATTCATATCCCAAGGCACCAAAGCCGCAAATCGTTCCTTTTGCAACTGGTGCAATTAAACTCTTGTGGCGAAATGTTTCGCGCGCGGCGGGATTGGACAAATGCACCTCGATCACCGGCACGTCTATCGCCTTTATTGCATCGTGCAGCGCAATGGATGTGTGGGTCAGGGCGCCGGCATTCAGGATCACCGACCGCGCTTCATCGGCCGCCGCTTCCTGCAGCCAGTCGACCAGATGACCTTCATGATTGCTCTGGCGAATATCAACCTCCAGGCCCAGCGCATGCGCCTGATCTTCCAGCCGTCCGGCAATGTCATCGAGCGTATCGGAACCATAGATTTCCGGTTCCCGCATCCCCAGCAGATTGAGGTTGGGGCCGTTCAGGACAAACACTGTCTTTTTTGCGCCTTGCTCTACTGGCTTTCCGTCTGACAATTAATGTCCCCCATAACGTGCTTTTGGTTGCGGCACTGCTTAGCTGTTTATATGGCCTCTTTATAGGGCTCGATTCCGAAAAGCGAGATCAAACAGATGGAAACATTGGTAATGCCAGAAATTTCAATTCAGCTAAATGGTGATAGCAAAGCAATAGCAAGCGGGATGACCGTTGCCGATCTGGTCCGGTCGCTGGATCTGGAGCCCGAGAAAGTGGCCGTGGAACGCAACCGCGAAATCGTGACCCGCTCAACCTTGGGCGATGTCATGGTGGAAGACGGCGATCAGCTGGAAATCGTACATTTCGTTGGCGGCGGTGATCATGTGGGTGATGTGACCGCAGATGATGGCTGGAGCGTGGCGGGTCAGACTTTCCAATCCCGTCTTATTGTCGGTACCGGCAAATATAAGGATTTTGAAGAAAATGCCGCCGCTGTCGAAGCGGCAGGGGCAGAGATTGTCACCGTCGCGGTGCGGCGCGTGAACGTCATGGACCGCAATCAACCGATGCTGACAGATTTTATCGATCCCAAGAAAGTCACCTATCTGCCCAATACGGCGGGCTGCTTTAATGCCGATGATGCCATCCGGACATTACGGCTGGCGCGCGAAGCGGGGGGCTGGGATCTGGTGAAGCTGGAAGTGCTAGGTGAGGCGAAGACACTTTATCCCAATATGCGTGAGACACTCGAAGCGACCGAAGTGCTGGCCAAGGAAGGTTTCAAACCGATGGTTTATTGCGTGGATGATCCCATTGCCGCGAAACAACTGGAAGATGCCGGTGCGGTTGCGATCATGCCCTTGGGTGCGCCCATAGGTTCCGGGCTTGGTATTCAAAACCGTGTCACCATCCGTTTGATAGTCGAGGGCGCCAGCGTGCCCGTGCTGGTCGATGCCGGCGTCGGTACGGCCAGCGACGCAGCGGTCGCGATGGAATTGGGCTGTGACGGGGTATTGATGAACACCGCCATTGCCGAGGCCAAGCAACCGGTGCGCATGGCGCGCGCCATGAAGCTTGCTGTGGAAGCCGGGCGAGAGGCTTATCTGTCCGGCCGAATGGGTCGCCGGATGTACGCAGACCCCTCGAGTCCGCTGTCTGGGCTGATTTAGGCCTCTAACACACCCTGATTCGGTGTCATCTGTAACTATTTGAATAGTAACATAAGTTACATATTTTTACTTTGATCGACGATCCATGGTCGTTGGTCGAAGCCTTTTGCTGTTCACCGACCAAAATGGCTGTTTATCGAAGTTCGGATGCTCGCTGGTCTCCCTTCCCGTATCTAAAAATACGAGGCGGGAGCAGCAGCATAAGTCAAAAGCTCTTCCCCGAGCTGGTCGAAACAAGCTGCTCCCGCCGTCGTAACCCCGTCCCTTCTTTGAGCAGGGATTATCCGGGCAGCATCGGTCCCCCCAACTTCCGGACTGCCCCAAAAACTGTTGAGGAGTGAACACATGAAACATTCAATATTGAGCAAAGGCCTTTTTGCCGCCGCCGCGATCGCCGTGACTGTCACCGGATTTTCCGCCAGTGCAAGCGCGCAGGGCCGTATCACCAAGTCGGTTGAAGTCAGCTATGCTGATCTCGATTTGACGAGCGCTGAAGGGCAACAAACTCTTGATGGTCGCATCAGGGGAGCCGTGCGCCAGGTATGCGGTTCCTATGATCCGAAAAACCTGCGCGACTCGGTCGATCATAAAGGCTGTTTAAAAGAAGCGAAAATGTCCGCCAAGCGCGCGAAGGTATCGCTAATCGCCAGAGCCGAAGCAGGAACGCTGGGTACGAGTAGCGTGGTTATTGGCGGCAACTAAAATCAATTCAAGAGCCGCGAATCCCAATTAAGCGGCCGCCTACTTGGCCAAACCAACTGATGACCCCGGTGCCCTTACACCGGGGTTTATTTTTTGGGTTGCTTGCTTCGTCATTGCTATTGGTGTTGAACCTCCGGTCAAAGCCCGTTCGGGCTGAGCTTGTCGAAGCCATTTCCTTGCTGTTGAGCGACAATTTGGGGTGTCCTTCGACAGGCTCAGGACGAACGGGTCGGGGACCATATTGAGAAAAAATCCCGCCTGAACAGGTTGCACACCGGTTCAGGACGAACGATTATGGAAGGCGATTCCCGTTTTCAGCGCCCGGCGAGCTTCTTCGCTTCCGCCAGATGGGTGCGGCCAATGCGGATTTCCGTGCCGCATTTCAGGCAGGCCATCCAGATTCCGCCACCATCATGCCGCAAGCTGCCAATCCAGTCGCGGCGGACCAGATGGGAGCGGTGCAGGCGGATGAAGTGATCCGGATTAAGGCGCTCTTCCAGACCGGTAATCGTCTGGTGGAGCAAATAGCTGGAGCCGCCGCCCTCGTGACTGACATGCAGTCGCATATAGTCGCGCTCGGCCTCGATGCGGTTGATCTCCGAGGCTGCAATGCGGCGCAGCTCTGATTTATAGGGGACCCAGAATTCTTCTGCCCAGGGGGAATCTTCGGCCGGCAAAACCGGTTGATCGCCTTTGCGTTCCAGCACGCGGGTAATGGCCAGGGACAACCGGTCGGCCTCTACCGGTTTAAGCAGATAGTCGATCGCAGCAACACCAAAGGCTTCAACTGCAAATTTGTCAAAAGCGGTGACAAAAATTATTGCTGGCGGCGTGTCCAGGCCGGAAAGCTTTTTGGCGACTTCCAGACCGTCCATGCCCGGCATAGCAATGTCGAGCAGCAAGAGATCCGGTTCCAACTGATGGGCCAGACGGATGGCGGCTTCGCCATCGCTCGCCGTGCCTACCAGATTAATATGTTCTTGCCGGGCGCATAAAAGCTGCAACCTTTCAATCGCCAGCGGTTCATCATCGACAATCAATGTCTTCAGCTGTGAAGGCGGCGGCGATGCAACAGGGTCTTTATCGTCCGTCATATTCAAATATCCACCAAAAGGGGCATGGTCAGCTCCGCAACAAATCCGCCAGTTTTCGGACTACGGGTTTCTAGCCTCGCCTGCGTGCCAAATCTAGTCTCTAGCCTGTCCCGGACGTTGGCAAGGCCAATACCGTTATTCAGGCCATTGGACTTGTTCTTTGGTCGCTCTTCGCCATCATCGGCAACTGTTAGCGTCAGGAAATCGCCTTTGGCCCGGGCGCTGATGCTGATCGTCACCGGCCGCTTGCTATGCGCTACGCCATGTTTAATTGCATTTTCAACCAGTGGCTGCAGGATCAATCCCGGTACCAGAACATCATTCAGTTCTTCCGGGATATCGGTTTCGGTTTTCAGTCGGCTGGGAAAGCGGACCGCCTCGATATCGAGATAGAGATTTTGCAGATGCACTTCCTCGGACAGGGCAACATCTTCCAGCGGATCGCCGGACAGGCTCGTGCGATAGAATTTCGACAGGTTGAGAATCATCTTCTCGGCCTCTTCGGGTTGGCTGCGCATCACCAATGTGCTGAGGCTGTTGAGCGTATTGAACAGGAAATGCGGGTTCACCTGATAGCGCAGGCTGCGCAGTTCCGCGTCCTGCGCGGCTTGGGCAAAACGCGCGGCCTTGCGCTCGACGGAGCGGACTTCGCTTGCATAGCTGAGCGTCAGGTAAAGCGACGCCCAACTGATCATGAAGAAAAATCGCGACACACTGTCTTCGACAATGGCCTGCAGAGCGTAGTTTTCTTTCTCCATATACTCGCGCATCTTTTCCATATGCGCTTCGTCAAAAAGGCTTTGCGGATCATAAACATTGAACATGTAGTAATTAAAAGCCGCGATAGCGACCGCGCAGGGGATGGCCCCGGCAAAGGCGGTGACGATACGGGTAGACAAAGCCTTGTCCTCGAATAGCCGCAGCAATCGGTAGAGCAGATAGGTTATGGCAATACCCAGCAGGGTCACGATTACGCGGCGCAAGGCCAACTCTTCTTGGGCCGGCCAGTCACTGACCGCAGCTCGCAAGGTAATGATGATCACATAAAACAGCCAAAAGCCGAGGATCGACAGGATAGCGACCTGTTGCCCCACGGATGGTTTGTGATTTCCGATATCAAATTTTCTCATTCAGCGCCTAATTTCTCATTCCAATACAGCTTAGAAGAAAATGGTATCAATTGTCTCTATCGGAATCGTGTCCGGTCGAAACATGCTTGCGGTTGGTCGAAACTTTACGTCTTGGCCGGGTAATTTCCAAAATTTTTGAAGCTCTTGGCGATAATTATTCGTCAATTTTGGACATGTTTAATCAAATCCTAACCATGTTTTGGTCAAGTGGCTCTCGTGGGAACAGCACCATTGTTTCAAAGTAGGAGTTACCATGACCAAAGCGATGCAACCGGTACCAGGCGCGATGACGCTGGCGGAGATGAAAGAATTTGCGAGCTTTGGTTCTGCGACCCAGCGCTATATCCGCCGGTCGCTTGATGTCGGACTCGACCGTTCTGATGCGATCGAAACCTGGTCGCGTGACGCGGTAGAAGAAGCCGGGATCCAGGTGCAGATGAAACTCTACAAACGGCTCACTGACATTCGCAAATCAATCCCGCAGGATTGTGCCATTGATAGCATTGAAGGTTTCATGCCCGCGCTGATCTCCCTGTCGGCCTATGATCTGGGGCAGGGCCGTATCAGCAGTTTTCCCGCTTACCGTTTTCTCTATGAGCGTTTGCTCGGTCCTGATGCGCGGCCTTGGCTGCCCGGCAGTTTCTGCGCCGCAGCCTCCTTGCCGCATCTTCATCCGAAGACTCGCAAGGGCCTGTTGCAATCGATCAGTGAAGCGGCTGCTACTGCGCCGGGCTGGTCGACACGCGAACCCAGCTTCTTCCCCGAATGGGTGGAAAAGGTCGATATGAACAAGGCGGCGCATTAAGCCCAGCCAGTTCCAGTATCATCCCGCCGGGATATACTGGGCCAGGAAAGCCTCCATTTCCTGAAGGAATTGGACGCGGTCAGCTTCTCGTGAGAAGTGGTGATCGCCTTCTGCTTGCTCGACATAACGGACATCCTTGTCCGCTTTTTTGAGCGCTTTGGCAAAGCGTCTGCTCTGACTGACCTTGACCCTTCGGTCTTTTTTCCCGTGGATGAGCAGCATCGGCACTTGCACCTCTTCGGCATAATGGATGGGTGACACCGACCTTAGGTCTGGCGCCTGTTCCTTAACCCAGGTCCGGCTCCATTTGCTGTTCAGATAGCGCCGGTCATAACGGATCATCGCCTCCAGATCGGATACGCCGGCAAAGGAGATCGCGCATTTATAGATGTCGGGATTGCGATGTGCGGCGCGCATCGCGGCATAACCGCCATAGGATCCGCCGACCATGCAGACACGGTCCGGATCAGCAATACCTTCTTCAACCGCCCATTGCACGCCGTCATCCAGATCATCCTGCATGGCCAACCCCCATTGCCCCTCGCCCTTTAGGGCAAAGGCCACGCCATAGCCGGACGAGCCGCGATAATTGGGCTGCAAAACCGCATATCCACGATCCGCGAGAAATTGCGCCCACCAGTCCCACCGTTCGAAATCGCGGGCAAACGGGCCGCCATGGGGCATCATGATTAACGGCAGTTTTTCTGCCGTCTGTCCCTTAGGTACGGTAAGGACGGCTTCAATCGACAGCCCGTCACGCGCTTTGTAACGGATCGTTTTGACCGGCGCATAGCTTTTGTTCCGGAGTTTATGATTGATTTCGCCGAGTTTCTGCATGGTGCCCCAGCCGGTATCAAAAACATAATATATGCCGGGCTGGGACGCGTTTCCAACGGACACGATAAAGCGTGTATGGGCCCGATTTCTGGAAATGATCGTAGCCGTCTGGTTGGGTACGGATTCGTCTAGCGCTTGTTGCAGTTCCTTTAGCTTGGGATCGAGCCATTCGACTTTATAGCGTTTATCAGTATAGCCATAGCCGATCAGGGCGTTGCCGTCGGCATTTGTGTGAATATGGTCGATGTCATAGCCATCAACAGCGTGTATTTTTTCGCCGATAATCAGGCTGTTGAGATCATAGTTATAGAGGGCATCGGTACCGTCCTTGTCGTCAAAAACCAGCGCCTTCGCCGGATCGGCCAGAAATAGGGTCGGAACCGTCAGTCCTTCGCCTTTTTTCCGCTTGGCGCGATCAACAATTTTGAACAGCTTGCCGTTTTCCTCCCGATAGTAGAGTTTGGATGTGAGGTTCTTGTCGCTGCGGCCAATGCCGAGCCTGACATTCCCAAGCTGATCAGCATACCAATCCTGGACGCCGTTTCTGGGCTTTACCACTGTTTTCTTTTTACCCGTGTCCAGGTTGATATGATCAACCTGCGCCCAGAAACCGGGATAGTTTGTATAGATTGACGTCTGATAGGCCAGCAGGATTTCCGGTGATCCGTCCCTGGCAACCCAAAGGACATCAGAAGCATTTTGAGCCGCCTTGCGATTGACGAGTAGCTCCGTGGACGTACCATCCGCTTTGATCTTGGCCGTGCGGGTGATCAGCCACTCATTGCCTTGGACCATTTTCACATCCGCCACGGTCGCGATCAGCCAGTCTTCATTCACCCAACGCCACCCGCGCATATCCGTATCACCCAGATTCAGAACGACCCTCTTGCCGCCCGATTTGGTGATCGGAGAAATGATAAAAATCTGTTTGCCCGAAACGGAAACTAGCGCGGCATATTTGTCGCCCGATGGGGATAATTTGGGGCTGCTGAGCATCGGTAGCGCCGCAAAATGCTCCAGCGGCGTCTGCGCGCGCGCCGGTAAGAATATACCCATCAAAAACAGTGAAATAAACGCAGCGATAGCTGCAGTAAAACGCCCCATTTATTTGCCCCTTCTCCAAACCATCCATACAATATCGGACAAATGGCGCGAAAACCATGGTGGTAATGCTGTTTCGTCATCGGTTAAAGGCCTGTCGGATTAACAGTTTCGGCCATTTCGGGCCAAGACATTACGGAAACCGATTAGCCATCTCGTCATCAGACCAAATGCACAACAGCGTTCCGTCGGTTCGCGGCAGATTGAGGATGGTGTCATCAAGAGTAAATTCATGCGTCGGGGCAGGTGCTTATGGGCAAGCTGGCTGTTTTTTGGCCTGAGCCTGTCTCTGTCCTTCCCGGTGCTTGCCAGCGATGTGATATTCCCCGCAAACAGCGCCGTTGGTCTGCAGCCTCCCGGCGCGATGACCGCCCATATTGGTCTCACCATGTTTGAAGATGATGATGAAGAGGCTGTCATCAGCATCTTTGAAGACGCTCACGGCGAAGCTGCGGAAAAACCGTTTTCAGGCTATGGGAATATCGGAGACATGCCGTCAGGCATAACGGTCGAGCGGCCTGTGCAGCACCTGCAACTTGCGGGAGGCATTGAGGCCTATCTGCTTGTTCATTCTGATATCAAGGACGGCATTGTCCGCCGTCATTGGACGATGATAGCGGATGATGGTGACCTGTTCGCTAGTATATTTGCGCGTGCTCCGGCCGACAGTGTGCTTTATTCCGATGCCAATATGCAGGCAGCGCTGCGATCCATCCAATTCCGAAAATCTTTGCCCAAGGAATGACCGCTGATCGCCGAGCTCTGCCCCACAGCGGTATTTTTCCGGAACCACCGATTCCTCATCCAATCATAGAAAGAAAATGACCATGACAGGACAACAGTTGGATAAAATTGACGCCGAAACCGGCAAGCCCATCTCGACCGTGGGCGCTATTTTCGCGGTCCTTATCAGCGGCGCCGTTGCGCTGGGCTATGGCGCCGCTGCCGCCTTTTTTCCGCTGACTATTGTGGATCTGATCTTTCTGTTCATCGCTGCCATCTTCATCTTTGCCCCTTACACGATGACTGGTCATTCGCGCCTCGCTCGCTTGATCGTTGCGATTCCGGGCGGATTGCTATGCCTCGCGATGCTCTGGTTTGGCTGGATCTGGGTGCAGACAGAATATGACAGCGCGATGGCGTTGCTTGCTGGCGGTCCGGGCCATGCTTTCGACGTGATCTCGGAAATAGCCGATGGGTCCAGCTATACGGCTGGGCGCGGTTTGCGGACGGATGTCGAGGTCGGTTCGGGCCGGATCAAGCTATTCTGGGCGCTGGAAAGTCTCGGCTTTCTGTTGCTTCCGGCGGTCGGTGCCTGGTTGGGTTCGAGCGCCAGCGATGCGGACAGCGAAACGGCAGCTGCGGCATAGCAACCGTCCAAATATAACAGTTTTCTCGCCGGATTAATCTTGCGCTCATCCTGTGGCTCCATGATAGTGCGATTATCCGGGGAAAGAGGAAAACGAACGGCGCATGCGTATCTATCCAAAACCAATATCCGCAGGGCTGTTTCTATTCCTCAGCTTGGTCCTCTCTATCCCGGCGCTCGCGAGCGCGCCGATTTTTCCGGCCGACGGCGCCGTGGGTCTGGAGCCGCCCGGCGACATGACGGTGGCCGAAAGCTTTACCGGATTCCGGGATAGCGAGGAAGGGGCGTCGATCCTGATCGCCGAATTTCCGGTCGAAGCTTATGCGCAAATCGCTCCGCAATTTACCCCTGAAAAATTGGCCGCACGGATGACCATAGAAGGGCCGGTGCAAAAGCTGACGCTGGCGGGTGATATTGAGGCGCTGCTAGCCATTGGCGTCCAGACTCAGCAGGGCGTGACCTATCGCAAATGGGTGATGATAGCGCGCAACATCGATAGCACCGCGATGGTCACGGTGCAGGTCCCCTCGACCAGCAAAGCCTATCCGGATGACAAAATTCTAACTGCGCTGCAATCCGTCAGCTTCCAGCCGCGCGGTTCGCTGGAAGACGAAATAATGCGATTGCCTTTCACTGTAGGGCAACGTGCTGATTTCCGGGCAGTGCGTACTCTGGCGGGTAGTGGGTTGATGATGACCGATGGCCCCAAGGACATTGTTTCAGATGCCTCGCAACCGCTGGTCATTGTGGCGTCCAGCATGGGCTCTAATCCGGCGCTTAAAATGTTGACGGAGGAAGAGCGTACGCAGTTGGCTTTGGCCGCCTTGCAAGGTCTCGGCTTTCAAGACTTTCGCGCTGACACCACTGATGTCGAAGACGATGGTGACGTGGTGATTGCGGGCAAAGGCACAGACGACGACGGGCGGTCGATGCTGCTGCGCCAGATCATGCGTTTTGCGCCGACGGGACATGTCCGGACGGTTTGCATCTTTACCGCGGAGCAGAATATTGCCGCGCGCTGTGATCAGGTGGGGCAGGCCGTGGTCTTGAAGAGTGGCGAGACGAACGCAGCCGTTGAGGAATAGGCCTGTTTTTGCAGAACTTTCTCGTTTTTCCAGCGCCTGACTGCAAAAAAACCGAACGAAAATATCGTCCGGTTTTCCTGTTCTATTGTGGTGGCTATCACCAATAGGGCGTGACGGTCCAATATTCGTAAACGCGGGCTTGATATTGGCGGTCATAAGGCCGCTCGCCGTCATCCTCTTTGAAGCGCGGCGCTTTTTCCAACTGCTCCTTGGTAACGTCAAGCTTATACCCGCCTAGCGATGTGTCATATTCCAGTTTAGACCAGGGTAAGCTGTGCCGGTCTGAACCGATCCCCAGAAATCCGCCAACCGATAATATGGCGTCCGTTACTAGGCCGCTCTCTTTGCCGATAAGCAGCTTGTCCACTGTACCAATTTTGTCATTGTCTGATCCGTAAACTGCTGTGCCTTCGACGCGGTCACTTGCAATCACATCGCTTTGTTGTTCATCATCTTTCAACATCATGTCAGGGCTCCTTTTCTGGTTAGAGAATGGTGACCAAGACCGTTGGTTGTTGGGGGACAGCCATTGGCCACATCATATCAATCCACGAAATAGAAATTCGTTCCCGGTCCAATAGTGGCCGCCGATCGGACGAAAGGGGAAAGCTGTTGAGTCACTCCGAATGCTATTAGTGTCCCGGGCGACAGTATAGGCCAATCCGGGAACCAAACACCCCAATAAACGTTAGTTATGTAATAGAGGAGATGATGACCATGACTGATACAGATAATCAGAAAAATCCAGATACCGGCACAACCAACCGGGAAGCGGACCATCCTCGGCAAACCTATCAGACGCCGGCTAATGTCGTCACCGATGACAATCTTAGCCGTCAGCAGAAACTGGACATTTTGCACTATTGGAAAGAGGATGTGGAGGCGCGTTTGCGCGCCGAGAGTGAAGGCATGGGTCAATCTGAACCTATCTCGGCGCGCCAGGAATCCACCTTGGCCGAAGAGCAGCAGCTCGTCAGTCAGGCGATAGCGGATGTCGAAAACTGAACATGCTGCAAAGCATCAGCCGGTAAAGTCGACTTGCTCCAGCAAGTCGAGCGTTTCGTTACGCCGATTTAACCGCGGCAATGGCCACGACAGGCGCACCGTTATTTGCTTTCGATTATTGCTTTGACCTGTGTTTGCAATGTTGTGAAAAATTCTACGGGTGCGCGGCCACAACCTATGTCGATGGGCAGTTCTTTATCTTCCTGCCGCTCGGCGAGAAAAAAGACGGCATCCGCGCTGGGCCAAACCCAGCAATAGCCGAACCAGTCTTCCAGCTCGTAGATCGCAAAGGCCTTGTCGTCGTCCAGCAATACCGGATCCGCTCCGATAAAATCCTCGAACCGCACGCCCGCATGGCCGATCGCTGTGCTAATCGCTTTGCGTTAAGTCGCCAGCTGTTGATAGCGTTGCGCATCAATATCTTCATATTCCATGGAGGCATAGGGATCATCGAAAAACATGTGCGACGAACATAGCGCCACTTCCTGCGCTCCCCCAAGGAGAGGATCGGCAAATTCAGGATCATCGGCGAGGCTTCCCAAGGCGATGGCTTTGAACTCATCTTCTGATGCGGTGACCAGTTTGGTGAAAAAGGTATCGGGATCTGCTGGGTTGGTCCAGCTCCAGATGGAAGGTGTTTGAGCCATGGTCGGCCCTTGTAATCAGTTTTACGCGACGGTGACAATAGCAATCAAGCCCGGCTCAGTCTTGTCGCCAATAGCCCGCTTTGATCGCCATAGTTGTCAGAATTCACGAGAAAAAATTTAAAAAAATATGCCGGATTTGATCGCGAAAATATCGTGTATACTTTGTAAACTTCGCCGCAATTCCGGGGGCGTCCAGCCTTGTCCTTCTTGTGCTTCCGCAACCGTGCAAAACCCGCTTTCCTACAGGTCAGCCTTTATGGCATAGAGCAACTCTGCTCTTTGACATGGTGATAGCATAGCGACATTCAGCGCGAGTCGGCTTTACGCGGTCGGCGCGCCATCCGGCAGGGCCGCTGCAAATTCGCTTTCCGCAAGATCGATCAAATGCCGGTCATCTTCATTCCACGGATGGAAGCCAGGCAGGAAGAATTTGATCCACGGCACGATGATCTTCCGCGCCACGCCAGGAGTGAACAGCAGGAAGCTGAGCAGTTTCCTCTTCGTGCGCCATCCGGTAAAACCATCCTGCGCGAGCAGGTCGAGCGTATCGGTATAGCGGTTGGTCCAGAAATTCCGGGTGATGACCAGCATCAGCAGCGATTTGACTTTCCAGCGCTGCCAGCGGGACCAGTCTTTGGTCGCATAGAGCCACGTGTCATAAGCGACGCCCTTGTGCTCGATTTCTTCGAGAGCGTGCCAGCGCCACAAGTCCGCGGTTTCCTTGTCGGCCTTCGCAAAATGCTGCGGGTTGGCGATAAATTGCTGGGCCATGATCGCGGTAAAATGTTCCAGGATCATCGTCGCGCCGAGATTGGCGATAGCAGGTCGGCCTTTTGTCATTTCGAGCGACTCGATGACACGCTTTTCGATGGCACTGGTATCATAACCAGCTTCTTCGACGCGGCGGTTCAGCGCCACATGCTCTCGCGTATGGATGATTTCCTGCTTCACAAACGCGCGGATTTCTTTTTGCAGCTTTTCCGGCGTGACGTCGCGAAAGGCTTTGACGCTTTCAATGAAAAAAGCCTCGCCGCGCGGAAAAGTGAGGGATAGCGCGTTGTAAAAGGCGGTTGCGATTGGATCGTTATTCAACCACCAGCGGCCTGGCTGATGCCCGGCGTCCCGCCCAAAGCGGCGATCGCGCGGGGTAATCTGATGATCTTTGGGCGTCGGTGTATCAATCGTTTCCGGCTCGGCTTGCAAGATGCTATGCATGTTCATAAGAGTTCGCTTTTACACAAAATATTGTTTAATTTGCTCATTGGATATTAGGGTTACTTACATAGATGTCAATAGCTAAACGACGCCTCTCCCCGGAAGAAAGCCGCAGCATGGCCATGGCTGCCGCGCGTGATTTGCTGATCGAAGCCGGGCCGCAGGCAGTGACACTGAAAGCGGTCGCTTCGCGGATCGGCCGCACCCACGCCAATCTGTTGCACCATTTCGGTTCGGCATCGGGATTGCAAAAATCGCTCGCGCAATATCTGACGGATCAGGTTTGCGGGTCTATCGCGCAGGCGGTGCTGAAGTCGCGTACCGGTGAAGGCACCGTGCGGGATATTGTCGATCTGACCTTTGACGCTTTTGACAAACAGGGCGCGGGGGCCTTGTCGTCATGGATGTTGCTGACCGGCAATGAGGATGCACTCGATCCGATTGTCGATGCGATCCACGCCCTGGTCGATGAATTGGGCGACGGCGGTCATGAAGACCGGGAAATGCATGAGGATACGTTGACGCTGGTATTAATGGCACTGGGCGATGCGTTGATCGGAGAGCGGCTTGCCGACTCGCTCGATTTGCCGCGCCACAGCGCCCGAGATCTGGCGGAAACCCATTTGGAACATGCGCTCGACCGCTGGAAAAAAGAGCATCAGGTCTGAATTTGGTCCGTTTCCTGTCCAAAACGGCGCAGATTCCGGCAGCTTTTTAGCTTTTCGTTTCATAATCTCTTCCACAAGACATTTTTCAGATGTGGAGCGGCGACATGGAACATCATCCTAATGCTATCGGTAATGCGCGGACCTTGCACCCTGATGATCCCGCTCTCCATTTGATCGGAGACAGCGCCGCGATTGAAGAGGTGCGCAGCCTGATCCGCTATGCCGCTGCGACGCAGATACCTGTCATGATCACCGGGCCATCGGGATGCGGCAAGGAAGTGGTGGCCAAAGCGCTCCATCGATGCTCGACGCGATCAGCGGAGAAATTTGTCGGGGTCAATTGCGGGGCCATTCCCCGCGACCTGCTGGAGTCAGAGCTTTTTGGCCACGAAAAAGGCAGTTTCACCGGCGCGATTGCCCAGCGCAAGGGGCAGTTTGAAGATGCCAGCAACGGTACATTGTTTCTCGACGAAATTGGCGACATGCCTTTTGATATGCAGGTCAAGCTGCTGCGGGTGCTGGAAGAGAAACAGATAGAACGGATTGGCGGCACAGAATCGATCGCGATTGATACGCGGATCATCTCGGCCACACATCAGAATCTGGACGAAGCGATTGCCGACAAACGTTTTCGGGAAGATTTGTTCTATCGCCTCTCGGTATTCCCGATTGATATTCCCGCGCTTAAGGATCGCCCCGAAGATATTGCGCCGCTGATTCGCCATTTCATCGAGCAAATTGGCGGAGAGGAAATCTATTTTTCATCCGAAGCCATTGATGCGCTCGAAAGCTATGGCTGGCCCGGCAATGCCCGCGAACTGCGCAATATTGTGGAACGGGCGGTGGTGCTTTTCCCCGGCGTGATGATATCGGCCAGTCAGCTATCTTCACTCTTTCGCCGCCGCGCGTCCAATGCTCCGACCCATCACCGGCACGCGCTGCCATCGAGCTATGCTGGTGGGCGGGAAGTCCGGCCCTTTCGCACAACCAGCGACGATAGCCCATCGGATCGCGGGACTTTGGGCGATGGTTTTGACCTGAAAAAACATCTGATGCAGGAGGAACGCAAATATCTGCTCTCGGCGCTAAGAATGGCAGAAGGCGTGGTTGCGGAAGCGGCGCATCTGGTTAGTTTGCGCCGGACGACCTTTGTAGAAAAAATGCGGCGGCATAAAATTGTGCGCAGAATGGCACTGACTGATCATCGGTCGGAACTAGTCCGCCGCGAATAGCTGATCATCGTCGGCAAAGGCTTTAAACTCCAAAGCATTGCCGCTGGGATCTAGGAAAAACATCGTCGCTTGTTCGCCCACTTCTCCGCGAAAACGGGTGGTTGGCGCGATGATAAATTCTGTCTCGTGCTGTTTTAGCCGCTCGGCCAGCGCCTCCCATTGGGCAATCGTTAGCACCACACCAAAATGCGGGACGGGGACATCTTCACCATCTACCGGGTTGGTCATCGCGCGCGATTGGGCATTTGCATCAAGATGCGCGACAATCTGATGCCCATAGAGATTGAAATCAATCCAGTGATCGCTGCTTCTGCCCTCTGCGCACCCCAGCAGACCGCCATAGAAATGCCGGGCAGCGGGCAGGTCATGAACTGGGAAAGCAAGATGGAAAGGGCGTCGTTCAATGTTCAAAATTTTGCTCTTTCTTTTCGGGAGCCGCCAACGCGAAGCAATGGTCGATATCCAATGCGGCTTGCTTGTTTGGGTCCTGTTCCATGGCCCGTATTTCCTCGCGCGTTTGGGTGAGAATGATATCGCTTTCAGAGCCGCTTTTGCCTTCGCCGCGCATTTTCTCGCGCGCGCGACTGTCGAGAACGAACGCCAAAGTCTTTAAATCCTGCGCGGTTTTCGAGAGCTTTTCCCTCGAATAGACTGTTTCATAGGCGAGCTGCAGCATCCCGGCGCACTGGTTTAGCGTTGGCTTGGGTTTGGGCGCGACTTCGCTATTGAGCAGCGGCAGGCATTTTTCCATTTCGGCTGTGACCACCTGATCGGGTTCGGCGACTTTTGCGACCTTGGCCTGGTGATCGGCGACCGCCGCCAATATCGCGTCGCGGACCTGTTCGCGGGTCTGCCCGGTCTCCGCCATCACCCGTTCACCAATCTGACCCGCATAAACCCGACCGCGTTCCGTCAGCAGCGGATAATCAAGCGCGCTTTCGATGCCGCGCTCTTGCTCCGATGCCACGATGGCAAAGGCCGCGACGCAGGACAGATCACGTTGGTGCGTCGCCGTCAGTGCACTCGGCGCGCTGTTGGCAGGATCAGCAACCGGTTGGGATAGGGCGAGCATGGACAGCAGGAATATTTTCATGATGCCAGTTATAGCGTTGCTTGACCCATTGCCGCAAATGACAATTGCCAAATAGTGCTTTCCTACATTGGCAGGGTAATGATAAAAGGACTGGAACAACCCTGAGCGGCCAATGCGTGACTGGTTCTGTACGGCGTTGTTAAGAGGAAATTGCGGATTTTTTTTGGTCTATTCAGTGTATAAACGTATAATCTTTATGTTAGCGGGCCTTTTTATGAACAAGATTGAGGCGCCGTTGGCAATTAATGTTTGAACCCCTCGCGGGAAAACGGCAAAAGCCGATGGTGAAATTTCTGATCGACCTGGTTCGCAAATATCCCTTCTGGCTGTCGCTTCTGGCAGGTGGTCTATCGGCCACCGGTTTTGCGCCGCTTGGCTTTTGGCCGGTTAGCCTGTTGGCGCTGGCTCTGTGGATGGCGATTGTCGATGGCCTGGGAGGCCGCAAAACGGCTTTTCTATCCGGATGGCTCTTTGGTCTGGGGCATTTTGTGGTTGGGCTCAACTGGATCGCCAAGGCTTTCACCTTTCAGGCCGCCATGCCGGAATGGCTCGGCTATATCGCGGTGATATTATTGTCGCTCTATCTGGCCGTCTACCCAGCCTTGACGGCGCTCGGCGCATGGCTGTTGGCGAGGGGACGGCCGCTTGCCTTCGTTCTGGCATTCGCGGGTTTTTGGATCGTCACGGAATGGTTGAGAAGCTGGGTGTTTAGCGGATTTATCTGGAATCCGTTGGGCACAATTCTCACGGCTCCATCGTTTGAAACGGATGCCGCCATGGGTTCCTTTGGCATCTTTGCTGGAGCCAGCAGAGTGATCGGCACTTACGGGCTCGCGGCCCTGATTATCGTGATTGCCGGCCTGTTGGTACAGCTGATAGGTCGTCGCTGGAAACCCGCGGCGCTATTATCCGCTCTGGTCGCTGCTTTTTGGATTATTGGGCTGGCGAATTGGCAGATATTGGGGAACGTCGATATTTGCAAAGGCGGTCCGGCTGATAATTGTGAGCCAGCCACTATTACGGTCGTCCAGCCCAATATCGGCCAGCAGGATAAGTGGCAGGCTGGCTATGAGGAGCGAAACCTTAGCAAACTGGCCGGGCTGACCGTGCGCAAGGATGACCAGCCTCGGATATTATTTTGGCCGGAAGCCGCCATCCCCGATTATCTCGAGGCCGGTTATCCGCAGCGTTATTATTATGGCCGCTCGCCAGAGTTGGTGCGCACGCAGCTAGCCAGCCTCATGAAGCCGGGCGATGTTTTGATGCTGGGCGCGCTGAAACTCGAATTTGATGAGGCCAGTGCACCGGACGAGCGGAGGGCCATTGGTGCGCGCAACAGCGTGTTTGCGATGGACTCGAACCGCGAGCTGTTGGGGCGTTATGACAAGAGCCATCTGGTGCCTTATGGCGAATATCTGCCGATGCGGCCGCTATTGTCGGCTCTTGGATTATCACGTCTGGCGCCCGGAGATTTTGATTTCTGGCCCGGTCCCGGTCCGCAATCACTGGACCTCGCGGCCTTTGGCAAAGCCGGTCTGCAGGTCTGTTATGAAATTATTTTCTCGGGCCAGGTTGTCGACCGGGACAATCGCCCCGATTTTATCTTCAACCCTTCCAATGATGCCTGGTTTGGCGCTTGGGGGCCGCCGCAACATCTGGCGCAGGCGCGGATGCGCGCAATTGAAGAAGGGCTTCCGGTCATTCGTTCAACACCGACCGGGATATCCGCCGTCATCACCAGCAAAGGCAAAGTGGTCGAGAGTATACCAATGGGACAGGCGGGCCGGATTGACACAAAATTGCCGTCTGCGGAAAGCCCCACGATATTTGCGCGCTATGGCAATGTTCTGCCGCTGGGATTGGCGCTCCTATTCCTCATCTGTGCCATTGCCATCCGGCTTCGCGCCCGTTAAGAAGCGCATATAAACCTTTCTTTATATCTCACATGAAGCGCCCTCACGCGACCAAATACTAGGAAAAGCCATGCGTTCTGAATTTATCTTCACTTCCGAATCTGTATCCGAAGGCCATCCCGATAAAGTATCGGACCAGATTTCCGATGCGATCGTCGATCTGTTTCTGTCCAAAGACCCCGAAGCGCGTGTCGCTTGCGAAACCATGACCACTACGGATCGTGTGATTTTGGCGGGTGAAGTGCGCGGCAAGGGCATGATCGATACGGATGGTAATTGGGCGCCGGGAGCACAGGAAGAAATTCAAACGGTTGTGCGGGATACGGTCAAGAAAATTGGCTATGAACAAGAAGGATTTCACTGGCAGAATCTGACCTTTGAAAATCACCTTCACCCGCAATCCGCCCATATCGCACAAGGCGTTGATGAAAGCGGTAACAAGGATGAAGGCGCCGGCGATCAGGGTATTATGTTCGGTTATGCCAGCGATGAAACGCCTGATCTGATGCCAGCGACCCTGCAATATTCGCATCAGATATTGAAGCAGATGGCGGCAGATCGTCACAGCGGCAAAGCGCCATTTCTGGAGCCAGACAGCAAGAGCCAGGTGACGCTGCGCTACGTCAATGAAGTACCGGTAGAAGCGACCGCATTGGTCGTTTCAACGCAACATGCGCCGGGTTATTATAAGGACAGCGATAATCCTGCTCTTTATGAAGAATTGCGTGAATATGTCATGGGCGTGTTTCATTCGGTGCTGCCGGAAGGCTTCATTACCGAGAATACGGTCATTCACGTGAACCCGACAGGGCGCTTTGAAATTGGCGGACCAGATGGTGATGCAGGCCTGACCGGGCGTAAAATAATTGTGGATACCTATGGCGGTGCTAGCCCTCATGGCGGCGGTGCCTTTTCCGGCAAAGATCCCACCAAGGTGGATCGGTCGGCGGCCTATATCACCCGCTATCTGGCAAAAAACATCGTAGCGGCTGGCCTAGCCAAGCGCTGTGCGATCCAGCTGTCTTACGCCATCGGCGTGGCAGAGCCCTTGTCGATCAACGTCGACCTACATGGCACCGGAACAGTCAGCGAAGAAAAGCTGGAAGAAATCCTGCCGAAATTGGTCCGATTGACGCCCAAAGGCATTCGCACCCATCTCGGCCTCAACAAGCCGATATACAGCCCGACCGCTGCCTATGGGCATTTTGGCCGCAAAGCCAAGGGTGATCATTTCACATGGGAAAAGACGGATCTGGTCGATGCGCTAAAAGCTGCTTTTTAAATCAGGCAGCGGGTGCTAACCGCGCCGGATGACCAGCAGCAATAATCAGGACCCGACGACTATCCGCCAGCTTTATGGACGGCGGCAAGGTCATGCCTTGCGCGACGGACAGGTGGAATTGGTCGAGAAATTGCTGCCGCAGATTAGCGTGCCAACAGAGGGTTCGGTATCTTCACCCGTGCTATTTGGCGACAACCGGCCGCTGCATTTCGAGATCGGCTTTGGTGCCGGTGAGCATATGGCAGCCCGGGCCGATATGCTGCCGGATCACGGATTCATTGGCTGCGAACCGTATCTCAACGGAATGGTGGGCGCGTTGCAGCATATCCGCGAGGGGGTATTGCCCAACATCCGTCTCTACATGGGCAATGCGCTGGATGTCCTGGAGCGGATACCGGACGAGAGCCTGAGCTTCGTCTATTTGCTGCACCCTGACCCGTGGCCCAAGGCACGTCATGCGAAACGTCGTTTCATGAATCATGGTCCGGTCGATTTGATAGCCGCCAAACTGAAGCCTGGCGGCGAATTTCGCTTTGGCACGGATCATCCGGTCTATCTGGAATGGGCAATGATGATCATGAACCAGCGTAGCGAGTTCCACTGGCTTACCACAGGGCCGAAAAGCTGGATGATCCGCCCGGGCGGATGGCCCGAAACCCGGTATGAAGCCAAGGCGCGGCGCCAAGGGCATGAAGTCTGGTATTTTCGCTACCAACGCAAATAGGGTGTTGCGCGGTTCTGCGTTAATCTATTTTTACTGTTATTTATATTTGAGTTGTCTTGTAAACAGCTGATTAACCGTGAATTTTTCCTCCTCTATAGGTATTTTGTTAACCCTCCGTGTCTATGAATTGCTTAACCAAAAACTGGTCGCGCAGCTATTGGATTTTCGAGGAGGCCGTTAATAGAAATGGGCGATAATTCATCGCAGATAGACCTGGCGGAAGACCTGCCAGCCATCCCGGGCAGCGCTACACCAGCTGATCTCAATATACAGTCGCGTAATCGTCATTTTTCCAGCGCCGCTATGGAGCGTCGCTGGTGGGTTGGTGGTGATCCCTATGCGACCGCCTTTTTCAACGCCCTGTCGATCACCTTCCCGAAAGGCGAGACGTTTTTCATGAAGGTCCTCAAACAATATCGCGAAGACGTGCCGGAGAAACTGGCGCGCGAAATTCGTGGCTTTGTTCAGCAAGAGGCTGTTCACAGTAGAGAGCATCTGTTTTTCAATAAACAGATTGAGCAATCCGATTTCGATATTTCACGGCTTGAGCAAGCGCTCACGGATGTTATTGATAATATTGGTAGCATGCCGCTGATCAAGCAGCTTGTGGCCACCACTTGTCTGGAACATCTGACTGCGATCATGGCTGCAGAATTTATCGCCAATCCCAAGCATTTTCAGGATGCTGATGAAGAACAGCGCAAGATGTGGTTATGGCACGCCTCGGAAGAGGTCGAGCATAAAGGTGTTGCCTATGATACCTGGCTGCACGCTACCAGAGACTGGAGTCCGATGAAGCGATGGCTAACCCAGTCGGTGTTCATGGTTCGTATCTCGCTCGGCTTTGCCAAAAACCGCAGTAAAGGCATTTTTGACCTACTCCGCCAAGATGGTATCTCTGGCCCGCGCGCATGGTTTGGCTTTGCGCATTATGCACTGGTCCGTCCTGCGCCATTCCGCCGCACTTTGGGGCCATGGTTCCAGTTTTTTCTGCCCGGTTTTCATCCGTGGAACAAAGATGATCGCGACCTGATTCAACTGGCCGAAAGCGAGTATGAAGCGGCGATCATGGAAAAAGCCGACGAGGCGGAAGCCGTCGCCCCGATTCGCGATCGTCGCAAACCGGGGCGTTTGCCTAGGGTCGCCTAGGCCGCAAGCGGTCGCGCGAGATCGCTTTTCATGTCACTTTCCAACGACAGCTCAAATTCAACCGCCGTCACCGCTTTGTTGCGCCCTTTGCTGAACCTCGGCGAATTCCGACCGGTCCGGCGAAAACCCAATTTGATGAGTACATTTCCAGACGCCGGATTATCGATAAAGTGGCTTGCGACAATCTCTCTGTGGCCCAATGCCTTTGCCGTTTCCAGCGCAGCGCGGCCTGCTTCTGTGGCATAGCCCAAACCCCAATGGTCCCGGCTAATCCAATAGCCCAATTCGACGTTACCATCAGGCATCACATCTATGCCGCAGGTGCCGACCAGCGAAGGGTCGCCTGCGGTCCGCCGATATATCAACCAGCGCGGGCTTTTGGGGTCTTGCGGCAATGACAGAAAATTCTCCGCATCATTCCGGTTGTAGGGCCATGGGGCGCTGGCAAGATTGCGGACAATCGCTTCATCGTTAATCGCATGATAAAGCGCATCAGCATCTTCGGGCCAGCCTGGTCTCAACAATAATCTTGGCGTTCTAGCAAACATCGGGACTCTCCAAAGTCAATTTTAGCCGCCCCTGTGTTGGTTCGACCCGCCCCTACAATGGGTGGATGACAACGCAGTGACATTTTCGACAGGGAGAGACAAAAAAAGGGAGAGGGGGTGACCCTCTCCCTGAAATTTGGTGATTCTTGTGAACCATCCGGGTCATCCCTCAAAGGATAACCCGTTATCGGTTATCCGGTTATTCAGCGGCTTCCGCCATGGCATCAACAGACACATATTTGCGGCCGAGCTTGCCCTTGTGGAATTCCACTTTGCCATCAATGAGCGCAAATAGGGTGTGGTCTTTGCCAATACCTACATTGCGACCCGGATGGGTTTTGGTTCCGCGTTGGCGAATGATAATATTGCCAGCGACAACAGCTTCGCTGCCAAATTTTTTGACGCCTAAACGGCGGCCCTCGGAATCACGGCCGTTACGCGATGAACCGCCTGCTTTCTTATGTGCCATGGTTTAGTCCTTTTTCTTCGCGGCCGGCTTTTTAGCGGCTGGCTTTTTTGCCGGAGCTTTTTTGGCTGCAGCTGGTTTTGCTTCTGCTTTAGCAGCAGCCTTTTTCGGCGCTGGCTTTTCGGAAGCGGCTTTCTTTGCTGGCGCAGCCTTTTTGGCTGGCGCTGCTTTCTTCTCAGCAGCTGGCTTGTCTTCAGTGGGCTTGGCAGCTTCTTTTTTCGGAGCGGCTTTCTTTGGCGCCTTTTCAGAACCAATTGCGCTGATTTTCAGCACGGTATGCTGCTGGCGATGGCCGTTTTTACGACGGTAGTTATGCCGGCGGCGTTTCTTGAAGATAATGACCTTCTCGCCTTTTTCCTGCGCAACGATTTCCGCAGCCACGGTCAAACCTTTGACGTCTTTGATGTCGCCGCCGTCGCCGGCCAGCAAAACGTCGTCAAGGGTTACCGAATCACCAGCTTCGCCAGCTAGTTTTTCGACTGCGATTATATCTCCTGCGGCAACACGATATTGTTTACCGCCGGTGCGCACTATTGCGAACATGGCATTTTTCCGTTTCAATCTTGTGGTTCCAGCGCGCAAGCAAGGAAACGCGAGTCTCTCGGCTCACGCTGGAAAGAGTGCGCAGCTACTAGATGGGCATGGCTGTGTCAACCAGTCTTGGCCGATTTTTTGGCCAAAAGTCTTTGCCGGTGCTGTGCCGCCATGGCAGCCATGCACGCGGAATGCAAAGACCATTGCAGCAGCAAGCGCTGAGGACTAAAGATGTTCTATGAAATTATCGACTTTTTTGGCTCCGGTCCTTGGCCTGTCTTTATCCGCTTGTGCCATGCAATCGGGCGATTTTCCGTCCCTTTCAAAACGTCCCTATGAAGATATACCGGCGATAGACGAGACAGTCGCGCCGCCGTCGCCGCAAATAGGCTCCCTGCCGGTCGCGCTCAAAAAAGCCGTTGATGCCGCAATAAGGCAGAGCAATGCCGCCCATCAGGCTTTTTTGGCTGATCTGCCCAAAGTGAAGCAAAGCGTATCGGCGGCGCGCGGCGCATCACCGTCAAGCGAATCATGGGTGGTGGCACATATAGAACTTTCGTCGCTGGAAATGGATCGCAGTCCGTCGGTATCGGCTTTGGCGGATATCGATTTGCTATATCTGCAACGTCTTGATCAAGAATTTTCCGGCGAAGATAAAGGCGCAGCCGTTCTCATAGCCAAATCCCGCGAACAAATCGAAGCCCAGGTTTCGTCGCAACAAGTCGAGATCGATCAGTTGAAAGCGCGCATTCGCTAACTGGGGTCAGCTATAAGCCGCTGCGATGGCAGCTTTATGGGCTTTAGCATTCTCGACATAATGGGCCACACCCATCCGCATTCCGGCAATGGCGGGCTCCGTCAGGTCGCGCATATATTTCGCGGGTGATCCTGCCCATAATTGCCCGGTCGGGATACGCTTGTTGGGCGTCAATGTCGCGCCAGCCGCTAACATTGCGTCGCCCTCGATGATACAGCCATCCATAACGGTGGTGCTTAGCCCAACAAAAGCGCGGTCTTCCAGCGTGGCGCCATGCAACATCACCATATGGCCCACTAGCACATCGTCTCCGATGATCGTGGGGTGGCCATTGGGTGTCACCGGTGTGGCGCTGTCGCAGTGGATGGTCGTGCCATCCTGAATATTGCTACGCGCGCCAATTGTTATGAAATTCACGTCGGCACGGATTACGCAATTATACCAGATGCTGGCTTCGGGACCGATTTCGACATCACCAATGATCTTGCAACCCGGCGCGATAAATGCCGATTCGTGAATTTTTGGTGTTTTGCCATTAAACGGCAGGATCAACGGCTCAGTCATTTTCTGGGTTCCAATCTCGGGCTTCGATTCGGTATACGATGGTTGGGTTCAGCTCTTCGCCGTAATTGGGATCGTGAAAGTCGAGTTCCGGGCGATGGGTCATGCCCAGTCTTTTCATCAGGCCCCATGAGGGCTCGTTGCCGGGCACCGTCAGGGCGACAACGAAAGGGGCATTATGTCGGGTAAAGGCGGCGTCCATCGTTGCCGTCGCCGCTTCTTTAGCATAGCCTTGGCCCCAGACATCCTCGCGCAGGCGCCAGCCAATTTCGAAGGCGCCGGTGAGTTTGGGTTGTGGGGCGTTGACTCGCTTCAAGCCACAAAAACCCAGTAAGGCATTGTCGGATTTTCGCTCAACAATCCAGAATGTATGGCCAAAGTCTCGATCATAGCCCTTGATCCTCTCCACCGCTTCCAGAAACTTTTCTCGGGTCTGCACTCCGCCCAGCCATCGCGTGACCTTGGGCGTGTTGAGATATGTCATGAACGGTTCAATATCTTCATCTCGCCAACCGCGCAGCCGCAGTCGCTCAGTTTCCAATATGATGTCATTCATGGAGAAGACGAGCCGCATCGGCGGCGAAATAGGTGAGGATGCCGGAACAGCCCGCGCGTTTGAAAGCGATCAGTTTTTCCATCATCAACGCATCGCGGTCGCCGACACCAGCGGCGGCACCGGCGGCGACTAACGCATATTCACCTGACACCTGATAAGCAAATACTGGCACATTAAATTCTGTCTTGGCCCGATAAATAATGTCAAGATAGGCAAGGCCAGGTTTGACCATGATGCTGTCCGCGCCTTCGGCAATGTCGAGGGCGATTTCGCGCATCGCTTCATCGCCATTGGCCGCGTCCATCTGATAGCTTTTCTTGTCTCCTTTCAGCGTGCCGCTGGATCCCACGGCATCGCGGAACGGGCCATAAAAGGCACTGGCATATTTGGCCGCATAGGCCATTATCTGGACATTATGATGATGGGCCAGTTCCAGCGTGTCGCGAATTGCGCCGACCCGCCCGTCCATCATATCCGATGGGGCGATAATGTCGGCCCCGGCATTGGCTTGGTTTAGTGCCTGTTTGGTCAGGATATCAAGCGTCCGGTCATTCTCGACATAGCCATCGGCATTAATCAAACCGTCCTGTCCGTGGGTTGTGTAAGGATCAAGCGCAACATCGGTGAGCACGCCAATATCATCACCCAAGGCATCTTTGATCGCTTTAGTGGCGCGGCACATTAAATTGTCGACATTCAATGCCTCTGCGCCGTTATCGCTGCGTTTATCTGGAGGTGTATTCGGAAATAAAGCGATGCACGGAATGCCCAAATCATGCGCCTCTTTCGCGCGTTCCACGATCAGGTCCACGGACCAGCGCGACACGCCGGGGAGCGATGCAACAGGCTCTTCAACCTTGTCACCGTCCGCAATGAAAAGCGGCCAGATCAAATCCGCAGGTGTCAGGATATTTTCCCTGACCATCTTCCGGCTCCAAGCCGAATAACGGGATCGGCGCAGACGGGTGCGAGGGAAAGAAATTTTTTCGGTCATAGCATCTCAATATACGGTCGCGGCACCGTAGAGCAATTGAAATAGCATGTTGCAACGCTTGGGGCGATCAATTGCTTCTTTTACCTTACGCCTCACTATATCATCAAGATTTGGGGAGAG
The DNA here is from genome assembly GCA_947501325.1 of uncultured Sphingomonadaceae bacterium. Classification (GTDB taxonomy): domain Bacteria; phylum Pseudomonadota; class Alphaproteobacteria; order Sphingomonadales; family Sphingomonadaceae; genus Parasphingorhabdus. The sequence continues at coordinate 1,124,075 of CANMVC010000001.1, read as the reverse complement.
CAGCAGACGATGACTCTGTTTGCCAGACTGCTGACGTCTATAACCATTATGGTCGCAACCTTTGCCGCGGCGATATCTAAATCAATTTTCCTTAGCTGATCGAGGCTTTGCTTAACCGGCTAATTTCCCGCTGTTTTTTGGGCCCATTGGAAGCGCTTTTCAGGGTTCCAAGAGCGGCGCCTGGCGTAACTTGTTTCAGCCGCTTTAATTCATCTTTGAACCGCCTCAGTTCTTTGCCGCTCAATTCGGAGCGTTCGACGAATTTTACCGAGTTGGGGTTGATGGTCCGACCATTGCGATAAAGCTCATAGTGAAGATGCGGTCCTGTCGACATGCCGGTCGAACCGATATAACCGATAATCTGGCCCTTGCGTACGCTGCGCCCATTGCTGACCGCGATGCGGCTCATATGGGCATAGCCGGAAGCCAAGCCGCGGCTATGCTTGATCTTCACAAACTTGCCATAACCGCCTTTTCGACCGGCAAAAGTTACCTTGCCGTCTGTCACCGCATAAATGGGAGCGCCGTATCCGCCACCGAAGTCAATGCCACTATGCATGCGTTTATAGCGTAATATCGGATGACGCCGCATACCATAGCCAGAAGTCGTGCGCCCCCTGGTAGGCCTGACCAGTTCGCCGCGCGATTGCCCGACGCCAGATGCTTCAAACCAGTTGGTGCGCCCACTGCTATTCCATTTTACCATCTGGGCCTTTGCTTTGCCGCCACGGTCGATACCAGCATAAAGCAGATCGCCAACTTCAACCTCGCCGGTTTCAGCGCGGCGATAGCCGAGGATGATGTCGAATTCGTCGGTTGACCGGATATCGCGCGACACCGACATTTTCGTTCCGATAACCTGCAGAAATTTTTGCACCGCTTCGGCCGGAGCGCCAGCAGCGCGAGCAGATCGATAGAGGCTTGATCCCACAACGCCCTTGATACGCAAAGGCGTGTTATCGACCAGGATTGGTTTGCGGTTGAGTTTTAACTGATCACCGTTCCGCAGAACTTCCAGGTTCAAATCAAAGCGTGCCCGGAATGCCAGTTGGTCAAGGGGGCGCGGTTGATTTTTGGCGGGACGCCGGCCTAGAACGATGTCAATTTTCGTGCCGGGCTTGATTTCGCCCAATGAGACGGCGCTGGCAACCATATCGGTCACGTCCCGTGCTTCCTGATTGGCCACACCGGCGCGTTGCAAGACCCGGCGCAAGCTGTCGCCTCGGCCCAGTGTTGCCACCAGCTCTATCGATGGGCGCTCAGGGCTCTGCGCTAGAGGACGCACTGCGTCGGTAGCGGCCATCCTGATACCAGTATCGGAACCGTAGGCGAGTGGCGCAATCGTTTGTGATCTCGCCTGGTCGGCACGAAAACCGGTCAGCGCCGGATTTTGATGGCCATTAATTGGACCGAAGTCGGGCAAGCAGTTGATCGCTGTGCCACAGAGTAAAACCAATGTTGCAAGACCGCGCAGCCAAGTGACGCTGCCAATGTCGCGGCCAAGGTCGGGTACCCAGTCAACATCACCCAAACGATCGCGCCAGCCGTCTACTAGGTTCCCGATATTCTCGGGCATCTCAAAGGAAGGCGCAGTGGGGTTGGCGGCGATAGCCGCTGCTCCATTTCCCTGATCGGCAAGCATGTCGATACTCTTGAACAAATGCACCCCTTGGCGATGCTAACTTTCTTTAAGCAAAAGATAGATTTTCACCGCAATCTTGTTTCTATCTCTGTGAAGGAAGAGGGTTAATGTCAAATTAAGATCGGGTATCGATCACATGCTATGCGATAAAACGTGTATTATCGCCGATATCCAGCCGGATAAGAGAGAATTGCGGTGATTCCTGGCTGAATCTGCTTGCCAGTTTGCTGCAGATGCGGTGTGGTGAAACAAATGTCTGAATTCTCCCCGTCTCCTGTCATCGCCGTACTAGGTCCTACGAATACCGGTAAGACCCATTTGGCGGTCGAACGGATGTGCGCGCATTCCAGTGGTATGATCGGTTTCCCTCTGCGTTTACTGGCGCGGGAGGTTTATGACCGTGTGGTCGCGCTCAAGGGCGCCAATCGCGTGGCTTTGGTGACCGGCGAAGAAAAAATTATCCCGCCTGATGCCCGTTGGTTCCTCTGTACGGCCGAAGCAATGCCGATTGATCGAGATTTCAGCTTTGTCGCGATTGATGAAGCGCAACTGGGAATAAACCCGGAGCGGGGGCATATTTTTACCGATCGGATATTGAACATTCGCGGTCGGGACGAAACGATGATCCTGGGGTCAGACAGCCTTCGGCCAATCATCCAGCAACTTATCCCCGATGCGGAAATCGTCAGCCGCCCGCGCTTTTCCACATTGAGCTATGCAGGGCCACGAAAATTGTCTCGACTTCCGAGGCGTTCAGCAATTGTCGCATTCTCGTTGGAGGATGTTTATGCGATCGCTGAAATGCTGCGCCGACAACATGGTGGCGCTGCCATCGTAATGGGCTCGCTTTCTCCACAGACCCGCAATGCCCAAGTACAAATGTATCAGGACGGAGAGGTGGATTATCTTGTTGCCACTGACGCAATTGGTATGGGTTTGAATCTGGATGTTTCTCACGTCGCGTTTGCAGCCTTGAAGAAATTCGATGGTCGCCGTCGTCGCCGTCTGACGCTCGCCGAAATTGGACAAATTGCCGGACGAGCCGGGCGCCATCAAAAAGATGGCAGTTTTGGCGTGTTGTCGGGTCTGGCGTCGTCCGATGAGTTGCAACCGGAAGAGATAGAGCGGCTTGAGGACCACAGTTTTCCAGTATTGGAATGGCTCTACTGGCGCAATGCCGAGCCGGATTTGGCCAGCGTAAACAGCCTGATCCAATCGTTGGAGGATAAACCGAGAGAACGGCTGCTGCAGGCCGCGCCTGAAGCCGTGGATTTAGCGGTATTAAAACGGTTAGCACAAGACCCCAATGTCAGCCGCCTCGCGATGGGTCGTGATCACGTGCGCATATTGTGGGAAGCCGCCTGCATTCCGGATTTCCGCAAGATAGGTGCGGATCATCAGGCGCGTTTCGTCGCATCGCTTTGGCCTTATTTAGCACAAGGCAATGGCCGTATTCCTCATGCGCGCATGGCTCAGGAGATTGCGCGGTTGGAAAATGTGCAAGGGGATATTTCTACTCTGGCTGCCCGCATATCCGCGGCCCGAAGTTGGAGCTATATTGCACAAAAGTCGCGCTGGGTTGAGCAAGCAGACGTGATGGTCGAGCGCACCCGCGCTTTGGAGCGCCAGTTAAGTGATGCCATGCATATCCAGCTTACACAAAGATTTGTCGATAAACGCACGCGTGTATTGATGCGCGGACTAATGAAAGATGCATTACCGCAAGATGTTGGACTAGAAGCAGATGGAGCGGTATTGGTAGACGGACTGAAAATCGGGACGCTGAAAGGCTTCCAATTTGTTGTGCCGTCGGATAGCCGGAGAGAAGATCGCAAAATGCTGCTTGCCGCAGCGGAAAGATATTTAGGACCAATTATGACAGACAAAGCTGACGTGTTGGCAAAAGCCCCTGATAGTGAATTGACACTGGCCGCTGACGAATCCGGTCAGCCCGTCGTTTATTGGCAAGAGGCTAAGCTTGCTGTGCTGACCAAGGGAAAAAATCTTCTTCATCCCGAGATAAAATTCGACCGTGCGCTTAAAGACATTTCCCCGGAAAACAGCAAGAAGGCCGAAGAGCGCGTCAAGCATTGGGTGGAAGCGATGAAGGCAAAGCATCTTGATGGGCTCGTCAAAATTGACGCGCTTGCCAATGATGCCAACACACCCGCTTCGGTTCGCGCGCTTTTTGCTCAGATTGTCGAAGCGGGTGGCATCATCATGCGTCGGCAGATTGATCAGGCAGTTCGCGCTCTCGACAATGATATGCGCGGCGTTGCACGACGTGGCGGATTGGTTTTTGGGGCGCTTGATATTTTCCACCATGCATTGATGAAGCCCGGTGCCGTGCTTTGGCGCAATGCTTTGTTTTCCGCATTGGACGAGCAACCCATGATTGCGCTTCCCGGCGATAATGCGGTGCATCTGAAGGATTGGAAATTTGCCGCGCCGGAACATGCGGGGCGATTGGGCTTTCGGAAAATTGGTAGCGAATATGTGCGTGTCGATATGGCGGAGCGTTTGGTAAAGCAAGCACATGAGGCGCGACAGGCGGGCCCGGTTTTCGCGGTAGATCCAGCCCTCGCAACCTCTTTAGGTCTTTCGACGGAAGTGCATGAAGCACTGCTTGATATGGCGGGCTTTGTTAAAACGGACGATAAGCCGCAGGTTGTCGAGCCAAAGGAAACACCGGAACCTGAGGTCGCTGCCACCGACACAATTTCGTCCGAAGCCTCTACCGCAGCCGTGCCGCAAGACGCTAAAAATGAAATCGACCAACCCGAACCTGCCGCGATCTATTGGCGCTGGAAGGGCATGGGTAAAGTCCGGTCCGGAAAGCCACATAAAGGCAATAGCAAGAAAAGAGGCGGCAAGCGACCGAATAAGTCCGGTTCCGCACCGCGTAAGACAGAGCCAGTCTTGGCCACTGCTGGTGGGGCCTTTGCCGAACTAGCGGCGCTGAAGGAGGCAATGAAAAAATAGGATGCCACTTTGAGAAGTAAAAAAGCAGCTGAACCGAAACCTGACCCATTAACGCTCAGGATCGATAAGCTGCTTTGGTATCTGCGCTTTGCCGGCAATCGGACTATGGCAAAAAAACTGGCTAATAAAGGTCATGTCCGCCTTAATGGTCGCCGCGTGGATCGGGCGCATGTGATGGTGCGCGAGGGCGATATTTTAACCATTCCGCAAGGCCGTGAGGTGCATGTCATCCGAATAGCGGTGTTGCCTGTGCGGCGCGGTAGCGCGCCAGATGCGCAAAGCTGTTTTGAAAGACTGCGCACTGGTCAATGAATTAGGAGCCGAAACCAACTGTTGACGTTCCCAATTTTGGGCAATAGCAGTGATTCAAAGATCGCAAATATAGCGATCTGTAAGATGGAGTAGACGACCCGATGACTTATGTTGTTACCGACGCATGTATCAAATGCAAATATATGGACTGCGTTGAAGTCTGCCCCGTTGATTGTTTCTATGAGGGCGAAAATATGCTCGTCATCAATCCCAGTGAATGCATTGACTGTGGTGTGTGTGAGCCGGAATGCCCTGCCGAAGCAATTTTGCCGGACACCGAAGACGGCTTGGAAAAGTGGCTCGAAGTGAATACCAAATATTCCGAAAGCTGGCCGAACATCACTGTCAGTCGTGAGCCACCAGCTGACGCCGATGAATTTAAAGGCGTGGAAGGCAAGTTTGAAGCCCATTTCTCCGAGAAACCCGGTCAAGGCGATTAAGCACCGCTTGATCTGAATAAAAGCATCACTATATCGCTTGGCACCATGGGTTCGCCGAGCGATCAGTTGTGTGTTGCAACGATAAATTGCTTTTTTGTGACGAATCTGCTAACACTAATGTCGGTTAACGGCTGGGCACGGGGGGTGTTCGGTCGTTATGTATATGAACAAAAGGGTTTTTTCGTCGGGGTTTTGAGAAATTTGACTGAAATAAACCTTCTTTTCCATAGAGAAAGAAAGGCTTTTTATGGCTGCGAATACGCTGTCCTTTGATGTGGGCGATTATGTTGTTTATCCAAAACACGGTGTGGGTCGTGTTATCGAACTGCAAAACGAAGAAATTGCTGGCATGCAACTGGAACTATATGTTCTGCGCTTTGAAAAAGAACGCATGACGTTGCGAGTGCCAATGAACAAGGCAGAAGGCGTGGGCATGCGCAAACTGTCTTCTGACAAGACGCTGAAAGAGGCGCTTGAAACACTGAAAGACAAGCCGAAGGTGAAACGCTCCATGTGGTCGCGCCGCGCCCAGGAATATGAAGCGAAGATCAACTCCGGTGACCTTGTCTCTATTGCCGAGGTAACCCGCGATCTGTTCCGTGCTGATGATCAGCCAGAGCAAAGCTATTCCGAACGCCAGATTTTCGAAGCGGCCTCGAGCCGCCTGGCCCGCGAACTGGCCGCGATGGAAGAAACTGACGAGCCAACCGCACTGACAAAGATTCTCGAAATCCTGAATATTGCGGCACCGCAATATTATGAGGTGAAGGAAGACTGATCATCGCGATCTGATCATATATCCAACGTTATAAAGGGTCGTTCCAGAAATGGGGCGGCCCTTTTTTTGGATAGCATGGGATCCCTCTCTGTCTCTGCGTGAACCCGGTTTTCAACAATGGTTAGCAACAAACACAAACGGCGACGCTTTGCAGCGCCGCCGTTGTTTGGACCGATAGGTCCGAGTAATGCTTAGGCGTTAGAATTCGTAACGGACGCCAAGCTGGATCCGCCAAACAGACGAAGAGAAGTTGATCTGTTCCTGATCATCTAAGTTTGTATTCTCTAAAATATAGCGACCCTGACTATCCACCCCGGATGTACCGATGAGATTGATCAATCCATCTTCATCTTCACGGTTGCGGAAGACATTCCAATCCGTATCGATAAAGTTGAGGAAATTGTCGAAATCGGCAAAAAGTTCGATCTTGTCTTCTACCCCGAACAGACGACCAGGACCGGGAATTTCTTGGCTGATACGAAAATCCATATCAAATACCCAGTCGTTGCGGCAGGTATTCCGCCGGATGGTTTGGCCTGGAGTAAAGCTGCAATTGACGCTTGGTAGGAAGTTAAGGAGCGCCTGTACATCGGCCAGATTGGAGCCACCGGTCTGAACGCCCATGGCGTCGAAGACTGGTGGTGCAATGTTCGGATCGTTGATGCCGGTCGGGATATACAACAACGCGTTATTGTCACCCGAAGACGAATCCTGGAACCCGTCACCGCTAAATGTCAGACTATAAGGACGACCGGATCTGGCAGAAAAGAACAGGCCGAGTTGAGTGCCGTAATCACCAAAAAACTCTTCGCGGAAATTGGCGGCAAACGTGAAGTTATGTCGTGTTTCAAAGTTGGATGTAGAGATTGCCGGATCCTGAAAATCGAATGCTGCCGTATCTTCAAAGTTACCGTTGGCCGTCGCACCGAAAATGTTCCGAGTGTTGTTAGAATCCGTAAACGCATAACCAAAACTGACATTGACATTACCGCCATCGGTGAAAATGCCGCTCTCAAATCGCTTGGACAAAGCGAAAGAGAAGACATGGCTGTCATAGTCACGCCCGTTGGTCAGCTGATTGAAATCGTCAATTCGCGTTCCGTAACAGTCATCTGTCACTCCGGTATAGATCGGTGGCGTGCCACCCGTGCCTTGAAGTTGTGCGTTGCAACCAGGCTGCAAAGGATCAATCGCTGCCAATAGCGGACGTCCATCAATTGCAAAGCCATTCAACCCTTGGCGAATATCTGGGACCTGAACGAGATCGTTGATATTAATCGGGTTGATGAACCGGGAATAGATATAATCCAGATTTATGTTCCAGTTCGAGAAGAATCCGGATTCCGAACCAATTGTAGAGGAAAGTCCAAGATTGGCACGCATCACTGTCGGTATTTTAAGATCCGGGTCGGTTGACTTCACGTCAGCGCGGCCGTCGGTTGCTGCATTGTTTGCAGCCTGAAGGGCGCATTGGGGGAACCCGCTGAACGCACCTCCAGCAAGGACGTTGAAATTGCCATTACCATCAAGTAATCCTACACATTCAGCATCAAATGTATCTCCGTTAGCCGATGCAAAGCCGTCGTTGGAGAAAGCATTAGAGAAGAAAACCAGCGGGTCGCCGCCAGAAAACAATCCAATACCGCCTGTGAGTGTTGAGTTGCTCAGGAAGCCCTGATTATCGAAGTCATAAGTGGCCGAAAAACGAGGCAGAATGACTGGTTCTAGATTGCTAAATGGCACGGCATTTGTGATGCCGAAGCGTTGCTGGAAAAGGGGATTGGCACGGGGAACGCCGTCGCCGTCATAGATCTGTACTCGCACACCGGCAGTCAGGCTGAGCTGATCCGTCGCCTGCCACTCGTCCTGCGCATAGAAGGAATAGATCTGCCTGCTGAACGTAGCACCGGCTTCGTTGATATCGCCTGAAGGTGTCGATGCGATGGTAGCGCCCCCGAGCCCGCCATTGACGAGATCATCGGAGCTTCCAAACACACTGGAAAAACCGCCACTTGCGACGATACCGTTTTCAAAATCATCTAAATTACGGAAGAAAATCGAACCCGTTGCATTTATGGCGAAGAGGTTGAAGACTTCCAAATCGTTGATCTCGGCACCGAGTTTGATCTTGTGGTCATCGGCATCGATGTTCATCACGAAGCGAGCCTGATCGATTTTTGTATCGAGCTGGTTGGCGGAACGGAAAATGCCAGGTCCGGTTGCGAATCGCCCATTTTCGGTCGTCTGCCCCGCGACTGGTGGAAGACCAACCACAAGACGGACGATAGGATTGGCATCTTGTGCTTCACCACCGCCAAATGGCCCTTGAACATCTCCGACTTCTGCTCGTGACACGCGAAGTTCGGTCGAGATCCTGTCGGTCCAATCAGAATAGAGACGCGCCGAATAATAATCGGAAGTCGTACCTTCATCTTCGAAACTGTTCAGACCCGTGAGCTCATTGGTGCCCGTATCCGATTCTACATTGGTCTCTTCAAGACGCTGGTAAGTAACTTCAAGGCGATGAGCGTCGGAGAGATAAGCGTCCAGACGGCCGAAATAGCGAACGCTCGATTCGGGCAGGTTTTGTGGATATCCACCCGTATCAACCCCATAAACGTTTTGAGCTATCTGAGAGAATCTGTCGAACTGCGCTTGGGTTGCAAAATCAGCTTCATTGGCAAAACCGCCGCCAAAAGGACCAAATTCGTTGGCATTACCAAGATCAGTCTCTTCATAGCCGGCAAAGAAAAACAAGCGGTCGGGAATGATTGGACCCGATAGTGTAGCACCCCAGCGCTTCTCGGAAAATGGCGCCACGACTGAACCTGTACCGCCTGCTTCATCTCCACGCAGATCTTCGTTCGTGAAGGTATAAAAGGCTGTTCCGTGAAATTCGTTTGAACCTGATTTGGTAACAACGTTGATGGCACAGCCTGTGAAGTCAGAATACTCAACATCAAACGGTGCAAACTCAACGGACGTCTGGCGGATGGCGTCAAATGGCAACGGAAATGTATTCCGTGACGCAGAGGGCGTTCCGTTCAAACCAAAAACATCCGATTGTACGATGCCATCAACGGTAAAGGTGTTTGACCGATCATTACCGCCAAGACAGCTGATCCGATCAACAGCATTGTTCCGGTCAAGGCTAACGCGAGGGTCAATGCGGATGATATCACTGATATTGCGTGTAATGGAAGGAAAGCCTTCTAACGACTCCAAGTCAAATGACTGGCTGGGACCGACGGCAAGTTGGACGGCCTGCACGCGAGATCCTGTAACCACGATGACTTCTTCAGATGTATTGGCAGTCAGTTCAAAAGTGAGGCGGAGGTTGCCGCTGACGGTGAGTGACCGATTTTCAACGCTTTGGCCTTCGAAGCCGGGAGCGGTTGCTGTAATGGTGTAAGGGCCGCCAGCTACAAGACCCTGGGCACTGAAATTGCCGGATCCGCCAGATGACAGTGTCCGGGATGATCCGGTCCGCGTATCGGTAATAACTACGGTGGCACCAGGCAAGGGATTGCCATTTTCATCTCTAACTTGACCCTCAACGCCAGATGTAATCTGCTGTGCTGCGGCTGGTGTCGCCATTAGGCCGGCTGTGGAAAGGCTGACAACGCTGGCTGCCAATAGATATTTCATTTTCATGTTTAGATTCCCCATAAACGGTCTTGTACAATCGATGGACACAATCTGGGGGCGCGGCGGGCGGCCCTCGTGATGTGCAATCAACTGCTCCCTAAAGGGGTAAAATGACAGTTTCGTCTCAACCGCAACGACTTTATTTTGCACTGCAGCAATTAATTTTTATCCACAGTTTATCAAGGGCTTGGAATATGGGCCGGCAGACCGCAAAAGTTTACAATGGTGTTAACCTATCTCACTGAATTATCTCGGTAATTGATTTTACAATGGCCGAAAATTCCTTCGTTATCATGGATTTGGACTGTTGCGAATTTATCACGATGTCTGCATGTTTCTGTGAAGGCTCGACAAACTTGTCGTGCATCGGATCGACTTGATCGGTGAATACTTGCCGAACCGATTCGGCGGTTCGCCCGCGCTCCCTGACATCCCGCTCAAGGCGCCGTTCAAACCGAACATGACTGTTACAGCGAACGAAAATCGAAAGGTCGAATAACCGTCGTAACGGCGCATGGTGCAATATCAATATGCCATCAACCAAGATGATCGGCCGCGGTTCCGTTAGCGCCGTCTGCGTTTTGGGCATATGGGTCGGGAAGTCATAAAGGGGGCGCTCGATGGCGTACCCTTGTTTTAGCTGCGCCAGTTGCGCACACAGATTGTCAAAATCAACCGCGTCTGGATGATCAAAATTGGGCCCACCTTTGCCTTTTGGCGCATCACCAAGCCCGAAGAAATAATCGTCCTGGGGCAGGATCACACATTGGCCCGGGCCTAGCGCGTCATGAATATACGCGGCCAGCGTTGATTTGCCCGAACAGCTGCCCCCGCTAATCCCCACAACTTTCGGAATCATGCCAATCCAATTTCGCGCAGCCGTTCCATCAGATAGTCATGGGCGGTTATCGGCTCTGGATATAGGTTGGGATGCTCTTCATCAATACATTCTGGAAGCGTTTCGATGATGTAATCCGGCCGGAAATGAAGGAAAAACGGCATGGAATAGCGGGAATGTCCGCGCCGCTCCGGGGGCGGATTGACGACGCGGTGGGTCGTTGATGGCAAACGATTGTTGGTCAAACGTTGCAGCATGTCGCCGATGTTGACGGCCAATTCGCCGGGCTTCGGGGTCACCGCCCGCCAATTACCTTGTTTGTCCAGCAACTCCAGTCCAGCTTCTTCAGCGCCGATGAGCAAGGTTATGGTGTTGATATCCTCATGGGCAGCCGCGCGCACGGCGGGCGAATCCGCTGGCACGGGCGGGTAGTGGATCAGGCGTAAAATACTGTTCCCATCGCGCACGGTGTCGTCGAAAAAATCGGGGTCCAGATTCAGGAAACGGGCAATCCCTTGCAATATCCGTTGCCCGGCTTTGTCAAAGGCAGCGAAGAGTTCCAAATAGCATTCTCGGAAGTCTTCCAGCTCTTCGGGCCAGATATTTGCGCTCATAAATGGTTCAAATTCATGGCCGCCCGGCAACTGTCTACCGATATGCCAAAATTCCTTGAGATCATGAATGTCCGAATCCTTGGCGGCTTCGGTCCCGAAAGGCGTGTAACCACGGGCGCCTCCACCACCGGCTATATGATATTTCCGTTTCACATCATCGGGTAGCGCGAAAAAGGCGCGGGACAATTGTTCGGCTTTTTCGATCAAGGCATCGGATATGCCGTGGTCGGAGATAATAGCAAAACCCCAATCGGAGAAGGATTGACCGATGCGGTCGGCAAAACCAATCTTGTCCTTGTCGGGCAAAGCAAGGGATATGGAGGATAAGGTATCGTGGGTTTGCGACATGGCGCCATGATGCTCCGTGAAACGGGTTTGTCAATCTATCGGTTTAGCCGAGAGATAATAAGAGGCCAGCTAAGGCTGCGCTCATCAGATTGGCCAGTGACCCTGCTGCCAGTGCTCTTAGGCCAAGGCGGGCAATCACCGGCCGCTGATTCGGCGCCAGTCCGCCTGTTACGGCCAGCTGAATAGCGATCGACAGAAAATTGGCAAAGCCACACAAGGCAAAGGTGACGATCGCCACAGTCGTCGGTGACAAACTATCGCCCATGCCGCCCAGATCACTAAAGGCAACAAATTCATTCAAGACAACTTTCGTCCCGAATAGACCGCCCGCTGCGAAAGCCTCTTCCCATGGCACGCCGAGCAAGAACATGATCGGAGCAAAAACATAGCCAATAATCTGCTGAAAGCTGAGATCAGGCTGGCCAAACCAGCCGCCGACACCGCCCAATATGCCATTGGCCAGCGCGACAAGTGCGACAAAGGCGAGGACCATTGCGCCGACCGCAACCGCAATTTTGACGCCTGTCTGGGCACCCATGGAGGCCGCCATGATGATGTTTGCCGGTTTTTCTTCTTCGTAATCTACCGCAACAACCAATTCTTCGGGTGCCGCTGCATCAGGATCATCTGGCATAATAATTTTCGCCATCAAAATGCCGCCCGGCGCTGACATAAACGCGGCTGCGAGCAGATAATCTATGCGGATGCCCATGGACGCATAGGCTGCCAATATCGTCCCAGCCACACCGGCCATTCCGACACTCATCACCGTGAACAGCTGGGACTCGCTGAGCTTTGCGAGATAGGGTCTGATAACCAGGGGCGATTCCGACTGACCGACAAAGATATTTGCGGCGGCGCACAGGGATTCGACTTTGGATATGCCGGTGACTTTCTGGATCCCGCCACCGACCCATTTGATGATGAACTGCATGACGCCGAGATAATAAAGGATCGATATCAGCGCGGAGAAAAAGATGATTACCGGCAGCGCGGCGATGGCAAAACTGTTGCCGCCCATTTCCGGGCTGGCCAGCGGTCCAAATATAAAATTGGTGCCGTCGGCGGCATAGCTGAGAAGGTTGGAAACCCCGCTCGACATGGCTTCGATAATATTTTTGCCTGCGGGCACATAAAGCACCAGCACTGCAATGCCAGCCTGCAGTGCAAATGCGGATGCAACGACGCGAAGGCGGATGTTGCGCCGTCCAGTCGAAAGAGCGAAGGCCATCAGCAGAATTACTAGCATGCCGGCGATACTTGTCAGAACAGAAGTCATGAGCGGTTCGCTCCGATTAATTTCACCACGTCACTTGTCCCTGGGCGCCGGTATAGGCCGATGTCAGTTGATCCAATATGTCGCCTATATCGTTGCTCAAGATCAGCTGCTCGCGTCGTGCTTCCGACATGAAGCCATGACCTGCGACATTATCCAGAAATGCCGTGAGAGAATCCCAATAGCCGTTGACATTGAGTAGTCCAATGGGTTTGCCATGATAGCCTAACGCTTTCCATGTCCATGCTTCAAACAGCTCGTCTAATGTTCCAATGCCGCCCGGGATGGCAACAAAACCATCGGTGAGTTCGGTCATCTTTGCTTTGCGCTCATGCATGGATGTCACGACGTGCAGTTCGGTCAGGCCGGTATGGGCCACCTCATGGTCTTTGAGCATTTCGGGAATAACGCCATAGACTTTCCCGCCACCGGCCAGCACGGAATCGGCAATGATGCCCATCAGGCCCAACCGCCCACCGCCAAAGACAAGATCTATGTTGCGTTCGGCCATAACTTGACCCAAACGTTTTGCTGTTTCGGCGAAAGCGGGATCCCCCCCAGCGCTTGCGCCGCAATAAACCGCCAGTCTCTGCACACATTCCCCTTTGGACTAACCTTTGCCCCTGGATGCTTATGGCGTCACTGCGCCAGTCGCATCGGTAAATCCTCCCTAGAGGAAAATGACCGAGAGTCACGATTCGTTTTTCGTGTTTGTTTTTGATGCTTTTTTTTCGATCCGGACCACGCTAGGTCATGAAGATGACAGCGATTTCAGAAACAAAGCATATTCCTCGGGGCCTTTTCGTGATTAGCGTTCTTTATGGCGGCATGGCGAGTTTGGCCGGCATATTGGGCAACAAGCTAGCGGCGCTGGGGCCGCTGGCGGTGGAAGCGGGAATATTCGCCTTCATCCTTTTGGTGGTTTTATCCAGTGCGGTAGCAGAGATTTATGGTCGGGCTACGGGTAACAGGATCGTTATTTTCGGTTTTGTCCCGATTGTCGTTTCGATGATATTGATTCAGCTGGTCTTAGCCTTGCCGCCTGCATCTTTCTGGGAAGATGACAAGCGAATTGCGTTCGATATTATATTGAACCAATCGACGCGTTTAATGTTTGCAGGAATTATCGCTTACGGAACGTCTCAACTGCTAAACGTTTTCCTGATTACTCGACTGAGAGGAGAAAGCGGCAGATTTTTGTGGTTGCGAAGCATGATCGCGGGCGTCGTCAGCCAGGCAGTGGACACTGTGATTTTTATAACAATTGCCTTTTATGGTGTGGCGCCGCTGCTGAAAATCATGCCAGGTCAATTACTGGCTAAAGTGATATTGTCGGCCGTATTAGTGCCGCCGCTGGTTTATGCTATTGTGCGTTTGGCCAAACGGCTTGACGCGGAGTGATTTTCTTTCGTTTCGTTCTGCTCGGATTGCTGCCCGCTCTCATTGCTTGCTCAGCGCCGACGGAAAAACAGGTTTCGCGTCCAGGGGATAATATTGTCACGGTAATCGGAGCCATTCACGGTCAGCATCGTCGCAGCGATAGTTATTCGCTGCCTGTTTTGAAGGCGGCGATCGAGAATTTCAATCCCGATGTCATTTTGTTGGAACTGCCACCTGAAAGCTTCGCCAAGGCATCGGTCAATTACAAGGCATTTGGTGAAGTGCGGGAAAGTCGCGCCGACGACTTTCCGGAACTGACAGATGTTGTTTTCCCGCTCCAGCAAAAACTAGGCTTTGAAATGATCCCCGTTGCGGCATGGACGCAGAAGATTGCGGAGGACCGGCGCGCAACTTTGGCAGACCTGCAAAAAGATTCGCTACGCGCTAAAGACTGGGCGACGTATCAGGTCGCGATCACGGACTATAATAGAGCCGTGAGCGGTCGTTCGGATGACCCATTGTTCATTCACAGCGATGCTTATGACAATGCGGTTAAAGCACGGCAAGAGGTTTACCAGACGTTGTTTGGAGATGATCTGGGACTAGGCGGCTGGCAGAATATCAACGCAGCCCATTATCGAAATGTCACTGCAGCGTTGGACAACATTAAAGGTCAGGAAAAGCGGGTGCTAATTCTCTATGGCGCTTGGCACAAATACTGGTTTTTGGCACAATTGGAGACACGGGATGATATCCAGCTGATCGACGCAGCAGAGTTGTTCTCAGATTAGACGTCAATCCCTTTCTGGTTTTCCAACGCTAAGATTTCCGGCGTATCAATATCCCGCAAACTGCCGTCAGGGGCGGTAATGAGATGCGCTGTCTGCAGCAGCGATCTGGCGCCTTGGTCGCCCTGCAAATCCTTAAGGGCCGCGAACTGACTGAACGGGAAGATCGCAGGCGGCATGGCTTTACCGTCATCGGTCGAAGCAATGGTCGTTTCTCGATCATGATCTTCAAAAGCCCGGGACAGATCCCGAATATGTTGAGGGACAATATAGGGCATGTCTGCCAGACAGATTATTAAAGCGCTAGCGTCGCATGTTATGGCATGCTGCGCCGCGCATCGGACAGACGCCGACTGTCCCTCAGCAGCAGCATTGTTGAGAACAACATCATAGCCCATTTTCGTCAAGCCAACGGCACAAGGGTGGTCGCGATCAGATGCTATGACAATGCGGTGATCAAAGGCTATCTGGGTCAACCTATCTGCGGCGTGAAGGCCAAGCATTTTGCCATGCAATGGTGCGGCTAGCTTATCCTGATCGCCAAACCTGCGCGATTGACCTGCGGCGAGTATAGCTAGCATAACGCCCTGATTCACCGCTTTGATCAATTGGCGGAGACGTCTTCGATATAAGCGATAATCGCCTTACGGCGCCCTGCGTCGGTGATCGCACCGGCCATCATTGTAGTACCGGGAACCTTTGCGGCGGGATTGGCTATATAGCTGTCCAGTTCTTCCTTGGTCCAGGTAATCCCCGAAGATTTTAGCGCTTCGGAATAACTGAAATCGGAGACGCTTCCTGCTGCCCGGCCGATAATACCGTAGAGATTGGGGCCGATCTTATTGGCACCGCCTTTTTCGATACCATGGCAAGCCACACATGTGTTGAACGCCGCCTTGCCTTTTGCGACCAAGTTGCCTTCGGTTTCATCGCTCGGTGCTGCGGTTGCGCCTGGTTCGCGAATGACTATCTGTTCGGTGGGTCCGGGTGCCGGCTCAGATCCGCAAGCGGCCAGCGCAATTACCAAAATCGGCGCGGATGCGCGAAAGACTGCTCTCATTATTCTATCCTTATCGATGTCGAGACGAACGACCTCAGGCGAAGTTCACTTTGCTTAATGGCAGCTCGCGGACGCGTTTGCCAGTGGCAGCGAAAATCGCATTGGTAACGGCGGGCGCCAAAGGCGGCAACCCGGGTTCACCCGCTCCGCCGAGCCGCTTGTGATCGCCGTTAATAATCGCCACCTCCACTTCCGGCATCTCGTTGATCCGCAAAATCGGATAGTCATGGAAGTTGCTCTGCTGGACAGCGCCATCCTTCACCGAGATTTCGCCATAGAGCGTAGCGGTGAGGCCGTATGCAATGCTGCTTTCCATCTGTGCCGCAAAGCCGTCTGGATTGATGGCAAAGCCGGGGTCGGCCGCAACGTAGATTTTCTTCACCTTCGGTTTTCCACTGGTCATGTCAACTTCGGCTACTTCCGCGACAATGGTGCCGAAGGAAGGAACAAAGGCAATGCCACGACCATGACCTTCGGGGAGGGGTTTATCCCAACCCGACATCTCGGCAGCCTTGTCCAGAACCGCCAGATGGCGGACTGATCCGGCGAGCAATTCGCGGCGAAATGCATAGCCATCTTTGCCTGCTGCATGGGCCATTTCGTCAACGAAACTTTCGATGAAATAGCCATGCTGGCTATGATCCACCGACCGCCATGGGCCAAAGCGCAAATGGGTTGGCACATCAATTTTTCGGATCTTGTGATTGGCGATATCATAATAAGGCACGGTAGGTGCTTCTTGCGGATCAAACAGATGCGTATGGATATTGCTCCAACTTACTGGCTTGCCGTCCTTGTCCAGACCGGCCTGGAACCGACTGGTCGCCGATGGACGATAATGATCCTGCATGGTGTCTTCTTCACGCGACCAGATCATCTTCACCGGATAGGGAACCGCCTTGGCAATACGCGTCGCCATGATAATCACATCATTTTCGGATCGCCGTCCGAAACCGCCGCCAAGATAGGCATTGTGATAGGTTACGGCATCCATATCAATGCCAAGCGTGTCCGCTGCCGCTTTACGAGCCATGAGCGGGGCTTGATGGCCGGACCAGACATCGCATTTCCCGTCCCGTACCCAGGCAGTACAGTTCATCGGTTCCATCGTCGCATGGGCTAGGAAAGGCACCTTATATTCCGCTTCGACCTTGGTGGCGGCACCCGCAAAAGCTTCTCCGACATCACCTTTTTCGGTCTCGACATCGCCGCCATCGTCACCGGCCTCATCCAGCACCGATGCATAGCGCGCAAACAGGGCATCCTGATTCAGCGCATCGCCTTCGGTCTTGGAATATTTTGCTTCGATAGTGCCGAGTGCTTGCTCGGCCTGCCAATAGCCATCGGCAATCACAGCGATAAAATCACCCATGTTCAGGATTTGGAGGACACCGGGCATGGCTTTGGCGGAATCGACATTCATGGATTCGATTGTCGCCCCAACCACAGGCGCGGCTTTCACCGCAGCGTATTTCATGCCGGGCAGATCCGCATCAATGCCGAATAGCGCCGTGCCATCGGATTTTTCGGGAATATCATGGCGGGCCATGGCCTTGCCCATCAGCTTATAGTCTTTGGGTGACTTCAGCTTGGGCTTGTTCGGCAGGCCTTGCTCTGCCGCAGCGGCGGCAAAGTCCGCAAACGGGGCTGACTTGCTGCTCTTGTCGTGGAGAATCATGCTGTTTTCCGCGCGCAATTCACCGGCAGGAACATTCCATTCCTCGGCCGCTGCCGCGATCAGCATTTCCTTGGCTGCGGCGCCAGCCACCCGCATGGCGCGCTGTCCGGTTCCGCGAACCGAGAAACTGCCACCGGTAATTTGCAGGTTCATCGCTGTTGCCAGTTGCAAAAAGGTTCCGCCGACCGTTGGCTCCAATATTGCCGGGACCTCAAGATTGGGAGCAAGAAATTCGCGGCCAATATCATGGGAGACATATTTTGCGTCTGCCGGAGCTTCCAATATTCTGACCTTGCTCCAGTCCGCATCCAGCTCGTCGGCGAGCATTTGTGCCAGGGTGGTGAAAATACCCTGACCCATTTCGACATGGGGAATGATTGCCGTGACAATATTGTCGGTGTCAATTTTTACCCAGGCATTGATCAATTGTTCGCCGTCCTTGGCGAGCATCGGGCTGAGCCGCCCGATCGGATTGTCAGGACGGACCGCGACGCCAACAACCAGTGCGCCGCCAGCAACCACCCCGGCACCGATGAAGGCGCGGCGAGTCCATTTGCCTTTTTTGGGCGCTGTTTCAGAAATCTGTTTGTCCGCCATGATCAAGCCTCCTGCGTTTCGGAAGAGACGCCAGCGGCAGTTTTGATCGCCTTGCGTATACGCACATAGGTTCCGCATCGACAGATATTGCCCGCCATCGCGGCATCGATCTGTTGATCACTGGGATTGGGATTATTTTTGAGCAAGGCAGTGGCCGACATGATCTGTCCCGACTGGCAATAGCCGCATTGCGCCACTTGCTGATCGACCCAGGCTTGCTGGACCTTGCTGAAGGTACCATCTTCCTCGGCGAGACCTTCGATTGTGGTGATCTCCTTGCCATCAGCTTCTGAAACAGGGGTGGAGCAGGACCGGATCGGCTTGCCATCCAGATGGATGGTGCAGGCTCCGCATAGGGCGACGCCGCAGCCAAATTTGGTGCCCGTCATTTTCAGGTTTTCCCGGACCACCCAAAGTATCGGTGTCGCCGGGTCCACATCGACTTCTTTGGTCTGGCCGTTGACGTTCAGTGTAATCATGGAAGCCTCACCCGTAAATTGCATATTGAATTGCAACTAATATCGGAATGACGGTCTCAAGCCAAGGATTCAATTAGCTTCGCGGTCTGAGCAGATCTCAATATTTTGAGAGAGACTCATCGATCAGGAAAAAACATCCGCTAAAGTTCCGCTGTCTGTACCCTCTTTCGCAGTGCGAAGATCGACGTAGATGGATGCAATACCGGCCCCTTGCAGTGCGCCCGTAATTGTATTTATGATTGTGGCTGCAATGACAGATGCCGTAACACTAAATACGCCTATCGCTCCGCCAATCCCGCCGATAATGGCCGCCGCAACGACAAAGATGATAATCAGCAGAAAAATCATACCTTTTGATCCGGAAGTCAATTCAGTGCTGCGTTTGAAAGATTCCATGATACCCTTATCCTCTGCCATCATCACCGGAGCAGCGACGATCCACATCAGATAGAGGATAACGCCCGGAACGATCAGCAACAGGAAGCCCAAGGCTATGCCTAAGCCAAAAAGCAAGCCTAGGCCCAGCAACGGCCAAAACTTTCTGATCGCCTGTGAAACGCAGTCGCCCAGATTTATTTCTTTGTTGGCCAAATCATTCAAAGTAGCGACGATTAACGTTGCTTGTAAAATGACCGATAGAAACAGGAAAACGAAAAAACCAAGCAGGCCTGTGATAATCACGGTCGGCGAAGCAAAAGCGCCAGTCACCGCAGCAGCATTGCCTTGAATTAATTGTACAACAGAGTTGGGCAGGCCGACGATCAGTAGAGATAATCCCAAGAAAACAACTGGATTGCGGCCTATTACCCCAAATGTGTTGGATAGTACGCGGCCGATATCGATTTTACCTGCTGTGTCTGCCATCTTTCTTCCCCACTAGAAGCCGAACGCGTTGCAGGTTGTCATAGCAGGGCGAGGGAGTAAAGCCTCGCATGGCCAGAAATGTTCACCCTTGCCCCTGCCCCTTGTTTCTGCAACATCCACTTCGTGGCAAAAGACGCAGTAGCACAGGCTGATAACGGGAACGCTTCTTTTGACGCCGCGTGGAAAGACGTGCGTGCAGATGAAGAAATTCAATTTACCAATATAGAGGCTAAACCTCCGGAAGAACCGCCTGAATGGTGGTCAGACTTTCTGGAATGGCTGGGCGAAGTGCTCGCTCCGATTGCTGAGGCGACGGCTGCCGCATGGCCGACCCTTCGAATTATTTTGCTGGTGCTTTTGGCAGTGGGTGTCTTGACCCTGCTTTGGATTATAGTGTCTCCCTATTGGCAGGAATGGCGCGAGCGCAAACCAAAGCAGGAAGAAGAATGGCTGCCGGATCAAGGCGTTGCCCGCCGCCTGCTGGAAGAGGCCGATGCGCTGGCGAGTAAAGGACAGTTTGATCAAGCCGCACATCTTTTGCTGTTTCGCAGCATTGAAGATATTGAAAAACGCCGCCCCGATCTTTTGCGTCCATCCAACACATCCCGCGAAATTGAAAGGTTCGATAGCTTGCCTGAGGCGGCGCGGGCGATGTTTTCCGTTATCGCCGGACATGTCGAGCGGGGGATTTTTGCTGCCACCCCAATTGGCGAGGAAGGCTGGAGGGCTTCGCGCAACGCCTATGGAGAATTCGCACTGGCTGATAGCTGGCGCAAGGCACGGACCAGTTTGAAATGAGTGTTCAAGCCAATCCATTCAAACGCACGACAATCGCCATCATGTTTGCTGTTGGTTTCGCGGCTTTTGTAGCGCTGCTCTATGGATTGGGAGCGGGCGACCGCCTCAGTTCTGGCAATAATGGCCAGGCACACGGCGCATCGAACAGTCTGGTCGGATATAAGGCATTAGCCAATCTGCTGGAAAAGACGGGTTCGGACGTCAAATTATCTCGCAACGCAGCCGGTATTGATAAACCCGGGCTGCTGATATTGACGCCTAACGCTTATGCAGAAGCAGACAAGATTGCCGAGGTCATTCAAGAGCGCGCTTATATTGGTCCGACAATGATCATACTGCCAAAGTGGCAAGTGGCGACGACTAATCTTGTTGGAATGGAATCGAAAAAGGGATGGGCTCAGCGTCTGGGCGTCGTGGAGAGCGACTCTGGCGTCAAAATGCTCAGTGAGGTTGTCGATATAGAGTTGCAAACAATCCGTCCCGAAGGCGATGAAAAAGCCGAAGAAGCCAAGAGCGAGGCCATGATCGCTAGTGGAAGGCAATCGACCAAGTCGGAGTTCGACCGGACTGAAATTGCCAGTTCTGCTATAGGTAACCCGATCCCTGTTCCGGAAATTCACATCACCATGACTGGTGATTATGTTCGCAATATTGTCGAGGATCCGGAAAATGGCGAATCCCTGATCGGCTATGTCGATGACGGCGGTATTTACGACAGTCTGGAAGGTCTTGATCCCTCGCAGTTGGCGACTGACGACGAAATAGATGCTGCTTATTATCCGGTAGTCATTGTCGCTGATGCGGATTTGATGAACAATACCGGCATGGGCAATGAACAGGTTGCTCGGCATGCTTATGATCTGATTGCCGCGCTACAAGAGCAGACGGACGGGCCGATTATATTCGATCTGACCTTCAATGGCCTCGGGTCTTCCGACAATTTGTTGACGCTGGCGTTTAAGCCACCATTTTTATCAGCAACCATCTGTCTGATTATCGCTGCTTTGGCTGCGGCGTGGATGGCGTTTAACCGCTTCGGCCCGCCCGTGCGCGAAACGCGCAGCATTGATTTTGGAAAGACGGCGCTTGTCAATAACAGCGCTGGCTTTATTCACAGGATGCAGCGCGAACATCTTGTCGCTAATCCCTACGGAGAGATGATCCGCAGTGAAGCTATCGACGCCATCGGCTTGTCGCCCGGTGCAGATCGCGAAGACGTAAATCGTAAACTCGATATGCTTGGTGAAGTTGGCGGAAACCGGTTCACGGTTTTGCTCAACAATCTCAATCAGGCTCAAAATTCTCGCGAAACTGCAGACCATGCGGCGGCGCTCTTTAATTGGAAAAAGGAACTCATCGGATGAACATTGGGGAACTGAAAACGCTTGCGGACAATATCCGTACGGAGGTCGCCAAAGCGATTATTGGTCAGGAAGAGATAGTCGATCATCTGCTGATTGCGCTGTTTTCCTCTGGTCATGTGTTGCTCGAAGGGCCTCCCGGGACTGCGAAGACATTTCTGGCACAGTGTTTTTCCGAAACTCTGAGCCTCAATTTTGGCCGAATCCAGTTTACTCCCGACTTAATGCCCGGGGATATCGTCGGGTCGAACCTGTTCAATTTCCAGACGAGTAAGTTCACACTGACTCGCGGCCCTATATTCTGTGACCTTTTGCTGGCAGACGAGATCAATCGGACACCGCCAAAGACGCAGGCTGCCATGCTGGAGGCGATGCAGGAACGTGCTGTCACGATTGATGGTGAAACCCATAATCTTTCTTCGCAATTCATGGTTGTCGCCACGCAAAATCCGATTGAGCAGCAAGGCGTCTATCCGCTGCCCGAAGCACAGCTTGACCGGTTTTTGTTCAAGCTGTTGATCGAATATCCAGATGCCGAAGAAGAAAAGAAAATCGTCATGCAATATGGTGAGCGCATCGGGGCGCCGGGGCCAAAGGATTTCGGGATAAGCGCGCAGGTTGATGAAAAGACACTCATCGCCGCATCCGAAGCGGTGAAATCGGTAATACTGGTTGAGGATGTTACGGACTATATCGTACGGCTGATCCGCGCGACCCGCGAAACCGCTGATCTGGAAAATGGAGCCAGTCCGAGGGCCGCGATCATGTTGGCCACCGCGTCTCGTGCGCGAGCAGCAATATCGGGTCGCGATTATGTCGTACCGGACGATGTGAAAGCGCTCGCGCCATCTGTGCTGCGCCATCGCACATTGCTGTCTCCGGCGGCGGAGATTGAGGGCCGTAAAGTCGATACGATCATCGAAGCCTTGGTTGAACGGACGGAAGCCCCGCGTTGATTTACCCGACTGCCCGTGCTGTTTTTTTTATCGCAGTTGGCGCGCCGATAGCGGCTGTGCTTGCAGCGCTTGTGCCGGGCCTGTGGGCGATTGGCATTGCATGGGCGGCAATGCTGCTATTGCTGCTGGTGGTTGATGGTTTGATCGCCGCAAAAGCGGGCAATATCCAGTTGGTAGCGCCCAAAACAGCGGAAATCGGAGCACCGCTGGAGCTGGGTGTACAAGCGGATTTTATCGGGCTGATGGCCCCCCAAATCGTCAGCGGGAATCTGGGTGTAGACGACCGGCTGTCCGATAGCGGTCGAATGGCGTTTACACTTAGTCGCTCTGCACAGAACCAGCGCGCCTATCACGGCGCCGCAATAACAACGCCGACCCGCCGGGGGACAGGCGATATCGGAAAACTCTGGTTGCGCTGGAAAGGACCGCTCGGTCTGGCATGGCGCCAAACCTCCAAGCAAAGCGGGCAATCCATCGCGATCATGCCGAATATCTCCGCCGTGCGCAGCCCGACTGTGCAAATGTTCCTTCGGGATTCTGTTTTTGGCCTATTGGCCCGCAAATTTCGCGGCGAGGGCAGCGAATTTGAGGCATTGACCGAATATCAACCCGGTATGGACCGGCGCAGCATCGACTGGAAAGGCTCAGCACGGCACAGCAAGTTGCTCGCCAAGGAATATGATACCGAGCGCAATAACCAGATCGTTTTTGCACTGGATTGCGGCGCGGCCATGTGCGAGCCGATTGATGGACTGCCACGCATTGACCGCGCGGTTTCGGCAGCATTGCTGACGGCTTATATCACTCTAAAATCAGGGGATAAGACCAGCCTGTTCAGTTTTGCAGCAAAACCGGAACTATCAACGCCGTTTCTCTCTGGCAGTCGAAATTTTTACCGGATGCAACAGGACGCGGCGACGATCGACTATCGGCATCAAGAGAGCAATTACACGCTGGCCTTATCGGCACTGTCCAGTCGCTTACAGCGCCGTTCCTTGATCATCATCTTCACGGATTTCACTGATCCTACCAGTGCGGATTTGATGTTGGAAGCGGCAGCGCGACTGATCGATAAACATCTGGTGCTGTTTGTCGTTCTGGAAGACAAGGAATTATTGGAATTCATTGAGAAGAAACCGGAAACTGCGGAGGATGTGTCGCGCAGCGTGACCGCGCAAAGTTTGCTCGACCAGAAGAAGCTGGTCGTTACCCGTCTGCAGCATATGGGTATTGATGTCGTCGAGGGTGCACATGAAAATATCGGCACGCGATTGATTAACAGTTATCTCAAAATCAAACGGCGGGGGGCTATTTGATGGAGAGTGTCATGCCTGACTCTGATATGGAGCAAGTCATTGAGTCAGCGGCGCTCAAAAGTGACCGCTTCCGTCTTGAACGTGAAGCCGACTGGATTCGACTTGAAGGCATTGTCGCCAAAATGGAGAAGGGCAAGACCCGGCAGTTAAGCGATGATGATGTGCTTGCACTGCCGACGCTTTACCGGACATTATTGTCCAGCCTGTCCATCGCTCGCGAAAGTTCGCTTGATGCGGGGTTGATTGACTATCTCGAAGGCTTGGCCCTGCGCTCCTATTTCATGGTTTACGGGACCCAAACGAGTTTCGGCCGGTGGCTCAGGGATTTTTTTGGCGGTGGTTGGAGCCAGGCTATTCGAGAAATAAAGCTGGATATCTGGATCGCCTTATTCGTGATGATCGCCGGCACAGTGATCGGTTATGTGCTGGTAGCGGGGGATAGTGATTGGTATTACGCACTGGTCCCCGGTAACTTTGCCGATGTCCGGGTGCCGGGTGCCACGGAAGCCGCGCTGAGGGGAACTTTGTTCGGCGCAGAGGAACAAGACGGCCTGGGTGTATTTGCAGCCTATTTGTTCAGTAATAACGCACAAGTTGCAATCCTCGCCTTTGCCTTGGGCTTTGCATTTGGAATACCAAGCATATTGCTTTTAATCCACAATATGGCGCTTTTGGGCGCGATGTTGTGGGTGTTTGCACAGCGCGGCTTGACCGTCGACTTTGTCGGCTGGCTATCGATTCACGGCACGACTGAACTATTTGCGATCCTGTTGGCGGGCGCTGCTGGCATCCATGTCGGGCGTTCGATTGCCTTTCCGGGCGCAAAGTCTCATCTGACCGCTGCCAGCGATGCCGGTAAACGGGCGGCACTGGTTATGGCTGGTGTGGTCATCATGCTAATCTGCGCCGGCTTGCTCGAAGGCTTCGCGCGTCAGTTGATCGATAATACGGGCCTGCGTTATTTGGTCGGCGGCGCAATGCTGACATTCTGGTTGGTCTATTTCTTTGTCTTTGGTCGCAACCGGCAGGAGACAGCCCCATGAACAGAACGCAGACCAATCCATGGATCAGGCGATCTACCAATCCCAAGCTCGACCGGGTCATGGTCTCGCCGGAGGGCATACCCCTGAACGTAATGGTAGCCACTGCCGGTGCGCGAGCGGGTGCCTTGACCTTGGATATCATTATCATCTTAGGCCTTATTCTTGGCGTAACTCTGCTGGGACTTCTTGTTCTTTGGGCCTTTGAATCCGCTTTTGGTGCTGGTGTCAGCCTGGAAAAAAGCGGCCCGCTGAATGTTGTCGCAGTCTTTTGGATCATCGCGGTCTTTCTGTTTCGCAACGCCTATTTCCTATATTTCGAATTGGGTGAACGCGCGGCGACCTGGGGCAAGCGCGCGGTTGGTATCCGCGTTGCGGCGCGTGACGGCGGGCGATTGACGGCTGAAGCGGTGATCGCGCGTAATATAATCCGCGACATTGAGCTTTTTCTGCCACTCGTCTTTATTACTTCGGGAGAGGCGGAGGGCACGATGACGGACTTTACCGCTTGGGCCGGTTTCCTGTGGGTTTTGATGTTTCTGCTGTTCCCGTTGTTTAACAAGGACCGGTTGCGTTGTGGTGATTTGATCGCGGGCACCTGGGTGATCCAGAATGTGAAGCGGAATTTGGGTGGTGTCGTGGCACCGTCTACCGAAGCCATCGCTAACCCTGCCATAGGGCGGGCGACGAGCCGCTACGAGTTCTCGGATGCCGATCTATCCGTCTACGGAGAATATGAGTTACAAACTCTGGAGAGTGTCCTCAGGACCGGGACCGACGAAGCGCTCAAGACAGTGACCAATTCCATTTGCAACAAAATCGGATGGGAGCCGGGTAGCGGTGACGAACGCATCTTCCTTGAAGCCTATTACACCGCTTTGCGCGCCAAGCTGGAAAGCGGCATGCGGTTCGGGAAACGCCGGAAGGACAAATATTCGGCTGATATTTAATAAGTCGATTAAATCGGGCTGCAAATTTGTCAAAGTGAAAATCCACAAGAGTCGCGCTTGCCGTAGCGTCACCTGCTACGGCCTTTAGATCAGCTTGTTTTCTGCGGTTTTTGGCCTATGTTGACGCCAAATTCATTATTGGAGAGTCGGTCATGAACCTGGAGTTCACAGCAGAGGAAAAAGCATTTCGCGATGAAGTGCGTAATTTTATCGAGAATAACTACCCGCAGAATATCGAACGGGCCGCGGTGCAGGATGACATGAGTCCGGAAGATATGACCGCATGGCATAAAATCCTCGGTGAAAAAGGCTGGTCTGTTCCGGCCTGGCCTGAGCAATATGGCGGAACCGGCTGGACCCCGACACAGCGTTATATCTGGTCAGAAGAAAATGCGCGCGTAAACGCGGTCATGCCGCTGCCGTTCGGCGTCGCAATGGTCGGCCCGGTTATTTACACATTCGGCAATGAAGAGCAGAAAGCCAAGCATCTGCCCGGCATTAGAAGCGGCGACGTATGGTGGTGCCAGGGCTATTCGGAGCCCGGCGCAGGTTCCGATCTCGCATCACTCAAAACAACCGCGATCCGCGATGGTGACGATTATATTCTCAATGGCCAGAAAACCTGGACAACCCTGGCGCAGCATGCCGATTGGGGCTTCTTCCTGTGCCGCACCGATCCCGACGCGCCCAAGCCGCAACAGGGTATCAGCTTCATTCTGGTAGACATGAACACGCCCGGCATCGAAGTGCGGCCGATCAAGCTGATTGACGGCGGTTATGAGGTCAACGAAGTGTGGCTCACAGATGTGCGCGTACCTGCGGAAAACCTGATTGGCGAGGAGAACAAGGGTTGGACCTACGCGAAATTCCTGCTGGCGCACGAACGGTCCGGCATTGCTGGCGTGGCGCGTTCAAAGCGCGGTGTCGAGCAGCTGAAAGACATTGCCAAGCATGAGATGCTGGACGGCGAGCCGCTGATCAAGGACATGGGTTTTGCAACCAAGATCAGCCAGCTGGAAATCGATCTCGCTGCGCTGGAAATTACCGAGCTGCGTACACTGGCTGGCGAACAGGCGGGTAAGGGCCCGGGTCCGGAAAGCTCGCTCTTGAAAGTGAAGGGTACGGAAATCCAGCAGCGCCTGACGGAATTGACGCTGGAGGCGGTTGGCTATTATGGCACACCCGATTTCCGCAGCTTCCCTGCCGATGGCTCGAACGACTTCCCGATTGGACCGGACTATGCCCACAGCGCAGCACCGACCTATTTCAACATGCGCAAGACATCGATTTACGGGGGATCGAACGAGATCCAGCGTAACATCATCACCAAAATGGTTCTCGGACTTTAGATCCAACCCGCAGATATAATAAGAAAGCGAAACTATGGATTTCAATTTTTCTGACGAACAGAATATGGTTCGTGACGGTATTTCACGACTGGTTCGGGAGCAATATGACTGGGATACACGGCGTGCCGTGATTTCCAGCGAGTCCGGCTGGCGCCCAGAATTCTGGGCACAGTTGGCGGAACTGGGCATGCTGGCCGCGCCTTTTTCTGAAGAAGATGGCGGCTTTGGCGGCGGCGCAGTCGAAACCATGCTGATCATGGAAGAATTTGGCAAAGGCCTGGTAGTCGAGCCGTTTATTCCCAGTGTTGTCTGTGCCGGCGGCTTCCTGAAACATGCCGGAACGGCTGCGCAGAAGGATGAATATCTCAGCGCGATCATTTCGGGCGAGAAGGTTTTCGCCTTCGCCTATGCCGAACCGCAGGGCCGTTATGATCTGGCTAACTTGACAACTACTGCGAAAAAAGATGGTGAAGGTTACACACTAAGCGGCCAGAAAGCGGTTGTCATTGGCGCGCCTTGGGCCAGTCATTTCGTCGTGACCGCCCGAACCTCTGGCGGAGAGACTGATGCCGATGGTGTTTCCGTATTCATCGTTGCGAAGGATGCCGCTGGCGTCAGCTTGCGCGACTATGCCACCGTTGATGGCCGCCGTGCTTCGGAGGTCTATTTCGAGAATGTTTCGGTTCCGGCCGATGCCTTGATCGGCGAACTTGACAACGGCCTGCCGCTGATCGAGACGGTTGTCGATGAAGCAACAGCGGCGGTCTGCGCAGAAGCCACCGGCGCGATGCAGGTGACCCACGCCATGACACTGGAATATGCCAGACAGCGCAAGCAGTTCGGCGTGCCGATCAGCAGCTTCCAGGTGCTCCAGCACCGCATGGTCGACATGTTCATGGAATATGAGCAGTCGATTTCCATGTCTTATCTCGCGACGATCAAGCTCGCTGAAGACGAAGCGACCCGCAAGCATGCGGTCTCGTCCGCCAAGGTCCGTATCGGACAATCGGCACGTTTTGTTGGCCAGTCTGCGGTGCAGACCCACGGCGGCATGGGCGTAACCGATGAAACGGCTGTCGGCAGCTATTTCAAGCGGCTTTCAATCATTGAAAGCGAATTTGGAAGCGTCGATCATCATATGCGGCGGCATATCAAACTCACTGCGGCTGCGTAGAACAAACATTAAAGCCCTATCATAAAAGGGGGTGCAGTCGCTCTGGCTGTGCCCCCTTTTTCACGTTATCCCTTCCTTTCTTTTAGAGGGGATAAGGATGGTTCAGCAGTCTGCCGTAGCGCCGGGCACTATGTACCGTTATTACATCCTGTTCGTGATGATGCTGACCTATATGTTCAACATTACGGATCGCATGGTGATGTCGATCCTGATCGAGGACATCAAAGCCGACTTTGTATTGACCGATACCCAAATTGGTCTTTTGGCCGGAACGGCTTTTACGGTTTTCTACGTTGTGCTGGGTATACCGGCGGGCCGTTTGGCGGACCGCACCAACCGCAAGAAAATGGTAGCCATTGCGGTCAGCTTGTGGAGCTTGATGACGGCGCTTTGTGGTGTCGCGACGGGTTTCTGGACGCTGTTTCTCGCTCGACTGGGCGTTGGTGTCGGGGAAGCCGGCGGCAATCCGCCTGCCATCTCCATTCTCACCAATTATTTTGAATCGCATGAACTTTCCAGAGCGATGGGCATTTTTTCCATCGGCGCGGTGCTTGGGCCCGTGGTCGGATTTGTCGCGGGCGGCTTGCTTGCCGAAGCCTATGGCTGGCGCTGGACTTTTATCATCCTCGGACTGCCCGGCGTTCTGCTTGGTCTGCTAATCTATCTGACAGTCCGTGAACCCGACCGCAGCCAATTCTCAAATTCCGGAGAAGAAAAGGCCAAAGCGGAAACGCAGGAACCTTTTGCAACAACCATGGGGTCACTTTGGAAAAACCGGATATTTATTCGCGTTGCCTTGGCCAACGCGCTGGCGGTTACAGCTTCCTATGCCTTTGCCATCTGGTTGGCGCCGATCCTGATCCGCAATTTCGAGATTCCAGTGTCGCAGGTAGGAATTTATCTCGGTATTGTCTGGATTGCAGGTGGCGTGCCGGGCATGATTATTGGCGGCTTTGTAACAGACCGGCTGGCTCTCAAAAACCCGAAATGGCGTGCGTGGTATAGCGCCATTGCCGTGTTGTTATCACTGCCACTTTTGTGCCTGTGCTTGCTCACTGACAATCTCGTTCTGGCGCTCGTCCTCTATGCCATCGGCTATGGTGTACATTCGTCGACGCAGGGCCCAGCTATTGCGATGATGCAATCTTCGGTATCACCCACCGAACGTGGCACCGCCTCCTCCATCGCCAGCCTATCCGCAACTTTTTTGGGCTATTTCATTGGTCCCGCCGTAGCCGGGGCTATCAGTGATCGATTGGCACCGGACTATGGCACCTTATCACTCAATTATGCGGTTATCGGTATTACGATATTGAGCCTCACTTTGGCGATATTCGCTTATCTCTATGCTGCCAGAGCAGTTACAGGAACACCGCCAAAAGCGGCGTGATTGTCACAATAGCAATCCACCATCTGCGATCAACGTCTGCCCGACAACATAACTGGCCAGCGGCGATGCCAGAAACAGAGATAGCCCTGCCATATCTTCGGGATCGCCAATGCGGCCAACGGGAATATTGCGGATCGTCGCTTCCCGGCGTTTCGGATTTTCGGTTGTCACCGCCGTCATCTTGGTGGCGATAAGGCCCGGCGCTATCCCGTTTACGCGGATGCCATCCGGGGCCCACGCTTTGCCAAGTGTTCGGGTCAATCCCATGGCTCCGGTTTTCGACGCATTATAGGCTGGGTTTCCAACGGTCGCGTGAAAGGCGGCGGTCGAGCTGATGATGATCAACGACCCTTGTGCTTCTTTGAGCAGATCATGAAATTGTCCCGCAAAGGTCATCAGGCTGTTGAGATTGACCTGAATCACCTTGGCAAAATTGTCCGGTTCAAATTCCTGCCGCTTGTACAGCACCATGCCTTGCGAACAGATCAGCACATCCAGACGATCAAACGTCTGACGGTAGGCGGCAATGGCGGCGTCATCGGCGGCATCGACCTGCGCATAGTGCAAGTCTTCCAGATCAGAGCCTTGGTCCTTCGAATATTCATCCGGTCCCGCGCGTGTGCCGGTAACATGAACCTGCGCACCGCATGCGCGAAAGGCCTGCGCCGTGGCATTGCCTATCCCGCTGGAGCCGCCAATGATGGAAACTATCTTGCCTTCATAATTCAGTGCCTGATGATTTTGGGATGCGTTGATCATGTTTATCCTCTTCCATTTGCCCCTATGCAAAGCGATATTGGCCGAGCCGATAGCGATGGTCTAGAGCCTATTGTGATAAGCATGTTCCAGAGGAGAAATCATGGACATTCCATTTTCACTGGCGGGCCGGACCGCTTTGATCGCCGGGGCATCATCGGGCTTGGGCGCGCATTTCGCCGAATTGTTTGCAGCGGCAGGAGCCAATGTTGTTCTGGGTGCGCGGCGCACAGATCGCACGGCAGAAGTGGCGGAGAAAATAGTCGCAGCCGGTGGCAATGCCTTGGCCGTGCCCCTGGATGTCACCGATGAGGCATCGGTTGTCGCGGCCTATGATGCCGCTGAAGCCAAATTTGGGGTTGTCGACACGATTATCGCCAATGCCGGTGTAAGTGCCGCTGGCCGGTCTACCGACGTGCCCCTGGAAAATCTGCAAACGCTTATCGGCACAAATTTTGTCGGGGTCTATCTTGTCGCACGGGAAGGCGCCAAGCGGCTCATTGCCAATGATAGCCGGGCCAAGGAAAATGGCCGGATCACGATCATCGGTTCGATCACATCACGCCTGACGGGCGAGGGCGATAGCGCCTATGCTGCGAGCAAGGCGGGCGTCACGCATCTCGGCCGCAATCTGGCGCGGGAATGGGTGCGGCAGGGGGTGAATGTGAACACCATCCATCCGGGCTATATCGCCACCGAAATTCAGGGCGACTGGTATCAGACTGAAGGCGGTCGGAAACAAATCGCGGGGTTCCATCGTCGGCGTCTGCAGGACATGTCATCGCTCGATGCGATGATGCTGTATTTCTCATCCGATGCATCACAGTCGGTGACGGGGTCAGATATGGTAGTGGATGACGGCCAGTCTCTTTGAAGTCATCGCTATAGCGCGATATGCCCGTGCGTCCGGCTGAACCTGCTGTGATAGGTTTCGATAATCTCTGTCAGCGTGGATAGTGCGAGCGTCGCCGGATCTCGGGTAGACGGGATGATGCCAATGGGCGCCTTCATGCGTTTTATATCTTTATCGCTGACGCCAATGTCGCTGAGCAAAGCCTTGCGCGTGTCATGGGTTTTGAAACTGCCCATCGCGCCGATGTAAAAGGCCGGTGAAGCCAGTGCCTGTTTCATCAACGCCGCTTCCCAATCATGATCGTGGAAATAGAAGACACAGGCGGTCCATGGATCGGCCTTATAGAGATCGGTTGCCGCCGGTGTCTTGAGCAGACTGACGGTGCCGCCTTGTTCGTTGACACGCGCCACTATGTCAGCGTCAGGGGTCAATATTTCGCAATCGAGTCCATAGGATGCCGTAAGATTGGCGAGATTCTCCACCACCGCGCCATGGCCTAGGATCACGATTTTTGCGGGAGGGACATGATTGACATGAACCAATGCCCCTTCGCTGATAACTGCTTGATCCTGCTCGGCGGGCGCGCTGGTTAGTGCTCCTGTCTCGCGATCCATGCGGATGGTGAAAGGCTGTCTTGCAGTAACCGCTTGGAACAGTTCTGTTGCAACGCGCGCATCGAGCAAAGGCGTAAACAGTAAATCGATGCCGCCGCCGCAGGGCAGGCGAATGTCGAGATAGGGCGATCCGGCGCCAAAGCGGACTTCGCGGGGGACACCTGCGCTGATGCAATCCACCGCTTCGGCGATGACCGCTGTTTCTATACAGCCGCCGGAAAAGGAGCCAGCTGCGCTGCCATCCGCCGCTACCGCCATATGGGCGCCGGGGTTGCGGGTGGAGGCGCCTGTGACCGCCGTCAATGTTACCAAAGCGCAGCCCAGGCCTGCCTCGGATTTGTCTTTAAGAAACTGGAATATCGGAAATATATTGTTCAAGCGTGCCGCAATCTGTTGTTTCCCCGATGCTAGCGCAGTTTGGCAGATGCCTGCAATCTTTCGTTTAGCGCCCTCCGGTCACGAACAGACATTGGCCGGTGACCCAACTGGCCGCCGGTGAGGCCATATAGATGACGGCCGCGGCAATATCTTCCTCCGTGCCATAGCGCTGCAAGGGAATGCCGATATGTTTGAGCAGCTTCTCGCGATCATCCTCAGATTTTATGCCCATGGATTCATCAAAATTTTCGGTCGGGATCGGGCCGGGGGCCACAGCGTTGACTCGGATTTTCGGGGCGAGTTCCAGCGACAAGGTGCTGGTCAGGCTGTTCACGGCCGCTTTGGATGCGCCATAGGGCCCGTTTTTAATCTGCCCGCCAAAGGATGCTCGGGATGAGGTGTTGATGATCACGCCGCCATCTTCCTGCATATGCTTGGCAGCAACCACAGCGCCCATCCAGACGCTCTTGAGATTGAGATCAATCTGCGCATCCCAATTGTCCTCCGAGGTTTTGGTGAGATAGCGCGGCGTGCCATCCGGCAATCCGCCGGCATTGCTGACCCAAATGCTGAGCTTGCCCAGTTCTGCAACGGTGCGTTCCGCCAGATGTTCGAGCGCTGCCATATCGGTGACATCGGTAGCAACGGTTATGGCGCGGCGACCCAGCGCGCGGACTTCTTCAGCTACAGTCTCCAGATCACCAACTGTGCGGGCCGCTAGGGCTACGTCTGCGCCAGCCTCTGCCAAACCCAAAGCAATTGCTCGACCAATGCCTTTGCCTGCGCCCGTAACGACGGCAACGTCGCCTTCCAGTTTGAAACTGTCCAAAATGCTCATAAGAAAACCTCTCCTTTGTCACCCAGATTATCGGCGACAAAGGCGAAGTCCACTAACAGAACGGCCACTAATAGAAGGATTAGTGTTAGGCGGCGACATGCCCTGGCTGGATAGGCGCAGGCAGACCGGTTTCTTCCAGGCAATTGGTGCGGAGCGTGTCGATATCCGGGCCGAAGTTAAACGGACTGTCCGTCTCGATAACTTGGCTAGCCATATCGGCCCGCAAACTGTCCGTTGCCGATTGATCCACCGTTCCATCATCCGCAATGACGACGCCATATTCCCGCGCGCCATCTACACTGACCAGACCTTGACGGATTTCCAGAGCGACCAACTCGGGATCACGTTCGAGCGGATCGCCCCATCCGCCACCACCCCAGGTAACGAAGTGCAACTGATCGCCCTCGGCCACGGTGATTTCTTCCACCTTATTGGCGACGATCGTGCTGGTGCCGTCCGCTTTCTCGAGGATTTTACGGGCGCGTTTTCCTGGTTCACCGCCGTTCACACCCCATGGCGGAACGAACCATCGGTCATCGTGGATGGAAATGGTTCCAGCGGCGAGGAAGCGATAGGTCAGGTGAATGCCGTTGCCGCCTCGGTGCAATCCTGCGCCGCCGCTATCCTGCGCTGTCTCATAGCGTTCTATGCGCAGCGGGAAATAGCGTTCCAGAAATTCATTGGGTACGTTGGTGAAGCCAGGCCATAGCGAGTGACCATCTGGTCCGTCGCCTAGAGGACGTCCGGGTATCCCGCCAAACCCAATTTGGAACAGCTGGAACCAGTCGCCATTTTTGTCATTACCGGAATAGAAAAGATGCGGCGAAGACGAAAAGCCGGCTGCATTCAGGAATTCCGGTGTCTTCTGACCCAGCAGCCCGCCGAGAATATCAAAAATACGCCCCAGCGCGTGGGTGCGGCCAGAAAGCGCAGCCGGGAATTTCGGTTTGAGAAGGGACCCTTCGGGAATCTTGACCTCAATCAGATCATAGAAACCGTCGTTGAACAGGATTTGCGGATCGAAAACCATGATCATGTAGATGCCAAAGAACATCTTGAACATATTTTCATTGAGCAGGAAATTGATGGAAGCCCCGCTTTGCGGATCGGTACCTTCAAAATCGAGAATGACCTTCTCGCCCTCGCGCCGCATTGTGCATTTAATCTTGTAAGGGCCAGCGCCAATACCATCATCACAGATATAATCTTCAAAGCTGACTGGCTCTTCACCAATCGCTTGACCGATCAATGTTTTCATCGCCCGATGATTGCGCGCCAGAAGCTCCTGCGTCGCCGAAACATAGACATCATCACCGAAACGATCCGCCATTTCAATCACCCGGCGCGCGGCCACGCGGCAGGATGCAATAATTGCGTTCAAATCGGCCTGGCACCAATCCGGTTTTCTGGTTTGGTGCATAACGAGCTTCATCAAGTCTTCATTATATTCGCCCTTTTTCCAGATCTTCACCGGAGGTATGCGAACCCCTTCTTCAAAGATCGATTTCGCATCAATTGGCATGGAACCGACCACTTTGCCGCCAATGTCGGACTGATGCCCAAACATGGCGGTATAGGCGATCAAGCGGCCATCCTTGAAAATGGGCAACAGGATCAGCCAGTCATTATTATGGCTGACAGCGCCATCACAGCTGTAAGGATCGGACAGGAAGATCATATCACCATCTTCAAGCGTCCCGTCATATAGGCGCAGGAAGCCGTCGATAAAGCTGCCAAACTGGCCGACGATCATCTTGCCGGTATGATCAGCGATCAGCGGAAAAGCATCTCCCTGTTCCCGGATACCGGGCGACATGGCGGTTCGCACAAGCGTCGCATCCATTTCTATCCGCGCATTGCGCAGCGCGTTTTCGATAATATCCAGCGTGACCGGATCAATGTCGATTTTCTTGAAAGGCGTTGCGTTGGTTTCAATAATCGTTGCGGGCATCTTATTTCCCCTCTGCAAGGTTGATGAGGATATTGCCGACCGCGTCCACTTCACCGACGCAGCCTGTTTCGATCAGGGTGGTGGAATCCATTTCCACAATAACAGCCGGGCCTTTGATCACATCGCCTTGCCTCAGCTTGGCCCGATCGTAGATGGCGCCATCCTGCTCCGCGCCATCCATCCATAATTTATGATCGCGGATTTTTGCCTCTGATGGATCGCCATTGCCCTTGGGTAATTGGGCCGCTGGCAGATTGAGCGATTGCCCTAGCGCGACAGCGCGGAGGTTCACGATTTCATGTGGTGTATCCATGTTGAAGGTGAACAGCCGGTGATGCTCTTCGTCAAAACGCGCCAATATGCCGTCAATGCCATCCTGCTCCAAAACTTCGGGCGTGATGGTCAGAGGCACCTCGAACGCCTGTCCGGCATAGCGCACATCAATTTCAAATTCGCTGGTCAGGTCTTCCTCGGCAACCCCATCGGACAGCAGTTCCGCACGGGTTTGATCCGCCATTTCCTTAAGGATTGCGATCAGCTCGGATGCATCAGTGGTCGTCGCCAGGCGAGAGAAAGAGCGGGCAGTTTCGGTCCGCATACGTGTCGTCGCGTCACCCAAAGCGCAGAGCACTCCGGGCGAAACCGGCGAAACCGCTGGCCAACTGCCCATCAGTTTCGCCACCGCATTGACATGCAACGGCCCGGCTCCGCCGAAACCCATCAGGGCAAAATGGCGCGGGTCGTAGCCTTGCTGCACCGAAATCATGCGCAGCGCACCGAACATATTCTCGTTCACAATATCAATGATACCGCGTGCTGCTGCCATCAAATCAATGCCAAGAGCGTCAGCGATCTTTTGCACAGACTTCTTGGCACCCTCGCGATCCAGCTGGAACGAGCCACCAAGCAAATTTTCGGGCAGATATCCGAGCACGACATTGGCGTCGGTCACCGTCGGTTCCTCGCCACCCTTGCCATAAGCGACGGGGCCGGGCACCGCGCCTGCGGACTGTGGTCCAACCCGCAACGCACCGGTTAGCTCCGGTACATAGGCGATCGAGCCGCCGCCTGCGCCAACCGTCTTTACGTCCAGCGAAGACGCGCGGACAGATAGATGGCCAACCTCGGTCGTGCGAACCCGGCGCGGTTCGAGATTTTCAATCAGCGCCACGTCTGTCGACGTGCCGCCGACATCTAGTGTCAGGATATTTTTCAATCCCGCATTTTTGGCAACCCAGACAGCGCCTGTAACGCCGCCAGCGGGACCGGACATTAGAATATTGACCGGATGCTCTTCCGCTTTTTGCGAGGACATCAGGCCGCCATCAGAGCGCAGCAGCGAGAAGCGTCCCGCCATACCGGCATCGGCCAGCTTGGCGCGGAGATTGGACACATAATGGCTAACCACTGGCCGCACGGCTGCGTTCGCGACCGTCGTCAAGGTCCGCTCATATTCCTGCATCTCGGGCAGAACCTCATGGCTCAACGAATAGGGGATATCCGGCATTTCGGCGGCAACCATTTCGCCGATCCGGCTTTCATGCGCGCCATTGGCATAGGCGTTCATCAACGATACCGTGACGGCTTCCACGCCCTGTTGTTTAAGATATTCTATGGCCGTTGTTACGCTGGCTTCATCTAATGGGCGTACTTCGTTGCCATCGGCGTCCATACGCTCTTTTACGGTCACCGTGTCTTCAAGAGCCGCCAATGGTTGCGGTTTTGGCCATATAATCCACGCTGCAAGACCACCGGGCACAAAGCTGCGCGCGATCTGCATGATATCGCGATAACCCTCGGTGGTGATCAGGCCGACTTTTGCGCCCTTGCATTCGAGGACCGCGTTCGTGGCGACAGTCGTTCCGTGCAGGAAATATTCAATTTCGCTCGCCTTGACCTCCGCATCTTCACAAATCGCGTTCACGCCGGTTAAGATGCCTTCGGAACTATCATGGGGCGTAGACGGCGTTTTGGTGCGCCAGAATTGCCCTGTTTCATCATTGAACAGCAGCAGATCAGTAAAGGTTCCCCCGACATCAACGCCTAGTCGATACCCCATATCATTCTCTTTCTTATTATTTATGCATTCAGGCTTCTGCCCTTGCGACAAGTGATGGCAAGGGACGTTTCATTATTGTTTCAAACCATTGATTGGTGGCGATGGCTTTCGCCAGATCAACGCCGTGATTGATCGCTGAACGGTCAAGCAGGTTTATGAGATCCTCGGTCGCGATATTTCCGGTGGCGTTGGGTGCGAAAGGGCAACCGCCAAGCCCGCCAAGGCTGGCATCCAGTGTCGACACGCCTGACCGTACCGCGGCCCAGGCATTAGCAATACCGGTATTACGCGTGTCATGAAAATGTGCGCGTATCTTGATATGATCGGGTAAAATTTCCTTGAGGTGGCCAAACAGGTCTTCAACCTGCCCGGGCACGCCGACACCAATCGTGTCGGCAAGCGCGATTTCGAGCGGTTCTTCTTCGGCCATTTCACTTGCAATATTCAACACGGTTTCGGGCGGGACATGACCTTCAAAGGGACAACCAAAGGCGGCAGATATGGTGACCTGTGCTTTTAACCCTTCGCCCTTGGCAAAGCGGATCATCTCGCGATTTTCTCTTATACCCTGTTCGATAGTCTGTCCCTGATTCTTCTCTCCAAACGTGTCGCTGGCAACGATCACGCAGCCGGCTTCATCGATACCGCGCTTGCCGCCTTCTTTCGTGGCAAGTCCGCGCAACACGCCGCGCTTGTTGAGGCAGAGACCGATATAAGACATGTCTTCACGGTCCGGCAGACCAGCAATTACAGCTTCGGCGTCCGCCATTTGAGGCACACGCTTGGGATGGACGAAACTTGCCACCTCCATGCGCCGGATGCCGGCGTCGATCATATGGTTGATCAGGCCCAGTTTGTCTTCGGTAGCTATAATATCCGGCTCGTTCTGAAGCCCGTCACGCGGACCGACTTCGACGATGTTGATAGATATAGGGTTTTCATAAGCCATAGAAATTGTATACAATCCATGTTGTGCTTTGTATAGCAAAAGCATCATGCAGGAGGTTTTTTAATGGCGCAAGGGGCACTGACCGGACTTCGGTTGATTGAAATGGGGCAGCTTATTGCCGGTCCTTTTTGTGGTCAGCTGATGGGCGACCATGGCGCGGAAGTGATCAAAATTGAGCCGCCGAAAGTCGGCGATGCAATGCGCAGTTGGGGACAGGGCATACCGCTCTGGTTCTCGGTCGTCGGGCGCAATAAAAAGTCGATCACGCTTAACCTGCGAGAAAAAGAAGGTCAGGAAATCGTCAAAAAGCTCGTGGAAAAAAGCGACTTCCTATTGGAAAATTTCCGCCCGGGTACGATGGAAAAATGGGGTCTGGGCTATGACGAGCTCAGCGCGATCAATCAGGCGCTGATCATGATTCGCGTTTCCGGCTATGGCCAGACTGGGCCCTATGCCTCACGCGCTGGCTATGGTTCTATCGGTGAAGCCATGGGCGGCATGCGCTATATTGCGGGTGAGCCAGATCGTCCGCCAAGCCGCGCGGGTCTGTCGATTGGGGACTCGCTCGCGGCGACCTATGCTTGCCTTGGTGCGATGATGGCGCTGCATCATCGCCATGTGACGGGCAAGGGGCAAGTGGTTGATTCTGCTATCTACGAAGCAGTGCTTGCCAATATGGAGTCCACTGTCGCGGAATATACGGTTGCGGGCCATATTCGCGAAAGGACCGGCTCGATCCTGCCGAAAATCGCACCTTCCAATGTCTATGAAACCAAAGATGGCAGCGTGTTGATTGGTGGCAATCAGGACAGCGTTTGGAAGCGTATGTCAGCGATGATGGGGCAGCCGGAGCTTGGTGATGATCCGCGCTACGCCACGCACGTCGCGCGCGGCGAAAATCAGACTGAACTGGATGATCTGATTAATGTCTGGACCCGGACCCTGACCAGCCAGGAAGTGCTCGATCTATGCGAAGAAAACGGTGTTCCAGCGGGCAATATTTATCGCGCGCCCGAAATGCTCGCCGACCCACATTTTAAAGCGCGCAACGCATTGGTGACGATGGATCATCCGCAACATGAAAATTTCGTAATGCAGAATGTCGCGCCGAAATTGTCGGATACGCCTGGCAAGATCGAAACTATCGGTCCTGAGCTGGGTGCCCATAATGAGGCCATTTATGGCGAGTTTCTGGGCATGGACAGTACCAAAATGGCGGATCTGCAGGACCGCGGTATCATTTGAACTGCTAGGGTTTTGGCACGGCGGCCATACTGAAAGAGTGGAACGCTCTACGGATATGGCTGGTCATCACGGATTTCGCCCAATCTGCATCTTTTGCGGTAAAAGCGGCAATCAACTCGTCATGATCAATAGCAGACTGGTTGAGCTGGGTCTTGGTATATTGATGTGCCGTTTGCCGCACCACAGGCTGCTCGACCAGCGCTGGCATTAATTTGTTTAGCCGCGGAGATTGCGCACATTCCAATATCAGATCGTGAAAGCGTCGGTTAGCCTCCAGAAACGACGTAACATCAGGTGAAGACTGGTTGACGGCGTCCTTGAGCTCGGTGTTGATTTTGTGCAACAACTCAAGCGTGTCGTCGTCGATTCGGCTCGCCGCGCGGGCCGCGGCATGAGCTTCCAACATGGCGCGCAGGGTGAACATCTCGTCCACTTCACCTTCGGACCAGTCGGCTACAAACAGTCTTTTGGATGCGCTGCGGACAACCAGCATTTCATTTTCGAGCCGCCGAACCGCATCACGCACCGGGGTTCGGGACACACCCGATATCTCGGACAGTTTTTCCTCGGTCAATTGCATGCCGGGAATGGCCTCCCCCTGCAGGATGAAAGTGCGGATTTTCTGGTAGGCAGTTTCGGAAGCGGGCATCATGGGATCGACCATATTTTTTGAGGATTGGACTAGTCTTAGTCGTAGCGCGAACAGTTTCTGCTTGACGGGGTGATTTTGTATACAATAGAAGTGCAATAGGGAGACTTGTCAACCTATGCCTGATCCGAATCGCATCAAAGTCATCGTTCCGATCCCGATGGATGAAGCAGGTGTTGCCGCCCGCGCAGAGCAATTGCCCGCTGATTTTGTCCGAGAGGGTTTTGCCCCGGAATTTGTCGCTGTCCCTTGGGGAGCGGCATTGGGCGATAGCTATCACGACACTATGTTAATGGACTGGACCGTTTTCCAGGCTGGAATCAAGGCAGAGGAGGAAGGCTATGCGGGCGTCCTGATCGATACCGTTAGTGATAGTGGAATGCGGGCCTTACGCTCTCGGCTGTCGATTCCCGTTGTTGGTCCCGGTGAGGCTGCCTTTGCCGCCGCCATGATGCTGGGCAAGAAGTTTACCGTGCTGACCATGTGGCCCGAATGGTTCCCGCTCTATGAGAAAACACTCAACGAATATGGCTGGTGGGATCGCGTTGCTTCTTTGCGGTCGATAGACACGCGTCCCGATGTGACGGAATTGCTCGCGGGCAAGGAAGAAGTAATATTTGACAAGCTGAAAGCCGAAGCGACAGCAGCAATGGAGGAAGACGGCGCCGACGTGATCGTGCTCGGTTCCACCACCATGCACCAGTCGGCAAAATATCTCGATGACAACTTGCCGATCCCGGTGCTCAATCCGGGTCAGGTGGCTTATAAATTTTTGGAGACGCTGATCGAATTGGGACTGACCCACAGCAAAGTCGCTTTTCCGGCACCTGAAGTGCCCAAAGACGATGATATCAGAAAAGGATGGTATTAATGGCAGACTGGACCCCGGGTATGACAGGGCAAGTCCCGCTCCCTTATCCCTTTTATATCGACATCGTTACGAAGCGCTATTTTGATGGCGTCGATAACAAGAATATGACGCAGGTTCTCAATTGCTTCACGCCTGACGCAATCTTGCATGAAGCAACTTCCAACACGATCCATGAGGGCCGCGATGCCATCCGGGCGATGTTCGAAAAGCTGTTCGCGGATTTCGAATCGATCTGGCATGGCAATTTCGTCCACACTGCCGACCCCGAAACGAATGCCATATGTTCACAGTTCACGGTATTGATCACGCCCAATGGCGGTGAGCAACTGCGCTACGAGAATTGCAATCGCTTCTATTGCAAGGACCGGCTGTTTCAGCATGTCTTTGTGTATATGAGCGGTGACAACCTGCTCAAAGAGGGAGACGCCTGATGCAATATGAACCCGGCCTTTCCCGTGCAGAGCTTATTGAATTTGCTACCAAAACCTATTTTGGCAACGTCGACGCAAAAAATATGGATGCCGCTTTGGCATGTTTTCACGAGGAAGCTTTGTTCTGCGTGCAAACCAGCTTTACCCGTCATGCCGGAAAAGCCGAAATCAAGCGCATGTTCGAGGATTTCTTCGACGCTTATGAAACCATCATCCACCGCGATTTTACCTGCACTGTGGACGAAGCCAATGGCCGGATTGCCGCTAGCTTTGTTGCAGAGCTGACCGATGCTGACGGTAACGTCACATTGCTCAACAACACCAATTTCTGGCGCATGCGCGACGGCAAATTTCAGGAAGTCTATGTCTACATGAGCGGAGAGAACGTCCTCGTATAAAATCAATGTGACGGGCCACAAGGCTTGCACATCATTCCATTCAGGGAAGGAAAAACAACATGTATCGCGTAAAAACGGCTCTTTCACTTTCAGCAGGCTTTGCTGCTCTGGTAAGCTTTAACCCGGCTCTGGCCCAGTCAGCGGGCGACCAGGGCGCAAGCGAAGGCGAAGATAGTAATGTCATCATTGTCACGGCCCGGCGCCAGGACGAATTGCTGGCTGAAGTGCCCGCGTCTGTCACGGTGTTCACCGCCGAAACGCTCGCGCGCACTGGCATCGAGCAGGCTGACGAGTTTGTTCAGCTGACGGCCGGTGTCACCATTGTGAGTGGCACGGCAGAGGCTGGTGATACCCAGATCAACATTCGCGGCATTAATGGCGCGCGAGATGCAGAAAGCTCCGTCGCACTGGTGGTGGATGGTATCCTTAAAACCAACACCGCTCAACTCAATCAGGATCAGGGCACATTGCGCCAGATCGAAATTCTGAAAGGCCCGCAAGGCGCGCTTTATGGACGCAATGCTGCGGCTGGCGCGATTGTTATCCAGACCCTGAAACCAGGTGATGAGCTTGAAGGTGGTGTGCGGTTGAGTGCAGCGGAGGACAATACTTACAAGGCATCGGCTTACGTGTCAGCGCCTGTAGGAGACAGCGCTGGTTTCGTTCTCTCCGGTTCCTACAATACCACCGATGGTTTTTACCGGAACAGCTTCCTCAATAACCGCAAAGTCGTCGATGATCAGGAAACATGGTCGGTTGACGGGCGCTTTGTTGCCGAGCTCGGTCCGGATACGGAAGTAGATGTAAAGGCCCGCTATGCTGACTTGTCCGGCGCATCGATCAATTTTAACGCCGCTTTTCACCTGCCAAATTTCGCGGCTGTAAACTCGGCATTTTTTGAGGATGTGAACGATCATCCCTTCAACTATTATTCCAATATTCGTCCGACCAATGAGCAGCAGACATTTGAAGCCTCTGTGAAACTCACGCATGAGTTTGATTTTGCGACATTGACCGCTTGGGCGCTCTATGCCGATGTGGACCAGGCGCTGACCGCCGATGGTACGTCTGCCGATTTCGCGCGCTATACTTTCCCGGGTGCGACGCAGGCTTCCATTGACGCCTCAAACAACTGCTTTGGTTCTACGGCCGCGCTCACCGGCTTTCCCGTCAACCAGCCGGGTTTCGTTGGTAACAATCCGGTACCGTTCATCTTTGATCCGGTTAATGGCTCTACGTTCGGACCGTATAGTCCAACAACTTGTGATGGAACGCAGTTTCAGATTCGCGAGCAAACCGATATCAGCGCCGAAATTCGTTTGGCGTCCAATGGCGATGGTCCGCTTGGTTGGCAGATTGGTGGCTATTTCCTCAATATCGACCGTGATGTCGGAGTGAGCTTGGGCGCTGATCTGGGGCAGGGCGTTACCCGGCAATTGTTCAACGATGCCAATAGCAGCAACCCAACTTCGCAGTTATTTGCGGATAACTTCAACACCAATGTCTATGCCGTTTTTGGTTCACTCGACTATGAAGTTGCAGATAATTTTGATGTCGGATTGGCGCTGCGTTACGACGTTGAAGATCGTGAGGTGTCTAGCCAGGTACCTCTAGCTACCGATCCAATTACCGGGGCTCCAATTAATCCAGGTCAGGCCTTTGGTGCCATTCCCGATCAATCGGAAACGTTCAAGCAGCTGCAACCCAAAGTATCGCTGCGCTATGGTTTGACGGATGACATCAATTTTTATGCGAACTGGGGCATTGGTTTCAAATCCGGAGGGTTCAACAATCAGGGTTCTGCCGCGATTGTTGACCAGAATTTCAACCAGTTCATTGGAACAAATGTCCTAATCAACGATATCTTCCGCAAGGAAACATCGAGTGCGTTTGAGGCTGGCTTTAAAGGATCGCTGGCCAATGGCCGTATTACCTTTGATCTGGCGGGCTATTATACCGATGTCGATGACATGCAGTTTTTCGAGTTTTTCGTCGGCGGTTTCGGTCTTTTGCGGGTGGTGTCCAATATCGATGAAGTCGAGCTTTACGGTCTGGAATTCAACGCAAATGCCGAAATCGTGGAAGGCTGGGATATATTCGGTTCAGTCAACGTGACCGAAAGCGAAATCAAGGCCAATGCCTCGCGGCCTAATACTGTCGGCAACAAGTCGCCTTACACTGCCGATTATACGATAAATATCGGCACGCAGGTGGTCGCGCCCATTGCGAATGATTTCGATCTGGTAATGCGCGCAGACTACCGGATTACCGGTCCGACATGGTTCCACTCGGTTCAGAACAACACCAGCCCGACCCTTTTTAGCGGATTGCTGCCCGGTTCTGCCCTGGCGCTGCCGGCCTTTGTTGGTGATGCGGACTATTCGATTACGGAGCGGGAAGCTTTTGGCGTTCTTGACCTGCGCTTTGGTTTGGAAGGGGATAATTGGAATGTCACCGCATTTGCCGACAATCTGCTGAACCGGAAATATCTCAACGAGGTTATTCCGGCGATTGAATTTGGTGGATCCTTCCTGTCACCAGGCAACCTGCGCCGCTTTGGTGTCGAGGTCGGGTATAAATTCTAGTTTATGGCGAGCGACAAAGCCGATAATTACGG
Organism: uncultured Sphingomonadaceae bacterium; assembly: GCA_947501325.1. Classification (GTDB taxonomy): domain Bacteria; phylum Pseudomonadota; class Alphaproteobacteria; order Sphingomonadales; family Sphingomonadaceae; genus Parasphingorhabdus. The sequence continues at coordinate 1,079,408 of CANMVC010000001.1, read as the reverse complement.
GGGAGTCTTCGACGGATCGATGGGGTTCGGTGCAAAGCCTGCACTCATCCTCATCGATTTCGTCGAGGCTTATTTTGATCCGTCCTGCGCGCTCTATGCCGGGGTAGAAGATGCGTTGGAAAACGCGCTTCGGCTCCGCGATGCAGCGCGTGCGGCGGGTCTGCTAATCATCTATACCAATGTCAGCTACACCAAATCGATGATCGAAGGCGGGCGCTTTGCACAGAAAGTTCCGCCGCTTGAAAATTTTATCGCAGGGCATCCGATGGGCGCTTGGCCCAAGGGGCTTGAGCCGGCAGAAGATGAACTGATCATCACCAAGCATTATCCCAGCGCCTTTTTCGGGACATCGCTGGCGTCCACCCTGACGGCCAATGGTAACGACAGCCTGATAATCACGGGTCTTTCGACCAGCGGCTGTGTACGCGCAAGTTGCGTCGATTGCAGCTCGCATGGTTTTATCCCGATCATTGCAGAAGATGCCGTGGGTGATCGCCATGAAGCGCCGCACAAGGCCAACCTGTTCGACATGCAGGCGAAATATGCCGACGTTATGCCGACTGCCGCACTATTGGAATATCTGGGTGGGTTAAAACTCTAACTGTCCAGAAAGAGCTAGATCGCTTTGCCCCAAGGACCGGAAATCGCAAGCGTTTTTGTCGGGCTATACAGGTTCACGAACATCGTCTGTCCATCAGGAGAGAAGCAAGCGCCTGCGGGTTCGGTTTGTACCCGTATCCGCGCCAACGCGTAGGCTTCTCCGCGCGGCGTAATCCCACGCAGGTGATTATCGACGGTAGCGCTATATTGATCTTCGCAAACGATCAGGTGGCCATTGGGTGCAATCGTAATATTGTCGCCATAGCTATACTGGCGGCGGTCGGTCGATTCCATGAACAATTGCAATAAGGCCGGTGCAGTTGCTTCTCCTGCTTCTCCTTCGAAGCGGGATGGCCGATAGCGCATGATCTGCCCTTCCTTCGCCGCGCCGCCCGATGTGCAACAGAAAAAAAGCTCCCCATCACCGTAGATAATGCCTTCGCCGCGCGCGAACTTGACTGCTCCGTCGCTCGCTCCGCGCTCGCGCAGATCATCATTCGGGCTTTCGACATCTTTGACATCAATCCAGCGGACAAATTGCCAAGCCCCCAGTTTGAAAGTGACGTTGCCCCAGTTACGGCTTTCATTATCGCGTGTTTCGTCGGCAAAGGCGAGAGCTTGCAGCTTCCCGCCTTCGGCCAATTTACCAGCAACATTCGGAATGAAGCGGTAGAACAGACTGTCGTTCCTGTCTTCGGTCAGATAGACGATACCGGTCGCCGGATGGACAGCTGCCGCTTCATGGTTGAACCGGCCCATGGCTTTGAGCGGAACCGGATCGACAAGCCCCTCATGCGCGGCAGGCACTTCAAAAATCCAGCCATGGTCGCGTTTCACGCCATCGCCTGCGCGGGTCATGTCTTCCTCGCAGCTGAGCCAGCTGCCCCACGGCGTGGTGCCGCCAGCACAGTTCCTAATCGTGCCCACCAGACTAAGATGTTCCCGTTCCACCGCCAGACTCTGGCCATCCAGCAGCAATGTGGTAGTGCCCCCGACAAGCGGCTTGCCGTCCTGGCTATGATCATAGGTGGCGAGTGTCGATGGAACATTGCCGAAAGGACCATCATCAAAATGATTGGCTTTTAACTCATGATTGCGCACGAGTGCGATCTTGCCATCTGGCATGGCGAAACAGCCCATGCCATCGGCGCGGTCGGGGACGCGATTCCCATCAGACATGGCGCCGCGAAATTCGGAAATGACCCGATAGGAAAAGCCTTCGGGCAGATCGAGCAAGCCGTAGGGATCAACCTGTAATGCGCCATATCCTTTATGAGACATGGCCGCGCCGGTACGTGCCAGACTGCTGTGCTGGGCAAAGCCGGAAAAGGCCAGAGCGGTTAGCCCCCCTGTAAAATTGCGGCGGTTTAACTGCATGCTCGCTATCCCGTATGTGGCCATACTCCCAATGGAATACAAATCTTGACTTAGGCGCTTAACATGACAGATTTTTGAAGGTGAGCAATATAATAAGGGCTTTATCCGTTCTGTTGCATGCCTGCCATTCGGATCGCCAGTGCGGGGTCTGTGGGATCGGTCCAATCCTGCCGCGCGGCCCATTCTGCTAGTGGCGTTGGCCGTGTTTCGAAATATTTTGCCATTTCGGCCGGCTCGGCGATCAGCGGCGAAACCGGTTGTTCATTATAAAAGCTGTAAAAGCTCGCCATGCCGCTATAAATAGACTGCGGTTCAACCGTTGACGATCCGGTAACCAACAAGCTCATGGCTGAGGCAAATGCGTCGGGCGTCAGGCTTTTGAACGTGATCGGCTTTCCAATCACCTCGCTGAGAATGGCCGCAACCTCGTCGCCGACCAAGGCTTGCGGTCCGCCAATAGCATAGCGACCACTGGGCAGATCATCATTTTGCAAGGCTTCAACCATGAACGCGGCGACATCATCGAGGCAAATCCAGGATATTTTCAGATCCGGTTTGGCTGGATAGGCAAATATCAAGCTGTTGACGATGGATGGCTTGTTCCAGCTACGGATCATGTTGTCCATGAACACTTTGGTTTCGAAAATTGCGTGAGGGACGCCGCTGTCGATAATCGCCTGCTCTATCGCCCGCCGGCCATCATGCGCGGGATTGCCATTGTCTTTGTCGGCAACATAGCAACTGGTGTTGAAAACAATTTTTCGGACATTGCTTGCCTTGGCGGCGGCGGCGATATTGCGGCCGAGCTCGGTTGCCTTCTCCAGATGAAAAACAAAAGGCAGGTGCATCGCGATGGCATCCATACCCTGTGCCGCAGCGATCATCGATTGCCTATCATAAAGATCCGCTTCTACAGTCTCGACATCTGCAAAGGGCGTGTTGGCCAGAGCAGCCGTATTGCGCAAAGCTGCAACCGGATGCATGCCAGCATCCAGCAGGCGTTCTAACAAAGGATGGCCTTGATCGCCGGTGGCGCCGATGGTCAATATTTTAATGATCTTATCCTCTTCATGCAATGCAATGATTATTATCAGCTGTTAATGCGCCGCGCGGCCGCGCGTCCGGCAATATATCCAAATGTTAAGGCCGGGCCGAGTGTTCCGCCCGCGCCGGCATAGACGCCGCCTGTTGGACAGCTAATCACGTTGCCTGCCGCGAACAGGCCGGGGATGGGCTCTCCGTCGAGGTTCAGCACTTGTGCCGAGCCATCTGTTTTGGCGCCGCCATTGGTGCCGAGCGTGCCCATCTTAATTTCTATGGCATAAAATGGACCGTTGGTTATAGGACCCAAAGTCGCCGAAGCGCCATCTCGCGAACGATCGCCGTAAAAGCGGTCATAAGCGCTCTGGCCGCGCGCGAAATCAGGGTCATGGCCCTTGATCGCATGGGCGTTGAAATGGTTGACCGTTTCTTCCAGTTGTCTGCCGTCAATGCCTATCGCGTTACCGAGGCTTTCCAGATCATCGGCACTGGTAATCCATTCGGGCACCGGCATGCCGGGCATGACCGAGGCCAGCGGATAGCGAGACAGATATTGCGAATCGAAAATCAAATAGGCTGGCAAATTGGGGTGCGAGTAAGTGGCGGGATCAAATTGGTGAAACGCGCCTGCGAGGGCGGAATAGTTATTGGCCTCGTTGCAAAAGCGCCTGCCCGCGCCGTTGACCATGATTGTATGCGGGAGGGTCCGTTCGATCAGCACAGGCATGGAGCGTTGCTCTCCGCCTTCCCATTTGACCTCTGGCATGGATAGGGTCGGCACCCACCAGGCGCTGGTCATATTGCCAAGGCTCGCCCCAGCGGCCATCGCCATTTTCAGGCCATCGCCTTGGTTGCTGGGCGGCGATGCGGGAGCATCCAGTGGTCCGCGCAAAAATGTCTGTTTGAGCTCTTCGTTCCATTCGAAACCGCCGGTGGCGAGGATCACGGCCTGGCTCGCGTGGATCGTTAATTCATCGCCATCCTGATGCACGGTGGCGCCGGTAACGCGGCCATTTTCGATGATCAGACGATAGCCACCAATATTTAGCTGGGGTTCGATATTCCGGTCGAGGCAGGCTTTGAGCAAACGTCCGATTAACGCCTGTCCCCAACCGCGTAAATTACCAGCTTCACGGCGTGCCATCTCGGCTGGATCGACCTGACCGGTGCCGCCGCCGAGCGGTGTCTCCCGCAACAGCATGCGTGGAGCGGGGCCGTGCTCGAAAACCTTGTCGGCCCAGTCACCGAGCGTCGTGAAATCGAATAAGTCATTGTCAAGCGCGCGGCCGCCATTGGGCTTTGCTCCAGGGCGATCAAGGTAATAATCAGGATAGCCTCCGAGTAAACTCAGTCGGGCAGCGTCGAGATCCTCCAGAAAGGCGAGGGCCTGTGGTGCCTCTTCGACAAAGGCGGATAGCGCTACATCGTCTATATCGCCCTGATCGAGAGAACGGAAATAGGCAAGTGCCTCTTCCCGGCTGTCTTCGATACCGTGGTTTTTCATTTGCCGATTGCCTGGTATCCACACAATGCCGCCGGATATGGATGCTGTTCCACCCAGCTTGGGTTGCTTTTCGATAACCGTTACGCGTGAACCGGCCTCATGGGCAGCCAGTGCAGCGCTCAGTCCGGCTGCCCCGGCTCCGATGATCAGAACGTCCGTGTTCATGGCAAAAGCTCTCCCTTATTACTGCCCGTGATAATTGAGTTTATCTGAATAGGACCACTGTTACTTTTGGGCCGGGCTTCTCTATGCGATTTGTGACGCACTTCGTTTTGCAGCCAGTGTGAAAAGCCCGCGATCACCCATTTCCCAAGTTACGTTAAGACGGGTGTTGTGGATCAGCCAACCGTCGCCCTCACGCTCCAGTCCATGCACGTAATAGCCACCTATTGAGTGCATATTGCGGTCGCCGTCCACGACCAGATGATGGTGAGCGGCCATATAACAGGTGCAAGTCGCGCTATCGCCGGCCAGGTTGATAACGAAATTGGTCAAAACATGCTGGGTGGCGTCAAAAGGTTCCAGTGTAGCCCGCACGCCAGCAACCCAGGCATCGGCTGACATTTTGCTCGCGGGATCGCCAGACCAGCTGGAGAAGTCCAACATCACCTCATCAGCAAATATAGAGCGATAAAGGTCCCACTGATGCTGATCGATGCCAGTGGCATATTTCAGCACATGGTCGGTAATATTCGCCCGGTCAGTCAGATCTTCATGCGTCATCATGGTTTCCAATCATGTCAGTAGCGCCTTGCTTGCCGCTATCGCTTGCAGAGCCCAGCTTTCCGCATCGAAATATGGACTGGGCGCACAATGTGGGACTTCAACGTCCAAATCTACATGCGCTCCCAACAGGCCGATCAATGCGCGAAGCGGGAACATCCCGTCGCCGGGGATCATGCGATTCATGGCTTCCTCGACATAATCATCAGATTTTCGAAAATGCGGGCCATCGCATATCTGGGCATAGCCAATGCTGTCAGGATCAACGGCTTTGAGCTCGTCCAGCGTTCCGCCGGTCCGAAACAAATGGAGCGCATCAATCGCGATCTTCAGGTTCGGTTGGTTGATCGCCTGGTGTAGCTTTACCGTTTTCTCGAGACTGTCACAGCCTTTTGCAAAGCCGGTAAATTCTAATCCGATTTCCAAATTCAGATCGCGCGCCATCTCACAAAGCGCCCCAAGCTGATCGGAAACGCGAGCAGGATCAGTTTCATGAATATGGGTCACCGCGCGCTTCGCGCCCAATTCTGCAGCCAATTCCAGTGCAGGCCTATATCGGGAAACATCTGTGCCCGGCATGACCGGAAAATATTCTGCGTTGACAATCGACACGCCATAATCGGCCAGCAGTCTTTGGAATGTTGCTTTTTCCGATGGATTGACAGTGTCGAACATCTGCTGACCATCATCTTTTAGTGGCGTTTCTGTGAACAGGCAGATTGTCTTCAGGTCAGCCTTGGCGGCAAACCGCACAAGACCGGCCGGCCCGCCTTGGGTCATGGTAATTTGATGGAGAGCTAAGTCACGCATAGATTGATCCTAATCCAAGGCGCGCGCATTGCACCTATGAATTTCGTGCAGGGGAGTGCCTTGCAGGCTAGTCAATATGCTAGGCTGTTTGCGCGTCGGCGGCGATTAGATAGAGTTGTGAGAATCGGCCATAATGAGGGTCGCCAAAAACTAGGACAGGTACATGCTGAAAGAAGATATTGTCACGATAGCGGACGTCATCCGGCAACAGGCCAAGGATCAGGGCGACGCGCTCGTCTTCACCTTTGAAGGCGACGAGATGAGCTATGCCCAGCTTGATGCGGGCAGCAGCCGGGCGGCCAATGCGCTGGCATCGCTTGGCGTAAAGAAGGGTGACCGGATTGCCTATATGGGCAAAAACTCCCATCTCTATTTCGAAATATTATTGGGCGCGGCCAAGATTGGCGCCGTAATGACGCCGGTCAACTGGCGCCTGGCGGGTCCAGAAGTCACGTATATTGTCAATAATTGCCAGGCGAAGATTCTCTTCATCGGGCCTGAATTTGTCGATTTGGTGAAGCAGATCAAGCCGCAGTTTGAACATGTCGAAACCATCTTCTGTTCGGAACAGGCGGACGAAGAATTTCCCGGTTATCCGGCCTGGCGTGACGGGTTCCCGGATGTCGACCCGATGGTGACCTGTGCGCCGGAAGACGATGCCCTGCAACTCTACACGTCCGGAACGACCGGCCACCCCAAGGGTGCGATCATGACCGGCTACTCGATTTTCGGCGCGCGATCCAAGCTGACCGACGATGATTTGGCCGACTGGCAGAGATCGCAACCTGGTGAGACCATGTTGCTCGCCATGCCCTGCTTTCATATCGGCGGGACGGGGTCGGGCCTTGGCAATATGTATAGCGGCGGCCATGCGGTCGTGGTGCGCGAATATGACCCGTCCCAGGCGCTGGAGTTTATTGAACAATATGGCATCAGCAAGATTTTCATGGTGCCGGCCGCGATCCAGATATTGCTCAACCATCCACGGGTGGGCGAGGTCGATTTTTCCAAACTCAAATACATCTCTTACGGTGCATCTCCGATTCCGCTGGAAATGATGAAGCAGAGCATCGACATGTTCGGTTGCGAATTCATCCAGATGTACGGCATGACCGAGACATCGGGAACGATTGTCGCCCTGCCGCCGGAGGATCATGATCCCAATGGCAATGACAAAATGCGCTCAGTTGGCAAGCCGCTGCAAGGTGTTGAGGTCAAGATTATCGATGAAGATGGCAACACATTGCCTGCCCGCGAAGTAGGCGAGATTGCCACGCGCTCTTCGTTCAATATGAAAGGCTATTGGAACATGGATGAAGCCACGGCAGCGACCATCGATGCCGATGGCTGGCTGCGTACTGGCGATGCGGGCTATTTCGATGAAGACGGTTATCTCTACATCCATGACCGGGTGAAGGACATGATCATCTCCGGCGGGGAGAATATCTATCCGGCCGAGGTTGAGAATGCGATTTACGGCCATCCTGCGATTGCGGATGTTGCGGTAATCGGTGTGCCTGATGAAAAATGGGGTGAGGCGGTGAAGGCCTGTGTGGTGTTGAAAGACGGCGCGGAAATTGCGGAAGCTGATCTGATCGCCCATGCCCGGACGAATATTGCCGGTTTCAAATGTCCGAAGTCTGTGGACTTTATCCCGGAATTGCCACGCAACCCTTCAGGAAAAATCCTGCGCCGCGAATTGCGTGCGCCTTATTGGGAAGGCAAAGACCGGGCGGTGAATTAGGTACCGTATTCCTGCGGAGGCAGGAATCCATCTCCTGCCTCCTGAAAGCCAATAGGTTTGGAGATGGGCCCCTGCCTACGCAGGGGCACAAGTCTCTAAAACTGAACGCGTTTCGTAAAGCCGCCGTCGATCACGAGATGTGCGCCCGTGGTATAGCTCGATGCAGGGCTCGCGAGAAACACAACGCTGCGCGCCACATCATCAGCTTCACCGAAATCACCCAGCGCGAAGCCCGCTTTGGTCATGTTGTAAAAGTCCGGCATGCCCGCTTCAATCTGCGACCAGTTGCCGCCCGGGAATTTGATCGGGCCCGGGGAAACCATGTTGACGCGAATCCCTTTGGGACCAAGTGCTTGGCTAAGCTGGCTACCATAGGTGATGAGCGCGGCTTTCATCGCGTTAAAGGCCTGTGGCGCAACGAAAGTTTCGAATGCAGCAGTGGATGACATGAAGATCACCGAGCCATCGTCTGATTTCTCAAGATAGGGCTCCAATACCTCCATCGCTTTGACCGCACCGATAATGTCGGTGTTGAATGTCATTTCCCAGTCACCGGTTCCGCCGGCACCGGAAGAGCTGACATTATGGATGAAAATATCGCAGCCGCCGAGTTCGCCAGCGGCCTTTTCCAACCATTTGGGATAGCCTTCAGCGTCGGTCATATCGAACGCTTCGGCAAAGACCTTGCCGCCATGCGCTTCCAGTTCGCTCTTCGCTGCAGCCACCTGTTCCGCATTGCGTGAGAAAAACGCAACATCCGCGCCTTCCTTGGCGAAATGCTCTAGCGCAGCGCGCCCTAGACCGCGGCTACCACCGGTAAGAATGACCTTCTTGCCCTTAAGTCCTAAATCCATTTTTGCTCTCCTTTAAAGATATTGGGGTTTGGGTTTTTCGTTTAGAATTTCGCTATTGCGGGCTGACAGCACCACTTGATGCCGCGGCGCAGCAGATCATAGATAATCGGCTGCTGCCAACCGGAGCGGTCCACCTCGGGCCACCAGTCGAGCACCGGGTCCATGTCATAATGGCCGCGACAATGGCCCATGGTCAAATAGAGCACCGCACCTTCGCCCATTTTGCGAATATAGAAGACCGGGTGGCGGCTCTTCTTGATGTCGCTGTGCACAAAGCCGCTAATATCATCTTCGCCATTATATTCGGTGTCGAGCAGCACATCGATTTCCGCCCGGGTTTCGACGAGATATTGCTCATCGACTGTTTCAAAACTGGGAATGCCCTTGACCAGCGGATGATCCGGTTGCGCGTTGTCGACGGTGAACGGGATAATCGGCGGGTGGGACAGAAAGCGGCTGCCCAAGGTATCGACAAAGGTCGGCATATCATCCGGCGCATCGACCCTGCCATCTTCGAGGAACTTAAGGACGCTATTTGTGCCATGCAGGGCAAAATACTGGCCGCCGCCGTTGACGAAAGCCTGGATGTTTTTTTGCGCCGCTTCGCTGGGCAGCAGGTCACAGGTATAGCTGATCAATATGTCGGCATTTTTGATTGCCTCGAGATTTTCATAATCCTCAAACAGCCGCACGCGGATGCGGTCATCCTCGGCGAGCAGTTTCAATATTTCGAGCCGGGCAAAATCAATGTCGTGATATTTGCCAGCGGCGACCAATACGCATTTTATCGGTTTCTGGTCGGGCCTGCGTTCTGGTGGAGATTCACTCATATCTATTCTTTTCCTATTACCGGATTGGTCTCACCATCCCAATCGAGATGGGCTTGCCGCATGGCCGCAAAGCCGTCGAGGCCCGCCTGCGGGATTTGCAGATATTCGATGATTGTGCCGGGACCACCGCCATAATCGGCATAGAAAGCACCGCCAACACCGCCGGGCAGGCTGACTTCCTGAATGACTTCGCCGCCTTTGCTTTCGGTAATCTGTCGCGCTTCGGCCAGATCGTCGACTACGATGCAGAGATGTTGCACGCCTTGCAGCCCCTTGGCGCGCCAGTCCTTGAACATCGATGGAGCATCATTATCCGGGCGGATTAACTCAATCTGCACATCGCCCCAATAGCCGATGGCCATCGAAAACTGGATGTCCGAAGGCTCGCCGCGATATTTGACATTTTCGACCTGCACACCCTCGGTATGGAAAAACGGGCCCGCACCCATTTTCTGGGTCCAGTAATCCAGTGCAGCATCATAATCTTCCGGCACATAGCTGATCTGCATGATCGTGCCGAGCTTGGCGAGAGTAGCGGGGCTGACGGTCATTCCGCGCCGCGCCAGATTTCAGCAGACGGCCGTTCTTCCATCTTGGCTGCAAAACGCGCCAGATTGTCCGTGCCCTCGGGCAGCGTCCATCCCACAGTGCCACCAAATTTGATGAAACAGAAGGCGACGAGATCGGCCAATGTCAGTTTGTCATGGCAGATATGATCCTTGTCTCCAAGCTGCCCATCGAGCCAGATCCAATGCTTGTCGGACATCGCCGATAGTTCGGCTGCAGCTTCGGTACTGACGACATTCATCCGAGGCTCAAACATCGGTCGGCCGCCTCCGCCACGAAAGCCGAGTGTCATCGGCACCGCGATATCCTGATCAATGCGGCGGGCCCAGCGTCTGGTTTCCGCGCGCTCTTCTGGGGTCGATCCGATCAGCACGGGGTCGGGTTTTATTTCCTCTAAATATTCACAAATTACTGTGGACTCGCTTAACAGCGTTCCGTCATCCAGCTCCAGCGTTGGTGTCGTCTGCATTATGTTTTTCTTGGCATATTCTTCACTGCGGTTTTCGCCGGTGATGATGTCGAGATGGATTCTTTCCACCTCAATGTCTTTTTCCACCAAAAACATGCGGGCAAGCCGAGGGTTGGGACCAAGGCTGGAATAGAGTTTCACGGGTTTGCTCTCCTTTTGGGCAGATTCGTCACGGCCTCATTGCTGTGAAGATACACAGGTAACAGGGTCGAACGGTCCTCTCAAAAGCATTAGGTAATGGGGCGGAAACGCGCCGCAGCAAATTCTCAGGTCAGATTCCGCAAGCTGCCAGATTCACTAGTGGAGTTTGCCAATCCTTGCGGTAATCTGACTGCAAATAGTTATAGTTTTCAGGAGATAGTAATGGTCGAGACATTAACGGGTCACAATCGGTCAAACGGAATTGCCTATACGGAGCTGCTCGAAGGCGACAAAGTCCGGGCACCTGACGTCTATTTTGAAGAATCTCCCATGGAACCCGGCCTGACCGAAGTGGAAGTCAGCCGTTATTGGACCAAGGAAGAGCATGACCGCGAAGTGGAAATGCTTTGGAAGCGAGTTTGGCAAATGGCTTGCCATAAAGACGACATTAAAGAAGTCGGCGATACTTTTGTTTATGATATTGCCGGGCTGTCGTTCATCGTTGTGCGTGTGTCTAAGGACGAGATTAAGGCCTATCCCAATAGCTGTATGCATCGTGGTCGCGCCATTTGCGACAACCATAAAAAGGGCCAGAAAGCGCTGCGTTGTCCGTTCCACGGTTGGTCGTGGGAGCTGGATGGCAAGCTTAAAGAAGTCCCCTGCCAATGGGATTTCCCCACTGTCAGCGAAGAAACACACAGCCTGAAAGCGATTAGCGTTGGCGAATGGGGCGGATTCGTTTTCATTAATCCGGACCGCGATTGTGAGCCACTGGAAGATTTTCTCGGTGATCTGGACCGGCATTTCCAGATCCCGTTTGAGCGCCGCTATAAGGCCGCGCACATGATCAAGCGCTTGCCCTGCAATTGGAAAATTGCGCAGGAAGCCTTCATGGAATCCTATCACGTAGTTGGTACGCATCCCGAATTGATGCCGGCCTTTGCCGATGCGAACAGCAAATATGATGTGTGGCACAATGTCTCGCGCGCCATGTCCGCGCACGGCGCGCCCAGCCCGCATACAGACCTGATTAACCCCGACCCGACGGCATTCCCTGATCAAAAGGCGTTTCAGAGCTTTATTCATCCGATCAGCAAACACAAGTTTGAGCGGTTGGAAGAAAACCGGGTCCAGGTTTCTTTGCCCAATGGCAAAAGCGGCATCTTTGACATGGAGGCCAATTATATTGAAGGTGATTTGAAATCTGCGGACCCCCATATGTGTAACTGGATCGGTGGCAAAATTGCGCCGGAAGAAGAAGATACACCGATGGTATATACCGACGTTTCGCCTCATCAAATGAGGGACGAAGCGGCGCAGGCCAGACGCGAAGAAATGCGCCCGACCTGGGGCGACAAGGTCGATGAAATCAGCGATGCTGATTTAACCGACGCGATTTTCTATAGTGTGTTCCCGAATATGAGCCCCTGGGCTGATTATAATCCGATCTTCTATCGCTTCCGTCCCGATGGCGATAATCCGGAACAATCACTGCATGAAGTGATGTTCATGGTCGCATTGCCAGAAGGTGCAGAGCGCCCCGAACCAGCCAAATGCACATTCCTTGATCTGCATGATGATTATACCGAGGCGAAGGAATTTGGCAGCTATTTGAACAAGATATTCAATCAGGATTATCTCAATCACAAAGCGATGCAAAAGGGTGTGAAGAACCAGCCGCATGGCGTCTCCATCTTTGCTCAATATCAGGAAAGCAAAATCCGTCACTTTCACGAGACGCTGGAACAATGGCTGACCAGCAAGGAACCGCCAAAGAGTCCCAAGCTGCAAGCTGCAGAATAAAGCTCTGGTGTCTGTACCGAAAGGGTTTGCGCCCGCGCGTTTTTCAACTGGTTTTCTGGATGTTTCCGGTCCCTATTTTACGCGCAAAGAGAGCGATCATATCGCAGTCGGCATCCGTATATCGGAAGGGCATATAAACGGGATCGAGGTGGCGCATGGTGGCGTGCTCACGACGCTGGCCGATGTTGCGTTAAGCTATCAGCTATTCGTCAGCGAAAAACCGCGCCTGCCGATTGCTACGGTCAATCTTAACACCAATTTCCTGACCGGGGCGAAACTCGGCGATTGGGTGGTGGCGCATGCCCATATTGATCGCAAGGGCAAACGGACGGCCTATTGTCACGGTGAAATTGTCGCGGGTGAGCGGCTATTAATGACGATGACGGGCGTATTTGCGCTGTTGCGCAAATAGTCGTCGCTAGTCGGTCGCTCCGAGATAGCCGAGTTGCCCGGCCTTGAAAATCGTCTGGCCGCGGTTCACGCTGTTGAGCTTCTGGCCCGCGCGATTGACGTGATAACGGATAGTTGCGTGGCTTAACGACAGGATCATGCTGATCTCTTTGTCAGTCTTGCCGATCGCCGCCCAATGCAGACATTCCGCTTCGCGCTTGGACAATATGCAATTGGTAGGCATCCGATGCTTCTTGCGCATCGCCAGTACATATCCGGTGACAAAACGGCTGGTGACGATCGATAAAAAGTCCGAGTAAATCCGGTAAGGTTCGCTAAGATCGGTGACACTATAATCTATGGGTGTGAAACTCACCGCTGCGATCTGGCCAAAGGGCAGGTGAACCGGAATCAGTATGGCGGATTTCGCGGTGGCGCCGGTATCGTAAAAATCCTTGAGGTCAATCTCGTCGAGATATTCATTCTGCCAATGGCCGTGGAAGCCCTCGGCATTGCACCAGATCGGCTCGCTTTCATAACGGCAGGCACGGGGCAAAGGCGAACTAAGCGCGAGCCGTGTATCTTCCCACCAGCGCTCTCCTTCGGCAACCCAGCCGAAAATATCCTTGTTGATCAACTCACCCTCGGCATCGACCAGATGGGCTTTTGAAGAGATATCAGCGCTAACGGCAATCCGGAAGTCATAGGATTGCGCAATTTTGTGGATCGCTTTCGCAGCCGGCCGGATTTCGGCCGCGCTGGTAATGGTTACACTATCCAGATTGCGGCGGAATGTTGCTTTCGAAACATCGGGTATCTCTGCGACGAAATTCTCTGCCATGATAACGCTCATCCTCCACGGAGCCTTTGCATTCAGGCTCTCGACTTGCGCTACTTGTCGCGTTGTTTGGTTTTGCAGTCAACCAAACATTACTATTAATAATGACAGGGGCGCAATAAGCGCTTTGGCAGATGATTATTCGATGGTTCCGATGAGCTCGCCAACCGGATATTCCTCGCCGGTCGTGCTGACGATGATTTTCAGTTTGCCGGTTGCAGGCGATTCGACTTCCTGAGTCGATTTGTCATTTTCCAAGGCATAGATTTCCTGCCCTTCGGTAACATCCGCACCATCGGGCACAAGCCATTCTGCCAGCGTCCCGACTTCCATGCTGAAGCCCAATTTTGGTATGCGTATTTCAGTAGCCATTTTTACCCCAATATTTTGCGAATTTCGCGTTCGATATCATCTTCGCTGAACATCCATGCCTTTTCGATGGCGGGCGAGAACGGTACCGGTGCATAGCCCGACCCCACCCGGCCGACAGGCGCTTTGAGTTCAGAGAATAGTTCTTCGTGGATGCGCGAGGAGATTTCAGCGCCCGTGCCGAAATTCTTCACCGCTTCGTGGACGACCACCGCAGCCTTGGTTTTCGCGACACTTTTCAGCACGGTTTCCTCATCAAACGGGGCGATCGTGCGTAGGTCAACCACTTCACAGGAAATACCTTCACCAGCGAGTTTCTCGGCAACGGCATGGCATGCCCCGACGCCGCGGCTGTAGGTGATCAAGCTGATGTCAGAGCCTTCGCGCGGAACGGAGGCCACGCCAAGTGGCACAACATGATCTGGTGCTGGTGCGGGACCCTTGGTGAAATAGGTCGGTGTGTTCTCGATAAAGATCACCGGATTGGGGTCCATGATGGAAGAATAAAGTAATCCATAAGCATCTGCCGGATTGGAGGCGGCGACGACTTTCAGCCCGGGAACGTGGGCCAGCCATGCTTCGAGCATATCACTATGCTGCCCGCCAAGGCCGGTGCCAGCACCGGTTGTGGTGCGAATGGTGAGCGGTACACTCGTTTGACCGCCGGACATGAACCGCAATTTCGCTGCATGATTGACAATCTGGTCCATCGCCACGGTGATGAAGTTCATCAGCATGATTTCCGCGACGGGCTTATACCCGACCAATGCGGAACCGACAGCGGCGCCGACAATGGCTTGCTCGGAAATCGGCGTCGAGCGAACGCGGTCCGTGCCAAATTGTGCGGACAGCCCGGCTGTTACTTTGAAAACACCGCCGCCCTGTTCGTCGGCAATATCTTCACCGAGCAGGATGACTTTGGGATCGTCGGCCATCGCTTTGGCCATCGCCATGTTGCAGGCTTGTGCAAACATAATTTCTTTTGGTGCGTCGCTCATGCTGCAATCTCCACGTCTAGTACATCGATGCGATATTCATCGCCGGGAGGGTAAGGCGCATCGAGCGCAAACTGCGCCGCTTCGTCAATAATCTCTTTGTTTTTCGCTTCTATCGCTGCGATGTCCGCTTCGCTCACCTGAATGTCGAGCAGTTGCTGGCGGAGGATCGGCATCGGATCGTCTTTCAGCGCCTGTTCCATTTCCGCTTCAGGAATATAATGGCCGGTATCACCGAGCAGATGGCCATGAAAGCGGAAGGTCATTGCTTCGATCAATGTTGGTCCGTTTCCGGCGCGCGCATATTCCACCGCTTCTTTGGCGGCTGCGTACATTTCGCTAGCGTCATTGCCGTTCACCCGCACCGAGCGCATGCCAAGTCCTTCGCCGCGTTGCTTGATCGTGTCCGAACTGGTGGCAAAGGCCATCGGCGTATGTTCGGAATAGAGGTTGTTCTGGCACAGGAAGATCACCGGTAGCTTCCAGACCTGCGCCATGTTCAGGCCTTCATGAAAAGCACCAATATTGGAGGCACCATCGCCAAAGCAGCAGACAGTGACTTTACCATCTTTTTCCAGCTGGCTAGCCAGCGCCAGACCATTGGCGATTGGAATGCCTGATCCGACAATGCCGGTGGTGACCATAACGCCGGTTTCAGGGTGCGTGATATGCATCGGGCCGCCCTTGCCCTTGCAGGTGCCCGCCATCTTGCCGGCAAATTCCGCCCATAAATCTTTCGAAGGAATGCCTTTCGCGAGCTGATCGTGGAGACCGCGATAAATGGTGACGAGATAATCTTCCTGATTGACCGCGGCCATCATGGCGGAAGAGACAACCTCCTGCCCGCGCACGGGATAATAGACGATTTGCAATTGCCCGGCACCGATCATTTTGCGGAATTTGATATCCGACTGCATGATCAGGTCTGCACGGGTAAAAATGTCGATCAGGACATCTTTGTCTGCCATCTGTGTATCGCTCAAGGCTCTGCTCCTTTGGTGGTCATCCATCATCCGAACTCTATCAGGTCTTTTGTTCTCAAATCTTCATAGCGCAGGCCAAGCCGCTCGCCACTATTGTTATAGGGAGTGTGAGGGACAGGCGCGATTTTCGCGCAGGGTTTCCTGGCTCGGCGGCATGGATATCATTCGATGGCCGGATTTGTCAAAGATCGGCGGAAAATAGCGCCTTTGAAAGTAGTTTTTTGGGGCCTTAATCCATACCATCATGTAACGACGCCAGACATCCGTCATCCAGCGCAAATGTAACAGCTATCAAAGCTGGCAGTTATGCTGTGGAGGGACTCGGGTCTATCAGAATGCAAATATTGCGTAACGGGAGAATAAAATGACTGATAACAGGCAGTGGCTGATCAACGGACGTCCAAAAGGACGCGGGCTGGTGGATGACGATTTCAAAAAAGTTGTAACACCCGTGCCAGAAGTTGCCGAAGGCCATGTGCTGGTCAAGAACGAAATACTGGGCTTTGATCCCGCACAAAAAGGCTGGATGGAAAATATCGGCGGCTATGTCGCGCCGACTGAAATCGGTGAAGTCATGCGTGGTAGCGGTGTTGGTACTGTGGTCGAGTCACGCGATCCGAAATTTGCGGTTGGCGACAAAGTCATGGGCATGCTGCGCTGGCAAGATTATGCCATGGTTCCTGGCAGTGAACTGAACAAGGTTCCTGACGATGAATTGCTGGGCGCAAACCTCGGTGCGCTGGGAACAACCGGCATGACTGCTTATTTTGGTTTGCTCAAACATGGTCGTCCCCAACCCGGTGACACATTGGTAGTGTCGGGCGCGGCCGGGGCAACCGGATCCATGGTAGGCCAGATCGGCAAGATCGCCGGCTGCCGGACCATCGGTATCGCGGGCGGCAAGGAAAAATGCGACTGGCTTACCGAGGATGTTGGCTATGATCACGCCATTGATTACAAAAATGAAGACGTTCGGGCAAAGCTGAAAGAGCTTTGCAATCAGTCGATCAACGTTTTTTATGACAATGTTGGCGGCAAGATTTTGAATGATGCTTTGGCGCATATCGCCATGCATGCGCGCGTCGTTATATGCGGCGGGATTTCGCGTTACGAAAAAGGTGATATGCCCGCTGGTCCGGAAAACTATTTCAACCTGATCTTCAAGCGCGGGACCATGTCCGGCTTTATAGTGCTCGATTATACGAGTGAATATCCCGAAGCGCAGAAACGTATGCGCCAATGGATCAAGGAAGGCAACATCACCTTCAAGGAAGACATCCAGGAAGGTTTTGACAACATTCCCGATACCCTGAAACGATTGTTCGCGGGGCAGAATTTCGGGAAGCAAATGTTGCGGCTGGACTGATAGGCTGGCTGATGGCTGGCGCTAACTATTTGCGCAGTGCCAGCGCGTCGCCCTGTGCAATATGACGGTTTGATTACGAGAGGCAAAATATGAGCGATCTGGAACAATTCCGCGCTGAAACCCGGGCTTGGCTGGCAGAATACTGCCCCGAGGAAATGCGCGATGGCGACATCACGGCGGAGAACCAATGCTGGGGTGGGCGTCAATGGGAGTTCCAGTCTGACGCGCAGAAACGCTGGTTCGAAGCGGCGTTGGAAAAGGGCTATACGGTCCCCACATGGCCCAAGGAATATGGCGGTGCCGGACTAACGGCAGACGAAGCCAAAATCCTAACCGAAGAGCGTGACCGGATTAATGCGCGCAAGCCGCTCAGCAATTTCGGCATCTCGATGTTGGGCCCTGCTTTGCTGGCTTATGGAACCCATGAACAGAAGCTGCAGCATCTAAGAGGTATCGCGCGCGGAGAAATTCGCTGGTGTCAGGGCTATTCTGAACCGGGTGCCGGTTCCGATCTGGCTTCGCTCAAAACCAAATGTGAGGACAAGGGCGATCATTGGCTGATCAATGGTCAAAAAATCTGGACTTCCAATGCCGATATTTCGGATTGGATATTCTGTTTGGTGCGGACCGATTTTGATGCCCCCAAACACAAGGGTATCACCTTCATTCTGATCGATATGGCGAGTGAGGGGATCAGCGTAAAGCCAATCGTCTTGATCTCCGGTCATTCGCCTTTCTGCGAGACTTTCTTTGATGACGTCAAAGTGCCGAAGGCATATGGCGAAGGCAATTTGTCCGTTGTCGGAGAGGTCAATCGCGGTTGGGATGTGGCGAAAAACTTGCTGGTCCACGAACGCGGTATGCTGGGTACGCTGTCGCCCCTGCGCGGTGCCAAGGGGCCTGAAAATCTTGGTAGTTTCGCGGCAGAAGAAATTGGTCTCGATGATGCCGGCCGACTGGACGATCCGGCACTACGTCAAAAAATCGCTCAGGCGGAGATTGATGACTGGGCTTATACGTTGACGGTCGAGCGTATGAATGACGAAGCCAATGCGGGCAATGGACTGGGTGCGAAGTCGTCAATGCTAAAATATGCGGCATCGGAACTGACCAAAAAGGGCAGCGAACTGCGCATGGATATTGGCGGCACAGAGGCTGCGACCATTGGTCCGGACGGCATAGAATATGACAGCCTCGCTAATACATGGCTCTATAATCGCGCTTATTCCATTCTCGGTGGAACAACAGAAGTTCAGCTCAACATTATTTCCAAGCGTGTCTTGGAACTTCCAAGCGCATAGATAAGCGAGAGCGAAATGTCCCTTATCCTCACCGAAGAACAAGAAATGCTGCAGGATGCGGCAAACGGCTTTTTGACAGAAAATGCGCCGGTTGCCGCGTTACGCAAGATCAGGGACAGCAAAAACCCGGACGGATTTTGCCGCAAATTGTGGAAAGAAATGGCCGACATGGGCTGGGCCGGGATCATCGTGGATGAGAAATTTGGTGGCAGTGAATTTGGTTATGTTGGTGCCGGTGTGCTGGCAGAGCAAATGGGCCGAAACCTGACTGCTTCGCCCTTTTTCTCCACATCTGTTTTGGGTGCAACGGCCATCCAGCATTATGGCACCGACAAACAAAAAGACGCGCATCTCGGAGCCATTTGTGATGGCTCGACCCTGTTCGCGCTGGCGGTTGATGAGGGGCCGCGTCACCGACCAGAGCATATCGAATTTGCCGCCACGCCGCACGGTAACGGCTATAAACTATCTGGTGCCAAGACCTTTGTAGCCGACGGCCATGTTGCCGATAAATTGATCATCGCGGCTCGCACATCAGGCGAAGCCAATGACCCATCGGGTATCACTTTATTTTTGGTTGATGCCGATGCGGCGGCGATAGAGCGCACCCATACGCCGATGATCGACAGCCGCAACGCCGCCAATATCAAGGTCGATGGCCTTGAGGTAACTGGTGACGATATATTGGGTGAAGTGGACGGTGGCTATGAAGCGCTGGAGGGTATTTTGTCAGCGGGCCGCGCTGTATTGGGCGCGGAAATGTCCGGTTCCTCGCAGCAGGCTTTTGCGATCACCACGGACTATCTGAAAGAGCGCGAGCAATTTGGTCAGAAAATCGGTTCGTTTCAGGGATTGCAGCACCGCGCTGCGCATCTCGCGACAGAAATCGAAATGACCAAATCAGCGGTTCTGAAATCCTTGCAATTGCTTGACGATGATTTTGATAGCGCATCGGCCACCTGCTCCATGGCGAAAGCCAAGTCTGGCATGACCGCGCAACTGTCTACCCAGGAGGCGATCCAGATGCATGGCGGCATTGGCGTAACCGACGAATATGATGTCGGGCTCTATTTCAAGCGGGTTCACGTCGCCCAGCAGATGTTCGGTGATGCCGGTTTCCATGCGGATCGGCTGGCGAAGCGCTCCGGCTATTGACCCCTTGGAAGACGGCCTAGCCTTCGCGCATCGTAATATTTGCCGGGCCGAAATGCGCCGTCATTTTTTCAACTTTACCCGCCTCATCAAATTCAAAAATGTCGATGACTTCGACGATCAGGACCTTGCCGTCCGCCTGGCCAATTTCTGCCCGAAACGGGAAGGCCGCAGTTTTCGCGCTTATTCTTATATTATCGGTCAGCTCCACTTTCGCGCCACCGGAAAATGCATTCTGGTAAAATGCCAGAATATCGGCTCCCGTCTTCGGCGGCGTACCGGCAGGATCTTCAACCGCAGCATTGTCGGAATAAAGGTCCATGACCGCGTGCATGTCGCCGGCATTAATGGCTGCCATATAGTGGTTGACGATCTCGGTCATATGTTCGGGCGTTGGCATCGGGCTTCCTTTCTGAACTATGGCATGAATGATAGAGGCGCATAGCGGGCACAGGCGTCTCCCTAATTTGATAGGGACTTGAGGAGAATGGATATGACGGAGCGGTTGCAGGGGAAAACGGCCATCATCACCGGTGGCGCCAGTGGCATTGGCGCAGCGATGGTCAAGCGCTTTGCGCAAGAGGGCGCGAACGTGCTGTCCACCGATGTTCAGGTGGAGACTGGCCAAAAGGTTGCCGATGATGCCGGTGCGCTTTTTGTCGAGCAGGATGTTGCGGGCGAAGCGGGCTGGCAGGCGGTGATGGCCAGGGCGCAATCGGAATTTGGCCGTCTCGATATTCTCGTCAACAATGCAGGCATCGTTGCAGCCAAGTCGATAGAAGATATTGATCTGGACAGCTGGCATCACTTGCTCGGCATCAACCTGACCGGTGTGATGCTCGGTTGTCAGAATGCGATTAAGGCGATGAAGCAGAATCCCGGCGGATCATCCGGTTCCATCATCAATATCGCTTCCACCTCGGCCTTTGCGGCACTTCCCGGAGATGTAACCTATACCGCCTCCAAAAGTGCTGTGCGCATGTTGACCCGGTCCGTGGCCGTGCATTGCGCGCAGCAGGGCCTCAACATCCGCTGCAACAATATCGTGCCGGGCGGGACCCATACCGGAATTATCGATGCGGCCAGGCAAGTGGTGCCGGACATTTATGATCGGGTCGCCGCAATGTCGCCCATGAACCGCATGGGTGAGGGCGCGGATATGGCGGGGGCAGCGGTTTATCTGGCGAGCGAGGATGCAGCTTTTGTGACCGGCAGCGATTTGCTCGTCGACGGGGGGATGCTGGCTGTGCATCCGGGCTATTGAGTTGGCGGGCTGTTAAAATCTAACTAGCCGTTTTGGCAGTTATTGGCCGACCGGCTTTGGCCTAATGCTACGGCATAGAAAAGGAGAGGGCGAATGGGCGCACAGCCAATCGCAGATAATCTGTTCACAGATGAGAATATGACCGCGTTGGTCGGTGCACGGAACAAGCAGACGGGGCATATATTTTTCCCGCTGCCGCTGACACCGAATGACGATATTGAGCCGATAGCCTTGGCGACCCGCGGTACTGTGTGGACCTATACGGTACAACGCTTTCCGCCCAAGACGCCTTATGCGGGGCCCGCCGATCCGATGAATTTCAAGCCCTATGTGGTGGCCTATGTGTCCTTGCCCGGCCAGACGATGGTGGAATCGCGGCTGACGGGTTTGGAGCCGGAAGATGTGAAAATCGGGATGGAAGTCGAGCTGACGGCAATCCCGCTGGACCCGGATGCCCCTGCTGACGAACAAGTTATGATTCACGCTTTCCAGCCGGTTTGAGGAGATATTGAGATGAGCGACGTATGTATTGTAGGCGCAGGTATCCATCCCTTTGGCCGAACCGAAGGCCGCGATGGGATGGATCAGGGCGTTTACGCCGTAAGACAGGCTTTGGCGGATACCGGCATTGAATGGGAAGATATCGAATTTGCCTTTGGCGGCTCGGCTGCCTCTGGCGCCGCTGACACCATGGTGTCGAAGCTGGGGTTGACCGGCATCCAGTTTATCAATGTCTCCAATGGCTGTGCGACTGGTGGATCGGCACTCAATGCCGCAGCCAGCGCAATCAAGTCGGGTGAATATGAAATGGGCATGGCGGTCGGTTTCGACAAGCATCCGCGCGGCGCATTTAACGCCGATCCGGCGGCCTACGGTTTGCCCAACTGGTATGGCGAGGCCGGCTATATGCTGACCACACAGTTTTTCGGCGCAAAGATCATGCGCTATCTGCACGAGAATAACCTGAGCACCGAAACGCTGGGGCGGGTTTCGGAAAAAGCCTTTCGCAATGGTGCGAAAACCGATCACGCATGGCGACGCAGCGAGGTTGATCTCGAAACCATCATGAACGCGCCGATGATTAGCGATCCGCTCAACAAATATATGTTCTGTTCACCCGCCGAAGGCGCGGTTGCGCTGATCCTCGCGAGCGAGAAAAAGGCCAAGGAATTGGGCGGGCCGATGATCCGCTTGAAAACCTCGGTCATGCGTACCCGTCCTCCGGGGTCGTTTGAGGTGTTCGCTGCATCCATTGATAATGAGCGGGGCGGCACAGCGACTGAACTCGCGGCCAAGGCTGCCTTTGAACAGGCGGGGATGGGGCCGGAAGATATTGATGTCGCACAGCTTCAGGATACCGAGGCAGGTGCTGAAATCATGCACATGGCTGAAAACGGATTCTGTCCTCATGGCGATCAGGAAAAATGGCTGATCGAAGGGCGGACCGAAATAAACGGCGCATTGCCGGTGAATACCGATGGCGGCTGTCTGGCTTGCGGAGAACCGATTGGTGCCTCCGGCCTGCGGCAGGTCTATGAAAATGTCGTGCAACTGCGCGGCACCGCAGGCGAACGTCAGGTTCCGGGCGATCCCAAGACGGCCTACACGCAGGTCTATGGTGCGCCGGGTGTCTCGGCTGTGACGATATTGCAGCGTTGAATTTTTGTTCTATTTGCTGGAGCACGTTGCTATAATATTTAAGGAAAAGCATTGAACCACGAAATTAGTGCCGAAGCCTGTGAAATTGCCGATAAAGTCGAAACCTTCGTCCGTGATAAAATTTTCGCTTATGAAAAAGACCCGCGTTGCGAAGACCACGGCCCCACTGATGAACTGGTTCAGGAAATGCGGGCATTGGCCAAAGAGGCTGGCGTCCTTACCCCGCATATCCGCGACGATGGCAGTCATTTGACGCATCTCGAAACCGCTCTTGTGCTGCGCAAATCGGGTCTGTCGCCACTCGGGCCGCTGGCCGTCAACACGTTCGCGCCGGATGAGGGAAATATGTATTTGCTCGGCAAATGCGCATCGCCGGAACAGAAGGACCATTTCCTCAAACCCCTGATCGAAGGCACCACCCGCTCTGCTTTTTTCATGACCGAACCGGCCAGTGAAAATGGCGCGGGTTCCGATCCCATGATGATGCAGACGACGGCCAAGCCCGATGGCAATCATTGGGTTATCAACGGCCGGAAGACTTTCATCACCGGCGCCAAAGGCGCGACCGTCGGGATTGTCATGGCGAAATCCGACGATGGCGCCTGCATGTTCCTTGTCGATTTGCCCGATCCGGCGATTACGATCGAACGGGTTCTCGATACCATCGACAGCTCCATGCCCGGCAGCCATTCGGTGGTGAATATCGACAACTTGCGCGTGCCCGCTGACCAGATGCTGGGTGAAAGCGGTGAAGGCTTCAAATATGCGCAGGTTCGCCTGGCACCAGCGCGGCTGACCCACTGCATGCGCTGGCTTGGATGTTGCGATCGGGCGCAGGAAATTGCAACCGACTATGCCTGCAAGCGGATGGCTTTTGGCAAGCCGCTGGTGGATCATGAAGGCGTCGGATTCATGCTGGCGGAAAACCAGATTGATCTGAAGCAGGCGGAGCTGATGATTGACTGGTGCGCGAAGGTTCTTGATACCGGCGATATTGGCACGACCGAAAGCTCGATGGCGAAAGTCGCAGTGTCCGAAGCCTTGTTCCGCATTGCCGATAAATGCGTGCAAGTCATGGGCGGCACTGGCCTTAGCCGAGACACAGTGGTGGAGCAGGTCTTCCGTGAAGTGCGCGCCTTTCGTGTTTATGACGGACCGACCGAAGTGCACAAATGGTCACTCGCCAAGAAGATCAAGAAATCCCATGCGCAGGGACATTAGACCAATGCGCTCATGCTGAGTTTGTCGAAGCCTGTTGCTGATAGGACCCTTCGACAGGCTCAGGGTGAGCGCGATTTTGAAAATAAAAGCAGTAATGGGATATAGAAACCAATGACCAAGAACCGCAAATTCACGCTCGTAAGTCGCCCTGATGGCGAACCCAAGCCGAGCGATTTCGCACTGGTGGAAGAAGACCTGCCGGAACTGGAAGATGGGTCGTTTCTCGTCCGCAATCACTATATTTCTCTCGATCCAGCCCAGCGCGGATGGATGAGTGATGCGGAAAGCTATATGCCGCCCATCGCCTTGGGCGCGGCGGTGACGGCCAGTGCTGTGGGCCGGGTCCATGCCTCAAAAAATCCCGATTTTCCCGAAGGTCAATGGGTTGTTGGCTTGGCCGCAATGGAGGAATATTCAGTTTGTCAGGCTGGCGGCTTTACCGCCCCTGTCGACGCATCTCTGGTCCCATCACCGACCAATTTCCTCTCCGTATTGGGCGCTGTCGGCATGACCGCCTATTTCGGCATGATCGATGACGGCAAACCCAAAGAGGGCGAGACGTTGCTCGTCACCGGCGCGGCGGGTGCGGTTGGCTCGCTGGTTGGACAGATCGGCAAGATCAAGGGCTGCCGGGTGGTCGGTATTGCTGGCGGCGCAGACAAATGTGCGAAACTTGTCGATGATTATGGCTTTGATGCAGCGATTGATTATCGCGGCAAGAGTCAGGCGCAGCTTGAGGCAGAAATTGCCGCCGCCGTGCCCGACGGCGTGGATCTGATCTGGGAAAATGTTGGTGGCGAAATCATGGATGCCGGTATCGCATCGATCAACGAATATGGCCGGATGGTGCTGTGCGGATTGATCAGCGAATATAACAGCCCGGAGCCCGTGGGCACGCGAAACCTGTGGTATCTCATCTCGCGTCAGGCGACGATCAAAGGCTTCTTGGTCCGTGACTATCCGCCGCGCTTTCCCGAAGGCATTGCGCAAATGGGACAATGGCTGGCCGAGGGGAAAATCAAGCATGATGAGGATATCGAAAAAGGCATCGAGAACAGCTATGATACCTTCATGAAGCTGTTCTCTGGCGGTAATCAGGGCAAAATGATTTTGGATGTCTCACCACAAGAATAGGAATTTCAATCATGTCCAATGCTGCTGAAAAAATCGTTCTCGACTTTATCGAAAGCTGGAACAATCTCGACTATGACTCCATCTACGCCGCGATGGCCGACGATATTTTCTATCATAATATCCCGATGGAGCCATGCAATGGCATAGCCGAGGTCAAAGCGCTATTTGGCGGTGGCGCTTTCGACTTTGACGAGGCGCAATGGGATGTGCACGCCATTGCGACCAATGGTGATGTGGTGCTCACCGAGCGAACGGATCGTTTCAAAATGGCAGATCAATGGATTGCCATCCGCGTGATGGGAACCTTTGAAATTGAGAATGGCAAGATTGCCAAATGGCGCGACTATTTTGATCTTGCCGAATTTCAGGGCCAGGTGGCGGCCGTTCTGGCAGGCAAGGCGCCTTGATAGGCTCGACCTGACGCGCGATCATTCCAATTTCCGTTCGTCCTGAGCTTGTCGAAGGACAGCTCGAAACCACAAGCGCACTTCGACCGGCTCAGTGCGAACGGGTTTGGGTTGGAGCCACTTACAAGCGCTGACTCTTATTGATGGGGCTGATAGAGCGCGCCGTTGTCGACCGGATATTCCCCGGCCGTCATAAAGCGCGAGGCGTCGCTCGCCAGATAGACGCATAACTCTGCAACATCATTGGGATGGCCCAATCCGCCCAGCGGGATCATGCCGGTAGCCGGTGTGGCATCGCCATCGGCACCGACTGAAGGCTGCCGGACCATCGGCGTGTCGATACCGGCGGGATGCAGGCTGTTGCAGCGGATCGGATAATTTTCGACCTTGCAATGTAGCGCCACGGATTTGGTCATCGACCGCACGCCGCCTTTGGCCGCCGCATATGCGAGGAAAGGTGCATAGCCCTGTAGCGCCGCCATCGAGCTGAGATTGATGATAGAGCTGGGCTGATCATTGGACTTCATCGCCCGCACCGCCGTCTGACACCCTAGAAAAACGCCCTCCAGCATGATCGAATTGGTGAGCCGGAATTGTTCCAGCGTGCAATCCTCGATAGAGGCAGGAATGACGAGGCCCGCATTATTGACCAATATATGCGGCGTTCCAAAGGCTTTTCCGGCTTCGTCAAACACCTCCTGCCAGCGCTTTTGATCGGCAACATCCTGATGCAAAGCCAATGCGCTGGAGCCGATGGCAGCGGCCACGGCGTCGACGCTTTCGGCATTTACATCGGTGACGACCACCTTGGCGCCTTCGGCCGCAAATGTCTCGCTGATCGCTTTGCCAAGGCCAGACCCGGCACCTGTGACAATCGCAATTTTACCCTCTAAACGGCCCATATTAGCTCCCTGAAAACCTTCACTTTAGATAGCATAGGCGGGTATTGCCCCCATCATAGCAATACCCATTATCGTTAGTATCCGTAGCGGATTTCGGATCCGCGCGGCTCTTAATGTTGCGCGAATATCACAGTTTTGCATATTTGCTATCAAATTGGCTAGCAGAGCGTCAGCAAACTCCTGCTTAAGATCAGACCATAATGAAGGCGGACAAAACCGCCGATTATTTTGGATGGACCCCAGTTCGGTGACCAGGGTTTTTTGGGAGAGAATGATGACTACACAATCACAACGCCGCAATAGTATTTTTTCAAGCAAGTCAGCACGGGGATTGCTGATGGGTTCTGCCGCCAGTCTGGCGCTGGCCGGTGCTGCTGCTCCTGTCCATGCGCAGGATGCTGCCGAGGATGACGACAGCAACGTCATCACGGTTATTGCCCGTAAGCAGACGGAAACATTGCAGGAAGTACCGGTAACGGTGACCGCTATTGGCGGCGATACGCTGGAAAAATTCCAGGTCGACCAGATTGCCGACGTGGTAAGCCGCGTGCCCGCTCTTAACGTGCAAGTGGGCGGTTCCGGTTCCGGTGGTCAGATTTCTCTGCGCGGTGTGGGTTCTTCGAACATTTCTGCCGCGTTTGACTCCGCTGTTGCTTTTGACTTTGACGGTGTTCAGGTCAGCACGATGCGGATTGTTCAGGCCGGTTTCTTCGACGTTGAACAGATTGACGTCCTCAAAGGGCCGCAGTCGCTGTTCTTTGGTAAAAGTGCTTCTGCAGGGGTTTTTGCGATCCGCTCCGCCAATCCGACACCGGATTGGGAAATGGGTGTAAAAGTCTCGCAGGAATTTGAAGAAAACGGCACCACGGTTGGTGGCTATATCTCTGGCCCCATCAGTGATGCGCTAGGCGTTAGACTGGCGGGTCAGTATACGAATGTTGAAAATTATGTGGAATTGTCACCCGGTACACCAGCGGTAAACCAGAATCGTGGATTGAAAGATTTTGTTGGTCGCCTGACTGTTCAGTGGGATCCATTCGACAACTTTAGCGCAAATCTAAAGCTGAACTATGTCAAAAACGAGAATGATGGCGCAATTGGCCATTCCGATATCTCTTGTGGTGCCAATGGTCGTGCAGATGAGATCGTTTTGTTGGGTGGTGCAATCGCCGTTCCATCGAATGCAGATTGCGATATTGATGACGGTCTCTATCCAACTGCAGATCCTTCCGCCACATTGGTTCAGCAATTTCCAGAAGGTAGCCCGGGTCAAGGCGTGTATGACGGCGCTCCATTTGGTGAAACCGATATTTTCTTTGGCCGGCTGAAATGGGACCTCGATGTTTCTGATTCCCTTACTATCTCCTCGGTTTCAGGTTATCTGAGCTTAGATGCCGTTGATTTCGACTGCTATGGATATGTTGGTGTGGGACCAGCTTTCAATCCTGGCGGTGCACCCGTTGGTGCAATTGCGCCAGCACTGGCTGCGGTAAATACTCCTGGTTCCGCGCAAGGCTTTGGTTGTAGCGATCCACAAAATAAAACCGAACAATTTACCCAAGAGCTGCGCTTGTCGAGTGATTTTGACGGAATTTTCAACTTCATGGTCGGTGCCTTTTACGAAAGCCGTGAAATTGATTTCAATACCTCGCAACAGGCGATCAATATCTCGATCATTGCTCCCGATCCAGTGACCGGTAGTACATTTGATTATTTCAAGAAACAGAATACCAAAACAGAAGCAGTTTCTTTGTTTGCTAGCGCAACATTGGATCTGACCGATCAACTACAGATTTCGGGCGGTGTCCGTTGGACTGATGAGACTAAAACCAGCCGTATTTCGGTTCCTTATGTCCACTCATTCCTTTCGGCGGGGCCTGCATTTATTGACAGCGGATTCTTCTCGGGACCGATTAATTTCAGCGATGATAATTTCTCTCCGGAGCTTTCGATCCGTTATCAGGCCACACCTGATATCAACATTTATGGTGCGTTTAAAACGGGCTTTAAGTCAGGTGGCATTGATAACAGCGCTTTGCCATCGTCCAGCCTGCTTGGCTTCGGCGACCCTGACCCAGCCGTACGCCAAGCCGTCGCGGACGCGCTGCGGTTCAAATCTGAAACCGGTCTCGGCGGCGAAGTCGGCGTAAAAGCGCAATTTGCTGATCGTACGATCACGTTGAATACATCGGTATTCTACTATGTATTTGATGATCTACAGGTGCAGAATTTCGATGCCACAACCATTCAATTCCAGACTTTCAATGCGAGCCAATTGACGTCTCAAGGTGTTGATGTCGAATTTGCATGGCAGACGCCATTGGATGGCTTGAACTTCTCAGGTGCAGTAGCTTATACGGACGCTGAGTTTAGCAAATCGTTTATTACCACATCGGGTGAAGACTTGGATGGTCGCGCAGCTGCACGGGCACCGAAGTTCGCCGGTAACATTGCGATGGATTACTCTGTGCCGCTTGGGGATTCTCTTGAATTGGGTCTAAATGGTAACCTGCAATACACCGGGTCCTATTTCACCAACGAAGATTCGCTAACGGACCTCAAGCAGGACAGTTATGTGACGATCGATGGTGCTGTTTCGATTGGTGATCCGGATGGCAAATGGAAATTGTCATTAATCGGTGTGAACCTGACCGACGAAATCTGGACAAATACCAGCGGCGGTCGTCCGTTCCTCGCCGCTCCAGGCCTTGGCCTGCCCGTCGGTGATGACCTTGTCGTCACGCAAAACCGTGGCCGTCAGGTCTTTGTAGAGGCCGCGTTCAAGTTCTGATCGACCCTCCCGTTGATCATAAGAGGCCGGGACAGTGGGGGCTGTTCCCGGCCTTTTCTTTGGCCGGCTTATTCAGATGGGAATAGCCATAATGAGAGTGGCGAGCCTTGAGTGTCCGGTTAATAAGACTCCATATAAATTCATATAGGTTGAGGAGCAAAACATGGGACGTCTTGAAGGTAAGAAAGCGGTTGTGCTGGGCGCGGCTGGCGCGGGCAATATGGGGCAGGTCATCGCCAAGCGATTACGGGATGAAGGCGCGGACGTTCTCGTCGCCGGGCGCAAGGAAGACGAGCTAAAACGCTTCGCCGAAGAACTGGGCGGTCATTATGCGCTCTGTGATTTGACGAAAGAAGAGGACATCAACGCTCTGGCTGAATCCGCGACCAGCAAAATGGGCGGTGTGGACATTGCAATCAATGCCACCGGGCTTGGTTTTCTGAAACCGTTTCTGGATAATACCAAGGAAGAGCTGGAAATGATGTCAGCCTTGCAATTGGTTGGCCCGTTCCAATTTTATCAGGCGATGATCAAGGCGATGAAAGATGGCGGTTCGATCATTCAGATCAGCTCGGCCACGGCTACGATCATGCTCAACGACCACGCGGCCTATATGGGAACCAAGGCGGCAACCGACCATATCATCCGGTGCATCGCGCATGAATTTGGTGATCGGGGTATTAGAGCAAACAGCATCTCGCCAGGCCTTACCCGCACGCCGATGACGGCTGGCGTTGATCAGGTGCCCGGCTTGGTTGAATCGTTCGAAGCGCGCTACCCGCTCGGCCGTATCGGCACCAGCGAAGATATTGCGGCCGCCGCCGTTTTCCTCGCCAGCGACGAATGTTTCATGACCGGTGAGAATTTGCAGGTCAATGGCGGCCTGTGCCTGCGCGGCAATCCGACCCGCAAGGATCAGGAACTGATGATGGGAGCGGTTGCGGCGGCTTCTTCCTAGGCAAGGCAAGCCCCATACCGTTCGCCCTGAGCCTGCCGAGGGGTGCGTCAAGGCCATAGATGCCCTTCGACAGGCTCAGGGCGAACGGCTACTGCGCGCGATCAGAACTCCGTCCCGCATAAGCCGGTTGGCGCTATGATAATTTTCCGCCATGAAGGTGCATTAATGCATCGGCACGGGGAAGATCGACATTGCTTGAAATATTAAGCCAGTTTCAGGGCCTGATTGGCATAGTCTTCATCCTGACCATCGCCTGGGCCATGTCTGAAAACCGCATAGACCGGCCAAGCTGGCGCTGGATTGCGGGAGCCATTGCGGTGCAGTTCATCCTGGCCGTGTCGATTGTTCGTATTCCCTTTATCTGGGACATTATCGGCCTCGCCAATCAGGGCGTACAGGCGATCGAGCAGGCGACACTTGCCGGTTCCAGCTATATGTTTGGCTATGCAGGCGGTGCGGAATTGCCCTTTGTCTTGAAAGAAGGCGCTGCCCCGCCGCTGATCATTGCATTCCAGATATTGCCGCTCGTCATTGTTTTCTCGGCTCTGGCGGCGCTGCTTTGGCATTGGCGCGTGTTGCAGATCATCGTCAAAGGCCTGTCCTGGGCCTTGCAAAAAACCTTGGGCGTCAGCGGCGTGGTGGGACTGAGCGGCGGTGCGAACATCTTCCTCGGTGTGGTCGAATCCCCGCTGGTCGTCCGCGCTTATTTTGAAAAGATGAGCCGGGCGGAACTGTTTGCGATCATGGTGCTGGCCATGTCCACCATATCCGGCGCAATACTGGTGCTTTATGCGACGACGCTGGCAAAGACCGTCCCCAATGCGGTAGGCCATATGATCTCGGCCTCGCTGATATCCTTGCCCGCAGCCATCCTGCTCGCACGGCTGATGGTACCGGGATTGTCGGATACGAAGGTGAACCGTGAGGAACCCGGTCTCAAATATGAGAATAGCTTTGATGCGATCATCAAGGGTACGATTGACGGCGTGCAGCTCTTCCTGGCGGTCATCGCGGTGATCATTGTGATCTTTGCCTTTGTCGCTCTGATAGACCAGATGCTCTCGGTTCTGCCATTCGTGTCCGGCGAAGCGCTGACTTTGAAACGGATATTCGGCTGGATATTCGCGCCGCTGATGTGGATGATCGGTGTGCCGTGGGAAGAGGCCGCAGCCGCAGGATCGCTGATGGGGACCAAGGCCATTCTCAATGAATATGTCGCTTATCTGGAACTGGCGGCGCTGCCCGCGGACACGTTCAGTGCCAAGGGGCAGCTGATTGTGACCTATGCGCTATGCGGGGTCGCCAACCTTGCCAGCGTTGGTTTGATTATTTCGACCATTGGAACACTGTGTCCAGAGCGCCGTGCGGAAGTCGCAGGACTGGGCATGAAAAGCTGGTTTGCCGGCAATTGCGCGACTGCGATGACTGGCGCGGTGATCGGGATTATCACATGGGTTTAGGGTCTTGCCGATATGTTTGACGCCAAGATCAGGCCGCTGATCGATCCGCCGCTCAATGCGGTTGGCCGCGGGCTGGCGCGCATTGGTTTCACCGCTAATAGCATTACGCTGCTCGGTCTCGGTTTTGGCTTGGGCGGCGCCTATGCCGTTTCTCAGGAACATTATGGCTGGGCGCTGGCGCTCGTTGTGTTTGGTCGGATATTGGACGGCCTCGACGGCGCCGTTGCGCGGGCGACACAAAAAACCGCCTTTGGCGGCTATCTCGATATCGTCTGCGATTTCATCTTCTATGTATCTATCCCGCTGGCATTCGGGATCGCGAACCCCGCCAATTTGCTCCCGGCCTTGATGCTGGTCGCAGCCTTTACGATTACCGGCATCAGCTTTCTCGCCTTTGCCGTCACCGCTGGGGAGCAAGGCGCCGAAACCACTGCTCATGGTGAGAAAAGCTTCTTTTACAGCACCGGTATTGCGGAAGGCGGTGAGACCATCGCCTTCTTCCTGATCATGTGCCTGTTGCCGATGCATTTCGCGACGCTGGCTTATATTTTCGCCGGATTATGTGTGGTGACCGTATTGCAGCGGACGGTTTTGGCGTGGCTGAGCTTTCGTGATTAGCCGCGGTGACAGCCCCTTATCCGCTTTCCTACAGAGCCGGTCTTGTGATAATTTGGATGCGGCTCTTTCTCAGTTTTGAATATTCATAATCGGCTGTTTTCTGGGCGCGATTCACTGTGACTTGTGTGAACTTTGAAATTATTATGAGCCGTTAAAAATCCTAAAAGGACTGTGTTCATGTTGTCAACTTCGCCCCATTGCGGTCCCTTTTGAAAACCCCAAATGGACTATGTCAAGATTGTCAACTTCGTGGCGCTCCAAACTAACTACGCGCCCAATTGAAATAGCGTTCCAGCCATTTCAGCGCCCATTCCGGCTTGTGCTTCTTGCGCCATTCGCCGGCGGCAAATTTATTGGCTTCCGCCATGGTCGGATAGGTGTGGATTGTGCCGAGAATTTTGCCGAGGCCCAGGCCGTGCTTCATCGCCAGCACATATTCGGTGAGCAATTCCCCGGCATTTTGACCAACAATGGTCACGCCCAATATCCGGTCCTTGCCCGGCGGGGTCAGCACTTTGACAAAGCCTTCGGTCGCGCTTTCGGCAATGGCGCGGTCGAGATCATCGAGATGATATTTGGTGACTTCATAGTCCACGCCTTCCTTGATGGCCTGCTGTTCGTTGAGGCCGACATGGGCGATTTCAGGATCGAGAAAAGTCGTCCAAGGCAGGAATTCATAGCTCGGCTTAAACTTCTTGAATCGGCCGAACAGCGCATTGACTGTCGCGAACCAGGCTTGGTGAGAGGCATTATGGGTTAGCTGATAGGGACCAGCGACATCGCCTGCGGCATAAATATGCGGGAAGGTGGTCTGGAGATGGTCGTTGGTCACCAGCGTCCGCTCGGTTTCCACGCCGAGTTTTTCAAGGCCAAAGCCCTCGAGCCGTGCCGCGCGACCAACAGCGATGAGCAAGTCATCAAAGGGCAGGGCCTGTTCGCCGCCGTCATTCTCGACAATGATCATTTTGGTGCCGTTCTGCATCTCGGTACGCAGCGCTTTATGGTTGCATAACAAGGTAACGCCGGAATCGGTCAGCGCTTTGGACGCGATCTCTGACACATCCTCGTCCTCGATCCCCATGACCCGGTCGGCCATTTCGATCAGGGTGACATTGCTGCCCAGACGCGCAAAGGATTGCGACAATTCACAACCAATCGGGCCTCCGCCAAGCACGACCATTTTTTCAGGAACAGCCTCGCGCTTCGCCATTTCTTCCCAGAGCGTGTCGCTGGTCAGATAGCCCGTGTCTGCCAAGCCGGGCAGAGGCGGAACGAATGGGCGCGCACCAGTGGCCAGGACAATCGCCTTGCCGGTCAATGTCTGGGTGCCACCGTCATTGCGTTCAATCTCGACGGTCCAGGGATCGGTCAGCCGGGCATAGCCTTGCACCACATCCACGCCGAGGCCTTCAAACCGCTCGACACTGTCATGCGGCTCGATGGTTTTGATAATATCTTCGACCCGGGCGATCACATTTTTGAAATTGATGACCGGCTTGGTGGCGGTCAGGCCATAGCGATCGGCATGCTGCATCTGCTCGGCAATCTTGGCGCTTTTGATGATGGCCTTTGAAGGGACACAGCCATAGTTGAGGCAGTCGCCGCCCATCTTGCCAGACTCGATAAGTGTGACCTTGGCATTGATCGTCGCCGCGATCAGCGAGGATACCAGCCCGCCGGAACCCGCACCGATAACGATCAAATTCCGGTCAAATTTCTTCGGTCTGGTCCAGCCCTTGTAGATTTTGCGGTTCTTGAAAAAGCCGATAATCCCTTTGGCGATCCATGGGAATATGGCCAGCAGGACAAAGGAACCGATGACCGAGAGGGAGAAGACCCCGCCAACCGAGTCGACTTGCGACAGCTGTGTGCCCGCGTTCACATAAACGATGGTGCCAGCGAACATGCCAATCTGACTGGCGATGAAATATTTCCACACCCGCATTTTGGTAAGGCCCATCAGCAGGTTGACGACAAAAAACGGAAAGGCCGGAACCAGTCTGATCGAGATCAGGTAAAAGACGCCGTCGCGCTTGATGCCTTCGTTGATATTTTTAAGCCGCTGGCCAAATTTATTCTCGACCCAGTCGCCCAGCAGATAGCGGGACGTGAGGAAGGCAATTGTCGCGCCAATGGTGGAGGCAAAGGAGACAACGATCGTGCCGACCACAACGCCAAATAGAGCGCCGGCGGCCAGTGTCATTACCGCGGCACCAGGAATGGACAGGGCCGTGACCGCGACATAGATCAGGAAAAATCCGCCAATGATAAGCAGCGGATTGGCCCGATACTGCGCGTCTATCGCATCCTGCTGCGCCTTCAGGTTTTCAAGCGTGAGCTGCGAACCCAAATCATAGTGAAAAAAAGCAAAAATCGCCGCCAAGATAACGGCCAGTAACAGTAATTTTTTCGCCATGCCGGTTTTCCCTTAGACCCCTGAACAGAATGATTTTCTATAGTTCGTGGCTAATGCATAACCGGTTACAGCGCTGCCGTCGATGTTGCTCTGTCACAATAAAAACAGATATTTCTAATCGCGAAAATCTGTCGCTTCAGATAAAAAGTAAAGGGGTCGAATATACCGAGCGCTAGCTATTAAGGGGTTCCGCTAGCAGCTGCGCCGACATATTCGGCCAGTCGGCGAATCCACATTCTTCGGGATCTTCCACCGTGAGTACCTTTCGCGATCGTTTTCGGCCCGTGTCGATATCTTTGGGAGTAATCGGACCACCTTTTTCGAGGGAATGGAAAGTACGAACAATCGGTGCCGCATAGTCCGATGGCGACTCCCCGATTACTACGGCCAGTTCATCGCGATCAAGTTTAACCAGTGTTCCAACCGGCAATATCCCAAGGCTATCGACAAATTCGCGGAGGATCAGCTGGTCGAAATGGCCCGAGAATGATTGCATCCGGGCGAGCGCTTGAGACGCTGATAAAGGCACGTTATAGGGGCGCTGGGACGTTATCGCGTCATAAACATCGCAAATGGCAGCCATGCGAGTGAAAACGCTCAAATTATCAGCCGTCACTTTTCCCGGATATCCGGTCCCATCCATCTTTTCATGATGTCTGAGGCAGACTTCCAGTGCGATGTCGCACACTCCTTCGGAGGCTGACAAAATTTCGTGGCCCCTTTGCGGATGGTTGCGGATAGTGGTCCATTCCGTCTCTTCGAGTTTACTGGGTTTGAGAAGGATGCTGTCTGGAATAGAGCTCTTGCCGACATCATGCAGAAGGCCGGCCATGCCGATATCGTGAATCTGTGCTTCGGGTAGCCGCATTTTGCGACCGAGATTAATCATCAGAGCGCAGACGGCAACAGAATGCAGATAGGTATATTCATCCTTCTTCTTGAGCCGCGCCATATTGAGTATGATCGTTGGGTCAATGTTGACCGAACTGGATATCCGCTCGACTAAAGGAGCCATTTTCTCGGATTTGATAGAATTGCCGAGCCGCGCATCTGCAAACAAATTCATGACTTCGGTTCGCGAACGCTTGAGCGCTGACGAAGCCCTGCGAACTTCGGCTGCCCGTTCTTGAGAGGAAAGCCGTACTATTTCGTGCTTTTCAACAGGGCGGAAGACCGGGCGATTTTCAATTGGGTACGGAGAACTCAAAAGACCGGGTGCTATCTTGACTCTCGGATCAGCACTAACATCTCGACTGGGTGGATCGTGTTCGGGTTGAGACAATCCCTTGCCCTTGGCTTCGTCTATTTCCACCCAGGCAACGTCACTGGACAATAAAGTCTCAAGCTGTTCATCATCGGTCAAAAGAAACCGTGAGCGCCAAAAAGGATGCTCAAACCAAGAGCATTCGAGAGAATGTATGAACATCCCGAACTCCAGTTGGCTTGTTTTGATCCTGCGAAGCATATGCCGCTATCCTGTAGAATGGCTCATTACGCCTTCTGTTTACGGATGGGTGGCTATTTGTTTAACCTTATATCTCTCGGTTTAAGGCATGAAACTCGCGCTTCAGCAACGATTAGGCTTTTTTGCTGTCTCTGGTGCGACATGGACCTGTCTCTCGTGATCTTGAGGCTGGTGAAACCCGTATGGTCGCGAGTGAACATTCCATTGAGTTGGATTTTTGATAATGACAAGGTTGTCAAATCTATGTTCTTGTGCCAATTTGATTCTTAGCAAAATCCAGAGGATGAACGGTTTTCGCCGAAAGGGATGAGGTGTGGAGAATAGTACGACCGAGAGGCTGCCACAACGCGCGACCATGATTGACGTGGCGAAAGATGCCGGCGTTTCCTTCAAGACCGTGTCGCGCGTGTTGAACGGCGAAAGCAATGTTCGTGAAGAA
Source organism: uncultured Sphingomonadaceae bacterium (assembly GCA_947501325.1). Classification (GTDB taxonomy): domain Bacteria; phylum Pseudomonadota; class Alphaproteobacteria; order Sphingomonadales; family Sphingomonadaceae; genus Parasphingorhabdus. The sequence continues at coordinate 1,042,817 of CANMVC010000001.1, read as the reverse complement.
ACCCGGCAGCTGGTCATGAATTCAGCGGAACGGTTGAACTATAAACTCAACGTTGCGGCGCGCAGCTTGCGTGTCGGCGGCCCCCAGATTATCGCCCTCCTCGTCCAAAACCCCAGCCGCAGCTATATTGAAAGCGTTCATCTTGGCGCGCTGCAGCGGTGCCACAAAACCGGCATGCACCTGATCATGGAGGAATGTGAAGATGGTCTGGCCGAGATTGAAGCGATGATTGATAATATATCGCCAGTGGGTGTTGTCGTAACGCCGCCTCTTTGCGATGATCCCGACCTGATCAAAATGCTGGAAGAAAAAAAGATCCGCTACGTCCTGATCGCGCCGCGCAATCCGCCAGCGACGCAGGCTTCGATCAATATTGACGATGAGAGTGCTGCGGAAGAAATGACCCGGCATCTGTTGTCATTGGGACATAAACGTATCGGCTTTATCAAAGGCCATCCCGACCATAGTGTGTCGGCCAAGCGCTATGCTGGCTATTCCAAGGCGATGCAGGATGCCGGTCTCGAAATCGCCCCCGAGCTGGTTGAACCGGGTGAATTTTCTTGGGCCTCGGGTCTGGTGAGCGCTGAAAAGCTGCTGGATCTGCCTGATCCACCGAGCGCTGTTTTTGCTAGCAATGATGATATGGCAGCGGCAGTTATTGCGGCCGCCTATCGCCGGAACATTCACGTGCCCAACGACCTTTCGGTAGTCGGTTTTGACAATACGCAGGTCGCCGCTGTGATAAGCCCACAACTGACAACGGTGAACCAGCCGATTGCCGAGTTGGTTTCGGAAGCGGTAGGCCTTTTGACTGATCAAACATTCCAGTCGAGTGAACGGTCAAAACCGATATTTCTCGATTATCATCTGGTTATTCGCGAGTCCGCCGGACCCGCAAAAGCCGAAGTTTCAGCATAGATTTTAGAACGTAAATACATCAAGCGGCAACGCTCTATAATAAAAGACAACGTTGTCTATCTTATAGGAAGAGGATTACCCCATGCAGGCGTATGAAAATCACCAGACGAATATGGGGTTCATCGCGCTGATCGTGTCGATTGCGACGCTCGGCGGATTTTTGTTTGGCTATGACAGCGGGGTAATTAACGGCACTGTCGATGGCCTGAGGGCGGCGTTCAACTCCGATAGTGTCGGTACGGGTTTCAATGTCGCATCCATGTTGCTCGGCTGTGCGGTCGGTGCCTTTGCAGCAGGCAAGTTGTCCGACATGTTCGGGCGGCGAAATCTTTTGCTGGTTGCGGCGATATTCTTTCTTATCAGTGCCTTCGGGTCCGGTATTGCCGGATCATCGATTGAATTTGTCGTCTACCGTATCCTCGGCGGATTGGCTGTTGGTGCGGCAAGTGTAACTGCGCCCGCCTATGTCAGCGAAGTCACTCCAGCCGCGATGCGCGGCAGGCTGTCGAGCATTCAGCAGATCATGATCATCGTTGGCCTGACGGCTGCCTTTCTTTCGAACTATTTGCTTGCGGCTGCCGCCGGTGCGTCGACCAATATATTCTGGCTTGGTTATGAAGCATGGCGCTGGATGTTCTGGATTGAAATGATCCCGGCAACGATTTTCCTGCTGGCGCTGTTGGTAATTCCCGAAAGCCCTCGCTTTCTGGTCGTTAAGGGCCGTGATGCGCAGGCAGAGGGCGTGCTCACGCGGTTGTTCGGCGGCGCAGCAGCTGCTTCAAAAGTCAAAGAAATCAGAGCCTCTCTGGCCGATGATCATGCGCCGAAATTTGCCGACCTGATGGACAAGACAACCGGCAAGGTTCGGACAATTGTCTGGGTCGGTATCGGCCTTGCGACTTTCCAGCAACTGGTCGGGATCAATATCGTCTTCTACTATGGCGCGGTGCTTTGGCAGGCGGTTGGTTTCAGCGAAAATGATGCGCTGTTGATCAACATCTTGAGCGGATCCTTGTCGATCGTCGCGTGTCTCGCGGCCATTGCCCTGATTGACAAGATCGGTCGCAAGCCCTTGCTGATCATTGGCTCGGCCGGGATGGCAGTGACGCTAGGCATCATGGCGGTCGCCTTTTCCAGCGGGTCTATTGTCGATGGCCAGTTGGTTTTGTCTGACAATGCTGGCACGATCGCGTTGATGAGTGCCAATGCCTATGCGGCCTTGTTCAACTTCAGCTGGGGCCCGGTCATGTGGGTCATGCTGGGTGAGATGTTCCCGAACCAGATCCGCGGATCTGGTCTGGCGGTCAGCGGCCTGGCGCAATGGATGTCCAACTTTGGCATTACCATGGCATTTCCCATCATGCTGGTCAGCATCGGTTTGGCGGGTGCTTATGGTTTCTATGCACTTTGCGCGGCAATCTCGGTCTTCTTTGTTTACAAGATGGTCAAGGAGACCCGCGGCAAGGAACTGGAGGAAATGGAAGGCTGATCCATTCGAAATTGCGGAAGCTGCGGCCTGTGTGCCGGCCGCAGCTCCTGTATACGAATTCAGTCATCAAACTGCAGTTTTTGCAAGCGAGACAACGTTGACAGGATGTTTATGCCGATTAAAAGAAATGGCTCTTCAATCTCGTTTCACGGGCATTTTCATGAGCGCGGCATTTCTGCAAGAAATGCGTCGCCAACAGGGAAAATAGAAATTTGTTGAATTCCCATCCTTCTAACACCTTGCTTCTTTTCGGGGCCACGGGTGACTTGGCGCGGCGCATGCTGTTGCCGTCGCTCTATGCGTTGCATGCCGACGGTCTTATCGCCAAGGATCTACGGATATTTGGAACCGCACGCAGCGGCCTGAATGACGCAGAATATCGTGAGATGATCGGCGAGGCGTTGCACGAATTTCTTCCCGAAGAACGCAAAAATACGGCTGATATCGCTCAGTTTCTGGAACGCCTTTTCTATCAGCCACTTGATGCGTCCAAGACCGAAGGCTTTGCGGGTCTGGCAGAAAAGCTTGGCGACATTTCGTCTGGCATGTCGATCTTTCTGTCTACCGCACCATTTCTGTTCGAGCCGACGATCAAGGGGCTGCAATCGGCAGGATTGGCCGGCGACAATGTCCGCATCGGGCTGGAAAAACCGCTGGGCAATGATTTTGCGTCCTCGACCGAGATTAACGATGCGGTGGCTGCGGCGTTTCCCGAAGACAGGATTTTCCGGATTGATCACTATCTCGGCAAGGAAACCGTGCAGAACATTTTGGCGCTGCGTTTCGCCAACATGATGTTTGAACCGCTTTGGAATGCGGGCGGGATCGATCATGTCCAGATCACCGTGTCGGAAGTCGTCGGTCTGGAAGGACGGCACGGCTTTTACGATGATACCGGCGCTTTGCGCGACATGGTGCAGAACCACATGTTGCAGCTTTTGGCGATTACCGCGATGGAGCCGCCAGCCAATTATGACGCAACCGCCATTCGCGATGAAAAAGTCAAAGTGCTGCGCTCGCTGCGTGCGCTCGACCCTGCGGAAGTCGTTACCGGCCAATATGAAGCCGGTGGGGTAAATGGCGCCGCCGTCGAGGGATATCTGACCGATTTGGGCGACCAATCGACTACGGAAACCTTTGTTGCGCTGAAAGCCCATGTCGACAATTGGCGTTGGCAGGGCGTGCCTTTTTACCTGCGCACCGGGAAACGTCTGGCCGAACGGCGGAGCGAAGTCGTCATCCAGTTTAAGGACGTGCCACACAGCATTTTTGGAGAACGCTCGGGGAAGCCAATAGCCAACCGGCTCGTCATCCGGTTGCAGCCGGAAGAATATGTCCGCCTGCAAGTCATGGCGAAAGAGCCGGGTCTCGACCGCGATGGCATTGTCTTGCGCGAAGTGCCGCTCGACCTGTCTCTGACGCAGGCCTTTGCCAGCGCCCGTCGCCGGATTGCTTATGAACGATTGCTGCTCGACCTGATTGAGGGTGATCAGACCCTGTTCGTCCGCCGCGACGAGGTCGAAGCGCAATGGTCCTGGATCGATGCAATCCGGAAAATATGGAACGATCATGCGGTTGCGCCGAAAAGCTATGGTGCCGGCAGCTGGGGGCCATCGGCCGCGATTGCCCTTACCGAACGGGATGGAGTGAGCTGGCATGAGTGACGCCGCGATGTCCGGGAAGGTCACTTGGGCGGACCATGCCGATACCGCAGCGGTCGCTGCGCATCTTGCTGCGGCGATCGAGCGGCGTGGCGCACGCCTATTGGCTGTTCCCGGTGGCAGTACGCCAGTGGCGATATTCGATAAATTATCGACCATGGATCTGCCGTGGAGTAAGCTTTCCTTTATACTCACCGACGACCGGATTGTCGCGAAAGACCATCAGGCCAGCAATTATGGCAAACTTACCAAAGCTTTTGCGAACAGTGACGCTAAACTGATCGATCTGACGGAGGGCACGACCCCGCGACGCGCCGATCTTGTCTGGGTCGGCATGGGGGCGGACGGGCATATTGCTTCGCTTTTCCCGACCATGAAAGCACCGGTGCGGGGTGATGAAACCAGTCCTCTGGTTGTCCGAACCGTGCCTGATCCGCTGCCACCGGAGGCGCCTTTCGAAAGGCTCAGCCTCAACATGGCGGCGCTCATCGATACTGATGAATTGATAATTGTCGTGCGCGGAGCCGATAAGAAAACTATATTGGAACAGGCAATCAAGGAAGAGCATGATTTGCCAATTGCAAAGCTGATCAAGTCCGCTTCCTGCCCGATAACAATTTTTTGGAGCGAGTCATAAGCCTGCACCCCACTCTGGACGCGGTAACCAGCCGCATTATCGAGCGCAGCAAAGCGTCGCGCGCGGCCTATCTCGACCTGATCGACCGCGAAGGCGACAAGGGCGTGCACCGGCCCAACCTGTCCTGCGGCAACCTCGCCCACGGCTTTGCGGCCAGCGGTGATGACAAGCCGGCCATTCGTTCCGGCGCGGCGATGAATATCGGTATTGTCACGGCCTATAATGACATGCTGTCGGCGCATCAGCCCTATGGTCGTTATCCCGAACAGATCAAGATTTTTGCGCGCGAAGCGGGTGCTACGGCTCAGGTTGCAGGCGGCGTTCCGGCGATGTGCGATGGCGTGACGCAGGGACAATTGGGCATGGAGCTCAGCCTGTTCAGCCGCGACAATATCGCGATGGGCACGGCCATCGGCCTCAGCCATGGTATGTTCGAGGGCACATTGCTGCTCGGCATTTGCGACAAGATCGTGCCGGGCCTGCTGATCGGCGCCCTGCGCTTTGGCCATTTGCCGACGATATTGGTTCCTGCGGGACCCATGCCATCAGGTCTTGCCAACAAAGAAAAGCAGCGCGTGCGTCAGCTTTATGCCGAAGGCAAGGCGACCAAGGACGAGCTTCTGGAAGCGGAAGCGGCAAGCTATCATGGCGCGGGGACCTGCACCTTCTATGGCACCGCCAATTCCAATCAGATGATGATGGAAATGATGGGCCTGCATATTCCCGGCGCAGCCTTTGTCAATCCGGGTACCAAGCTGCGGCAGGAACTGACGCGCGCGGCGGTGCATCAGTTGCCCGCCATCGGCAAAGCCGGAAATGACCATCGTCCGCTGGGCCGCTGTGTCGATGAAAAGGCGATTGTGAATGCGGCGGTGGGGCTTTTGGCCACGGGCGGTTCGACCAATCACCTGATCCATCTGCCAGCCATTGCAAGAGCAGCCGGAATAATCATCGACTGGGAAGATTTTGATGCGCTGTCGGCGGTCGTGCCGCTGGTGACCCGCATCTATCCCAATGGCTCTGCCGATGTGAATCATTTCCATGCGGCGGGCGGGATGGCGTTCGTGATCCGCGAACTGCTCGATGCAGGCCTTTTGCATCGTGATATCATGACCGTCGCGGGGAATGATATGGATGCTTATGCGAAAGAAGCGGTGTTGGAAGGTGACAAGGCGGGCTGGAGCGCTGCGCCATCGGAAAGCCGCAATGACGAAATCCTCCGTCCGGTGTCCGATCCCTTTTCGCCCGATGGCGGGATGCGATTGTTGACCGGTAATCTGGGCCGCGCCGCGATAAAAACCAGCGCCGTTGATCCCGGCCGATTGACTGTCGAAGCGCCGGTCCGGGTTTTTGCAGATCAAAATGATATCAAAACCGCCTTTGATGCCGGCGAACTGGACCGCGATGTCATCATTGTCGTCCGCTTTCAGGGACCGCGCGCCAATGGCATGCCGGAGCTGCACAAGCTCACCCCGCCCATGGGCGTATTGCAGGACCGCGGTCACAAGGTCGCATTGCTGACCGATGGACGCATGTCGGGGGCCAGCGGCAAGGTTCCCGCGGCAATCCACTGCTGGCCAGAGGCGAAAGACGGCGGACCTTTGGCAAAATTGCAGGATGGCGATATCGTTCGTATCTGCGCCAAGACGGGCGAGTTGACAGCCTTGGTCGACGAAGCAGAATGGCAAGCACGGCCTCTCGCCGAAACACCGGTTGAGACTGCTGGCACCGGCCGGGAACTATTCGCGCTGATGCGCAATCTATCTGACAATGCAGAAGCAGGGGCGTCAGCCATGCTCAACCAGGCGGGATTGTAGTTTTGACCCGGGAGATTGTGACAGCCGATATTGGCGGCACCCATGCGCGTTTTGCGATTGCGCAGGTGGATGGTCATCATGTCGAGGCCCTGACCGATCAGGTGGTCATGAAAAGCGCCGAACATGCCAGCCTGCAGACGGCCTGGGAAGCCTATGCGGACCAGATCGGCCGCGCGCTGCCCAAGGACGGAGCGATTGCGGTTGCTGGTCCGGTCGGCGGGTCGCTGTTGCGCCTGCCCAACAATCCGTGGATTGTCCGGCCCCATGCCATTCCTGCCAAACTGGGGCTTGATCGCTTTTCACTGATCAATGACTTTGGTGCTGTCGCGCATGCCGTCGCCCATCTGAATGGCGATCATCTGGTGCATTGCTGCGGCCCTGAAATATCATTGCCCGCAACCGGACCGATATCGATTTTTGGTCCCGGCACCGGCTTGGGAACGGTACAGTTGTTGCGGACCAAAGATGACTATCACGTCATTGAAGCCGAAGGCGGTCATATCGATTTTGCGCCGCTCGACAGCATTGAAGACAAGATATTGCAGACGCTGCGGAAACGCCATCGGCGGGTGTCGGTCGAGCGGATTGTGTCCGGTCCCGGGCTGGTCGCAATCCATGCGGTATTGGCTGATCTGGAGGGCCGGTCTGCCCCGCCCATGAGCGACCGCGAGTTATGGCAGCTGGCATTGGCGGGCAAAGACAGTCTGGCGGCCGCAGCACTCGACCGTTTCTGTCTCAGCCTGGGATCGGTCACAGGCGATCTGGCTTTGGCGCAAGGGGCGAAAGCGGTGGTCATTGGCGGCGGCGTCGGGGCAAGAATTGCCGACATATTGCCGCAATCGGGGTTTTGTGAACGCTTTGTCGCCAAGGGCCGCTTTGAAACGGTTATGCAGAATATTCCGGTCAAGCTGCTGAACCATCCACAGCCGGGTCTATTTGGCGCGGCATCAGCCTTTTTGCAGGAGCATGACCTTTGAAACTGATCGAGAAACTCATGCGTACCGCACCGGTTATCCCTGTGCTGGTCATCGATGATGTCGCGACGGCGCGTCCGATTGCAGAGGCTTTGGTCGCTGGCGGATTGCCGATTCTGGAAGTCACATTGCGGACGGATTGTGCATTGGAAGCCATTGCCGAAATGAAAAAGGTCGATGGTGCGATTGTCGGTGCCGGAACGGTATTGAATGATGCACAGCTGACATCCGCGATAGATGCCGGTTCGGAATTTATTGTCTCACCGGGCCTGACGGAAGCATTGGTTGAGTCGGCTTTGAAACATGATGTGCCATTGCTTCCGGGTATATCCAATGCCAGCGATATCATGCGCGGCATGGACATGGGGCTGCGTCATTTCAAATTTTTCCCGGCCGAAGCCTCTGGCGGGACGGCTGCCCTGAAGGCCATAGCCGCCCCGTTTAAGGATTGCCTGTTCTGCCCAACCGGCGGCATTGGTCCAAAGACGGCGGGCGATTGGTTGGCTCTGGATGCAGTGCTTTGTGTCGGCGGCAGCTGGGTTGTGCCCAAGGGAACAATTGATTTCGATCTAGTGAAACAATTGGCGCGGACCGCTTCTTCTATTCAGCTCAATTGATATTTGGTGTTACCGCAAAACGGACCTGCGTTGACCAGCGCTCGCCCGGTGCCAATGTCTTCAGGCCATCACGATTTACGGCATTGGTCATATGGCTCACCGGCTCGACACAGAAATAATCTTCTCCTTCGGGCGCAAAAATATGCGTTTCCGGCAGTTCCGTATCCGGCGTCATGGTTAGCCGGTGGGTCGGCCATTCAAACTCCAGTGCTGTTTTGCGACCGGTAAAAACCGTATCGACCGGATCATCTTTCGAAAGGTCATAAGATCCGGTGCGGTCGACCCAACGGGTCGGGAGCCCGTCCGCTGTTCCTTCCCAAAAACCATCAAATATCGTGTGCAATTTGGCATCGGCGCGGGGGAAATACGGATGCAAGCCCAGGCCGGCCGGCATATTGGTTGCGCTGTTGTTGGTGATGGACAGCTCGTGAATATAGCCGTCAGCGGTCAGCTCAATCTCCTGATCACAGACATAGTCCCAAGGCCAGCTGTCGGTATCATGGATATAGCGCAGGTGGAGCTTGTCTCCTGATCGCGCAATCACATCCCAGTGGGCAATCCAGCCATGGCCATGAATAGCATGCTGCGATGATGCGGGCGGGAAGTTTGGCGGCATGGTGACGGCAATATCGCCAAAGGAAAAACGGCCATGCGCAATGCGGTTGGAAAACGGCACCAGCACAAAATTGGCGAGACCAAGCGGTCCGTTTTCATTCTCTCTCACGGGATGGAATATCACATTTCCGCACCAGTCAAATCGCAATATCCCGCCCCCGCGCGCAGGATCTATATGCAGGACTATGTCTTGGTTATGTAGCACAATCATTATCCCAATAGGATAAGCGTTTATTGGCTGTCCGAATAGCTAATAAACGGCCCCAGTGCGATCGAACCGCGATATCCGGCCGGCGAGCTATCGACAAAGCGGACGATATCGCCAGCGCAGAGCCGGTTGCCGCCGGTTTGCGTGACCATGACAAGATCATTTTTCAGCACGGAAGCGCCCCATTCGGGCCGATTAAGCCAGATTTTGCGGTCGGGCATTTCATAGGCGATGCCAATGCGATCTATAACCCTGGTAGAGCGCACCTGGTTGAGCGCAATGCAATTGGTGGTTTCGTACATCTCGATAGGCGGAACGAATATCATCTCGCGCTGTCCGATCAAACTGTCCACAGCGACAGGAGATGTGCAACCAGCAGGCAGGAATAACAGCAGTAAAAGGCCCAAGCGGTTCAATGTTCGTGCTCCTGAAACCTCGATTCTCGAAAAAGACCCGGGGGAAGACTAAACTCCGTCTCCCCCCGGGGTTCCGATCTTCGGGGAAAGATTCGGAGGAATTGGACCCGCAGGGTTCGGGATGGGTCCGATATTGAGACGTCATCACTTTCCGAAACCCGTAAAATTTTTTTGACTTTTTTGAAAAGCCAGATGAAACTTTGTGTATCTCGGTGTAAATTTACACGATGACACAGTTGCAAAATACGCTATGGCTGAGTCGCGATTCGCACTTTCCGGATCTTGCAGAATGATATTCGGCCGTTCATTACAGCGCGCCGAGCCCCCAATCGCAGAGATTCTTCAAACTATGGAGCATCAAAAACTTCAGGCAGTTTTCCTCGCGCATCGCGACGCGCTGTTGCGGTTTTTGAACGCGCGCGGCGCTGGCGACAATGCCGAAGATATTTTGCAGGATCTGTGGCTGAAACTGTCTGATGTGGACGACAGCAATATCACCAGTCCGCTGCCTTATCTTTACCGGGCTGCGAACAATGCCATGCACGACCGTTACCGCAAGGATGAGCGTGCGCGGCAGCGGGATCATGAATGGAGCGATATAAACAGAGGAGCCGGTGAAGCATCCGACCTGCCTCTTCCCGATCGCGCGCTGATCGCCAGCCAGCGGCTTGTGGCGGTGGAGGCAAGGCTTTGCAAAGAGGGACCACGTGTCTCGCAGGTGTTCCGCCGATTTCGTGCTGATGGGATTGGTCAGCGTCAGATAGCCGAAGAAATGGGGATCAGCCTGAGCGCGGTCGAGAAAGATTTGCAGAAAGCTTATCGCGCGCTGGTGGAATGGCAAGACGGGGAAGATGCATGATGTTGCGTGCGATACTATGCGGGATCCCCGCAATGGCGGCGTCTATGTTCCAGGACAGATATGATGGCTGAAAAAAACAACACTATCCAGGATCAGGCGATAGCCTGGGTAATCCGGACCCGCGCGGCTGATTTTGCCGATTGGGAGGAATTTACCCTGTGGCTCGAGGCGGATGATCAACATAATCTGGCTTATGAACGGATATTGAGCGCTGAAGACCAATATGTCGATCTGACTGAAAATAGCGGGTCAGAAAAAGACAAGGCTACGCCCTTGCCGCAACCGGCCAATGATGAGTTTGTGATGCCGGTTGCACAACCTAATCGTCGGCGAGTGATGGTCGGAGCGATAGCGGCATCATTGGTCGCTGTGGTCAGTTTTGGCGTGTGGACACAAATGCCGCAACCTTATGATGTCATGACTGGCCCCGGCCAGCGGGAAATTGTCGCGTTGCCTGATGGCAGCAAGATCACACTTAATGGCAACAGCAAAATTTCGCTGGATCATCAAAAACCGCGCTATGCGCAGCTCCATCACGGCGAGGCCTTGTTCACGGTTGTGCATGATGATGCCGATCCGTTTATTGTTGATACCGCTGATGTTCGGCTTGTCGATGCGGGTACCGAATTTAATGTCATAAACAGCGCCGATACGCTTGATGTTGCGGTTTCCGAGGGCCTGGTGATTTATAATCCGGGCCGGGAGAATGTCCGCCTCCCCGCAGGGAAGCGTCTCTATCGGCCAGCATCGGAAAACCGGGTGACCGTTTCGACCATCGCCATCGAACAAGTCGGCTCCTGGCGTACTGGACGGCTCAGCTTTACCGGAGAGACGCTGGGCGAAGTTGCACAGGCACTGAACCGGACTCTCGGCGTCCATATTGTAGCGTCGCCAAATGTCGCAGCCCGACCCTTTAGTGGCGTGATTCAACTCAATGATGGTGACCAGCAAAATATTGAGCCGATTGCGGCCGTTCTGGGAGTGCAGGCAAAAAAACAAGGAAAGGGATGGATTCTGATCGGGGATGATGCGGTACCATAGCAGTGTAGCGGCCGCAGTGCTGAGTGTTGCAATTGCTGCTCCTGCGTATGCCGATAGTCAGGTTGAAGTGGATATTGCCGCAGGTCGTCTCGATTCTGCGATTGTTGTGCTTGGGAGACAGGCAGGTATCAGTATCGGGCTATCCGATCCCAACATAGCTGCGAGACACGTGCCCAGGATTAAAGGGCGGATGACCTCGCGCCAGGCGCTAACTCGTTTACTGGCGGGCAGCGGGGCAAAACCGCTAAAGGTGCACAAGCGCCACTGGCGAATTGTGCCTGCCTCAAAGCCGTCCAAGCGACACAAGCGAAGACAGAAATATGCAGCCGCCAAACCGGTGCCATCGCCCGTCATCAATCCAGACATCGTGGTCACCGGCCAGTTGATGCGCCACATTATTCAATCGGATGCAGCGGGCAATCGGCTGACCTTATCGCTCGACGAGGTCAGCCCGTCAGCAGAGGTCCGCGGGACCGATGCCCTGTTGGAAATATTGCCGAATTTGAGTTCCACGCAATTGGGCCCCGGCCGGAATCGTTTATTTATCCGTGGCATAGCGGATTCCAGTTTTAACGGCCCCAACCAGGCTGTCTCGGGCCAGTATCTCGGCGAAGCGCGGCTCAACTATAATGCCCCGGACCCTGATTTGCGGCTGATCGATCTGAGCACCATCGAAGTCTATCAGGGACCGCAGGGCACGCGTTTTGGCGCCGGCACATTGGGCGGCGTTATTCGGCTGATTCCAAACGCCGTGCAGCTGGACGAGTTGAGCGGAAAAACATCAATTGCCTTGGCCGCCACGCAAGATGGCGATCCTTCGGCAGATGCCAACGCAACGGTGAATCTGCCGATAATAGATGGGACCATGGGTATCCGGGCGTCGGTCTATGGCGGTCGTCAGGGCGGCTATATCGACGATCGGCGTCGCGGGTTGAGAGATGTCAACCGGATGGACACGCTTGGCGGCAGATTCATGCTGCGCGTTGATCCCGGCGCTGGTTGGTCGGTTGACGTCATGACGGCAGCGCAGGAAATTGAGGCCCGAGATGCCCAATATGTTGATCGCGCCGGCGACCGGATGGATCGCGCCTCGCCGTTTGCCCAGCCTTATGAAAACCAATTTGCCTTGGGCCAATTGGTCGTCCGTAAAATATGGGGTGATACGGAATTGACTGCAGCGATTAATCTTGTCGATCAGGAACTCTCAGAGACATTCGACCTGACCCTGCCCGCTGCTGAACCCTTCTATCCCGAATTGCTCGGTTTGTTCCACCAGCGCGGCGACATGCGTCTGTTCACATCCGAAATGCGGTTGTCGCGGTCGTTGGACAATGGCGCCAACTGGTTTTTGGGGACCAGCCTGATAAACAACCGCTATCGGATCAGGCGCGCGATTGAGAGCGAGTTTTTCAATGCCAGCGCTGTAGGTTTCGAAAACGAGACAAGCGAAGCGACCGCTTTTGGTGAGATCACATGGCCGCTCTCCGATCGCCTGATGGTTAATGCCGGCGGGCGGATCAGCCATGTCTGGATCAAGGGAACGACGCTGGATACGCCGTCCTTTATGGCTTTCTCGCAAGAAGGGGCGGTAAAACGAAACCAAACCGCCTTCTTGCCGGCGGTTGGCCTGCAATATAGCTTCGCCGATAGCCTGACCGGGCATTTCCGCTATCAAGAGGGTTTTCGCGCTGCCGGAATTGATGTGAGCGATGATCAAGTGGAGCGGTTTCGTAATGATGAAGTCGCGTCAATCGAGGCTGGACTGGTCTTCAGCAGCGGCGGCGAGACGGGGCTGGATGCCGGGATCTCGGCTGCCTATACCCAATGGGATGACATGCAGGCCGATCTGATTCGCGGCGATGTCGGTCTGCCCGGCACGCTGAATATCGGGAACGGCCGGATATGGACGGTGGATGCGTCGATGAACTGGCGGCCGCTGCCTGGCCTGTCGATTGAGGCCAGCGCCATCTGGTCCGATAGCAAGCTCACAGAGCCGGCAGAGACGATTTTTGTCGGCGATAGCAGTTCCGATTTTGCCGATGAGTTACCAGAAGGAACCGTAGTTGTCGAAAGCGACAATTTGCCCAATGTCGCTGATTTTTCCGGACGACTGGGGGTCAGCTATACCCGCGCGGTTTCTGAAACGGCTGATCTCTCGCTATCCGCGTGGGCGCGTTATACCGGTGAATCCCGGCTGGGTATTGGGCCGGTGCTGGGTGTGAAACAGGGTGACTATGTCGATACCGGCATGTCCGCGAGTTTGGATTTCGGTGGCCATTCCATTTGGTTGGAAGGGTCGAACATTTTTAATACCAGAGGCAATCGCTTTGCCCTGGGATCACCTTTCATATTGCCCTTTGGTGAACAGATTACCCCGCTTCGTCCACGCACCATCAGGATCGGAATTGACGCCAAGTTTTAGGCGACTCCTTTTTTCTCTGTTAAAACCCATATTTTACAAAGCATTGATCGCAAATCAGGCGGTAAATCCCGGCCCAGTTTACGGTTCATTCCTGACGGTGACGTCTTGTCGAATATCCAACACAAGATTTTCAGGACAAGGACCAAACCCCCATGCATAAACTTCTCGCCTGCACCAGTCTTACCCCGATATTGTTGATTGCCGCTGGCCCCGTTCATGCCGAAACCGTGATCGACAGTGCGCGTACCACGCCGATTGCGACGAGCGATAACAATGATGATATCCGGATCACCGACAAAGGTTCGATTAAGCCAACCAGCGGCACGGCTGTGCTTATCGACAGCGATCATGATGTGACAAATCAAGGCACTATCCAGGTTGCCGACGCCGATGACGCTCGTGGGATCGAAGCCAAATCCGGCACCTCCGGCACCATCACCAACAGCGGTTCCATCATCATCGACGAAGATTATACGCCCAAGGATTCCGACGAAGATGGTGATTTGGACGGTCGGTTTGCAAACGGTCGAAACCGCATTGGGATTTCCACACAGGGAGGATTTACCGGTGCAATCGTCAATAGCGGCAAGATAACAATTGAAGGCAATAATAGCGCTGGAATCTATCTCGGAGACCGGCTCGATGGCTCGCTAAATCACAGCGGTCAGATCGCGGTGACCGGCGATAACAGTGTCGGGATAGACACAGCTGCTGTAAGTGGTGATGTATCGGTGCGCGGTTCGGTCGCAGTCCGCGGCGAAAACGCGGTTGGTGTAGCGATTAACGGCAAAGTTGATGGTACCTTGTTGATTCAAAGCACGATCACTGCATCTGGTTACCGCAGCACGACGCGGCCAGGTGATGTGTCAAAGCTGGATGCTGATGATTTGCTTCAAGGTGGTCCGGCGCTGATCGTATATGATGACGTTTCGGGCGGAATAGTTTTTGATGTCCAGCCAAGAAATACCGATCCGGATGACAAGGATGAAGATAAGGACGGCATCGATGATGATAAAGAAGGCAATGCTTCGATCACCTCCTATGGGTCAGCCGCCGCCGTCCAGATCGGTTCGGATAGAGAATATGCCGTCATTGGTCCCGTCGCTGGTGACGCGGCGGACGGTCATGGTGTTGTGATCAATGGCTCGATCCGGGGCAGAGGCATTTATGATGGCGTTGCTGGCAACGGGTTGCTCATTACCGGTACGACGGACATTATAGGAGGGATTTTGGTCAATGGCACGGTAAGTGCTGATTCCTTCGATGATAATGCCACCGCTTTCCGCATCGAAGACGACGCCTTTGTGCCAAAAATCACCAATAACGGTGAGATCAGCGCGTCGGGCGGTGATGCTGCCGATTCGACCGTTTACGCTATCGTTGTGGAAGATGCGTTTCTTTATACCATAACGAACAGCGGAACGATTAGCGCTACGGCGGCGAAGGATGGATCGGCTGGAGCGATTATTGACCGGTCGGGCAATCTGGAATCGGTTGAGAATAGTGGCACCATACGTGCGATTAGCGAGAATGGTGGTATGGGCAAAGCCATTGCAATTGATCTGTCGGAAAACGAAAACGGCGCCTATATTAACCAATATTCTCGCGAGAATGCCCCCAAAGCCGCGATCATTGGCGACGTCTTGCTCGGCTCCGGCGATGATATTATTGAAATTTCAGATAGCCAGCTGACTGGTCGCATTGATTTTGGTGATGGCAGAGACGATTTGACACTGGAAAAAGGCGCGAAATTTACCGGTTGGCTCAGTCAGGCGGCAGGGGCGGATATCGCCATGAACGATAGTTCGATGCTGCTGACCGAAACAGGGACAATTGACATCAATTCCATCGTTACCGAGAATGACAGCACTATCGGCGTTACCATTGATGGCAAGTCTGGCAAGTTCACGCAATTGAATGTTTCGGATACCGCCGAATTTGGCGAGGGAACCAATCTGGAAATCCAGTTGGTCAGCGTCAGCGAGTCCGAAGGGCGTTATCAGATTATCGACGCGAATAATCTGGTCGGCAGTGAAAATCTCGCACAAGACGGCGTGGTTACGGCCTATATGTTCAAGAGCAGTGTAACGGGCGATGATGACGAGGGTGCTGTCTGGGTTGATATCAAACGCAAGACAGCAGAGGAACTGAAGCTCACCCGGTCACAAACCAGCGCATATGACGCGATCTTCAAGGTGCTCGATAATGACGCAGCGGTGTCCTCCAGCTTTCTCGGTGCGACGACGGCAGAGACTTTTGACGAAACAATTCAGCAAATGCTGCCGGAACATGCCGGTGGCGTGTTTGCGACGGTTACTCAAGGGTCACGCTCGACCGCGCGGTTCCTGACCGATCCTGTGGCGCCGTATAGCGATCAGGGCGGCTGGGGCTTCTGGTTGCAGCAAACGGTTTGGGGAGTCTCCAAGGATCGTGGGCAAACGGATAGCTATGACATTACCGGTCTTGGCACGACGGCGGGTATTGAAGTGGAAGCTGGTGCTGTCGGCAATTTCGGTGTATCGCTAGGCTATGTCAACAGCAATGACAGCGATGACGATGCGGCCAATGAGGTGGACAGCGATCAATATGAGTTTGCAGCCTATTGGCGCGCGCGTTGGGGCGGCCTCCGCGCTTTTGCCAGAGGGTCATATGCCAAGGTTGAATTTGACTCGCAGCGTCGGTTTGAATCAAAAATTGATGGTGATGATGAGACGGAGAGGCGTTTCGCGGTCGCAGACTGGTCTGGCGATCTCTACAGTCTCGCTGGCGGTCTGGCCTATGAAATGGATCTCGGCCGGGTCTCTTTGCGGCCTGCGGTATCGGTCGATTATTATAACCTCAAAGAAGACGGCTATACCGAAACCGAGGGCGGTGATGCGTTTAACCTGATCGTGGAGGATCGCGACAGCGACGAGCTGGCGTTAAATACGACCTTGGCGGCAGCTATTGATTTTGGTGATACGGGTCCCGAAGGCGTCTGGTACCGTGCCGAGATTGAAGGGGGTTATCGCCAGATTATTGGCGGCGACATCGGCAATACCACAGCAAGGTTCAAGGATGGCGATCCGTTTACCCTGTCGCCCGATACCCGAACCAACGGTTGGCTTGCGGGATTGCGGCTACTGAGCGGTACCGGCAATCTGCTTTTTGCCGGCGAAGTCAGCGCCGAGGAACAATTGCGGGATCATGTCTCGATTGGTGTGCGTCTGTCGCTGCGGATTGGCTTTTAAGAACCCCGTCTCGGGCGACTGCCTGATCCAAATTTTACCAACCCAACTCGGGGCGTGAGCTGTAGATTACATATGATCTGCATCTCCCGCCCCGTTTTTTGTGCATCTTGTTATATGAACAATTAGAATGAGCAGGTCCGCGTTTGACGAAAACGGCCGGATTTTCCCGGAAAAATTAAATAATCTTTAACCAATTGCCAAATCGCAACAAGCGAGAAAGCGAATCGGCTTAACAAGGGGCTGTCGCATGAAGCGGCATATAACAGGGCCTCTTTACCCCCTTCCTTGTTTGTTCAGGGAAAGATGAGATGCCTTAGACCCTAAGGAGAATATCGATGAAAATGACTAAAGTATTGGCGGCATCTGCTGCTGTAGCTGCTTTGGCCGTTGGCGCCCCTGCCATGGCTCAGCAAAATCAAGGCAATGACGTTTATGACAACGCTGACTCGCTCGTCATCAACGATCTGCTTGATATTTATCTTGCACAAGATGCCAGCACAACAAATACGCTGGATGACATCAACAGCAACAACAACAACAACAACGATCTTGTTGTCGCTACGCAAACGCTGACGGCATATAACACCAACTCTCAGATGGACGAACTCATCGATCTGGATGGTGAAGATGGTACACCGGCTCCAGTCGGTTATAACAGCGGCGACAACTATGTTCGCGGCAATGCCTTCGCAGCTTTTGCGGGTATCCTGAACCAATCATGGAATACCGGCGTCAACAACAACAACCAGGCTGCAACCAACATTGCAGCACAAGGCTCCATCAACTTCGGTGATGGTGCTGGTGAAGCGGCTGCCGGCGGCGGTGGCGGCGATTAATCGCTACTTGTTGACTTGATGAAGGGCGGGCCGGTTTCAGCCGATGGAACCGGCCCCTCCATCCCCCAAACATCCGCATCCCCAACCGGGAGTAAAGACGATGAAAAAGCATTTTTGGCTTCTTACGATAGCCCCCATGGCCATGACCGCCTCCCATGCGAGCGCGCAGGTCACGGATCAGAACGCTGCGCCCCAGGCACCCGCGACTACCGCGCAGCCATCTGAATCCCCGCTAATGTCGCTGGACGAGCTCAATGCGCTGCGCGGCGGCACGCAAATAGCGATCAACGAACAAACTTTTAACTCGGACAATACCGGCAATACGATCAACGGCGACTTTACTGCTGGCGATGTCAACCTGTCGGACAACTCGCTGTCCAGTTTTAACGGTCTTGGTAATATTGTGATCAACACCGGCGCACAGTCTGCACTCCAGGCTGGCCTGGCGGTGACGATCAATATTACCGATTAGGTAAGGTATCGGCCATGACACTCACTCCCCCCATCAAAAATGGCCAATACCCAGCCTTTCCGCCCTTCAAGAGCGGCTTGAAATCTTTCTTGAAGGGCGGACTGCTGGCCCTGACCGGTGCCAGCCTGTTTTGCAGCTCTATTGCGCAAGCCGAAGTCCGCTTGGCACGGGAATCAAGTGGCGGAGACTATTATGTCAACGTAATGACCTGGTGGGATATCCCGTTCCGCTCCGTCATTCGCCAGCGCTATGATTTCAGCTGCGGATCCGCGGCAATCGCGACCTTGCTCACCTATCATTATGACCGGCCCACAAGCGAACGCACGCCGTTCAAGGCGATGTGGGACTTGGGTGACAAAGAGGAAATCAAGGAAGTCGGCTTTTCGATGCTCGACATGCGTAATTATCTGAAATCCATCGGTTATCGTGCCGAGGGGTTCAAACTGAAACCGGGGCAGCTCATCCAGGTGAAGCGCCCGGTGATTGTGCTTCTCGACATTGATGGCTTCAAGCATTTTGTCGTGGTCAAGGGCCAGACCAAAGATCAGGTGCTGGTCGGTGATTCCGTGCTTGGCATCAACAAATATTCCTATGAGGATTTTCACAAATATTGGAACGGGATTGCCTTGGCCATCGTCGATGGCCCGATAACCAAGCGGCCCGCCTATAATCTTGCCGGTGACTGGAATCCCTGGTCCACTGCGCCGACCGATCAGGTATCGGCCATGGCTGATATCGGCAATCTAACCAATCACCTTCCCCCCCTGTACCAGATCTCGCCGGAATTTCTTCTCGACGTGCGGGTCGGTACCGTCAGATGAGAGATAAGTCATGAGCTACAGACATAGATATTTCGCCACGGTCGCCTGCATCGCGTCCTTCACCGCGATGCTAGTACCCCAGACTGCCAAAGCTGACCCCGCGGCGGCGGTCGGTCTGCCCGCACTTGTTCCGGACGAAGATCTGGACAAGTTGCGTGGCGGGTTTGTCGTCAACGGGTTGGGTGTCAATTTCGGCGCCGATATCCGCACCTATGTTAATGGCGAGCTGTTGCTGCAGACGGTGCTTAACCTGAACGACGATGGCGCACACACCACCCAGACAGCCGCTGCCGGACTGAGCCCGGTCGATGTCTCTTCGCTGCAAAACGGTATATTATCCAACGGCAATATCCGTATGAAAGTCGGCGATACCCCGGTCTATCTGCTCAACAACGGGCAAACCGCGATCGTTCACGAGACCACCAATGGCGTGCAGAATATGCTGATCAACACGGCCAACGGCTTTGAAGCGGTGCAGGAAGTGGACGCGACGCTCAATCTTTCCGGTTATGAAAGTTTCAATAACGATCTGATGATGGACCGCATTGGCAGCGCGCTACAAGATATTGCCGGTCAAGCAGGGATCGGGGCCCTCGGAAACTGATTCGGATCTGAGGTGGAAGTGACCGGTTGCCAATCCTGCCGGTCCTTTACTGAAAGCGCTGTGAACCATCACGCGGGTTCGCGGCGCTTTTTTTGACTACCCAATTGATGTTCAATCACATGCAGGTTCCATCCGTAACAACCCGGCCTTGACGGCGCAGGCGACCATATGTGTCCGGTTACGCGCGCGCAGTTTCAGGCGGGCACATTCCACATGCCGATCCACCGTGCGCGGCGAGATGTTGATATGGCGGGCGACTTCCTTGGCGGACAGGCCGAGGGTGACATATTCCAGTATTTCCAGCTCCCTGCGCGTGAGCATCGATTTATTATTCAGGGCGAGTGGTTCGGCCATATATAGGATTACCTTTCTGAGACATTTGCGCGGCATCGCGCTGGATAGGCGGCAGACAG
Organism: uncultured Sphingomonadaceae bacterium; assembly: GCA_947501325.1. Taxonomy (GTDB): domain Bacteria; phylum Pseudomonadota; class Alphaproteobacteria; order Sphingomonadales; family Sphingomonadaceae; genus Parasphingorhabdus. Next base: position 1,022,767 of record CANMVC010000001.1, on the reverse strand, counting down.
GGGGGCCTGCCGTCAAAAAAGGGGGGGCGCACAATTGTGCAGCCCCAAGGCAAGAGGAAATAGTGAGGCTATTTCGTCTCGAGGGAGGTCGTAAGGGTCGTGTGATAAAATTAAACTCAGTTTGCTGTCCGTGCATCGGCGGTCAGGATCGAAATTCTTTGCGCGAGATTTGTCAGGGCTTCTGCTTACCTCTCATCAACATAATCGTTGATCCCGCGTTTCAGGATGTCGGCGGCGATGCCGGGCAGCGCGCAAGAGATCCTTGCCTTGGTTGTCGTCTGACCATGTTTCGGGGGAGTGACATTATCGATACCTTCTATTTGTTAGGGAGTTGAATCTGACTTCAAGTAGCGGCACCCCTTTGATGCCCGTGCGTGTTACGCAGCATGTTCATCGGCATGTCATTTCCGTTGTTTTTTTAACTGGCGGGATTAAATTACGAGGCCGCTGCAGGGAGCGGTTCTAACGACGGGCTGCCAGAAAAAGCCGGATTACTCGCGGGGCTAGTGAGTGAAGGTGCTATGAATGAATTGGAAATTGGTTTGCTGGGCGGCCTGTCTGTGCGCCGCGCTGGTAAATCTGTGAAACTGCCGGCGTCGCGCAAAGCGCGCGCGATGCTGGTGTTCCTGTTACTTACGGGAAAGCCGCAGCACCGCGAAAGATTGTGTGACCTGTTCTGGGAAGGCCCCGATGACCCGCGCGGGGCGCTACGCTCGGCGATCTGGAAATTGCGGCGGTTGCTCAACGATCCGGAAGCGGAGCGCATTGTCGCTGACCGGGAATGGGTGCGCTTTGAGCCGGTTGCCGTTAACATCGATTATACCAGTCTGACCGAACGTGCGCAGCGCGATGAAGCCCTGGCGGGAGAGGAATTTGCCGACGTGCGCGCGGCGCTTGACCAACCTCTGCTCGCCGGACTCGATCTGCCGGATCATCCGGAATATCAGGCGTGGCTTGCCGCAATGCGCGACGAGGCGGAAACGCTGCGGGCGCGGTTGTTGCCGGATTTGGGTGCCAGAGCCGGGATGCCGCTCGACAGGCCGGGACAGCTGCATCTGGCGCGGCAGAAAATCGGTTTTGCGGGCGCGAGAGATGGAACGCGCATCGCGTGGGCCCGGATTGGAACGGGGCCGCCTTTGCTCAAAGCTGCCAATTGGCTCAATCATCTGGAACTGGATTGGGATAGCGAAGTGTGGTCGCCGCTGTTTCAGGAACTGGCGCGCGACCATTGTCTCATTCGCTATGACGAGCGCGGCAACGGGATGTCCGACTGGGCAGTCGACAATCTCGGCTTTGATGCATTCGTCACCGATCTGGAAGGCGTGGTCAAACAAAGCGGGGTTGAGCGATTTCCTCTGCTCGGCATATCGCAAGGCGCGGCCGTTGCGATTGAATATGCCGCCCGCAATCCGGACCGCGTCAGTCACCTCGTCCTTTGGGGCGGCTATGCATCCGGTTGGCGGGTGGATGATGACAGCGTGGAAGCGAGAGCAGAGCGGGAGGCGCTGATCACGCTGGTCGCGAACGGTTGGGGACGCGATGACTCAAGCTACCGCAACCTGTTTTCCCGCGCGCTCATTCCCGGCGCGACCGAAGCCGAACGGACGGCCTTTGACGAATTTCAGAGGAAAACAGTATCGCCCGCCAACGCGGCCCGTTTTCTCGAAACCTTTGCCGATATTGATGTCCGCCACCGGTTGAGCGCGGTCAAATGTCCGACGCTGGTGATGCACGCGCGCGGTGATCAGCGGGTTCCGGTTGCCAAGGGTGCAGAGCTAGCCAGCCGGATCAGCGGCGCCGAGTTTGTAACGCTGCCAACCGACAATCATCTCTTGCTCGGGCGCGAGCATAGCTCGGAATTGTTTGTCGCCCATGTCCGGCAATTTCTGTCGGATGAGGCGGGCCCGGCATAAACGAAAGGGCGGGTTCGCGATGCAAACCCGCCCTTTTGTCGGAAGATCGGTGCGTCAGAAGCGGAACGGAATGCGCGCGACGATACTGACATCCGGTGCATCCTCGGTCACACCAAATTGGAAGCCGAGGTTCAGCGATTGTTTTTGGCTGAGACGATAGGACATGCCGAAATTGAGCGCTCCGACCTGAATGTCGTTGCTTTCCTGAAGCGTGTCCCCGAGCTGGGTTTTCGTCGAGAAAATATAATTGTGGCGATAGCCGAGTGAAAAGGAAAAGCGCGGATTGAGCGCAAAGCCAAAGCCGACGCTGGCGTTGATCGCATCACCGGGATCAACCTTGCCGACCAGGACATCGCCGACGACCTTGTTGATGTTACGCTCGATATTCCACAAATAGCCAGTGCCGCCATAGATCACGACCGGGTCGGAAGGGAGCAGGAAGCTGAGGCTGGGCTGCACGCCCCAAAAGCCGGAGCCGGTGGCCAGACCGGTTGCAACGCCAAATTCATCAAACGGTATTTCATAGGGGCTGGTGCCGGTATCGGTCTTGACGCGCAGGCCGGCGACCCAGATCGGGTTTTGCGCTTTGGGCCGGTTCAACTGATAGCGCAGCGAGATTTCCGCGTCGCCAATGCCGGTTTCTTCCAGCCCGATTTCGCGGGTAATCTGGTCGTCGCGCTGCTGCACAACCTGTATCCGGTCCTTGCGATAGAGCGCGGGTATCCGGCCTTCGATCTCCAGCCGGTTGGTCAGGCCATAGCGCATGGCAAATGTTCCGATGATGGTGTCGCGGTCCGCGTCACTGGCTTCAATCGCGCCAATTTGAATGCCGGGGATCAGCTCAATCCCGCGAAAGACCAGTCGGTTGGTGGATGATCTTGTATATTCTATCGACGGATCGAGCACAAACTGTCCGCGCGGCGTCAACACGCCCTGTCCCTCAGGCACCGCCTCGACTTTCTGTTCGATATTATTCGCAGCCGGCGGTGCTTCCCCAACCGGGCCTTCCGGCATGGTCAGCTCGTCATCCGGCGTTGTCCCTATTTGTACCGATGCGGTTTCGACCTGGCTGGGCTGGATGCCGGCCGCGCGCATTTGCGACAGGGCAAAAGGGGTTTCGACCGGTACAGCGGCCCGTACCAGTTGATTGTGCAATTCCAGCTGTTTGATCTTGTCATTTTGTGACTGGATCAGCGCATTCTGGCTGGCGATCAGCTTTTTCTGTTCCGACAGTTCGGATTGAATCGCCTGCAGAGCGGCGGTGATATTGGTCGTTTCCTGATCCGTGACTTTTGCAGCGGGTATTTTGGCTGATGCCTGCATTGCCGGTGGTTGTTGCACGGGTGGTTCTTCGGCTTTTTCTATCAGGGCAACTGGCTCTATGGTCAGAAGCGGCTTGGCCGAAGGCTGCTCAACGGGCACAGCCGTCGACATAACTGGCGGCATTTCTGTTTTTGCCGCCCGCTTCACGACGGGTGACTGCACCGCTTTCAATCGCGCGAGAATCCGGGCCGACTCTGCTTCGGCCTCGGCAGCGGTCAACGCGGGAGCGGGACTAACCTGGTCCGTTGCTGTTTCGGCATCGGTGGCCGCCGAAGCCGATCCGCCATAAGTCGTGGCGACGGGAAGGGCGATAAACGCGGTCAGGGGGATTAAACGATGGCTGGTCATGGGTTTTCTCCGGACATGCTGGGCATGTGCATTTCAAGCGGCGGATAGCTCGCCGAGGCATAAATCTGTTGCGGGGTGGATGTCGGTGTCGACATCAGCCGTCATGCTGTCCTGATATTCGCCCGCGAGGCGGCACAGTCCGGCATTGTCGGTGATGATGACGGAGTCCCGGCCATTAATCTCGATCAGGCCGCGGCGCGCCAGGTCGGTAAACGTCCGACTGACGGTATGCACGGTAAGCCCGAGGAAATCGGCTATGTCACTGCGCGACATCGGCACAAAAATATTGGGATCATCATTGGCCTGCTGTTTCAGGCACAGCAGAAAAGCGGCCAGTCTTTCAGACGCTGTCCGGTGTCCCATGATGAACAGATAGCGTTGAGCCGTCGACATCGCGCGAAACAATATCGACACCGCTTCGTCCAGTTGCGGCTTTGGCGTGGAGTCGTCGGTAATATCGCCGACCCGGTAACAGCGCACGACCACGTCCGTGACCGCCTCAGCTGCCGTTCCATAGGTGCCATAGTCAGCGCCGAAAACGTCGCCGCTGAAGAAGAATCCGGTCAGATGCCGGTGGCCATCCATATGGAATCGGCACGTGCGTACCGTTCCCTGGATCACTTCGTACCAGCGGGTGGCTTTCTGACCTTCGTCAAATATCAGTTGCCCTGCGCGAAACCGTAAAGTGGTCGAGCGCAAATTAGAATGAAGCTCCTGCATCATGGCAGGTGCGGTGATTAGCGATTGCATCCGTGCTGTCTCCTCTAAGACCTCAGCACGACCCTTTTTTGTTCAATCCGCGTCAATATTCCCAAAATATCCACGCGGCCTCAGATGCGACCTGTTCTTGTTTTGTGAGCATTATCTAGGCCAACTGCCCGGAAATCGTCCATCCAGTGAATCGCCTGCCGTGAATGCCAAGCGATTCTGCCTGCGAATTTTTACTAGGTAATTTTACCTATGGAATCCTGCGATCATGTAAACTACCGTAAATTCAAGGAGTTGAGATGGACGATTTTATCCTATCTTGATTCTGTGCTATAAGAGTAAAAGATTAACCATCGCAGGACAGCAATGTTACAGCGGTGGGAAATATGCGACGATCTGTTGGGGAGGGAACCACCAACAATCAAATTGGTCGGTTTTTCGAAACCGCGCTGTGTGACGACACATGTAAGCACGCAGTGACTGTATCGTTGGCCGCTACGCGACCGGAACAAATGGGGGCATTTGATAGGTCGGCAGGTTTTTGTAATCTGTCCGATATTTTAGAAGGCGACCCTCGTGATGTTACAGCAAAAGAGTTTGACCAATGGTCCCGTGCTCACGCTGAGAGAGCATGAGATACTGGAGCTTATCGCCCAGGGGCTATCAACCAAAGAAGTGGCACAACATATCGATATCGCGCCGCGCACCGTGGATCGACACGTCGAAAATGTGCGCCTGAAACTCAGGGCGAAAAACCGCACCCATATGGTGGCTTGCGCCGTGATGGAGGGATTGTTGCAGGTGGATGGCTATGATCAACACGGAGCCATAGAGAATGATGTGGTCTGAATGATGCTCCTCCCAGAAGGGCTTTTGCGCTGAACACAGGATAGTGCTGTTGTAAAAGCTGACGAGATGATCCAAGCCCTCTGTCAATCAGGACAACTAAGGGCATCATCAACATGGCAGCAAATATCGGCGGCACGACCACTGCAAAATTCGAGCGTATAAAGGAAGAGTTCGCCCGTAACTTTGCCGAACGGGGTGAAGTCGGTGCATCGGTATGTGTCAGCGTCAATGGCGAGACGGTTGTTGATCTATGGGGCGGGATGGCCGATCCAGCGGCAGGCACGCCGTGGGACCGCGATACAATCTCGATCATTTTCTCCTGCACCAAGGCGGCGACCGCATTGTGCGCCCATATATTGATTGATCGCGGCTTGTTGAAACTGCATGCACTGGTTTCCGATTATTGGCCCGAATTTGCCAAAAATGGCAAAGAATCGACCACGGTGCAAATGATGCTCAATCATGAAAGCGCGGTTCCGGCGCTGCGGGAACCGGTCAAGCCGGGTGGTTATCTAGACTGGGACTATATGGTTGAGCGGCTTGCGGACGAAGAGGCTTTCTGGGAACCGGGCACGCGCAATGGCTATCATATGGTCAGTTTCGGCTGGACTGTGGGCGAGCTGGTGCGGCGCGTATCGGGTAAGTCCTTAGGCCAATTTTTTCAGGACGAGGTCGCCGGACCTTTGGACGCGGATTTCTGGATCGGACTGCCCGATGATGTCATTCACCCCATCGCTCCTATTATTCTGGCGACACCGGACCCAAGCGTGGAGATGAGCGCGTTTACCAAGAAGCTATTCACCGACCCGCAATCGATTCAGGCGCTTTCTTTTCTCAACAGCGGTGGCTGGAACCATAATGATCCGAAGGCCCATAAAGCTGAAATTGGCGGGGCAGGTGGTCTGTCCAATGCCCGCGGGCAGGTGGCCATGTACGAACCTCTGGCGCTGGGCGGATCGCATAATGGTGTCACACTGGTATCGCCCGAGCGCCTGGCACATATGGCGCAGGTTTCGACCGCTACACAGGTGGATGCGACCTTGCTTGCTCCGACCCGCTTTGCTTCGGGTTTCATGAAATCCATGGACAATCGCGCCTATCCCGGTGGCGACCAGACGTCTGCCATTATCGGGGAATCAGCCTTTGGTCATGTCGGGGCGGGCGGTTCGATCGGCTTTGCGGATCCCGAATATGGTTTGGCCTTTAGCTACACCATGAACCAAATGGGCATGGGTCTTTTGCTGAATGATCGCGGCCAGTCACTCGTCGACGCCACTTATGCCATATTACGCGAATAGGCGCTGATTGATCTTTCTGCAAAGCGCCGATCCGTTAACCTTATCCGTTCGATCTTGCTTTATCTCCCTGACGCTATTTTTCTCACTGCGGGGCAAACGCTGAGAACTGCCTATAGGCATGCAAGAGGTAAATATGATCGAGAATCTACGTCCAAGACCGGCTATTGTCATCGGCCCTTTAGGGGAAGCCATGACGAAAGATGATTTGCCGAACCGGTCGACAACGCGATGGGTTGTTCGCCGCAAAGCGGAAGTCGTCGCGGCGGTCAATGGCGGCATGCTGACAACCGACGAAGCCTGTGACCGGTATAATCTGTCGCTGGAGGAATTTATCTCCTGGCAGCAAGCCATCCAGCGTGCCGGTATGCCGGGATTACGGGTCACCCATTTGCAGGACAGCCGCGAACAATATCAGAAAGCGTGAAGTGGGGCCTGGTGCCAAGGGGCATTGTCGTAGGTAAGCAGTAACCGGCCAGTATGGCGAGCCTCAGGCGCGTTTGTCCGTCGGTGAACCCAGACAAATATGGGATGTAATGCTGCCGACCTGCGACAATGTCCCGAGGACATCGGCATGAAAAGCTTTGTAAGCGGTCAGATCCGCCACTTCTACCCGCAGCAGATATTCCACCGACCCGGTAATATTGTGGCATTCGCGAACCTCTGGCGCGCGCGCAACCGCCTGTTCAAAAGCCAGCGCATCTTTCTTCAGATGTTCGGATAGCCCGACCATAACGAAAATCGTGATCGCAGCCCCGCGCACCACGGGATCGAGGACGGCGCGATAACCTTTGATCAGGCCTTTGCTTTCCATATCCTGCACGCGCCGCAGACAGGCCGATGGTGATAGCCCGACCTTGGCCGCAAGATCGATATTGCTGAGTCGACCGTCTTGTTCAAGCGCGTGCAATATATTGCGGCTGATATCATCAATCTCGATCATAAGTTGCGTATGATGTCCCGATAGCCGTTAATAAGCAAGCACCTTGCGTCCTTTTTGCGGTAATATTGCGGCATCAGTAATATTCGCAAGGACCATGATGTGACAGCCTTCCATCTCAGCGCTTATGATATATCCGCAGAGCGCGGTTTCTTATCGTCCTTCGATCCCGAAAAAGTCGAACTGCCCCCGGAATTGGCAACTGTCCGCGACGCGGCGATGACGCTGCCGAAGACAATTCCGTCTGGCGCATTGCGTCTGCATATCGAGCGCCTGCCGCGACTGGATCTCAGCGATTTTTGCGCGTCCGCCAGTCTTGCGCAGCGGCGGGTTGCGATGGTGCATTATTCGTTTCTCGTGCAGGCCTATATCTGGGGTGAGCCGGAACCGCCGAAGCATTTGCCGCAATGTCTTGCCGTTCCGATCTGGCAATTGGGGCAGTCTATCGGGCAGCCGCCCTTGCTGACCTATTCCAGCTATGTGCTCGACAATTGGGCCCGGATAGATCCGGATGGCCCGATAGACTTGTCCAACACCCATATGCTCCAGCCTTTTCTGGGCGGGCAGGATGAAGCATGGTTCGTGCTGATCCACGTCGCGATTGAAGCCCGCGCCGGGGACATGCTGGCGTCTATTCCGGGGCTGGTGCAGGCGTGCCGGGATGAAGATATCGCTGCGATAGAGTCAGGCTTGGCGGCAATGTCGGCGGTTTGGGACGATATGAACGCTATTTTTGGTCGCATGCCGGAACGCTGCGATCCCTATATTTATTTTCATCGTGTCAGGCCGTGGATTCACGGGTGGAAAGACAATCCGGCGCTGGCTGGTGGCCTGATCTATGAAGGCGTCGCAGAAACCGCCGACGAGCCACAAGTGTTTCGCGGGCAAACGGGGTCGCAATCGTCCATTGTGCCTTCGATGGATGCCTTTTTGGGCGTTGATCATGCTGGTGACCCGCTGCGCACCTATCTTGATGAGCTGCATATCTATCGCCCACCGGAACATCGCCAGTTTATCGATGATATTCGCGCCAATAGCGTGCTGCGACCATTCATACAGGCCGCTGGGTCGCCCAATTTGACGACGCTCTATAATGAGTGCGTGGAAAATCTGACGCGGTTCCGGACACGACATCTCGAATATGCTGCAAGCTATATTAACAAGCAGTCAAAAGGCGGTGCTGGCAATGCCACCGACGTCGGAACCGGCGGCACCCCGTTTATGAAATATCTCAAAAAGCATCGCGACGAGGCAGCCGCCCATATGCTTTAGACCGGCCAGGAAAAGGGAAAGGCAGTTTGTCCGGTGACTTTCCCGGACGCGTCAAAACGCCGCTCGATTATTGATCCCGCGCCGTTGTGATCAATCGCAACGACAGTGCTGCAGCGGGTTCCGTAAACGGGATTACGGATGAATATCGGTGAATGTTGCGGTTCGAAAGCCGGTTCGGCCTCAGTGTCCGGTTCACCTTCGGCCTGCGGACGATGACTTGTCTGATCCATTAGCGGTTCGAGCAAAAGCTCCGGCGATTCTGCGCCTTCGTCCATCCATTTTTCCAAAGAGATTTTGAGATGGCCGGATTTTGGCCAGGGCTTGTCGAGCGGTCCGTTGGAGAGACCATATATGCCCGGGACCAACGCGTTGCTAACCGGGTCGGGGCGGTTGGAATGCACCAGCGCCTTGTCGCCGGCCACGGTGATGAGGTTGAACGGATTGAAATCCGGAAAATCCGGCGGGGAGAAATCCGAATAAGCGCCTTGCCCGGATAGAAAATCCTTCAAAAGATCGCCGCGAGAATTCTTCCCGCTGTCGGGCGTGCCATATCCGCTGAGATTGGTGACAACCGCAAGGCGACCCTGTTCCGAAACACCGAGCCATGTCCCGCCTGCCTGCGTGTCGCGCCCTGCAAGCAAATGGGCTGGCTGGTTCCAACGGTGCAACGGGTCCGCCGGCCGGGCGTGCATTTCGTCGCGGTTACCGATGGCAATCAGCTTCCAGCGTGGATGGGCTTGCCAGGCAAAAGCGACGATACACATGGAATCTCTATTGCCGAACACAACTCGTTTGGCGAGCAATATTCGGATCATTTAAAATGTCGAACCGGAAGCCCCTGAAATTGAAAGCATAGCCTCTCGCAAAAAAACAGAGTGGTAGATGAGCGATATAGAAGTCCATTGCATTGCTGTCATAATGATAATGATTCTTATTTACATTAGCAATATAGATATTTATGGAGCTCGTCATATCGGAAAATGAGGGCCCAAAAATGATAAAGACGCTTCTTTTGGTGACGACAGCTTTGGCACTGCCGTCGGCTGCCTTGGCGCAGGATGGCAATGACAATGACAGAAATGCGCAGGATGAAGACGATATTATCATCGTTACCGGTCAACTCTCTGATTTCGGTGCGCTGAAATCAGCAACCCCGATTGTAGAGACCGCGCGGTCGGTTACTATTGAAACAGAAGAGCAATTTCGCGACAAGGGTGCGCTCACTCTCGACGACGTGCTGAACTATATCCCGGGCGTTGTCGGCGATACATTTGGCTTTGCGACACGCGGCGACTTTCCCCAGGTGCGCGGCTTTGACGCAGCGGAATATCGCGATGGCCAGCAAGTCCTGTTTGGTTTTTACAACAATACGCGATCCGATGTATATGTGCTGGAACAAGTCGAGGTTTTGAAAGGCCCGGCATCGGTGCTCTATGGCAAGGGCACGCCAGGCGGCATCGTCAACGCGGTGTCGAAACTGGCTGGCCCGGACAAGCAGAGCGAAGTCGTCTTTGATGTCGGCACCTTTGATCGCTATCAGGCCGCCGCAGATCTGAACGCTGAACTTGCTGATAATCTGTTTGTGCGGTTTGTCGGCCTTTACCGAGATTCAGATACACAGGTTAATTTAGTCAATGACGATGCCGTCATCGTCATGCCGTCGATAACCTATGACGACGGCCAGACCCGGCTGACGGCGATGCTCGAATATGTCGACCGTGACAGCGATACAGCCCAGCAATTTCTGCCCTTGACCGGAACCGGCTGTGTCAGCGGGGATGTTGCAATCACACCGGCGGCAGTCTGTGTGAATGCTTCAGGTGAGCGGGTTGAGCTTGATACCTATCTCGGCGATCCGGATTTTAACCGCTATAATACAAATTCTACTTTGGTGAGCTTGCTAGCCAGCCACGCCTTTGCCGACAATTTCTCGATTGACGGCATTTTCCGATATAAAGATGCGGATGTCGACTATCGGCAATCCTATATTGATTTTCTCGGCGCAGTAGGCCCTCCGCGTGTCGATGCCAATGGCGATGGCGGACGGACATTTTATCGTAGCAACGCCTTTTCCAAACAGGCCGCGTTTGATCTGCGCGCCCGCTGGACATTTGATACAGGACCGATTGAACATGAGCTGTTCGGCGGTATTGCCTATCAATATGTGAAAACCGGCAACGAAGTGATTTTTCTGAGCGATCCCGCAACGCGCGCTTTCGGAACGATAAATATCTTCAACCCCATATATGGCAACGTACCACCCGCGCTGTTTGACGATGCCAATTTCTCCGATGTGGGGGACACGATCACCGATGATTACGGTCTCTATCTCAACAATCAAATGTCGATCGGTGATCTCAAACTGAATTTCGGATTGCGTTATGACGACAGCAAAACGGAAAGCCTTGGCAATGTCCAAAAGGATGATGCGGTTTCGTTCAGCGTCGGCGCGCTTTACGCCTTTGAAAATGGCATTTCGCCTTATGTCAGTTTCGCTGAGTCTTTTGAGCCGGTGATCGGCACCGATGGTTTTACCAATAATCCGCTGAAACCACGCGAGGGCAAGCAATGGGAGGTGGGTATCAAATATCAGCCGCCCGGAACACAAACCTATATTACATTGGCCTATTTCGATATTGAAGAATCCAATCTGCCCAATCCATCGTCGCTGATCAATCAACCGGACAGCCAACAGGAAGGTGTTGGCACCGTCAAAGGTTTTGAAATGCAGGCGCAGACGACGCTGGGCGACTGGTATCTGGAATTGAACGGCAGCCTCTTGGATACCGAGACAGCAGATGGTGTCCCCTTTGCCTCTATCCCCGAAGAACAAGCATCGGCCTGGGTGCAATATCAACCAGTTGCCGGCGCACTGGAAGGTTTCAAAACCGGCTTTGGGTTGCGCTATGTCGGGGATAATGAAAGCAATGGATCTGGTGCCGTCGGCCCGATACGGGTGGTGACCGATGGCAACATACTGGGCGACTTTTTGCTGGGTTATGAGACCGAACGCTGGGACGTCACTTTCAACGTCCGCAATATTACAAACGAGAAATATTTTTCCACCTGTCTGGCGCGCGGCGACTGTTTCGTCGGTGAAGAGCGCACCGCGGTTGTGCGTGTCGGATATAAGTTTTGACCATGGGCAACGTCTTGCTTTGGCAATGTGTCGGCGTCGCGGCGGCCTTGGGCGGGATATTTCTGCTGCGCAAGGCTTGGCAAAAGCGTCTGAAGGCGCAACGGGAGGCGCTGGCCGGGTCGTTACTGGTGCTTTTTTCCCTTGTTGCATGGGCGCAAACCAGCGGTGCCGACAAAGGGGTTGCCCTGGGCATCATCGTCGTCGTGATTATCGGCGGACTGGCGGTTGGGATGACCGCATTGCAAGTGCCAAAGCGGACCAATAGAGAAGGCCGCGTGGTGCCACAGCGGGTGAGCGAACCTCCGCAAGGGGGTCCCGCGCTGTGGCTACGGCATATTTACAATGGCGTCTTGCTGTTTCTGATAACGGGCCTGGCCGCCGTCTTCCTGTCCGCAGGATTGTTCCTGCTGCTGCGTTGGCTGGGAATGGAGCACGGCGCTAATCTGACCCTGATCGCTTTCCTATTCTCGATCCTTTGGGCCAGTTTAGCGGTTTATGTTGGGTCACAACCGACGATGCTGCGAAAATCATTGATAATATGGGGTCTGGCAATTGCTCCGGCTGTCGGCTTGGCCCTGGCAAGTTAAGGTGTAGATCATGCAGGATAGCGGCAAACCGAAAAAATCAGCATTGCGGGTCATGCGTTCGCTGGAGGCGCACAGCCTGATCGCCATTATTTTTGGCGGGTTAATCTACATATTGGCGGTCACCGGAACCTTGTCAGTGTTTAATCACGAGCTCCAGCGTTGGGAGCAGCCCTATGCGCCCGAGATGCAAAACATTAGCCCGGAAGCCGCCGAGCGCGCCGCCTATAATGTCTTTCAAAGCGAGGAGGTGCCGACAACCCATCTCTATATAAGCTTCCCCCGGCCGGACTTGCCGCGGACTGTGATCACGACAGATACGCAAGCATTTTTTGTGGATGAAAATGGGGCAATCGTGGCGGAGGAAGCCTTTCCCTGGACCCAGTTTCTGCTCGATCTGCACTATTATCTCCATCTGCCGCAGACGCTGGGACTGACGGTCGTGGGTGCTTTGGGAATCATGCTGATAGCGTTGTCGATATCCGGCGTGCTGGCGCACCCCCGGATATTCCGCGATGCCTTTACATTCCGGCGCGGGGCAGGGCGGCTGACAACCGTTGATCTGCACAACAGGTTAAGTGTCTGGACCCTGCCTTTCCATTTTTCCAATGCGCTCACCGGATCGATATTGGGGGTTGCGAGTGTCCTTGCCTTCGTCATTGCGACAACCGGATTTGATGGCGATACGGAGGCGGTTTTTTCTCCCATATTTGGCAGCGAACCGGCGGCAAATGAGGCGCCATCCGATATTGCGAAAATTGCCAAGCCGATAGAGCATATTGAAGAGACTTTCCCCGATGTCGATCCGACATTTTTTATCATGCACGACCCCGGAACCTTGGGGCAAAATTCCCAAATAGTCGGCGAGCATGGTGATCGCCTGATCTTCGGCGACTATTATACCTATGATGCAGCGGGCGAGTATCAGGGGAATGTCGGTATTTCCGATGGTACGATCGGTCAACAAATCATCGGCTCGGTCTATAATGTGCATTTCGGTAACTGGGGCGGTTTGCCGGTGAAGCTCGCCTATATGCTATTCGGCGTCGGCCTGTGCGTCATTGTGGCTTCCGGTCTGAAAATCTATTTCACCAAACGACGGGCTAAGGGGAATCCCGCCCCGAGGCTGGAAGGAGCGTGGTCAGCTATTATCTGGGGTACACCCACTGCCTTGGCACTGACCCTGTTTGTGGCGCTACTGGATGTGGTTCCAGCCCTGGGACTGGTCACCCTGTTCTGGCTGTCGCTCGCGATGATGATGGCCTATGGCAGCCGCCATGGCCGGGCCGTCACCAAAGGACGGCTTCTAACAGCAAATTGTGCATCACTCGCCGGTGTCATCATAGCCTATATTGGGCGTTATCAGGAAGCGGTGATGAGCTTTGCCAGTTTGCCTGTGACAATCAGCCTGGCGGCCGTGATTTTGGTATTTTACCTGCTGAAGCGGACAGGCGAGACAATAGATATGAACCCGCGTCCGGATTTTGCGCCAGCAGAATGATGGCTTTTGTGAGCGATGGTTGTACAGCAGAGCCAAACATCCCGCCAACATGGCGATCAGGCCGAGGATATGGACGATACCATCGGCATAGCATTCGTGAATTGATGGGCTGGCATGTCGGCCCAACACATGATCATCCTCGTTAAAAGCTAAATTGCGTCAGTCTTTTACGGTCGATCGTCCAAACCCGCGGTCAGTTCTTGTTCAACCCGGTGCAACATGGCGGAACTTTGCATGGAGGCAGATACATCTGCAGGAGAATTATAGAGAGAGCTAAGCAATGCCAGGTCCATTTCACTCGCGGATTCGGGGCGCTTTTCATCCGATTTGGCAGAATCAAACAGCGCCAGGATGGAATAGGCGGGGGCCTTGCTGGCTTCGCCTTCCCTTGTATCGATATAGGTTCGCATTGCCGCATAATCGGCGATCTGCACTGTCGTCAAATCCACCAGGGCATCCTTTTCGAGCAACAGAAAAGAATGGGTCATCGCCAGTGTCGTGGGTTGTTTGATCCTCGATTTAACCTTGGAATGCAATACCGGAACCGTCACATTTTTAGCACCTACGGTCGGGAGATACTCTGTATCATCAGAATTTTGTAAAACGCCGGTTTCCGCAGAACCGGCTTGAATGCGCTTCCAGGCATAAGCCGGGCCACCGCTTTTGGCGATCCGATCTCTCTCATAGTGGGATATGCTGGTGAACAGTCGCGATCTTTTCTTGCGGAGCATGGCGATGGCTTCATTTCCATCGGCCACGACCATGACGTATACATTGGGCGCACAGCCTTCTTCGGCCACTTTCATATCAGCGGCGATAGCAACACCGCGCATCCGCTGCTCTACTTGTTTCTGGTTGTCTTCGGACAAGCCCACAACCTTTGGACAAACCGGTTGGGAAAATCGGGCATGTTGCCCTTGATGTTTCCCGCCTTTCGGTGTTGCGATGGTGGTTTGGATAAAGTCGGCAATGGCATCTTTGGTAATCTCAATGCCGGTCACAACAATATCATCGTCGGCAGATCGGGGGTCGGTAAGCGTCGCGATCGCAGGCAATGGAAATAGCGCCAGTCCGGACATCAGGCCGAGGGTGACGAGAATCTTCTGCTTCATTTCCATTACAAATTCCTTTTCCGCTAACAGGTTTGCACGTCAGCAGGGCGATGTAAAGAAAGTGAACTATGACAGGTGATTGCGAGTGCGAGACAGGAACCTGTCGCCCAGCGTTCTGACCAAGGCAGTTTTGCCCATCAAATCACCACGCCCAAATCTGTCCCCACCGGTTAACCAGTTCCAGTAGGCGATCAAAACCTCATTGCGATTTCAGCCAGTAAAACTCAAACTTCTTGAGCCCTGAACCGAAATATTTGGCATGCGCCTTATATTCGTCGGAGCCCTGCACTGTAGCAAAACCGTCTGTGGTTTCCCATTCGACAAAGGTGATCTGGTCAGGGCCTTCTAAAGGAGAAGCGTGGGCTTCAAAAGACGGATTGCGCATCTTGTATATGAACCGGCCCCCGGCACGTTCCACTGCTGGCTCAATCCCGTTCAGATATTTGTCATAGTCGCCAGGCTTTTCCGGATTGAACCATGCGATTACGACAGAATAATGTTTGGACGCATGAAATTCCAGCGACAGATCGTCCTCAAGCGTTTTGTTATAAATTTTCAGTTCTGACCAAGCCTGTGGCCTTGTTGCCTTCAGTGTCGGCCAATCCGGATGCTGTGCGAAATCCTCCGCTGCCTTTTCACCCGGCCAAGAAAAGAACAGGAATGCGCCGGGGTCATAGTCACTCGCAACCTTTTGCCGGACATTGAGCTGAGCATGTCTCTCGTACCCAAGCGATTCCGCTATCGGAAATGCCGACTGATAATAGGCTTGTCTTGCCTGTTGCCCGTCGGGCCGCGCTTCCGGTGCAATTAATTGCAGAACCTGTCCCTCTGCAAGATTGACCGTCTGGGAGGATTTGGCCTGCGCGGCGGGAACGCCGATTGTAGTGCAGGAAGCAAGATGCAGGGCCGGAATAGAGAGCAAAGGCAGAAGGGAGATGAGTTTAATTTTAGCGAACATTGATATTTCCTCGCGACAATATTGAATAATAACGCACCAATAAATTCGGATTTGTGCCTTGTCGTGGCTAGATTTCGAACGAGAATGGTGCAAAAACGTTCCAATGACAGACTGGGATGACTATCGAATAATATTGGCGATTGGGCGCTGTGGAACCGTACGAGGCGCTGCCACCATGTTGGGCATCACGCACACAACCGTATCGCGGCGATTAAGTGCAATACAAAGCAGGCTTGGGACAGTGTTTGAGCGGGAACCTGGTGGATATTATCCAACCCCCCTCGGCAACGAACTGTTGGAGGTTGCCGAGCGCATGGAACAGCTGTCATTGACGGCAACGCGTCGTCAGCGGGCGACCAGTCCGGAATTGTCGGGTTCTATCCGGCTGTCGCTTCCCGAAGCCGTCGCCCAATATTTGCTGACAGATGATCTTGTGTTCTTTGCAGAACAATATCCAGCGATCGATCTCGTTGTGGAAACCAGTTACAGTTTTGTCAATTTAGACAAAAGTGAAGCGGATGTCGTTGTTCGAGGGGCCGAAAACCCACCCGGCCATTTGGTCGGAAGACGATTATTCCCCACGCGCGTTACCTATTATGCGGATCGAAACTATCTGGAAAATACGCCGAAATCGGAGCTTCGCTGGATTGCGCCTCTATCTGACGGCATGTGGCCTGGGTGGCTCCAAGCCTCTCCCTATCCTTTTGCTCCCGTTGCATTGAAGATAGACGATATAACTGCACGGCATCGGGCATTGGTGCGGGGCTTGGGCTTGGGGCGGGGCGCGTGCTTTATGGCTGATCCGGAACCCAATCTAATACGACTGACCGACGACCCTCCGGTTGCCCAACAAGATTTCTGGGTCTTGACCCATCCGGATTTGAAAAACACGCCGCGCATAAAGACGCTCATGCAATTTCTGATTTCATCGCTGAAAAAGAAACAGACATTGGTGTCTGGCGCGCGATAGCAGCGCTCCGATGTCCGCTTTGCGATATGATGGACAATATGATGCGGATAGTCGGCAAAAAACGCTTTCCTACATTGTGCCAAATAGGTTATTTATAACGTCTCGAAAAACCAAGTATGGAGATAGTTATGACCATCACATCCCGCGACTATACCGAAGAATCTTTGCCTGAACCCACGGTTCGCCCGCAACATAATGGCTGGAGCAAAGCCAAGATGCGCAGTTTTCTGGAAGCGCTGGCGGCCAGTGGGTCGGTTACGGCGGCGGCCAAGTCCGTCTATATGTCGCGCGACAGCGCCTATAAGCTGCGCGCGCGGCTCGTCGGTACCCCATTTGACCTGGCTTGGGAGGCGGCGCTGGAGAACGGGATTCGGCAAGTCGCGCATGAAGCGATCGACCGCGCGATTAACGGCGTGATGCAACCGGTTTTCTGGAAAGGCGAGCAGATTGGCGAGAAGCGCGTGTTCAATGAAAATCTGACCAAGTTCATATTATGCAATCCTTCCCGCATCGGGCGCCATCCGCTGGCCCGCGAACATACGCTGGGCAAATGGGATGCGATATTGGATCGGGTGGAGCATGGCGAACTGGACTGGGAAGATTATGATCCAGCTGAAGATCCCGAAGCGGAGGCGATTGCGAAGGATTATATCAAACAGGAAAGCGAATATGCGCGCGGCTGGATGTGGGAGTTGAGCCAGGACAAACCTCGCAAAACGGGATGAGTCCGACGCCCCTGTTGCGGGGGAAGGCCGGTGCGCGTTTTCGGTGATTCTGTGTCGAAACTGTAGAAACTCAGATTCCAGAAACGCGTCCGGTTTACCGGTTTTGCTCGCCGAGCATGATTTGGCCGCCGGCAAATTGCATCGCATGCTTCCGGTCTCTGGCCAGCAGCAACGGTCCGTCGAGATCGACCCATTGCGCGCGCTGGGCCAGCGCAAAGGCCGGGCGGATGGCCAGCGAGGTGGAGAGCATGCAGCCGACCATCAGTTTGAGCCCCGCCTGCTCTGCGGCATCGGCCATGCGCATGGATTCGGTGAGGCCACCGGCCTTGTCGAGCTTGATATTGATCGCCTGATAATAGGGGGCAAGGCCAGGGATGTCGGCGCTGGTATGGCAGCTTTCGTCGGCGCAGAGCGGGATTGGCGAGCGGACATTGGCGAGCAGATCGTCGCGCCCCGCGCTGACCGGCTGTTCGATCAGCTCAACGCCCCATTGCGCGAGAGTGGCCGCTTCCTGGGCGATGTCAAGATCGTTCCAGCTTTCGTTGGCATCGACAATCAGCCGCGCATCAGGCGCGCCGCGGTGGACGGCGGCGACACGCTGATGATCATCGCTGCCGGACAGTTTCAGCTTGAGCAGACTGTGGGTGCTGGCTGCGGCACGGGCATCGGCCTCCATTTTGGCGGGATCGCTGAGCGAGATGGTGAAGGCCGAGATCAGCGGCCCGGGTTCCGGCAAGAAAGCATGCTGCCACAGCGCCTGACCGTTTTGGCGGCATTCGAGATCCCACAAAGCGCAGTCGAGCGCGTTGCGGGCCGCGCCTCGGGGCATCTGGTCGAGCAGGATCAACCGGTCGAAAGCGGGATGGCCGTGGGCAAATGTCTCGATGGAGGCGATACAGCTTTCGGCTGTTTCGCCTTCATAGTAGATCGGTGTCGCTTCGCCCGTTCCTTCATGGGTGCCATCGCTGACGCGGCAGACGACAACATCGACATGGGTTTTGGCGCCGCGGCTGATGATGAATGACCCGTTGACTGGCCAGCGTTCGGCGGTGGCGGACACAGAAAGAGGAGAAGCGGATGATGTCATGACGGGATCGTAGCGAAAGACCAGCGTCTGTCATCTGCTTTGTGCGGAGCAGGGGATCAGGACGGAGCCTGTGACCATTTGATGTTTGGCAGAGGACCACCAATGGGGCTGGCTTTGGCTTCCTGTGCGCGGCGGCTTAGATAAGTATCGAGGCCGATTTGCAGCGCGACCAGCATATAGACAAAGGGCTGAAAGGCGACGCCGACGAACAGCGAGCCGGCCATGTAAATGATATGCGCATTGGCCAGCGCGATGGCAAGCGGGGCGATCCAGGCCTCGCTCTCTTTCTGGCTCTTGCGATAGCGTCGGCGGAGCACTTCCATGCGCCAGATACCGCCCAAGTGAATGAACAGCCATAGCGACAGGCCGGGATAGCCCTGTTCACCCAGCATCTCGAAATAGCTGCTGTGGAAGGCGCGGCCTTCATCGACCACTTCGATCGGGCCGTCATCCTCCAGCGCGTAATCATAGTCCTGCTGCTGGGTGTCATTCTCGTCCTCTGCCAGCTCGTAGCGCAGCTTGTTGAGTCGGTAGACATTGAACCCGCCACCCATGGGATTGGCATTGGCATAGGCGATGGTCCACTCCCAGACCGCTATGCGGGTCGAGGCGGATTCATCAGCCTTGTAATTCTGGATCGTGCCCATGCGCTCGGAAAAACTTTGCGGCAGGAACGGGATCGCCATCAGGCCGACAGTCACGGCAAGGCCAGCGTAGAGGAAGCGATATTTGACGAAGCGCAGTTGGAGCACCGCCAGCACTGCAATACAGACCAGTCCCGTGCGCGCCTGTGTCCCGATCGGGATCAGCAACGCGGCAAAGACCAGGGCCAGAGTGAAATATTTGACCCGCCAGTCGGGCGGGAAAATCGTGCCGTGCTTTGACAGCCAGAGCATCAGCGGGATGATCGCAATGGCGACCATCGAGATGATTGAGCCCTCGTAGAGGCCAGCATTATCGTCAATCAGCAGCACCAAAGCGCCATAGCCGCCGCCTGAGCCAAGTGTCTTGATGCCGCCAGTGATGATCAGCGTCGCAGCACAGAGCACCATGAACAGGGTCAGCGCCTCGATCCGGAGCTTGGTGCGCAAGGTGAGCGGGAGAAATATGGCAAAGACCAGAGCTTTCCACACCCAGTCCCATTTCTCTGCAGCATCCTCGGGAAGGGCCCCGAAAAAGGTGGTGTAGCCGCAATAGAGCAATAGCAGGACCATTGCCCCTTGCCGCACCGAAAAGCGGCTGTCTTTCTTGTCGTCGGCGAGCAGGTAGCCAAGAAAGGCCATGCCGAAGACGATCAGCGACAAGGGCACCGAATTGAGCAGGAAATAGCTTAACCGCTGGGGCGCGACAATGTCGATATAGGCATAGATCAGGGTGAAGATAAACGGCCGCTTGAACGCCAGAAAGAGGAGCGCCAGCAAATAGGCGACAAAGACAAGGTCACGCATCGCTCTGGCCCCGCGGCCTATGGAAGCCTTCCGGCTCTGGATCCGGTTCTGGCGGGTCTTCATGGTCGAGATCCGGACGATGAATCAGCCGCCATACCGCAATCAGCAGCAAACCATGTGTCAGAGCGATGGAGAAGTTATCGATCATATGGGTGTTGGCGGCCTCGGTTCCTGCTTCGGATTCATGTCATTACTGCCGTGCGATACAGGCTTTGGGTTGACGGGACGTTAATCCTTTTCTGGCAGGGATTTGGGCCATGACGCGGATTTTGCACATATTGGATCACAGCCTGCCGTTGCACAGCGGCTATTGCTTTCGCACCCGGGCGATCATGAAATCGCAAATAGCCAGCGGACTGCATGTCGCCGGGGTTACCGGCGTTCGTCAGGATCAGCATGGCTTTGAAGCCCAAGCGGCACTCGAACAGGCGGATGGGCTGGATTTTTTCCGGACGCTGGCGGACGTAAACGGGCCTTCGCCCGTGCGAGAATGGCGAGAGATATCGGTATTGGCGGATCGCATTACCGAGGTCGTGCGCGAATGGCAGCCGGATGTGCTGCACGCTCACTCACCCGTGCTGAATGGATTGGCGGCGTTGCGGGTTGCGCAGAAAACGGGATTGCCGCTGCTATATGAAATTCGGGCGTTCTGGGAAGATGCAGCTGTCGGAAACGGCACCGGGCGGGAAGGCAGTCCCCGCTACTGGCTGACGCGCCAGTTGGAGAATCATGTCGTCAATAGCGCCGATGCAGTCGCTGTGATCTGTGAAGGCTTGAAAACCGACCTGATATCCCGCGGCGTCGCCAAGGAGAAAATCACCGTGTCGCCCAATGGCGTCGACATGAAGCTGTTCGGCAACCCACCGGAACCAGACGAATCGCTGGGGCAGGAATTGCGCTTGTCGGGCAAGTCTGTGCTGGGCTTCATTGGCAGCTTCTATGATTATGAGGGGCTTGATGATCTCGTGGCCGCCATGCCCTTGCTTCAGGATAAATGTCCGGAAGCGCATTTGCTGCTTGTCGGCGGCGGTCCTATGGAAGCGGCGCTCAAGCAACAGGTCGAACTTTCGCCAGCGGCCTCTGCGATTACCTTTGCTGGCCGCGTGCCACACGAGGAGGTCGAGCATTATTATGGCCTGATGGATGTCATGGTCTATCCTCGCAAATCTATGCGGCTGACAGAATTAGTGACGCCGCTAAAACCGCTCGAAGCCATGGCGCAGGGGCGGATAGTTGCAGCATCAGACGTTGGCGGCCATCGCGAGTTGATCGACGACGGCGTAACGGGCACTTTATTCCCCGCCGGATCACCGGAAAAAATCGCTGAAAAACTCGCCGAATTGCTGAAAAATCGCGCGCAATGGCCGCAAACTATTGAAGCGGCGAGAAAATTTGTTGAGGCGGATCGTAACTGGTCGTCAAACATTTTGCGTTACAAACCTGTTTACCAAAGGCTGATCGCGCATAAATCCTATCGGCGAGCGGCCTGAGGCGGTGGAGATTGACGTGGAATTGACGCAAGAAAAATTGATGGCATATCGGGTGCCCATGATGGCACTTGTTGCTGGGGCTGGGGCGGCGTTGGTCACCGTCACCTTGCCGCATGTATATCTGGAATCCATTATCGGTGCGACAGGACTGTCGGAAATCATACCTGCAGCGGCTCCGCCGCTCGGCAATACCGCCCGGGGTCTGATCGCCATCATGGCCGGCTTGGTGTCCGCATCCGCCATCTATTTCTTTCTAAATCGCAAAGGGGGCTCTGACATGGGCGTTGCACTTCGAGAACAGATTAATGCCGCTAATCCGATTGAGTCGGACTTGGAAGAGGAAGTCCATGCAAAGAAAAGCCGCTTCACGCTGCCTAAATTTGATGCCAAATCACTGACTAAATTTCTCAAGAAGCCGAAGAAGGACAAGGCCAGAGTCATGGATCTTGCCGATTTACCACAGTTGCGCAAACTCGATGACGAAACTGATGCGCCGGCACGGCCCTCGATTTTTGCGCCGCCGGAAGCGGCCACTATGTTGCCCGAAACCATCCCGCCTTTTGAAGAACCTGCGGCAGACGAGCACGCAGGAGAGCCAGCAGCAACCGAAGAATCAGCAGCAGTTGCTGACATTCCGGCGCCGCTCAATCCCTTTGTCGCGGATGCCGCGCAACAAGCCCCGGCAGTGCCAGTGGAACCAGAACCAGGCCCGGCGGCAATGCCAGACCTGGTCGTGCCGCAGGAAGATCTGTCAGCGCTCAACATTGCGCAACTTGCCGAACGGCTGGAAGCGGGATTGAATCGTTTGAAACAATTGGAAATGGGACGGGCAATGGCGATCGGAGAGATGCCGCCCGCAGCCATTGCTGATGCACCGGCTGAAACGCCGCAAACTGCCGGTCATGAGCCGGCTGTCGCCCATCGCGAAACTGCGCCAGCCACCGACTATGTCCGCGAGGCCACGATATTTACGCCGCCGCCACTCAAGGAAGTGGCGCAGCCCGCTGAGGTCGTTATGGATGACCGGCAGGCAGACATGGATGTCGCCTTGAAAGCCGCGCTTGGCACTTTGGAAAAAATGACGGCCCAGCGCTAAAATGAAAGCGGGAGGGGACCGCTGGAACCTTATACCAGCGGATCCACAATGGTCAGAATTTCCAGCTTAAGGCGTCCCGCCGGCTGGTCCGCGTCCTCAATCAACAGGTCCGCGACGAATTGACCAGGCAGGTCAAACTCATGACCTGCCAGTCTATCCCCTATGGATATGGCAGCGCCACGGTCGGAACCCACTGGCGCGTCAATCACGATAGTATGCCGCGTACCGGAAAAGGTAATGCTGGCCCAGGGCCGTTCCCGCTTCAGTACCACTTGATGACCGAGGCCGAGCAGGTTTTGAATTTGTTCAACCAATATCGGTCCTATGTCGTTGACGGACTTTTTCTTGCCATGACGCGTTGTTAAGGAGTCATGACGCATGATCATCCCTCCATTTGTTCATGAAATGTTCTGCTTTCAGCGAAATTTTTTTACCCGGTTCGCGTCCATTGCGCAGGTCATCCACAAAGCGCGGATCACGCACAGAAAGCCGCCCAAATTTGGTCCACGGCATGTTTGTCTCCCGCATGAATTTTTCGATTTCCCGTAACAAATGCATTCCTTTTCTCCATTGAGCTATTCTCCATTCAAAGCGCGCTAGCTTGGGCTGCTGCGCATCTGCCGACTCGATTGAGATAGGCAAATTCCTATCTGAAATGTAATTTCCTACATGTCTAGGAATTTTCCTATTGCCATTTTCGGCCAGCGGCGATAAGATTGGTCATGGCTCAGAAATTTCCTGTTTCGGACAATGATCCGCGCGCCAATCTGGAACGGTTGATCCGGAAAAACGGTGATGATTTTTCATCATTGTCGCGGATGCTCGGCAAAAACCCGGCCTATATCCAGCAATTTATAAAGCGCGGTACACCGCGGAAACTGGATGAGCAGGATCGTCGGAAACTGGCCGAATTTTATGCGGTTGATGAACAGCTTTTGGGTGGCAGCAACCCGGCAGCGGCCGGGCAAGCATTGGCACATCGGAACCAGAATATGGTGCGCATCCGGCAACTCCAGTTGGGCGCATCGGCTGGTCCCGGATCGCTAGCGGATGATGAGCCACCACAGGACAGCATGGCTTTCGGTGCCAAATGGTTGAAGCAAATCGGTACGGATCCTGACAAATTGTCGCTGATCGTGGTGGACGGCGATTCCATGGACCCGACGCTGTGTGACGGCGATGACATCATGGTCGATCATAGCGCCGCCGAACGCCCGCTGCGCGATGGCATATATGTTCTGCGCATGGACGACGTGCTGCTGGTCAAACGGCTCGCGCTGCGCCCGTCTGGCAAATTGTCGATCCGTAGCGACAATGAGCGCTATCCAGACTGGGACGATGTCGCGCCGCAAGAGGTCAATATTATCGGTCGCGTGGTCTGGAAAGGCCGGCGGCTGTAAAGCCGTTCGTAATGAGTCCGTCGCAGCACCGGTCGAGATGCCGGAACGGTTGCGCACACCGTCCTTCGACAGGCTCAGGACGAACGGACTTAAAAAAACACTAGCATCCGCTTTGGCCCCGATAGCCGTGCTGCCTAAACAGTTTTGCTATTGCTCTCTTCACAGGCGCGTTTGGCCAGGCGCAAATCCCGGACAAATTTTTGATATTCAATGTCCCGGCCGACCTGATCGGGAATACGAAGCAAATAGGACGGATGCACGGTGATCAACAGGCGTTCGTTATCGCCCTGATCCCATATTTTTCCGCGATATTGCGATAGGGTGATCTTCTTGCCGAGCAGGGATTGCGCGGCACTTCCGCCCAGCGCGACTGTTAGTTTGGGGTTCACCAGGCGCCGCTCCTGTTCCACCCACCAGCGATAATATTCTATTTCCGCGCTAGAGGGCGTTTGGTGGATCCGGCGTTTGCCTCGGCGGATATATTTGAATCGCTTGACCGCATTGGTCAGAAACGCTTGCTGCCGAGGAATATTAGCGTCCGCCAGCGCCCGGTCGAGCATCTGACCTGCCGGGCCGACAAAGACCCGATCCTTTAGATCCTCCTGATCGCCCGGCTGCTCTCCCACAAACAGAAGCTCCGCATGGCTTGGACCTTCACCGCGGATGAACTTGGCGGAATAATCTTCACTAGGCGCGTCCGCGCGCTGTTCGAGATGGTGGTATAAGTCGGCGATGGAGGCTGGCAATACACGGCCGGGCGAACGCGGAGCAGCAGAAATTGGAAATTCCGTCTGAGGATCGCGGGCTTGATCGATCATTCGCGCCGTTTTGGTTTCCGCCTGCTTTAACAGACCCGGGATCAGGCTTGCTTCGGGCAAGTTGCGCCAATATTTCATCGGCATTTCCGATTTCATGGCTTGCACCTTTACCCGAGCGGGGTTGAAGATATTGGCATAATAGGACCGCCAATCGTCCTCGATAGAATCCTCCCCCGGAACATCGGATTTGTTGCCGCCGGGGCCATAGGACAGATTTTTACCGTCCCAGCCGATGCTGCACTCGGGCGTGAGTATCAGCCAGTCCATTCCGGCAAAGCGATTGCGAAAAAACGGGGCAACCGCCGCAGTGATATGATGTTCTGGCTCGAACCAGGCAACAAATTGCTCGCGGCCATCATTTTCGCCGATCTTCCGAAAACGCACAAACGCATGCATCTTGTGGATATCACGCCGGATATTCTTGGTCAGCTGATACAGTTTTTTGACATCGGGGTCGGCCGGATTTTGATGAATTTTGGGTTCCGCCTGCGACCGCCAGATCAGCCGGTAAGCCAGATCGAAGCGGTTGGGATCACTGTGCAACAGTGCGGTGTCAATCTCTTTCAATAACGCCTTGTTGATCCGCATGGTCCGTTCCAAAGCCACTTCTGGCAAGGACGCATATGGGATCAGGTTCAGGGCCTCCGCCTGTCCCGGCACCCGCCAGACGAGTTGACCCGGCGCGATACCGGACGCGCAGGCTTTGCGGGCGGCTTTCCGCCAGCCATTGCTATCGGTCTCGCTCGACAGAACAACCTCATAGACGGTATCACGCATACAAGATTTGCCCGGGTTCATGTCGTGAAAAGGTCGAGTTGTTTGGGGGGCGGTTTGAAGCGGTTATACAGGCTCAGAGAATCCAGTTCCTTTCCCGGATGCCAATCCAGCGCGGTAATAAATGGAAGCAGCTTTTTAACCGACTGACAGATCTGTTCGAGATCTTGGACCCGCAGGGCGGAAAAACGCCGGGCCTTCAATATCTTGTTGGTGCCGGTTACCCCGAGGCCCGGTATGCGAAGCAAATTTTCCTTGTCCGCCCGGTTGACATTGATCGGGAAAAGATGCCGGTTTTGCAGTGCCCAAGCCAGCTTTGGATCGATGGTCAGATCCAGATTGCCTTCCTTGCCGCCTTCCAGAATTTCGCCGACGGAAAAGCCATAGAAACGCAGCAGCCAGTCCGCCTGATATAGCCGATGTTCCCGCATGACCGGCGGCGCTTTTGATGGCAGCGCCGTGGGGCTATCGGGAATCGGACTGAAAGCCGAATAATAGATCCGCTTCAAACCATATGCACCATATAGGCCTGTGCTGGTGTCCAATATCGTTTTGTCGTTGGACGCATCCGCGCCGATTATCATCTGCGTACTATGGCCACCCGGCGCAAACATCGGCGCTTTGCGGGATGTTTTCCGCTCCGCTTTGGCATCGCTGATTTTGTCATTCAAATTGGCCATTGTCCGGCGGATCATTTTCCCGTTTTTTTCCGGCGCCAGTTTTGCAATCGAACTGTCGCTGGGCAGCTCGATATTGATGGATAGCCGATCACTATATTGGCCCGCCTGTTTGAGCAGTTCAGGATCGGCCTCGGGAATGGTTTTCAAGTGAATATATCCGCCAAACCGATGGTTTTTGCGCAGCCGCCGTGCGACTTCCACCAATTGCTCCATTGTATAATCCGGGCTGCGGATAATGCCCGACGATAAGAACAGCCCTTCAATATAATTCCGTTTGTAAAAATCGAGCGTGAGATCGACAATCTCCTGCACGGTAAACGCTGCCCGGCGCACGTTGCTGGATGTCCGGTTGATGCAATAGAGGCAATCGAACATGCAATAGTTTGTCATCAGGATTTTGAGCAGTGAGATACATCGCCCATCCGGAGCATAGCTGTGGCAAATCCCCATGCCGCCCGTCGACCCAATCCCGCCTGTTTTCAGACTATTGCGCTTAACCGAACCGCTGGACGCGCAGGACGCATCATATTTTGCGGCATCAGCGAGGATGGCCAGCTTTTCGGCTCGATTCAGTTTTGACATAACTGGCCATATAACCGATGTTCCTCATATGTTCTACTCAAAAATACAAAAGAGTAGATAAGGTCAGGTCGCCAATTGCAGCCACGGCTTTCGTCGGTCTGGAATCGCCTCGATGACACGGTTACGGCCTTCGCTTTTGGCCTGGTACAGCGCCTGGTCTGCGCGCCGCAAAGCCATCGCGAAACTTTCTTCGGAGAACATGGCGGCCATTCCGATGCTCGCGGTTACCTTGCTGTTTTCTGGGAGTTCCGGGTGGGTGATCATGCCAATCGATAGCCGAAGATGATCGGCGACCAAACGGCTGTCCTTCGCGCCCATTTTGTTGAGCAGAATGACGAATTCTTCGCCGCCGATGCGGGCAATCGTGCCCAGCCCTTGCGTGAGCGTTTGCAGCAATGCAGCGGACCGGATCAGCACCTGATCGCCGGCATCATGACCAAATTTATCGTTCACCCTTTTAAAATGGTCCAGGTCGAGGATCATCAGCGACCGGTCAGAATTTTTTTTGCCGCCTAGATTCTTGTTTACATATGTGTCCAGTCCGCGGCGGTTCAGCAGCCCGGTCAGCGGGTCTTTGATCGACGCCAGCAAATGCTTCTCGATGAGCTTGTTACCCATGACCAGCAGCATGATGATGCCGCAGGCCAGACCCCAGAGGGCGCTGCTGGAGTGCAGAACGGCTGCATAGGATGACCCGACATAGGATGTGGCGGTGTACCGTTCACCCAGCAGCCCATAGATGATGATGGGGCGCAGAAAATAGGTCGCGCACAGCCCACTAAACGCCCAAGACCATGCGGTTTCGAGCATGTTTTTCCGTTTCCGCCACTGGATGGGGAGCGCGCAGGCCAATAACATGCCGGCGGTAATGGAAGAGAATATCGATCGCCGTATAATGTCGGGTTGGTGCAGGCCGAACCACAGTAAAAATGCGAAACCGACACAAAATATGATCATTAGCAATTTTCGTGGTGGTTTGATCTGATAATATTCGAAAACGCTCAGGGTCCAGAGCCCGCTGAGCAACCAAAATGCCAGTTTGGCAAGAATGTCAGAGATTACCGGATCAAAAACAGATCGCCCGAGGTCAAACAAAAAGGACGTCAGGCCGACAAAATAAGCCAGACTTATCCAGGCGGGCGCCTTCTGATCGCGGTCATAGGCATAGAGCGCGGCAAAAACGATCGTAAAAACCGTCAGGATTACAATCATCAATATTCGAAAGAAAAGGCTAGCATCGGCCATGATTTGGGTAACGGTCGAAGCGAACCGCTATTAACCACCAAAGCTTTTAAATACCCGGATTTTTTCCCCCGTTCGGAAGACCGGGTTTAGCTAGATCCCGTCGAGATATTCGATCACCGGAGCGCCGGCCATGCAAGGCGCAAGCTTGGGACCGCTCGCGCGGAAATGGTCGGATTTGCCGTGGGCGTCCAATGCGGCTTGGTCGACATAGCGTTCGAGCACTTTATATTGTTGCGGATTATCCTTGCACTGGAAGACAGAGTAAAATTCATTGCCGGGCTCATTTTCCCGGACGGCAGCCATTAATTCCGTAAAGGCTGCTTCGAAATCCGCATTTTTGCCTTCTGCTACCGTCAAGGTTGCCACTACGCCCACTGATGCCATGATTGATCCTCTTATATTTTTATGGAACCGGGGCCGACATCTTGGTGCCAGCCCCGGATTATAACGTGCTTAGAGTATTTCGAACAGCCCGGCTGCGCCCTGGCCACCGCCAATACACATGGTGACAACGGCATATTTCGCGCCGCGCCGCTTGCCTTCGATGAGGGCGTGGCCGGTGCAACGGGCGCCGGTCATGCCATAGGGGTGTCCGATGGAGATCGAGCCGCCATTGACGTTCAACAACTCGTCAGGAATGCCCAGCTTCTGCTGGCAATAGAGCACCTGCACCGCAAAGGCTTCGTTCAGTTCCCATAGGCCGATATCGTCCATTTTCAGGTCGAATTTCTCGAGCAATTTGGGGATGGCGAAAACCGGGCCAATGCCCATTTCATCCGGCTTGGTGCCTGCTACAGCCATGCCAACATAGCGGCCCAAGGGGTTCAGGCCGGCTTTTTCAGCGGCGCTGGCCTCCATGATAACACTGGCGGAACTGCCGTCGGAAAGCTGTGAAGCGTTGCCGGCAGTGATGATCTTGTTTTCGCCGAGCACGGGCTTCAGCGATTGCAGGCCTTCGAGCGTTGTCGATGGCCGATTGCCTTCATCTTTGCTGAGCGTGATTTCGTGCATTGAAATCTCTTTGGTTTCCTTGTCCTGCACGCCCATGGTTGCGGTTACTTCGACTATTTCATCGTCAAACTTGCCCGCTTCTTGTGCCGCAGACGTGCGCTGCTGGGATTTCAGCGCATATTCGTCGCACGCTTCACGCGAAATGCCATAGCGCTCGCCGACGACTTCGGCGGTCTGCAACATCGGCATGTAGATATCGTCATGCATGGCAACCAAGGCTTTATCCGGTGCCATCCGCATTTCCGGGGTTTGCACCGTGGAAATGGAATCCTGTCCGCCACCGACAACGACGTCCATCCGGTCAATTGTCACTTGCTTGGATGCTGTCGCAATGGCCATCAGGCCGGACGAACATTGGCGATCCAATGTCATGCCGGGAACTTCAATCGGAAAACCGGAGCGCAGCGCCACGTTGCGTCCCAGATTACCGCCCTGCGAGCCTTGCTGCAGCGCGCTGCCCCAAACCACGTCTTCGACGGTGGCTGGATCAATGCCGGCCCGTTCAACCGCTGCTTTTGCCGCATAGGAACCAAGGGTGGGACCGGCGGTGGCGTTGAAGGCACCCTTATAGGCGCGTCCGATGGGGGTCCGGGCGGTAGAAACGATGACTGCGTCACGCATATTTTTGATCCTTTATTATGATGGATTAGAGTCGAATTTGGCGCGCATACTCTCTTTTAATCGACCAATTAACAAGGTTTTTCTTTGCTACTGGTCCTGACGCTACGGCAAGCTAGTCCTCTTGCAGGTGCACCGGAAAGCCGCCTTCGGGATAAGGCATGATCATCGTGCCGTCGGGCGCTGAGGTAAAGGTTGTCTGGGTCGGATAGGCAAACTCCAGACCTTCCTCGTTAAACTTTTGCAATATCGCGAGGCCGATAGTGTGGCGGCCTTGATAGACCGGGTCATATTCGCTGCTCATAATATCAAAATCGAGCTCGAAGTTGATCGAACTATCGCCAAAGCCTACAAAGCCGGAGCGCACGAAAACCCCGCCATTTTCTTCGACAATCTGTTTCAGCAAATCGGGAATGCGCCGGGCATCTTCCGGTTTTGTCTGGTATATTACACCAATGCCGAAACGTGTCCGGCGCCGATCCAGTCGGGTCAGATTGACGATTTCCTTGTCCAGCAAATTGGTATTGGAAATAATGACTTCTTCGCCGGTGATCGCTCGCAGCCGCGTGCTTTTGAGACCGATCTTCTCAATCGTGCCGGTGGTAGTGTCATAGGTGACGGTTTCGCCGCGCTTGAACGGCTTGTCGAAAATGATCGATAATGCCGCGAACAGATCGGAAAATATGCCCTGCGCCGCAAGGCCAATGGCGATACCGCCGACACCGAGACCGGCAATCAGCCCGGTCACGTCGACACCCAGATTGTCGAGGATCATGATCGATGCGATCGCGAATAATACAAATGTCACCAGCAGACGGATGAGCGTCATCGCATTGGCGAGCGTTTCATTTTCTTCCGGATCGGTCGAAAGCTTGCGATTGAAAAATCCGAGGATGATTTCGCGCAGCCAGATGGCGACCTGGACGACCACCGCGATAGTGAACAACACCCCGACAAAATTGATAATTTTCGCCGGCGCGTTGGATGATACGATCACGATTTCAAGCGATACCATGAACATGAAAAGCTTCGTGGTTTTCGCAACGGCTTTGGTCAGGATCTCGCGATATCCGGTGAGACTTTCCTGTTTGCGGATATGGCGAACGGCCAATCGCTTGATCGCGCCGAGGAGGAAAAATATTGCAGTGCCGATAAGCAATGCGATGATCAGCTCGATATAATGCTGAGTTATCCAATCGCTACTGACCGCAATGAAACGATCGATAGTGCCTGCAAAATCAGGGATATCTGGGACGATGGCGGGATCTGTAGCTTGGGTCATAGGAAAATGCTGCTAATAGTGATGAGAAGGAAAGACAACCCGTGTGGTTAGCAAAGGTTTCATCAATTCTGCTTCACGGCGCCAATTAGAAACTCGACATTGCCCTTGGGCCCGGTAATCGGACTTTGTGATATCCCGAGCACCTGCCAATTTTGGGCGTCCAGCCAGTCACGGACTTTTTCGCAAACCTGATCATGGATCGCCGCATCGCGGACGACGCCGCCTTTGCCGACATCCGCGCGCTCGGCTTCGAATTGCGGTTTAATCAGCGCAATGAGCTGCGCTTTGTCACGCGCAAATTGCATCGGTAGTTCGAGCACTTTGGTGAGCGAAATGAAACTCGCGTCACAGACAATCAGGTCAATCGGTTCGGGGATATGTGTGTCCGTCAATATCCGCGCGCTGGTTTGCTCGTGCACGACGACCCGGTCATCCTGGCGCAATTTCCATGCGAGCTGGTTGGTGCCGCTGTCGACCGCATAGACTTTGGCCGCCCCGCGGCTCAGCATGACATCGGTAAAGCCGCCTGTACTGCTGCCCACATCTATTGCGGTCAGGCCGGTTACATTAATGTCAAAATGATCAAGCGCATGATCGAGCTTGATGCCACCGCGGGAGACCCAGGGATGATCCTTGCCCTTAAGATCAACAGTTGCATCGCTGAGGACCTTTTGCCCGGGCTTGTCGATCTTCTGTTCTGCGACCATGACAAGGCCTGCCATGATATAGGCCTGCGCCTTGGCGCGGCTCTCCGCTAGTCCGCGCTCGACCAGCAATTGGTCGATGCGTATCTTGGTCGCTTTGATAGATTTATTCTCTTCTTGGGGCATAGCAAAATGGGACTAGCCTAGCGCGATGCTTTTGACCATATTCATGGGCTATGAGAATCACTTTTGCCTTTTCCGCCATATTGTTAGCGTCCGGTTGCTCGGCTGTGGTGCCATCACAGACACCCGCGCCGACAGAAACCCCAGCGCCGGTGCCGACACTTGTGCCCGCACCCGCACCCGCGCTCGTGTCGCAACCGAGCGGAGACTGGACGGACTGGCCGCTGGCGCAAGGCGACTGGGTCTATCGCAAAGATGATCGCGGCTCGATTGCGCTATTCGGCGCGCCCAATGCGGAGGCGACATTCATGATCCGCTGTGATCAGGGACGCAATCAGCTGTTTCTGTCCCGCGAGGGCGTCGTTGCCGATAGCGGCGCGCAAATGACATTGCGCGCGAGTTCCGGTTTGCAAAGCTATCCTACGCGCAACAGCGGTGGACCGCTTAACTATGCCGCCATCGCTTTGCCAGTGAATGACTATATGATGGACAGGATCGCTTTTAGCCGCGGCCGATTTGCGGTTGAAACAAGCGGGTTGCCATCGCTCGCGATCCCGATCTGGCCGGAATTCACCCGCGTTGTGGAAGATTGCCGCAGCTAAACGCACAGTGCGCACATTTCTAGCTGGATGGTGGGGATGATGCGATGAGCCGGAAAGAGACCGAGCGCGTAATCTTGACAGCAAAATAAAAAATTTCAAGTCTTGTTCGTACGCAACGAATGATTCACATTCGAATCGTCGAACAAGCGGAGATTTTCAATGCAACAGTTCGTATCTTATCAACAAGCGAAAGGAGGTGGTCCGATGTCTCATGGTTCAGCACAGGGGTCGGAAAAATCCGTTCGGGGAGCAACTCTGATCTAGCGATCAGGCAACCCGGCAGCGGCACTTCCAACCGCTGACCCATGCTTAGAGGCTGTCGATCCAATCGCGATCGACAGCCTCTTTTCATTTTTGTGGTTCTGATGGATCGGTTTCGGGTGGCTCAAGACCACGTTCGGGATCAAACCCTTCCGGCTCATACTGGTCGGACGATGATTCAATGTCGTCATTACCTGCCACACAGGCTCCCATAGTCAGAGTCAGCAGGGCCATAATTGTCAGGGTCATAAACTTTTGCATGATAGTTTCCTTCAGCCGGTCCCACCTGCTTTGAAGGTCTTCATTCTAAAAGATGCGCAGCGTCAGGCCACCGGATTGCGGTGTGGCGACCAATTTCGGGTTTTGCTTGAGAGTCGTCGGATGAGAAAGGTGACGGCTTTCAACAATCCTGATGTCCGAAGATTAGCGGTCGTTGTGAGAGCCGTCCGCAGCCGAGCCTCCACCGTGAGCGCGCGATGTTGTGGCAAACGGATAGCCAGATGTAGCGGCCAGGAACACCGTACAAGAGGCTATCCGTATAGCCGTTATTCTTCAGCCGCAGCGTCTTCTTCGACCATTTCGTCAACGATCATGGGCTGGGCCGGTGCACCGATAACCATCGGTGCTGGTGCACTCTGCGTTATTGCCAATTCGACATCTTCATCAATGAAACCTTTGACAGGACCGCCCATGGGCAAGACAGCACTGGTACCCGTTGTGAAAAAGCCCGCAATGGGGATAAGTGCTATAGCGCCGACAACTGCAGCCGTACCGGTTACGCCCTTGTCATCGAAAGTGCCGGAAAGCCGAATTTGACGGCCATTTACGCGAGCATAGAGAAGCTTCGCCTCCAGCTTGCCAGACTTGCCCCACATGCCTTTGTTCCGAACACTGACAAGTTCGCCCCAAGCAGGCGTGCCAGATGGAACGACGACAACGCCATTCACTTCTATTGGAGCCGATACCTCAAGCTGGAAGCGCTGGCCGACTTTGGCTAGTTTTTTCTTCGTTGTGATTTCCTCCGCCATTGTTAGGGAAATTGGCGTACCTGCTCGAAGTACGGCATTGGCCGTCGTTGGCGCTTCAATAGGCGCAGGCTCTATTGCGTTTGCTAAAGGTTCCGCGATGACGGCAGGTCCAGGCACAGTTGAGTCATTCTGCGCATAGGCGTTTGTCGCTACGAGCGAAAAGCTGGCAGCAACCATTGTAAGTTTTTTCATAATACCCCCTATTTTTAGTAAGGAGTGCATCATGGTTATTTACACTGTTGTAAAGAAAATTCGCGTTTGACCAAATTTACTTGGGAAATTATTAAAAAGTTATCATGTTTTCAATAACTTGAAATTATGCATGAAATAGATCGGACGATGGCAGAACGGTTTTGCTTTTTCGTCTGCAATCACTTCTCTGACTGATCGGTCTTTTCCAGATATTCTTCACGGATCATGAAATCGCGGATACCGATGCGGACCTCCCGGAAAAACTGTATAAGGGCAAGCGACAGCAGGATCACTGCAATGATGAAAGCAACCGCTACGCTTTGTGCGAGCACCGGATTGCCGGTCAGCCCCATCGCAAAGAGCAGTCCAATCAAGATACAGACGACGATCGCGCTCACCACGCTCAAATAGATCGCGCTGTTCACATATTTTATCCGCAACTGTAAATCGCGCAGCTCATTGACGCAGAGCGCATGTTCCGCGCCCGTCGTTTCCTTGAAACGATCCTGCATTACACGCGAACGATCAATGATCCGGGCCAGTCTGCCGGTGAAGATATTCAGCATAGCGCCAAGGCCGACGAGCAGGAAGGCCGGTGCCATCGCGGTTTGCAGTACGGCAACAATATCAGCATTGGCGATTTGCGGAAGTACCGGGGTCATGTCTTCATCCTGATGCGCAGCGTCAGGCCGGTTACGGGTTGTTCATCCCATAGCGAAAGGGAAAACCGTTCCGCATCAGCCCGTGCGCGGTCGAGCAATGCCGCGGGGACGTCGTCGGCTGCAAATATCTGATCCGCCTGTCCGAGCAGGCGGGCCTGCCGGATCGTCAGTTCGTCGGGGTCTGTGCTGTTCAGTTCCAATTCCACAACCGCAGATAGCCTTTCTGCATGGGGCATGGCCAGCCATGTTTCGACATCCGCCCCGGTGCGGTCCGTCAGCACATCGAGCGGTCCACCAGGGTCGAGTGCAGCATCAATTGCCTTGCGCCGGTCTGCGCCCTCGGGCCAGACCCGCTTAATTCGCTCGCGCGCTGCGAATAATGCCTGCGCCAGTTTGCCGAGATTAGCCGGCAATATTTGCTCCAACCGCTGCCGCACGGCTTTCGCCAGCCCCGCAGATGCACCGCCGGTGCCGATGGCGATCAGCACGGGTTGGCGATCAATAATCGCCGGCGTGGTATAATCGCAAAGCGCCGACCGGTCGACCGCGTTGACCAGCAAGCCACGGGCTTTCAGACGCTTGACCGCCGCCGCCGCTTCGTCATCATCTTCGAGCGCAACGACTGCCAGAGCCGCATCTGCCTGCTCATCATCGGTAAGGACAGCGCCCGCGCGTCCATAAAGCCGCCGCTTGGCATCTGCCATTTCGCCGCTGCCGAGCAATATGACCTTACGTCCCTTTAATGTTACGAAAATGGGAAGCTGGTCCATGGTCTATTTCAACCAGTCAGGAACATGTTCGGCGGCCATGATGGTCGAAGGTTCAATCCGCTCTGCCACCACCGCATATTGGTCGCCATCGACCAGCACTTCCGGCACGAGCGGACGGCTATTGTAAGTATTGGCCATGGTCGCGCCATAAGCACCAGCGGTGCGGAATATACCGAGATCATCGGTTTGCACGCGGTCGACAGCGCGCTCCTTGGCAAAGATATCGCTGCTCTCGCAAATTGGACCAACAATAGACGCGGTCATGGTTTCGCCGGTCGGTTGCACGGCTTCGAAATGATGCCAGGCATCATAAATAGCCGGCCGCATCAAGTCGTTCATCGCTGCGTCGACAATCACAAAGTCGCTGTTTACGCCCGGCTTGATGCGAATGACCTGTGTCATCATCACGCCGCTATTGCCCGCGATCACGCGGCCGGGTTCGAACATCAACGTGACGTCCCAGCCCTGGGTCACTCGCGCAACCATGGCGCCATATTCGGCTGGACTGGGCGGGTTGTCTTCGGGCTTGTAGGGGACGCCAAGGCCCCCGCCGAGATCGATATGGGTGATGGTGTGGCCCGCGCTGCGCAAATCGTCGAGCAACTGGCCCATGCGCGTGTAGCATTTTTCGAGCGGGTCGAGATTTTGCAGCTGGCTGCCAATATGCACCGCGACGCCGCGCAGGTTCAAACCTTCCAGTTTGGACAGACGCGCGAAAATATCGGGCGCGACATCAATGGCGACACCGAATTTATTCTCCGCCTTGCCGGTAGAGATTTTCGCATGGGTGCCTGCATCGACATCGGGATTGACGCGCAGCGTTGCCGAGGCTTTCTCGCCGCGTGCGGCTGCGATCTCCGCCAGCATCTGGCCTTCTTCTTCGGACTCGAGATTAAACTGCCCTATGCCTTTGTCGAG
Source organism: uncultured Sphingomonadaceae bacterium (assembly GCA_947501325.1). Taxonomy (GTDB): domain Bacteria; phylum Pseudomonadota; class Alphaproteobacteria; order Sphingomonadales; family Sphingomonadaceae; genus Parasphingorhabdus. The sequence goes on along the minus strand of CANMVC010000001.1, from coordinate 986,339 downwards.
GCCAAGCGTCAGTTCTGCCCGGCTTTTGCCAACGCCGGAAAAGACGATATCCTCTGCCTTCATCCCCGCGGCCAATGCGCGTTCGAGTTCGCCGCCAGACACAACATCGGCACCATAGCCCTGATTGGCGAGAATTTTCAGCACCGCGAGATTGGGGTTGGATTTGACAGCAAAGGCAAGATGGACCTTGCCGGCATCTTTCAATCCTTCACGAAACACGCGGGCATGGCGTTCCAGCGTGGCGCGGGAATAGACATAGACCGGCGTGCCGACCTGCTCCGCAATGTCCGGTAGCGCTACGTCTTCGGCATGCAGCACGCCATCTTTAAGTTGAAAATGGTCCATCGAGCGAGGCTTTCAGAAATGGGATAATGGAGTGGGGTGCCGTTTTAGCCGGGCGGGGGCAAGTCGAACTTATCATCCTGCCGTTTCTCCGACCGGCGGAGCAATTCATCACTGCGTTCCGGTTGCGCTTGCGTGGATGGGGTCATCAACTCCTCGCTGGCCGGTCTCTCCGCCTCGCCATAGGCCGCAGGTGGCAGCGATTGACCCTTGGGCGGTTCCAGTGACCCGCGATTACCGCAGGCCGACAGGATCACAAGCGAAGCCAAAGCCGTTATTCTTCCAAATTTATTCATAAGCGATTCGTCTGTTCCAGTTCTGCGATCCGTTGTCTTACCTGCTCTGGCGCGGTTCCGCCATAGCTGGTCCGGCTGGCAACAGAGCCTTCGACGCTTAAATCCGGCATGTCGTAGCCTTCGACCCGGCCATCAATGGCCGTAAGATCGGCGGCAGTCAGATCAGCCAGACCGCAACCGCGTTCTTCACATAATTTTACCGCCGATCCTGTAATATGATGCGCCTCGCGAAACGGTATGTTGACCTCGCGCACCAGCCAGTCGGCCAGATCGGTCGCAGTGGAAAAACCACTATCCGCGGCCTCGCGCATCCGTTCCGGGACAAAAGTTATGCTCTCCACAATGCCGGTCATCGCCGCGATGGACAGCCCGAGCAGATCGTGAGCCTCGAACACCGGTGGTTTGTCGTCCTGCATATCTTTCGAATAAGCGAGCGGCAGGCCTTTCATCGTCATCATCAGAGCGTTGAGGCATCCGACAATCCGGCCTGCATGGCCACGCACCAGCTCGGCCGCGTCGGGATTGCGTTTTTGCGGCATGATTGAGCTGCCGGTGGACCATTGATCGGACAGCTTCACAAAGCCAAATGGCTGTGACGCCCAGATAATGATCTCTTCGGCTAGCCGCGACAGGTGCAACGCGGTTTGTGATGCCGCCATCAGATAATCGAGCGCAAAGTCGCGGTCTGACACGCTGTCCATTGAATTGGCGGTCGCGGTTCCGAAATCCAGCGTCTCGGCGGTCATTTGCCGGTCATTGGAAAAGCCGGTACCGGCCAGCGCTGCTGCGCCCAGCGGACATTCGTTGAGCCGCTGTTTCGCCGCCCAAAACCGGCTGCTATCGCGCGCAAACATTTCATAATAGGCGAGCAGATGATGGCCCATGGTAATCGGTTGCGCGACTTGCAAATGGGTGAAGCCGGGCATGATCGTATCGGCCTGTTCTTTCGCGCGGGCGATTAAGGCCTCGCGCAAGTCCCAAAGACCGCTGGAAACATCATCCATCGCATCGCGGACCCACAAGCGGAACGATGTCGCCACCTGATCATTACGCGACCGGGCCGTGTGCAAGCGTCCGGCGACAGGACCGACAATTTCTGTCAGCCGCGCCTCGATGGTCATGTGAATATCTTCGAGGTCGAGATTTTCAGGAACGCCGTTCGCTTGATATTCCTGTGCGATCTGGTTCAGACCGTCGATAATCTTCCCGGCATCTTCCGCCTCGACTATGCCCTGTTTGGCCAGCATTGCGATATGGGCAAGCGATGCGCGAATGTCCTGTTTCCATAATTTCTTGTCGAACGGGATAGACGCGTTTATCTCGCGCATGATTGATGAAGGGCCATCGGCAAACCTGCCGCCCCACATGCTGTTGGAATCTGATGTGCGATTAGTGATGCGATTATTCCTGTTTTTAAGCCTGCCGGTGATGCTTGTTGCTTGCGATAAGCAATCTGATGAAGGGGAGCAAGCTATTGATGAGGCCCAAGAAGGCGAGACCATCGAAAGCGATAGCGGTCTGGTCGGACGTCTCGATATTTCCCAGCGCGGCAGCGCGATGGTCGACACTCCCTTCAAAGACCCGGACGGCAATGTAGTGAGCTTGTCGGACTTTATCGGAAAACCGGTGCTGGTGAACATCTGGGCGACCTGGTGCGCGCCCTGTGTTGTTGAAATGCCGATGCTGGACGAGCTGGCCGCGCGGGAGAAAGACCGGCTGAAAGTGCTCGTCGTGTCGCAGGATATTCAGGGCGCGGAGAAAGTGGATCCGTTTTTTGCAAAGGCCGATTTCAATGAGCTTGAGGCCTATACCGATCAGGAAAACGGCCTGAGCTTCGGATTCGGCTCCGGCCTGATGCCAACCACCGTGCTCTATGACGCCAGTGGCAAGGAAGTGTGGCGGGTTATTGGCGCGATGGATTGGGATGGCGCCAGAGCGGCAATGCTGATGGAAGAGACGCTGGCCGAGGGGTGAGGTATTTTTTGGGCCGCCCGTCCGTCGGACGGGCTCTGGTCCCAAAATATGGTGGGCGATGACGGGCTCGAACCGCCGACATCTTCGGTGTAAACGAAGCGCTCTACCAACTGAGCTAATCGCCCTTACATAGGTCTGTCCCATGAAGTGTTCGCGGCCACTGCCAAATCATGAGCCGTTTGGCAAGCACCTTTCCTAAGGCTTTCGCAAATTTCGAAAATATGGGCTGCCAATGGTTCTCTCTTATACACGCATCTGTGACAAATTGTAAAAACCAAGCTCCTTCCGCGATTCGCAGGTTATGCCTGGCTATCCACAGCATTTAATATAATTAAATCAGTAACTTACAATAATATAACGGCATTTCCTCCGCTTGCTGGTGTCAATAAAATTATTTCATTTTTTTTACACGGATAGCCTTGCTCGACTCGCTCGGAAGCGCTTACTAAGAGACATCGGCTGGTGGCTGAGGATATGAAGTCCTGGCCTCTATGACATTTGAAAAGATAGCGTTGAAAACGCGTTTTCAGCATGGGGTTTTCTGTGCCTTGTTGGTTTCTTTGGCTGGGAACCGATTATAAAGGTTGAATTTTACCAGTTGATAAGCGGCCCCGCGAGGATGCGGGTGAGAGATAAGTCGGGGGATGTTAGTGGTACAAAGTACAGGTGAATCGAGCATGAGTCCGTCCACAGCGGTAAAAACCAAAGGGGCAGGAGCAGCTAACGTGGAAATTCGCAATTCAGAGATGCAGGATGAAGTTGCAGCTGAGCTTGCGGAAGCGTGGTTGGCCATTTCTTCCGGATTGCGTCGGGATCTGGGCGCGCAAATTTTCGGTCAGTGGATCAAGCCGATTAAACTGGCACGGTTCGATTCGGATAGCGGTGACTTGCAGCTGGTATTGCCATCCGAATTTGCCGCCAACTGGGTCCGCGAACGTTATGCCGAGCGCTTGACTTTGGCTTGGAAAGGCCATTTCTCCGACGTGAAAAATATCAGTTTTTCTGCCAAGGCCGGGGCCGCGCGGATTGCGCAAGTCAAGCAAGGCAATGCAGCGGCCAGCCATCAGGGCAATGCGGCCCCGAAGACGGGAAAATTCCAGCTCGATCTTGATCCGCGCATGACATTCGACGAATTTATCGCTGGCCACAGCAACGTGCTGGCACAAAGCGCGGCACAGCGTATGGCCGCAGTAGACAATCCGCTTTTCAATCCGCTCTATCTGCAATCCTCGACAGGGCAGGGCAAAACCCATCTCATGCATGCGATTGGTCATGCCTATCGGGCGGAATGTCCAACCGCGCGGGTTATCTACATGTCAGCCGAACGGTTCATGATTGAATTTGTCTCCGCGATGCGCAGCAACGAAACGATGGAGTTCAAGGCGGCACTGCGCGAAGCGGACTTGCTGATGATCGACGATATCCAGTTTATTGTCGGCAAAAATTCAACCCAGGAAGAATTTCTCCATACGGTTGATTCGTTGATAAGCCGTGGCAAGCGCGTGGTCGTTGCCGCAGATCGTCCGCCGCAGGCACTTGATGGCGTGGATCAGCGGCTCTTGTCGCGATTGTCGATGGGCTTGGTGGCTGATATCCAATCGGCCGGCCTGGAATTGCGCCGCGATATCTTGCACCACCGTTTGGCTTCGATGCCGCATCAGCAGGTTTCTGAAGATGTTATCGAGTTTCTCGCTCGCACGATCAGCCGCAACCTGCGCGAACTGGAAGGCGGCCTCAACAAGTTGCTCGCTTACTCGCAATTGACAGGACGGCCGATTACGAAGGAGTTGGCCGAAGAGCAATTGTCTGACATATTGAGCGCCTGTCGCCGCCGGATCACAATTGACGAAATCCAGCGCACCGTGTGCGAATATTACCGGCTTGACCGCAATGAGATGTCATCCAAACGCCGCGCTCGCGCGGTCGCCCGTCCACGGCAGGTCGCGATGTATCTCGCCAAAGTGATGACCCCGCGCAGCTATCCGGAAATTGGTCGCAAATTTGGTGGCCGCGATCACAGCACGGTTATTCATGCGGTGAAGCTGGTCGAGCAATTGCGCGGCGAAGATACGGAAATGGACAATGACGTCCGCATGCTGCTCCGTCAGCTGGAAAGCTGATAGAGCAGACGTAGACGTTTACCGTCGGAAGTAATCGATTTTCGGCGGGCTAATTTTTTTCTGGTGCCACAGAGATGCGAATTCTTTCGCCGCTGTTTCCAGGGAAATCCGTGAACATCGCTTCAACCAGATTGGGCACCAGATAAGTCAGGTTTTTGGAGCGGGACAGGGCTTCTGCCTTGCCTTCAAACAGGCGTTCACCATCCACTGACCGGTCGATTTTCATGTCCAATGCTGTGGTGTACACTGTGAAGCTGCGCACGCCGCCATAGCCAGAAAAGCCATAACCGCCGAACAGGAACGGGTCGTGAAAACCATAGCGATACCGATGACGGCCGTAAAATCCGCCACGACGTCCGTAAAACCCGGTGGCAAAGAAGGGATCATAGTCGCTCACAACTTTTTCACGACCGTTATCAACGTCATAGTCCATGCTGACAATCAACTGCGCTGTCGCCGGATCGTCTGTAGGTTGATAGCCTAAATCGGCCATACGTTGCTCGACAAGAGCGGCATATTGGGAGAATTCCAATCCGCCAGACAGTTCCGGATCGGCAGCGACCACCGCAAAGCTTTGGCCCTGTGCCGGTGGTAGGGCTTCAAACCGCTGAACATCGGCACGAAACGGGCTCGCACAAGCCCCCAAGGCCAGAAAGGCGACGGGCGCAAAAATCGTCAATTTGATATGCTTTGAATTTCTAAATCGAGACATTGTCATCGTGATTCCTTCAACTTGCCCGCCATCTGTTTGTCATAATAAGCTTATCATGCTGAACCACCATTGAACGACAATATAATGCGGTTCATCGACAGTTTTTCCCGTTGTGGGGTTTGAACCTTGATGATTATTTTTACTACAGATAGACCTATCAAATAAATAATACCATATTTTACAGTGATGTACGCCAAGGCGGTGCGGTTGGAGGCCTTCTACATGGCAGAACAATGTGCCTTAAATGGTCATGTCCCATTGATGGGTCGGTATAGCTGTCGATCAATATCATGAAACACAAAGTTACACCTTGATACGATTGGCAAACAGAGATTAGATGATACTAGGTGACTAGCATAGCCGCGTTCAGCCAATCACTTTTGAAAAAGTAGTATGACATTATGGATCAGGATATTGAGGATAATATTTGGGGCGGTCAGATTCTATTGGTCACCGATGATGCCGAGCTTCGTGCGCTATACGCTCATGCTATAGAATTGCTTGGTGGGCGGTGCACGTCTTTGCCTATCAGCTTTGGTGTGGATGATCTTGCCGACCAGATGAACGTTGCCGCGATAGTGATCCAGATATCCGATTGGGACAGCGTCCAGCGCAATGCTTTGGACCGGGTCGAACGCTTTTGCAAAGATGCGGGCTTGCCCCTGCTGATCCGCACCGATCTTGACTTGTTGGACATGGTATTGGTTGCGGTGGACTACCCCCGTGTTGAACATCTTCTCAGCAACAGCGTGGCTGAGCTATTTGTATCACTGGAACATCGAACCCAGCGCCCGATCAGTAGCTTGTTCGCGGACAGAGACGAAATCGATCTGGTAGACCTCAAAAAAATCTCAGCCGATGTGGAGCGTATTGCCAAGGCGCTGGTAAAGCTATCCGGTGCCGAACAGCCGGTCGGAGAGCGGCGGCTGGTTGGCAGTCCGTTCATCGAATCTCAATCGCATACCAAGGTCACCGATTCACCCATCGGTTTTAAAGCCGGATCGTCTGCGGATTTGCAGGGCCTGGATTCCGATCGTGGCTCCGGCCAGCCAGCTGCTGCGGCAGCCCAGGCGCTAACAGCCGATGAGGTTCGGGCTCTGATCCGCGCGAGACGGTTGCGCGATCAATATTTTGACGGAGAGCTTTTTGCGGATCCGGCCTGGGATATGTTGCTCGACCTGATGGCGGCGCAGCTGGAGGGAACCAAGGTTGCGGTTTCCAGCCTGTGCATCGCCGCCTCCGTTCCGCCGACCACGGCGCTGCGCTGGATCAAGACCATGACTGAGGAAAAGGTTTTTCAGCGTAAGGCGGATGAAAGGGATGGCCGCCGGATATTCATAGAATTAAGTGACGAAGCGGCGGCAGGTATGAAAGGATTTTTAGCAGCAGTTCGGCAAGAGGGGTTGATGCTGGTGTGATTCGGACAAAAGAAAACCCGCCAGGAAAACCGAGCGGGTGATTCTTTTCGCTGTTGAACTGGCCTGAGCCAGCACGGTTTATGCGAGAGCCGCAACCCGTTTTGTCAAACGGCTGAATTTGCGAGATGCTGTGTTCTTGTGGAACACACCGCGTGCAACGCCGCGCGCCAATTCTGGCTGAACAGCAGCAAGGGCGGTGGCTGCAGCGGTTTTATCGCCAGCTTCCAGGGCCGCTTCAACGGTTTTAATCTTCGTGCGAATCTGGCTCACGCGGTTCTTGTTAATGACCGTGCGACGCTCGTTGCGACGGATACGTTTTTTTGCTTGCGGCGTATTAGCCATGAAATTTCCTCAAAACTGAAATGCTGGATTGCCACAAATCACATAAGTGACCTCGGCTCAAGTCGGCGGTCATTAGCTCCCTAGGCGATTCCCGTCAATAGCTTAGTCGTACACAAGCTAGCAGTTTTTGGCGCTGGTCTCAGCTTTGGCATTTTCGGCAGTAAAAGGTGGAACGGCCACTATCGACTTTGCGCAGGACGGGCGCACCACAGGCGCAATCCTGTCCCTCGCGGCCGTAAACCAACCATTCCTTGGAAAAATAGCCCAATTCCCCGTCTGGTTGGACGAAATCCCGCAAGGACGACCCGCCAGCGGCTATGGCCGCGGCCAGCACCTGCTTGATCGCTGCGACCAGTTTGTCGTAGCGCGGCTTTGATATGCCGCCACCCATCCGGCTTGGCGCTATACCGGCCATATGCAGGGCTTCACACACATAGATATTGCCAAGTCCGGCGACATTGCGCTGATCGAGCAGCAATTGCTTGATCGGTGCCTTGCGATCCTTGGTCACCGCTTTGAGATACGCGCCATTAAACGCGTCGCCCAAAGGTTCAGGGCCCATCGCTGCAAACGGCCCAAACGCATCGACTTCATCGACACGAACCAGATCGAGCGATCCAAAGCGGCGCGGATCGTTCAGTACCAACCGACGGTTTTCCTCGGTTTCCAGCAGCAGATGGTCATGTTTCTCCAGCTCCGTTGGATCAATCCGCCAGCGCCCTGACATGCCGAGGTGAAAGACCATGACATCTCCGCGGTCTGTCTCGATCAGACCATATTTCGCGCGCCTTGATATCTCGACCACCCGCGCGCCGGTCATGCGCTGGCGCAGGTCCGCCGGGATGGGGCGACGCAAATCGGCACGGCGCGGCTCGACCAAGGTCAATTTCTTGCCCTCCAGCACGGGGCGCAGACCCGCCACTGTGGTCTCTACTTCTGGTAGTTCTGGCATCATGCCCCTCAAATTATCGCAAGGTTCGCTCTATCCAGCAGCTACAGGGTGATTGCAGTGCTGCCAAGCGTCGTCTAAAGCTGTGGGCGAAAAACGTCCGCGGACAGATTCTGCGGGACCCATATCAAAGACGTGAGCAACCGGTATATGATCGAAACCAAGACAGTCTCCTTCGGCTATGAGGAGGTGGACGAAGACGAAAAGGTTGGCCGCGTTGGTCAGGTTTTTTCAAACGTTGCGAGCAAATATGATGTGATGAATGACGCGATGAGCGCGGGCACACACCGGCTCTGGAAAGACCGCTTCGCGCGTCGGGTCAAGCCGCGTGAAGGTGAAGAAATACTCGATATGGCTGGCGGAACCGGCGACATTGCCTTTCGCATGGTTGATAGCGGCGCCAATATCACCGTCGCCGATATCAACCCCGATATGCTGTCCGAAGGGCTCGATCGCGCGATCAAGAAAGGCGAAGGTCGGCTGGTCTGGAGCGAGCAAAATGCCGAGGAGCTGAATTTTCCTGACGCTCATTTTGATGCCTACACGATCGTCTTTGGTATTCGCAATGTCACCCATATAGAAAAGGCATTGGCCGAAGCGCATCGCGTTTTGCGCTATGGCGGCCGGTTTTACTGCATGGAATTTTCCAAGACATTATGGCCCGGCTTTGGTGAGGTCTATGATTTCTATTCGCACCGGGTGTTGCCGAAAATTGGCAAAGCTGTGGCGGGTGATGAAGACAGCTATCGCTATCTCGCTGAATCCATTGACCGGTTTCCGCCAATGGAGAAGTTTCGTGCGATGATTGAAGATGCTGGTTTTTCCCAGACCAAGGTCGAACCGATGATGGGGGGCCTCGTTGCCATCCATAGCGGTTGGAAAGTCTGAGCATTTCCATAGCATGACATCATCCAGAATCCATATCTTCCGCCTGCTCAAATGGGGCCGCACGCTTGCCAAGCATGGCGCGTTGCGGGACATAGAGAAGCATAAGACGACGCCGCCCCAGGTGCGGCGCTTGTTTCGTATCGCACGTCTCGGAACCATTCAACCCAAGACACCCAATTATTCCGCTGCCCTGCAGGCTATCGGCCCCGCCGCGATCAAGCTGGGGCAGACCCTGGCAACACGGCCGGATATTATCGGCGAGGAGGCAGCCCGCGATCTCCTGCAATTGCAGGATAATCTGCCACCGGTTTCTTTTGATAGCATCAAGGATGAAATCGAAGGGAGCCTGGGAAAGTCGATCGACACGCTCTACAGCCATATTGATCCCGACCCGGTTGGCGCCGCGTCCATCGCGCAGGTTCATCGCGCCACAACGATCGAGGGTAAGGATGTCGCCGTCAAAGTGCTGCGGCCCGGCATCATCAAAAAATTCACCGCCGATATTGAAACCTACGAATGGGCTGCGGCCCATCTCGAAGCGATGGGCGGTGAAGCCAAACGGCTTCGCCCACAACTGGTTATCGCCAATTTCCGACGCTGGACGATGCGCGAACTGGATCTGCGCCGGGAAGCCGCATCGGCTTCCGAGCTGGCCGAGCATATGGCCAATGTCGAGCGGTTCGAAATTCCCGCCATTGACTGGGACCGAACTTCGGGCCGGGTGTTAACGCTCGAATGGGTCGATGGCATCAAGATTTCCAGTCGCGATGCGTTGATCGCGGCGGGCCATGATCTCAATGATATTGCCAACCGGCTGGTCCACACCTTCCTGAAACAGGCGATTGAGGCGGGCTATTTCCACGCCGATATGCATCAGGGCAATTTGTTCGTGAAAGCCGATGGCACTATTGTTGCCATCGACTTTGGCATCATGGGCCGGATCAACAAGAAAGCGCGCTTTTGGCTGGCCGAAATTCTATACGGCCTGACCACTGGCAACTATAAACGGGTCGCGGAAATCCATTTCGAGGCGCAATATGTGCCGGACCACCATAGTATGGAAGAATTTGCGACCGCCTTGCGCGCCGTTGGAGAACCCATGCGTGGCAAACCCGTTAGCGAGCTGTCCGTTGGTGATATGCTCGACGGCCTGTTTGCTATCACCCGCGATTTCGACATGGAAACCCAGCCGCATCTGTTGCTGCTGCAGAAAACTATGGTGATGGTCGAGGGGATTGCGACAGACCTCAATCCCGGTATCAATATGTGGGATGCGAGCGGTCCTTATGTGAAAAACTGGATCCGCGGTGAGCTGGGCCCAGAGGCGGCGATTGCCGATCGGATCAATTCCGACATGGATACGCTCTTAATGTTGCCCGACATCGTCCGGCGGCTCGACCAACAGCTTCCGCGTCAAGGGGGCGCGCCACCGCCACCGCCCGTGGCAGATGTCGAATTGTTCTGGGAGCGCCGCAAGGCTGGCGATGGCGGCGGATTCTGGCGTTATGCCCTGACGGCTGTTATAGCAGCAGCAGCGGGCGCTGGTGCGCTGTCCATTTGGGGATAAGTATAATGGTCTTGCGATTGATGATGGTTTTGTCGGCGGCGCTTATGGTTATCAATCCCGTCGCCGCACAAACAGAACAAACGATATTCCAGAGATTCGAGGGCGTGTGGACTGCCACCGGCAATAGCTTTGGCCAGGAAGCGAGATCAAAAATGGTCTGGTCCCAGACGCTGAACGGCAAGTTTTACCGGATCGATTATTCTATCGCCTTTGATGCTAGCGGGAACAATACTTTTACCGGAATAGGTCACTACAAGCTTTCGACAGAGCCGAAAATTTCAGGCTATTGGGTGGATAATAGCGGTGATTTGCATCCGCTATCAGCCGCGAGGGAGGCGGACCGGCTTCTGACCATCTGGGGCAAGGCTGGCAGCAAAATGGGGCGTACAGAATATCAGCTGCTACCGGACGGCAGTTTGCAAGTGACTGACTGGCAACTGACGACGGAAGGCTGGAAAATGTTTAACAAGGCCGTGTTCCAGAAGCAGCCCGGTGGTCAGTGACTGGACTTGATGATCATAGCAGGCCACAAACACCATCATGACCAAAGCTAAACATATCCTGCTGATAATCGGCGGCGGTATTGCTGCCTACAAGGCTAGCGAACTTATCCGCCTGATCAAGAAGGCCGGGATGACCGTCCGTTGCGTGCTGACCGAATCAGGCGCGCAATTTGTTACACCGATGACATTGGCGGCACTGTCCGAGAATGAGGTGCACACCACGCTCTGGTCACTGAAAGACGAGGCCGAAATGGGGCACATCCAATTGTCCCGTGAAGCGGATCTGGTGGTCGTCTGTCCGGCGACTGCCAATTTGCTCGCCAAGATGGCGGGCGGGATTGCCGATGATCTCGCGACAACCTTGTTGCTCGCAACCGATACCCAAGTGCTTGTTGTGCCGGCAATGAACGTCCGCATGTGGGATCACCCGGCGACCCAGCGTAATATTGAGCAGTTGCGTACCGATGGCGTGATCGTGCTGCCGCCGGATGAAGGTGATATGGCTTGTGGTGAATTTGGTCCCGGCCGCCTGCCCGAACCGCCAGCGGTGATGGCGGAGATTATGCGTCATCTTGGTGGCTCTAAAGAATCGTCCGGGCTCATTGGTGAAAATGAACTCGGCCCCAATCCGCTGGATGGCCAACCCGCTTTCGCGCCCGACCAACATCGCCCCTTGCATGGAAAACATGTGCTGATAACGGCTGGTCCAACGCGGGAACCCATTGATCCGGTGCGCTATATTGCGAACCGTTCCTCCGGTCGCCAGGGTTTTGCGATTGCCGCAGCGGCTGCCGAGGCTGGCGCCAAAGTAACCTTAGTGGCTGGACCGGTGCACCTGTCGACACCAGCGGGCGTGATGCGGGTGGATGTCGAGACCGCATTGGAAATGGAGGCGGCCGTGCTCGATGCCCTGCCATCCGATATTGCAATCATGGTGGCCGCCGTGGCGGACTGGCGCGCAGACACGCGTGCGGAACAGAAAATCAAGAAGCAAAAGGGTAATGGGCCTGCACCGCTCGCCCTCGTTGAGAATCCCGATATATTGGCGGGCCTCGCGAAACATGACAAACGCCCCGGCCTGCTGATCGGCTTTGCCGCTGAAACCGAGAAAATCGAAGAACATGCCCGCGCGAAACTGGCCAAAAAAGGTTGTGACTGGATTGTCGCCAATGATGTATCCGGAGACGTCATGGGTGGCGCTGAAAACAGCGTGCATATTGTCACCGAACATGGCACCGAAATCTGGGAACGCCTTCCCAAGCCAGAAGTCGCCCGGCGGCTGGTCGCGAAAATTATTGAAGAGATTTGAGGGAATAATGTTTGAGCCAATTGAGATAGCCGTGAAGCGGCTGGATAGTGCGGGCGACCTGCCGTTGCCTGGCTATGAAACCAGCGGGTCAGCCGGCATGGATGTCCGTGCCGCCGAAGCGGCGTCGATATCGCCCGGCAAGCGCGGTCTGGTCGGCACCGGCTTCGCATTCGCCATTCCCGAAGGCTATGAGGTGCAGGTGCGTCCGCGCTCCGGACTGGCGTTGAAAAAAGGAATATCCGTGCTCAACGCGCCGGGAACGATCGACAGCGACTATCGCGGAGAAATTAAAGTTATTCTCGCCAATCTGGGTGACGAGGATTTCATTATCGAACGCGGCGACAGGATTGCGCAGATTGTCGTGGCACCGGTACAACGCGGCAATTTGGTCGAAGTGGATATACTTGACGATACTGCACGCGGTACTGGTGGTTTCGGCTCCACCGGTGTATAGATTTTTAGATCTGCTGCTTTTAGAGAGGAATGCCCATGATTGATCTTCTGTTTGCCATGGCTCTGGCCACCACTTCTGCTGAAAATATGCAGGATTTGCCAGCGGTTCCAACAGATATTTCGGCGCTGGAAACGGCACAATTCAACAAGCCGATCTATTACGCCGCCCGCCATGAACTGGCTGCAGAACGCGTTGCGAAAAAAGCAAAATGCAAACTGCCCACAGCAGAAAACTGGGTCCACGCCCGGATTGAGGCGGCGATTTTGGTCACGCCAAGCGGTGAGCTGGTCAAAATCGTGCCGGTCGAAAGCGCTTGTCCGGAACTGGAGACCTATATGGTCAATCACCTCAACAAATATGGCAGCAAGGCCGGACCGGTATCGGCTGATGGCAAAACGGCCTGGTACAAGACGGCGATGCATTTCCGCTTTCCTGAATGACCGAGTTATCAGATGATCAACTGGATCGTTATGCCCGCCACATCGTCCTCAGAGACATTGGCGGCATTGGTCAGAAGAAGATTGTCGATGCCCACATATTGATCATTGGAGCGGGCGGGATAGGTTGTCCGGCCATCCAGTATCTCGCCGCTGCGGGTATTGGTGCGCTAACGATTATTGACGATGATGTGGTATCCTTGTCCAACCTTCAACGGCAGGTTCTGTTCACGACACAGGACATCGGAAAGCCAAAAGTTGATGTTGCCAAAAAGGCGGCACAGAACATCAATCCAGAAGTCTTAATAAACGCAGTTAATCAAAGGCTTACCGCGCAGCATTTTTCGGACGACGCTGCAGCATTTTTTGGTCAATTTGATGCCATATTGGATGGCTCGGACAATTATCAAACACGGCTGTTGGTCTCTGACTATTCGCTTGCCCATCATGTTCCGCTGGTATCCGCCGCCATCGGTCAGTTCCAGGGGCAGCTGGGCGTGTTTCGCGGATGGGAAGCGGACAAGCCATGCTATCGCTGTTTTGTCGGCGATGCGCTGGACCCGGATGATTGCGACAATTGCTCGGAAGTTGGCGTACTCGGTGCCATGGTTGGCTTGATGGGCAGTTTTGCAGCTATGGAGGCTATCCGGGTCGTCACCGGTTTTGGAGAGGATCCGGCCGGTAAGCTGCAGCTATTTGATGGCCTGCGTCCTTCCATGCGCGGGCTCAATCTGCCGAAAGACCCTGAGTGCAAAAGCTGTGGCAAGGAAGCGCTTTGACCGCCGCTTTATGGTGCTTTGGGTGATTTACCTGTTTTTGACGGTCAATCTGCTCAATTGAAGTCCTGATCTAGAAACCGGCGCCATCCACTTCCCGCACTGGCAAGTGCTGCCAATCTTTTGGATCAAAAATCCTCATGTTGATGCCCATAAGCTCCGGCGGTGCTGTAAGTGGCGTCCAGTGCGTATGCGAACCGCAAGTTTTGCAGTTCCACAGCGTGATGGTCTTGTCGCCTTGCACACGACCGTTCAGTGCCTCTGGCTTTGCAACTATTTTCACGGCAGAGGGATTCCAATAGCCCCCTGTCCAGCCACTTTTGCGGCACCATGAACAGTTACATTGCACTCTTTCCGTTGGCGGTGACGGGACAGTAATTTGCACGGCTCCGCAATGGCATTGGCCTTTTATTTCAGCCATCGGCTAGAACATCCTCCACCCATGCGGGAACCAGGTCGCCCGCCTTGCCCATGCGGCTTTCGTCAAAATAGAGACTGCCATCTGATGGGTCGAGATTCATCTCCAGCGTCTGGGCTCCATAATGGCCGGCGGATCGCACAAAACCGGCTGCGGGATAGACGGCCCCGGATGTACCGATCGAGACGAACAGATCACACTGCGCCAGAGCGAGCTCGATCCGCTCCATCTGATAGGGCATTTCGCCAAACCAGACGATATCCGGCCTCAGGGCGGGTTGATTGCAATGCGGGCAGGGCGGCTTTCCGGACAGGCCCTCGGTAACTTTGGACCGCTTGTCGCAGGCAAGACACAGACCGCTCAGTAGCTCGCCATGCATGTGAAGAAGCCGTTTTGATCCCGCTCGATCATGCAGGTCATCGACATTTTGCGTGATCAGTAAAAGATCACCGCCCCAGGTTTCATCCAGCCGCGCCAATGCTTTATGAGCGGGGTTGGGATGCACCGTTTGCAGTTTGGCTCGCCGCTCGTCATAAAATTTCTGGACCAGCACGGGATCGCGTTGAAAAGCCTCTGGCGTGGCAACATCCTCGACTCGGTGCCCCTCCCACAGACCATCGGGGCCACGAAAGGTCGCGACGCCGCTTTCGGCACTAATTCCTGCTCCGGTAAGGATCACAATATTGTTTATTTCGCGCATCACGCTATGCCAGCAGCTTCCGTCCAATAATGCAAGCCTATGGAAACCAAAAACATGACATCAATCGGGATAATCGGCAGCAAAGGTAAAATGGGCCACGCGTTGGTGAACGCCATCGACGAAGCCGGGCAGATTCATGCTGGCGGTGTGGATCAGGATGACGATTTTGCGCAGCTGCTTGGCCATAGCGACGTCTTGGTTGATTTTTCCTCTCCCGCAGCGCTGGCAGAAAGACTCGATCTGTGTGCCAGAGCCGGAAAGCCGATCCTTGTCGGGACTACTGGTCTGGAACCCGAACATCATGCTGCTATCAATACCGCTGCGTCGTCCATTGCCGTGTTGCAAACCGGCAATACCTCGCTCGGCGTCAATATGCTGGCCGCCCTGGTACAGGAAGCTGCTGCGCGTCTGGGCGATGACTGGGATATCGAAATTGTCGAAATGCATCACCGGCACAAGGTCGATGCTCCTTCGGGCACAGCGCTTCTGTTAGGGGAAGCAGCCGCGCGTGGGCGAGCTATGGATTTGGCCGATCAAAGTGAGCGGGGCCGGGATGGCCAGACGGGCGCGCGGGGCAGGGGCACCATTGGTTTTGCCTCCTTGCGCGGTGGATCGGTTGCGGGGGATCATCAGGTCATATTTGCCACCGACGAAGAACGGATTGAGCTTGGTCACCGGGCGGAAAACCGCATGATCTTTGCGCGCGGGGCGATCAAGGCAGCGCTTTGGCTAAAGGATCAGCAATCGGGCCGTTATGACATGACCGATATGCTGGGTCTGAAATGATCGCGGGCAAATGAAAAAAGACGACATTTTTGAATTTTATTCGCGTCTGGCCGCAGATAATCCTTCACCTGAAACCGAACTGAACTACGGCAATGTCTATCAGTTGGTAGTCGCCGTAGCGCTGTCGGCCCAGTCTACGGATATCGGCGTCAACAAAGCCACGCGCTTGCTCTTTGAAAAGGTGAAAAAGCCGCAGCAAATGGTGGATCTTGGCACAGAGGGATTGAAAGAGCATATAAAAACCATCGGTCTGTTCAACACCAAGGCCAAAAATGTCATTGCCCTGTCGGAAATGTTGATCGCTGACTATGGCGGGGAAGTGCCGGCGGACCGGGATGAGCTCACCAAGCTTCCCGGCGTTGGTCGCAAGACTGCCAATGTCGTGATGAATTGCGCTTTCGGGGCGGAGACTTTTGCTGTGGATACGCATATTTTCCGGGTTGGTAACCGCACGGGACTGGCGCCGGGTAAAACGGTGCTGGCGGTTGAGAAGAAGCTTGAGAAACAAACTCCCGGCCCGTTCCGTGTCCATGCCCATCACTGGCTGATCCTCCACGGCCGTTATATCTGCAAGGCACGCAAGCCGGAATGCTGGCGCTGCCCGGTGGCTGATTTGTGTCGGTTCAAAAAGAAGACGCCGGCGCCTTGAGCTTCTATTCGTCTTAAAAATTGTTCAGCTTGCAGAAATCCACCAAAGCTTATTTTCCAAAAATTGATGTGGGGATTGAATGCAAGGAGATATGTTATGAAGTTATTTGCCCCGATCCTGATCGGTTCGATCCTAGCCGCAACCGGAGTCGCCTATGCTGGCGAAAAACGGTCTAAAGATGACAAATATATCATCGAAAAAGTCGGTGAACCGAAAACCTGCATCATGCGATCGCAGATCCGTTCTACGGATGTAATAGATGATCAGACTATCGATTTCAAAATGCGCAACGGCGATATTTATCGGAATAAGCTGCCCAATAAATGCAGCGGTCTGGGCTTTGAGGAATCCTTTTCTTACCGGACCTCTACCAACCGGCTCTGCAATGTCGATATCATCCGCGTGCTGGATAACACCGCTGGCCGGATAGAAACGCGCGCAGCCTGTGGTCTGGGAAAGTTTCAGGAAATCACCAAGACCAAGCGTGAAAATGGCGACGGCTAAATAAGCGGGCTATCGACCAAAATAGGGATTGGCAAAGCGGC
Organism: uncultured Sphingomonadaceae bacterium; assembly: GCA_947501325.1. Classification (GTDB taxonomy): domain Bacteria; phylum Pseudomonadota; class Alphaproteobacteria; order Sphingomonadales; family Sphingomonadaceae; genus Parasphingorhabdus. The sequence goes on along the minus strand of CANMVC010000001.1, from coordinate 969,154 downwards.
ACCCCCGCTGCTAAGCGCATGTTCGCTAACATAGCGCCAAGCACCCGTAGCTCAGCTGGATAGAGCGCTGCCCTCCGAAGGCAGAGGTCACAGGTTCGAATCCTGTCGGGTGCGCCAGTTTTAGTTATATTATCGCCCCTTGCTGAAATATTCTGCGAGAATGTCAAAAACCAGCCGGATACGGCGGGCTGTACGCAGTTCCGAATGCGTGGCCAGCCAGATGGGGAATGTAAACGGTTCGCGCTCGGGCAAAATCCGTTCGATTCCCGGTGTTAGTTCAGCTACCTCGTCCGACATCACGCTGATTCCAAGGCCCTGGCGGACCATCTCCCATGCGACGCCCCCGTTTTGGGAGCCCAGGCGAAAATTTTGTACCGTGATAGGAATACCGGCAGGTTGAAAATAGCCAGCAATCTCGGCGGCGTCGCCGAAGGCCACAAAATCAAGTTTGGCCAATTCCGCTTCATTTTTCGGTCGTCCAACACGGTCAAGATAGGTTGTTGCAGCGTAGAAATTTGCCGAAGCCTCTGCCACAAGTCTGGCAATAAGATCAGGCTGGGTTGGTCGTACGTGCCGGATTGCAATATCGGCCTCGCGTCGCTGAATATCGCGTATATCATTGGCTGCGACCAAGTCGATTTCCAGCCGGGGCGCCGCCAATCGTATTTGTTTCAGGACAGGTGGCAACAGATAGGCCGACATCACATCCGAAGCGGTGATTCTTACCTGTCCGTCAATCGTCTGAGACTGGCTTGAAGCCGTCAGTGAAATCCGGTTCGCAACGTCAGCCATCTCGCGCACGTGCGAGAGCAGTTCCGTGCCTGTACGGGTGAGATTCAAAGATTTGCCAACCCGTTCGAACAGTACCACGCCCAAGGCTATCTCGAGCGCAGCAACCTGTCGTCCCACAGTCGGCTGCGTCTGACCAAGAACACGCGCGGCAGCAGAAAACGAGCCTTCCTCGACAGTTGCGAGAAACGAACGCACCTGATTCCAGTCAAAATTGATCGCCTTCCAATTCATGCATTTATGCATAACAAATCTACAGAAAGTGACAATTTAAAAGAAAAATGTTTGAATCTAATGAGAGGCTAAATCGTAGAAGGAAGGAATAATATAATGTCTCCCCTAACCGATAACGCAGCTTTCTGGACCAAAAAATCCCGTAAATATGCCGCCAGTCCCATTGCTGATATGGACGGTTATCTCAATACGCTTGGGCGGACCAAATCCTATCTCAAGTCCAGCGACAGGGCGCTGGAAATGGGCTGCGGAACAGGATCGACGGCGCTTCTTCTTGCACCTCATGTGGCCCATATCACCGCTACCGATATCGCGCCGGGCATGATCGAGATTGCAAATGAGAAACTGGCGGAGGAAGGCTTGGACAATGTTACTTTCGCGGTCGCCGACATCCTTGATCATAGCACCAAGGATGGCCCTTATGACGTGGTCATGGCCCATAATCTGCTGCATCTGGTATCCGACCTCGACGGCGCGCTGGCCCATATCAGTGCGTTGGTAAAACCGGGTGGTCTCTTCATTTCAAAGACTGTTTGTGCACCCTATCACGCGGGATTGAAATTCAACCTGATCCGCAGCTTGGCTATCCCGATTATGCAGGTTATCGGGAAAGCTCCTTTTGTCGAATTCATGGCGGCGAATGTGCTTGAAGGAAAGATTAAGGCAGCAGGTTTCAAAATAATCGAAACAGGTGATCAAACCAGCATGGTTCTTAGCCGATATCTGGTTGCGCGGAGGGTGTGATCACAAGCAATGCGCCAAATCAAACCGTTGATCCAGTTTGTCTTTCCGATTGTCGTAGGGACCTTGAGCCCCTTTGCGGTCTATATTATCTCATGTCAGGGGGTTCATTTTGGCTGGCTGAGATACATTTATGAACACCCGAATTGATGGAAAACCGCGCTATCGACATTGGCCGGTTTTCATGATGGCGTTGCTTTTGTCTGCCTGCGCTTCCTCTGCTGCATTCCCGGTTGAGACGGCTGAACAGCCGGATATCAAACAAGCCTATCAATTAGGTGCTGGCGAAACGGTTCAGATCATCACTTATGGTGAGGATTCGCTAACCGGCGAGTTTATCATCGGTGCCAATGGCATTCTTGCCTTTCCCTTGGTTGGCAATATTCAGGCTGCGGGCCTCAGCCCGGCTGACCTTGGTATCAACATCGCTGCAGCTCTGGCTGATGGTTATGTGATCAATCCACAGGTGAATGTCGAAGTAAAAAGCTATCGCCCTATTTACATATTGGGTGAAGTGAACAAACCGGGAGAATATCCCTATAATCCCAACATGACCGTGCTTGCCGCGATTGCAAAGGCGGATGGCTTTACCTACCGCGCACAGCAGCGACAGATTTTCATCAAGCGGGCAGACCAGCCAAACGAGGTGTGGATCACACTGGGAAGCAATACCCGCATATATCCCGGTGATACGATCCGCGTCGTCGAGCGTTTTTTCTAGGCCTTGGTCTAAGAAATCGGCCGAAAACCGGTGCGATAGTCGTCATCAACCTGCCGGTTTATATAGCCGTTTGATCCGTTCATTGACAATATTTTAGCTGGAATACCGCCCACCACCGCATCATCCGGAACAGGCTTTGTGACGACAGCATTGGCACCAACCGCTGCGCGATGGCCGATGGTGATCTTGCCAATCACCTTGCATCCCGCCGCCAGAAAAACACCATCCCCCAATATCGGCGACCCTTGATAGGCGCCCCGGTTCATTTGCCCGAGCATCGATCCGTGGGTGATATTGCAATTGGCGCCGATAACCGCATCGCCATTGACCATGATATTGCCGAAACGGTTGATGAAAAAGCCCGGGCCGATCCGGGTATATTCCGGAATGGCAATGCCATATTTGTAGCGATAGCGCAGCAGCAAGAGCTTAAGCGGCGGATAGAGAATGAAGCGCGCAATGCCGCGTTTTTTCAAGCAGCCGCAAAGCCGCATGACGGTGGAATATTTGAAACCCGGTGTGAACAGAAAGTGGCGGAGAAATGATCGGGTCGTGCGGTTTCCAGCATAGCGATACAGGTCCGACCGGATCAGCGCCCAAGTGTACCGCAGGCTCCGACGTTGGTTCGCACCTGTGTCTCTGGCCTCGACATTTTTCACTAGCGCATTATCCAAAGCTTGTGCTCCCTGCCATTGAAATATTGCGATGCAACATTTGAATTAGACTCTATCTATCGTGGCACAAATGCCGTTCATGGCAACTGCCGATAGACCATATGGTATCTAATCGTGTTGAATACACACCCCGTCTTGCAGGCAAGAAACATCGCGTGACAAGCCGGTTTCCGGATGGCAGAAAAAATACTCAGGGGAATGTTTTCAACCCGTCTCAGTATGGCAGGCACCGGTTAAGTCGATCCGAATGACAAAGACAGAGGATTGATTGAGAGATTTGATTGTTGCGACGCAGCATCATTTTGAATTTCTAATCTACCGGCTGGCTTCACCAAATCGCTGAGATGTTCGTGAAAGGCTTCTCGGATGACTGCAACGATACGCACTCTGCAAAACGCATCTTTCACAGCCTCCAAAATCACTACCAAAGATGATTCCAGCCTGACCAAACGGACCCGGCGCGCCAGCATTTATGCGATCATGCTGGTGACGGACGCCTTGGCGGTATTCTTTGGCTTTCTTGTAAGTAACGCTTTGCTGCTTGACCAACCTTTCGCCTCGCCCGGACTAAAGCTCGGCCTTCTGTCTATTCCGATCTTTCTGGCGCTGGCCTTGAACAGCAACGCCTATAGTCGCAATGCGCTTTATAAGAGCGCCGGCGCGACAGTCCGCACTGTCGCTTCGCTTTTTGCTACTTTGGCGTTGATCCTCTTCATCCTCTTTGGTCTGTCGATATTGAAGGAGCATCATGCTTCCTTTCTGGCCGTTGGCTTTTTGATTTCATCGGCCTTGATTGCCGGTGGCCGCTATGTCTGCCACGTATTCGCCAAGCGGATGTTGGGGGCCAATCCGTTGAGCGAACTGATCATTGTTGATGGTGTGCCGCACGGTCCGATTTTTGATCAACCGGTTATTGATGCGAAGGAAGCCGGATTAAATCCAGATATTTCTGATCCGGCCATGCTGGACCGGTTGGGCAATCTCTTCCGGTCCATCGATCGTGTCATCGTGGCCTGTCCCGTTGAACGCCATAATGACTGGGCGCTGGTTCTCAAAAGCACCGGCGTCACCGGCGACGTCTATAGGCATTACCGGTCGGCCCCGGCAGATAAACATGCCAGAGGACTAATCCATGCCTCACAGGTCAGACCGCTCACGCGCATCGAATTATCGCTGAAGCGTCTGATGGATCTCGTTCTTGTATCGATGGCGATCCTGTTCCTGGCGCCGTTGATGCTGGTCACAGCCATAGCGATTAAACTGGAGAGCCGCGGACCGATATTGTTCAAGCAGCAACGGCTGGGGCACGGCAACCGTCTGTTCAACATTTATAAGTTTCGCAGCATGCGGGACGATTTATGTGATTTTAATGGCGACAGATCGACCGATCGCGATGACGACCGGATCACCCGTGTCGGTCGTTTCATCCGCGCCACGAGTATCGATGAACTGCCACAGCTGTTCAATGTGCTCTTTGGCACAATGAGCCTGGTTGGTCCGCGTCCACATGCGCTGGGTTCCAAGGCAGACAGCAAGCTATTCTGGGAAATTGACCGGAATTACTGGCTGCGCCATGCCACGGTGCCGGGCTTGACCGGACTGGCGCAAGTTAGAGGCTTTCGCGGCGCGACAATGACCCGCGCGGATCTGGAGCAGCGGCTGGCATCGGATTTGGAATATATCCAGCGTTGGTCGCTAGGCTATGACCTGCTTATTCTCGCGCGGACATTTGGTGTGATTATCCACCGCAACGGTTTCTGATAGCCGCATTACTCCATAAGCTTGCGATATATGGATGATGTACTGAGCGCGATCTCGTCCCAATCAAATTTCTTGCGAAATTCTGCCGCATCAACCCGATATAGATAATTGGGGCGATTCAAAGCGTCGGCCAATGCGTTCGTATCGCCAACTGGAAAATAGTCGTCTTCCGGTAAGCCGATGTCACGGTTGGGCTGAATATCGCTGAGCAGCATGGGTGTGGAACAGGAACCGGCTTCCAGCGCGGCAATCGGCAGTCCTTCATGATAAGACGGCATGACAAACAAAGCAGCGTTTTCATATAGCTCGCGCAAGGTTCCGCGATCCTGCAGTCCGGTGAATATGACGCGCTCATTGGCCAATTCCAGCAAGGATTCAGAATATTCGCTATTGTGATCTGCGCCGCCGACAATAACCAGCTTACGGCCGTCTTCAATATCAGCATGGGCTTTGATCAGATCATGGAGCCCTTTTTCGGGCACCAAACGGCCTACAGCCAAAACATAGTCATTCGGTTTCAGCGAAAATCGTTCCAGCGCATCGCCCGGCGAACTGGGCAGTTCCGGCGTGCCATTGGGTATGTAGGAAATGCGATTTGTCGATCCCGGAAACGACTTTTGCAGTTTCTTCGCCAATGACGGAGAAACGGCAATGACATGGTCAGCAAATAACATTCCCAGTCGCTCGCCCATGCGCAATATGAACCGCGGAAAGCGTCCCCATTTCGCGCGATTATAATCCTCGCCATGATGGGTTACGACCACTTTCAGCCCCATTATACGCGCCAACGGCGTCAGCAAGGCTGGCCCGATGGCATGAATGTGAATGATATCCATATTGGTCCGGCGGGCGGCCAGAATCGCGTTGAAAGTCGATGTTATGGCTTCTCGCCAGACTGAGACGGGGGAGGGCAGGCTCACGATGGAAATGCCGCGATACTGGTAGCGCGGTTTTTTGACATAAGGCGCTCTTGCAAAGACCGTGATGCTCAGGTCCGGGTTCAGGCCCTTGACGCGTGGCAGCATTTCTTCGCAATGGGTTTCCACCCCGCCCATGACGTTGGGGATGCCGCGCAGGCCGGTTACAGCGACTTTCATGACAGCAACTCCTCTGCCAGAGACTGGGCCTGTTCGAGCGTGTCTGCCGTGCGCAAAAATCCAATGTCGGATGTCCACGCCTGGATGAAGTTCTGAAGCTTGCCGTAGCTGTTATCCAAGGCAATATGCGGGATGCCGAGCAGCGTCGACAGAATGTGGCCATGCAATCTGTCGGTCACCACCACGCGGCCGGAAGACAGCAAAGCAATACCGCGTTTCAAGCGGGTATGGGCCAACCGGTCATATTTCAAACTGCGCGCGGCATTGGGGCTATGCCCGAAATCCATCAGCTTCGAGGTCGCCGCGGACATCCGCATTTGCAGCTTGTCTTCGGTCAGCCAATCACCACTTTCGAACGAGTGGCCGGGGTGATCGGCCTTGCCCCTGACGGACCGCTCAAAGTCGGTACGCATCAGATAATAGAAGTCATGAACCGGCCTCTGACGTTCAAGCGGCTCCATGTAGAGGGCCATATCCGGACACAGAAACACTTCGCACTGGAAGTGACAGCGGGAAAATTCGAGGGATCGCCGGTCCCGGACGAATAAAGTGAAATTGCCATGATTTTCGATGGCGCGGGCGGTTTCATCCACGGCTTCATAATTGTCGAAATAGATGGATTGCGGCAGCTGGACGATGCGTTGACCGGGGAAGCGCGCCAAAAGCTCCAACCGGAAATCCTGATGCGATTTCCAGATCGTGCCGAAATTCCCGCCGCCGTGCAGGAAAATGGTGCCATCACCAATGGCCTGTTCCATCTGATGAGAATCATGGGATTTCAATTTGCTGGTATAAGCAGGCGGATTTGCATGATCGGCAAAAAACTGCGTTTCACCCAGCCAGATGGCCGAATCCCCGACATTGGAGTGATCGGGGAAGTCCAGGAGGGCAAAGGGATAATCATCGAGCAGTGGCTTGATGTGGCCGACTATCGTCTCGCGCAGATTGCGCATGATCGTGCTGGCTTTCATATCATCGAGAATGAGTTGTTCAGGCATGGGGGGATAACTCCTTTAGGGGAAGGATGTCTGTGACCAAACGGCGATAGGTTGCGGAAATCATCAGCAGCGCGACGGCGTAAAATAAGGCGGCCCCGGCGATGGCGGCGATCAGCTTCATCCACGACAATGTCTGATCATCTGCGAATATTTGCAGGGTCGTCCAAAGGACAATGCCCATGAGAGCGGAGGCCAGGAATGGTGCCTTGATCGCGTCAAATGTCGTTCTGGATCCGATGCCCGAGGCTTCTTTCAGGAAGTGCATTTGCAGCGGCAATGTCAGATAGGATCGCACCACATAGGCGATCGCCACGGCCGTCAATCCATAAGGCAAGGCGATAAGGGTCAGTATCAGCGTCATCACAAGCTGCGTGATCGCCAGTGTGCGCTGACGATGGCTGTTGCCCACGGCAGACAGCACTGGGGAGGCGAAAAAGTTGAGCGTATAGGGTATCGCCATGAAGGCAAAGACTTGGGCCAGTTCGCCCGCGGCTTGCCATTTCCAGCCAAAGACCAGCGGCACAAGATTGGGCGCAATGACGCCGAAACCGACCAGAGCAGGAAAGGACAGGGCAGCGCAGATGCCCAGCATCGCTTTATAGGCCTGTTTCATGGCGACCGGATTGTCCTGTAGCCTTGAATAGATCTGCAGGCCGACGGCGGAAAAGGGTTGTATCGCGGCGGCTGCGAACATTTCGGTGGAGCGCCACGCGACGCGATAGACACCGACGGCAGCGGCACCAAGGCTGGCACCGATCAGCAAATCCTGTATCCGCACCAGCATAAGGAATATCAGCTGGGCAATGGTCAGGTTGCTGGAAAAGGTGAAATTCTGTTTGGCTTGCGGCCAGCTAAATTGCAGCCCCGGCACCCATCGATAGGAGGCCCAGGCCAAGATAGTGCTGACCGTTTCGGTCACGCAGCGTTGGACAACCAGCGACCATATGCCCCAGCCGGACATGGCGGCGGCAACAGCGGTGGTCCCGCCGATAATCCCGGCCAGTATCGAGCGGACAGCCACTGTCTTGTGGCCAAATTCCCGCAGACGCAGCGCGAAATGGGATGCGCCCAAGGCATTGATGGGCAAGGCGAGCGACAATATCCGCAACGGATCGGTGAGGCCCGGCTGGTTAAGCAGGTCAGCAAGCAATGGTGCCAGGATCCAGATCAACCCGACATAGACAAATGCGATGGCCATATTCGTCCAGAAAATCGTGTTAATCTGCAAATTGTCGATTTTCTTGGCGCGGGCAATCAGCTGCACCAGACCGCCGGTCGCGATGATCCGGCCGACTTCGGAAAAGACATAGACCATAGCGAATATGCCAATTTCTTCCTTGGTCAGCAGTCGCGCCAGCATGATGAATATCACCAGCGAAAAGACCTGATCGCTCAGCGCTTTGGTGACTGTCCACCCCAGGGAAGTTTTTGATTTCTGACGCAATGAATCGTCAAACAACGCCCCAGCACTGCTGGAAGCATCATCAGAAAAATCAGTGCTTTTATCTTTCATGCGCTGGTCACTCACGGGTTAGAGCTGAAATCGAAAACGGCGACGGCCGAAAATCTGATATCCGGCGCGCTCTCGCTGCCGCGAGACAAAGCGCCTGAGCTTCAGTCGTTCGGGAATTGGGTAGGTTTCGAAACGATCCGTGCCGATCTCGCTCGGGATCGCGCGCTCCAGTACCGGGAACGGAAAAACCGAAAGATTGCGGACACCATGGATCCAGGATCGGTCCATCTGATCATCAATTGGCCGGTTCACGACGCTGGTGTGGTCGAGAAAGCGTCTCGCCCCGTTTTTGGTCAGCAGATAGGCCTGCGTCCCAAAACAATATCCGGAAAGCTCGATCAGCCGCGTGGTCCGGCAGATAAAGTCCTTCTGTAAAATACGGGCCGGTGCCGGTTTTTTATAATAGAGCCGGACATAATCGCGCCCGGCCTCGCCATGATCTTCGGCAATGAAGGGTTTAATGAAGCTCCAGTCCGGAAGGACATCATCTTCGAGTATGAGATATTGGTCAGCATCATCCTCGGTCAATCTTTGCCACAAGGCATGATGACTGGAATAGCAACCCAGCTCGCCCGCCTTGAGCGGTCGGCCTTTGGCAATGATGGCTTTGTCTTCGTCATAGTCGAGCCCGGCATGCAGATTCTCGTGAGCATCGAAAAAATCCCAATTTATTGACTTGGGTATACTACTGCCGACAAAATCATATCGCCGCTGCGCTGCGCTGCGCATACTGACGACGAAAATCTTGGTCTGGACGGATCCACGCGCCATTACAGTTCCTTCATCCGGCATCGGTAGATGCGGATCTAATTGTTGTTCGGGATCGGTCGTTAGAATCCCCAGACCGACCGAACTTTACTGCATTGCACAACGAAGGAGCTAGGTTCTATAAATGCCTGTGAGGCGCAGTTGGCAAGGCAAAAAATCCATTCGTCGATGTCACGCAACACATTATCTTCGGCACTGCAAAAAACGGGATAGAATGATCGATCTAAGTTTCTCTGTTGTTATTCCGGTCCATAATAAGGCCCGTCATGTCGCTGCGAGTATCGCCAGTGTCTTGCAACAGACTCGGCCACCCGAAGAGATTATTGTTATTGATGATGCGTCGACGGACGACAGCGCGGCAATCGTCTCGCGCATGACCGATCCACGCATTCGCATGCTATTTCGCGATATCCCGGGCCCCGGTGGATATGCCGCACGCAACCTTGGCATTGCACAGGCCAATGGCAATTGGATCGCGTTTCTGGATGCCGATGATATCTGGCATCCTTCGCACCTTGAAGACATGGCAGCGGCGATTGCGCGAACACCGCAAGTCGGCTGTGTCGCCACCCGTTATGAGCATGTTTTCGAAGATCATCGCGCGGCATCGAAAAAAACCGGCCTGTTGGCTGCGGTTGAAGGGCGGAGCGCCGATTTCCGTGAAAGCCTCAACATCTGGGTCCAGAACGGAGAATGCCCGATCTGGACGAGCGCAGCCGCCTTCCGCCGCGACATGCTTGAGAGGGCTGGTCCCTTCCCAGCCGGAAAAGCGGTGCGCGGTGGCGACAAGGACATGTGGCTGCGAGCTTTATCGCTTACTCCATTCACTTATGTTTCCAAAATAAGCGCTGAATTTCATCGCGATACCGATAACAAAGTCAGCAAAATGACTCATCCCGACACTATTCCGATCATGGTCGAAACCGCGCGCGCCATGATGGACAATGTCGGCACGGACGAGAGAGCATTGCTGCGCAAGCTCATCAATCAGCAGATTGGACTATACGCCCGTTTCTCTTTCAAGAGCGGGACGATTTCGCGGCAATTTGCCCGCAATCTCTGCATGCCGGAGGGGGTTGGACTGTTCGTGATGATCGAGGCGCTACGGCTTATGCCGGCGGCGCTGCGGCAGACTATCTATCGGGCGGTCAAGGGGACGTGATTTAGCGATTTAGGGGCGGGAATCAGGGCAAAACGCAGGGGGCTTTGTGAAGGAGCTGGCGTGCCATGAATAAAATGTCGGAAACACCATTACCGCTCGACCGGTTTGTGGCCGAAGAAACCAGCGAGCTCATTGACCTGCGCGCGATTGGCCGTGCCTTTCGCAAGCATATTGTCCCGGTTTGTCTGATTTCAGTTCTGGCCATTGCCGCGACCGCCGCTGCCTATTTCATGACCACGCCAAACTATCTTGCGACTGCAACGATGGTGGTCGAGCGGCAGGCGCAGGATGTGGTGCCGGTGGAGAGCGATACGCCGGCCCTGACAACGGACTCGCCGACGGTCGATACCACGGTCGAAATATTGCAGTCGCCGTTTATCGCCGGGCGCGTCGTCGATGCACTTAAGCTGGTCAATGAACCCGAATTTAATCCTGGTCTTTTGGAACCGGGCGCTGGTCCGCCGAGGACGGCTGCCCAGCAATCGGCGGCACGTGATCGCGCCATTCGTATATTGGGTGGCTCACTGAACGTTCAGCGCGAAGGCGTTTCCTATGCCATTGCGGTAAGCTACACGTCGGAAAACCCGAAAATGGCAGCAAACATAGCCAATGCGACGATTGATGAATATCTTTTGACGCGCGTGGAGGGTGAAGAAGGCACGACCCAGCGCAGCGCTGATCTGCTGGAAACCCGGCTCGAAGAATTGCGCGCCGAGGTGCTTGCGGCTGAGTCACAAGTGGCCCAATATCGCTCTGACGAGGGTCTGTTTGCGGCGACAGATGTCAGCTCGATCACCCAGCAGGAGCTATCTGTTTTGAACAACCAGCTTGCTGAAGCCCGCGCGGCCGAGGCGGTCGCCAACGCCCGACTGTCCACGGCGCGTTCGCAGGTGGCACAAGGGCTGACCGGCGAATCGCTCGGCGCGGCTCTGGAATCCGAAGTTGTCGGCGCTTTGCGCGCCCAACGCGCCACTGCGAGTGCGGAAGTGGCGAACCTGACAACCCGCTATGGCGCGCGCCATCCCAGCTTGATTAATGCGCGAAGCAAGCTCGCTGATATTGATGTGCAAATCGCGGCCGAGGTTGAACGGATTGTTGCGAGTCTCAAGACCGAAGCCACGGCGGCGCGGGGCCGGACATCTTCGATAGCCGCTTCCATCGCGGGGCTGCAAAACCGGCTCGCGGTGGATAGCGATGCGTCAGTGCGGTTGAGCGAATTGGAACGCAACGCGGCTTCCGCGCGCGAACTCTATCAGGGTTTTCTGGATCGCTATAAGGAATCGGTCGCGCGGCAGGGGACGGAAACGAGTGGCGCCAAGGAAGTATCGCGCGCTGCTATACCGGCCATGCCCGTATCGCCCAATCCGCTCCTCTATATCGCCATCGCTCTGGTAGCGGCAGGCGCCTCTTCCACAGCCGTTGTGGCAGGCCGGGAATTTATGGAAAGCGGTTTGCGCACGGCTGCAGATGTTGAAAAAAGGCTGGGGGTCAGCGCTTTGGGTTCCATTCCAGAAATAGGATCGCTGCCTGAAGTTAAAAAATCGCGCGAGCCGATACCATGGCCACCACAATTTTTGATAGACCATCCCAAATCGGCCTTTTCCGAAGCCTTTCGCGCGCTCAAGACCAGTCTGGTGATGACGCCGGGAGGACGATCATCGATCAGGCAACAGACGAAAATCATATCGGTCACCTCTGCCTTGCCCGGAGAAGGGAAGACCAGTTCGTCCATCTGTCTCGCCAGTGCCGCCGCTCGGTCCGGCATTCGCACCTTATTGGTCGATTGCGATTCCCGGCGACAGGCGTCGTCGCGCTCGCTGGCCAAATCTATCAGACATGGCTTGACCGACGTGCTGAATGGCGACGCAACGCTGCAACAGGCGGTTGTCCACGATGAAGATAGCGGAGTCTATTTCCTGGGCCAGAAACCGGACGAGGATACACCATTTGATCTCATGGGGTCGCAGGCGATGGCCGATTTGCTGACCGAATTGCGCGGTCAATTCCAGTTCGTCGTGCTGGATACCGCCCCCGTTCTTCCCGTTGCGGAATCCCGGATGCTGGCGGCGCTCGCCGATATCGTCATCTTCCTGGTGCAGTGGAAGAAAACACCAGCCAAGGCGGCTGAAATCGGTTTGCACCAGTTAGACGCGGTTGGCGCGAATATCGCCGGAGTCGTGCTCAGCCGTGTGGATGTCATCGAACAGGCGCGCACTGGCTTCGGGGACGCGGGTCTGTATTTCAAACAATATAAGGAATATTACGCCTAGGGCGTCTCATGATGGACGGAGGCGCGCCATCCTTGCCTTTGCCATTGCTGGCTCTGGTTGCTGTTCTACTCGCCGTTCCAATGGTCGTGGCGCTTAAAAAAGTGCGTGGCTATCCGGCGCGATTTGTGATTGTTGCGATCTGGCTGCGCTACATCATGAGCGCCTTTCATGAAATTAGCTTTTCGCCGGTCATCGCCGGGCTGAGCCTGAACGCGCTGGGTTCCATTGCGATTGCGGGAATCGGCCTGCTGCTCGTAACCCCGCGCCATTTTCTCTTGAAACCTCTATTGCCGGTCTATGCGCTGATCCTGCTCTCGCTCATCAGTGCGGCCGCCAATGACGGCTTGTTCACCGCGCTGAATGCCGCTGTGAAGCATATCTATTTCATGGTGCTGATGATCGCGGTCTATCGCGCGTTGCTTGAAAATGGTGGCGCGCGATTTTTCACGCCCCTGCTCTGGGCGTTCGCGCCGCTCCTGGTTTTTCAGCTGTTATCCATCGGTCTGGGCGCGGTGAAGGCGTCGGAATTTGACGGGTCGAGCAGCTATATTGGCGGCTATAATCACGAAGCCACATTCTCCATCGCAATGGCGACATTTTTTGTGGTGGCCTGTTTTGCGGTCACTTTACAACGCCTCGTTCAGGCCGTGCTGTCTGCCGCTCTGCTGGCCGGTATCGTCCTTGCCAATTATCGCACGACGATGCTGGCGATATTGCCATTGGCCGCCATCCAGCTGGTCAGCAGCACGATGTTTTCCTTCGTGCGCGAACAGCGGGTGATATTGGCGGTCGTCCTGTCGCTCATGACGCTGGCGGTCGTAGCCGTACTGGCCGGTGTTTCGGCTGAGCGATTTAATGATCTGGTGGTATTTTTTGGCGACCCCGGTCAATATATCAAACCGCAAGCCGAGTTTTCCTTTGACGAGCGCCGCCTGCTGTCCGGCCGCGTCTATATCTGGTCCGGTTATATCTACGCCTGGCTCGACGGATCAACGCTCAATCATCTGATCGGTTTTGGTCCCGACAGCTGGGAGGAGATATTCAAAGTCTATCCCCATAATACGGTCGTCGCCTATCTCTATGAGCTCGGCTGGGCCGGTGTTTTTCTCTTGCTTTTATTCTGGGGCACTATGATGAAATTGGCGGTGCAAGCCCCCGCTGAAGATCGCGCGACACTTATATTCGCGCATTTGTCATTCCTTTTCATGAACTTGTCGACAATGGCTTTGTGGCAAATAGAAGGCGTAATTTTTTATGCCATTATCTGTGGTTTTTCGCTATTCAGGAAAGTGGAAACAGGGGCGATAAGAAGCCAGTTTAAAACGAGTCTGCGCCCTGTGTGACTTTTTCGTTTCTTTGATCGGAAACAGGGGAGGCATGATTGGACGACAAGGGCAAGGATATCGCTGGAAAACAACCAGCCGCCATCTCCTCTGACGCTATGCCGGACAGTGGTGTCAGCGCCCGAACGCCTGCCCATCTTTCACCTGCTGTCGATGATCATGACACGACGGAAACAAGAGGCAAGTTCCGGCCATCCTCCGCATCGCGAAGAGCGCAGGAACTCCCCGGACGGATGTGGGTCATCGTCGGCGCTGGACTGATCACCTGGATTGTGATTGGCGTTGTCGCATTCCTGTTTTTCTTCTGATGTCTGCGCATTCCCGTCGCCCCGAATTTGGTGCGGTATAGCGCCGAACTATTTTTCCCGCTCTGGCGGTTTGATAACAGGCAAACCGGTTTCCTAGTTCGGGATTAAGTTTTGCGGCCGAAAATTCTCTTCATCATCAATTCCTTGACCGGCGGCGGAGCAGAGCGCGTCATGGCTGCATTGCTATTTCACTCAAAGGTTTACGGGGATCGCTATGACATGATTCTGGCGTTGCTCGATGATGAACCAGCGGCTTATGAAATACCGGACTGGGTCACCGTGCATCAGCTCGACTGTCGCGGCAGTCTTTTGCATTCGATATTGCAATTGCGCGCGCTGGAACGGTCATTGCGCCCAGCGGCGACGTTGAGTTTTCTAACCCGCGCCAATGTCGCAAATTGGGCGAGCCGGGCGGGAACCGGCAGACCCTGGATCATCAGCGAACGGGTGAATACGAGCGCGCATCTTGGCACTGGTCTCTCCGGCCGGGTCAGCCGGGGTCTCGTTCGCCTGTCCTATCGTCAGGCTACGCAGATCATTGCCGTTTCCCAGGGTGTCGCCGATGGTCTGTCAGACGCATTTGGTGTGCCCGATGAAATTATGAGTGTTATCGCCAACCCCGTCGACACCGTCCGCATTGCCCGATTGGCATTGGAAAAATATCCCGCCCATCCCGACGAGCCCTATATTATGGCAATGGGCCGCCTGGTGGAGAACAAGAATTTCAGCCTGTTGATTGACGCTTTTGCAGCCTCTTCCATTGCCGGAAAACTCATCATCATTGGCGATGGCCCGTTGCGCGCCGATCTGGAGCGGCAGATTGCAGATCATGGTCTGGAAGACCGGGTTATATTGCCCGGCTTTGTCCAGAATCCCTTTCCTTTATTGGCCGCAGCCCAGTTTTTTGTGCTGTCATCCAATGCAGAGGGTTTTCCCAATGCTTTGGTCGAAGCAATGAGCACCAAAACAGCGGTGATCGCAACCAATTGCAAGTCCGGGCCCTCGGAAATTCTGGCCGACAAAAGCAATATATCCATTGAAGCCATGACTTTGGCGGATTTCGGTATTCTGGTGCCATGTAACAATATCGCCGCCATGGCCGATTCTCTGCGCCATTTACAGGACCAAGAAACCCGCGAACGCTTCGCTCAACTCGCTTTGACGCGCACCAAAGACTATACACCGGAAAAGGCGGCACAGCGCTACTGGCACGTGATAGAGAATGGCATTCACGCGACATAGCTGCGATGCAGCTTGTTGTTCAACCTTGGGGCTATGCAAGGAGTTGAAGCACATATGCATCAGCCTGGCCTCGGGATATTCATCTCGGTAATCTTAGTTGGAATGCTGCCCGGCACTGTTCATGCGCAGCAATCCGAAGTGCTGGAGGATTTTCGCGATAAAAGCCTGCAATTCCAGCGCCCCGATATCCTCAGCGTGCAGGAACGGCCGCAACCCGCTTTTGACCCCGTGCCCTACCGCATTGGCGGGGCCGAGATCATGCCCAGCATTTCTGTCGACACGCTATATGACAGCAATATTTTCGCCGTCCGCGATGCCAGTGACGATCTGATTGTCCGGATCAGACCCCGACTGACGGCGTCGCAGCAGCTGGGCAGTTTCAATATCGAGACCGCCGCCGAATTGGATCACAGGCAGTATATCAGCACGGACAGCCAGAGTACGACCGATTACGTCCTTGGCTTGCGCGGCCGGTTTGATCTGGATCGCGAAAGTCAGATCTATGTGGGTACGCGCAATGGCCAGCGCACCGAGGATCGCACAGATCCGGCCTCGCCGCTCAATTTGCAAAAGCCGGTGCAATATCGTTTTGCTTCGGCTTATGCGGGGGCAGCGCGGACGTTCGGCCAGCTCCGGATCGCTGGCCGCGCCGGGGTGGAAACCCGCAATTATGAAGATGGGCGCGATGGACTGGACGTTCCGGTGGATCAGGATTTTCGGAACCGGACATTGCTTACCGGAGATCTCGGCGCTGAATTTGCGGTTAGCCCGGACATGTCTGTTTTCGTCAACGGGACTGTCAACCAGCGGAATTATGTCGACCAGCCCTTACTGTCGCCTTCTCGCGATTCCAAAGGCTATGAAGTGACTGCCGGGACGAGTTTCCAACTGAGCAAACTGATCCGCTCGGAAATTGGCGTCGGCTATTTTCAACAAAATTTCGAAGATGCGAGCTTTGAGGATGTCGATGGCTTTGCCGTGCGGGCGCAGCTTGAATATTTCATCACGCCTCTCGTGACACTCACAGCGCGCGCCAATCGCGGTGTGGAGGAATCCTCGACCCTCGGTTCGGGCGCTTTTGTTGCAACATCATTTTCCCTTACGGCGGATTATGAGTTTTTGCGCAACCTGATTGTCAGCGCCAGCATCAGCTACGAAGAGGACCGGTTTCAGGATATTGACCGGGATTATAAAATTACCGGCGCGAGGATGGGCGCTGAGTGGCGTCTCAGTCCGCGCTATTCGCTCCATGCACAATATGATTTTCGTGATCAGGATGCTTCGGGCACGTTTCCCGGACGAGAATTTTCCCGGCACCGTTTCCTGGCGGGCATCACCATAGCAGGAATGTGACATGATCGCTTATCTCGACCGACGAACCTTTATTTCCGCCCTGGCTCTGGCTTCGCTTGCCGGATGCTCTCGTGCAGCCAAGGCAGCTACTATAGATGGCCGAACATTTCAGGGCGATGGCAGCGGAGAAGGACTAAGAGCGCAGTCCGATCTTGTTGTTAAAAATTCGAAATTCCTCAATCTCGGGAACGGCGCGATACGCGTGAATGTAGCGACCGACGGGTTGGTGGTGGAACGGGTCGAAGGACGAGACCTCTACCGTTTTCTTGAAAACACCGCTTCGGACAGATCGACGCCAGCGTCGCTGACCAATTTCATCCTCCGCCGGATTAGCGGCGACGACATAAGGCGTGCCATGACCCGGATACGCTATGGATCGCGCGATGGTCTGATTGAGGATGTGATCGCCCGGGCGAGCGCCAATACCGAACGCTATTGCACCGGCTTTGTGCTGGATGACGAAGCGCAGGCGATCATCTATCGCAGATGCGAGGCCCATGGTTTTGCCGAGCAAGGCCGATCGAGCAGCGACTATTGGAATGGCGACGGCTTTTCCGACGAACGGGGTAATAAAGCGATCCAGTATCTTGATTGTACCGCCACCGGCAGCACGGATGGGGGCTTTGACCTGAAATCCACCGATGTGCAGCTCACCAATTGTGTCGCCAAAGATAATAAACGCAATTTCCGTTTATGGGGCACCGGCGCGCTGGAAAATTGCCGCAGCGAAGATCCGCGATCCCGCGGCGGAGCCGGAAGGCCCGGCCATTTTTCGTTTCATGGCGGTTCGGCCAAATATGTCATCAATCGCCCGATTGTGCGCGCGGCAGCAGACAATGACACGCCGGTTTTCCTGTTTGACAATGATACACCCGCTAATGTCGAAATTCGCAATGCCGATATCGACGCGCCGGGCGCGCCGCTCGTGCTGGTCGAAAACAGCGAACCGAATATCACTTGGGTTCCTCCACGCGAAGAACAGAATATCCGGACGGCCGAATAGGATCATTACGGAAAATCCTTTCCTACAACACCCGTGATTGGCTATCATGATCGCCGAATCTGGTTCCTGTAGCGAAAGTCCATTTGGACGGCAGGCGGGGAGGAATTTTTTTTAGGCGATTCTGTGTCGAAACTGTAGAAACTGGGCAGAATCCAAAAGCCTATTCTGATCGTGCATTTGGCAAGAGTGACGGTTGACATAATCGGCCATGCACACCCGCATTCCCGGAACTCTGCGATATTTGCGTGATAACTGTGTGAATTTTGGCCTTAATCAGCCGATTAAATTGTCATTTGCAACCTTGTCGCTGGAATGGCATAGTATCGCCAAAGCTGGGAGAGACGGCAAATGGCTACGCAGATGGCAGAACAAAGCAACACTGGTGCTCCGGCACCCATGGAATCGGTCGATGTGCTGATCGTCGGCGCCGGTATTTCCGGTATCGGCATGGCGGTCCATCTGCGGGATAAATGTCCCGGCAAAAGCTTTGCCCTGGTGGAGCGTCGCAACGAGATTGGCGGGACATGGAATCTCTTCCAATATCCCGGCATCCGTTCGGATAGCGACATGCATACTTTGGGTTATAAATTTGAACCCTGGACCGAGCAAAAGGCCATTGCCGATGGTCCGTCGATCATGGACTATCTCCACCGGATCAAGGCGAAGCATGATCTGGAAAAGCATATCCATTTTGGCCACAAGGTGCTGTCGGCCAGCTGGTCTAGTGAGGATGCACGCTGGACGGTTACTGCCGAGAAATCAGATGGCAGTCAGGTCGTGATGCACGCCAATTTCCTCTATATGGGTTCTGGCTATTATGACTATGATCAGGGCTATGACGCGAAGATAGAGGGCATCGAGAATTTCAAGGGCGATGTCGTCCACCCGCAATTCTGGCCCAAGGATTTTGACTATAGCGGCAAGAAGGTCGTGATCATTGGTAGCGGCGCGACGGCGGTGACCATCGTCCCTGTCATGGCGGAGAAAGCCGCCCATGTGACAATGCTACAACGCACGCCGACATGGTATTTTGCCCGGAATGCGAAGGATCATCTCGCCAATTTCCTCCGCAAGATCATGCCAGATCAATGGGCCTATAATATCATCCGCAAGAAAAATGTCTGGATGCAGGATCTGACATTTAACATGGCCCGGAAGAAGCCGGAAAAAATCATCAAGAAGCTTGAAAAACCGCTCAAAAAAGAGCTCGGAGACAAATATAACAAGGAAGATTACACGCCGCCTTATGGTCCTTGGGAGCAGCGGCTATGCCTCGTTCCCGACAGTGATATGTTCAAGGCGATCAGCGCCGGAACAGCGGATGTCAAAACCGGCCATATTGAAACCGTGACTGCAGACGGTATTAAACTGAAGTCCGGCGAGACATTGGATGCGGATGTGATCGTTACTGCCACCGGACTGAAACTGGCGGTCGCCGGCAAGGTTGCCTTTGAAGTGGATGGCAAACCAATCAATTTCCATGATCATTTCTATTATAAAGGCTGCATGTTCTCCGATATCCCGAACATGGCAATTGTCTTTGGCTATCTCAACGCATCGTGGACGCTCAAGGCCGATATTGTTTCGGAATATACCTGCCGCTTGCTCAACCACATGGACGCGACGAGTACGCGCATTGCCAATCCGGTGCTTTCCGAAACGGTGGAAGAGGAAGAGCTGTTCGACTTCTCCTCCGGCTATATCAAACGCTCCATCAACGAGTTGCCGCGCAACAGCACAAAAATGCCGTGGAAGCTCAATCAGGACTATCTGTTTGATAAAAAGATCCTGCTCAAAGACCCCATCGACGATGGCGTGATTCAGTTTTACGGGCCGAACAGTGCAAGCGTTTCGGGCGATGAACCGCAACTCGAGGCAGCGGAATAGGCTACCAAGCTCAGGGCTAACGGACTTTACGTCACCCACCACGTTACGCACCTTGCAATTAACATCAATGTCAGTAAATAAGCTTTATGGAAAATGAAATAGTTGATGTGCTGATCGTGGGTGCCGGCCTTTCGGGAATTGGCGCTGCCGTTCACCTGACCAAGCGCTGCCCCGGTAAAAGCTTTGCCATTGTCGAAGGGCGCGAGCGGCTGGGCGGGACATGGGATCTGTTCCGCTATCCCGGCATTCGCTCGGACAGCGACATGTATACATTGGGCTATAATTTCAAACCCTGGACCGCGCGCAAGGCTATTGCCGATGCGCCCTCGATTCTCAAATATCTCCACGAGACCGTTGACGAATATCAGCTGGAAGACAGAATCCGGTTCAACCGGAAGGTTGTGAACGCCAGCTGGTCGAGCCAAGAGGCGCTCTGGACCGTCAGCCTCAAACATGGTGACGGATCAAGCAGTACTATCAAATGCAATTTCCTCCATATGTGCTCTGGCTATTACAGCTACGATGAAGCCCACAGCCCCGATTTTCCGGGCAAAGAGGCTTTTGCAGGGCAGATTGTGCATCCCCAATTCTGGCCCGAAAATATCGACTATGCTGGCAAGAAAGTCGTTGTTATCGGGAGCGGCGCAACCGCCGTGACATTGGTGCCGTCCATGGCCGAAACGGCAGAGCATGTGACCATGCTCCAGCGTTCACCGACATATATCGTATCATTGCCTGGCGAAGATAAATGGGCGCTGCGGTTCCGGAAAATTCTGCCTGGTAAACTGGCCTATCTGCTCACCCGCTGGAAAAACGTACTGTGGGGTCTTTTTACGTTCAACCTGGCGCGCAACAAACCAAAGGCATTCAAAAAGCGCATATTGGATATGGTGAAAGAGGAAATGGGCGAGGGCGTTGATATGACCCATTTCACGCCAAGCTATAATCCTTGGGATCAGCGCCTATGCCTGGTCCCGGACAGTGATCTGTTCAGCGCGATCAAATCAGGTAAAGCGTCCATTGTCACCGATCATATCGAGCGCTTCACCAAAGAGGGCATAGCGCTGAAGTCCGGCGAAACGCTGGAAGCCGATATAATCGTTACAGCCACGGGCTTGAAAATGCTCACGGGCGGCAGCGCCGCCATTGAAGTGGACGGTGAGCCCGTCATTTTCGGCGAAAAAATAAACTATAAGGGCGTCATGTTTTCCGGCGTGCCCAATTTTGGGATGACTATGGGCTACACCAATGCCAGCTGGACATTAAAAGCCGACCTGACCAGTGAATATGTTTGCCGGCTGATCAACTTCATGGACAAGAACGGCACGCCGATTGCGACGCCCACTTTGCCTGCAGACGGTTCGGTCGGGACCGAGCCGATGCTCGATTTTACCTCCGGCTATGTGCAGAGGGCGATCAAGGATTTGCCGAAGCAGGGAGACCGCAAACCTTGGCGGCTCAATCAGAATTATCCCAAGGACATTATCAACTTGCGCCATAAGGCCGTTGATGATGGCGTATTGGTTTTTGCCAAAGCGGGAAGCCCGTCGCCAAAGCCATCTCAAGATACTCCGGAAAAGGACTCGGTTGCGGCCTGATTAGGCACTCGCGTTCCGATCATACAGCAGCTATAGCACAGGTATGACCGACTTTAAGACATTGATAGAGGCCGATAAAGGCCAGCCTGCCCGCACCATCCAGATATTGGATGTGAACATTTTCGAAGACTGGTTGAAAGACCAGCCTGATAGCGTTCGCAGCATAGTGAAGGCTTATAAATTTGTCGCCAATCCGGAATCATATCTGATCCTTCCGGTCACCGGCGCGAAGGGCAAGGAAGAAAAATCGCAGCAAGGCGACTTCACGGTGGTTGCCGGCGTGATTAATCACAAGAAGCTAGATCCATGGGCGCTTGCCAAGCTGGGCGGCAAATTGCCGGAAGGCAAATATCGTTTGGCTGGTGCCAGTGCCAAGGATGCGCTTTTCGGCTGGTTAATCCCCCAGCATGAGTTTGATCAATACAAGGAATTACCGGATCGTCAGGGGCCAAGCGTGCTGTTGGTCAAGGACGAGATCGGACAAGTCGACGAAGCTGTCCGGCAAGCGGAAGCCACCGCTTTGGTGCGCGATATGGTCAATACGCCGGCCGCCGATATGGGACCGGACAAGCTTGAAGACATTGTCCAGAGACTGGCCGAGGCGAATGGAGCGGACCTGAAAGTCACGCGCGGTAACACATTGGAAAAGAATTTCCCGATGATCCACGGTGTTGGCAAGGCTGCGATGCGCGACCATGCGCCGCGTCTCATCGAATTGAAATGGGGCAAGGCCGATGCTCCAAAAATCGCGATTGTCGGCAAGGGCGTGACCTTTGATAGCGGTGGCCTTTCGATGAAGTCTCCGGCGGGCATGCTGATAATGAAGAAAGATATGGGCGGCGCGGCCCATGCGATTAGCCTGGCCAAGATGATCATGGAATCCAAGCTGCCGGTGCAGCTGCACTTGTTGGTGCCAGCGGTTGAGAATTCGGTCGATGGTCATGCCTTGCGTCCTGGCGATATCCTCAACAGCCGCAAGGGCCTGACGGTGGAAATTGGCAATACTGATGCGGAAGGCCGTCTGGTTTTGGGCGACGCACTGACACTGGCGGGCGAAGAAGAACCGGAACTGATTATCGATTTTGCGACGTTGACGGGTGCTGCTCGTGTGGCCCTGGGGCCGGATTTGCCAGCGATGTTCTGTAGCGATGATGAAATGGCGGCCGGTTTGCTGGAAAGCGGCGATCTGGAAGATGATCCGCTGTGGCGCATGCCCTTATGGTCGCGCTATGAATATCGCCTCAATAGCCCGATTGCCGATACCAATAATGTGGCCGTGGGTTCGTTTGCGGGTTGTATAACGGCGGCATTGTTCCTCAAGAAATTTGTTCCGGATGATATCCCTTGGGCGCATTTCGACACCTATGCCTGGCGGCCCGCCAGCAAAGCTGGGCGACCCAAAGGTGGCGAGGCGCTGGGTTTGCGAGCAAGCTGGCACTATTTGAAAGGGCGCTACAGCAAATAGACGCTGCAGTCGCTGCTTGATCAACAGGTGGATTCTCGGTTAAGGGCGACTATTGTCACAACTTCGTCACAAAGCGCGGCGTTTTGCGATTTTGGCGCAAGCTGTAAATGGGGTATGCAAGAAAAAATGAACATTGTCGGGGATATAAAAGGCGGAGATCAGGCCGCACGCGCGAAATTTTCGCTGCACGGTCCTGAGGAGGATTTTGATCCGCGGACAACGGCGCATCGGGGTGATCTGGCGGATATTGCTCTGGCCGGAAAATTGTTCGCGCCACATTATGCTGAAGCTTTGCCGATGCGCTGTGCTGCGCCCAAGGCAATGATCCGCAAGCAGGGTGGCAAAGACCACGAAGCGGTATCTGAGCTACTGCATGGTGAGGATTTTCATCTGCTGGATGTCGTGGGCGATTGGGCCTGGGGCTTTTGCGACCATGATCGCTATGTCGGCTATTTGCCGGTTCATGCATTGCAACATCAGCGCAAGACTGCCCAACCAACGCATTTGGTTTCCGCGCGAGCGGCGTTGATATTCATTGAACCGGACGTTAAAGCTGGCGTGATCAAGCGCCTGCCAATGGGCGCGAAACTGGCCTGCGGCGAACCCAGTGAATGTGGAAATTTTTTGAAATCCGGCAAAGGCTATGTGCACATCCGCCATGTGCAAAAAATTGGCGCAAAGCTGGTTTTTGACGGAACGAATAGCGCTGTAGATTTTGCAGAGCAGCTGATTGGGGCCCCTTATTTATGGGGTGGTCGCAGCGGAGACGGTCTCGATTGCTCTGGGTTGGTTCAGATGGTGCTTGGCTTGACCGGTCAATCGGCACCGCGTGATGCCGACCAGCAGCTTAAAGCCGTGGGTTCAGAGATTGCGGCTGATGAAGATTTGAGGCGCGGTGATTTTGTGTTCTTTCCGGACCATGTTGGGATTATGGCGGATAGCGACCGGATCATTCACGCCAATATCCATTGGATGCGCGTGGCCAACGAGCCGTTAAGTAATGTAGTTGACCGGTTCGGCGATGATGTTGAACAGCCAGTTTTGGCGCGCAAGCGGCTCGGTTGACGAACGGCGATGGCCTATAGTGTTTTTATTGACGGGGCAGCCGGAACCACCGGCCTTGAAATTGCCGACCGGCTAGGGTCGCGACAAGAATTTGATCTTGTCCGCTTACCCGAAGATCGGCGCAAGGATGCCAATGCCCGCCGAGAAGCGATTAACGATAGTGATTTTGTCATTCTATGCCTGCCCGATGAGGCGGCTGTAGAAGCGGTTTCGCTTGTCGAGAATGACCATACACGCGTCATTGATGCTTCTTCTGCCCATCGGACGGCGATCGGTTGGGTTTACGGATTTGCAGAGTTTGCAGATGGGCAACACGAACGCATTGCCAATGCAAGATTTGTATCCAATCCAGGCTGTTATCCGACCGGCTTCCTAGGCCTGGTCGCTCCGCTCATCGCGCGCGGATTGTTGCCAGCAGATTGGCCCTATACGGTCAATGCCGTGTCGGGCTATTCCGGCGGCGGCAAGGCACTGATTGAGCGGTTTGCGCAGGAACCGGACATCGGTTTTCGCAGTTATGGCCTGACGCTTGCGCATAAGCATATGCCGGAGATGAAGCGCCATGCAGGCCTGACCCATGACGTGATTTTTGCACCCTCGGTTGTCCGCGCCTATCGCGGCATGATTGTTGAGGTTCCGCTAAACCTTGCA
Source organism: uncultured Sphingomonadaceae bacterium (assembly GCA_947501325.1). Classification (GTDB taxonomy): domain Bacteria; phylum Pseudomonadota; class Alphaproteobacteria; order Sphingomonadales; family Sphingomonadaceae; genus Parasphingorhabdus. The sequence goes on along the minus strand of CANMVC010000001.1, from coordinate 944,511 downwards.
GCCATGGGCGGCAGCGTCAGAGCCAGTGACCTGCTGGACGCATTAAAACGTCATTATGAGGGATCGACGATTGTCCGCCCGCATGAAGGTAATGGCTTTAGTGAATTGTTGTTAAATGAAAATGACGGTGCAACGGACCGGCTGGACCTTTTTGTCTTTGGCAATGACAGCGGTGATCAGGTTCGTTTGATCGCAAAGCTCGACAATCTCGGCAAAGGCGCGGCTGGCAGCACGGTTCAGGATCTCAACATTATGGCTGGTCTGGACGAAACGCTCGGCCTTCGCCTATAAACGCTTGGCTCTATTCGGCAGCACTATCGTCGCGATCGGGGCGCAAACTGGTTCCTGCCCGGCCACTACGGAAGGATGTAAACCAGCTGACCGGGTTGAGACTGGTCGTGCCATCCAGTGAGAATGTAATAAACTCAGCGCGGCCGCCGATATTTTCCCAAGGTATAGTGCCATTCAAGCCGAGGGGGCTTGAAACGCGGCTGTCAGCGGAAAGATCGCGATTATCACCGAGCAGATAGACATGGTCTTCTGGTATCACCACCGGCGCGATGTCGTCGGTTATCTCCGGTCCCAGATCGATAATATCGTAGCTCACCCCATTAGGCAGGGTCTCACGCACAATTGGTAGTGAGCAGATGGTGTTGCCGACCGCGTCTGTACCGCGTAAACCCGGAAATTCACGGCTTCCACAGGGCGCATTGGCATCAATCGGCAATTGCAAATCCGGCTGGGCTTCCTGATCGACAGCCTCTCCGTTCAGGAAAACCTGACCACCACGCAGTTCCAGAGTGTCGCCCGGCAAGCCGATGACACGCTTGATATAATCGCTGCTCTGATCCTTCGGTGTCAGGATCACGATGTCACCGCGTTCTGGCAAAGACCCGAACAGCCGTCCTTCCATGCGCGGTAAAATATGGAATGTCGGCGATACCCAAGACCAGCCATAGGCATATTTGCTAACGATCAAGCGGTCACCGACCAGTAGCCCGGGCATCATTGATACGGAAGGGATATAAAAAGGTTTTGCGACCAGACTGTGAAAGGCCAATACAGCGAGCAGCAAAAGGCCGATGCTTTTCGCTTCGCCGGCCCAATCGGTCTTTTCTTTTTCAGAATCCCCCGGCTTGATCGCCTGATCATCCGCCTTTTCTAACGCCATATGCTGTTTTCTTCTTCTGTTGTCGCACTCCAACCCTTTTTTAGGTTGAAGGTATCGCTTCGATAATCACGAAGGCTTGTGCCCATGGATGATCGTCAGTGAGTGTGAGATGAACAATTGCATCATATCCGGCAGGAGTCAGTGCGTCGAGCCGTTTTTTGGCGCCGCCGCTTAGCGCCAATGTGGGCGCGCCGCTTTTGGCGTTAACAACGCCAATATCCTTCATGAAAACGCCGGCCTTAAAGCCAGTTCCAACCGCTTTGGAATACGCTTCCTTGGCGGCGAAGCGTTTCGCATAAGTGCCTGCTTTTGTATAAGGTCGGCGCGCAGCCTTGGCGCGTTCGAGCTCTGTGAAGACGCGCTTTTCAAATCGTTCACCAAAGCGGTCCAGCGAATTTTGGATGCGCTCGATATTACAAAGATCTGAGCCCAGTCCGATAATCATCGGGCATCATCCATCAATGCGCGCATTTGCCGGATGCTTCCGGCCAACCCGCCAAATATCGCTTCTCCGATAAGAAAATGGCCGATATTCAGTTCGACCAATTGCGGGATGGCGGCAATTGGCAAGACATTGTCAAACGTGAGGCCATGACCAGCATGAGGCTCAATCCCGTTTTTCGCAGCCAGCGCGGCAGCGTCGCTGATCCGGCGCAGCTCTTTTTCGCGCTCTGCACCGTTGACATGGGCATAATGGCCCGTGTGAAATTCGACTACCGGCGCGCCCAGGTGGATGGCAGCTTCAATTTGTCTTGGTTCTGGTTCGATAAACAGACTGACGCGAATGCTGGCATCGCGTAATTGGCCGACGAAATCCTTTAACCGGTTGTGTTGACCTGCCGCATCCAGACCGCCTTCGGTGGTGCGTTCTTCCCGTTTTTCAGGGACAATGCAGGCCGCATGTGGTTTATGGCGCAGGGCAATATCCAGCATTTCGTCTGTCGCCGCCATTTCGAGATTAAGCGGTATAGAAAGGGTGTCCATCAACTCAATCAGGTCATCGTCGCGAATATGGCGCCGATCTTCCCGCAAATGGGCGGTTATACCATCCGCTCCCGCTTCCGCTGCGATTGTCGCGGCCCTGATGGGTTGCGGGTGATCGCCGCCACGCGCGTTTCGTATGGTGGCAACATGATCGATATTGACACCCAGCCTGAGATGCGGGCTCTCGTTCATGACTGGCGGCTGCCGGGCTTTGTAGTCGGGACGGCGGCCAGTGCTGCTGGCACTTCATCATCGGCGTATGAAGGAACTTCCAAAGCGATTAACGGAAAAAATGGGACGTCAAAGCTGGCTTTTCCGTTCGATCTGTCAACCAGAGCACCTGCGGCAATAACATCGCCGCCAGTTTCGCGAATGGCTTTGATGGCTTCGCGAGAAGATAAGCCGGTGGTTACGACATCTTCCATCATCAGAACTTTTTGGCCCGGTTCGAGCCGAAAACCCCTCCGCAGTTCAAACGTACCTTCTGGTCGTTCGAGAAATATCGCTTCTGTCCCCAGCGCTCTGCCCATTTCATGGCCGACAATGACGCCGCCCATGGCAGGAGAAACGACTATGTCGATCTCCTCGCGAATATCCATAGGAATTTTTCCGACGAGTGCATTGGTCAGTCTGGCGCCTCGGGCGGGGTCCATCAGTACCCGTGCGCATTGCAAATATTGGGCGCTATGCCGTCCGGATGACAATATGAAATGCCCTTCTAAAAGGGCATCACTTGCTCGGAATTCGTCTAATATTTCGTTCTCGGTCAAAGTTTTTAATCCGTCCTAATTCCGCCTGATATTCTGAAATGGGTCCATATTCGTTCCAATGAAAGCCCGAAAACTGAAAAAATATGCGTAGAGTAGCTTGAGGCTTGCGACAACCCCGCTTATAAGCCGCCTCGAACGGGATGTTTCAGATTGATGGGGCTGATGTCCAAATGGGCATATTTACCAGATTGGCTCACCGAGTTAGAAGCTGAAAACGACCGAAAATTAGGGCTTAGATAAGGTTGAGCAAGTAATGACTCATTATGTGAAAGCATGGATTTTGGCGTTGGGCCTGATTCTCACCCCGGCAGCTTCAGTGGCACAAGATGCCCTGCCAGCAGCGCCGGGAGCGGAGGCAGCCCCAGCTGCGGCTAGCGTCGATTCAGAAGCTCCAGTAGCAGAAGCGGCTCCAGCTTCAGGTCTTGATCCAGCGCTTTATACTCCGATGAAGCCAACCGAAGGCGTCGGAATGCCCGTGGACAAAGGGATTGATTTCCAGCCGCAGGTTAGCGCGACGGGCAAGGAAGCAAAATGGATTAATAATGTAATATTACTGCCCATCATGGCTGTAATTTGCTTGTTCGTCCTGTTGCTCCTTTTCATCGTGATGATTAAATTTCGGCGCGGCGCCAATCCAGAGCCGTCAAAAACAACCCATAATACTTTCATAGAAATTGTATGGACTGTGATACCCGTCCTGATATTGCTGGTTATCGCTGTTCCTTCGATCAGCCTGCTCGCGAAACAGTTCGAGCCTGCACCGGAAGATGCGCTCACTGTTAAAGTCACTGGTTACCAATGGTATTGGGGCTATAGCTATCCCGATAATGGCGATTTCGAAATTATCTCGAACATGCTGCCAGAAGACGAAGCCAAGGCACGCGGCGAGCCTTTTCAGCTCGCGGTTGACAATCGGATGGTTATTCCTGTTGGCAAGCCGGTAAAAATGTTGATCACTGGCGCGGACGTTATTCACAGTTTTGCCCTGCCAGCGGCTTGGTTCAAGCTTGATGCCGTTCCCGGACGGATCAACGAGAAAGTTCTGCAAATCGATGAGGTTGGCGTTTATTACGGCCAATGTTCCGAGCTTTGCGGCGCGCGGCACGGCTTTATGCCGATCACGGTAGAAGTGTTGCCAGAAGATAAGTTTAATGACTGGGTGCGCGCCAATGGCGGGACCGTAAAAGGGGATGAGGCTACTGAGACCGAAGGCGATGAAGCCGCGGTAGAAGAAACCGCATCTGACGACACGACAACAGAAGGCGCGCCTGCTGATGCAGCCGCTGCTGCGAACTAAGGGATACGCAAGCGATGACAACTATTGCAGCAGACGGCCAGATTTTGGATGATCATGCACATGATGCGGATCACAAGCCGGCTTTTTTCCAACGTTGGTTCATGTCTACCAACCATAAAGATATCGGTACATTATACCTGATTTTTGCAATTATCGCCGGTATCATTGGCGGCGCGATTTCCGGCATGATGCGGATGGAGCTCGCTGAGCCAGGAATCCAATATCTTACGACTTGGGTTGGTTCGGGTGCTTCTGCAGATGAAGCCCTTCACCTTTGGAACGTGCTAATTACGGCCCATGGCCTCATCATGGTTTTCTTCATGGTGATGCCAGCGATGATCGGCGGCTTTGGTAACTGGTTTGTTCCGCTGATGATCGGTGCGCCGGATATGGCGTTCCCGCGGATGAACAATGTCAGCTTCTGGCTGCTCATTCCTGCGTTTCTGTTGCTTCTTGGATCGGCTTTCGTTCCGGGCGGTACTGGTAACGGGGCTGGTACGGGTTGGACGGTCTATGCGCCGCTATCGACTTCTGGCTCGGTTGGCCCGGCGGTAGATATGGCGATCCTGTCACTCCATTTGGCGGGTGCAAGCTCGATTTTGGGTGCTGTAAACTTTATTACGACCATCCTGAATATGCGTGCGCCGGGTATGACGCTGCACAAAATGCCGCTCTTCGTCTGGTCCGTACTTGTCACTGCATTCTTGCTACTACTCGCGTTGCCTGTATTGGCTGCAGCCATCACGATGCTCCTGACTGATCGTAACTTCGGTACGACCTTCTTTGATGCTGCCGGTGGCGGTGACCCGGTATTATATCAGCATCTGTTCTGGTTCTTCGGTCACCCCGAAGTCTACATTATGATCTTGCCCGGCTTTGGTATGATCAGCCACATTATCTCGACTTTCTCGCGTAAGCCGATTTTCGGCTATCTCGGTATGGCTTATGCCATGGTAGCGATTGGTGTCGTTGGCTTCGTCGTATGGGCACACCACATGTTTACGACCGGCATGTCGGTTAATGTGAAAATGTACTTTACCGCTGCAACAATGGTTATCGCGGTGCCCACAGGCATCAAGATTTTCTCGTGGATTGCGACTATGTGGGGTGGCTCGATGTCGTTCAAAACACCCATGGTCTGGGCTTTGGGCTTCATCTTCATGTTCACCGTAGGTGGTGTGACGGGTGTGGTTCTCGCCAATGGCGGTATCGACGATAATCTGCATGACACCTATTATGTGGTTGCTCACTTCCACTATGTGTTGTCGCTGGGTGCGGTCTTCTCGATCTTTGCCGGCTTCTACTACTGGTTCCCGAAAATGTCGGGTCGCCATTATAGCGAGCTGCTTGGCCAGTTGCACTTCTGGATTTTCTTCATCGGTGTGAACGTCCTGTTCTTCCCCATGCACTTCCTGGGTAACCAGAGCATGCCACGGCGCTATCCCGATTATCCTGAGCAATTTGCTTATTGGAACGAGGTTGCATCCATCGGTTATGTGATCATGGGCGTCGGTGTATTGATTTTCTTCGTCAACATCGCCTGGTCCTTGGTCGCTGGCCGTAAGGCAGAAGGAAATTACTGGGGCGAAGGCGCGACGACGCTGGAATGGACTTTGTCCAGCCCGCCACCATTCCACCAGTTCGAAACGCTGCCCCAGATTAAGTAATCCGGGTAGAGTTTGATGATTATCTTCCCGGCGATCAAATGATTGCCGGGAGCATGACTACAAGAGACCTTTGAGATATTTGAAACAGATATGACAATCGCTTCGACATCAACCCATAACCTGGCCAGTGCACTAGACTTGTTCGCGCTGACCAAACCGCGCGTCATGTCGCTCGTTATATTCACCGCCATATGTGGTTTGCTGGCCGCGCCAGGATCCATTCATCCCGTGATCGGGTTTACCGCAATTTTGGCGATCAGCCTGGGTGCTGGCGCCTCAGCCGCGCTAAACCAGTGGTATGAGCATGATATTGATGCGGTCATGAAGCGAACGGCAAAGCGTCCCTTGCCTGCTGGTCGGATGGATCGCGAAACAGCTTTACACTTTGGTATTGGGCTGTCTGTTTTCTCTGTCCTGCTGATGGGTGTAGCCGTGAATTGGCTAAGCGCAGTGGTTCTGGCTTTTGCAATTTTCTTTTACGCTGTGGTCTATACGATTTGGTTGAAGCGGAATACGCCTCAGAATATCGTTATCGGCGGCGCTGCAGGGGCATTTCCTCCCTTAATCGGATGGGCGGCTGTGACCGGCGATATCACGTTGATGCCGATATTGTTGTTCGCGATTATATTCTTTTGGACACCACCGCATTTCTGGGCATTGGCGTTGTTTGTGAACAGCGACTATTCCAAAGCCGGCGTGCCGATGATGCCTGTGGTTGCCGGACGACAATCAACGCGAAAACAGATTTTTGGTTACAGCCTTATCCTTGCGATATGTGCGATTGCCCCGTTTGTGCTGGGTATGACCGGTGCTGTTTACGGTGTTTCAGCTATAGTGTTGAGCTTGGTCTTTTGCTTGTTGTCACTCCGGGTTGGGTTGAGCAAGACCGAAGACCCCGCCGCTATGAAAGCCGAAAAGCAGCTTTTCAGTTTTTCAATCTTGTATCTTTTTACTCTGTTCGGGGCTCTGATAATTGACCGGATGTTGATCGCATGAGTGAAATCGATACCAGCAAGACATCCATGTCACGCGAAGAGCAGAAAGCGTATCAAGCGCGGCAAAAGCATCGCGCCGCGATCCTTGCCGGCCTTCTTTTCTTCTTGGTGGTTCTGTTTTACCTCATTACCTTTGTTAAAATTAACGCATCAATCTCATGACCCAAGCACAAACCAGAGACCTATCGAGTAAAAATCGTCGCAGCGCCATGATGGCAGGGGCGATGGGGCTAGCCATGCTAGGCATGGGCTACGCGGCCGTCCCGCTTTATGAAATTTTTTGTCGCGTCACGGGTTATGGCGGAACCACGCAGCGCGTGGGCGAGGCTCAGGCTGCGACGGTACAAGCGACTTCCAAAGTGATGTCGGTCCGGTTTGATTCCAATGTCAACTCAGCTTTGCCATGGGCATTCAAGCCGGAACAGGCCGTTGACCGTGTCAGTGTCGGCGCCCGTGACATGGCGATTTATATCGCAACCAATAAATCAGATCAGCCGGTTGTCGGCACAGCAACGTTTAACGTGACCCCGCTTCTGGCAGGAAAATATTTTCACAAAGTACAATGTTTCTGCTTTACCGAACAGCTTTTGGAGCCGGGTCAGACGATGCGGATGCCGGTGCTCTATTATGTTGATCCTGCAATATTGGAAGATCCGGAAACACGCGATATTGAAGAAATCACTTTAAGCTACACATTTTATCGCTCGAAAGACGGCATTGCGGTGGACCCCGCAAAGAGCGATAGCTAAGAACAGTAACGAACGAAACCTGGGGAACTACACCATGGCTGGAGCCAAGAACCACGATTATCATATTTTACCGCCTGATATCTGGCCCTTCATCGGCTCGATGTCTGCACTGGTCATGGCCTTTGGCGGCATCATGTGGATGCATCCCGATGTTTTCGGATCTTTTGGTTCGTTGGTTTTCGCGATCGGCGTGGGGTTAGTAGGTCTGACCTTCTTCACATGGTGGTCGAACGTGGTCAAAGAAGCCCATGCGGGTGACCACACCCCAGTGGTACAGTTGCATCTGCGCTATGGTATGATCCTGTTCATTGCATCAGAAGTGATGTTCTTTGTGGGCTGGTTCTGGGCATGGTTTGATTATTCTCTGTTCCCACAACCCATTGATTTTGCCGATGGCATCGCGACTAATATGATCGGTCAGGAGGGCGCCGAAGCTCTTATGCAATGGCCGCCAAAAGGCATTGAAGTGCTAAATGCCTTTGAACTGCCGCTACTTAATACCCTCATTTTGCTGTGTTCCGGTACGACGGTGACATGGGCGCACCACTCCCTCATTCACGGCAATCGCCAGGGCTTGATTACAGGTCTGTGGTTGACGATCATTCTTGGCGTGGTGTTTAGCGCCATCCAAGCTTATGAGTATAGCATCGCGCCATTCCCATTCGCTGGATTAAACTATAGCAGCGCGTTCTATATGGCGACCGGCTTCCATGGCTTCCACGTTATCGTCGGTACGATATTCCTGATTGTCTGTCTGGCACGGGCCTATAAGGGCCACTTCACCCCGAAACAGCATTTCGGTTTTGAAGCCGCTGCCTGGTACTGGCATTTTGTCGATGTCGTATGGCTGTTCCTGTTCCTTGCTGTTTATGTATGGGGCGGCTGGGGCGCGCCGGTTCATTAGGATAAACTATTGACCGATACCCAGAATTCAAAGGGGCAGCCGGATGTTCTTCCTGCTGCCCTTTTTGGTCTCTGCCCCCAATGCGGACAGAAAACATTATTTGGCAGCATGATTGCTTTCTCTGACAAATGCCGAGCCTGTGGTCTCGACTATGGAAAATATAATGTTGGAGATGGTCCGGCGGCCTTCCTCACGCTGATCGTCGGTGGTCTTGTCCTCGGGCTCGCTTTGATCGTAGAACTAAACTGGCGACCGCCTATTTGGGTTCACGCCATGCTTTGGTTTCCGCTGACCATCGCTGCAGTGGTCGGCTCCCTGAGAATTTCCAAGGCCATATTGTTGATTCTGGAACATCGCAACCAGGCCCGTGAAGGCAGTATCGACACTGGTAGCGAAAAATGAAGGGCGTTCCCGTCTTTGTAACCATTATCGTGTTGGCAGCCGTCGCGACAATGGTCGGGCTTGGCATCTGGCAGCTACAGCGCGCAGACTGGAAAAACGACTTGCTTGCGACCTACCAAGCGGCAAGCGATCAACCTGCCATTAGCTATCCTGCCGTGCCTGTCGAAGACAATCCGCCCTATTTCCGTAAGTCATCGGTGAATTGTCTGGAAATATTGGGATGGCGTGCTGTGAGTGGGCGAAATGCCAATGGCCAATCGGGCTGGGCTCACATCGCCCATTGCAAGACGTCTGGCGCTGAAGGACCGGGCGCGCAAGTGGTTGCCGGTTGGTCCAAATCATCAGCAGACCCTGAATGGGCTGGAGGCATCTTAAACGGCATCATTGCGCCCGATAGCCAGAATATAATTCGTCTGGTAGCCAGTAAGCCGGTCGCCGGGCTGCAAAAAAGCCAGAAACCGTCGACTGATGATGTTCCGAACAATCACATGGCCTATGCTATCCAATGGTTTCTGTTTGCGGGGATCGCGCTGACCATCTATTTTCTGGCTCTGCGGGGACGCAATAAAAGGCCCACCAAAGCTTAAAACTTGCTCTAGGACAACGAGGCGGCTAACCCGCTGGCCATCATGGAATATATCTCGACACGGGGCGGTGCAGCGCCACTGAATTTTGAACAGGTAACTCTGGCTGGATTAGCTGGCGATGGCGGTCTTTACGTGCCGACTCATTGGCCCAAACTGTCGCAAGCCGAGATTAGCGATATGGCGGGGCTTCCCTATTCTGAAATAGCGGTTCGGGTAATGCGTCCCTTTATCGGCGATGTGCTTGAAGAGAGTGAGCTTCGCGATCTTTGCCAGCAGGCCTATGGCCGTTTTGCGCATAGCGCAGTGACACCGCTGGTGCAGCTGGATGGCCAGCACTGGTTGCTCGAATTATTTCACGGTCCGACGCTGGCGTTCAAGGACGTCGCTTTGCAATTGCTGGGTCTGTTGTTCGAGACGTTTCTGGCGCGGCAGGACAAACATCTGACCGTTGTCGGAGCGACCTCCGGCGATACCGGGTCCGCTGCTATTGATGCCTTAGCCGGTCGTGACAAGGTTGATATCTTCATGCTGCATCCCGATGGACGGATATCGGATGTGCAACGCCGCCAGATGACCACTGTGTTGGCACCGAATGTTCATAATATTGCAATTGACGGCAGCTTCGATGACGCGCAGGCGATGGTCAAACGGATGTTTGCTGATCAGCACGTGACGGATCGTTTCGCAATTTCAGCGGTTAACTCGATTAACTGGGCCCGGTTGATGGCGCAGATTGTCTATTATTTCTATGCTGCCTCGCAGTTAGGCGGTCCGCATCGCAAGATTGCTTTTTCGGTCCCGACCGGCAATTTCGGAGATGTTTTCGCTGGCTATGTCGCGGCGCAAATGGGGCTCCCGATAGAGCGTCTCGTCGTGGCCACCAATGTGAATGACATTTTGCATCGCGCCTTGAGTGCAGGCGACTATTCTGCCGGAACCGTGACGCCGACTGCCGCGCCATCAATGGATATTCAGATCAGTAGCAATTTCGAACGATTGCTGTTCGATCTCGAAGGCCGGGATGGCGAAAAGACGGCGGCGCGCATGAAAGCTTTTGAAGCAACCCGCGATATGCAAATCGCGCCCGAGATGCTTGCCAAAGCTTTGTCGATCTTTACCAGCGAACGTGTCGATCCCGATAGCATGACGCTGGCCATGAGCCAGGCGCAAGAGGCGGCGGGGCAGGTAATTGATCCGCATACCGCTATAGGACTGTCGGCTGCGCGCTCAGCCGATATTGATCCTTCGGTTCCGATTGTCACATTGGCGACGGCCCATCCTGCCAAGTTTAGGGATGCGGTTGAGCGGGCAACGGGATTGCGTCCTGCCTTGCCGCGCCGGATTGGTGATCTGTTCGACCGGGAAGAAGCCTGCGATAAATTGCCGGGTGACTATGACGCGGTGAAGGCGTTTGTAACCGCGAAAGCGACACCCGCCGATGGCTGAGGCGGTATCAAGCCCCGGTGTGATGATCAGCGATCCACGCAGTGACTATGCGCTGATTGATAGCGGCGACGGTCGGAAACTCGAACGCTATGGCGACTATCATTTCATTCGCCCGGAGCCGCAAGCAATGTGGTCGCCGGCACAGGATGAATGGCAGGCTGATGGCGAGTTTATTCCCGCATCGGACGATGATGGCGGTGGGCGCTGGCATTTCAACCGGCCGATCCCTCAAGAGGGATGGCCGCTTAGCTGGGAAGAGGTAACATTTACCGCCCAATGCACGCCCTTTCGTCATTTGGCCTATTTTCCCGATATGGACCCGGTGTGGCGCTGGATCCGGTCGAACTTGGCAGATGTCGAAGAGCCACAGGCTCTTAATCTTTTTGGCTATACCGGCGTTGGAACGCTTGCTTTGTCCGCCGCTGGAGCCAAACTCGTCCATGTTGATGCGTCCAAGAAATCTGTATCTGCCGCGCGGGACAATGCGGCGCTTTCCAATATGGCGGAGCGTCCGGTGCGCTGGATTATTGACGATGCGGCCAAGTTCGCCGCGCGGGAAGTACGGCGGGAGCGGCGCTATGATGCCATTCTCCTCGATCCACCTAAATATGGCCGGGGTCCGGACGGGGAGATCTGGCGGCTCGAAGAAGATCTCGCTCACTTGGTGGAAAGCTGCGGAAAGCTGCTCGACGAAGATAGTCGCTGCTTGTTCCTGACGGTTTATGCGGTGCGAATGTCGGCACTGGCTTTGGGATCCTTGCTGCACGAAAAACTGGCCCATCTCAGCGGTAAAATTGAAGTCGGCGAACTGGCGGTCAAAGAGGAGGCCCGCGGTTTGCTGCTGCCAACGGCGATATACGCGCGCTGGTCTAAATAGCAGCGCAGGCCCAACAAACTGACAGCATGACTTGCCATTTTGCCTGCAAAGTGGTGAAGACATCTGATGACAGATACACTCACACTAGAAGTAAACGATTTAGAGGTCGATGTCCTGACCGGCATCTATTCTGAAGAGACCCATTTGCCGCAGCCGCTGCGCATTTCCATTGCGGCTGATTTGAAAATTCAGGAGCGATACGAAGCGGATACGCCACTTGAAAGCTCCAAAAACTATATGGACCTGAAAGACGCCGCGACTAGCAATTTGCCGGAAGGCGTGCATTTTAAACTCATCGAAGCGGTGGCCGATCATATCATCGAGACACTGTTCCTGCAGGATAAGAATGTGTTGCGGGTTACGGTCAAGATCGTGAAGCTGCTGATCTCCGAAAAAGGAGAGGCTATTGGCATTACCATGTCACGAGCCCGTAAATGAGTGACGCCCCGATGAAGCTGGCGCTGGTAACAGGCGGATTGCGGCGATTGGGTGCTCATATTGCAGGCCGCCTGGCTGAAGCAGGCTACTGCTTGGCGCTTCACGGTCATAGCGACGCTAATCCGGAAGAGGGTCTGGCGAAAATACTCGAAGCCCAGGATACGAAATGGTCGGGTTTTATCGCAGATTTTGGAGCCGATAAGGCGTCGGAAAAGCTGCTCGAAGCTGTCATGCATCATTTTGGCCAGGCACCGGATCTGCTCGTCAACAATGCATCGCTGTTTGATTATGATGATGCCGACAGTCTGGGCGAAGTCTCACTCGATCGACATCTAAAGATCAACATGATGGTGCCGACCCTGCTGACGACAATATTGGCCCAACAGGTTCCCGAAGGTCAGCGCGCTGCGGTGGTCAACATTGTCGATCAGCGCGTCCGCAATCCGAATGGCGATCAACTGAGCTATACCTTGTCCAAACAAGCGCTTGCGGAGTCGATCAGAACACTCGCAGTAGCTTGCTCGGATAGGTTGCGCGTCAATGGTGTGGCGCCTGGTCTCACGATACCGACAGAAGATTATGATCCGGACCAAATGACCCGTTTGACCGAACGCATGCCGCTGGGCCGACTGTCTTCCTCCGATGATATTGCCGCCGCTATTTGCTATCTGGCAGGGGCGGAAAGCGTGACCGGACAGACGCTGTTTGTGGACGGCGGCGCCCATATGAAAAGCTTTGATCGCGACTTCATGTTCATGGAAAAACGGTAGGTCGCAGATTTTACCTCGGTTCGTCGATAAAATCCTTGTTTCACGCGGCGTACCATCCACTTCATGATGTCAGGGTGTGGACCGCATCATCGGCCAGCTTTTGACTATTATGAAAGGAATATAATGCGTATTTATTCTAAAATCCTCCTCGCCAGTGCGGCGACAGTTTCCCTGGCAGCTTGTGCTCAAGAAGCAACCGATGCCAGCGCTGAAGGCACTGTTGAAGAAGGTGCCGCCGATGCCATGGCAGCTGATGCAGACGAAGCAACGACAATTGTTGGCGTAGCGCAGGGTAACGAAAATTTCTCTACATTGGTAACGGCCGTAACAACCGCTGATTTGGGTGAAACCTTGTCGGGCGAGGGGCCATTCACGGTCTTCGCGCCAACCAATGATGCTTTCTCCAAAGTGGACCCAGAAACACTCAGCGCGCTGCTGACACCGGAGAAGAAAGACGATTTGGCGGCTTTGCTGACCTACCATGTGGTAGCCGGTAAACTGACCGCAGCCGACGTCGCAAAGGCGATCACGGATGGCGGCGGAACCGCGACCTTGACCACGGTTCAGGGCGGCGAACTGAAAGCCTCCATGGACGGCGAAAATGTTGTGTTGGAAGATGCGGCTGGCGGAAAGTCTACCGTGACCATGGTTGATGTAGAAGCTTCCAATGGCGTTATTCACGCAATCGATACGGTTGTAATGCCCGGTTAAAATTGAGCCGAAATTCTGTTAAAAGGCCCCGTCCAACCGGCGGGGCCTTTTTTTATGTCTGTTGCGCAGCTATTGGCGGGTGATGTTTTTGTGAAAGGAGCCCCCGATGGCGCAATATTGGTTGATAAAATCAGAGCCCGATGAATATGGCTGGGATGACCTGATCGCGGAAAAAGAAGGCACCTGGGACGGGGTCAAAAACGCGCAGGCCAGTAACAATATGAAAAAGATGAAGGTCGGCGACCAGGTGTTTTTCTACCATTCGCGGCAGGGACTGGAAATTGTCGGGATCATGGAAGTCAGCGAAGAGCAATTTCCTGATCCATTTGACGATACCGGTCGCTGGATTGCGGTAAAGGTGAAGCCGGTGCGCAAATTGAACAAAGCGGTGCCGCTTAAAGAAATGAAGAAAAACCCGAAGCTCGCCAATCTGGCGATTATTCGTCAGACCCGTTTGTCGGTGGCCCCGGTAACCGCGGACGAATGGGAAGAGATTTTGGCGATGGCCGCATAGCCCGCTTTTCGATAGAGGGTCACACAGGGTCACACCCCCTAAAGCGCGAAAAGATTTTTGTGGTTTGCCAAAGAAAATAACGGCTTATGGCAAACCGATGCGAATAGATATTCAAGACTAAGAAAGAGCGAGCTTCAGGAAATATCATAAAGCAGCGCCTGTAGGAAAGCGCTTTGATCCGAGCCAGCGGATCGATCTTTGTGCTCCGCACTTGATGCGGAGCACGTAGCATACAGCCTTTGCGCTTATTTGCTCCGCAACCCGCTGACCGTGGCACCGGCAGCAGTGAGATATTCGACGTCGGTTTTCAGGTGGAGCAGGCGCAGCCCCTTGTGCTGCATGGCCTGTTCCAGCGCCGGAGCAAACTCATCAGTGCTTTCCACAGTCGCGCTCCATCCGCCATAGGCTTTGGCGAGCATCGCGAAATCGGGGTTCTGCAGCGTGGTGGCGGATAGCCTTGCGGGATATTCGCGCTCCTGATGCAGGCGGATGGTGCCGAAGCTGCCATTGTCGATAACCAGCACGAGCAGGTTGGCGTCATATTGCACGGCCGTTGCCAGCTCCTGACCGTTCATCATGAAGTCGCCGTCGCCTGCTATCACCACCGAGACGCGCTCGGGAGAGCGCAAGGCAGCGGCCACGGAAGCCGGCACGCCATAGCCCATGGCGCCGGATGTCGGCGCCAGCTGGCTGGGAAACGGGCCATAGGTCCAGTAGCGATGCCACCAGCCGGAAAAATTGCCGGCGCCATTGCAGATGATCGCATCGGCCGGCAGCATGTCCTGCATCGCTGCGACGCAGGGCCCGAGATCGAGTTTCGCGTCGGTTGGTTTGACCGTTGTCCATTGCTGATAATCGGCATGCGCCGCTTTACCTGCATCAAAGCTCAGCAGGTCGTCATCCCATAACGCGGCCTGTTCGGCAAATTCGTGCATCTCTGCGCAAATCGGCAGGTCGATGCGATAGACATGGTTGAGCTCGTCCGGGTCGGGATGGATATGGACCAATATCTGGTCCGGATGATCCGGCGTG
This sequence comes from uncultured Sphingomonadaceae bacterium, assembly GCA_947501325.1. GTDB lineage: Bacteria > Pseudomonadota > Alphaproteobacteria > Sphingomonadales > Sphingomonadaceae > Parasphingorhabdus. The sequence continues at coordinate 929,197 of CANMVC010000001.1, read as the reverse complement.
ATGAGTGTATAGCCATCGGTGGTGGCCTCGCCCAGGCGCGCCCCGACCGCGATGACCAGATCGGCGGCTTTGACCCGCTCGACCAGTTTGGGATTGGGGCCATAGCCGAGATTGCCCGCGTAAACCGGACTAGTATTGGGAAAATTATCCTGCCGCCGGAACGCGCAGGCGACCGGAAGGCCAATCCGCTCGGCATAGGTAGCGAAATATTCGCGCGCGCTGGCACACCATCCGGCGCCGCCAATAATCGCAATCGGATCAGTGGCATCGCGCAGCAAATCGGTGAGCGTAGTCATTGCATTGGGGCACATGGGCTGTACCGGCGCGACCACTTTGGGGCGGTCGAGCGTTTCGACAACATCGCGCAGCATATCTTCGGGCAAGCTCAGCACCACCGGACCGGGGCGCCCCGAACTGGCGGTATCAAAGGCGCGCGCAATATATTCGGGGATACGCGCGGCATTGTCGATCCGTGCCGCCCATTTGGCGAGCGGAGTGAACATGGCAGTGAAATCCACTTCCTGAAAGCCTTCGCGGTCCCGGTCGTCGCGCGCGACATCGCCGATGAACAGGATCATCGGGGTGCTGTCCTGCATCGCCGTGTGGACGCCGATGCTGGCATTGGTCGCACCGGGACCGCGGGTGACAAAGGCGATGCCGGGATTGCCGGTCATTTTTCCATCGGCTTCGGCCATAAATGCCGCGCTGCCATCCTGACGGGTCGAAACGGTTTCGATCGAACCGCAATCGTGCAGCGCGTCGAGAACGGACAGAAAGCTCTCACCCGGTACGGTGAAAATGCGATCGGTGCCCTGGATCACCAGTTGATCGACCAAAACCTGCGCGCCGGTACGTTTTTTCATCTGCTTCTTCCTTCTCTTCCTTCTCCCTTGAGGGAGAAGGATAAAAGCCTTGCCAGCTTGCTGGTTAGGCGGCGTTGGATGAGGGTGCTCTGCCTTCGCGCATTGTGCACCCTCACCAGCTACGACTAGCGAACATGTTCGCAAGTCTCCACATCCTCTCCCCCGGGGGAGAGGAAATCAACTCTGGTGAATGGCTTTGGTCACCATATAGGCTTTCAGGCCATCGGGACCATCCTCTGATCCATGGCCGGATTGTTTCACGCCGCCAAAGGGCGCATCGCCGGGGCTGACGGTGAGATTGTTAATCGCGACCATGCCCGCTTCGACCATGTCCCCGACAATATTGGCGGTGCGCAGGCTGTTGGTGAAGGCATAGGCGGCGAGACCCAATGGCAAGCGATTAGCCTGTTCAATCGCTTCGTCCAATGTATCAAACGGGCGCATCGCGGCCACGGGGCCAAAGGGCTCGTTGCTCATGATATCGGCTTGCAGCGGGACTTCGGTCAGCACGGTCGGCCGGTAAAAATAGCCATCGCTGTCCATCGCTTCCCCGCCCAAACGCACGGTTGCGCCTTTGGCTTTGGCATCGCTGATAAGTTTTTCCATTGCCTCTGGGCGGCGCGGATTGGCCAGTGGGCCCATGTCGATATTGTCGCCAAAGCCATCGCCAACCTGCACCTTTTCAGCGCGTTTGGTGAATTCGCTCGCGAATTTTTCATAGATGCCGGATTGAACATAGAAGCGGGTGGGGGACACACAGACCTGTCCTGCATTGCGATATTTTTGCATGGCGAGCAGGTCGAGCGCCTTGTCCAAATCGCAATCGTCAAACACCAGAACCGGCGCATGGCCGCCCAGTTCCATGGTTGTGCGCTGCATATTTTCCGTCGCCAGTTTCATCAGATGCCTGCCGACCGGAACCGACCCGGTGAAGCTGATCTTGCGAATGATATCAGAGGCGATCAGGTGGGACGACACTTCGGACGGATCACCGAACACGACTTGCGCGGTGCCAGCGGGCAGGCCGGCATCGAGCAGACAACGGATCATTGCAATCGGGCTGGCCGGCGTTTCTTCCGATGGCTTGAGGATGATCGAACAACCGGCGGCCAGAGCAGGGGCCAGTTTGCGGGCGGGCGTATAGACCGGGAAATTCCATGGACTAAACGCGGCCACGGGGCCGACCGGCTGATATTTGACGAAGCTATTCTGTCCGGTCGGGCGGACCAGCACGCGGCCATAACAGCGCTTGGCCTCTTCGGCCATGACATCAAACATCGCCGCCGATGCGGTGACTTCGCCGGTTGCCTGACCCACGGGCTTTCCTTGTTCCGCCGTCATCATCCGGCCAATTTCCGGCGCGCGTTCGCGCATCAGGTCGGCGGCTTTGTGCAATATCGCGGCGCGTTCATTTACTGGCGTATCGCGCCATATAGGGAAGGCGCGATTCGCTGCATCCAGCGCGCGATCAAGATCGGCCTTGCTGGCTTTGGGCAGATCGGAAATCGTCTTGCCCGTTGCTGGATTGACAACATGATGGACGTCGCGGTCCTCCACATCGATCCATTCGCCATCAATATGGAGTTGCAGGGAGGGGGGGTAAGTGTTGGACATAGTTGCTCCTGTAACCGGTTGAGACAGCACTAGACTTGTCGCTGCATTCCCGCAATGACTGTAACAAAGACGGAGAGGAAAAATATGGAACTTGTCACCGATGGATTGCGTTTTCCCGAGGGTCCGATCGCGATGCCGGATGGCAGCGTCATATTGGTCGAGATTGCCGCGGGGCAACTGACCCGCATCGCTGCTGATGGTACGAAAGACGTTATAGCCAAACCGGGCGGTGGTCCCAATGGCGCGGCTCTGGGGCCGGATGGCAAAATCTATGTCTGCAACAATGGCGGTTTTGAATATCAGGAATCGGGCGGGTTTCTGACCCCTGCCGGCATAGCGAAAGACTATGCAGGCGGCCGGATCGAGCGGATAGATCCGCAAACCGGCGCGGTGGAAGTGCTGTATAGAAGCGGCGACTTTGATTGCGTCTTGCGCGGTCCCAATGACATAGTTTTTGATGAACATGGCGGCTTCTGGTTCACCGATCATGGCAAGACCGATTATGAAAACCGCATCCATGATATAGTCGGGATATTCTATGCCAAGGCCGATGGCAGTTATATGGAAGAGGTGGTCTTCCCCTCGCAAAATCCCAACGGTGTCGGCCTGTCTCCCGATGGCAAAACGCTGTATGCTGCGGAAACCTATACCTGTCGGTTGATGAAGTTCAACATTACCGCTCCCGGACAAGTAGCCCCGGATGCTGGACCCGGCGGTCCCGGCATTCCGGTCTATCGCCCAGCGGGCTATAAGTTTTTCGACAGTCTTGCGGTCGAGGAAAGCGGCAATATTTGCGTTGCGACTATCGGTGAATGCGGGATCAGCGTGATTTCCCACGCCGGTGAGCTGGTCGAATTTGTTGCAACTCCGGATATTTTTACCACCAATATCTGCTTTGGCGGCGACGATATGATGGATGCCTATATCTGTCTGTCGGCAACCGGAAAACTGGTCAAAACCCGCTGGAAACGACCGGGGTTGAAATTGGAGTATTTGAATAAATGAAATTCGACACCGTAATTTTCGACTTTGGCGGCGTGATCACCAGCTCGCCCTTTGATGCGTTTAACCGGCTCGAGGCTGCGCGTGGCGTGCCGATTCACAGTGTGCGGACGATCAACAGTACCAATCCTCATGACAATGCCTGGGCCAAGTTTGAACGCTCGGAAATTGATGCGGCGGGTTTTGATGCGCTTTTTGCCGAGGAAGCGCGCGCCATTGGTATTGAACTGAATGGCAGCGAAGTGCTTGCGTGTCTGGCGGGCGATATCCGCCCAGCGATGGTGGAGATGCTCGATACGCTCAAGGCCAGGGATTTCACCATTGGCTGCATCACCAATAATGTGCCGTCCGGCAAAGGCTCCGGCATGGCCTTGAATGACGAGAAGGCAGCGGCCATCGCGGCGATCATGGCGCGGTTCGATCATATTATTGAAAGCAGCAAGGCGGGTATCAGAAAGCCCGACCCGCGCATTTATCAAATGATGTGCGAGGCGCTGGATGTGCAGCCCGAGCAGTGCATCTATCTCGATGATCTCGGTATTAACTGCAAACCCGCCGCCACTCTGGGCATGGCGGCTATCAAGGTGACGGGTGAGGAGCAAGCGCTCAAAGACTTGCACGACCTGTTGGAAATGCCGTTCGGATAGCGGCCGCATTCGCCACAAGATAATCGCTTCTTACCCCAGTTAACAGACTGAAAGCATGATGTTTTCAGTGGAAAGGGCGTTTGTCCGGCTGTTTTTCATGACTCTTCCATGACAAAAATATTACAGTTATGTTGCAGCTATGGTCATAAAAGTGTAACAAAGGACTAAAGAAACAGGAGAGTGACTATGAAAAACGCAAAGAAAATTGCGTTCGCTATGGGCCTGACCATGGCCGCTTCGCCAGCACTGGCGCAGGCGCAAGAAGGCGAAATTGGCTATGCCAAGGGTGCCTTGGCGTATGATGCTTTGATGGCTGGCGACAATCAGGCCGCCGTTGCAAGGCTGGAAAGCAGCAAGCTGAAAGATCCTGCTGTCATGATCAATCTGGGTCAGGCTTATGCCCGCACCGGACGAACGGGCGATGCAGCGAAAATGTTCACGGCGGCGATGAACAGCAACCGCAGCTTTGATCTCGTGCTGGCTGATGGTCAGGTGATCAATTCTCGCAAGGCGGCTGCAATCGCTCTCGACGATCTCAACGGACGGCTGGCTTCACGCTAAGCCGGTAATCCCGTCCACAGGATCAGGCGGTCGTTCACGCGGCCGCCTTTTTTGTTTCAACAATATTTATACTGATGCTTTTTTGCACCGCAGCATCAAAAACCAAGTGCTTCAGCCACTCCCGAACGGGCTGCAACAATCCTGAAATATTTATGTCTCCAAAGAGTCATGCAAACAGCATCGGCAGGTCATTTGCCGCGCCTAGTGCCCAAGTCCGAAGGCGATGGGGGCATTTTTGATTCGTTTCCACATCATCTGATCTGAAAATTTTTGAAATCAGTAATCTGCGGAGACTTGATCCATGTTGAATAAGCAAATTCGTTCTGTCCTTTTTGCTGGTGTAGCAGCAATTGCGGTAACCGCCTGTGGCGCTGATGATGTGGCATCACCGGGTGAAGGTGTAGTGATTATTCCACCAACCCCCACACCTACGCCAACGCCAACTCCAACGCCGACCCCGACCCCGACGCCAACCGGCCCTGCGGCAGACTGCCCCACTGGTACAGCCAATGTCGGAACGATCACGACCGGCAATGGCGAAGAAGTGCGCAACTGCCAGATTTCGGGCGTTGTTACCGGAAATCTCGTTGTTCCGGACAATGCCGGTACGATCTATTCGCTTAACGGTGCGGTTGAAATTGGTGTTGATGGCGGCGCAACCGGGATCATTACCATCGAATCCGGCGTTGTGATGTTCGGTTCTTCTGGCGGCGATTTCCTGCTGGTCAATCGCGGTTCCCAGATTTTCGCGGAAGGGACGGCGTCTGAACCGATCATCATGACTTCGCGCCAGAATATTGAAGGCTCGACCAATGTGAACAGCATCGGCCAGTGGGGCGGTGTGGTGATTTTGGGCCGTGCGCCCATTTCCGATTGTGCAACCGGCGGTGCATCCAATCCGGGTGGCACGCGGACCGATTGCGAAGCGATTGTCGAAGGCCCGACCAACGCGGTTTACGGCGGCACCTTGCCGGCCGATTCCAGCGGCCGCATGTCCTATGTACAGGTCCGCTATCCCGGTTTCGAAGTGTCTCCGGGCAACGAGCTTAACGGCATCACCCTGGCGGGCGTCGGCAGCGGAACATTCTTCCAGAATATTCAGGTCCACAACAGCTCGGATGATGGTGTCGAATGGTTTGGCGGCCGGGTAAACGGAAAAAACCTGGTGATGACCGGCATTGACGATGACTCGGTGGACTCGGACTCCGGCTATAAAGGCAACAACCAGTTTGTTCTGGTCGTGCAACGCGCCGGTGGCGGTGACCATGTCATGGAAGCGGATTCGAATGGCGACGAAGATGCTGAGCCACGGCAAGATCACAAGCTGGCCAACGTGACGTTCGTCTCGAGCGCTGAGGACCACGTCATCCTGTTGCGTGGCGGTGGCGATTTCGCTTTCTACAACAGCGTATTTAACAGTGCAGCCGCCTGTATCGATATCGACAGTGCGACCACAATCCAGGCGGCAGGCGCAGCAGCGGATGAAAATGGTCCACCCGTGTTTGAATCGACGTTCATGAGCTGCGCAACGCCATTTGTCGACGATGGCAATATCACTGCGGCGCAGATCGAAACGCTGTTCAACGCGGGCAGCAACAACACGGCATCCGGCACGTCAACGCTGGCCGCTGGCTCGGCAGCATTCCCGTTCATCAACGGTGCCAATGAAAATGCGGTGGTGCCATTTGCGGTGAGCGGTGTGGACGCCTTCTTCGAAGACGTCACTTATATTGGCGCCGTTCAGGACGCGAATGACACCCGGTTCCAGGGTTGGACATGTGGTCTGTACGCCGATGATTGTGCGACGGCTCCAACAATTGGTTGATCGAAAATAATTTGGTGGGATGGTGGCTCGCGCAGTCGCCATCCCCTTTTTTGAGTTATGAAAAAGGAAATTTCCGATGACGAAGCGGGCATCTTTGGTCACCAGCCTATTTTTGAGTACGGCGCTGTTTTCTCCGGCTGCCTTGGCCCAAGCTAACGATCCGGCGGCCCAACCCGACCAAACCGATGAAGTGCCAACCGAGGACTCGCCTGACGAAGATGTCGATATCTCGGCCCCCGGCGGCGATTTTAGCGGTGATATCATTGTCCGCGGCAAATTTATCCCCAACCCCATCCGGGCCACATCAGAAGTCGTCTCCGTTCTGGGAGAGGAAGAAATTGCGCGTGCGGCCGACGGAGATATTGCCGGATCGCTGCAACGGGTAACCGGTCTCAGCGTTGTCGGTGGTCGCTTCGTATTTGTGCGCGGTTTGGGTGAGCGATATTCGCTGGCTCTCCTCAACGGCCTGCCATTGCCATCGCCCGAGCCGCTGCGCCGGGTGGTACCGCTGGATCTTTTTCCCACCAGCGTAATTGCCTCGACGGTGGTTCAGAAAAGCTATTCGGTAAATTATCCTGGCGAATTTGGCGGCGGCGTGATCAATCTGACGACCAAATCGACCCCGGATGAGCCGTTTCTAAAATTTAATTTCGGACTCAGTGGTGACAGCGAGACGACAGGAAAACTGGGCTATACCTATGACGGGTCTGGCACCGATATCATCGGCTATGACAGTGGCTTGCGCAATATCCCAAGCGGTTTGCGCCAGGCAATAGCACAAAATGTCCCGATATCGGCGGGCACCAATTTCAGCAGTATTGATCTGCAAAATTTCGCGGCCAGCCTGAGCAATGCGGAAACAGCGCTGATTCAGCGGAATAATGATATTCCGGCGAATTTCTCTGCAGAAGTAACCGGCGGTACAACGGTCGATGTGGGTGACGCCTTTGTCGGGATCATCGCCACAGCAGGCTTTGAGAATAGCTGGAGGACGCGCGGCGGTTTGCAACAGACATCGCAGGGCATTGTCAATATTGACGGTACAGAAGGCTTGCGTCCCGATCAGAATTTCAACTTTCTGACGACTGAAAACCGCATCATTGTGAATGGCCTGCTGGCTTTGTCGGCGGAAATCGGGGAGCATAAATTCCGGTTCACGAACCTCTATATTCACGACACAGTCAAAGATGCTTCGATCAAACAGGGCATTGATGCGATTAATGTTGATGAAGAAACCCTGCTGAATCAAAGTCGCACGAGCTGGTTCGAACGCCAGCTATTCACGACCCAGTTTGTCGGTGAGTTGAAATTTGACGCCATTTCGGTCGATTTGCGGGGCAGCTACGCCAACTCCAAACGCGATGCGCCCTATCAGCGGACATATAGCTATGCCTTTGATGACCAGTTTGCGAATGATTTTGTCAACGACCTGACCTCGCCTGGCGAGTCCGCGCGTATCCGTTTCAGCGATTTGAACGATGATGTTTATGGCGCGGGAATTGATCTCGGCTATGAAACCGATATCGGTATACCGATTAATCTGACCGCCGGTTACAGCTACTATCTGAATGACCGTGATGCGCAGCGCCGCGATTTCCGCTTCGTGCCTGTCAACGGATTGGCGAGCCCGTTTGACCAGCAGCGGATCGACTTCCTTCTGTCGGACTTCAACATATTCACCCAGGAAATCGAACTGCGCGAAGTCGCAGCCCAGACATCTGTGCCGGCCTATACCGCGGAGCTGGAAATACATGGCGGCTATGGCCAGATTGATGCGGAACTGACCGATGGTCTGCGCCTCAATGTCGGTGTCCGTTATGAAGATGCGCAGCAGGAAGTCCTGCCGATCGCGTTAACCGGCGGCCAGGCCTCGGTGGCGACAGGTCTGAATAACGATTACTGGTTGCCCGCCGGCACGCTGACCTGGAATTTTGCCGATGATATGCAATTTCGTCTGGCAGCGTCCAAAACCATAGCCCGGCCGCAGTTTCGTGAATTGGCTCCACAGCAGTTTCTCGATCTTGATACGGATCGTACCTTTATCGGTAACCCGCTGTTGCAAGATAGCGAGTTGGTCAATCTGGAAGGCCGGTTCGAATATTATATCGGTCGCGGCGAGCGGATTACGCTGGCCGGTTTTTACAAAGATATCGACAATCCAATTGAGAATGTTGCCTTTGTTCAGGGCGGCGGAACCCTGTTCACCGGTTTTGCCAATGCCCCGAGTGCCAAGCTCTACGGCGCGGAAGTCGAGCTGGTGAAATATTTCCCACTCAATAATGTATTTGGTGGCGAATTTTTCGAAAGCCGCCGCCTGATGCTTGCGGCTAACTATACATATACAAAGTCGGAGATAAATGTGGCGGATGGCGACACGGCCATTAACCCGGTTACCCTGCAGCCGACCAGCGCCTTGAATTTGTTCGATGACGGCGATCGTCTAACCGGTCAGTCCACCCATGTTGCCAACCTGCAATTCGGGATGGAAGCCGAAGAAGGCTTGTCGCAGCAGACTTTGTTGGTCAGCTATAACAGCCCCCGGGTCACCGCGCGCGGGCCACAGGATCAACCGGATTTGATTGAACGTACCGGCTGGCAGTTGGATTTCGTCATGCGCGAAGCGCTGGAAATTGCCGGTCAGGAATTTCAGCTGAAGTTTGAAGCGCGCAATCTTCTGGGCACCGACTACCGGGAATCACAGACCCTGAACGACACACAGATTATCAACAATGGCTATGATATTGGCACACGCCTGTCGATGAGCATCGGTATCAATTTCTAACGCACCGATGCTGTCCTATCGGGTGTGACACACGCCCTGTAATTTTTCTGTCATCAATGAGTCGCGGGTTGGTCACCAAACCGTTATAGCGATTTCAGGGAAGCAGGATCGGGGATTCGTGAATATTCTATCTTCAAAGCCAATGTTTATGGGGGGCCGTTTGTCGGGCTCTCGGGGACTTTATCCGGTTATGCTGGCCATATTGGTCCTATTGCTGGCGATTCAGGCGATTAGACTGGTCTGGTTGGTTGTGACACCGCTGGGACCGATGGGCGAATGGCAGACCAGAGACGTCCAAATTTTGCCGCCGCAATCGCGACTGTCCTTGTTCAGCAATTTTGATCCTTTTTTTCGCTCCGGCCCTGCCGCTAGCGCCAATGTTGTTACATCGCTTCAGCTTACCTTGTTTGGCGTTCGCATGAACGAAGGGTCCGGCCTGGGCTCCGCCATATTGGCAGGACCAGATGGCGTGCAGGAAAGCTATGCTGTCGGGGATGAAATCATGTCCGGCGTGAAATTGAACACGGTGCTCTTTGACCATGTCATCATTGATCGCGGCGGCGTCATGGAAAGCCTGTATCTCGACCAATCGATTCCCGCTAAAACTGTTGGCGCGGAAGGCGACAGCAGCGGGCAATTCGACGGCCCGGCGGTTGCTTCGACCGGCAATATGCCGACAGCCGAGATGATCGCCAATGCCTTTGACCTTTCGCCCCGCAACGCGGATGGCAAGGTAACCGGAATTGTCGTCAGTCCGCGCGGCGAAAGCGCCCTGTTTCGTGCTGCCGGTTTTCAGGACGGTGACATTATTGTCTCGGTAAACGGTCAGCCGGTTTCCTCAACCAGCGATATCGCAACGCTCAAAAGGCAAATTATCCCCGGCGCGCGGCTCTCCCTCGAAGTTGAACGTGGAGCAGATACGGTTCCCATAGCAATGAACATGGGAGCGCCATGATGAAGAGTATTTTCCCGAAAATCGCGCTGAAACTGACACTATCCATGGCCATATTAGGGCCGGTCATGACGGTTCCGGTGTTCGCGCAGCATAGCCTGAACGTGCGTGATGCCGACATTCGAGCCTTTGTTCAGGATGCGGCTCGCGTGACCGGACGAACCTTCGTGGTCGATAGCCGGGTGCAGGGCAAAGTCTCTGTCGTGACGGATCGACCGCTGTCCCGTTCGGAATATTTCGAGATTTTCCTCTCGACATTGCGTGCCAATAATCTTGTCGCCATTCCCACAACGGGCGGCGCATATCGGATTCAACCCGCTGACGGTGCGGCGACCCAGCCCACCCGGATTGGTACGCGCCAATCGCCGGCAAACCAGTTTGTAACCGAAGTCGTTCGGCTTAAGTCGATCGAGGCGACCGCTGCTCTGGAGACATTGCGTCCGCTGATCAGCAAACAAGGGGCGATTACGGCCAACCGCAACGCGAATAGCCTCGTGATTGTCGACTATGCCGACAATATTCGCCGGGTTCGCCAATTGATTCAACAGATTGACAAAGACAGCGCCGCATCGACCATCGTGAATCTCAAAAATGCTGGCGCTCGGGAAATTGCGACCTCCTTGCAAACCCTTGCGCAGCAGGGCGGAGAGGGCAATGTCACGCCGGTGACGGTTGTGGCAATTGATAGCAGCAACAGCATCGCCTTGCGCGGGGATCCTGGCGCCGTTGCCAAGTTCGTGCAAATGGCGCGCGAGCTCGACCAACGCGCGGAATCCGGCACAGAAATTCGCGTGCATCAGCTCGATTACGCCAATGCCGAACAATTACTGCCCGTGATTGAACAGCTGATGGGACAGGGTAGCGCCGGTTCCAGTGGTACAACTCCCACATCCGTAGCGCCCGTATCTGCGAGCGGCAGCAATGGTAGCGCGCCAACGCCAGCGGCCATATCGAGCAGTTCCAGTTCCGGTAACGGAACCGGTATCGCGCGTCATGGCCCGGCAGTGGTCACCCGTTACGAAGGCACCAATGCGATTATTGTCGCTGCCAATCCGGACGTGCAAAGAATGGTGGGTGAACTGATCCGGCAGCTTGATACGCGCCAGGAGCAGGTCTCGGTTGAGGCGATTATCGTTGAAATCTCGGATTCGCTGGCGCGTGAATTGGGTGTGCAATTCCTGATCGGCGGCAAAGATACGCCTTTTGCAGTAACGAATTTCTCGAACGCTTCGCCAAATATTGTCGATCTTGCGGGTGGTCTGCTGGCCGATCAGTTTGATACCACGACGACAACGACAACCGATACAGCGACGACCACAACGACAAATAGCGCGGTGGGTGATCAGCTGCTTGAAAATGCCGCCGATGCGATCCTGGGAGCCAGAGGCGCGTTTACCGGCTTTGCAACGACGCTGGGCGGTGACACGATATTGGGCGCGATTATCAACGCCGTGCAGCGTGATTCCGATTCCAACCTGCTGTCCACACCGTCTTTGACCGTGAATAATAATCTCAAAGGCAGCATCCTCTTTGGTCAGGAAATCCCGGTATCAACCGGTGAGGCTTTGTCCAATAATTTCGACAACGCATTTCGGACGATTCAACGGCAAAATGTCGGGATCGAATTGGAAGTGACGCCTCAGATCAATGCGGGAGATGAAGTGCGGCTCGATCTGCGTCAGGAAGTCAGCTCCATCGCCGGACCGGTTTCTGATGATTTCAATGAACTGATCATCAACAAGCGCGAAATCAAAACGACGGTCACCGTCGGCGACGGAGAAATTATCGCGCTCGGCGGGCTGCTTGACGACAATGAGCGCCGTACGATTGAGAAAATCCCGTTTCTGGGAGACATTCCGCTGCTTGGCGAATTGTTCAAATCACGGGGCAAGTCGCGGGTCAAAACCAATTTGATGGTGTTTATCCGCCCCAAAATATTGCGCAATCGCGCCGATGCCCGGGCATTCTCCGCCCGCCGCTATGGCTATATCCGGAATCGCCAATTGGCCCGGGACCCCGAGCTGGAGCCTTCTCTCGATGTGTTGGTCCGGGACTATATGGGTGCCGTTCCACCAGCTACGGCGACGCTACCTGGCGACCAGATTATATACGCGCCAGGGGCGGTCGGCGCGCCGCAAAATAGCGGAACGGTACAGCCTGTCCCGGTTACGCCCAGCAACCCCGGTGCGGAGAGAGAGGACTGATGAAAATCGCAAAGGGAACAGATGCTGACAGTTCCGGCGATACCAAAAAGTCCGCTGGAGAAGAGCCGCAACTGTCTCGTCCCCTTTTGAATATTCCCTATGCGTTTGCCCGCGATCATGGCGTTTTGCTCATGCGAACAGATGGCGACCGCTTGTCCGTCGCCATGCGGGAAGGTGCGGACCCGAAAGCGTTGTTGGAACTCCGCCGGTATCTGGCCATGCCATTTGACGTTGATCTGGTTTCACCAGACGCATTTGAAAAAATCCTGTCGGAACATTATGCCATGGATGGCAGCGCAGCCGCGATGGCCGATGATATGAGTCTCGGCAACGATGCCCTTGATGATATTGCCGGCGATATTCCCAGCGCAGAAGACTTGCTCGACAGTGCGGATGATGCACCGACCATAAGACTGATTAATGGCATCATCGCTGAAGCGGCACGTCAGGGGGCTTCGGATATTCACATCGAACCCTATGAGACGGGTCTGGTCGTGCGGATGCGGGTCGATGGCGTACTTGAGGAAAAACTGCGCATGCCGCCGCATGTGGCATCGGTCATCGTCAACCGGATCAAGGTCATGGCACGGCTCGATATTGCAGAGCGCCGGATTCCGCAAGATGGCCGGATCAGCCTGACCCTCGGTGGAAAGCTTCTGGATGTGCGGGTTTCCACCTTGCCCAACCGTGCCAATGAACGCGTGGTGATGCGGATACTCGACAAGGAAAGTGCCGCAATATCGCTGGATCTGCTTGGCATGTCGGAAACCACCCACCAGATTTTGACCGAGGCGCTCGCTGAACCGAACGGGATCATATTGGTCACCGGGCCGACGGGATCGGGTAAAACCACGTCGCTCTACGCCGGTTTGAAACAGTTAAATGACGGCAGCCGCAATATCCTGACCGTCGAAGACCCGGTGGAATATGCGATTGACGGTATTGGCCAGACCCAAGTTAATGCCAAGGTCGGTTTGACCTTTGCCGCTGGCTTGCGCGCAATTTTGCGGCAAGATCCTGACGTCGTGATGGTGGGTGAAATTCGCGACCGGGAAACAGCAGAGATCGCTGTCCAGGCGTCGCTGACGGGTCATCTGGTGCTTTCGACCGTGCATACCAATGATGCGGTCGGAGCCATTACCCGCATGCGGGACATGAAGGTCGAGCCCTTTCTGCTGGCATCGACATTGCGGGCCGTGGTCGCCCAGCGCCTCGTGCGCAAGCTGTGTCCGCATTGCCGCGTTCCGATACAGGCCGATGGCAGTCTGGCTTCTTTGCTGGGCTTTGACAATGGCACGGTCGTTTACCGGGAAGTCGGGTGTGAAGAATGTAATCAAACCGGTTTTCAGGGGCGGATTGGTGTATTCGAAGCGATCCGGGTGGATGAAACCATTCGCAAATTGATCAATGACGGAGGCGATGAAGCGCGGATTGCCGCGCATGCCTTTCTCAAGAAGCCTAATCTGGGATCGGCGGCGCGTTCGCTGGTTCGCGAAGGGCTAACCACCGCCGAAGAAGGCATCCGGATCTCGCGCCGCGAAACACTGGATGAGCAGGTTGATGCCTGATTATTCCTACACGGCGATCGATCCCAAAGGTCAGGAAAAAACCGGTCGCCTGGCCGCCGACAGCAATGATGCAGCGCGGGCGAAGCTGAAAGAACGCAATTTCTATGTCGTGAAAATGGAAGCCGCGCAGGGGGCAGAGGCCAAGGCGGCGCGTTCGTTATTCGGTCCCAAAAAACTGGGTTCGAAAGAACTGACGCTGTTTACGCGGCAATTATCTTCGCTGGTTCAGGTGAGCCCGCTGGAAGAGGCGTTGCGGACTATTGGTAACCAGAATGAAAAAGCCCATGTCCGGGATCGCATAGGCTCGGTCCATAGCGGTGTTATTGAGGGGCAGCGTCTGGCCGAAGCCATGCGCCGCGAGCCAGCGAGTTTTCCGCCGCTTTATCGCGCGATGATTTCTGCCGGAGAAAGCTCGGGAACCTTGCCGGATATCACAGAGCGTCTCGCCAACCTGCTGGAACGGCAGGCAGAAATGCGCGGCAAGCTGATCAGCGCGCTCGCTTATCCCATCGTTTTGGCTCTGGTTGCGATGCTGGTGGTGGCCTTGTTGATGATTGCCGTGGTGCCCAAGGTGGTCGAGCAATTTGATGATGTGAATCAACAGCTTCCCTTTGTGACGCGACTGGTGATCGGGATTTCCGATTTTCTCGCAAACTGGTGGGGCGCCATTTTGGGCCTGTTATTCATCTTTGCTGTCGCCGGCTGGCGAGCCTTGAAGGAGCGGAAGGTGCGATATCGCTTTGACGATTTTCTGCTGCGTCTCCCTTTTCTGGGCCGGTTGCTGCGCGATTTAAACGCCGCGCGGCTGGCGCGGACCTTATCGACGATGGTGGCAAGCCGCCTGCCAATACTCGAAGGACTGCGGTTGACGACCAATACCATCGGCAATGCTGTCTTGCGTAAAGCGGCCGAAGATATGGTGGAAGCGATTAGAGGCGGGGGAAGCCTGTCCAAAGCGCTCAAGAATACCGGCGTTTTTCCGCCGATGCTGGTCTATCTGACCGCAAGCGGAGAGGCGTCCGGGCAGCTGGACGACATGCTGGCGCGTGCTGCCGATTATTTGGAGCGCGAATTTGATAACTTTACCTCCACCGCGTTATCCCTGCTCGAACCGCTGATTATCGTGCTCTTGGGCGGTGTTGTCGCGGTGGTAATTTTAGCTATATTGCTACCTATATTGCAGCTTCAAAATCTTGCCGGGCTGTGACGCCGGACTGATAGGAAATTATATGCTCAGCACTTTAAAAAATCGCATCTTGGAAATAGCCCGCACGCGTGCGAGCGATGCTCAGAAAAAGCCTGAACCGAATGGTTTCACGCTTGTCGAGCTGATGGTTGTTATTTTCATTCTGGGCTTGCTGACCACCGTTGTGGTTATCAACGTATTGCCCAGCCAGGACCGCGCGATGGTGGAAAAAGCGCGCGCAGATATAGCGACACTGGGACAGGCGCTGGAAATGTATCGACTGGATAACCTATCCTATCCGGCCTCATCCGATGGTTTGGCCGCCCTGACGAGCGCTCCGGCATCGCTGCCGCCATCGGCGCGGTATCGGCAAGGGGGTTATATCAAGAAGCTTCCGGAGGATCCCTGGGGCCGTCCCTACCAATATGATAATCCGGGACGAAACGGACCGGGCTTCGATCTTTACTCGCTGGGGGCAGACGGCGCGCCGGGTGGTGAAGAGGATAATGCTGATATCTACGCGGAATAGCCACATTCCCGGTGGTGACAGCGCCGGTAAAATTGACTAGCTAACGGCTAGAGACGCAATAAAATTTTTTCAGCCGAGTCGGGGAGGCCATGTTGGGACAAAATCCATTACTGCCTCTTTCGGTTCGTCTTTTTGACCGGGTTTTGTTGGAATAGTGTCGGCAGATCAGCTCCTTATCACGGTTTTCCCCACGGCAGAGGCACAAGCTCTGCAATGGTGGTTGTTCCGAGACGGCGTGCTTGAAACCAAGGGCTGCGATGCCGATCCGTTGCTCGCTGCGGGTTTGAAATTGCCGTCGGTCGAGGATGAGCCGGTCACCCATGTTGCGTTAATGCCATCGGCGCTGAGCGTTGTGCGCTGGCATGAGCCGCTGGAGGATCTCACCGAGCAACAGGCGTTGGCGGCAGCGCGGCTGGTGGTTCAGGATAACAGCCTTGATCGGGATAATCTGCATATAGCAGCCGTGCTGGATGATGCCGGGCAAGCCGTAACCGTCTCGGTCAGCAAGGACGTCATGGCTGGTGGATTGTTGCAGCTAAAGGCCCTGGGCATTGATCCTGATGCGATTATTCCGGTGGGCTGGTTGGTGGCACACCAAGAGGACGAATTTGTCGCCGCAGACTTCGGGTTTGAGACAGTTTTGCGCGGGAAGCAGCTGATCGCCCCCGACGAACCTTCGCTGCGCAACCATTTGACCGGTGATAGCCCGGTTACCAAACTTCCGGAAGCATCCGTGGACCGGCTATTGGGCGATGCTGCTGAAAACGGCGCGTTGAACTTGCGTAGCGGGGTCTTCGCTAAAAAGGTCGAAACATCGATGACCGCGCGGCAGAAACGGACGTTGGTCTGGTTGGCTGCGGCAGCTGTCATTCTTTCCTTGCTTATTCCCGCTGTGCAGCTGCTCAAATATTATGCGGCGACCAACGAGGCAGAAGCGGCGGCTATGGCCATCGCCGAACCTGTCATTGGCCCGGTCGATACGCTCGAGGCAGCGGACCAAAAGCTAAATGACCGGCTGATCAGCGAAAATCGCGGCAATATTGCTTTCTCGGTTCCCGCTTCGGCGCTATTTTCCGCGCTACAGCAAAACCAGACGGTATCGGCTGACCGGATCAGCTATCGCCGGGACGGCACGGTTTCAGCGACATTATCGGCGGTCAGAAACGAAGAAATCAATCCGGTGCTGATCACCATTCAAAAATTCGGTTTTGTGATAACCGCGACACCGCGCCAGGATGCGACCGGTTCGGCCAAGGCGGATATTACGGTGAGGGCGCCATGACGACAGCGATAAGGGACTGGTTTCACGCGCTCAGTCAGCGGGAAAAGATACTCATCGCGATTATGGGCTTTCTCGTCGCCCTGATAATCGGATATTATGCTATTCTCTCGCCATTTATGAGCGCCTATTCGACGGCGCAAAAAAACTATGCCGATGCTGTGGAAAGTCAGGCGCGGATTGAGGCTAAGGTTGCGGCGTTACAAGCGCCAGCGGACAAAAGCGTGCAACCGGTCAGCGGACCTTTAGATGTCTTCATCAGCCAAAATGCAGGAGAAGCCGGATTTGCTGTCGGACGGCTCGACCCACAGACAAACGGCACCGTCAGGCTGGTCATTGATTCAGCAAAACCTACGGCGCTATTCGGCTGGTTAGCGAGACTGGAAGGTCGCGGTATATCGGTCGAAGAACTCGCGGTTAATCCCGGAGCCAATGATACCGTTACAGCGACAATGCTGTTGCGGTCCGTAAAACCGAATTAAACGATCAGATCGCGTCAGCGGCTGTCTTCGTATCGCGCTTTTCTGTTTTGTCAGCGAACATCAGGCCGCCATCATCGGCAGACATAGCCTCCGGGCTTTGCGATGTACCAGCGGCATCCAGCTTCTTTTGCTGGACCCAATTGCCCTGGCTATCGCGGACATATTTCGGCGCGCGCTGAACGTTCCAGACCAAGCCCATTTTCTCCCAGAGAGAGATAATATAGCCGTTTACGTCGACTTCCCACCACATCAGGCCAGCATAGGCCGAGCGCGGGTGCTGGTGATGGTTGTTGTGCCAGCCATCGCCAAAGGTCATCCACGCCATGAACCAGTTGTTGCGCGATCCGTCTTTGGTCTTGAATCGCTGTGAACCAAAAACATGGCCGATGCTGTTCACACCCATCACGAAGTTCAAAAAGAAAAAATTGCGGAAAAAACCGCCAATCAGAATGGTGCCGATAATATGTTCAGGCCCACCGAAGGCGAGAGCCCAAAGAGCCGGGAAAACGACGCTGGAGAATATCGCAATGGACCAGCGATGACGATGACACCAAAGAACCTGCGGGTCATCAATCAGGCCTTTGCCATATACGTTCATATCTGACGTGGTGTTGTCGAACAGCCAGCCGAAATGGGCGATGCCCAGGCCCTTCCACTTCGACATTTTCTTGCCATGCCCGTCAATATAAGGGCTATGCAGATCGCCGACGCGGTCTGAAAAGGCATGATGGCGACGATGATCGGCCGCCCATTTCAGCACCGAGGCCTGACACGCCATTTGCGCCATGATACCGATAGCCAGACGCATCTTTGGTCCGGCTTCAAAAGCACGATGTGTGTAGAAACGGTGATAGCCAATACCAACGCCCATATTGATCAGGATATAACCGAACAGGAAGGCAGACCATTCCACCCAGCCCGTTGCATGGGTCAGCGTCCAATACAGCGCCCCGAGCGATCCGATAACCATTGAGGATAACAAGATGCCATATTCGATACGTTTGGCCCGTGCTGCCGGACCACCAATAATCACACCATGTTGCGGATGTGCTTCTGAAGGTTCAAATTTGTCCGGTTGAATGTCACGATATGCGGTCGCCATACGCTTGCCCCTGATACTATTAACATTAATGAAATTAACGGTTTTGGGCAAAGATTACAATTCTCTTAACTATTATTCGAACCGATATGGAGGCGATTGGCCGCTGTGGTGAAAAGATTCCTTTGGAATCATGTCAGTAGTCCAGCCTCAGATGTGGCTTTACCGCATCATTGAACCGGCTTGCCCGAGGAAATCACAGGTTCAAAAAGGGGAAAGCGCCTTTCGCCTGGTCTGCCGCGGTCGAAATATCGACAAGGAGAATGACCATGAAGATTCGCAAAATGATATTAGCCGCGCGAACGTCGCCAAACAGTCAATAAAAGGCTTTCCTACATCCTGCCGTTTGTGCAACATCAGGCTCGGCTCTTTGACATTTGAATCTATAACGATCCGTTGTTTTTACCAGAAAATGCACCCGATTTTTTATCGATTCTGTGTCGAAACTGTAGAAACTTTATATTCGGGGCAGAAAAGCGGAACGAATCGCCGCCCTTATCGCACCTGCTACCCGTCAGCTTGCTTCACTGGTCACTGACATTCCGGCGCGAAACCTCGCTGCGGGAAGAGCGCCTTGCGGGACGCGTGCGAGGTGCCTGGCGCGGCGCGCTGCGCGCGGCTGGCGCTGATTGCCGGACGGACGGGCGGGCTTGCTGGCCGCGCGGTTGTGTCGCCGCGGGCCGGGCAGCGCGTTCGGCACGGACGCTATTGCCTTGGCGGTTGCCGCGCCGCATCTGTCTGGCTTCACTATTGCGTTGACCGCGAATAGCGCCGTCTCGCAGTGCTGCTCTGCCGGTGGTGGCGCGATTGCCGCCGGTGCGTTCCGCGCGCCGCTCCGCGCGCCGTTCACGACGGTCTGCCCGCTGTTCCGGGGTCAGGTCGCGTCTGCGTTCGCGGCGTTCCGCACGTTGCTCTGGTGTCAGGTTGCGGCCACCTCTGTGCACGCCATCACGACTACCGCGCCTAGCGTGACGCGAACCAAATTCCGCGCGCTGTCTGGCCCAATAGCGGCGATGGTTATTCTTCATCGCATAACGCGATCCGCGTCGATCAAAAATATAGATGCCATAGCCGGGATAATAAAATCTGTCATACCAGCCGCCGCCAAATCCGATATTCGCATAGCCATAACCATTGTCGCAGGCATAATAATCGTCAAATGGCGCATAGGGATCACAAGCATAGCCCGCACCGTTGACATAGCCATCGCCATAAGCGCCGCCGCCATAGGCACAGGCGCTCAGGCTCAACATCGCTCCGCTGAGCAGGGCCGGTTTGATGAGTTGCTGGATCCAAGACTGCGCCATGTTTTATCCCCTGTTGGCCGGTTGCGCTGCGCTGGGCACCGCTCATCGGCTAAATATCGTTCTAGACTGGCAGGGCGGTGCGAGTCCGAATAATCTTCCTGTTGCCCTATTTTGTAACATTGACGAATTGAATTGGAAATGAACACAGATGCTTGCTGACATTAATGAAAGTAGCTACTATAAGCCCATAACCCTCGTATTTCAGGAGCTTTCAATTGGCTAGCGCAGCACAAACCCATGGATATCCCTATACCGAGACAGCCAACCCGCATTGGGTGAAGCCGCCGAGCAAAGAAGCGCTCGCGCATATTCCTGGCGAAGAAGGCATGCCCGTGCTGGGGACGACCCTGCAAGTCATCAAGGATCCGATTGGCTTTGGCCGGAAGATGTTTGAGAAATATGGTTCGGTCTACCGGACGTACAGTTTTGGCAAGGACAATGTCATGCTGCTGGGCGCGGACGCGACAGAACTGGTCATGTTCAACAAGGACAAGATTTTCTCCAGTGAACAGGGCTGGGGGCCGGTACTCAACAATCTCTTCCCGCGCGGCTTGATGCTGATGGATTTTGAACGCCATCGGGCTGACCGCAAGGCTTTGTCGGTGGCATTCAAACCCGGGCCGATGAAGCATCACTGCAAAGTGTTGAATGAAGGCATTAATGAACGCGTGGCGGAGTGGAGCGGGACGAGCTTTGAATTTTATCCTGCCATCAAGTCCCTGTCACTCGACACGGCGGCCAGCGCGATTCTGGGCATTCCATGGGGCCCGGAAGCCGACAAGATCAACAAGGCGTTTGTCGATGAAGTCCAGGCATCTGTCGGTATTGCCCGCTCGCCAATCCCCTTCACCAAGATGTGGCGGGGCGTGAAGGCGCGGGAATATCTGCTGAGCTATTTTACCCCGCAGGTTAAGGAACGGCGCGAAAAAGGCGGCGAAGACATATTTACCCAGATTTGTCTGGCGACCCACGAGGATGGCAGCCTGCTGACCGAAGATGAAGTCGTCGATCACATGAACTTCCTGATGATGGCGGCGCATGACACGATCACGTCTTCGGCGACCAGCATGACCTATTTGCTCGCCAAGCATCCCGAATGGCAGGATAAGCTGCGCGAGGAATGTCTTTCGGTGGCGCCGGCTGGTCAGCCGCTCTCCTACGAGGATCTCGGCAAGCTCGAGTTGACCGAAATGGCATTTAAGGAATCCTTGCGCCTGATCCCGCCGGTGCCGAGCATCCCGCGCCGGGCGATCAAGGAATTTACCTTCCGCAATTATACCATTCCCGCAGGTACGAATATCGGTATCAGCCCGCAATTTGTCCATAAGATGGAAAAGCACTGGCCGAACCCCGACAAGTTTGATCCGCTGCGCTTCACACCGGAAAATAGCGCTGGTCGTCACAAATATGCGTGGGTGCCCTTTGGTGGTGGCGCGCATATGTGTCTGGGGCTGCATTTCGCCTATATGCAGATCAAAATATTGATGCATGCGATGCTGACGCAGAACCGGGTCGTACTCAGCGGCGGGCCGGATTATGAACCGGATTGGCAGGTCTTTCCCATTCCGCAACCCAAAGACGGTTTGCCGGTCCGGCTAGAGGCGCTCTGATCCCCACAAAGCAACAATGGTCCGTAAAGACCGAGTGATTTCCCAACCATTGGTCGCTTCATCGCAAAAGCGTGCTTTTTCCGCGTTCTGAGGCACTCGACCGGATAGAAACGGAATTGGCTTTCGTCCGGTTCCGCTTATTATCAATCCATGGTTCTATCGACCCGATTGCGGCCTTTGGCGCGGCGCTTGCGTGACCGCCTGGTAAGCCAAGATCTTTCCAGGCTCTCCCGTGACGTGATGAACGAAGGGCTGACCTATCTTTCGACGGCCAAGCTTCTCAGGATCGAGAGCGCCCTGCAATCGGTCAATGATGTTGACGGGGACTTTGCCGAATTTGGTGTTGCATTGGGCGGTTCTGCGATTCTCATTGCTGACCAATGCCAGTCGCATCAATTTTCCCGCCAATTTCACGGGTTCGATGTTTTCGACATGATCCCGGCGCCCGCGTCGGAAAAAGACGACGATAAATCAAAGTCGCGTTATGAAACCATCAAGTCAGGCGCATCGCAGGGGATAAACGGCCAGGAATATTATGGATATAGGGACGACCTGTTCGCCGACGTGAAGGACAGTTTTGCCCGCCATGGGCTGACGGTCGGCGAAAATGGTGTTTTCCTCTACAAAGGATTATTCGAAGACTGCTGGCCCCGGGTACCGGTTGATCGGCTCGCTTTTGTGCATGTGGATTGCGACTGGTATGAACCTGTCGCCTATTGCCTCCGTGCCGTTGCGACAAAGTTAAGCCCTGGTGGCGTGATAGTGATTGACGATTTCCACGACTATGGTGGCTGCAGAACAGCCGTCGAGGAGTTCCTCTCGGAAAACCCTGCCTATGCATTTGAAGACGGGGCCAATCCGATCTTGCGGCTCAAAGCCTGAATGACAATGTTTCGGGATTGGTCTTAGCGAGTCATTTGCCTCAACCGCTATTCCTCAGCGCTGTGGCAATGGCATTGAGCGACAATTGTATGCCTTCTCCGATGCGGGGGTCGTCTTCTCCGGCACGCAATCGCTTCATCAGTTCAATCTGCAAGTGATTGAGCGGCTCGATATAGGGCAGCCGCAATTCGATGCTGTTGAACAGCGATGGATTTTTCGCCAGCAGATGCGGCTGATCAGTAATTTCCAGCAAGATATCGCGGGTCTGCTCCCAGCTTGAGCGGATACGATTGAAATAGCTCTCTCGCATGCCCCTGTCCTCAACCAGCTCCGCATAGCGCGCGGCAATGCCCATGTCGGATTTGGCTAGCACCATTTCCATGTTGGACAGGCTCGCCTGAAAGAAGGGCCAGCTTTGCGCCATATCTTTAAGTTTCTGGGTATCATCAAAGGCAGTCAGCGCCTGTCCGACACCATACCAGCCCGGCAGCATCACGCGTGCCTGCGCCCAGCTGAATACCCAAGGGATAGCGCGCAAATCTTCAATCTTGTCGCTTTTTGTCCGGCTGGCGGGACGCGACCCGATTTTCAGCTTGGCGATTTCGGTCAGCGGGGTCATCTGGCGGAAGAAGGTTCGGAAGCTGTCCTTGCCATAAACCAGATCGCGATATTCCGCGAAGGCTGTCTGCGAAATCGCGTCCATTGCATCGGCAAAGCTGGCCTGAACCTTCTTGTCGGACGGATCGGGTTCGAGTGAACGCAGTAATACCGCCGAGGTCATGGCTTCAAGATTGGCTTCTGCGACTGCCATTGTGCCATATTTGGCAGCAATGACTTCACCCTGTTCGGTAATCCTGATGCGACCGTCGACGGTTCCCTTGGGCTGTGCCTTGATCGCGCCAAAAGCCGATCCGCCACCACGGCCTACAGCGCCGCCGCGGCCATGGAAAAGCTGCATCTTCACGCCAGCCTGTTCGAAAACGGGTGTTAGCGCCTGACTGGCTTTGAACAGGCTCCAGGTGGAGGTCAGATAGCCGCCGTCCTTGTTGCTGTCCGAGTAACCGATCATCACTTCCTGCGCGCCGCGCGTACGGGTGAGGGCGTGCATTTCCGGCAGGGCAAAAAAGTCGGTCATGACTTGCGGCGCGTTTTCCAGATCGGCGACGGTTTCAAACAGAGGTACCGCCATGATGGGGCAGGTGGGGGCTGCCTTGTCATCTGCCGATGCGCGGTACAGGCCCGCTTCCATAAGCAGGACATAAACTTCCAATATGTCGGATACGGTCTCGCCATTGCTGATATTGTAATTGACGATGACGTCCGGCCCATATTGCTCGTGGGCCTCAGTCGCCGCGTGCAGGATGGACAGCTCCTTGGCGGTTTCTTCGCTATAGTTGATCCACGGGCTTACCAGCGGACGGTTATTAGCCAATTCCTGCCGGAGGATTTTTACGCGGGTCTCTTCGTCCAGTGACAGATAATCAGTTTCGACACCGGCTTCGGCAAGCAATTCGGCAACAACCCGTTCGTGAATGCGGCTATTCTGGCGCATGTCGAGTGTCGCGAGGTGAAAGCCGAAAAGTTCTACCGTGCGGATCAGTCGTCCGAGGGCTCCAGAGGTAGCGAACACGCCTTTACCACCGGCACGCAGCCCGTGCGCAAGCGTAACAAGATCTTCGCGCAATTGCTGCGGATTATCATAAGGCTCGGCCATAATGGGCGAGGGCCGTCCGGGGACATGACCGCATAATTTCAAATACGTGGCGGACAGACGTGCATAGATGCCAGAAAGCGCACGGCGATAGGGCTCATCTTTGCGACTTGGTGCATCATCGCCGCTGGCTTCGGCCAAAGCGAGCACTTCATCTGGTACGGCCGCCAATTCGGTGGAAATGCTCAGCTCAGCGCCCATCGCGTGGATGCGGGCGAGATAATAGCCGATGACCGTCTCTGCCGCGCGTGACAGGGCCTCACGCATCGCATCAGCATCGACAAAGGGATTGCCGTCGCGGTCTCCCCCGATCCAGCTGCCAAGTTTGAGGAAATTGGGCAGTCGAGCGCCAAGCACCTTTTCCCATTTGCCGTAGAGCTTTGGCAAAACTGGCAAGAAAACGTCACGCATATAACTTTGCGAAATCTGCACTTCGTCGGTTACGAACAGACGCTCGCGGCGCAACGGCCGGGTCTGCCACAGCAGCGCGATTTGTCGCATGATCGCTTCATCAAGTACGTCGCCTTCGGGCGTATTGTCCGCTCCCGCATCTTTCATCAGCAGCAATTCGGCAATCCGTGCCTTGTGATCGATCATGCTCTTGCGCCGCACCTCGGTGGGGTGAGCGGTTAGCACTGGTGCGATAAGAGCATCGTCCAGCAACGCCAATATGGCTTTTTTATCGACCCCTTCACTGGCCAGTTTGGTTATTGCCTCAGCCACGCTGGCGCCTTCTTCAGCAGCCACGCCTTGCCGATCTTCGGCTAGATTGGCCAGCAGTGAAAAGAGCATGAAGCCTCGGACAAAAGCGGTTGTTTCGTCGAGCGAAAGCGCATCCAGACCCGGATCAATGGCATCGGCATCGGCTACGCCACGATGCCGGTCGACGCTGGTCGAGCGAATATATTCGGTGCGGCGATAGAGTTCTTCACCACCATAGCTACGGATCACATCTCCCAGCAATTTGCCAAGATATTTGATGTCAGGATTTTGGCGCACAACCAATGAGGGTGTTGCCGAGGAATCATTGGGGAGGATATCAGTCATGCCGCGTTGCTGCACGGCTGTGACAAGGTGGTCAAGAAAATCCTAGTGATCGTAACGGTTGAAACGATCTGTGCTATTCTAGAGCCTGTTTGATGGTGATTAGGCGCCGCTAGCAGCCTGATCCCGTGATCGCCTAACCCTCCAGTTCTATATCCCAATAGAGCCAGTCATGCCACGTATCGTGGAGGAAATTCGGCGGGAAGGCGCGGCCATGTTCCTGCAACTGCCAATTGGTTGGTTTGATCGGCCTGCTTGATAGCTGCATATGCGCTTCCTTGGGCGTGCGGCCGCCTTTTTTCAGGTTGCAGGGCAGGCAGGCAGTAGCAACATTTTCCCAAGTCGTGCGGCCCTTCTGGCGACGCGGAATGACATGGTCGAAGGTAAGATTGTCGAGGCTGCCACAATATTGGCACATGAACTTGTCCCGCAGAAACAGGTTAAATCGGGTAAAGGCCGGGTATTCCGAAGGTTTTACATAGTTTTTGAGCGCAATAACCGATGGAATTTTCATGTCGAGGCTGGGACTATGCACTTCGCGTTCATAGCTTGAGACGATATTCACCCTGTCCAGGAAGACCGCCTTGATTGCGGTTTGCCAGGGCCAAAGGCTCAATGGATAATAGGACAGCGGCGTATAATCAGCGTTCAGCACCAGTGACGGGCAACTTTCGGGATGCCGCAACAGGTCGGGATGATACATAGTCTAACTACTCCCTTAGTCTTTGACTGCCGGTCCTTTATCCGCAAGAACATGACATGATCATTACAACTGACATGCAAACAACATTATCTGTCCAATGACGTCAAGAGGGTATCTCGGCCAAGATATAGTGGTGCGTTTTGCTCCTAGCCCCAACGGATTGTTGCATTTGGGGCATGCTTATGCCGCTTGCGTAGCGTATGATTATGCGCGGGAGCGCGGCGGGAAATTGTTGCTCAGAATAGAAGATATTGATGCCGGACGCAGCAAAGCAGAATTCGTCGATTCAATACTGGCTGACATGCGCTGGCTGGGTTTGGACTGGGATGGCGATGTCATTTTCCAATCGGAACGGCTGGCAAAATATGCTGAGGCAGCAGAAAATTTGAAACAAAAGGGGCTTCTTTATCCTTGTTTCTGCAGCCGTTCAGATATCCGATCCGTGCAGAAGAAAGAGGGACTGATTAAGGGGCCAGACGGCCCAATTTATTCAGGAACTTGCCGCAACCTTGGTTCTGATGAGGTCGCAACACGGGTCAAAACGGAGCCGCACAATTGGCGATTGGACGTGGGGAAAGCGGTTCGTCTGACAGGCGACTTATCCTGGCATGACGAACGACATGGAGACCAGCAAGCTGATCCGGCGGCATTAGGTGATGTCGTATTAATCCCCAAAGATACGTCTGTTAGCTATCATCTGGCGGTGACACTAGATGATGCGCGCGACGGGATTACGCATGTCGTTCGGGGGGCAGATTTATTCGCTTCGACCCATATCCATCGGCTGTTGCAGGCTTTGTTAGATCTTCCGGTTCCGCGTTATGTCCATCACGGCATACTCTTGGATGAAATAGGTCTCAAACTCTCAAAAAGTCGTGATTCTGCATCTTTAGCCGTATTGCGCGAAGAGGGTGTGGATGGGCATATATTGGCCAATGAATTACGAAAAAATATATTCCCGGTTGGAATCACTCTGACGAAAGACTAGTTGGTAGATATGAGCTATATTTTAATATTGTTAATCGTTTTAGCGGCCGGTGCCGTCATTTTTGCGTTAGTCCGCGGACTCATTGCATTCGTCAATATGGAGCCCGACGATGTCGATGCTGATGGCGTGACCGCTTCGCACAAGAAACAGAATGAAATGATGTTTGCTCGGGTGAAATATCAGGCGATTGCAGTCGTCTTGGTTGCTTTGCTTCTGTTGCTTGCTGGCGGGCAAAGCTAAAACCGCAGTACGATGGTTAAGCTCAACAAGATTTATACAAAGACTGGTGATGACGGCACGACTGGTTTGGTCGACGGGTCCCGTATTTCGAAAACCAATGAGCGTATGGCGGCTATTGGCGACGTGGACGAATTGAATAGCGCTCTGGGCGTCGCAATTTGCGACGTCGCCGACGCAGCGTTGGTAAAGTCGCTTCGGGTAATCCAGAACGATTTATTTGATCTTGGTGCAGATTTGGCGACGCCAGCAGGTGAAGGCGATGATTTTGCTCCGTCAGAAATGGTTCTGCGCATTACGCATTTGCAGGTTGAGAGACTTGAAAACGAAATTGACAAGGTCAACGGCAATCTTGATCCTCTTACCAGCTTCATCCTTCCAGGCGGCGAAAAATCTGCTGCCGCCATCCATGTCGCCAGGGCTATAGCACGGCGGGCTGAACGGGCTGCCGTGGGCGCTGCACAGGTGATGGCCATAAATCCGCAAGCTTTGGCATATATAAACCGGCTGTCGGACTATCTTTTTGTCCTGGGTCGGATGCTCAACGATGGCGGAAAAGCTGATATTCTATGGGTACCTGGCGCATCCCGTTGACATTGCAGACTATCGCCTCAACATATTGAAATCGGCATATTTGCACCCGGGTGGCGCAAATATAAGCGGTTGACCCCGATGTCGTTCGCTCTATGTTCTATAGAAACGATTAACGGACGGAGTAGGACTGATCGCTGGGCAAGCCGAAACTAGAATGAACTCGTCTACTAGCGTTCAAAAAGCCGCATTACAGCAAGATTTGGCGGATAGATTTGTAGCTGTCCGGTCGCATAGTGTATCGCTGATTAAAGGGTTAAGTGATGCCGATACAACGGCTCAATCCATGGATGATGCTTCTCCGGCAAAATGGCATCTGGCCCATACAACCTGGTTTTTTGAAACTTTTCTTCTGCGCGATAACGTTGCGGGATATCAAGCATTTGACGAAGCTTACGCCTATTTGTTCAATAGCTATTACGAAGCAGAAGGTGCCCGACATGCTCGACCCGAGCGCGGCCTTTTAACACGACCATCCCTGCAAGAGATACTGGACTACCGCGCACATGTGGATGCCGCGATGGCGGACGCAATTGACAGCTTTTCGGTAGCCCAATTGGATCTTGTTGAACTTGGTCTCCACCATGAGCAGCAACATCAGGAGCTGCTGCTCACTGACATATTGCACTTATTCTCCTGTAATCCGCTTGGACCTGCCTTGCTCGAACCTAAGCCGCGGCCTGCGATTATAGAGGCACCGCTCGTTTGGATTGAGGGCGCGAGCGGCGTTCAGTCTATCGGTCATGACGGAAAAGGGTTCGCCTTTGATTGCGAAGGGCCCCGGCATGAAGTGATGCTGCATCCGCATGCTATTGCTGATCGGCCGGTGACCAATGGAGAATGGCAGAAATTCATCGAGGACGGTGGCTATACAGATCCTAGCCACTGGTTGTCCGATGGTTGGTCATGGGTACAAGAACAGGAGATTGATGCCCCGCTCCATTGGCGAGTGCGCGATGGCGTGACGGAGGAGTTTACCTTGCAAGGTTGGCGAGAGGTTGTTCTATGTGCGCCCGTCCGCCACATCAGTCTATATGAGGCGGATGCCTATGCCAGCTGGGCGGGTGCGAGACTCCCGACCGAGGCCGAATGGGAAGTATCAGCACAAAATGGTCTGCCTGGTACTGGCAGTATCTGGGAATGGACAGGTAGCGCTTATCGCCCCTATCCCGGATTTAAGACGGCCGAGGGCGCAGTCGGTGAATATAACGGCAAGTTTATGTCAGGACAGTTTGTCCTGAAAGGCGGCAGTGTTGCAACTTCACCCGGTCATATCCGGAATAGTTATCGCAACTTCTTCTATCCGCATCAGCGTTGGCAATTTAGCGGCCTGCGCCTTGCCAAAGATATTTGATCTTTAACCCAGCCGCCAAGGACGGTTTTCACATGGATATGACAGTCAGCCGGGTTGATCCGGCGTTTCGCGACGATGTTCGACGCTGTTTTGCAGAGGGAAGTCATGCTATTCCTGCTCGGTGGCTGTATGACCGGAGAGGTTCTGAATTATTTGAAGAAATTACGGAACTCCCCGAATATTATCCTACCCGCACCGAAACGGCACTGCTTGAAAAATATTGCGGTGAGGTGGCCGACATGGGGGCGAAAGGCCGCGCCGTAATCGAATTTGGATCGGGCAGTTCCACCAAGACACCTCATCTTTTGCGCGCAACACAACCTACTGCCTATGTTCCAATCGATATCTCCGGCGAGTTTCTTGCTGCCAGCGCCGCGCAGCTGCAGGAACAATTCCAGCAACTTCCTATTTATCCGTTGGAAGCCGATTTTATGCGGCGGATCAATTTACCGGATGAAGTTTCCAATATGCCGAAGCTGGGCTTTTTCCCCGGCTCGACCATAGGTAATATGATCGCCCGGACGTCGGTTGATTTGTTGCGCTTTATGCGGGAAACATTGGGTACAGGATCACAGTTGTTAATCGGGTTTGATCGGATCAAGGATCCCGATATACTGGTCGCTGCATATGATGATAGCGCCGGAATAACGGCGGAATTTTCACTCAACCTTTTGCATCGAATAAATCGGGAAATGGATGGCGATATCGCTGTGGATCAATTCCGCCATATTGCTATTTGGAATGATCTGTATGCTCGGATTGAAATTTATTTGGAAGCCCAATCGGATGTTTGTTTTTCGATTGATGGACAGCAATATGGCGTGACCAAGGGGCAGAAAATCCACATAGAGAATAGCCATAAATACGGCTTGCGTGATGCGCGATTGATGCTGCGGGCCGGGGGTTGGTCACCCGTTAGCGAATGGAGTGACGAGAAGAACTATTTTTCGCTGATCCTTGCCGAGGCGCATCCGCTTAAAAACGCACCCTGAAGTGGCGTCGAATTGACCGCAGCTATTGATTGTCAGGTTTAGATGTAGTGTTTTGCGACGCGAGCTCTTCAGCTTTTTGATATTTTGCACGCCAAGTGGTGATCCACTCATAAGCACCGCGGCATTCCTGCATGCTGCTGGCCTCAATCAGCCGAAAATTTTCGCCATCCCAGATGAAGCTCTCTGCATTACCACAATCGCCAATGCCTCTGCCCTTGGCAAAGCTGCTCAATATTTGCCGATTTTCCTCCCAATGGGCGTTGACTAGCAAGGGAAGGCGACCTTCGCCGCCCCAACTGGGTTGGAGGTCGTAAGTCGCTGGACGAAAAGCCCAGCTTGCTCCGTCTTTCTCGCTACCCTTAATTTCACCGATATAGGCGGTACTGGAAAAATTATAGGCGCCGGATCCGCAGGATATCAGGATTAATGCGCGATATCGGTCATCCTTTTTGCCAAGAGGATATATCTGATCCTCAACCACCCCAAAGCGTTCATCCTTGCAGACCGAATTTTCAACCAGATCAACTATCTCGGAGGTCGCCGGTATCCGTTTTGCAGGAGCCCATTGATTTGTAATAATGAGCGGGACTTCGGTTTCTAGAGGCCGGAACGTCCGGCGCCCCTTGGCGACCAAGGCCGTGCGCGTATAGGCTCTCTTTTGCATCTGATCGATATAGCGCAGCGCTGACATCGACCCGGCTAGCGAAATTTTGGTGAGGCTGGAACCATCCGGCCCTGTGACATTGAGATTTCTGCCGCGAGCGATGGCTCGCGTTACTTTTCTGGCATCCTCACCGACAATCTCGATCGGATACTCCCCCTGACTTATCGGGCCTTTGTTCACGACTCTACCGTCGATAATCATTTGGTACTGATTTACGCCCGTATCCTGTATCAGAACGCGTATTTTTAAAATGTCATCTTTGTCAGCAGTTCGACTAATGAAAATCGGACCACCCCAGTCATCAAACGCACCGTTTGCGTCATCGACCAAGGATACTGCCTGACAATCGCCAACATTATCGCAACCTACCGACCAGTCTTTAAACACCTTTACTTCACCCGGACTGCCAACCGGTTGTACTGGGCCGGTCGTTGTTACCGCTGCAAGTGCCACAAAGGCGATAGAGGAAATAATAGGAGACATATTTGTAATCTAGCCAGTTTGAACGACAATCGCTAGTGCCATGTTATACCAGCATTAACAGCTAGGTCATGATAATGAAAAGGGACTTCAAATGAAATCAATCGGTATCATTGGATCAGGACAAATGGGCGCAGGAATTGCGCAGGTTTCTGCGCAAGCCGGATATCATGTCTATTTGTCCGATATGAACCAGGAGATAGCCGAAAAAGGTAAGGCCGGAATAGCCAAGCAATTATCGCGATTGGTTGAAAAGGAAAAAATCGAGCAGCAGGCTGCGCAAACTGCCTTGGACCGGATCGAAACGATCGGTTCGCTGGACCCAATGGCAAGCGCCGATATTATCATCGAAGCCGCGACCGAGCGGGAAGACATCAAGCGCCAGATTTTCGGAGCGGCATCTGAAATTCTTGGCCATCAGGCGCTGCTTGCCAGCAACACATCTTCCATATCGATTACCCGTTTGGCGCAGGCGGTCAAAGACCCGTCGCGCTTCATTGGCGTGCATTTCTTCAATCCGGTGCCGTTAATGGGCCTCGTCGAGGTCATTCGCGGTCTTGCGACCAGCGACCAAAGTGTCGCGATGGCGAACGATTATGTGAAGGCGCTGGGCAAGCAAGCCGTGTTGGCTAAAGATTCACCATGCTTTGTGGTCAATCGGATACTACTCCCCATGCTCAACGAAGCGTTTTTCGCGCTGGGCGAGGGTACGGCGTCGATGGAAGATATTGATCGCGGCGTGCAGCTGGGCCTTGGTCATCCGATGGGCCCCATCACATTGGCAGATATGATCGGACTGGATACGCTACTGGAAATTTTGCGTGTGCTGCAGAATGATTTTGGCGATCCAAAATATCGCCCGGCGCCGATATTGCTGAAACATGTCGAAGCCGGCTGGCTTGGTCGCAAAACCGGTAAGGGTTTTTATGACTATTCCGGCGAAGCACCGACGCCTACAATGTAAACTGGCGATGTAAACTGGATCAAATGGAGACGATGCGATGAGCGATGAGATCAGAGACTTTCAGATTGATATCCCGCAGTCGACATTGGACGATTTGCAGACCCGATTGGCCATGACCCGCTGGCCCGATCCGGAACCGGTGGATGATTGGTCTCAGGGCATACCGCTGGCATATGTTCAGCAGGTTACCGACTATTGGCGCGAAGAATATGACTGGCGGCGCTGCGAGGCGGCGTTAAATCGATATCCGCATCATATGACGGAAATTGACGGGGTTGATATTCATTTCATGCATATCCGTTCTCCGGAAGCAAATGCACGGCCGTTGATCATGACTCATGGATGGCCGGGGTCGATCGTCGAATTTATGGATGTCATTGGCCCATTGACGGATCCAGTCTCCCATGGCGGTGATGCCAAGGACGCTTATGATCTCGTTATTCCATCGCTGCCGGGATATGGATTTTCTGGCAAGCCGAGCGAAACCGGATGGGGCGTGGAGCGGATCGCACAGGCGTGGGATGTATTGATGAAACGGCTGGGCTATGATCGCTATTTCGCGCAAGGCGGCGACTGGGGCGCGCTCGTGACCTCGGCTATTGGTGTTCAGAATATCGGTCATTGTGCGGGTATCCATATCAATCTCGTGGTCGTCGGGACGCCGCCCGAAGAGGTGTTGAAAAACCCGACGCCGGAGGAGCAAGCCTCGCTGGCGCGGTTCTCCGACTATCAGACCCAAGGCGGCGGCTATGCTGAAATCCAGCGCACTAAGCCGCAGACGCTAGGCTATGGCCTCGCTGACTCTCCAGTCGGGCAAATGGCTTGGGTGTTAGAGAAATTTCAGGGCTGGTCCGATGGCGCAACTACGCCGGATGACAGCTTTGACCGTGATCGCCTGCTCGACAACATCATGCTCTATTGGTTGAACAATGCCGGGGCATCTTCCGCCCGGCTGTACCGGGAAAGTTTTGGCAATCCCAATGTAGATCCCGTTGATCTTGCGACAGGCTGCAGCATCTTCCCCAACGAGATTATGGCCCCATCTCGTCGCTGGGCCGAGCAACGGTTCAAAAACCTCCAATATTGGGGCGAAGCGGACAAGGGCGGTCATTTCGCTGCCATGGAAGTGCCGGAACTTTTTGTTGGTGAAGTGCGCGGTTGTTTTGGCCAGATGGACCTGTAACGCCAGATGTTAGCGCTGATCGCAAGGCGGTTGATGACGGCGATCCCCACGCTGCTTGTGATCATATTGGCGTCGTTTTTCCTGATGCGGCTTGCCCCCGGCGGGCCTTTTGACGGGGAGCGCCCACTGCCGCCGGAGACGCAGGCGGCCCTGCAAACAGCTTATGGGTTGGATAAGCCGCTCTGGGAGCAGGCTTGGCTTTATATCTCGCGGTTGGTGCAAGGCGATTTCGGACCTTCGCTCGTCTATCGTGATTTCACCGTTTCAGAACTGGTGGCGCAAGGATTGCCGATATCGCTGACCCTTGGTGGTCTGGCGATAATATTGGCTTTGCTGATCGGCATTTCCGCCGGACTATTTGCTGCAGTGAGAGCGGGTCAAGCGGCGGACAAGACAATCATGATGCTGGCGACCGTAGCAACGGCACTGCCGACTTTTGTGACCGGCCCTGCTTTGGCTCTGCTTCTGGGGCTTTGGCTTGGCTGGCTGCCGGTGTCGGGAACGGGTGAAGGCTGGTCTTGGTTGATCATGCCGGTCGTTGCGCTAGCGCTGCCGGTTTCGGGCGCGATTGCAAAGTTGACCCGGGCTGGCTTGGCGACGGTCTTGAAACAAGATCATATACGCACCGCCAGGGCGCGGGGATTGCCGGAAACGAAAATACTATTCAAACATGGCTTGCGTCCGGCGTTAGTGCCAGTGGCCAGTTATTTGGGCCCAGCAGCGGCTGGGCTGCTGACCGGTGCGGTTGTGGTGGAAACGGTATTCGGACTCCCCGGATTGGGTCGCTATTTTGTCCAGGGGGCGCTGAATAGAGACTATCCTTTAGTGCTTGGCGTCGTAACACTTTATGCGGCACTGATCATCCTGTTCAATCTGTTTGCTGATTTGATTTATGGTTGGCTTGATCCCCGGATGCGGGAAGGGTGAGCGGGCAGAAACATCACCCTTCCCTGTCCGGGGCGGGGCGGGGCTATCGCAAGCATTGGCCGCTTTGGGTGGTCCTGGTCCTGATAGCCTTGGCGTTGATACTGCCGGCCCTCCTGCCATGGACATATGACCAGATTGACTGGGACGCGGTGCGCGCACCGGCCTTTAGCGGATCGCATATCCTTGGTACGGACGAAATTGGTCGTGATCGTCTGGCGCGACTGGCTGCAGGAACCCGGGTCACTGTGATGGTTGCGATAGCTGCCGCATTGGTTTCACTGGTCGTCGGCATCGCCTGGGGTGCCACCGCTGGCTGGGTCGGCGGCAAGGTTGACGAAGCGATGATGCGTTTTGTCGATGCGCTTTATGCACTGCCTTTCATGTTCATCGTCATCCTGCTGATGGTGATCTTTGGGCGTTCGATATTGCTGGTTTTCGTGGGCATTGGATTGGTCGAATGGCTAACCATGGCGCGCGTGGTACGCGGGCAGGTCATGGCACTGAAGCAGCGGCCCTTTATATTGGCGGCCGAAGCGGCTGGGACACCGCCGCTTGCAATCATCCTGAAACATGTCTTGCCCAATATTGCTGGCGTTGCCTTGGCTTATTTAATGCTGACCGTGCCGCAGGTGGTGATGGTCGAGAGCTTCTTGTCTTTCTTGGGGCTGGGTGTTCAGGAACCGCTGACATCGCTGGGCATATTGGTCAAGGAAGGCGCCGATTACATGGACATGACGCCACTGGGACTTTTGTTGCCGGGCGGGCTACTCGTCTTGCTGCTGGTTTGTCTAACGATCGAGGGTGAGCGCCTGAGAGATATCTACTCATGAGCCTATACGAAATCCGCGACATGGCCATTGAAATTGATGGCAAGCGGCTCGTCGAAGGCGTCAATATCACCGTAGAAGCGGGAAAATGTACCGCCATTATTGGCGCGTCAGGGTCGGGAAAGAGCCTCTCTTGTTTGACGCCCTTTGGTCTGACACCCGGCGAGGCGTTGGGTTCTATCAAGCTTGACGGCATTGAGTTAACCCGTGCCGATGCCCATCAAATGCACAAGGCGCGCAGCCAATTGACCGGTTTTGTTTTTCAGCAGCCCCTGACGGCACTGACACCGCATTTGACAATCGGCGCACAGCTTCAGGAGGCTGCCGCACAAGCCGGCCCGCCACGCTTGTCGCGGCACGAGCTGGCCCAGAAGCTCGAGCGTGTAGGTCTATTGCGCGCCGATGAACGGCTGGATCAATTTCCCCATCGGCTATCCGGCGGAGAACGGCAGCGGGTGATGATTGCGGCGGCCATTGCGCATCGGCCAAAACTGCTCGTCGCGGATGAACCGACCAGCGCCTTGGATGCCAGTTTGCGTGGAGAGATTATGGCGTTGCTTGACGAACTGCGCGCAGAGCAAGGATTGGCGATGCTGCTCGTCAGCCATGATCTCGCGTCGGTAGAGGGGCATTCCGATGATCTGATTGTAATGGATCAAGGTTGGGTGGTGGAGAGCGGTTCCACGGCCGACATTATCTCCAATCCCCAGCAAGACTATACCAGGCGCCTGATGGCCGCTACGCCACGCCTGACTGAACCTGCACCGGCTCTACCACTGGTTGGTGAAAGGCTGATGGAAACGGAAGCGGTTACTGTCACTTTCCCCCGACCGGGTTGGCGGCGCGGTAAGATAGACGCGGTTGTGGATGCCAGTCTGAACGTAGCCGAAGGTGAGGCGGTAGCCATTGTTGGCGGTTCTGGATCAGGTAAATCGACCTTGGGTCGGGCGATAGCGGGCATAGGTCCGCTGACGTCCGGAACGATCAGCTGGCAGGGCGATATTTTGCCGGAACGCCGCGCCCGGAGCCTTTCCATGCGAAGGTTGATCCAGCCGGTATTTCAGGATCCGGTCGCGAGCCTCGATCCGCAGTGGAAGGTCTGCGATATTGTTGCGGAGCCCTTGAAAAACCTGAGACCAGACCTGTTGCGAGCTGACCGTGATAGGATCGTTGAGAATGCTCTCAACGATGTCGAGCTTAGCGCTGCGTATCTCGAACGCTTTCCGACGAGTTTATCTGGCGGTCAGGCCCAGCGTGTGGCGATTGCCCGCGCGATCATCGCCAATCCGCAATTGCTGGTCCTTGACGAAGCGACGTCTGCGCTGGATCCGTTGGTGGGGTCATCGATCTTGAATTTGCTGGCCAAGTTGCAACAATCGAATCGACTGAGCATCCTTTTTATCACGCATGATATTGCCTCTGCCCGGCGTCTTTGTCACCGGATTGTCGTGCTTGATGAAGGCCGTATCGTTGAAATGGGAGATATGGCGGCAGTGATTGATAACCCTAATGCCGACACCACCAAGAGACTGATTGCGGCCAGCTAGATTAGCCAAACAAGAAAGGCCGCTCTTCGCTAAGAGCGGCCTCCTTTTATGTGACGAACCTATATGTGAATTCAAAATCCCAAAGGATTAGAAGGATACGCCCAGAGTAAATACAACTGCACTATCGGTGAAATTGTTGACCGCTGGCGCATCCGTATCCGTGTAGGCAACGCTGGCCGTCAAATTTTCGGTAATCGCCCAATCGGCGCCAAGCGTCCAGTCGATGTAATTATCATCGCCAACAACGCCGACAGGATTACCCAAAGAACCGTCATTGATGCCGATGTTGGCGTTTAATGAAATTGGCGTATTTGGAATGCCGCCGGAAACGCCGGTGTAAATATAGACATTGTCATTGTCGCCAAGGCTGGCTTGTGACCAAGCATAGGCAATACCTGTGGTCAGTTCGACAGGACCAAGAGTGGTTGAAACTGATGCATAGGGTTCAAGATAATCGCTTGGACCCGCAGCGCCGCCTTCACCGTTCGGGTAAATGTAATAGAGTAGACCAACATCAAGGGTCAGGCCATCAGTTACATCGCCAGACCAACCACCATAGATATCCAATTCGGTGTGGCCGAATGTCGCGCTGTCTTCGATAGAAGAAGCCCAGGTGCCGATGTAGAAACCGCTTTCATGCGCGACATCAATACCGCCCTGAACCGCGATATCGCCGTCTGAGAAAGATAGGCCGCGGAAGCGGTAATCAGATGTGAGTGCAGCATTGCCGGAAATAGTAATTCCGCTGCCTTCAACTTCTTGTGCGAGGGCTGGTGCTGTTGTGCCGGCCAGCAAAATAGCTGAAAGACCAATAATCCCCGATTTGGCTTTGGAGCCGAGTGTGACTTTTTTGGACGTGCGCATGAAAATCCCTTTCTGGTTGATGCGTATCGCCCCTCCTGGAATTTGTCCCGGTTGTCTTTTTATTGCGTCAGCAGCGCTAACGACAGACAATCTCAAAACATGCACCGGAAAGCTGCATCATATTGCTGCGCCGCACAACAGAAAAATGACAGCAAGGATGACATAATTTGATAGTGTGGTAAATCGGCATCATGTGTTCCATCCGCCGCAATCCCACCTGTTTAGGGCTTGTTAACTATGAGTATCTATCGCTGACCCATGTCGAAAATAGATTCCATATCAAAGGCAAATGGGGGAGTTGATCCCTTTGCCGAGAGCTTCGCTCGATTGAAAGCGGTCGAATCGGTGGCTGGCTTGGTCGCAAATATGGCCGGTTCTGAAGAGTCGCCTTCATTTGCAGTGGTTGAACCGGAAGCGATGGAATCCGCTTATCGCCAAAGCTTTCCCATGACCCAAAAGCGTTTCGATCGGGGATGCGATGATCTGGCCATTATGGCTCAATCGGGAGCGAAGGCTTTGTTGCAGCTGAACTCGGCGGGTCGGAGCCGGGTGGATATTGCGGCCCAGCGACTCATGCGCGAAATTCAAATGTCGGGTCGCCGGACGTTGGACTTACTACAAAAATAGCATCTCAATCAGCGGACAGACGCACCTCTTCTTTAGCGGGAAGCGATTTGATGTGGACGTCACGCTGTGGGAACGGAATTTCGACGCCATGCTCTTTGAATAGATCCCAGACCCGTTTGAGGACTGCAGCCTTGAAATTCCCCACCCCTGACTCAGGGTCTTTTATCCAGCATCTGATTTCAAAATTCACACTGTTGTCGCCAAATTCGAGCATCCAGACGACGGGCTTGGGATGATTGAGGACGCGGGGAACATCGACACAGGCTTGCTTCATCAAGTCGATGACCTGATCCATATCGCTGTCATAGGACACACCCACCGGGATGCTGATCCGAACGTTTTTGTTGGAATAGGACCAGTTTTCCACTTCCTGCGTCATCAAATTCTCGTTGGGAATCAGATGCTCCTTGCCCTCTCGGGTAAGAACCGAAACGGCGCGCACTCCAATTTTATTCACCCAACCAAAGCTGTCGCCGACGGCAATGACATCGCCAGGCTTGATGGAACGGTCCATTAGCAAGATGATTCCGGCGATCAGATTACCAATCGTCTTCTGCATTCCGAAACCAACCGCAAGACCGAAGGCACCGGAGAAGACAGCAAGAGCAGTCAGATCAATACCAAGAACATCGAGCCCCAGGATGAAAGCCGCCGCCAAAATAGCGACAGTTGCGAGCTTTTGCCCCAGCACTTTTTGTGCGCCATCAAGCTGGCTATTGGCGATTACATGACTGATAAGCTTCATCAGCACGCGGGCAACCGCCAGCAGGATAACGGCCGTCATGATTGTTGTGACAACTGCCAGCAGCGAAATGCGATGGGTGCCGACATCGATCCCCACTCGCTCCAGCGCAATGGTGATACGATCAATATTGCCAACAAGACCTAGGGCTGCAGATATGAAAACCGTCAATCCCATCACAGTGCCGAGCGAATCCGGCATGCGGACGCCGCGGATCAGGTCATTGGTAAACAGGCCCATGGTAATGGCTATAGTAAGCGCAAAGACGACTTGCGGGATGAGCTGCCAGTCCCAAATCGCCAGGAACAAACCACATAATATGAAGGTCGTTGCCCGCCGCGTCATATCGCGGATGCGGCGTCCTGCCAGATCACTCTCGTAACCGGCTCGCGTCTCCCAGATATGGCGGAGTTTCGGCCCGATATATTTGCTGAGCGACCAGCCAGCCAGCAGAGCCAGCGTCACAAGCCCGGCTGCTACCGCGCTTTCGATATATTGCACATTGCGCGGTGTGTCCGGCGCCAAGGATTCAATGTATCCGAGAATTTTCTGCATCATGAGACGTTGTTATAGTGTTCAAAGGCTTTGGCAAGATCAGCGATCAAATCGTCCGGGTCTTCCAGGCCGATATGAAGTCGCACCAGTGCGCCTTCCATGGTCCATTGCGTCGCTGTCCGATATTTTTCCGGATCAACGGGCAGCGCCAAACTTTCAAATCCGCCCCAGCTATAGCCGATGCCGAACAGGGTCAGCGCATCGATGAAAGCCGCGCGTGACTTTTCATCGCCTTGGCCAAGCTGGAAAGAAAACAGGCCAGATGATCCCTTGAAATCACGCTTCCAGATATCATGCCCTGGACATTCCGGTAGGGCAGGGTGCAGCACCAGGCCGACTTCCGGTCGATCTTTCAGCCAATGGGCAATAGTCAGCGCCGACTGCTCATGCTGCTTCAACCGGACCTCCAATGTCCGCAGACCGCGGGCGGCGAGATAGGCATCATCAGGGGACACCACCTGACCAAGCTGTTGCGCTGTACGCCGGAGCCGCGTCCAATATTTCGCGTGGGTGGTGGCTGCCCCCATCATCACATCGCTATGACCAACAATATATTTGGTCGCGGCAACAATGGAGATATCGACACCTTTTTCCAGTGCTGGAAAAAATCGCGAAGTAGCCCAAGTATTGTCCAGCAGCGTTACAATCCCAGCATCTTTCGCGGCTCGGCAGATGGTCGGAACATCCTGTACCTCAAAGGTCAGGCTGCCTGGACTCTCGAGCAATATCGCTTTCGTCTTTTCCGTGAAAATATCCGAGATATCCGCGCCGATCAACGGATCATAATAGCGGGCCGTAATGCCCATAGGCTTGAGGAAGGCATCGGCATAGCTGCGGCTCGGGTCATAGCTGCTGTCAGTCATCAGCACTTCATCTCCGGGTTTGAGAACCGCTAACATCGCGCAAGCAATGGCCGCGACGCCCGAAGGGTAGAGCATGGTTCCAGCCGCGCCAGGCTCCATAGCGGTCAGCGCTTCGGCCAGGGACCACTGCGTGGGAGATCCCCGGCGGCCATAGAAAAACTTGCCGTCTTCATTGGAAGACACGCCCGATCTCAAGTCCGCAACGCTTTCATATAGATGCGTGCTGCCGCGCCACACTGGCGGATTGACTACCGCGCCGGTCCATTCCTTGCGCCTGCCAGCGACAATGGCTTGGGTAGCTGGTCTGTTGCCTGAGGACCTGTTATTCTTCGACAAATTCTGTTCCGTTAGGGCTGAGCCTGTCGAAGCCCGCTGTAAGTCTAAAGACGCCCTTCGACAGGCTCAGGGCTGACGGTAATGTTATGCTGTTGCTTTTGGTGTGTCCGTGTCGGCACCCCATTCGGCCCAGCTGCCGTCATAGAGTGCAACCTTTTCAGCACCCGCGACGGCTGCCGCAAAGGATACCACCGCAGCAGTCATGCCGGAGCCACAAGTTGTGACAATCGGTTTATCAAGATCAACATCAGCCGCATCAAATAGTGCTTTTATCTCACTGGCGCTCTTCCAGGTGCCATCGGCGTTGAAAAACTCGCTATGCGGAATATTGACGGAACCAGGGATCGCGCCCGAAGCTATGCCGGGACGGGGGTCTTCTTCTGCCCCGGAGAAACGTCCTGTTGGACGCGCATCGACAACTTGCTCATCCTTGCTATGCAGGTTTGCGAGCATGTCGGCCTTTGTGCGTACATCCTTGTCATCTTTCCAGACTGTGAAGTGGCGATGGCGTAGCGCTTCTTTGCCGGTTTCCAGCGGGCGGCCTTCTGCTTTCCACTTCGCAATGCCGCCGTCTAATATAGCGACTTCATGTGCGCCAAATATGGTCAGCATCCACCAGGCGCGCGCTGCGCTTTTGAGCGGGCTGTCATCGTAGAGCACGATACGGCTGCCATCGCCAAGGCCGAGTGATTGCATGCGGCTGGCAAATTTTTCGGGAGGAGGAAGCATATTCTCAACCGAATTGCCGGTATCTGTCAGTTCACTCAGATCCATGAAGACAGCGCCGGGAATATGGCCTGCTTCATATTCAGCGGCTGGATCGCGCCCGGCATCGGGCATGAATTTGGTCGCATCAACTATGCGCAAATCCGACGCGCCGAGTTCATTCGCGAGCCAGTCGGTGGTTACCAGCAATTCCATTATATGCTCCTTGTGCGAGCGGACGGTCAAATCGCCTCCGCTTCCATATGCCAATGTTTATCGATTCGTGTTCCAGCCGTCGAGGCTATAACGCATTGAAGATGGAATCCACAGCTTATGTGGTTTTTCGGCAAATGATTGATTTATAACCGTTCCAGAAAAGCATTTGCGCTGGCTCTGAGATCTTTTTGGACCTCGCTATCCATCTTGCTCCAGGTGCGATAAGGCATGGCCAACCGGTTATTGTCACCCAGTTTATCTTCGTTGCGAGCTAGGAAATCCCAGTAAAGAGCATTAAAGGGGCAAGCATCCTTGCCTGTGCGCTGTTTTACATTATAGCGGCAGGACGCGCAGTGATCCGACATTTTGTTGATATAATTGCCGGACGAGGCATACGGCTTGGAGGCTATAACTCCGCCATCGCCAAATTGGCTCATGCCCAATGTGTTCGGCAATTCGACCCATTCATAGGCATCGGCATAAACTTCGAGATACCATTGATGCACCGCATGGGGATCGATCCCTGCGATAAGCGCGAAATTGCCGGTGATCATCAGCCGCTGAATATGATGGGCATAGGCCAGGTCCAATGTTTGCCCGATGGCTTCGGATAAACAAAGCATATCAGTTTCGCCGCTATAGTAAAAATCGGGTAGTGGACGGTTGGCCTCCAAAAAATTGCGCTGCGCATAATCGGGCCCCTCGCGCCAGTAAATGCCGCGAACATATTCGCGCCAACCGATAATCTGACGGATAAAGCCCTCGGCTGCATTGAGCGGGACTTTGCCGTCCGCATATAAATCAGCCACTTCCTGACAGAGAGCCAGCGGATCAAGCAGGCCGCTGTTCAAATAAGGGGACAAGATTGAATGCCAGAGAAACGGCTCGCCGGTCAGCATCGCGTCCTGATAATCACCAAACTGCGCAAGCGCATGGTCGAGAAACTGGCGTCTTTGTCGCAATGCCTCTTCATGGGTCACAGCGAAATGGAAGTGATCGAGAGAACCGGGATGATCAGGAAATGTCTTCGCGACCAGTTCCAGCACATCTCGCGTCACCTGATCTGGCTGAAAGCGGATGGGCTTGGGCATCATCAGGTCGCTTTGGGCCGGTTTGCGATTCTCGGCATCGTAATTCCATTTGCCGCCCTCTGGCTTGCCATCCTCGTCAAGTAGCAATCCGGTTTTGCGACGCATTTCGCGGTAGAAAAACTCCATTCGCAACTGTTTCTTGCCTTCCGCCCAGCCGTCAAATTCCTCATGTGTGGCGATGAATCGGTCATCCGGGCAGAGGATGACGGGAACATCAAATTGATCCTCCCAGTTTTCGATCATCGCCATGACTCGCCACTCGCCCGCTTCGGTGATGCGGATAGCTTCAACATCATGCCGTTCCCGCGCCCGCGCGATTTCGCCAGTAAAGCTGCCGCTATTATCAGGATCATCCAGTGTGATATAATCGACTGTCCAGCCGCGCTCGCGCAGGGCTTCGGCGTGATGGCGCATGGCGGAAAATATATAGGCGATCTTGGCTTTATGATGTTTTACATATGTGGTCTCAGCCTCCACTTCCATCATCAGCAACACCGCATGATTCTTGTCCTGGTCGGTAAGGGACGAGATATTCAGCGATAGCTGGTCGCCAAGGATTGGAATGAGCGTTTTCTTCGACATCATTCTTCAATGCCAGAATCTGACGTGAAATACAGTCTGTGCTTTGGTACATTTTAGCAAATAGCTATTAGGCGTTTAGCGGCCGCTGTCCCACCGGATCAAAATTACGGGGACCAAGATCCAGCCGAAACGGTGCCATTTTCGGCCGCCGAGGTTCATATTCCCTGCCGATAATAAACGATGCGGTCTGCTGACATTCGGTATCCTCATGGTCGGTATATGCGACCGAGAAACGGGCGAGGGGAATGAACAAGGCCTGTGATTTGAAGGTGATCGGACGAATGGCATTGAGTGGCAAACGGATATCCCCGGCCAAGGAGATGGTTTCCCCAGCGGAAAGGTTTTCAATCTCGTGCAGTAGATCGCCTGTCTGTATGCCACCATTTTTAGCATTTTCTGAGTTGGCCTGCATCATCGCGCCAGATAGCCGAATGTCGCGCAACAATTGATCGGATAGATTGGTCAGCTTGACGGTGTAATTCAGTACGGCATTGAGCAGAGTGGAAGACGCGCCATTGGCGGTCAATTCAATCTGCACGTGATCTGTCTTGCTTGGCTTCGGTTCTTGTTTGGGAGCTATGGGTGGAATTTTAGCTGGCTTTGATGGAGGCTCAGGGATGACGCCAATTTTGGACGTAACAAATCCGTCGGGCGAAGTTGGGGCCAGTGGTTTGGCTTTTGCCGGATTGGGCGGGGAATAGATTTTTGGTGCGGGCTTGCGGGGCGCTGGTGCCGGAACAGGATCTGCAGCTGGTAATGGCTCAGGCTCGCCTGCTGTTTCTTCTGCCAACAAGGATGCGGATCTCCTGCGTCGCCAGAAATAAGCGCCCAATCCACCAAGCAAGAGTAAGATTATACTGCCAACAACATAATATGGGATTGATCCGTCAGAATCGATTTCCTGAGTCGGCGATGCAGGTGTCGGTTCGGATGCAACCTCAGGGGCTGACGGTGTCGTTTGGCGCGGCAAATCGGTGCTGAAGCCCGGCTGGGACGGGCTATCGCGTGTTGTGGGACTAATTGTTGTCGGGGCAGGCGATG
Organism: uncultured Sphingomonadaceae bacterium; assembly: GCA_947501325.1. Classification (GTDB taxonomy): domain Bacteria; phylum Pseudomonadota; class Alphaproteobacteria; order Sphingomonadales; family Sphingomonadaceae; genus Parasphingorhabdus. The sequence continues at coordinate 884,971 of CANMVC010000001.1, read as the reverse complement.
GTGATGGTGCTGGGCGTTGTGCGCCGGCTGCTGGAGTGTTTGGCCGCGTATTGCCGGAAGGTGCGGGGCGCGTTGGGGCCTCATTTGTCCCAGCATCACCGACCTGCGGACTAGTTTGCACGGGAACCGGAGCGGCTGGTGGCTGTGGGTTTGGAGCGACTCCGCCTGTCGAGGTCCTCACTTGCGGAGGAGCTGCATTTTCCTCAATCGGCCCTTCTGCCTGATTGCTGGCCGGTGTTTGACTGTCGCCGGGTGGCAGGGAATAATCATTTACCGAGGGCAGCTCTGGCGGTGGTTCGGGCGGTAATGGCCGGGGCACCGGCTGACCCTGCGCGTTGGGTAGAGCGGCGATTGACAGGCCAAGGGTACCGGCAATCATCATTGCCAGCGATCTTGCGCGTGTCATTCGTTTTTTGTGATATATCGTCATTGCCCTTTTCGACCCTGGCCTATGTTTTGCCGCCTTGTTCGCTGAACCACCAATGAATATTCGCGTAGGGATGACATGAGCCGCCCTGTGCATTAGATGACCTGCATGACAGATAATGACACAACAAAATCCGCCCCACGCTTCCTCGGTCAGGACAGCGCCCTGCCAGCTACGCCAGAAGAGGCAGTCCTTGATTATGTTCCCAACCCGAGGGTGGGAGAACTTTATCTGACACGCTTTGCTGTGCCGGAATTTACGTCGCTTTGCCCAGTCACGGCGCAACCTGATTTTGCCCATCTGGTTATCGATTATGCGCCGGATCAGACCATCGTGGAATCCAAATCGCTCAAGCTATTTTTGGGGTCATTCCGTAACCATGCCGCCTTTCATGAAGACTGCACGGTGGGCATAGGACAGCGTCTGTTTACTGAGATGAAACCCAAATGGCTTCGCATCGGCGGCTATTGGTATCCGCGCGGTGGAATCCCCATCGATGTGTTCTGGCAGTCCGGCGAACCGCCTAAAGGGTTGTGGATACCCGACCAGGGCGTGGCTCCTTATCGGGGGCGTGGTTGATGACGCATAAATTATACGCCGCACCGCTGTCCCTTTATTCTGGAAAAGCCCGCGCCTATCTGGATTGGAAAGGTGTGGATTACGAAGAGATCCTCTCGTCGGGAGATGTCTATAAAAACATCATCGTACCCAAAGTAGGCCGTCCCGTGATCCCGGTTTTGGATACTGATGATGGTCAAACCATTCAGGATACGACCTGCATTATTGATCATTTTGAAGAGACTGTTGGTGGCCCTTCGGTTTATCCTGATACGCCGAAACAGGGGTTGGTGGCCTTACTACTGGAAACTTTTGGTGACGAATGGTTGGTGATCCCGGCGATGCATTATCGCTGGAATTACAATGAAGAATGGGTTTACGGAGAATTTGGCGCAACCGCAGCTCCCGATGCGAGCAAAGAGGAACAGCTCGCTATTGGCAGAGAGCGCGGATCCAATTTCAAAGGCTTCTGCCCGATCTTGGGGATTAACCCTGTCACGATACCGGCCATCGAAGCGAGTTACGAAGCTCTATTAGCCGATCTAGACACGCATTTTGCAGCCCACGATTATCTATTAGGCTCGCGGCCTTCTATCGGCGATTATGGCCTGATCGGCCCACTTTATGCCCATCTCTATCGTGATCCGGCATCTGGTGAGATCATGAAACGACTAGCGCCGCGCGTGGCTGGCTGGGTTGAGCGAATGGTCGACGTCAAAGCGCCGCTATCCGGTGATTTTTTGCCCGATGATGAAGTGCCAGAGACGCTGGTTCCGGTTCTAGCGCGGATGATGGCCGAGCAGATGCCGTTTCTCCAGACAACAGCTAACATGCTGAAGGCTTGGGCTGAGGCCAATGAGGATGCTCAGATGCCGCGTGCTGTGGGCATGGCGGAATTCACTGTAGAAGGCGTAACCGGTCAACGGATAGCGCCGCCGTTTAGCTTGTGGATGGCGCAGCGCGCTTTGGACTATTATCGGGGATTGGACAGTGCAGATAAGGTGGCTGTAGATGGATTTTTGTCTTCGATCAGCGGTGCAACAGCCTTTCAGGATTTTGCGCTCGAACGGCCATTAGTCTTCGAAAATTTCAAACTGAGGCTCGCCTAGTCCATCAAAGTGGACAGTTATTGGCTAATCTCAGGAAACCCCAAGGCATCACATGGCTGCCCATCGTTATGGTTCAATGGTAGCATAGTACAAAATCCGCTGTCCATCCGGCATGATATTGCACCAGCATGTCGCTTTTTTGCTTTTACCCTATCAATCGTGCACCGCTAACATTATTGTTAGCAATATGAACAGCATCCCCCATCACCACAATATTGCTATTGAGCCCGACGATATCGACTTTATGGGCCATGTAAATAACGCCAACTATCTCACCTGGGTGCAGGATGCAGTGGTAGCTCATTGGGAGAAAATAGCGCCGTCAGAAGCGGTCGCGACGCATCTCTGGGTAGCGCTGAAACATGAGATAACCTACAGGAAACCCGCCTTTTTAGACGATGATGTCATTGCCGAAGTGCTGCTAGAAAAAGTCCATGGCGCGCGCGCCTTTTACAGCACGATCATTCGCCGCGGCGAAGACGTGCTAGCCGAAGTGCAGTCAAGCTGGTGCTGCGTTGACGCAGACACCTTGCGCCCGATGCGAATCGCAAAGGATATAGTCGCCAATTTCTTTGGTACGAAAGATTGAATTGAGCGTTTAGCGCATCAATCCACCGATTAGGTTTCTGACAAAGCGTCCGGCAACAGGGCCGGCAAGTTCGGTTGCGATGGAGCCGACAGCTGAGGTCACGCCGGATCGCATCGGGTTGGCCCGTGATTTCTTTCCGAGCATAGTTGAGGCGGCCATGCCTGCCGCAGAGCCCATCGCGACCTTTGCTCCGCGACTAAAGGCCTTCTCCCACATGCTCTTGGTCTTGCGCGGTTGCTTGCGGACCTCCTCTTCGCCTTTTTCTTCGACCTCTTTGGCGGTCTCAGTGGCGTCAATCACCTTTTGCGCCAATATTTCCTCGGCGCTGTTCCGGTCGATTTCCTCGTCATATTTGCCATCATAGGGCGATATGGACTGCATGATGGCCCGTTCTTTAGCGGTAACAGGCCCTAGTCGAGAGCGAGGAGGTTTGATGAGAGTGCGTTGGACAATCGAAGGGGCTCCGTCTTCCATCAAAGTGGAGACCAGTGCTTCACCAACCCGCAGTTCGGTAATCGCCTCTTCGACATCCAGGTCGGGGTTGATCCGGAATGTATCGGCCGCGGCCTTGATGGCTTTTTTGTCGCGCGGCGTAAAGGCGCGCAGGGCGTGCTGTACCCGGTTGCCAAGCTGTCCGGCGACTTCTTCAGGAATATCGACCGGATTTTGCGTAACGAAATAAACACCAACGCCCTTGGAGCGGATCAGCCGTACCACCTGTTCGATCTTGTCCTCCAATGCCTTGGGGGCGTCATCGAACAGCAAATGGGCTTCGTCAAAGAAGAAAACGAGTTTCGGTTTTTCCGGATCACCGACTTCGGGCAGCGTTTCAAAAAGCTCGGCGAGTAACCAGAGGAGGAACGTCGCATAAAGCTTTGGACTGCGCATCAACTGGTCAGCTGCCAGCACATTGATATAGCCACGGCCCTGATCATCGCATTTGATAAAATCGTCGATCTCGAGGGCCGGCTCACCGAAAAACTGGCCCGCGCCTTGGCTGTCAAGTTGCAGCAGCTGACGCTGGATCGCGCCGACACTAGTTTTGCTGACATTGCCATATTTGGCGGACAGGGTTTTCGCGTTTTCCGAAGTATAGGCGAGCATTGATTGCAGATCGTCGAGGTTGAGCAGCAACAGGCCTTCTTCATCGGCAAAGCGGAAGACGATGTTAAGCACGCCTTCTTGCGTGTCATTCAGATCCATTAACCGCGCTAGAAGTAGCGGTCCCATCTCGGTGATCGTCGTGCGGATGGGATGGCCTTGCTTGCCATAAAGATCCCAGAATATCGCCGGATTGTCCGAATAGGCATAGTCACTCATGCCCAGTTCTTCTGCGCGTTCTTCCAGCTTTTCGGCATGTTTGAATGTCGAAGAGCCCGCCATGGAAATTCCGGCCAGATCGCCTTTGACATCCGCTACGAATACGGGAACGCCATTGGCTGAAAAGCTCTCAGCCAGGCCTTGCAGCGTCACGGTTTTACCGGTGCCTGTTGCGCCCGCGATAAGACCATGGCGATTGGCGCGTTTGAGGTTCAGGCTCTGACGTTCATTACCACCCAGCCCCAAAAATATCTCTGTTGCTGCAGCCATTCCCGAATCCCCTTGATCGTTTAAGTTTTCAGGATATCCATGACCAAGCAAAAAGGCCAGCGCGATGCGCTGGCCTTTGTGTAATGTTACAAGCTTTTATGCCGTCTTAGCCTTCGTTGAGGCGCACAGGAACAAATCGTGCATCACGGCCGCCTTGTTTGACTTGTAGCAAGACCGCTTCGCGATTTGACCGTTTGGCGGCGCTAATCGCCTTGTCCAAATCTGCAGCCGTATTTATTGGGCGGCGATTAACGCTAATAATCACTGTCGTCCGCGTTATACCCTTACGGGCTGCATCGCTATTGCGATCAACCGTCGATACCACGACGCCTTTCTGGTTCGAAGGCACACGGATTTGACGGGCGATAGCAGGGGTCAGATCGACCACCGACAAGCCAAGGGCCTTTGCGGTGGCTTCGGCGCTTGCGCCATCTTCATCTGTGCCCATCGGATCTTCAGCATCGGGATCAAAGCTACCGGCCAACTCTTCTTCCGAGGGGCGTTCACCGAGCGTCGCGTTCACTTTCACGGTTTTGCCATCACGGAGCAGTTCAATCGGAACCTTGGTACCAACAGGCAGGTTAGCCACGAGGAAAGAGAGGGTCTGATCAGGAGTGACCGCACGGCCATTGACCTTAACGATCACGTCGCCCGCTTGAATGCCAGCTTTCGATGCGCCTTCACCCGGTACCACGCTTTGGATGAATTCACCGCGATTTTTAGGCAGACCCAGGGAGTCTGCAAGATCTTCGGTCAAGGGGCTGATCTGTACACCCAGATAACCGCGTTCAATTTTTTCGCCTTTGCGCAGCGTATTGACAATCGGAACGGCGACTTCGGCAGGGATGGCAAAACCAATACCAACATTTCCGCCTGTGGGCGAAATGATCGCATTGTTGATTCCAATCACGTTCCCATTGAGATCGAACATGGGGCCGCCGCTATTACCGCGGTTGATGGATGCATCGGTCTGCAGGAAGCGGTCATAGGCGCCGCCCTGTCCGGTGTTGCGGTGGATGGCTGACAAGATGCCGGTTGTCACAGTGCCGCCAAGGCCGAAGGGATTGCCAATTGCAATGACCCAGTCGCCAACGCGGGCGCCTTCGCTATCGCCGAATTCGACAAACGGCAGGTCCTTATCCGCGTTGATCTTGAGAACCGCAATATCAGAGGCAGCGTCACGACCGACCAATGTCGCTTCATATTCGGTACGATCGGGCATGATTACAGTGATGGATTCAATCGTCGCATTGCGATTGCCTGGAGCAACAACATGATTGTTGGTCACAACATAGCCATCGGCAGAAATGATAAAACCGGAACCCAATGATTGCGCCTGACGGGTTTGCTCGCCACCATTATCACCGCCGCGGCGGTTGCCGAACAATCCGCCAAACGGTGTTCCGGCAAATGGGTTGTTACTGACACGCACTTTCTGCGTTGTAGAGATATTCACAACCGCAGGCTGCAATTGTTCGGTCAAATCGGCAAAGCTCATTGGCGCACCAGCACGAGGTGCAGCGGCTTTCATTACTTGGCTGTCATTAGCAGCGACTTGAGCACCAGCGGAACCGACGCCAGATAGCGTCGCAGCGCCTCCTGCCAAAAGCAAAGCTGCTGAAATTCCATAAGCGTAACGCACAATAATATTCCTCTCAATTTACCGGCATCGATATTGTTAATTCGATGCCGAACTCATTCAAGTTACATAAATCATTGGCGCAGAATTTATGAACCGAATTTGAATGTTACCACAGTCGATCTTTAAGATCAGCTATAAGATGGGTGTTTTTAGTCCCCGTCCCCAATATCTGGGTGTGACAAAAGGCATTCGCAACCCAAAAATAGCCATTTTGTCGAAAAAAATAGCTCTCCGGTAGAAAAAACGACAAATGTAGTCGATGTTCTGCGGTTGAACCAAATGCGCAGCATTTTTATGCTGCTACAGCGCGAAATCTCCATCTGTCTGGCAGGGCGCTTTTCCTGTGAATTCCAGCGACTCATTAGCGAGTTGCGTATCAAAAAATTCATGGACTGAAGCGATTTTGCCATCGCGAAACGAAAAAATATGGGCGTATCGCTGGTCATAGCGCCGACCGTTTTTTGCCATGCCTTGTGCTTCCATAATAGCAGTAATGCCATCGTCGCCTTCAGTCATGATTTTCCAATTTTTAGCGAACTGAAATTGTTCAAAATCCAACGCTTCGAAGATCAGTGGCAAGACCCTTTTAAGAGCCGCAAAGCTATCATAACGGCCTGAAATGATAGTATTCCCTGACACGTTGTAAACGACATCCGCATGATGCAGCGTTTCAAATGCGGTGACGTCTAACCGGGCAAGCGCCTCATAATAGGCGGTTACTATGGCCCGGTTAGACGTCAAAACCGATTATCTGCCGCGGAACTGGCGCAGATATTCATTGTCTGGCGACAGCACGAAGGATGAGCTTGGATCGCCCTCCTGCCCTTTGCGGAAGGTTGTTTCATAGCTTTTCATAGCGCGGTAAAAATCATAGAACTCCGCGTCTTTGCCGAAGCTTTCGGCATAGGTTCTCGCCGCACTCGCGTCTGCTTCTGCGCGAATAATCTGAGCTTGCTTGGCACCTTGCGCCTTGATTGTACGGGCTTCCTGCTCACGCGCTGTCCGCATGCGCTGATAGGCGCTTTCTAGCGGTGTACCGTCGGGAAGATCGGCACGTTTGATCCGCACATCGACAATCTCGGCGCCATATTGGCGTGCGACCCGGTTGAGACCGGTTTTGATATTATCCATCACCTGGCCGCGTTCCGGGCTCAGCAGCGCCGCAAAAGGCCGTTTACCAAGCTCGTTCCGCAGAGCCGAACCAAGGATAGGACGCAGCTCGTCGGCCACGCGCGCTTCATTGCCGGCTGCGATATACATGCGGAGCGGATTGGTGATGCGAAAACGCGCAAAGGCATCGACCTGCAATCGCAATTGATCGGTCGAGAGCACTTGCTGTTGCTCCATTTCAACATCCAGGATGCGCTTGTCGATCCAGACAACCTGCTCAAGGAAAGGGGCTTTCGCGTTAAGGTTGGTCAGCGTCGCTCCAAATGGCTCGCCATCTTCGTAGCGGTTTAAAATTCTCACAGGCTCACCAAAACGGACCACGATGCCCTGACGGGTTTCTGGTACAATGACCAATGTGTTGATCAATACGAGGATCAAACCGAAAGCGATTATGCCCAGTGCGACGGGATTTTTCATGACGTTACCCATTATTTCGCCTCCACAATTTGCGCAGCCGGTGCCTGGGCTCGTTTCCTGATTTCCGGTAGTGGTAGATATGGCGTTACGCCGTCGGCCTCGATAATTGTTTTATCCACCTGCGACAAAACCCGCTCCATTGTCTCGTAATACATACGCTGGCGAGTGACGCGAGGGGCTAAACGATACTCCGCGTAGACCTTGTCGAAAGCTGCTGATTCACCTTGCGCTTGCGCCGTCAGCTGCTGAGCATAAGCGCGGGCCTCGTTAAGATATGTTTGCGCGGTCTGCTGGGCTGCGGACACTTCTTTAAACGCATCATTTACCGCAGCCGGTGGATCGGCTTTTTTAATCGCGATACCGCGAATGACCACGCCAGCCTTATAGGTATCCAGAATTTCCTGCATATTAACTTCAACTTGCTGCTCGATTTCGGTCCGCTCGGAACCGATAGTGTCATCGAGCGTGAAATTGGCCACGGCAGCGCGCATCGAAGATTCTGCCACTTCCTTGATTGTCTCTTCCGGCTCAGCGAGCTGAAACATGAATAATTCCGGTGCCTTGATATTCCAACGCACGGAATAAGCGAGATCGACGATATTCTGGTCACCGGTCAAAATCAGTTTTTCTGAATCACCGGTTGGAATATCGATGGTACGAATTTCTTCCACATCAATGCGCGCCATGGACATAATCGGTGCAGGTGCAGTGAAATGGAGGCCTGGTGTCAATGTGCTGTAATACGAACCCAATAGAGTAACAACGCCGCGTTCCTGAGGACTGACGCGATGGATGGAGGTCAGCAAGACCCACAGGATGATAAACCCGATAAGCAGTATCGGCCACCACGGACGTCCGCCGGGCCGTGTCGGTATGCCGCCTTTAAAGCCGCCGCCGGTTCCTTTCTTGAAAAGCTCTTCAAGCGAAGTGGCACCGCCTTTGCGTCCACCACCGCCGGATGACCCGGCAGAAGGCGACCCCCACGGGTTGCGTGGACCGCCGCCTTTGCCGTCATCTCCGCCACCATTGCCCCAAGGGCTAGCCATGTTCAGTATAGAACCCAAGAACGATTTTTGGGCCGCTTGCCCACTAATTTTTTTATCCATGTTTTCTTTATAGGAAGCGCGGGGTCAGAAAAACAGTGTCAATCCGATAAAAGTGCAACTATGCGAACCAAATGACCGATATTTCTATGATTGAGGCGGCTCTGAACGAAGTCGCAAGTGGAAGATTTAGTGCTGTGCGTTGGGACGAAGGACGCGTTTCCTTGGTATTAAATGTCAGCGGGCTTGATGTTCGTGACCGTGGCCAAATTGAGATTGCCGTAAAAGGCAAGCTGCTGTCGTTGGATGGTGTCGAAAAAGTTGATATCGTTATGACCGCCGAAAAAGTTGAGCGCCGCCTGATCGCGGTGGGCAGCGGCAAGGGCGGTGTTGGCAAATCGACCTTGTCTACCAATCTTGCGATAGCGCTCAAAGCGCTGGGCCACAAAGTGGGTATGGTCGACGCAGATATTTACGGACCATCGCAGCCGCGGCTTTTAAATTGTGAAGGTCGTCGTCCAGAGGCAGAGGGCAAGCAGCTTATCCCTGTGCCCAATGAATATGACATTCCGGTCCTGTCTATGGGGCATCTGGCCAAGCCGGGACAGGCGATCGCTTGGCGCGGACCGATGGCTGGGAAGGCATTGGAGCAATTGATTGACGCGCATTGGGGAGATACCGAACTTCTGATCGTGGATCTGCCGCCGGGCACCGGTGATGTACAATTATCGATGATGCAAAATCACAAGCCGATAGGCGCGTTGATTATTTCTACGCCGCAGGATCTCGCCTTGATGGATGCGGTGCGGGCCGTTGACTTGTTTGAACAGGCGAAAATACCGCTCATCGGCATGGTCGAGAACATGGCGGGCTATATATGTCCCCATTGCGGTGAAGTAAGCGATCCCTTCGGTGCTGGCGGCGCAGAAGCTGCCGCCAAGACCATGAACATGCCGTTTCTCGGGCGCGTTCCTCTGGATATCGAGATTCGCAAGTCGAGCGATGGTGGTGCGCCGCCAGCCTATTCCGACAGCCTGCAAGGAAAAGCTTTCCATGATATTGCCAAAAAGCTCTCGGCATGGTTGGATGATCAATAAGTCGCGCGCGGGGAAGGGAAAGATCGTCTATGCCTTTGGAAACTGATCGGGATATTGCCCATCTTCTTACCGAGACAAAACGCATCGCTCTGGTCGGGGCATCTGCAAAGCCAGAGCGGGCCAGTAACCGGATTCTGAAATTTCTGCTTGATCAGGGCTATGCTGTTGTGCCGGTCAATCCGGGGCTGGCTGGACAAAAATTGCACGGTGTAGAAGTTGTGTCGTCTCTGGCTTCGATCAACGGACCGATTGATATGGTCGATATTTTTCGTAACTCTGCGGATGCCGGTGATGTGGTTGACGAAGCCATAGCTGTCGGCGCGAAATCAATATGGATGCAGCTTGGCGTAATCAATAACCCTGCGGTTGATCGGGCTGAACACGCCGGACTTGCCGTTGTCATGGATCGCTGCCCAAAAATTGAAATTCCGCGGCTGGGCCTGATGAAGAGCGATAATGCCCACTGAACCGGTCGATAAATTTAGCTCTGATGCGGACAAAGCTGGGCCTTCTCAGGACAAAGCCGGCGCAAATCTTTTTACGCGCCGCAACTTCCTCATCAGCGGGGGCGCAGCTACAGGGCTGATCTTGGCCTGGGCAATATGGCCACGCGCCTATGAGCCGAATATCAGCGCGACCGAAAACGAGGAAATTTTTGGTGCCTATCTGAAAATATCAAAAGAGGGGCAGGTCACCGTGGTTGTGCCTCAAAGCGAGATGGGACAAGGCGTCTATACAGTCTTGCCACAGATATTGGCTGATGAACTGGGAGCCGACTGGCGCACTATTGCAGTCGAGTCAGCACCCATCAATCCTCTCTACGCCAACAATTTTCTCGCGCAGCAATGGGCAGCAACACTGCTACCACCAGGTGCCGGAAAATTGACGGAGGAAGAAATGGCGGCCTGGGTGGCCAATAATGTTGCGGCCCGAAATGATTTTATCGTGACTGCTGACTCCGCTTCCGTCCCGGCTTATTCGGATAGCTTTCGGGAAGCTGGCGCTGCGGCTCGGGTGTTGCTCAGCAAGGCTGCCGGGGCCAAATGGGATATCGCGTGGGAATCGTGCATCGTCGAAAATGGCTTCGTTTCAAATGGCGATAAAAAGCTACGTTTTGGCGAATTGGTGGTTGATGCACTGAAGCAGGATTTGCCCGACCCTGTTCCGCTGCGTTCTGATCCGGTCAATAATCTGGTCGGTCAGGATGTTCCCCGTCTTGACCTTCCTGCGAAACTAGATGGTTCGGCTAACTTCGCGGGCGATATTCGTTTGCCGGATCTGGTATATGCTTCGATCCGGCAAGGCCCCATTGGAGCGACCCGCTTGAAATCGTTTAACCGGGATGGCGCGAGTAAGATTATCGGTCTCGTGGATGTGGTGGAGCATGATCGTTGGGTTGCTGCCGTCGCGACCAATTGGTGGGCTGCCAATCAGGCGCTCGATAAAATGAGCCCGATGTTCGAAACGACAGGTCTTCTGCCAGATAGTGATACCGTTGACGCGGCGCTCGAAAAGGCTTTGGAAGAAGGGCCAGGCACCCGGTTTGCCAGTCGCGGCGAGACGGAGCCCGCTTTTGATGAACACCAAAATTTCCGCGTGCGTTATCGGGTTGAGGCGGCACTGCACGCGCCGATCGAAACCCGAACAGCGACCGCCGATTATCGCGATGGACGGTTGGAGCTATGGCTTGCCACGCAGGCACCGGCTGCAGCAGTCAAGGCCGCCGCGCAGGCTGTAGGTATTAGCGCGGATAGTGTAACCCTGTATCCAATGTTGGCGGGGGGATCTTTCGGCCGCAACCTGGATAGCAAGATTGCTGCTCAAGTTGCTTTCATCGCAAAAAAAATGGCGCGACCCGTTCAACTCACCTGGTCGCGAGCAGAAGAGATAATGCATGATCATTATCGGGCACCAGCAGCAGCGCGGCTGGATGCGGCCATCGACAAGGCTGGCAGGATACAGGCTTTGCAAATCAAGGTCGCCGCGCCTGCTGCGGCCAGAGAGCAGAGCAAGCGTGTGGTGCAGGGGATGGATGAGATTGAAGCTATGCGCGCATCAATAGGCGAGGCAGATATCAAGGCGGTGGCCGGCGCGGATGTCGAATATAATATTACCAATTTCACGCTGGACCACCATCCGGCCTATATGGGTGCACCAACGGGCAACTGGCGCAGCAACGCCGATAGCTATAATGCCTTTTTCGTCGAGTCGTTTATCGATGAACTGGCTGCGAGAGCAAAGATCGAACCTTTATCCTACCGAATGCAAATGATGTCAGGGCGACCCCGTCTGGCCCGCTGTTTGACGGGGGTCGCTGCGATGGCAGGGTGGGATGGGGGCCTTGACGGTAGCGGCCAAGGTCTTGCGTGCCATTCGATGCGCGGGGGGCACATCGCTGTTATTGCGAGCGCCAATCGCGGAAAAAGCGGACTAAGGGTACGGCGCATTTCCGCGACGGTCGATGTCGGGCGGATCATTCATCCGGACATCGCGAGGCAGCAGATTGAAGGTGGCATCATCTTTGGCCTTTCAATGGCCTTGGGTGCGGCAACCCGTTTTCATCGAGGCATTCCTCTTGCCCGTCGAATGAGCGACTTGTCCTTACCACGACTGGCGGAAATTCCGCCCATCCAGATTGAATTTATTCGTAGTGAAGAGGAGCCGGTCGGAGTAGAGGAAATTGGTGTGCCCGCGGTCGCGCCCGCGATAGCGAACGCGCTGTTTTCCGCAACTGGCCTTCGATTCCGACAACTTCCTCTATTTGCCGGGGCTTCCTGACTATGCAGACGCTTGACCATTTGCCTGATGGGCATCCACCGGTAAAAACCGGAAAGGTTGGCCTGTTGCTGGTCAACCTCGGGACGCCGGATGCGCCGGATAAGAAATCGGTGAAACGCTATCTGAAGCAATTTCTGTCGGATAAGCGGGTTGTCGAAATACCTGATATCTTGTGGCAACCGATATTGCGTGGGATAATATTGAATACCCGGCCCGCAAAGTCGGCCCATGCCTATGGCCTAGTATGGACCGATGAAGGGTCTCCATTGGCTGTTTACACTCGGCGGCAGGCCGAGGCTTTGGCAGATAGATATGGCGATGCTGTTCACGTTGACTGGGCGATGCGCTATGGTAATCCCAGCATTGCGAGCCGTCTGCAGGCAATGAAAGATGCCGGTTGCGACCGTATCTTGGTAGCGCCGCTTTACCCGCAATATAGCGGGGCAACAACTGCCAGTGTACATGACGCTGTTTTCGATGCGGTGAAGGCTATGCGCTGGCATCCAGCAATCCGAACGTTGCCGGCTTATCACGATGATTCTGCTTATATCGCGGCGCTGCAATCTAGTGTCGAAGCCGGTCTCGCTGCACTTGATTTTGAACCCGATGCCGTGATTGCCAGTTTTCACGGTATGCCGAAACGGACATTGGAACTGGGTGATCCCTATCATTGCCATTGCCAGAAAACAGCAAGGCTATTGTCCGAAGCCATGGGGCGTGAGCTTACTATTGCATTTCAATCCCGCTTTGGCCCTGCAAAATGGTTGGAGCCAGCGACCGATTTGACGCTGGAAGAGCTGGCCAGGAACGGCAAGAAAAAGGTAGCGATTTTCGCGCCAGGCTTCTCAAGCGATTGTCTCGAAACCTGCGAAGAGTTGGCGATACGTGGTAAAGAAGATTTTGAAGAAGCCGGTGGCGAGCGCTTTGCCTATATCCCTAGCCTTAATGACAGCGACATCAGTATCGATCTGCTTGATAGGTTGATGCGCCGGGAATTGGCCGGATGGATTTAAGCGCGGACGATATTTTTCATACACCGGTAAAGCGCAGCATCACAATTGCCGGGCATCAAACGTCGATCACACTAGAGCCTTTATTCTGGGATTTGCTTCGGGCAGCGGCGGAAAAACAAGAGCTGCCAATTAATGCGCTGGTGGCACAAATTGATGTTCAGCGGCTTAATGCCGACGAACCGCCGGGGTTGGCGACGGCAATCCGCCTGTGGCTGACGCATGATCTGCTTGGAAATTCCGCTCAAGCCGACTAAGGCAGCCTCATGAACGCAACCCTTCTTGTCATGGCTGGCGGCGCGGTTGGTGCAGCCGCGCGCTATAATTTGGGTCGGCTGGTTTTTCATTGGGGCGGAACAGGCCTTCCTTATGGAACGTTGATCGCCAATTTACTGGGCGGGTTGTTAATGGGCGTGCTCGCTGGTGTGCTGGCGCGCAGTGATTTTGTCGATGAGCCGTGGCGGTTATTGCTCGGCGTCGGCTTGCTGGGCGGATTTACGACCTTCTCGGCCTTTAGTTTGGAAGTTTTAAATATGATCGAACGCGGAAATTGGGGCATTGCCCTCGGCTATGCATTGCTGTCCGTTGTCGGTTCGGTGCTCGCGCTATTTGCGGGCTTGATGGCCATAAGGGCAATAGCATGACGACATTCGATCCCACTGCCGAAAGCGGCTCAGAGGCTGAAAAGCCGGAGGGTCAGGGCACGCTGAAAGATCAGAAGCAGGCGCTGAAAGTACTCGATGTGCGTCAGTTTACCGTGTCGGCTGACGATGATGATATCCGGCTGGACCGCTGGTTCAAGCGCCACATGGAAGATGTGCCGTTTAATGTTGTGTCGCGCTGGTCGCGGACCGGTCAGTTGCGGCTGGATGGCAAACGGGTCAGTCCCGGGGATCGGATCAAAGAAGGGCAGGTCATTCGCGTACCACCCGCCGAGATTGAACGACCGGGCCGGGTTGCCAAGCCCCGCTCCGATCTGTCGCAAGATCAGATAAGTTTTGCGCAAGAGCTGGTCATTCACAAAGACAAGTCAGCGATCATAGTCAACAAACCACCGGGATTGGCGACACAAGGCGGCAGCAAAACGACCACCCATTTGGACGGGCTGCTCGACGCGCTCACCTATGATGCGAAGGGCAGGCCCAAGCTGGTGCACCGGCTGGACAAAGATACCAGTGGTGTGATCCTTTTGGCACGATCAGCGGGCGCGGCCTCTTTCTTTTCCAAGCGTTTTTCGGGACGGACAGCGCGTAAAGTCTATTGGGCTCTTGTGATGGGTGTGCCGGAAATTGCGGACGGCATGATCGATTTGCCGCTGTCCAAACAACCGGGCTCCGGCGGCGAAAAAATGCATGTCGACGAGGAAAATGGACAGTCGGCCAAGTCGCGTTACCGGATTATCGAGCGCGCTGGCAATCGCGCCTGCTGGGTGGAATTGCAGCCCTTTACCGGTCGTACCCATCAGCTGCGTGTCCATATGGCGGCCATAGGCCATCCGATTTTGGGCGACGGCAAATATGGCGGCAAGGAAGCCTTTCTGACGGGTTCGATTAGCCGCAAAATGCACTTGCATGCCCGCCGTTTGAAAATTGAGCATCCTGATGGTCATAATCTGGATGTGAAGGCCGAGCTCCCCAAGCATTTTGCTGAGACTATCGAAAATCTGGGACTTGATCTCAGCTTGGGTGATCTTGTGCTCGATGAGAAAAAGCCGGGTGGCAAAGCGGTGCGTAAACAGCAAGGTCGCGCGCACGCCAAACAAATTCGCAAAGACAAGCGCGGCGAACGCCGCGGGCGCGGTGAGAATGAAGGCAAGCCGACGAAAGCCGGCAAGCCAACCAAGCGCGAGCGCCCCAATGCCGGAAAAGCAACGCATAAGAAAAACATGCCGCATAAAGCCAAAGTCAAACAAAAGAGCCGTTAATGCATCCCGATCCCGCGTTCCGATGGCCCAAGTCGGGCAATGACCATAATGATGCCGATGAACGGGCTGCGCTCGAAGCGCTGATCGCGCAAATCGGCTTCGGCATGATTTTTGCAACCACATCAGATGGCCCACGCGTTGCCCATGTTCCGGTTTTTTCTACGGGTGATGGCGCGCTGCAATTCCATCTCTCACGCGGCAATGCTCTAACGAAGTCTTTGGCCGACCTGACCGCGCTTTGTGTGATCAATGGCCCGGAAGCCTATATCAGCCCGGATTGGTACGGTGTGGATGATCAGGTTCCGACATGGAATTATCTCACCCTGGAACTGGAAGGCTCGATCCGTGAAATGGAGCGGGAAGGGTTGATTGCTTTGCTGGACGATTTGGCAGAGCAGAATGAAGCAAAGCTCGCTCCCAAGACCCCATGGCATCGTGGCAAAATGGACACCGGCAAATTCGACAAGATGGTCGATGCGATCGTTGGCTTTGAGATGGAAATAAAGGCATGGCGGCCCACCGCCAAATTCAGCCAGAACAAGCCGGCGGTTGCGCGAGACAATGCCGCCGATGCGCTTGACGCCATAGGGCGCCGTGCAATGGCCCACTTGATGCGGGAGTTTGCACCGAAATGAACAAACTAGCCCTGTTCGATTGCGATGGCACGATGGTTGATAGCCAGGCGAATATCTGTGCCTCTATGGATCAGGCCTTCATCGCGCACGGGCTGACCCCGCCGGACCATCATCAGACCCGGCGGATTGTAGGTCTGAGCCTTCAGGAAGCCGTCCGCCAGCTTTTGCCCGATGAGGAAGACCCGTTGGTTGCCGCGGTGACCCAATCTTACCGCGACGGATTTTTTGAAATGCGACGGCAGGGCGTCATACACGAACCGCTCTACGATGGTCTGCTGGGCCTGATTGACCGGCTCGAAAGCGACGGCTGGGTGCTGGGTGTTGCAACCGGCAAGTCCGATCGCGGACTCAATCATGTTCTCGAACTCCACGGGTTGACCAATCGATTTGTGACCTTGCAGACCGCCGACCGCCACCCGTCCAAGCCCCATCCTGCGATGGTGGATCTGGCGATATCCGAAGCTGGCGCTGCTGCGGAAACGACAGCCATGATCGGAGACACGACCTTCGATATGGAAATGGGCGTAAATGCTGGGGTGCGACCCATTGGGGTGGATTGGGGCTATCATGATCGGAAGGAATTGCTTTCCGCTGGGGCGCTTACAGTGGCTTTGACCATGGACGAATTATACGAGAGCCTGAACCAATGACCCAGCAGCCCGAGAAGACCGAAGACCCCATTTACATGGCTGATCCGGAAAAGGAAAAGCAGGCAAAACGCTTGCATTTCATGGTCAGCATCATCCGGCTTTTGGGAATTGCCATACTTATGCTCGGGATCGCGATATCGCTGGGCCGGCTTGCCAATATTCCGGCAGCCGTGGGCTATGTGCTCGTCATTATCGGTTTGGCCCAAACCTGGGTTATTCCGCTGGTCATGGTCCGGTCCTTTGTGAAGCAGCAGGTCCTGGAACAAACTGAAAAAGAAGCCAGCGATGAAACGCTTTTATAAGCAAGCCGCTTGTGTCGCTACGGATAAAGGCTTTGCGATTGAGCTTGACGGCCGGTCGATAAAAACGCCGGCCCGCAACTTGATGGAAGTGCCGACAATGCCGTTGGCGCAAGCCATTGCCGGGGAATGGGCGGTGCAGGGTGACGATATTGATCCGACCACCATGCCGTTGACGGCTCTGGCTCAAGGTGCACTGGACCAAGTGGCGCATGAGCGGGAGCGCATTGTCGGGCGCATTGCAGCCTTTTCCGATAGCGATATGCTATATTATCGGGGCGACGAGAGTCAGCAGGCGCTCGCCGACCACCAGGCTGCGCAATGGGACCCGCTTTTGGATTGGGCGCGTCAGCGCTATGATATCTGCTTTGTGCTGACATATGGGATCATGCATAAATCGCAGTCTGATGAGACGATCGCGCGGCTTAGTGAAGCGGTCAAAGCGCAAGATGATTTCACCATAGCGGCTATGCTTTCGCTGGTTGGGCTGGCCGGGTCGTTGATTGCCATTCTGGCGCTGGTCGAAGGGGTCCATGATGCGGACAAGCTTTGGCCGATGGTTAATCTTGAAGAGCTTTGGCAGGAAGAGCAATGGGGCCGCGACGATTTGGCGGTTGCCACGCGCGGAATCAAACAGACGGAATTTAACGCTGCTGTGCAATTTTTAACGCTCTCTCGCAGTTAGTTTTTCCCTTTTGGACCAAATTCCGGTACAGGCTTCCAACTGTAAACGGAGACTACATGACAACTTCTTCCCCACGCCAATCTTTGGCGCTTTGCGACAGCCCGGCAGCGGCGATCGCTCTTCTCGAAAAACTCTACAAAGAACAAATTGATCTGATCACGACGCGTTTTGCCCGTTATGCAAAGGGCGACCTGGCTGTTGGTGACCGCGAACAAGGCGTGTATCCGATGATTTCGGTGGAGATACCTGCCGATCAGGCCACTGAAACCAGCAATCTGGCGTCAGGCCGGATCTCTGACATAAACTGCTACAGCACCACGATCAGCCAACCGACGCTTTATCGCGATTATCTGCTGGATCAGCTGGAACGGATCAACCGCATTTTCACCGCGAAAATCCATGTCGGCCTATCTGATACGCCGATCCCGCTTGCCTTTGCTATCGAGAATGCTGCTGGCGGTCTCGATCGGGAGCGCAAGGATGCGCTGCCCAATCATTTCCACACGCCCAATCTTATGAAAACCAATGACGAGATAGTCGATGGTGGTCAGATTTTTCAGGATCATGTCGATAGCGCGCTATCCCTCTTCACCGCCGAGAGAGTTGACTATTCCCTTCACCGCATCCGCCATTATTGCGCAACCGACCCGGAATATTTTCAGCCCTTCATCCTGTTCACAAACTATCAGCGCTATGTTGACGAGTTTATTGAATTTGGGCTGGAAGAGGTCAAATCCGGCAAGGCGGAAATGCTGGTCGAACCGGGCAACCGGGTCACCCGTGCAGATGGAAATCCGTCCTGCCCACCTATTGCCAAGCCACCGCAAATGCCCGCTTATCACCTCGTCCGCAAGGATGGCAGCCCCGGTGTCACGCTGGTCAATATGGGCGTCGGCCCGTCCAACGCAAAGACGATTACCGATCACCTTGCTGTTTTGCGCCCGCATGTCTGGTTGATGATCGGTCACTGTGGCGCGTTGCGTCGGACCCAGCGATTGGGTGACTATGTCTTGGCTCACGCCTATCTGCGCGACGATAATGTTCTCGACGACGTATTGCCGCCAAGCATTCCGTTGCCGACCATTGCGGAAGTCCAGCTGGCCTTGACCAAGGCCGTGCAGGACGAAACCGGCATCGATCAATCGCAACTCAAACAGCATCTGCGGACCGGCACGGTGGTAACTACCGGGGACCGCAATTGGGAGCTGCGCTTCGAGCAAATTGCCAAGCGGTTGAACCAGTCCCGCGCCATTGCCATCGATATGGAATCCGCGACAGTGGCCGCCAATGGCTATCGGTATCGGGTGCCTTATGGAACGTTGCTATGCGCGTCCGACAAACCGCTTCACGGCGAGATTAAGCTGCCTGGTATGGCCGATGCCTTCTATCAGGAACGGGTCGGACAGCATCTTGCCATCGGTTTGCGGACGATTGATCTGCTCGCGAAAGAAGCAGATGCCGGGACATTGCATAGCCGCAAATTGCGGAGTTTTGGCGAGCCGCTATTTCGATAGCAACACGTCCTCTCCCCTTGAGGGAGAGGAAACGGAGACTTGGCAGCTTGCTGCCTTAGTCGAGTTGGTGAGGGGGCGAAGCGCGGTGTTTCGTCTCCACCCCTCTCCAAGATTTTCTAGCAAACAAGTTTGCAAGGAAATCTGTTCTCTCCCTCAAGGGGAGAGGAAAACGCCTTACCAAACCTACGAAGTTGACAAACTTAACACAGTCCTTTGCGCTCTCACTCCGCGCAATAATATTCCAAAGTTCACACAAGTCTCACCCCTTTCATCCTGGGGGCTGAATATCTATTCAATTGTCAAAGAGCCAGTCCTGACCATGCCATAAAGCGGGTCATGTAGGACAGCCAAAATTGCGAAAACCGGGTTCCTTTGACGCAGATCAATCTGAACCTTGCGCTGGATCAATGCGACCTCTTCTGGCCCTCTCTAACCACCATTGGGAACTCAGGAAGAAGGATTTTCTCCAATGCGTAATATGACAAAGATTCTCGCCGCCTCCGCAGTGTCGGGCATGGCGTTTAGCTCCGCTCCGGCCTTTGCCGAACAAGGGGATATATTGCTGCGTGCGCGTGTCATCAACGTGATGCCGAGCGAGGAAAGCAGCTCAATATTGCCTGGCTTTCCGGGTGAACAGGTGAGCGTGGACAACAGCCCGGCGCCGGAATTTGATATCACCTATATGGCGACCGACAATATCGGATTCGAACTGATCGCCGCCACGACCAAGCATAGCGCCAGCGGCGTGACCGGAACCACCGGCAGCATCGGTCGTCTCGCCAAGACGTGGGTATTGCCGCCAACCCTGACAGCGCAATATCATTTTGCGCCCGATGCGGCGATCCGTCCCTATGTCGGGGCAGGGGTGAACTACACGATCTTCTATAACGAAAAGCCGACCAGAGATTTGGAAGCGGCGGTTGGAGATACCAAGGTGAACCTGAAAGACAGCTTTGGCTGGGCGCTGCAGGCAGGGATGGATATTCCGATTAACGACCGGATTTCGCTGAACTTCGATGTCAAATATATCGATATCGACACCACGGCGACCTTGCGCACCACAGATGCGGGCACCCAGAAGGTGAAGATCAATCTCGATCCGGTCGTGGTCGGTGTTGGTTTGGGCATCAAGCTATAGCGATGAACTAGCGCTATGGTTTTGCGAAGAGATCATGCGGAGATGCAGCGGGGGCCGGTGAGGGACAAGCCGGTTACTCAGCATCTTCGCATGATTATTCGTATTTGCTATCAGAAACGTCATGCTGAACTTGATTCAGCATGACGGCACGGTTTGACAATTTCGTCCCGCATCGGCAGTCAACTCACTCCGTCATTCCAGCGAAAGCCGAGACCTCCTCCAGTCCGCCGCCGCCCGAAGCCAAACTACCCTCCAATACCCAAGGCCATTGCCGCTTCTCTAATTCGCTTTGCCTCAGCCCCATCATTTTTGAACGCGGCCAACCCGTCGGACATTGCCTTTTTGGCCTTCACGGTTTGCCCCAATTGCTGGCGGCTGCGCATCAACATGATCCAGCCATTGGCATCATTGGGGTTGGACTGCAGTCGTTTGTCCAGGCCCTCGACCATATTGGCAATCATCGCTTCTTGCTGGCCGGCCGGTAGCGCGGCGGCTTCCTGCATCTGCTCGCGGCTGGGGCCGGGAATTGCGGCGGTTGCGACTTGCGGGCCATCTGTTGAAATACCGCCGGTGGGTTCTGCCGGCGCGACCTTGGCGAGACGCGCAGCGACGTCAATATTCTCTTTTTCCGCCACCTGTCCGATCACTCGGCGGATATCCGCTGCATAAGGCGCGTCAGAGGGCGTGTCTTCGAGCAATGCGAACCAGTCATTAATCGCGCCCTGATGATCGCCGGAAATATCTTTCTGTACTGCCAGGAAATAGCGTGCACGGGGATCTGTTTTGTCCAGCGCCAGCGCTTTTCTGAAGGCGTCGGCGGCGTCAGCAGGGACTTGCTGGCCATCACTCGACATGACCAGAGCTTCCCCGAGCATCGACCAATATTCCGGGTTCTTGGGATCCAGAGTTGTCGCGCGTTTCATCGCGGTGGCGGATTCCGCAAATTTCTGGGTTTCGAAATAGCTCCAGCCCAGCATGCGCCAGCTTTCCGCGTCTCTGGGATCATCCTGCAGCTTTTTTTCCAGTCCTGCGATGACTTCATCGACACTGGGAGGCTGTTCCGATTCACCTGCGGCGGCTGTGGTGGTGGCTTGCGTGTCCGAACCCTCCCCATCCATGCTGCGATAAACTTGCACGCCAACCGCTCCAACAGCAAGGACTGCCGCCAGTATCAAGGCTATACGGCTAATATTGCCGTCGGTCTTTTTGGGTTTGTCTGCGGTTGTTTCTGGCTCGCTCATATCTAAAAATTCTTCCTCTACAGGTGCGACCCTCTTGATAGCTATGCATTGTCGTAAACTGAACCGTTTTGACAACTATTTTGTTGCTTATGGTATATAGGGTCCAATGCGGTTCAAACTGTGATATTTTCCACTGGTATCTCAATAGCTTTTTGGTAAGATGCTGGTAAGTTAAGTCTTTTGGGGTCGCGCTTAAGCCGAAAAAGATTGCTGCATTGGTCTGTGAAAACGCATGAGGGCGCGTTGGGCTGAAACGGTAAAAGGGGGAAGAAGCGCGTGGCGGATAAGTTTCGAGTTGTGATCGTGGGATCTGGCCCGGCAGGCATGAGTGCCGCTGGTCGTGCTGCGCAATTAAAGCTCAAACATGTGCTGCTGGAAAAGACCGATCATCTGTCGGACACCATCTATAAATATCAAAAAGGCAAGCATGTCATGGCGACGCCGAGCCAGCTGGTGCTGCGCTCGGATATGGATTTTGACGCGGGCAAGCGCGAGGCGATCCTGGGCACCTGGGACAAGCAGACCGAAGTGTGCGGCGTCAATGTCCAGTTTAATGCGGAGCCGGTGAAGATTGAAGGGGAAGAGGGCAACTTCACCATCACCCTGAAAAACGGCGATAAAGTGTTGGCCGAGACCATCGTTATGGCCATTGGTACGCAAGGCAACCCCAATCTGATGCGCTGCCCCGGTGGTGACAACAAGCTGGTGCAGTATCAACTGGATGATCCCGGTGAATATTATGACGAGCATATTACGGTCATCGGTTCCGGCGATGCGGGAATAGAAAATGCGCTCGGTCTGGCGGCGGATGCTGCGCAGAATAATATTGTCACGATTCTAAACCGTTCGGCCGAATTTGCCCGGGCGAAGAAAGCCAATGTGAAGCTGCTGATGGAAGCGGGTGAGCAGGGCAAGGTGATGATCCGCAACGAGACGACGCCAGCCGAAGTTAAGGATGGTGAGCTGGTTCTCGAAACGCGTGATGGACAGGAAACGATTCCCTGCGACCGCATCATAGCGCGCATGGGATCTGCCCCGCCGCGCAAATTTGTCGAAGAATGCGGGATAGAATTTACCAGCGAAGATCGCGAGGCCTACCCCAAGCTGACCCCGGCTTTTGAAAGCACGAAAAAGGGCATTTATGTCATCGGCGCTTTGGCGGGCTATCCGCTGATCAAGCACTGCATGAACCAGGGCTATGATGTCATTGAATTTATCAACGGCAACACTGACCTGAAACCTGCTGACGAGCCCATTCTCGAGAAGAAATTTGCTGGCCTGCCGGGTGGCAAGTCGGTCGATGAGTGGCTCGAATTTTTCCGCGAGAAAGTGACCATCCTCAACGATCTGTCGCCGTTGCAGATGCGCGAGTTTATGCTCGACAGCGAGGCACGCGCCTATCGCCGCGATGAGGTCGTGTTTGAGCGCAATGATCCCGGATCATCGCTGTTCACTATTGCGCAGGGCTCGGTGCTGGTCGAGGTTGATCCGAACGACAGCTCCAAAGTCATTCCGATTGAAGAAGGCTCGATCTTTGGTGAGGTCGGGTTGATCTCCGGCCGTCGTCGGGGCGCTACGGTCAGGGCAGCTGAAGATATGATCGTGATTGAAGTGTCGCGCACGGCGGCGCTGAAATTGCAGGCGTCTGTCCCTGCCGCCAAGCGCGCAATCACCCGGATATCGACCGAACGGCAATTGCTGCA
The DNA here is from genome assembly GCA_947501325.1 of uncultured Sphingomonadaceae bacterium. GTDB lineage: Bacteria > Pseudomonadota > Alphaproteobacteria > Sphingomonadales > Sphingomonadaceae > Parasphingorhabdus. The sequence goes on along the minus strand of CANMVC010000001.1, from coordinate 861,752 downwards.
GATGTTCGGCTCCGGCTTGACCAAGGAAGATATAGCAGAAGCAGTAGAGACGAGCGAGATCGTCAACGTTCGCGCTGGTGAAACAATTATCAACGAAGGCGATGACGGTAATGACATTTTTGTCATCCGCGTCGGATCGATGGTAGTGGAAAAGGAAATTGGCGGAAAGCCGGTGTTCCTCTCCTATCTCCCAGCCGGTTCCTATGTCGGCGAAATGACCCTGATTGCTGGCGGTATGCGCACGGCGACGGTCAAGGCGGCGATCAAGTCGGAAGTCATCAAGATAAAGGGCGACGCGTTCAAGAAAGTTCTCGACGCCCATCCCGATCTGCTTCGCCGGGCCAAAAAGGATATGGCCGCACGGCAAGATATCAACGCATTTGTCGAAGCCAAGAAAGACAGTTTCTCGGGGGTTGTCGACATGTATTCCGGGGTCGCCAATTTCCTCGTCGACAATGGTATTGGCGAGGCGACCGATGTGTTGCTGATCGATGAAAACCTTTGTGTCGGTTGCGACAATTGCGAGAAAGCCTGCGCCGACAGCCATGAGGGCCTTTCCCGTCTTGATCGCGAAGCCGGGCGTACCTATGCGCATTTGCACGTTCCGACCAGCTGCCGTCATTGCGAGCATCCGCATTGCATGTCCGACTGTCCACCTGACGCGATCCACCGCGGTCCCGATGGCGAAGTGTTTATCGATGACACCTGTATCGGCTGCGGCAATTGCCAGCGCTACTGCCCTTACGGTGTGATCCGTATGGACAAGGTGCCGCCCAAGAAGCCGGGTATCCTCAACTGGTTGCTCTTTGGCTTTGGTCCCGGCCCGGGTGAACCGGACAAGAATTGGGTTGCTGAAAACAGTGATCCAGCGGTCGAGAAGCCCAAAAAAGCGATTAAGTGCGATATGTGCGCCGGCATAAAAGGCGGTCCGGCCTGCGTTCGCGCTTGTCCGACCGGTGCCGCGATCCGTGTTGCTCCAGAGGAATTCCTCACCGTCGCCAAGCTTGAGCAGGAGGACGCATAATGGCCTCTGTTCCTGTTCCCGGCGGCGGCACGAAAAAGAAAGTCGCCATGCATGACGGCTTTCTGAAGCATGCCGGTTATAAATGGCTGAAAATAGCATCCTTCATCATGCTGATATCCATTGTCAGCTATCTTTTTATCGACGTCTCCCCCCGCCACAATGGCGGCAGCTGGTATGGCTATACGCTGGGGACCATTGGTGCCGGGCTGATCCTGTGGCTGACAATGCTCGGTGTGCGCAAACGTGCGATGACGGCGGGCAAATGGTCGCTCAAGGCATGGACGTCAGCGCATATCTATCTCGGTCTCAGCCTGATTGTCATCGGCACCTTGCATACCGGATTCCAGTTTGGCTGGAACATCCATACGGCTGCCTATGCCTTCATGATGATCGTGATCATCTCGGGTATCATCGGTATCTATTTCTATGCAACCATTCCGCAGGCGCTGTCCAATAACCGCGACGAGATGACCGAGACGCAGATGCTGGAAAGCCTGCGCTCGCTCGACCGGCAATTGCATGAAGCGGCACAACCGCTGTCGGCGGAACATGCCGCTCTGGTGCTGCAATCGCTGGAACAGGATCCCTTTGGCGGCGGTTTCCTGAAACGGGTGTCCGGAAAATATCCCAATTGCGCTACCCGCGCTGCGCAGGCTGATTTGCGGCGAGAACGCGCTTATCAGCCTCGCATGGGGGGCGATGATCCGCTCGATAAAGTCGATGCGTTGCTCGAAAAGAAAGAGGCAACGCTCGCCCGCGTGCGCCGTCATCTCCGATTGAAGGCCTTGCTGCAGGTCTGGTTGTTCATCCATGTGCCCATGACTTTCGCCCTGATCGCGTCGCTATCGGCGCATATCATCAGCGTTTTCTTTTACTGGTAGGCGGGAGATAGACCCATGACATTTATCGTTCGTCAAATTGCCGTAACCGCCGATGGCCGCGAGATTATTCGCGCCAATCCGTTTGCCGAGCCCCAAATCGGGGTTGGCCGTAACGCCCAGAACGCCATTCATTTACCCGATCTTGCCGTCAATCCAGACCATGCCGTCATTCGGCAACTGGACGACGGGCGGATAGAGATTGAGAGCGTTTCCGGCCAGAAATTCTCGGTCGATGGCCGCGATAAGATGACGGCGACGATTGATCCCGCCAAAGGCGCAGAGATTGGTTTTGGCGGTCATGTCATTTCGGTCAGCCATGACGAAGAAGGTGTTGTCCTTACCGTCAAACGCGTCGAGGCTTTGTCTGATTCCGCGGAAGACCGAGAAGAAGGCGCGCTTTATACATTAAAGGGCCTATTGCCCGGCAAACGCATAAGCGCGTGGAGCTTTATCGGACTGGTGCTGGCCGCTTTCCTGATCTGGCCGATTTATACCTGGGCGACCTATAAAGGCATTGAGGAACGACCGGATGGCTTTCATGCCGATACGATGTGGTCATCGGGCAAGCTGAGCGAGGCGCATCACAGTCTGGAGGGCGATTGTCAGGCTTGTCATGTTGATGCCTTTGTGACCGTCACCGACAAGACCTGCCTGACCTGTCATGAAGATGACGCGCACGATCATGCCGATAAAGACCGTTTGCTCACCGCTGTCGGAGAACCAGAAGGTTTTGAAAAAGTCGGGGCTGCATTTGCTTCTGCTTTCAACAAGCCGCCGGGCCGGTGTGTCGAATGTCACACCGAGCATGAAGGCGAGGGTGCTATGCAACCGACTGCGCAAAAATTCTGCGCTGATTGTCACGAGGGAATGGACGGGCGCTTGGCGGATACGGAGCTAGAAAATGCATCAGATTTCGGGATTGCGCATCCGCAATTTCGTCCCGCCTTGCTCATCGAGCCCGGCGGTAAAAATCCGCCTCGTAGGCGCGTTTCACTGGATGACAAGCCGACTGAATATAATGGTCTGAAATTTCCACATGACGTGCATATGTCGAAAACCGGCGGCGTCGCCCAGATGGGGCGACGGCTGTCAGCCAAATATGATTTTGGCGATTCGCTGGTTTGCGCAGATTGTCATACGCCCGATTCTAATGGCGTCCGATTTGAACCGGTGGATATGAAAGAAGACTGCAGCATGTGCCACAGCCTTGCTTTTGAGGAGATCGGCAACACAGTGCGGACCTTGCGTCATGGCGAACCGGATATGGTGCGCGCTGACCTGCGTGCCTACTATCGTTCAACCGGCCCATCGCGGCCGATTAATCTGGGTGGCATGAAACGCCGCCGTCCTGGTGCTGAAAATGATAACCGTGTCGCTAGTGATTATGCGCGCGCTGTTCAGTTCCGGCCCAGTCGCGCCAACCTGGCCATTGAACAAGTTTTCTCGCGTGGAGGGGCCTGTTTCGATTGCCACGGTGTAACCCCGCCGACGGCAAAAGGACGGGTCGATTATGGCATCAAGCCTGTGACCCAGACAGACCGTTATATGCACAAGGGCTGGTTCAGCCACGAAGCGCATAATGATGAGGATTGCACGAGCTGCCACGCAGCGACCAAGTCGAATGATGCGCGCGATCTTCTATTGCCAGGGATCAAGACCTGCCGTGAGTGTCATGGCGGCGAGTTTCAAAAGACCTCTGACGTCCCATCAACATGCGCGATGTGTCATGATTATCATGCTGATGATGGCGCGCCATGGCTCATCAAGGAGCAGCAAAAAGACAAGCGGAAAAAACCCGATAAAATGGCAAATGATAATGATGCCTTGAAACCGTCTGACAAGCTGACGGTTAAAATCCGAAAGCAGAAAATTGCCAGCCGCTAGAGGCGACATATAATGACAGTCGCTCATGGCGATGTAAAAGAGAGGAAGCGCCCATGCTATTGGCGCAAGTAACGGATATCCATCTGGGCTTTGACCCGGATAATCCGTCCGAATTTAACCGCAAACGTCTCGATCAGGCGCTGAAGGTGCTGTGCGAGATGACGCCGCGACCCGATGCGCTGCTCGCCACCGGTGACCTGGTCGATCGCGGGGATCAGGACAGTTATCAGCGGCTGGAAGAAGCTTTTGCCGACCTGCCATTTCCCGTCCATATGTGCCTGGGCAATCATGACTTGCGGGCCCCGTTTCAAAAACAATTTCCCGATGTTCCGTCGGCCGATGGTTTCGTGCAATATGAAATTGATGACGGGCCCTTGCGATTGCTTTTTCTCGATACATTGGAAGAAGGTCGCCATGGCGGAGCATTTTGTGACATTCGCGCGCAGTGGCTGGCCGATCGGCTGGCAGAAAAGCAGGATAAGCCAACGCTCTTGATCCTGCATCACCCGCCGGTGGAATCCGGCATAGCGTGGATGAATACCGATCCTCGCGAACCATGGGTATCCGTACTGGCTGACACGATCGCTGGGCATGATCAGATCAAGGGCATGATTACCGGCCATTTGCACCGCAATATCTCCACGACTTTTGAAGGCACAAGCCTGTCCGTCTGCGCTTCGACCGCGCCGCAGGTGGCATTTGATCTGGAACCGATTGATCCGGAAAATCCCGACGGTCGCAATATGATCGTGGCCGACCCGCCCGCCATTGCTCTGCACTGGTGGAATGGCAAACAACTGGTCAGTCATTTCGAGACGGCCGAAGAGCATGTAATGCTGGCGCGCTATGACGAGAATTTGCAGCCGCTGGTGCGGGCGTTGTTGGCGGAGCGGCCTGGCTGACGCCGACATTAAGCGCCGTCCTAAAATGGCACATTCGCTTAAGGCGTAGAACTCAAGTTGTACAGCCGTGTGCAATCTGTTAACGGATTGTTAGGGTTCGCAAAAACCGTCACAATATCTATTTTTCCTATAAAATTTCAAAACAGGGCAATTGAAATGAAAAAACTTTATATGACCGCCGCATTGCTTTCTGCAGGCCTGATGACAACATCCGCTTCAGCTGCGGTGATTGTGTTCACGGATCAAGCGTCTTTTGATGCTGCAGCTGGGGCAACCACGACCGAAACATTTGATAGCTTTACAACAGCGGCGCAGTTTAATGTTTCCCCTGTTGACGCTGGACCATTTACTGTTTCTTTGTCGGGCAATAGTAATTCTCCCTCACAAAACCTGATCGGACCTGGATTTACCAACGGAAGCTTTGACGTAAACGGAACGCCAAGTTTGTCGGGCCGTATTACAGATGGTGGCTCCATTTTCCTCAACTTCGATAATAGCATTTCTTCATTTTCTGCTATTTTTAACCAGATAAATAACGGAAACCCCAATAAGACGTTACTTTTTGCTGGCGGTGACCAAGTGTCTCCAGTCGACGGATTTTTTGGAATAGTCTCCGATGTAGCATTCGATACCGTCGAGTTTCGGTCGATTGCAGGCTCGGATGACGGTTTCGCATTTGATAATGTTCAATTTGGCGCAGTTCCTGAGCCAGCAACATGGGCATTCATGATCTTTGGCTTTGGCACCATCGGCGGTGCCATGCGTCGTCAGCGTAAAGCGAACGTCAAAGTCAGCTACGCCTGATTTTGCCAATCTATTTCGTCAAAAAAAGCCCTGTCAGAGCAATCTGGCGGGGCTTTTTGTTTGGCCAATTCCCATTCCATCGCGCATAGTTGATCACCGAATATTTGGTGATGATGGAGTGTGGATGTGACCGAGTTGGTATTGCGCGAAGACAAAGGTGGCCTCGCGATTTTAACGTTGAATCGGCCCGACAAGCTGAACAGCTTGACGGTCGGCCTGTTCAAGCAATTGCGCCAGCATATCTCCGACATCCGCCGTGACGATACAATTGGTTGCGTCATCTTGCGCGGTGCCGGGAAATGCTTTTCCGCCGGCCATGACCTCAATGATATTTCCGAAGGCGAAGATGTGCCCTCGCGCGGCTGGCATTCCGAAACCCTGCGGATGATGGAAAAATTGCCGCAGCCGGTTATCGCGGCCGTTCATAGCCATTGCTATACCGGCGCGCTGGAAGTGGCATTGGCCGCCGACTTCATCGTAGCCGCGGACAATGCCAAATTTGGCGATACCCATGCAAAATGGGCGCTGACCCCGGTCTGGGGGATGAGTCAGCGGCTGCCGCGACGGGTGGGTATCGCGACGGCCAAAAAACTGATGTTCACCTGTGAGACGGTGCTGGCGGATGAGGCGCTGCGGATCGGGCTTGCCGAACAGGTGTTCCCGATATCGGAATTTGAGACTGCAACCGAAGCGCTAGCGCGGTCGATTCTGGTCAATTCCTCTTTTTCTCATGCGGCGAACAAACGGTTGCTGGAGGCGACAGATGCCGACCCGTTGGACGCTGGCCTGCAATGGGAAGTTATGGAAAATGAAGGCGTTGGTCCGGACATGCAGGACCGTATAAATGCGTTCATGAAGAAATAGGGCCCGATGTCTGCTAGCCGCGTCGTTCATCGACGGCTAAGCGCCGTTCGTCTAAAACATGATTTCAAACGCAACCTTTTTGCCTTTGGTGCGCGGTTATTGTAACGGGGTATCAAGCGCAAGACAGCGTAGAGCTTTGTGTCCTGAACAGGGGACATATTTCTTATTTTTCGGAGAGACATATATGCGATTTTCAATTTCCAGCCGCAAATTTTTTCTGGGCGTATCAACCGCCGCCTTGCTGGGTTTTAGCGGCAGTCCGGCACTGGCCGATCATCACGGCAAGAAAATGACGACAGCAGAACTCAATAAGATGAGCGCGAACGGAAATAGCGGCATGAAGAAAACGTCTGACGCATCTGAAAATAGCATCCTGCAAGAATGGACCGGCCCCTATGACGGCGTGCCGCCATGGGATGAAGTCAAGGTTTCAGACTTTCCTGGTGCATTCCAGGCGCTGATGGACGATGGCAAGAAGGAGGCTGATGCTATCCTGTCCAACCCAGAACCAGCGACATTTGATAATTTCATGGTGCCATGGGAGCTCGCCGGTTCCAAGGCCAACGAAGTATTTGCATTATGGGGTGTCCATGCGAGCAACCTGTCCAACGAAGAGGTTCGCAAGATCCAGGGCGAGTGGCTGCCAAAAATCTCAGCCTTCTACAACGAGATCCAGCTTGATCCACGTTTGTTCACGAAGACCAAGGAGGTCTATGACAATCTGGAAAATTCCGGCCTGAATGCCCAACAAAAGCGGCTGGTGACACGCCAGTATGAATCACTTGTCCGCAATGGCGCTGAACTGGAAGGCGAGGAAAAGCAGGAGCTGATCCGCCTCAACACAGAATTGTCCAAAGCCTTTAACGAATTTTCGAACAAGGTGCTGGCGGATGAAGAAACCTATATCTACCTGACCGACGAAGCGGAACTGGCCGGGTTGCCCGACAGCTTCATCGCCTCTATCCGCGCCGCAGCCGAAGCGCAGGAAAAGGAAGGTTGGGCGCTCAAGAACACCCGTTCGGTGATGCAGCCCTTCCTGCAAAATTCAACCCGCCGCGACCTTCGCGAAAAGGTCTATATGGCCTATATTAATCGTGGCGATAATGGCGATGCGAACGACACAAATATGACGATCACCAAAATCCTGAAACTGCGGGCGGACCGGGCCAAACTGCTTGGCTTTGAAAGTCACGCCCATTACCGCATGGCTGACACCATGGCGAAAGATCCGGATACGGCGATGGATCTGATGATGCAGGTCTGGCCAGCCGCGGTTGCCCGGGTTGGGGAAGAAGTCGCTGACATGCAGGAAGTGGCGGATGCCGAAGGCGCAGGAATCACCATCGAGCCGTGGGACTATCGCTTCTATGCGGAGAAGGTCCGCAAGGCGAAATATGATCTCGATGAAGCCGAGATCAAGCCCTATTTCAAGCTCGACAATATGGTCGACGCGATGTTCGAAATGGCGAACAAACTCTACGGCATGACCTTCACCGAGAATACCGGCACGGTGCCAGTGTTCGAGCCAGAGGTTCGCACATTCGAAGTGAAGCGCGGCGACAAGGTCATCGGCGTGTTCTATCTCGACAACTTTGCGCGGGAGGGAAAACGCTCCGGTGCCTGGATGACGACCTATCGCAGCCAATATGAGCTGGGCGGCGAGAACCGTTACATCTTTGCCTCGAACAACAATAATTTCGTTCCTGGCGGCGACGGCAAGCCGACGCTGATCAGTCTTGATGATGCGACCACGCTGTTCCATGAATTTGGTCATGCGCTGCATTATTTCAACTATGATATCACCTATCCGGGCTTTGGCGGCACACCGCGCGATTTCGTCGAATATCCCAGTCAGGTGCATGAGAACTGGCTGCTGACGCGCCATATTCTCGACAATTATGCGAAGCATGTCGAAACCGGCGAGCCAATGCCTCAAGAGCTGGTCGACAAGATTGAAAAGTCGAAAACCTTCAATGAAGGCTTTTCAACGGTGGAATATCTCTCCAGCGCGATTGTTGACATGAAACTGCACAACCGCGCCGAGCCGGTAACCGATCCGGATGCGTTTGAGCGCGAGACGCTGACCGAAATTGGCATGCCGCGTGAGATTGTCATGCGCCACCGTCTGCCGCAGTTTAATCACCTGTTCTCATCCGATGCCTATTCGGCCGGCTATTACAGCTATCTCTGGTCAGAGACGATGGATGCGGATACCTGGGCGGCGTTTGAAGAAGCGGGCGATGTTTGGAATAAAGATACGGCGGAACGCTTCCGTTCAATCATTCTGGCGACCGGCAATGAAACCGACCGCAAGGATGCCTATCGCCAGTTCCGCGGCCGTGATCCGGAGGTGAAGTATATCCTCAAGAAGCGCGGTTTCCCGGTTCCTGGAGAGACTGCCAGCGCAGGTAGCGGAGAAACAGCCGGCAACGACTAAGCCTGTTCGAGAAACAAAAAAGGCGCGCTAACCATGGGGTTGGCGCGCCTTTTCTTATATGTCGCTATTGCTTAAAAGCGAATGCCGACGCCTGCGACAACCTGGTGCCGATCAAGATCGATACCAATTTCGCTGTTATCGTTGAACAGCTCATCATCGAATTTCAGGCTGCTATAGTTGGAATAACGGTATTCCAGTTTCACATAGCCAGGGCCGATAAGCTGTTCGATGCCAGCGCCGATGCGGAAGCCATCAATCGTCTGGCTATCATCAAATTCAAAATCGAAGCCATCGTCCTGGATCTGGTCCTGGAACCGGGATTCCACGCTGGTATTGGTGTAACCACCTTTTGCGTAGAGCAACGTGCGGGGAGCCACCTGGGCACCGATACGGGCGCCGAGATAGATGTCCCGTTTCACATTGATCCGGTAACCAAAGGGCGCAGCGATGTCCTCGTCGGTTTCCTGTTTACCGGTCGAATCCATGAATTCGCCTTCGACGCCCAGAACAAAGGATCCAAGGTCGAAATCATAGCCGACTGCTGCACCGTAGGCGAAGCCATCGACGGACTGATCTAGGTCGTTATCCTCGAAAATGCCGTCGTCATCGGTATCAATGTCAACGTCGCTGCCGGAGCGAAGCTGGTCATAGCCACCGAGTATTTCGATCCGCGGACCGGAAAAGGGGGATTTTTCCTGAGCCTGGGCGGCCGCGGGAAGCGTGACGCTGCTCGCGAGGAGAGTGAGTATTAAGGGGGATTTCATAACTAACTCCAATTTTACTATTCAAACTAATCTGCGATAAAAAGCCGCAGATATTACTCTGTTCATTCTTTGAACAACCGCCCGATGCTCGAATTTAGCTGAACGGCAGATGACAGTTGCCCGCTGTTCGTCGCAAATCTAAACAAATGTAAATTCGGCACAAAACTGTTGCTTTTTTGCCATATCTGGTGGTGCCTATCCGTGTTTTTGCGATGCCGCGCCGCAATAATGCGGCCTTGACCGATCTGCCATCTGCTGACAGGTTTCGAATCAAAACCTGAAGAGAGGACGTTCCTGTTATGACCATCAAAGCTGTCCGTACGCCCGATGACCGTTTTGCCGATATTCCCGATTTCGATTATCCGGTTCACTATGCGGAAGATCTGCCGGGCTATGAAGGCCTGCGGGCGGCGTGGATCGATGCAGGGAACAAAGATGCGGACCGCACCTTTCTGTGTTTGCATGGTGAACCAAGCTGGTCCTTTCTCTATCGCCGGATGATCCCGGTTTTTCTGGAAAGTGGCGCACGGGTTGTCGCGCCGGATTTCTTTGGCTTTGGTCGTTCCGACAAACCGACTGAGCTGGATGATTATACGTTTGATTTTCATCGCAATTATATCTTGGCACTGGTTGAACGGCTGGATCTCAAGAATATCACTCTGGTGGTACAGGATTGGGGCGGCCTGATTGGGCTGACCTTGCCGGTTGATGAAGCGTTCAAGGCGCGTTTGTCGCGGCTGATTGTCATGAACACCGGTCTTGGCTTAGGCCGCACGCCCGGTGATGGCTTCAATGCATGGAAGGAATTTGCGCTCAATACGCCGGAATTCAAAACCGGACAGATTATCGCCAGTGGCACCCCGCATCTGACCGAACAGGAAATTGCTGCCTATGATGCACCATTCCCGGACCCGACCTATCAGGCAGGCGCGCGGAAATTCCCGGCGCTTGTCCCCGTATCACCAGAGATGGACGGCGTTGAAGTCAGTACGGAAGCCGCTGTCTTCTGGAAAGACGAATGGAAAGGCGATAGCTTTATGGCCATTGGTGATGCCGACCCCGTTCTCGGCCCGCCGGCCATGCTGAAATTGCAGAAGCTGATCAACGGCTGCCCCGATCCGATGATGATCGAAGGCGGCGGCCATTTTGTGCAGGAATGGGGCGAGCCCATTGCCCGCGCCGCGCTTGAGGCTTTTGGAGATATCTAGGCAAATATTGATCATTCTGATATAAATCTGCCGGAAATTGGCCACGGGAAATAGCCTTGTTAAGCGATAGTCTGGACAGAATTTTCATTCGCCCCTTAACCGCCTCTCAGCTGCTGCTGGTGGCGCTCGCTCTTACGCTTGCCTCGTCGCTTTATTGCGTGATCTACACCACGCTTGCTGGACGGGGAGAGCCGTTGATCGACGGGATAGTCTGGGCAGGGCTGAATATCGTCCCCTGGGTGATATGTTTTGAAATTGCAAAGCGCCTGGGCTCATGGCCCGCGCAGTTCGGCATATTGTTTGTTTTTGCCCTTGGAATGTCCCTTCTCGACAGCATTATGTCTGGCAGCAATATGATGTTCGAGCTAACGAGACGGCTTCCCGGCGCGGCCATTATCGCGGGAATGCTTGCCTTGTCCTGGATATTGAAACGCCTTGTGTCTGATCGGGCCGTGGCCAAGAAACTGGTCTCTACCCAAGAGCTTCCTCTCCTTGTGGACCAGATTGGGTGGGTTACCGCCGCTGGCAACTATGTTGAACTGCATGGATCAGGAGCGCCAATTTTGCACCGGATGTCGATATCCGCGATGGCGAAGCTCTTGTCTGCGCATGATTTTGTCCGGATCCATCGATCCGTTCTCGTGCGCCGTCAGAATATCAAGGAATTTACGGGCAATATTGTTACGCTCAACACCGGTCAGACCTTCAAAACCGGTAACCGTTACCGTTCGGCATTGCAGTAACCGATATTGCGATCGCAAATTTAGTCCCTTCGTCACATCGCCCTTTCTAGGCCGCATCTGGCTGATCTATCAATCTGCTCTCATCCAGATAAAGAGCATGAAAGGGACGATTATGCGCCGAATGTTGACAGGGTTGATCCTCGCGATGGCAATGACCGGGACAAATGGGAATGCCTCACATGCCGAAACCCGAATAACCGGAAGTCTGGAAGTGGCGGCGGATGTACCGCTGGAACAGACCGAAGGTTTGGAAACGGAATATGGAACAATCACAACAAGTGAGGGTTTGCGCTTACGCAGCATTGTTACCCGCCCAGAAGGGACTAGAGGACGACTGCCGGCAATATTTCTGACCCAATGGGTTTCCTGCGACAGCATTGTCTTTCCGGAAGGCCGCGATACGCAGTTGCGGTTGCTTGCGCAGCAGTCGGGAATGGCTATGGTTCGTATTGAGCGCGCTGGCACTGGCGACAGCGAAGGACCGGGATGTGATAAGCTCGATTATGATACAGAGGTGCGGCACTATCGCGAGGCTCTGGTCCAGGCCAAACAGCATCCATGGGTTGATCCGCAGCGCGTCGTCATATTAGGATCCAGTCTGGGGTCTACCACGGCGCCCCTGGTTGCGCAGAATAACAATGTCGCCGGGGTGATCGTGCAAGGTGGTGGTGCGGTTACCTATCTGGAACGCATGATCCATTTCGAACGTCTCTATGTCGAACGGTCTGGCGCCGTGAAGCCGGAAGATATCCATACTGAAATGGTCCAGCGGATTGCGTTTTTGCAACATTATCTGATCGGTCAGAAAGCACCGGATAAAGTAGCATCAGACCATCCGGAACTGGCCGGTGTCTGGCAGAAAATCCGGGGGACTGATCCCGAAAACCATTACGGCCGACCGTTTGCCTGGCATTGGCAGGCTGCGGATAAGAATTTCCTGGCTGCTTGGCTATCGCTGGACGTGCCGGTTATGGTGGTGTTTGGCGAATATGAGCAATTTGAAAGCCGCCACGGTCACCGGATGATTGTCGACATGATCAACCGGAAAACGCCCGGTGCAGCACAATGGCTGGAAATTGCACAGGCCGATCACGGGCTGACATTATATCCCGACGCTTATTCTGCATATGCCTATGAAAATGGTGCTACAGCGCATCAACTTTATGTCGCCCCCGTCAGCAAATGGCTGCGGCATGTCACAGGATTAGCGGAATAAAATGCTCAACCGGTTCAAGCCGCCATTGCCGTTTTGCTGAAGCTTTCGGTAAAGCGGGGTTCCATGGGCTGGCTGGACACAATGGCTAGCGGCAAAGCCGTTTCGCAATGTGCGCATTCTGCACTGAACCGGCCAACATGCCAGTGTGACTTGCCACAACCTGGGCAGCGATTGACAATGTCCAGATGGTACATTGGTTGATATCCGCGTTGCAGCACGGCCGCTTTTTGCGGACTGCTCGTTTCGGCCAATACGTCTTGAGGACGGTTGACGAATGATCTTGGGGACAAATACATCGTGCTTCCTTCTCTTTATTGCCAAATGTGTTACGCATGACACTAAGTTTCGTTACTCGATTGACGGTGAACCGTTTCTTTCCGTCGATGAAGAGATAGAGGTTCACAAAAATCTAGATAGGATTTTTCCGCCATCTGGGCGTGACATTTGGCACATCTGTCCCCAAGCTGTTGAAACACAGAGGAAAAAACTGTTAAAAAAAAGTTACCAAAAACTGCCAAATATTGACAGATATCCTTAAAAAAGGGTTAAAATCCTCTAATTTAAGGACTCTTCCAGCAATCGCGCGAGTCGCAGGCCCGCGCGTTCGATCTGGAGTCGTGCGGGGGGGATGAGCATCCGGATCTCATCATTATCCACTTTGCCTCGGCGGGTCAGCTTGGGGCCGCAAGAGGGTTGGTCCTCAGCGGTCGGATAGCTATAGTCGCGCGAGACTTGCCACGCTTGCAACGCCCAAAAGTCTGTCGTTCCAAATGACTTATCGGATTTTTCTTCGGCGCTATAGCGGCGGACCATTTCCGGCCCATCGGTAATGGCGCGTTCCGCCAATGGTCCATCCCACAGCCAATGCAGGTTCATCCGGCCTTCTATCAAACCATAGGCTGCGCTGACATCATTGCCGCCGCGATCACTGCGATCACCGCTGTGGAGCGGCATATGCATGTCCCCGACGAAATGGACCAGAAAGGTTAACGCTTCGAGCCGGACATGAGCTGGCAGCGACTTGTCCTTCAAGAGCGCCGCATTGCGATCAATCTGCGCGGAAACGCAATTGCCGTTGCGGCAGGCACTTTTCAGATCAAACGGCTTGCAGATATCGACATTTTGATAGTGCCACGGGCTGGTATAACCCCACCGCAAACGGTCGCGCCGGACACAATCGGGCCAGACGCTGGCATCGCCGATGTTTTTGAGGTCGCATTTGGGTGTTCCGAGTAATGCTTGGGAGCGGAAAAGCTGATTCATCCGCGCTTTGGTTGACCGATCTATATTGGCCTCGGCAATTCCGGCAATCGTGCGGTGCGCATATTCCGCCCATGCGAGCGCAGGAGTTGGGCAGAGGAACAGAGCGAGAATGAAGAGTTTTTTCAGCATCAGGGTCTAGTGCGCCATTTTGATTACGATAATGTGTAACCTTTGACCGCTAAGACACCGTGAGGACAAGCCCTAATCTACATTGGCGACATTATACTGCAGCGCCTCTTTTTTGGTCAGGCAGCGGCGCGTGGATTGGTCTGTCCCATCCGTTTTGACCGCTTTTTGTTTATACATGATGTCGGTCAGCAGCTTGCGTGAAACGCCCATACGGATCAGGAAGTCATTATCCTCGGTTGCTAGCAGCGCGCTTTCCTGTTCCACTTCACCAATAAGCTCGACCGTGGAATCGGTGCCCATCTCGATACTGTAATTAATCGCGTTGCGATCTCCGGTCATGGTAAACATATGGACCATGAAGTCGCCATCAGCTTCAATGATACGGGCGCGGCCGCCCATAAACACAAAATTGCAGGCACTGAAACAGGTCCACCCGGCCGGAATACGGGTGATTATCAAGCCGCCCAATTCGCGAATGACTCGGCCCGCTTCATTGCCAGCGCGGGCATGGCCACCGGGCGAGCGCAGCCAGATTTCGGTAATGTCTGGATTGTCCGCCAGTGTTTTTTTCAGGCGTTCGGGCAGGTCGATATCGACGACGCCTTCCGCGAGCAACACTTTGGTGCCACCGCGTTCAACCGGCGTAAGCTTCATTTTCTTGTTGCTTGTCCAGTTGGGCTTGGCGGGGCAGGTCGGGTTTTCCGCATCCATCACCGGCTCGCCCTTTGGCGACGTATTGCCCTGTACAGCGAACATTGCGGTTAGCGCGATCAATGATTTGCAATATCTGTTCATGGCTGTTCTTTCCGATTAACGCTAGCATATCATAGGCTAAGATTATTTTTGCCACAAGAAGTGCGATATTTCACAGTTGAAGCTAGAAACCCGTGTATAGTTACCTTTCACGAATTGTTGTAGCCAGCGATGGTTGCGGCAATGACGGTTTAAAGCTAGCAATTGGTGAGGGGGAGTGAAAAGGCATGCCAACAAAAATGCGAACAATGTTTCAGGCTATAATAGCAGCGTCTTTGCTATCCAGCGCTGGCGCGCCTGTTTTTGCTCAGGATCAAGATGCGCAGGCGGGCAGCGATACTACTGTCTCAGAGAGCGATCGCGCCTATGTTGCTCCGGTCATTGCGGAACCTGATCTGCCGATATTGCCGGCAACCCCGATATTGAGCCAGGATGGCTATCCCGATTGCCGCGAAGATTTTCAGAAAATTGCCGCACCCTTCGATAAAGCTGAAGATATTAATCGCTGCACGATATTACTCGACCGCTATTATGCAGAGGTGCTGACGCCTTTTCGACAGCAGATGATTGATCACCAAAATATGATATCGTCGATCTATACCGATAAAGTAGCCGGTAAAATGGAATATTCCGCGAAAAACCGGGATGATTTTTACAAGGCAATGATGCAGGAACATAGTGCATCCGATCCCGATGGTGCCAATCTCGAAGACTATCGGGCGCTTGAATCCCGTTACCAGCAGGATCGCGCCTATTTGCAGGATCGTTTCTGCTTCAACACCGGTTGTGGCGGTTACGACGTGCCGGAATATGTTGCTGTCGATGAGAAATCCGACAAAGGCAAAAAAGACGGCAAAAGCAAAAGCGCGAAAAAATCCACAGGTCCTCAGAAATGTAAAAAAGCCAAAAAACGCGGTGGTGTACTGGGCGGTCTTTTGGGCGGTGTCGCTGGTAATGCAGCGGGCCTCGGGAAAATCGGCACATTGATTTCCAGTGCTGCCGGCGCCGTATTAGTCGGCGAAATTGCTTGTCAGCTTACCGAAGAGGAACAGAAAGAGGCAGTGGAAGCTACGATTGAAGTGACCAAAAAAGAGGAAGTCGGCGCAACCGCAACATGGAAGAGTCCGACACGGGCCGGTGTCTCCGGATCGTCAACCGTCACCGCGCTCAATACGCAGCCCAATGGCCGCAAATGCCTGAACATCACCGAT
This sequence comes from uncultured Sphingomonadaceae bacterium, assembly GCA_947501325.1. Lineage (GTDB taxonomy): Bacteria > Pseudomonadota > Alphaproteobacteria > Sphingomonadales > Sphingomonadaceae > Parasphingorhabdus. The sequence goes on along the minus strand of CANMVC010000001.1, from coordinate 845,669 downwards.
GTCGCCATTATTGATGGTAAAGAAACCCGCGTGTCCAAACAGATGTGCCGTGGGCAGGGTGATGAAGGGTATACGATTTTGGCCTAGCGGTTTGGAAATCCGATGTGCTTCGGATCCTGCCTTGTTAAATCAAACCGTTCGCCCTGAGCTTGTCGAACGCCACCTATGGTCTTTAGATACCCTTCGACAAGCTCAGGGCGAACGGGAATAGGTAATGGAAGCGTCGACGGTTAGGCCAGATCCGCTTTGATAAAGTCCGCCGCGCGTTCGCCGATCATGATGCTCGGCGCGTTGGTATTGCCGCTGATGATTTCCGGCATGATCGACGCATCGGCGATATAGAGGCCATCCAATCCCTTGAATTTCAAGCGGCTATCGACAACAGCGTCATCGTCGCTGCCCATGCGGCAAGTGCCGACGGGATGATAGACGGTATCCGCCCGTTCACGGATCAGCGCATCGAGCGCATCATCGTTGCTCATGTCAATCGGGTGACGGTTGGTCGGCTTGAAATCCGTCAGCGGCGGGGCTTCCATGATCCGCTGCATATGCCGGACGCCTTTGCGCAGGGTCGCGATGTCGCGGTCATCGTCGAGGAAATTCGGATCAATAGCGGGCGGCGCCGTGGGGTCAGTAGAACCAAGCCGCACCGTGCCTTTGCTATGCGGACGCAGAACACAGGCGTGACAGCTAAAGCCATGGCCTTTGACCTTTTCGCGGCCATGATCTTCGAGCATCGCGGGTACAAAATGATATTGGATATCAGGAGCCGGTACGTCCGGGCTGGAGCTCCAGAATCCGCCTGCTTCAGCATAGGGCGTGGTCATGATACCGGTGCGCTTCATCCGGTGCTCCAGAATCGCTTTGCCCATGCGCATCGTGCCCTGCAGGGAATCCCCGATCAGTTCTTTGGATTCCGTCTGATAGCCCGAGACGAAATCGATATGATCTTTCAGATTTGAACCCACTTCCGGTTTGTCAGCCGCGACCGCCACACCCTTTTCTTTCAGATGCTCGGCTGGACCAATGCCCGATAATTGCAGGATATGGGGTGTCCCAAAGGCACCAGCGGACAGCACCACGGCGCCCTTTGCGGTTAGCGTTTCCTGTTTGCGCCCCCGCTTGATTTGAACGCCGGTTACGCGGCCATTCTCGATGATCAGCTTTTCCACCAGGGATTTCGTCTTGATATCGAGATTTTGCCGGTTCCGACCGGGTTCAACATAGGCCCGCGCGGCTGACCAGCGTTCCCCGTCTTTCTGGGTAACCTGGTATATGCCCATACCTTCTTGCGCGGCGCCGTTGAAATCATCAAGGATCGGAATCTGTAAATTGCGGGCGGCTTCGACAAAGGCGACACTGCCCGGGTTTGGCCATTTCTGATCGGATACGGAGAGCGGGCCATCCCCTCCATGATAGGCATCGCCGCCCCGCTCGTTGCTTTCAGAACGTTTGAAATAGGGCAGGACATCATCATAGCTCCAGCCATCACATCCGAGAGCGGCCCAATTGTCATAATCCCATTTATTGCCGCGAATATAGACCATTGCGTTGATTGCACTGGAACCGCCGAGACCGCGTCCGCGCGGCTGATAGCCTATCCGGCCGTTCAGTCCCTTTTGCGGGACAGTATCAAATTTCCAGTTGGCGTTTTTCAGCAGAAACGGCATCATGCCCGGCGTCTTGACCAGGAAATTATTATTATTTCCTCCGGCCTCAATCAGGCAGACGGACCGCTTGCCGTCTTCGCTCAGCCGTCCGGCAACCGCGCTGCCTGCTGATCCGCCGCCGATGACGATGATGTCATATTCTGCCATTTCATTCTCTCCTGCTTTGCCCAGCGCGCCTTTATGGTCTCACTGTTTTCCCGGGAGCCATCATGGCTCCACCCGGGCGGTTTTATCAGATAGTTTAATTTGTAGCGCCACGGCGCTGACCATAGATCCTTAAAGATACCGATCCACTCGTGAAAGGCGGCCCAAAGGACATTATAGCTGGTCAGGTTTTTAACGATGCCATATTCGATTTTTTCATCCGCCGTTTCCGGCTCAAACGTCCCGAACATCTTGTCCCAGGTAATGAATACCCCCGCATAGTTGCGGTCGAGATAGCGCGGATTGGTCGCATGATGGACGCGGTGGTGTGATGGCGTGTTCATGACCGCTTCAAACCAGCGCGGCATCCGGTCAATCGCTTCGGTATGGATCCAATATTGATAGACCAGATTGACGCCGGCAAGAAAGAAGATCAGCGCGGGCGGAAAACCCAGAAAAAAGAGGGGCATGCGGAAGATGAAACTGAGCGCGAAAAAGCCGGTCCATGTCTGACGCAGCGCGGTGGTCAGATTATAATGCTGGCTGCTGTGATGGATGACATGCGCGGCCCAGAACCAGCGAATGCGATGGGCTGTGCGATGAAACCAGTAATAGGCAAAATCGTCGAGAATGAACGCGATCGGCACCAGCCATAGCGCGTTGGCCCAAGTGACTTGGAAGTCGAACAGGCGATATTCGTAGACCCATAGAGACAGGGCGAGCACCATCCCACCCGTCAAAACGCCGGCGACGAGGCTACCTGTACCCAGCAGTAACGAAGTCATCGCATCCTTCGTCTCATAGCGGATGCTCTTGTTTTTCCGGCTCCACAGCCATTCACCCGCGACCGTCGCCACGAAAAAGGGAATCGCCCAGAGGGTAGGGGAAGGAAAGCTCTCCATGCACCGAGTATTTACATGAATGTAAGTTGCTGTCTAGATTTTTACTCCTCTCCCCTTGAGGGAGCGGAAGCTAGAGCTATTGACCGCCCGACAGCGCATCGACCATCGCCCTTACCGGCGTGATGTCATAACCGGCATTCCCGGCCAGCCGCGCAATCTCGTCGGGCGCTACGCCCTGCTTCGCTTGCGCCAGCGACCATAGCAAGGTCGAGCGCGTGCCGGACCGGCAATAGGCCAGGACTTTGTCATCAGCTGCCAAAGCGGCGATCATCGCATCGATTTGTGGTCCGGAAAAGCCGCTATGCGTAATGGGAATGGCGATATATTTCAGACCCGCCGCTTTCGCTGCCGCCTCGATTTCCGCGCTTTGCGGGGCGCCAGGGTCTTCGCCATCCGGGCGGTTGTTGACGATCAGGGTCACGCCTTCGGTTTTGGCGGTGGCGATATCATCCAAACTGATTTGGGGCGATACACTGATCTTATCATTTATTTTCCGAAACATGTTTTCAACCTTTTCTACAGGAACAGAGGAAGTCTCTTCAGCAGAGCTGGCGGAGCAACCCCACAACAAGCCGCTAGCCGCAAGCGATATTATCATGGCTTTCATGCGCTTTCCTCCTGTGCTTCTGATCTCTGTCTTATCACATTTAGGAAATCATCGCCGTATTTTTCAAGCTTGGCCGCGCCGATGCCCGGCAGTTCGGCCAGTGCCGACAGGCTGCGCGGCTTGAAGCCCGTCATATCACGCAGCACGCTGTCGTGGAAAATCACATAGGGCGGCACGCCTTGTTCCTTGGCTAGCTCCATACGCCTGGCTCGTAGCGCATCGAAAAGGGGATCGCCAACCGGATTGGGCGAACTGCCGCTGCGCCGTTTCTTGCGTTCGCGCTTGGGTGGTTCGACAATCGCGACCTCGGCTTCGCCCTTCAATATAGCGCGTGCTTCCGGCCCGAACATCAACCCGCCATGTTCGGTATTGCGCAAGGCGTCGCGCAGCAACAGCGAGCGTGACACCGGTTTGATCAGCGGCGCTTCCTCGCTATCAACAATATCGAAAACCGAGAGTTGATCATGCCCACGAGAGAGGACCTTATCCTCCTGTTTGCCGGTTAGAACCGCTTCCAGATGACCGACGCCAAAGCTCTGGCCCGTGCGATAGACGGCCGACAGAAATTTGCGCGCGAGCTCGGTGACATTGCGGGTCATCGGTGCGTTCAGACAATTGTCGCAATTGCCGCAGCTTTGGGGAGGCTCTTCGCCAAAATGCTTGAGCAGAATCGCGCGGCGGCATCCCGCTGCTTCCACCAGCCCGCCGAGAGCAGCCAATCTCGTCCGTTCGCTGCTCAACCGCTGTTCGTCAACTTCGGTAAGCCTTTGCCGCGCTTTGGCGAAATCTTCCGCGCCCCAGAACATATGTGCTTCGGCAGGATCGCCGTCGCGCCCCGCGCGCCCGGTTTCCTGATAATAGGCTTCGATCGATTTGGGCAGTCCTGCATGCGCGACAAAGCGGACATCGGGCTTGTCGATACCCATGCCGAAAGCGATGGTCGCGACCATAACCATATCTTCGGATGCGACAAAGTCGGCTTGATTGCGCTGGCGCACTTCGGGCGGCAGACCGGCATGATAGGCGCGCGCGCTGCGGCCGGTTCTGGCAATCTGGTCGGCCATTTTTTCGGTCGCATTACGGGTCTGGGCATAGATGATCCCTGGTCCGGATACGCGCTCGACCAGATCGGCGACCTGCCGGGTCAGGCCCTTGCGCGGCGAAATGCTGTAGCGGATATTGGGCCGGTCAAAGCCCGCGATGATCAGGCCGTCTTGCTCGATACCCAGCTGCACAAGAATATCGTCGCGTGTATGGGCGTCGGCTGTTGCGGTCAGCGCAAGTCGCGGTACATCACCAAAATGATCGAGCAAGGGACGCAGCAAGCGATAATCCGGCCTGAAATCATGGCCCCATTCCGAAACACAATGCGCTTCATCAATCGCGAAAAGCGAGATTTTCGTCTGTTCGAGCAAGCTCCTGAAATGCTCGCCCGACGCGCGTTCCGGTGCGGCGTAGAGCAAGTCCAGTTCGCCCGCTTTCAGCCGCGCAATCGTCTCTGCCCTATTGTCGTCAGCCGATGTCAGCGTCGCGGCGCGGATGCCGACTGCCTCTGCACTGCGCAATTGATCGTGCATCAAGGCGATTAGCGGAGAAATCACAACGACTGTGCCTTCATTGGCAATGGCGGGCAATTGGTAGCACAGGGACTTGCCCGCACCGGTGGGCATGACGGCCAGCGTGTTCTGCCGGTCCATGACACGCGCGAGAACCTGATCCTGCACCCCGCGAAAGGCGTTAAATCCGAAGGTTGATTTGAGGAGCGGCAGGAGATTCTCGATCATCGGGCTCTACTACCCAGCAGATCAATGGAGCGAAACCGCTAAAGTGGAAATGACCGATTTTGTTGGCGTGGCGGTGCTTGCAAAGAAGGTCAGTCAGGCATGGTGCGGGTGGCACGCCAGAAATGGAAGCCGGCCCAGATATTGAATAGCGCCAATATGGCAAGGGCGCGCTGCAAGGCTGCTGCCTCACCCAACTCACCGGCGAACATGTCCGAAAGGACACCAACAAATACCGGACCGACGCCCAAACCTATAATGCCCGCGATCAGCAGGTAAATGGCCACCGCCATTGCGCGTGTTTCATCGCTGGCCAGCCTTTGTAGTGCTGCGAAATTCGGGCCATAATAAAAGGTTGCTGCAAAAGTGGGGATGGCCAACAGGAGTATTGCGACATTGGCACTTGGCCCATATATCGCCCAGATCATACCTGGGGAGGCGATAACCATGACCAGAGCCGCGACCACAAGAGGCAACGTGGGGCGCAGCTTTCCGAAATAATCGCCCGCTTTGCCTCCCAGCCATGCACCGAAACCGCCCGACACGCCAACCATAACGCCGAGCTTCCATCCCAGTTCGCCATAGCCAATGCCATGAACGCGAACAAACAAACCGCCATAGAAACTGGCCAAGCCATAAGAGACAAATTGCACGAGAACGCCGGCAGCGACCAAATGCCAATAGGCCGGTTTGGTCGACAACTGGATCAGCGCGTCTTTCAGACTGGTCTTGCTGGGATCGGGCTTGAAGGCATCAACCAACGAGACGTTGCCGCGCGGATCGGGAACCGTGAACCAGATGACAATCGCGATGATGATGCCGGGTAATCCGGCCATGAAAAACGCGATGCGCCAGCTGAAATTTTCGGCAATCCAGCCGCCACCGGCATAGGCAATGAACGCGCCGATGGGAACCGACATGCCCAATATGCCAAGCGCGCCCGCACGGCGTTCGGGCGGGAACAGGTCGGCGATTAGCGAATGGGACGCGGGTGCTGATCCTGCTTCGCCGATACCGACCCCCACGCGCGCCAGAAAAAGCTGGATAAAATTGGCGGAGAGGCCGCAGGCCACTGTCATGGCAGACCAGATCGCGATGGCAATGGCGATAATCCGGCTACGGTTCCATTTGTCGGCCAATGCGGCGACGGGAATGGCAAGGGTCGTATAAAAAATCGCGAAGGACAAACCGGTCATCAGGCCGATTTGCGTGTCGGTCAGGTCCAGATCCCGTTTCACGGGTTCGGCCAATATCGAAATTATCTGCCGGTCGAGGAAATTGAGCATCGTAACAATGAACAGGACGCCCAGCACATAATTGGGATAGCGACTGGAGGTCGCTGCGCTGGATTCTGCGGTTGTTTCTAAACCTGCCATGCCATTGTTTCTCATGTTGTTATGACGTGGCATACCCTCTGTTTAGCTAGGCCTGGCTTTCGGGTCTTCGTCCGGTGGTGGGGAAAGCCGATACGGCGTTTGGGACAGTGTATTTTTGCCGCGCGCTGCTCTATTCCCCTGTCATGCTCCATATTGTCCACCACAGCGATTATGTCGCCCCGCCGCCGACCAGAGGCAGCTTTGCCTTTGATAAATATCGGCTCGTGATGGAGGCGGTAAAGGCTGCCAGCAACGATCACATCATACACGCCCCGCATGCCATGGAGCGCGAGTGGCTGGAGGCCGTTCATGACCCCGCCTATGTCGATCAGGTTCTGTCTTCATCCGTGCCTCCCGACAAAGAACGCCGAATTGGCTTCCCCGTATCAGCCGAAATCGCGCAGCGCGTAAGGTTTACCTCCGGCGGCACCTGGCTGGCCGCGAAACTGGCGCTGGAACATGGCTATGCCGCCAACAGCGCGGGGGGCAGTCATCATGCGTTGGCCGATACCGGGGCAGGCTATTGTGTGTTTAACGATCTGGCCGTGAGCGCCAATCGCCTGATTGCTGAAGGGGATGCGGCACGGATACTGATCCTCGATCTTGACGTGCATCAGGGCGATGGCACCGCCTCGCTGCTGGCCGGACGCAGCGACATCATGACCGTTTCGGTGCATGCGGAAAAGAATTTTCCGGTGCGCAAGGCGCGTTCGACCATCGATATCGGTTTGGATGATGGCACGGATGATGCCCAATATCTGAATATATTATCCCGGCATCTGCCAGCCATACTGGATGATTTTGCGCCCGATCTGGTGCTCTATCAAGCCGGAGTCGATCCGCATGTCGATGACCGGCTGGGCCGGCTGGCTCTGACGGATCAAGGGATAGACGCGCGCGAACGCTATGTCATTCGGCAAGCGCGCAATCAGAATATCCCCGTCGCCAGTGCCTTGGGCGGGGGCTATGGCCATGACCATATAGCGGTGGCCAAACGACATGCGCTGTCCATGCTGGCGATGGCGGACGAAAATACCCGCGGCTGATCGCTTGTTCGCCGGGAATATTTCCCTGTTCATCACCCTAATTTTGTTGTTTATCTACGACATAAAATAAAGCCATCCGGGAGTCCTCATGAAATATCGCCTGATCACTGCGCTTGCCGCCATTTCCTTCGCCGGGCAAGCTTACGCCCAGCCCGCTGAAGACAAAGCGAAAGAAGAGAAATGGGACGTCAACGCTCCCAAAGGCGCGACCATCAAGCAGGTGCCAATCAACACGGATGAGGGTAGCTGGATCGATGTCGATGTCAGTCCGGATGGCAACAGCCTTACCTTTGCGTTGCTCGGCGATATTTACACCATGCCGATGGCGGGGGGAACACCAACCCGCATTGCCGAAGGCCTCGCTTGGGAAGTGCAGCCGCGTTTCTCACCCGATGGCAAGCGCATTGCCTTTACCTCGGACCGCGGCGGTGGCGACAATATCTGGATCATGAACCGCGATGGCAGCGACAAGCGGCAGGTGACTAAAGAAAAATTCCGTCTGCTCTATCAACCGAGCTGGAGCCCCGACGGCCGGTACATCATTGCCAAGAAGCATTTCACCACAGGCCGTTCGCTCGGCACCGGAGAGATATGGGTCTATCATGTTTCTGGTGGTGGCGGTGTTGTGCTGGTCAAGAAACCAAATGAACAACATCAGAAGGAACTGGGCGAACCGATCTACGCGCCCGATGGCAAGTCGCTCTATTACACCCGCAATATAACGCCTGGCAGTCAGTTTATCTATGCGCAGGATTCGAATACCGACCTGTTCAATATTGAGGAATATGATCTTGAAAGCGGCGAGGTCACCACTGCGGTTTCCGGTCTCGGCGGATCAGTGCGTCCAACGCCATCCCCCGATGGCAAAAGCATCGCCTTTGTCCGGCGCGAACGGGCGGAATCCAAGCTTTATGTCAAAGACCTTGCGACCGGTATCGAACGCAAAATCTATGATGATCTCGATCAGGATGTCCAGGAAACCTGGGCCGTTACCGGGGTCTATCCCAATATGGACTGGACGCTCGATAGTCGCAGCATTGTCTTCTGGGCCGGCGGTAAAATCCGTAAGGTCTCTGCGGACGGTTCGGGCGCCTCGATCATCCCCTTTGCAATAAACGACACGCGCGGCGTGGCGGATGCACCGCATCCCAAAATCCCGGTGGCACCAGACAGCTTCACCACCAAAATGCCCCGGTTTGCTGCTGTGTCGCCCAATGGTCGAGAGGTCGTGTTTGAAAGCCTGGGACAACTGTACATCAAATCGATGAGCGGCGGCGCGCCCAAACGATTGACGCGCAGCAATGGCGAACGGGAACTATTCCCCTCCTGGTCGCGCGACGGGCGCTCAATCGTCTTTGTCGGCTGGACGGACAGTGGGCTTGGCCGGATCAAAACGGTTAGCGCGTCGGGCGGATCAGCCCGCGTGGTCACCAATCGTCCGGGACATTACGCCCGCCCGCATTTCTCACCCGATGGCCGGACGATCATTTTTGAGATGCAGGACGGAGGCTATCTGACCTCGCCAAATTATTCGGTTGATGATGGTGTGTACCGTGTTGCTGCTTCCGGTGGCACGCCCGAGCGCGTCGCCAAGGGCGCGGCTGGCCCGCAATTTGGTGCGGATAATGACCGTATTTTTATGATGGCGGAGGAAGAAAATAAACGCGTCCTGATGAGCAGCGATCTTAACGGCGAGGCGAAGCGCACGCACGCGACTGGCGAGCTGGCCAATGACTATATCGTCTCGCCAGACGGACAATATGTCGCGTTCCGCCAGAATTACGAAGCCTTTGTCATGCCCTTGATGCCGGGCACTCAGGCGGTGGCCGTTGCGCCGGATAGCAAATCGCTGCCCGTGACACGGGTGAGCAAGGGTGGCGCGGATTATATCCACTGGTCGCAAAATGGGCAGCAGCTGCATTGGAGCATTGGGCCACAAGTATTTACCGCTCAAACCAGCGCGCTGTTTCCAAATGCGCCAGCTGACAAGGATGCACCGAAATTTATGCCGCCCACCAGCGGAGTCTCGCTGGAGCGCACGATCACAGCCGATAAACCCAACGGCACAGTTGCGTTGGTCGGCGCGCGGCTGATTACCATGGCCGATGAAAATGGCGGCATCGTCGCCGATGGCACGATTATCGTGAGAGATAACAAGATCATATCGATCGGGAGGCGTGGCAATATTTCCGTGCCAGCCGGCGCTAGCGTGGTCGATGTCACGGGCAAGACCATCGTCCCCGGCTATGTCGACGCGCATGCCCACGGCGCACAGGGGACCGATGAACTGGTGCCTCAGCAAAACTGGTCCTTGGTGCAGAATCTGGCGCTCGGTACCACGACCATTCACGACCCATCGAGCCGCGCGAGCGAGATTTTTGTTGCATCCGAAATGCAGCGGGCAGGGCAGCTGATAGGTCCGCGGATTTTCTCGACCGGCGAAATTGTCTACGGCGCCAAAGCCGCGAGCATCTATGCCGAGATTAACAGCCTTGACGATGCGCTCGACCATGTCCGCCGGTTGAAGGCGCAAGGTGGCAGCAGCGTGAAAAACTATAACCAGCCGCGCCGCGAACAACGCCAGCAGGTTGTCGAAGCCGCGCGCCAGGAGAACATGCTGGTCGTCGCCGAAGGTGGGTCGCTCTATGGCATGGACATGGCGCTGATCGCTGATGGCAACAGTACCTTGGAGCATAATATCCCGCTCGACATTTTCTATGACGATGTCGTGCAGATGTTTGCGCAATCGCAGACCAATTATACGCCAACGTTGGTGGTCAGCTATGGCGGATTGGCGGGCGATCCCTATTGGCGACAGGCAACCGATGTCTTCAAGCATCCGCTGCTCATCCATACTCCGCCAAAGCAACTGGCGGCCGCAACCGTGCGCCGGACCAAGGCACCGGAAGAGGATTTTGTCGATGACAATAACGCCCGCGAAGCCAAGAAGCTGGCCGATAAGGGCGTATTGGTGTCCATCGGCGCCCATGGTCAGCAACCGGGTATCGCAACCCACTGGGAGCTCTGGTCCTTCGTCCGCGGCGGGATGTCGCCACTGCAAGCCTTGCGCTCGGGAACAATCGATTCCGCCAAGTCTTTGGGCATGGCGGACGAAATCGGATCGCTGGAAGCGGGCAAACTTGCTGATCTGGTCGTACTCGACGCTGACCCCACTGCCGATATCCGTAACAGTGACAAGATCCACAGGGTGATGGTCAATGGCCGGATCTATGATCCGGTAACGATGAACGAGGTTGTGACGGGAACGCGGAAACGGTCGGCTTATTGGTGGGAATGATCAAGGGCAGCGCTTGAGTTTCAGACAAGGTTTTGCGAAGCATGGGCGCGGTTTCTGCTTCACCCTGCGCGTGCATGGAATTCATGCGTCTTAAAACCAGAACCTGATGCCGACGACATAGTTGGTGACGCTGGCATCCTCACCACTGGCAATAGCGAAATCGCGGCTATTTCCAACTTTCCACTCTTGCTCGACGCCAATATAGGGCGCGAATTCAGGGGCGATCTCGTAGCGCAAGCGTAAGCCGAGCTCGAGATTATCAATGCCTGCTCCGATGCCAAGCTCCGGTATATTCTGTGCTGAGAAATTAGCCTCAGCACGGGGTTGCAGGATAAGTTTCTGTGTCAGCCGCTGGTCATATTCGGCTTCGATCCTGGCCGTCAAATCCCCTTTGTCAGACAAAAAAGCCGCCGCATCAATTTCAAACATATAGGGAGCAAGGCCTTGAATGCCGATCACTGCATGCGTGCGTGCAGGACCTGTAAGGTCTTGCCGGATACCAGCCTGCAAATCAAAAAAGGGCGCGATGGCGCGGCTGTAAAGCGCCTGAATTTCTGCGTCTTCAATCGGTTCGCCAAAGCTGCCTTCGCCTTCGCTCTTGAACCAGAATTTGTTGATGTCCCCGCCATAATAGCCCTGAACATCCCATAAATAGCCGTCTTCCCCGTCGCGGGCCCGATATTCCGCGCGGTCACCCTGAAACCAGAATATCTGCATATTGCCATGTTCGGCATAGAGTGCTTCGCGCGACGCTCGCATAGCATCTGCGCCCCATATGGCGTCGGCTGCTTTAATCCGGCCGGTTTCCATATTGGTCGTGGAACTCACGGACTTGCCCATCTGATGATCAGAATGGTCCATTGAACCGTGATCGACCTTTGCGTCATCTATCGGCTTTGTTTTGTTGCCACCATGGTCCATCTTGGAATGATCCATAATGCTATGATCTACAACCGGTGCTTCCTCGGGTGTGGCGGACATCTGATGATCGCTATGACCGACATGCTTGTTATGATCTTGAGCCATCACCGGAGTAGCGGCAGTCAAAGCCGCCAATGAAGCTGCCAAATATTTCACCATCATGCGTCCTTCGGAAAGGCGACGCTGACCGTCTGCATCATGCCGGCATGCATATGGTATAGCAGGTGGCAGTGGAACGCCCAATCGCCGGGTTCATCCGTGGTGACTTCAAAGGTCGCGCTGCTGCCGGGCTGAACAATTACGGTGTGTTTCTTCGGTTGGTAATGACCTTGCCCATTGACGATTTCAAAGAACATGCCGTGCAGATGAATGGGGTGTGCCATCATCGTGTCGTTGACCAGTTTCACCCGTACCCGTTCATTATAGCCAAAGCGGATCGGGTCATCGCCGACAGCGCTGAATTTCTGGCCATCGAGCGACCACATATACCGTTCCATATTGCCGGTTAAATGCAATTCCATCTCGCGATCAGGTTCACGTTTATCATGATCCATCTCTACCGATTTGAGCATCCGATAGTTGAGCACGCGGTGAGGGACATTATCGAGGCCAAGCCCCGGATAGCCGGTACGATCTTGAGGGGCCATCGCTACCATATCGATACCCGGGCCGACTTCGACCGTATCGGGAAGCAGGCTGGTATCACGCATCGCCATGCTACCCATTGCGCCCATGTCGTGTCCGGCCATTGCATCATCGCCAATCGCAGGGCCTGGATCCTTACCGCCCATATTATGGCCGCTATGATCCATGTTCGAGTGGTCCATCGTCTGAGACTTGGCAGCACCGTGATCCATTTTACTGTGATCCATCCCGCCGCCGCCATGACCGCCATGGCCGCCTTCAACCATGCCGCCGTGCCCCATATCAGTCATGCTCAACAAGGGCGGATCGCGAAGATCCGGAAACGCGGCCTTCTGGCCGGGCTGTGAAGTCAGGGAAGCTTGTGCCATCCCGCTGCGATCCATCGATTCCGCAGCCAGTGCGAAACTGCCATTCTCGGTAGGCTGAACGATCACATCATAGGTTTCTGCTACACCGATTTGCAGCTCGTCGACTTCAACCGGTTGAACGTTGACTCCATCCGCTTGGACCACCGTCATCGGTAGACCGGGCAGCCGAATGTTGAAAAACGTCATCGCGCTGCCGTTGATAATCCGGAGCCGCACCCGCTCGCCCGGTTTATAGGGCAGCTCCAGTCCATCATCGGGTCCGTGGCCATTTATAAGATAGGTGTAGGTCGGCGCAGAGACATCTGCGATATCGGTTGGCATCATCCGCATCTGCCCCCACATGCGCCGTTCTTCGCCGCTAAACTCATAATCATCAAAAGCCGCTGTCTTCTGCTGGCTGAAATAGCCTTCGGAGACTTTCAACTTTTTCATGATCTGATGCGGGTGCATTGGCGTAAATTCACTCAGCAAAATGATGTGCTCGCGGTCATATTGCACCGGATCAGGACCAGCCGGATCGATGATCAACGGCCCATAATGTCCCATCTGTTCCTGCAAGCCGCTATGGCTGTGCCACCAATAAGTACCGGATTGGCGCGGTGAGTAAGGTACATCAAATCGCGCGCCGGGTTTAATACCGGGAAAACTGATCCCGGGAACGCCATCAAACTGAAACGGCAGCAACAGGCCATGCCAGTGGATCGAGCTGTCGACATTCAGCATGTTATGAATTGACAGTGTGACATCCTCTCCCTCTTTCAGGCGGATCAGTGGGCCAGGGACCGAGCCATTGACGGCAATCGCATGACCCGAACGACCGCCCGTTGCAAAGTGGCCATCGCCGATATGCAGATCAATCTTGGCACCTGAAAGCTCATGAATACCCTTGCGCGTCAGGCCGCTCATTTTGCCGCCCATATTGCCGGTTGCCCAAGCTGGCATGGGAAGTGCCAAGGCACTCGAAACCGCGGCAAGACTGCTAATCACATGGCGGCGGGACATGGGTTGTTTGCTTTTGATCATGGCGGGACCTATATACCCCCTATAGGTATTTGGCAACAAGGGTGATCGGATGGAAACCAAACATGCAAAACTATACCGGATGGTCATGTCAGACCATATCTGTCCCTTTGGGCTCAAGTCGAAAGATCTGTTGGAACGAGAGGGATATTCGGTTGCCGATCATCATCTCACCACACGCGCGGAAACCGATGCCTTCAAAGCGAAACATGGTGTGGAGACGACGCCCCAGACATTTATCGCTGGCGAGCGTATTGGTGGCCATAATGATGTGAGACAATATTTCGGCAAAGCGGTGCCGGATAAGGGTGCGACCAGCTATCAACCGGTCATTGCCTTATTTTCCATGACGTTTCTCATGGCGCTGGCAGCGGCCTTTGTTGCAGAAGGTTCCTGGATTTCCATTCGGACCTTTGAATGGTTCATCGCATTTTCCATGTGTGGTCTCGCCTATCTCAAGCTGCGCGATTTGGAGAGCTTTTCGACCATGTTCCTGAACTATGACCTGCTGGCCCGGCGATGGGTCCGCTATGGCTATATCTATCCGTTTGCCGAAGGCTTGGCCGGGCTATTGATGATTGCCGGCGTGTTGATGTGGCTGGCCGTACCCATGGCCTTATTCATTGGAACTATTGGCGCATTTTCGGTCTTCAAGGCTGTCTATATCGATAAACGCGAGCTCAAATGCGCCTGTGTCGGCGGCGATAGCAATGTACCGCTCGGTTTTGTGTCTCTGACCGAAAATCTGATGATGATCACCATGGCTTTGTGGATGGGCTCAAAGCTGTTAAATGGGTAGCTTGAGGCTGCCAAACTAGGATGCAAGGACAAGTTGAGTCATGAGCGAGGGTAAGAATAGCGCGAAGTTAAACCGGCTAAACCGTATAGAAGGACAGGTCCGCGGAATTGCCAAAATGGTTGAAGATGACCGCTATTGCATCGACATCCTGACCCAGATGCAGGCGGTTAAATCTGCTTTGTCAAAAGTGGAGAGCGAAATTCTGAAAGACCATGCCGCCTGCTGTGTGGCCGAAGCGATATCCTCGGGCGATGAAGATGAGCAAAAGGAAAAATTTGCCGAGCTGGTCGATCTTTTTGAGAAAATGAAACGTTGATCGACCATGCGGTTCTGCGCCGAACGCCCATGTTATTCTGCCATTAAAAACCGCTTTCCTACATCGCCTCGTTTGTGCATGCTATATCTGGCTCTTTGATATTTAAATCCATCACCACCAGAAAATTCAGGTGGAAAAGGCGGTTTTCTTTTGGTCGATTCTGTGTCGAAACTGTAGAATCTTTATATTGGAGCTCCGAAAGCTGAACGAATCGGGGCTGGATTATCGACTTTTTCGCGAGGATTTTCTGCGGCAGGATTACCGGTCGAACAGGTCGATCTCCAGATCCTCAAAGCGTGCCTTTAGCTGAAGCGCCAAATAGCGGGAATAGAAGCGCGATTGCTGAAGGTTTCCGCCGTGAAACCAGAGGCCTTCCTGCGCCGTCGGCTTCCACATATTGCGGATCTCGCCTTCCCATGGACCAGGATCGCCTGTGGTGCCGGAACCATAGCCCCAACAGGGGCCGATTTTGTCGGCAACTTCCGGTGAAATCAGGCGTTTGACCCATTGCTCCATCGATCCGAAGCCGGTGGCGTAGATGATGACATCAGCGGCAAGTTCGGATCTATCGCTGAGCACCACAGCTGTTTTGGTGAGCCGCTCGACACCCACCCCGGACTTTAAGGCGATCCGACCGTCAGCCACCATCGCCGCCGCGCCGACATCGATATAATATCCTGATGCGGTCCGCAGATATTTCATGAACAGGCCGGTGCCGTCTTCTCCAAAATCGAGTTTGAAGCCGGCTTTGGTCAGAGAGGCATAAAAATCCGCATCGGACTCGGCAACCTGGGTCCATATCTGTTTTTGGTGCTGTTCGCTCATCCGCATTGGCACCGAGGCGTTGAGGAAATCGGCGCGCTCTGTCGTCAATCCTTGTGCGACAGCTTCTTCGGAATAGAGTGGGCGGGCCATTTTGCTGTTGGTGGACCCGCGCAGGACCAGCGTCGATGACCGTTGAATCATTGTCGGCTGGATGCCGTTGTTCACCAGATCCGCACAGATATCGTGCGCGCTGTTGTTGGCGCCAATAACCACCACCTGTTTTCCGGTAAACTGGTCGCCGCTGGTATATTCGCTGGAATGATATTGCTCGCCGGCAAAATCCGACGCGCCATCAAATTCCGGTTTGCGCGGGAAGCCGGCATTACCAACCGCCATGACAATATGGGTCGGGCGCAGCTGGACGGGCTGGCCGTCCCGTTTGACAGTGACGTGCCAGCGCTTTTGTTCCGCATCATAGGAAGCCGCTGTAAATTCGGTTTCATTCCATATGTTGAGGTCCATGATCGTGGCATAGGCTTCGAGAAAGTCGCCGAGCTTGTCTTTCGGAGTGTAGATCGGCCAACTATCGGGGAACGGAATATAGGGCATATGATCATACCAGACCGGATCATGCAGCGTCAGAGACTTGTATCGCGAACGCCATCCGTCTCCCGGGCGCTCGTGGCGATCGACGATTAGCGCTGGTACCCCGTTGACCTTCAGCCGGGCGCCGAGCGCCAGACCGCCCTGTCCGCCGCCGACGACGAGCACGTAAGGCTGCTGATCCTTTCCGAGTGACAATTGTTCTGCCTGTTGGCGATCCAGCCAATTGCGGTTGTCATCGTCATCATATAATCCGGATGGGCGGCGCTTGCCGCTGGGTTCCTCGTGGTCGTGCAAGTCTTGCAGCGCCGTGAATAGTGTAAGGGCTTTTCCGTCTGCGAGGCGCACATATCCTTTGCACAAGCCGATCGTGGTTTGGAAACTCAGCCAACCTTCATCGGCATCCGGTTCCGCGTCGACTGTCCAGTGGGATGGCTGGATATCAACCAATTTTGTCTGAAGCAAATCACGGATATCATCGCGACCTTCAAACGTCCTGATCGTCCAGGTAAAGGCCAATAGATCACGCCAAGCGCCAGCATCTGCGAACAACGCGCTGGCGGCCGACACATCCTGTTTTTCCAGTGTGGCGGCAAATTTCTTGATCCATTGGTGGACGTTCGAGCCGTTCGCTTTTGTATCTGCCATTTTGTCGCGCTTATCCCGAAGACCGTGTTGAACCATATTGACGATTGATCGACATGATCTTCATAGGACCATTGCAACGCCGCCCGCCACTAATCCAATTGACTATGGCTTCCGGTCGCCAAGATCCGGCGTCGGTATTCGTTTTCGATTGGACGGGAGCCATCCGTCCTCGCGTTATTCTATCGGACGAGGCCGGAAGGGAGTGTTTTCTTTTGGGCAATTTTCCCAAAGACCCAACCGCCCAGTCCGCCAGCCGCCATTTGCGCGAGAAAGCCAAATGTGGATCGCGCACCGCTGATCGGTATCGTCTGGAACGTCAGATACATGAGACCCAAAGCCGCTCCAATCGCTGCCGCTCCGGCGATGGGATAGGCTATGTTTGCCAGACGGGGCAAAAATCGCTTCAACAGGGCAGCGATCAAAAATGCGATTAAGAAGCTGACGGCAATGATTACGAAATAGGGCAACATGCTGGAAATATCGAACAGCGTCATGTTAAGTCGATCACCCCATGCAACGGGAACGCCGTGGGCATTCATGACGAACTGCGAATTGACAGCGGTTCCGAATATATAGGTGGCCAAGGCTACACCTAACAACCCCAAAACGAAGCGAATAAATGCTGGCACTGTAATTCTCCCCTAATCGGAATGAACCTAACTGCTTTGACCGGTCGATCAAGCGTAAATGCTTGTGGACAAATCCTTTGTCATCATTGAAAACTGAAAAACTTATATTGGGGAGAACAACATGCGTCATTATCGGCTTGCTTTGCCACTGCTTGCTTTGGGCTTAATCGTCTCTTGCACGGATCAGGGCGCTTCGTCTTCCGGTACAAAAACCAGTGAGGCGGTCGGAAGGGTCGAAGCCGCGCCGATCAATTACGAGATCGAGACTGTCGCAGATGGCTTGGACCACCCCTGGTCGCTCGCTTTTCTCCCAAATGGCGAGATGCTGGTGACGGAGCGTACAGGGAAGCTCAAGCGAGTCCGCCAAAATGGTGAAACAGAGCTGGTCCACGATTTCACGACTGGAAAAGACTATCCCAAGGTACATTTTGGCGATGGCATCCAGGCCGGGTTATTTGATGTTGTGCTGCATCCGGAATTTGAAACCAACCGGATGCTGTATATTTCCTACGCAGCCGAAGAAGGCGACAAGAATACGTTACTGTTGATGCGATTCAAATTGGATGATGCCAACGGTCTTCGTTTGTCTGATGGAGAAAAACTCTTTGCCGCATCACCAAGCCGGATACAGGGCAATCATTATGGCGCCCGAATTCAGTTTCTGCCGGACGGCACGCTATTGATGCCCATTGGCGATGCCTTTCACTTTCGTGAAAAGGCGCAGGATTTGGATACGCATTTCGGTAAAACTGTTCGACTAAATGATGATGGCAGCGTCCCGAGCGACAATCCTTTTGTGAAACAAAAGGACGCCCTCCCGGAGATATGGAGCTATGGGCATCGCAACCCCCAAGGCATATTGCTCGCGGCAGATGGGCGGGTATTTGCCCACGAACATGGGCCTGCTGGTGGCGATGAAATCAACGAAATCAAACGCGGCGCGAATTACGGCTGGCCAACCGTCTCCTATGGCATCGATTATTCGGGGGGACGCATATCTCCTTTTGAGGCGCGCGATGGCACCGAACAATCGCTCGTGCATTTCACGCCCTCCATCGCACCGTCCGGTTTTGCGCAATATAGCGGGGATATTTTTCCCGACTGGCAAGGGGATCTTTTTCTGTCTGCGCTGGCTTTGACCCATGTGCGCCACGTCAACATGAACGCCGACGGATCTCTTGGTGCGCAACAGGAGCTTTTCGGCGAGCTGGGGGCACGCTTTCGTGATGTCAGAACCGGACCGGATGGCTATTTATATCTGTTGACGGAGGAAAAGACCGCCAGTTCCAGTAAAATTCTGAAAGTGGTTCCGAAAAGTTAGGCGCCTACGGTCGCTGTTGCGCACGGAGGACTCATTAGTTTGATGGAGGCTTGATACCGAGAGTGGATATTTGAACAGGTTGATGTGCTGAGAACATCGGGAATGCCAGCCAGCATTGAGAATCTCAACAGGTCGCTACGACCAGACGATAGCCGACGTCGCATGCATCAAGCTTAAGAAGGTTGGAGTAACGACGCTCCCATTCACCGGTTTTGAGATCTTCGGATAACTTCTTAAGCCCCTGATCAGCATTTTTAATCGCCCAAAAGGAAGAGCTGCCAGATCGAACTCGGGCGTCGAGATAGGCCGCTGGTCTTCGCCAATATGCATAGAGAAATCCGTCGGTGCAATCGTGCGGTACAGGGACAGGAACGATGTCGACTTTACCTAGCCAATTTTCGTAGTCCGACATTTTGGGCATTTGTTTTTCATCCAGCTTCACCAGTTCTGGAAGATAATCGGTTAACCAGGATCCTCGATGCGAGGGATCAAAGGTGAGCAGGACAATTTTGCCACGAGTTACGCGACGCATTTCTTGCAATCCCTTTCCTTTGTCGGGCCAATGATGAACGGTCAGGATTGCCATCGACGCATCGAAACTATTGTCTTCGAAAGGCAAATCGTCTGCGTAGCCTTGTATCGCACGCGCAGCTGCTGGATGACGTTGACTAATCATCTCTTGGGACGGTTCTATGGCAATTATTTCTCTATTGTCAGGTTCGTAAGAACCGGTTCCCGCGCCAACATTGAGGACCGTTTCAGCCGGTCCAAGAGCATTTTCAATAAAAGTCGCAATGCGAGGGTC
Organism: uncultured Sphingomonadaceae bacterium; assembly: GCA_947501325.1. Taxonomy (GTDB): domain Bacteria; phylum Pseudomonadota; class Alphaproteobacteria; order Sphingomonadales; family Sphingomonadaceae; genus Parasphingorhabdus. The sequence goes on along the minus strand of CANMVC010000001.1, from coordinate 826,005 downwards.
CGGTTTTCGAAGCTTTGAATAGTCGATCCCAATGCTGTCATATTTGGCAATCATGGTATTTCCATCCTACAAATTTCAAAAATTCGCTACCTATCGATAATCTGTATGAACGAAGCTTAGATTTAGGACCCAAAGCAGGTATACGAAAAAACTGCTTTCCTACATACTATCGCTTGTGCAAAGTCATGCTTGGCTCTTTGAAACGCAAATCGATCACGCAAGATTTTTCACATGGGAAATTCCACCCGGTTTTTTATCGATTCAGTGCAGAAAGCGTATAAACTGTCAGCTCATTGACCAGAAAGCTGAACGAATCGCCTTTATCATTTGCGATAGTCCAGCGGAGGATCGCGGTCGCCGAGTAGGGATTTATATTTATAATTCGGCCCGCGTGCCTTGTCGAATTCGGCTTTGGCTTCTTCACGTAACTCCGGATTGGTATAAAGCTCAATCGCGGCGAGTGTCAGGGTTTTCGCGGCTGTCTGTGTGCCCTTGAAACCGATCGACATGCCGCTTGCGGCGGATGACTGCCAGCTATGGGCCGAAGTGCCGGGAACCCATGTTGCTGTGCCCAAGCCGACCGTCGGCGTCGCGTAGGATACATCCCCGACATCGGTTGAGCCATAGCCCAAGGTGACTTCATAGGGCTGAATTTCAGATTGGCTGCCCAGTTTCAATTCCGGGCCATCAAAGCTCGCGTAAATAGTTTCAGCAAATTTCTGCTCTTCGGCCGTGTAGGTAATCCCCCCAACTTGCCGCAGTTTGGCGTCCATCATCTTGGCGAGCGGTTCATTGACCAGCAGCGGATTGTTGCCGTGGATCACTTCCCAATCCACTTTGGTGCCGGTGCCAAGAGCGGCGCCGCGTGCGGCATCTTCCAGCCGTTTCCAGATCGCATCCACGCCGTCGGGGTCGGGATGGCGGACATAATAAAAGACTTCGGCGAAATCCGGCACGACATTGGGGGCCGTACCGCCATCGGTTATGACGTAATGAATGCGCGCATCCTGTGGCACATGCTCGCGCATCATATTGATCATCAGATTGAATGATTCCACGCCGTCCAGCGCCGAGCGGGCTTTTTCGGGTGCGCCGGCAGCATGGGCGGAAACGCCCCGGAAGCGAAACTTGGCCGAGCGATTAGCGAGAGTTGTCCGGGCCGCGGCTGAGTTTTCGCCCGCGGCATGCCAATGCAAAGTAAAATCGACATCGTCGAATAGCCCCGCCCGCACCATATAGACTTTACCGCTGCCGCCCTCTTCCGCAGGCGTACCGTAAAGGCGGACGCGACCTGGTGTGCCCGTTTTATCCAGCCATTTCTTCACGGCAATGGCAGCCTCCAGCGATCCTGCAGCGAACAGGTTGTGGCCACAAGCATGTGCCGCATTTTTGCCTGCAATCGGGGATCGTGTTGCGACAGCATCTTGATTGATACCCGGCAGGGCGTCGAATTCGGCAAGTATCGCGATGATTGGTCCGTCCTTACCATATTCGGCCGTGAAGGCGGTGGGGATATCTGCAACACCGGCTTTGATGGCAAATCCTTGCGCGCGCAGATTCTGTTGCAGCAGGTTGCTGGCTTTTTCCTCCTGATAGCCGACTTCTGCCCACTCCCAGATTTGGCGGGCAACGCTGGCGGTATCATCATAGCGCGAGTCAATTTCCTGCAAAATCTTGTTTTCCTGCGCGTCCTGCGCATGTGCGGTGGCGGGCAAGGCGGCGAGCGCGAATAGGATACCGAAGCGTTTCATAAATTTCCCCATAGTGATGATGATTTATTGGACGATGGCATATCACAGCGGCTTCGCGCAACAATATTACGGGATTCGAAAAATTGCGGAAAGTGCAAGTCAATTGCAAAAATGCAACTCGCAGGTGCAACATTTCACATTGCAACTTACTTTTATGTAAGCATAGTGGTCATCCAACCTCCCCTAAGCCAATTGGAGAAAACCAATGAATAAATTTGCTGCCATTATCCTTACCGCTACCACTCTCTCGCTAACCGCTCCTGTAGCCTTTGCTGCAGAAGCGCAGCGCAACGATCGTCTATATGACGCCACTGGTTCCAGCGTCGCCAAAGTAAGCCGCGTCGCCGATGACGGTGACGTACTGGTTATCTATAAAGGTAAAGTCCGTCGTGTTCAGGCTGAAACATTGTCGAACACGGACGGCAAGTTGATGACCACGTTGACCAAAAAAGAATTGCGTCGCCTCGACTAAGCGAGACACAAAATTTGTCGCCCATGGTGACAATAAGAGCCGGTGCACCCCCTCATGCGCCGGCTCTTACATTTGTGCTTCGGCCTTAACCAGATCATCTGGTGTATTGATATTGATGAATATGTCTTCCGTTGACCAACTGATAAGCTGAGCATCACATTGCCGGGCCAGCCAATGTAGCGACGGCGATTGCTCGCCAATTTCGTGTGTTCCGCGGACGCTGTTGACGATATCGCAACGCCAATAACCAAAGACCGGATGCAGGCGTTCGGGGCCTTGAGCAACCGCGCAGCCAGATACAGAGCTAAGTCGACCGATCAGGTTGTCTGGTGTAAAGGGCGCATCGACTGGCATGGTTATGAAACCCATGGCCTCGGGACAGAGTATCGGCAGATGCGCGGCAATGGTGTAGATCGCGCCGACAGGGCCACCCGGCGCATCCGGGTCGTCTGTAATAATGTCGAGGCCGGTATCAAAGTCGCTGGCAGATGAGAGCCATATGCGGTCCACAATAGATCTGTATCGTCCGATGGCTCGATCGACTAGCCGCTCACCGTTGAGCGAGATAACGGCTTTGTCTTTACCCATCCGGCGGGATTGGCCACCTGCCAATATGATAAGACAGGTCGGCGGATTGTCATTCATCTTCCATCGCTCCGGCGCAGGACGCGCGAATGGCCAACCTGTCGTTAGTTACCCGCTCTGTCCAGTGATTCTCTAATCAAGTCAGGTGGCGGGTGTGGTCGATGCATTGAAGATATTCTTGGGCCAGACCGTCGGCAGACATATCTTCTGCAGCTCGCGCGATGGCTGGAAAAAAGATGGCCTGCAGGGCGAGCAGGATCGGGACGATGGAGCCACCCAATGTCTTTATGATCCGTATTCGGTTTTGTTCAGAGCGCGCCTGCATATATCCTGCCTAAACAGCAGGCGCAAAATGAACGCTAAAATATGTGGTTAACGCTTCGTAACCGTTCCACCTGCGACTTGAAAATGCAGCGCATCTTCGGGGACATCGCTAAATAGGCCGGGTTCGGTGCCGGTTAACCAGACCTGCCCGCCTTTTTCTTCGAGCTTACTGAACAAAGCCGCGCGCCGCCGGGGGTCAAGATGGGCCGCGACTTCATCAAGCAGCAGGATAGGGCGGCTGCCGCGTTGTTCGGCGATCAGGTCAGCATGAGCCAATATGATGGAAAACAGCAGCGCCTTTTGTTCACCGGTGGAGCATTTGCCTGCTGCCTGGTTTTTCGCACCATGAAATACGGTCAAATCCGCTTTATGCGGCCCGGTTAAAGTTCTTCCAGCCCCGCGATCTGCTTGTCGACTGGCTCTCAGCGCTTCCAACAAGACGCCTTCGCTTCGCTGCTTCTTGTCATCGAGATGGAGTTTCGCCGCAGCAAAAAGACCATCATCGGTCATCGCCAGAGCGTTATTCAAAGCTTCTGTGATGCGAAAACGCGCTTCGGCGACGGCGCTGCCAAAACCGGCGAGCTGTCCGTCCAGGGCGTCTAGCCATTCGCTGTCTGGCATATATTCATCTGCCAACAGCCGATTGCGTTCCCGCCGCGCGGCGTCATAGCGCGTACAATTCCTGGCATGTTCTGGCTCCAGCGCGGTCACCAGCCGGTCCAGGAAATTGCGACGCCCTGATGCGCCTTCCATAAACAGCCGGTCCATCGCAGGGGTTAGCCATAATATCGACAGCCATTGTGCCAGATCATTGGTTGGCACCGCTGCGCCATTGACTCGCGTCTTGCGGCGTTCCGGATATTCTGCGCTGGTGCCGGTTCCCAGTTGGATATCACCAAGTTCTGCCGCTACCGCAAAATCACCAGCGCTCTCTTCACAAGCCATATCCTTGATGAGCGCCCGCCTTAGCCCCCGGCCTGGTGATAATAGTGATACAGCTTCCAATATGTTTGTCTTGCCCGCGCCATTATCACCGCTGAGCACTACAAAGCCTGGCGTCGTTTCCAGACGCAACTGCGGATAGTTCCGAAAATTTTGCAAAGTGAGCCGGGAGATCGTCATTACAGACCGTCATCTCTAGCCTTGCAGTGATATGATGAGAAGGAAATTCGCCAAGAGCTTCAGTCTCGTTCATTCTCCATTCATCAAATCCTAAAAGTTAGTGCAATATCCTAAATATAGGTTTCGAACAAATGGACGCACAATGGAAATATCATATAAACCATTGATTTATATCGATATCATAAAACTGGCACGGCCTATGCAATGTATGAGACATCTTCGCAAACACAACCGCGAAGCCCAGTTTTAAATGAAAAGGAAATTAAAATGTTCACGAATATCTCAAATAACATCGCCGCCGCTTTTGCCGCCATCGTTTCTGCCGCCGTTTTGATCGGTGCCAGCGTTGGACCAGCGATCAACAATGCCGGCTCTCTGGTAATCTAATCTGCTCTTCATTCCCCCGGAAAGGAAACCCCCAATGACCTACGACCTTAAAAATAAATTTCTCGCTTCTTTCGCCGCTCTTTTCTCCGCCGCCATTTTTGTAAGTGCCAGCATCGCTCCTGCAGTGAACAACGCCGGCTCCATGGTGATCTGATGGCTGACAAAAACAAGTCCACCGGTTCCACGCCATCCAGTTGGCCAGAACCAATTTCATCAAATAAACGGAAGAACAGTCCTGTGAAAAACAAACTGAAACTTGATAAAGCCAATGGCAAGCTGATGGGCGTATGCGCCGGCCTTGCAAATTGGAGTGGTATGGATGTCAATTTGCTGCGGATCATTTTCGTACTGGCGACAATCTTTGGCTTCGGCTCAGCCGTGATCATCTATCTCGCCATCGGTCTGATTGTTGATTAATTGCAGATCCAACAGCGCATGAATGATATAACATACAGAAAACATTGAATATAAACCGTAGACCGCTCTGATAAATCTGTGTATTTAGTGACATATAGTCATTGAGTAATTTATCGGAGCGCAGATGTCCGGCCATCATCATCACGGACATATCCACCACAGTCACCATGACCGCCATGGCCCCCACGGGCATATGCCGACCAATTTCAGCCGTGCCTTTGCTTTTGGCATCGCGCTCAATACCATCTATATCATTGTGGAAGTCGTCTTCGGCCTATTGTCTGGCTCGATGGCGCTGCTCGCCGATGCCGGACATAATCTTTCCGATGTTCTGGGTCTCGCTGTCGCATGGGCTGGTGCAGAGCTTTCTAAAAAACCGCCGAGCAAACAATTTACCTATGGTCTCGGCGGATCGTCGATTTTGGCTGCTTTGCTAAACGGCCTGTTTCTGCTGGTTGCTTGCGGGGCCATTGCCTGGGAAGCGATAGAACGGTTTAGTGCCCCTAGTGTCGTGGCTTCGCAAACCGTAATCATTGTCGCGTCCATCGGGATCGCGATAAATTTCGGCACCGCAATGTTGTTCATGCGCGGCCAGAAGGAAGATATAAATATTCGCGGTGCCTTTTTGCACATGATGGCCGATGCCGCGGTTTCCGCTGGCGTTGTTATCGGCGGCATTTTGATTTTCTACACCGGCAAAAACTGGATCGACCCTTTGATCAGCCTGTTCATCGTTGCACTGATCTTTTGGAGCACTTGGGGTCTATTGTCAGAAGCGGTCCGCATGTCACTAGCTGGCGTGCCGAGGGACATAGATGTGGAAGAGGTGCTTTCCGCGCTTTCGGAACTGCCGGGCGTAGAGACTGTGCATGATCTCCATATCTGGCCCATGAGCACTAGCGAAACCGCCATGACCGCGCATCTCGTCATCCCGGGCGGCCATCCGGGCAGGGGGTTTTTGGCCGATGTCCAGGAATCCATGAAAAAGCGCTTTGCCATTCATCACATGACAATCCAGATCGAGCTGGAGGATGAAGAAGCCGACATTTGCCAGACCGATTGTAGTTCATAAAGGCCGGGGCGTATTCCCTGTTTGTCTCAGATATATAGCGACGAAGTTTACAATCTTTACAGGGTCTATTGGAGCGTTTTTCAAGGCGCGGTGTGTTTTCAAAGTTCACACATGTCACAGGGGGTATTCCCGGCTGAAGCAGTGATGCCCGGATTTCAAAGTTCACACACATCACACCTATGCTGTCTTTGCGCGATGCGGCGAAGTGCATGGCAAAGTTCACACGGTTCACACAGGTTTTCAGCACCGTAAAACCGGATTGATAATATATATTCAGAGCTGAGAAAGAACGCCGTCAGACTATCATAACATCATCTGTGTAGGAAAGGGGCTAGGCTGGGATGCCGCGCTTTCCGGCAATCATCGCAACCCTCGCGCCATTCATCTGAAAAACCCGCTTTGTTCAGCAACCAGAACGCGATCTCTGGGTAATTCTAAATCCACGGGGGCAGATAAATTCAGGAGTATAGTCATGCGGCTATTTGCTAAAAAACTTCCCATCCTCTCGATCACATTGGCATCAGCCTTGTCATTATCGGCCTGTGCCGGAAACTATGCTGGCGAAGGCGCAGCGGCCGGGGCGGCTACCGGCGCGGTTATCGGTGCGGTCACCGGCGACACCGGTGATGCCTTGAAAGGTGCTGCGATTGGAGCAGCCGCCGGTGCAGCCGCTGGTTATTTTGTCGACAAGGACGACAATTGCGACGGCTATAATGATGATGGCGAGCTCGACGATGATTGCCGTGGTGATCCTGGTTATCCCGATTAATATATAATCTGGACGCCGTCTGGATTGTAACAATGATATCGGTTTTTGGCATTGATCAGATGTGGAACAGTCCGTCAGATTGCCTCTCAATCCACGGCATAGCCAATATTGAGAGTTGATTTTGTCTTGAAGAACGTAGCTTCTTTGATCCCAGAATGATTGCGGCAGGGTAAAAATGCCTCATGCAGTCATATTTCTTCGGGAGAGGAATTTTACGTGGCGAACATGCTGACGGAATCACAGGCGTTTGATAACGACGTCCAGTTGGAAGAGTTGCTCGAACGCGTATCTATTCGGAAGCCGGAGGATATCCGCGATGCGGCTTATAACCTTGAGAATATCGCGCGGCAACGCGGCTTCAGAGCTGCTCTTTGCGCGGACATATCATCGGGTAAGCCAATGACCGACGCTGACGGTAATTGTCTCAATGCAGATATTTTCGGCTGGGTCAAAAAAACCGAACGTTGGTGGGCAGATAGTGAATATGCGCTGCATTGCGCCATTCCCCGTGCCTGTCGATATGAAAGCGAGCCTTTCTGGTGCGATGAAACTGGCTTTCATGGTCACGCGCCAAACAGCTTTCTGGATGAGATTGATCTGCGGAGTTATTTTAGCAAATTGCAGGGCCGTTACAACGCGCTAATCGTCGTGCCGGTCCATCTGCCCTTTGGTCAGGTTTCAGCAAATAGCTTTCCAGCCATCAACGCGCGTGCCGGCAGCTTTTCAAACGCGTTCGCCAAATATGGCAACTTGCTGGGCACGTTAACGCGCCGGATAATCTCCGGCTATGTTTCGTTGTCGCGCAAATCGAAACACATCCCTGCAGATTGTGGCTTGTCGAGACGGGAGGCGGAATGCATCCGGTGGGCATCTATTGGCAAGACCGATGAAGAGATCGGAGAGATAATTTCTGTGTGCCGATCAACGGTCCGCTATCATATTGGCCGGGCTGGCGAAAAACTGGAATCAGTTAACCGAACTCAGACTGTTTTCAAGGCCACGCAACTGGGTTATTTGGGCAATAGCCATCATTGAATAAGCGGCATTGCCAGGCCTTCTAGGTCGGGATTTTGGGCGAGCCCAGGCCAGCAAATCGAAAACGCATATCGTCTGACAGCTCTGCTGCCGTTTGTGGAATATTATTTCACAAAAACTCTCCTTTAAAGAATAATATTTTACTTGATGCCGATATCTTGGCCTTTTGGCCAGTTGAGTAAGTCTGCGACCCGCGCCAGTCTCATAACACAACAAAGCTGGAAAAACCGGCAGAGGATGAAAGTTCATCACAAGAGTGATGGACAGGATTGGGAGAGAGTCATGAACTTACGCACACAACGCTATGAATCCGGGATCGCCACCAAATCTGTCAAAGGAATTTTGATGGGGACCGCCGCTGCTTTGGCTATTTCAACCTTCGCTACACCAGCCATCGCGCAGGACGCTGAAGAAGTGGATGAAAGCGTCATCATCACGGTTACGGCGCGGAAGCAGGCAGAATCACTTCAAGAAGTGCCAGTGACAGTCACAGCTATTGGTGGCGATACACTTGATAAATATCAGATCAACGAAGTGGCCGATGTCGTTAGCCGGGTTCCGGCTCTTAACGTCCAAGTCGGCGGTTCAGGTGCTGGCGGCCAGATCAGTCTGCGCGGAGTGGGTACGACCAATATTTCCGCTGCTTTTGACTCCGCCGTTGCCTTTGATTTTGATGGCGTGCAAGTGAGCACCATGCGTCTGGTCCAAGCATCCTTTTTCGATGTGGAACAGATAGACGTTCTGAAAGGCCCGCAATCCCTGTTCTTCGGGAAAAGCGCGACCGCGGGCGTATTCTCTGTCCGATCCGCCAATCCGACTCCCGACTGGGAAATGGGCGTGAAAGTCTCTCAGGAATTTGAAGAAAATGGCACAACAATTGGCGGGTATATATCTGGACCGATTAACGATAATCTAGGTATCAGGGTCGCTGGCCAATATCAGAATATCGAAAAATATGTCGAGCTGGAGGCGGGTACCCCATCGGTTTTCTTGAACACCGGCAAGGGGTTGGAAAATATTGTGGGCCGCGTGACGCTGCAATGGGATCCGACAGATAATTTTTCTGCCAACCTGAAGCTCAACTATAATCGTAACAAAGGTGACAGTTTGCTGGGCCATTCTGACATTGATTGCGGCGCAAATGGCGTCGCCGACCCAGTATTTTTCGCACTGACCGGTACGTTTTTTGAATCAAACAGCACGTGTGACATCCAGGACGGTTTATATCCGCATCCTGACGGCAATCCTGACTTGCTCGTTATTGCGCCCGGGACGACCGGCGCTGGTCGCTATGTGGGGCAATCTTACAATGAAACGAACACATATTTTGCCCGATTGGCGATGGATCTCGAAGTTTCGGACACGCTGACATTGTCATCGGTAAGCGGCTATCTTGATCTCGAAAACGAGCATATTGATCATTTTAGCTATGTGGGTATTCGTGCAGATGGTTTGCCAGGGGGTGCTCCGGCTCCATTTTCCGATGCGCTGGAACAGTTCACCCAGGAAATCCGCTTAGCCAGTGATTTTGACGGCCGTTTCAACTTTATGGTTGGCGGTTTTTGGGAAAGCCGAAAGCAGCCGCTCGAAACGTCCCAAAATGCGTTTCTTGGCACATTCCTTTTCCCGGACTCTCGCGGGATCACTTATGATTGGGTTGCCCAGCGGACGACGAAAAGTGAAGCACTGTCCTTCTTTGCCAGTGGTACTTTTGATATTACCGATCAACTGGAGCTATCCGGCGGCGTGCGTTGGACAGACGAGCAGAAAACGCATAGATCAAACTTCCCGTTTGTTCACAATGCGTTGTCGTTCCTGAATCCGATTGTTGGCGGATTGGGACTGGTTGTTCCGGAAGGCTTTAACACCGGCCCGATTAAGTTTTCAGACAGCAATGTCTCACCAGAAGTGACCCTGAAATATCAGGCCACTCCCGATCTCAATTTCTATGCGTCCTATAAAACGGGTTTCAAATCGGGAGGTATAGACAATAGCATCTTACCAACCGCGTCTGTCCAATTGGTTGTCCCTGGCTTTGCGGAAATGTTTCCCGCTCTTTTCCCTGACCCGGAAGCTGCGCGGGCAGCAGCGCTCAGCTCAATCGTTTATGATTCTGAAACCGCCAAAGGTGGTGAAGTCGGTATGAAGGCATTACTGGCGGGCGGTGCGTTTCGAGTGAATACGTCGGTCTATTATTTCGTCTTTGACGATTTGCAGGTTCAGAATTTTGACGGAGCCAATACACGCTTTCTGACGGTCAATGCCGGCGAGCTGACCACTAAGGGTTTTGATGTCGATTGGTCCTGGCGGACCCCGCTAGAGGGGCTGAATCTCTCTGGCGCTTTTGGTTATACCGATGCCAAATTTACCGATACCTTTCTTGCGGACGCCGGAGCCGATGGTGTGGGCGGAACCGCCGATGACATCGACATTGATGGTCGTCGTGCGGCCCGTGCACCCAAATGGTCGGGCAATATCGCTTTTGATTGGTCCATCCCAATAGGCGATGCTCTGGAATTTGGTCTGAACGGCAATGCGTCCTACAGCGGTTCCTATTTTGCCGGTAACAACAATTTTGCTGATTTCGTCCAGGATGACTATGTTTCTCTCGACGCATCGGCATCGATCGGCGATCCTGATGGCAAATGGAAACTGTCCCTCATCGGGGTCAATCTCACCGATGAAATCTGGGCCAATACCGTTGGCGACCGACCGTTTCTTGACGCTGGGAATACCCTCGGTCGTGCCACAGGTGGAGGTGATGACCGCGTTGTGACCCAAAATCGCGGTCGCCAGGTGTTTGTCGAGGCGGCCTTCAAGTTCTGATCAGCTCTCCCGTTGATCAAATATGACCGGAATGGCGCAAACCATTCCGGTCTTTTTTTGGCCACGGGGCGCAAACTGGGCTTCAAACATATTCCGGATAGAGTTTCGCTAGCGCCTTTGGTTTAGCTCGGCTAACGGGATTCTATGGTTAGCGTAGCGCATCCTTTCCCATCACCGAACCCATGGCGCCGCGAAGCCCTGGTAACGATGAAACTCGCTTGGCCGCTGATCCTTTCAAATCTTACGATGGCGCTGATTGGCGCAACCGATGTGTTGATGATCGGCTGGCTGGGCGCGCGCGAATTGGCGGCCGCAACGCTGGGTTTCAATCTCGCGATGAGCTGCGCGATTTTCTGCATGGGTTTGATCACCGCGTCTGCGCCGATGATGGCCAGCGAGATTGGCCGCATGGGACACAGCGTGCGCGACGTTCGCCGAACTTTCCGGCAGGCGATCTGGGCAGCTGTAACCGTCATCATACCGTTCTGGATATTGCTGTGGAATACCGAGAGCATTTTGGTGTTCTTTGGCCAGCAACCCGATTTGGCGCGCAATGCCGGGATCTATATCTCGGCTTATATGTGGTCGATATTGCCGTTTCTATGCTTCATCATATTGCGCAATTTCATCTCAGCGCTGGAACAACCGATTTGGGCTTTGATCATCAGCGTGATCGCGGTGCTTGCGAATGCGCTGTTTAATTATGCCTTGATTTTCGGGAAGTTTGGCGTGCCGCAATTTGGTGTCTTGGGGGCAGGCATTGGCAGCGTGATGACAAATCTGCTGATGTTTGGGGGCATGGCTCTGGTGGTCATCCTCCACAAGCGTTTCCGCCGCTATCATCTGTTCGGCCGGTTCTGGCGGGCCGACTGGCAGCGATATCGGGCGCTCTGGAAATTGGGCCTGCCCATCGCTGTGACCATGGGTCTGGAAGGCTCGGTCTTTGGTATCGCAGCGCTGTTGATGGGGCTTATCAACGCTGAATCCGTCGCGGCTCATGCCATTGCTTTGCAGCTCGCATCGCTGACTTTCATGGTGCCGATGGGTTTGGCGCAGGCCGCAACGGTGCGTGTCGGCATCCAATATGGCCGCAGGGATCATGCCGGGATCACGCGTGCCGGGTGGGTCAGCTTTGTTCTTGGCACCTCGTTCATGGCGGCCATGGCGATGGTGTTCGTTCTCGCGCCCGACTTCCTGATCGCGATTTTCATCGATGCCAATGCGCCGGGCAATGAAAAAGTTGCCGCCCTGGCGGTCAGCTTCCTCGCAATTGCTGCAATTTTCCAGATTGTCGATGGCGCGCAAGTGGTCGGGGCAGGGATGCTCCGCGGATTGCATGATACCACCGTGCCAATGGTATTTGCGCTCATGGGATATTGGTTTATCGGCATCGGCGTTGGCGCCGGCCTTGCCTTTTGGCAGGGCTGGGAAGGCATTGGCGTGTGGACGGGGCTCGCAAGCGGGCTCGGTATTGTCTCCATACTGATGCTGGCCCGGTGGATGATGCGTGAACGGATCGGCTTGCTACCCTAAACCGGGCACCGCATGGATGGCCGTCGGCTGGGCATGGTGATCCGATAGCAAAAAACTATGAATTGCGCTCAATCGTTTCGATTGGATCAATCGCGGCATTTTTGGCAGATATTGTCTTAGCAATTCAACCAAGGAGGCCGTTATGAAAAACTATGTCAACGAACTCGTGAGACGCCACCGCCGGTTAAACCGCTTGATCGACAATTGTCGGGCCGCTGGTCGGCAACAGGAGATGCAGCAACTCAAACGCGTTCGCCTGAAAATCAAGGATAAGATCGCCGCTGCAAAGCGCGATCTAGCGCCTGTTACAACCTAACAGGCCAGATTGTTGGGCGGTATGCACCGTGTTTCACTCCCCGGTCCCCGCCGGAAACTAACGCATATCGCCCAACATTCTTTTCACAAATATCCCCCTAAGCCCATTTAGGATATGCAATGACCTCTCCTTCTCCCGATGGCTCCGGTGACCCGCAACCAGCCCCAGCCATGCCCTGCCCGGTTTGCCAAGTCAGTCTGACTATAAGTGAAAGGCAAGGGGTGGAGATTGATTTCTGCCCGCAATGCCGCGGCGTATGGCTCGACCGCGGCGAAATCGACAAAATTATTGAACGATCACAGCTGTCCCAACGACCCCCTCCAGAGCAGACCTACCGCCCCGACCGGACCATCTACAGCGACAGCTATGATAACCGGCGCTACAAGAAAAAGCGTCGAAAATCCTTTTTCGAGGATTTGTTTGATTAATCGCTAGAATGGAACCAGACCGACAAACTGTTCGGGCTGAAAACCATTTTTCAATCGGGCACCCTGCTTTAGCAGAAAATCGTGTCTGACGATCTCTGCCTGCTGTTCAATACCATATTGTTCAAACCGCTTTCCCGGAACCAGTTCATAATCATATCGGCAGAACGGATGACGCGTGAGGGGCAGGAAAACCCCTTTTTGATGCTGCCAGATATGGACCATTTCGTGAATGAATAATCCCTGCAAGTTCAGATCGCTTTCGCTATAGTCGTCGCGAAAAAGGCCGCCTTTGGGGTGAAACCACATATTGCCATCCGGCGCCATCGTCACGCGTTTGGGATGGAACGGCCACCATTTCCGGTTAAATATCCGAACGTTCGTGTAGTCAATCGCGTCGCCAAATACGGATTGGCATAATAATATTTCCGCTTCGGTGAGCGGACGGCCTGAGTTGCCTCGGGCGGTCACTTATGATGCGCTGTCTTTATCTGTTGCTGTTTTGGCGCCACCGACCTGTTTGATGATGCCGTCAACCTGTATGCGGTCGTCATTGGAGAAGATGAAGATCATTCGCAATGTACCGCGATGAATAGAGCCGCCACCAACGCCCCAGATCATCAGATGCTTTCCGCCAGGTTCAAACTTGACTGTGCCACCAGCAGGCACCGGCACCTTTGTCAAAGTCTGCATTTGGGCCATGCCGTCCTTTTCGACCGTTTCGTGCATTTCCATGCGCATCACATCATCTGCAATCACGCTGACCAGCGAAACGTCTTCCGGACCGCCGTGGATCGTCATATATCCGGACGAGGGGTTACCTTCTACCGGTGACAGGTTGACCACCACCTCGTCCACGCGAAGCACATCGCCCTCGCCACAGGCACTGAGAAAAATTACCGCAAGGCTTGCAAAAAAAATCGAAAGCTGTTTCGTCATGACTCGCAGAAAACTCCTGAAATTGGGGGCTGTTGAACTGATTTTTAATATCTACAGCTTCTGCGGGCCTGTGCCAAGACTTGTGCCAAAGAAAATGCCTCCTATATCCCAACTCGAAGCCGTAACGGTGCCAATCGAAAAGGGCCGGGCGGTTATTTTGCTTTGAACAGAAAATATAATGAAATTGAATTGAGGGAAAAATGGCTAAAGTTATCGGTATTGATTTGGGCACCACCAACAGCTGCGTTGCGGTTATGGACGGCGGCAAGCCGAAGGTTATTGAAAATGCAGAAGGCGCGCGGACAACACCATCCGTTGTTGCTTTTGCGAAAGACGGCGAACGACTGATCGGACAGCCGGCCAAGCGTCAGGCCGTCACGAACCCGGAAAGCACCATCTTCGCAGTAAAACGCCTGATCGGTCGCCGCTTTGATGATCCGATGACGAAGAAAGACATGGAACTGGTCCCTTATGAAATTGTCAAAGGTTCCAATGGCGATGCGTGGGTAAAAGCAGGCGGAGAAGATTATTCTCCCGCTCAGATTTCCGCTTTCACGCTGCAAAAGATGAAAGAAACCGCCGAGAGCTATCTTGGTGAAACCGTTCAGCAGGCTGTGATCACGGTGCCCGCCTATTTTAATGACGCCCAGCGTCAGGCGACCAAGGATGCCGGCAAGATCGCCGGTCTGGAAGTTTTACGGATTATCAACGAGCCAACTGCTGCGGCTCTGGCTTATGGTCTGGATAAGAATGACGGGAAAACCATCGCGGTTTATGACCTTGGTGGCGGTACGTTCGATATTTCGATTCTCGAAATTGGCGATGGCGTTTTTGAAGTGAAGTCCACCAATGGCGATACCTTCCTTGGCGGCGAAGACTTTGACGCCAAGCTGGTTGAATATCTGGCGGACGATTTCAAGAAAGCGGAAAGCATTGACCTTACCAAGGACAAGCTGGCGCTGCAGCGTTTGAAAGAAGCGGCAGAAAAAGCGAAGATTGAATTGTCTTCGGCTCAGACCACAGAGGTCAATTTGCCCTTCATTACCGCTGACCAAAATGGTCCCAAGCATCTGGTGAAGTCGATCACACGCTCGGACCTTGAAAAACTGGTCGGTGATCTGATCAAGCGTACGCTTGATCCTTGCAAAAAGGCATTGAAAGACGCTGGCATCAGCGCATCGGAAATTGACGATGTTGTGATGGTTGGCGGCATGACCCGTATGCCTAAAGTGCGCGAAACCGTGCAGGAGTTTTTTGGTAAAGAGCCGCATACCGGTGTGAACCCGGACGAAGTTGTTGCCATGGGTGCTGCCATTCAGGCTGGCGTTCTGCAGGGCGATGTCAAAGACGTGCTTCTGCTTGACGTGACACCATTGTCGCTGGGTATCGAAACCCTTGGCGGTGTTTTCACGCGCATGATCGATCGTAACACCACGATCCCGACGAAAAAATCGCAAGTCTACTCTACCGCTGATGACAATCAGGGCGCGGTAACCATCCGCGTATTCCAGGGCGAACGGGAAATGGCAGCGGATAACAAGATGCTCGGTCAGTTTGATCTGGTCGGTATCCCGCCCGCTCCGCGCGGTGTGCCACAAATTGACGTGACATTTGATATTGATGCCAATGGTATCGTGAATGTCTCGGCCAAGGACAAAGGCACCGGCAAAGAACAGCAGATCAAGATCCAGGCTTCCGGCGGTCTGACCGATAATGATATCGATCAGATGGTCCAGGATGCAGAGAAATTTGCGGAAGAAGACAAGAAGCGGCGTGCAGAGGCAGAAGCCAAAAACAACGCGGAAAGCCTGGTCCACACGACTGAGAAACAATTGTCCGAACACGGTGACAAGATTGATGCTGACTTGAAAGGTCAGATTGAAGAAGCGGTCAAGGAAACCAAGGAAGCGATTGAAGGCGGTGATCCGGAAGCCATGAAGACCAAGTCAGAAGCACTGGCGCAAGTCTCCATGCAAATGGGTCAGAAAATCTACGAAGCCGAGCAAGCTGCTGGTGGCGATGCTGCCGATGCAGCAGCTGCAGACGCAGCCGCCAAGGCGGATGATGATGTCGTTGATGCTGAATTTTCTGAAGTGGACGATAGCGACGACGCTGATTCTGACAAAAAAGAAAAAGCGGCTGAGTAATAATCACTAAAGCCGTTCGGACTGCGCCCGTCGAAGCTATTCCTTTTACGGGAGCGTTCTTCGATAGGTGCAGGACGAGCGGCTTTTTGGATTTTCGGCTTTTGGGGGGCTGAGGTACAGTAATGGCAACCGAAACAGACTATTATGAACAGCTTCAGGTCGATCGCAGCTGCGACGGCGCAACGCTGAAATCATCTTATCGTAAATTGGCGATGAAATTTCATCCGGATAAAAACCCCGGTGATGCGGCTGCAGAAGCAAAGTTCAAGTCGATCAGTGAAGCCTATGAGGTTTTGAAAGATCCCCAAAAACGTGCTGCTTACGATCAATATGGTCATGCGGCCTTCACCAATGGCGGCGGCAACAATGCTGGTGGCGGCGGATTTGGTGGCGCGGCGTTCAATGATATAGGCGATATTTTCGAGACAATTTTTGGCGGCGGCGGTGGCGGCGGATTTGGCGGTCAGCAGCAACAACGCGGCCCGGCTCGCGGCGCAGATTTGCGCTATGACATGGAAATCTCGCTCGAAGAGGCTTTCCATGGCAAGCAGACAGAAATTGAAATCGACGTTTCGGTCGGCTGTGATGAATGTGATGGATCGGGCGCGGAAGCCGGCACGGGCGTAAAAACCTGCGCCACATGTCATGGTCATGGCAAGGTTCGCGCGCAACAGGGTTTCTTTGTGGTCGAGCGCACATGCGCAAGCTGCCAGGGCCGTGGTGAAGTGATCGAGAGCCCGTGCCACGTATGCTACGGCGAAGGTCGGGTCGACAAGCCGCAGTCTCTGGAAGTCGAAATTCCCGCCGGTGTTGATAGCGGGACGCGTATCCGCTTATCCGGCAAAGGCGAGGCGGGGGCACGAGGTGCTCCTCCCGGTGATCTCTATATTTTCATTCATCTGGCTCGGCATGATATTTTCGAGCGTGAAGGCACGACCTTGTTCACCCGCGCGCCGATTAGCTTTTCTGTTGCAGCGCTGGGCGGAGAGATCGTGATCCCGGGCCTCGATGGCACCAAACATGAAATCCGTATCCCGCCCGGTATCCAGTCGGGCAAGCAAATCCGTCAGCGCGGCGCGGGTATACCGGTATTGCGCGGCCGCGGTTATGGCGACATGGTGGTGCAGATAGAAGTGGAAACACCAACCAAATTAACATCACGCCAAAAAGAGTTGTTGCGCGAGTTTCAGGAAACCGAGACCGGTGATGAAAGTCCGAACAGCAGCGGCTTTTTCTCGAAAATCAAAGATGCATGGGACGGCCTGGCGGATTAGAACGCCGGGTATTGTGCCGAATGTGATGTGCTGGCGCTCTTCACCCGGCACAATTGCTATATGGCGTTGCTATTAGAAGAGGCGTGAGGATCTAAGAAAGGGGCGATCCAGTAAGGACCAGCAGACATGAATCGCCCCTTTCAGATTCCTACCAAACAACCGCTTCATTGTGGGGATGATTAGCGCGGTGTTTAGCCGGTGCAGGCAGTTTGAAGTGCCCGAAGATATATACGGCACCGCTGGACAGGGATTAACAGTGGGATAAACTTTTTATCTGATGTTTCTTGGAACTGCTGCGAAATAGAGATGGCGACCGAATTTTTTAATCTGCGATGGGACGCCGGCTTGAAAAAAATGGAATGTTATGCCTGTTCCAGACAGTCAATTGCTTCTGCTATTTTAATGGCTGGCACCGAAAGATCGTGCCTATCAAGTTCGACCAGAACTTCTTGCAAGGTTGCGATAATATAGGCTGTTTGTTCGGCGCCGTCGTTGAAAGCAATATGTTTGCCACTATCTGTCATGCTATTGCTCCGCCATCTCGGGTAACCCGATAAATCGGATGAACAGATTTCCCCCAACCTTCATCCGCGTTGTTCATAATCTAGCGATTATGAACATACACTGTCACAAAATGTAAAATTCCTCATAGCATAAGGATTTTCTTCTTCACCAGATATTTGCCCGTTTATGGGTATAAATGATAATGGTGAGGCTACCAGACAGTGCTATCGTGTAAAGATTAGCAAAGATGAATGTTGGGGGTATACAGTCGCTGTTCGGTCGAAATTGCGTTTAGTCTGATGGTTGGTTGCCTATATCCCACGGTGAAGCTATATTAGATTTGTATTTTGGGGAATACCGTTGGACCAGTTTGAACTAGAATCCGCGCGGGTCGCAAAATTAACTGCTAAGCAGCGCGAATGCCTGCACCTAGTCGTTCAGCGAAAATCCTCAAAAGAAATTGCCCGAATATTGGACATATCGAAGCCAGCGGTCGATCAGCGCCTTGATAGTGCGCGGCGCACACTGGATGTCGCCACGCGTGACGAGGCCGCAATCGTCTTCGCCCGGGCTGCTGGAGACTATGATCGGATCATATATGATCCAGCCTATCTTCCCAACCAACCCGATTTCAGCGCAAAAGCAAGTCAGGGCGAACAACCGCAGTCGTTCATGTTAGAAGAAGCAGCCGTACCATACGACTTTACTTCAACGCATGAAACTGATCTCTGGCTGGACGCCTTGAAGGAACCGAGAGGTGATCTGGGTACTGTTCAAAGACTGGCTATAATTGTTGGCATGACCGTCGGCATTTTGGCAATCGTTTTGATCGGTCTCGCTGTCTCTCAGTCTCTTTCGGGTCTGCTGGCTGCGTAAGCCGACACCAGACCCAATCATAAATACAATTTTTGAAAATTCGCGCTTCGCGGAAAGGGAATCTTATGTCTTACGAAATTAAAAAAGCTAAAGATCAAATCGGTCAGGATATGCCACATACTGAGTATAGCATCGATCAAGCACTCGTTTCCGTCTCTACCCTGATGTCCACGCTGGTAAATGCCCGTCTGTCTTCCGGTGTTCCTGCGTCAACCGGTCAGGCCGCGATCCTCCGTCTTGCCAAAGCGCAAATGGCACTTGTGGATGCCAGCAGCGATGTGTTGCGCGTGCATGGTGAGTTAAAGAAAATCGGTAAGGAATATGCTGGTTATGGCGATCATGAATGTCCCCCTCAAGCCGCGAAGACCGACGATAAACATCTTTCTATCGTCGCTTGAACAAGCCGAATGTTGACTAAGATGCCCTGCCATGGTCCTTGTAGAGAATGCGAATTACACTCTACTATTTCCTGTTTGCTTTGTGCACGTTTTACGCCCTTTGGAAGGGCGGCGCTCCAGAGCGAACGATTGCTGTCTCCCATTTTGCGATTTGGATCCTGGATCGCTCTGTGCATTCTATCACTCCGGCAGAATATGCGGAAATGGACCCAGGGCACCTTATCATCGATTTTATCCTTTGGATGGCATTTTTCGTCGTCGCCATGCGCGCAAACAGGTTCTGGCCGCTATGCTTAGTGTCTCTTCAAACAATAGCGCTGGTCGCTCATACGGCGAAGTTCATGGACGTCACTATCGTACCCAGAGCTTATTTCGTAATGCAATACGCCATTTCTTTTCCAGTGCTAATATTGCTGGCGATAGGGACATATTGTCATCAACGGAGATTGCAAATCAAGGGGATCGATCCGCCCTGGCGCAGCTGATAGCATCGGTCGCCCCCAATGAAGCTGCTGCGCTATCGGATGCGCTGCTCAAGGAGTTCGGTTCCATCGGCCGGATATTGTCTGAATCAGAAGAAGCTTTACGGCGTATATTAGGGTCGCAGAACGCCGTGATTAATCTGCTGATGGCAACCGAACAACTCCTGTTGGCACAGTTGCAAAACGAGCTGCCCAAAAAGCTGATATCGGCGACAGACGAAAAGCTGATCAGATATTTACAGGCAAGCATGGGCTCGCTGGCCACAGAGACAATGCGTGTGTTGTTTTTGGATAATACCAATCATTTGATCAATGATCAGGTTTTTGGACATGGTTCGCCAAGTAAAGTAATTGTACAACCACGGAGTATATTGAAACGAGCTCTGGAGCTGAACGCCAGTGCCATTATTCTGGTACATAACCATCCTGGTGGTGATGTGCAGCCGAGCAAATCGGATGTAAAGTTCACGATGCTCATCAAAATCCTGTGCCGGGAACTGGAGATCAAGTTGCATGACCATATCGTCATTGGCGATAAAAAATGGTCAAGCTTTCGAAAGATGAAATTATTATGACGGATCATCTTTTGACCGACGCTGTTGAGAGCGCTCGAAGACTCCTCGATAGGCAGCGAAAAAGAGGTTTGTTTTTCGCTGACGACGGCATTTTTGGCGATCCGGCTTGGGAATTATTGCTGGAACTATATATTGCGTCCGAAGAACAACATTGCGTGAAGAAGGAGGATATCTGCGGCGGATTGACGGTTCCGGTGTCAATAGCCTCTCGCTGGCTCACGGTATTTCTCGATCAGCATTATATTGAGCTGTGTGAGAATCACGGTACTGATCATATGCGGCTGACACAAAGTGCCCGGTCGGCTTGCACTGACTATTTGCACTCCATGGTTGAATAGCAACGGCGTTTTTTTTCGGCGATCGTCAGCCCTTGACTTAACAATTCAAAAATTCGTCCGTTACTCATCCTGATAGCTTATCATCAGGGGGTGCGAAATGATTCAAAAAGACCGCACCTCCGGATCTGTTTTTGTTTCAAAATATGCGACTCTCGCTATTTTATCGTCGCTCGGTTTTTTGTCATTCCCCAGACAAGTAGAAGCCGAAATCGTGAGTGATCAAGCTTCGACAGTCACGGTTATCGCTCGAGCAAAAATTCAAAAGAGCATTAAAATCAAGTCGAAAAATTTTCTGACCGTGCCCAACTCTGCTGACGAGCAACCGATCAATATCAGTCGTTATGATTGTGATGTCGAGACGCGTAAGTTGATCAGGAATTGCATAATGATGGTGTATGAAATGCAGTGACCAATGAGGCCAAGTGGGCTGCAATCTGCAAAAGTATAAAACGGCTTTTACAACTCGGATATCAAAGGATTGTGCCGGAAGCTTTGCTCTCGTTTTCTGAACGCTTCAAGGCGTTGATGGCTTCCTCAATTTTAATAGCTGCAATTGAATGGCCACTATCGTCGAGTAGGGCTAGAATTGCTTCCAGCTTTTTGATCATATCAGCCCTGCCAAGGTTGTCTGTTTTCATTATGATCGAAATGACCTCTCGGTGAGTAGTAGGATTGGTAATAACCAAGCCAGTGAAATAGCCTCGCCAGAAATGACAGATTAGTTGCAATCTGCTATTAGCAGTACGGCCATTAGTCATAACCAGTTACAGTTTCAACAAAAATTGCCCAGATTTACACCTGGGGGTTTATTTCTTACCACATGTCCCAAACTGACGCATGAATATTGGCGCGAACTTGGCTGCTCAATCGGCCGGCCCTTCCGAAGCTATCCAGCCGGTGAAACATATCGCCTTTTTGCCGTTAATTTTCCTGACCATCACCGTTAACCATGGATGAAAGGGGTCGATATGTCAGATTTTGACTATGACTTAGTAATTATCGGGGGTGGTCCAGCCGGACGCAGAGCTGCAATTCAGGCATCGAAACTGGGCAAATCGGTGGCTATCGTTGATGATCAGAAAAAAATTGGTGGTGTTTCGGTTCATACCGGAACCCTGCCTTCCAAGACGATCAGGGAATCGGTTTTATCCGTGACCGGATGGCGCGATCAATATTTTAGATCAGGGCAACAGCGTGACGGAGCTGACGCGACACGGGACGCCATTTCCTCTCGCCTAGCTACGACTCTGGGCGATGAAGTCGAGGTGATCGATAGTCAATTGTCCCGCAACAATATCACGACGCTGAAAGGCAAAGCAAAATTTGCGAACCCTAATAAACTGGCGGTCTCACAAACGGTGCAAGGCAAAAAAATCAGCTATAGCGTTACGGCGGAGAAATTCCTGATAGCTGTGGGCACAAAGCCCTATCGGCCGAAACAGATACCGTTTAACGGCACGACGATCCTCGATAGCGACTGTATCGCAGCCAATATGCCGATGCCAAAGTCCATCATCATAGTCGGTGGAGGGGTCATTGGCCTCGAATATGCGACAATTTTCTCGACGCTTGAAATCCCGGTGACAGTGGTTGAAGCGCGTGAAAATATATTGGAATTTATTGATCGTGATATTGTTTCCAATTTCAGCCACCAACTGTCGGAACGGGGTATTAGTCTGCGACTGGGTCGCTCGGTGGCCAAGATCACTCTGGATAAAGATGATCACCCGCAAGTTCTGTTGGACGACGGTCGTCAACTGCGTGCAGACATGCTTCTCTTTACGGCCGGTCGAGTGGGCGCTGTGGACGGGCTTGGTCTGGATAAGATCGGGGTCTTTCCTGACAATCGAGGGCGCTTAGCGGTAGATCCGAAAACGTTACAGACCAGTCAATCGCATATCTATGCTGCTGGCGATATTATCGGCTTTCCGTCACTGGCATCAACGTCAATGGAGCAAGGTCGGTTGGCCGCTTGTCATGCCTTTAATCATCCTATTCAAAGCTCCGAACACAGCTTTCCGCTTGGCATATATTCCATTCCCGAAATTGCCAGTATTGGCCTGTCGGAAGAGGATGCACGAGCCAAGGGGTTCCAGGTGGAAATTGGCGTAGCGCGTTTCCAGGAGACCTCGCGCGGGCATATTTTGGGTAACTGCAAAGGCCTGCTGAAATGTATCTTTGACCTGAACGATCGAAAGCTTCTGGGCGTGCATATCGTCGGTGAAGGCGCAACGGAATTAATCCATATCGGTCAGGCCGTTCTCAACCTTAACGGTGGCATCGATTATTTGTCCGACACCGTATTTAATTTTCCTACATTAGCAGAGGCATATAAAGTCGCGGCGCTAGACGCTTACAACCGCATGCCCCAGCCCAGATTGCGAGCATGAAGTGAAACTAGACATTAAAAATATATTGGACAGCTATTTTCGTGAAAATGGGGGTGACGAAACATGCCCCGTTTGTACCGAAGAAGACGGTAAACAGTCTCCGCTTTACGCTATAGCACGCTTTATTCGACAGCATGGCCTGTTGCTCTCTGCGCGCAATCTTGAACTCGCCTGGGCCTTTATTTGTGGCGGTAACAGCATGCTGAAGAGCGAGGTTATGGGGCTTTCCTCTGCCGGCCGGCTGGACAACGCATCAGCCAGCGAGCTTTTTGACAAATATCTCTGTCCGGACGTCGGGTCGCAAATTGATAAAATTATGCTGGAGGCGATTGAACATATTCGCACGACCACGAAAATTATCGAGGAAGGAAACAAGAGGACCAGCGAAGTTGAAGAGAATCTGATCGAGCAAGCGGATAATATCCGCACCAAGCCGGCCGATATCGATGCTGCGATTCAGAAGCTTCTCGATCTGTCGCAACTGATGGTTGAGTCCACGCGCGAAAATCGCGTTCAGATGTCCGAGACCAATATAAAACTGGCTGGCTTACAGAACGAGCTGGAGCAAGCGAGAAATGAAGCTGATTTTGATCAGCTGACCAAATTGCCCAATCGGCGAAAATTTGACCGGACGATGGACGAGATGCTCAAAAAACTCGCCAAAACTGAAATGTCTCTGGTTCTGGTCTTTATTGATATCGACCATTTCAAGAAAGTGAATGACACATTTGGTCACGAATGTGGCGATCGGGTTCTCCGGATGTTTGCTGACGAACTGGCATCTCTATCAAGCAGTCACTGCCATACATCACGTTATGGTGGAGAAGAGTTTGCCGTTATTTTCGAAGATCAGGATATTGACGATGTATGGAAGGTGATTGATAATTGTCGCCGGGCCTTGTCCGATCGGTCTTTGGTAGACTTGCAGTCTGGGAAACCGCTTGGATCAATCTCGTTCTCCGCGGGCGTTGCTACATGCTTGCCATCGGATACAAAGCGATCAATCCTGAGAAAAGCCGATCTCGCTCTGTATGAAGCGAAATCCCAAGGCCGTAACTCTGTTTTGAAATATAGCAATGAGCGATAACTGAACGGTGGTTGACCTCTGTTTGGGAAAACAGGGGGTTTGCCGCCGGCGCAATCTATCCGCCGACTTCGCCCAAATTATAAACGAGAGCGCTGGATCGTAAGGCGTGACCGGTGGTGCCTTCAGGCCAACCCTGCCGTGCAAGGGTTGGTCAACTCGTTACCCTAAATACCCGGTTGCCCTCTATGCCTGTTATGATAGCTGATTATCGTCGGCTGAGGTCACATGGACGGGATGTTTCCCGATCTGTATGCGTCCATACCGGACGTAAGTTCAGTCTTTCTTAGCCTAATCCATATTGCTTGGTTTGCCGCCGACATGGTGTCGCATTGTCGAGATAGCCACCTGGATGGCATATCTTTCCGGTCATCATGATGTTTGGACAGTAATTGGGCGGGATAGCTTTCACTATCCCGCCCAATCGGTTCGCACGCAGACCAGGTGCGCTGCGTAGACCAAAACCCAACCTGCGGGGGTTGTGATGGCTTTGGCAGAAGCTAAACTTCTATCCCCGGTTATCCGGGCTAGTCAGAGGAGTTACAATTGGTATTCGGCCCAATTTGGGCGGACGGGACGGTTTTAATACCAAATTGGGTATAACCCGATTTGCTGATCCAACGCTGGAATATCAATCCGTCTTCATTGTGATCGATATGCGTCTGTTTCTATCATCCATCCGGTCTTGTGGATTATAAGGCTCTGTGTCGGCGACACCTTCAATCCTAGCCATACGGTCTATCGATACGCCTCGTTTTACCAGCTCCTGCATTGTGGCCTCTGCTCTTCCAGAGGACAGCAGCCAGTTATTCATGCTCCTGCCGCTGGCATAGGGCAGGCTGTCCGTGTGGCCTCTGATAATTAACTCGTTGTCGACTGTATCAATAATTTTGGCGACCTCGCCGATAAGTTCTGTGGCCTGAGATTTTAGTGTGTCCGTTGCTGATGCGAACATGCTGAAATCCGCTTCGTCAATAATGTCGATCCGCAGACCTTCTTTGGTGTCGGTAAACCGGACGTTAGACAATAGTTTGAGGTTGCCGGGGTCGTTTTTCAGCTGCTCCCGAATCCGTTTTTCAAACTCCTCAGCCGTGATCGACTTGGGTTTGGGCTTTCCTTTGCGATCCGTTTTCTTTTTATCGCCTTCAGCATCGGCAGCATTGCGAGGCATCGACATGGCCTCATTCCCAATATTTCTCGCTTTATGGGCATATTTATCGGGATCGGTAACCGAAGATCCCCCAAACATTCCCGAGCCTCCGGCGCTGTCGCGTTTCACTTGCGCCAATGTTGGCGCGAAATAGTCGGCAATGCCCTTGCGCTGTTTTTCATCGGTCGCGCCGAGCAGCCACATTAACAGAAAAAACGCCATCATGGCGGTCACGAAGTCCGCATAGGCAACTTTCCATGCACCGCCATGATGGCCGCCATGCTCTTCCATAATGATCTTTTTGACGATGATCGGACGAACCGGCTCAGGAGCTGCTTTCTTGGCCATGTTTATTTCGCCCTTATGGCATCAAATACATCGGAGAAGCTTGGCTGGTTTGCATGCTGCAGGCTGGTGCGGGCGGCTTCGATGATCAGCGGCTGCGGATGGCCATGGAGGTTGGCGATGATCAATTGTTTGGCGACATGATAAATGCTGGCATCGCTTTCGATAACCGAGCGCGCGCGATTGGCCATTGGGCCAACAAGGCCATAGGCTAGCAAAACACCGAGGAACGTTCCCACGAGCGCGGAGCCGATCATGCCCCCCAAAATGACAGGAGGCTGATCGATTGAGCCCATGACTTTGATGATGCCCAAAACAGCAGCGACAATGCCCAATGCGGGCAGGGCGTCGGCCAGGCCTTGAAGGTTGTCGGCTGGCGCGATGGCTTCGTGATGATGTGTTTTGATGGATTGGTCCATCACATCTTCGACGGCATGCGGATCGAGCGTGCCGGAAGAAACGACCACCAGTCTCAGACTATCAGCAATGAGATGGATTAGCGTATCGTCCTTCAACAGCTTGGGATATTCGCTGAATATGGGAGATGCTTTCGGATCTTCGATATGTGGTTCCAGTGCCACCGGACCCTCGCTTTTCAGGATTTTTGTCAGTTTGGACACCAGCAATATGCAGTCCATGTAGTCCTGTTTGATGTAGGTTGGACCTTTAAAGACTTTCCCGAAGCCTCCCATCAACGCTTTCAATTGCGCGCTGCTGTTGCCGATGATGAGCCCGGCAATAGCAGATCCGCCGATAATGCCCATTTCGACGGGCAGGGCGGCCAAAACAACGCCCATGTCGCCGCCGGAAACCATGAACACGCCAAAGACCATGACGAGCAAGACAACAATTCCAATTCCAGCGAACATAACGTTATTTCCAATCCACAGGTCCGTTTAGGTTTGTCAGTTCGCCACCAAGGACGAGGCAAACAAGCATCACATTAATGAACGGAAGAAGCCCCGGATGGTTAAGGGTCGGATAATTATGAATTTAGCCGATAAGGCTGATCAGCGACGTCCGTTCTGATTGGGCGTAAAGCCTTTGCGCTGCTTCCAAATTTACCAATAGGGATTGGAAACGGGAAATGGCTTCGGCAACATCCGTATTTTCGAGGCTAGAGCGTCTTTCTAGGGAGCTGAGTTGCGATAAAACCAGTCGGTCCTCTTGTTCATCAAGCCGGTTAGCCATCAGGCCTTGGCTTGCGAGCAAAGCTGAAAAATGATCCGTGAGACTTTCAGCCCGCTCCAATTGTTCAGCGCGTTCTGCAGGCGTACCTGTGCGAACGGCTGAGATCATATTGGTCATAATAAGATCGAGACTTTCAGTCGCACCGCCTCCGATATCAATATCCTGGGAAACCGCTTGCTGCGTCGGCGCAGGAGTCACGAGTATGTCTGCATCAATGCGCATCTGAATGGGGTCACCAGTATAGAATAACTGGCCGCCATAGCTGTCTTTGGCCTGCGTCAGCTGATTAAACTGTTCCTGCAGACTTTCCAGTTCCTGCGCGATGATATCGCGGTCCTGCGGCGCCAATGTTTCGTTATTGGCGAGGACTATCAACTCTCGCGCTCGAACGACGCCATTGGATATCGTATCAAAAGTCGACTCCGCTTGCTGCGCCAAAATGCGGGCACGACCGATATTGTTGGTCCATGAATTTTCAATGGCGCTCTGCCTGCCGATACTGGATATTTCGAGCCAGCTGGATGGAGCATCTGACGGCCGGTTCAGCTTGATTCCGGTCGCAATCGATTCTTGCGTTCTACCGATGAGATCATTGAGCTCGCTTTGTTTTTGAATAGCATCAGCGGGTCTCGTTCTATTGATCGATTCCATTATTCACTCCCTCAAGCGTGGCGCGATTAAAATATGGCCAGCACAGATTGTACTGTTTCACGAGCGATCTGAATGATCCGCGCGGAGGCCTCATATGATTGTTGCAACCGGATCAGGTCAGCCGCTTCCCGGTCCAAATCAACGACTGATATGCGATCTCTTGATACCCGTGTTGCCCGGTCAAAAGCCGTGGCTGCCTCGCCTTCACTACGAGCGGAAAGCAGATTTTGTGCTTGCCCGATTACAATAGCATCAAACCCTTGCTCTGTTCCGGTAGGCGTTCTCAGGTCGACAAATGCCAGAATATTGCCATTAGGCGCCCCGCCGGGAGAAGCCAAAGCGAGATCGTCTGCGGTTAATCCGGTCAGCGAAAGACTGGCCGCGGTTCCCCCATGGGAGACGGCAGCGGCGCCAGCGGCGCCGGCATCCGTTCGGCCATTGGCCTGCCATCCGTTTAACTCGTTTGCAAATTGAACCGCCAATGCGTCGAAATTTGTTGCAACGGCAGCGGTATCAGACTGTGCGCGATGTAAACCGCCCAATGTTCCATTGGTTGGTGGTGGCTGAGTCGCCCCGCCAATGTCAATGTCAAAGCCTGCACCCGGATTAGCAACAAATGTGACCGAGCTGGTGGTGTTGAAGGCCACCAGACTGGTGCCGTTGCGGTCGATATTGACCAGGCCATTGTCCTGAAAATTAATGTCGACATCCAGCTTTTCGGTAATGACTGTTAGCGCGGCGTCACGTTGGTCGAGTAGTGCAGTATTTTGCGCTGTACCCGGTTTGGTCGGAAGCAATTTTTCATTGATGGCAGCAAGCTCGCTTAGCGCAGAGTTTAGCTCGGACACTTCCTGCGCTGCTGCTCCGTCAGCGAGGGTCAGCGTCGCAGACAGGTTCGATGCGGTTTGGTTGAAGCGGGACACGGTGTCGGCAATATCGCCCAGAAACTTGGTCCGGAGTGCCGGTTCGAACGGCACGGCTGAGAGTTCCTCTGCGCTTGCAAAAAGCTGCGTGAGTTGGCTGCCAACATCCGATCGGTTATTCTCTAGCGCAATTTCCCCTTGGTTTAGCCATTGTACCGTCACGTCGGTACGGACCCTGTTGGCTCCGGTTTGGCGGGTGGCGGCTTCAAGGAACTGATCGCTGGCGCGAACGATGCCGTTGATAGCGACACCGCCAGTGCCGGTATAATTACCGTATATCGGGTTAGTCGAACCATAAATGGTCGTATCGCCGACATTCAGCGTGCGACGAACATAATCCGGATTTTCGGCATTGGCGACATTGGATCCGACGATCTCCAAGGCGCGACTGTTAACCTGTAGCGCTGAGCGCCCGATGGCCAGTAGATCAGACATTATGTTCCTCCGTCCCGTTATTTTGGACGTGACGGCTCAGCAGTTCGGCAACGCCGAAGACACCTTTATCGGCCATATCTTTTGCGAGCATGGAATCTTGCATATCGCGAAATTCCTCTAGCCCCTGGCCATCGAACAGACCTTCGCCCAACGAAGAGGTGCGCATGGTAGACAGCATCTGACGCACGAAGATCGCTTCGAAATCAGCTGCCATGGTTTCAAGGGCCGTTTTCGACCTGTCCGCGGGCGGATTTTCGGCATTTGCCGGCGGCTTTGCGATGGTGCTGCCGGTGTTTGGAATAATGTTCATATGATGATCAACTCCGCTTTCAATGCGCCTGCTTGCTTCAAACCTTCCAGTATCGCTGTTAAGTCAGACGGTGAAACGCCGATGGAATTAATAGTTTCGACAATTTCCGATAAGGAAGCCCGGCGTCCAATTTCGAAGGCTGGGGCACCATCGTCTGCCACCGCGATGTCACTATTGGGTTCGGTTTCGGTCCGTCCACGGCTAAATGGCGCTGGTTGCACAACCGTTGGATTTTCTTCGACCCGTACCGTCAATCTGCCGTGCGTGACGGCTGCGGGTCCCAAGCGAACGGCGCCGTTGATCACAACGGTTCCTGTCCTGGCATTAATAATGATCCGGGCGCGAGCCTCTGCTGGGTTCACGTTGAGGTTTTCGATCTTGCCCATCAGTATCACTCGCTCCTGGGCTCCCACCGGTGCAACAATGCGTACGGTCACGGCGTCGGACGCGATGGCGATACCAGCGCCCACAGCTTCGTTAATTGCGTCGGCCACCCGCAAAGAGGTGGTCAGATCGGCATCGGTCAGATTGAAGCTGAGAAATGGCTGGCTTGCAAAACCAGTCGCAACGGTTCTTTCAATGCTGGCGCCACCAGAGATGCGTCCAACCGAAGGGATGTTGACGGTCAGTCTGGACCCATCCGCGGCAGAAATGCCCAAGCCACCAACCGCCAAATTGCCCTGCGCCATGGCGTAAATCTGTTGGTCGGCGCCATAGAGCGGCATCAATATCAAAGTGCCGCCACGTAGCGATTTGGCTTTGCCGAGCGCTGATACAGTGACATCCATCCGCTGTCCGGGTTTTGCAAAGGCCGGCATTTCTGCAGTCACCATGACCGCAGCAGCATTTTTCGTTGCGGGGTTGACACCTGGAGGCAGGGCCAATCCAAAGCGACTGGTCATGCCTTTGACACCCAGCGTGGCATATTCCAGACTGTCATCACCGGTCCCGGCAAGCCCGACAACCACGCCATAGCCGACCAGTTGGTTGGTCCTGATGCCGGCGAAATGGCCGAGATCTTTAATCCGCTCCGCCTGCGCAGGCTGGAGCGCAATGAGCAGCGTGATGGCCAATGCGGCAATCAGATGAATGAAACGGGATAATGTTGGTGATAGGGTCATATGGTTTTGCCTGATCGAGAGCTAAAAGGGCGAAATTTTCGCGAAGAAATTTTGTAGCCAACCTTGCTTGCTAGCAGATGCAATCTCACCGGAGCCGCCATAGATAATCCGTGCATTGGCGACTTTGTTCGAGGGAATCGTGTTGTCGGAGGAAACATCAATGGCGCGGATAAGGCCGCTAAACTGGACGTGTTCATCGCCGCGGTTGAGCGAGGTCATTTTCTGTCCACGTACCAGCATTGTTCCATTGGCATAGCTTTCGGCGACGGTCACGCTGACTTGGCCCTGCAGGGAATTGGATTGCGAGGCATTGCCACTACCCGAGAAATTCTGCGAGCCGCTGGTTGCAACATCGCTCGGCGAAAATAGAGACAGTAGACCGGTCGTCGGTGGCGTTAAAGAAACGCTGCCAGCGCGGTCTTTGGACGCGCTGTTGGATTTGGCAGCTCTGGTATTCTCAACCAGTAATATTGTAATGATATCACCTTTCATGCTGGCACGCATGCCGCTGGTGAGCGCGGCATATCCCGACGCTTGCTGAAAAATGGCACCATTGGCGACGGCAGGCGATGGAGATGCCAACGTTGGCGCGACGACACCGGCAAAACCGGGCTCCGGTCTCATGCCGTCCGAGCCCATGCAACTGATGAGCAACAAGGGAGCAGCGCTGATCGCCAGAACCGTGTGTATGTTAGATGATAGGCGCATGATGTTAATGCCTCTCGGTCAAATTATGGTTAGATTTGCTGGTTCACAAATTGCAGCATTTCGTCGGTGGCCGAGATCATTTTGGAATTGACCTCATAAGCGCGCTGCGTTTCGATCATGTTGACCAGCTCTTCGACGATATTCACATTGGATTGCTCGAGCGCGCCCTGACGGATGTTGCCGAGTCCTGCCGTGCCAGCCTCACCCACCTGGGGAGCGCCGCTGGCAGCCGTTTCGGTCAGAATGTTATTGCCGACCGATAGCAACCCTGCGGGGTTCGTGAAATTGGCTAGCTCTATCTGTCCCAGCTCACTGATTTCCGATTGTCCGGCCAGCGATGCGCTCACGGTTCCATTGTTACCGATGGTCACGGCGGTTGCGCCCTGCGGAATCTGAATCGCGGGAATAACCGGCAAACCGTCGCTTGTTACGAGATTGCCCTCGGCTGTGAGATTGAAATTTCCTGCGCGGGTATATCCGGTGGAGCCATCCGGCCTTTCCACTTGGAAAAAACCGCCGCCTTCAATAGCCATGTCAAAAGCATTTTCGGTATTTTGCAATGTGCCCTGGGTATCGATCTTACCGATGCCAGACAATCTGACGCCGGTGCCTAATTGCAGGCCGCTGGCAAATCGGTTTTGCGCATCGGACGGCGCGCCCGGGGTAACGATATTTTGATAGGATAATGTCGCGAAATCAGCGCGATCCCTTTTAAATCCTGTCGTGTTGACGTTCGCCAGATTGTTGGCGATCACCCGCATCTTGGTATTTTGCGCATCGAGACCGGTGCGCGCGACTTGTAAGGCAGCATTGGTCATTTCATAAACTCCTTCTTGGGCTCAGCCCAGATCATCCTTGTGGCAGACTCATTATGCTAGCACTGCTCTCATCCAGTTCTTCCGCCGATCTCAGCAATTTTGCCTGTGTTTCCCAGGCCCTGCTGGTTTCGATCATGTCTACCAGCGCGGCCGTCATATTGACGTTGGATTCCTCCAAAGCACCCGGGATGAGGCGCGCATTTTCGTCGACTGGCAATTGCCCGTCGTCGGGGACGTGAAATAGGGTGTCAGCACCCTTCGAGATGGCACTGCCGGTCACGCTGACCAGCTTTAGTCTGCCAAGTTCCTGAGGCTGTGTTGGATCGCCGCCTTGAGGAACAAAAAACACCGTTCCATCGGCGCCAATATCAACCCGGTCCGCTGGCGGCATAGTAACTGGGCCGCTTTCGCCGAGCACGGGAAAGCCGTCGCCAGTAACCATTGCGCCGGAAGCCGCGATCCGTAAATCACCGCGCCGAGAATAGGCTTCCTTGCCATCGGCTGCCTGCACCGCGATCATCGAATCGCCTTCCAGGGCAATATCCAGCGGCCGACCGGTTTGGGTTACGCTGCCGGCATTCATGTCGGCCTGCATATCCCGTTCCACCGCCATCGCTCGACTATCATGACCCGGGCCATTCAAATATTTGGCTTCTGCTGAAATCATGTCAGCCTTGAAACCAACCGTATTTGCGTTGGCCATGTTATTGGCAATAGTCGTTTGGCGCTTCATCAGCGTTTGCATTGCGTTGGCGCTGGTATATGCAATTTTATCCATGAGCTATTCCCGGGTTGATAGGGTGGTCAGATATTAGACCTGAAGGTTGATAATCGTCTGGCTAAGGGTATTGGCGGTCTCAATGGCCTGCGCGTTGGCTTGGAAATTCCGTTGGGCGGAAATCAAAGAGACCAACTCTTCGGTAATATCCACGTTGGCGAGCTCCAGAGAACCGGAGCGGACCTGACCCAACGGTCCGTTGGCTGCCTGGTTGATTTGCGCAGCACCGGAATCGCCGGTGGCCTGCCAATGTGCGTCACCAATGGGACGCAGGCCCTCGATGGCTGTGAAACTTGCCATGGCAAGCGCGCCAATGTTGATCTGGTTGCCGTTGGAAAATGTCGCGCTTACAACACCCTCGCCATTGATCGAGATATTGGCCAATATCGCTGCCGGATCGGCAGGATCAGTATCCGGCAGAATGAAGTCAAACATATCGGCGACATTGGTGGACGTGGCCACACCATTGGCATCAACCGGCAACAGCTGTGCTTTTGCGCCCGTTGTATCGACCACTTCGCGATCAATATTGACCGCAAAAGAGCCATTTCGGGTGAAGGAAAGGTCCTGACGAGGAGGTTGGCCGCGGACGGAGAAAAATCCGTCACCGGCAATGGCCAGATCCAAAGTCTTGTCGGTTGCCTGCAAGGTACCTTGGGTAAATTGCTGGTTGATACCGCTTAACCGGACGCCCTGACCGGCAACTGTTTTTGCCGATTGCGTGGGCGCAGCAGCAAACAGATCGCCAAATAACGCGCGACTTTTCTTAAAGCCGGTCGAGTTTGTATTCGCGACATTGTTTGAAATGACATTCAAATCGGTTTGCGCGGCTTTCAGGCCACTAAGGGACGTAAAGAAAGACATTATTTCTTCTCCTGGTTGTTATTCATTGTAATGGCGATGGCGCTCATCCGATGCGTAAAGCTTCGGATGGCAGGACATTCCCAATCGGCGTCACCAATATGGGTGGGCCATTAGCTTCCGAGGTTTGTACCGATGCCACGGGAACCCAGGTTGCCAGATTGGAAGCCGAACCGCCATTTACCCGAACCCGCAGTCGGCCGAGATCTTGTGGCTCTCCGGCGGCATTCTTACTATCAAAGTTAAATTGGATGGGGCCGGCTTCCTGGCGACCAAGCTCGGCAAACATAACAATTTCACCAGCGTCATTGAGCAGGTCGATCGACAGGTTATCGGTTGCCTGATCCAGCTCAAACTCGCCGGAATATTCTCCTTTTTTGTCGACAACGGCAAAGTTGCCGGGCACCAACAAGGAATGGCCAATCCATTCTTTGGCATCGGACAGTCGACTATTACCCAAAGTGGCCGCGATGTCGGTGAGCGACTGATTCATCTCTGAAATGCCGGCAACACTTGAAAATTGGGCCAGCTGGGCAACCATTGCCTGATTATCCAGTGGATCGAACGGATCTTGAAACTTCAACTGTGTTGTCATCAGGCGCAAGAAGGAATCCTGATCCAGGGTGCTATCACCGATCGCATCTGCTGGTTGGGCGGATCCCAGACCTGCAATATTTGACTTAGGGTTTTCAAAAACTTGTGGTGAGATTTCCATTACTGGTTCCTTACTGTTTCAAGAATGAGTGATTTTGCGGTCTGCAAAACCTGTACGTTGTTTTTATAATTTCGAGCGGTTTCGAGCATGTCGATCAGCTCTGCTGTTTCATCCACGGCCGCCTCCCAGACAAAACCTTCTTCATCTGCGATAGGATTGGATGGATCGTAGCGTTTTTGGGGTTCCAGATCCGACTGCACGACGCGCTCGACATCCACCGTTGCCATATTATCTTCCATAACTGACCGAAATACCGGACGCATGGCACGATAGGCTTCGTCCTTGCTGGCATAATCGGTGCGCGCGTTGGCAAGATTGGACGCGGTTGTATTAAGCCGCACCATCTGGGCTGACATGGCGCGCCCGGCGACATCGAAAACGTTCATACTACCACTCACTGTCATTCTCCTTTTAAGGCACGTTTCATGGACGAGACCTGCCCCTGCAGGAACGAGAGGGTCGTGCGGTACTGGATTGCATTCTCGGCAAACAACGCCTGTTCGACGGACAACTCCACGGTGTTGCCATCCAGAGAAGGCTGCAGCGGAACGCGGTAGCCTGTGTGATCACTCATAGAATTTTCTATGGTGCTACCTTTTTGCGCCTGCTGCATTGCCCGATCAAAATCGAGGTCCTTGGCTTTATATCCAGGGGTCGAGGCATTGGCGATGTTGGAGGCCAACATATTCAAGCGCTGCGAGCGCAGCTGAAGGGCTCCACCGTTTAATGCAAATACTTGGTCCAAGCTGGGCATCGAAACTACATCCTGTCTTAACTATTCGGCCTGGCGACCGTGACTATTGCGTAGGAAAAACCGGGATTGGCAATTCCGAACGATACGTTGCAAAGCGCGTGCCAGTTTTTTGACGCGCATCAGAAAATGAGGGTTTTCGGGGGTTTTAAACGCATGACGGTAGAAAAGAACTGGGATGATAATCCATACCGGCAAGTTTTTGCCGGTTGCCGGCAAAGCTTTGCCGCTTTGCGATCGGCCATGCTGTGATGGATATTATTGGGGCCAATATTGGGAAATTCTTTGATCCGCTGACACTGGCCATTGTGCTCGGTAGCGTCCTCGTCATGGCATGGGTTCAAAACGGTCGAACCTCATTCGGGATATCCTTCATGGCTCTCTTGCATTGTGGCAGGGATCCGTTTGCTGACAGCGGTGAGAATGCTACGTTCACGTGCCGGCGGATTGATTTTGTTCTCCGAGAGGATGGCCTTGTGGGGTTGGAGCGGGTGCGGAGCGAAGATGCTTTCGTTCGGCGCGTCATTGCGCAGCTGCTCAATGCGAAGGATGCCAAGACATTTGAAGAATGGGCCAGGCTGGAAGAGAATAAAGTTCAAAAAAAACAGAATATCCCGGCAAGATATTGGAGCTCAGCGTCCGACATTGCCCCCGCAATCGGACTGATCGGCACGATTATGGGGCTGATCCAGCTCTTTGCGACGGGTATTGATCCGCTCAAAATGGGCCCAGCGATGAGCTTCACTTTGCTGACCAGTCTTTATGGACTATTTGTCTCCCACATCATCGCGTTTCCCATCCATGTGCGCTTGAAGGCTAGAGCCGAGATATTAAACGCCTATCGCGCTGCTGTGGTTCAGCACAGTATAGCGATAGCCAAACGGGAACTTATTACCATCGGTCCGGTTCATTTTTCTCCGGCCCAGCCCTTGCGGGCTGCGGGCTAGGCCATGAACGCCGGGCGATCCACTTTATCGTTTCTGGATTTGGCGCTGATGTTGCTCAGCGCCTTTGCTTATGCGCATTTTGTGAATTTGGCTGATGCCGAAACGCGAGAAAAACCATCTGCCGAAGCAGTCGTTGCTTCGCCCGTGCTGGGTTCCTATAACTATAAGGCGGCCGATTTCTTCGGTCTGAGTAACGCGATGTTGACCGAATTCGCCCGGTCCGAAATTGCTGAAATAGCTAAGGTTCAGCGGGATCAAGAGCTCACCATATCTGTGCCCGCCGCGGCAGAAGCGGAGAATGGCGAGAGGCTGAGGCAATGGGAAAAAGTGGCTGCCCGCTCTGCGGCCATAGCCGATGCCTTTGAGAGCGCAGGGCAAAACGGTAATTTGATTGTGCTCGACATGCCAGAAAAACTGGTTTCGGCCGTCAAACAATCAGACGATATCAAACTGACTTTTGCAGAGCCCGACGAAGCTCTTTTAAAAAATTGATGATCGGCGTTCGTATTTGGCATGAAACCTGCTTGGTTATCCGAAACCAATGTGCACAGGAATCATATATGCCCCAACCTCGTCCTTATTTTCGCATCGTCGTACCGATATTGTCGGCTTTTTCCATTGCCGCCACTTCTTCGTTTGAAGATACCGCTCGTCTTGATCAACAGGTGGCCGTTCATCTAAACGCCGCAATCGGCAATGTTGGCGGCGCGCGGGCGGCTATCGATACAAAGCTGAAGCTGAAACGGTGCCCAAGCGCTGTTCAGCTGTCGAACACGAATAATGGTGCGGTCTTGGTGAGTTGTCCGAATTTGGGCTGGCGGATATTCGTGCCCATTCAAGGCGGCCAATCGCGCCAACAGGGCCAGGCCACGCGTAAAGATGAGTTTGTAGTTTTTCGAAACCAGCCGCTGACGCTAATCGTGAAGCGCCCCAGTTTCAGCATTAGTTATAACGTTGTGGCTCAAAAAAACGGCAGGATAGGGGACTATATCCCGGTTCGCGCCAGTCGGAAGTCGAAAATGCTGATGGCCCGTGTGTCGGGTTCCGGATCCGTTGAACTGGCTGAATAATTTTTTTCGGTTAATATATTAATTTTTTCCGAACGCGCCGTAAATTGTTATGAAAGAGATTATATTCGTTTCAACTGAGAGTGAGAAAATCATTCTAGATGCGACGTTGAACCGATTAAGGATAGAATGATATGAAACCTGTAGAAAGCTACTCAGCGATTAACACGCGTCTGGACCGCCCAGTATTACAAGAAGGCGTGGCGAACAAAACAGATGCCGGTGCTGCTAAGGCGAAAGAAGCACCAGCCATCAACACTACGGCCTCTCTACTGGCGACCGAAAAAGCGCCCTTTGATGAGCAAAAGGTATCCGAGGTGCGTGCAAAGATCATGGCCGGTGATTATCGCGTGGACACAGATGCGCTGGCGAAAAAGATGATTGAAACCGGGGTCTTTGGCGTGGAAACAAAGAAATGAATCAGATAGTCGAGGCCTTTCGCCATTCGCAGGATATGTTGTTTTCCGCTTTGGACGGGCATGATAGCGATGCGATTTTCGAGGCGAGCCAGAAGCTCAGCAATGCAGCTGCACAGCTTGGCACCATCGACAAGTCAGAACTCGAGCCAAACCTTCGTCCGCTTCTGTCCGAGGCCGACGAATTAATGCAGGCTTCTATCTATCGCCTGCGTTTTTTGCGGGATCACAGTTCGACGCGTTTGCAGCTACTGGCCGGTTGGCGTGAAAGCCAGGCCAATACCTATTCAGGAGCCGCTAGCAGTCGCTAACGCTCCCTAGACCGCCCAAACTTATAAACGGATGAACACTTGTTGGGAGACCAAGGGGTGTTTTCGTGCATTTGCAGGGGCCCGTTGGCACTGCCAATGAATAAGGCCCTGACGAACAATATCAATCACTTGGCATGACCCTTGCTTATCTCCCTTGTAGGAGATTTTGAAACCAGCATGTCCAACATTTCAATCACGAACGCCATCGGTCCACGCGATCTGCCAAGCGTTATTGCGCAATCGGCACAGCGGACCGGCGTTGATTTTCAGTATTTGATCGCACAAGCAGAGCTTGAAAGCGGAATGCGCCCTGATGCAAAGGCGCAAACGTCTTCGGCGACCGGACTATATCAGTTTATCGATCAAACCTGGCTTGGATTGGTCAAGGAAAATGGTGACAAATATGGTATCGGCTGGGCGCAGGATGCCATTTCAAAAAATGCAAACGGTAAATTGACTGTTACCGATAACGCCCAGAAATCCAGCATATTGGCGCTTCGAAACATCCCGGCGCTGTCGGCGGACTTGGCCGGCGAGTTTGCGCGGGACAATGGCGCCTATCTTGAACAGAAAACCGGTCGCAAGCCAGAGTCTGTCGATCTCTATCTGGCGCACTTTCTGGGACCCGCCGGAGCCGCGAAATTCCTGAACACCATGGAAAGCAATCCCAGCGCACCCGCAGCCGCCAGCTTTCCACAGGCGGCGCGAGCCAATCGCAATGTCTTTTTTGATCGCGCCGGAGAAGCGCGGAGCTTTGAATCGATAAGAGGGCGATTTGAGCAAAAGCTTTCTGATGCCGTTGACCGGATTGGCTTAGGCAATGGTTTGCCGGCCCAAGGAAATATTTTGCCGCAGTCCGGCAGCACAGTGAAGATGGTGCAGCCGGAAGATTATCTGCGCATCGCCAAAGCCCACGCCAACACCGAAGATAGTTTGAACATATCGAAGCCATTTAGTGAGCCAGCCCGTGCTGCCTACCTGATGCTCGCCACACTGGGGATGTAACTCAAAATGAACCGACAATTTTTCTCCATGGGCCAAATCGCCAATAATTTGAAATCCGGGCTGTTACCGATGGCGACCTTGCTGCTGGTAATTTTCATGGTGTTGCCCCTGCCGACCATTTTGCTG
Source organism: uncultured Sphingomonadaceae bacterium (assembly GCA_947501325.1). Taxonomy (GTDB): domain Bacteria; phylum Pseudomonadota; class Alphaproteobacteria; order Sphingomonadales; family Sphingomonadaceae; genus Parasphingorhabdus. The sequence continues at coordinate 787,335 of CANMVC010000001.1, read as the reverse complement.
GATATCGGTTTCATAACGAATATTATGATCTCGCTTGCGATCTTGATGGTCGCATTGAACGCGAACAAGCCGCTCGATTTTTCAAGTTTTCCAACCGTCTTGCTGTTCGCCACTCTCATGCGCCTGGGTTTGAATGTGGCATCAACCCGCGTGGTTCTGGTGCAGGGCCATGAAGGAGGCGATTCTGCTGGCCAGATAATTGAGGCTTTTGGTAGTCTGCTACTCGGCGGCAACTATATTGTCGGAATATTCGTCTTCTCCATCCTGATGATCATCAACCTGATCGTCATTACCAAAGGTGCCGGAAGGGTGTCGGAGGTTTCGGCACGTTTCACCTTGGATGCGCTACCGGGCAAGCAAATGGCGATTGACGCCGATTTAAACGCGGGCCTGATAGCGCCGGAAGAAGCCAAGGAGCGCCGCGTTGAAGTTGCGACGGAAGCCGATTTTTACGGGTCGATGGATGGTGCCTCGAAATTTGTGAAAGGTGATGCGGTTGCGGGCATATTGATCCTGGCCGTTAACATTATCGGCGGGATCGTTTTGGGCTCTACTGTCCACGGCCTGTCCTTTGCCGACGCGGCCAGCACCTATTCGATGCTTGCCATTGGTGATGCACTGGTGGCTCAGGTTCCTGCGTTGATCCTCTCGATCGCTGCGGCGGCTATCGTTACGCGCGTTTCTTCCAGCAAGAATTTGCCCGATCAGATTACGTCGCAATTTGGGTCGGGTGCGGCCTGGGTACCGGTGGCAGTGATATTGACGATATTGGGCATCTTGCCCGGTATGCCGCATATGGTTGTGTTATCAGCCGCTGCGGTAGCCGGAGGCATGGCATTTTACCTGATCCGCAAGCCGAAGGCTGTTGCGATAGTTGCCGATCCCGAGCCGGAGAAACAGCCTGAACAGATTGACTGGGATGATGTTTCGGAGAAAGCCCGCCTGGGAATCGAAATAGGCTATGGCCTTGTGACAATGGTCGAAGACCGCAAGGGCGCGCCATTGATGAAGCGGATTACCGGGATCCGGCGCCAGATTTCCAAGGAACTGGGTTTTGTTGTTCCGCTTGTCCGGATCAAGGATGATCTGGAACTGGAGCCCAATAGCTATCGTATCATGATGGGCGGTGTTGTCCTTGGGGAAGACACTGTTTGGCCGAATGATTTTCTGGCACTTGATGATGGGCACGTCGATGCCGTTATCGAAGGGCGGCCGTGTAAAGATCCGACCTTCGGGATGGACGCCATCTGGATTGGAGCCGACAAAAAGTCGCAAGCCATTGCAGAAGGCTATACCGTCGTCGATGCGCCTACGGTTGTAGCCACGCACCTGAACGATGTCGTCCGCCGGAATGCAGCACAGCTGTTCAGCATGGACGAAGCCCAAAAACTGCTCGACCTACTCAGGGAGTCGTCGCCGCAACTGGTCGACAGTCTTACGCCGCAGCCCCTGTCTTTATTCGCCATAACGGCAATTTGCCGGGAGCTTCTGGCAGAAAAAGTGCCGGTTAAGGATTTCCAGAAAATCTGTCTGGCGATGATGGATGCGGCCAGCAAGCATAGCGAAACCGATCAGATTGTGGATGCCATTCGGCAAAATATCGGCAACCTTATAATCCAGACGATGGTACCGATGAATTTACCGCTGCCTGTCGTGACTTTGGATGCGGAACTCGAAGGCTTGCTCGTGAAAGCCCTCACAATTGGGGAAGACGCGAGCCACCCAATTGAACCGCAATTGGCGCAGCAACTGGTTGAAGCCGTTGACCAGACAGCGCGGACCTTACCTATGGAAGCGCGCAACATCGCGTTGATTACCTCACCCATTGTCCGGCGACCACTCGGCGCATTGCTCAAGAACAGGTTCCCGGATTTGACGGTACTTTCCTATCAGGAACTCCCTGAAGACAAATCCATTGAGGTTCTGGCGAAAATTGGCGTTCCGCAAGCCTCTCCCCAGCCGCCCCGCGTCGAAGCAAACCAGACATTATAATCGAGTGGAATGAACATATGTTGCAATCGAAAAACAAAGCGTCTCAGGCCTATGGTGCCATGCAGATTGACGAAGCTAGCTTGATCAGAGAAAATCAAAGTCTGGTGAACAAGATCGCCTGGCAGATTAAATCATTCTCACCAGACCAAATAGAGCTGGAGGATTTGATCCAGATTGGCCTCGTCGCGATGGTCGAAGCGGCCGGAAAATATGAGGATCAGGGACACAGTTTCAGCACTTATTTATATGTGCGCGTTCGCGGCGCAATGATTGATTATTTGCGAACCAGCTGCAGCTTGCGGCGAAGCGCGGTTGAATGGAATAAAAAGCTGCGGCGGGTTGGTGAGCGGCTCGCACAAGAAAATGGCCGGGAACCCAATGAGGTCGAATTGGCTGAAGCGATGGGAATGGACCAAACTGAGTTTCGCAAAAATGCTGACCGGGCGATCGACATCCATGTGGACTCGCTGGATGAGGTATATTCCGATTCCAGCAGCTGGTTTACTAACGATGACGATGATCAGCACGAGACGTTGGAAAAAAGCCAAATGATCGATCTCTTGTCGGCAAATCTGAAGAAATTGAACGAGCGGGAGCAGATGGTTCTCAATTCCTATTTCATAGAGGAGATGCAACTGGACGAGATTGGCGCTTTGCTGGATGTCTCATCGGTGCGGGTGTGCCAGATTAAAAAGCGCGCGCTGGAAAAGCTGCAAGCGGCGATGACGTCAGATTAAAAGATCATTTGACTACTAAAATAGAAAAAGCCCCCTCCCTTTCGGGAAGAGGCTTTCTCGGATAATCGGTATTTCTAATTACCGGAGGAGGCTCAATACAGACTGCTGAGACTGGTTAGCCTGAGCGAGCATGGCAGAAGACGCCTGGCTCAAAATCTGGTTCTTGGCCAGTTCGGTGGTTTCAGCGGAGAAATCAACATCCATGATACGCGACCGTGATTCTGAAATATTGGAAACGCGATCGGAAAGGTTGGCGACTGTGGTCTGCAGACGGTTCTGGTCGGCACCCAAAGAAGCCTGAGCGGACGTGACGGTGTCCAGAGCGGTGTCCAGAGCGGTCAAAGCTGCGGTAGCGCCGGCTTCGGTGCTGATATCCAGTGCGTCGACAGCCAGAGTTGCTGCGGTAACGTCTGCCAGAGTGATTGCCACTGTTTGACTGGCATCGCTGCCGGTCTGAATGTTGATGGTTGCGTTCGTGCCATCAAGCAACGAAACATCGTTGAACGTAGTCCGTGTCGCAACATCGCCGATCTGTGCGATCATCGCGGTAACCTCGGTCTGCAGGTTGGTACGGTCACCAGCAGAAAGCGTGCCGTTGGCAGATTGAACGGATAGTTCACGCATACGCTGCAGCATACTCGTGATTTCGTTCATGCCACCCTCAGCGGTCTGAGCCAAAGAAATACCGTCATTGGAGTTACGGATCGCCATATTCAGGCCGCGAATCTCAGAGGTCATGCGGGTTGCGATTGCGTTACCGGCAGCATCATCTGCTGCAGAATTAATACGTTGACCTGTCGAGAGGCGTTCGATAGATTTTGCGAGGCCCATTTCAGCTTGGTTTGAAGCATAGCTGGTGCGCATCGCTGTTACGTTAGTTCCTATTACAGTCATGGTGACTTCCTTTTCACAATTTACTTACTCGATTGATACTGCGGGTCACCTCGTCATCTGAAGCGGCCTCATTGGAGTTAACGGCGGGTCCCCGATAAATTAATAAAATATTTTCTGTCGGTTCTCCGACAACCCCCATTTATGCCTGTCTGGTTTCCGACAATATTGTCGGAAAACCGACGGTATCATGCTAAAAAATCGATATTTTCAGCCATTCCCTAAAACTGGCACGCACATTGCGAGGTGTCGGATGAGCACAACAAGGATCCCGTGCTCAGAGTAAAACGTGAGGGAATGAGATGATCAACAATGCAAATAAATCTAGCCTGGTCTCTAGGTTTCCAGAACTTGTTGATATGCTCGGGAGTGTCGAATCTTTCCACTCCGACCACATATTGTCACCTGGTGCTACGCAACTACCCCACATTGATGGCGCAGCAAGAACAGGTGCTAATGGTGGCGCAAAAGATCCCGTCGTAATTTATCGCGATGGCCCATTCCGTTTCGTTCCGGCTACCCTCAGCCAATCCCCACGCATTGAATTTGGTGAAGCAGACAAACTATTTGGTTTGTCCTGCATCATCGAATCCATGCGTGGGGGCAAAGGGCCTGCCTTTGCCGATCCCAAATCTATTGCTTTATATAAATATGCCGCCCGCGTAGCGCGCAGCGATGCCAATGTCATGATCACTGGCGAAACTGGCACCGGCAAAGAAGGTGTCGCTCGCTATATTCACGAGAATAGCACCCGCGCTGACAAGCAACTCGTTACCATCAATTGCGCGGCGATCACCGAAACGATGATCGAGTCCATATTGTTCGGACATAAGAAAGGCTCCTTCACAGGTGCCTATGCCAGCGCTATCGGCCTTTTTAAGGAAGCCGATGGCGGGACCATCTTCCTCGACGAGATTACCGAGATGCCACTCGAGAGTCAGTCAAAACTGCTCCGTGTGTTGCAAGAAGGCGAAATTCTTCCTGTCGGTGCAACGCGCCACGAAAAAATTGATGTCCGCGTTATCTGTGCCGCCAACCGCAATTTTGCGGAAGAAGTGAAAGCCGGAAAGTTCCGCGAAGATCTCTATTGGCGCTTGAATGTCATGCCCGTAGAATTGGAGCCGCTCACGGCTCGTCCCGCTGATATTGTCGCCATCGCAACGTTCATGATGATGGACTTCCAAAAAGGTCACCAGAAATTCATATCGCTGTCGCAATGTTGCCTTGAGCGGCTGAAAGCGCATCATTGGCCCGGCAATGTTCGCGAACTTGCCAATGTCCTTCAGCGCGCTCTGGTCATGTGTGACGGCGATCGTCTCGAAGCCAGTGACTTGATGTTTTCCGGTGAGAGCTTGTCTGCGCAACCTAAGCAGGACGCTGTGCAGCCTGGCAGTTCAGCGCGCTTCGTTCGCGGCAGAGACCTGCATTCGATTTCAAAAAGCGTCGAATATGACGCGATCAACAAAACGCTCGAACAAACCAACGGCAACCGCCGCGAAGCTGCCAAAGAACTTGGCATTTCAGAGCGGACGCTGCGCTATCGGATGGCCGATATGCGTGCGCTCGCGGCGTGAGCAGGAGATAGATTATGTCTTCCGTCAACATGAATAGCCTGATGGCGGCGCGCAATGCTATCCTAAACCGCAACAACGCGTTGCAGGATATTGCCAGCAAAACATCCAATCTGGGCGGACCAGGTCAAACACAACAACCAGAGAAAACATCCGGGCCGACCGGCTTTGCCGATCAGCTGACCGATGCCATTCAGGAAGTGAACAAGCTGCAAGCAACAGCAAAAGCAAACACCACCGCCTATCAAATGGGCGAAACCAACGATGTTGCTGCGGTGATGCTGTCCAAACATAAAGCGTCTCTAGGCTTTGAATCCACCTTGCAAGTTCGCAACAAACTTTTGTCTGCTTACAAAGACATCATGAACATGTCGGTGTGATAGATGGCTGAAGAAACATCCCTTGGTCAGAACCTGGCGCCTGTAGCTCCATCGGGAGGACAAGCATTTTCCGGGAATAGCAACGGCGTCGGCGCTGGTGGACTATTTGGCCCCATCCAAAATTTCGTCAAGCAGCCTGCCATTGCCCGTGCCATGCCGCTGATCATATTATCAGCTGTTTTGGTCGCTGCGCTATCCGCTTGGTTGGTTTTGAAAGAGCCGCCGCAGCGCGATTTATTCCGCGGTTTGCCGGACAATGACAAATCGGCCATGATGCAAGCGCTGCAAAGCGCGAATATTGCTTATCAGGTCGATGATACATCCGGCACGCTTACCGTCAGCAACGAAGATTACCATACCGCGAAGATCGAATTGGCCGGTCAAGGACTGCCGCGCACGGCTCCGAGTGGCGATACAATCATGTCGAGCATGCCGATGGGTGCGAGCCGGGCGGTTGAGTCGGAAAAACTGCGCTCCGCCAGGGAAATGGACCTGGCACGGTCGATCGAGGCGCTTGATAATGTTATATCCGCCCGGGTGCACTTGGCTGTTGAACAGCCAAGTATCTTTTTGCGCGAAAGAAATGAACCCGGCGCTTCGGTTATCTTGCAGTTGGCGGGCTCGACCAAATTAGACGAGAAACAAACGCAGGCCATTTTGAACCTAGTGGCCAGTTCCGTGCCGGGATTGAACGCCTCAAACGTTTCGGTGATCGACCAGAATGGCCGGTTGCTGTCCCGTCGCGAGGGCGCTGAATCCGATCAAAATGACACCCAACTGAAAATCAAAGCGGCGATTGAAGACAGATATCGCCAATCGCTCGCGAGCCTTTTGACACCGATTGTCGGTCCCGGGAATTTTGTGGCTGAAGTGACAGCGGATGTGAATTTCGACGAAAAGCAGGCCACCAGCGAAATCTATCCCACGGATGGATCTGTATTGCGATCAGAAAAGGGAATGCGTTCGGAAGAACCCATTGCCGGAGCTTCACAGGTCGGCGGCATCCCCGGGGCTCTGGCTAATCGACCACCTGCTGCAGCCGAACTGGAAGATCAACCTGAAGGCGCAGACGAGCAAGTTGCAACCGAAACGCTACCGCTCCGTACTAGCGAAGAATATAATCGGAATTTCGAGCTTGCACGGGAAATTGCGGTGACCAATCAGGCGACTGGCCAAGTGTCCCGGCTTTCCGTCGCGGTTGCAATTGACGACAAGGCTTTGAAAGATGCCAAGTCACCCAAAGAAATTCAGGACATCGAAAAGCTGGTCAAGGGTTCCATCGGTTTCAACGCCGAACGCGGTGACCAGATCGCAGTTTCTGCAAGCCAGTTCCGGCCAGTCACCGAGAATGAAGCCGAAACGCCATGGTATGAATCGCCTTGGTTCGGGATCGTTAGTCGCAACGTTACGGCGCTTGTTGTCGCCTTGCTCATCCTCTTCTTTATCGCTCGCCCCATTTTGAAACGCTGGCTGAATGCCGAGAAAGAACGCAAAGCTGCCATCGCTGCCGGAACTAATGTTCCAGCCGATCTGATGATGCAAAATCGCAGTTTACCTAATCCGGCGTCAGCAAATGGCGGTGGCTCGGCGGTCCAGCAAGACGGTAGGCCAGTGACGATCGACATGATTCAGGCCGCTCCTAGCTATCAGGAACGCGCCTTGCTCACCCAGAATTTTGTTCGCCAAAATCCTGATCATGCTGCGCTGGTGGTGAAAGAACTCTTGAAAGAAAAGAACGAGCTGGAGGACGCTGATGGCTGATGCCGCAACTCAAAAAGACAAAGAATCCGGTAAAGATGGTTCACAGCTTGAATTGATAACCGGTCGCCAGACCGCTGCGATCCTGATGTTGTTGTTTGACGACGAAGAAGCCGCCAAGATTCTAGAGCGGCTGGAGCCGGAGGAAGCCGAACGTCTTGGCGAGGCGATGTTCAGTGTCGCCGATGTCGATGCCATGCAAATTGACGGGTCGTTGGATAAGTTTCTGGAGCTGACTCAAAATCAGACGATGGTGGCCTATAAATCCGACGAGAAAGTCAGCCGGGTCTTCCGGCAAGCGCTCGGGACGTCGCGGGCAGAGACAATGATGAATCGTTTTGCTCCAAAACGGCCAAGCAATATAGCCGAATTGCTGAAATGGGTTCCGGTGAAGGATCTGGCAGAACTGGTGTCAAGTGAGCCGCCGCAGATCGCAGCCGTATTAATTTCATTCCTGACGCCAGAGGCAGCCGCGGAGATGCTGCAGCTAGTACCCCCCGAATTGTTGGAAGAACTGGTATATCGCGTAGCGACCTTGGGGCCAGTTAGCGCCCATGCTTTGGCTCAAATACATGGCTTGCTCGAGAATAACACACCTTCGGCGGAAGAGCTGGCGCCACCCATGGAAATTGGCGGTGTTATGGACAGCGCATCGATCGTCAATAACCTTCCCAAGCAAATCGGCCAGGCCGTGTTGAAAGGCGTTAACCGCCGCGACAAGAAAATTGCAAAACAGATCGAAGACGAAATGTTCGTGTTCGAGGATCTGATCAATCTGTCGAAAAAGGATATCGGCACGGTCGCACGCAAAGTGGATTCAAGCATATTGGTTCCGGCGTTGCGTGGTGCATCTGCAGAGCTCAAAGCGAAAATCTTTGAATCCATGTCGCAGCGCGCTGCTGAAACCATTCAAGACGAGATGGAGGAAGCGCCTCCCATGCCAATGGAGGCTGCTATCGACGCACAGAGAGGCGTTATTGCCGTAGCAAAACTGATGCTGGATAATGGCGAAATTACCATGTCGGCTGGCGGCGCTGATTATGTCTGATCTGCATTCGGAGAAAAACCTGCACAGTGATGATGTTGTTCCGCTCTGGCGGATGCCGATCGAACAGAAAGAATTTTCTGCCTGGTCCGGCAGTCTGAACGCCGATACCGGTGCAGGCTCTGATAATCAGTTTCAAAGCTTTGGCGGGACAGAGGGGGGCAACGATGCTTCCTCCGCTACTACGCCGGAAGAGGATATATTCGAGGCGGCCTATCGTAAAGGCTGGGAAGACGGCCAGGCGGCCGTAGCTGCGGAACGCGGACAAGAGGATCAGGCGGCAGCCAATATAGCGGACGCGATACGCTATTTAAATGATCTCCACTCCACGGGCAGTTTTGCGCTGATCCTCAACGCGATTGAATCGCTCTTTCGTCGCTGCTCCGAACTCGCTGTGCCTGATCCCATATTGCTTCAGGCATGGGCAACCCAATTGGCCGACAAAATTGATCAGGACCAGAAAGGCGCGAGCCTGATTTTGCACCCTGATGATGTCGCACTGATTGATCAGAACGCATGCAAACTGACGCTGAAACCCGACCCATCGATGCTGCGGGGCAATTTGAAGCTCAGTCATGCAGGCGGCTGGATCGAAAAAGGATCGGAAGTCGTACTGGATGAATTGCATGCGTTGATTGACGAATTTAGTGGCTCGCAATCGGACGAAGACGATGAGTGACGGGAAAATGGACTTCGTCAGTGATCGAAACGGCGGCAAGGGTATCCAGGGCCTGTTGGCGCGGATTGAGCATATTAGCAACGAACCAAGATATGTCGGCAAATTGTCGGCACATGATAACGGCATGCTGGAAGTGACCGGCTTTGCCTATCCTCTGGGCTATTCCGGCCGGGTTATTGCAACCGATGGCCGGGAAATCAGCGCGGAAGTGGTCGGTTTTAAAGGGTCACGGGCGCTCATGATCCCGATGGTACAAGATGCACCGCTGCGCAGCGGGAGCCGCGTTCTTCCCTATCTTAAATCGAATGAAGCGGCTGTCGGAGACGCCCTATTTGGTCGGATTGTCGGACCAATGGGTGAGCCGATAGATGGCAAGGGACCGATATTGGCAACAGAAAGTGTGCCGCTATCGGGGTTGGAAGGCAATGTCATGCGCCGCGCAAGCGTGACCAAGCCGATCGATATGGGCATCCGAGCGCTCAATGGACTGCTGACATTTGGACAGGGACAGCGGGTTGCTGTCATTGCCGGTTCCGGTGTTGGGAAATCAATGCTGATTAATCAGATATTGGACGGCGTCGTTGCCGATGTTGTGGTCGTCGGCTTGATCGGTGAACGCGGCCGTGAAGTGAACGATTTCGTTAATCGGCGCAATGCCAAGAAAGACGCCGTACCGACAATAACGGTCGCGGTCCCCGCGGATCATTCCCCCGCATCGCGCTTAAAGGCAGCTCATCGGGCTACCGCTATAGCCGAGCATTTTCGTTCACTGGGGAAATCGGTTGTTCTTGTCATCGACAGCCTGACCCGGGTCGCTCATGCTCAGCGCGAAATTGGTTTGGCGGCTGGTGAACCCCCGACAATGAAAGGCTATCCGCCCTCGGCACTGTCGATGATCCCGCGATTAATCGAGCGCGCAGGCAATGACAGCGAGACAGGCGGTTCAATTACCGCAATATACACTGTTCTGGCCGATGGCGATGATTTGGACGATCCGGTCGTCGATAGCGCGCGCGCGATTGCCGATGGCCATATCATTTTATCGCGATCCCTGGCCGAACAGGGCATTTTCCCCGCCATTGATGTCGGCAAATCGATCAGTAGGGTCGCGGTTGATATTATCGATGACCATCATCATGCGGCCCAGACCCATTTCCGTCGGCTTTGGTCGATCTTCGAAGAGAACAGGGATTTGGTGCTGATGGGGGCTTATCAGGCGGGGAGCGATCCCAATATTGACGAAGCATTAGCGCAATGGCCCGCCATGGTCGATTATATCAAACAGAAACCGCGCGAACTGATCAATTTCCAACAAAGCATAAGCGACCTGTCCGCTCTGTTTGAGCCATGAAGCGAAAGGTCAAGGGGCTGCAACGCATTTTGAAGGTGCGCGATACCCAGAAGAAATTGAAGGAAAGCGCGCTGGCAAAAGCAGGCAACCGTTGTGCGATGCTGCAGGATAGTGCGGACAGGATCAGAGGCCTGCAAACTGAAATATTTTCGGACGTTGAAGCAATCGACGCGGATATGCTGTCCGCCCGGATGGAGCTTTCGGGCCGACTGGTGGATGCGGAACGGTCGATCGAGGCCTCAATGGAGACGGCAAGGCAAGAATTTGCCCATGCCGAACGGCAAAGTCTTGCCGCCCGGACGACCTATGAGAGCACCGAAAAGCTCTTGCAGTCGAACCTCCGCAAAGCACGAAAAGCGGAAACATTCAAAACCGATATAAAGCATAACATATTGTATAATATAGGTAATAATAAGAAAAAGGATAGCCGCGATGATCGGTAAAATCATGTCAGAGGCCTCTCATTCCATAATTGGCATGCTTTCTGCAAAGCCTATGGACATGGAAACACGTACCGCAAATAATGAGTTTAGCTCTCTTCTGCCTTCCGGCGCAGACCGGTCGCGCTTGGCTGTTCAAGACGACATGGCTGATGTGGCGAAAGAGGCACGCGATGAACAGTTCCTGGAACAGTTTATTGGAACGGACGCCAAGCCCGAGGAAAAGGTCGATGATCCGGATATTTCCAAGACGATCGGTCTGAAAGTTCCGATTGAACCGAGCAACGGCGATACTGAACTGGCCTCAGAGAGCTTGTCCCCTAACTCGCCGGCCATCTCCGAAACCGATCGTTTTATTTCGCATTTGTTGCCGACGACGACTGGGTCTGCTGGCACGCTTGACAATGCGCCGTTGACGACAAATCCTTCAAGTATCAAACAATCCCAGACCGGTACCAGTGCCGATGGTTCAGCGGCTCCTGACCAAGCCTATCCCAATGCGAACGGCCCGCGTCAGGCGGAACAGCCAGCAACAGAAAATAATGCAGATAAACAAAGACTTGTTTTAAGTGAAGTTGGCAAGGTCGCCTCCATTCCGTTGACTATCGGCAATGGCCGCGCCGGAAATCAAGCTACTGAGGCCGCTCTGGATACCGTCCAGCCAGGGGGCAAAGCGACAGCACAAGGCATAACAACGGCCCTTTCAGGCACTGCGACGCCATTGCCTTTATCACCAATGCAGACGGCCGGTTCAGAGCGGAAGATAAAGAATCTCCTCGACCTTCGGGTAGACAGCAACAGCAAGGCGGACAACGCGGCATTGCGGCAGATCTCCGAAACGGAAACGCTAGAAGCGGCGGTTATTGCATCCGAGAAACCGTTTAAGATTGATGCCAAATCACCCCATTTGGAAATTGAAAACCTCGCCGTTTCAGCTCTGCTTGATGAAAATTTGGAGACGGTGCCAGCGAGCCAATCCGCAGCCGTCATTGGCGGGCAGAGCGTCACACAAAAGACGGTAAGCTTTGACTGGAATGCGCCGCAATTTGCAGAGCGATTTGCTTCTGAAGTCAGCGATCTAAGGATCAACGGCGATCTCAAACGGTTCGAAATAAATCCCAGAAATATGGGACGCCTGGAAATCTCTTTGATAGCGCAAGGCGCAAACGAAATTCTCCAGATAAGAGCCGAGAGTGACGCTGCGCGCGATGTCATCGCCCAGCACAGTCAGGCCATTCAGGAAATGCTGAAAGGTCAGGGACGTTCGGATCTGGTCCTTCGGGTCGATGTGAAGGAGAATATGTTTTCCTCCTCCGCCAACCAGGACATGAATTTTGAACAGCAAGACAGCGCCCATGCGCGGCAGGATGATACCACATCGTCGCCGAATCTGGGCTCCTCCCTGTCACCGGGAGAAGAGGATGGTCCTCAGAATACCGGGGACAACGGGCGCTACGCCTGAGCCAATATTCGTTAATCGAAAACATTAAAAATTTCAGAGGTCAATATGTCAGATACCAATCCAGAAGAAGAAAAACCCAAGAAGAAAAAGGGTAAGATGAAGGGCATCATCGTGGGTCTTGTCGCGATTGCCGTGCTCGGCGGTGGCGGTGCTGCTGGCGGTTTCTATGTGGCCGGCACCATGGAGGCAGAAGGCGATGAGCCGGAAGATCCGAATAAGCCGAAGATCATTTTGAAAGACGGCACAGCCGTTAGCGAAAATGAAGCAAAAAGCACGATGCCGGGCGAAGATGCCAGCAAGTTCACGATCTCCTATCACCAGATAGAACAGCCATTCACATCTAATCTCTATGATTCTTCAAGCTTCGCGCAATTGTCGCTCGCTATTTCCACCTACTATGATGAACGCGTTTTCGAGAACGTTACCGCGCATGAAATCGCCATTCGTTCTGCTGTGCTGATGGAACTGGGACAACAGAACCCGGTCGAGTTGGAAACACCGGAAGGTAAGATGTTGCTCAAGAAAAAATTGCGGGACGTCATCAATTCGACCTTGAGAGAGAAAAGCGGATTTGGCGGTATCGAGGACGTCTATTTCACCAGCCTCGTCGTTCAGTAGATAATAGAAAAGGCTAAGGCCATGTCCAATCCATCCCCTGACGTTATCCAGCCCACCGGCGCTGACACTCCAGCTGCGAAAGCTCCAGTCGAGCATAGTTTGCTGAAAAAAAGTGGCCCGGATGACACCCTTTTGACGGCTTACCGTAAAGTTGAAAAAAAGCTTGCGAGCCAGTTGAAGAACCGGTTGATGAACATTGTCGGGTGTGAACTGGCTGTGGAAATGGCCAGTAGCGATACATCCCCGTATCTGGATTGGCATGCAGCCCAGGAAGCGGATGCTGTTTATCTGCAATATCTTTTCGGGGTCTCCAAGAAGCCCATCTGGGTCCGTATCTCCCGGTTATTTCTGACCGCCTGTGTCGACTGTTTTTTCGGTGGAAATTTTGATGGACAAACTTGCACAAAAGGCAATCTGACCCGGTCTGAAAAGGCGATGATCGACCGTTTGGCCGGCGCGATTTGTGAAAATTTGACAGACGGCTGGTCGGCCGTCTTGGAAACCAAGATTCGCTACGCGGGCTTTGTGCACGACAAGGGCGACATCGAGATTGAACTGGATGACCCCAATATTCTGGTCGGATCGGCCAGAGTGGCTTTGTCGGGCCATGCTATCGAGGCGATTGACTTCGTGCAATCCATAGATGGATTGGCCGAGATCGAACCGCAGCTCAACCGTCCCCAAAGCCGCGAAACCGATGTTGTTGACCCTGTTTGGCAATCCTCAATGAAGGACTCTCTCGATCAGGTCTACATGCCGGTCCGCTCGGTACTGGCGCGGCCGACGATGGAATTGTCGCAATTATCGCGGATGGCCGTCGGCGATATTTTGCCCGTATCGCCAACCGACAATGTGCCGCTGATCATCGGTGACCGCGTCTTTGCGCATGGCTGCATTGGCGAACAAAATGGCGGTGTCGCCTTCAAAATCAAATATTTTTTATAGGACCGGACAATGAACGATATGACTCATGACAGCGAGGCTCTGGGAGCCGCAGAGCCAGCTGGCGTTAACATCAGCCAGCCTCAGGATCATTATGCATTTCTGGCCGACATCAAAGTGCGCCTATCGGTAGAGGTCGGCAGCGTATCGATGACCGTTTCGGAGATAATGGACCTGAAAGAGGGCTCCATAGTCGAGTTGGACCGTCAAGTCGATCAGCTGATTGATATCAATGTCAATGGAACGCTGGTTGCCCGCGGTGAAGTGGTTCCAGTGAAGAATAAATTCGGTGTGCGTATCGCAGAAATTGTCTCGAACGGCATGGCGCGAGCGCGTGTGGAAAGGCGCAGCTGATGACTTTTTATATCGTCAAACTGCTCATCATGCTGCCGCTTATCGGCTTGCTGATATACGGATCACTCTGGCTTTATCGCAAATATCAGCCGCAATCGATGATGCGCCAAAATTCGAACAGCCTGAATATCGTCGAAGTTCTGCCGATAGGCGTAAACAACAAATTGGCCGTAGTTGATTTTGAGGGACGTAAAATCCTCCTCTCCGTAACGCGCAGCGGTGTTGCAAAGATTGATGCTAAAAATGCCGATTAATTTCAAATATATCTGGCTTGTCCTCGCGATAGTGGCTTCTGCATTTGCTGCGGACCCGGCGTTGGCCCAAGCCTCGGCAGCCACCCCGCCAGGTGCTTCAGCCGCTCTCGAACGCGCTCTGGATGATGTATCGGGCGACGGGCAGCCACTAAGCGTCACGTTGCAGATATTGATCGTGATGGGGCTGTTGACGGTATTGCCGTCCATTGTCCTGATGATGACCAGCTTCACCCGGATCATTATCGTGTTGTCGATATTGCGTCACGCCCTGGGTTTGCAACAAACACCGCCTAATCAGGTGCTGATCGGCCTGTCGCTTTTCCTGTCCATGTTTGTCATGGCGCCAAGCATTGAGCAGATCAATCAACAGGCGATTGAGCCCTATTCAGCAGATGAAATCACATTAACCGAAGCGATAGATGTATCTAGCAAGGTGATGCACAGCTTCATGGCGAAGCAAACCCGTCAGAGTGATCTTAGACTGTTTATGGATCTCGCCAATGAGGACGGTTTCGATACTGCAGAAGACATCCCATTCTCGATCATGTTGCCCGCGTTTGTTACCAGCGAACTCAAGACAGCGTTCCAGATCGGCTTTCTTATTTTCCTGCCGTTTTTGATTATCGATCTAGTGGTTGCAGCGGTACTGATGGCTCTGGGTATGATGATGTTGTCACCGGTCATTATATCGATGCCATTCAAACTGCTGCTATTCGTGCTGGTTGACGGGTGGGCCTTAACCATGGGGTCACTAGCGGCCTCGTTTGCGACCTAGACCCATGACTGACAATACAGATTTCTTTGTAGGCATTGCGCAACAAGCATTGTGGATCACCGCCCTTGCGGCCGCCCCTTTGCTCATTCCCGCGCTTCTTGTCGGCCTTTTGCTTGGCATGGTGCAAGCGGCGACATCGATTAATGAACAAACATTGAGCTTTGTACCAAAACTGGTCATCGTCGCTGCGGTTGCTGCGGTATTCGGTGGATCGATCCTGGTCTTGATCGTTGATTTTACCAGAGAGATTTTTGACCGCATCCCGGATTTGCTCCTGTGATTGCGCCGGGCTTTGCTGAGGTAGAGGCGCAACTCTGGATGTGGATGATGGCGATGATCCGCCCCGGTGCGGCCATGGTGGTCACGCCCGTATTCGGCGCAGCCAACGTGCCCATTCAGATTCGCATCATCTTGGCGTTCATGATCGGCTTGGTGGCAACGAATAACGCCAGCTTCGACTTGCCAGCCGATACGGCCATTAGTCTGGGCAATATGATTTTTGTCTTGGGCGAAGTATTGGTCGGTGTCGCCATCGGCTTCTCGTTACAGCTTGGATATTCCAGCGTTGTCATAGCCGGTGAAACAATAAGCAATGCCATGGGCCTTGGTTTCGCCAGCATGTCGGACCCACAGACGGGTCAATCTACCCCGGTAATAGGGCAGTTTTTGACCATTTTGGCGACGCTGCTGCTCTTGGCCATTGATGGGCATTTGATGCTGATAGCGGTCATAGTGAAAAGCTATTCCGCACTGCCGCCAGGATATGCTTTTCTTGGCGCGGAACTGGCTTGGGGCATTGTGCAATTTGGCGGGACCCTGTTTTCCATGGGCTTGCTCATCGCCCTTCCTGTCGGCGGCGCGCTCATTCTTATTCAGCTTATCATGGGCTTTCTGGCCCGGACGGCGCCCGCGATGAACCTCTTCGCGGTCGGTATTCCGGTCACAATTTCCGCTGGCTTGGTGTTGCTCGCCATTACCGCGCCGATCATGGCGGACACGGTCATCCGTTCCCTCACTCTGGGCCTGGAACAAGCAACCCTCATTGCAGGAGGGTTATAGTGGCGGAAGAAACCCCCGGTGGCGGCGAAAAGACCGAAGCACCAACCCCCAAGAAACTGAAAGACAGTGCCGAAAAAGGCGACGTTCTAAAGTCTCAGGATCTTGGTGGCGCGATGATCATATTTGTCGGTACCGCCGCCATGTTCACATTTGGCGGAACTTTGTTTCAGGCCCTGGCAGATATGCTGACCAGCGCGTTGGTTTTCAACAGCCGGGACGTCGAAATATTTGATATTGGCGGACGTAGTTCTTCGCTCGTGTCCGGTCTTATGCCCGAATTTTTGAGCCTGTTCGCGATCTTGCTGGCCGCAGCCATCGCTGTCCCCGCCATGCTCGGCTCATTGGGTTTCCGCTGGTCAGCGATGAAGCCGAAGCCGTCCAAAATGGATCCAATCAAGGGCATGGGGAAAATATTCGGCACCAATGGTCTGATGGAATTGGGCAAATCAATCATGAAAGTGCTGTTGATAGGGACGGTTGGAGGCGTGATCATGTTTATCCACCTGGGTGATCTGGCACAACTTGGCGCACAGGATTTGAATATTGCAGTGACGAGCTACGCCACTCTTTTTCTGCAATTGCTGGTCGGGATAACCATCAGCCTGATGCTGATCGCCATGATTGATGTGCCGATACAGTTATTCCAGCGCGGCAAACGATTGAAAATGTCGAAGCAGGAAGTCAAAGACGAGTATAAACAGACCGAGGGGTCCCCCGATACGCGCGCTGTTCAGCGTCAGCGTCGCAGCGAAATGCTGAGTGACTCCTCACGCAAGGCAGTTGCCGAGGCAACCGTCATATTGGTCAACCCGACCCACTTCGCCGTCGCTTTGCGATATGATCGGGATCAGGATTACGCACCAGTCGTTTTGGGTAAAGGCTGTGATTCCATCGCTTTGGCGATGCGCGATATGGCTGCAGAAATGGGAAAACCGGTCATGGAATATCCAGAGCTTACCCGGTCGATCTATTTCACTTCCAAAGTAGGAGAGGCGATTGATGATCGTCTCTATGGCGCCATCGCGGCATTGCTAAGCTTTCTCATTCAACTGGACGCAAAAATGGTCAGTCCATTGAGCAAACCAAGACTGCATCCGCCCGCAGATATGCAATTTTCCGCCGATGGTAGCCGATTGGCATGATAAAAAAGACAACCCTCTTAATCCGTCCTGAAAATTGCCGTCCACCCTTTCAAAGGTGAAATAACTATGTTCTCGAATGTCATAAATAGCATAGGCGCCGGTTCAGGATTGAACAGCGCGCAGTTGGTGGCCGATCTGGTAGCTGCATCGACCGGTGCGAAACTGGGACAGCTAAACCAGCGCGATCAGTTGAACAGCACGCGCATATCGACAATGGCCGCCACTGCTTCGGCGTTAAGTACCTTTGCTGCAGCGGTAAAGGAAACCTTGAACGGTCAAGGCTTTGTTGGTGAACTCATATCGACCAGAACAGATTTGGCCAATGCTACGGTGGTTGAGGGTGGGCGGCCCCAAGGCTTGCCGGCTTCGGTTGAAGTTGTACAGCTGGCCTCTGCGCAGCGCGAAATGACCGATGTCTATGCGAGCGCATCTGATCCGGTAGGTGAGCGTACGCTGACCATCAACAACAGCGGCGGCAGTTTCGATATCGTGATTGACGGCTCGAACGATAGTCTCACCGGTTTAAGAGATGCCATTAATGCCAGTAATAGCGGCGTCACGGCATCTATCATAACCGACAAGGCGGGCTCGCGACTGGTCATGGAATCCCAGGAAGGTATCGACAATGCATTTACCCTGGCCGACAGTCCGGCTGGTGGCCCTATTCTTGGCGTACCGCTAATTATTACGAATATTGACCAGGCAGATGACAGTATTATCCGGGTAGATGATATTGAATTGACCAACAGCAGCAACACTGTGTCGGGCGCAATACCGGGTGTCGAGCTTTCGCTATTGGCAGCAGAACCGGGTACAAATCTGACGATAACCGGCGATTCTGAACCGCTGGATGTTCGCAGTCTGGTTACCGAATTTGTTGCCGCCTATAATGAACTCAGGTCGTCTTTGAACGACGCCACGGCTCCTGGGCTGGCCGGTTCAAGTGGTGGCCCGCTGGCAGGTGATCGGGGCGCGCGTGAGGTGATCCGGCAATTGAGTCAGCTGACATCGACGCCGCTGTCTGACACCGGTGATTTCAATACGTTGGCTGATATTGGTGTCAGAACGCAAACTGATGGTACTCTCACCATTGATGATGCGCGCTTGGATGCCGCTCTTGAGCTGGACAGCGGCGCGATCAAATTGATGCTGGAACCGGCCATCGCAACAGAGACGAATATTGGCCTGTCCGGTGCTCTCGATAAGATTTCCGATAGATTGCAGGATGAAAACGGCGCGCTGTCCCAAGCACAGGAGCGGCTGGACAGTATCAGGGAATCGATCGAAGAGCGTCGTGTGAAGATTACTGACGAAGGCGATCGTTTGCGAGAACAGTTGGAGGGCACATTTGCTGGTTTAGAGCGGCAACTTTCTGTCCTGCGCGCAACCCAATCCTATGTCGAACAGCAATTCGCCTCCTTTAACGACAATAGCTAACGTTAGAAAGCCATAGAGAATGACATTCCAATCCAACATCCGCCGCGCATCCAGCTATAAGTCTGTTCAGAAGGACAGCCGCGTTTTGTCAGCAAACCCGTATGATCTGGTAGCGGTACTTTTTTCTGAACTGCGCGATAGCCTAGATCTCATGATCGAGAGCGCGCGCCGGAACGACAGGGGCAGGGTGTTTGAATGCAGAGCGAAAGCGCTCTCCATTCTAAACGGGCTGGATGAGTCTCTTGATTTTGACGCAGCCGGCGATTTGGCTCAGACGCTGCATACTATCTACACCGAAGCAGCGCGACGCATTCAGGCAGAAATTGGCGCGTCCTTTATCGAGCGCGTAGAGTCCGCCCGAGAGATGCTTTATGAAATTGAGAAAGCCTGGATGGCGATTGCGCCAGAAGCGCAGCAGGCGGGCGCCCTTCGTCGAGCAAGCTAAAAGCCAGCCGCCAGAGCCACGTTGTTTTCAAATTGCTTGTCGATCTTATGTTTGCGCATCTTATCGATAAATGTCGTCCGTTTGATATTGATCGAGCGGGCCGCCTTTGAAACCACGCCATGCGATGTATCGAGAGCGTGCATAATGATCCGGCGTTCTTCACTCTGAAGATGGGCGTTGAGATCGACGATTTCGCTCGTTTGTTGCCCCAGAGCTGAGGAGAGCATGCCTGCAAAAGGGACCGCTTGCGTGTTTCCTGGAAGATTGTCCGATGACGCGCCGTGGCCATCGCTCGCTTGAGTGCCGAATAACCGCGATGGCGGCGCATCGGCAATGGGCGCGGCCGGAACAATGTCGGATTTTACCAACGCAGCAATGTCGCGCGCTTGCACAAGCTGGCCAGCAAAAAACACCGTGGCCCGCTCCACTACGTTACGCAGTTCACGCACATTTCCCGGCCAGTCATAGCTCTGAAGCGCCGCATAAGCCTCTGGCGTGAAAATGGGTGAGGGGACATCGTCCGCTTGATGCTTCAGGAAATGTTCGACCAACGCCGGGATATCCTCAGCCCGCTCATTAAGGGCAGGGACTTCGATGGGAACAACACACAGCCGGTAGAAAAGATCTTCACGAAAAGATCCGCGCTGGATCGCCTCGCCCAGATTTTTATGAGATGCTGCGACAACCCGGACATTGATCGGAATATTCTGGTTGCCGCCGACCCGGTTAACGATGCGCGATTCCAATACCCGGAGCAATTTGACTTGCATATTGAGCGGCATGTCGCCGATTTCATCGAGGAAGATGGTGCCGTTGTTAGATTGCTCGAACAGGCCAACATGCTGCTTGAAAGCGCCTGTGAAACTTCCTTTTTCGTGGCCGAATAGTTCTGATTCAATCAATTGTTCGGGCAATGCACCACAGTTGACCGTGATGTTAGGGGCGTCGGACCGCTGTGAAATTGTATGGATGGCGTCTGCAACGACTTCCTTACCGCTACCGGAAGGACCAGAAATCATGATCGAGGAATTGCACCGGCCAGCGAATTTCACCAGCATCCGCAGTTGCTGCATTTTCGGACTATCGCCGATCAGCTTTGCAGCAAGTAGCGTTTCAATATTTGCGTCGTTCATTAAACTACCCAGATGACTAACCACATTGTCCGGCACTGCCGGGGAAAGGTGGTTCGGAGATCCCGCAATCCCCGAACCGTCACCTGGTAAATTCATAAATGAACAAAGATGGTTAAGTTCGAGTTAACGATGTTGGGTGGCGTCTGGAAAGCTCGTTGATATGGTCTTTTCCCGAAGGAATTTAGCGGCTTTATTTGCTCATGCTTTGGAGGATAAGCGAGATTTTGTCCTTACAGAAGGTGGAGGTCGAGATAAATATCATTCGGTTGTCTGACGGATTAGGGGACTTTTCCAGAAGCCCTTCCTCAGCCATCACGTTGATATAACGCATCGCCGTTGTCATCGGTATGCCGGAGCTATGGGCAATCGAGGAAACCGTGATCTTCTCGTCCTTGAGATCGCAAATGTAGATATCAAGGCACATATTCCAGCAGGAATCCGTGAATAGTCCGGCCCCCAGATTGAGCATGCTGGCCTTCAACCGGCTCCATCGCAGCATCTTCTCCGCCCGATCAATCAGCCCGGCGCTATTCATTTCGTCAGAGGCCGTCATATTGTCGGCAAAAACCGGTTTGTCGGAAACAGTGATCAATGCACTCAGCGTGTTCACCTTTTCGGTGGCCAAAGCCATGGCATTCTTGATTGCAGCAATCTCGGCACTGACTTCGTCCATATTTGCCCGCAATACCCCATCATGACGTCGGAGAAAAAGTGATACCGAGACCACTATTTACACTATTACATGGTCACGTAAACCTATTCAGCCTTGCTTTTCAAAGAAAACAACGCCCGGGAATTTGTAATATTATGTAAAATCCCAAGTCGTTTTTCAAATATATTTCCCGCTTGTGTAAATTTGAGGCGACGGCAGGAGGAAAATATCGATCATGACCAGAGCGTTCAAACCGCTTCTAACTGGCGGTCTTCGGCTTGCCGCCGCCACATGTCAGCATAAAGTCCTTTCTTGGCGAGCAAGGTCCGATGACTGCCGCGTTCCGCAATAGATCCATCGTTCAAAACGATAATCTCGTCTGCATGGGTAATGGTGGATAAGCGGTGCGCGATGATCAATGTGGTGCGGCGTTCCGAAATTTTGGCAAGGGTCGCCTGGATTTCATCTTCCGTGCGGCTGTCCAGCGCTGACGTTGCTTCATCCAGTATCAGAATTGGCGGGTTCTTGAGCAAGGTCCGTGCAATGGCCACGCGCTGCTTTTCTCCGCCAGATAGTTTCAGGCCGCGCTCGCCGACTTGCGTGTCGTAGCCATCGGGCAGTTTGGCGATAAAGCCATCAAGCGCCGCGCCCTGGGCAGCTGCCTCAATCTCCGCCTGTGTCGCGCCTTCACGGCCATAGCCAATATTATAGCCGATCGTATCGTTAAACAGGACACTGTCCTGCGGTACGATACCAATGGCGCCGCGCAGGCTATTCTGGGTAACATCAGCGATATCCTGCCCATCGATCAGAATACGTCCGGCTTGCGGGTCGTAAAAACGAAACAAGAGCCTTGCGAGCGTCGATTTCCCGGCGCCAGAGGGCCCGACTATCGCCAGCGTGCCATCCGGCGGCACGGCAAAGCTCAGGCCGTTGAGTATTGCGCGATCTTCATCATAGGAAAAAGCGACATCTTCAAACGCCACTTGACCGGCGCTGACATTCAGTGTTGCGGCACCCGGCTTGTCCTTGATTTCAGGATCGGTGTCGATCAACCTGAACATCGCGTCCATATCCACCAGACCCTGCCTGATCGTGCGATAAACCATGCCGAGCAAATCGAGCGGGCGGAACAATTGCATCAGCAGCGCATTGACCAGTACCAGATCACCGACGGTCAACTGGCCCTGGCTCCAGCCATAAACGCTGTAACTCATTGCGCCAAACATCGTCAGATTGGTAATCAGCGATTGGCCGATATTGAGCATCCCGAGCGAGTTTTCCGATTTCACCGCTGCGTTGGCCCAATCCTGCATCGCGCGATTATAACGCGCGGCTTCGCGGCCTTCGGCGGTGAAATATTTGACCGTCTCGTAATTGAGCAGCGCATCAACCGACCGGCCGATCGCGCGCGTATCCATATCGTTCATTTCGGCGCGTAACGCGTTGCGCCAATCGGTGACCTTGCGGGTGAACAATATGTAGATTGCCACCATCGCCACGGTCGCAGCCACCAGACCAAAGCCGAACTTGACTTGAAAGATGATCAGCACGGCGATGAGCTCGATCAGCGTCGGGGCGATATTGAACAGCAGGAAATAGAGCATGATGTCGATGCTCTTGGTCCCGCGTTCGATGACTTTCGTAATTTCCCCGGTGCGCCGACCCAAGTGAAAGCGCAACGAGAGGCTGTGGAGGTGGGTGAAAACATTGCTGGCGAGCCGCCGCGCGGCTTCCTGCCCGACTTTCTCGAAAACGATGTTCCGCAAATTGTCGAACATCACCTGACCAAAGCGCGCCAGGCCATAGGCGGCAACCAGGGCGAACAACACAGTCAACACCGCCTCGGTGCCTGCGGTCATACCATCGACCACCGCCTTATAAGCGAAGGGCATGGAGAGCACCGCCGCCTTGGCGCAGAGCACCAGAATGCCAGCAATGACAATCCGCAAGCGCAGCATCGGCTCATCCTTGGGCCATAAATAGGGCAAGAAGCGCTTCAGCGTCGGGATCATCGGTGGGTCGATCTGACCCTTGGTGCTGTAATCTGGTGGCATTCCTTGGATGTAAGGATGCTACGGGCAATTGTCTATGCGCGGTGCTCTGCGGCTTTAGAAACTGCCGCTGATGGTCAATCGGTAAATGAGGCCAAATTTCCGTGTCCGATTTTCAACAAACCCGACAGGACCATTGCGGCGCCCGCGGGTAAACTCCCGGGTAACGGGATCCAACGTGCCATAGGCGGTGCGCACAAAACGTTCGCCGCGGTCAAAAAGATTACCGAGATTGGCATTGACTGTCAGGCCAAGAACATCCTTGTGCTCGACGAAAATCCAGGAATAGGGCGCACGGGTGTCGAAATCCGCTATTTGATCAAGGCGGATATTACCGACATCGTCAAAATCCTCGATGCCAGCGCCCCAAGCCCAGTTTGAGTTGGGAATATCGTGACGCAGACTGATTTCATAGCTGTAGATGTCATCCTGCCCGATCCGTCTGTTAAACCCGGTAAGCGGATCGCGCACGCTGCTTTTGACGGCCTCAGCTTCGATATCGATTTTCGCACCCCGCCAGCCAATAGGATCGAGCAACAGCGTTGATACCAGTGCAAGTCCGTAACGGTCCGCGCTGTCGAGATTGCCGCGCGCCTCTTCCGTTGGGCTTGTCGGAACCGTGTCGACTATGTCGCTGATTTTTTCTCCGAACAGGGTCACAGTGGCTGAACCAAATGCGCCGAGTTTCTTGGTGGCTTCCAGCTCTGCGCGCCATTTTTGTGGCGGCACCAGATTGGGGTTTCCGACATCGACAACATCATTCGACACCTCAACCGAGGCGATGAAATCGAAAAAATTGAGCTGATCGACTTCTCGGGACAATTTGAAACTGAGGTCAAAATCGTCGGTGGGTTTCCAAGCCAGCGCCACCGACCCTTTTGGACGAACGAAAGAACGGCTCTGCTCCCCTTGGCTGATTTCGCTATATTCGCCGCCAAGGGCGGCCTGTACCGTCAGTTTATCGGATAAGGGGCGGCCATAGGTTGTGATAAACTCACCCCGCTTTTCTTCTACCTTCGTATTGGAGTTGTTGAGATCACCATCGGATAATTCGGCTTCGCTTTCCAGAAAATTATAGGCGCCTTCGAGGCTGAAACCCCAATCTGTCCCACCAGCTGTTTTCCAGCCATATTCGGCGCGGAGTACGGATTCCCCTTCATCAACGGTGCGGTCAAATCCACTGGTGAAAGGTGGGCTACGATCAGTGAATGTGCGACTGAAAAAATCATCGGTCGGACTATGCTCTAGCCGTTGCAGCCCGATCAGCTTTAGGCGGCCGCCGCCAAGAGTAAATTCATAATCCGCGCTGAACTCTGCATTCCATTCCCGTTCGCGGCCGGTGAACAGCTCGACAATATCCGCTTCGCCCGTTTCCGTACGCAGGGTATCAACGCGTTGCGAAAAATGGTTGAGCCCATATTCACCGGTAATGTTGAATATCGCGCCGGCTGAATTGGTGCGGCTGTAAGAGGCGTTGATCGAAGGACGGTCTCCGCGCGTGCGGGCTATTTCGTCACGCATGAACAATAAATTACCGGATCCGTTGGTAATCCGCTCTGGCCCCTGTGAGCCATTGCGAAAAGCATCATTTTCGACCGCGATGGTGAAATCACCGTTAAATAGCTTGCCGTTGATGGATGCTTCACCGGCAAACCAGTTGTTACCAGCGCGGCGCCATTGCGGGCGCCATTTGAAATTGCCGGAAATCCCCGATGCTTCGTCACTATTGGTGACGACATTCACCACCTGACCGGACAGGCCGGAAATACTGAGTGTCGCGCCATCGACAATTTCAACCCGCAAGACGGTGGAGGCCGAGATACGGCCCAAGACTGTGAAAGCATCATTATTTTTGCCGGCAATCCGCGCGCCATTGATCAGCACATTCTCATCGGCCTGACCCAGCCCGCGTGCGTCATCATCGCCGGTATCGATAATGAACCCCGGTACTTGCGAGACGATGTCCAAGGCGGTGCGAGGATTGAAGCGGGAAAATTGCGACGCATCGTAAACCTGACGCCCATTTTCTATCCGTGGTTGCAGATTATTACTGGTCGCGGTTGGGGCGGTCGTTTCGGTTTGCGCAGATATCGGAGATGAGATGGCAATTGATGCGGTTAGCGCAGAAATAGCAGCGCTAACGCGTAACCAGTTGGCTTTGATCAAGATAATCCCCCCTAGCGGAACTAAATTTATGTTTGTTTGGTTCGGTTCTTGCCCGCCTGCTATGACCGGTTGGTTACAGGAGATACCGGCTTTCGACAAACTACATCTGTAGTCGGATCAACAACTTTACACTCCGAATCCGTGATACGGTTATATAAACTATTCTATCTTAACGCTTGTTTGAAAATAGGACGTAAGCGCCCGCGCCATTGGCTAAAGTGTATATGCCATAAAAGAAAACTGCGCTTAACATGCCCATATTGGCAAATATCAGCGCTGCCGCGAGCATGAAAAATTCGAGAATATAGCTGCCATAGGGGCCGAGAAATTTCGAAAAACTGCCGCGCGCCTCGGTGATCATCGGATGATCACTCTCCATCATCGCCTTGTGCATGGCAAAGTTACCGACTCCGCAGACAAAGATGATAAAAACGTACATGATGCGAATATAGGAAGTCTTGTCGCGGTTGTCAGGGACCATAGGTGATATATTCGCGGTGGTGGCTTTCATGTGACAGTGACAGGCAACTGGGGAGGAACAAATGGATTTCGCAGACAAGACAGTGGTGATCACCGGCGGCGCTACCGGTATCGGATTGGCTCTTGCGCGTGAGCTGGGCCATCGCGGCGCGCGCCTCGTGTTGATGGAGCCCCGGCAAGAGCGTCTGACCGAGGCTGCGGACAGCCTTTCCGCAGACAATATTGAGGTAAAAAATTTTGTTGGCGACGTCACGGATCCGTCTGCCATGGCCGCGCTCGCCGATTTTGCCTGGGCCGAAAATGGCCGGGCTGACATGTTGATCAACAATGCCGGGATTGGCGGCTCGATGAAATCGGTGATCAAGACTGATCCCGAAGAGGCGCGGCGGATATTCGAGGTCAATTTCTGGGGCATGTGGAACGGCATTTCGGAATTTGGTCGGCGGTTTCTTGCGGAGGAGAAGCCATCCGCCATCTATTCGGTGGCATCGGAAAATTCCCTGTTCAATGCCTTCCCATTTGGCGGCGGGGCCTATGTCGCCAGCAAACACGCCATTTTCGGCCTGATGGACGTGCTCCGCCGGGAAGCGCCAGAGTGGCTTACCACCGGAGTCATCATTCCCGGCTGGGTGCAATCGGAACTGTCGGATTTCAATCGCACAGCATCAGCGGCCATGGATGTTGATGAATATGCCGCCATCATCGCGCCGCAGATCGAGGCAGGCGAATATTATGTCGTCAGCCATGGCTATAATGTTGTTCGGTTCGACGAGCGCTATGACGAGATGAAAGCCGCGTTTGCAGAATATGCCCCGCGCGAAGAGGGCGATGACCAATATGATGTACAAAAATTTGTCGCGAAGATGCAGAGCTGATGGATATTGAGCTTCCCGATCCTATCAGGCGAGCGGATCCCGGCGATTGGAGAAAACTTGCCGATATCACCGCCGAAGCCTTTGCCGAAGACCCGGTTAACAACTGGCTGTTCGGCAGCCAGGCGGCCATCCGCGCTTCCTTTCGGGCGCTAGCAAGGGACATCTATATACGCGAAGGCTTTTGCCATCTCGCTGGCGACGACGGCGCGACCATGTGGCTCGGCCCCGGCCAAAGCGGCGACATGGGTGCCATCGCCACGGCCCGGTTCGCACTTGCGCAGCTGATCCACGGCAGCATTGGCGGCCTCAAGCGGGCGATGCACGCAGGTGAGATCATGGCAGACCATCATCCGCGCGAACCGCATTGCTATCTGTTTACCATTGGCACGCGGCAATCTGCCCGCGGGAAGGGCCTAGGCAAGACATTGCTGGCACCTGTTCTGCAGGCCTGCGATGCGCATGCTGTTCCCTGCTATCTGGAGAACAGCAACCCGGACAATCATGGCTTCTATGCGCATCACGGATTCGAGCGGAAAGAGATTTTTGCTTGCGGAGAGGGCGGTCCGCCTTTGGAGGCCATGTGGCGGGAACCGCAATAAGCAGCCGCCGCTTTTAGAGCGTGGAGGCCAGCGCCATGATGACGCCGATGCCGACGAGCAAAATTCCGGTCAACTCCCGTTGGCTCAGGGGTTCCTTCAGATAGAACCGTCCAAAGCCCAGCGTATATAAAATCTGCGTCTGTCCAACGATCCCGACCAGGGCAACCGGTGCATGGGCATAGGCAATGAACCAGCCCGCGGAGGCTGTTGCGGCGAGCACACCCACTTGTGCCGTGACTCGCCAGCGCTTGAGCATCGCGCCAAACTGGTCCGGTTCGCGGATAATGACGTAGCTGCCCTGCATCAGCGCCTGAAATCCAAGCACCGCGGTCAGGACAATCAATCCAGCATAGGTGCGCTCGACATCGGTGACGGCATTGGCTGATTGCTTGATGAATATTGCGGTCAGCGCGAACAGGAAACCGGCGCTGAGACCCGTCAATGCGGCTGGCTGTTTGAGGCCGCGCAGCCATTGCAACAATCCTCTCGCGCCGCCTTCGACCGACACCGACAATATGCCGAGAAACGCGATCCCGATGCCCAGCCATGCCAGCGGCGCCAGAGTTTCGCCAAGTATCAGCCAGCCGAGAAACGCGACGATCAAAGTCTCGACCTTCATATAGGCCGTACCGCTGACCAAGTTACGAAATCCGAAGGACATGATGATCAGGTTCGTCGCCAGCATCTGCGCAAATCCGGCGGCCCATGCGAACCACCAGAAGGAGGCATCAAGCGGGGGTAGGGCAAATCGTCCCGTCGCCGCCATATAGCTGGCAAGCATCGCGCAGGCGATCGGCCAGCCAAAGAAAAAGCGCGACAGCGCGGCTGCATTGACCGACATCTCCGCGCGAATCCGTTGCTGCACCGCCATGCGCCAGGCGAGGAACAGCGCGGCGAGCAGAGCGGCAGGTATCCAGATGGGGAAAGTCAAAGAGGCCGCAATCGATTAATAGCGGCTCAATGGCCGCGCATCGACGGTTTCTTCGAGAAAGTCGAGGATATGATAGATTGTGCCAAAGTCTTCCGGCTTTTTCTTGAGCGACTGGCGAAACATCAAAATGCCAGCGCCCATCATGATGGCTGGTATCCCGGTAAACATGATTTTGAACATCAGCGGTGGTCCGTCGAAAAACCATGAGCCGATGCCAATGGCCACAAATGGGATCAGAAATGTAAACCAGATGACAAAGAATTTCTTCGGATTGCCCCGCTTCGTGGTCTTCGCCTCGATCAAGGTCCCGCCATCATGCGCGCGCATCGTGCCTCTGAGTTTGGGTTCAATCCCGGTCAAGATATGCGGGCGGCCATATAGCAATGTGATTTCTTCCTCGGTGCCGCCGCCAAAGACATGAAAGTCCTTGTTGTCTTCGCGCTTTTCCATCTCCATCTTGAGCTTGGTCGCCAGCGTAATCGGATCTAGCGGGGAGAAGAGTTTGACTTTTCGGTCTGTATTCATTTGATCTGCACCCCCGGGTTCTGCTCGACCGGATGCGCGCTTACGGTTTTCGCGAGCCAGTCGATAATATCCTGGGCACTGCCAATATCCTCAGGCGGCCTGCGTTCCGGCCGGCCCCATTCGAGCGCCAGCACCATGATGAACATCACGGCAGGAATGCCCGAAAATATCAGGCGGGCCAGCCAGTCAAAATCATGGAACCAAAATACGAGCGAACCCGCGAAAAAAATGCCGGTGAAGGCGCACCAGAGAATGACAAAAGGAATATCTTTTAAAATCTGCTTGGTCCGGCCCGTCATTAAAGTGCCGCCCTCATGCTCTTCCATGGTGGCTGCCAGCTGTGCTGCGAAACCTCGCGATCCCTTGCGTTTGGCATAAACAAGGTTCATTTTCTTCTCGGTCCCGAAGCCATAAACTTGCCTGCCGGTCCGTGTCTTCGACAATTCCATTTCGTTCTTGAGCCGGTTGGCAAGGGTTATCGGGTCCAGCGGTGAAAACAGGCAGACATCCTGCTCTAAAATTTCGCGCCGATATGTCTCCGCTTCGAACAGCTGGCGCCAATGTTTCAAACGCCCTCCAGCAGTTTCTCGCGCTTGATCTTCTCCTGCCAGACCAGCGGCGCGAGATGGTGGACGCTTTGCCCTTCGGCATCGACGGCAACCGTCACCGGCATGTCCTGTACCTCAAACTCGTAAATCGCCTCCATGCCGAGATCTTCAAAGCCGACGACCTTGGACCCCTTGATCGCGCGGCTCACCAGATAGGCGCTGCCGCCCACGGCCATCAGATAGGCGCTTTTGTGTTTCTTGATCGAGCCGACCGTATCGAGCCCGCGTTCGGCCTTGCCGACCATCGCCAGCAGGCCCTGTTCCAGCATCATGTCGGTAAACTTGTCCATCCGTGTGGCGGTGGTGGGGCCAGCGGGGCCGACCACTTCCTCGCCGACCGGATCAACGGGACCGACATAATAGATAACGCGTCCCTTGAATTCGACCGGCAGCCGCTCGCCCTTGTCAAGCATATCCTTGATCCGTTTATGCGCTGCATCGCGGCCGGTCAGCATTTTTCCGTTAAGCAGCAGCCGGTCGCCATGTTTCCATGTTGCGACTTCGGCGGCGTCGAGCTTGTCGAGATGAACCCGCTTGGCTTCTGCGGATGGCGTCCAGTTCACATCGGGCCACTCGTCCAGTTTCGGTTGTTCGAGATAGGCGGGACCGCTGCCGTCCAGCGTGAAATGGGCATGGCGCGTGGCGGCGCAATTGGGGATCATTGCCACCGGCTTGCCGGCCGCGTGGCACGGCCAGTCGTTGATCTTCACGTCGAGAATGGTCGACAATCCGCCCAATCCCTGCGCACCGATGCCGAGCGCATTGACCTTGTTAAAAATTTCGATGCGCAATTCTTCTATATCGCTGCGCGGGCCATGTTTTTTCAACTGCCCCATATCAATCGGATCCATAAGCGACTGCTTAGCAAGCAGCACCGCGCGCTCCGCCGTGCCGCCAATGCCGATACCGAGCATGCCCGGCGGGCACCAGCCCGCACCCATTTGCGGGACCATGTCGAGCACCCAATCGACGATATTGTCGCTCGGGTTCATCATCTTGAATTTCGATTTATTCTCTGACCCGCCGCCCTTGGCTGCAACATCAACACTGACTTTGTCGCCCGGCACCATCTCAACATGGAGCACAGACGGTGTGTTATCTTTGGTGTTGCGCCGGGTGAAAGCCGGATCGGTGAGGATGGAGGCGCGCAACTTGTTTTCCGGATGAAGATAGGCGCGGCGCACGCCTTCGTCGACAATTTCCTGCATCGATTGCGAGGTCTCGTCGAGCCGGCAATCCATACCCCATTTGACGAAAACGTTCACAATGCCCGTATCCTGACAAATCGGCCGGTGTCCCTCGGCGCACATCCGGCTGTTGGTCAATATCTGCGCGATGGCATCCTTGGCCGCAGGCGATTTTTCCGCCTCATAGGCTTCGCCCAGCGCCCGGATATAATCCATCGGATGATAGTAAGAGATAAATTGCAACGCGTCGGCGACGCTTTCAATCAGGTCGGCGGTTTTTATCGTGACGGTCATCATGGCTCCGGAAAATCAGTTAGGATGCGATCCGAAAGCCTTTTGGCTGATATGTATCCAACGGGCAAGTTTTTGTGATTGCGGACGAATGTTCACCCGCTTAGTCTTACGCCGGGATCAGCACATTGCGATAGAGCGGATCTTCCAGCGCGCGTCCGGCGCCATTGGCAACGCAGGTTAGCGGATCATCGGCTATCGTCACAGCCAGTCCGGTCTGTTCGGCAATATGCTCATCGATCCGTCCAAGCAGCGCGCCACCACCGGTCAGCACAATGCCCTGATCGACAATATCTGCGGCCAGTTCGGGGGCCGTGTTTTCCAGTGCGTTGCGGACGCTGTCGGTAATCTGTCCGACCGGTTCGGCAATAGCATAGGCAATTTCGGCTTCGGTAATGACGATTTTTCGCGGCATACCCTTCACCAGATCGCGACCCTTTATATGCATGGAACGCCCGGCATCGACGGGGGCAACCGCGCTGGCCATTTCATGCTTGATCATTTCGGCCGTAGTTTCGCCTATGGCCAGATTATGTTTCCGGCGGATATAAGAGGTGATGGCATCATCAATTTTGTCGCCACCCATCCGTCCGGATGTGCTGTAGGCAAGGCCCTGTAAGGACAATACGGCGACTTCGGTAGTCCCACCGCCTATATCGACGACCATCGCGCCGATAGGTTCCGCGACCGGTATTCCGGCGCCAATGGCTGCCGCCATGGGTTCCTCGATAAAATAGATTCGCGATCCACCAGCATTGGATGCCGCGTCCCGGATTGCCCGGCGCTGGACATTGGTCGAGCCGGAGGGAATACAAACAGCAATGTCAAATCGCCGCAGCAGTCCGGTTTTCTGGCCATGTACTTTCTGAATGAAATGTTTGATCATCTGTTCCGCGACATCCAGATCGGCGATGACACCGTCTTTGAGCGGTCGAATGACTTTAATATTGTCTGGGGTTTTGCCCATCATCAGCTTGGCATCGGCGCCAACCGCGCGCACTTTGGTGATGCCATCATTGGTCTCCAGAGCCACAACCGAAGGCTCGTTGAGCACGATTCCGTTATCGCGCTGATAGACAAGCGTGTTCGCGGTGCCCAAATCAATCGCAATATCATACGACTGGAGTTTAAAAAAACTACGCATAAATAATGAGTTACTTCTAGAAAGGGAGCGCACATCTGCGATGTGTCATATTCGTGCAGCGATAGTGGGCCAGCATGGATGAACATACACTGTCTAGTCAGGTTGTGCTTAAAATGGGTCTGGCTCCGGTGATTTGCCGATTGGGTCGTGGCAGTGGAGTTGCGCAGCCATGCCCAGCCGTGTTTTGTCGACAACGCGTGTAGCTATCATCACGGCTCACAGGTACTGGTTCCATGTCGCCAGACCGGCATTTTATCGAGAATATCAACGGGTCATTATTGCAATGGTCAAACCTTTTATTTTATGGTTGAAACGGCGGGCTATGGGGATGGTGGAAAAATAAAGGCCGCACAGCCAATGGAAACCGTGGTGAAGCGGATTCTCGTGTTTGGAGCTGAAATTAAATTTCACGGCTTTGAATCATTCAAACACTACATCTGGTGTCATAAAAGGGTCATCCACACCTGTGCATGAATTGTGGATAAATTATTTGTAAAATTTGACCGCTGCTATTGCCTTATGCTGCGCTCTTAGCAGGTCCACGCGTCGCTGCACTGCAGCATGAATCGGCTGTCGATGAAGCGATTCATTTATACGACGAACAGAGTCGTTAAAATGTCATTTACCCTCTTGCATATAATTCTGTTTCAGCCACTATAGGTTGTGGTTAGGCCAAGGGGGCACACCAACGTATAGTATCGCACGCCGATAACACCGACTCGGTGGACGGCTCCCTTTGGCTTAAACCGCAAGGAATTTTTTCGGGTTTTTGGGCAAAAATAAATGCCCACCCTGGCTATAAAAATGTTATGTTCAACGGCTCGGCCGCAAGAGATTGTCCGAGTCGAACATTACAAGAACAAATGGCCCGGTATTAAACCCAAAACACGGCTGGCTTTCATGGCTGGTGAATAGAAATGGTTTGGTAGTTTGATTAGGGGGCTTTGATGGATTTTAGAGATAGCCGGGAAGATACCGGGAATAGTGATAGAGATATGAGTGAGAGTGACATGGGCGCTGAAGTGTTGGAGACGCCAAAAGATAAATCCGAAGGCGCAGCAAACAAAGCGCCGGTAAAAGAGCCGGAGGTCAGCAAGAAAGCTGAATCTGAAGCGGCTGCGGAAAAGCAGAATGACGAGAAAGAGCTGAAAGCGGAACGCGACAGCCATAGCGTCGAGAAGCGCCGGTTCAAAATTGTGCAGGATGAAGGGCGCGATGATTTGCTGACCGATTTTGGCAAGGAAACGCTGAAAGACCGCTATTTGCTTCCTGACGAGAGTTTTCAGGACCTGTTTTCGCGTGTGGCCGATGCCTATGCGGATGATCAGGAGCATGCCCAGCGGCTTTATGATTATATCTCCAAGCTCTGGTTCATGCCGGCAACGCCTGTGCTGTCCAATGGCGGCACCGGTCGTGGTTTGCCGATCTCTTGCTATCTCAACAGCGTTGACGATAGCCTCGGCGGCATCGTCAACACCTGGAACGAGAATGTCTGGCTGGCCTCCAAGGGCGGCGGCATCGGCACCTATTGGGGTGCTGTGCGCGGCATTGGCGAGCCGGTTGGCCTGAACGGCAAGACATCGGGCATCATTCCGTTCGTCCGTGTGATGGACAGCCTGACGCTGGCAATCTCTCAGGGCTCGCTGCGACGTGGTTCGGCGGCTTGCTATCTCGATATCGATCATCCGGAAATTGAAGAATTTCTGGAAATCAGAAAGCCGTCCGGTGACTTTAACCGGAAAGCGCTCAACCTGCACCACGGCGTATTGCTGACCGACGCGTTTATGGAAGCGGTGCGTGATGGCCGGGAGATGGATCTGAAATCACCCAAGACCGGTGAAGTGCGCGGCACGGTTGATGCGCGCTCGCTGTTCCAGAAACTGGTCGAGACGCGTCTCGCCACCGGTGAGCCTTATATCATCTTCAACGACACGGTGAACCGGATGATGCCCAAGCATCACCGCGATCTGGGTCTGAAAGTTTCGACATCCAATCTGTGTTCCGAGATCACTCTGCCAACGGGTCGCGATCACTTGGGCGAGGACAGGACGGCAGTGTGTTGCCTGTCCTCGCTGAACCTGGAAACCTGGGATCAGTGGAGCGGAGACAAGGACTTTATCGAGGACATCATGCGTTTCCTCGACAATGTGCTTCAGGATTATATCGACCGCGCACCGGACGAAATGGCGCGCGCCAAATATAGCGCCAGCCGCGAACGCAGTGTTGGTCTGGGCGTCATGGGCTATCACAGCTTCCTGCAGGCCCGTGGCCTCGGCTTTGAAAGCGCGCTGGCAAAATCCTGGAATATGAAAATCTTCAAGCATATTTCAGCCAAGGCTTCAGAAGCCAGCATGATGCTCGCCAAGGAACGCGGACCGTGTCCCGATGCCGCAGACCAGGGCGTGATGGAGCGCTTTTCCTGCAAAATGGCAATTGCGCCAACCGCGTCGATTTCGATCATCTGCGGCGGGGCATCCGCTTGCATCGAACCGATCCCGGCGAATATCTATACGCACAAGACGCTCTCGGGCAGCTTTGTCGTCAAGAACCCGCATCTGGAAAAATTGCTGCAGGAAAAATCGAAGGACAGCAATAATGTCTGGAACAGCATCCTGGAACAGGGCGGCAGTGTCCAGCATCTCGACTTCCTGAGTGCAGACGAGAAAGACACGTATAAAACCAGCTTCGAGATTGACCAGCGCTGGCTGCTTGAACTCGCCGCTGACCGCACCCCATATATTGATCAGGCGCAGTCGCTGAACCTGTTCATTCCGGCCGATGTCGACAAATGGGACCTGCTGATGCTGCACTTCCGCGCATGGGAGCTGGGCATCAAGTCGCTCTATTATCTGCGTTCGAAATCGATCCAGCGCGCCGGCTTCGCCAATAACGAAGAAGCGGTGAACAGTGGCGTCGAGGCGGACAATACGCTCGATCCGAAAAAGGTCGAGCTGATGACCACGCAGGGCACCACCGACTATGACGAGTGTCTGGCCTGTCAGTAAAGCCTTTGCCCACTGCCTCCTCCCTTTGCTCCTTTTGGGAGGAGGCCGTTTTCTTCAGTAAGTTAAAGGTGCAATCATAATCCTCTCCCCTAAAGCGGGAGAGGGTTTGGAAATAGAGCGGAGTATCGGAAAAAATGTCACTTTTGGAAGCACGGAAAACCTACAAGCCCTTTGAATATCCATGGGCCTATGACTTCTGGAAGCGGCAGCAGCAGATTCACTGGATGCCGGAAGAAGTGCCGTTGGGCGAGGATTGCCGCGATTGGGCGCAGAAGCTGACCGAGCATGAGCGCAACCTGCTCACGCAAATCTTCCGTTTCTTCACGCAAGCCGATGTCGAGGTTCAGGATTGCTATCACGACAAATATGGCCGCGTGTTCAAACCGACCGAAATCAAGATGATGCTGACCGCCTTTTCCAACATGGAAACCGTCCACATCGCAGCTTATTCGCACCTGCTCGATACGATCGGCATGCCGGAGAGCGAGTACTCCATGTTCCTCGAATATGAGGCGATGAAGGACAAGCATGACTATATGGGTACATTCGGTGTCGATACGGACGAAGATATTGCCAAGACGCTGGCGATGTTCGGCGGCTTTACCGAAGGGCTGCAGCTGTTTGCGTCATTCGCGATGCTGATGAACTTCCCGCGCTTCAACAAGATGAAGGGCATGGGGCAGATCGTGTCCTGGTCCGTGCGCGATGAAAGCCTGCACTGCGAAGGCATTGTCAAAATGTTCCACACATTTGTGCAGGAACGCGATTGCCTGACCAAGAATGTTAAAGAAGAAATTATCGACTGCTGCCAGAAAACCGTGCGGCTGGAAGATGCGTTTATCGATCTGGCGTTTAGCGACGGTCCGGTGACCGGCATGACCGCGAAAGAGATTAAGCGCTATATCCGCTACATCGCCGACTGGCGTCTGGCGCAGCTGGGTTTCCAACCGATCTACATGATCGAAGACCACCCGCTGCCATGGCTCGCGCCATTGCTCAACGGTGTCGAGCACGCCAACTTCTTCGAAACCCGCGCGACCGAATATTCCAAAGGCGCGACCAAAGGCAATTGGAACGAAGTCTGGGACAGCTTTGACCAGCGCAAAGGCAATAAGATTATCGGCATCGAAGCGACCGACAATGATGATGACGGCGAAGATATGTTTGAGCAGGCGGGGGTTGCTGCGGAGTAGGGGGGTGGAAGTTGAGCGTCCCGATCTTTACGTAGGATTGGTGTGTGCCACTGGAACTGACCTTACAGAGGTGAAGCGACAAATTGCTGCACAACTCACAGTAGTTCGCTACAAATATAAGGAAATAAAGGTCAGTTCCGCCATTGCGGAAGTGTTGGATATCAAGGAATCGGAAGACTCTTACACGCGTACGCTCGATTTGATGTCTGCTGGCGACCTTTTGCGTGAAAATTCAGATAACGGTGCAGGGGTAGCTTCACTTATAGTGACATCAATCAGAGCGGGTCGTAGTTCCGATGAAACTCCTTCTTCAACTGCTTTCATTTTGGATTCTCTCAAAAATCCAAAAGAGGTTGAGGTCCTCGATCAAATCTATGCCAGAAACTATTACACCGTAGCTGTCTATTCTCCATTGGATGATCGCAAATCAAACTTAGCGAATAAAATTGCGCGAACGCGCCATCAAGCAATTGGAGATAGCCATCACAATGATGCACTCGAGCTAATAGACAAGGATCAAAAAGGTTCTGGTGATACGGGTCAAAGTGTACGTGATACTTTTCCAAAAGCGGATTTTTTCATCGATACCAAGAAAGATATTTCTGAGCAGGTGAAGCGCTTCATAGAATTGGTTTTCGGCGAGCCGTTTGTAACACCTAGCCTTGATGAATATATGATGTTTGTCGCTAAGGCCACAGCATTACGGTCATGTGATTTATCTCGACAAGTTGGCGCTGTAATCGTTGATCAAAATGGAACTCTTGTTGCAACTGGATGCAATGAAGTGCCTATGCCTAAAGGAGGTTTCTTTTTTGAGGGTCGCGGAGATAGCATTGAAGATAATCGCGATAAAGTTGAACAACATGATCCAAACTTTCATGAGATCAAGAGGTCGATAAGCGAACTAATTGAAGTTATGAAAAGTAGCGAGATCATTAATGGTGATCGAACAACAGACGAATTATCGGAAATGCTGTTGCACGGTAATTACAAAGAAATCATGTCTGACGCCCGAATACGAAACCTTATTGAATTCGGTCGAGTGGTACATGCTGAAATGCACGCAATAACCCAAGCAGCTATGGTTGGTAGGCCGCTTAAAGATACGACTTTGTACTGTACGACATATCCATGTCATATATGCGCAAGGCATATCATCTCTTCTGGAATAAAAGAGGTTGTGTATATCGAACCATATCCCAAAAGCTTAACGGCAAGCTTATATCACCGCGAGATAGTTTCAGAAAGCGATGACCGATCCGATTTATCTGACAAAGATCACAGAGTTTCTTTTAGAGCATTTAAAGGTATTTCACCGACGTTATATCAAAGAGTTTTTAATTACAGAAAACGTAAAGATTCTTATGGCGCTATAGCTGAATGGTTGCCGACAGAAGCAATACCTGTTGGAGCCGCATTTGGTGTAGCTCGTCTTGAATTTGAACTGGTCGTCGCAAACCAACTTGATAAAGTAGTTAAATTGGCTAAAGATTCGATAGGTTGATAAAACAGGGGATAACTAATGTCGAAAAAGCTAATCAAGTTGCAAATGGCAAGTGACAAAGAGGCTGTCGACAAATTACCAAAAGAGCGGGTGAAAACCTATGTTACCGAACTTAGGTCATCTGCAGACCGAGGGCTTTCATACTTTTCTAGTTCCAATTCAAAGAAAGTAAATTTCAGATAGCTCTTGATTATTTTGAAGTTTAGGCTGTTCTCAAAAAACTAGCGCTATAATTCAAGTAATTAAAATGCTTTCTTGGTCCTGTAAAAATTCTTCAAACAGCCATCACTACCTACAACCACCTCGAATTACGGTGGAATTACGGTGACAGTTTCCTAAATATACCGAGCCGTTTGTTCACCCGACCTAACACCAATCCCGCCGAAAACCCTGCCACTCTTCCGCCAACCCTTCGTCGACCAGCTGCGTGCCCAGACTTTGGCCGCCGCGTGTCACGATGCGCAGGTCGCGGCCATATTGGTCCTGATCGCGGTCGATTGACTCAAGGTCAAATCCATCTGCATTGAGCAAGCGGAGCAGCCGCATCTTGGCGCGCTCGCCCAGACGTTTTTCCGCCGCGCAGCCGGGGCTCGAAATTTCCGGCGTGTTGATATCGGCGATGCGGATCTTGCGCCCTTCAAACCAGAATGT
Organism: uncultured Sphingomonadaceae bacterium; assembly: GCA_947501325.1. GTDB lineage: Bacteria > Pseudomonadota > Alphaproteobacteria > Sphingomonadales > Sphingomonadaceae > Parasphingorhabdus. The sequence continues at coordinate 749,005 of CANMVC010000001.1, read as the reverse complement.
ATCGCCATCGACCACGCAATTGGTGCGGACCGCGCCAAAGCAAATGCCAAAGCTGGCGCGATGCGGATCAATCGCGGCGCTGTGCGAGGCGGGCGGCCCGCCGCTGAACCAGATGGCGGCAAACAGGGCGGAACAGGCCGCCAGCGTGATAATCGCAAAAGCGGGCCAGCCCATGGTCGAACGGCCGATATCCTTGGGCAGCGGGCGAAAGGGTGTGACGGTGTTCCTGCTCATCGGGAAAATTTACCGGAAAGAAATTTAGGAAAGGCTAAAAGGCATGTATCTCCCTGATGTCTGTTTAGTGAAACGCGGTGAGGGCTCTTCGCGACAAAGGGCAGAGCCCCTCACCGACTGCGACTAGGCCTGTCGGCCAAGTCTGCCTTGCCCCTCCGCATGGGAGAGGGTGGTTATGTGGTTCCGCATTTCAATTCTCTCTCTCTCTCTCTCTCTCTCTTTCGTCAGCCTGAATGAATTTCAGGATCCAATATCGCGCAGCAACTACGCCGCCGCATAATCCGGTTCCCGAAAAAAACCGCTTTCCTACACAGGTCGATTTATGCCTTAATCGATTCCATGACAAACCATCGCCCCCATAGCCCGCCCGCCCCGAAACCCGATCCGCGCAGCGCCGTGGTCCAGAACCGTCGCATCTCGCGCATTCCCGCCTTTACGCCCGCAGAGCTGCGCGTGCGGCGGGATGGCTGGACGCCGCTGCGACAGGCGGATTTTCTGGGCTATCTCGCCGAAACGCGCTGCGTCAAAAGGGCGGCGGAGCGCGTGGGGATGAGCCGGGAGAGCGCCTATCGGCTGCGCCGCAAGCCCCATGCGAAGAGCTTTGCCGCCGTCTGGGACAGCATATTGGGCGCGCCGGGTACGCCCCGGCCAAAGGTCACACTAGACGGGCTGTTCCAGCGCATCCGGCAGGGCAGCTACCGCCCCGTCATGCGCAGCGGCAAATATGTCGGGACGCAGAAAAAGCCTGATAATTCAGCGCTTTTGGCGGCGTTATCCCATCTCGATCGGGTTGCCCCGGTAGAGGCGGACAGGGGGCATGGCGCGGAAGGTCACAGAAAAGAAAAAGGGCCTTTGCTGTGACCCTGCGTTCGCTATCTATCGCTCGCATCGATTTCACGGCTCGCCGCGCCGGCCGGACAAGCTGTCTTGCTCCGCCGCGCATCGTTCTATAGACCCAAGACCGACGTGCCGCCCTCCCGGACCCCTGTTCCTCGACCGGAACGAACAAAAGATAGGCCAAAGGATTGAGTTTTTCGGAATTTGCGATTGCAATGGCGCTGGTAAATGCGCCGGTAACCGCACCGCCCCCGCCGACTATCGATACTCTCGGCCTTGATCCGGCTGCGGCAGATGGTCAGCCTATGGCTGTGTCAGCGGCGGTACCAGCACCGCTTGTCGCGCTGTCGGCCAGCGAGCAATTATTCGGGGCGGTCGCCGCAGCGGCGCTGCAACCCGAGCCGGAATCGCCGCCGCCAGTGTCTTGGCCGGTACCCCTGGACCCGGCGGGTAACCCGCAACCTGTGCCAGCGGATGATCCGCTTTTGCCGGTGGACCCCAATGCTGCCGATCCCGCGCTGGATCAGGCGGACGGTAACGAGATTGTTGTAACCGCGCGGCCGCGCGCGCCCAAAAGCGATCCGTTGCAGGCGCTGAATGCCGAGACATTTGGTGCCATTCAGAATGTCGATGATGCGGTGGTTGGCCCAGTTGCCAAGGCTTATGAAAAGGCGCTGCCCAGCCCGGTGCGCACGGGATTGATCAACTTTCTCAGCAATCTGGGCGAGCCGGTCAACTTCCTGAACTATCTGTTGCAGCTCAAGCCCGGCAAGGCGATGGAGACACTCGGCCGGTTCGCGATCAACTCGACCATCGGTGTCGCCGGCTTTGTCGATGTCGCCAAGAAACCGCCGTTTAACTTGCCGCGGCGGATTAACGGCTTTGCCAATACGCTGGGCTATTATGGTGTGGAGCAGGGCGCCTTTCTTTTTCTGCCGCTGATCGGACCGACAACGATCCGCGATATGTTCGGCCGGGTCGTCGATCTGTCGGTCTTGCCCTTTGCCGTGGGCAAGCCGTTTAATCAGCTCGCCTATACACTTCCGTCCGGGGTCATCACCTCGCTCGACATCCGCGCCCAGCAGGACGAGCAGCTGCAGGAATTGCGCGACACCAACGATCCCTATGCGGCGACGCGGGAGCTTTATCTGAAAAAACGGCAGGCGGAAATTGACGCGCTGCGCGGGAAGAGTGCCGAGCAAACCGGGCAGCAATGGTGGAACAAGCCGGTGGAGGACTAGGGGTGATGCTCTTGTGGCGGCTGGTCCGTTGCGCTTGAATCCGGTGGGGTGAGATTGGTTTGCGGCGGCTGCCTGAAATTCACGCCAAGGGCCGTTTACATTTCACAAAACTGTCATGAAACTGTCATGATGATCGCGCTCCGACACGAACTCATGGCTTACACGGCCGCTGGGCTTGGCATTTTGATGCTGGCGATAGGGTCCGAGGCGTTTCGTCACGGACCGTTTTTCAAGGAGGATGGCGTGGTGGAAATGGCGGCTGCGCTGTTGTTCCTGACGGCACTGGTCATCGGGCTATACCGGCGGCTCTACCGGACGGGGATGGGCTTGGCTTGCTGCAGCCTTGCGCTGCTCGCCTGTCTCAGCGAGTTGAGCTTTGGTGCCCGTCATCTGGGCTTTGCCATGCCGGCGATGGCGGGCGGCGGAGAGCTTGATGGTGGACAGGATCTGGTGATGATCGCCTATCGCGCGCTGGTTGCTCTCGATGCTTTGCTGTTGGTCGGGGTGGCGTTGCTGGCGCTGTCCATTATTCTCGTCTTGTGGATTCATCGGATCGGCTACGGGTCGCGGATATTCGCTTGGTTTAATGCTGATGACGGCCGTCCGGCTATTGCGGCTGCGTTGGCGGTAATTGGTTTGGCGGTCGTGCTGGATGTTGTGGAAGCGGCGCGCTTTGCTGAAGAAACATTGGAACTATTCGGTGCCGCGCTGTTTGTCAGCGCCGCCCTGCGGCTTGATGAAAGAGAGAGAAGTGGCAAGAGCGCCTTGGGGATACAGCCGGTGAGATAGCACCGATTTGAGTCCATCTCGGGCTAACAACGGGCAGGTTCCGATGCTAAATCACTGTACATGATAGAAAACAATATCCGCGTCATCCTGGCGGCCGCTGCTGGCCTTGCCGTTACTTTCACTCCGCTTTCGGCGCAGGCGCCAATCGCAGCGGATCAGTCGGCCGTAAAGCCTGTTATTCCCTCGCGAGAGGATTATCCTGATGCCGGGCAGGCTTTTGGCATGGTCTGGCATTATCGCAATATTGACGGAAAGCCGTTTCTAGCCTTTCAGGTACCTGAAACCGATAATCAATTGTGGACTATGGCCTGTCACAAACAAAAAGATGATAGCGTGCGGATTGCCAATAATATTATCGCGACACCACCGGAACTGGCGGCAGAAGATTATTTTGGTTTCACCATACGTGTGGACGATGGGCGGTCTATAGGATTGTTAGCCCGGATGGCGCCCGTCAATCTTGAGGGGGAGGGCTATCATATGCCAAGATTCTATTTGCCTAACAGCCATGTTCTGTTTCCGGCGTTGGCGCAGGGTAACCGGGCCTATGTAAATCTCAACGGTAATAAATTCAGCATTCATCTAAAGGGATCGGGGGATGCGCTGGTCGAATTTCTGAAAGCTTGCCAGTAGCAGAGCGGGATGAAAGCGGATGATTCCGGTTAGACGATAAGGGCGACAGCATTTTGTGTTGCAGGGACTACGCTGGCACCGATGGCAATGGCAGAGCAGACAAACGCGGCGATGGCGGCGGAGATTTGGGCAGAGAAATTACGGGGCATTTTAAGATCCTTTAACTTGGGGGAGGATCGCTAATCAGATGATCAGCGATACGCTATGCTGGGCAGCTGGGCCAACGCTAGCGCTGATCATGATTGCGGCGGAGAAAAGAGCAGCAAAAGCGGCGAGAACTTGGTTTTGAATATTTGCGGTCATGATAAGTTTCCTTAGGAGATTGGGCGAGTGATTAAGCGATGAAAGAAGCGGTGTTTTGGATTGCCGGGCCAACGCTAGCGCTGATCAAAACAGCAGCAGAGAAAAGAGCGGCGAAAGCGGCGAGAACTTGGTTTTGAATATTTACGTTCGACATTTTAAATTCCTTTTTGGTTGCATTTGGTCCCTCGCGGTTGTGTTAGCGAAGATGCCAATAGCACTGCATAGCGCGTGCCAGTTTTCTAAAATAACAATAAAACAGTATGTTAAGCCATTTTCTGTCGATCCAAGATTATCTATAAAACCGATAAATAGGAAAAAATTCCAATGTTTGGTTTCTCAACTGGAGATGTTCACGAGCAACTCATAGAAACGCCCACCTGATGTTAAGAATGCCTGTTTATGTCCTACAAAAATGTTCGGACCTCGCCTCACGCGTGTCTTTGCTAGTCGCAACAGCGCCTTATGGTGGTCAGCCATGGTGCTCGTAACGGCCTATTGCGTTGCGGCTGAGCCGCCTGCTGCATCACCAGACGGTTCTCAAACAAGCGCTGCCACGGCAGTAGAAGGACAGAAAAAGACCTCTGATCCCTGGTCTGATATGAAAGATGTCGCTAAAAAGCGTCAGGAAATGCTGCCATAATCCGATAGTCGGACCGGTAGATCAGCAATCCGCCTGTCTATGGGTCACCATGACTACTTGGGATTTCAATTTGCCATTTAAGGCTCACTCTATCGGCGGGATTGTCAATATTGTGCAGTACCGCCGTCAACGCTCAGCATAGCTCCAGTGATACCGGCCCCCGCGTCAGACGCGAGAAGCAAGGCCATCGCGGCGATCTCTTCCACGGTGTTCGGGCGTTTCAATGCGCTTTCCTGCGCAAACATATCGATCATCTCTTCAAAGGTCATACCCAGACCCTTTGCGGTTGTGGGCCCGTTGTCGAGGATCAGATCCGTAAGCACCAGTCCAGGGCAGATCGAATTGATCGTGATGCCCATCGTCCCCACTTCCTGAGCAACAGCCTTCGTCATGCCGTTGATCCCATGTTTGGCGATAGTATAAGGAGCAAAGGTTGGCTTGCCCATTTTCCCCTCAGTCGAGCTGATATTGATGACACGACCCGACTTCTGCGCGATCATTGGTTTGAGCGCCCGGCGTGTCGCCCAGAATGTTGAGTAAATGTTCCACTTCATAGCCTCATCAAAGGCTTCGTCAGTAAGGTCCACCAGTGGAGCGAGAGCGCCAGCGCCACCGGCATTATTGACCAATATGTCGACCGTACCGTATTTATCGACCGTCTGGTCAATAAAGCCTTCGACCGCTTCCTGTTTCATTACATCTCCCGCAACAAATATTGCGCGATCGCCCACTTGCAACTCATCTAAAACTTTTGCTCCCTTTTGTGGATTGCGGGCCATCAACGCAACATTGGCGCCCTCCGCCAGAAAGGCTTCGGCAATAGCGCGTCCGATGCCGGCTGTGCCACCAGTTATCGCTGCAGTTTTTCCTTTGAGTTGCATGATCTTCTCCCGATTTGTTCGTTAACTAAGAGCTATCGATGGCAGGCGAATGCGGCAATGACTTAAAAGAGTAGGAGTACGAAGACGGGTTTCTCAAAGTACTGGAAGATAAAGAAAATTTCGGGGGTGTTCATAAAAGAGGGCTTGAATATGAACCTCAGATAAAATCAACATTCAGCAAGCGGTCAAGCGGTGACACCTAAAACGAATCTCGTCGGGCATCAAACGAGTCGGATCGCGACAGATCCTTTTGGAGTAGAAGCAATGATCAACAAGGTTTTAGGAACACTTGCCATTACAACTACCGCTGTTTCAGCAATGGCATTTGCAACGCCTGCCGAAGCCAGGGGCGGATATTATCAAGGGTATAACGACGGCTATTACCAGCAGATCGACGATGACCGTCGCAGCTATCGTCGGGGCGACTATTATCGCGGCGATCGCTATTATGACCGTCGGGATCGCCGCTATTATCGTGAAAAGCGGCGCTATCGCAATGATCGTCGTCGCGGTTGTGATCGCGGCACGGGCGGCACCATCATCGGCGCTATCGCTGGCGGGCTGTTAGGCAATGAAGTGGCTGGCCGCGGCGACAAAACCGAAGGCACAATTATTGGTGGTGCCGTTGGCGCATTGGCTGGTCGCGCGATTGACCGTAACTGTTAAGGTGCCGCCGCTTAGATATTAAAGTTAAGCCCTCTGCATTAAAAATTTAAATGCAGAGGGCCTTTCATTCCTCGTGTTGTGTATTGAGGAAAGGGGACCGTGGTCGCAAGCTCCGGTCCCCACTCTTATGTCATCATGCCAATTGGATCAACGTCGCGCCAACATCGGTGGTACTGGTCCTACCCAATCTGACAAATCGACTTTATCATTCACGAAATACGGCTTGCCTTGGCTGTTCAGATAGAAACGTTGCATTTCGCTGCGGCTGAAGGGACGCGAACCTAGTCGGCCAAATACAGCCATCTGACCTCCAGTTTCATCGACAGCTCGATCACGATCCAATCCCTTGGACAAGGCCAATGCCGGTTTCGGGGTGCGGGCAAAGGCAATGAGTTCGGGCATGGGTGGTGGTGAAAAGCCGTAGTAATTCGGCTGGCTATCCGGTGATGTAAGCTGGATAACTTTTAAACCATTACGGCCATCAGCAACATAGGCAAACAAGGTGGCATTGGTCGATCCGACAATCACGTCCTCGGCATCGTTCATTTGGCCGCCAAATGTCTCTTTGCGGTAAATGACTGGTTCTTCGGGTTTCATTATGTTGGCGATGACCAGACCTTCATCCTTGGCAGCGATATAGGCATAGGTTCTAGCCAGATAGAGCCGCCGTGCGTTGTTCAGCGGAATTGTTCCGGATTCCACAGCAACAGGTTTTTCCATATCTGTAACATCGAACAGTTTTACGCCATCAACATCGGTGACCCACAAATATCGGAATTGCAACGCCGATGCCCGGGCATCCACCATCCGCATGGTGATCACATGACGCGGCTTGAGTGGGTCATCAAGATCCATCACAACCAGGCCGCTATCAGCCGTTATATAGGCATAATGGCCAGCCAACGTGATATGCTTAGCCCCGCTTAACAAGCCGCCCTCATTCCAGGTTACAGCGCGTTTAAAGAAGTTATTGCGGAATTCACCATCTGCGAGCGTGTTCACATTGACGAGGATCAAGCCTTCTTCGCTGTCAGTAATGACCGCATAGTTGTAGATTGGATGGAATGCTTGTTCTTCGTTTATCTCGCGTAATTCAGCCGTGTTGCGTTCCGGTGCAATCGGCTGATTGGTCGACAGCGCCATACATGTGGCATTTTTGGTATCCACATGGGTATCTTGGCCTAACGACGAGAAGGGTGCCTTCACGATGCGCTCGGAAAAGCCCTTGTTTCCGATTGACGCGACATCATAAGCGCGGAACCCGCCTTTGCCTTCGGCGACAAACATATATTCGCCGCGCAGCTGCAAACAGCGGACGCTGTCGCCTGTGCCCTGCACAACATTGGCAAATTCTTCGAGCGCCTTGGTTTCGCCGGACAGATCTTCATCCAACCGCTCCCCGCGTACCCAGTTGATCAATTCACGGCCATTATCCTCAACATGCATCCGCCAGTAATCTGGATAGGCATATTTTTGCAGATAGGATCCAATGACGGCTTGCGGTTCATCCCATTCGGTGACGCGTACGGCTTCAAAGCCCTTGTCCATCCCTACCCATGCATGCAGCCCGACAAAATTCACGAAATTGGTGCCCTGTAACAAGAGCTGCGACATGATCGCGTTATTGTCGTTCGCGTCACTCAAGTGACAGTCAGAGCATTGTTTCGTCTCTGTCTTTCGGACCGTGTGCGGGAAATGCGGTGCAAAGGCCTGACTGGAGAAACCGATCGAAGAAATAGGAGCTTGCTGCACATAGATGCGTTCGCGGTTAATGTTGGTGGATGAGAGTACCAAAGCCGAGGTTGAACGAACCGGTGCGATGATGCTGCCCTTGGTCGTCTGGTGACGGCCAAGCTGGAACATCTGATCGCGGGCTACCTGCGGGTTATAGGTCGCATAGTTACGTGTCGTTCCCCCTTCATATTTATGGCTTTCCGTTTGCCAGTTGGCCTCAATGGGGAGGTGACAGCCGCCGCAGCTGGTCGTCCAACTGAGATGGCAGGTGAAGCAGACCATATTTTCGTCTTTATGTGCGCGGTCATCCATAGGCACGCCGCTACCAAAGGTGAACTTGCCGGTTTCCGCGCCGCTTTTTGACATCAGCTTGGCTCGCGCAGCTTTCCGGTTAAAATCAGGATGTGCGCGATCGACACTGTCTTTGACGAGACTGACGCGCCAGCTAATCTCAGGATCGATAATCGATCTCTGGATCAGTACACGGTTGCTGTCTTCGTCCTGCATCCACTCAAAGCGTCGCTGACCATCGGGATTCCGCAGCAGCGCCAGATTATTGCCTTTCGGCCGCGCTGCGAGATTGGAGGTCATTAATGTTGGATAGGCGTCGGCAGTGCCGTGACAATCTTTGCAATTAATCTCTACCGCATTGGCGACCTCACCATAGATCAGCCCGTTACCATGGCTGTCCTGCGCAAAGTGGCAGTCGGCACATTGCATGCCAACCTCGGCATGGATACTCATCATATGGACGGACTTCCCGGGATTGATGCCGGGTTCAACAAACTTTTCTTCGCCTTCGCGCCGGAATTTCTCGGGATCGTCATTCTCAACTATATCACCCGCTTTATCCAGCAAGTTGCCGTCTCGATCCCGTTTCAGAATTGCGCGAAAATTCCAGCCATGACCGTGATAATCAGCAAATTGTGTGTCTTTTGCTTCGCTGTTGAGATCATAGACATTGCGCAAAAAGTCGAGATCGCCCCAGAGCCCCTTCGGTGATGCAGCCTCGGGATTGCGGTCCAATATTTTCCGCACCTCTTCAGCATCAGGATATTTTTGCTGCTTATAGGTTTTCTGATATTCTTCATCGCTCATCCCGGCGGGTCTCGGCGTGGTGTTATCCGGGCCAGGCCACATCAGCGGCGCGTCGGATTCATAATCCCACATCGTATAACCCAAAAAGCTGTTCAGGAAGATATTGGGCTGGTGCATATGACAGTTCATGCATTGTGCGGTGGGAATGGCGCGCGTGAAGGCATGTTGTATAGGATGGCCTTTTTCGCGGTCTGCTTCGGCTATATCAGAGCTGTGATCGCTGCCATGGCCGTCATTATCATGGTCATCACCATGGCCTGCGCTCTCACCGTGATCTGCTGCTTTCTCGCCATGCCCGCCCTTTTTGCCATAGGCAGCATCATAGGTGCCGTAGCTGCCAAAGCGATGTTCGCCTTCTTTAAGGTTGCGGATTGTCGGATCTTTAGTCTGGGTCTGGCCATCGCGGCCATATTTCGCATAGGTCAGGCTGTGGCGTGGTTCGCGGTCATTGGCGTAAATCACGTGACAGCTGGCACAGCCGGACTGACGATAATCGCCGGGCTGGTCATTGGTACCCATGAACCAGGTGAACGGGTCATTTAATCGGGTCTTGTGGATGTTCAGGGCCGGAATAGCGACACGTAAACCGGTACCAGGACCCCGGTTAGATTGTTTCAGATCAGGGCGACCCGGTTCTTCCAGGCGTTGGATAATGCCGCCAATATTGGGCAGACCAATCTCAGGAAACTGTGTGTTGATATTGCGGCCACCGCGCTCGAACACACGGAAAACATCGCCAGGCGGTATCGTGTGCCAAGTTGGCAGAGGATAAAGAATAGGTAGAGCGCCGCGCTTTTTTTGCTCTTCGGTCACGGTTCCGTGCGGGCTACCGGGTGATTTGATCGTCGCCGGCAGGCCTTTGCGGGTATAGGCTTCACCGAAGACATAGTTTTTAAAAGGCACGATGCCGTTATTATAAGCAGCTCCACCCCAGAGCATGGCACCTGTTGCCATCAAGGACCGTTCGGACGCCTCGATAATTTCCATATGACAGGCACCACAGGACTCGCGTGCTACGCGATAATCGGAAGGATTGACGAAGCGTACAAATTCGGGGGATTCCTTGTTCAGCAAAGTATAACTGCGCTTGGGGTTGGCGGAGGAAGGCCAGTGCCAGGTTTCCGGGTATTTGGGGAGAACGTGGGCCTTTTTGAGCGCAAACATATATTGTGGGCTTTTCTTGCCCCAATCATTGTCGCCATTGACGCTGGCATCGCCGCCATGACAATCAACACAGCCGAGCACCACAGCGGGTGTCTCATGCATCGTTTTTTGATCACTGTCCGTGTGACAAGAAACGCAGCCTGTGCTTTTGGCATTCGCCGCATCCCACGTCTGGTTCTGTGGTGCTGGCGGGGTGAACGAATAATCTATTTTTTGGGCTTTCTCCTTGCCCGCAGCCAATACTTGAGATGAACCAAAAACAAGCAATAGGGCCGCAAAAGCAAGCGCTACTCCGCTCCGCATGGGTGCAGGGGTAGGTAACATTGACGACTTTGCGGGAGAAGTAGGTTGCATATCAGAAGGCCAATATTGCGTTAAAGAGAATGGAGTAGTGGAAGTCGCGCTTGTCGGTCTGGTCGAACAAGTCCCGGAAACCTTTTCCGGGTAGTAGCGCTGCGCCAGACAGACGGAAAACAATATTCTGGGTCGCCTTGGGTCGATAAATTGCCGCAGCTGACAAATCCCAACCAATATCTTTGGGTATAGACCCTTCGACGCGCAGCGCCTCCAAGCTTTCGGTTTTGTGGAACCACAAATGATTGGCGTTGGCCGACAGCCGGAAATCGGGGGTCAGATCAGCGTCCACGCCGACACCGGCCAATATTGTGCCAGGATTGTTGAAATTGCTCTGACCTTGCTCTTTTGAAGAGCGCAGCGAATTTAATATGCCGTTGCGGCCGTTAATACTGATTACTCGTCCGCCGCCAGCAAAGGGAATGGTTTGCCGGATCCAGTAACTGGTATCCGCGCCAGCAAAAATCGGATTTTCGAAAATAGAGTCAAATCCGGCTTCCGTATTGTTATACGGATTGCCGTCGCCGCTAGCGAACAAACCAGAGGCGCGGAACCGCAGGAAGTCAACATCATAGCTGGCTTCTGCTGCTGCGAAATACGCCGCAATCTTTGCTGGTTCGCTGGTGAAGATGCTGTTGCGATCTTCGCCAAAAGCGCCGTACACTTGGCCGGTCACGTTAATTCGTCCGATCCGCCCATCCACGGCATAGCCGGGATAAACGACATCATAAGCACGACCCCGCAGATCACCGATCAATGCAGGGCGCACGGGAAATCCGTTATCGTCAATCTCGATATCGCTCTGTTCGCGGTTCATATTATAGGTCACGCTAAACTGGCTGGTCAGGCCAACAAAGGGCAAATCCTGACGATAGAGGTTGGCAAAGAATATGTAGCTTTCGCGGGGGGTCTGGAAAATGTCGTTCAGGCCGCTATTCGTGTCCTTTTCGAGTTGCACAAAGGCACCGAGATTATACTGCACGCGATTATTGTCACGGGTGCCAAACAACCGAAAACCAAGTTGGTTATCCTGAAACAGAAAACCCCGGAAATCAGCCTGCATGGGCTGGATACCGATACGGAAGCTGTCAAAATCATAGCGCGCCGATGTGTTGCGAATATGATAATCAAAAAACGCTTCCTGCACGCCAACAAAATAGTCGGTGCGATTGGATGTCTTGGATGGTTCAACAAACAACACACGGCGTTCCGGTACGTTCACGTGGTTGATCTGCGTCGCCAGCGTCAGACGATATTCGACGTCTGGTGGTTTATAGGCTGTGGAGCCTTTGATCAGTGCGAAGCCGGTGATGAAGGTTTGTGCATAGACTTCTGATCCGGAGCGACCGAACACATCAACGCTGCCCGGCCTGTCTGTGGTCTGCACGCCCACTGGAATGGGAAAGCTGCGTGGTTCGATAACGGTATCGGAAATTGCGTTGACGACAAAAAACCAGTCATCGCCTTTCAGGAAAGACGGTTTCTTGTCTTCCGGAATCGGCTTGTCGCCTTTGAGTACGTTTTGCGCATAAGGGTTCGACGTACTGGCACAGTTGCTTTTAAGCGCGCCGAAGACCTTGTAGATGGATTGATCACCGCCTTTTTGCGGGCACAATGTCTGCAATATCCGCCAGCGGTCGGGGACTGGAAATTCGTCGGTCGGGAACGCTTCGGGCGGCGGTGCACTGCCAGCGCCGGGGTTATTCTGGATGACGCGATCCGGTAGTTCTTTGATTACCCCGGGACGACGGCGGCCATCAATCAGCGCTTCGTCTGCTTCCAGACCGTCAAAATCCATTTCCAGCTGGTCGGGCACTGTCGCTGCGTCATCGCTGTCGGTAACCGGTGGTTCTGACAGGTTGACTTCTTCGTCATCGTTGGGATCTGAATCGCCAGCCGTGATGGCTTGATTGCTTGCCATTCCAGCGCTCACGACCAATGCATCATCGCCGACCGCTAAGGCGCCTGAAGCGGTATTGATTGTGGTCAAATCGAAATCCGAATTATCCGCTCGTAACCAGTCAAATTGTTCGCCAGCCAGCAGAGCGGCCAAAGACGTTTCCATCTCTTCTACAGATACGCGTTGCGCTTCCATCTGTTCTGCCTGACCAGACATCACGGCCATGATTGGCATGAGAGAAGAAGAGACCGCAGGCACCTGCTTTACAATCCCTCGCAAACATTTTGGTCGTTTGTGTCAAGAAACGGCGCAAAGGGGCAACTCACATAGCGCAAGCGTACCTGCGCGTCGCCAAGGTCGACCACCACATTGTCGGCACGGATGGCTTTGGGTGCATTGCCAATACTACCAACACGAAGACCTGCATTATGCAAACCGAGAAAGCTGATCATATCATCCTGATCAATCCCGTCACCTGACACGCCAAGGCCGCCAATCAGTTGATCGCCGCGATAAATCGGGACACTGCCCGGGAAAATCTGGATACCATTTTCCAGACGGTTCTGACCTGCCACCGCATCGGGTGTGTTGGTGCAGCGCATGGGTGTGTCTGTTGCGGAGGCCCCGGTCACAAAGGCCAGATGTTGGCCCAGATTGGGAAAGATCAATGCTGCCTGAAGCCCGGTTGCCAACGGATTGAAATCCTCAATCGGACGCGACAAAGGTCCGGCCGGACGGCCCAGTTCACCATCAGGAAAATAGGGTCGGGAGAGGTTGCCGCCGGATCGATCGGCAAAAGCGACCGTTCCGGTGAGTGCATTGGGGTCGTTCAGAAATGTCCGAACCCGCTGCACAAAGGCCGCAACATCGGTGTCAGGATTGCCGAGAAGATCGGATGCCGCAACGCTGTTCGAGAAAAAAGATGCCGTACGAGCTTTTTGTAACGACACATCCGTTCCGAAAATGGGAGCATCAGGCGAACGGACTATGCCTAAAATCTCTCCATGGGTATCGACGACCGAAATGGAAACCTGTGCGCGGCTGTCGAGTGGTTGCCGGATTTGCGCGCGGGCGCGGCTCATGATGATGAACGCTTCTTCCAGGATGGCCCGGGATTCGGCTACTGTTAACGGCGCAGCAACATCGGCTCCATCGGTGCCAGCGCGGATCGGGAACCGGTTTGTGCCGGTACCATCGGACAGCACGAACGCGTCGCGGTTCCTGAATTCGGCAGCTGTGGAAGCCCGGATCCCAGAATTTTCCGTGCCATAAGCCGAGCCGGCGATGATCGCGCCGGCGCTATAGCCGGTTACCGCAATCAAATTGCCGGACGTGCCGTTAATGGCAGCAAAGTTGCTTTGCAGCGGTGACAGATCACTCACCACCATATCGCTGAACCGCAAGGACGTTCCGTCAACCGAGATCCGGTTGGCCGTGATCGCAGCTGACGGCGCAAAGCCTTGAATTCCGGCAAGCGCAATCGCTTCTTCATCATCGACATCAATATCGAGAATGTTGGAATCGAAGCCATAATCGCCGTCGCCCATGACGCCGATTGCGCCGACAACAACGCCGTTCTTATAAAGTGGTAGTCCACCAGGGTCAGCGGACAAGCCTAAAGGAGAGCGCTTCGGTCCAATGAGCGCAGCTGCGCCGGCATTACCGAACCTCTGATTAAGATCGGAACAGGGTAACTGGCTGAATTGAACGCCAAATAGCGGGCCGCTTTCCAGGCCTGCTGCGGTAGGTGCAGGCGGGAAATGTTCCTGCACAATTTGACTGGCAGTACGAGTGGAAAATGCGTTTCCTGCACTGGATAAATAGGCACCTGTGACGGCTTTTGCGATAGCTCCAGCGGCCGCTGGTACATCTACGCCCTGAACATCGATGCCGGGGCTGTTGATCGTTCCCATCGCCGTGCGCGCACTGGTCGTTGCTATGGCGCGAGCACCGTTCATTTCAAAAACAGCAAGCACATTGCCGACGCGGTCTGTAACCGCGATAACCGAAGGCAGGTTTCGCGCGGTTGCCTCACCGACTGCCTGTGCAATAACCGTTTGCACGTCGGTTACACTGAGAGATTCTTGCGCAGGTGGGGTAAACGCTCCACCATTGCCGTCTACTGGTGTTGGGGCGGGCGTCGGTGTCGGGGCGGGTGATGGTGTGCCGCCAAAATCATTGCTGTCCCCACCACCGCCACAGGAGGTCAAAAGCAAGGCAGCTGCCGAAATCGCAGCGGTAAAACGAGGGTTCCGCATTATCGTAAAGCCCTTATGGTTCTGACCGCGCTGCCAAGCGCACGGCGGAATTGCAGGGGTTGATAGCTGTTAGGCTCGTCTACCGCCTTATAGGCGACATTAATCTGTCCGCGCAGGCTGGCAGCCGCGGCTTCGCTGACCTGGCCGCTGTTCACTAATCCGTTGAGCAACGTATCAATTGCCATCACCGCCTGTACACTGCCTTCATAATCAGTGAAGCGCGGCGAGATGGCTTGCCCTGCAATTGTTTCCATAATCTGGAAGGTTTGATCACGGCCAAAGCTGGCGCGAGAGAACCGGTCTGCCAAAGTTGTGGCAGTCTGACGCAGGCGCGCGGCGGCTTGAACAGCAGGGCCGCGACCTTGCGCCATGGCTGCATGAAATGCCTTGGACCGCGCATTAAATTGTCCGGCGAGATCAGGAGCAGTCACTTTTATAGCCGCGCTTAGCATGATCATATTTTCATCATTATAGGGCGGCATGCCCTCCGGGATGGGCCGACCTGGATTGTTGATTGATGTTGGTCTTGCAGAGGCTTCATCATAGATACGGCGGTGACAACTGTGGCAATCATAGAAATAGAATTCCGGGAACAGGCCTTCCTGTGCCAATGCCGGTTTCGAGAAGAGATTAAGCGAGCGTTCCAGCGCCATGGACTGACCGACCGCCCAGAAGCGGACGGCGTTCGTCTTACCCTTGCGACGAACATAATCGACGTCTTCATCATGATGTTGTTGCAGCGTTGAAAATAGATCGAGCTCGAAGGAAATCCGGGGATGGCCAGCAGCCATGATCCGGTGATCAACAAATTGGCCCTTTTTCGCGCTACCAAAATGGCAGTCGAGACAATTGCTGGCTCGCACTTTCGGATTGTCGAGTGGCGTGAGGCCGAGAGAGACATTCTTCGCATGGTTCGCGCCAACGGCATAGTGAGCCGACAGCCAACCGGACGATGGGCCATGACACGCTTCGCACCCGACGCCGTCGCTGACTTGGAAACGAGGGCCCTTCTTTGCTGCCGGCGTGCTGTGACAGCCCAAGCATTGATCGGAAGACGCAGCATCTTTGATGCCAAGCCGGTTCGCTATCGCAATGCTGCGGGGTTCGCGAAGGACTCGGAAAGCGCGGCTATGGGCTCCGCCCGGCGTCGATTCTTCCTGCCAGCGCATGAGTTCATCTTGGCGAACAACTTCGCCATCGGCTTCTTGCCGCCCGTGGCAGGTGGTTCCACCGCAGCTGGCAACACCCATATGTGTTCCGCTAGCTAAATCTTGCGCCGCTTCAACCGGGGCAGGGGCTGCAAAAGATGATATGAGAAATGCTACGCCGGCAAGCGCACAACAGAATAGACTAGCGGCCAGTGCAGACCAGCTTCGCTTCCACGAAAGATTTTTCCCCATTTGCATCGTTGCTTTTCCTGATCCGGAGATCAGGCCCCTCTGTAAGCTCGACGCGACCCAAGTCGTTAACTATGTTTCACGCCCTATAATATGCTTCATTGCAATCCCAATGCAACGGTAAAAAAGCTCGAATATGGCTGTTTTTCTGTGACTTGCAGCACCATTTTTACCTTTTTCACTGCACAAGCGTTGCCGATTTACCACTTTCTTTCGTTTGACCGCACGGTCGCAAGATTCGCTTGGTGCCGCGATTCGGCTCCTAGACTTTTCGCCGGATAACCAGATTACGAATTTCGGTCATATCCTCCATCGCGAATCTGATCCCCTCTCTTCCTAGGCCGCTATCCTTGACGCCGCCATAAGGCATATTGTCAACGCGATAGGATGACACGTCGTTAATCACGACGCCGCCAACATCGAGACGGTCCCATGCATCCAGTGTTTTGAACAGGTCACGGGTGAATATACCAGCCTGCAAACCGAACTTGCTATCGTTAACTTCGTCCAGCGCCGCGTTAAAATCAGTGAACTTGGAGAGCAGAGCGAGCGGGCCAAAAGCTTCCTCACGATTGGCAGCGGCGTCACGATCGACATTTTCCAGCAAAGTCGCTTCCAGCATATTGCCGGTCCGATTGCCGCCGCAGAGCAAGGTCGCGCCACCAGAGACAGCATCTTCAATCCAGCCGTGCAGGCGCTTGGCCTCACCTTCGGAAATCATTGGGCCAATGAACGTGTCACGATCTTTCGGATCGCCAGCGATCAAGGTCTTGGTTTTGGCAACCAGCATATCCTTGAACCTGTCATAGACTGATTCATGAATGATGATCCGCTGCACGCCAATACAGCTTTGGCCGGATTGGTAAAAGGCACCGAAGATGATTCGCTCGAGTGCGTCTTCCAGATCAGCATCATGATCGACGATAACGGCAGCATTGCCGCCAAGCTCCAGAATGACCGGTTTTTTGCCCGCTTTGGCTTTCAGATCCCAACCGACACCGGGGGAACCGGTGAAAGAAAGAAGCTTGAGCCGCTCATCCACCGTGAATAGGTCTGCGCCATCACGGCTCGCCGGCAATATTGAAAACGCGCCTTTGGGCAAATCAGTTTCGGCGAGGACTTCACCCATGATAATTGCGCCCAGCGGTGTCTTAGACGCTGGCTTCATCACGAACGGGCAACCAACAGCAATAGCGGGCGCAATTTTATGCGCAGCCAAATTGAGCGGAAAGTTAAACGGCGAAATGAAGCTGCAAGGACCAATCGGCACGCGTTTCCACATGCCCTGATAGCCTTTGGCGCGTTCGGAAATGTCCAGTGGCTGGACTTCGCCATAGTTGCGCGTCGATTCCTCAGCGGCAATGCGGAACGTGTCGATCAACCGGCCAACTTCGCCTTCCGCATCCTTGATCGGCTTGCCTGCTTCAACGCAGAGTGAATAGGCAAGCTCGTCAAATCGTTCTTTGAACCGGTCGACGCAATGTTGCAGCACATTTTGCCGCTCATAGCTTGCCATACGCGCCATTGGCTCCGCAGCTTCCACTGCCCCGGCAATGGCTTCCTCAATAACGTCGGGTGTTGCCAAAGCCGTCCGGAAAGCTACCTCGTTGGTGAACTTGTCAGTGACCTCCAGATCGGTATTCGGCTGGGCAGCGACATTATTGAGGTAAAGCGGATAGACGTCTTTCAATTTTGTCATCATTTATCCTCTAAACCTTTGCGCTGAGTTCCTTGATCTCGACATTGAGGATACGATCATTATCGGAATAGTCCACAGGGCAATCGATCAAATGTACGCCTTCGCTGTTCAGGCATTTGTCGATCGTTTCCTGCAGGTTTTTCGCGCTGGTGATCCGGTGACCATGAGCGCCATAGCTTTCCGCATATTTAACAAAATCAGGGTTACCATAAGTCAAGCCCCAATCCTTAAAGCCCATATTGGCTTGTTTCCAGCGGATCATGCCATAGCTGTTGTCATTGAGCACCAAGACGGTGATGTTGAGCTTCAAGCGAACCGCTGTTTCCATTTCCTGACTGTTCATCATGAAACCGCCATCGCCGCAAATCGCCATGACTTTACGGTCTGGATATACCATCGCCGATGCCATCGCAGAAGGTAAGCCAGCGCCCATGGTTGCCAACGCATTGTCGAGCAATACAGTATTGGCCTGACGCGCCTTGTAGTTGCGCGCAAACCAGATTTTGTAGACGCCATTGTCGAGGCAGATAATGCCATCAGCCGGCATTTTCTCACGGACGACTTTTACAAGATGTGGTGGATAAATCGGGCAACGCATGTCATCGTCCATGGTGGCGGTATGCTCT
Organism: uncultured Sphingomonadaceae bacterium; assembly: GCA_947501325.1. GTDB lineage: Bacteria > Pseudomonadota > Alphaproteobacteria > Sphingomonadales > Sphingomonadaceae > Parasphingorhabdus. The sequence goes on along the minus strand of CANMVC010000001.1, from coordinate 730,551 downwards.
TCTTCGGCCGCACGCGCTTTGTACATATGATCGAAATTCCACGAGCCGGAAGGAACTATATCTTCCTTCATCTGCCAGATCGCGTTTCCGATATCGCCGATCACTTCGATCTGCGGGAAGTAGACAGGGTCCACTTCAGCGGTGTTCATGGAGACATGAATGACTTCCGTGCCACCGTCATGCATGAAGAAAGGCGGTTTCTCGATGACATCATGGCCCACATTGATGATCAGGTCAGCCGACTCAATCGCGCTATGGACAAAATCATTGGCCGACAATGCGGCGCAACCCATAAATTCTTTGTGGGTTTCGTCGACTACGCCTTTGCCGAGCTGTGTCGTGACAAAGGGTATGCCCGTCTTTTCAATAAATTGGGTAAGCATCCGGCCTGTCGTTGTACGGTTTGCACCGCCACCAATGACGAGGATAGGTGATTTGGCTTTTTCGATCTTTTGCGTTGCGGCGCGCACTGCTTTGGCTTCAGGAACAGGGCGTCGGGACAAGCTGGGCTTGATTGGCGTGGAATCGGTTTGCTCATCCGCGACATCTTCCGGGAATTCAATGTGAGTCGCGCCCGGCTTTTCCTCTTCGGCCAAACGGATCGCTTCGCGGATACGGCTCGGTATATTGTCCGCAGAAGCCAGTTGATGGGTGAACTTCGTAATCGGGCCCATCATGTCGACAACATCGAGAATCTGGAACCGGCCCTGCTTGGATTTCTTGATTGGTTTCTGACCAGTGACCATCAAGATCGGCATGCCGCCCAGCTGCGCATAGGCTGCGGCAGTCACCAAGTTGGTGGCCCCGGGGCCAAGTGTTGCCATGCAAACACCGGTTTTGCCGGTATGCCGTGCGTAGGTCGCCGCCATGAAGCCAGCGCCTTGTTCGTGCCGGGTCAGGATCAGTTGGATTTTCTTGGAGCGCGACAAGCTGTCGAGCATGTCGAGATTTTCTTCGCCGGGAACGCCGAAAAGATACTCTACGCCTTCATTTTCAAGACATTGGACGAATAAATCAGATGCTTTGGTCATTGTGGATCCTTCCCTGATCTGGACGATCAGTATTTGCTCAAGATAATGGCAACGACCACAGAATGAATTTCCCCTCCAGAAAGACTCATTCTTACCCCTATATCGTTGGTTGATAAGTTAAATTTACAAGCGTGTCACGCAGCAATCGAAAATTTTCTTGTCGGCTCAATAGCCGCGATCCAAATCAGCAACCGCAACCATTTCTTCACCATTTTGATAGCATTTCAAATTTTCGACAAAACGCGCTGCGGCGCGCTGAAACATACGGGTTTGCGCAACGCCGGAAACATGCATGGTGATAAAGCAATTGGGCGCTGTCCAAAGCGGATCACCTTTGGGTAAAGGTTCGGGGTCGGTAACATCAAGCACCGCGCCGCCGATGCTCTTGCCATTCAACGCATCGACCAATGCCGCTTGATCTACCAACGATCCACGCGCGACATTCACCAACCAGGCAGATTGTTTCATCGCCGCAAATTCATCTTTGCCGAGCAGCTTCTGAGTTTCTGCAGTTGCAGGTGCGGAGACGATCACCCAGTCAAATTCGCCCAGTCGGTCGCGCCATTCGTCCGTGCCAATCACTTCAGTCCCGACGCCGGCCGGATCATCGCTTGCCGTCCTGCGCACGGCGGTAACGTCGATCTCAAAACCGGATAATTTTTTGGCCACTTGCTGACCAATGCCGCCATAGCCGATGATGAGAGCCTTGCTGTCTGCCAGTTCGGCCGTGCCGGGGGCTTGTTCGGGCCATTCCTGTTGCTCTTGAAGCGCAAGCAATTTGTCTGTCCGCTTGGCAGCGGCAAGCATGCCCATAAGCACGAACTCGGCAATGGGTGAGCTGTTCAGGCCTGCGCCGTTAGTCACAATCGTGCCCTGGCTTTTAAGCTGATCGAGTGGAAAATGCTCAACGCCAGCATAGATGCTGTTGAGCCATTTCAGACTTGTGGCGGCGCCCAGAACCTGGGCCATCTTTTCTTTATCATACATGTCGAACCAACCGATTTCAGCATGGGGCGCTATCTCCAGTGCTTCTTCCGTGCTCGTGAACCACGTGACGTCGAGATCGCCGCAATGCGGTTCGACCAACGGACGGACCAGAGAGGCCATGGCGGCTATTGGTTTGCTCATATCGATATGCTCCATTCCCAGCGTAGCGGATCGCCATCCATCAAGTCCACGCCTTGCGCCGCAAGTTCATCCCGGATCGCATCGGCGGCGGCGAAGTCTTTGTCAGCTTTGGCTTGTTGGCGTTCATTTAATTTCGTTTCGATTTCATTTTCAGTGATTGCAATATTTTTGGGACGGATGCGCAGATCGACGCGAGTAAGTCTTGCTAGATCAAGGCCCAACAGCTCATCGATCTTGTAAATCGCTTCCAATCGGTCCGATGCGTGGTCTTTCATCGCTGCAATGGACTCAGCGATAACTAATACTCTTGCCGTATTAAGATCCTCAGAAATTGCTTCATCAACTTGATGGATGCTCATGTCCGCGTTTCCTGAAGGTTCATTTGGAGCTTTTTCTCGGAGTCTTTCGATCCCAATCAATATTCTTTTTAACCGCGTCAGTGCCGCCACCAAATTGTCCCAGCTAAACTCAAGCTCGCTGCGATAATGGGCCTGCAGACACATCAAGCGATAGGCGAGGGGGTGGATGCCCTTTTCGATGAGCAGCTGGAGGCGTAAAAATTCACCTGCTGATTTGGACATTTTACCAGCCCGGTCGATCAGAAAATTATTGTGCATCCAGAAATGGGCACCGCTATGGTCGCAGCCGCTATGCGCCTGGTTCTGGGCGATCTCATTGGGGTGATGGATTTCGCGATGATCGATACCGCCAGTGTGAATATCAAAGGGCAGTCCGAGCAAAGCCTCTGACATGACCGAGCATTCCAGATGCCAACCTGGTGCGCCTTTGCCCCAAGGACTATCCCATTCCATCTGCCGGGTTTCGCCCTCCGGCGTTTTCCGCCAGATCGCAAAATCAGCGGCGTTACGCTTGCCTTCGACGGTATCAATTCGGCCTTCGCCATCTTCGGTTGCCGCACGCGCGAGACTGCCATAGTTGGCAATGGTGGAGACGTCGAAATAGAGGCCGCCATCCAATTCATAACAATGTTGATCGGCAATGCCCTTGGCATATTCGATCATTTGCGGAACATAATCGGTGGCGATCGACCAATGAGCCGGCTGGCGGATGTTGAGCGCCTTGATATCTTCCCAATAGGCCTCGGTATAATGTTTGGCGATATCCCAAATGGATTGCGCCCGCTCCGCCGCTGCCTTTTCAAGCTTGTCCTCGCCATCATCGGCGTCGTCAGTCAGATGGCCGACATCGGTAATATTGATGACATGAGTGAGCTTGTAGCCTTTCCAGCTCAATGTCCGTCCAAGCAAATCGGCAAAGACGTAGGCGCGCATATTGCCGATATGCGGATAGTTATAAACTGTCGGGCCGCAGGTATAGACGCGGGCTTCGCCCTCATGGACCGGAGTGAATAGCTCAATCTCTCGGGTGAGGCTGTTGAACAGTTTCAAAGGATGGCTGGTGCGTTCATTCATATCCACCGCCTAATGGTTTGGGATGCAAAAGGTCAACCAGTCAATTTACTCGGCTGCCTCCACCTCTTCTTCATCTTGCGCCGGACCGCCTTGACCGCAGGATTGGTCGTCTTCCGCACATTCGCTACTGTCCTCTTCGTCGGTATCTGCCTGGTTAACCCACAGATCATCATTACCTGCACCGGTAACCGGTTCGTCAATCAAGGGGTCATCAACATATTCCTCATTTTCCTTGAGCTCGATTAGGTTGGTTTCAAACGGATCGCTGACCACAACGCCATCTTCGTTTGGTGTAACCTCTTCCTCAATAATGTCCTGTACCGGATCATCAATTCCTGGATCAGCTGTTGGGGTAGGCGTGGGTGTCGGAGTAGGTGTTGGTGTTGGTGTAGGCGTGGGGGTTGGCGTTGGCGTCGGAGGCGGCGCGCCGCAGCTGGATGGATCATTGATGACGCAACCATTGATTGTCGAAAAGCTGTCAAATCCCACAACTGTGTCTGTCGCAAAGATCGTCTCGATGCCCGTCTCGGCATTGACAATACCGTTTATGGCAATGTTTGCGTTGCTGCCAGCACTGAGCCCGTTGATGGTCAAACTATCAACTGTGAAGCCGCGACGTTCGTCGAAAGAGACGCCCGAAACAGTATTTTGAATATACAGATCACCATCGACAATAAACTGGGCGATGCCGCCACGGATCAAGCCGTTACCAATATCCAGGCCGTCGCTATTTTCCAGCCGTGCATCGACGTCCATGACGCTAAGTCCGGCAATATCGGCAAAGGCCTGGTCGGTCATGGCGTAGATATTTTGGGCCTGCAGAGTCATTAGTCCAACCCCGCCAAAACTGCCGCCCGAACCGGTAATTTGAATCAATCCACCATTGGCGTTAATTCTGAGATTATTGACTGATGCCATGTTCAGCGTCGTACCCGGAGAGGCGTTGGTCAGGTTCAAGTTCCCGTCGACCCGCGTGGATTGACCGGAATCGATGGTCAGCGTGCCTGAAAAACCGATTGCTGCATTCTGCGCGCCGCTCACATTATCACCGGTCTGGACCGTCAGGTCTTGAATGATCAGATCCGGTGTAGAGCCACCTGTTTGGGCAACAAACAGCGTGAGGTCCTGATTGGACTGGATCCTCGTGAATTCATCATTATTGAGGCTGAACACACCAGCCGTTCCTACGCCACCCAATATGGCTTGGTTGATGCCATTGCTCTCGATGAAAATATCATTGGTTTGCGTGAAATCACCAAGCTGACCTGCTGTGCCGATGTTTATATCAGCAGAGGACAGATTAATGGTCGTGCCGGTTGCCAGAGCCTGGATATCAATCAAGTTGCCGGCGGTCACCGTCAGGGCATTCGCGGCGCTCACTATATCATTTATCGTGACATCTACCGCTGCTGTTATATCGATATTACCGTTGGAACTTGTGGTGGCTTGGCCGGTTATGCCTGCTGACGGTCCACCAAAGCTACTTCCGACAAACACAAGCTCGTTCAATTCAGCGCTGCCATCCAAGCTGGTCAGCTCGATATTGCCTGTTGCAGAAGCTGCATCGACCACGAGATTTCCATCGGTAACAATGTCGATGTTACCGGCATTAGCGGTAGCCCTAACTCTCAGCGCCCCGTCAGACCGCAGGAATACGTTATTACCGTTCGCTGACACGTTACCCCTAACAATCGCGTTGTTTCGCACGGCAACGTCGCCATTGGAGGATGTCATGCTCAGAAAACTGGCGTTAGCATCGGTAATTTCTACGCCCTGATCGCCAACAAAGCGAAGTGTTCCGCCTCCGGCTGAAGCGACCACCACGTTGCCATCTACATCCACTCGCAGCTCGCGCGCATTTACGGACGCTGCGGTAAAGTCATTAGTCGCGCTAGCGATCGCGAAACCGTCTGTGGTGACGTTACCAAACGTAATGGAATCGCCCGCAAACAGGCGTAACCCAGACGCAATCTTGCTGGTAACATCGACGTCAGCGAAGTTGATATTGCCGGTGGCGGAAAAATCGCCGCGACGGGATATATCCAGATCGCCGTTTATGTTGATGTCGCCATCATTGGCACGGATTCTCAAGCCTTCGGTGAATCGTGAATCTCCATTGTCGCCCGTATCAGCGCCACCAAGCGAAACGGAGGTTCCGGTTAGACTCGTCTCATTTACAGAAACAACATTGCCGATATTGATCCCGTCCGTGGTCTCGACCAAAATCGTGCTTCCGGCATCCAGTAAATTGGCCGTCAATGCAGAGCCATCGACGACAATAGAAGCACCCGCAATTAGCATATCTCCAGATATGTCACTACCGCTCAGGTCGAGCATATTTCCGGCATCTATGGAACCAAAGTCGATGAAGTCGCCTGAAGTCAGGAATATATCGACACCCGCACTGATGCTGCCCACGGTAATATTACCGCCATCAAGATCGATATTTTGAGCGCCAGATGTACCGCCCAGGAAAATCGACCCCGGTGCATTCAGGATGATGTCAGTGTCAGGAACGTTGATCTGATCAAAGCTGAAATCGCCGCCTGCGTCGTAATCGACATCGCCCACACCAACAGTCAAAATGCCCACATCCATGCTGCCTGGCACCGAGTAAAAGCCCTCAAGCCCACCACCACGATTTGCCACAGTGGTAAGTTCGCCACTAGTGTTGATCGCCGCTGCTGATATATTGCCGCTGACCGTAATGCCAATGTCATTGCCGCTGTTGAGCGATCCGGAACCCAATAGGCTTCCTGCAGCCTCGACACCTAACAGGCCGCTCGTCAATTCCGCATCACGCAGATCCACGTCGCCTTCGGTGCTGTTCACAAAAATTTCGTCGCCGGCGATGAAACGTGATGGCACGCCGTCGGCGCCCATTACTATATCGCTGCGAGTAGAAACCAATATGCGATTGGCGACAATATCGCCATTTTCGATCACAGCCTGAATGGGGACACCCGATTGACCGATGGAAACAATATTGTCGGCAGACAAGCCACCCAGGCACAGATTGCCTTCCAAGCAGTCCGTACTTAACAGGCCGTCGTCATCTGATTGGCCGATGGCGGCAATGACCGCGTTGGACGGTGCGTCATTAATATCAGCGCTGATCGAGCTTGCGTTAATTGATCCGCCAAGGCCATCTATCGCATTGGCTGTCATGACTACGGCGAAGTCGTTAGCGCTAATGTCGCCTGCAGCCACGATGGACGCGATCGGTGTCAGCGGCGAAGAAATGAGATCAGGGCCCAAAGCGCCAGCCTGCAATATCAAGTTATTTCGGCTATCAAATGGCGTACCCAATATTGGCGCGTCCACTGGATTAGCGGCTGCTTCAATCCGAGCGCCTGACTGGATGATGATATCATCACCGGTGATTACAGAAATACCGTTGTCAGACACGCTGCTGCTGCCGGTTTGGAATATCGCATTGCCGCCCGCAGTAACCAAAATGGCACCGGTAGACGTTACGTCACCCGTTATCGTGGCATCAAAGCTGGGGTCATAAAAAGGCGTTGGGCTAGGCGTTGGGTCCAGACCAGCTTCAATGGCGATGCCGGAGTTAATGATAGAACCCGCGCCGACAGGAGAGGCGTCCACAGGTCCGGTAACGGCGCCATCATTTAAAGTGGCATTTTCTCCAGCCGTAAGATCGATAATGTTGAGCGCCCGCAGGTCATTTGCGAGAATATTAGCGCCGGCATTCACATCGATTTGAGAACCGGATTGAATGATGGACCCCGTCATGCTGTTAAAGTCAATCGCTGCATCAGCATCGAAAAACGAGACAACGTCAATGGAAATGGTCCCACCCGCATTGTTGGTATGATCCACCAGAATCGATCCCAAGGTTGAACGCAAATCTGCAAAACCGCCAACGGTTAGCTGGCCCGTGCCGTCAAACGCATATTCGATATTACCAGCAACATTTATGTTGAGGTCACCCACAATGGTTGTCGCTCCGCTATTGCCAGTCATAAAGAAACCGCTGGAAGGCCCCATGCCAGCCAAGGCTTCTGCGTTGAGAGAGGCAAGGGTGATCAGGCCAGCCGGGTCGGTTGATGTGTCGGTTATTTCTATCCTGCCACCGATACCGGTTGGGGTGGATCCATCGCCTGCGTTCAATCCATTGGCCAGCATTGTGACATTGCCCAGCGTCAGAATACCCGGGCTGCCCTCTTGAACTTCGAGGGCGGCAGTTCCGCCAAATCCAAGACCACCCGTACCGTTGGTGCCATAGGTGCCTCCGCCGCCAAACATTCCCAGCGGCCCGCGCAATCCGGCATCGCCGCCTTGCCCCGTCGTTGTGATAGTGACGTCGCTGCCCGTAATTGTTCCGCCTTGTGCGAGCAAGCGAGCGGTGCCGCCTGTTCCGTCGCCAGCATCACCACCATCGCCAGACGTATTGGCGTAGGAATAACCACCTGATCCGCCTTGTCCGCCTGTACCGGTGCTGGACAAGGTGAAGCTCCCGCCGCCACTCAGAGTAAAGTCGGCGCCTGTACGAACCGCAATTTCCAATGTGCCGCCTGTTGCGGAACCGCCGTCGCCGCCATTCGTGCCATTACCGCTGAAATTGTCGATTCCAGCCGCTCCATCGCCGCCAAAGGCATCAGCCAGGGTAACAAGAGGATCGCCAACATTGGCCAAGGACGCGCCTGCGCCAACGATTTCCAGTCGTGCAACGCCGCCCTGTGCATCGCCGCCATCGCCGCCATCGCCGAATGATGCGCGAGCAACGCCGCCCGCACCACCAGTGCCAGTTGCCGTGACAACCGGGCTGTCCAAGGATACGGCAGACCCGGTAATATTGAGTGTGGCCGTACCGCCAATACCATTACCGGCATTGCCACCACTATTGCCTTCGCCGCCTTTTGCTCCGACGCCGCGCGCGTCAATCCGATAGATCCTGCTGACGGCATCGTCTTGCCCCAGATTGATCGTTGCATTACCGCCAGTGCCGCTTCCACCATTGCCGGCTATTTGGTTGGTAAAGCCCACTGCGGGGATCGGTGTGCCATAAACTCCGTAGCGTGTCGGCGCGTCTGGATCGTTGCCGGCATCACCGCCGGTGCCGACAGCAGTGACCTGCGTACTGGTGAAGGTTACATCACCATTGATATTATTGAATGTGGCGCTACCCGCAACGGCATTCCCGCCATTACCGGCACGCTCCGACGGTGTCGGTGTACCGAATAGAGCGTCGCCGCCGCGGCCGCCTTCAGTACTTGCAGAAATTGTTGCAAGCTGGGCTGAGATTGTAGCGGTACCATCAAGATTGAATGTGGCCGTGCCACCAACAGAATCTCCACCGCTTCCGGCATCAACACCACTACCGTCACCGCCTCTGCCGCCGAAGCCGCCAGCAGATAGTTCCAGCGCATTGCTCACAGTCAAGCTTCCGGCATTGGCATTAAACGTAGCGTTGCCGGCTACGCCAACTCCGCCATTTCCTGCGGCTACACCTTCGATATCGCGTGCGTTACCGCCGTTGCCGCCGAAGCCGTCGGCCGACACTGTCAGATTATCCACGACAATATTGGCGCCATCCAGGTTAAAGACGACATCGCCGCCTTGTCCGTCACCACCATTACCGACCACTCCTGGCCGTTCAGGAAATCCGAATGGACGTGAATCGCCACCAAAAGATGCAAAGCCTGCGGATGAGACGCTTACATCATTGGCCGAGAAGTTCCCGTCAATCAGGTTGAAAACTGTTCGTCCACCGACGCCGTTGCCGCCCTGACCGCGAATGGCGATCGGCCCTTCTTCGATATCTTCAATCGATCCATCGGCTCTGCTGAAGAAAGTTTCTGCTGAAAAGCTGCCGCCATTATCCAGTGTCAGCGTGATATTGCCACCAACGCCCAGACCGCGTTCTGCTGCGAAACCATCAGCCGCATTGCTCCGTCCCGAGCCGCTGGCAGCAAGCCTTACCGATGGCTCGGAAGACGGGCCGTCAGACATAGCTATGGTCGCGCCATCAACTATAATCGTAATATCACCCGCGGTCCCGGTGCCGCCTTGCGTTTCCGTACGAGCACCGGCAGATATGGACAATTCACTACCGGTCAGGCTTCCGCCATTTTGAACCGTAACATTCACCGCTCCGGTAGTCCCGTCGGTCAGAGCATCGGCCGCAGCAGATGTCTTTCGCGATGATGACAGCGTAAATTGCGTTGAATCTAACGACGCGTTGTCGATCAATAAATTGATATTACCACTGCTGGATGCAGTGCCCATCGTGCTGGAATCGCCTTCTGCGCTCAAATCAAATCCGCCAGAAAGCGACAGATTTGATCCATTGATAATATTCAGCGATAGGTCGCCAGCAGTTCCGCTACCTACAAAGTTGGTCGTTAATCCCAACCCCGTGCCGCTCAATGTTGTGTTATCAAAAGTTACATTCAGATTGCCGGATGATGCCGGGCCCGCAATTTCATTTCCAACCGCATCAAAGCCGATATCAGCGTCGGCGACACTATCAAATACGAGCCGACCGCTGAGGTTAAGCGTGGCATTGATAAAATTGGCGGCAATGTCGCCTGCATTGGCTCCATTTTCCGAAGCGGTCATGTTGCCAGTGGCGTTTCCGGTACCAAATCCATTGGCGCTGATCGAAGCGAAGCCGGAATTGAAAATTCCATCTGTCACGTTGAAGTTGACCGTACCACCACTATTGGTTCCGCCGGAAGACGTACCATTGAAATTATTGCCGGATTCACCATCCGCTTTAAATTCCAAGCTGCCGTCGCTGCCGCTTGTCAGCGTGCTGCCGACACCGGTAATGTTGACATTAATTGTGCCGCCGGTTGACTCGCCTGCGGTCACAGAACCCATATTCGGTGCCGCAGACACGTTAAATGAGGATGTCGTGAGATCTCCACCACCATTGATGTCCAGTAATCCACCGGCGAGAACGTCGAGATTGATCGTGCCGCCAAACGTGTCCTCTCCCTGTGTCACAGGAGAACCGCGGCTCCTGCGGCCTACAATATTCGCATTGACCACCAATTCATCGCCAACGACAATATCGCCCGAACCCGGCGTTCTGGTGCCGCTGCCAGTGGCGAGAATGTCGATTGTTCCGCCTTGCGCTTCAGAAAATGCATCAACCCTCAAACTACCACCAATGGTAATGGACGCGTTTTGCCTGGCGATCACTTGCGCGCTGTTCACGGCATTGAGAGTGACATCACCGTCAATATCAATGCTGCCGGATGTACCGCCCGATTCCATGCGGATGGAATCCCCGGCGGTGAAGTTTAGGTCCAGCGGATTTATCCCCTGCACACCGGTAATGGCTGATCCGAGAACGTCCTGAATGGCTATGTTGTTGTTCGCGAAAGCTTCAATATTATTGCTGATATCCAGACCGGTCAGGTTGATGCTGGCATTTATGGCCGGATTAACCAGTTCGTCGATTGTAACGTCGAAATTATCGGTAAAGCTGCGGCCGGTAGAATTAATATTCCCGCCCGCGCTCAAAATTATCCTGCCATCGGCCTCTTGCGCAACGGCCGCTGCGGTATAGCCGACGGTGCCCTGCAGCAGCATCGTCATCGCCTGATTTTTGGGCAGGGCCGCAAAATAGATCGCCTGGTTATCTTTGTCGCCATTAAAGGCCGGGTCCGGGTTGCGGACGGCGCCGGTTGTGGTGCCAGTGTGGACGACGCCTTCGGGATCTAAGGTGCCGACCAGCATTTCAATATCAAAAAGGCCCTGATCGATTGTGAGGTTCGCTTGCTCCGCTGCTACATAGGCCGTCGATCCATTGACGTTCACATTGCCGCCTTGTTCAACACGCGGCGCGACAACCGCGATGTAGCTGCCGTCTAAAAGGGTATTTATTTGTGCGCCACTGCTTATGGCAACGGTTGGAAAAGGACCCGGCGCCGACGCTGCAGCCCCCCGAAAACGGATTTCCCCACTTGGGCCAAATAGACCGCCAGTGGTGTCGATTGCATTGGTCGTCAGCACCAATGAACCGACATTGATATTGGCATCCGACCCGACGAGGATACCACCCGGGCTGTAAAACCATATATCACCAATAAACGGAGACAAACCGCTTAAAGCCGCAACATTTCCCTCGATGCTGATACCACGCGTCTGGTTTGTTGGGACAATGCGATTGAGCACGGTATAGTCTGCGCCGCCATCCCGGCTGAAAACCAGACCATTATCGCGCGGAAGGAAATTGATCGTTCCGCCGCCCGACTGGTCGACCAGATTCCAATCGATAATGACCTGGTCGCTGGAAATGGTCACCGTATCGCTGGTAGGGCCCGGTGTGAAATTGCCGGTGCCAAGAGTGAAATTGCCGGAATTGAGCTCGGGATTGGCATTGACGGAATGACCACTGGGCGACGGTGCGGCCTGGGCCAGCGCTTGGTGCGGAGCGAGCGTCAGAATCATTGCGGCTGCCATGATGGATCCACTCGCAAGCAATTTCAGCTTGCCGAATGACGGCGTCGTGACCGGCCCTTGTCTGCTCTTCGCCATAGCTTTAGCTTCGATCGCGTTTGATTGTCTGGTCTCTGTCATCATCTTGCCTTTGGTCATCATGCGCCGCCTCTATTGCCTATCGTGACCATGGTGCGAGTTGCACCGTCAGGGTCATCAATGCCCGCGCGCTGTCGCGCCGGGTCTGGAATGGTCCGCGTTTCAGCGGCACGACAGCCATCACATCCAAGCTGGCCTGGCGGCCAATGGTTGCGCGGATACCGCCGCCAGCGGAGTAAATCTTCTGGGGATCGCCGGGGAAATTCTTGTTCCACACAGCCATGGCATCAAAATAGACATAAGGCTGCCAGGCGGTGCCATTGGGTGAATCAGGGATCAGAGAGCCATAGCTGACTTCTGTCTGAAGGCCATAGCCGCTGTCGCCAATGATGGTTCCCGGGTCATAGCCGCGACCGGTCGTGTAATTGCCGCCGGAAATTTCTTCGTAGGAAAACAGGGCATCGGGCGAATATTGAAACCGCGGTTTTAGCGTGAAAGCCAATAGCGGGGTGGGGCGATAGTCCAGCTTTGCCTGCCCCCGAACCACGAAAGCGGTGGGATCACCATCAGCCCGTGTCGGGATCACCGCTTGGCCAATGCAGCGGACAAATGCTGGTCCACATCCCTCACTTGCGCCCAATATGCCGAGTCCCTGACGCAGCTCGAGCGATCCCGCCATGCCCCATTTCGGCTCGAAGGCGGAATAGCCACCACGGCCGGATATGCTGCCCGGCTCGCTCGCGCTGAAATCCAGACGGGCATAGGCGATGCTGAGGTCGTCCTCATTGGTCCTGATGCCAAAAATCTCGGTTTTCTGGTCGATATATTCAAAACCGACCGTCCCGAACAGGTTGCGGGCCTGTTTGCGGATGAACGGATAGGTGGCGTATACACCGGCGACCATGGTTTCCGATTCAATATCAAAATTGCCGGCTAGTTCAGGATCCGTCCACGCATAGGTGAAATTGCCACCAAAGCGCAGGCCTTCGCCGCCAACGCGGAATTCATGGCCGATTTGCAGAACCTGTTGCTCGCTAAAATCAGCTGTCGAATATGCGCTGATGGTCGTTTCATCGCCGAGACCGGTAATACCGTTAAAACGGGCACGAAGTAGTCCGCCAAATCGACCAACCTGCTTGGATCCGAAATTTTGAATATTCGCGTCGACATAGACCGGGGTGCGGACGACGTTAAATTCGCCGATCACGTCGCCAGGCTGACCCTCGGCGCTGGAGGTCACGGGGCGCAGTGCCAAGCGTACATCCAGCCCCGGGATGTCACGAGCGAGCAGCAAATAGCGTTCTGCCACGTCAATATTGAACACCGGTTCATTGGTCAGTCGATCAATATATTGCTTGAGCAACTTTTCTGATGGTCCGGCGTCACCGCGCACTTGTACGGACGTCATCCGCGCCAGCAGCACATCAAATTTCACATTGCCGCCATCAATCGTCTGCGGCGGAACTTGCACGGCGGCGAGATAGCCGGCGCTGCGCAATATGGTGGCCGCGCGATCGCGGATTTCGCACACCACGGCCACGGAGACCTCTTGGTTGATATAGCCGGTATAGGCGGATCGTAATATGGAGGCGTCGACCACACCCAATCCACTGAAATCAACCGATTGAAGGGTAAATTTGACATCGGCGAATTCAGGGCTGGCGAGCGGGCAAGCCGATCGTTCAATACCGCCCTCTACGGTGAGGGGCTGCGGTTGCCCCTTCTCTGCTTCGCCCAGCAATCCGCGCTGGATCTCCTCTCGCGTTGGAGCCGCGACGGATGATTGTGCCCACAGACCATTATGAGTGAACAGAATTGCTGATATTGATGCCAATAAAGCCAATTTACGTGTTGCGCGCGCTCGCGACATATTCTTCCCCGGTTTTCAATATTTCCTGCGCGACCCCGTGGAAATATTGTGTTTTCGTTCACGCCGTGACCCTCAACTCACGGTGTGAACGTCTTTATAATCTAACCTTGTTCCTGGCTGTCCGATGATCCTTCGTCCAGCGTCTCGACCAGCAGATCGAGTTGGCTCTGACAGCCATTGGCAATCAGGACCTCTGCCGCATCGTCGAGGCTTTTCGGTGGTTCATTCAGCAGTACAAAATTAATCTCGACAGATTTTTCGACATTGGATCCGATCAATCGATAGCTAGCGCCATTGGTCAGAGGCGCAACAGCCTTCGGCCAGCTTTTCAGCGGATTGCCTTTGCGCCAGGCGACTTCGGTTACCGCGCCATTGGTCGGTTCCACGATGCTGGCGGTGGCGGAGCCAGTATAGTCCGGGCGCCACAGCACCAGGGCATTAGCATCCGAAACACAGAATTTTCCGCCCTTGGTCACGTCTAGATACCAGAGATTAGGGTTTCTGGGTGCAACTTCGGCCGTTGTAACACCGGCGCTGCGAACGGCTCCGGTTCTCGCCCGGCTGCTGCCGCGATTATTGATGAAGCTGGACAGACGGGTCGAGCTGCTCGATTTGCGCGCAGCGCTGCGATTGACAGTAAATGTCCCTGGGCCCTTGATGACCCGCGTGCCGCCTTTGCCAAGAATTGTTACTTGATCGAGCTTTTTGAGCGTTATTTTCGTATTGTCGGTAAGCTTTTTGCCTGCCGGATAGGACTTGGCAGATGGTCCTGTAGAACGCACCACCATGTTCTGGGCAATGGCCGTACCGGTCATTCCAACAAGCAAGGCAGCGCCGAGCGCAACTTTGCCTAAATTGCCCAATTTCTTTCCAGATTTAGGTGTCTTCATATCAGCCGAGTGCATAGCTTTCTCCATTTTCTGTCTTTTCTAGTCTTTTTCGCAAATTTGCGAGGCCCAGATCCTCGCCATATTGCGTCACTATAGTGCTAAGTGTCTGAACGTAATCAATATCACCTTTTTTATGGGCGGCTATGACGGCAGTCACTGCCGCGCGATCTTTTTCTTCCCAGTCGGGTACGGGCTCAAAAACCTCCACCGGTGTAGAGCGACCGCGCAGGGTTATGGTGCCCATCGGACGATACCAATCGAGGCCGGTGCGCTCCATTGCTTCTCTGCTGACCAGGACTTTCGTTTCCAGCGTCTTGTTGGCGGCCTCCAAACGGGCGGCCGTGTTCATGGCATCGCCCAGCGCAGTATACTGGATGCGCCCTTCGCCACCAAAATTGCCGACAATCGCGTCGCCATAATGCAGCCCTACCCGGGTGCGGCCAATGGGGGGGACGCCTTCGGGGACGTTCTTGCGAAACTCTTCACCGGCCTGGTAAAGCGCATATGCGGCTTTAGCCGCGCGCTCGCCGTCATCGGGATAAGCAATCGGAGCCCCCCAAAAAGTGACGAGCGCATCGCCCACAAATTTGTCGATGGTACCGCCATATTCGAGCGCGACTTCGCTGAGCCGGTCGAGATAGTCGTTGAGCAAGGTGGCCACCATTTCAGGTTCGATGGCGTGGCTTAATTTTGTAAACCCTTCCAAATCGGTGAAGACCGCAAATATCTGACGCTTTTCGCCGTGCAGGGAGAGCTTTTCCGGATCCCGCAAGATTTCTCCTGCGATAGATTTTGGCAGATATTTACCTAGAGCACCTTGCGCGAAAGCCCGCTGTTTTGAATTAATGGTTCGCGCGGCAGATCCGACGGAGGAATAGCCAAATAACCAGCCCAAGGCCCAGCCAAAGGCTGGCAGGGTCAATGTGTCGACGCCAAGATTTTGCAAGAAAAACGGAAAAACCAGGAAAAATGCAAACTGACCAACCAATATGCCGCCGACTTTTGCCGCATTGCCCATGATAAGCGCTGAAAGTCCGCCGCATAAGGCGACAATCAGGGCGGCGATCCACAATATCCAGCTTGGGATCAGCGCGGGCCTGTCATCATTCAGCAGTTGTGCGAGCATGTGTGCGTGCACTTCCAGTCCGATCATCTTGCCGTCTTCGCTCTGCAAGTCGGTGATGGAACCAATGGGGGTTTCAAAACGGTCGCGGTCAACAAAATCGCCGCCGATCAGGACATATTTATCCTTGATAAAGGATTGCAACATCTCGGCTATCTCCGGATCTGCAAAGCTTTCGATCGGGAATTTGTCAAATACCGGCATATCGGGATTTGAAGGCACCAGATAGCGGATAGCGCCTTGATTGGCCTCAAATTTCGGATTGGGCTTGGTCAGTGCCATTGCCATAAATGGCGGTGCTTCGGGATTTTGAGGAGTCCAGCGCCGCTGCACACCGTCACCGTCGGTGTTCAGCTTGATGCTCGTCGGATTGAGCGTATCGCCTTGCACCTCGCTGAGAAACGCTGTGAGAAATTCATGTTCTGCAAAAGCGATTTCAGGATTATATTTTGGGTCCGCATAAGCAATATATGTCGGCGTTTGCAGCTGCTTGAAGGCCGAAACGAGCAATGCGTCATCATCTTGCGGCATGGTGAAGAGAATATCGATGCCGATGGATTTTGGCTTGGCCGCATCAATTGATTCGAGCGCCTGTGCCAGTATCGTTCGATCGACCGGAGACCGCTGGCCGGTTAGTTTCAGCGTGTCCTCGTTATAGACGATCATCACAATCCGGTCTTCTTTCTCCACCTCTGGAGCGAAGACGGATGCGCGCATATCGTAAAGCGCGCGTTCGGCGTCCTGAATGAGCGGCGTTGTCCAGCTAAACCGCGCCATCAGCAGAGCCAGGAACAGGAACAATATCGTCGAACCCAACCGGATGGGACCAAGCTGGTCAAACAGCCGGCGGAGAGACTGTAATATCCCGCGCGCTTCGGCTTTGACATCGCGGCCTGACGAAGCCGGGTCGGTTGGGGGTGCTATATTTACCATTATTTCAAGTTCGATACCGCCCTGTCAGAGTTGCTGGTTGTCGCTGCAGTGGTGCTTTGGTCGCCGCCGGTGCCATCGGGCAAAAACGGCCTTGATCCATCACCGATAATGGCAAAGCCGGACCAATAATAAGGATGTGATGTCGTGGGATCGTTCATCAGTATTTTTTGCGAAACACGCAATGCCGAGGCAATGGATTGCCCTTGCCCCTTGTCAAACAGTCCGCCAATCAGGCGCTCTGTTGCTTTGAAGTCATCAGGCGCGGGCCAATGGCTCGCCAGCACGGAGCGGCTGCCGGCACCAATGAAGGAACGCACGAGCCCGTCCAGTGCCGTACCGCCACCGCTGCTCACACCAGCTTCGCGGGTCGCCCGGATGCTGGCTTTGCCAGCCGTATCGCAGGCCGAGAGAATAACGATGTCAGCATCGAGCTTCATGTCGAAAATTTCGTCAAAGGCGAGTAAGCCGTCTGATTTTTCACCGCCAAAAGATGTCAGCAAGGCGGGCTTTGCGGGACAAGATGGCTTTGGCGCCGTTACCAGGCCATGGGTCGCGAAATGCAGGATGCGGTAATCGGAAATATCGGATTTCGCCAATATCTGATCATCAGAAAATGCTTTGCCCGTGAGTATTTCAGAGCCGCCTTGTCCGATTATCGAACGGGCCTGGACCAACTCGGCATCGGAAATCGGATTGTTCCATTCGCTCAATGCCCAATTGCACTGCGCATCAAGGCCACCGGCCGCTGCCCGTACGCTGCGGACACCGGTATTGGCCCCCACTGGTTGATTGCTGCCAAGGCCGAGATATTGCCGCGAAGCTTTTGAAATGGGCGCCCTGCGAGCATCGGCAAATCCACGGGCGGACACAGCCGTGCTGATATTGGTATCAATGCCCAGCCAGCGTACCCCGGTATAGTCAAACGGATCGCCATCCGGTTGTTCCACCCGTGCTAGATAATCGGCGACAGACGCGTCATCGACGACCAGCAGATTAATCGGCAAGCGCAGCATCGCGCCATCGGGTTCAAAAATCAGATGGCTTTTTGCTGCCAGTCGCTCCGAGACAGGTGCCATCAGATCGTTGAACAGGCCGCGGGACGCTTCGATATCAAAGGGATAGGTCACATATTGACCATTTTCA
The DNA here is from genome assembly GCA_947501325.1 of uncultured Sphingomonadaceae bacterium. Classification (GTDB taxonomy): domain Bacteria; phylum Pseudomonadota; class Alphaproteobacteria; order Sphingomonadales; family Sphingomonadaceae; genus Parasphingorhabdus. The sequence continues at coordinate 712,489 of CANMVC010000001.1, read as the reverse complement.
AAAGCGGAAATGGATGCGCGCAACAGATCCACTTTTTCGTCCAGCGCATCGGCGCTGATTGGCGATTTATAAGTGGTCGCAAAGTCTTTTTCTGCATAGAAAATGAAAATGTCATTCCCGACAATCGCCATGCGCATATAGGCTTCGTCGTCGGTCATGCTGCCGCGTAATTCTTCCAGCGCAATCGAGCTGTCCGCAATGGCGCGATATTGGGGATATTGCGCCAGGCTGACGATCGTCAGCTGTTGGGCACGCTCCAATTCTTCAATCTCGGCAGCAAGGTCGCTGCGCCGTTGGCGGGTGGATGCCGTCTGTTCGACTTTGCCCAAAGCTGTGAAGCGCATGCGGAGCCGTTCGATGCTGCGATCAAGATTGCCTGACTGACGAAATAATCGGGAGGCCTCATCTGTACCGCCGCTCAGTTCGCGTGACAAAACCGCTTGGGTTTCTGCTACACCGGGTCGCACCAAAATCTGGGCGGCCTTGAAAAATTCTTCCGTGGCACCAGGATCTTCGGTCATTAATTCGAAATAGGGTGCCAATTGGTTGGCAATACCGGTCGCGGCGCTGCGTTTACCAATCGTGCTGTCGACCACTTCCCGGTAATATTGCCGCGCTTCATTTTGTTCTCCGCGGCGCAACAAATAGCTTGCAAGCTTTGCTTTCGCGCCGTTGACCGCTCGGGTTTCGGGATATCGCAGCTCGACCAGTTCCAAAGCATTGCGCAACAGTTGCTCCGCATTGGCAAATTCGCCCTGAGATTCCGCGAGCAGCGCCAATTCCGACAAGATCTGGGTACGCAGCCGGGTGATCGAGGTTACCCGACCATCGCGCACAGCAACCGCCTGATTATACGCAGTGGTCAACGATGTTTGTGCCGCTGCGGCGTCGCCCCGGATTCGTTGGGCGGTTCCGATCAGCTGCAGCGCCTGCGCATCAATAATCTGTCCGCGTTCTGCCGTGGTCAGTTTCAGATCATCATTCAACCCGAGTAGATTGGAGGTCTTGTCATCGCCGTTAATCCGCATCGCAATCGGCTGGGTAATGGTAAGACCGCTGACAAGCGCGTCTCTTTGCAATTCCGTGGCAGTGATCGGCAAGTTAATCCGCGTCACCGCGTCTTCAAAGCGCCCCTGATTGAGCAAGTGCATGGCTTCAAAGTTGCGCAGCAATTTCTGGTTCACGACATTACCGGAATCCAGTGCTTTCGCTTGATTGAATAGCTCATCAGCCTCTGCAAATTCACCGAGATTTGATTTTTGTAAGGCGCGGTTGATGAAATATTCCTGCGGATTGATATCCACGCCATCAAGACCAGCTGTCCGTTGCTGCAATGTTTCAAAAAAGGCGGCTGCCTCGGCATAATCCCCGCTTAAATTACGGCGGTAGCCTTCCGCCAGCGCCTGATCCGGTTTTAGCGTCAGTGCTTGCACCCGCGCAAAGGCGAAGGGATCGGCGATAGAGGTTGATGCAATGTCAATTTTGCCTTTGACGATCTTGTTAGCCATAATCGACTTCAGCGCGAGCGAGGTTGCGCTGTCATAGACCGTCAGGCCCTCTGCAACATAGGTAATATTGCCGCGTTGTTCCTGAAATATCGAATAGGCAACCGGCTCGCTGGAAAGCGTACAAGTGCTCCGGTTCATGCCTCCCACTACGGCCGGCTGGGCTTGGTCGGGGCAGGACACCGCATCCATACGATGCGGGGCAATACGCTGCAAAACATCATCTTCCGGCGCACGGAAAGCATAGACAAAGCCGACTGGTCGCGCGGAATCACGGCAGACCACAGCCCAGCTACGGTCAAACATGCTTTGTTTGGCCTTATTCTCAATACTTCTGTCCTGAACCTGACAGAGCGTGCCATCGCCGGAGCCAATAGGGAAGCTATCCCTTAACGATACCGGCGTTCCTTGGGCGTGGGCAAGGGAGGAGGTGGCGGCCAATAAAGGAAGCAATGCCAGCAACGGCAAGCGAAAATTTCTCGGATCGATCATCTATCCCCCACAATATCGAGTGGCAGTCGAGCCTGTTATGGCTTAACCCCCTGATTGCGACCCGATTTTATCCCTCACATCTGTTCTTAGGCCAGACTTTCGAGTCTGGTATAGTAATTTATCGACACGAGGGTGAGAAACAGGTGACATTTGTCACCAAATGAAACATCCAAAAATAAAATGACTATTTATCAGTACTTTAAAGAGTTTAGAATCCGCGAAATTTTACAGTTTCAGCTAAAGGCACGCGCGGCACGTCAAAATTGTTAATCGGCGCATCGGGATCGCGATAGCCAATGGCCATGCCGCAGAAAAAGATATGGTCATCGTCAATGTCGAGCAGTTCGCGCATATAGGTGCCGTACATCGCCCAGATTTCTTGCGGGCAGCTATCCAGCCCTTCTTCGCGGAGTAGCAGCATGACGGTTTGCAGCCACATGCCCATGTCCGACCATTGCGGCGGCCCCATATATTTGCGGGTATAGGTAAATAGCTGCACGGGCGCGCCAAAACTGTCCCAGTTTGCCATCATCTGCTTGATTCGGGCACCACCATCCTCCTTGGGAATCTTCAGGGCTTCGAACATGCCCTTCCCGACGGCGCGGCGCTGGTCTTCGTAGCGACCTTCCAGTGCCTTGGGATAAATATCATACTCCATATTTTCCCCCGCCGGAGCGGTCGGAACTTTGGCTTTGACCGCGTCTGCGATCCGGGTCAGCTCGTCCCCGCCAACAACAACCGCATTCCAAGGCTGTGTATTTCCGCCTGAGGGCGAGCGAGAGGCCGTTTCGAGAATCTTCTGGAGGGTTTTCTGGTCAACGGGCTTATCGAGAAATTGACGGACCGAACGGCGGGATGTGACAGCTTCGGTAACGTTCATTTCTTTTCCTCGTCAAAAAGGCCAGCCAATTGTTCGACCATCGTTCCGCCCAACTGTTCGGCATCCATGATAGTGACGGCGCGCTTGTAATAGCGCGTCACATCGTGGCCGATACCGATCGCGACCAATTGCACGGGTGAACGGGTTTCAATCCAGTCGATCACCTTGCGCAGATGGTTTTCCAGATAGGCACCGTGATTGACGGACAGGGTTGAATCATCCACCGGCGCGCCATCAGAGATCACCATCATTATACGGCGTTCTTCGGGCCGTGCGATCAGGCGGCTGTGCGCCCAGAGCAGGGCCTCGCCATCAATATTTTCTTTCAGCAGGCCTTCCCGCATCATCAGGCCGAGGTTTTTCCGGGCCCGCCGCCATGGTTCATCGGCCTGTTTGTAAATGATATGGCGCAGGTCATTGAGCCGTCCGGGATTGGCCGGACGATCTGCTGCCAGCCAGCTTTCGCGACACTGGCCACCTTTCCAGGCGCGAGTGGTAAAGCCCAAAATCTCGGTTTTGACACCGCAACGTTCAAGCGTGCGCGCCATGATATCGGCGCTGATCGCGGCAATGCTGATTGGCCGACCACGCATCGAGCCGCTATTGTCGATCAGCAAGGTAACAACCGTATCGCGGAAATCGGTTTCGCGCTCGATTTTGTAAGACAGGCTATGGGCCGGGTTGCTGATGACGCGGGCGAGGCGGGCGGCATCGAGCATGCCTTCTTCCTGATCAAAGTCCCAGCTGCGGTTTTGCTGCGCCATCAGGCGGCGTTGCAATCGATTGGCGAGCTTGGTCACTGCGCCCTGCAAATTGGTCAATTGCTGATCAAGAAACGCGCGCAGCCGGGTCAGCTCTTCGTCGTCACATAGCTCGGTGGCGCTGATAATCTCGTCATATTTTTCGGTCCAAGGCGCATAGTCAAAGCCGGGCGGCAGGTCGGACATCGGGCGGTTGGGACGCACGGGCATCATGCCCTCGTCTCCCGCGTCGCCCATTTCCTCTTCCGCGCCTTCTTCGAGATCGTCGGCGTTTAGCTCGCTTTCGCTTTCCTGCGCGTCATCTTCGGATTGTTCCGAGCGCATGTCTTGCTGCCCCTGATCTCCAGTGGCTTCGTCATCTGCGCCATCATCTTCCTGGTCATCGCTGTCTTCATCGGAATCGTCGTCGCTATCATCGGCTTCGGATGTTTCATCATCGCTCTTGATAAGGTCGAGATGTTCCAGCAATTGCGTCGAAAGTTTCGCAAAACTGTCCTGATCATCCAGCGTCAGGTTCAAACCTTCCAAATCAGCGCCAGCGCCTTCTTCAATCCATTCCCGCAGCATTTCAACACCCTTCAGGGTGGATTCGGGCGGTGCCTCTCCGGTCAGTTTCTCCCGGGCGAGCAACGCAAGAGCCGTGGAAATAGGCACTTCGTCGCGATTCTGCGCGCGGGATATCGGGTCCGAGCGCATCCGCATGGTGAGCGCCGCGTCGAGATTGCTGTTCACGCCCTTCATATTGCGGGACCCGAGCGCATCGGTCCGCACTTGCTCCAAAGCATCGAAACAGGCGCGCGCAACGGCTTCGTGCGGCGCATTTTTGCGATGGCGGGCTTCGTTATGATAGCGTAATTTTAGCGAGAAACTGTCGGCAAACCCTCGGGCCTGGGCAACCTGGTCGGGTGGCAGATCACGGGCTGGCATCGGCACTTTAAGATGCTCGCCGGACTGTGATGGCGCTTCGGCGGTGTAAGCCAGCTCCACTTCGGGTTCGCGAGACATGGCGCGCGCGGTACCACCGAGCACGTCTTTCAGATCATCAAGTTTGGAACGGTCAGCCATAGAAGAAAATAGTCATAAGCGGAAAGCGGAAGGGAATCAAAGGTCTAAATTCCACCATTTTGCTAGGCATGCTGTGGTCGCTTATTGTTCGCCGGCCGGCGCTGGCTCTTCGCGTCTGCTTTCTACAGCCAAGCCATTGTCGTCCAGGCGGAGGTCCAAGGGAATACCGCCTATTTCGGTGGATATGGAAACGCCTTGGTCACCCCTGATCCGGATTTCCGAATCTCCCAGATCGATCGGAATATCCTGCAGATCTTCTACGTCCGGAACGTCCAATGGCTTGACCGGTCCATCGGGATCCGGCTTTGGTTTGCTAACCGGGGCAGCGCCCTGGATTGCCTGGCTCATGAAGTCCCGCCAGATGCGAGCTGGCACATTGCCGCCGCTCACGCCTTTAAGCGGCGAATTGTCATCATTGCCGACCCACACGCCAACCACCAGATCACCAGCATAGCCGACAAACAGGGCGTCCCGGTTATTCTGGCTGGTGCCGGTTTTGCCGTAATTGGGAATCGACAGGCGCGCGTTGCGACCCGTGCCTTCGTTAACCGCAGCGCGCAGCATATCTTCCATCCGCTCATGGGTGCTGTTGCCATAACGGCCTGGCCAGTCGAACAGCCATTCCGCCCACGTCTGTTCGCGTTTCTGGAAAGCATAGGGCTTGACGGGCCATTTGTTACCGGCGACCCCGGCATAGGCGGCGGTCAGTTCCAATAACGTCATCGTTGATGTGCCGAGCGCCAGACTGGGATCATCCTCAGCCAGTTTCGACGTCACGCCCAGATTTCTGGCTTCGCGAATGACGGCTTTGTCGCCAACCTGACCAAACAGCCGGACGGCCGCAACATTGCTGGATTTGGCAAAGGCTTCTTTCAGGGTAATCTCGCCGCGATATTTCTCTCCGGCGTTTTTCGGCAGATAGCCACCTTTGGTAATCGCACTGTCATCGACCATATCATCGGGCCGGATATCTGCGCGCAGGGCTGCCAGCCAGACGAACAGCTTGAAGGTCGATCCCGGCTGCCGTTTCGCCTGTGTCACCCGGTTGAACGCGGAATCCTTGTAATCGCGCCCGCCAATCATCGCGACCACCTCGCCATCCGGTCGCATGGCAACCAGCGCGACCTGTGCTTTGCCGAGAGGCGCGCGGTTGAGGACATTATTGGCAATTTTCTGCAGCCGGGAATCGAGCGTCGTGGTGATGGTCAGCTTGCTATAGCTCATTTCCGACAAGGCTCTGGCGCGCGGCATGGCCCAGTCGGCAAAATAGGTGCCGGTCGGGACATTATTCGTCGCCCGCACGTCAAGTACCGGATCGCGCAGCTTATCGGCTTCGGCCTGGTTGAGAAAGCCAGCCGCTACCATGGCCGATTTAACGAGCTTGGCCCGTTTGGCAGCAAGATCGGGATTGCGGGTCGGAGCAAGCCGGGAAGGGGCCTGGACCAGCCCGGCCAGCATGATCGCTTGCTCCGGTTTCAGATTTTCCGGCTTGCGATAATAATAATGCAATGAAGCGGCGCGCAGGCCGTACACATTGTCACCAAAATATACATTGGAGAGATAGCGCTCGAGAATTTCATCCTTGGACAACCGCGCTTCCATCCAGAATGCGATCAGCATTTCCCGCGCTTTGCGGGTCAGGCTGCGCTCTGGTGTCAGGAAAGTGAGTTTGGCCAATTGCTGGGTGATGGTGGAGCCACCCTGGGTCATGCCGCTATCTGTCGCGTTGCTCCACGCCGCGCGCGCCAGACCACGCGGGTCCACGCCCCAGTGCGAATAGAAGCGCCGGTCCTCGATGGCGAGAAAGGCGTTGACGACATGGTCGGGGAGCTCTGCAATTTTTACCGGTTCCTCGACTATCGCGCCATTGCGGGCAATCGGCTGGCCATCCGAGGTGAGCAAGGTGATCTGCGGTGGTGCGATTGGTTGCAGGGATTTGGAAAGCGGCGCGGTGATGGCGAGCCACGCTACGATGAGAATGACAAGAAAAAGAAACGCAGCGAGCCCGCGACCAAACCACCACCATTTACCACGCGGTTTTTTAAGCGGCGCAAGGGGCTCGCCCTGCAAATGCGGGGGCAGGGCATCGCCATATGGTTCGTAAAAGACCGTTTCGGCAGGCGCTTTGCGCACAAAAGGCCAGTACCAGCGCCGTTTAGGGATGGCTTGATGGGATTCAAAAGCGGGGGGCGTGCGGTTTAACATTTCCACTGTATTACACTAGCAATACGCCATATGCGAGCAAAAAATCCGAGCATCCGTCTCAAAAAAAAGGCGGCCAGAAAGGCCGCCTCTTTTAAAAATTTGGTAAGGAAAAATCAGGCGTAGCTGACTTTTACGTTCGCTTTACGCTGACGGCGCATCGCGCTGCCAACAGCGCCGAAGCCGAAGATCATGAAGGCCCAGGTTGCTGGTTCAGGAACTGCAGCAATATTGGTTACGCCATCGCCGAAAATAATCAAGAATTCGTCGCCGGGAGAACCTTGATTGTTCGTACCAGCACGCGCTTCCGCTTCGGTGAATGAGAAATTAGCAATTTGAAGGAGATAAGTTCCTGCAGGACCTGCTTGGCTGATAAAAGAATTTAATCCGGTTCCGCTATCATCATCTGTAGCAAACAGCGCGCCGGCCACATCGTCGTTGAACACGTAGATCTGTGGATCGCTAAGAGGCATACCGTTGGTCAAAATCGAGTCGACTTGAACAGATAAATTGCCTGTTCCATCGAAATCAAATTGATACGATGCCGTACGGCTACCGTTAATTGATCCTGAAATAATGGTCGCAGCTTGTGCAGGAACTGCAGAAAACGCAGCAATGGCAGCAGCACTTAATAGAAACTTATTCATAGACACCCCGATTTTTTAAGCATGAACGCAATTTCAAAACATGGCGACCAACCAAATTACGTTCACACCCCTGTGATTTACTCTTTGTTAACTAGCATAATTTTCTGAATAGGCGAGTCTTATTTCACGATCACTTGTGAGCAGCAGTTTCCGGGCAAACCAATGGTTAACCGCCGATCACACTTTCTGGCAGATCTTCACCAAAGACTCGCTGATAATATTCAGCAACCAGCATTCTTTCGGCTTCATCGCACTTGTTGAGGAAGCTCAAACGGAAAGCGAAGCCGACATTGTTGAAGATGGCGGCATTCTGGGCCCAGCTGATCACGGTCCGCGGGCTCATCACGGTGGAAATGTCGCCATTGACGAAGCCTTGACGCGACAGGTCGGCGACCTTGATCATGTTTTCAACGGTTTTGTTATCCGTATCGGGAACCTTGGACAATATGACCTTCGCTTCGGTAGCTGCGGGCAGATAGTTGAGCGTGACCACGATGTTCCAGCGGTCCATCTGACCCTGGTTGATCTGCTGTGTGCCATGATAAAGCCCGCTGGTGTCGCCCAGACCAACGGTATTCGCGGTGGCGAATAATCGGAAATTCGGATTCGGACGGATGACGCGATTCTGGTCGAGCAGCGTTAATTTGCCCTCGGCTTCCAGTACGCGCTGGATCACGAACATGACGTCGGGACGGCCCGCATCATATTCGTCGAATACCAAGGCCGTCGGCGTCTGCAATGCCCATGGCAGCAAACCTTCGCGGAATTCGGTGACTTGCTGGCCATCTTTCAGAACAATGGCGTCGCGGCCGACCAGATCGATCCGGCTGATATGCGCGTCAAGATTGATGCGGATACAGGGCCAGTTCAGTCGCGCCGCGACCTGTTCGATATGGGTCGATTTACCGGTACCATGAAAACCCTGGACCATTACCCGGCGGTTAAACGCAAAACCGGCGAGGATCGCAGCGGTCGTATCCTGATCAAACACATAGGCGGGATCAAGATCGGGAACGCGCTCGTCCTTTTCGCTGAACGCCGGGATCTGCATGTCCAGGTCAATGCCAAACATTTCCCGCGCATCAACGGTTTGATCCGGTGCGTCCAAAACAGTTTCGCCGCTGCCGCTGGGATGGGTGTTTGGTATATCAGTCATGTTTGTCCTTTGAAAACTCAGGCCTCAATATGGAAAGCAAAAAGCCAGAGCCACTATCTAAAATCTGGTGATTCCTTAAGCTGCGTATAGGCCGCAATCACTTCTGCCAAGTGTTTCTCTTGTGTGCGATCGCCGCCATTGCGGTCGGGATGATATTTGCGGACGAGCTCAGAATAGCGCCTGCGGATATCGCTGCGCTCCGCATCCTCGCCAAGCCCTAGCGTCTTGAGAGCTTTTCGGTCGCCTGCGCTAATCGCCCGGCCTGGGGTCTGCGGCCGTGAAACATGCGCGGTAAATCTTGCACCAATGGCATCCAGCGGATCGGTAAAATCGGACCATGCCGGTGCATCGCTGGGTCCGGTTTGATAGATTCGCCGGTTGCTATCCCATCCGCGCACCGGGTGCTGCGCTTCAAAAATCTGCTCCTGATCCATGCCGTCGAAAAAATCATAGCCCTGATTAAATTCACGGACATGGTCGAGGCACAGCCAACGATATTCGCCGGGACCATCATAACCATGACGAGCACCGTAGATGGGTGGCGCGCGAAATTCACCCTCTTCTGCACATCCGTCAATCGCACAGATCCTGCCCTCGCTTTCCACACGGCCGTGAAAACGATTGGGTTTCTTCTTTTGAGGATTGGAGGAAGGCAAAAGATTGTCCGGTTATTAAGGCGAGAAGGCGGTTCGCAAATGCTGGTGAAGCCTCTATATAGGCATGATGGAAACAGAATCAAAAGGCCCCGTTGCCGCAGAAATTGAAAAACGGCTTTTGGAGGCGCTATCGCCCACGGCGTTAAACGTCATCAATGACAGCGCCAGCCATCACGGTCATGCCGGCGATGACGGCAGCGGGGAGTCGCATTTCACCGTTGAAATTACCTGCGAAGCCTTTGCAGGCCAGTCGCGCCTCAACCGGCAGCGGTTGGTCAACAAGGCGCTGGGCGACTTGATGCAGGACAAGGTGCACGCGATGGCGATCAAGGCGAGGGCGCCGGGGGAGTGATCCGTTGCGCTTGTCTTTTGGAAACAAGAGGCGAGCAAATCATGCTGGTGCGCGTCCGTGACAATCATCTTTGGTATCTGCCCGGCGGAACGATTGAGGCGAACGAAACCGCAGAACAAGCGCTTGTGCGCGAAATCGATGAAGAGCTGGGCGTCGCGATTGATCGGGAAACGTTAAGGTTTGACCGGCGGGTTGTCGGGCCCGCTCTGGGACGCGATGGTGATGTGGAGCTGAATTGCTATAAAGCGCAATGGATTGGTGATGTCAGGCCACGGGCCGAGATATCCGAGGTCGCTTTTATCGACTATCAAGAGACAGAAAAAATGGCTCCGGCGATCAAACTTCTGGTGGATGAACTTCAGCAAGGGCGACAATCATGACGATTCAAAAGGTCAATCTCAAAGACGCCTTCGCGACCTTTTCCGACCATTGGTCTCCCAAAATCGCCGGTGATATTAACGACGCGCAGGTGAAGCTGGCGAAATTTGCGGGCAAGTTTGACTGGCATCATCACGAGGAAGAGGACGAATTGTTTCTGGTTGTGGCCGGAACCATGCGCATGGGCCTGCGCACCGGTGATATCGATGTAGAGCCCGGCGAATTCATTATCATCCCGCGCGGCGTCGAGCATCGCCCGGAGGGGCTGGATGGCGAATGTCATGTGCTGTTACTGGAACCCAAGACAATATTGAACACCGGCAATGTCGTGACGGAGAAGACGGTGAAAAATCTGGATCGCCTTTAGGCGCGGAAAAATGCTTTCCTACATGATCGTGATTATCTAAGATTAAGGCATTCGATCAAATTAGGGGAAAGCCGACGATTTTTTTCCGTGATTCTGTGTCGAAGCTGTAGAAACTTCAGGAAAATGGCTAGAAATATGAACGAAACCGGGGTTAGTCTTATGGCGCCTCCAGCCATTTAACCCAGGCCCCATGGGCATGGGCTTCGCCGAGTTTGGTCGGCTCGTCGCCATTGGGCCAGTGCCGGACAATCAACTCATGGCGATAGGTTTCGCGATTGGCTTCCAGCGATAGCCATGCCAGCGGTCGCTCTGCTGTGGCTTGGGTGCCTGCTGCTTCCATCGCCTGGCTGATCCGCTCGCGCCCGGCTTTGGGAATATATTGCCAGACGATCGAATGGACCAGCACCCGGGTGACGCCCTCTTTCTGTGGTTTGGCGAGTTGATCGATCATCCAGTCATCGGCGCTCGCGCCTTCAAGCCGGGGTGGCTGCTGGTTGACCAGCCCTATAGCAGTCTTCATCCGCTCGAAGCGGACAGTGTGTTCGGGCCAGATAAAGGCGGTCAAGCGGCGGGCCTGTGCCGGATCGGCCAGATCAACCGGGGCAATGTCACAGCCGCGGATGGAGTCAAAGGCAAAGGGGACGTCCGGCGGTGGTGGTCCTTCCCATTCCGGTGTGAAGGTCAGGGGCGCACTATCCGGCCCTACGGAAACGCCAGCAAGGTCATAATGATAGCGGTCGATCATCAGATTGAGGCCAGCACTGGAGCCGATTTCGAGCAGCTCGTAGCGCGGCGGAAGGCCTTGTGCCGTGAGCCAGAGCAGACCCGCAATATAAGAGGATGATCGTCCGGCCTCATTCGTCTGGGGCGGGGAGTTCAGCCAAGGCAATAAAGCGGCTTCATCGCTGGCAATGGTTTCGGCAATGATCTGCTCAGCATCGGCTGCGGCCTGGTCGTCGCCATTATAGATGGCGGAAAGCCGATCATGATTGCCGGCGAGATGCAGCGCATGAAAGCCGCCCGCAACCCGCAGCGGCAGGGCATCGGCCAGCGGATTGCCCTCCCATCCCAGCACCCGGCGGCCCAGCTCGCTGCTTTCGTCCAGCGCTCCGATGATGGCCTCGACTATCCGGCCGGTAATCGGCGCGCCATTGGAGCGGCAATATTCGATCTGGTTGGTGAAGGCGTCGCGCACCTTTTGCTGGTTAGACATATTGCCCTTTCTGATATGAGGCCGTAAAGCCCCCGCATCTATGACCACACCCCTGATCTTTGCCATCCCCAAGGGACGGATTCTCGACGAGGCCTTGCCGATGCTGGCTAGGGTCGGGATCGAGCCGTTACCAGAATTTTTCGACAAGGCCAATCGCAGCCTGATGTTCGGCACCAATCAGGCGCATGTCTCGATCATCCGTGTCCGCGCCTTTGATGTGGCGACTTTTGTCGCTCATGGCGCCGCGCAGATCGGTATTGTCGGGTCGGATGTGGTCGAGGAGTTTAATTATAGCGAGCTTTATGCACCGGTTGATCTGGGCATTGGCCGCTGCCGCCTGTCCGTGGCGCAACCGAAGGATGATGCCGAACAGATTGGCAATATCTCGCATATCCGTGTCGCCACCAAATATCCCAACCTGACCAGCCGCCATTTTGAAGCGCAGGGCATTCAGGCGGAATGTGTGAAGCTGAACGGGGCCATGGAACTCGCGCCTTCGCTCGGCCTGTCGCGGCATATTGTCGATCTGGTGGAATCAGGCAGCACATTGAAAGCCAATAATCTGGTCGAAACGGACCGGATTATAGATATTTCCGCGCGGCTGGTGGTCAACCGGGCGGCGTTCAAGATGCGCAGCGAAGAGCTGACCGGACTGGTACAGAAATTCCGTGAGCTGGTGGGGCAGGTCTGATGGCTTTGCGGCTTTCAGCTTCGGATAGCAGCTTCCCGGAAGCTTTCGACGCGCTGGTCAACGCGCGGCGCGAGGCGGATGCCGATGTATCGGCTGATGTAGTTGCGATCATCAAAGATGTGCGGTCTAATGGGGACGAGGCTTTGTCCCGCCTCACTCAGAAATTTGATGGGCATGATCTCGACTTTACCGGCTGGAAGATTTCGGCTCTGGAATGTGAAGCGGCATTGGAAGGCCTGGATCCCAATTTGCGGATCGCTCTGGAATTGGCCGCCATACGCATCCGTGACTATCATGAGGGTCAGGTGCCGGACAATCGCGACTATCGTGATGATGCCGGCGTCCGCATCGGTGCGCGCTGGAATGCCGTTGAGCGGGCAGGCATCTATATTCCCGGAGGGCGTGCCGCTTACCCGTCCTCCGTATTGATGAACGCGATTCCGGCCAAGGTTGCTGGCGCGGATCGGTTGATCATGGTGACACCGACGCCCGGTGGCGAAGTAAATCCTCTGGTTCTGGCTGCCGCGCAAATTGCCGGTGTCGATGAAATCTGGCGGATTGGCGGCGCGCAAGCCGTGGCCGCTTTAGCCTTTGGTACAGGGAAAATAGCGCCGGTTGATGTGATTACCGGTCCGGGCAATGCCTGGGTCGCGGAAGCCAAGCGACAGGTTTATGGCGTAGTCGGCATTGATATGGTTGCCGGGCCTTCGGAAATCGTGGTCGTTGCCGATGGCAAGAATGATCCGGACTGGATCGCTGCGGACCTATTGTCCCAGGCGGAACATGATCCGACCAGCCAATCGATATTGTTTACGGATGACTGCGCTTTTGCGGATCAGGTTGCAACGCAGATTGAAAAGCAGCTTGGTGAGTTAGCAACGAGTAAGACCGCAACCCAGAGCTGGACCGATAACGGGGCGATCATATTGGTCGATCGGTTGGAGCAAGCCATGCCGCTGGTCGATCGTCTGGCCGCCGAGCATCTGGAACTGGCTTGCGATGATCCGCAGGCTTTATTCAATATGGTCCGTCATGCGGGTTCGGTATTCCTGGGGCGTCATACACCGGAAGCGGTTGGCGATTATGTTGCCGGTCCCAATCATGTGCTGCCAACCGGACGGCGTGCGCGTTTTTCGTCCGGGCTATCGGTAACGGATTTCATGAAGCGCACCAGCTTTCTGGAATGCGATGAAACGGCGCTTGGAAAAATTGGCCCGGCAGCCGTTGCCCTGGCCGAAGCTGAAGGTTTGCCTGCTCATGCCGCCAGCGTGCAAAAGCGGCTGGACACGCGTCGATAATCAACAGAGAGACACAGCCTATGACCATTTCATTATATGACGCCGTTATTCCCTCACAGCTTCAGATTATCGCAGCCGTTCGCGCGCTGGTCGATAAGGCAAAAGCCCATTGTGAGGAAACCGGCACTGCTGCCGAAGACATTATTGGTGCTCGGCTGATTGAAGATATGCAGCCCTTTTCTTACCAGGTGAAATGTTGTCGCGAGCACTCGCTGGGCGCAATAGAAGCTGCGCGTGACGGTGTGTTTACGCCCAGCCTGGTGGCGCCGCCAAACAGCTGGGAGGGCCTTTATGAAAAGCTCGACGAAGCCAAAGCCGGGCTTGAACAGGTGGACGAAGCAGAAATGGCCGGTTTTGTCGGACAACCCATGGAATTTCGTTTTGGAAAGACCGTGATGCCATTTACTGTCGAAAATTTCCTGCTCAGTTTCGCGCAACCCAATTTCTACTTCCATGCCACCACAGCCTATGATCTCCTGCGTGAACGCGGGTTCAAGATTGGCAAAATGGATTTTGTGGGCGTTCCGCGGATGAAGCAACCGACATGACGGCAAAATCAAACACCCGTTCCACCGCCCGCCTGGCTGCGGTTCAGGCTCTGTTCCAGCATGACATGGAAAAGACGCCGGTTCCGCGCTTACTGAAAGAATTTCATGATCACCGGCTGGGCGCAGAGATTGAGGATGAGCAATATCGACCGGTTGAGGTGGATTTCTTTGACGAACTTGTCGTTGGAGTGTCCGAAAAACGCGATGAAATTGACGCACTCATCTCCGAAAAACTGGCATCCGGCTGGTCTATGGGGCGTCTCGACAAAACAATGTTGCAAATTTTGCGCGCAGGGGCCTTTGAATTGTTAGCACGGGACGATGTCCCGACGGGGACAGTGATCAGCGAATATGTCGACGTCGCGCATGCCTTTTTCAACAAAAAGGATAGCGGCTTCATCAATGGATTACTGGACGCGATAGCGAAGCAGGTTCGGGGCAGCTGAGGGGCTGGTACGTATACAAGCCTGCTTGGCAGGGGAGTGTAAGTGGTAGTATTAGATGTGGGGCACATCTTCTTTGTGAAGGGGGCCTCAATTGACCGAACTAGATTTTATTGACCAGTTAAAAGCGCTGGCGACCCACCCTGCTGCGCGGGGATTGGCCGATGATGCGGCTGTCTTGCCGTTCGGGCGACACAAGCTGGTCATGACCCACGATATGATGGTCGAAGGCATGCATTTCCTAACAAGTGCCGATCCTGCTGACGTCGCGTGGAAGCTGGTTGCTGTAAACCTGTCTGATCTCGCAGCCAAAGGTGCAAAGCCGCTTGGTATCTTAATGGGCTATAGCCGGGCAGGTGATGATGCCTGGGACGCAGCTTTTATCCGTGGATTGAAAGAAGCGATTGGCCATTTTTGCGTGCCGCTTCTCGGCGGTGATACTGTTTCTGTTGGCCAAGGGGGGAAACGCACCCTGGCGCTCACCGCCTTTGGTGAAGCGAAAGGTCATATCATTCCGGCTCGCTGTGGCGCGGCGCCCGGGCACAGCATTTATGTGACCGGTAAAATTGGAGATGCGTGGGCAGGCTTGCAGATAGCATCTGGCAAGGCCCATGCCGCCGATATCGAAACATCGGCTGTGCTGCTCAAGGCGCATAACAGGCCTGAACCAAAATTGGATGATGGACGCGCGCTATCGTCTTTGGTCAGCACGATGATGGATATTTCTGACGGCCTTTTGCTTGACGCTTCGCGCATTGCCAGCGCCAGCGGCGTGAATCTGGAAATTGATCTGGATAGGCTTCCTTTGTCACAGGCGTTCAAAACGGTTTTTGGTGAGGACGATGATGCCAGAATGAGCGCGGCGACAGGCGGTGATGATTATCAGCTTCTGCTGACCGCCAGCCCGGAAACCGTCTTGCCGATCAACTTGACTCATATCGGAAAATGTCGGCCTGGGTCGGGCGTATCATTGGTCCAGAAAGGCGAGCGCATTGGTTTGCCCGAGACTTTGGGATTTGTGCACGCGTAATCCACTCTGATTTCTGTTAATTTGCGGAGTATCTGAAATGCTAGGATATGGGTGCAAAATCAGGGGTTGCGCCATGCGCTTCACGCTTTATAAGTTTCCGCGATATCGCCCCAATTCTGGGGCATTTCACTATAAAAATTTAGGGGGAGAAGAACAGCAATGACTGTTGTCACCATTTCAATAATCTGTGGTTTAATAGCCATAGTATATGGGTTTATCACAAGCCGTCAGGTGCTGAACGCGCCAGCTGGCAATGAAAAAATGCAAGACATTGCTGCGGCTATTCAGGAAGGCGCACAAGCCTATCTTAACCGCCAATATCGCGCGATTGGTATCGTTGGCGTTGTCGTCGCGGTCATAGTTTTCCTGTTTCTTGGCGGAATTTCGACGGTTGGTTTCCTTGTTGGCGCCGTTCTTTCCGGCGTTGCTGGCTATATCGGCATGAACATATCGGTTCGCGCCAATGTCCGCACCGCACAGGGCGCTAGCGAAAGTCTGCAAACTGGTCTCACCGTCGCGTTTCGCGCTGGTGCAGTTACCGGTATGCTGGTTGCTGGCCTTGCGCTTCTTGCGATTTCGATCTTCTTTTATGTGCTGACAACCCATTTGGGTTTTGAAGCGAAAAGCCGTACTGTCATTGACTCGCTGGTCGCTCTCGCTTTCGGTGCTTCGTTGATCTCAATCTTCGCACGCTTGGGTGGCGGTATCTTCACCAAAGCGGCTGATGTCGGTGCTGATCTGGTTGGTAAGGTTGAAGCAGGCATCCCCGAGGATGATCCGCGCAACCCTGCAACCATTGCTGATAATGTCGGCGATAATGTTGGTGACTGCGCTGGTATGGCTGCCGATCTGTTCGAAACTTATGTTGTGACTGTCGGCGCTACCATGGTTCTGCTGGCGCTCACTGTCGGCAATTTGGTTGGTAACACGGTTCTATACGATCTCATGTCATTGCCGCTTATCGTTGGCGGAGTTTGTATCATCACTTCCATTATCGGCACCTACATGGTCCGTTTGGGCAGCAGCAACAACATCATGGGCGCTTTGTATAAGGGCTTTATCACCACCGCTGTTCTGTCGATTCCAGCCATCTGGTATGTCACGATGCGCACGCTGGGTGACATGAATACGGTTATCGGTGCTGACCTTGACGGCTCTGGCGGTTTCACCGGCATGGCGTTGTTCTGGTCAATGATGGTTGGTCTGGCTGTTACCGGTCTGATCATCTGGATTACCGAATATTATACCGGCACAGAATATCGTCCGGTGCGGTCGATCGCTAAATCTTCAGAGACAGGTCACGGCACAAACGTGATCCAGGGTCTGGCGATTTCAATGGAGGCAACGGCTTTGCCGACCTTGGTAATTGTTATCGGTATCGTTGTGGCTTTCCAGCTTGCTGGTTTGATCGGCATTGCCTTTGCGGCAACGGCGATGTTGGCCTTGGCCGGGATGGTTGTGGCTCTTGATGCTTATGGTCCGGTTACTGACAATGCTGGCGGTATCGCCGAAATGTCCGGTCTGGATGAAAGCGTTCGTGAAAAGACCGACGCTCTCGATGCCGTGGGTAACACCACCAAGGCTGTAACCAAGGGCTATGCCATTGGTTCTGCTGGTCTGGCGGCGCTGGTCCTTTTCTCGGCTTACACGGCTGACCTCAGAGAGTTCTTCCCGGACCTTCAAGTCAACTTCAGCCTTGAAAATCCCTATGTGATTGTCGGTTTGCTGCTCGGTGCGCTATTGCCTTATCTCTTTGGAGCGATGGGTATGACCGCTGTGGGCCGTGCTGCTGGTGACGTTGTGAAAGACGTTCGCGCGCAGTTTGCTGCTGACAAGGGCATTATGGACGGCACATCGCGTCCCGATTATGCGCGTACGGTCGACCTGGTCACCAAGGCAGCGATTAAGGAGATGATCCTACCATCGCTGTTGCCGGTATTGGCACCGATCGTGGTGTATTTCGTGGTCACGGCTGTTGCCGGTCAAGCAGAAGGCTTTGCGGCTCTGGGCGCATTGCTTCTCGGCGTGATCGTTTCCGGTCTGTTCGTTGCTCTGTCGATGACAGCAGGCGGCGGTGCATGGGATAATGCGAAGAAATATATCGAAGACGGCAATCATGGCGGCAAGGGTTCAGAAGCCCATAAGGCTGCTGTGACGGGCGATACGGTGGGTGATCCTTACAAGGATACCGCGGGGCCAGCCGTCAACCCGATGATCAAGATCACCAATATTGTTGCCTTGCTGCTTCTCGCAGCGCTGGCGCACGGTATGGCATAAGCCAAACCGGCATATTGGTTGAACCAACCCCGCTGGAAGCCATTCCGGCGGGGTTTTTCTTTGCCCCCGGTAAAATAGGCGTCGTTAATCGGATATTACCCTATTTTTGTTAGCAAATTACCCAAACCATATGGGGTAATGCTATGGATTCAGGCGGTTTTCAGATCGAGAGTGATGAGGCGGTTCATTATGAAACGTCTGACCGTGTCTCGTTGGTATCTTCGGCTACGGCTGAATTGCTGCCGATCGGGTCCATTCAGGAAGCTCTGATCCCATCCTGGCAAAAGCTGACACGCAATGTCGTAGAACCCAATATATTCTATGAACATTGGATGCTGGAACCGGCATTCAAACATTTCAGCACACATCCCGAGTTGCATCTCTTCCTGTTCTGGGCCGGTGCCCCAATGAAATCCGATCTGCTGGGGCTGTTGCCGGTCGGGCCATCTCTTCAATTCGGCCGCCTGCCGGTACCATTTGTTCAGAACTGGAAGCATCATAATAGCTTTCTCGGGACCCCGCTGGTGCGCAGCGGGTTTGAAAACCAGTTCTGGACAGCTTTGTTTCAGGCAATTGATGCCAAAGACTGGCCGGGTTTTTTACATATCAGGGGACTGACAGTGGGGGGATCGCTCGACCAGGTCTTGCGATCAGTTTGCGCGCGGCAAAAACGTCGCTGCGACCTTGTGCATAGCGAAGCGCGGGCATTGCTGCGGAGTGATCTCGATGCGGATAGTTATTACGCAGAAACGGTGCGTGGCAAAAAACGGAAGGAACTGCGCCGCCAAGCCAACCGATTAGGAGAAATGGGTGATTTGCAATTTGCCCGTCACAATGACGATCTTGACCTTAATAGCTGGATCGATGAATTTCTGACACTGGAACGTCAAGGTTGGAAGGGTCAAAACGGTTCCGCGCTGGATTGCGCCGATGATACCCGTCGGTTTTTTCGGGAAGCGTTATTCGGGGCTGCGAGCTTGGGCCAATTGGAACGGCATGATCTGCGGCTGGACGGGAAACCGCTGGCGATGCTGGTGAACTTCCTGTCGGGCACCGGCAGCTTTTCTTTCAAGACGACCTTTGACGAGGGTTACGCGCGTTTTTCACCCGGTGTCTTGTTACAGCTGGAAAACCTGAAAATTCTCGAGCGGCGAGATATTGACTGGATGGATAGCTGTGCAGCTGAAGACCATAATATGATTGACAGCCTATGGTCAGGACGACGCCATATTGGGCGGTTCTCGATTGAGCTGAAGGGGCTGTCACGCACAGCTATGTTCCGCGGTGTCCGTTTGGGTGAAGATCTGATGGCACATATCAAAGGCCGCGAAATTGTCGATATCATGCAGGCACAGCGATGAACCAGATCGCGGAAAAAGATGCCTTTAGCAGGCCGGTCTTCGGAGAAGATATGCGGCGGCAATTTGCGGGTTGCTATCCTGAACAACCGCAGATTCTCGAACACGCTATGGCCGCAAACGCATTGCTGTCACTCGACGCCTTGGCCAAGCTGGGCAGCGCGCTACCCAAAGCCAGTGTCGAATATAATCCTGGTGACCTGCCGGTGGGCATAGATCCGGCGGATGTGCCCGAAAACGGTATGTCGATTGCCGATACGATTTTGATGATCGAAAATTCGGCAAGCTGGGCGGTGCTGAAAAATATCGAACAGGTTCCGCAATATGAAGCGTTGCTGCTCTCTCTACTCGCGGAAATTAGACCCATTCTCGAGAGCAAGACCGGCAAGATGCTGCGACCCCAAGGGTTTATCTTTGTGTCTTCCCCGAACGCGATGACGCCCTATCATTTCGATCCAGAGCATAATATCCTGCTGCAATTGCGCGGTGAAAAGACGATGACGGTATTCCCCGCCGGTGATGAAAGATTCGCGCCCGCCACATCCCACGAATCCTACCATACGGGCGGACCGCGCAATCTGGTCTGGCAAGACGATTTTGCCGATCACGGACAGGATTTTCACCTGACGCCCGGCAAGGCGATATTCGTGCCGGTCATGGCACCGCATTTCGTCAGGAACGGATCACAGCCCAGCATATCCCTGTCGATCACCTGGCGGTCCGACTGGAGCTTCGCCGAGGCCGATGCCCGTGCTTTTAATCATATGCTCCGCGGTTGGGGGATGAGCCCGGCGGCGCCGGGCCGGTTCCCGAAGCGCAATAAGGTCAAGGCTATGAGCTGGCGAATTTTGCGGAAGCTGCATTTGGTGAAATAGGCCAATGCTGCCCCGGTTTTCCAACGAAGTTGACAATATTGACACAGTCTTTTTAGGGCGCTTTGAAACGCAGGATTGGTCCAAAGTTCACACATATCACCCTCTGTTTTGTGAGCGTGCGGTTGGGCGAAGTTGACAAAGTGAACATAGTCCTTTGCGGTTTTCTACAGTGCGCAATTTATGTCAAAGTTCACACAGGTCTCACCACATCACGCACGGCTGACGAAGAGATTTTATCCATATTCAAAATTGAGAAAGAGCCTGATTCCCAATATCACAGCGGCCTATCTGTAGGAAAGAAGTTCTGTCAAAACCGCTTTCTGAAGCTCACCTCAACATAGCGCCCGATCGGATCGATAAAGCCCGGCTGATAGCTGAGCGGGACCAATCCGTCGCTGTCGCGGACGTCCTGAATATCGTCAAAGACATTGTCGATGCGAAAGGCGATGCGGCTGCCTCTGAGAAATTTGAACCGCTCGGTCAGGGTGCCGCGATCATCAAGATTGATGAAGGCGCGCAGGTTCAGCGTCGTGAGATCGGAGAAACTGAGATCAGAGCTGGTAAGCCCGCCATCCACGCGCGTCGCGGTTTGATGCTCTGCCTGGACCCGAAAGCCGATGCCGTTGTTGAACCAGCGGCCTTCCAGCTCAAATTCGTGGCGCGGCTGGCCGCCGGTGGACCCAATGGCCGATCCGTTGAGCAGGTCGAGCTCTTCGACGCCGGGCCGTATTAATACGCGCTCGTCGAGATGAACCGTGTGATAAGCCGATACGCGCCAGCGTCCGCCACCGCGTCCACCCGGTCGGCCACCGGCACCGCGAGGCGGTCTGCCAGCCCGCGGACCCGCGCTTCCGGCTTCCGAGCGTCCGGCCTCGGGGCCGCCTTCTGGTGGCGGTCCATCGCCAGGAGGTGCCGCATCATCCGGCGGAGGTCCGCCATCACCAGCGCCCGGCCCGCCGCGCAATCCGCGACCGCCGCGCCGCTGGCCAAAGCGTTTGGAGAATTCGAGACCATAGCGGATGCTCTCGCTGCGCACGTTGCTATAATTGACCGGACGCTGGTCAATCGCCACCAGCCGACCGGTTTCATCCCGCGTGACGCGATCGGGGAAAGCCGCCTCGATCTCCTCTGTCAATATGGGAAAGTCGGATGCGACATTTTCGCTGTTATTCCGAATATATTCGCCCAGAAACGTCATGCCATCGAGCCATTTGGGGCTGTAATTGACCGCCAGCTTGATATCCCGGCGTTTTTCCGTTGGCAGGTCGAGATTGCCGCCCGTGGTAATGCTGGTCAGCACGGTTTCGCCATTGGTGAAATCAAAAGTGGTGACATTGGGGGTGACGATGACCGGATTGCCAAGCTGCTCGATTGTTGGCGCGGCGTCTTCACCAATCGCCGACGCGGTGAACACCAGACCGTCAAGCGGTTCCCAGTTCAGGCCAAAGCCAAATTCGACCAGACCGCCAAAATCCGAAAGCTCACTATAGCCCAGATTACCGTTGATCGACAGTTGGCCAATGGCTTCTGTTACATCAATATTTTCGTCCGCAAGCGGGATATCGATACTGATTCCGGCATTGAAATTATCCCGCCCCAGACTGCCGAGTGTGGTCACGCCATCGGTGATGTCGCGGCTGTCGAGATCTTCTCGGCTATAGCCGCCGCGCGCGGTCGTGGTGACCGAACCGGAGGGCAAGGTGATCAGCGCGCCCGACAGGGTCGCGAGAGTTTCAAGCGTGTTGCTGACCGACCGCGCTTCATCGGTGATTGGGGGCGACAGCAAGGCGCCAAAGTCGCTGGCAAACGGGTCCGCCGTACCGGCGTCAATCGCTGCCTGCAGGGCGCTGATATCGCCGCTATTATCGGTCGCGGTTTCAGTTTCTTCGCGCGCATAGTCGGCGGTCAGGGAATAGCGCCAACCGGACGTCACGCCGTTCAGCGCCGCGCCGCCCTGAAACGTGTTCGTCTCGACGGTTTTGCGCAGCGGGCCAAATTGGGTGAAATAGCGAAACAGGCTTTCATCCGAGGCGGATTGCGCGAAAGGGCTGGTTGCCGGGATATCCAGCGTGCCGCCGGCCAATCCGAGCAGGGCGCGGGACTTGTCATAAATATATCCGCCGTTGAACGACAGCGATGTGCCATCGGCGAAGGTGCGGCTGTAATTGCCGTTAAATTCCACATTATCCGATGGGGCGCTCAACGTCCGGAAATCGCCCAGATTGACCAGATCCCCAGCCTCGTCCTGGATGATGCCGCGCTCTGCTTCGGTAATCGCGCTTTGCGTTTCATATTCGATATTCAGGTTTAACCGGCTGTTCTCGCCAATATGGGTAAAGGTCGATTCCAGCTCTGTATTGCTCTGGTCTCCGCGGGTCGGGACGCCATATTCCGCCTCGGCGCCAAAGCCGGTATAATTGTCCTTCAGGATGAAGTTGATCACCCGCTCATCCGGGGCATAGCCATATTGCAGCGCCACTTCTTCGGGGAAAACCTGTACGCTTTGAATGGCTTCGGGTGGCAAGTCGCGGATATCGCGAAAACCGGACGTGCGCTGGCCGTTGATCAGGACGATGGGCCGGCCGCTGCCGCGTCCACGGTTGGACGTGGTTTGCGAGCTTAGCTCTTCGACCAAATCCTCGATTGACGACACACCATAGCTGGCAACGTCACCGGCATCGAGCTCGACGATCGGCGGAACTTCGGTGATTACCGACCCGCGCAGGCGTTCCGCCGTGACGACGATATCCTCGTTTTTGAGCTCGTCGTCACTGGATTGGCCATGCGCGGGATGCGCGATCATGAAGGAAAGGGCCAGCAGGCTGGCGCCGAAAAATCTGGGGGAGGTTTGGGTCATTACTAAAGCTCTAACAACTCAGGCATTGGGGGAAACACGTCCAAACTGCCGTGCGGTGCGGTTGTCATCAATCAAATGTTTGTAATAATTTGTCGCAAGCCGCCTGAGAGGCTATTTGCCGCTGCGCAGCAAATCCTTCCCTTTTTTGAAAATTGGGTTTATGGCGCACCGCAACACGTTTTAAAACACCGAATCAATAGGGATAAAGTAAAGCCGAATGGCAAAAGAAGAATTATTGGAAATGAAGGGGATGATCCGCGAATTACTCCCCAACGCGATGTTCCGGGTCGAACTGGAAAATGGCCATGAAGTCCTTGGTCATACCGCTGGCAAGATGCGCAAAAACCGCATCCGTGTGCTGGTGGGCGATGAAGTGCTCGTGGAACTCACGCCCTATGACCTGACCAAGGGTCGTATTACCTACCGGTTTAAGTGACGAAATTCCGTTCGTCCTGAGCTTGTCGAAGGACATTTTCAGGCCGGGTGAGAATGCTAGGCAATGGCTTCGACTGGCTCAGCCCGAACGGATTGGAGGCTTGCGAAATAGATGAAACTCGTGCTCGCCTCATCCAGCCCGCGCCGGTTGGAACTGCTTGGCCGGTTGGGCGTGAAACCTGACCGGATCGCATCTCCTGACATTGATGAAACACCCCTGAAGGCCGAGCTTCCGCGCGACTATGTTATACGCATGGCGCAGGAAAAGGCGGCTGCGGTCGCACGCGAGGATGGTGAAGTCCTGATCGCGGGCGACACCATTGTGGCTGTGGGGCGGCGTATCCTGGGCAAGGCCGAAGACGAAGCGGAACAGCGACAGTTTATGAAGCTCCTGGGCGGGCGGCGGCACCATACCATGTCAGCGGTCTGTGTCATCGCAGCAGACGGCACTGCGCGGACGAAACTGTCCGACAGCATTATCAAGTTCAAACGGTTTCAGGACAGCGAGATCGACGCCTATATCCAATCCGGCGAAGGGCAGGGCAAAGCCGGTGGTTATGCCATTCAGGGTCTTGCCGAAGCCTTTGTCATTTCAATCAGTGGCAGTTTCAGCGGGATCATGGGGTTGCCGCTCTATGAGACCCGCAATCTGCTGATTTCCTCGGGCTATCCTGTTGACTGATTTCCGGAATGGCTGGCTTTATGAAGCCGGTATCGGTGAAAACCGGGCGCTGCGCGTTGCGGATGGTGAATTGGTTGCGGTCCGGGTCGAGCGTGATCGCACTGGTGCGACACTGGGTTCCATCGTCGATGCGCAATTTACCGAGCAATGGGTGGCGGGACGATCCGGCATTGTGACGCTGGAAAGCGGCGAGCAATGCCTGCTGCAACCATTGCCCAAAGGATTGACCGAAGGTGCGACAGTGCGGGTTGAAATTGTGCGCGAAGCGCTGGACGAAAAAGGCGGGCAATCGAAGCGGGCAAAAGCACGGCCAGCAGCCGAGGGAAGTGCGCTGGCCATGGGTCCGAGGCTGCTGGATATTATCGAAGCAAGCGGCGAACCGGTCCGGACCGTCCAGGCGCATGAGCCGGATAGACTCGCGGCTTTTGGCTGGAACGAGGCGATGGAACAGGCGGAAACCGGGCGGATCGATTTTGATGGCGGCAGTTTGCTTGTCTCGCTCACGCCAGCGATGACGGTGATCGATGTGGACGGCCCGCTTGCGCCCTATGAGTTGGCGAAACGCGCAGCCAAAGAGGCGGCACTGGCTTTGACGCGCTTTGATATCGGCGGTTCCATTGGCGTGGATTTTCCAACTCTGGAAGCGAAAGCGGAGCGGACAGAGGTCTCCACGATATTTGATCAGCACATGGCCGGAAAATGCGAGCGTACGGCGATTAATGGTTTCGGCTTGATGCAGATTGTCGCCCGCAAGACCGGTCCTTCGGTTTTGGAAGTGATGCAGGCGGACAAGGTGTTAAGTGCCACTTTGGTGCTTTTGCGTCAGGCCGAACGAACGCAAGGAACCGGTGCCCTGCAGCTCGACGTTCATCCGGCGGTCGCGGCGAAGCTGAACCATCGGCAGGCTTGGCTGGACGCGCTATCAAAGCGCACCGGGCGGGATGTTTCGGTCGAGGCCAAAGGAGATATTCCAATCGCAGGTGGGCAGGTCAGCTAATCCTCTCCTCTTGAGGGAGAGGAAACGGAGACTTGCCAGCTTGCTGCCTAGTCGAGTTGGAGAGGGGGTTGGCTCGGTAAACCCTCTCGACCCCTCACCAAGATTTGCTAGTCAGTAAACTGACAAGCAAATCTGTCCACTCCCTCAAGGGGATAGGAATCAGTCACTTGTCGCTACACCCCTTGCAATTCGTCCATGTCCTCTGCACAAGCCGATCCATGACAGATATCATTCTCTACGACTATTGGCGAAGCTCCGCGAGTTATCGCGTGCGCATTGCGCTCAATTTAAAAGGCGTCGCCTATCAGTCAGTGTCGACCAATTTGCTCGACGACAGTACCAAGCAGGCGGACTATATCGCGCGCAATCCGCAGGGCTTTATTCCGATGCTGCATATCGACGGGCACGACCTGACCCAGTCGCTCGCGATTATCGACTATCTCGATGCAAAATTTCCTGAGCCGGCGATGGTATCGAGCGATCCGCTGGAACGCAGCCGGACGCTGGCGCAAGCGCTGGTCGTCGCGGCCGACATCCACCCCGTTAATAACCTGCGGATCATGAAATATCTCAAGCATGAAATGGGACAGGATCAGGAAGCGATCAACATCTGGTATCGCAATTGGGTCAGCGAGGGGTTCAAGGCGCTGGAAGCCATGGCACCGGACGCCGGGTTTTTTGGCGGCGATGCGCCTAATCTCGCCGATGTCTGCCTTGTCCCGCAAATGTATAATGGCCGCCGGTTTGAAACCGATATGACGGCCTTTCCAAAACTTGTGCGCATTGATGCGGCTTGCAATAAATTGGCGGCGTTTCATGACGCAGCGCCCGAACAGGTAAAAACAGACTAATGAAAAAATCAATTTTGGCGTGGCCGCTTGTGGCGCCCGTTTGTCTTTTGAGTGTTCCGGTTGCCGCGGAAACTGTAGCCGATGCTGAAGCTGCGGAGGGCATTACCGTAACCGGCCTGCCGCTGCCGGACGCGGATGATGCCTATAGCACCATCGAAATCGAGCTGGACACAGACGAGCGCATTGAGAATGCATTGCGCACCGTTCCCGGGCTCCAGCAATTCCGTCGCTCTGATGCGCGCTCTGCCAATCCGACGAGCCAAGGTATCACCATCCGCGGTCTGGGCGGTAATGCGTCTTCGCGCGCTGTGCTGCTGCTGGACGGTGTTCCGCAAGCCGACCCCTTTGGTGGCTGGGTGGCTTGGCCAGGCTATGACGCGCTGGCACTAAGCTCTGCGCGCA
Source organism: uncultured Sphingomonadaceae bacterium (assembly GCA_947501325.1). Lineage (GTDB taxonomy): Bacteria > Pseudomonadota > Alphaproteobacteria > Sphingomonadales > Sphingomonadaceae > Parasphingorhabdus. Next base: position 686,071 of record CANMVC010000001.1, on the reverse strand, counting down.
TAACGCGCGGCGGAGGCAGTGGTTCGGAAGGGTCCGGAGCCATTGCCGGAGCCATCGAACTGTTCAGCAAAGATGTCGGCAATCTGATCGAACTGGGCGCGGCCTATGGCAGCCGCAACAGCGTCGAGGCGGACTTGCTTTTCGGCCGCGAGCTGGGGCAGGGGCAGCTGACCGTCTCCGCCAACTATGCGCGCGGCGACGGTTTCATTCCGATTATCGAAAGCCAGCGCGGCGATGTCGACCGGCAGGCGGAATATGAGCAGGCCGGTCTGGCCGTGCGCTATGTCGCGCCGCTAACAGACAATACCGAATTACAGGCCAATGTCCGCGCATTTACCGATGATCGCGAACGCGGTTTTGCCTTTAGCGAAAACCATAATGATGGCGCCGATGCCAGCATCCGGCTGGTCAACCGGTCTGATACCGGCTGGCAATGGTCGGCCCTCGGCTATGTCCAGATCCGCAATTTTGACGTGAGCTTTGGCGGCGTGGCTGCGGATCGCAACAGCGTCAGCCGCGTGTTTGAACAGTTTAATGTGCCCTCGACCGGACTTGGTGCGCGGTTCGAGGTGCGCCCTCCGGTCGGTGACAATGTTGAACTGCGCATCGGCGGCGACTGGCGGCGGACGGAAGGGGAAACGAACGAGAATTTCTTCTTCCTCGATGATGATACCCCGCGCCGCAGCCGCAACGCGGGCGGTTCGACCGCCACCTATGGTGCCTTTGTCGAGGCCAGTGTGCAGGCGACCGAGGCTCTTACGCTGACCGGTGGTGGGCGTATTGACTTTTGGACCATTGATGATGGATTCCGTAGAGAGATTGAACTCATCAATCCGTTCCCGGGTTCCGTACGAACCGATGCCCAATTCGAAAATCGCGACGGAACCGAATTCACGGCTCGCGGAGGCTTTGCGTTTGACGCGACCGATCAGTTGACCTTGCGCGGTGCTGCCTATCTTGGCTGGCGTTTGCCAACCCTCAACGAACTGTTTCGTCCGTTCCGAGTTGGCCCGGATGCGACAGCTGCAAACGAGTTGCTGGAACCGGAGCGGGTGAAGGGCGCCGAATTGGGACTGGATTGGGACGGTGAAAATGTTTCCGTCGGGATCACCGTTTTTTATAATGAGCTGGATGATGCCGTTGCCAATGTCACGCTCGACAGCGGACCGGGACTGTTTCCCGGAGTGGGTTTCGTATCCGGGGCAGGGGTATTCCGCCAGCGTCAGAATCTGGATTCCATCGAGTCGAAAGGGATCGAAATCGACACCGAATTTGACTTGAGCAGTCTTGTGGAGAATCTGTCTGCCCGGGCCGCCTATTCCTATGTAGATGCCGAAGTAAATGCCTCTGGCGATGCTGCAGCAGTTGATGGATTGCGTCCGGCACAAATACCGGAGCACAATGCTTCCGCCAGCCTGTTTTGGGAGCAGGAAAACGGCACCGGTGCCGCGGTCTCGCTGCGCTATATTGGCAATCAGTTCGAAGATGACCAGAACTCCCGGCGGTTGGACGATGCGTTCACGGTTGATGGCCGTCTGGCTTTTGCAGTGAATGATCGTCTGTTGGTCGAAGGGCGGGTTGAAAATCTGTTCGACGCGCGGGTAGAGACGGCGATTAGTAGCAGCAATATTATCGAACGGGCCTTTCCAAGGACATTTTGGATTGGACTTCGAACCAGAATTGAATAAATATTACTTATGACCACAAATCTTGATGATTTCATTCCCTATCAATTGTCCACTGCATCCAATGCGGTTAGCGATCTGATTTCCAACGAGTATAAGAGCCGTTTCGGCCTGAAAATACCCGAGTGGAGGGTGATGGCCGTTTTGGGCAGTCGCGGCGCCTCTACCCAGCGGCAGCTTGTCGAGGCGACGCTGATGGACAAGGTCACGGTCAATCGCGCGGTCAAAACACTGGTCGATCGCGAGTTGCTGGGCCGCAGCCCGAATAATGCCGATGGCCGCTCGCATCACTTGTTGCTCAGCCAGACGGGCCGGGATCTCTATGATCAGATCATGCCAGCGGCAGAAGTGATGGAAAAGAAAATCATGGCGGTCTTAACGGCAGAAGATCAGCGGCAATTGTCGACAATGCTCGCGAAGATCAAGCAATCAGCGGATGATATTGCAGGCGATTAAGCGCTTGTCTCGATAGGCATCCCAACAAAAAAGAGCGGCTGTTGAAGGCCGCTCTTTTGTTTTTTGAGGTCTGTGATCTTCGCTACAACATGGTATCCGAGATCGAACAGGCTGCAGGGCCGAGGATCACGATAAACAGCGTTGGCAGAATGAACAGAATCAGCGGGATGGTCATGATCGCTGGCAGACGCGCGGCTTTTTCTTCGGCCCGCATCATCCGGTCATTCCGGAATTCAGCTGATAGCACCCGCAAAGCTGACGCCAGCGGCGTACCGTATTTTTCGGTCTGGATCATTGTGGTGACCACGCCTTTGACATGTTCCAACGCCACACGATAGGCCAAGTTTTCAAAGGCCTGACGGCGTTCGGTAAGGAAGCCCAATTCGATCGATGTCAGTGAAAACTCGTCCGCCAGTTCGGGATAGGCATCGCCCAGTTCCTTGGCCACCCGCGAGAACGCGGCATCGACGGTCAAGCCAGCTTCGGCGCAGATAACCAGCAAATCGATGGCGTCCGGTAGGCCCTTGCGAACCAAATCCGTTCTCTTGGAGATAAGGTTATTGAGATAAATATCGGCACCCTTGTAACCCAAAATCACGGCACCGGCAAAGGCACCGAATTTCTTGACCGGTGTCCAGTCGGGCATATAGTCAAAGCCATATAGGGCCAGAGCGGCACCGCCACCCAGAACAATGGGAAGCACCAGTCGACTGAAAATAACAGCATAGGCCAAATCTTTCGAACGAATACCGGCTTGTGCCAGTCTCTGTTGCGATTCTTTGAGTTGATCGTCCTGCAAAACCTTGAGGCCCGACAGCAGACCGCGCATACGGTCTGTCGTGTCATTTTGCTGAATGAGTTTGGCGCGCTTTTTCGTGGTCGATGCTGTGATACCGGCCTTGAGCTGCTCGCGCCGCTCATTAAGCGATTTTACCCGCTTGGCCATAGGATCACGAACCGTGACCGCTGCATAAATTGCGAATATCACAGCAATTGTTGCGACAGCAGCCAATATGGTTGCCACCCAGAGGACATCTATTCCCAGTAAAGTTGGACCGCCAGCTTGGGTCATTGCATCATACCTTCAGCTTAGATTTCAAAGTTGACCATTTTGGCCATGATGAACACGCCAATGCTCATCCATGTCAGACCGCCCAATCCCGCTATGATCAGACGCTCTTCGTAAAAGAATCCTGCAAGATAGGTAGGATTAACCGACCACACCAATGCGAAGACAATAAATGGCAAGGAACCAACGATATAGGCCGATGCTTTCGATTCCGATGACATCGCCTTGATCTTTAGTTTCATCTGGCCACGTTTACGCAGCACATCGGCCAGGTTCGCTAGCGTTTCCGCCAAGTTACCACCGGTTTCACGCTGGATTGCTAGTGTGATACAGAAAAACTTGAATTCGGGCGTATCAAGCCGCTTTGCGCTTTCGCCCAACGCGTCTTCCATTGTTCGGCCAATTTTGATCCGGTCAACAACCTTACCAAATTCTTCGCCGACAGGGCCGTCAACTTCCTTGGCGACCACGCCGATGGTTTCGGTTACCGGCAGACCGGAACGAAGGCCGCGAACCAACAGCTCGATGGCGTCGGGAAAGGAGGCCGTAAATTTTGCCACACGCCGTCCAATCAAGAAACCGACAATCATATGGGGGAGGCCAAAACCAATCGCCAAACCGCCAAACAGGCATAGTAACGCCGGCGCACCCTGGAAAAACAGACCGGCAGCAACGACAGCAAAAAGTCCGCCACAGACGATAAAAAACTGCTTAATGGACCATTCTTTACCTGTCCGATCCAACCGGATGGCAAGCATGTCCATTTTCGAGAGCGTTTCGCCAGTTGGACGACGCGTTTTGCGGCGGGCAGAGACCGCCTTTTTCATCTGCGCTTCCATCTTGGCGTTAGTGCTGTCCGAATGCCGGAAACGCACTTTGTCCAGCCGTTTCGCTTTTGCTGCCGCCTCGGAAGGGCCAGCAAAAGCAAACACGACCATCATCAGGAATATCAATACCCCTCCGGCAAGCATGGCTGTTTGGATCATGTCCATTATGTGCGTCCTCGCATATTAGAAAGAAACGGCTGTGGCATCACGATTCAGATGTCTCAGCTTCCTTCTTTTTCTTTGAAGACAGCAGCGATTTCATACCGCCAAATTTATCCATCAAAGAGGTTTTTGCTTTTTCATCGCCGTCTTCACCATCTGCTTCGACGGTTCCCAGGACAAATTCAGACAAGGCAACAATTTTCGCAGAAGCCTTGCTGGACTTGCCAGCCTCGACAAAGGCCTGTCCCAGTTTGGCAGCATGCGCAGCCGTTTTTGGATCAGAAGGGATCATAACATCGATTTTACGTTCAATCGAATTTTCAAAATCCTGCCTGGAAATTTCCTGGTTACTGGTCTGAACCTTATTGGCGACCACAATCACCTTGCTTTGTGCGGCATGCGATTTCAGCCAAGATAGCAAGCGAATGGCATCGCGTGCCGAAGCCAGCGTCAATTCCGTGACGATGACGGTTGCATTCACGTCGCCCAAGAGATGCGGATAGCTGATCAGCATTTCCCTTGGCAAATCGATCACCGTGCATTCAAAGGCCGCGCGGAACTCTTCCTGAAGTTGGAAGAAAGCCGTTCCGTCGGTCATCATCGGCGAGTTAATCGGCGCCTCTGCCGATAGCAGGGACAGCTTGTCATTGGCCTTGATCATAGCCCGTTCGATAAACAGACCGTCAATCCGGCTCGGATTGTCGATAGCATCGGTCAAGCCACGGCCCGGTTCGAGATCAAGCGCCAAAGCGCCAGTTCCGAAATGGACATCCAGATCGAGCAACGCTGTCAGGCGCTCTTTTTCCTGACTAAGCAGCCAGGCCAAAGAGGTTGCGATGGTCGATGCGCCCACACCGCCACGCGTCCCGATGACCGCGGTAGACACATGCGGCTTCTCGCTGCCGGCATCCTCAACTTTCGGTGCATTGAGTGTAGCTTGCGCCTGACTCAGAACATCGCGCAGTTGTTCGGGGCTGAATGGTTTCAGCAAATAGTCCTGAAGGCCGCTGACGATCAGATCGCGATAGAGGCGAACATCGTTGACTTGACCCATCGCAATCACGACGGTTCCAGGTTCGCAAACTTCGGCAAGCGAGTTAATATCCGCGAGAGGATCGCCGGACTCTGACAGATCAACCAGCAGGATGTTGGGGCTGGCGGCAACCGAGAGCGATTGCACTGCATTGCGCAGTCCGCCTTTGTGGCATTTGTCCGAAGGCCATCCCATTTCTTCAACGACAGGACGCAAAACGTCCAGTGTGTCATCGTCACATACGAAGGCTGAAAAAGGATCACGTCCGTTTACAGCACCGGGTTTCCAGGGAGCGTTCATTATAGGCCTCCAGCTTGTTTGGCTTTAGCGCGATAGGCGCGAATTGCTTTCGACGCCTCCGCTTGATCTTCTCCGTCACGGGTCTGACCGCGAACGAGATCTTCCGGATCGGCAATCATGGCGGCCATTGTGCTGTTCACACCACAGCCATAATTCTCGCTTGTCCGTGCTTGAAAATCGGTATGACTGCGATGGCTCCAGTCGGGACAGCCCGGTACTTCTGCGGTCGAGCGGGATACGACAACCCGCATCGTGCCGCTGGGAACATTGCCTTCTGTCACCGGGGCGAGCTCGCTGATCAGCAAGCCTTTCTGTGCGGCCAGTGCTTCCACGGCACCGCGGGCAGAAGCGCCAGCGCTATAGCCAGGATCATCGATGGAAACGCGGTCTCCATAACCGAGCTCCAAGGCATCAAGCCATCCGGCAAGCCGCTCCAGTTCGCCGGCGGATAATGATCCGGATCCGGCAGTATTGACGTCCAGCACGAAATGAGTGCGCGTAACAACGGGCTGACGTTCGCTATAAACGGTCCGATTGGCAGTATTAGCACCGCATGCAGCCACGGAAAGTCCGAGGGCGGTTACAAGGGCTGTAGAAACAAAACGCATGATGTTTTCTCCTGAATCGGACTATTTGTCGAAGCTAAAACCGGGGGCTGCGCCGCCTGTTTTTTTCGATTTCTTGGCGGTTTTGCCATTGGCCGGAGCCGAGAGGCTGCCGAGCGCCGGGCCAGAAGCCACTGGCGGTGCAACCGATGGTTTTGGACGATCATCCGTGCCGGTAGAACTGTGCCGGTTCATGATGACGCGCTCGAAATCATTGGCCTGTTTAAAGCCATCGGTTGGCAGTACAATCTGGCTGTCATCCACTGGTTTGACCAAATAAGGCGTAACAACGATCATCAACTCGGTTTCGTTTTTCCGATACCCGTCTGACTTGAACAGATTGCCAAGGATCGGAACATCGGCCAATCCCGGGGTCTTGCTGATATTGGAATTATAAGTGTTTTGCATCAGTCCGGCGATCATGAAGCTTTCGCCAGAACCCAGCTCAACAGTCGTTTCCGCTTCCCGTGTTGTGATAGCTGGAATTTCAAAGCCGTTTAGTTGAACAGCACCAACGGATGAGATTTCGGATACACTTGGCGCGACACGGATCGAAATACGTCCATTGGACAATACCGTTGGCGTATAGGACAGGCTGACGCCAAATTCCTGATAGGTAACGCTGATTTCACCCAATCCAGTGGAAATCGGAATTGGGAATCGGCCACCAGCAAGGAATGTTGCTGTTTCGCCAGAAATCGTCGTCAGATTGGGAGAGGCCAGCGTGGTGGCAAGACCAATCTGCTCGGACACATCAAGTGCTGTCGAGATATCAAGTCCAAACAGGCGTCCTGCTGCCGTGATCGAGTCAAGGCCACTCGCCTGGTTGAAGTTAAATGCAGTACCGCCTTGGGTAACAAATTGCCCAGTCGCTGTGTTAAACGGCAGCGAGAGAGAACCGGCAGGCAATCCGAACAAAGCGGACGCGTCCAAAGTCGGGAAGGCGCTGGTATCGAAATCGGTAATGGAACCAAAATTCCGACCGCGGGCAACACCAAACAGGAAACCACCGGTATTATCACGTGTGAGCACGTTGCCGTTCATGTTTTTGGTCAGCGAACGACTGACTTCGGCAAAACGGACTTTCAAATTGACTTGCATCGGTGTTGCGGTTTTCAACCGGCTAACGACGCGGGTTTCGGTACCAACATAAGCTTGCACCAGATTTTCTGCTTCTTCCGCATCATCTGGGTCGGCGATTGTACCGGTCAAAAGAATAAAGTTGTTCGTCGTGCTAACCGCTATCTTTGCGTCTGGCATGGCGAGATTGAGCATTTGATCAATTGAGGATATCTCGGCAGCAACAGAAACTTCGGCTGAGTAAACAACTCTACCCGATGCGCTGGTCGCATAGAAGCTCGTCTGACCGCCTGCGACACCAAAAATATAGACTTGGCGCGGCGAACGAACTTGGACGTCCGCGATCTCGTCGTTGGCGATGAAAACATCTTCAATCGGCGAAGGCAGCGTGATCAGTTTTCCCCGTCCAACGGCGAGGGAGACGCGAGAGTCCGGTGAAGAAACTCTTGCAGATTGTGCGTTAAGCGGGCTCGTACCATTGGTAGCAAGTGTTGCCGTCAAAGCCAGCGCGAGCGCTGATACTAAGACCTTTTTTATGGAAGACTTTTTGGTCACGCGACCATGCGGTGCGGCATATATGGTCATTTCTTTTCTCCGAACTTAACTTCTTCAATAGCTTTGCCGCGCGAAACCCGAACCATCGGTGCTTCTGTAGGAGGAGGCCGGCGTGGTTCGAAACGTGAGACTTCACCGCCTGTTGAAAAGGTTGATTTCTTGGTATCAGGCCGTGCTGCCAGTGACCGGATGATCGCCGCTTCTTCAGCAGGGTCATCGGTTTTTGGAAGGGTAATTTCGCCTGATGCAATGGCTTCTTCCAACTCAGCCGAGCTATCCGCCAGCGAGCGCAGGGAAAGACTTAAAGTGCCCAATGTCTGTGCTACGGCCACTTTTTCTGCGATTTTTGGTGTCGCTTCGATTGTGACCAATTTGGTTTTGGTAGCAACTGCCTGTCCCGCTTCATTGACGGTTTGGGTAACGCGGTTATCCGTCGCCAAAACACGAACATTGCGAATAACCGTTTCGGACACCTGCATTTCCGGTCCGTCGCCTTCGACCTTTTGCGTGAGCATAAGATCGACACGGTCGCCAGGAAATACAAATCCGGCAACACCGGTCAGACCGGAAACAGGAATGGTCACAGCACGCATGCCAGGGCCAAGCGCCGCAGCAAGAAATCCGCGATCACCCGGGCTCACGATGGCGCCCTTGGTAAGTGGCTGTCCGGCGGTAATCGCATTGCGAACCACAGTACCGTTCAGGGCCTCAACATCTGTGCCTTCTCTGCCAAAATAGGCTTCTTCGACCAAATCTTCCGGCCAAGGCTGAAAGCTGAACGCTTCAGGTGTAATGATTGTACCGACGGGTAGAGCGCGTGAAGCAACGAGGACTTCTTCGCCCAGCACTTCGTTCTTTTTCGCTTCAACTTGGGGTGCAGACGCACCGGTGAACATGCTCCTTGCAAGCAACGCCGTGACCGCAGCCACAACCAATGCACCGATGAGCAATATTAGTTTCTTCTTGTCCATGACGTCTTACGCCTCCTGAATGCCCCCACCCTAATCGATCAGTTTGAAACGATCCGTCGGCGGTAGATTTCTCTTTCAAGTAAAATGGTTAAAATATCGTTCGCTAATTATCCAAAGCCCCGAAAATGATATGGCGACTCCATATGGGACCTTTACTGGACCCTCAGTATTTTGGATTTTCTTAGCCGTTATCATTAACAGCGTGAGTACACCGCCAGCGATCGACATGATCACCAGCATCTCAATTAAAGTCAGCCAATGGAGCCACAACGCAATGGCTGTCAGGAGTTTGACGTCCCCGCCTCCCATCGCGCCAATGGCAAACATTCCGGCAAATATGGTAAACACGACTGTAGCGATGCCAATTTGCCAAACCATGTCCGGCCAAACTGCCATGTCGCTGGCAATCCAGAACAGGGGAGCACCCAGCGCGATGGCCAGATTCAGCTTGTTGGAAATGTGACGGCTCTTGATATCCGTAATCGCAGCGACGATCAGTGCAATTGCCAATCCGCCCCAGAGCAAGTAGATGAGTTGTTCCCCGTTCATGGGAAACAGCTTTAAGAAAAATGCCTTACCAAATAGTAACCATGATGACCGGAGCCCATTTTTGAGTCGATCGAAGCAACCTTTATTTGATCGACGGTCTATTCCCAAAGATGCGCAAGAGCTCACATGGCGGGCGCCTGACGGTTGGGAGCTGCGGCAATTAGAGTGGACACAGCCCTGTAAAAAAAATCGTGGCTCGATCTTGTTCATGACCGGCCGAGCGGATTTTTACGAAAAATATCTCGAAACATTTTACGATTTTCATACCGCCGGATGGAATGTGACATCACCCGACTGGCGGGGGCAGGGTGGTTCTGGCCGCTGCGGTCCGCATCCTCATGTCGGGCATATCGACGATTTTGCCACCTGGGTTGACGACCTGCGCGCGTTCTATGCCGAGTGGCAGGTCAATCATCCTGGACCCCATATCGTCATTGGCCACAGCATGGGCGGGCATTTGGTCACCCGCGCCCTGGCCGAACAGCGTATCCATCCTGATGCGGTAATATTGAGTGCGCCGATGCTGGCGCCAGCAGGTGGCGGAATGCCGGAATGGACGGCCTATTTTCTGTCCAAAGCCATTTGCGCTTTCGGGCGGGGCAAACATCGGGCCTGGAAGGTGAGCGAAAAGCCGCTGGAACCGGAAGTCTTGCGGCAGGGCTTGTTAACACATGACGCCGATCGTTATTCCGACGAGTTTTTCTGGTTTGCCGAAAGACCTTTTGTGCGACTGGGGCCAGCCAGCTGGCGATGGGTGGAACGGGCCTATGCTTCGACACGCCATCTCAGAAATCGCAAGCATCTGGAGGAGATGGATATAGCGACATTGGTTCTCGCGACCGCGACGGACGAACTGGTCGACCACGCGACAATTGAGCGGGCTGTTCATCTGATGCCCCGCGCTGAAATGAAGCTATTTGGCAAAGAATGCGCCCATGAGATTTATCGCGAAGCGGATCCGGTGCGTGACGAGGCCTTGCAGGCTAGCTTTGAATTTCTAGATAGGGTGGCCCCGTCGAAATGAGCATATTTACGGCATGAACCAATATGATGTTGCCATTATCGGAGCCGGAATAGCGGGGGCGAGTATTGCTTCCGAGATTTCAGAGCATTGTTCGGTGATCATGCTGGAGGCGGAAAGCCAGCCAGGATATCATAGCACCGGTCGATCCGCCGCATTCTGGACGGAGACATATGGCGGTCCCCAGGTGCAGCCGTTGACGACGGCGTCCTATGATTTTCTTAATGATCCGGAACCGAAATTTTCGGAAACCGGTTTTCTGACCAAGCGCCGGGCGATCAACATAGCCCGGTCCGACGAGCAGCATTTGGTGGACGGGTTTATCGCTGAATTTGTCGAAAGCGGGGTCGCCATGGTTCCCTGGACGCGCGACGCAATTACCAAGACAATACCGAATATAAAGCCCGGTTGGGACTGGGCGGTTTATGAACCGGATTGCTGCGACATTGATGTGGCGGCTCTTCATATGGCCTATTTAAGAGATGCGAAACGCCAGGGGGCGAGCCTGTTGTGTAACGCCAGAGTGGATAAGATTGCGCGCAGGGAGGCTATGTGGGTCATCAATAGCGGCACCGATACTGTACAAGCAAAACAGATTGTTAACGCTGCGGGGGCTTGGGCGACGGAAGTTGCAAAACTCGCCGGCGCGCTGCCAATCGATATTCAGCCCATGCGCCGGACCATGGTGCAGCTGCGGACCGATCCGGGGTCATCACCGGATATGCCACTGGTGGTGGCACTCGACGGAAGTTTCTATTTCAAGCCCGAAGCGGGCGGAAGCTTTTGGCTCAGCCCCCATGATGAAACCCCGGTTTCAGCCGGAGATGTGGCGCCAGAAGAATGGGATATCGCGCTGGCGATTGACCGGTTTCAATCGATAATGGATGTTGAAATTTCCAACGTGAATCGAAAATGGGCCGGGCTCCGCAGTTTTGCCCCGGACCGGTTGCCCGTCTATGGGTTTGATCCCCAGCAAGCTGATTTCTTCTGGTTTGCAGGTCAAGGTGGCTTTGGCATTCAGACCGCTCCGGCTGCTGCCAAATTGGCCAAGTCGCTTTTTCTCGGCAGCCCACGTGAGCCATCCGTTCAGTCGCTGGACGCGGATTTATATGACCCCGCACGTTTCCTGATCTGAACAGATTTACAAATTGGCCATTGCGTTCAGAAGCTTAAGACGCAATAAATCCCTTGTCCGATAGGGACCGATTAAGGGCCAGCATAGGCCTAAAAAGGAGTGTGGAAATATGGCGCATAAATTTGAAATTTATAAAGATAAAAAAGGCGAATTCCGGGTTCGCTTCAAACATAACAGCGAAATCATGTTTTCTACCGAAGGCTATGCCAGCAAGGCGAGCGCCAAAAATGCGATTGCTTCGATCATTAAAAATGGTCCCGGTGCCGAGGTCGAAGATAACAGCTAGAGCCGCTGAACAATTTATCGTCATCCCGGTTTATGCTGGGATGGCGAATATCGGCTACTGACCCGCAGCCACATTAAGGGCTGCATCACTGGCGAGTATATCGGCTCGCTCATTATCCGCGTCGCCAGCATGGCCTTTCACCCAATGCCATTCGATATCGTGACGCTTGACCGCCTCAAGCAGGTCCTGCCAGAGATCGGCATTCTTGACCGGCTTTTTCGCCGCTGTGCGCCAGCCATTTTTCTGCCAGTTAAACACCCATTGGGTTATTCCGTCTTTTACATAGGTGCTGTCGATGGACAGTTTGACTTTGCACGGGCGTTTCAATGCATTGAGCGCCTCAATCGCCGCGCGCAATTCCATTCGGTTATTGGTGGTATCCGGTTCGCCGCCGGATATTTCCTTTTCCTTGTCACCGAAGCGGATCAGAGCGCCCCAGCCGCCTGGGCCGGGATTGCCCTTGCACGCGCCATCCGTGGCTATTTCGACATAAGATGGCTTTGGGGACGGATCGCTCATGCTTTGAAAATATCCGGATGGGCCTGATAATATTTCAGGCGGTTGAGAAAAGCGGTCGGGTCTTTGCGAGTCACCAAAGCGTCGGCGGGGGTGTTGATCCAGTCAAACGCCCGGGTAAGCATGAAGCGCAGCGATGCGCCACGCGCCAGCAGGGGCAACACCGCCCGTTCGTCGGCGTTTAAAGGGAATGTTTCATCATAGCCGGCAATCAATGCCTTGGAGACTGCAGTGTCAAATATGGTGCCATCTTCTGAGAAACACCAGGCGGCATGGGTCACCGCAACATCATAAGCCCGGATATCGGTGCAGGAAAAATAAAAGTCGATCAGACCCGTGACCTGATCATCCAGCATCAGCACGTTGTCCGGGAACAGGTCGGCATGGATAACAGATGTCGGCAAGCTTTCGGGCCAGTGCTGATCAAGATGATCAAGTTCCCTCTCGACCAGATCATGTAATCCGGGCGCTATGGCGTCCAGTTCGCCTGGGCCACAATCCACGGCAAGTTTGCGCCAGGTGTCATGGTTCATGCTGTTGGCGCGATAGCCGGAAAAATCTTTTAGCGCTTCGTGCATCTCACCCAATGCGCGACCCGTTGCTTGTGCTTGACGGGCTGTTGGTATGGTGACGGAAATGCCAGGCAGGAATTTGATCAGGCAGGCAGACTTGCCGCATAATTCCTGTATCACCCCACCCTGGCGGTCGGCGATCATCGGTGGTACCGGGCAATGTCTGGCCGCGAGATGATCCAGCATGGCAATGAAAAACGGCAAGTCTTCCGGGTCCACGCGCTTCTCATAGAGCGTCAAAATGAATCGATCTTGCGTCGTTTCGATCAGATAATTGCTATTCTCGACGCCCTCGGCAATGCCTTTTGCCGATACCAGTGTCCCGACATCAAAGCGGGTCAGAAAACCTTCAATCTCTTCCGCACTAACCTTCGTATAGACTGCCATCAGGCGGTTTCGAGCCCGCGCGGTAGTTTGAAAACCATGCGTTCGTCAGTGGTTTCGACTTTTTGTTCGTCAATAGTATAATCCTGCGCAAGCCGGTTGACCACTTCGCGGACCAATATTTCAGGCGCGGATGCTCCCGCCGTTAATCCCAATGTTCCGACGCCTTCCAGCCATGCCATGTCAATCTCGTCGGCTCGCTGGATCAAATAGGAATCGGTTCCTTCCCGCTCGGCCACTTCGACGAGCCGCAGGCTGTTGGAACTGTTCGGCGCGCCAATGACCAACACCAGGTCACAGGATTTTGCGATGCTCTTCACGGCTTCCTGGCGGTTGGAAGTGGCGTAACAAATATCTTCGCCTTTTGGGCCGACAATGGATGGAAAGCGTTCCTGCAATGCTAGGACGATCGCTCTAGTATCATCGACGGACAAGGTGGTCTGCGTCAGGAAAGACAATTTGTCCGGGTCGGCCGGATTCAGCGCAGCCACATCTTCCACCGTTTCGACCAATGTCATCAATCCCTCATCAACCTGACCGAATGTTCCAATGACCTCGGGGTGGTTTTCGTGACCGACAAATATGATGTGGCGCCCCGCCTCGACCTGACGCTCTGCTTGACGGTGTACTTTCGATACCAAGGGACAAGTGGCATCAAGATATTCCAGCCCGCGCTCCTCCGCTTTGTGGGGGACCGCTTTTGGCACACCATGGGCGGAAAACACCACCGGTACGCCGTCCGGCACTTCGTCCAGCTCTTCGACAAAAATGGCGCCCAATGTCTTTAATTCATCGACAACATAGCGATTATGGACAATTTCATGGCGGACATAGACCGGCGCTCCATATTTTTCGATCGCCAGCTCGACAATTTTTATGGCGCGATCCACGCCGGCACAAAAGCCGCGAGGGGCGGCTACAAGCAAGCTAATACGGGGTTTTTCTGATCTTGGATGATTCATAATCGAAGCCTTACTGAAAAACGGACGCTGCGAAAAGCCCGTCTGTTCATCCTATGGATGGTTGCGCGGTCTTAAAGGCATAGATAAGGGTTTCGAAACCCTGAACAAGGACGCAGATAATATCTGCGCGAAACGGGACTAAAGACAAGGAATAGGCATGATACTCAAAGGGCGTTTGAACAAGCTGCTATTGACCGGTGTAACGATTTTGGCATTGGCGGGCTGCGCCCGTGATGGGGAGCTTGACGTTAGCTCCGGTGTCGGTGTCAGCGTGACACGAAGCGGTTGTCCTGCAGTGGCTGTTCCGGATCATACCGGCGACATTACGGTTTTCGATCCGGTTGGCAGCACCGATGCCAGCGCAATTGATGTGGTGGCCAATATCACCAATGTCCGTTCGACCTGTAACAGTGAAGGCGCACGGATTTATTCCGAAGCGACATTCGATGTCTATGCCATTCGCTCCCGTCCTGAAGGCGCCCGGACCGTGACCGTTCCCTATTTCTCCACCGTGGTGCAGGGCGGAACAGCGGTTGTTGCCAAGCGCGTCAATAATGTGACGCTTAGTTTTGCCGATGGTCAATATCGCGCCTCTGCTTCCGGCAAGGCAGGCTCCTATATTGATGCGTCAGCGGCGCGTTTACCGGAAGATGTTATTGAAAGAATTACCCGTAAAAGAAAGCCTGGTGATCCTGACGCCGCTTTGGACCCATTGGCGGATCCAGCCGTGCGGGCTGCGGTTGCGCGTTCTACTTTTGAGCTTTTGATCGGATTTCAGCTGACCCCGGAACAGCTGCAATATAACGCGACCCGATAAGGTTCTCTGGTTATAACGGTAATTTGCTCGGCAGGTTCGGGCGCGATAGTCTATTGAAAATTGGGGTGAAGCCATGCTGTTCGATATTTTTCAGCACCACATAAACAAAGCGCTCGACGATCTGGTCGCCAGCGGTGATCTGCCAGCGGATCTGGATCGCAAAAATGTGACGCTGGAGCCGCCGCGCGATCCTTCGCACGGTGACCTGTCAACCAATGCCGCGATGGTATTGTCCAAGGCAGCTGGCGAAAAACCGCGTGATTTGGCGCAAAAGATTGTCGAAAAACTGGCGGCGCTGGATGACGTCAAGACGGCAGAGATGGCCGGACCAGGTTTCATCAATCTGCGTGTAAGCGACGCGGTGCTGATTGCCGAACTTAAGGAAATTGCCGCTCTGGGCGCTGATTATGGCCGCTCGACCAAGGGGCAGGGTGTTACCGTCAATGTCGAATATGTCTCGGCCAACCCGACCGGCCCGATGCATATGGGCCATTGTCGCGGCGCGGTGGTCGGCGATGCGCTGGCCGATTTGCTCGAATTTATCGGCCACAAGGTGATCCGCGAATATTATGTGAATGACGCTGGTGCGCAGGTCGATATTCTCGCGGAATCCGTTCACATCCGCTATCGTGAAGCGCTGGGCGAAACGATTTTGGCCATTCCGGAAGGCCTATATCCCGGAGACTATCTGAAACCCGTCGGCTGGGCGTTGGCACAGCAATATGGCGACAAATATGTTGATGCGCCGATTGATGAATGGCTGCCGATTTTTCGCAAGGCGGCTGTTGCCGGCATGATGGACATGATCCGGGCCGATCTGGCGTTGCTCGGCATAAAACATGATGTCTTCTCTTCGGAAGCGGAATTGCATGAAGCGGGGAAAGCTGATGCCGCTGAAGCCGAATTGCGGTCTCGCGATCTGGTCTATGATGGCGTCTTGGAAAAACCCAAAGGCAAGACGATTGATGACTGGGAGGCAGTCGAACTGCCGCTGTTCCGTTCCACACAATTTGGTGATGATCAGGACCGGCCCATCAAGAAATCCAACGGCAGCTGGACCTATTTTGGCGGCGATCTCGCTTATCATTTCCAGAAAGCCCAAAAGGCCGATGAGCTGATTGACATTTGGGGCGCCGATCATTCCGGCACGGTCAAGCGGATCAAGGCGGCTGTGGCGGCGCTGACCGGAGGCAAAACCCAATTTGACGTGAAGCTGATTCAGATGGTCCGGCTGCTGCGTGATGGCGAGCCGGAGAAAATGTCTAAACGGTCGGGCAATTTTGTCACTATCGCCGATATGGTCGAAGAAGTGGGCAAGGACGCCGTGCGCTTCACGATGCTGACTCGCAAGGCCGATGCGCAGATGGACTTTGATTTTGCCAAGGTCACCGAGGCGTCAAGGGACAATCCGGTATTCTATGTGCAATATGCCCACGCGCGGATTCAATCGACCCTGAGAAAGGCGGCGGAAGAGGAAAATATCGCTCCTTCGCCAGACCATCTCGACAAGCTGGGCGCAGAAGAGCTCGACCTCATCAAACAAGCAGCCCAATTCCCGAGAATCGTCGAATCGGCTGCTATGAGCCGTGAGCCACACCGGATCGCCTTCTACCTCAACGACCTCGCAGCGGCGTTCCACGCCTTCTGGAATATGGGCAATGACCGGCCTGAAATGCGGATCATCATGGTTAACGACCCTGCCATGACGTCTGCTAGGCTTTTCTTAGCTAAATATTTAGGGCAAGTAATTAAGAACGGTCTCGCGCTGATGGGGGTCAGTGCCGCTGATAAAATGTAGGCGTTTGAGAATTACTGTGGGGTTTGAGTATGTCTGATGTGAATAGCGATAGTCTGGATTTGGACGATGAAAATCGCCTGCCTTGGCTGGAATCAGCAGAAGATTATGATGGGGAAGATGAATATTCTCCCCTTCGCGTCGCCTTGTTCGTTGGCGTGGGTATAGCGCTTTTGGCCGCTATTGTCGGCGGTATTTACTGGATGCAGAACCGCGATGCTGGCGGCCTGAGCGGCGATGGCACGCTGATCGCTGCGCAGGAAGGCGACTATAAAGTACGTCCTGACGATCCGCAGGCCAGACAGTTTGAAGGTGAAGGCGATGCGAGTTTTGCGGCTTCCGAAGGACAGGAAACGCCTGGCAAATTGGGCACGGCTCCGCCAGTGGAAGCGCCGATTAAAAAGGCAGCTCCGACTGCGCCATCGGCGCCCGGAAGTGCGATGATCCAGCTTGGCGCATTCAGTTCGACGGGCCAGGCAGACAGCGCATGGTCGGGCTTCTCCCGTCGTTTTGCCGATATTGGCGCTTTGCCGAAGAAGATTGTGCAGGGAACGGTCGAAGGCGGAACCATCTACCGTCTCAACGCCGTTGCGCCGAATGTTTCGGCGGCTCAAAATATCTGCAATGGATTGAAAGCCGCCGGTGAAAGCTGTCTTGTCGTCCCGCAATAGGGCGTTCAAAATCGCAATAATCGGGGAAGCGCTGTGGATAACGGCGCTTTCCGCTTTACCGGTCCCCCAATTTTCCCCATGATATAATTATGAATTTATGTGCAAGATTGGGTAGAGTGAGGCCATGAAACCGGTCATTTTTGGTATGTCGGGATTAAGCCTGACCGCTGACGAAAAAGCGTTTTTCAGGGAAAGCGACCCCGCCGGATATATTATTTTCGGCCGGAATATTGAAAGCAAGGACCAGCTGCGCGCGCTTACCGATGCATTGCGCACTATTCATGGTCGCAATGATTTAGCCATCCTGATTGATCAGGAAGGTGGACGCGTGGCGCGGATGCAGGAGCCGGTCTGGCCCAAATTCCCGCCGGGCGAAACCTTTGACAAGCTCTACCACATCGCGCCGGCAACCGCGATTGAGGCGGCGCGGTTGAACGCACAGGCCATTGCCGAGAGCCTTCGCGAAGTCGGCATTACCGTGAATTGTCTGCCGCTGCTGGATGTCCGGCAACCCGACACCGTAGATGCCATTGGCAACCGCGCCATGGGCAGCGATCTGATGCAGGTGGCTGCTTTGGGTCGCGCCGTGATCGACGGCCAGACCAAGGGTGGCGCAGTCAGTGTAGTCAAACATATGCCCGGCCATGGCCGCGCGGTTGTCGATAGCCATATGGAATTGCCAAAGGTTACAGCATCCGCCGAAGAACTGGAAACGGATCTAGCGCCTTTTCGTTCGTTGGCCAGCGCGCCAATGGGGATGACCGCGCATATCGTCTATACCGCCTGGGATAGTGAGCGTTGCGCCAGCCTTTCCCCGACGGTTATCGACAATATCATTCGCGGGGCCATCGGCTTTGATGGACTGCTGTTCTCGGACGATCTCGACATGAAGGCGTTGAAAGGCGAAGTGCCCGAACGCGCACGCGATGTGGTCGCGGCGGGTTGTGACATTGCGCTCAATTGCTGGGGGCGGATGGACGAGATGGTCGGTATTGCCGAGTTGCTAGGCGAGATTAGCGATGGTTCGCGCGCGCGGCTTGATAAGGCGATGGCCACCTTGGATCAGGCCATGGAACCGGTTGAGCTGGCGGACCTTCTCTCCCGCCGAGACGCCCTGTTGGCGGCGGCCTGATGGCAGACGAAGAACCCGAACGCTTTTTCTTTCCGCCAACACCGGCCGATGACGAGGCATCGCTGACGCTGAATATTGACGGATGGGAGGGGCCGCTTGATCTCTTGTTGGCGCTCGCACGCAATCAGAAAGTCGATCTGCGGGAAATCTCGATACTGGAATTGGTCCAGCAATATCTGAAATATATCGCCGATGCGCAAAGTCTTAAGCTGGAGCTGGCGGCGGATTATCTGGTGATGGCGGCTTGGCTGACCTATCTCAAATCCGGCCTTTTGTTGCCCAAAGACCCTGAAATTGATCCCTCACCGGAAGAACTGGCACTGCGCCTGCAAATGCGGCTGGAGCGGCTCAACGCGATGCGCGAGGCGGGTGCACGGCTGCTCGCTCGCGATCGGATTGGCCGCGATGTCTTTGCCCGCGGGGCGCCCGAAGGTCTGCGGGTTGTGAAAAACCGGCATTGGCAGGCGGAATATTTTGACCTGATTTCCGCCTATGGCCGGGTCAAGCTGCGCAGTGTTCCACCGGTCCATATCGTGAAACAACGGATGGTGATGACGCTCGAAGATGCGTTGGCGCGAGTATCCTTGATGCTCGGCGAAGCCATTGACTGGATGGATATCCGGGCCTTTTTGCCCCCCGGCGCTCCACCGCAATTGCGCAAATCGGCGCTGGCATCGAGTTTCGTCGCCGCGCTCGAGCTGGCGCGGCAGGGAAAATTGGTGCTCAGTCAGGAAGAGAGCTTTGCGCCCCTAAAGTTGAAAGCAAGCAATGATGGATGAGCTGGAAAAAACTGATCGCAGCCTGATCATGGGCATGAATGCCGAAATGGACGAGGGCACAAGAGCGGTTGAGGCGACGTTATTTGCGTCCGAGAATCCGATGACGATTGCGGACATCAAACTCTATGTCGGCGAGGAGGTTGATATCCGTGGCGCGCTTAACGATTTGCAGAATGACTATTCAGGACGCGGTATCTCGCTGATCAAAACCGGCGACCGCTGGCATTTTCAAACCGCTCATGATCTCTCGCATCTCCTCCGCCGGGAACGCGCCGAACTGCGCAAGATCAGCCGTGCGGGCATGGAAACGCTGGCGATTATTGCTTATCACGAACCCGTCAGTCGCGCCGAGATAGAGGCTATTCGGGGCGTTCAGGTCGCAAAAGGCACGCTCGATGTGCTGATGGAGGCGGGTTGGGTCCGTCCGGCGGGGCGCCGCGAAGTGCCTGGCCGACCACTGATTTACGCCACAACGGCCGAGTTTCTGACCCATTTCGGCCTTCAGAGTCGCAAGGAACTGCCGGGCATTGATGACCTGAAAGCTGCCGGTTTGCTGGATCCGGTCGACCTGGCGCTCGAACGGCTTGAGATGGAAGCAGAAGATGAATTGCCATTGGAACAGGAACTTAACGAAGATGGTGCAGAAGAAAATGATGATGACACTGCCGATTCACTGGAAAACGCAGCGGAAAGCGCCTAAGTAATAGGGATAGATCAGGAGATTTTCGATGCAACCGAGTATTTGGCAGATTTTAATTGTAGCAGCGTTGGTGCTGATCCTGTTCGGTCGCGGCCGGATTTCGGAAATGATGGGCGATGTCGGGAAAGGCATTAAATCCTTCAAAAAGGGCATTACCGAAGAAGAGGAAAGCGTGAAGGCTGCTACCCAGATTGACAGCAAACCAGCCGATTTGAACGCTGAAAAAACAGCGACACCCGACAAGACGGCCAGCTAAGGCTGGTCCGCCGGTCATAGCGGCGCACAGATATGTTTGACCTTTCCATCTCAGAGATCGCGATTATCGTGATCATCGCTATCGTTGTGATTGGCCCCAAGGAATTGCCGCGTGCGCTTGCCACCGCGGGTCGCTGGATGGCCAAGGCGCGCGGCGTTATGGGCAATTTCCGGACCGGCTTTGACGCCATGGTCCGCGAAGCCGAGTTGCAGGAAATGGAAAAGAAATGGGCGTCTGAAAACGAGCGCATCATGCTGGAACATCCGACCATATCTGATGATGAGCCGCAAATGGAGCCACTTGATGGTCCGCCAGCGGCAAAAAGTGACAGCGGAACGGGGCAGGGCGATTTGCCACTGGATGACAGCGCGCCAGAAAAATCGCCAGACAAGCCTTCAGAAAAACCCGGCGCATGAACGAACAATCCGCGCCTGATATTGAAGACAGCAAAGCGCCACTGATCGAGCATCTGATCGAGTTGCGTCAGCGGCTGGTTTGGGCTGTGGTCGCGCTGGTCATCGCCTTTGCAGTGAGTTTCTACTTTGCCGATGAAATATTCGGTCTTCTGGTTGTTCCGCTTACGGATGCTTTCCCGCCCGGCGAAGGCAAACTGGTCTATACCAAGCTTTATGAGGCGTTTTTCGTTGAGATTAAGGTGGCGATGTTCGCCGCTTTTCTCCTTGCTTTTCCGGTTATTTCCAACCAGCTCTGGTCCTTTGTCGCGCCAGGACTCTATGCGAACGAAAAAAAGGCGTTTCTGCCCTTTCTGTTTGCCACGCCAATATTATTCACAGCCGGCGCTGCGCTAGCCTATTACATCGTCATGCCGACGGCATTCCGTTTTTTCCTGGGGTTTGAAGGTGAAGTCGGTGGCATGACCCAGGAAGCCTTGCCGGCCATGGGCGATTATCTTGATCTCGTGATGCGCTTCATTCTAGCCTTTGGCGTGTGTTTCCAACTGCCAGTGCTGCTATTGCTGCTCAATCGTGCTGGATTAGTCACCCGCGAGCAACTCAAGGGTCTGCGCCGTTACATGGTCGTAGGGGCTTTTGTTCTGGCAGCAATATTGACGCCGCCAGATGTGGTATCCCAGTTCCTGCTCGGTATCCCGTTAATCTTGCTCTACGAAGTATCGCTGGCGATTATGTGGTTTACTGAGCGCAAGCGGGCCAAAGAAAAGGCCGCCGAATAGCGCTATTTCAGCTCGGCCTATTCATTGATCACTTCTTCCGCTTCGTCGCCGACGGATTCGATGTCCTGACCCGCGCCTTGCACGGTATTGCATCCGGCAAGAACGATCGTGGATGAAACAATGATGGTCACAAAAATCTTACGCATTTACTTCTCCTCATGGCCGGGCATTGGGCACCGGCTATAAGGAAAATACGCCAATCCGGGCTTTGTTCCGGGGATATCGGCGACGAGAGCGAAATTCGCGGTCGACAGTTAATTAGTTGATCGCATCTTCACCCGCGCGGCCGACGGACTCGATATCCTCGCCAACACCCTGGACCGTGTTGCAGGCTGCCAGAACGAGGGTGGAAGAAATTATCAATGATGCCAAAATCTTGCGCATGTTCATTCTCCTGATGCCATAGATTAATCGATTGCCCGTTCGCCAGCCCGGCCAACGGATTTGATATCGTCCCCGACACCTTGCACGGTGTTGCAGGCGCCCAATAAGAGCGCCGACGAAAGGGCGATAGAAACAATGATTCTGCGCATATAAGTAACTCCTGTTCCTGCGTTTCTAGCAGGAACATGGATTACCCCGACTCCAGCTAGAAACTAAACTTTGCGCTAATACGAATATCACGTCCTGCCAGCGGTACATAATCTTTCGTGAACGACGCATGACGACGCGCGTTGACATCGAAAATATTATTGGCCGCCGCGAGCAGCGTGACGCCGCCTTCCCTGCCTAAGGGTCGCCAGGCCACAGAGGCATTTACCATTGTGAAGCTGTCCGTTGGCGTTTCAAATTCGGCCACGCGATCCTGGCTGTCCGACCATTCCAGTTCGGCCCGCAGATCAATGGCATCGCTTTTTGCCGCGATACCGCCCAGCAGTCTGAGCGGCGGGATCCGCGGAACGGGGCCGCCGCCATCCTTGATTTTCGCCCGGACATAGTCGGCAACCCCGTCGGTGACGAACTCAAACCCGCCTGCGCGGGCCACAACGAAGGATGCGGAGGCTTCAAAGCCATAATAGGTCGCATCTTCTTGAAAAAATTGGAAAACCGGTAAGCCGTCTTCTTCCTCACCGGTGTCCGCTTCAAAAATATAGTCGTCGAACAGATTGGCGAAAACGGTGGCGCTCAGCTGGATATCTTCGGAATTCCAGCGCGCATAAAGCTCTCCGCCCCAGCTTTTCTCGGTGGTGAAATTCGGATTACCGATTTCAAAGGCCTGTGTGGCGATATGGGGACCATTGGATAAGAGCTCCTCAGCCGATGGTGCGCGTTCTGATCGGGATAGATTCACGCCGATTTTCAGGCCATCTTCAGCCGGTGCATAAGCAAAGCCCAGCGCACCAGAGAAACTGTCGAAACTGCGGTCAAAATTGACGATATTCGATGAAATGTCGGTATTATCGTAACGCGCCGCGGCTTCCACCTCAAATTGACCGAGATCGACTTCCTGCACGGTGAACAAGGCCAGGCTCTCAATCGTATTTTTCGGGACAAAGGCTTCGGCACCAATGGCATTGAAATCACGAGCCAGAAATTGCGTCCCGATGACGCCGCGCCAGCCGTTGCGGTCGTTCTGGACCAGTTCCGCCCGGGCTTCGATGCCTTCCACTTCAAAGACCGTGCCGATTTCATCACCTTCAAATTCGGTATGCTCATAGTCGGAATAGCCAGTCCGCAGGTTGAGCGATTCAAAGAATCCGTCGCCCAGATTAACGCCAGCGCGAAGATCCGCGCGAATCTGTTCCAGCCCAATGGTGACCGGACCCTCCTCCTCTTCCTCTTCACCGCCGTCATCGTCGCCATGGGCATGTTCCGTGCCGGGGCGAGACGGCACGCCATAATCCGTGTCATAATAGCTAACCGAAAAACCGATATTGCCGCCGTCGGTTATGTAGGCGAGGCCCGTTGCCGCGTTTATCGTCCGGCTGGCAGTATTGGGAATGCTGCCCCGTTGATTGGCGGTTTCTGTCAGTTCTGCTGCTTCATCGAGATTGCCTTCTTCAGTTTCTTCGGCCGCAGCGGCAAGAACTTCGCTGCGCAGCTCAGGCGCCAGGACAAAGCCGGATATGTCGACATCGTCGGTATCGCGGTAGCTGCCGTTAACATGGAAAACCAATGACTCGGTCAGCGGCACATCGAGCGAACCACCTATGCTCCAGTCGTTGGCCGCGCTGCCATAGCCACCAACAGCGTCGAGGTGAAAGGCTTCATCGGGGACATCGCGGGGGATACGCTTGTCGATCACGTTGACCGCGCCGCCGATAGCGTCACCGCCGAACAGGAGTACCGCCGGCCCGCGGAGCACTTCGACACTTTGCGCCGTCAGCGGATCAATGGTCACCGCATGGTCGACCGAGGTATTGGAAGCGTCCAGCGTTCCAATACCATCGGTCAAGACCCGGACTCGCGGCCCCTGAAAACCCCGAAGCACCGGGCGGGAAGATCCAGGGGCAAAGCTGGTCGACGAAACACCGGGCAATTTGGTCAGACTGTCACCAATCTGGCCGCGCAAATCCTGGGTGAGTTGATCACCAGTCAACACGGACGTGCCAGCCAATATGTCGATCCGATCGACATAGGGCGCGGTCACTACGATCGCGTCGTCATTATGGAAATCATCGCCGGTTTCGGTTGGTTGACCGGATTGTGCGAATGCCGGTGAAATCGGCAATAATATAATGGCGGCGGAAGTCAGGAATTTATGATGGGACACAGACTACTCTTTTCTGAATTGGGGAATGGTTGAAAGAGCGGATAATATAAATGATATGTTATATCAATTCCTAAATTACATATTCCCAAAAGTGATGTAAATTTGTTACATATTGGCTTTCTGGCAAGGAGAGGAAATATGACCCAATGGAAAGAAGACGGCTATCATAGCGTAACGACCTACCTGACTGTCGATGATGCGGCGGCGGCTATAGAGTTTTACAAAAAGGCTTTTGGCGCCGAGGAAGTGATGCGCATGCCGATGGGCGATAAAATTGGCCACGCGGACATTTTGATCGGTGATAGTCATGTGATGCTGTCGGACGAATTTCCCGATATGGACAAGCTGGGTCCCACCAAGCGCGGCGGCGGGACGTGCAGTATGATGATCTATGTCGAGGACAGCGATGCTGCGTTTAAACAAGCGATCAATGCCGGAGCAACCGAGATTCGGCCGGTGGAGGACCAGTTTTACGGCGATCGCTCTGGCACGGTCAAAGATCCCTTTGGTCACGAATGGTCCCTGTCTACCCATATTGAAGATGTGAGTCCTGAAGAGATGAATAAGCGGATGGCGGATATGATGGCCGAGGGGGCTTAGATAATTGATACCTCTCCCCTTGAGGGAGAGGACAACGGAGACTTGGCAGCTTGCCTGCCTAGTCGGAGTCGGAGAGGGGTATAATGCGATGGTGAAATATGGCCGCCCACCCCTCTCCAAGACTTGTTAAGCAGCAAGCTGCCAAACCAAGTCTATTCTCTCCCTCAAGGGGAGAGAAAAATGAGGCATGACGTACCTTTCGATCCGCGTTAGTAGGCAACCCATGACCTTCACCAAAAAAATCCTGCTGCTCGGTTCGGGCGAACTGGGCCGCGAATTTGTTATCTCCGCAAAGCGCCTCGGCGCTTACGTGATAGCTTGCGATGCTTATGCCGCTGCCCCGGCAATGCAGGTTGCCGATGCGTATGAAGTATTCCCGATGCTTGATGGCGAAAAGCTGCGCGCTGCGATCGCAAAGCATCAGCCTGATCTGATTGTCCCTGAAGTCGAAGCCATCCGCACCGAAATTCTTGCCGAAGTGGAGGCGGAAGGTTTCAATGTCGTGCCGTCTGCGCGCGCGACCCAGCTGACAATGAACCGCGACGCCATCCGCGATGTGGCCGCTCAGGAGCTCGGCCTCACGACATCACGCTATCATTATGCCGAAAGCTTTGCCGAGGTGCAGGCCGCTGCCGATGATATCGGCCTGCCGCTGGTCATCAAACCGGTAATGTCCTCCTCCGGTAAAGGGCAAAGCAAAGTGGACAGCACCGACGCGCTGGAAGCCGCCTGGAATTATGCGGTCGATAATATGCGCGGCGACCGCGCGCGGGTGATTGTCGAGCAGTTTATCGACTTTGACTATGAAATCACCCTGCTGACAATCCGCACGAGCGAGGGCGTGCTGTTCTGCCCGCCCATCGGCCATCGTCAGGAACGCGGCGATTATCAGGAAAGCTGGCAACCGGCGGCGATGACGGACGATGCGCTCGCCACCGCGCAAGATATGGCGCGCAAGGTCGTCGATAATCTCGGTGGATATGGTTTGTTTGGCGTCGAGTTTTTTGTGACGAAAACCGGCGAAGTGATCTTCTCCGAGCTCAGTCCCCGTCCCCATGACACCGGCATGGTCACACTCATCGGCCAGAATCTAACCGAATTCGACCTCCACGCCCGGGCGATCATGGGGATGCCAATCCCGCATATCGCGCTCACAGCGCCGGCCAGCGCGAGCGCCGTGATCCTCGCAGACCGGGACAGTGAAAGTTTCGCGTTCACCGGCGTTGCCCGTGCCCTGGCCTTGGGCAACAAGGACGCTGAAGTGGATGTACGGATATTCGGCAAACCCGTTACCCGGCCCTATCGCCGCATGGCTGTTGCCTTGGCCACAGGAACCGATACTGATGCAGCTCGGGCACTTGCGAAGCAGGCGGCGGATTCAGTCAAGATTGAATATCGGTAATTAAAATGCCGGTTGACATTGGCCGCTGCTGATCGCTGATAGGCAGCCACAAACACACCGCTAAAATCAACAGAAAGCCTCATTCATGACCGCTGAATATATTCTCTACGGATCGCCTCTATCCCCGTTTCAACGCAAGACAGAGGCGGTGCTCGCGCTCAAGGGCCTGGATTATGATTGCGAGGCGATCAACATCATGGCGATGCCGGACTGGTATCTGGAGATTAGCCCGTTAGCCAAAATTCCGGCTTTGCGTGACACGTCCATTGCTACAGAAGGGCCAGCAGGGACCATTGCAGACAGTTCGGCCATGTGTGGTTATCTTGAAAAGAAACATCCGCAACCTGCTGCTTATCCCGAAGATCCTTATGCCTATGCGCGCGCTTTGTGGTTGGAAGAATATGCCGATAGCGTCATGGCGATGAACGGCGGAGGCGGACTATTCCGCCCGATTGTTTTTGCTGTCATGACGGGCAGCGAACCGGATCTGGAAACCGCACGCACCGCTTGGAATGAAAAGCTGCCGCCGCTGTGGGACTATCTGGAAACGCAGCTTGATGGGGGGAATTATTTTATCGGGGACGAGCTCTCAATCGCTGATCTCGCCATCGCAGCACAGTTGATGCAGACGGACCTCGTCGCCGGGCCACCTGATGCGGCAAAATGGCCCGGGTTGGTGGCCTTTCTCGATGCGATGAACGCGCATGAGGTTTTTCATCGAAATCTGACTGTTTGTCGAAAAATGTTGGCCAAGATGGTACCCGAGAAGTTTGATCTGAGTTGACAGGTTCGCGGGGTCGGCTGTTGCTAATCCAATGGTTCGAACGCCACGCTCCCGCGATTATACAGGTCCACGATCAGGTTGATCGTGCTGTCTGAAATTGCAAACGGTTCGTCCATTGTCACCAATGCTTCGGCGCAAAGGATTTCGGCAAAGGGGATCGCATCGCCTGTGCATTCCATTGTCTGACCGTCAACAAACAGCAGCAATTTTTCGGCATCTGTCCGGATGAAGGAAAAACGGCTCGCCGGATTGCAACGTAACGGAACGCCTTGCTGGAGCTTTTCGCGCAGCTCCTGCGGCTCCAATTTCTGCTCTGGCTGCCAATCCATTTCCGTATATTTCGGCGTACTGCTATATTGACCGAACCAGCGCGCAAAGGCTTGGCGGTCACCCATTTTCTCGGTGATCATGGCGTGCAGCCGGTCCAGCGCGCCCGAAGATATCTCGCCGGGATTGGACTGGATCGCCAATTCGGGATCGGCATAACGATCATCATCCTGCATCTCGGCAAGCAGATCATCGGCCCAATGGCCGATAAGATCGCTGCGTGATGGCGCACGAAAGCCGACGGAATAGGTCATGCAATCCTCGCCCATCGCGACGCCATTATGCGAAACACCCGGGGGGATGTAGAGAATATCGCCGGGCTCGCAGACAAAATTTTCCTCGGCTTCAAAATCGGCGAGCAGACGTAATTCGTCATGCGGCATTAGCGGGCTGTTCTCGTCACAATGACCGCCGACCTGCCAGCGGCGTTTGCCAGCGCCTTGAATCAGAAACACGTCATATTGGTCAAAATGCGGGCCGACCCCGCCTTCGTCCGCAGCAAAGCTCACCATCACGTCATCGATCCGCCAATTGGGAATAAAGCGAAACGGTTCGATCAGGGCGGCAACCTCTGGCACATAATGATCGACGGCCTGCACCAGCAAGGTCCAGTGCTTGTTGCCAAGTGTGTCAAAGCGATCATCGGGCAACGGACCATGTTCCAGTTGCCAGGAGTTGTTGGACCGGATGACAAGGCGCGATTCAATCCCTTCCTCAACGGCCAGTCCGGCCAGATCGTCAGGTTCAATCGGATTGTGCCAAGCGGTCCACGGGTTTTTCAGGAATAATGGTTTCTTTTGCCAGCTGTCCCGAAGAAAGGCCGCGATATCAAAATTTTTGAATTGCATGGATGCTCCATAGGGAAACCGGATGCGTTCGCCTATCCGATAAATTTCTGTCTGGCCGCAGATGCTATTCGATTGCTCCTGCCTGTCATCAATGCCACAGATACAGCATGCCGGACCTCATATTGTTCAACAAACCCTTTGGCGTGCTGCCGCAATTTACCGACCGCGGGAGTCCGACGGAGCGGCTGACTTTGTCGAACTTTATCGATCTGCCCGGCGTCTATCCGGCGGGCCGGCTGGATCGCGATAGCGAAGGGCTGATGCTGCTAACGAGTGATGGCAAATTACAGGCGCGGATCGCCGACCCGAAATATAAGATGCCGAAAACCTATCTGGTGCAGGTGGAAGGGGAGCCCGATGCACAGGCGCTTGATCAATTGCGGCAAGGTGTTCAGCTCAAGGATGGCCTGACACGCCCGGCTGATGTCGATCTTGTTGAAGACCCGGCCCTGTGGCCGCGTGATCCCCCGATACGGGTGCGCAAAAATATTCCGGACTGCTGGCTGAGGCTGACGATCCGGGAAGGTCGCAACCGGCAGGTGCGCCGGATGACCGCAGCGGTTGGGCATCCGACCTTGCGGCTGGTGCGTTGGAGTATCGGAGACTGGACGGTCGAAGGCTTGCCGCCCGGAGAATGGCGACGCGACCGGTGAGCATGGACGATCAGGCGATCCTATCCTCTTCCATAATGCAAAAATGTCTGTCCTACACCGGTCCTTATCCGATATAATGTCAGCCATGATCTTGCCATTTCAATCCTGTCCTGCGCGCCCGATATCTTTCAAAAGATTGCCCGAACCACAGGGTGTGAATTGTGTGAACTTTGAAAGGACGCGATCCAGTGGACAAAGCGCCATTGGGGTGTGTGCACATTGTCAATTTCGCAATATAGCCATGGTCTCTAAATCACCTGTGAATTGTGTGAACTTTGGTCTCATGAAGATCGGCAAAAAGGTGCAAAGGAACTGTGTCCACTTTGTCAACTTCGTGCGCAAAGCGCTGTGGGAAAAGCGGAAAAGATATAGGGCCGTTAAAGCTGTGCTTTGCCCCGCCCAAATTGTCCCCGCTTGTCGTCATCGGTCGACCCGACTATGGAAGGCAGCATGAATATTTTACCCAATACGCTCGATTTGATCGGCAATACACCACTCGTCCGTCTCGCTGGTCCCAGTGCGGAAGCGGGATGCGATATCTATGGCAAATGTGAATTCGCCAATCCCGGCGCGTCTGTGAAAGATCGCGCTGCCCTGTTCATTGTGCAGGATGCTGAAGAACGCGGCCTGTTGAAACCCGGCGGCATGATCGTTGAAGGCACAGCCGGAAATACCGGTATCGGTATTGCTTTGGTCGCCAACGCCAAGGGCTACAAGACGACAATTGTCATGCCCGAAACACAAAGCCGGGAGAAAATGGATACGCTTCGCGCGCTGGGTGCAAAACTGGTTCTGGTGCCCGCTGCGCCATATGCCAATCCCGGCCATTTCGTGCATACCTCTCGCCGCCTGGCGGAAGAAACCGAGGGCGCCGTTTGGGCCAACCAGTTCGATAATGTCGCCAATCGCCGCGCCCATATTGAAACGACTGCAGAAGAAATCTGGGAACAGCTGGATGGAGAAGTCAACGGGTTTGTCTGTGCGGCTGGTACGGGCGGAACGATTGCCGGTGTCGGCATGGGTCTGAAGGCAAAAAATGAAAATGTGAAAATTGGTCTGGCTGATCCGCATGGCGCGGCGCTATTTAATTACTATGCCCATGGCGAGCTGAAGTCCGAGGGCAGCAGTGTCGCCGAAGGTATAGGGCAAGGCCGGATTACCGGTAATCTTGAAGAAGCGCCGATTGATACCCAATATCGCATCAGCGATGAAGAAGGCATGAAATGGGTTGAGCGCTTGCTGCAGGAAGAGGGGTTATGTCTGGGCCTCTCATCCGGGATTAATGTGGCCGGTGCTATTGCATTGGGCAAAGAATTGGGGCCAGGCAGCAAGGTTGCGACAATCCTGTGTGATACCGGTTTTCGCTATTTGTCGTCGCTCTACAATGCCGATTGGTTGAAAGAGAAAGGATTGCCGGTGTTCCCCTGGCTCATAGATGATGATTGAAGACCCGAAAAAGCAAAATGATTCTCAAGATACCATGCAACGGATTCAGGTCGGTGTAGTTGGACTTGTGGCCGTGTTGCTGGTGGTCAGCGTCGCGAATTTTGTGCTGCAACGTGCCAGCGACGAACAATCGGCGATCGAGGAAATTCAGGCCGAAGCGCTGGATAGCTCAGGTCGATTGGTCGTGGAATCGGAGCCCGCACCGGTGCCAGCGCCAGCACCTGCGGAACCGCTGGCAGAACTTGGCATCACGCCCGCTCCTGTGCAGGAGGACGAAGTGGTCAAGCCGGTGCCGGTAGTTCCGGGTGCCCGGTCGCAAGTTGTGCCTGATCTTGAGCCCGATCCCAAGTTGGAAGCGCGCATGGACAAGGAAAGATAGTCGTTTGCTGCGGGCAAGCCGACTTGGGCTGACAATGTTAGCGGCTGGCTTGCTGGTCCAATGCAGTCCGGACGCTACCAATGCGTCGGCTGAAAGCAGCGTCCCGGTTAAAATCCAGCTGATGACAAGCCTGCCGATCATCTGGGGCGAAGGCGCTTCGATGCAAAATATCTTGGCTGGAAAGACCAGTCCGGCGCTGATTTATGCGCATTGGCAGGACAATTATGACATCACTGCTGTCGACAGTTTTGAAGCGCTGGATGATAGTGGAACGGATATTGTTTTGCTGGCGCAGCCGCCAGCCATGGCTCCGGCGGATATCGCTGCCGTCGATTCTTGGGTAAGGGCAGGCGGAAAGGCCATTATCTTTACCGATCCGATGTTGCTCTGGCCGACAGATTTGCCGCTGGGCGACAGGCGTCGACCTCTGGCATCCGGTTTATTGTCACCCTTGTTGGCCCATTGGGGGCTGGAATTGCAGGCGCCTGATGAAGCAGGGTCAGGGGCCGTCGAACTGGAATTTTCCGGGGCGACTATTTTAACCGCCGGTATCGGGACGTTCAAAATATTGCCGCAGCAATTAACGAATCGTGATGAATGTATATTGAGTACAGCCAATGTGATGGCTAGCTGCCAGATCGGAAAAGGGCGCGCGATCATCTTGGCTGATGCGGATTTCCTCAACGATGCGCTATGGTCCGATGCTGGCAATAGAGGTGATAAGGATGATGGCGGAGATGCGAGGGGGTTGACCGATATCTTCATTGCCGATTTGCGCGATGGCGGGTGATTCTTTTCTGAATCAGCATTGTAACGCCGCATTATTACCTATGTTTCCAACAACTAACCGGAGTTTTTGCCGGTTCTGTCGAAAGAGCTTTAAAATAAAATGACTTTAAATCAGTTAGATACCAAGTTTTAGCCGTAAAATCCCTTAAAATCCCGTAATATCCCCTTTCATCCCCGGCCCTCCCCTGTTAACTCTGTTGCGTTATCGGGGTAAATTTCCTGTCCGGGATTCTGGTGTTCCGGGAGCGGTCCATTATGCGCTTCTCCCAACAAGAGAGATTTGCCTTTCGATGCTGTTGAGGGATTGAGGCTGTGTCTGGCAATTACGCATATTCAGGATCGGGAATTTCCGCGATAGACGATAAAGGTCGTCTTTCCGTTCCTGCATTTCTGCGTAAAGACTTGATCGCCAGCAGCGACGGTCGCGTCCTGTGTCTCGGCAAGCATGAAAAATGGGATTGCCTCGTCGGTTTCGGCCTCAGCCGCAAAATCGACATGCTCGCCGAAATCGATAAAGAAGAAGAAATCGCGATCGCCCGATCAGAGCCTTATGACCGCGATGCCGCCGGTGCGCGTAAGTTTTCCTCGTTGCAGGAACTTAGCTTTGACGCCAGCGGGCGTTTCGTATTGCCACCCATGTTGCAAGCGATAGGTGGCCTCAAAGACAATGTGATCTTCCATGGCATTGGCAAGACATTCTGCCTTTGGGCGCCGCAGGCCTTGATGGACACGACAGATGATGTGCCTGTCGACAAACGTCTGGTAGAATTTCACCTTAGCGAATTGGGGAAGAAGAAATGACCCCCAAACCCGAATCCTCCGCGCTCGCTAAGCCGCACATTCCGGTCTTGCTCAATGAAGTCATCGATGCGCTCGCCATTGCCCCGGGCGAAACGCATGTTGATGGTACATTTGGTGCTGGCGGATATAGTATGGCGATGATCGCTGCTGGTGCGAAAGTCCATGGCTTTGATCAGGACCCTGATGCGATTGCCAGCGGTCAGGAATTGGTCGAAGCGTCCGATGGGAAGCTTGTGCTGCATCATGCCTTCTATTCGCAAATGGCTGAAGTCTTGAGCGATGAAGATATTGATGGCGTGACACTGGATATCGGCGTTTCATCGATGCAATTGGATCAGGCCGACCGCGGCTTCTCATTTCAGAAAGACGGTCCGCTCGACATGCGTATGTCGCAGGACGGCCCTAGCGCAGCCGATTTCCTAAATGAATCAGATGAAGAAGATATCGCCAACGTCATCTATCGCTATGGCGAAGAACGCCGTTCGCGCAAAATTGCGAAAGCAATAGTCAACGCCCGCCCGCTAACCCGGACCTCGGAGTTGGCAAATATTGTCCGTAAGGCATTAGGCCACAAGCCGGGTGACAAAAAAGACCCGGCAACTCGCACTTTTCAGGCGATCCGGATCCACATCAACCGCGAACTAGGCGAGCTGGAAGATGGTCTCGCAGCAGCAGAGCGTTTGCTGAAACCCGGCGGACGTCTCGCCATTGTAACCTTCCACAGCTTGGAAGATCGTATCGTCAAAAATTTCCTGCGCGACCGCAGTGGGCAGAAGTCCTCCGGTTCGCGACATATACCTCAAGTTTCCGAAAAACGGTCGGCACCCACCTTTCATAAACCAGCCAAAATGGTGCGTCCGACCGGGGCGGAGCAGGTCTCTAATCCCCGAGCCCGCTCCGCCACCCTCAGATCAGCTGTGCGTTCCGACGCGCCAGCCCTTGCCAAGACAGGAGGCGTTCAATGAAACTGGCAGTTAAGCGTCTCGAAGGCATAGGATGGCTCGCGCTTGTTTTTCTGGTGGCGATCCTGCTCTATCCGCTGTCCCTTAGCGTGGCTTCCTTGCGCAGTGATTTGGCGCGCACCGATGATGAAGTCGTAGCAATTAAAAAAGAGATCCGATATCTGGAAACAGAATTCAGCGCACGAGCCAATCTTAAGCAGCTGGAGCATTGGAATAAACTGGAATATGGCTATGTTTCGCCTAATGCTGCTCAATATCTCGATGGAGAGCGAGCGCTGGCTAATCTTGGTGATGCGAATCTGAGAAAGCCCGTCAAAGTCGCTGTCATCAGTTCGATGGATGAAGTGAAGCCAGCCGGTATCATTGGCTCTGTCTTTCCCACGGCATTGGCAAAAGCGCCCAGTGCAGGGGGGCGTGAATCCATAATCGACCAAAAACCGGATGACGCCGTTAAAGGCGGTGATGAACCGACGGCGGAACAATTGCGTGAAACCAAAACCAGGCGAGTCGCCGATATGGAGGCGAAGCTTCTTGATGACGGCCTGATTAGGCAACTCGCCGCGCGAGCGAATACTGAGCAGGCTGGGAGCAGCGCTCAATGACAACGCTTCTGGCAAACAGCAGAAACGTGCAGTTTTCCGGTAAGAATAAGGAAGTAGCAGCGAGCGCCCACTTTCGCTTGATGGTCTTGCTTCTTGTATTTCTGGCGATTTTTACGATCATAGTCGGACGATTGATCAGCTTCAGTATATTGGAGGACGCCCAGCCCACCCGTATATCCAGCTCTGCTTTTGTGCCGGCTCGCGGTGATATTGTGGACCGGAATGGGGTACCTTTGGCGCGGACAATAAGGGGCTATGCTATTCGCGTGGTGCCAGAGCGGGTGCTTGGCGACAAAGCAACGCTCGCGCGGCAATTGAGCGATCTCTTTCCTGATACGAGCGAGGCGGAGTTTCTTGCAAAGCTGGAAGGATCACGGCCAACTTATCTGCGTCGCCGTGCACTGCCAACGGAAGTTAAGCAAGTTCATGCTTTGGGGGAAATCGGCATCGAGTTTCCCAGAGAAAATGAGCGGCTTTATCCCCAACGGGACTTGGCTGCACATGTCTTGGGTTATGTCGATGCGGACAGCAAAGGCGTTATGGGCATGGAGCGCGCGCTTAATGACCGTCTGGAAGACAAGAGTCTTCGTGGCACGCCGATGGCGCTGTCCATTGATAGTCGGGTACAGGCCGCTCTCGAAAGCGAGCTGATGGTGGCGATGACCGCACATGAAGCCCGCGGTGCTGCTGGCATTATACTGGATGTTCACACCGGTGAAGTGATGGCGCTAGCATCGCTGCCGGTTTTCGACCCGAACAAGATCCGCAAGGCGACGATGAAATATCAGACAAATGAAGTGACCCAAAGCGTGTTTGAGCTTGGATCCACATTCAAACCGCTAACCGTGGCAGCGGCTCTTGATGCCGGCACCGTCACGGACCTGGCCGTTCGCTATAACGCTACAGCGCCTATTAAGGTCGGAGCTTTCACTATCAAAGACGATCATGGTCAGAATCGCTATCTCAATGTTCCAGAAACGCTGGTCCACAGCTCCAATATTGTTACGGCTCGATTGGCCGACAATCTGGGCAAAGAAGGCATGGAGCACATGATCCGCCGCCTGGGCTTTGACGAGCGGCCGCATATTGAGCTGGCGGAACGTGGAAAGCCGCTTTGGCCGCAAAGCTGGGGTCGCGTAACCAATATGACCATCGCCTATGGTCACGGCATCGCGGTGACACCACTTCATTTGGCGAGCGCCTATGCAGCATTGGTCAATGGCGGCATTTGGCGTCCTGCCACATTGCTGAAAGTGGCTCCGGGAGAAGAAGCGGAAGGCCGCCGTGTGTTCAAGGCAGCGACCAGCGCGCGGATGCGGCAATTGCTGCGGATGATTGTGTCGAACGGCACGGGCCGAAAAGCCGATGCTCCGGGCTATCGCATCGGCGGTAAAACGGGCTCGGCTGAGAAGCCATCCAATGGCGGATATAACAAGACTTCGCTTGTCTCGACATTTGCCGCTGCCTTTCCCATGGATAATCCGCGCTACGTTGTCATCGCAATGCTGGACGAACCCAAAGGCAATGCCGAAACCGGTTTTCAACGGACCGCTGGCTGGACTGCTGCACCGGTTGTGCGCAAGGTGGTTCCCCGGGTTGGACCGATGCTGGGCGTTGTACCGGATGAGCACCGTGATGTTGATGTATCTGAGCTGACACCACTGCTCTGGTCGCCGAAAGGATAGGCGATGAAGCTATGCGCTCTTACCGCCGGGCTGAATGAAGCGGCGTTGGAAAGTCAGGAAGGTCAAGCCCATGTCACCGGCTTCGCGATTGACCATCGCAAGATCGCTCCAGGCAATATTTTCGGGGCTTTTCAAGGCACTAAGGTCAATGGCGAGGATTATATCGAGGCCGCCATTGCCGCCGGCGCGATAGCGATTGTTGCACGTCCCGATGTTGAGGTTGAAGGCGCTGCTCATATTGCAGATCACGAACCCCGCCGTGTCTTTGCATTGATGGCGGCGCGCTATTACACGCCAACACCGCTCCATGTTGCGGCAGTGACCGGCACCAATGGCAAAACATCGACGGCAGAAATGACGCGGCAGCTTTGGCGCATGGCGGGCTTGAACAGCGCATCTATCGGTACACTGGGCGTCACAACGGCGGACGAGCAGGTCAAAACCGGCTTGACCACCCCGGATATTGTGACCTTCCTCTCCAACATGTCCGGTCTTGCGCGCGAGGGTGTGAGCCACGCGATCTTCGAAGCCTCCAGCCATGGTCTCTCACAATATCGGACCGAGGGTTTGCCGGTAGAAGTGGGCGTGTTCACCAATCTCAGTCGCGATCATCTCGACTATCATGGTGATATGGACAGTTATTTTGAAGCCAAAATGCGGCTGTTTGGCGAAGTGGTTGATGAGACCGGTACGGCGGTCATTTGGGCGGACGATACATGGTCTGGAGCCGTCATAAATCGGGCCATGGATCGCGGGCTCAATTTGTTTACCGTCGGCGAACAGGGGAGCGCGTTGCGGCTATTATCTCGCACGCCCACACAATTGGGACAGGTTCTGATGATCAAGGCGCAAGGCAATACCCACCGGATAGCCTTGCCGCTTATTGGTGCCTATCAAGCGGCCAATATCATGTGCGCAGCGGGTGTTGTACTGGCCACTGGCGGAACGCTGGAAGACGTGTTTGATCATATGCAGCGGGTGCAGCCGGTACGCGGACGTTTGGAGCGTGCCGTTATTACCAAGGTCGGCGCGCCTGTTTATGTAGATTATGCCCACACGCCGGACGGGCTGCGCGCCGCGATCGACGCGCTGCGGCCCCATGTGAAAGGCCAGCTGATCACGATTTTCGGTGCCGGCGGTGACCGGGATAAAGGCAAACGCCCCGAAATGGGTAAGGTCGCCGTAGAGCTATCCGATATTACGATTGTCACCGACGATAATCCGCGCAGTGAAGATCCGGCGGCTATTCGGGCGGATATCATGACGGGTGCAAAAGGCGCGCAGGAGGTTGGCGATCGTCGCGCGGCCATTGCCAAGGCCATCGCGCTCGCCGGAGCGGATGATATCATTCTGCTTGCTGGCAAAGGCCATGAACAGGGACAGATTATTGGTGATCGTGTCATTCCGTTTGATGATGTCGAAGTCGCCCGTGAATGTGCGCGCGAAGCAGCCGGTGCGCCGCAGTCGGAGACTGCACAATGAGCGCTTTGTGGACATCATCAGCCATCGCTGCGGCGGTAAATGGTAAGGCCAGCGCTGATTTTGAAGTGGGCGGGGTCGCGTTTGATTCCCGTGAAATTGGTCCCGGTGACTTGTTCTTTGCCTTGAAAGGCGAGCAGAGTGATGGCCATCTCTATGTCGATGACGTTTACGCAGCGGGCGCCGCCGGGGCGGTAGTCAGTCAGCCCGTTGACGGTCCGCATATCCTGGTTCCCGACACGACCATAGCGTTGGATCAGCTGGCGATTGCATCGCGGGCGCGGAGCGATGCGAAGATTATCGGGGTTACCGGTTCGGTCGGTAAGACCGGAACCAAAGAAGCCTTATTTGCAGCTTTGAATCGTGCGTCCATGGGGAAGTCCCATCGGTCGGTGAAAAGCTACAATAACCATGTTGGCGTTCCGCTGAGCCTGTCGCGTATGCCGGCGGAATGCCAATATGGGATTTTCGAAATGGGTATGAACCACGCCGGGGAACTGGCGCAGCTTACGCGGCTGGTTCGGCCTGATGTCGCGATTATCACGGCCATAGCGCCCGCGCATATCGGTCATTTCTCTGGTGTCGAAGCGATTGCGGATGCCAAGGCTGAGATTTTCCAGGGATTGACCCATGAGGGTACGGCGATCATTCCATTTGACAGCCCCCATTATGAGCGGCTGCGCAAAGCGGCCCTGCGCTGCACCAAAAAAATCGTGACCTTTGGTTTTGATAAAGAAGCAGATGTTCGCGCGATTGATATTGTTCCTGCCCAAGGCGGCGGTTCTCTGGTGACAGCCAGTTTCCGCGATGATGGCAGCGGTGATCGCAGCCTATGTTTCACGGTGGCAGAGCCCGGCAAACATTGGGTATCCAATGCGCTGGCGATATTGGCCGCGGTGCGCGCTGTTGGCAGTGATCTGGCCGCCGCCGGTCTGGCCTTGGCAGAGCTAACCGGCCTTGAGGGCCGCGGTAAACGACATCAGATTGCATGTAAGAATGGTGGTCAGGCGCTGCTGATTGATGAGAGCTACAACGCCAATCCGGTATCGATGAAGGCGACGTTGGGCCAGTTGGCAAGCGAAAGCTGTAACGGCAAGAAGATCGTTGTGCTTGGTGCCATGGGCGAATTGGGTGATAAGGCGCAGGCCTATCACGAAGCGCTTGCGGATGACATAATTGCCTCTGGTGCCGAGACAATTATTCTGGTCGGCGATGAAATGACTCACACGTCAGCCAGATTGGCTGAAATAGCGTCAGAAAGACTTGATCACACCGCGGAAATATCTCATGTCGCCGGCTCTTCGGAGGCGCTGGCTGAAGTGACAGGGGCATTCAGCGACGAAGACATCCTGCTTGTAAAGGGATCTAATTATTTGGGGCTTGCCAAGGTTGTTTCGGCTTTGACGAGCGGGGAGTATTGATGTTTTACCTATTGGCACAATGGCTTGAATTTGAAGGCGTATTCAATGTCTTTCGTTATCTCAGCTTTCGCTCGGGCGCCGCCATCGCAACGGCTTTGTTTATCGGTATGCTGATCGGGCCGCGGTTTATCAATATGCTGCGGATGAAGCAGGGCAAGGGGCAACCCATCCGCGAAGATGGGCCCATCACTCACCTGAAAAAAGCCGGTACGCCGACAATGGGCGGCCTGATGATTTTGATTTCTCTCGTCATTTCACTGCTGCTGTGGATGGACCTGTCGAACATATTCGTTTGGGCCTGCATCTTTGTGACGCTGGGTTTCGGCGCGATTGGCTTTATGGATGACTATGACAAGGTGAGCAAAGCCAGCCACAAGGGCGTGTCCGGCAAAATCCGGTTGCTCATGGAATTTGTGGTTGCGGGTTTTGCGACCTGGATCATCATCCAGCAGGTAGGCACTGATCTATATGTTCCGTTTTTTAACGATGTGCAGATCAATCTCGGGATATTCTATTTTCCCTTCGCCATGTTCGTTATTGTCGGCTCCGGCAATGCTGTAAACCTGACCGATGGTCTGGATGGTCTCGCGACCATGCCGGTCGTCATTGCCAGCGCGACCTTCCTCATCCTTGTTTATCTGTCGGGCAATGCCGTCTTTTCCGAGTATCTTGGCATACCTTTTGTGCCGGGAGCGGGTGAGCTTGCCATTTTCTGCGCGTGTATCATCGGCTCCTGCCTGGCATTTCTATGGTTTAACGCCCCGCCGGCTGCGGTGTTCATGGGTGATACGGGCAGCCTCGCGCTCGGCGGCGCGCTGGGCGCTATTGCTGTTTCGATTCACCATGAAATCGTCCTGGCCATTGTCGGCGGCCTTTTCGTGCTGGAGGCCGTCTCCGTCATCGTGCAGGTGTTCTTCTTCAAGCGCACCGGCCGGCGGGTCTTTCGCATGGCTCCGATCCATCACCATTTTGAGCAGCTCGGCTGGTCGGAATCAACCGTGGTGATCCGTTTCTGGATCATCAGTCTGGTTCTGGCTTTGGCCGGTCTCGCAACGCTTAAGCTCAGATGATCCGATCGTCCGCCTTTGCCAATAAACGCTATGCCATTTTGGGATTAGCGCGATCTGGCATGGCGACGCTCGATGCCCTGCATGCCAGCGGGGCAAAGCTGTTGGCTTGGGATACGCGCGAAGATTTACGCATGGCGGCGAGTGACAAAGCGATCATAGCCGATCCCCTGGAAACAGATCTCAGCGACTATGATGCGATTGTGGTGTCGCCAGGTGTGCCACTCAACACGCATCCCATTCGTGAGAAGGCCAGCGACGACGGCGTCCCGATCATCGGTGACGTCGAGTTGTTTGCCAAGGCGCGCATGTCGCTGCCGCCGCACCGTGTGGTCGGGATCACCGGCACCAACGGCAAGTCAACAACCACGGCGTTGATCCACCACATCATTCAGAGCGCAGCGCTGCCCACGCATATGGGCGGCAATATCGGTTTGCCGATCCTCTCGCAAACGCCATTGCCAGCGGGCGGCATTTATGTGTTGGAGCTATCCAGCTATCAGATCGATCTCACCTATAGTCTGGACTGCGATGTTGCGATGTTGCTCAATATCAGTCCTGACCATCTCGACCGGTATGACAGTTTTGACGCCTATGCAGCTGCCAAGGTTCGCTTGTTCGACATGATGGGGGATGGCGGCGTAGCAATATTTGGCGGCGGTGACGAAAAAACTCAGCTCGCGCTGCGGCTCATGCGGGCGGATGATCGCGTGCAGAATATAGTCGATACCAGCACGATCATATTGGAAGGACAAGCCGACTGGCCATCGCTGCAAGGACCACATAATCTGCAAAATGCGATTGCTGCTGTGGCGGCTGCCGAAGCGCTGGGCTTGCATGAGCATCAATGGCGGCCAGCGCTACAAAGCTTCAAAGGCTTGCCGCATCGCATGGAGCGGCTGGCCGAAGCGAGCGGCGTGTTGTTCGTGAACGATAGCAAGGCAACCAACCCGGCATCCACTGGTCCCGCGCTGGGTGCCTATCCCAAAATCCATTGGATCGTGGGCGGGCTTCCCAAGAGCGATGATTTGAAAGAATGCGAGCCTTATTTTGGCAATGTTGTGCAGGCCTATACAATTGGCGATGCTGGTCCGATGTTCGGTGAGCTGCTTGCTCCCCACATGCCGGTTGATCCCTGCGAGATGATGTTGACGGCGGTGCAGCATGCTGCGGCGAACGCCAAGCCGGGAGAGGTGATATTGCTTTCGCCCGCCTGTGCGTCTTTCGACCAGTTCAAAGATTTTGAAGCGCGCGGCGACTGTTTCCGCTGCGCAGTGAATAGCGTGATCGAAAAAGATCAGATCGGAACGGCAGCTGGGGGCAGTATATCATGACCGATAAATCCGGTAGAGAGTCGAACAAGCCGGGCGTCATGCCGGAAATTGCTGCTGGATTGGCAAAGAAACGCTTCCAGCTGGAATCGCGGCTGGGCCGCAGCGATCGCTCGCCACTGTCTATATGGTTCTGGGAATTGGACCGGGTACTGCTGGCGTTGATGCTGACTCTGGTTGCCATCGGCCTGATTGCCGTTGCGGCGGCTTCTCCCGTATCGGCGTTGAAACATAGTACAGCGGCGGTTTCACTGGATCCGCTCTACTATTTCTATCGGCAGCTGGGATGGGTCGTGGTCGGTATTCCGATCATGCTCATTGTATCAATGTTGCCCAAAGAACAGGCGCGGCGTTTTGCTATCCTGGCAGCGGTGGCGGCCTTCGCCTTGCTGTTTCTGGTTCCGCTTTTTGGCAAGTCAGTCAATGGCGCGCAACGTTGGATTGGCTATGGTTTTGCGACGATCCAGCCGGGTGAATTTCTGAAACCTTTTTATGCGGTATCTCTGGCATGGCTATTGTCACTGCGGGTCAAGGACCCATCGCTGCCGGTGATATCCTTGTCCTTCATATTGACCGGCGTCGTGGCTTTGCTGTTGATGATGCAGCCCAATCTGGGGCAGACCATCATATTCTGCGGCATCTGGTTCGTCTTGATGATGATCTCTGGCCTGTCGGCGCGGCTGATCGCGGGCATGGGAATGGTCAGCGTCGGTGGGCTTGTCAGCGCCTATTTCCTTTATCCGGTAGCGACCCAGCGGATCAACAGCTGGTTATTCGGTGGTGACGAATTTGATCAGGTGATGCTGGCGCACAAGGCGCTCACAGGCGGTGGTTTGCTGGGAACGGGACCGGGCCTTGGCACGGCAAAGTTCAAATTGCCGGAAGCCCATACTGACTATATCTTTTCGGTCATTGGCGAAGAATTCGGGCTACTCGCCTGCGTCGCCATTGCGATGGTCTATCTTGCAATCATCGTACGCATCTTTCTGCGCTTGTTGGATGAGGAAGATAATTTCATCATTCTCGCCGTTGCCGGGCTGACCGCCCAATTTGGCGGACAGGCCCTGATCAATATGGCTGTGAACCTCCAGCTTTTCCCATCCAAGGGCATGACCTTGCCGTTTATCAGCTATGGCGGATCGTCGATATTGGCGCTTTCCATCGGTGTAGGACTCCTGCTGGCATTTACCCGCAGAAACCCCTATTTAGATCGCTCACAATATGTCACGAAATGGCCCAAAGACGGGCCGAAGGAAATCATGGTGACCCAATGAGCTTTACGAAACATTATGTTCTCGCCGCCGGTGGTACGGGCGGCCATATGATCCCGGCCTATGCGCTCGGCAAGGAGCTGGTTCAGCGTGGCCATCGCGTCGCGCTGATTACCGATGAACGCGGCGAAAAAATTCCCGGTATGGTCGATGATGGCCAGGTCCACGTGCTGCCTGCTGGCCGGATCACAAAAGACCCCCGTGGCTGGCTATCGGGCGTACGAGCGATCATGAAGGGCCGCAAAATGGCGATGCAGCTCTATGATACGTTTGAACCATCCGCTGTCATCGGTTTTGGCGGCTATCCCGCCTTTCCCGCGCTGCTTGGTGCGAGCCGGAAGAATATACCCACAATCATCCATGAACAAAATGCCGTGCTGGGCCGGGTAAATCGGCTGGCGGCGCGTTCGGTCAATGCAATTGCGACATCCTATCCGGACATATTGAAGCTCAAGCCGAAATATAAGGAAAAGGTCCATCTTGTTGGTAATCCGGTGCGCGAGGAAGTAATTGCGCTGCGGGATGAACCGTACCCGCCGCTCACCGAAGAGGGAATTTTCCGGGTGCTGGTCACAGGCGGC
The DNA here is from genome assembly GCA_947501325.1 of uncultured Sphingomonadaceae bacterium. Lineage (GTDB taxonomy): Bacteria > Pseudomonadota > Alphaproteobacteria > Sphingomonadales > Sphingomonadaceae > Parasphingorhabdus. Next base: position 643,420 of record CANMVC010000001.1, on the reverse strand, counting down.
AGTCAAGGCGCGACGATATTGTCCGATGTCGTGCCCGATGGCCTCGCGTTGTTGCCCATGCATCTGCGCCGGCGCCTGCAAGTGACGCAGCAATGCCGCGAACAGGATATCGAGCGGGTGCGCGAAAAATATGCCGAGCATGATATCCCTGCAGAACTCGCGACCTATCTGCCAGATCTGCCGCAACGACTGGGTTGGTCGCATGTGGTGATTGGGCGGGCAGGGGCCTCAACCATCGCCGAGTTGACCACGGCTGGCCGCCCCGCAATCCTCATCCCGCTGCCCATCGCAACCGATGATCATCAGACGCAGAATGTCCGCGAGATGGTCGCCGCAGGTGGTGCGCGTGCCATTGCGCAGCCGCAATTCACTGCCAAGGAACTAGCCAAACAGATGCAGAAAATGGCGCTTGGGCCAGATGCACTGCAAAATGCGGCGCGCTTTGCCAAAAAATGCGGCCGTCCCGATGCGGTGAGCGATCTGGCTGATCTGGTCGAGAGCATTGGTACATCGCCGCTATCGAAAACGCTCAAAGTCAAAAAAGAAAAATCACAAATGCTACCCAATCAACGCCCCGCGCTGGCGAAAGAAACCGCGCAATGAAGGGCGTGGGTACCGATATCGGGACAATTCATTTTGTCGGCATTGGCGGTATCGGCATGTCCGGTATCGCTGAAGTCATGCATAATCTGGGCTATCAGGTGCAGGGTTCCGACATAGCCGAAAGCTATATTGTCGAGGGTCTGCGTGCCAAGGGCATCAAGGTGATGATTGGCCAAAATGGCGAGAATGTCGTTGGCACCGCTGTGGTCGTCACATCGACTGCGGTCAAGCGCGGCAATCCTGAAGTCGAAAAAGCCCTCGAAGATCGCATTCCGTTGGTCCGGCGAGCGGAAATGCTGGCCGAATTGATGCGTCTGAAGCGCACCATCGCCATAGCGGGTACGCACGGCAAGACGACCACGACCTCCATGGTTGCGGCGATGCTCGATGCGGGGGGTATTGACCCGACCGTGATCAATGGCGGCATCATCAACAGCTATGGTTCCAACGCGCGTCTCGGCGACAGCGAATGGATGGTGGTTGAGGCAGATGAGAGCGATGGCAGCTTCCTGCGTCTTGATGGCACAATTGCGGTGGTCACCAATATCGATCCGGAACATCTCGATCATTATGGCAGTTTCGACAAGATCAAGGACAGCTTTGTCGAGTTTATCGAAAATGTGCCCTTTTATGGCGCGGCAATCCTGTGCCTCGATCATCCCGAAGTACAGGCGATCCTGCCGCGCATTCGTGACCGGCGGCTGATAACCTATGGATTTTCCGCACAAGCTGACGTGAAGGGTGTCAACGTCACACCAATTCCCGGCGGCAACCGCTTCGATGTGGTGATCCGCGACCGTGATGGCGAGACGCGGACGATTGAAGGCATTACGCTCCCCATGCCCGGGCGGCACAATGTCGAAAACGCGATAGCAGCGGTCGCGGTTGGCCTGGAAATGGGCATGACCGACGAGCAAATTGCCAGCGGGTTTGATCATTTCGGCGGCGTCAAACGGCGTTTCACCAAAGTTGGTGAAGTCGATGGCGTATCTATTATCGACGATTATGGTCACCATCCGGTGGAAATCCGGGCGGTGCTTTCGGCTGCGCGAGAAGGCGCAAAAGGCCGGGTCATCGCGGTTGTCCAACCCCATCGCTTCACGCGGCTCCGCGATCATATGGAAGATTTTCAGCAAGCCTTTAATGATGCAGACATGGTCTATGTGACGCCGGTCTATGTTGCTGGTGAAGATCCTATCGAAGGTGTGGATAGCGAAGCTCTTGCCGCCGGCCTGCGCAAGCGCGGACACAGGGTTGCCGAAACCGTGGTAGATGAAGCGGATTTGACAGCACGGCTTGCGGATGTGGCGCAGGACAAGGACATGATTGTCTGTCTGGGCGCTGGTGATATCACGAAATGGGCTGCTGGTTTGGCCGATGGCATGAGGGCAGCACGGTCATGATGGCTGCGACGACCTTTCCCGAAACGCGCGGCAAGCTTACCGCTGACGCGCCTCTGGCGCCGCTCGTCTGGTTTAAAAGCGGCGGGCCGGCGGAGTGGTTGTTTGAACCCCAAGACATAAGCGATTTACAGAATTTCCTGCGCGGTCTGCCCGCAGATATAACGGTCTGGCCGTTGGGCCTGGGCTCTAACCTGATCATTCGCGACGGCGGCAAGCGCGGCGTAACCGTGCGTCTGGGCAAAGCCTTCGCTGGCATCGACCTACATAATGACGACTCCGAGGTGATAATCTGCGGCGCTGGCGCACCGGGTATATCGGCTGCCAGCTTCGCGCGCGATAACGGGTTGGCCGGGACCGAGTTCCTGCGCGGTATTCCCGGCACGGTCGGGGGCGCGGTGCGGATGAACGCGGGCGCTTATGGCCGGGAAATGTGTGATATATTGGTAAGCGCTGATGTTGTGTTGCGCGACGGTAGTCTGGAAACATTCTCTCTCGATGATATGGATTATAGCTATCGCCACTCCGGACTGCCGGAAGGCGCTATCGTTGTTAGTGCAACCTTGCGTGGCACGCCGGGCGACAAAAATGAAATCACAACAGAAATGAAACGCATCGCGGACGAGCGCGAGGCCTCTCAGCCGCTGCGTACCAAAACCGGCGGTTCGACGTTTAAAAATCCCGATGGTCACAAGGCATGGCAATTGGTTGATGAAGCGGGCTGCCGTGGGTTGCAAATGGGACAGGCACAGGTGTCAGAGAAACATTGCAATTTCCTGCTCAATTTGGGCGGAGCGACCTCCGCCGATATCGAGGCTTTGGGTAATGAAGTCCGTCGGCGCGTCAAAGAACATAGTGGTGTCGAATTGCAGTGGGAGATTCAGCGCGTGGGAGAAGAGACATGAATGTAATTTATTTCCCTTTCTCCGTTCGTCCTGAGCCTGTCGAAGGACTCTTTTCCTTTTGGCAGGTGCGCTTCGACAAGCTCAGCGCGAACGGAACATTTTTCCTTAAAGAGGGAGCACGCGCGTGACCGATAAACTCCATGTCGCTGTCCTGATGGGCGGATGGTCTGCTGAACGCGAGGTCTCGCTGATGAGCGGCAATGATATTGCCGTCGCGCTCGAGAAAAACGGACATAAAGTAAGCCGTATCGATATGGATCGTAATGTTGCGATGGTTTTGGACGCGGTTAAACCGGATGTCGTGTTCAATGCGCTGCACGGTTGTCCGGGCGAAGACGGAACCGTTCAGGGAATGCTCGATCTGATGCAAATCCCCTATACTCATAGCGGTCTGGTAACCTCGGTCATCGCGATCGACAAGGAGCTGACCAAGCAACAACTGATTCCCGCTGGTATTCCGATGCCTCCTGGCAAGATGGTCAAGAGCCAAGATATTTTCGAAGCCGACCCATTGCCTCGCCCCTATGTACTGAAACCAGTCAATGAAGGCTCATCCGTCGGAGTGGCAATTGTTACCGATCAGGGCAATTACGGTAATCCGATCGGCCGCGATGTATCCGGCCCGTGGCAGGAATTTGACGAACTGCTTGCTGAACCCTTTATTAAGGGGCGCGAGCTGACGACCGCTGTGGTCGGCGGCAAAGCTCTATGCGTAACCGAGTTGAAGCCGAAAGCCGGTTTTTATGATTATGACGCCAAATATACCGAAGGCCTGACCGAACATATCTGTCCAGCCGATATTCCGGCGGATATTGAAAAGCTCTGTCTGGATTATGCGCTGCGAGCCCATCAGGTTCTGGGTTGCAAGGGAACGTCCCGGACGGATTATCGCTGGGATGATGAATTGGGTGCGGACGGCCTGTTTGTATTGGAAACCAACACCCAGCCGGGCATGACACCGCTTAGCCTGGTACCGGAACAGGCCAGAGAAATGGGCATTAGCTATGAAGAACTGGTCGAAATGATCGTGAGGGAAGCCCTGAAATGAGGAAAAAGCGATGACATCAGCATCGGTCAGACGGACAAATAAAAAGTCCGGGGGCAAACCGCGCAAGGTGAACAAAACCAAAGTGCGTCAGGTTTCGATCTTTGACAAAATCCTGCGCGCCATGCCGGTTACCGAGGCGCAAATCCAAAAAGGTCTCACCTGGGGCTTGGTTGGTGTCTTTATTTTGGGTGCCTATAGCGTCGCCCATTATACCGGCATTACCGAGCGGGTTAGCAGCCAGATTGCTACGACGGTTGGTGACGCGGGTTTTGAGGTGAAGCGGGTTGAAGTCACCGGCATCAACCGGATTGACGAACTGAAAGTGTACGAGATCACGCTGGCGCAAAAAGATCGCTCGATGATGCTGGTGGATATTGATCAGGTGCGCGATGATTTGATGGGCAATGGCTGGATCAAGGACGCACGGATTTCGCGGCGCTTGCCGGACACGTTGGTGGTCGAGATTATCGAACGCGAACCGGCCGCAGTTTGGCAGCGGGATGGTAAATTGTCGTTAATCGACAAAACCGGATATCCCTTGCAGCAAATTCAGAAGGAGGAAATTCCTGATCTGCCAGTTATCGTCGGTAAGAAAGCCAATGAGCGCGTGCCGGAACTGACGAAGTTACTTGATGTTGCCCCAGCCCTCAGCCCGATGGTGACAGGCGCGACCTGGATCGGTAACCGCCGATGGAACCTGGAATTTGACAGCGGCGAAACACTGGCATTGCCTGAAGGCGAAGAAACGGCAGCGGCGGCATTGCTGAATTTTGCGCGGATGGACGGGGTGAACCGGTTGCTTGGCCGTGGTGTGGTGCATTTTGATTTGCGCGATTCCGAACGCGCCTATCTGCGCATGCCGCCAAAGGTAAAAACCGCACCGGCGCCGGAGAGTTAAACATACGCTATCTCATGGGGGCACCATAGGGCAGCAAAAAGGAAGTAAGGAATAAGCAAATGGCAGCACGGGTAGAAAAGATTTTTACCGCTTTGGATATCGGATCGTCCAAGATTACAGCGATGATCGCTGGTCGGATGGACAATGGCGACATCACCGTGCTGGGAACGGGGCAGCGCGCCAGCAAAGGCGTGAAGCGCGGCTATATTGCCGATACCGAGCGTACCGAACTGGATGTCCGCGATGCGGTGGAGCAGGCCGAACGGATTGCCGGGACCAATATTGATGATGTCTGGGTCAGCTTTTCCGCTGGCGGCCTGACCAGCATGCTAACCGCGGTTGAGACGGAATTGGGTGGCCAACGGATCGAACAGGATGATATTGATCACCTGTTGCAAGCGGGACGCAACAGCATCGACCCGCAGGGTAAGATGGTGCTGCATGCACAGCCTGCACTTTACACAATCGACGGTCTTGCCGGGGTGAAGAAGCCCAAGGGATTGCATGCTGATCGGTTAGGCGTGGACATCCATGTGATCCTCGCTGACGGATCGCCTGTTCGCAATATCGACATGAGTGTGCGCGGCGCGCATCTCAACGTGAAGTCGATCATTGCCTCACCCATTGCTGCGGGCACGGCGTGCCTGTCCCATGAAGAGCGCGAACTTGGCGTCGCGATGGTCGAATTGGGCGCAGAGGTGACCAATGTCTCGCTTTTCGCAGGCGGGATGCTGGTTGGCCTTGCGACGCTGCCTTATGGCGCAGCGGATATTACCGACGACATCGCGTCATCCTTTGGCCTGCGGCGGGCGCAAGCGGAGCGGATTAAATGTTTCCATGGATCTGCGACGACGAGCCCGCGCGACAATCATGATGTGATTGATCTCCAACTGGACGCAACCGGACCCGAAATCGATGGCGAGGGCCGCATCACCAAAGCGCAGCTCATCGGTGTCATTCGCCAACGCCTTGATCATTTGATCGGCGAAATTGGTCAGACACTCAAGACGCTGGGCTTTACCGGCCCGGTTGGACGCCAGGTGGTGCTGACCGGTGGCGGCGCAGAACTCAAAGGTATAGCCGATTATGCGCAATCGGCGCTGGGTCAGACAGTACGCATTGGTCGACCGACGGGACTGACCGCTTTGCCCGAAGCCCATAGCGGTCCGGGTTTCGCTGGTCTTGCCGGTCTTGCGCTTTATGCGGCGCAGGAACCCGTCGACCTCAGATCGCTTTCCAGCAGCCATCAAAACGTCCACAAATATGCCGGTTCTGCGGTAATTGGGCGGCTGATGTCGGCAATCCGGGGGAATTTTTAAGAATTTACGAAAAAAATTAACTTTTCGGGTGATTCCCGCATCAAATTTGTGCAAAGCGTTACCCAAATGTTACACATCGAGTTTATGTCTGGGGAGACAGTAGAATGAGCATCAATATTGGCCCACCTGAAGTGGAAGAGTTGAAACCACGTATCGCCGTTATCGGGGTTGGCGGAGCAGGCGGAAACGCGATCGCAAATATGATTGCGGCAAAGGTCGAAGGCGTTGATTTCATCGTCAGCAATACCGATGCTCAATCGCTCAATAGCTCCCCCGCCGAACAGCGCATTCAGCTTGGGCCAGAGATTACGCAGGGCCTTGGTGCCGGTTCTCGCCCCGAAGTTGGACGCGCAGCAGCGGAAGAAACGCTTGAGCTCGTCGAAAAGGCTCTCGAAGGCGCGCATATGTGCTTCATCGCGGCTGGCATGGGCGGCGGCACCGGTACGGGTGCGGCTCCGGTCATCGCCAAGGCGGCGCGTGACAAGGGCATATTGACCGTTGGCGTTGTCACCAAACCATTTACTTTCGAAGGCACGCGGCGGATGAAATCGGCCAATGCCGGTATCGAAGAGCTGCAGAAAAACGTCGATACTCTAATCATCATCCCCAATCAGAACCTGTTCCTCGTCGCTAATCCCAATACGACTTTCAAAGAAGCTTTTCTGTTGGCCGACGAAGTGCTGCAACAGGGTGTCCGTGGCATTACTGACCTGATGGTCATGCCTGGGCTGATCAACCTCGATTTTGCTGACGTCCGTTCCGTGATGCACGAAATGGGCAAGGCGATGATGGGCACTGGCGAAGCGGAAGGCGACGGCCGTGCTCTCGAAGCGGCTGAAAAAGCCATTGCCAACCCGCTGCTCGACGGCGTGTCGATGCAGGGCGCAAAAGGCGTCATCGTTTCCATCACTGGCGGCGAAGACATGCGCCTGATGGAAGTGGACGAAGCGGCTAATCATATCCGCGAACTGGTTGATCCTGATGCCAACATCATCTGGGGCAGCGCGTTTAACGAAAATCTTGACGGCCGCATCCGCGTTTCGGTCGTTGCCACCGGCATCGATAGCGATGGTTCGGTCGCAGCACCTGCCGTCAGCTCTTCCTTCGCGATGAGCAATCCGACACCGGCAGCGCCTTCTTTCGCCTCAACTATCCCAGCCGAACCAGAAGCTGAAACACAGGACGAAGAGCCTGTATTGGATATGGCCGATAGTCTCGAAACATCGGAAGCCGAGATGGTCCTTGAATCCGATCCGGAAACGGAAGTTGAAGCAGCGCCAGAGCCGGAGCCACAACCGGCTCCTGCACCAGCGGCAACCTATTCTGATGACGATGATTTGGCAGCTGAAAGCCCTGCCGCGCCGTCTTTTGCGTCATTAACGCCAGGCATGGTTACCGATGAACCAGAGGAAGATGAGCTGGTGCTTGGTGATGATAGTATGCAGCCGCAAGATGAAGAAGACACTCCGGCGCCTGCATCAAGCGGTTCTGCACCACGGGTTGCCAGTGGCGGCGGCACTTTGTTTGAGCGCATGTCCAATCTTACCCGCGGTGGAAATAAAGCCGAGGAGGAAGGCGAGGACGAGGACGAAAAGTCAAGCGACCCGCTCGATATCCCAAGATTTTTGAACCGTCAAAACAACCAGTGAGGAAACCACCATCGATCAGTTGCCTGCATTGGTTTCCTGTCGTCTGATCGGGGCAGTTGACCTCTCCTGCTTTCAGGAGCGCTTGATTTTCGATCCATCAAGCGGTTTAGTGATACGGTGAAAAAATTCTCAAAATATCTGATGCTGGCCGCCATTCCGTTGATGGGAGTTGCACTTCCAGCGCCTATCTCTGCCCAGAGCAGCGCGGAAACCAGCACTGCAAATTTGCAACATGCGCTGCGTCGGATAGCCCAAAATTCTAATAATTCCTCTGCGCTCGCCGACGCTGGACTGGCTGCGCTGGCATTGGGCGATACACGGGCGGCATTAGGGTTTCTCGCCAAGGCGGATGAAATCTATCCTAAAAGCGGCCGGGTAAAGGCGGGGCTGGCCCGCGCTTTGTTGCTGGAGCAAAACCCGTTCGGAGCTATCCGCTATTTTGACGAAGCGATCGCCAATGGTGTGGCTGCAAAAGATATCGCGGTCGACCGGGGGCTGGCCTATGATCTGATCGGTCGTACCGCCGACGCGCAAAAAGATTACGCACTGGCGCTGCAACATGGCCAGAGTGACAAGCTGCTAACCCGCTATGCGATTTCACTGGGGATAAGCGGCAATGTCGAGGAAGCTGAAGTAAAGCTCAATCCTCTGCTTCTGAAAAGCGATCGGGATGCCTGGCGCAATCGGGCTTTTATACTTGCGATGAATGGCCAGAAGAAAGAGGCCAACAAGATTGCCAGTCAAACGATGAGAAAGAAGATGGCGAAAGCCATCAAACCTTTCTTTGACCGGATGCCGAAATTGACGGCGGCGCAAAAGGCGGCTGCGGTGCACTTTGGCCACTTTCCGGCCAGTGAAAATATTGGTGTCGATGTCGCTTCCGTTCGCCTCGCCGCCAATAGCGCTGTGCGTGGCGGTGATGGCGCTGATGCCGGACTGATACCCATGGGTGAGCCTTTGGGCGGCGATGTAGAAAAGCCTAAAGTTCTGGCGATGCCAGACACGTCACCACGCCGCCGACCGGGTTCCAAAAGCAGCGACAGCAAAAAGAAACAGACTGCATCCCGCTCGGCATCAAACGGCAAGATGCCGCTCGCTATTCGCTCCTTGCCGACCCCAACAAGTGCAAGGCCCTTAGTGAAGCCGACGGTCAGTCGCCCCAATGATCCCGTCACACAAAGCGCGTCTCGAGCAGAAGAGCCCGCGGCAGCGCCGGGCTTTGAAACGGCAGTCGGCGGAGCCAATGCAAAGACAGAAAAGCGAATAGCGATGTCGCCGCCGGTCACTGATACGAAGACTCCACCGCTGGTATCGGCTACTGTCACGCGAAAAGTCGATATCGGTGATGTTGCAGCATCGACCCCATCCGGTAGCGGACAATCAAAAAAGCCGGTGCAGCTGGTGACCTTCGATCTGGCTAATGCCGGATCATCGTCATCATCGACAAATAGCTCCGGTCCGTCCGTTGAGGCGGCTTCTGCTGCTCCGCCGCGTCGGGCGTTATCCGATATTATCGGCTCGATCGCGATTCCTGAAACGGAGAAAAAAACAACTGTCGTGCCCGTGAATTTGGCAGCGATTACACCGGCAAAACCGAAGCCGATAGTTGAGAAACCAGCCGCCAAAAAGGAAGAGGCCAAGCCGAAGCCGCCGGAACATCCGAAACGCTATTGGGTACAGATCGCGACGGGCTCCGATCTCAAGGCGCTTCAATATGACTATCGGCGGATGTCGAAGAAAAATGCTGATCTGTTTGCCGATACTAATGGCTGGACTTCGCCATGGGGAAAAACAAAGCGGTTAGTGGTCGGACCTTTTGATGATTTTAGTAGCGCGAAAAAATTTGAGGCTGGCTTTCGCAAGAACGGTGGCGATGGCTTTGCCTGGGTCAGTGCGAATGGCACGGAAGTGAACAAGCTGAACTAATGGCGCAAATGGCCAGCTATGCCAGCGACCCGCGCGCAAGCCGTGGGCGGCTCCATGATGAAGGGCGCGCCGAAAATGACGGCAGCACCCGGGGGCCCCGAGATGGGTTTCAACGCGATCGTGACCGGATTATCCACTCTATTTCGTTCCGCCGCCTGCGCCACAAAACACAGGTTTTTGTCTCTCCCGATGGAGATCATTTTCGGGTTCGCCTGACCCACAGTCTGGAAGTCGCGCAGATTGGCCGGACGATTGCGCGGACGCTGGGGCTCAACGAGGACCTGACCGAAGCGCTGTGTCTGGCGCACGATATCGGTCATCCGCCTTTTGGCCATGCCGGAGAAGATGCGCTGGAGGAAGCGCTCGCGGATTTTGGCGGCTTTGATCACAATGCGCAGACGATCCGGACGCTGACCAAATTGGAGCGGCCCTATCCACGCTGGGATGGTTTGAACCTCACATGGGAAATGCTCGAAGGTCTCGCCAAACATAATGGTCCGGTGTCCGATCCGACCTGGGCCTTGTCGGAGGCCAATGCGCCAATGAATCTTGATCTCGATAGCTGGCCGTCGCTGGAGGCACAAATTGCGGCTGTGGCCGACGATATCGCTTATGATAATCACGATATTGACGATGGTATCAGGGCCGGGCTGCTGAGCATTGATCAGCTGCTGATACTACCCTTTATCGCGGAACGCTGGAGTGATATCTGCACGCGCTTTCCCGACATAGACCGCGACCGTCTGGTGCCGGAACTGATCCGCGACCAAATTGGCTTGATGGTCAACAATGTGATCGAGACGACAGCGCGCCGGATCAGGGACGCGGGCATCGAAACCAGCGATGATGTGCGCAGCGCTGGCATGATGATCGGCGGTTTTTCTGATGATATGGCGACGAAGGAACGAGCGCTCAAAAAATTCATGTACGCCAACCTCTATAATCATCCTGAGCAGATGGAAGCCGCCGACAAGGCGCGGGTCGTCGTTGCCGATCTGGTCACGGCCTACCGGGACAAGCCGCAATTGATGCCGGAAAGCTGGGCAAAAACGCTGCCATCCGAGGAGCCCGAGCGCATGCGCCACATTGCCGATTTCATGGCGGGCATGACCGATCGCTATGCTAGCAACAGTCACACTGCAATTTTTGGAGATCAGGCATGACAGACCCGGTATTGATCGTTGGTGCGACGGGTTTGATCGGCAATTTGCTGGTCCGCAAGCTCATTGCCGATGGGCGAGATAACGCGCTCCATTTGCTGCTCCGCAAACCGGCAGATAAATCCTATGGCGCAGCGACTGTGCATGTCGCGCCCACTAAAGAATGGCCAGACGTTATCGCCACTGTCAAAGCAGGCCGCGCGGTGTCCTGTCTTGGCTCGACGATGAAAAAAGCGGGATCGAAAGAGGCGTTTGCCGCCGTTGATCGCGATCTGGTCGGCGCTGTCGGCAAAGCTGCCAAGGCGGCGGGTACGCGCCAGTTTATCACCGTTTCCTCGACTATGGCCAATGCCGAAGCTTCGAGTTTTTACCTGAAAGTAAAAGGGCAGGCAGAACAACTATTGCGTGCCGAGGGCTTTGACCGGCTCGATATCATTCGCCCGGGTTTGCTGCGCGGAGAGCGGTCGGGTGATGCACGGCTTGGCGAGAGCCTGGCGATTATTGCCAGTCCGGTAATGGATCGGTTGCTGCACGGGTCCTTGAGACGCTATCGCTCCATCGACGCGGCAGAAGTAGCATCAGCCATTGCGGAGCTTCTGGCTCAAGACAAGCCGGGCACAACTATCCATGAAAATGACGCGATATGGAAATTGGCAGGAAAGGCAGCGGCCTGAACTTTTTACAGCCTTCGGGCCTATCGAATCATTGACTCATACGGCACGCTCATCCACTCCTAAGACTGCTTATGATCGCCGCCTTGGAGGCATAGATCACGATGCTGTGCGGGAGAGCGTTTGCGATTCCATAGAAGGACAAGCCGCCGAAGGAGCAACCGCCCCGGAAACTCTCAGGCCAATGGACCGCACAGATTTCACAAGCACTCTGGAAAGAGAGCAAGCTTCCTGTTGGGTAAGCGTTGCTCCACCGAAGGGGTAAGTGGCTGCTGTTTGGGCACCATGAAACTCTCAGGTTCCGTGACAGAGGGGGCAGTTTTGCAGGCTTTTGCTGTGAGCTGTACCCTTGTGACCAACGGAATTTTTGATGAGTGATAATAAAACCGAGACATTGAAGACATTGCCACTCGATAGCTGGCACCGCAGCCTTGGTGGGCGGATGGTGCCTTTTGCCGGGTATGAAATGCCGGTGCAATATGAAGGCGTCATGGCCGAGCATCTTTGGACCCGAGAAAATGCCGGATTGTTCGATGTGAGCCATATGGGTCAGGTGCAGCTGAACGGTGAAGGCGCCGCCGAGGCGCTGGAAGCGATTACCCCGGGTAACATTTCGGCACTGGGCGCTGGCAAAATCCGCTATACGTTGCTGCTGGCACAGGACGGCGGAATTCTCGACGACCTGATGGTCACCAATACCGGGCGCAATCTCTATCTGGTGGTTAACGGCGCGACCAAACATCATGATATTGCTTATATGCGCGGCCAACTACCCGAGCATATCACGCTCAACCATATGGAAGACGCGGCCTTGCTCGCCCTGCAGGGGCCAAAAGCCGCTGATGCGCTGGCAAAGCTCAATATCCAGCCATTGGAAGCAGGCTGGCCCGTTCCCAACGAGCTCTATTTCATGGAAGCGGGGCCGTTTCTCTGGGGCGACATTCCGCTTGGCATCAGCCGGTCGGGCTATACCGGCGAAGATGGATTTGAAATCAGCGTTCCGGCGGAGCACGCGGAAAAACTGGCCGCCGCCCTTTGTGCGATGGATGAAGTGAAGCCCATCGGTCTTGGCGCGCGCGATAGCTTGCGGCTGGAAGCGGGGCTGCCGCTTTATGGACATGACATGGACGCCAATGTGCTGCCGGTCGAAGCGAATTTGAACTTTGCCCTTTCCAAAGCGCGGCGGGAAGAAGCCAATTTCGCCGGCGCAGAGCGGGTATTAGCGCAATATCCGAATAAGGCTGATAAAAAACGCGTTGGCCTGTTCGTCAATGGCCGTCAGCCGGTCCGCGAGGGCGCGAATGTTGTCGACGCCGATGATAAGGTGATTGGTGCGGTGACCAGTGGCGGTTTCTCGCCAACGCTGCAAAAGCCGATTGCCATGGCTTATGTCCCGGCGGCGCTATCGGAAACCGGGACAGAAATCATCGTGGAGCAACGCGGCAAACGAATAGCCTGCATGGTAGCAGACATGCCCTTTGTGCCGCATAACTATCACCGCAAACCGAAATTATAGACAATAAGAAGAGGGAAAAGGACGAGACTATGAGCCGATATTATACGGATGAGCATGAATGGGTGGATGTTGAAGGCGAAACAGCAACCGTTGGTATTACCGATTACGCGCAGGAGCAATTGGGCGACATTGTGTTCGTCGAAACGCCAGAAATTGGTGCGGAATTGTCACAGGGCGATGATGCCGCCGTGGTTGAGTCCGTAAAAGCAGCATCGGATGTCTATGCCGCGGTTTCCGGAACGGTGGTCGAAGTGAATGACGCACTGGAAGACGAACCCGCGCTGGTTAACAGCTCCGCCGAAGAAGATGGCTGGTTTTTCCGGGTCACGCTGTCTGACAAATCCGAACTCGACGATCTGATGGGTGAGAAAGCCTACAAGGCGTTTGTCGACGGACTTTAGAAACTAAGGAACAAGAAAATGCGTTATCTACCGCTAACCCCCCATGACCGCCAGGATATGCTGGCGACTGTCGGCGTGAGCAGCATCGATGAATTGTTCGTTGACGTGCCAGAGGATGCGCGGCTGGATGGTCCGATCCGTGATCTGCCAATGCATGCCGGGGAAATGGCGGTGGAAGCCCATATGAAGAAGCTGGCCAAGAATAATTCAGCGGCCGGCGATATGCCTTTCTTCCTGGGGGCAGGGGCTTATCGCCACCATGTTCCTGCCAGCGTTGATCATATCATCCAGCGCGGCGAGTTTCTGACTGCCTATACGCCCTATCAGCCGGAAATTGCGCAGGGGACATTGCAGACCCTGTTTGAATTCCAGACACAGGTAGCGCGCCTTTTCGGCGTCGATGTTGCCAATGCGTCCATGTATGATGGTTCCACAGCCTGCTGGGAAGCGATTGTCATGGCGCGGCGGATTACCAAGCGCGGCAAGGTGATCCTGTCCTCTGGCCTGCACCCGCATTATGTGTCTGTCGCGGAAACGATGGCGCGTTTCACGAAGGACCAGCTGGTTAACGCAGCACCGACATTGGAAGCGGCGACCGATGGCGCGAATTTGCTCGACCAGATTGATGACGATACCAGCTGTGTCGTGGTGCAATATCCTGACATATTGGGGCGCATATCGGATATGTCAGCGCTGGTTGAAAAAGCGCATAATCACAAGGCGTTGCTGATCGCTGTGGTCACGGAACCCGTGGCTTTGGGCGCCATTACATCGCCCGGTCAAATGGGTGCCGATATCGTGGTAGGGGAAGGCCAGTCGCTCGGCGTCGGCCTGCAATTTGGCGGACCTTATGTTGGCCTGTTCGGCTGCAAGCAAAAATATGTTCGCCAGATGCCCGGACGGCTTTGCGGCGAGACCGTGGATTCCGAAGGCAAGCGCGGCTTTGTGCTGACGCTGTCTACACGCGAACAGCATATCCGGCGCGAGAAAGCGACCTCGAATATCTGCACCAATAGCGGGCTTTGTGCTTTGGCCTTTACTGCGCATATGACCTTGCTGGGCGAAAAGGGGCTGAGAGAGCTCGCGATGCTCAACCACAAAAAGGCGGTTGCTGCAGCGGATCGCTTGGCAAAAATTGACGGCGTATCGGTGCTGAATGAGAGCTTTTTCAATGAGTTCACGCTGGTTCTTGATAAAGACACCCGGCCGATTGTGCGGAAGCTGGCGGATCAGAAAATCCTGGCTGGCGTATCGCTGGGTCGGCTTTATCCGGACGAGGGTAAACTGGCGCATGGCTTGATTGTAGCGGTGACGGAAACGACCAGCGACGAGGATGTCGAAATACTGGCGACTGCTCTGGAAGGAGAATTGGCATGAACATGTTGACCGAAGGCCGTCCGACCAAACAGGAAGCCAATATCGCTATGCCGGAGCCAGGCGCGGTACAGACCCATACCGGAAATCGTGCCTTGATGGTCGATGAACCATTGATTTTCGAGACCGGATCACCGGATCGTAGTGGTGTCGATTTACCAGAAGCACCGGCGGTAGACAGCCGCCTGGGAGGCCTTGAGCGCGATGACGCAATTGGCATACCGGGCCTATCCGAAGCCGAAACCGTGCGTCACTACACCCGGCTCAGCCGCCAGAATTATGCGATTGATGTCGGCCTGTTTCCTCTCGGCAGCTGCACCATGAAGCATAATCCGCGGCTCAATGAGAAAATGGCGCGGTTGAAAGGCTTTTCAGACATTCATCCGTTGCAGCCCGTGGACAGTGTGCAAGGCGCGCTTGGTCTTATTTATGAACTCGCGACTTGGCTTAAAACACTGACCGGCATGCCTGCCGTGGCGATGAGTCCAAAAGCGGGTGCGCATGGCGAGCTATGCGGTATCCTTGCCATCCGTTCGGCGCTCGAAGCGCGCGGCGATGCGCGGGAAGTCATATTGGTTCCGGAAAGCGCCCATGGCACCAACCCGGCGACGGCGGCATTTGCAGGTTACAAGGTTGAGGATATCCCCGCCAACGCCGATGGTCGCGTTGATCTCGATGCGCTGAAAGCTCGGCTTGGACCCGATGTGGCGGGCGTGATGATCACCAATCCCAATACGTGCGGGCTGTTCGAACCGGATATGAAAGCTATTTCCGACGCGGTGCATGAAGCAGGCGGTCTGGTCTATTGTGATGGCGCTAATTTCAATGCGATAGTCGGCCGTGTGCGTCCGGGCGATCTGGGTATTGATGCTATGCATATCAACCTGCACAAAACCTTCTCGACCCCGCATGGCGGCGGTGGACCGGGTTCCGGGCCCGTTGTCTTCTCCGAAGCATTGGCACCTTTCGCGCCCTTGCCCTTTGTCGAAAAATCAGAGGATGGGCATTTCCGACTTGTCGAAGAGGAAACTGCGGAAGAACATCATGCCAGCAGCTTTGGCCGGATGGTCGCTTTTCATGGTCAGATGGGGATGTTTACCCGGGCGCTCACCTATATGCTCAGCCACGGAGCAGATGGCTTGAAACAAGTGGCGGAGGATGCGGTACTCAATGCCAATTATGTGCTGCGCAGTCTGGAAGATGTCCTCGATGCGCCATTCGCGAAATCCGGACCTTGCATGCATGAGGCCTTGTTCTCGGATAAGGGCTTTTCCAATGGCCTGACCACGCTGGATCTCGCCAAAGGCCTGATCGACGAGGGCTATCACCCAATGACCATGTATTTCCCATTGGTGGTGCACGGCGCGATGCTGGTGGAGCCAACCGAAACCGAAAGCAAGGCGGCGATTGACCAGTTTATCGGCGCGCTGCGCTCAGTCGCAGAACGAGCGAAAGCGGGCGATGAGTTGCTGAAATCCGCGCCGCATTTCGCCCCTCGCCGACGGCTGGACGAGACACAGGCGGCCCGCAAACCGATTTTGGTCTGGCAAGAACCGGAGGAATATGCTGAAGCAGCCGAGTAAAGGCTGACGGACAGTCGGTTTAGGGGGCAATATGATACAGCGCTTAACGAACATGTTTGCGCTGTGGACGGTCCTCGGCACAGCCTGGGCGTGGTTCATACCGGAGCATTTTCTCTGGGTGGTGGACGGACGTTTCCGGCCATTGGGTCAACCGCTGATCAGCGTCATGCTCGGGCTGATCATGTTGGGCATGGGCCTGACGCTGTCCTTTGAAGATTTCAAGCGGATCGCCCGTATTCCTAAATGTGTTGCTGCGGGTGTTGTCTTGCAATTCACGATTATGCCGCTTGCGGGAATAGCTATTGCGATGCTGGCGGGTCTGGAAACCGGACTGGCGGTCGGGCTGATCCTTGTCTCCTGCTGTCCGGGCGGCACGGCATCCAATGTTGTGGCCTATCTCGCCAATGCCAATCTCGCGCTGTCGGTGACGATGACCATGGCCTCGACATTGATTGCTGTTGTCGCCACGCCGCTGCTCACCGGATGGCTAGCGGGGAAATTTGTCGAGATTGATCAGTGGAACCTGTTCATGAACATGGTGTCGATTGTGCTACTGCCGGTGATAGTCGGCGTGCTGCTCAATCGCTATTTTTCCAAAGCAACGGCGAAAATCGCAATTGTATCTCCGCTTGCATCAGTAATCGTGATTGTGTTGATCGTTGGCGCCATCATCGCTAATTCCAAAGTGCTGATACAGGAACATTTTGGGATATTGATGCTGGCCGTTCTGCTGCTTCATGTTTTCGGGTTCGGACTGGGTTATCTCCTGACCCGGGCTTTGGGATTTGGTGCCGGAGAGCGACGGACAATCAGTATTGAGGTCGGCATGCAAAATAGTGGTCTGGGGTCCAGTCTCGCATCAACGCCAACCTTCGCCGCGCAATTTGCAAATCCGATGCAAGCGGCTCTGGCGCCTGTTCCCAGTGCCATTTCTGCCGTCTATCATGTTGTCATCGGCAGTTTTCTAGCCGCGATCTGGCGGCGGCAACCTATTGAGGAGCGCTTTGATGACAAATGAGGGCGATTCAACCCCATGGTCCCGCGATCAAGCCGCCGCCGAGGATGTAAAGCACGCCCCCGCCACTCTCCGCAACCGCGATGCGATTATTGCGGTGCTGCAGAATGTGTTGCCCGACAGAGGCACAGTGTTGGAAATTGCCAGCGGTACCGGCGAACATGCAGTCTATTTCGGTGAGAAATTCCCAAACCTGATATGGCAACCCAGCGATTCTGACCCAGATGGTTGTCGTTCCATTGCCGCCTGGACGAAGCGGGCAGGGGTGGGCAATGTCCTGCCGCCGCTACAGCTTGATGCGCTCGCGCCCAGATGGGATATTGCCAAACCTGCTGCTATCCTGTGCATCAACATGGTCCATATCGCGCCTTGGGAGGCGTCTATCGGGCTATTTGAGAAGGCAGCGCTCATGCTGAAGCCAGGTAGCGCTTTCTATCTCTACGGCCCTTATTTTCGCGGTGATGCGCCCACGGCACAGGGAAATCTCGACTTTGACCGCAGCCTTAAAAGCCGCAATTTACGGTGGGGCATTCGGGAAGTTGATGACATGGATGCGTTGGCCACGAAAAACGGGTTTACGCGCACCGACCTCGTTGAAATGCCTGCCAATAACCTGTCGCTGATTTATCGGCGCGACTGACCTTTCGGCCGCAGCGTCAATGCTCTTGCCTTGATTTAGGCGACCGCTTAACGTCGCGCAAAAGAGATTAAGGAGTGGGCATGTCAAACGAAACACCAGAAATCCGCCGGTGCATGGGATCATCTATCGCTTATTGGGCAGAGCGCCTGCCAGACAATATCGCGCTGTACGATGCGGCGGGGGCGGTGACCTATGCCGAACTCGACCGGATTGTCACCGATTATGTCCGCGCCTTTAGCGGTTCCGGCCTCAAAAAAGGCGACCGTATCTGCTGGCTCGGCAAGAACAGCGCGCTCTATTTCACGCTATTTGCCGCCGCTAGCCGGGCAGGCGCCGTCATCGCGCCGATTGGATGGCGTCTTGCCGCGCCGGAAGTTGCTTATGTCTTGAAAGATTCGCAGGCCGTGATGGTAATCTGCGAACCGGAATTTGCCGAAACCGCGAAGCGGGCTGCGGCCGAAACGGCTACGGTCAAAACCATATTGGTGGCGGGCGAGGCGGACGGCCTGCAGTCGCTTGATGCATGGATGGATGAGACTCAGCCGGGCGAATTGCCTGCCACCGATCCGGCAGAGGGCGTGCTCCAGCTCTACACATCCGGCACCACCGGTAATCCAAAGGGTGTGGTGCTGACTAGTGACAATCTGTTCAAAATGCGCCCGCTGGTCGAGAACAAGCCGGAACATGCGTGGATTGATATTGGCCCGGACGACAGCACACTGGCGGTGATGCCCTGCGCGCATATTGCGGGGTCCGGCATTGGTCCGATTGCTTTTTATAACGGCGCCACAATGATGGTCATTCCGGAATTTCATCCTGATACTGTGCTCGATTGCGTGGACAAGGGGCTGAACCAGTTTTTCCTCGTGCCAACCGCGCTGCAAATGCTGGTCAATTGGCCGCGCGCCAAGGAAACGGATTTTTCCAGTGTGCGGTCGGTGACCTATGGCGCCGCGCCGATCCCGCTGGAACTGCTGCGCCAGTGCATCCAGACCATGCCGCAGGCCTTATTCTGCCAGCAATATGGCATGACCGAAACGACCGGCACTGTGTGCATCCTGCCGCCTGAAGATCATGATCCGGAAGGTAACGAGCGCATGCGCGGCATCGGTATCCCGTTGCCCGGCGTTGAGCTGCGCATTGTGGACGAGCAGCACAATGAAGTTCCCCCCAATACTATCGGAGAAATTGCCACACGATCCGGTCTTAACATGCTGCATTATTTCAATAATCCGGAAAAGACCGCCGAGACCGTGGATAGCGACGGCTGGCTCTATACCGGCGATGCTGCGATCATGGACGAAGACGGCTATTTCTACATCAAGGATCGGGTGAAGGACATGATCATATCCGGCGGCGAGAATGTCTATCCAGCCGAAGTTGAGAACGCGATTTTCGGTCACCCGCAAGTGAACGAAGTCGCGGTAATCGGCATACCCGATGACAAATGGGGCGAGGCGGTAAAGGCGGTCGTTTCGCCCAAACCCGATGCGGGTGAGATTGATGCTGACAGCGTCATCGCTTGGGCCAGGGAACGCATTGCTGGCTTCAAGGTGCCCAAATCGGTTGATGTGATCCCGGAACTGCCCCGTAATGCGAGCGGCAAGATTTTGAGAAGAGAGTTGCGTGCACCCTATTGGGAAGGCAAAGAGCGCGGGGTGAATTAATCACCGGGCGTGGGTTTGGCCTAGTGGGTGATGAAGGGGGCGTTACATCGTAATTTTGTTGTACCGTGAAAATCGGATCATTGATCCAATGTGCTTGTCTTGTTTGGCTGCGTCCCGGTGACCGATCCGCAAAAAGCCGAGCTGCTGGCCAGTAAATTCGGGCATATTAGCGGTCTGGATGGTATCCGTGCATGTGCGGTGCTCATTGTTATCCTGTCTCACGTGGGGCTGAGTCACATCATCCCCGGACAATTTGGCGTCACGGTCTTTTTTTTCTTAAGTGGTTATCTGATAACCACTTTGCTGCGTAAGGAGATGACCCAGGATCAAACGATCAGTTTGAAAGGGTTCTATTTTCGGCGCGTCATACGCATCGTTCCGCCTATGCTGATCGCGATTGCATTGGTGCTGATACTGGCGCAGTTCGGACAAACGCTCAGCAATATTGTTTACGAGAATCTGATCTGGGATTTTTTGTTCCTGACCAACTACGCGATGTATTTTGATCAACATAGCGGTCTTTTATATCCACTCTGGTCGTTGGGTGTCGAAGAACATTTCTACATGATTTTTCCCGCTTTCTATCTCATCCTCGCTCGCCGCCTGTCCAATCCGCAAATTGCACTGGTCTGCGTTAGTTTGTGCGTTTTCGTGTTGGCTATTCGGCTAATCAGCTATCAACTGATGGACGATACTCGCTATATCCAGGTCATGTCACATACCCGGATCGATTCGATTCTGTTCGGTTGTTGTCTGGCATTGTGGAACAATCCCGTGATGGATAAGAAAAGGGACGTCTTCGCTGGCAAAATGGTTTTGGTGGGTGCCATACTCATCCTGTTGAGCACCTTTCTTATCCGTGACGAGCATTTTCGCGAAACCTATCGTTACTCGCTGCAAGGCATTGGTCTTTTCATCGGCTTTAACTTCGCTATCCGTGATCGTGGATGGATTGCAATGATCTTGAATTCTTTACCGATGCGCTGGATTGCGCTGTTTTCCTACACGCTCTATCTCGTCCATTTGCCCTTACTCGTTCTGGTGTACAAAAACGTGACTGGCATACCCGTCGTGATGCAAACCTTGCTAGGAATATTGTTGGCGCTCGCCTTCTCCGCGATCATATATGTGTGGGTCGAAAAGCCGCTGGCTCGGTGGAAGGGTAAAAAACGCAGTTTGTGATGGGGCTAGGTAGTGTTTGCAGGAGATGGCCTCACCGACTAAAAATGGGGTGAAGCGGTAAAAGCAGTCGTCTCGCCCAAGCCCGATGCGGGTGAGATAGCTACCGACAGCGTCATTGCCGGGGCCAGAGAACGCATAACCGGATTCAAGGTACCTAAGTCGATTGATATGATCCCGGAATTGCCCCCGCAATGCCATTGGCAAAATATTGAAAAGAGAGTTGCGAGCACGCTATCAGGAGGGAAAAGAGCGCGAGTTAACTAGCGCTTTGACCTCCGAGGAATTGTTCCCTCATCTTTGCTGCGGATGATTTTGGGTATAAAGGTCTAAGGATAACGAGATGGGATTTTCCGATGACAACCGTGCAGGCGATAATCGCGCTCTCGCTTTTGGCTTTTTCCGGGCATGCTCAGGCTGTGACGCCTGACTGGCTGGTCGGTTGCTGGGAAACGACCGACAAGGCGAGCAAAGAGGTCTGGGTAGCTGAAACCGACGGGTCGCTGATTGGATTTAGTGCTTCGGCAGAAAATGCAGAAATAGCATTTTACGAACTTCTGCATATCCAGTTTTCAAAAGCCGGTGCGTGGACTTATACCGCCTATCCCTCCGGCCAGAAACGGACCGTTTTTACCGCTACGCAAATGACAGATGATAGTATTACCTTCGCCAATCCCGCTCACGACTATCCTCAGCAAATTTCCTATCGCCGCGAGGGAGACCAGTTGTTTGCCACCATCGCTGCGTCCGGAGGCAAGAACGCGCGGTCGTTCGACAAGCGGCAGTGTGAGGAGACAGGGTAAAAGACCGGAAGTTTGTTTGCACAGGTCTTTTGAGTACCTATCCCAGATATGCAAGATCTAGTGCGCGCGTCAGCATCGCAGCTAATATCTATTTGGCATCTGAAACGTGCCCGAGAATATGATGATCTGCCGGTGCAACACAAAATCACCGGAAACCGGACTGCGCATCCGGATGATCAAATATAGCTCCGACTCTGATCCAAGGCCTGAGACTAGTCACTTCCTTAGCTACCGCCCAATGCTTGCCACAACGCAACCCGTGCGCGAGATGCCCGGCCGCTGGCAAGAGCGACCTGCGTCCGGGTTGTGTTGAGAGCCCGGCGGGCGTTGAGGACATCGCGAAAATCGCTCAGGCCATTGCGGTAGCGAATGCCAAGCAAATATTCGGCATCTTGTTCAAGCTTTTCCTGCTTCATCAGGGAGATGACCTCAGCATCCACCGATGCCACTTGACCATAAGCCGTCTCGGCCTCCCCCAAGGCGGTAAAGACCGTCGCGCGATAGGAGGCAAAGGCTTCACGGGCATTGGCCTTGCTCTGGTCAATCTGCGCGCCGACCCGACCAAAATCTAACAATGGTCCAGCAATGCCAGCGCCCAGACTGCCGACCACAGCATCATTGCTGAACAGATCACCGAGTGCGAAGGACAGCAAGCCGATGGCCCCTGACAAGCTTAGCTTGGGAAAGCGCTGCGCAGCGGCAGCGGCAATGTCCGCATCGGCGGCGGTCAGCCTGGCTTCGGCAGCCGCGACATCGGGACGGGCGCGCAACATTTCAGCCGGTGAGCTCAGCGGCGCTTGCGGCGCATTGGACAGGATGATTTCACTTTTCAGTCTGTCCAGCACTGTTGCGGTATCTTGGCCAGTCAGAGTTACCAGCGCGCCGACAATTATGGCGCGTTCGCCGGGCAGAGCAGCCAACCGGGACCGGGCGTCGGCGATCAGGCTTTGGGCCTGCACCGCATCCAGTCCGGGTGAGATCCCGGCTTTGGCTCGTGCATCGGTCAAATGCATCAGGTTTTCAGCGGCCGCCAGATCTTCCTCCAGAACGATCGCGCGGGCCTGCAAAGTGCGCCAGTCAACGACATTGGCGGCTATGGCAGATATCAGGCCGAGCCGAACAGCGGCCGCATCGGCAGTGGCGGCGTTGATCCGAATATTGGCAGCCCGTGCACTGGCGCGTAAGCCGCCAAAGATATCTGCGTCCCAATTGGCAGTGATATTGGCGCCATAGCTGGTCTGATTGCGGTCGATGCTAATCCCGGCTGGCAGATTTGCGCCAATACTATCGGGGTTAATGCGTGTTCGTCTGATGCTGCCGTCAACATCTACCGAGGGCAGGCGATTGGCGTTAGCGCCTTTTGCCACAGCGCGTGCTGCATCAATTCGCGCCAGAGCAGCGGTCAATGTCGGCGCATTCTCTTCGGCGGCGTCTCGTAAGGCGGTAAAGGCCGGATCATCGGCGGGAAGCAGATCATCCAGTGTCTGACGGTTCTGCGCAACCATATCGGATGCCAGCGCAAATGCAGCGGGAGGAATGACGCTGGCCGGGTTCAGAGCGGGGTCAGGCTTCCCGGACCCCAGCGTGGAGCATCCCGCCACCAGGAGAGATGTTGTCAAAGCAAGGGTGATCCTGATTGACCGGGTCATTTGGTTTCACTCGCCTTTTTCGCGCCATTTCTGGCACCATTTTTTGCCCGGACGAAAGCATCTACTTGCTGGCCGACAAAAAAGCCTTGATCGGAAGGGATTTGATAGATGAGTTGCAACACCCGCACATCGACCCGCTCTGTGGCCGAATTGGTCAGCGAGGTTTTGGGTGTGACCAGCGGTTCGGCGCGGACAAATTGGGCTTTGACGCGCTGGTTGGCCTGTCCGCGCGGACTTACCACGGCTTCTTTGCCCATCTCGACCCGGCCAATTTCATTTTCGTCAATATCGATCCGGACATGCAGCGGCGAAGTATTGCCGATTTCCATATAGGGATCACCACCACCGCCTTGCGGTCCGCCGGGATTGGCATATTCGCCGGGACGGATATTGACCGACAATATTTCCGCAGCAATCGGCGCTCTTACGGTGAGCCGTCCGAGATCGGTCGTGGCGCGGGCACGGGCGGCCTCGGCGCTGCGAATATCGGCTTCGGCCTGTCTCAGCTGGGCTTGGGCCGTTCGGACGGCGCCGCTGCGATCAATCACTTCCTGACGCGACACGGCGCGAGGGTCCTCGATGCCGCTGTACAGCGATGACTGCTGGCGCGCTGTCGTCAGCTGTGCCCGAGCGGTTTCCCGCGCAGCACGGGCCTGCGCAATCGCCGCGCTGGCTTCGCTGATTTGCGAACGGATGGCGCGATCATCAACCAGAAATAGCGGCTGGCCAGCGATA
Source organism: uncultured Sphingomonadaceae bacterium (assembly GCA_947501325.1). Lineage (GTDB taxonomy): Bacteria > Pseudomonadota > Alphaproteobacteria > Sphingomonadales > Sphingomonadaceae > Parasphingorhabdus. The sequence goes on along the minus strand of CANMVC010000001.1, from coordinate 619,279 downwards.
ACCTGATCGCCAGGAGATACATAGACTTTGGTGATAATGCCAGCGAGGCTGGTACCGATATTGATCACTTCGCTCGACGGTTCGACAACACCCGCGCCGGCAACGCTGGGATCGTTGCCAAAAGCGGCTGTCGTTGTGGGCGGACTGGTCGCTGGCTGTTCCTCGCTGCGATCCGGTTGGCCGCTCAGGACGATGATGACGGCCACGATGATTGCCACGACCGCCAGGATAGGCAAAATCGTGCGCACGAAACTCACTTGTTTGAGCCGGTTCAATAATGTCTCTAACACCTTGTCATCCTTTGCTTGTCTCTCCCGATCAATGATCAGGCATTTCTTTGCCATCATGGGTGATGCGGCCATCTTCCATGACCAATATGCGGTCGGCCAGATCGAAAATGCGGTTGTCATGAGTGACGATAATCACCGTGCGCTCGGGCGCGAGCGCGACTTCCCGCAAAAGGTCCATTACTCGCCGCCCCGATTTTGCATCGAGCGCCGCGGTGGGCTCGTCGCAAACCACCAGCCGCGGTTCGTGGACCAGAGCGCGGGCAATGGCGACGCGCTGTTGCTGGCCGCCGGATAATTGCCGGGGTAACTTGTCCGCCTGATCAGCAATATTGAGCTTGTCGAGCATCGCGCGGCCGCGCTCTACCGCTTCGTCGCGCTTCATACCTGCCGCGACCAGCGGGACTGACGCATTTTCGGCAGCGGTCAAAGTAGGAATGAGGTTATATTGCTGAAAAATGAAACCGATATTCGACAGCCGGAACCGGACCAAATCATTGTCGGACAGGCTGTAAATATCCTGCCCAAAAACCGAAACGGAACCATCGGTCGGATAGAGTATGCCGGCAATAATTGAGATCATGGTGGTTTTGCCCGAACCGGATTCTCCCACCAGATAGGTCAGCTCGCCGGAGCGGATCTCGGCGTCGATGCCGTGCAACACCCGGATCATTTGGCTACCAGCGCTGAATTCCTTAACGATGCCGTTAATCGTGATCGCTGTGCGTTTCTCGCTCATCTGAATACCTCAGCCGGTTCGGTTTTCAGAACGCTGCGCAGGGCGAGCCAGCCGGTGATTAGGATCATTGTCATGACCACAAAGGCGGTAAGGACGGGAATTTCCCAGGGTGTATAAAAGCCCTTGAAATCAGGCGAGTTGGCGGCACCCGAAGCGATGAAAATAGCGGCCAGTAATATCCCGATCCCGTAACCGACCAACCCAACCAGCAACGCCTGTGCAGCAACCATCATGCGGATTTTATTATTAGTAACGCCAATGGCTTTGAGCGCGCCAAATTGTTTGATATTGTCGCGAATGAACAGGCTGAAAGTCAGGCCGACAATCGCAACGCCGACAATGAAGCCGAGCGCAACGGTAATACCAAAATTGACCGGGATGCCGGTATTTTCGATGATGAAATCAACCCCATCACGGGCAAATTCTTCACGGGTCCGTGCTTTCAGCCCTGTGGCTTCAGTGATCCGCGTAGTGACCTGTTTGGCAGTCAGTCCATCGGACGCGCTGGCCAAGACGAAGGACATGCGGTTGCGCGTGCCGGGCACAAAAGCCAGTGCGTTGGAATAGCGAGTGTAGAGGATGACCTGACTGGTGAAACTGGGATCAACATCCACGATTCCGCGGATAACGGCGCGCCGGTCGTTCAATTCCAGCCGCACGCCGATAGGATCAAAACCTTCGGGAAACAATTTCGCCGCGCCGACACTGTCAATGATCACAGCATCCGGTTCGTAAAGCGCCTCGCGGCTGCCCTGAATGAATTTTTTGGGCAGGCCGATCAAGGTCGCATCATCCACACCGACTACTGTCACACCCTCTAAATCACCCTCAGGCGTGCGCACCGTGGCCCCGGACCGCAGCAGCGGTGAGGCCCATTCGACGCCATTGACGGAGCGGACCTTGTCCAGGGCCGTCGGCGGCATTGGCAATGCGACATCGGGGGTGCGGCTGACCGGATCCATGACCCAGATATTGGCAGTCGGAATATTATAAACGGCGGTTGCCCCGCGTTCGATAAGGTTGATGAAGATGGTCAACTGCTGCGAAATAAGCAGCGCTGAAAAGGCGACGCCGAACAGAAGGCCAAAGAATTTCTGGCGATCTCCCGTCAACATTCTGATGGCAATCCACGTCATCCAATTCGGCCTTTTATGATTGGGGTTGAACAAGGGGATAGTAAGAGACATAATGAACGTCAACGTTTTATTATACGGAACCGTTCATTAATGTCAGATAAGGCTTCCGCCTCGATCAAGTCCACCGCTCCTAATAAGACATTGGGTCGCCCGGTCGATACGGCCAAGAGTGCGATTATATTGGACGCGGCGCGCCATGAATTTTTTAACAATGGCTTTTCTCAGTCCAGCATCGAATCCATCGCGGCACGCGCCAGTGTTTCGAAAGTGACGGTCTATAATCGGTTTAAAACCAAGGAGGCTCTGTTTGCCGCGGCGGTTGGCAATGAATGTGCGGTGATGCGCGAAGCCTTGTCGGTGGAGGCCACAGCGGGCAGCAGTATAAGGGAGCGGCTGGTTCATTTCGGTATGGAAATGGTCGCGTTCCTGTGGCGAGACGAGATGGTCCGTTTTGAACGGCATCTGGCGGTTGAGGTGGAGCATAATCCGGAAATCGGGCTGCTATTCCTCGACGCTGGACCACGCAGACTGCATCAGGCGCTCTCTCACTTGCTCGACGAAGCGGTGGAGGCGGGCGAGTTGAAGATTGACGATACCGAACAGGCGGCGGAACATCTGTCCGGCATGATCAAGGGACTCGCCGATCTCGAACGCCGCTTTGGTGCCAATATTTCGCAGGCTAAAATACCGGATCCCAAAGCCAAGAAACGGGTGAACAGTGCCGTCGACCTGTTCCTCAAAAGCTACAGCAAAAGCTGAGAAGCTGTATCAGGTTGATCGGTATGATCCTTGGGCTTTGTTATTATTGCCAAAGAGTTCCGCAAGATAACGCGAGATTTGTTTGGGTAACCGGGTACCGTGATTCCATTCAGGCGTCTGTTATGACTGCAATAGCCCGCAACAGAAAAACCACTTACTACCTCGGGTTAAGGGCCGTGTGCATTAATCGATTGTGCCGAACCCAATTTACATTATGTTCGAATATGTTGGTTGGGGGACGGCCTTTTGGATTCTTTAGAGCGGCAGGATAATCTCGCCGAAAATGGCGGGTACGCACAGGCGGCGCTTTTTGGGCCATTTCAGCTTGTGGCGCAGGATGGCGCAGAAATCCTTATCTCAAATCGCCGTGCGCGCGCTTTGTTGGCAATGCTATGCTTGGCGCCGGATGAACCGATTGACCGCGATCATTTGAGCAAGCTTTTGTGGCCTGGCCGGTTTGAAGCACAGGCGCGGGCGAGCCTGCGACAATGTTTGTCGGACTTGGGCAAAGTTCTCGCGACGGCGGATTGTGATCTTTTGGATATCTCGCGATCCCGGATTAGCCTGAAAACAGGAACTGTTAGAACCGACCTCTCTGATCTGCATGCCTGCCTCACGGAAGGCGATAGTCTTGAAGCGACCGAAAGGCTGACGTCCATCGGTACCAAACCACTATTGGATCAGATGAATTTTGGCGAAGCGTTCAACGATTGGCTTACAGGGCATCGCCATCAGGCGGAACAGCGTTTGCAAAGCGCGGTCACAACAGCATTATCAGCTTTGGAGAAACGTGATAATCTGGCTGAACATGCCCGATTGCTTAACGTCTGGTCGGTGCGATCTCCTACCGGCAAAACAATATCGGACCGGAAACAGGGCAAGGCCCGGATTGCCGTACTGCCATTTAAATCAATGTCCGATCCGGACGATCATGGATTTTTTGCCGATGGTGTTGTTGACGAACTGATCACCAGTCTGGGACAAGTGCCGCAGCTTTTGGTTGCCGGTCGGACGTCATCCTTTCAGTTCAAGGATTCGAACAAAGCCCCGTCGGAAATTGCCGGTGCACTTAACGTGTCGCATCTTTTGGAAGGCTCGGTTCACCGACAAGGAGAACAGGTTCGTGTTGCCGTCGGTCTGGTTGACGCGGAAAGCGGCTTTGAATCATGGGCCTTTAGCTATGATGGGAGTCTCGACGATATGTTTGCCGCCCGGGCAGAAGTTGTACGGGCAGTAACAAACGGGCTGAGTGATGCGCTCAAATTGAAGGAGCATGAAACCAAACCCCGCAAGCTGACGAGCAATAGGGAAGCTTACGGGCTTTATCTGCAAGGCCGGGCGCTAACCATCAGGGCCATCGGAGATGGCGTGCTGCCAACAGCCATCGAACTGCTCGAGAAGGCGCTGGAAATCGACCCCGAATTTGCGGAATGCTGGACGGCACTGGCCGAAGCCGAAATCAATATGACGGTCTACACGCCCTGTCTGGACAGATTGGAGCGATGTGAAAAAGCCGCCGGATATGCTAAGAAAGCGCTCAGCCTTTCACCGCAGCAGGCGCATGCCCGTATCGTACTTGCCTTTTATGCGTGGACGCAAAATAATATTGTCGGTGCGCTTGACCTGGCTTTCGAGGCTTACCGGCTGGAACCCAATAATCCCGATGTTCTAAACCGCGTCGGTTCTTTCCTGCTCTATTGCGGACGTTCTCGGGACGCCTTGCCCTATATTGAAGCCAGCATAGATCAAGATCCGGTAAATGGCCGTAGTTATGCTATACTTTCTGGAGTATATCTCAACCTTGGTAATGTTGATGCCGCTATTGCGGCGGGCCAGAGAATGGTCGATCTTGGTTTTCCATCTCTATGGCTCGCAGCCGCATTGGCAGTATCGGGCGACAATGATGCTGCGGTGGAAACCTATCAGCTGACAAAGAAGCTGATGAACACCGTTATATTTCCGCCAGCTGGCAGTGCACCGCTCGACCCGGATGCGATGGATGCCTATTGGCTGATGGCTGCAAAGGGGCTTTGGAGCGGTGAAAATCAGGACCGCAAAAATTATTGCATGGTGGTGGAGATGCTCCACGCGACACTGCACGATCCCTATGATAGTACGATCATATTACCGGCGATCTGGATGGGTCAGGCGCAGATGGTCTTCAAAACTCTTGGCCAGCAGATAACAACTGCTAATTTCTTCTCTTTCATGTCGCTCTGGACCGACGCAGAGCCGATAAACCAGGTTCGACTGCATCCGGACTTTATGGATTTCGCCGAACGGATTGGGATGGTTGCAGCATGGGAAAAATATGGCTGGCCGGATCTGCTCCCCAAGCCTTCCACTATGAACTAGATCATTATTGACGCTTTTTTGACGGTAGCACCGTTGACTGGATGTTACATTCGCGCCCATCAATAGCGCACTGAAATTGCAGACAAGTTAGACCATTTGGGTCGGTCCGGAAAACCCCGGTTGCCGCCAACGGGAGAGCTTTGCCTGCGGTTTCAAGCAAACCAAAACAGGAGAATGATGATGAAACTGACAAAGAAAATGATGATCGCAACCGCGATGCTGGTGACAACACCAATGGCGCTACCAACGGTTGCAGCGGCTCAGGAATTCCCGCTGGTTGCCGGAGACTATTCCGAAGTTAGCGGCATTTTTATCAAAGACGGCGGGGCGTTTAAATATGCAACCCATCTTGCAACCAAGTGGGTCGACGTTCAGGAATTTGCCAAATCCAAGGGCTGGATCAGCGATTACAAAATACTCATCAACGAATATCCCCGCGATGGCGAGCCAACAATCTATCTGATGACCACCTTTGCGAAAATGGCTGACGCAGCGGAAGGCGAAAGACGCAACAAAGAATATGATGCTTACATGAAATCGTCTGCCGAGCAGCAAATAGCAGAATCCGGCAACCGGGCGGAATACCGGACCGTGCAGAGCAGCATGCTGCTTCGCGAATATAAGGTTCGATAGGCCGCCCTTAGGTCTGTTGAAAAGCACGCGCAAGCGATGCGTCCGGTGGATGGACTTGCGACCCTCCATCCGCCGGATTTTCTCTTCATTCTAGCAAATATGAGCCAGATGATATGGCCGATATCGAAGAACTCGCAGACGATTTTTTGTCCCTTATCCAGTCCGGTCAAGCGGTCGCGGCGGCGGAAAAATATTGGGCCATTGATATCGTCATCATCGAGCCTGAGGATAGTATCGAACATGTTCCGGTCATCGTGACGGGATTTGACGCGGCCCGCGACAAGTTAAACAATTGGCTGGGTCACAGCGCGATGGAGGAACTCAGCATTGACGGCCCGTTCATAACGGGCAACCGCTTTGCCTTGTTTATCGACATGCTGATCAAACGCCGCGCAACGGGCGAGCGCGAGCCCTTTTCCGAGATCGCCATTTACACCGTCCGCGACGGAAAAATCATTGAAGAGCGATATTTTTACGGCTGATCGAAACGCCTTGGGCGCTTTCATTCATGACCAGGAGGCAAACCATTGACTCACTATGCACCCGAAATTGCGATCCCAGATGTCGCCGAAACTGCGATCCCGGCAATGTCCGAAAACAGATATTTGCGGGCTACCGCCATCATATTGCTCTATTTCATGCAGGGTATCGTTGCCGGTCTCAGTCTGATCGCTATTCCTGCATGGCTTGCAGCGCGGGGTGCCTCCCCCATCGAAATTGGCGGTTTTGTCGGAACGGCGATGCTGCCCTGGTCGTTGAAGCTTTTTAACGGTCTGTTGATGGACCGGTTTACCTATCGACCAATGGGCAGGCGTCGATCGTGGATATTGGTCGCGCAGGCATCGATGATGCTCACTCTGTTTGGCTTTGCGATCGCTGCCCCATCGGCCAGTCAGATCGTCTTGCTCGCAGGCTTTTGCTTCACGCTCAATCTGTGCGCGGCCTTCAACGATGTGGCGGTCGACGGCATGACGGTTGATCTGGTGCCGGAAGAAGATCGAACCACCATTAACGGATTTATGTTTGGTTCTCAGACACTGGGCATTTCTGCGGCCGGCTTTATTGCCGGGCAGCTGTTGGTCGATGACAAAATTTCGACAATGGCGATTCTGTTCGGCATTTTTGTTGGCATTGCATCTCTGTTCATCTCCCTGCTCCGCGAACGCCCCGGCGAACGGCTTTTCCCATGGACCAGTGGCCAACCTTCAGCGGAATGCACCGCGCGTCAGCATGCGGCATGGATTCCTATGTTGAAGGGGATTTTTCAGTCCCTACTTTCCCCTAGCACCCTGCTGTTCCTGACAGGATTTGGATTGGCTACAGTGACGTTTTCTTTCTCAGATGCCGTAGCACCCACACTGGCGGTTCAGCAATTGGGCTGGGGGAGCGACGACTATAGCAATTATGCGAGTGCTATCGGGTTCTTGGCAGCGATTGCGGGTGCCACGATGCCAACACTCCTTGTCCGCTGGGTGGGCCTGCGGATGACCATGTCGACACTTTTTCTTATCCTTGTAATTGCGGCAATTATTGCCGGCGCGACTTTCGAAAATTGGGAAAGCAGCACGATCTTTGCAGCCATCTTCGCGGTCCAATATGTCGCCTCCCTTTTCCTGAGCATCACCCTCATCGTCTGGGCCATGCGCCTTTGTGATCCCGCGATAGCCGCAAGCCTGTTTGCACTGTTTATGGCAATCCCGAATCTCGCTCGTTCGCTCATGTCGGGAAGCTTAGGTTGGATCGTCGAAGGCATTGGATTTGCTGCGGCCTATTATGTGGTGGCCGCAATATCCTTCGCCGCACTTGCTCTTTGTCTGCTCGCCAAAGTTGGCGTCGAAAAACCGGCACCTAGGGCAGAAAACTAGGTTGGTCAGCAACACTCTAAGGGAGCACCTTGAGGGGCCAAAACTGCAATTGGCTTGATAAAAATTCGTCGAACGAAATTTCAGGACATAGTGAATATGAAACGGATATAATCTATTTCCGTTTTGAGCTTCCAAATGCCTTCCGGCTCATTGGATATGACAGTGTTTTTCGGGTCGGCGATATGCAATCCTGTCGCGAGAGCTTCATGCTGACTGAAGCGAACAGAGGAGGAAACCACTCATGCGAACTGTAAAAGCTTATGCTGCGAAACAAGCCGGAAGCCAAATGGAACCTTTTGAATATGAACTAGGACCCCTTGCATCCAATGATATTGATATACAGGTCGAGCATTGTGGTATTTGCCATACCGATCTCAGTTTGCGCAACAATGCTTGGGGCATTAGCGAGTTTCCCTTTGTCGGCGGACACGAAGCCATCGGAACCGTTGTCGACAAGGGTAGTGAAGTGACCCATGTTCAAATAGGTGACCGTGTTGGGCTGGGTGGACATTCGCATTATTGCATGACATGTCGCCAGTGCCTCGATGGTGACCACAACCTTTGCGAAACCGTGCAATCTACGGTTTCGGCAGGCCGCCATGGCGCCTTTGCTGATATCGTTCGCGCATCAGGCGTTAGTGTTATCAAACTACCAGACAATCTCGATCCCAAAGATGCGGGGCCGTTATTTTGTGCGGGCATAACCGTTTTCAATCCATTTATCGAATATGACATAAAGCCCACCGCCCATATTGCTATCCTTGGTATTGGTGGACTGGGTCACCTGGCCTTGCAATTGGCGAAAGCTTGGGGCTGCCATGTCACCGCGTTGACCTCCAGTGCCTCCAAAAGCGATGAAGCGATGGCTTTGGGGGCGCATGCTGTCATTAATTCGCGCAGTCCGGAGGACTTGGCGAAAGCCGCTGGGCAATTTGATATCATTTTGAGCACCGTGGATGTCGCGCTGGATTGGAATGTTATTATTGGAATGCTCAAGCCGAAAGGCCGGTTGCATTTTTTGGGTGTCCAGGCGGTCCCTGCCGAGTTACACCTGATGCCACTGATGTTTGCACAATTGTCGCTTTCATCTTCACTGGTGGGCAGCCCTCAGAGAATTGCCGATATGCTTGAATTTTACGCGCGCCATAACATTAAGCCGGTAACTCAACATTATCCGTTTGCGAAAATTAATGACGCATTCGCGCATCTCGAAAGCGGAGATGTGCGCTATCGTATTGTGCTGGACCACTAAACGATAGCAAAGCCAGCGACCGCTATGGGCATAAAAGCGAACATTGACTTCACTCAGTCCGATACTAGCATAAGACAATGACTTCCGCCGGTCTTTTAAAGGATATCTATATGATTAGGCTCGGTTTGCTCCTTTCCTTGCTGTTGCTGTCTGCGCCAGTTTTTGGGCAAGACAAAAGTGCGACCACTCAGAATGTCGAGGTGGAGAACGGCGTCGAGCTTGAAGTGATCGACTGGGGTGGAACGGAGCAACCATTAGTCTTTTTGGCGGGTTTTGGTGGCACTGCCCACACGTTCGATGGCTTCGCACAGCGCTTTACGGCAAAACATCGTGTCATTGCAGTTACGCGGCGTGGTTTTGGAGCCTCGAGTCATCCCGAGCCCGTTGAAGCGAACTATACTGCAGAACGCCTCGCAATCGACGTGATGACGGTGATACGGGAATTAGGCTTAAAGCGGCCAATTCTAGTTGGACATTCCATAGCGGGGCAAGAACTCAGTGAAATAGGAACCCGCTACCCAGACGAGATAGCAGGATTGATCTACTTGGAGGCCGCCGAAAGTCATGCCTTCTATGGTCCTAGGTCACAGGTGGTCTATCCGATAGCCGCAGAGGTTCGGCGCGACCTCGCCAAACTCTCCACGATCCAGCCAAGTGAAGCCCGGAAGCTTTTACCGAAACTCAGGAGTGACTTGAAACGGCTTCAGGAAGGCCTGAATTGGTATGAACGTGCGATAGAAGAGGTCCCTGATCGCCCAGCCACCGAACAAACAAGCCACCGGATGGCGCTACAGTCTGCCATTGTGAATGGCTTTCGCATCTACACGCGAATTAAGGTGCCGATCCTTGCAATCTTAGCTGTACCGCCAAAATGCACGACGGATTGCAAAAGCGCAAACTATCTTGAACGAGCAGCGGATGCTGCCATGCAAGCCGAGGATTTTGCCGCCGCAAACCCGAACGCTCGGGTTGTACGTATCCCCAATGCGGGCCACTTCATCTGGAGAACGAACGAGCAAGAAGTTGAACAAGAAATAAACAGATTTTTGGACGAAATCGGCTCGCGTTGATCAACATGACATTCACTGTCACAGCGGGCTGCGCTAATTTCTGGTTTGGGCTAACACCAACAAAAACGTGACAATCGACCTGCCGAGCATTAATAGTTTTGCCAGAATAGCATCTGTAAACCCGCGTTTATCCATTGTTTTTTATGAGCCCCATGTCGCGGGGCGGACCGCCAAACTGTAATGTTGCTCTAATTTTAGTCGGAGACCCTATGGGACTATTCTACCTTGAGCATGAATATTGGTTCGCAGTGTTTCAATTGGTGCTGGCGATGTTAGGCATGGGGGCGACACTGGCGCCCCGAGATTTTCGGGAAATCATTTTGGAACCCAAAGCCGTAACAGTCGGTTCGGGCATACAATTGTTCGTCGCACCACTTGTGGCCTTGCTGTTCATTCAGGCTTTTGGAATTGTCGGCGGGGTCGCGGTGGGTATTGCGATGATAGCCGCCATTCCCGGGGGAACGACGTCCAACATCTTCACCCATTTTGCGCGCGGCAATGTTGCCTTGTCGATTACTATTACCGCGCTGACTACTATCGCGTGTCTTGTAACCACACCGTTCATTCTGGAGCTACTCATCTCCCAATATATGCCGGACACATTCGTCATGCCGCGCGGCGAGATGATGACGGAAATCGCGGTTACCCTGTTGCTGCCGTTAGCAATGGGCATGGCCTATTTGCATTTTCTGCCCCGTTCAGCGGCAAGCTTCTCGAAATGGTGTGTTCGCGGATCGCTTTTGGGGCTGGTGTTGATCGTTATCGGGTCATCAATGTCCGGGCGGTTGGATGCGCAAATGTTCGGTATGACCAATATATTGCTGATCGCGGTGCTGATTTTGATATTGGCGATAGCCAGTTGGCTGGTGTGCCGCGTTTTGCGATTATCCTCTGTCGATTCAACGGCCATCAACATGGAAGTGGTCGTCCGTAACATCAATCTCGGGATCATGATCAAGGCATCCTTATTCCCGGCCGTCATTGGCAAGCCTGATCCGATTGGCGACATGGTGCTGTTTTCTTTGTTGACCTATGGCACTATGCAGATGTTGATCGCAGCAGGGATAATCGGCTGGAACCGCCGGAAACATCGCTCAATGTCTTCCGGTATCAAAGTCAGAACGTAGCCGTCTGGTAACTCTATTCTAAAGCCCAGGCATTTTTGAGAGTTTCTTGGAGTGTATGACTGATATCGGGCTCGGGATAGCTATGTGCAATTCGTGCCAATTGCAAAGTCAGGGAATCGGGACCATCAAGCGATTTCAAACCATTTACTGCTGCCTGGGCATCGACTGACCGTCCTTGAACCATGTAAATGATCGACTTTGCTATCCAGCAATATGGATAGTCCGGATTCATCAAGCATGCCCGCTCGAACGCGTGCTCGGCAAGGTCAATTTTCCCTAGCATGAAGTGCGCTAGCCCTTTGTGAAACTCCACGAAATACTGCCAGGGAAAACGTGGTGCCACCCGATCATGTTCCACCAGCGCAGCCAGCGCCGCATCCGCTTGCCCCTGATAGAGGTGGTGACGCGCCAGGTAGAGATGCGCAATATTGTGCGTGGGAGCCAGATCAATCGCCCTCTCGGCGAGCTGCATACCTTCCGCAGGACGTGTAATCATGCCGAGCGAATTGGAGACCCAGGCCAAAATTGTTGGGTTTTCCTGATCTGCGGCCAACGCCAGATCGCAATGCACGCGCGCCTCCGTTGCTATAGCTATATCCAATGCTCCTCCAAGTTCGTAGGTGGCAGCCAGAGCATTGGCCAAAGCCGCCTGCGCTGCGCCAAAGCCAGGATCAAGCTCAACGGCCCGCCGTGCTTCCTTTTCTGCAAAGGCCAAACTATCCAGATTGATCCGTTGATACGCCGCATTCGCGCGTACAACGGCCTCCCAGGCCGTCAGATCAGAGTGCTTGCGGAGCGCTTTGTCCGTTTCTTCCCGCGTAAGCTCAGTCGCGATCCGGCTGGCAAGGTCCACAACCAGATCATCGGAAGGCATGGCGTCGATTGGCGAAAGCCCCTCAATGGAGTGCGTCCAAGCGATCCGACGGCTATTGACTTCGGACAGCTGCAAGCGAAGCCGAACATCATGATCGGCCCGCCGCAAGGTGACGGTCGCGATGTAATCGACACCATATTCTTGTCCGATCTCGCGGATATCTGCCGCTACATGGGAGGCGGCGATCCGTGCGGTAACTTTAAGATCCCGGTTTAGCGACAGCGCGGCTGTGATGTCATCAACCAACAGCTCCGTAAATTCTCGATCTTCGTCTAAAGATGACTGAACGCGGACCTCGCCGAATGCCACGGCTGTTCGATGGCTTGGATCGCTGGAGAATCGAGCCTTGGGCAGACGGCTTCCCGAGTCTGGATTTATGGTGACAAGCCGGTAACCGACCTTGTTGAGCGTTTCAATTTCAAACCCGCCCAAGTTTTCCGCCACGCGGCGCAATCGGCCGACACACCGCTGAATGGCATCTTCCCCTACGACCAAGCCGTTCCAGCAGCACTCAATCATAGTGTCGCGCGTCACGACATTACCGGCCTGTCCGGCTAGCAAAACGAGAACCTGCATCACCCGGGGTTCAAGCGTTATCGAGCTACCGTCCATTTCGACCGCACGCAGCGAAGGGCGAACTCGCAATATCCCCACAGAAAAGTCGGCCGTCTTCGAAAGTTCGATGGGATTGGCATCTGTCTCTATCATCGGTTTTTCATCAGCTAATCATCGGGCCGAGAGCCTATCGAATTTCTGCGTAAACGGCAAATGCATCGGGAATGCTTGGCCGAGAGGCGCGAACAAGGGGGACAGGCAAGAAACGAAACAAAGGAAATACTATGTTTGAAACATCACGAAGAAAAGTTCTTGGCGCATCCATGCTCGGCGCTGGTACGGTTATGTCAGGCCTGGGTGCTGGCAAATCAGGCGCAAGCTTGAGGAACAGAGGCAGCATCCTCTTGGATCGAATTCCCGATATGCCCAAGGGCTTGATTGAGGCGATGCAATTTCCCCTTGTTGAAGCCATTCATGGCCGTCGGTCGCGCCGCTTTGCGCGTGGTGCTTCCATTCCCGATGGTCCTCTGGCCTATACGTCTAAGGACAAACCAGAGCCACTTTCCCAATTGGAACAGATGCTGTTGTTAACGACCGTTGCTGGTAATACTGGCTGGTCTAACCTGATCCCGCACAATCATAACTATGTCCCGAATATCCCGAACTATGCCGGCGCTGCCGGCGGACGCAGTTTTCCGTCTTGTGCAGGTTTTCAGATAACCGAATTTTTTTATACTGACGACAATGGCGTTTATTTTTTGCCGACACGTGACATGCCTGCAGTCGACGCGAAAGCTGCAAGCGGGGAAACTGATCTGAAAGCTTATCTCGACGCGCATCAGAAACGGATCGTGAAGATCGCGGATGGCCGGTTAAACATACCTGCACAGCCACAGCATATGGAAATGCATAATCAATGGTGTGGCAATGTCCCTGGCAGCACGCTTATCATTCCGGTCGCCGATTTGGCGCAGCATGTTGTCTTGGCCTTGTGCTATTTTGTCCAGAACGGCGTATGCATCTATGACGATGTTAACAACCGGCCCATTCCCGGTCTTGAGGCGTTCAAGCATCTCGTCGACACAGACAATCCCTATCCCTTGTCCTATGTCGAGCAGGTCAGCGCTACAGAAGTGACCGTGGAGCTATCCTGTTCTTGCTATGCCGGCGCGCTTATGCTGCAGGCCATGGGCCTTGGTGGATGGATGTATGACGGGTATAATCCGTTCAGCATTCTCGGCGCTAGCGGCGATCCCGACGTACCGGGCCTGGGTTTTCGCTTCGACATGATCAAGGATCAACCCTTGCCCTTTGTCACGGGCCGGGAAGGAATTCTGGAGGGCCATTGTCAACCGCATTTCAAAGATATGCGTGCCGCAGTTGAATCTGTCGTTCAGCGCAAATTTGGCGCCGGTGGGCCGTTTAACGAGAAAACCAAAGGTCCCTATAAGGAAACCGATGCAATCCGCAAAAGTGCGGCGCCCATCAACGACGAGTTCATTGATTGCGTAGCGACGATGGCACAATATGTTCAGGATACCTTTGGTCGCTTTCCAGCGACTGTTCCGGCAATCATGACATTGATGTACCTTCAGGCACACAAGCTCGATACCGGATTCTACGACACGCACTTTGAGCCGCGCGCTTATCTGAAAACCCACGCCAACCATCGACGTGACTGGTCCTGACGAGTTTCAGAAAATCAGGTTCACCAGGTCCGCGTCGTCTGCCGTCCAAGACATTTGATACACCTCTGTCTCGTTCGTTTTGGACGGCATTTCTTCTCATGCAAACCCACAAGGAATCAATCTATGATACGCAAATCGCTTTTGCTGATTTATGCTGTGGTGGCCTATTTACTGGCGACCGGGGCTCTTCTCTACATCATGGGGTTTCTTATCGATTTCGGAGTCCCGAAAGGTATCAGCGACGGCACGGAGATCGGGCTTTGGCCAGCTATCGCCATTAATGTTGGCTTGATTGGCGCATTTGGTCTGCATCATTCGATTACTGCCCGTACCTCCTTTAAGCGCTGGTGGACCCGGATCATTCCAGCCCCGATCGAACGGGCCACCTATCTCTACATGACCGTTACCATGACAGGGCTTCTCATTCATTTCTGGCATCCCATCCCGATTACGATTTGGCATGTCCAATCCCCTCTGGCGTCGGGCGCTATCGCCGTCCTCTATCTCAGCATCTGGACGATGATGTCAGCCGCGACCTTCCACTTCGGGCATTTCAGATTTTTTGGTCTGGCACAGGCCTGGCAAAATTTTCGGCAGTTGCGATCAGGGCCTGCTAATATGACAGAGCGTTATCTCTATGCTCTGGTTCGTCATCCGATCAGCCTTGGCTGGATGACTGCTCCCCTGGCTACACCACATTTGACCGTCGGGCATCTGGTCTTCGCGGGAGCCACACTTGCATATGTTTTGCTCGCGACCCCCTTCGAGGAAAATGACCTTATCGAAGAGATTGGCGAACCATATATTAGCTACCGTGAGCGCGTGCCTTCCTATGTACCATTTTCGAAGAACGTCTTGAAATCAATATCGAAGAGTGAAGCAAGATGAATCTTTATTCTCATAATTTTGCTGGGGTTTGACGCTCGTGGTCGCCTAAACAGGTGCGCCTCGCCGTTTAGGACTGAATGCTCCTGCCGGCGCGAGCGCGTCCTTTGCGCTATTGCGTTGCTGGAAACCAGCGGCCTTCAAACACGACACCTTGTATCTGCACCTCCTGCAGCTTGGCGGCCCCGCCTTGATAGGGGTCACGATCCAGCACAGTAAAATCGGCCTTCTTGCCCGTAGCGATGGAACCGACCATGGCATCAAGCCCGATGACCTGCGCCGCTTCTATGGTGATGGCGCGCAGGGCTTTATCGAGGGAGAGCTTTTCCTGCGGCGCCTTTACATTGCCATCCAGCGTGATCCGGTTGCTCGCCACCCAGGCGAGGTAGAGCGGGTCAATCGGCGCCATGTTAAAGTCACTATGCAGACCGAGCGGAACACCCTTGCGTTCGAGTGAGCCGAGCCGGCTCATCTGCGCTGCACGGTCGGGACCCATGCCGGTCTTGGCATAGGTGTCGCCGAGAATACGGATATAATTGGGTTGGGCAGAGACATAGAGACCCATTTCACCGATCCGCCGGTTCTGCGCTTCGGTCGAGTAACCGAGATGCTCCATGACAATGTCCTGGCCGTTTTTGACCGATAATTTCTCTGTGATATCAAGTACGATATCGAGGCCTTTGTCACCATTGACGTGGGTATGGAGGTTCCAGCCTGCGTCCCAGAATCGCTGTGTCTGTTTCAGCAATTCATCCGGTTCGGTCAGCCATTTGCCTTCATGGCCATCGCTATAACCAGGCGGGTTCATCTGCATATATTGGGCAAAAAAGGCGCCATCGGCGAACAGCTTTACCCGGTTGGAGAAGAAGAATTTGTCGCTGTCATATTTGGCTTTCATATCCTTTAGCCAGACATTCGGATCGCCTGTCACCAGCGGCGCAACCGGAATGGCGAGAATACGCGACGGGGTTGTCGGTAGATCGTAAAGGCTCTTGAACAGCTGCGATTCCATCTCCGGCCCGCCAAAGCCGCCAAAGGCAAGATCGGCGCTGGTGGTCACGCCGTTTTCCAGCATCATCTGGCGCATATCGGCGAGGCCCTGCTGTACTTTTGCGGGAGAGAAGAGATAGGGACGGAGTTTGTCGATGCCGTTGAACAGCGCGGTTTCATGAATAACACCACTCGCATAGTCGGCATGTCCGGGGTCGATCTGGGGTTTGTCAAATTCGGCCTTGAAAGCTTCAGCAGTGCCGATGCCGAGTAAGTCGAGGGCCTTTGAATTTGCGATAATTTCATGAAAACTGCGCTGCCAGATCACCACCGCGCGATCGGGCGAAATGCCGTCCAGTGCCGCGCGGTCCATATCCCCATGAAACAGTTTATGATGACCCCAGGTGATGAAAAGCTCGTCCTGACTTTTTGCCAGTTCTTCCCGCAACCGCCGTTCGTAGGCCGCCTTGCCGCGCGCTGCGGGATAGGTCTTGCCCGGCAGCTCCCATGCTTCAGGGCTGATGAAGGGGATGGGCAGCATCATGATCGTCTGCATCGGGTGAATATGCGGCTCGACAAAACCGGGCATCAGTATCTTGTCGGCAAAGCGCCGGTCGACGGTTACATCCCGGCGGTCGGTCCACGGATCGAGTTCTTCGATCTCTTGCGCAAGGGCGAGGATGATACCATCCGCAGTGGCTACAAATCTGGCCTCGGGATAACCCGGTTCCATGGTAATGATCCTGGCGGCTTCGTAAATTGTTACTTGGGGATAGGGTGGAGCTGCGGGTGGTTCATTAGCCGCTGCCATAGCCGAAAAGGCTATCATTGCCCAAAATGCGGCTGCCTGGCGCCAAAAATACTGCATATCTCTCTCCCCTGGCATGGAAGCTATGCGCTTTACACCGGCTTGCCAAGCTATCAGTTTTTGGAGTGAACCAGACGCGTTTCGCGGACATGCTCACGCCAGGCGATGAACAGGCCGGATCCGATAATGATCGGCGCACCAATCAGAATGGATAGGCCCGGCCATTGGCCGAATATGATGATGCCGATGATCGTCGCCCAGAGCAGCGCGCTATAATCCATGGGCATGATCGTCGATACGGGCGCGAAGCGCAGCGATTGCGTGATTGTCAGCTGGCCAATAGCACCGAATATTCCGACGCCAAGCAAATAGCCCCATGTCTTGGCGTCATGCCCACCGCCATAAATATAGGCGCAAACGGCCAACGCTGGCAGGGTGTAGACCGAGAACCAGAATATCGTAACTATGCTGGTTTCGGTTCGGCCAAGCATCCTGATAACCAATGTCACTGACGCCGTGACCAATGCCCCGATCAAAGCGACGGTCGCGCCAAAGGCCGGGATCAGGTTGCCACCAGGCTGGATGACGACCAATACGCCAATAAAGCCGATCAGGATCGCCGACCACCGCCGGATACCGACCTTTTCACGGAGGATGACGGCAGCGAATAGCGTTGCAAAAATCGGCACGGTAAAGCTGATCGTCGTTGCATCGGCCAGCGGCAGTAGTGTCATGGCCCAGAAATTGAGGCCCATCGCGAATATTCCGAGCGCAGACCGCAAGATATGAAGCTTGTGTTTGTCGGATTTGATCGCAGGCCATCCTGCCTTGCTGCGCCAAATCAGGAAACAAATGAGCGGCATTGCGATTAATTGCCGATAAAAGAGGCTTTCGGTGACATGGACACCTTGTTGTCCGGCGAGCTTCACGAAGGCGAACATAATGGCAAGCGACAGCATTGCGGCCAGCCGGGTAATTATACCAGCCATCGGCCGGTTTTGACCGACTATGGTTGATGGAGCCGGCGTTGGGTCCACCGGTGCTTTATCTAAAACATCAGTTGTCATTTGGTGGTTAGAATGGTGGTGAAGTGGCTCATTTTGCTGACGATAGGCGCAATCGGATTGACAAAGCAATTGCGTATCACGGTGGAGCTTTGTTGCTTTTGTAATTTAATTGCGCGCAGCGTTGCATGCTTATCGGCGGTGAATTATATATATCGGTAAAGATAATGCCGGTTCAACGAGTCCTTTTGCGTTGATTTTCGGGCAAAAACATAATTTCAGGAGCTTTATATGCTGGACACAACCACCAACCCACAGGATCCCGTTGTGGAAGAAGTTGCCGAATTGGTCGCGCGGTCGCGTGAAGCACAGCAGCAGATTGAAAATTACACGCAGGAACAGGTCGACGAACTGATCCGTGCGATGGTGTGGGCGGTTGCCGAGGAATCCGTTGCCGAGAAAATTGCGCAACACACGGTCGATGAAACGCAGCTTGGTAATTATGACGGCAAATATCTGAAGATTTTCCGTAAGACCCGGGCGACCCTGTTTGATATTATCGACGATAAATCCGTTGGCATTATTGAGGAAGATCACGAGCGCAACATCGTAAAAATCGCCAAGCCCGTTGGCGTTATCGGCGCATTGTCTCCATCGACCAATCCGGAAGCCACGCCAGTGATTAAAGCGATCTCAGCGGTCAAAGGGCGTAACTCGATCATTGTTGCGCCGCATCCTCGCGCCAAGCTGACAAACAAACTGATTTGTGACCTGATGCGCGACGCGATTGTCAAAATGGGCGCACCGGCTGATCTGGTTATCAGCATTGATGTGCCTTCGGTTGAGAAAACGAACGAATTGATGCGGCAATGTGACCGGGTGCTGGCCACAGGCGGTGGCGCGATGGTGACGGCAGCTTATTCCAGCGGCACACCTGCTTTAGGTGTTGGTGTCGGCAACGCAGTCATTACCGTGGACGAGAGCGCTGACCTGGAAGATGCCGCCGAAAAAATCCGGATTTCCAAGACACTGGACCTCGCGGCGAGCTGTTCTTCAGACAATAGTGTGATCTTGGTCGATGCCATTTACGACGAGATGGTCGAAAAACTGAAGCATCAGGGCGGCTATCTCTGCAATGAAGAAGAGAAACAGAAATTGCAGGATGCGCTGTGGCCTGATGGCAAATTCAATACCGCAATTGTTGCGCAACCGGCTGAAAAAATTGCTGGCATGGCTGGGTTTAATCTGCCGGAAGGACGGACCTTCTTCATGGTGCCGGAAACCGGTTTTGGCCCGGACTTTCCTTTCTCTGGTGAAAAGCTGACCGTCATCATGGCGCTTTACCGCGCTGCCGATATTGAAGAAGCCATTGAGCTGACCAACAATATCCAGGCCTATCAGGGGCAGGGGCATAGTTGTGGTCTCTACTCGCGGTCAGACGAGAATATCATGAAGCTTGCCAACGCGACCCGCACATCGCGCGTGATGGTGAATCAGCCGCAATCGGCCTCCAACAGCGGAAACCTCTGGAATGGCATGCGTCAGACATTTTCGCTCGGCTGTGGCAGCTGGGGCGGCAATGGTACGAACAACAATATTACCTGGCGCGATCTGATCAATGAAACCTGGGTTTCCAAGCCACTTGCGGTATCCAAGGAATTACCTTCCGACGAAGATTTGTTCGGCGACGTGATGCGGAAACTGGCATAGCGCCGTAGTTGCCGATAGGAGGTGCCTTTCTAACAAGAAAGGAATCAGTCCTACCATGATGCGCTTCTTATTCATCTTGATGGCAAGCCTTGGTCTCGCCTTACAACCTGCTGTTGCAGAAAAACGGATTGCGATCAGTTTTGATGATGTTCCGCGGCATGCCGGCGGTTTCTTTACGTCCGACGAGCGGGCGATAAAGCTTATCGCTGCATTGGCCGAAGCGGGTGTCGAGCAGGCAGGCTTCTTCGTGACCACCGGCAATCTCGGCAAACCGGATCGGGAAGGCGGGGAGGAACGGATTCGCGCCTATGTGGCGGCGGGGCACGTGATTGCGAACCATACCCATACCCATCCCTGGCTGTGGAAGACCGACACGGCGGACTATATCGCCGAGATTGATCGGGCCGAAAAATGGCTGAAAGGCCGGGATGGTTACCGGCCCTGGTTCCGCTTTCCCTACCTCGATGAAGGACGCCGCGATCTCGAGAAACGCGATGCGATCCGTCAGGCACTGGCCGAGCGCGGCCTGATCAACGGCTATGTGACGGTCGATAATTATGACTGGCATATTGACTATCTGGCGTCACAAGCCGCCAAGGCGGGCAAGACCATGGACATGGACGCGCTGCGCGATCTCTATGTCGAAACCATGGTCGATACCGCTAATTTTTATGACGATATTGCGGTGCGGACGACAGATCGCTCTCCGGCCCATGTCCTGTTGCTGCACGAGACAGACATTGCAGCGCTGTTTATTGATGACCTGGTGCGAGGACTGGTGGCGGACGGCTGGGAAATTATCACGATGGATGCGGCCTACGAAGACCCGATTGCCGCGATCGAACCCAATACATGGTTTCTAGGCAGCGGCAGGGTCGCGGCCATGGCCCATATTAAGGGCATCACGCCCCGCGAACTTGTGTATGAGCGGACCGACGAAGAAGTTTTGAACCGGCTTTTCGCCGAGCGGGTTTTGAAAGAAGAATGGAACGACAAGAAATGACTGATCAATTCTCCCTGACCGAAGACCAGCTTGCCATTCAGGATATGGCCCAGAAATTCACGGCCGATGCCATCACGCCTCATGCCGGTGAATGGGATGAAAAGCATATTTTCCCGCGCGATGTGATCAAACAAAGTGCTGATCTGGGTTTTGGCGGGATTTATGTGTCGGAAGAATCTGGCGGGATCGGGCTTGGTCGGCTGGAAAGCGCGATCATCATGGAAGCGATGGCGTACGGCTGCCCTTCTACCAGCGCCTTCATCTCGATCCATAACATGGCAGCATGGATGATCGATACCTTCGGTGCGCAGGCGGTGAAGGATAAATATCTCCCTGATCTAATCAGCATGGACAAGATTTCCAGCTATTGCTTGACCGAACCGGGGGCCGGTTCCGATGCCGCTTCGCTGAAAACCAAGGCGGTCCGGGATGGTGATTACTATGTCGTCAGCGGCTCAAAAGCCTTTATCTCTGGCGGCGGCGAGAACGAACTTTATGTCACGATGACACGGACCTCGGACGATGGCGCGAGCGGCGTAACTTGCCTTGTTATCGAGAAAGATATGGAAGGCGTCAGTTTCGGCGCGAATGAGAAAAAGCTCGGCTGGCACTCGCAACCCACAGCGCAGGTCAATTTCGACAATGTCCGGGTGCCGGTGGAGAACCGGGTTGGCGGCGAAGGCGAGGGCTTTCGTATTGCCATGGCGGGGCTTGATGGCGGTCGGTTGAATATCGGTGCCTGTTCGCTTGGCGGAGCGCAACGCTGCCTCGACGAGGCGGTGGCCTATACCAAAGAGCGCAAGCAATTTGGCAAGAGCATCAGCGATTTTCAGAATACCCAGTTCATGCTAGCGGACATGGCGACCGATCTCGAAGCCTCCCGCGCGCTGCTTTATATGGCCGCAGTAAAGGTCACGCAGGGCGCGCCGGACAAAACGAAATTTGCCGCCATGGCCAAGCGCCTGGCTACCGACAATGGCTCCAAAATTGTCAACGATGCGCTGCAGCTTTTTGGTGGCTATGGCTATTTGCAGGACTATCCGATCGAGCGCTTTTGGCGCGATCTGCGCGTGCATTCGATTCTCGAAGGCACCAACCAGGTCATGCGCATGATTGTGTCGCGTGAAATGCTCAGGCAATAAGCCTATCCCAAGATTAGAAAGACAAAATGACCGAAGATCTGATTATTAAGAAAACTGGCCGGGTCGGGCACATCAGCCTGAACCGTCCCAAAGTTATCCACTCGCTGAATCTCGCGATGTGCGAAGCCATGCGTGACGCGCTTATTGATTGGCGCGACGATGACAGTGTGGAAGCCGTAATTATTGACCATAGCGAAGGCCGTGGATTCTGCGCGGGGGGTGACATTGCAATGTTGCAGGCCTCTGGCAAAAAGGATGGCAAAGAGGGCAGGGAGTTTTTCTACAAGGAATATCAACTCAACCATCTGCTGTTTGAATATGCAAAGCCTGTTGTCGCGTTCATGGACGGCATCACCATGGGCGGCGGCGTTGGTATTTCCCAACCGGCCAAGTATCGTGTTGCCACCGAAAACACGCGCTTTGCCATGCCGGAAACGGGTATTGGTCTATTTCCAGATGTCGGTGGTGGCTGGTATTTATCGCGGCTGACTGGGCGTTTGGGGCAATTTCTGGCGCTTACCGGCGCACGGTTAGATGGAGCCGAGTGCAAGGAAGTCGGATTGGCGACCCACTATGTTCCATCCGAAAATCTTGACGAAGCGAAGCAGCGGATTTGCGAAAATCCGGACCGGATTGACGGGATTTTGGGCCAACTGTCGGATATTGTTCCGCCTGCACGGATTGCTGATAATCTCGACAAGATCGACAAGTTTTTTGCCTCCGATGTCTATGAGGAAATCCTCGCCGCACTGGATGCAGATGGCAGCGATTGGGCCGCAAAAGAGCGCGGCACTTTGGGCACGAAGAGCCCGCAAACCTGCAAAGTTGCCCTGCGTCAGTTAAAACAAGGCGCGGCGATGGAAACATTTGCTGATGAAATGCGCAATGAATATCGTATCGGGTCGCGCGTGCTCGTTCGGCATGATTTTATCGAGGGCGTTCGCGCGTTGATTGTCGACAAGGATAACGATCCCAAATGGGATCCCGCGACACCGGAAGAAACAAGTGATGAACTGATCGACGCTATTTTTGCGCCCTTACCGGCAGAAGAGGAATGGAAACCGCTATGACCTACGAAACAATTCTGACCGAAAAAAAGGGTCAGGTGACGTTGATTACCCTCAACCGACCTAAGTCGCTAAACGCGCTGAATAGTCAGGTTCTGGATGAATTGATCAGCGCTTTTGCGGCCTTTGAAGCGGACAAAACGCAGCTTTGTGCCGTGCTCACCGGTTCCGGCGACAAGGCCTTTGCGGCCGGCGCTGATATCAAGGAAATGTACGAAAAATCTGCGGCCGATTTCTATCTCGAGGATTTTTTCTCCAAATGGACCAGCCAGATCGTCAAGACCACGCGCAAACCCTGGATTGCTGCTGTGAACGGTTTTGCACTGGGCGGTGGCTGTGAACTGGCCATGATGGCGGACTTCATCATTGCCAGCGAAAACGCCAAATTTGGCCAGCCGGAAATCAAGCTGGGCGTTGCGCCGGGCATGGGCGGGTCACAGCGCTTGACCCGCGCCGTGGGTAAATCGAAATCGATGGACATGTGCTTAACAGGCCGGATGATGGATGCAGAGGAAGCGGAACGATCAGGTCTGGTGGCACGGGTTGTGCCGCATGACCAACTCGTCGATGAAGCCATCAAGGCGGCTGCCACGATCGCCTCGATGCCGCCCATGGCCATTCAGGTGAACAAGGAAATGGTGAATGCTGCGTTTGAAACGAACCTTGACCAAGGCCTGTTGCACGAACGTCGTCTTTTCCAAATTCTGACCGCTACTGAAGACAAGGCCGAGGGCATGGCCGCGTTTATCGAGAAGCGCGAAGGCAATTGGAAGGGGCGATAGCAATATGAAAATCGGATTTATCGGTCTCGGTAATATGGGCGGCGGCATGGCGGCCAATCTGGCGAAGGCGGGCCATGAGGTGCACGCCTTTGACCTGTCGGGTGAAGCGCTAGCCAAAGCCGGAGAAGCAGGATGTCATCCGGTCAGCGACGCCGCCGATGCGGTCCGGGGCATGGAAGCGGTCGTCACTATGCTACCAGCAGGCAAGCATGTACGTTCCGTCTATGCCAATGATGTGGTAATCAACGCCGGGCCCGGGATGCTGGTTCTCGATTGTTCGACGATTGACGTGGATAGCGCGCGCGATGTCGCGGAAATGGCCAAGGCCAAAGGAATTCTGCCAGTCGATGCGCCTGTTTCAGGCGGTATTGCCGCGGCCAATGGCGGCACATTGACTTTCATGGTTGGTGGTAGCGAGGAGGCGTTTAACCGCGCTGAGCCGATTTTGTCAGATATGGGCAAGGCTGTGATTCACGCCGGGGATAACGGCGCGGGCCAAGCGGCGAAAATCTGCAACAACATGCTGCTCGGCGCATCAATGATTGCAACCTGCGAGACCTTTAAAATGGCCGAAAAACTGGGCCTTGATCTCCAGAATTTCTACGATATCTCATCCAAGGCTTCGGGCCAGAACTGGTCGATGACCAGCTATTGTCCGGTTCCCGGTGTTGGCCCGCAAAGCCCGGCGGACAATGGCTATGAGGGCGGTTTCGCCGCAGCCCTAATGCTCAAGGATTTGCGTCTGGCGATGGAGGCTGCAGAAAGCGCCGGTGCTCAGGTGCCGATGGGCGAAAAAGCCGCCGCGCTTTATGAGCAATATGCAGAAGGTGAGGACCAAGGCGGCATGGACTTTTCCGGCATCATCAAGATGCTCGACAAGGCCTAAACCACCATGGTTCCGCAGTGGATGGTGGTGTGCGCTGTCGCGGCGACTATCACGGTCATTTCCGAGGTCGCCAACCGGCGGCGCATTAAACGAAAGGATATCAATAAGGTAGGGTTCATGCCGTGGCAGTTTATCTCCGCAGCATCTCTGCTGACATTTGGTATCTCGGTCGCTTTCGGATTGGGTTTTATCTCAACCGAATAAGGCTTTGCCTAGAGACAAGCCTCAAGCAATGGCTGTTCAAAACCATATTGCCGCGCTTTTTCGAGCGTATAAGGACGCAGGCCGGATGATTGGTATTCGCCGATAATCTTGCCGTCAGCATCCTCGTCGAGATATTGATATTTGAAGAGTTCCTGCGTCACAATCACGTCGCCTTCCATCCCGATCACTTCGGTAATGTTAGTGGTACGACGCGAACCATCGCGCAGACGTTTCACCTGAACAATCAGATCAACCGATTCTGCAATCTGGCGTGAAATAGCTTCTTTCGGGATCTTGATATCACCCATCAAAATCATGTTTTCCATACGGCCGAGACACTCGCGGGGAGAGTTGGCGTGAAGCGTACACATGGAACCATCATGGCCCGTGTTCATGGCAGCGAGAAGATCGAAACATTCCGCGCCACGAATCTCACCCAGGATGATCCGGTCCGGACGCATACGCAGGGCGTTTTTCACGAGATCGCCGATGGTGATAGCCCCTTCGCCCTCGAGGTTGGGTGGACGGGTTTCAAGCGGCAACCAGTGCGGTTGCTGCAAGCGAAGCTCGGCAGCATCCTCGATAGTCAGCACGCGCTCGCCCGGATCGATCATTTTCGACATGGCGTTGAGCATGGTCGTTTTACCAGAACCCGTACCACCTGAAATCACCACGTTGAACCGGCAAGCACCAGCGATTTTCAGCGCCGTGCACATCTGGGTCGACATAGAGCCAAAGCCCTGCATCATGTCGAGGGTAATAGGTTTCTCGGAGAATTTACGAATGGAGATCGCTGTGCCCTTGAGGCTCAATGGCGGAACGATAACGTTCACACGAGAACCATCGGCAAGACGCGCATCGGCAAGTGGCGTGGTTTGGTCGACACGCCGACCAACCTGGTTCACGATCCGCTGGGCGATCTGGAAAAGATGTTCCTCATCGCGGAACTTAATCGGCGCGATTTCAAGCTTACCTTTAATCTCGATATAGGTCTGTTCCGGTCCGTTGACCATGATATCAGAAATATCGGGATTGCCGAGCAACTCTTCGAGCGGGCCAAAACCGAGCAATTCGTCAACCAGCACTTTTTCAAGCGCAAATTGCTCGCGCCGGTTCAGCGTCAATTTCAGTTCGGTCAGCACTTCCATGATGATCGGACGGAATTCTTCGGTCAGTTCCTCTTTGTTGAGCGTTGCTGCGGCCTCTGGGTCAACCCGTTCCAGCAGGCGCGGCAGGACCTGTTCCTTAATCTTATGGACGGATGCGCCAAAGCCCTCGTCTTTGTCGCCTGAATCAACAATTGCATTGGACCGTTCGGCGAGGCGCGACATGACGTCGTCTTGGTCCGGTGCTTGAGATCCGGCACCGTTGTCACCTGGCAGTGGTACTGCTTCGATCGGTGGAAATTGATCACCACCTGCGGATTTATCAAGGTCTTCGGCTTCAGAAGGCTTGCCCCCTTTGCCTCCCGACATAGGTTTCGCGACGCCAAATGACGGTCTGCCGCCACCTAATCCATTTTTCTTACCAAATGCGCTCATGTCTCTCCGCCGGAAATAGTTTGTTTCCAAATCATCAAATCTCTCTTTCAAGGAAAATGGTTAATGTTTGGATAATGTCGTTGGGACAGTTTTGGCCGGATATTATTTGATTCATTGGGGAAATGGAGGTTGTGTGTTGCTAAATAGGCTGCAATCGGTGGTCCGGCGCTTACAGAGATCGGACAAGTTTTGCAGGCAGGTAATAATATCAGAAAGACTGTCGCCGGTAGCGGTATCTTGCTGGCCTTGATTGCCTTTTCCGGTTTTCCGGTTGGCGATGCCTTTATCAAGTCCATGGCAGGTGACTGGCCTGCGCCGGCGGTTGCGGCATTGCGTTTCTCGATTGGTGCTTTGGCCTTAGCCGTCATTCTCTTATGGCGCGAGGGCCGGGCCGGGTTTCAGATCAGCCGGCCGTGGCTGCACGCCGCGCGGGGGATGACGCTTGCCGTTGGTACAATTACCTTCTTTTCAGCAATTTACATCATGCCACTGGCGGATGCTGTCGCAATATCCTTCATCAATCCTATTCTGACAGCGTTGTTTTCGGGTTGGTTTTTGAAAGAAAAAATGCGGCCTGCGACGTGGGTCGCGACGATTGTCGCTTTCGGCGGAGTTCTGATCATGCTCAGGCCCAATGTCGCGGCCTTTGGCTGGGTTGCGATATTACCATTATTTTCGGCGGTAGCTATGGCTGCCATGCTGATCCTCAATCGCATGGTATCCAGCCAGCGGTCGATATTTGCAGCACAATTTTATATCGCCTTCTGGGCGGCGATATTTCTGTCCATCGCCTCTGTAGCGGGGCATTTTACACTTCCAGTAATGTATGTCCCCGGTGCGCCTGATTGGGATGTGATCCTGCGCTGCGCGATTGTTGCGGTCACGGCAACCGGCTGTCATTTTCTGCTTTATATGGCGACGATGCGAACGACGGCGGCGGCAATAGCGCCGATTGTCTATATACAGCTGATCATCGCATCGCTGATCAGCGTGTTTGTTTTCGGGGATGCTATCGATCCGGTCGCGTTGGTGGGCGGTAGCCTGATCTTGCTGAGCGGATTGTTCCTGTGGCGCAGCGAGCGAAAGGCAACAACGGTACTGGAAGCCTAGGAAACAGCCTCGGCCAGCACTGTCAGGCCTTTTTCATTCACTTCGGCAAAGCCACCCTGAACGGTAATGACTTCTGCTTCCGCGCCTTCGCTGGTATAGATTGTCAGCTCGGCATCACGAATAGTGGACATGAACGGGGCATGGCCCTCCAGCACGCCAAAGTCGCCTTCTGTGCCGGGCACAACAACCATATAAACATCATCCGACCGGACGAGCTTTTCAGGTGTTACGAGTTCGAAATGTAGGTTTGCCATCTGCTTTTCCTCAAAGCCCTCGCCCCTTCAGGGGAGAGGGTTGGGAGAGGGGAATATTCCCAAGGAAAGAAAACCCCTCTCGACTTCGACTAACTGCTGATGCAGCAAGTGTTCGTATCTCTCCCCTGAAGGGGAGAGAGCCATAGTTTAAGCCGCTTCTGCTGCCAGTTGTTTGCCTTTTTCAAGCGCTTCTTCGATGCCACCGACCATGTAGAAGGCATTTTCAGGAAGGTGATCATATTCACCGTCCACAACCGCTTTGAACGACTTGATCGTATCTTCCAGATCCACGAACTTGCCTTTGATGCCAGTAAAGACTTCGGCAACATGGAAAGGCTGTGACAGGAATTTCTGCAGTTTACGCGCACGGGCAACGACCAGCTTATCTTCTTCAGACAGTTCATCCATGCCAAGAATGGCGATAATATCTTGCAGGGACTTATATTTCTGCAGGATTTCCTGAACAGCACGCGCCGTGTCATAATGTTCCTGACCCACAACGCGCGGCTCGAGAACACGGGAGGTTGAATCGAGAGGATCAACAGCAGGGTAGATGCCCAGCTCTGAAATCGCACGGTTCAAAACGGTGGTGGCGTCCAAGTGGGCAAACGAAGTTGCCGGTGCTGGATCGGTCAAATCATCGGCAGGAACGTAAATCGCCTGAACCGATGTAATCGAACCCTTGTTGGTTGAGGTAATACGCTCTTGCAGCTGACCCATGTCGGTGGACAGGGTTGGCTGATAGCCCACAGCCGAAGGAATACGGCCAAGAAGCGCGGAGACTTCTGAACCAGCCTGCGTGAAGCGGAAGATGTTATCGACGAAGAACAGAACGTCCTGGCCTTCCTGATCGCGGAAATATTCAGCGATGGTCAGACCCGACAGAGCAACACGGGCACGCGCGCCTGGAGGCTCGTTCATCTGGCCGTAGACGAGGGCCACTTTGGAGCCTTCGGGTGTTGCATTGCCGTCGGCGTCTTTGGCGATAACGTTTGCGTCGAGAAATTCGTGATAGAGATCGTTACCTTCACGGGTACGCTCACCAACACCGGCGAAAACGGATGTACCGCCATGGCCTTTAGCGATGTTGTTGATCAGTTCCTGAATAAGCACGGTCTTGCCCACGCCGGCGCCGCCGAACAGGCCAATTTTACCGCCCTTTGCGTAAGGGGCGAGCAGATCGACAACCTTAATGCCGGTCACGAGAATTTCGCTGTCGGTGGACTGGTCTACGAACAAAGGCGCTTCTGCGTGAATAGGAGCAGAGCTTTTCGCACCAATCGGGCCAAGCTCATCAATCGGCTCACCAATGACGTTCATGATCCGGCCGAGTGTTTCCGGGCCAACAGGCATCATGATCTGCGAACCGGTGTCGGTCACTTCCTGACCACGGGTCAAACCTTCGGTCGCATCCATAGCGATGGTGCGCACGGTGTTCTCGCCGAGATGCTGAGCAACCTCAAGCACCAGGCGGTTGCCGTTATTGTCGGTTTCCAGAGCCGACAAAATTGCCGGAATGTCCGTGTCAAAGGTCACGTCGACGACAGCGCCGATAACCTGTGAAATGCGGCCTACATTGTTGGTTTTTGCCATTTGTCTTTCCTTGCGTACTTGCTTTAGAGCGCTTCTGCGCCAGCGATAATTTCAATCAATTCGGTGGTAATCGCGGCCTGACGGCTGCGGTTGTAGACGATGGTCAGGTCGTCGATCAGCTCGCCGGCATTGCGGGTTGCGTTTTCCATAGCGGTCATTGACGCGCCTTGTTCGCCTGCATTATTTTCCAGCAATGCGCCGAAAACCTGCGTTGTCAGGTTGCGCGGCAGCAGCTCGGTGAGGATTTCTTCCTCATCCGGCTCATATTCCACCGCAGCATCCGAACCAGCGCCTTCAACGGTTTCGATCGCAACGGGAATAATCTGTTGCCGTGTTGGTTCTTGCACCAGAGCGGATTTGAATTTGGAATAGAAGAGATGGGCAACATCAAATTTGCCGTCTTCAACCATTTCGGTCAGTTCAGCAGCAATCGCTTTGGCTTCTTCAAAACCTGGCGCTTTGACGTGGCCGGTATCAAAATGCTTGATAATCTTGCCTTCGTAAACGCGCTTGATCACCGGCAGACCTTTGCGGCCAACCATGTAGAACAGCACGTCTTTGCCAGCGGCCAGAAGTTTGTCGGCTTCAACCCGCGCTTCTTTGACGATATTGGCATTAAAGCCACCGCAAAGCCCGCGATCGGAGGTCGCAACGACCAGCAGATGCACTTGGTCCTTGCCCGTACCAGCGAGCAGCTTGGGTGAATTTTCATCCACTGTCACTTTGCCGGCAAGGCTGCCCATGACCTTTGCCATTTCATTCGCATAGGGACGCGCGGCTTCCGCTGCCATCTGCGCACGGCGCAATTTGGCGGCGGCCACCATTTTCTTGGCCTTGGTGATCTTCTGGGTCGATTTAACCGACCCGATACGATCCTTAAGTTCTTTTAAGGAAGCCATTAGGCGAAGCTCTTACCAAATGCGGTAAGCGCATCTTCCAGAGCGGCTTTCGTATCATCTTTCAAGTCACCGCTGTCACGGATTGTTTTCAAAATGTCCGCATGATCGGCGCGCATATGAGCCAGCATCGCTTCTTCATAGCGGTTCACATCGGTCACCGCGACAGTATCGAGATGGCCGTTTGTACCGGCATAGATAGAAGCAACTTGCTCTTCAAATGCCAGCGGAGAGAATTGCGCCTGTTTCAACAACTGCGTCAAACGCTCGCCACGGGCCAGCAATTTCTGGGTCGAGGCATCGAGGTCGGAACCGAACTGGGCAAAGGCCGCCATTTCGCGATATTGCGCGAGATCGAGTTTAATCGAACCGGAAACCTTTTTCATGGCTTTCGTCTGCGCGGCAGAACCCACACGGGAAACCGACAGACCCACGTTAATCGCAGGACGGATGCCCTGGTTGAACAGGTCGGTTTCGAGGAAGATCTGACCATCGGTAATCGAAATCACGTTGGTCGGGATGTACGCCGAAACGTCACCAGCCTGTGTTTCAATGATCGGCAGTGCGGTCAGTGAACCAGAACCATTATCTTCGTTCATTTTCGCAGCACGTTCGAGCAAACGACTATGCAGATAGAAAACGTCACCAGGATAAGCTTCACGGCCCGGAGGACGACGCAGCAACAGGGACATCTGACGATAAGCCACAGCCTGCTTGGAGAGATCGTCATAAACGATACAAGCATGCATGCCATTGTCGCGAAAATATTCACCCATCGTCACACCGGTATAAGGCGCGAGATATTGCAGCGGAGCAGGCTCGGAAGCGGTTGCAGCAACAACGATGGAATATTCCATCGCGCCATTTTCTTCGAGCTGACGGACAATCTGTGCCACGGTGGAGCGCTTCTGGCCCACAGCAACATAGATGCAGTAAAGTTTTTTGCCTTCGTCATCACCAGCATTGACGTTTTTCTGGTTGATGAACGTATCGATTGCGACAGCGGTTTTACCGGTTTGACGGTCACCAATGATCAATTCGCGCTGGCCACGGCCAACAGGAACGAGAGCGTCGAGAGCTTTGAGGCCGGTTTGCACAGGCTCATGCACCGATTTACGCGGGATGATACCCGGTGCTTTGACTTCAACACGGCTACGCTGTGTTGTTTTGATCGGGCCCTTGCCGTCGATAGGATTGCCGAGACCGTCAACAACGCGGCCAAGCAATTCCTTGCCGATGGGAACGTCCACAATCGTGCCGGTCCGCTTAACAACATCGCCTTCTTTAATGTCCGCATCCGAACCGAAGATCACGACACCGACATTGTCGGCTTCGAGGTTCAGCGCCATGCCCTGAATGCCGTTGGAGAATTCAACCATCTCACCGGCTTGCACCTGATCGAGACCGTGGATACGGGCGATGCCGTCACCAACAGCCAAAACGGTTCCGACTTCGGAAACCTGGGCTTCGTTGCCAAAATTGGCGATCTGGTCTTTGATGACCTTTGAAATTTCTGCTGCGCGAATATCCATTGTTCTTCCTTTAGCCCTTCATGGCCTGAGATAGCGTGTTCAAACGGGTTTTAATTGAATTGTCGATCATCTGGCTGCCAATTTTGACGACTAGACCGCCCAGGATGGACGGATCGACGGAGGTGGAAACCGAAACATCGCTTCCCACACGTTTCTTCAGCTGCGCTTTTAGCGCATCAACTTGCGCATCATCCAGGGGATGAGCGGAGGTCACTTCGGCCGTGATTTCACCACGATGGCTGGCAGCCAAAGAGTTAAAGGCACGAATGACGGCCGGTATTTGATCGAGCCGACGGTTGGCAGCCAGAACGCCAAGCACGTTTGTGGTCAGATCATCCAGCTTCATTTTTGCAGAAATACCGGCAATTGCTTTGCCAGCGTCGGCACGGGACAGAACCGGGCTGCTGATCAGCGCGTTCAGGTCGTCCGATTCGCTCATCGCGTTATGGAGGGAAGCAAGGCTTGCTTCCACCTTGTCGATGGCTTTGTTTTCGTTGGCCAAAGCGAACAGCGCAGTGGCGTAACGCCCCGCTAAACTCGCCCTAATGCCGCTGGAATTCTCCACGCGTTCGTTACTCCGTGCCTGTATTATTGATCTGATAATCGGATCAAAAAACTGGTAAGTGATGGGTGCCCGTTGGCAGGTGAAATACACTGTATCTCGCCTTTAGTTGGGCGGCGTCTAGCAACCATTTTGCTGCGATGCAAGATGGCTTTGGGAATGATTTTTGGCTGCTGGATTTTGGTCAGATTATTGGTTGCTATCTGCGCTCACCCTAAGCGCGAGAGGATCGCGAGAGAACAAATTCGCTTTGATCGCAAGATACGGGATGCAGGGGATCGGAAAGGCTGGCAAAAGAATGGCATGAGCAGAGACGAATCCTTGATTGATGACAATATGGCGTGGCAGGCTGTGGCCAATCGCGACCGGTCTTTTGACGGCAAGTTTGTGACCGGCGTATTGACCACTGGTATCTATTGCCGCCCTTCCTGTGCCGCACGCCATCCAAAGCGAGAGAATGTCCGTTTCTTCGCCAAGCCCGAGCAAGCGGAAGCGGCGGGTTTACGTGCCTGCTTGCGCTGTATGCCCAAGGATGTGGCGCGCGATGACGCGGCGGTAAAAGCGGTGATTGATGCGATCCGCATGGCCGAAACAGCGCCGACACTGGACGAATTGGGTGCCATGACCAACTATTCGCCAACCCATTTGCAGCGCATATTCAAACGGGAAATGGGATTGTCGCCGGCGGCTTATGCCCGCGCCCTGCGATCCGAGCGGGCCAAGCAAGCCCTGGATGACGGTGCATCGGTGACCGAGGCGATATATGACGCGGGCTATGGTTCGGCCTCCAGATTTTATGCAGATAATGGAAAGAGATTGGGCATGAAGCCAAGTGCTTGGAAAAATGGTGGGGCGGGCGTGACGATCCGCTGGGCCAATGTCGAAACGTCGCTGGGCATAATGATGGTCGCGGCCACAGACAAAGGCGTTTGTTGTCTGTCGTTCAACGAGGGTGAAGACGAATTACACGCCCGTTTCCCCAAGGCGGACCTGCAGCCGGGTGATGATGCGTTTCAGGATCTGTTGTCGCAGGTTGCCGCTTCGGTCGAAAAGCCCGGAGATTTCAGTCATATCCCCCTGGATGTGCAAGGCACGGCCTTTCAGGAAGCGGTATGGCAAGAGCTTCAGAAAATCCCGCTTGGGGAAACCCGCAGCTATGCAGATATTGCAGCTGCCATCGGCAAGCCCAGGGCAGTGCGTGCCGTGGGCAGTGCCAATGGTGCCAATAATGTCGCCGTGCTCATCCCCTGTCACCGGGTGGTGCGGAGCGACGGGACGATGGGCGGCTATGCCTATGGGTTGGAGATAAAAGAGCGTTTGCTCAAGAAGGAAGCCGGTAAATGACGGATATGATCAAAAAATTTGCCGAATTGCATCAGCCGGGCAAGCCGTTGGTCCTCTATAATATCTGGGATGCGGGTAGTGCTCAGGTTGCGGTCCGTGCCGGGGCAAAGGCTGTTGCAACGGGCAGCCTGTCTGTCGCGGGTGCGCAAGGTTTTGAGGATGGGGAGAAGCTGCCCTTTGACTTCGCGCTCACCAATGCCACGCATATCGTGCATGCGGTCGATGTGCCCGTCAGCATCGACTTGGAAACCGGCTATGGCGATGATGCCAGGACCGTTGGAACGAATGCCCGCCTGATGAAAGAGGCGGGAGTGGCAGGCTTGAACCTTGAGGATCAGGATCTATCCAACGGTGGATTGCGCGACGTGGCGGCGCAAGCGCAACGCATCAAGGCCGCGGCCGATAGCGGTTTGTTTATCAATGCGCGGACGGATTTGTTTATTCAGACCCCGGCCGATGCCCATGATGATGCTTTGGCCGAGAAAGCGCTGGAGCGTTGCGCGGCCTACGCTGACGCTGGCGCGGGAAGCTTTTTCATTCCGTTCGCAGCGGATGAAAAACTTATTGGCAGTATCTGTGAAAAAGCCAATCTTCCGGTGAATATCATGATGATGCCAGATAGTCCGTCTCCCTCAAGGTTGGCGGAGCTTGGCGTCGCGCGCATCAGCCATGGTCCCGGTCCGTGGATGGCGGCGATGGCGGCATTTGAAGCCGAAGCGCTGAAAATATTTCAGTCGAGCGTTTGAACCCTTTGCCCTAGTTCGCGTTTTCGGGCGAGGGGCGGATGATGATCAACATGATTAATGGAATGAGTCCTATCACAGCCGCAATCGCAAATGGCGCGCCGACAAAGCGAAATGGTGCGTCGTCGCCGGTGAAATAGGACAGGGAACCGTTGTAGAGAAGCGGGGCGATCATGGCAGCCAAAGCCCCCATGCTGCCGTTAAACCCTTGCAGCTCGCCTTGCATATTTGTCGGCGTTCGGCGGGACATCATGGCGTTGATGCTGGGCATAGCCATGGCTTGCAGGCCCACCACCAGGCACATTGCAAAGGCAACCCAGCCACTATCGGTGAGCGCATAGACAATGAAGATAAGAATCGCGACGGATATGGCGAAAACAGCAGTTTTCCGCTCACCAAAATTCTGGACGAAACGGCCGATGAGAAAGGCTTGTACCAGCGCCATTGAAAGTCCGACACAGGTGAGCGACAGGCCAACGGTTCTGCTGTCCCAACCATATTGGGCCGGCGCAAAAAACGCCCAGCTGACCGGGTATATGGAGCTGCTCAGCATCCACATGAAATAAATCGCGGCGATGCCAAAAAAACTGCGCGATTTTCCGAGATTGAGCAACGCGCCCAGCGGATTGGCGCGACGCCAGTTAAAGCTCCGTTTTTCTTCCGGGGCCATGGTTTCGGGAAAAGCGAACCAGCCATAAATGAAATTCATAAAGGCCAGTCCGCCCGCAAAGAAAAATGGCACGCGCGTGCCATAATCGCCCAAAAAACCGCCCAAGGCCGGGCCGATAATAAAGCCTACGCCAAAGGCTGCGCCGACAAGACCAAAGCTTTTGGCCCGATCTTCGCTGCTGGAGATATCGGCCATGGCGGCATTGGCCGGGCCAAATATCGCGCCCAAACCGCCAGCGATCGAACGGCCGATAAATAGCCAGATGATCGTTGGAGCAAAGCCCATCAGGATGAAATCGAAGCCATAAGCCAGCAAGGACACCAAAAATACCGGGCGGCGGCCAAAACGGTCCCCGAGATTGCCAACCAGCGGTCCCATAAGAAACTGGAACAAGGCGTAAGATGCCCCGATAAAACCGCCGATCAGGGTGGCTTCGGACAGGCTGACGCCTTCCAGTTCCTGAATAAGTTCCGGCAAAACCGGCATGATGATGCCAAAGCCTGCGGAGTAGATGAACACCGTAAACAAAACAAAGCGCGTCGCCGACTGGCGCTGTTTGTCCCGGATCATCACGGACGTTCGATCATAATGTCATGGCAATCATGGCGCGGATTTTTCGCATTCATAGACGAGCCGCTCGTTCGGCTGCATGGGCAGTTCGGAGCGAATGGCTTTGACCATATCCTCGATATCCGAAAGCGCCTTTTCATCGGCCGTGCATGATCGGTTGCCATATTTGCTGCGAATGTCACGCGCCTTGGTCATCGCCGCCAGACCAACCAGATAGCGTTCGGTCGTGAATTCCGCGCGGTCGGGATCAAAGCTGCTGATGGTGACGGTCTGTTCTTCGTTCGGGACAAAAATGCGCGACCATTTTCCCCCGTCCCTGCCATATTGGGTGCGACCGTTGACGCAGCCGCCCTCGTCCCACTTTATGGGCAGCATGTCGGTTTGCGACACGGTAATCCGGCTGCGATCCGGGTTGATATTGCATTGATAGTCGCCAGCGGCTGAGACGGTTACTATTTCGCCGCCATTACCGTTGCCGCCGTTCTGCTCTGCCTTGAGGGCTGCCGCGACACGGTCGTCAATTTCGGTGAAAGCCGGCCGCGTTAAAAAGATCAAGATGGCGGCGACAACCAGAAGGGCGGCTCCGCCTGCTGTTCCAATCGCCGCGTTTCGATTGTCTTTCAATATGAAATAGCCGGCAGCGCCGGCGGCAATCAGCGACAGCACAAGCATCAGGGCGGCAACGGCCATATGGTTCTCGCGCGCCGTGATAATATCCTGAGAAATTTGCGTCCGCAGTTGCGCTTCGGCTTGCTGGCGTTTCGCGGCTTCGGCTTTTTGCGCGGCTTCCACGCGCGCTCGCGCGGTCGCTTCGCGTTGCTGTTCCTGACGGCTGATATCGGCGGAGGATCGGCACGGTGTTGCGGTGGAAGAAGCCTTTACGCCTGCTTTTCTCAGAAAGGACAGGATTTCGCGGCTGGAAACAGCAAAGCCAAATTCCGCGTCATTGCCGTCAGACAGCGACCCAAAGCTGTTCGCGCCCAAAATCCGGCCGCAATTATCGATCAGAGGGCCGCCGCTATTCCCGCTCGCGATTGGAGCAGTGTGGAGGATTGTATCAAACTGCTTTGTCGTCCGCCCACCGGAAACAGAGCCGCGGGTTTTTACCGGCGACATCGGGTTGATCAGGTCATCAAGGTTTAGTCCCTGGGCACGGTCAACCGACCCTGGATAGCCAATAGCCACGACATCGGCTCCATCGGCCACCGGCCCGCCAAAAACAGTCATCGGCGGCAAGCGACCGCCGTCTTCTAACTGGATAAGCGCCAGATCATTGCCGGGGGAATAGGCGATCACCTTGCCGCCATAGCTGGTGCCGCCCTGTGACGGCACGATACCGATAACAACCGATTTTTCCTGCCGCGCAATCTCGACCACATGGGCATTGGTAACAATCTTGTCCGGCGCGACAGCAAAACCGCTGCCATGACCGACAAACGCCACTTTATCGCCATCCGTAGCCGCTAATACGACGCGGACTACGGACCGGCTGGCCGCGCTGATATCGGCGGGATCAGCTTGGGCCGGGCCAGCAAACAGGGTGGCAAGAGCCAAAGCAAAAAGAACGAAAATGCGGTTCATAGACGGGCCTTTTATTATTCGTGCTCCACCCTTGAGTTGGAGCCCAGCGAACCGTAGCGCTACCACTACCTCTAGCTTCGCATCAAGTGCGGAGCACACCCTAGTTGCATTTTCTATGGATCATACGAAGCTATAGGGATCAACATCGACGCCGACCCTTACGGCCCTTGGCCATTCCAGCTTTTCGAGCCACTCATGCATGATTTCCTGTATCTCGACCGAACGGTGCGCGTGAACCAATAGGCGATGCCGATGCCGCCCGCGCAGCATAGCGAGCGGGGCAGGGGCGGGACCATAGACGGCAAAGCCCTCTAGCTTAGGCGCTGTCTGGCCGATCAGGCGCGCGGTCTCAATCGCTTCTGCATTATCTTCGGAAGATACGATAATGGCCGCGAGCCTAGAGAAAGGCGGCGCAGCGGCGGCGCGTCGGGATTCGGTTTCGGCATCGTAAAACCCGTCGCGATCACCCTTGATCAGCGCTTGAATGACGGCCGCACCTGGCATGCGCGTCTGGACATAGACATGGCCGGGTTTTTCGGCACGACCCGCGCGACCCGCGACCTGTGAAATTTGCTGGAAACTTCGCTCAGCGGCCCGCAGGTCGCCGCCTTCCAGCCCGATGTCCGCATCGACCACACCGACCAGCGTCAGGTTGGGAAAATGATAGCCTTTGGTGACCAGCTGCGTACCCACAACTATGTCAATTGCGCCTGCCTCCATCTGCGCCACAAATTCACCGGCTTTGGCGGGCGACCAGATGGTGTCGGATGTGACAATCGCTGTGCGCGCTTGCGGGAACAGCATTTTCACTTCGTCGCAAATGCGCTCCACACCCGGACCACAGGCGACCAGTGAGTCCTCGTCACTGCATTCGGGGCATTTCTCCGGTTGCGGCATGACATGGCCGCAATGATGACAGGCCAGACGCTTGGTCAGCCGGTGTTCGACCATCCAGGCGGTGCAATTGGGGCAATTTATCCGGTGACCACAGGTTCTGCAAAGAGTGAGCGGTGCAAAGCCCCGGCGATTGAGGAACAGCAACGACTGCTCACCTTTGCCCAAATTTTCTTCCAGCGCGTTAATCAGCGTCGGCGCGAGCCAGGATCCGCGTGCCGGAATATCTTGTGTAAGATCAAGCGCTTCTATCTCTGGCAGGGTCGCCGCGCCAAAGCGGGCGGGCAGTTCCAGCAGCTCATAATTGCCCTGTTCCACCTGATGCCGGCTTTCAATTGCGGGTGTCGCGGAGGCCAGAACGATCGGGATTTTTTCATATAATCCCCGCATCACCGCAACATCACGGGCATGATAGCGCACGCCATCTTCCTGTTTGAAGCTGGTTTCATGGGCTTCATCGACAATGATCAGGCCGAGATTTTTATAAGGTAGAAACAAGGCTGATCGCGCACCGACCACGACCTTGGCATCACCATCGGCCAGCGCGCGCCAGTTTCTCTTGCGGTCGGATTGTTTCAACCCGCTATGCCAGGCAACCGGTTCGGTGCCAAAGCGCGCCTTGAACCGGTCCAGAAAGGGTTCGGTAAGAGCGATTTCAGGGAGCAGCACCAACGTCTGTTTGTCTTGACGCAGGGCCTCGGCCACCGCTTCGAAATAGACTTCGGTTTTGCCCGATCCGGTCACGCCATCGAGCAGATAGGTTTGGAAAACCGAGTCCCGAACCGCATGGACCAGTTTTTCGCTGACGGCGTCTTGATTGTCACTCAGATCAACCTTGGCAAAGTCGGGGTCGGGGCGGGTGATATCTGCAAAAGGAGAGACCTGGCTGCTGTCGAGCGCGCCCGCTTTTTCCAATCCTCTGATCACTGCGATGGAGACATCGGCCTTGAAAGCCAGTTCGCTCACCGTGCCTTGCACATCAGTTAGTTTCTCCAGCGCCTGCTCCCGTTGCGGGGTCATGCGGGCGGGGACATTGCCGTTCAGCCGATATTCCGTAATCGGGCGACTATCGGCAAAGGCCGCGCCGCTCGACAAGACCATGCGTAATACCGAAGCGGGCGAAGAGAAATAATAGCGCGCGGTCCATTCAATCAGGCGTCGCAGCGGTGCGGCCAGTGGCGGGACATCGCGCAGCTCGAGCAATGGTCGCAATTTCTTCGCGTCAATTTCATCCACCGGAAAGCTGTCGGCATCCCAAACCACGCCCGGCATTTTGCGGGGGCCGAGCGGCGCCATGACTATCGACCCGGGGAACACGTCTATGCCCTCGGGTACCCGATAGTCGAGCGGCCCCAAGGCAGCATTGAGCAAAATGACTCTCACTCTGTTTCTGATAGGGGCATCGACGCGATTCATATCTGCCGTATAAGCATGCTTTGGGATTGCGTCACCAACTGCTATATATGTGGCGAGGGATGAGGGGATCATAATCATGAGCAATATCGACCGCCGTAAATTTCTGGCCGCTGGTGCCGCCGCAACCATGCTGGCATTGCCGGGCTGTGCCAGCCTTCCGGCCTTTAGCCTCACCGATGCGATAAGGCGTTTGCTGACCGTGTCATCGCAAAATGCTTTTGCCCAATTGATGCAGCCCAATGGATTTTTCGACAGTCAGGTTGCCCGCATATCCGTGCCGGAGCGACTGGGCGGGACGCGTGTGACCAATATCGCGACGGCGGTGCTGCGATCGCCGCCCATCCAGAAACGCTTGCTGAAACAGGTGAATCGCGCGGCCGAAACGGGGGCAGATTTGGCGGCGCCGATTATTGCCGATACCATTCGCAATATGAGCATATCCGACGCTGCAGCAATTATCAAAGGCGGCGATCGCGCGGCGACGACATTGTTGCAAAACCAGCTCGGGACGTCACTCGCCACCCGGATATTGCCCGGCGTGAGCAAAGGGCTCAACCTGTTTGACAATGAAATCATCAACCTGGTGCTGGCCCAGGTCAGTGATATCAATTTTGCCGATATCAGCGAAGATGTGACCGCAAAGGTCAGCGATGCGATCTACCGTTCGATCGGTGCCGAGGAGGCAAAAATCAGAGCCAATCCGCAAGCGACAAATGATCCCGTCCTGATTGGCATATTCGGTCTGACCTGAAGACGGGTTGATATCCGATCTTTTGGCTTTCCTACATAGTGGCCAATTGATATTGTCGGGCCTTAATCGGTTTTAGATGAGTCTTTCGTCTGAAAGACTGGCGAACCATCAGCCATAAACCATTTTTGATCGAGAGAGGGCTGCGCGATTTTTGGGCGATTCTGTGTAGAAGCTGTAGAAACTCATCGATGGTGAGGCCCAAAAGCCCCCAAGCTATCCACAGCTTTTTGCACAGCCCATTTTCGTGATCTGTTTCGTCTGTCGACAAAAACGGTTAGGCCTATTGCAATAGTCATCATCGCACCCGCTTTAGGAGCATAAGCCCATGAAATTCTTTGTTGATACCGCCGATACTGCCGAAATAGCCGATCTTGCGGCAACGGGAATGGTCGACGGTGTAACGACCAATCCGTCGCTGATCAAGAAATCGGGTCGCGATATTATGGAAGTCACCAAAGAGATTTGCGGGCTGACGGATGGCCCGGTCTCCGCCGAGGTGGTGGCCCTGGATCATGAGACCATGATGAAAGAGGCCGAAGTGCTGCGCAAGATTGCGGACAATGTCTGCATCAAAGTGCCCCTGACGATCGATGGTCTGAAAACCTGCAAAGCGCTTACCAGCGAGGGTACGATGGTCAATGTGACGTTGTG
This sequence comes from uncultured Sphingomonadaceae bacterium, assembly GCA_947501325.1. Classification (GTDB taxonomy): domain Bacteria; phylum Pseudomonadota; class Alphaproteobacteria; order Sphingomonadales; family Sphingomonadaceae; genus Parasphingorhabdus. Next base: position 578,350 of record CANMVC010000001.1, on the reverse strand, counting down.
CTTCTCAGCCAATCAGGCATTGCTCGCCGCCAAGGCAGGCGCCAGCTTCATCTCACCCTTTGTCGGCCGCCATGATGATAACGGTTTCGACGGGATGAAGCTAATTGATGACATTCGCCTGATTTACGACAATTATGTCTTCGACACCGAAATTCTAGTCGCCTCCATCCGCCATCCGATCCATGTTCTGGAATCAGCGCGGATCGGTGCAGATGTTGGCACGATGCCGCCGAACGTTATTCGCGGCCTGTTCAAGCATGTGTTGACCGACAAGGGTATTGAAGGATTTTTGGCCGACTGGAAAGATACCGGTCAGCAGATTGGTTAATTGCTATATTGCGTCATCCTAGCGTTCGCTGGGATGACGCTTAAGCCTTTAAAAGCCCTTTGGGGCTGGGTCGACGACAGTGAAGCTGCCGCTCCTGATCTCTTGGACCTCAAGCGCGCGCTCCGAGACGCCATTGCGGCGGAACCTGAAAACGCCGTCCAGGCCAATAAATCCGCCGGAATCGGTCAACTGCTTGATCGGGAAGGGTGTGCCCACTTTCCAGTTCTGGGCCACTTTGACGGTCAACAGGACGGAGTCATAGCCCAGACTGGAGAGGCGGAAAGGTGCGCGGCCATAGCGGCTGCGATATTTGTCCGCATATTGGCGATAGAGACCGTCGGACACGCTAGCGAACCAGGCACCGCGCATCGCGGGCGACCCGGCAAGATTGCTGCTGGTATTCCACAAATCGGTACCAAGAATTTTGGCACTGGTGCTGGCATTTTTGCGGATATAGGGCGCGGCCTTGATGGCCATGGTGCCGTTGTCTGCCAGCAGGACGGCATCGAAATCGCCATTCTGAGATAGCTTCTTGGTCGCCGCTTCAACGGATTGAGAATCCCGGCTGAAATTCTGGATCGATACAACGGTTCCGCCAACATCCTTGACTGAGCGCAGCAGGGTTGAGGACGCCCGCTGACCGTAAACGCCATTGGGCACCAAGGCCGCAAAACGGCTCATGCCTTTGGATTTGGCATAGCTGACCACGCGATCAATAGACTGCGACGGGATATGCCCAAGCAGGAACACGTTGTTACCGGCCACACCGGCGTCATTGGAAAAGCTGAGAATGGGAACCCCGGCCGGCCGCGTGACATTGGCTACCGCGACGACATTGTCGCTCAGCAACGGCCCGATGACCAGCTTGTTGCCATCGGCAATCGCTTTACGGGCGGCCACAGTCGCGCCTTTTGCCGTGTCATAGTTGGTCATGCGGATATTACCCGCCTTGGTATCGAGCAGCGCCATGGTTGTTGCATTGGCCAGCGATTGCCCAACCCCGGCATTTTTTCCGGACAAGGGAACAAGCAGCGCAATACGATGATGCGTTTGATCGGTCGGTAGCCCGCCGGTTACGGGCGGCGGTGTTGGCGTCGGTGTCGGTGTACGCTCGTCACCGCGCGGGACAACGGTCTCACAACCCGCCAGAAAGATGATTGATGCAAGCCCGGCATATTTCAGCAAGCTGCGGCGTCCGGTTTTTGGTCCGGTCTGATGGGATGTTTTTTCATCCTGTCCTACATGCAAATTATCTGTCATGGCGTTCATTATGTCTGCTCCCGTTGAACATGGCCTGTATATCGTCGCCACGCCAATCGGCAACCTCGGAGATTTATCGCGCCGCGCCGAAGAAATTCTGGGCTTGGCCGATCTGATTTTAGTGGAGGATTCAAGAGTTACCGGTAAGCTTCTGAACTACATCAGTAAAAAGAAAAAGATGATGGTCTATAATGACCATAAAGGTGAGCATGAGCGGCAGGAAATTTTGGCCGCGATAGGTTGTAAAATTGTCGCACTGGTCAGCGATGCGGGTACGCCGCTCATCTCTGATCCCGGTTACAAGCTGGTTCGCGATGCGCAGGCGGCCGGCGCCTATGTCACGACCATCCCGGGGCCAAGCGCCGTCATCGCCGCTTTAACTCTCTCCGGATTGCCCAGCGACCGGTTTCTGTTCGAGGGCTTTTTGCCCAGCAAAACCAAAGCGCGCGGCGAAATATTGGAAGAATTAAAGCCGATCAAGGCGACGCTGATCTTCTACGAAAATGGCGCGCGGCTTGGCGCCATGCTGGCCGATGCGCTTGCCCAATTGGGTGATCGGGAAGCGGCGGTGATTCGGGAAATCACCAAAAAATTTGAAGAAACGGTCACCGGCAACCTGACTGATCTCGCAGAGCGCTATGCGAGCGAAAAGCCCAAGGGCGAGATTGTTGTCGTCATCGGCCCGCCGGGAGCCGCAGAGCCGGCCAGCCAAACCGATATTGAGATGGCCCTGCGACAGGCGCTGGATCGACTGCCCGCAGCCAAGGCGGCTGGCGAGGTTGCGCGCAGCTTTGGTGCTGACCGTAAACAGCTTTACGACCTGGCCAACCGCTGGAAATCGGAGGGGCAAAAATGAACCGCCCTGCTGCGAAGAGGGAGCGGGCCGAGCAACAGGGACGGCGCGCAGAGAGCATTGCGGCCGGTTGGCTACGATTGCACGGCTGGCGCATCTTGGCGCAGCGCGCACGCACACCGCGCGGCGAGGTGGATGTGATTGCCAAGCGCGCCGGACTGGTCGCCTTTGTCGAGGTGAAAGCGCGGACGAAAATAGAAGATCTGGAAACCGCTGTCGATCATCACCGGCTGAAACGCGTCGCCGCTGCGGCTGAAATTCTCTATCCGGAATATTGCAAGAATGGCGAGGATGCGCGGATTGATGTAATTTTGGTTGCACCGCGCCGCTTGCCGACCCATTTAACCAATGTCTGGCACGGGTTTTGAGGAGTTGGGGCATTTCCATGATGCTGTATTCCTGCGAAGGCACGAATCCATCTCCCGCTCTATCGGCTTTGCAATCGTCGGAGATAGGCTCCTGCCTGCGCAGGAGCGCACACTAAAAAATGAGGCGTAAATGACCCTGAAAATTGCCATGCAAATGGATCCCATGGAAACCGTCAATATCGGTGGCGACAGCAGTTTCGCGCTGATGATCGCGGCGCAAAAGCGCGGGCACAAGCTCTATCATTATAATGTCAAAGATCTGACCTATCTGGCCGGTCGCCTGACTACGCTCGCGCATCCGGTAAAGGTGCAGCAGGTGGAAGGGGATCATTACGCATTTGGCGAACAAGTGCGCCTGGATCTGGGCAGCGACATTGATGTCGTGCTGATGCGGCAGGACCCGCCCTTTGATGTCGGCTATATCACCGCGACCCATTTGCTCGAACGGCTAGAGGGTGAGACTCTGGTGGTCAACAATCCGGTGTCAGTCCGGAACGCGCCAGAAAAAGTCTATGTGCTCGATTATGCCAAATATATGCCGCCAACTTTGGTCACGCGAAACATCGACGAAATCCGCGCTTTTCAGGAGGAGCATGGCGGCATTGTCGTAAAACCATTGCACGGCAATGGCGGAAAGGCGATTTTTCTGGTTCCGGAAGATGGCAGTAATCTGAGTGCCTTAATCGAGGTGTTTAACCAGACCTGGCCAGAGCCACATATGATCCAACCCTTCCTTCCGGAAGTGCAAGAAGGCGATAAACGGATCGTATTGGTCGACGGCGAAGTGGCCGGCGCGATCAACCGCAAGCCCGGCAAAGGCGAGTTCCGCTCCAATCTGGCGCAAGGTGGCTATGCAGAGGCGGCTGGACTAACCGACCGCGAAAAAGAGATTTGCGCGGCAATGGGACCGGATCTGAAACGACTGGGGCTATTGTTTGTCGGTATCGACGTAATCGGCGGCAAATGGCTGACCGAGATTAACGTGACGTCGCCGACCGGAATTGTTGCGATTGATAAGTTTAATGGGACGGATACGTCGGGTATGATTTGGGATGCGATTGAGGGACGGATAAACTCCCTCTAAAATCCTCTCCCTATGGGAGAGGGTCAACCCGCTCTCGGATGCGCATTCTGATACACATCCAGCAAATGCGCCGCATCGACTGCCGTATAAACCTGCGTGCTGCTCAAACTCGCGTGGCCGAGCAATTCCTGCAGGCTGCGCAGATCAGCGCCGCCGGCCAGCAAGTGGGTGGCAAAGCTGTGGCGCAGGGCATGGGGTGTGGTCTTGTCTGACAGGCCCAGCTTTCCGCGGGCTTGCTGGACCACCCGGCGGATCAGATTGGGTGAGAGCGGGCCGCCGCGTTTGCCGCGGAAAATGGTTTGTTCCGCCGTCATGGCATGCGGACACAGATCGATATAATGCTCTATCGCTTCGCGAACCTGGGGAAGCAGCGGTACGATCCGCGTTTTGCCGCGCTTGCCGGTCACACGCAGCGTGTCGGACAAGGGCAGGGCATCGCCGTTCAGATCGAGCGCCTCGCTAATCCGCAGGCCCGATCCATAGAGCAAAAGCAGGACCGCCCAGTCGCGGGCACCAACCCAATCTTCGCTGGCGCTTTCGGCAATATCCTCGGCCATCGCGATGATATCATCGGGAGAGGCCGGACGCGGGACGCCGCGGGTAACCTTGGGGCCCTTGATCTTCGGTATCTGGTTATCGTCACCGCCAACGAATTTCAGGAACGCCCGGATCGCGGACAATTCCCGCGCCGCGCTGTTGTTGGACAGGCTATCGCCCCGTCGAAAGGCAAGATAGGATCGGATATCGGCTTGCTTCAGCGCCTTTAGGTCCTGCGAGCCAACCGTGCCGCCGATATGGTCCATCAGAAAGGCACAGAACCGTTCTGCCGTAGTCACATAGGCGCGGACCGTGTGCTGCGAACGCCGCCGCCCTTCGCGCAAATGGCGGGAAAAATCTTGAATGAGGGCGTTGGCGCTATCCATGACCGGAATCTAGCAGCGCTGGTGGATAAAGTCCAAATATCCGATGGCGTGCTCCGCACTTGATGCAGAGTTTGGGGTTTGAGAGCGCTATAAATATAGAACCGCGCTCATGCTGAGCTTGTCGAAGCATAGTGGCAGACACCCTTCGACAGGCTCAGGGTGAGCGCAAGTTGGGTGGTAATCGTCAGACCCTGCATCAAGTGCGGAGCACGTCCGCTATTAGCTTGGGGAGAATAGCATCCAGCAAGGGCATACCTTTCGGTTTGACCGTCACATGATCTCCGTCCCGTTCAACTAGGCCGAGATCGCAGAGTTTCTCAACCTCCGCCTCATCAACCATCGACGCAATGGCCAATCCGGTTTTCACCGCCAACGCCGCCAAATCCACGCCTTCGCCGAGCCGCAGCCCCATCATCAGCGCTTCTGCGGCCTGCACATCTGCCGACAGCGCCTGTTCCACTTTGAGCCCATTGCCATTGCGTTCCACCGCAGACAGAAAATTCTCCGGTTTCTTATGCCGCTCTGTCGCACTGCTCAGCCGCCGTCCGTGCGCGCCGGGGCCGATGCCGATATAATCACCATAGCGCCAATAGGTCAGGTTGTGGCGGCTCTCCTGACCAATGCGGGCGTGGTTGCTAATCTCATAGGCAGGCAAGCCCGCCGCTGTTGTTATCTCCTGGGTCAGATCAAACAGGTCCGCGCAATGATCGTCGTCGGCCGGGATAAGCTGTCCGGTTCGTACCAATGTTTCAAAGCGGGTGCCGGGTTCGATGGTGAGCTGATAGAGCGAGAGATGGTCGGTGCCAAAATCCAGCGCTTGTTCCAGTTCCGATCGCCAATCATCCAGACTTTGGCCAGGGCGTGCATAAATCAGGTCGAAGCTTACACGGTCGAAATTTTGCTGCGCGGTTGCGAGCGCTGCAAGGCCTTCCGCAACATCATGGGCGCGGCCTAAAAACTCTAGTGTTTGATCATCAAGCGACTGTAATCCCAAGGAAACTCTATTGACACCAGCAGATGCAATATCTGCAAACTTACTGGCTTCCACTGACGACGGATTGGCCTCCAATGTAATTTCGCAACTGTCCATCAATCCCCACAGCTTGTCAGCCTCTGCAATCAGCTTAGCGACGAGCTGAGGGCGCATCAGCGACGGGGTGCCACCGCCAAAAAAAATCGAGCTAATCCGGGGTCTTGGATTAACTTTATATTCATGTCTGAGATCGAAAAGGAGCGCGTTCTGCCATGCGTCATGATCTACTTGATCACGGACATGGCTGTTAAAGTCGCAATAGGGACATTTGGCGATACAGAACGGCCAGTGGATATAGAGGGCAAGCTCTTCAAGGTCCGTCTGCTGCGTTGAAATGGGAGAGGACGGGATATGAAGCATCAGCGCACCACTAAGCAGGGACGTTATTTCGTGCAAGCGGCAATGCTGGCATTATTGGTTGGCTGTGGCAGCGAAGGCGGCGGTTCTCCAGACGTAACGCTGCCCGGTACTCCGACGCCTAGCCCGACACCTGCACCGACCCCGGCTCCCACTCCGACGCCCACTCCGGCGCCCACACCAACGCCGACCCCGGCTCCTACGCCTACGCCGACACCGACACCCACACCGCCGGGTAGTACGATGCTGCAGGTCATGCTGGCCTCTCACAATGCCGCGCGCGCCGAAGTTGGTGTCCCAGCGGTTGAATTGGATGCCGCGCTCAGTGCAGCAGCGCAGGATTATGCGGAAACACTTATCGCCAACGGCCGGTTTGAACATAGCCCAGGATCTTCACGGCCCAATCAGGGCGAGAATCTTTGGGCGGGAACAGCGGGTGCGTTTTCTTTTCAGAATATGGTCGATGGTTGGATCGACGAAAAACAATTTTTCGTGGCTGGCACCTTTCCCGATGTCAGCACTACCGGTCGATGGCAGGATGTAGGCCACTATACGCAAATCATCTGGCGCGAAACGACCAAGATCGGGTGCGGTCTTGCCAGTAATGCCCAACGCGATGTTTTGGTGTGCCGCTATAGTCCGCCGGGCAATTTCATTGGTCGAACCGTTCCCTGATCATCAGGCGAGCTCAGTTGAGGCAGGCTTTGACTAACTTGTCGAACGCATCGGCGCGATGGCTCATATCATGTTTCTGTTGCGGGTCCAGTTCCGCAAAAGTTTCCTCGAAGCCTAATGGCTGGAAAACAGGATCATAGCCAAAGCCCAGCTTTCCGCGCGGCGGCCAGACCAGCTTGCCCTGCACACGGCCTTCAAAAACTTCCGTATGTCCGTCGGGCCATGCGAGCGCCAGGGTGCAGATGAAATAGGCGCTGCGGTCTATATCCGGACCCAGCTCCGCCAATTTCCCTTCGACCTTGCCCATCGCCATATACCAGTCGCGACCCGGGCCGCCTTCGTAAATGTCGGCCTCTGCCCAATCAGCGGTATAGACACCCGGCGCATCATCCAGCGCCGCGACGCATAATCCGCTATCGTCGGCAAGCGCAACGCAGTCCGCACCTGCTGCGCTGGCTCGTGCTTTCAGCAGGGCGTTTTCCGCGAATGTCGTTCCGGTCTCTTCCGGTTCCGGAAGGCCCAGTTCGCCAGCAGACACCGGTTCTATACCAAATGGAGCCAGCAAGGCGCGGATTTCCTTTACTTTGCCTTGATTATGGCTGGCGATGACAAGCTTTCCGGGTTGCAGTTTGCGGTGTTTGGTCATGGGCGTGCTTACGAAACCGCCTTATCCTGCGCCTCAAAAATCTGACCGCAGCCGATTTTCGCAAGCCGCATCAACCGCATCAGGCCTTCGTCATCAAATGTTTCGCCTTCCGCCGTTGCCTGCGCCTCGGCAATATTTCCATCGCCGGTCAGTACGAAATTGGCATCGGCACCAGCATTGCTGTCCTCATCATAATCGAGGTCGAGCACGGGATTGCCGTTGTAAATGCCGCAGCTGATCGCCGCGATCTTCTGTTCAATCGGGTCTTCGCTGATCAATTTTTCATCGAGCAGGCCGTTTACCGCCAGTCGCAGCGCAACCCATGCGCCGCTAATCGACGCGGTCCTTGTCCCGCCATCGGCCTGTATAACGTCGCAATCGACTGTAATCTGACGCTCACCGAGTTTCTTCATATCGACAACTGCACGTAAGGAACGCCCAATAAGGCGTTGAATTTCCTGCGTCCTGCCAGATTGTTTGCCGCGTGCCGCTTCGCGAGAATTGCGGGTATTGGTAGCGCGGGGTAGCATCGAATATTCGCCGGTAACCCAGCCTTCACCCTTGCCGCGCAGCCAAGGTGGAATGCGCTCTTCGATACTCGCGGTACAGATGACCTTCGTATCACCAAAGCTGATCAGGCAAGACCCCTCCGCATGTTTTGTGAATTGAGTCTCGATAGAAATAGCACGCATCTCGTCCAGCGCGCGTCCTGATGGGCGCATGTTTGATTCTCCTGTGGATTGCTTGGGCAACGTCTTAGAACAGGCAGCTAATTCTGCAAGGCTGGAATCAAATGAAAAATAACCCTATCTACAATTCATGAACACAACACCGATCACAGAGATGACAACCCGAGCGCAGGATATTTTCCGCGTAGTGGTAGAGTCGTATCTGGATAACGGTGCACCAGTTGGATCGCGCACCATTTCAAAAGCGCCGGGGCTTGAACTCTCTCCCGCCTCGATCCGAAACGTCATGCAGGACCTTGAAGAATTCGGCTTGCTCGCTGCTCCGCATACTAGTGCAGGGCGAGTGCCGACGGAAATGGGATTGAGACTGTTCGTTGATGGTATGATGCAGGCTGCAGCCCCTTCACGCGAAGAGCGCGAAGCGATTGAATCGCAGATTAACGACCAGGGCCCAATAGAAGAGGCGCTGTCGGCTACAACCGCGATTCTTTCGGGACTGTCAGCATGCGCCGGTTTGGTCATGGTACCGAAGCGTGAACCACTGCTAAAACAGTTTAGTTTTGTGAAATTGTCGGAAGGGCAGGGGTTGGCAATTCTCGTTGGTCAAGATGGTGGCGTTGAGAACCGGGTGCTTGATCTACCTATCGGCATATCCGAATCTGCCTTGATTGAAGCCGGCAATTATCTAACCTCACAATTTAGCGGGATGACCCTTTCCGATGCGTTGTTGCGGATTGACAGGGATATCCAAGCAGGTCGTCTGGCGATTGACAAGGCATCGGAAGATCTCGTTAAGCGCGGGTTTGTAACTTGGACAGAGGATCCGGCAAAGCGGCCCGTGCTGATTGTTCGGGGACAGGCGAATTTGCTGGAAGACAGCGCGCTGGAGGATCTCGACAGGGTTCGGCAATTGCTCGACGAACTGGAAGGCAAGCAGGAAATCTCTCGTCTGCTCGATAATGCCCGCGATGCAGAGGCTGCTAAAATATTTATCGGCGCAGAGAATAAATTATTCTCGCTTTCCGGGTCATCTGTGATAGCGGCGCCCTATAAAGACGGTGACGGACAGGTGGTCGGCGTGGTCGGGGTTATCGGCCCCACCCGCTTGAACTATGCCCGCGTCGTACCCATGGTAGACTTTACAGCACAAACCTTATCTAGATTATTGAAATGAGTGACGAAATAATGAGCGACACGAACCCGCAAGAAAATGAAGACACAAAACTGGACGAAGCCGCCGCAGCAGAACTGGAAGGCGTGCCTGAAGCGCTAAAGTCGGACGCCAATGACGGATCAGATGCACCTTCGCAAGAGGAGCATATTGCCGGTCTGGAAAATGAACTGGCCGAAGCGAAACAGCAGGTTCTCTATGCTCAGGCGGAAACCCAAAATGTCCGTCGTCGTTTGGAGAAAGATGCGCAGGATGCGAAGGCCTATGCCGCCACCGGGTTTGCTCGTGATATGCTCAGCGTATCCGACAATCTCCAACGCGCCCTTGCTGCTATTCCCGCCGAAGTGAAGGACGAGGAAAAGTGGAAAGGCCTGATTAACGGCATTGAAGCAACGGGCCGCGAATTGGAAACAGTGTTCGAAAAAAACGGAATCAAGCGGGTAGCTTCAGTTGGCTTACCTCTGGATCCCAACCAGCATCAGGCGATGGTTGAAATTCCTACAGATGAGCATGAACCTGGAACGGTCGTACAGGAGATGCAGGCTGGTTATGTGATCAAGGATCGCTTATTGCGGCCAGCTTTTGTAGGTGTGGCGAAAAAGCCTGAGTGATCTAATCTAGACGTCCTTGTCGAATTCCGGATTAATGCTTCGGCGGGCAAGAGAATTTATGTCATCCTTCTGGGCTTTTTTCGACCGGAAATATGATCGTATAGCCAAAGGTGATATGATTGGAATAAGGAATGACATGAACAGAACCATTATGAATGCCAGCGGACTATCTGATAAGGCAGTATGATCGGACCCTCGAGTGCGGATGGTACCATCGCTAAACCACTGGTAGATATTCAAGATAGAAACAGTAGACAACGAAAACAGGAATATGAACGCTATTACTTGCGTAAGCTTGCTTTTCATAGGAATCTCCGAATTCTATTTCTAAATTAGAATAGAAATATTTAATATCTCTTTACTGAGATTATCAGATCGGTCTTCTCGTCCAATTAAAGAGAACAAATTTGCTTAATCTAATGGCATATAGTTAGTTCTAAAAACTTCCCTTTTTGATCAATCGCTTCGTTCTTTTGGCTGATCTAGATATTGCATATTTCGCTTTAAGATATATCTTAGAAACAGCTTAGACATAAAAAGAAGGAAATATTATGCGATATGCAAACTATAATGATTGTGGATCAGGCTCTCGGCGCGGTAGAGGTTGGGGCGCTATGAATGGACAGAAAATTGCTCGCGCTTTTGCCGCTGCCGCTTTTGAAGGGGCCAAAGCCAAACGCCGTGCGCGGGTTTTTCGACGCGGAGAGTTGCGGCTGGTCCTGCTGCACCTAATCTCTCAAGAACCGCGTCATGGTTATGACTTGATCCAGCAAATTGAGGAACTCACTGGCGGTCACTATGCGCCAAGTCCCGGAATTGTTTATCCGACACTGACTTTAATGGCCGATATGGACCTGATTGACGAGCAGGCCGATGATGGTGGTAAGAAAATCTATTCGATTACCGATGCGGGCACCAGTCTGCTGGCGGATGAAGAAAAGCACCTTTCCGATATTCTTTCCCGGTTGGAGGGTATAGCGCAAATGGACCGTGCCTCTGACGGAGCGTCAATCCGCCGAGCGACAAGCAATCTGAAAAGCGCAATCCGCATTCGTTTGGCAGATGAAGAGAAGGGTTCCGAAAAGATACTCGACGTTGCAGCGATTATTGACGAGGCAGCCAGCAAGATTGAGCGACTTAAATAACCAGATCGACGGCCTTCGCCCTCCCAAAGTTCACACAAATCACATCTTAATTCGATGGTCGGGATGTCCGCGCTCTGTATCAGGTAACGGGCGTGGATATCTCTCCGATCTACCTTCTGCCTTTTAAAGTTCACACAGTTCACAAGCTGTTTTTTGTCTTGGAGCAAAAGGTGGATATTGTCTGAAAGTTCACACAAATCACACATAACGACATCGCCCGCTCAGGTACGGAAAAAAGGCAGATTGCCAGAAAATATTCAACTATTGAAAGAGCCGGATAAAACCTACCATAACATCCGGGCTGTAGGAAAGCCCGGTGATCGATGCTCGTGATTTGCAATAAATGCTCCAATCTGTCATGAAAGGATATCAGTGCATGATATCTATCGGCGCCGCGTAGCGGATGATCTGCACAACCAACTCGGGTCGCGCCACTTCGAGGGGGTATTTATGAAAACATGGATGAAGGTTGTTCTCGGCATTATCGCCGGGGTTTCGGTTCTGGTCGGTGTCATTTTCTGGCTGACGGGGGATGTAACCAAGGCGGGTGACGAGTTTTTCGCCGCCGTGCAGAATGACGATATGGACGCCGCTTATGCGCTGCTGTCTGACGATTTCAAGGCTGGAACCAGCAAGGAAGAGTTGAAAGCCTATCTGGCTGCAAATGCTCTCGACAAAATCAAGGAGGCGTCCTGGGGCGGTCGGATGATGACCGGCGGTGTCGCGGAACTGGAAGGCACAATCACGACTGACGGGGGAAGCAAGATCCCTTTGAAATTGCGCCTGATCGATTCCGAAAGCGGATGGCGGATCAACGCGATTGAAAAGGAGAGTGCCGGTTTCAAGGACAGTGCTGGGGGCTCGGCTGCCGTTCCGCCGGTCAGGAAACAGCAGCAACTGTTTCGCGATACGATTACGGTTTACGCGGAATCGCTGGCGGACCAGAGCATGCAGAAATTATGGGACAACTCCTCGGGGATCTTCCGCCGACAATTCACTGTCGAGCAGCTGAATGAAGCTTATGGGCGAAATTACAGATTTGCCGGAGACTATGCTGAAATCAGCAAGATGACACCGGTCATTGACGATGCCCGGATTGATGAGGGCGGCTTTCTGGTGATCAAAGGACATTATCCGATAAAACCGCAACCGCTCTATGTTCGGCATTCCTTCGCCTATGAAGGCGTTGACTGGGTGAGCAGCGGTCTTGTCTTGCAGGTTGGTCAACCGCCTGAGTGATTGACCTGACGGATCGGTTTGTCCGGGTGTACCGCGGCTAGAACATCGTGAATAGCACGACCGCCATGATCGTGCCAATGACCGGTATCACCACGGTAAGTGCCCCGACCGCTCCATAGGCATCTTTGTGGGTTTCCCCGCAAACGGCGCGGATCGTGGTGACGACATAGCCATTATGCGGCAAGCTATCGAGTGCGCCCGAAGATATGGCGACGACCCGGTGCAGCTCGTCAGGCTGCGCGCCGACGTCCATATAATGCGGCGCGATCAGGGGTAGGGCGATGGTTTGGCCACCAGAGGCTGAACCCGTCAAGCCGGCGATTACGGTAACCGCAATCGCCGCCCCGATAAGAGGGCTACCCGGGATATTCTGGACCATTACCAAAGCTTCCTGAAAAGCCGGAGACAGCTTCGCGACGGCTCCAAAGCCGACCACGGCGCAGGTGTTGGTAATTGCAACCACAGCGCTAGTTGCTCCTCGGGAAAAGGCTTCCGGCATCGCGCGTAATTTTCGATAGCCGACAGCCAAGGCGACAATTGCGCCAGACCCCAAGGCAGCGACCAAGGCCCATTTATCCAACGAATTTTGCGGCAAAATCGCCGATAGCGGCCCCATGTCCTGGGGATATTGAAAGATCAGGAAAATACCGAGAACGGCCACAAGCGGCAATAAGCAGATGAGGGGTGCGGGCAGGTTGCCATAGTCGGTATTGGTGTCGTCGGTCTCCCGTCCAACAAAGGTTTCTCCATTGGCGACGGCCCGCTTGACCATCCAGTTGAGCCAGAAATGTCCCGAAACTGCCATGAAGAGCGCAACCACCAGGCTGACTTCCCAGCCTGCATAAGCCGTGGTGCCGAGGAATTCCATCGGGATCAGATTCTGGATTTCCGGACTTCCCGCAGTCGTCATCGTAAAGGTAACAGACCCGAAGGCCAGAGCAGCGGGAATGAAGCGGCGGGGTAAATTAGCCTCGCGGAATAAGTGGACCGCCAGCGAATAGACTGAAAAGGCGACGATAAAAACACTGACGCCGCCATAGGTCAGAATAGCGCAGGCAGCGACAACAGCGAGCACCGCGTGCTTTATTCCGATTTTCTCGATGACCCAATGCGCCACGCTTGCAGCTGCGCCAGAAGCGCCCATGATTTCGCCAAATATTGCGCCGAGCAAGAACATGAAAAACCAGCTTTTGAAGAAGCTGACAAAGCCATCCATATAAGCGGTAGCGAAATCAGGTGCGCCCTCAGCGGCAAGCGGCGGCAACCATGCCAATCCGCTGCTCGCGGCGACGATCGCCGCCGCAATTGGTCCAGCAATCAGGATATTTACACCCTTTACCGTCATATAGATGAGGAGCGCGAGCCCGCCGATTAATCCGATTGCTGATATCATGCGTATCCACCCCTAGTTTTAATTGGTGTATTGCAGAGGACAGGAACGGGCGGCAAGAAACAATTTTGATGGGCACCTCCGTTACGGGATTTGTAAAGGATATTTGACAAAGTTTACAATATGTACACAGTCTATTTCAGCAATCCTGGTTGGTGAAATAATATTCCAAAGTTCACACAAGTCTCACGGGCTTGAGCGGGCTTGAATTTATTCAAAATTGAGAAAGAGCCCCTCAGTAGCTATCACATTGGCACAACTGTAGGAAAGAGCTATCCATCCTGCTCATGCGGGCAATCACAAGCCTGTCTGAATATGGATCGTTAACAGTAAAAGCTTCGAAAAACCGGGAATTTCTGAGACGAAGCCGCTATCATATTAACCACATAAAACAGGTGCGTTGTTAACTTTTGCATAAGCATCTGTTGCTATACGTTGAAGGAGAATACCGGCTGGCTGAGAGAGCTGGCCAATCCGTCACGGGGTAGAATATCCTTTGATATGCAAAGCGGGATTTTTTGGCGATGAACGGTAAATCTAATCAACGAGTGATGGACACGCAGTTGAAGCGGGGTGACCACCGTATTTCGACGCGTGCCGGCGTTGAGATTCTCGCTGAAGTACGGGAACCGGGTCTCGGGCGTATTGAAGCCATGATCATGGATTTGTCGATGACCGGCTATCGCATGCGCTGTATGACCCGGTTAACGGGTGAGAAGAATATTTTCATGGCTTTGCCATCCTTCGCAGCGATCGAGAGCAAAATTTGCTGGGCCGAAGGTGACTTTTATGGCTGCGAATTTGTGCAAAGCCTGCATCCGGCCGTATTTGATCATATCGTATCGAAATATCCGATGCTAAAATCACAGGATTCCTGATCGCTGCTGCACCAGCATTGCAGAGAGCGGATAATCGACTAGGCTGAGCCGATAATGGCCAGCAAGATATTCCAACATACCAAAAAGATATTATTGGTTTTACTGATCGTCGGGGGATCATGGTTGCTTGGGCAATGGACCATTGATCCGGAAATTATATTGGTCGACGGCAAAACTGTTCGCGTCATTGACGGCGATAGCTTTAAAGACGGTGAAACAGAATTCCGTATTTATGGCATCGATGCACCGGAATATCGCCAATCCTGCAGGGATGCTGCCGGCCTGAACTGGTCATGCGGAAAGTCGGCGAGAGAAGGCTTGGTGGCGGCCCTTCGGAGTGACCGCTTCTCTTGCGAAGTCCGCGCACGGGACAAATATGGACGAGCAATCGTAAGCTGCAGCAGTAAAAATGATGATTTGGGTGCGCGTCTGGTTGAGCAAGGCCATGCTCTGTCGTCAGAAAATTTTGATCGTGTCATCTATGGCGCCGAGGAGGCACAGGCGCAGCAGGCAAAACGGGGCATCTGGCAAGGCGCTTTCGAGAAGCCGTCTAGTTGGCGCGCGGATCATCCGCGCTAGGTTCGTCGGAAAAAGATGTCGGTGTCAGTAATAACGGTGAGGGCTCGCCGGTCCACCGTGCCTTGGGATCGGCCATATGCGTTACACCGTCAAGCTCGTAGATATTTTCATAACCATAGCCATACAGATTGATGAAGGTTGGAATATTCAGTGCCAGCGGCGCTCTTTTCAGTTGGATCGGCGGGATATTATCGCGAAAATTATTATTGCAATAGATCAGCACCGGTCGGGATTTATCACCCAATAGCTTTTCCAGTTTTTCTTCCGTGAAGTCCGAAAACGGGATATTAATCGCGCCCTCAATATGGCCTTGCCCAAAAGCGGCAGCAGAGCGGCTATCCAGAATAATTGCGCCCCGCTGTTTGGCGATCTCGTTAAACTGGTCCAGTTCAACAAGGCGTTCGGCCCGATATTCTGATAATTGTTCGGTAAGTTGCAGAAAACCGGAATAGTCAATTTGAGGATTTGCGGCGATTTCGGTGGATTGCTCATTTTGTGCTATAGCAGGCTGTATGCAGAGAGCGGATAGGATCGTGGCATAGGCCGTTATTGCGGATATTTTCATGTGCGCTCTTTCTCTTTTCACCGTTGCGGCAAAATCTAGACTTTTCAGATTGCTAAAAGCTGAACCCGCATTAGTTTGTCTGGCATATCGGGCGTTGCGCTTGGGTGGAATGGACCTATTGTCGATTCACAGATGCGAGCAAGATCGCAAACGGGGGAAGCGTGGCTAATAATATCAAACCTAATTGGCTATCGGAAATTGTCCGACGCTTTTCGGTGTTCGTTTATAATTTCAACGGCTGGAAGGCTGTGCAGGAGAATCCGGCGCCCCGCAAATGCGTGATTATCGCCGCGCCGCATACCAGCAACTGGGATTTTATCTATTTTTTCGGCCTGACCAACAGCCTGAAGATCAAATCCTATTGGATTGGCAAAGACACGCTGTTCAAATGGCCTTTTGGCGACATGATGCGGCGGATGGGTGGTATCCCTGTGGATCGGTCAAAGTCCCAGAATATGGTTGATGCGATGGTTGAGGAATTTAACAGCCGCGACGATTTTATTTTGACGATCCCGCCAGAAGGGACGCGTGGTAATGTTCGCCAATGGCGGACCGGTTTTTATTATATCGCGCTAAAAGCGAAGGTCCCGCTGATCATCGGGATGATGGATTACGCCAAGAAGACTGGCGGACTTGGCCCGCAAATCCAGCTCACAGGCGATTATGAAGCCGATATGGCGAAAGTCAGCAGCTTTTATCACAGCGTCACACCCAAATATCCTAACAAAGCCATGGATGATATTGTTCACACCGACCCTGATCCCAAGCGGAGCGGAGGGAAATCAGGAGAAAAAGGATGAACCTGCTATTGGCGCTTGGTCAGAATTTTATCCTGCTGGTCGGGATTATGATCATTCTTTGGCTTATATCCGTCAAGATCCGCGACGTGTCTTTCATCGACGCGTTCTGGGCGTTCGGTATGGCTATAATGGCGGGGGCATCGATCCTGCAGGCGGGAAATACCGGCTGGCTCGGTTGGACGATTTTCGGTTTGACCGTGACTTGGGGTGTGCGGCTTGGAACACATCTCTACTTGCGCTGGAGCAAGGAAGGGGAGGACCCCCGCTATACCAAGATTATCGGCACAGCGATGAAGAAAAAGGGTTGGAGCTTCGCGCAGACCGCTTTGCTCAAAGCCTGGCTGTTGCAAATTCCATTGCTGTTTCTGGTCTGTTTGCCCGCTCAAATCGGGATATTATTGGCTGGGGATCAAGGGCTTGGACCGATCGCGATGGTGGGACTGGTCCTCGCGATTATCGGCATAGCCTTTGAAACCATTGGTGATGCACAGCTCAAGACGTTCAAAGCGGACCCATCGAACAAGGGGAAGGTACTCGATACCGGGTTGTGGCGGTATACGCGGCACCCCAATTATTTCGGTGATTTCTGTACATGGTGGGGCATTTGGCTGGTCGCCGCTCAGGTCGGTTGGCCTGCCTGGGTAGCGATTGTCGGGCCGTTGTTCCTTAGCTTTACGCTGACAAAATGGAGCGGCGCGCCGATGCTTGAATATTCATTGCGCAAGAACCGCCCGGATTATGTGGATTATATCGAGCGAACATCG
The DNA here is from genome assembly GCA_947501325.1 of uncultured Sphingomonadaceae bacterium. Lineage (GTDB taxonomy): Bacteria > Pseudomonadota > Alphaproteobacteria > Sphingomonadales > Sphingomonadaceae > Parasphingorhabdus. The sequence continues at coordinate 560,992 of CANMVC010000001.1, read as the reverse complement.
GGCTTTATCCCGATGCCGCCCAAGAGATAAGAACCCGCTCGGACTTTCAATCGGGCAACTCCAAAAGGGAAATATAGATGGATTTAGGGCTAAAGGATAAGGTCATTTTTGTAGCCGGTGCAAGCCGGGGTATTGGCCTTGGGATTGTCGAAACCTGTTTGGCAGAAGGCGCAAAAGTAGCGATGGCGGCTCGCGGCGCGGAAGCCCTTGAAGCGGAAAAGTCTCGGTTGGCGGATATTTACGGGGCGGATCGCCTTTGGTCTCAAACCGGAGATTTACGGGACACTGCAACGGTTGACGCGATGGTAGCGGATATTGAGGAGAATTTCGGGTCGCTTTGGGGTGTGGTGGCGAATGTTGGCCTGCATCCGTGTCCCCCTGGCTTTGAAGTGGATGACGAGACCTGGCGCGGTGGGATGAGCCAAAACCTTGATTCGGCCTTCATTCTTTCTCGCGCGGCTTTGCGGGTGATGCAGCCCAGAAGCGAAGGATCGGTTCTCTTCATCAGCTCTATTGCGGGTCTTTCCGGCTTGGGGACGCCTCTGACATATGGCACAGCAAAGGCGGCCATGAACCATCTTGCCAAAGAACTGGCTCTGATGGCTGGTCCATCGGGCGTGCGGGTTAATGTGATCGCGCCGGGCAATATTATCTTCCCGGATGGCGATTGGGAAAAGCGGGCCAATGGCGAGAAGGGTGACGCTTGGGCCAGATGGATCAAACGTGAAGTGCCGCTGCAGCGCTTCGGAAAGCCGGAAGAAATCGGTTCAGCTGCTGCCTATGTGCTGAGTCCGCGAGCCAGTTTCATAACGGGCGCAATCATCCCCGTAGATGGCGGGCAGGACAAATAACGTTGCGGATATGGCGGTTCAGGCCGCTGCGGCAAGGACCTTGTTTTCGATAATCTGGGCGAAGACATCACTGTCTTGCGCGCCGGGTACCATGAACTTCTTGTTGAAGATAAAGGCCGGAACGCCGGAAATGAAGCGGTCCTGCCATTCAGCTTCGGTGGCACGAACTTCAGCGGCGAACATATCGCTACCCAGCAAGTCGCGGACGCGTTTCTCGTCGAGGCCCACAGAGCCGGCGACTTCGATCAGCACGTCGTGATCACTAACATTCTTGCCGTCGGTAAAATGGGCTTTGAACAAAGCCAGTTTAAGCGCGGTCTGTTTGCCGGTTTCACCAGCCCAGTGCAGCACGCGATGGGCGTCAAAAGTGTTCACCATCCGCATATTATCATGATAGCTAAATTCGAAATCGAGATCGCTTCCTGCGTTGCGCAGTCGTTCCCGGTTGGCTTTGCTTTGTTCAGGCGTGGCGCCATATTTCTGCGCCATATGCTCGTTGATATCCTGGCCCTCGGGCGGCATTCCGGGGTTGAGCTCAAACGCGTGCCAGGCAAGGGCGAATTCCGCTTTGCCTTCAAAGCGCTGCATCGCCTGTTCCAGCTTTTTATAGCCAATGATACACCAGGGGCAGACAACATCAGAGACAATATCTACGGTAATGACCGGGGTCTCTGACATCGCTATTTCCTTACATATTTGGGTGTGGGTTCAGGCTTTTTCTAAAGTGCACTGCAATGGATGCTGGTTTTTGCGTGCAAAGTCCATGACCTGGGTGACCTTGGTCTCGGCGACTTCGTAGCTAAACGTCCCGCAAACGCCGACGCCTTTTTGATGAACATGAAGCATAACCCGGGTGGCTTCATCGATATCCATCTGGAAAAAGCGCTTCAGCACGAGCACGACAAACTCCATCGGTGTGTAGTCGTCGTTGAGGATCAGAACTTTATAAGGATTGGGCTTCTTGGTCTTGGTCCGCGTTTTCGTCGCGATGCCAATATTGGTATCGTCGCCGTCTCCGGTGCCATTGTCACCGGCGCCATCATCATCGTCATCCCCGGCCATAAGCTCGACCAGCCCAAAGGCTTCTCTAGCCGGGAAGTGGAGCGGGTCGGCGTCGAACGATATGGGGGAGAGAATCTCTGCTTTAATCATGTTCCACAGGATATGGTATTTTAACCCCCGAGGGCAAGTGGCGGATTGATCAATCCGCGATGATTTTACGACAAATCGTCTGATTACGGCACAAATGAAAAAGGCCGCTCCCTCGGGAACGGCCTTTTGCATGATGATAAAAGCGGCTTAAGCGGCTTTTTTCAATTCCTTGCGGATGGTGCTAACGCGATCAGCGATTGGCTGATAAGCTTTGCCAGCCAATTTGGTGACAGCATCCATGTTGTTTGAAGTCTGGTCAACAACCCGGTCCATGCCATTGCGCAGATAGTCGGCCTGCTTTTCAAAAAGGTCCTTCGGCGTTGTTACGCTGAAAACACCTTGCAAAGCGCGGCTGGCTTCCACGAAATTTTCGCGGGTATATTTCATGTTGGTTTTGCCGATTTCCTGAGCGCCTTTAGCAGTGATTTTGCCGGTTTCGATCAGGGTTTCAACATTGATACGGTTGAATTCAACAGCGCTTTTGGAGACTTCAACAGCACGGTCAGCAGCAATTTTAGCGCGTTCCTGAGCAGTTGCGGTCAGCTTCTCAAAACGGCTGCCAAGTGTTTCAGCAGCGGTTTTCGCTTTGTTGGCGGCTTTGGTGTTAGCGGCCTTGGTGTTTTTCACGACGCGTTTTGTTGCGGTCGGGCGTTTTGTTGCGGTTGCCATTTTTTTCGTTCCTTTAGTTACTGTCTTTTTGGTGGTTGTTGCGGCGCGCTTTGGAGCGGCTTTGCGCTTCGTCGCCGTCTTTTTTGGAGCAGCTTTTTTCGGAGCTGCCTTTTTTGCTGCAGGCTTCGTTGCAGCGGGTTTTGAAGCCGTTGTTGTTGCCGCAGCAGCGACCGGCTTTGCAGCCGCAGTCGTTGATGTGGTCTTTGGCGCTGGTTTGGCAGCTGCTTGTTCAGCAGACGCCTTATCAGCGGTTACAGGTTCTGCGGATGCTGCGGCAGCATAAGCCGCTTCAGCAGAGAGGCTCGCGGGCTTTTCAGCAGCCGGAACAGCCTTTGTATCAGTTGTTTTTGTATCAGCCATCTTTGCTTCCAATTGTTTGTTGCAGTGCACAATTAGCAATGACTGACGGCTAAGTCAAGGAAAAATGTTGCAGTGCAACATAAATCGGAAATTTGAGGTAAATCTCTGGCCTGCCAGATAGTTATGTCAATTTATGACGATATGTCTTTCCGTCAGTTTATACAGAAAATGCACAGAATCGGCAAAAAATATATTTCACGTTGCTCTGCAACATAATGGTCATCCTTCCCCTTTCAAGATTTGGGATGACCATAGGTGACCATATCATAGGCGGGCCTTTGTAGGAAAGATGTAAATCTTCATTTCGCTGTCGAGCTGGTCAGATGAGATTGGCAGTCGTCGCGACGGCCAGCAGCGAGAAGGCGGCAATGCAGATATTGGCCGTTGCGCTAACCGAAAGCCGGATTGGTTTAGCCACGGCGTTAAAGCGGGCTTCGTAATCGGGATGCTCGGTTCCCATCATCCGGTCCCACCAGGTGAAATAGAGACCGAAATTGCTGTTGCCCTGACTATGGTGGAGATCATGATGGGTGGTGGTCGTCATCCAGCCAACATATTTGTTGCGCGTCCAGCCAGCTGGGAACAGCTCTACGCCGGCATGGCCCATGACATTGCGCACAATCATATGCGCAAGGAACAGGAAGATCGCGAACGGATACATGCCGTCGAACAGAACCGAGACGATAAACACATAAATGGGTACAAAGGCTGCTTCGGTCATCGCCTCGAATGAGGAGAAGCTATAGGCCGCCCAAGGGGTGGGTGTACGCGACTTGTGATGGTGCAGGTGGGAAAAGCGGAACATGGTTTTGGTGTGCAGCCAACGGTGCATCCAATAGAAATAGGCATCATGGGCAACGATCATCGCCAGAAGCTGAATGACAAATAGCGGCCAGTTGATCTGGCCAGTCATGACGGTGATCCAGCCGGACGCTTCCAGCAACACTGTGCTGATGGTCGTAAGACCGAAAACGAGTACGGTCCGCATGGAAGAGAAGAACTCCCGTTTATAATCGGCGATGCTCGCCTTGCGAGACTGGATGCGCCGGGCCGCGCTCCATTTGCCAAAGGCCCAGAGAATCAAAGACAAGGCGCCTGCTGCAATCAGGTAGCGCCCGAGATCAAAGGTAAAGGCGCCGATCATATGATCCACTATGTCGTTGAATATTCCGGGCATTTGCTTCTCCACCATGTCTTAATGTTGTTCGATGAAGGCAAAGTGGCAGGAAGGATGGGATGTTTCTCTGCAATGTCGAAAAATGCTGTGCAATTTTGAAAATGATCAGACTATTTCAATTTTGATCAATCGCTGCTTTTCTAAAATCACTAGGTGTCAGGCCGGTTTCGGCGCGAAAGGCGCGGTTGAACGGCGCCAGCGACCCATAGCCCAAGTCCATCGCGATGGTCAGAATAGGCAGGTCCACCAGCGCGCGATCGGCTAGTTTTTCTTTCGCCTCGGCGATTCGATAGCCGTTGAGGAAGGATGAGAAATTGCGGTGGCCAAGCTGTTTGTTGATCAGCGCGCGCAGCCGATGTTCCTGCGTGTCCAGTTGGGAAGCCAGTGTGGCGATGGTAAGCGAGGGGATGCGATATTGGCCATCCTCCATCGCTGCGATCAGCTTGTCATGCAAAACGCTTTCGCTCGGGGACAGATTTGCGGACGTATATGTTTTGGCTGGCGAATAGCCACGCTCGACCAGAACTTCCGGTTCAACAATGAGCAGCGCAGAGCCGGCGCATAATACCAGTAAAAAGATAAAAGCAGCGTTCACCACCGATGCTGCCAACGGGACACTATGGCCACCGAAAAGCAATTCGACGATGAGTACACCGCCGACCTGCAACCCGATCAAAAATGGCAAAAAGGTGCTGATCAGTCTGCGTTTCTCGACCAGATCATCCGCCCTGCCGCCAATCGCGACAATCAGCAAATGGACAATCAAGGCCAGTGAAACAATGCGGATGGCATCAAATGTCAGCCATCGGTCAACCATGGGCAGGTTTGTGGTGCCCCATAATAATAACAGGATGAGCGAAGCGCCGATCAGAATCTTCTTGTTGATGGGGCGTTCAAACAGCTGGTGGCCAAACACCCATGCCCAGATGGTTGTGGATACCGACATGAAATCAACGACAATTTCCAAAAGGCCTTTGTCGGGAGAAAAGCCGGAGGAGTTAATGATATAGGCCATGGAACTGACCAGCAGACCAATGGCTGCGATTTTGAGGTTCGTACGTATCTTGCCAGCGATCAAGATAACGATGATCATGATCTGCCCGCCAATGGCGAGCAGACGCAATGTCATATCGACAAATACCAAATCCAAACCGGCGATTGCTATAACCTTCCCTTTTATGTGCTATGCTAACCCATCTTCTCCAGTTCGCAACGGGAATATCAGCGATACGTCTGTTCGGGCAGTGTGGAGATTATTCTTTTGTTTCTGAAACAGCTATGTGTAACAGCTTAGTCATGCAGCGCGAATATGTCCCATGTCCCAACTGAAATCCATCGCGACCGCTCTTCCGGATCACAAGATCAGCCAAGAGGATGTTCTGGCAGTTCTGGCGAAGGCGCGCGGGGCTGCACTGCCGGCCCGGCTAAAACAGATATTGGGTAATAGCGGGATCGATCATCGCTATATTGCGCGCGAACCCGATTATTATCTCAAGCAGCGCGGCTGGTCGGACCGCGCAGGAATTTATGATCAGGTGGGTAGGGTGCTTGCCGAACGGTCGGCGACAGCGGCCTTGGAAAAAGCCGCTCTGAAGCCGATGGATATCGATGCGATCGTGATGATTTCCACCACCGGTACGATGACACCTTCCATACCCAGCCGATTGATCGAGACCATGGGCTTTCGCCAGTCGGTGCAGACTGTCCCGGTCTTTGGCTACGGCTGTGCGGGCGGAATATTGGGTCTACGACTGGCGAATGATCTGGCGGATGCGGGTGGCGGCCAGAATGTTCTGATGATCTCTCTGGAGCTTTGCAGCCTGTCCTACGACTATAGCCAGTTTGACAAAAAGAATATGATTGCCACCGCGCTTTTTGCCGATGGCTGCGCTGCCGCCATACTCAGCGGTCAAGGCGGGCAGGGGGCAGCGCCGTCTTTTCGGGCATTTGGCCAGAAGACCTGGCCGGACACCCGCGACATGATGGGCTGGGACATAGGTGATACCGGATTTGATCTGGTTCTGGCGCGCGATATTCCGACTTTTGTGACCAAAGATTTTACGCCCTTTTGCGACGCATTTCTGCAGGATCAGGGTCTCGAAAAATCCGATCTGGGAGAGCCCGCGTGCCACCCTGGCGGCGGCCGCGTGGTCGAAGCATTGGAAGATTATTTTGCACCCGACCTGGCAGGAATTCCGGCCACGCGTGAAATTCTGAAACATCATGGCAATATGTCTTCGCCGACCGTGCTGTTCGTGCTGGAGAAAATACTCAGCAGTAACCCTAAGAAACCGATATTGTTGACCGCGCTAGGCCCGGGATTTACCTCCGTGCTGGGCATTTTGGACCCGGTGGAAGGACTCTAAATGGACGGTCTAGGTGCTATTTTTACAACCGCTCCCACCTGGGTGACATGGGTATTGCTCTATATAGTGGCTCAGCGGCTGGGTGAGTTGGTTTATGCCAATCGCAACACCAAGCGTTTGCTGTCAGAAGGCGGCGAGGAATTTGGCGCCGACCATTATCACTGGTTTATCTTTCTCCACAGCGCATGGCTCGCCATCATCTTCCTGCTGGTCGATCCGTTGCTGGAGCTGAACCCCCTGTTGCTGGCGCTGTTTGTCGGCACCCAAATCCTGCGCGTCTGGACCTTGGCATCTATCGGTCGCTGGTGGACAACGCGAATCATATCAGCTCCGCATTTCGACAAGGTGAAGCGCGGGCCCTATAAATTTCTCAGCCATCCCAACTATCTGGTCGTGGTGCTCGAAATTGCGATAGTGCCGCTGTTGATGGGGTTGCCATGGGTGGCGTTGCTATTCTCTATCCTGAACGCAATCCTGTTGCGCCATCGGATCCGCATGGAAAACACGGTATTGGGACAACGCGGGCAGAGCGACGCTTAGGTCAGAATCGCGCCTTTAAGTGTTGGCGTGCGATGGATCATCGGCAATGGAGCGCCCGCGCTCAGATTGACCAGTGTCAAGCGTCTGTTCTTTGACGAAAGCACAATTAGACCCAATTTGGGTTAATTCCGGTTTGTAACGACCGTATCTGATTCCCATAGGCGGATAACGCATCGGGGGATGAGAAAGCTTGTTTGATTTCAGGGCATGGTTTTGGGAAATAGGCGCTGTCGGGTTGCTGATGGTCGCCGCGCTTCTGCCGGTCGCGGCATATGCGCAAACCACATCTCCTCCTGCTGGTGTTGCGGTTAATGATTATGCGCGCGTTATCTCCATTTCATCGACAACCGTTCAACTGTCCACCACCACCGGATTTACGGCTAATAGCCGCGCGCTGATCGTTCAGATGAAAGGCGCCTCGGTGACGCGCACCGACAGCGCGGCCCATGGCGATGTCACCGCATATAATAGCGCCGGCCGCTTCGAATATGTCAAAATACTCAGTGTGGCGGGCAGTTCGGTTACTCTGGAAACGGCGCCTGCGGTGGCCTTTAACACCGCCGGTTCTGTCCAGATGCTCACCGTGCCGGTCTTCGATGGCGGGACGCTGGTCCAAAATGTTGTCCCGCAACCCTGGAACGGACAAACCGGCGGGGTCGTTGCATTTGATGTGACGGGCACGCTGACGCTGGATGCCAATATTGATGCCACGGGGCGCGGATTTTTGGGTGGGGCTAGGGCATCCACCACACCGTTTGACAGCTGTGCATCGGACCAGTTCAATTATACCGGTTCCGTTCAGGCGGGCACGGGGAACAAGGGCGAGGGCATTGTTCCCAACGCGGCGTCCCATGCGGCCCGCCGGGGCCATAACGGCAATGGCGGCGGTGGCGGCAATATAACCGATGCTGGCGGCGGTGGCGGCGGAAATATTGGTGCCGGTGGCCTGGGTGGCCGGGAGCTGGATCTCTGTGATGATGACGGCGCATTTGGTGGACTTGGCGGACAGACATTGGATTATTCGCCTAATAACCGCCTGTTCATGGGCGGTGGCGGCGGCTCCGGATCGGAAGTGGAACAGGCGGCCACAGGCGGCTCGCGGGCTGGCGGCGGTTTGATCTTCCTGCGGGTGGGTCAGCTTGTTGGCGGAGGCGGGCAGCTGATTGCCGATGGTCTTTCGGCCTTTGCCGATAATGCCAATGGCTCTGACGGCGGCGGCGCGGGCGGGGCGATTGCCGTGTCGGTGATATCAGGCTTGTCGGGCTCTCCGGTTTTTCGGGTCGCTGGCGGTGACGGTGGCGATGAAGCCAATACGCAATTTGCCCATGGCACAGGCGGCGGCGGTGGTGGCGGCGCAATCCGCCTGTTCGGTGCCACCTGCGTGGCGATAACACCGGTCTTGAACGGCGGCGCGGCCGGCACCAGCGTGCTGGGCAATGACGTCGGCGATCCCAATTGGGGGGCAATTGCTGGGGGCCCCGGCAATTGCCAAGGCAATTTTTCCGAGCTGGGTCAGGCATCCCCCGTCGATCCCGCGCGCCTGAATGTCGTGAAAAGCTCTTCCGTTTACACCGCCAACGGAACCAGCACCGGTTTCTCTATTCCTGTAGAAGATATGATTTACACGATTGTCGTCCAGAATGTCGGCGGCGGCCCGGCCGGAGAAGACAGCGTTTTTGTCATCGACCAGCTGCCCGCCCAGTTGACCTTCTTCAACGGCGATATTGACGATGGCGGCCCCGATAATTTCCCCGGCAGTGATCCCGTGGCCTTTATCGACAATGGGAGCGGCCTCAGTTTTGACTATGCGAGGGATGTGGCTTTCTCCAACCAGCCGGGCATGCCCATCTCGTTCGCAAGCTGCACCTATGAGCCGGCCACCGGCTATGACCCTGCGGTCACCTATATCTGCATCAATCCCAAAGGCATATTCGCCACCCCTGCGCCGACTTCGGAATTTACCGTTGCACTGCGGGCGAAGATCAACTGACGACCAACCGGTTTTAGATGCGGCCGCGGTTGCGTTGATTTGACCAGCGTCAAAACCCTATGTCAGGCGCACTTTATGTAGGAAAGCTGCTGGTGCTTGTTCGTTGATAGCGTGTGACCATCCCTCGGTAACCAACACCACGAATTTTTTGGGGTAGTGCCTCGCCGGACCGCCACCTAGACTGTAGCCATCAAATGACCCCAGCACAGGTAGGCCCATGTCCCAAGACTATCCCGCCCTCACCGAGAAAGAAAAGGAAACGCTGCGGCTGCTGGTCAGGGGCCATGACACAAAAACCATCGCGCGCTATTTTGATCTGTCGGTGCATACGATCAACGAGCGGCTGCGCAACGCGCGCCAGAAAATGTCCGTTTCCAGCAGCCGCCAAGCAGCGCGCCTGTTGCTCGAAAAAGAAGGCGACGACCCCAGTTTTCTAGCGGACAGGTTTTTGGGGGAAGCCGAAAGTACTGAGGACCTGTTAGCCCATGGAACACCGGAAGACGGTCATGGATCGAGGATTCCCCTCGCCATGCTGACAGGAGTTATCATGATGTCCTTTATAATTGCAGCAGTTGCATTATCGTCCCTCTCACAAAATACCGGTCCAGCCGTCGAGGCAGCCCAGGTGGAACCAGCGACCGAAACATCCTCCTCTGCGCTTCCCGCATCTGATGTCATCACATCGGCGCAGCAATGGCTGGCGCTAGTTGATGCTTATAACTGGCTCGATAGCTGGAACGCCACCGGACAGTCGTTCAAGGCGCTCAACACCAGCGATGCATGGGCATCGACCGCCAGCGCGGTTCAACCAGCCTTGGGAGCAGTGCTCTCGCGAACGGCTAACAGCCAGGAAGCCGTCCCAGCGCCACCGTCCGGATATGAAATGGTCAAATTCCGAACCAGCTTTGAAAACAAACCCAATGCCACCGAGACTTTGACGCTGGTTCGGGAGGACGCAAGCTGGAAGGTGGTGGGCTATTGGATCGAGTGATCCTCTACACAGCGTCAGGCTGAACCGGGGGAGCTACCCGGATTGTCGTTATGGGCCATGCTGGCGGGTGGTTAGAATAAATCTGCCTTTAAGCCCCTCCTTTCCAAGGAGGGGGAAGGGGTGGTTGATGAGGAAACTGGTTCGATACCAGTTTCTGAAATTCCGCGTGGGGACAGCCCCACCCCAACCCCTCCCCTGAAGGGGAGGGGCTTAAACAGAGCAAGATCACGCGGCAGGCGCTCTACAAGGTGCTGGGGCCGAACGGCACTATGAAGCTGGAGACTTTGCGGAATCTGTTGCGGGCCATGGGTGTGCGGTTGTCGGTTAGTGGGTGACTACGAGCCATAAATATGCTGTCACTGCGGCCCGATCTCCAATATCCATCTCCAACGCCTATCTTAAATGCCCATCTAAATGATTGTGACCCGATGTACCCCAGCCCCAATATGCAAGAACGCCGCGCCGATTTTATTGTCCACGGGATAGGATTGATTTTTATCCTGTTGGCCGGTGTGGCCTTGTTCATTCAGGCCGCTGATCACGGTGCAGCGGTGATTGCGGCGGTCAGCACATATGTGATCGGCGTGGCATTTTCTCACGTCATTTCCATGTTCTACCACTTGTCGCCTTTTCATGGTCGGCGGCTGGCACTGCGCCGGATAGACCATGCGGCGATCTATCTGACTATCGCGGGCACTTTTACACCGCTGTTTGTGCTTGCCGGTACAGAGTTTAGCCTGTTCCTGCTGACGATTGTCTGGGCGCTGGCTATCCCTGCGATGCTGTACAAGATATTCGGCAAAAATCTGGATTCGCGCTGGTCGCTGGCTTCCTATCTCGGTTTGGGATGGATGGGCATTATCGGCGTGCCCGAGATGATGGCGCAGCTACCCGGATTATCTTTATGGGCCATGTTGGCGGGCGGTGTCTTCTATTCTCTCGGCACGATTTTCTATGCCCGTAAGACGCAGCCCTTTCGCTATTCGATCTGGCATAGCTTCGTGATGATGGGCGGCGCGTCTTTCTTTGTCGCTATTTGGGTGGCTTTGGTTGGGGGGTGAAAGGGCTGGGGGTAGTGGGTGTATGGTTGTCGGATGGTGGGTGATATCGAGGAATTCGCTTTATTGAACAATTGAGCCATGCAGTTGCGCGTCCGCTTAGGGCGCGAAAGCTACGCGACATTTGCGGTCTGGTTAGTCCAAAATCATACGTTGGGAGGGCTATTCAAGCTATTTGGAACGCGCGTTTGAGCAAATCTTGAGTCTCTTGCTGAACGATTGACCGTCGCATTTCGGTTGGTTCCATCAACCAAGCTCGGAAAGCTCCTTCAATAATGGCGTGCCCGATAGCGGCCTGGTAGCCATCTGGAAATGCGCGGGCCGCCCCATCACTCACCGCTTTCTGATAGAGGGTTTGGATTTCGTTCATCACGCGCATGCCTGGCTGGTGATTGGCAGCGCCGACAATGTTCTTTGTCATCATATAGAGAGGCATTGTTTCTCGAACTCGGATAAGTTCGTCGAGTAGACTTTCGATCAGATAGTCAAAACGATCGGGATAGGTATCCCCTCGCGACCAGCCGGATTGCATGGCATTAATAAAACCGTCTTCCATCTGTCTGTGCAACGCGGCCAACAATGACGGCTTGTCAGGAAACAATCGATAAAGCGTTCCTACTGAAACATCTGCCCGGTTGGCAATGTCGCTCATCTTCGTTCTTTCAAAGCCTTTGGCGGAGAACAGATACTCGCCTGCCTTTATGATGGCGAGATATTTGGCATCGGGATCTCGGGTCCGCACTGGCTTTCTAAGGTCACTCATTACTGAACCATATTCATTTTTGTTGCCAACGCCAAGCACAACTGATATCCGTTAATGAATATGGTTCAGTAATGAGCCTCAAGTGATGCAAATTTGAACCAAATAGTAAGGAGCCAGAATATGAGTCACAAGCAGATGAAGTTGGGGCAGATTGTAGATGATGCCCGCACGCGCGTAGGGACCGGGAAGCCCCTTGCGATAGCACTGCACGATTATGTGCGGGACGAAATTGCCTTTGGTTTCACACCCTATTTTGACGCCGCTTCTTCCGAAATGACTTTAAAACTAGGCGCCGGTCATTGCAATCCGCAAGCAAGACTGATGGTGGAGCTGTTTAGAACCGCTGGGTTTGAAGCGCGTTTCCGCCCCTCTACGATAACCAATGATATCTTGAATGGTGTTGCAGTAACCCCGCCGCAGCTTTCACATATCTTCACTGAGGTGCGCATGGACAATAATTGGGTGCGTATCGACAGCTATATAGCGGATCCACCACTGAGGCGAGCAGTGGTTGAAAAGCTCGAGCGGGACAACTTAGACTATGGATTTGGCTGCCACCGAGCTGCAACTGGCGAGTGGGACGGAACACATGATGCCTTCAGTCAAATTGCAGATCAGGACATGATTGTGGAACTGCATGATCCGGTCGAGGATATCGAAACTTTCTACAGGTCAGATGATTACAAGCATCGCATTGGGCCTCTAAACTACAATCTGATGTTTGCACCAGGTCGGTTAGTGCCGTCGCTGGCGATGGTATCTCTTAACAGACGCGTTAATGCGCTGCGCCAATCGGCGAGCTGACTGAAGAAAACATCCACAGAAACGTGAAGTCGTTTCGCTAATGTCCCCTCTCGGGATAAAGCAATCGCTCCGATCCCAGCCTGATCACTAACATTAATTCATGCGCCAGTAAGTGGCACAACTGTTGACGTTCCAGCGAATCCCCGCTAAGGGCCGCGTTCTTGTTCGCGCGGGATGCGTCCTGCTGAACGGGAAAGCTACATAGGCAAAACACTTGCCGTACCAAAATACGGTGAGAGTAACCCCTGCGATTTGCAGGAAAAACTACTTATAAGGTGAAGACTTTATGCCAACGATTAATCAGCTCGTCCGTAAAGGGCGGGTGCCACAGAAGACGAAGTCCAAAGTGCCGGCCATGGAAGCCAACCCGCAGAAACGCGGCGTTTGTACCCGTGTCTACACAACGACTCCTAAAAAACCAAACTCCGCTCTGCGTAAGGTTGCCAAGGTTCGCCTGACCAACCAGCGTGAGGTCATCAGCTATATTCCCGGTGAAGGTCATAACCTTCAGGAGCATAGTGTTGTTCTCATTCGCGGCGGCCGTGTTCGCGACCTTCCCGGTGTGCGTTACCATGTGCTGCGCGGTGTTCTTGATACGCAAGGCGTTAAGGACCGGAAGCAATCCCGTTCCAAATATGGCGCTAAGCGTCCTAAATAATCAGCCAAGAATAATTGGTTTGTAGGAGTTATATAATATGGCACGTCGTCGTCGTCCCGAGAAACGGGTAATCCTTCCTGATCCAAAATTTAAGGATCAGGTCCTTTCAAAATTCATGAACAACCTGATGGTAGATGGTAAGAAATCGACCGCAGAACGTATCGTATATGGCGCTTTTGACAGCGTTGAAGCCAAGGCGAAAAAAGATCCGCTGCAGCTTTTCCACGATGCGCTGAACAACATCAAGCCGGGCATTGAAGTGCGCAGCCGCCGTGTTGGTGGTGCAACCTATCAGGTTCCTGTTGAAGTGCGTCCTGAGCGTGCTCAGGCTCTGGCCATTCGCTGGATGATCAGTGCGGCCCGGTCGCGCAGTGAAACCACAATGGCTGCTCGTCTGTCGGGTGAAATTCTGGATGCTTCCAACAATCGCGGCAACGCGGTGAAGAAGCGTGAAGATTCGCACAAGATGGCTGAAGCCAACCGCGCATTTGCACATTACCGCTGGTAGCATTATATAAAGGCGCAGGGATCGCAGATTCTCTGTCAATTCCTGCGCTTTTCACATTGTTGTATTTGTAACCAATCAGGGCTGGTCATCGCTGGCCCCTTTCACTATATGGGCGGCGCTAATCAGGGCCCCTTAATTCTGGAGTAAAGACTATGGCACGCAGCCATCCGCTCGAACGATATCGCAATATTGGCATTATGGCCCATATTGACGCCGGTAAAACAACCACCACGGAACGGATCCTGTATTACACAGGTAAGTCCTACAAAATCGGCGAAGTGCATGATGGCGCGGCGACGATGGACTGGATGGAGCAAGAGCAAGAGCGTGGTATTACCATTACCTCTGCTGCGACCACCTGTTTCTGGAATGCCGACGATCGTAATGGTCCTGAGCACCGGATCAACATCATCGATACACCAGGCCACGTTGACTTCACGATTGAAGTTGAGCGTTCGCTGCGTGTGCTCGATGGCGCGGTAGCCTGTTTCGACGGGGTTGCCGGCGTTGAGCCACAGTCTGAAACCGTATGGCGTCAGGCTGATAAATATAAAGTGCCGCGGATGTGCTTCATCAACAAGCTCGACCGGACCGGTGCCAACTTCAAATTCTGTGTCGATTCCATCGTAGAGCGTTTGGGCGCGACACCTGCTGTGCTGTATCTTCCCATCGGTATCGAAGCGAGCCTTGTCGGTTTGGTTGACCTCGTCAATCAGCGTTCGATCACCTGGAAGAACGAAGATCTTGGCGCTGAATATAGCTATGGTGAAATTCCAGAAGATATGGTGGATGAAGCCGCTGAGTATCGCGAGAAGCTTATCGAGCTTGCTGTAGAGCAGGACGATGACGTGATGGAGCAATATCTCGAAGGCAACGAGCCGGACGCAGCGACTTTGAAAGCGCTGATCCGTAAAGGCACGTTGAACCAGAGCTTCGTTCCTGTGCTTTGCGGCTCGGCCTTTAAGAACAAGGGCGTTCAGCCTCTGCTCGACGCGGTTGTAGATTATATGCCAAGCCCGCTCGACGTTGCTGCCATTAAGGGCGTCAAGCTTGACGGCGAAACCGAAGATAGCCGTCCATCGAGCGATGACGAGCCATTTTCTGCGCTGGCCTTTAAAGTCATGAACGATCCCTTCGTGGGCACACTGACTTTCTGCCGCATCTATTCCGGCAAGCTGGAAAAAGGCACGTTGCTGAACTCGGTCAAGGACAAGAAAGAAAAAGTCGGCCGCATCCTCGAAATGCACTCCAATGACCGTAAGGATATTGACGAGGCATTTGCAGGCGACATCGTGGCGCTGGCCGGTATGAAAACGACCACCACCGGTGATACGCTTTGCGATCCTGACAATCCGATCATTCTGGAACGTATGGAATTCCCAGAGCCGGTCATCGAGCTTTCCGTGGAGCCTAAAACCAAGGCTGACCAAGAGAAGATGGGCGTTGCGCTTAATCGTCTCGCGGCTGAAGATCCGTCCTTCCGTGTAACGACTGACCATGAATCTGGTCAGACGATCATCAAGGGCATGGGCGAGCTTCACCTCGACATTCTCGTCGATCGCATGAAGCGCGAGTTTAAAGTGGAAGCCAATGTTGGCGCGCCACAGGTGGCTTATCGCGAATCTCTCGGCAAGGCTGTGGACGTTGATTACACCCATAAGAAACAGTCCGGCGGTTCCGGTCAGTTTGCGCGTATCAAATTCGAAGTCACACCGGGTGAGCGTGGTTCCGGCATTACCTTTGAAGACGAAATCAAAGGCGGTAACATTCCGAAGGAATATATCCCGTCCGTTGAAAAAGGCATGCGTGAAACGGCTGATACCGGTTCGTTGATCGGCTTCCCGATCATCGACTTTAACATCCGTGTTTATGACGGCGCCTATCATGACGTTGACTCCTCGGCACTGGCTTTTGAAATTGCAGCACGCGCTGCAATGCGTGAAGCGGCCCAGAAGTCTGGCATCAAGCTGCTCGAGCCCATCATGAAAGTCGAAGTGATTACGCCGGAAGATTATCTGGGTGACGTGATCGGCGATTTGAACTCTCGCCGTGGCCAGATCCAGGGCACAGACACACGCGGTATCGCCCAGGCAGTTGATGCCATGGTGCCGCTGGCCAACATGTTTGGTTATGTGAACGAACTGCGTTCCTTCAGTCAGGGACGCGCGCAATATTCGATGCAATTCTCTCACTATGAAGAAGTGCCGCGGAATGTTGCAGAAGAATTGAAGGAGAAGATGGCTTAATCGCCGCTTCTCTTTTTACGAGTAACCGCGCTTACCTTTTGGTTCTGGCTTAAGAAAAAAGCCTAGAGGTTAAAAGGGTGTTGACAGATTTGGATAGTCTCGCCAAAGCGCGGCACAGACTATCAAGACGATAGAAATTAGAGGTAATATAAAATGGCAAAAGCAAAGTTTGAACGCAATAAGCCGCATTGCAATATCGGCACCATCGGTCACGTTGACCACGGTAAAACCACGTTGACCGCAGCGATCACGAAAGTGCTTGCTGAATCAACCGGCGGTGAAGCCGTAGACTTCGCGAATATCGACAAAGCGCCTGAAGAGCGTGAGCGCGGCATCACCATTTCAACGGCCCACGTTGAATATGAAACAGAAGCGCGTCACTATGCGCACGTCGATTGCCCAGGCCATGCCGATTATGTGAAAAACATGATTACTGGTGCTGCTCAGATGGATGGCGCCATATTGGTTGTGAACGCAGCTGACGGTCCAATGCCACAGACTCGCGAGCACATCCTGCTTGCTCGTCAGGTTGGTGTTCCTGCTCTTGTTGTTTTCATGAACAAAGTTGATCAGGTTGATGACGAAGAGCTTCTTGAGCTCGTCGAAATGGAAATCCGTGAACTGCTTTCTTCTTACGACTTCCCAGGTGATGATATTCCAATCATTTCCGGTTCTGCTCTTGCAGCGCTTGAAGGCCGTGACGACAATATCGGCAAAGAAAAAATCTTGGAACTCATGAAAGCTGTTGATGAAGCTATTCCTCAGCCAGAGCGTCCAGTTGATCAGGCATTCTTGATGCCAATCGAAGACGTGTTCTCAATTTCCGGTCGTGGTACGGTTGTTACCGGCCGTGTTGAAACCGGCGTTGTGAATGTTGGTGACGAATGTGAAATCGTTGGTGTCAAAGACACGACGAAAACCACTGTTACCGGCGTTGAAATGTTCCGCAAGCTGCTCGACTCCGGTCAAGCTGGCGATAACATCGGCGCTTTGATCCGTGGTGTTGCTCGTGAAGAAGTTGAACGTGGTCAGGTTCTTTGTAAGCCTGGTTCGATCACTCCTCACACCGAGTTTGACGCAGAAGTATATGTGTTGTCGAAAGACGAAGGCGGCCGTCATACGCCATTCTTCGCTAACTATCGTCCGCAATTCTACTTCCGTACAACGGACGTGACCGGCGAAGTCATCCTGCCAGAAGGCACTGAGATGGTTATGCCTGGTGATAATGTGACGATCGCTGTTAAGTTGATTGCACCAATCGCAATGGACCCAGGTCTTCGCTTCGCAATTCGCGAAGGTGGCCGCACAGTTGGTTCTGGGGTTGTCAGCAACGTAACAAAGTAATATAGGACTGTTTCGCCGCCCGGGTCACTGATTCGGGCGGCCAGTTTTTCGCCGCTCCGGCTTCTTTTTTAAAAGAGAAAATCGGGGCGGTTTATTTTTGGCTCTTTGACATTGGTATAGGTTCATATGGAAACGCAGAATATTCGCATACGCTTGAAGGCATTCGATCATCGGGTTCTTGATCAGGCAACCGGCGATATCGCTGACACGGCTCGCCGCACTGGCGCGCTCATCCGTGGACCAATACCATTGCCAACGCATATTGAAAAATTCACCGTAAACCGCGGCCCGCACGTTGACAAAAAGTCACGCGAGCAGTTTGAGGTCCGGACTTACAAGAGGTTGCTGGATATCGTGCAGCCTACGCCGCAAACCGTCGATGCTTTGATGAAGCTCGATCTTGCTGCTGGTGTGAATGTAGAGATTAAGCTCGCTTAATGTGAGTGAAGACGCTGTCCCTTCGGGGTAGCGGTGACATGGGAAACCGCCAGCATATGTGCTGGGTCATGTGTCCCCCGTCTAGTTTGATTGATCTTCGGGTCAGTGAAACGGTTTAGCCCGGACGGGGCGATATTCGAAAATCTGGGCTGAGTATTTTTAGGCACGCCCGCTGGCAATTCCGCACGTGGGCCTCTGTAAGGAGAAATGATCGTGCGTACTGGCGTGATCGCGAAAAAAATGGGGATGACCCGCTTGTTTCAGGAAGATGGTCGGCATGTGCCGGTAACCGTTCTTTCCCTGGAAGAATGTCAGGTTGTTGGAGCCCGCAATCAAGAAC
The DNA here is from genome assembly GCA_947501325.1 of uncultured Sphingomonadaceae bacterium. Classification (GTDB taxonomy): domain Bacteria; phylum Pseudomonadota; class Alphaproteobacteria; order Sphingomonadales; family Sphingomonadaceae; genus Parasphingorhabdus. The sequence goes on along the minus strand of CANMVC010000001.1, from coordinate 542,737 downwards.
GTGACGGCTATTTTGCTGTCCAGCTTGGTGCTGGTGCCCGTAAAGCGAAAAATGTAAACAAACCACAACGTGAAGCTTTTGCAAAAGTAGAAGTTGAGCCTAAGGCTCGTGTTGCCGAATTCCGGGTTGAGAGCGAAGAAGGCTTGCTCCCCGTTGGTGCAACCATCACGGCCGACCACTTTATTGCTGGTCAAATGGTTGATATTCAAGGTGTGACACAGGGTAAAGGCTTTGCCGGCGCCATGAAGCGTTGGGGTTTCGGCGGTATGCGCGCAACTCACGGTGTTTCTATCTCTCACCGTGCCCACGGTTCTACTGGTCAAAACCAGGATCCAGGCAAGGTTTTCAAGAACAAGAAAATGGCCGGTCACATGGGTGCGAGAAATCGCACGCAGCAAAACCTGGAAATCGTCCGCACAGACGCCGCTCGCGGTTTGATCTTTGTGCGCGGCAGCGTTCCTGGTTCCAAAGGCGGTTGGTTGCTGGTTAAAGATGCCGTGAAAGTGGCTCTTCCTGAAGGCGTTCCATTCCCGGGTGCTATGCGCCGCAACGCGGATGAAACGGCGACAGAAGATGCGCCAGCCGGCATGATCGAAGCGGATGCAGCGATTGAACGTCCGATCGGTCCAAGCGACGCTGAAATTGCAGCGGCTGCAGCAGAAAAGCCGGCAGAAGAGAAATCTAATGCGGCAGATGATGCAGGGAAGGAGGGCTAAGCCATGAAATTGAAAGTGAAAACCCTCGACGCGAAAGCCAAAGGCGACATCGAATTGAATGATGACGTGTTCGGTATCGAAGCGCGCGCAGATATTTTGCACCGTGTTGTCAACTGGCAGCGCGAAAAAGCACGCGGCACGGCCCGTCCAACGCGTGAGCGTAGCGACATTGCCCGTACCGGTAAGAAATACGGCAACCAAAAGGGCGGTGGTACTGCTCGTCATGGTGATCGTCGTGCTCCTATCTTCATCGGTGGTGGTAAAGCCCACGGTGCGCGGAAGCGTGATTTCAACCCGTCGCTGAACAAGAAGGTTCGCACATTGGGTCTGAAAATGGCGTTGTCTGACAAAGCCAAAAACGACAATCTGATCGTACTTGAAAATATTGAATTGAAAGAAGCGAAAACACAGGCGCTTCTGGCCAATATTGCCAAGCTCGGTTTTGGTAAATCAGCGCTGATCATGGATGGTGATGCTGTGAATGATGCCTTTTCGAAAGCATCTAACAACATCCCGCGCGTCAATGTGATGTCAGCTGCTGGTGCCAATGTTTATGACATTTTGAACCACGAGACTCTGGTGCTAACCCGCGCCGCAGTCGAAAAGCTGGAGGCACGCTTCAATGGCTAAAAAAGAAGCAGTGGACATTCGTCACTATGACGTAATTGTCGGCCCACATATCACCGAGAAATCAACCTTGCTCAGCGAACATAATGCTGTGGTTTTCAAAGTTGCGAATACCGCGACCAAGCCACAGATTAAAGCGGCCATCGAGGCGTTGTTTGATGTCAAAGTCAAAAACGTCAACACGTTGGTGCAAAAGGGCAAGACCAAGAAGTGGAAGGGTCGCCCCTACACTCGCAACGATGTTAAGAAAGCTGTCGTGACTTTGGCTGAAGGCCAGACCATCGACATCACTACGGGAGTTTAAGGGCACATGGCATTAAAATCCTATAAACCGACAAGTCCCGCACGGCGTGGTCTTATTCTGGTCGACAAGAGCGGCCTCTGGAAAGGCAAGCCTGTTAAAAAGCTTGTTGAAGGCAAGCGCAAAACCGGCGGTCGTAACAATAAAGGTCATGTGACTTCACGCGGTATCGCTGGTGGTCATAAGCAGAAATATCGTCTGGTGGACTTTAAGCGCCGCAAGTTCGATGTATCTGCGACCGTTGAGCGGATCGAATATGATCCTAACCGGACGGCTTTCATCGCGTTGATCAAATATGACGATGGCGAGCTGAGCTATATCTTGGCACCGCAGCGTCTGGCCGTTGGTGACACTGTCATCGCTGGTGAAAAAGTGGACGTGAAGCCTGGTAACGCGATGAAATTGTCGCAGATGCCAATCGGTACAATCATTCACAATGTGGAAATGAAACCAGGCAAGGGCGGTCAGATTGCTCGCTCTGCTGGTACATATGTCCAGATTGTTGGTCGTGACCGCGGCATGGTTATCGTTCGCCTGAACTCAGGTGAGCAACGGTATATCCGCAGCGATTGCATGGGTACGGTTGGCGCGGTTTCTAACCCCGACAACTCGAACCAGAATTTCGGTAAAGCTGGCCGCACCCGTTGGAAGGGTCGTCGTCCTCTGACACGTGGTGTTGCTAAAAACCCTGTCGATCACCCGCATGGTGGTGGTGAAGGTCGGACATCCGGTGGTCGTCATCCTGTGACACCATGGGGCAAGCCAACCAAGGGCGCTCGTACTCGTAAGAATAAAACGACCGACAAGATGATCATCCGGTCGCGTCACGCTAAGAAGAAGAGGTAAGCATGGCTCGTTCCATCAAAAAAGGTCCATTTGTTGACCTCCACCTGCTGAAAAAAGCGCAGACCGCTCAAGAAGAGAATAAGCGTTCGCCGATCAAAACCTGGTCGCGTCGCTCCACTGTTCTTCCTGATTTTGTCGGTCTGACTTTCAGCGTTTATAACGGCCAGAAATTCATCCCGGTTTCGGTGAATGAAGACATGGTTGGTCACAAGCTTGGCGAGTTCGCTCCTACGCGTAACTATTACGGCCATGGCGCTGACAAAAAAGGCAAGAAATAATGGGTAAGGCATCATCACCCCGCCGCGTTGGCGACAATGAAGCTTTGGCTGTTGGCAATTCCATTCGTGGATCTGCTCAAAAGCTGAACCTTGTTGCACAATTGATCCGCGGCAAGAAAGCGGAAGACGCTTTGAACATCCTGTCCTTCTCTAAAAAGAGCATGGCCAAAGATGTGAGCAAGGTTCTCGCTTCCGCCATCGCCAATGCAGAAAACAACCATAACCTGGATGTTGACGCATTGATCGTTCAGGAAGCCAGCGTTGGCAAAGGCCTGACCATGAAGCGTTTCAAAGCGCGTGCTCGTGGCCGGTCGGCGCAAATCCTGAAACCTTTCAGCCGCGTTCGTATCGTAGTTCGCGAACACGAAGAAGAAGAGGCGTAAACCATGGGTCAAAAAAGTAATCCTATCGGGCTTCGCCTGCAGATTAACCGGACTTGGGACAGCCGCTGGTATGCGGAAGGTTCCAACTATGGCGATCTCTTGATGGAAGACATCAAGATGCGTAAATTTATCATGGAAACCGTGCCACAGGCTGCGATTTCCAAGGTTGTCATCGAACGTCCAGCCAAAACCTGCCGCGTTTCTATCTATGCAGCTCGTCCCGGTGTTATCATCGGTAAAAAGGGCGCAGATATTGAAAAGCTGCGCCGCAAGCTGAGCGACATGTCTTCCAGCGATGTATCCTTGAACATCGTTGAAATTCGCAAGCCAGAAGTTGACGCGCAATTGGTGGCACAGGGCATTGGTGATCAGTTGATCCGCCGTGTTGCTTTCCGCCGTGCGATGAAGCGTGCGGTTCAGTCCGCTCTGCGTCTGGGCGCTGAAGGTATTAAAATTGTTTGTGGTGGTCGTTTGGGCGGAGCAGAAATTGCCCGCGTTGAATGGTACCGTGAAGGCCGCGTGCCGCTCCATACACTGCGCGCCAATATCGACTATGCCGAATATGAAGCGCTCACCGCTTACGGTATCATCGGTATCAAGGTTTGGATTTTCAAAGGCGAGATATTGGGTCACGACCCGATGGCTCAGGATCGGTTGATGGTGGAAGCGCAAACTTCCGGCGTTCGCCCCTCACGTTGATTTTTAGGGAATAGGTAAAGCATCATGCTGCAACCAAAGAAACATAAATTCCGCAAGGCTTTCAAAGGCCGGATTAAAGGAAAAGCACCAGGCGGCACGACGCTGAACTTTGGATCTTACGGTCTCAAAGCCATGGAGCCTGACCGGATCACTGCGCGCCAGATCGAAGCGGCTCGCCGTGCGATCACGCGTCACATGAAACGGCAAGGTCGTTTGTGGATCCGCATTTTCCCTGATGTGCCGGTTTCGAAGAAACCTGCTGAAGTCCGTCAGGGTAAAGGTAAGGGTTCTGTTGAATATTGGGCCTGCCGGGTTAAGCCGGGCCGGATCATGTTTGAACTGGACGGCGTTCCTGGACCCGTTGCTGCCGTGGCTTTCGAGCGCGCAGCGATGAAGCTTCCTATCAAGACAAAAGTTGTGGCTCGCCTAGGCGACACGTCACATTTGGAAGGTTAAGGACATGAGCAAGACAGAAGATTTGCGTACCAAGACCGACGATCAGCTTGAAAGCGATCTGGGCGAACTGAAGCGTGAGGCATTTAACCTGCGCTTTCAGGCTGCGACCAACCAGCTCGAAAAGCCAAGTCGGATCCGTGAAGTGCGCCGCACGATAGCGACGATTAAAACCCTGCAGAACGAGCGCGCGAAAGCGGCGCTAGCAGAAAAGGCGTAAGGAACCGATATGCCAAAACGTATTCTCACCGGCACTGTGGTGTCAGATAAAGGCAACAAGACAATTGTTGTTAACGTCGAACGCAAAGTGAAGCATCCGCTTTACGGGAAAATTATGCGTCGTTCGAAAAAATATCATGCGCATGATGAAAATAACGAGATGAGCACCGGTGAAACCGTGCGCATCGAGGAAACCAAACCTATTTCCAAGTTGAAAACTTGGAAGGTGCTGGAACGGGTTGGCGCTGCGGCGGCTCCTGCCACTCCAAAGGTTGGCGAAATTACTGCTGCAGACGAAGGCGAAGTCAAAGCCGAAAGCTGAAGCTAGCGAAGTTTAACTGTGCTCTGATGATTTGGGGCGGAATGAAGAAGGAATTGGATCAATGATCCAGATGCAATCGAACTTGGAGGTCGCTGATAATAGCGGAGCCAAACGCGTGCAGTGTATCAAGGTGCTGGGCGGTTCCAAGCGCCGGTTTGCTGGCGTTGGCGACATTATTGTTGTGTCGATCAAGGAAGCTGCACCGCGCGGTAAGGTCAAAAAAGGTGATGTTCACCGGGCTGTTATCGTTCGCACACGCAAAGATATCCGCCGCAAAGACGGTTCGGTTATCCGCTTCGATACCAATGCTGCTGTGTTGGTCAACAATGCGAAGGAGCCAATCGGCACCCGTATTTTTGGCCCAGTGGTTCGCGAGCTGCGCGCCAAGAAGCATATGAAAATCATTAGCCTTGCGCCGGAGGTACTATAATCATGGCCAGTGCAAAAATTAAAAAAGGCGACACCGTTGTTGTTCTGTCCGGCAAGGACAAAGGCAAATCCGGTGAAGTGACCAAGGTAATGCCAAAAGACGGTAAGTTGATCGTCGCGGGCGCTAATATTGCCATTCGTCACCGCAAACCAACACAGGCTAACCCACAAGGTGGTCTGGAACGCCGTGAAGCACCGATGCACATCAGCAAAGTTGCTCTGGCCGATCCTAAAGATGGCAAACCCACACGGGTTCGCTTCGAAGAGAAAGACGGAAAGATGGTTCGTGTAGCCGTCAAATCCGGGGAGAAAGTCGATGGCTGATAAAGTTTTGCCGCGCATGCGCAAAAAATATGACGAGGAAATCGTCAAAGCGATGCAGGAAAAGTTCAACTATTCCAATCACATGGAAGTGCCTAAGATCACCAAGATCACACTGAACATGGGTGTTGGAGAAGGTAGTCAGGACAAGAAGAAGACCACAACAGCTGCCGCTGAAATGGAGCTTATTGCCGGTCAGAAGCCTGTGATCACTAAAGCAAAGACGTCCATCGCGACGTTCAAGCTGCGTGAAGGCATGCCGATCGGTTGCAAGGTTACATTGCGTCGGGAGCGGATGTTCGAATTTCTCGATCGTTTGATTACCGTGGCTATGCCTCGTATTCGTGACTTTCGTGGACTGAACCCGAAAAGCTTTGACGGTCGTGGCAACTTTGCCATGGGTATTAAAGAGCAGATTATTTTTCCTGAGATTGCCTATGACAACATCGATGTGGTGCGTGGCATGGACATTATCGTGACGACAAGCGCGAAAACGAATGACGAAGCTCGCGAGCTTCTGAAACTATTCGGTTTCCCGTTCCCGCAGGAAGAAGAAGAGCAAGCAGCAGCATAAGGCTGTATTTGAATTCATTATATCGCGGCGTGCTGCCGGGATACGCAAGAAAGGAAGAGAACTTAAGTCATGGCGAAACTGAGTTCCATTAATAAAAACGAACGTCGCAAAAAGCTGGTGAAGAAATATGCCGGCCGTTATGCGAAGTTGAAGGCGATGGCCAACGATCAGTCTCTTGACGAGACCGAGCGGTTGATGGCGCGTCTGAAAATGGCGGAAATTCCGCGCAACGGCAATCCAACCCGTGTGCGTAACCGCTGCGAAACAACAGGGCGTCCGCGCGGCTATTACCGCAAGTTCCGTCTCTGCCGCATCGAGCTGCGTGATATGGCCAATAAAGGCCTTATCCCCGGCGTAACGAAATCCAGCTGGTAAAGGGAAGATAATATGTCATTTACCGATCCCTTGGGTGATATGCTCACCCGTATCCGCAACGGACAGCAAGCGCGTAAAGATAGCGTGGTTAGCCCCGCTTCCAAACTGCGTGGCGCTGTTCTAGAAGTTCTCCAGCGCGAAGGTTATATTCGCGGCTACAGCGAAGAAGAGGTCAACAAGCACCCCGGTCTTCGTATTGAACTGAAATATTTTGAAGGCGAGCCGGCTATCCGCCACGTGGCCCGCGTTTCAAAACCTGGCCGTCGTATCTACAGTGGTTCTAGCGAACTGCCGACCGTACGTAACGGCTTGGGCATCACAATTGTTTCGACGCCAAAAGGTGTTTTGTCTGACGCAGAAGCGCGCAGCCAGAATGTCGGCGGCGAAGTACTCGCAGAGGTGTTCTGATCATGTCTCGTATCGGAAAAAAAGCAGTTAGCATTCCTGATGGCGTCACCGCCACAATGGAAGACGGTCTGGTAAAGGTCAAAGGACCAAAGGGCGAGCTTTCGACCCCTATGGTTGATGACTTGAGCTATGAGCTGAGCGATGGCGGTTTGCTGGTAACCCCGGCGAACAAAACCACCCGTGCACGGGCCTATTGGGGTATGCAGCGGACGCTGGTTCAGAACCTCGTCGACGGTGTAACCGATGGCTATACCAAGGTTCTTGAGATTACCGGTGTTGGTTATCGTGCTGCGGTAAAGGGCAAGGTCCTGAACCTGCAACTCGGTTTCAGCCATGACGTGAACTTCGATATTCCAGAAGGCATCACCATCAAGACACCGGATCAGACCACGGTCGAGATCTCGGGTATCGACAAGCAACAGGTTGGTCAGGTCGCCGCAGAAATTCGGCGCTGGCGTAAACCGGAGCCTTATAAAGGCAAGGGTATCAAATATCGCGGCGAATATGTTTTCCGCAAAGAAGGGAAGAAGAAATAAGCCATGGCTAATATTTCTCTATTCAAACGGCGTCAGCAACGCGTTCGCACCAAATTGCGGAAGCGCGGGCTCACAAAGCCTCGTTTGTCAGTGCACCGTACTGGCCGTCATATCTATGCGCAGGTCATTGATGATGCAGAGGGCAAGACTGTTGCTGCTGCTTCGACAATCGACAAGGCGTCCAAGGTAAAAACCGGTGCCGATAGTGCAGCGGCAGCCGATGTCGGCAAGCGCGTTGCAGCTGCAGCGAAAAAAGCTGGCGTAACCGAAGTAATTTTTGACCGCGGCGGTTTCCTTTTTCACGGACGTGTAAAGGCCCTGGCTGAAGCGGCCCGCGAAGGCGGATTGGAGTTTTAATATGGCTGATGAAAACAAAACACCAGAAGGTGCAGCGAAGCCCGGTACAACCGGTGAAGGCAATCAGCCTGTAGCGGCGATAGCGCCTGAAAACAAAACCGGCGGTAACGAACGTCAGGGACGCGGCGGAAATCGCGGCGGACGGGATGGCGGCAACAATCGCGGAGGCCGTGATGGCGGACGCGGTCGCGGTGGCCGTGGTGGTCGCGGTAACAATGATGGCGGCGAAGAGCTGATCGAGAAGCTGGTTCACATCAACCGTGTTTCCAAAACTGTCAAAGGCGGTAAGCGCTTTGGTTTTGCGGCATTGGTTGTTGTCGGTGACGGCAAAGGTCGTGCTGGTTTCGGTAAGGGTAAAGCACGTGAAGTGCCTGAAGCCATTACCAAAGCAACAGCTGCTGCGAAAAAGAAAATGGTTCGCGTTCCACTGCGTGAAGGTCGTACCCTTCATCATGATGGCACCGGTCAATTCGGCGCAGGCAACGTGACCTTGCGTTCAGCGCCTCCAGGTACCGGTATTATTGCTGGTGGTCCGATGCGTGCGGTTTTCGAAAGCCTTGGTGTTGCCGATGTGGTTACCAAGTCTAACGGAACATCCAACCCTTATAACATGATCCGGGCGACATTCGTGGCGCTTGGTGAACAGACCAGTCCCAAGTCTGTGTCCCAGCGGCGCGGCAAGAAAATCGCTGACCTGCTTGGTCGCGGCGGCGCTTCTGAAGCACAGGCTGAGGCCGATGCTGCAGCAGTTACGGAGTAAGGCATAATGGCTAAAGTGAAAATCAAACAGATTGGTTCGCCAATCCGTCGCCCTGAAGATCAGCGCAAAACGCTGATCGGACTGGGCCTGAACAAAATGCACCGTGTTTCCGAATTGGAAGACACACCGGAAGTGCGCGGCATGATCCGTAAGGTGAACCATCTTGTAGAGGTTGTCGAAGGTTAAACCCTGAAGACAATCGTGCGAATAAAAGCGAAAGCGAGTACACGACATGAAATTAAACGAACTTAGAGATAATGACGGCGCGCGCAAATTGCGTACCCGTGTTGGCCGCGGCATTGGTTCCGGCAAAGGCAAGACAGCCGGACGCGGTCAAAAAGGCCAGAAGTCTCGCTCTGGTGTTTCCATCAATGGCTTTGAAGGTGGTCAGATGCCCCTTCACATGCGGCTTCCAAAGCGTGGTTTCAATAACCCATTCGGTACCGATTATGCTGAAGTCAATCTGGGCATGATCCAGAAATTTATCGATAGCAAAAAGCTCGCAAATAAAGGTACGCTGGATCAGGCTGCTTTGAATGCAGCTGGCTTGACCCGTGGCGGCAAAGACGGCGTTCGTCTGCTCGCCAAAGGCGAAATCAAAGCGAAAATAACCATCGCAGTTGCTGGCGCTTCCAAAGCCGCCATCGAAGCAGTGGAAAAAGCTGGCGGTAAAGTCGAAATAGTGGCTGGCGCAGCGGTTCATCGTCCCAAGAACGAGAAGAAAGCTGTGGCATCAAAGCCCGCTAACGAGAAAAAAGCGGCTAACCGAGCCAAAAAGAAAGATTGATTTAAACCAATTAACGGCCCCGCTAAGCTCTAGAGCATAGACGGGGCCTTTCTTTTTTATTCGTATCGGCTGTGCTTGATGCCCAAGAGCCTTGTTTTTAGGGCAGCAACATCCGATATGGGATCGATGCATTGATTTGAAGGCGAAACGCCTTCATGAACGGCGGGTAAGGAACTACTAGCATGGCATCAAAAGCCGATCAGGTCGCAGCAAATTTGAGCCTGGCAAAATTCGGAGAAGCAACCGAACTTCGTAAACGCATCTGGTTCACGCTGGGCGCGTTGGTGGTGTTCCGCCTGCTCAGCTTTGTCCCGCTGCCCGGTGTTGATCCAGTCGTGCTAGCGGATCTGTATGATCAGACCCGCGGCGGTGTTCTCGATATTTTTAACACATTTTCCGGCGGTTCGCTGGAGCGGATGAGCCTCATCGCATTGGGAGTCATGCCCTATATTACGGCATCGATCGTCGTGCAGTTGGCAGCCGCTTTGTCGCCGACATTGGCCGCAATCAAGAAAGACGGTGAAGCAGGCCGCAAGAAGCTGAACCAATATACGCGCTATGGCACGGTTGGTTTGACCGCAATTCAGGGCTATTTCATAGCCGTTGGGCTTGAAAGCTTTGCGTCGCAATCCGGCCTTCAAGCCGTGGTCAATCCCGGCATGGGTTTCCGTGTAGGTGCGGTGATCAGTCTCGTTGGCGGCACCCTGTTCCTGATGTGGTTGGGTGAACAAATTACCAGTCGCGGTATCGGCAATGGTATTTCATTGATCATTATGGCCGGTATCGTGGCGCAAATGCCTACTTTCGTCGGTAACCTGATGGAAGGCAGCCGCACCGGTTCAATCGGCGCTCTGACCATTATTGGTCTGATCGCCATGGTTGTCGCCTTGGTGCTGTTCATCAGCTTCATGGAGCGAGCGCAGAGACGCGTACTCATTCAATATCCCAAGCGGGCCACGCAAAATGGCGTGATGCAGGCGGACCGCAGCCATCTTCCTTTGAAGGTGAATACAGCAGGCGTGATTCCTCCGATTTTCGCGTCGTCCCTATTGTTGATGCCGCTAACGGTTAGCCAGTTTGCTGGCAATGCGACGGCGGGCGAGAGCGCGAGCGGTGATTTCATTATAGCGCTCAACCAGTATCTGGCGCATGGACAACCGCTTTACATGGCGCTCTATGCAGCGGGTATTATCTTCTTCTGTTTCTTCTACACGGCGGTTGTTTTTAACCCCGAGGAAACGGCTGAGAATCTGAAAAAAAATGGCGGCTTTGTACCCGGCATTCGCCCCGGTAAAAATACCGCCGATTATCTCGATTATGTGCTTACTCGCATTACAGTGGTGGGTGCGGCCTATCTGGCGTTGGTCTGTGTTCTGCCTGAATATGTTATGGCCCAAACAAACTTGCCGCTCTTCTTCCTGGGCGGTACCAGCTTGCTGATTATCGTAAATGTGACTGTCGATACGGTGACCCAGATTCAAAGCCATCTGCTGGCTTTGCAATATGGCGATCTGCTGAAAAAAGCGAAACTCAAGGGCGGCCGCCGGAAGCGCTAAATATATTCCTTCCGGATTTTTGAGGTTATAGGGGACAGTAACTTATGGACATCATCCTGTTGGGACCACCGGGTGCCGGTAAAGGCACGCAGGCGGGCCTTCTTGAAGAGGGGCATGGCATGGTCCAATTGTCCACCGGTGACATGCTCCGGGCAGCCGTAAAGGCTGGCACCGAAGTTGGCTTGAAAGCCAAGTCTCTGATGGATGCCGGCGAACTTGTCCCCGATGAAGTCGTTTCTGGTATCATTGGCGACAAACTGGATGAGCTGGGCCCGGACCAGGGCGTTATTTTTGACGGTTACCCGCGCACCGAGGCTCAGGTATATTCTCTCGATGAGATATTGACGGCCCGGAACCGCAAGCTCCACCATGTGATCGAGCTTAGCGTGGACGTTGAAGCGCTGGTTGAGCGTATCACCGGTCGCTTTACCTGCGGCAATTGCGGTGAAGGTTATCACGACACGTTCAAACAGCCTGCCAAAGAAGGTGTTTGCGATGTTTGTGGTTCAACAGAATTCAAACGCCGTCCGGATGATAATGAAGAAACCGTTCGCACCCGTATGGGCGAATATCGTGCCAAGACCCAACCAATCTTGCCCATCTATGAAGAGCGCGGCATTGTCACCAAAGTGGATGGCATGGGCAGCATGGATGCTGTCAGCAAAGCGATTGAGGCTGTTCTAGCGCTTGATTAAATTCTATTGGTCGATGGCTTGATAAACCATTGCCAGTGGTGGGCACGATAACTAGTCTCCTCATCAATAAGGGGGAGACACAAATGTTCCGATTCATACTATCCATTACTGCTATTTTTATGGCGACAGCGGCGCAGGCCGAAGTGACTAACACAGCCGATAATGGCTTCACGGTAAAACACCAAGAGCTGGTCAAAGGATCAGCCGAGGAGGTATGGAAGACGATCATCGCTCCTGCGCGATGGTGGAACGGGGACCACAGCTTCTCCGGCAATGCTGATAATTTTTATCTGGTCGCCCAAGCAGGCGGTTGTTTTTGCGAACTGCTCCGGAAAACGGACGCGGATAATATCAAATCCGCCGAGGGCAGCGTGCAACATATGCGCGTGATTTTCGCGCAAAACAACAAAGCCCTGCGGATGTCCGGGGCGCTTGGCCCGCTGCAGGCTGAGGCAGTTACCGGAACGCTGACGATCAGCCTGCAACCGGATGGAGAAAATACCGGAGTATCCTTTGTCTACAAAGTCGGTGGCTATATGGAGTTTCCGGTCGAACAGATCGCGCCTGCCGTAGATGGCGTTATTGGCGAGCAGCTAACCCGGCTTGCAGCAGTTTTTGCACCCGAGGAAGAAGCGGAAACGGAGCCAGAGGATGAGCCGGAAGAAGCGGAACAAGCTGAATAATTTGGGCTGAATATCAAAGCTTTACCAATCGAACAAATTGCCGTTAATATGTTTCCATAATCAATCGCGATTCGAGGGCATTGCAGTTGATAACGGGCGCGCAAACAGTTACCTTATAGGGGAATAAGACGATGGCCGTATCAGATCATGTAGATTTACCAACATTCATGGAAGGCGTTAAGAAACGCAATCCCGGGCAAACCGAATTTATTCAGGCGGTTCAGGAAGTCGCTCAAGATATTTACGGCTTTATGGAAGACAAAGAGGCGTATCATAGCGCCCAGATTCTCCGCCGGATCGCCGAACCCGACCGGGTTGTTTCGTTCCGCGTTTGTTGGGAAGATGACAATCACAATATTCGTGTCCAGCGCGGTTGGCGGGTCCAGAATAATAATGCCATTGGTCCCTATAAAGGCGGCGTTCGCTTTCACCCGAGTGTGACAGAAAGTGTTCTGAAATTTCTCGCTTTTGAACAGACGTTTAAAAACTCCCTGACCGGTCTGCCCATGGGCGGCGGCAAGGGCGGAGCCAATTTCAACCCCAAAGGCAAGTCTGACGCCGAAGTCATGCGTTTCTGCCAATCCTTCATGACCGAGCTTTATCGTCATATCGGTCCAGACACGGATGTTCCCGCCGGCGACATTGGCGTGGGTGGCCGCGAAATTGGTTATATGTTCGGCCAGTATAAGCGTATCACCAACCGTTGGGAGGGTGTGCTCACCGGCAAAGGCCTGGAATATGGCGGCTCACAAATGCGGCCCGAAGCAACTGGCTATGGTGCCGTCTATTTTCTTGAAAATATGCTGAAGCACAAAAATGACAGCATTGACGGCAAGACAGCGGTTATTTCCGGGTCGGGCAATGTTGCAACCCATGCTGCGGAGCAGATTACCAAACAGGGCGGCAAAGTCCTGACGCTGTCGGATAGCGGCGGCTTTATCCACGACCCCGACGGGATTGATCAGGAGAAAATCGACTGGATCAAGGATCTGAAGAATAATCGCCGTGGGCGCATCAGCGAATATGTCGATGAGTTTAAGGGCGCTTCCTATCACGACGGTGAGCGACCTTGGGGCGTGGCTTGTGATGTTGCACTTCCGTGTGCGACCCAGAACGAGCTGAACAAGGAAGAAGCCAAGATGCTGGTCGACAATGGTGTCATTGGCGTGTCCGAAGGCGCTAACATGCCGACCACATTGGATGGTGTTCATGTCTTCCATGACGCGAAAATCATGTATGGCCCAGGCAAGGCTGCCAATGCTGGCGGTGTTGCGGTTTCCGGTCTGGAAATGAGCCAGAATGCAGAACGCATCGCCTGGGACAATGAACGCCTAGGCAATATGCTCACTGATCTGATGCGCGGCATTCACGAGAAATGCGTCGAATATGGCGATCAGGGCGATGGCTATGTCGACTATGTGAAGGGTGCGAATATTGCAGGCTTCAAGAAAGTTGCTGATGCAATGCTGGCTTACGGCGTCGTCTAAAACTGCGCTAGGCCAACAGTCACGGCTTGAGCCGAATATACTTGCCTATCATGATACCATCGACCACATATTCGGTCGATGGTATCAACAAAATCTGAGAAGCCCGCGAGGCCCCGTAAAAAATTGAAAGAGCCGTGCGAAATTGGCTGGTGCGAACTGATCAGCTTGCCGGACCTTGCGATAAAAAACGTCCACGCGAAGATTGATAGCGGTGCGGCGACCTCGTCGCTTCATGCCGTCCGGATCCGGCCCTTTGAACGGGCTGGCGAACAATGGGTGCGCTTTACCGTGCCGAAATCTCCCGAACATGCTGCACAAGACTGCGAAGCAAGGGTTTATGACCATCGCGCTATAAAAAGTTCCAATGGTAAAACCGAGCAAAGATATGTAATAGAAACATTAATCACGTTGGGGCCACTGACATGGCTCGGTCATATCACCTTGGCAAACAGGCAATCCATGGCATTCCCCATGCTGGTGGGTCGCCGCGCACTCCGACGAGGGTTTCTGGTCAACAGCGCCAAGCGCTGGATGCTGGGACGGCCCGAAGAACTCGAAATATGAAAGATACACTATGAAAATCGCTATGCTTGCACGGAATCCGAAGCTGTACTCACACAAGCGTTTGGTTGAGGCGGCTGAGGAACGCGGGCATGAAATGCAGATTTTGAACACTTTGCGTTGCACGATGAACATCACCTCTCACCGACCGTCTATCCTCTACAATGGCGAGACGCTGTCTGGGTTTGATGCGGTTATTCCGCGCATCGGCGCGTCGATTACCCATTATGGCCTTGCTGTGCTGCGCCAGTTTGAAATGATGGGCGTCTGGCCCCTGAACGAAAGCGTTGCAGTTGGTCGATCGCGTGACAAGCTGCGCTCGATGCAGATATTTGCCAAACATGGCCTGGGTTTGCCGGTTACGGCTTTTGCCCATGATCCCAAGCAAACCGATGAAGTTCTGAAGATTGTCGGCGGCGCGCCAGCGGTCATCAAGCTGCTCGAGGGAACGCAGGGCATTGGCGTGGTGCTGGGTGAAACTGCCAATTCGGCAAAGTCCGTGGTCGAGGCATTTCGCGGGCTCAACGTGAACATTCTTGTGCAGGAATTTATCAAGGAAGCTGGCTCCAGTGATATCCGCATTTTCGTGGTCGGCGGCAAGGTGGTCGCGGCGATGATGCGTACGGGTGCCGAAGGCGATTTCCGGTCCAACCTCCATCGTGGCGGGTCGGCTAAAATGGTCAAGATTACGCCAGAGGAGCGGTCAACCGCGATCCGCGCGGCCAAGGTCATGGGCTTGAACGTCGCCGGCGTCGATATATTGCGCGCCAATCATGGTCCGGTGATTATGGAGGTGAACAGCTCGCCCGGGCTGGAAGGCATTGAAAATGCCACGGGCAAGGATGTCGCCGGACAGATAATCGAGTTTATCGAGGCAAAGGCGAAGACCGGCAATACGAAAACCAAAGGTAAGGGTTAAGCCTGAAACCAGCCGGTCAAAAACCGATGCGGATCACGGGATAAGCCGCGCCGCGCTCACCCTCGCTAGATAACCTCGTCTTCATCGAGCAACTGGTCGCTGTATAGAGCATCCTCGATTTTCTCGACGCGCTCACCCACAGTATCGAACACTCGAACCTGTGCAATGTGAAGCAGGGCGTCGCCCTGATTGACCACCGGCAGGTTCGAATGGCCAATGACGATGCCGTCGTCGGGGGCGATAATGGCTTCTTCCCCTTCGCCAAATATGTCGCTGACGATGGCGACAACATCGCCTTTGTGCACTTTGGTTCCGGATGGTGCCATTAGCCTGCAAATTCCGCCTTTGGTAGACCGGAGCCATGCGGTTTTCGTCGCCTGGGCAGGAGGGGCGCCGCGTTTGCCAAGACGCTTGGTTTGGATAATGTCCAGTTTGCGCAGAACGCGCAAGATACCGTTTACGCCTGTGAGCACCGAAAACTCGTCAAAACGCAAGGCTTCACCGGCTTCCATCAGCAGCATGTCTACACCCGCTTCCCGTGCAAGTGCGCGCAAGGAGCCCGGGCGCAATTCGGCTTCGATGACAACGGGCGCGCCAAATTCTATCGCCAAGTCCTTCAATTCGGCATTGCCGGAAGCAATCCGGATTTGCGGCAGGTTATAGCGGTGCAGCGCGGCGCTGTGGATATCAATGCCCAGTGAGCAATGCCCGATAATCTCGGTCGAGAAGATGTGGGCGAGCTGAGAGGCAAGCGAGCCTTTTTCCGCCCCCGGAAAGGACCGATTCAGATCGCGGCGATCGGGCAGGTAGCGGCTATGGGTGATAAATCCAAACATGTTGACGACCGGTACAAATATGACCGTGCCCGCCATTCGTGAGGCATTGAGCTTTTTCATGACCCGGCGAATAATCTCGGTTCCGATGATTTCGTCGCCATGAATGGCGGCGCTGACAAAAATCGTCGGACCAGTTCGCTTGCCGTGGAAAACCCGGACTTCGAGATTGGCTTGCATACCAGCAGATAGGTCGCTGACCGGAATGGCTATGTCTGCTGCTTTGCCGGGTGGGACAGTCGTTCCGGCAATTTCGAACAGATCATGCTTATTTCTGATGGTCACGCATTTTCCTTATACAAGCGACAGGGTTGAAAACCCTTATGAGGACGGATATTGTCCAGGAGCAAGATAAAAACCATCTTGTCGAAAATGGCAGAGTTACGATGCTTGACAGCGCGTGCGACTCTCCCTATCTGAACGTTATTCGAAATCCCATACAACCGGCAACGCTTTCGTGGCGTCCGCTGGTTTTGTGCGTTTTGGATGTAATTTTAACAGCTTAGCTATGAGATAGGGGCCGGCGAATCGGTCTCTGTGGAGCAGGAGAAAAATATTGGCACGTATTGCCGGGGTAAATATCCCAACAAACAAGCGCGTAATTATCTCGCTTACCTATATTCACGGTATCGGACGCACAAAAGCGGCTGAAATTGTCGAAAAATTGAAAATCGATCCAGCCCGCCGGGTTCAGGACCTTACCGATCAGGAAGTTTTGCAAATTCGTGAAACCATTGATGCGGATCTGACTGTTGAAGGTGACTTGCGTCGCGAGACCGCAATGAACATCAAGCGTCTGATGGATCTGGCCTGCTATCGCGGTCTTCGTCATCGTAAAGGACTTCCTGTTCGCGGACAGCGTACGCACACCAATGCGCGCACCCGTAAAGGCAAGCCAAAAGCGATTGCTGGTAAGAAAAAATAAGACAGTGGTCCCAGTTTTTGGGAACTGTCTCTTCTGGATATTAGGTAGGAATTGATCACATGGCACGCGAACCGCAGCGCATTAAGAAAAGCGCGCGCAAAAATATTTCGGCAGGCGTAGCGCACGTCAACGCCACATTTAACAACACGATGGTCACCATCACCGATGCACAGGGCAATGCGATAAGCTGGTCTTCTGCAGGTATGATGGGTTTTAAAGGCTCTCGTAAATCTACGCCATACGCGGCGCAGGTTGCAGCAGAAGACGCTGGCAAGAAAGCAGCTGACCACGGTGTTCGCACCCTGGAAGTGGAAGTGAAAGGACCTGGCTCTGGCCGTGAATCCGCACTTCGCGCGCTGCAGGCCGTCGGTTTCACCATTACCTCGATCCGCGATGTTACGCCGATCCCGCATAATGGTGTCCGTCCGTCCAAACGCCGCCGCGTCTAAGCCGCTCAAGTTTACGGGAACTATCCGGCCGGTAGTTTCCAATTTTTGGTAATTCAGAGTGGTAACGGTCCAACCCACTCTTTGAACTCACTAGGGGAAGTCCATGACTGTCAATATGAAGAACTGGCAAGAACTGAAGAAGCCCAATGTTCTCGATATAAAATCCGGTGGTGATCCCAAGCGCAAAGCTACTTTCGTAGCGGAACCTCTTGAGCGCGGCTTTGGTTTGACCATTGGTAACGCACTACGTCGCGTTTTGCTGTCATCGCTGCAAGGCGCTGCGGTTACCTCGATCAAGATCGAAAATGCCCTGCATGAATTCTCGTCGCTTCCGGGCGTACGTGAAGACGTCACCGACATTGTTTTGAACGTCAAACAGATTGCTCTGAAGATGGAAGGTGAAGACGCCAAGCGTCTGCAGCTTTCTGCAACCGGTCCTGCTGAAGTGACTGCAGGCGACATTGCTGTTTCCGGCGACATTGAAGTGATGAATCCGGATCTCGTTATTTGTCACCTTGATGAAGGCGCGTCGTTCAACATGGAACTAACCGTTAATGTCGGCAAAGGCTATGTGCCAGCGGTTGCTAACCGTCCGGCAGACGCTCCAATCGGCTTGATCCCGGTAGACTCGCTCTATTCGCCCATCCGTCAGGTTTCCTACAAAGTCGACAATGCCCGTGTTGGCCAGGAGCTCGACTTTGACAAGCTGAACCTCACCATCGACACCGACGGCACCGTGACCCCGGAAGATGCGATTGCCTACGCAGCCCGCATTCTTCAGGACCAGTTGCAGCTGTTCGTGCATTTCGAAGAAGCTTTGGAAAGCGTATCATCGCCCATCGGCATGGCCGCAGCCCAGAGCCAGCAGGAAAGCGATGCGAACCAGCTCAACCGCTACCTTCTCAAGAAGGTCGACGAGCTCGAACTTTCGGTGCGTTCGGCAAACTGTCTCAAGAACGACAATATTATCTATATTGGCGATCTCGTGCAGAAGACCGAAGCCGAAATGCTGCGTACGCCTAACTTTGGCCGCAAGTCCTTGAACGAAATCAAGGAAGTATTGTCCAGCATGGGGCTGCGTCTGGGAATGGACATTCCTGGCTGGCCGCCTGAAAATATCGAAGAAATGGCCAAGAAGCTTGAGCAAGAGCTTCTGGGTTAATATTAATTTGTGCTCCTGCGAAAGCAGGAGCCTAGGGAGGTTCTTCGCTAACTCTGCGTTCAACCACCCTGGATTCCTGCTTTCGCAGGAATACTGAAAAGGGAAAACTGGCCGACCCTTTGAACCGGCCTGCATCGGGGTACCTCATACGGCCCCAATACGAACGGAGTATAGAATATGCGTCATAGAATGAAGGGCCGCCGTATGCAGCGGACCGGTGCTCACCGTCAGGCTTTGCTGAAAAACCTGTCTGCGGCACTGATTAAGCATGAGCAGATCATGACAACCCTGCCCAAAGCCAAAGAAATGCGGCCTTATGTAGAGAAATTGATCACGCTCGCTAAAAAAGGTGGCCTGTCCAACCGTCGCCTCGCGCATTCGCGTTTGATGGACGAAGTGCAGGAAAAGAAGCTTTTTGAAGTTTTGGCCGAGCGTTATAGCGACCGTAACGGTGGTTACACTCGTGTCATTCGTGCCGGTTTCCGTGATTCCGATGCTGCCCCAATGGCGGTAATTGAATTGGTGGACCGTGACGAAAATGCAAAAGGTCAGGACAGTGGTCCGGATCAGAACGCTGAGGAAGATTTCGAAGAGGCGTAAGCCGCTTCATCGGAAAGACAGTTTCAATTGATATAAGAGGCTGCGAGCGATAAGCTCGTGGCCTCTTTTGGTTTGTTTCCATTGTTCGGGGAATTTCTATGCGTATCACCAGCTTTCTTGCCGTCGCACTGGCCACTAGTGCAGCCGTTGCTGTTAATCCGGCTCTTGCTCAAACTGAAGAAAAGACAAAGGATGCTGCGGCTTTGACCTATCCCCAAACCAAGACTGTCGATGTGGTAGACGAGCAATTTGGCGAGATGATCGCCGATCCCTATCGCTGGCTGGAAAATGATGTGCGCGAAGATGCAGAGGTCGCGGCATGGGTTGAGGCCCAAAATGCGGTGACCGATGCTTATCTTGAGACGCTGCCTGGACGTGAAGCGTTGGCCGCATCGATGACAGCACTTTTTGACTATGACGAGATTGATCCACCGGTTGAGGCTGGCGGTAAATATTTCTACGAACGCAAGAGCGGCGGCCAGAATCAAGCGATACTCTACGTCCGGGATGGCAAAGACGGCGAAGAGCGGGTGCTGATCGACCCGGCCGGTTGGTCGGAAGATGGTGCTACGGCGCTGGCCGAATGGAAGCCTTCGGAAGACGGCAGCTTGCTGGTTTACGCGGTTCAGGACGGCGGCTCCGACTGGCGCACGTTGAAAGTCATCGACGTCGCAACCGGCGAGATTATGAAAGACACGGTTGAATGGGTGAAGTTTAGCAACCTTGCCTGGATGCCCGGTAATAGCGGATTTCTCTATTCCCGCTTTCCGGAGCCGGAAGAGGGCGAAGCCTTTCAGTCGCTGAACAAAAACCAAACCATCTACATGCACATGCTTGGCAAAGAACAGGGCCAGGATATCAAGGTCTATGCGACCCCCGACCAGCCGGAGTTAAGCCATTCGGCGACTGTAACCTCGGACAAGGCATGGGTGGTCATCACATCCTCGTCGGGGACAGATGATCGTTATGAAATCACCTTGGTCAAGGTCGATGCGAACGAGATCGAGCCGCGCAAGCTGATCACCGGCTTTGATCATAACTGGTCGCTGATCGATGGCGTAGGCGACACGTTATATTTTGTTACCAACATGGACGCGCCGCGCCTGCGGGTGATGAAGACGGATGTCAGTGCCGAGACCCCTGAATGGGTGGAGATTGTGCCGGAGCATATGGCGACGATTGATGATGCCATCCTGGTCGGCGAAACGCTGGCCGTGGACTATATTGACGACGCCAAGAGCCGTTTGGAGCTATTTGCGCTGGACGGCAGTCCGAAAGGCGTTGTCGATTTGCCGGGGCTGGGACAGGTGAAGGGGCTGGATGGTTCGGCCAAGGCGTCGGCTGGCTATTTCGCTTTTGAAAGCTTCAATCGACCTGCGACAATCTATAGCTTTGATCAAGCGGGTACGCCGACTGTCTGGGCAAAACCGGATATTCCTTTTGACCCTGATTCCATCGCCGTCACACAGCGCTTTTACGAGAGCAAAGATGGCACAAAAATCCCGCTATTTCTGGTGCACAAGAAGGATCTCGATCTGAGCGAGGGCGCGCCGACATTGCTCTATGGCTATGGCGGTTTCAATATCTCGGTTCTACCCGGTTATAGCGCCCCTAAAATGGCCTGGATCGAGGCAGGCGGCGTCTATGCTTCTGCCAATCTGCGCGGTGGCGGGGAATATGGCAAGGAATGGCATGATGGCGGCCGCTTGCAGAACAAGCAGAATGTGTTCGATGATTTTATCGCTGCCGGTGAATATCTGATCGCCGAGGGCATTACCCCGAAAGATGGTCTGGCGATTGAAGGGCGTTCCAATGGCGGCCTGCTCGTCGGTGCCGTGATGAACCAGCGGCCAGACCTGTTCTCGGCCGGTCACGCCGCTGTGGGCGTGATGGACATGCTGCGCTTCGACCGGTTTACTGCCGGACGCTATTGGGTCGACGATTATGGCTATCCGAACAAGGAAGCGGATTTCCGGAAACTTCTGACCTATTCGCCTTATCACAATATTCAGGATGGCACCGACTATCCGGCCCTGATCGTATCCACGGCCGATACCGACGACCGCGTGGTGCCGGGCCATAGCTTTAAATATACTGCGCGCCTGCAAGCACTGAATACGGGTGACAAACCGCACCTGATCCGCATTGAAACGCGGGCCGGACATGGCAGCGGGAAGCCGACCGATAAAATCATAGAGGAATATTCTGATATTTACGGGTTTATGGCGGACGCCATCGGGTTGGAGATTGCCGACTAGCTTTACCTAGGATGTGGTGGCTTCAAAATCCGTTCGTCCTTCGACGGGCTCAGGACGAACGGGTGGAGCGATCAAGCCTGAATAATCGCTCCAGATCGCCGCTCTTAAACGTCCAGATTGGCAACATTCAGCGCGTTATCGACAATAAATTCCCGCCGTGGTTCGACGACGTCACCCATCAGCTTGGTGAATATCTCGTCGGTGAGATCGGCTTGTTCGACCGTTACTCGCAGCAACGAGCGGACTTCCGGATCCAGCGTGGTTTCCCAAAGCTGTTCGGCATTCATCTCGCCCAGGCCCTTGTAACGCTGGAAGGACAGGCCTTTGCGGCCCGCGGCTAATACCGAATCCAGCAACTCGGATGGTCGCGTTATCAGCGTGCCCTCTGACCCGACCGTGGTATCCTCTTCTTTTTCATCGCCATCACCCGCGGCACTTTTGATCAGACGGCTACCGGCCGCGTAAGTGGCGCTCTGTTCAGAGGCAAGACGGTGCAATTTGCGTGCTTCGGCGGATTCCAGGAACTTCGCTTCGATAATATGGTGATCGGTGACCCCGCGCCACAGACGCTCAAACAAATAGCCACCTTCTTCGGACACACTGCCCGACCAGCGGCCTTCTTCGTCCACAGCGTCCATCCATTTAGCCGTAGCGTCCACCGCAGCCTGTCGTTCAGGGCGGCCATGATCAGGATTCAGAGCGCCGGTGAGCGCCATGCCCTCGACAATGGTGCTGTCATAACGGCGCGGCACATAGGTCATCAATGACCGCATGCGGCGACCATGCTCAACCAGGCTGCGCAAATCCTCACCGGAACGCGCGCCTTCATTGGTCTGCAAAATCATGTTTTGCAATCCGGCATCGACCAGATAATTGTCGAGCGCATTATCGTCTTTCAGATAGACCTCGCTCTTGCCTTTGCCCACTTTGTAAAGCGGCGGTTGTGCAATGTAGAGATGCCCGTTTTCAACGATTTCCGGCATTTGCCGATAAAAGAAGGTCAGCAGCAAGGTACGGATATGCGCGCCGTCGACATCAGCATCGGTCATGATAACAATCTTGTGATAGCGCAGCTTTTCGAGGTTGAAATCTTCGCGGCCAATACCTGTGCCCATCGCCTGAATCAGCGTGCCGACCTCTTTGGAGGACAGCATGCGATCAAAGCGCGCACGCTCGACATTCAAAATCTTACCCTTAAGCGGCAGGATCGCCTGATAGTGCCGGTCGCGGCCCTGCTTGGCGGAACCACCAGCGGAATCACCCTCCACCAGGAAAAGTTCGGATTTCGCCGGATCGCGTTCCTGACAATCGGCAAGTTTGCCGGGCAGGGAGGCAATATCCATCGCGCCCTTGCGCCGTGTCAGTTCACGCGCCTTCTTGGCAGCCTCGCGGGCCGCAGCAGCGTCGATGACCTTCTGGACAACCATGGAGGCATTTTGCGGGTTTTCTTCGAGCCATTCAGCCAGCTTGTCCGCCATCAGGCTTTCCAGCGGCTGCCGCACTTCGGAAGATACCAGCTTGTCCTTGGTTTGTGAGCTGAATTTTGGATCCGGCAGTTTGACGGACACGATGGCGGTCAAACCTTCGCGCATGTCATCGCCGGTCAGTTTGACTTTCTCTTTCTTGAGCGCGCCAGAGCTTTCCGCATAGTTATTCAGCGTCCGGGTTAGCGCCGAGCGGAAAGCCGCCAAATGGGTGCCGCCATCGCGCTGCGGAATATTGTTCGTGAAACACAGCACATTTTCATAATAGCTGTCATTCCACTCCAGCGCGACGTCGATGGTGACATCGTCACGGTCGCCATGAATGGCAATCGGTTCGGGAACCAGCGGGGTTTTGTTGCGATCAAGATATTGCACAAAAGCCGCAATGCCGCCTTCGTAGAATAGGTCGATTTCCTTGGTCTCTTCGTGGCGTTCGTCACGCAGCAGGATGTGGACGCCGCTGTTGAGGAACGCGAGCTCGCGATAGCGATGCTCCAGTTTCTCAAAGTCAAAATCGGTAATCTTGAAGGTCGCAGGGGAGGGGAAGAAAGTGACTCGCGTTCCCTTTTTACCATTTGCATCGCCAATAATTTCCAGCGGGCGAACAGCGTCGCCAAATTCAAAGCGCATATTATGCTCTTTGCCATCGCGCCAGATATTGAGTTCCAGCCATTCGGACAGCGCATTCACAACCGATACACCAACACCGTGGAGACCGCCGGAAACCTTGTAGGCATTGTCGTCGGATGTGTTTTCAAACTTGCCGCCTGCATGGAGCTGCGTCATGATAACTTCTGCGGCGGATACGCCCTCTCCGGCGTGCATGCCGGTCGGGATGCCGCGACCATTATCTTCCACAGAAACACTACCATCTGCGTTCAGGGTGATCAGAATCAGGTCGCAATGGCCGGCCAAGGCTTCGTCAATCGCGTTGTCTGATACCTCGAAAACCATGTGATGCAGACCCGAGCCGTCATCGGTATCACCGATATACATTCCGGGCCGTTTACGCACAGCATCAAGGCCTTTCAGGACCTTGATCGAATCCGCGCCATATTCGTTTTTGTTTGAAGTATCGGCAGCCGATTTTGGACTGTCCGGGGTGTCATTTTCTGTGTTTTCACTCATAAACTTCTTGTAGACCTTCGGCGCCTGAAACCCAAGAGATTTGTTCGAAAAGCTGATATTATATCTGTTGCTTATCAGTTACTTAATCGGTTTTCGATACCGGCTGTCGATAGCAGCTATTTTCGTCGATAAAATGCTACCCTACACCCTGATTGGAACAGGAGAATGACAGATGAGTAACCCCGCCGATATCGTCCCCTTTGCAAAGACCATGGGTATCAAAATCACAGAAATGACCATGGAAAAAGTCCGCGGCGAGATGCTGGTGCGGCCTGAAATCTGTACCGCCGGAAATGGGCGCGGCACACCGTCCATTCATGGCGGCGCGGTGATGACGTTCGCCGATGTCCTGGGCGCTTTTGGTGGTTTTGCCAATCTGCCCGAAGGATCGAGCGGTACCACCACCTCCGAAAGCAAAACCAATTTTCTGACTGCCGCGCCAGAGGGGCAGATGGTTTATGGAGAATCCGTCCCCCTGAAAGTTGGCAGACGGCAATCTGTCTGGCAAACTCGTATATCGCTGGAGGATGAGACGTTGGTGGCGGTTGTTACGCAGACCCAAATTGTGCTTTAGACAAACTTGCCCATTCGAATCGTTCCAAAAGCCTGCAACATGGTCTAGACGATGATTATGATAAGAACCCTGATCCCTGCTGCGCTGATCTGTCTCGCCGCCAGCGCCTGTTCCGAGACCACTAAGGTCAGCGATGATCTTCAAGAAAGCCAGGTGGATGTTACCAATCCCACCGGTCGTTCCGAACGCGTTGGCTCGAACCCCGGAGAGCGACCGGTTCGCATCGGTGAGGGCGGCCCGCGCTTTGATGCTTGTCAGGCCGTTGGCAGGATTGCTGGTTTGCGCAGCAACCAGTTGGATGTCCGGATAGCGCCATTTGATAGCGCCAAAAGCAAAGACAGTTTGTCAGAAGGAAATTTGGTCTACATCTGCACGCGCAGCATTGATCAGCAATGGTTTGGTATCGTTTATGACAATAGCGGCCAATCAGCGGACAACGAAGACGGAGCTCTGAGCGCCGATTGCGGTGTGTCTTCACCCGTCCGCTCGAAGCGGAATTATGATGGGCCATGCAAAAGCGGTTGGGTTGAAAGCACGTTCGTCAAACTGGTCGCTGGCTAAGTATAGGCTGCAAACACGCTGCAGATATCAATTGTCCTGATCGTTCGGTCGATATCCCTAATCGAAGAACTGGTCTGTGTCTTGCTCATTTCCAGAATGATTTGGTCAGTCACTTCTTGGTGTAACAGCGGGCGCATCTGACCAAGACTGTCCGGATCGGCTGCGACCATCAGGCTGTCCAATTCACCTTTGTTGGCTAATTTGTGTAGATGATGGTCCTGTTTCGAAAATTGTGTCGCCAGGGGTTAAACGCTTTGTTCGGATGGTTGTTCCACAACTGGAACGGCAACATTGCGCAGCAGGGTGCTTGCCGTCAGGTCGCCAGCGACATTGACGCTGGTGCGGCTCATATCCAATATCCGGTCCACGCCCATCACGATGACCATGCCATCGGCCGGTATCCCAAAACCGGCGGAAACGCTAGCCAGAATGGCGATGCTGACACCCGGCGTTCCCGGCGCGCCAATGGAAGATGCAACCAGCGTTACCGTCATCACCATGATCTGACCCGCGTTCAATTCAATGCCGGACATTTGGGCGAGAAAGAGGATCGCGACGCTTTGATAGAGCGCCGTCCCGGCCATGTTCATGGTAGCCCCCAGCGGCACCACGAGGTTCGCAACGTCGCGCGGGACACCGAGCTTCTTCGCCGACTGCACGGTGCTGGGCATGACGGCGGTGGAGCTGGATGTCGAAAAGGCCAGCAGCAAGGTCTCTCCGGTTTGTCTGAAAAACCTGGCAGGCCCTATCCGGCAAAATATGGCGAGTATGGCGAGGTAAAGCAGGAACAGCAGCAACAGGCCAAGCAGCACCGTTCCGACATAGGCAGAAACCGCGATCAAAGTATCGAAACCGATCTGCATGACCAGCTGGGCCATCATGCCAAAAACCGCCAGGGGTGCGAGAAACATGGCCCATTTCACGATAGTCATGCAGATTGACAGCAGCGCGTCGAGCACAGACAGAAACGGTTCGATCCGGTCGCGCGTAACCTGTGTCGCAGCGACGCCGACCAGCAAGGCAAGAATGACGACTGCCAGCAAATCGCCCTGAACGATGGACGCGGTCGGGTTGTCGGGCAGAATCGCGGAAATCAGTTCTGGCGCCTTGCCAAGATCAAAGGTGGCCTCGTCGCCATTCGGGACTGCCGTTCCGGATGAAATCCCGAATGATCCGGAAAGGGCATTACCAGGACGCAAGATGTCGGCAAGCGTAATGCCAATGGCAGCAGCGGCGAACGTTGTTGCGAGTACAAATCCGGCAAAGCGCAGCCCTATGCGTTGCAGCGCTTCGCTTGAACCGCTGCCGGTCAGGCCGCCAATGATCGAGGCAAATACCAGCGGCACCAGCACCATAGCGATAAGGCCGAGAAAAAGCTGACCGGGAAGCGCAAGCCATGCGCCCAGCCAGCGCGCGGTTTCCGCGGAAATGAGGCCGCCTTCCGGGCCGAGTAGCAATCCGGCTGCAATGCCGAGCACCAGTGCGACCATGACCTGCGCCCATAGCCGTGTCTGGATCCAGCTGTGCATTTTCGCCGATTGTTGGCCAAGGCGAATGGAAGGTAGCTCTGGAAGAGGCGCTATTGGCATAGGTGTGCTGTTTCCGTATCAATGGGCGAGACAATATGGATTGTCCTCTCAGAAACGAGAACCGGTTCTGCGTCAGGCCGAGCGGGGTTTCCCGTTATCCGTTTGTCGAAACAATAGGTAATGTTCCGGATCATTGGCGAAATGCCGGATTGCATTTTTCCGCACAATGCAGGAAACAGCGGAACATGACACAAATTGACCCTATCGCCTATCTCGACCAACCTTTTGGCCACTTATCCGATCTCATCAATGCCCATGCTGTCAACCAGCCGGATCGCATCGCCTTGGACGATGGGGAGGAACGGTTGAACTGGCGGGAAACTGCGGCTTTGGTCAACCGAGTGGCAGCCCAGTTGCAGGCAGATGGGCTGAAAAAGGGGCAGGCGGTATCCATCCTCGGAGCGACAACTATCCGCTATGCTATCGCCTATCTTGGCGCCATAGTTGCCGGCGGTTGTGCGGCCCCATTAACAACTTCCGCAACTCCAAAACAGCTTGCCAACATGATGGCAGATAGTGGTGCGATGCATTTGTTCGTCGATAGCGCCAAGCGCGCTGAGCTTTTCGAAAGCGGCATCGACCTGCCAAAGCTCCGCCATATCATGATGGATCAGGCGGAAGATGAAGCGCCATTGATGCACGACTGGATGGCGGAGGAGGGCGAGATGCCCGCTGATCCCGATGTCGGCCCCAAAGACCCGTTCAACATCATCTATTCCAGTGGCACGACCGGCACGCCCAAGGGCATTGTTCATAGCCGCCAGATGCGCTGGTATCAGATGGCGGTCGGGGAAAATTCGGGATATGGCCAGCCGGGCCAGGTTTCGCTCTTTTCCACCCCCCTTTATTCGAACACGACACTTGGTATATTTGTCGCAACAGTGGCCTATGGGGGGGCTTCGATCCTCATGCGCAAATTTGATTGTCAGCGCTGGCTGGAACTGGCGCAAGAGAATCGCGCCACGCATACGATGCTGGTCCCGGTGCAATATCAGCGGTTGATGGATTTTGAAGGCTTTGATGATTATGATCTCGGCAGCTTTACCCACAAATATTGCACCAGTGCGCCGTTCTCGGCGGAACTGAAAGCAGAGGTGATAGAGCGCATGCCGGGCGGCTTGATCGAGATTTATTCGATGACCGAGGGCGGGGTGGTTTGCATCCTCTTGGCGCATCTCTTTCCTGATAAACTGCACACGGTCGGAATTGCCTGGGGTGGGAGCGAGGTGATTACGGTGGATGAAGACCTGAACCGCCTGCCGCCGGGCGAAATGGGCGAGTTGGTAGGCCGTTCGCAGACGATGATGAGCGGCTACAAGAACCAGCCGGAGAAAACCGAAGAAGCTAGCTGGTATGACGAAAATGGGGACCGCTGGCAGCGGATGGGCGATATTGGCAGAGTCGATGAAGATGGTTTCATCACGCTGATGGGGCGCTCTAAGGACATGATTATCTCCGGCGGATTCAATATCTATCCACGTGATCTGGAAGAGGCCTTAATGGCTCAGGCAGGTGTTGCTGATGCCGCTGTGATTGGAGTGGCTTCCAAACAGTGGGGCGAGACGCCTGTGGCTTTTGTTGTGGCAGAAAACGGTGCGATACTGGAC
Source organism: uncultured Sphingomonadaceae bacterium (assembly GCA_947501325.1). GTDB lineage: Bacteria > Pseudomonadota > Alphaproteobacteria > Sphingomonadales > Sphingomonadaceae > Parasphingorhabdus. The sequence continues at coordinate 514,275 of CANMVC010000001.1, read as the reverse complement.
CCGGAAGCGGTAATAACGTCAACCAATGCAGAACTGGGCAAAACCCAGCGGCTTTCGGAAGTCCGCCTGATTGACGAACTGCCACGCAGTCATATTGGCAAGATACTGAAAACTGAGCTTCGCAAACTCGTCTAAGGTTCTCGAATAAGAAAAAGGGCTGGAAACCGAATGGTCCCCAACCCTTGTTGCTTCAGTAACCTGGAAACTATGCCGTGGCAGGCAGACCCATCTTGGCTTTGGCCTTCACCATCGTGCGGCGGCGTCCAAAGGCCAGACTAGCCAGGCCGAGGCCGAAGAGGCCCAAGATGCCGGGTGCCGGAACAGGGGTTCCGCCAGAGCTCCCGCCGGTTGACCCGGTGTATTTCAAATTGCCTTTGCCATCGAAATCATAAATCCGGCCCCAACGGTCACGCCCGTAGGTCCACAGGAAATTAAAATTATTGCCCAAAGAAATCTGCGTATATTTGGGACGGGTGGAGTGGAAGGCATTGTAGGTGCGGCCATAGCGACTGAATGTTCCGCTGATATCACTGGCGAGATAGGTGGTCTTCTTTGCAGCGCCGGTAAAACCTTTCAACTTATTGCTGGAGACCGTCAGATCGATATTGCGGCCGCTGTAAGTTGCGGTGCCTGCCGATGAATCAATGGCGATGTTGGCATTGCCAATACCGTTGCTGATATAAGCATCATAATTGTAGATAGCGGCACTTGCAGGCGCAGCAGCGGTGATGGTCGCTGCAAGTCCGGCAAGGATCATTGTCTTTTTCATCGTCGAAGTTCCTTCATCTCTCTTCAATTTAATATCCGCCGATGTCGCCGGACTGCCAAAACTGAGTTGCTATAATGAAAGCAATAGCCGTGCCATTCAGAAAATATTATTAAAAATCAGATGTTTAAACGTTAACTGTGACTGTTAACCGGGCGATAACGTTAAATTACCCGACATATCGGCTGGCCGGAATCGGTGCAGTCCGCAAGCCCGCTTCATTAGTCAAAAAGAAAGAAATACCGGCTATCAAACGCCCATGAAAAATCGTAATTTCCCCTCTCCAGTCAGCCAAGCCATCACTCATGCCTTGCTGATTGTGGCGCTGGCTGGCTGCTCTTCTGGATCAGAACATCCGGTGCAGGATGCATCGACGGCGATAGAGCGACAGGATTATGCAGCCGCGCGCATATATCTGATGACGGCTTTAAAAGAAAATTCTCAAGATCCGGACGCCAATTATCTTTTTGCGAAGACGCTGATTGAACTTGGCGATGCGGAAGGAGCCGAGGCGGCCTTGCGGAAACTGGAGAGCGTCGACAGCTATCAGGCAAAACGTCTGCCGCTTTTGGGCAAAATGTTGCTGCTTAAGGGACAGAATGACAAGGCGCTGGAGCTGGCAGCCAACCCGTCGGGCATTTATGCGGCCGAACTGGCGGCGATAAAGGCGATGGCGCAATATGCTCTCGGTCAGACCGAAGAAGCGGAAGCAAGCCTCGCCTCCGGACTGGCGGCTGCTCCCGACCATGCTGAGCTTTTGTGGATTGCTGGCAATCGCAATCTTGAAATTGGCGATCTCGACGCCGCCGCTGGCAACGCCGCTGCTGCCCTGAAGCAAAGCCCCGCAAGCATGGAGGCCTTGCTGCTGTCTGGCCGGATAGCATTGGCCAAGGCGGACGGAATGAAAGCACTTGAGATATTCTCAAAAGTCCGGGAATTGCGCCCCGACAATATCGCGGCTGAATATATGCGCGGCGCGATATTGCTGGATTTTGGGCGGCATGAAAAGGCACGGCAGAGCTTTGAAACGGTTCTCGCCAATTCCCCCATGCATCCGTGGGCGACCTATTTCCTCGCGCAAATGGATTATGATGATGGTGATACGCATGGCGCGTTCAACCGGATTCAAAATTCTAAAGCAGATCTTTCGCAAGTGCCTTTGTCGCTGCGCCTGACTGGCTTTCTGGAGCTGCGGCGCGGCAATGTCGAGCAAGCGATTGAACCACTGAATCGATATTTGGCAACGCATCCCGCCGATGCGGAGACCGTATCTACTCTGGCACGGGCACTGATTAAGGCGGGAAATCATAAAGATGCTTATGAAGCAATTGCTCCGGTTGCCGGTTCAACGACAGCGCCACTGGATGTCTTGAAACTCGCCGCAAGTTTGGCCAACAAAGCGGATAGCGGGACTGCAAGCGCTTATGCAGATCGTGCGGCTGCATTGGAAAAAGACCCGGCAAGAAATACGATCTTCCGGGCCGAGCAGGCGATTATTGCCCAGGATTGGGCCAAGGCGGCAAAGCTTTACGAAGACCTACTATCAAAACCGCATCCACAAAAGCCGATGCTGCTCAACAATGCGGCTATGGTCCAACTGAACCTGTCCAGGGGCGATCAGGCGGTCAAGCTGGCGCGTCAGGCGCTCGCACTGGCCCCGGACGATCCGATGGTGAAAGACACATTGGGGTGGATATTGTTGCAAACGCGCAAAGACAAAGAACAGGCTCTGAAACTCATTCAGCAGGCCGCCGATATCATGCCACAAAATATCGAAATTCGCTGGCACCTTGCCAACGCGTTGGCCGCCAATGGCCAAAAAGAATCTGCGCGAACGATTGTTGCGAGTCTTACGGCAGTCGCGGAGGGTGATCAGAAAATTCAGCTCGACAGTTTACGCGCCTGGCTGTGATATTTTCCTAAGTCCAATCTGATCGCCCCTCCTGGGGTAAAAAATATAGACTCTTTCGGCGCGTCAGATTAAGCGCATCCCATGTCCATAGCCCATGAAGAAACCATCCTGATCGTCGATTTCGGCTCTCAGGTCACGCAGCTTATTGCCCGCCGGGTCCGTGAAGCGGGAGTCTATTCGGAAATAGCCCCGTTTAACAACGCCGAAGCGGCCTTTAAGCGATTGAAACCCAAAGGGATTATCCTATCCGGCGGTCCATCCAGCGTCACAGATGATGGCAGCCCGCGTATCCCGCAGGCGTTTCTTGATGCTGATATTCCGGTACTCGGCATATGCTATGGCCAGCAGGTTATGACCACCCAATTGGGCGGTCAGGTTGAAGGCGGCGAGAGCGGCGAATTTGGCCGCGCCTTTATCGAGATTGCCGAAAGCTGCGTATTGTTCGACGGCCTGTGGAAGGTTGGCGAAAAGCATCAGGTTTGGATGAGCCACGGCGACAAAGTCACCGAATTTGCCCCCGGCTTCCGCATCGTCGCAACAACAGAAGGCGCGCCTTTCGCGATTATCGCGGATGACGACAAACGCTTTTACGGCATGCAGTTTCATCCCGAAGTCGTGCACACGCCCGACGGCGGCAAGCTGATTGCCAATTTTGTTCGCCATGTCTGCGGCTGTGCCGGCGACTGGTCGATGGCAGAATTTAAGGCGGCTAAGATCAAGGAAATTCGCGAGCAGGTTGGCGACGGCAAAGTCATCTGCGGGCTTTCAGGCGGCGTCGACAGCGCGGTCGCCGCTGTGTTGATCCACGAAGCCATTGGAGAGCAGCTTACCTGTGTCTTTGTCGACCATGGATTGATGCGGATGGGTGAGGCGGATCAGGTGGTGAGCCTGTTCAAGGGTCATTATAATATTCCGCTGGTGCATCTTGATGTCGAGACATTGTTCCTCAACGGCCTGAAAGGCGAGACGGACCCGGAAAAGAAGCGGAAATTTATTGGCAAGACCTTTATCGATGTGTTTGAGATTGAAGCAAAAAAAGTCGGTGGCGCGGACTTCCTCGCACAAGGCACGCTCTATCCCGATGTGATCGAAAGCGTCAGCTTTACCGGCGGACCCAGCGTGACGATCAAATCGCATCATAATGTCGGCGGCCTACCAGAACGCATGAATATGAAGCTGGTCGAACCCCTGCGCGAACTGTTCAAGGATGAAGTCCGCGCATTGGGCCGCGAACTTGGCCTGCCGGAAATTTTCGTCGGTCGCCATCCGTTCCCCGGACCGGGTCTAGCCATCCGTATTCCTGGCGAAGTGACCAAAGAGCGCTGCGACATTTTGCGCAAAGCGGACGCTATCTATCTGGAAGAAATCAGAAATGCCGGTCTATATGATGCGATCTGGCAGGCCTTCGCAGTTCTGCTCCCGGTCAAGACCGTGGGTGTGATGGGCGATAGCCGCACCTATGACAATGTCTGCGGCCTGCGCGCCGTGACCAGCACCGATGGTATGACCGCCGATGTCTATCCCTTTGACGCGAGTTTCCTGACGCGGGTTTCGACGCGGATTGTGAATGAGGTGAAGGGGATTAACCGGGTGGTTTATGATTATACCTCGAAACCGCCGGGGACTATTGAGTGGGAGTGAATGGAAGTCTCATTGGCTTCGATTGAACTTTTCATTGCGATTAGCTCGTTTTTCAGCGGTCCTTCGACAAACTCAGGACGAACGGGTAAGGGGTTATAAATAAAAGAGGAAATATCGTCATGAAAGCCATCCAACTCCACGCCCCAGCATCGCTCGACAATCTCAAACTGGCCGATCTCCCCAACCCGGCCGCCCCCGGTCCCGGTGAAATCGCCGTCCGGTTGCGCGCCTCCAGCCTCAACTATCATGACTATGCGGTGGTCAAGGGCATGCTGCCAACCGCCGAAAACCGTATACCGATGTCCGATGGCGCGGGCGAAGTGATGGCCGTGGGCGAGGGCGTGACCGCGTTTAAAACCGGCGACGCCGTGGTTTCCACCTTCTTCCCCGATTGGATAGACGGCGCTCCGCCCGAAGGCGGGTTTCAGCGCGTGCCCGGTGACGGGATTGATGGCTATGCCTGTGAGCAAACGGTTGGCCAAGCGACAGCCTGGACGCACGCACCAAAAGGTTATAGCGCCGCCGAATCGGCAACCCTGACTTGCGCAGGCCTGACCGCTTGGCGGGCGTTATTTGTGGACGGCTGCGTCAAGCCGGGTGACACCGTGCTGGTGCAAGGCACCGGCGGGGTGTCGATATTCGCGTTGCAATTTGCCAAGGCAGCTGGCGCGAAGGTGATCGCAACCTCTTCTTCCAACGAGAAGCTGGAGCGGCTTAAGACCATGGGTGCGGACCATCTGATCAACTATAAAGAGGTTGAGGCCTGGGGGCCAAAAGTGCTCGAACTGACGGGCGGGGCCGGTGTCGATTGCGTGGTGGAAATCGGTGGTCCAGGTACTCTCGACCAGTCGATGATGGCAACGCGTATCGGCGGCCATATCGCGCTAATCGGCGTGCTGACCGGGTTTGCCGGTCCCGTGCAAACGGGCTTGCTGATGGCTAAGAATCTGCGTGTACAGGGCCTTACCGTTGGCAGCCGCGCGCAGCAGATCGATATGATCGCAGCCATTGAGGCCAACGGCATCAAGCCGGTGCTCGACAAGCATTTTCCGCTAGCGGACTTGGCTGATGCTTTCCGTCATCAGGAATCAGGCGCGCATTTCGGGAAGATTATTGTCGATATCTGATCGGTAGTTCGCGCCGTCTGATAGCCTGAACAACGCAATATTCTTGTGAACTGCGGTGTCTCAAGGCATTCTCCTTGGCATGCAAGTGACTTTCGATTTCGATTCCCGCCCCGCCTTGCTGGATCGCATCCAGCAGCAATTAATCGCGCGTTTCGGGCGGATTGTGCGCCCTGCGGAAAAGCGTCGCGATCCGGTTTGGACACTGGTGCAAGGAGTTATCGGCGCGCGGTCGAAGACTGCGATATCAAACGCCTCGACCGACCGGTTATTGGCTGATTGCCGAAGTTGGGAAGCCGTAGCGGCGTTAGAGGCAGAAAAACTAACGGATTATCTGGCCAATCAGACTTTTCCAGACCTGTCCGCAGGGCGTTTAAAGGATTGTCTGTCGGAAATTATCAGGCGGTGCGGCGCTGTCGACCTGTCGCATCTGGAGAGCATGAGCACAGCAGAAGCAATGGGGTGGCTCGAATCCCTGCCTGGCGTCGCTCGTAAAATAAGTGCGGGCGTGGTGAGCAACAGCACGCTGAGCCGCAAAGCATTGGTGATCGACACACATCATCGCCGTGTGGTCCAGCGCATCGGACTGGTGCCGCCCAAAGCGGATACCACGCGCGCTTTTGATATCCTGATGCCGGTCTTGCCGCCTGATTGGTCGGCGGCGGATATTGATGAGCATCATTTGCTGATCAAGCGGCTGGGGCAGACGCATTGTCGGCCTTCGCGTCCGAATTGTGCCGCCTGTCCGGTGCGCGATGATTGCGAGACGGGACGGGGTTCATGAATATGGGATCGGTAACGCGGTGCGCGGGTGCAGACGATTGCGATGCGGTGTTATCGCTTTGGGAGACTTGCGGGCTGACCCGTCCCTGGAATGATGCCACCGCTGATTTCACGCGCGCCGTCGATGGTGCAAGCTCTGATATTCTGTGTCTTGAACGGGACGGGAATCTTGTGGCGACGGTCATGGTCGGCGATGATGGCCATCGCGGCTGGGTCTACTATCTGGGGGTTTTGCCGGATGGCCGGCGACAGGGGGTGGGGCGGCTGCTGATGGCAGCTGCTGAAAAATGGTTGCGTGACCGCGATGCGCCGAAAATCCAGCTGATGGTGCGCGATGACAATGAACAGGCCATCGGATTTTATACCGCGCTGGGCTATGATGTGCAGCCCGTAGTGACCATTGGCCGGCGTTTGGATTGAAAGCCTTCCGCTAAAAGCGGCATGATGGGTGCGTTTTCTTCATTTGGCATTTGTGATATAATCTGGTCATGAGTGACGACCTATCATCCGCCGCCATCCGGCAATTGTCTCCGGCAGATACAGCGCTGGCGCGTGAATTATTAGCCGTATTCGGCGCTGCGTTTGAGGATGAAGCAACCTATAATCCCAAGGCTTCGAGCGACGATTATCTCATGAAATTGCTCGCCCGGGAGCATTATATTGCGTTGGTCGCTATGGTCGAGGGCAAGGTTGTGGGCGGGATCGCGGCTTATGAAATGGAAAAGCTTGAGCAGGAACGGTCCGAAATCTATCTCTATGATCTGGCGGTACTCGAAAGCCATCGCCGGCGTCATATCGCAACACAGTTGATCAATGCCTTGCGTGAAATCGCCGTCGATCGGGGAGCATGGGTTCTATATGTGCAGGCAGATCAGGGCGATGATCCCGCCATCGCTCTTTATACTGGGTTGGGAACCCGGGAGGACGTTCTCCATTTCGATATCAAGCCCGAAAAATAATCTCCAACATCGCTTTCCTACATAAGGCCGATTCGCTAGAGAATCAGCCTGGCGTTAGCCTTGCCCTTATTCTCCTTCCGATTTTTTGCGAAACACGAAATGACTAAAAAGCTGATTCCTGCCGATCAAGTCGAAACCGTCTATCGCCGCCTTGCCGAGGCGATGCCGGGGCGCACGAAAAATGCCAAGGGACCAAAGGGGCAACCGGATGCGTTTCGCTCCTGTATATCTTGCATGCTTTCGGCCCAGTCGCTCGACCGCAACACCGCGAAAGCGGCGCGGGCATTGTTTGCGCTGGCGCAGACGCCTGAGGACATGCTGGAGCTCGACGATCGTGATATCGCTGCTGCAATCAAGCCATGCGGTCTCTATAACAACAAAACCCGCAACATCCGTAAATTCTGTGAACATCTGCTTGCCGAACATGCTGGCGTCGTACCGAACACAAGGGAAGGTCTGCTGTCATTGCCGGGCATCGGCCGCAAATGTGCGGATATCGTTTTGAGCTTTACCTTTGGGGTTGATGTGATTGCGGTCGACACCCATGTTCACCGGGTCTGCAATCGAATTGGTCTGACCGATGCCAAGGTCGCTGACAAGACAGCGCAACAGCTAGAAGAACGAAGTCCCGATTGGGCTTTGCAAGATGGACATTTCTGGCTTATTCAGTTCGGCAAGAAAATCTGCACATCCCGGAGTCCGAAGTGCGACCGGTGTCCCGTTAGCGACATTTGTCTCTGGTTTGCTGCGCAAAATAAATAGGGTGAAGATAATGGCTAACGAAACGAAAATGTACGGCATTTCCAATTGCGACACGATTAAAAAGGCACGCAACTGGATGGAGCGGAACGGTATAAACTATGTCTTCCACGACTATAAAAAATCCGGAATTACAAAGGATATGCTGGAGCTTTGGGTGATGCAGGTGGGTTGGGAACCGCTGCTCAATAAACGCGGCACTACCTTCAAGAAGCTGCCAGCGATGATGAAGGAAAATATCGACGAGAATAGCGCGATTATGCTGATGGTCGAAAACCCGAGCATGATCAAACGGCCGGTGCTGGAGCATGGCGAAGAATTGGTGGTCGGCTTTAAAGCAGCGGATTACGAAGCGGCTGGACTGACGGCTCGTAACAGTTAGCCCGGCGCAGTTGTGCCCACCATTATGTCCCATGCAGCCGTACCGATTGCCGGTGCGTTATGTTTGGGTCGGGGAAGATTGCCTGTTCCGGTGATCGCCACCGGTATCATCTTTGCAATGCTGCCTGATGTGGATGTCATCGGCTTTCCGATGGGTATCGACTATGGCCATAGCTGGGGTCATCGCGGGGCTACCCATTCGCTTCTGTTCGCAGCGGTGGCGGCCCTGTTGGCGGTCGCACTTATCCGCCCGCAACGATACGTGATTGCCGGTCTGTTCCTGTTCGTCGCCATGGCATCGCACGGGTTTTTGGACATGCTGACCAATGGCGGTTTGGGCGCAGCGCTGTTTTGGCCGTGGGATGAAACCCGCCATTTTGCGCCAGCGACACCGATTGCCGTATCGCCAATAGGCATATCAAATTTTATCTCTGCCCGAGGCATGAAAGTGTTACAATCAGAGGCTATCTGGATCTGGACACCGCTGATGGTGTTGGTGGTGACAGTCCTTGGTCTGAAACAATGGAGAAAGCTATGGTTACGGCAAAATGGAAAGGCGCAATAATTGCGGAAAGCGAAGATACAGTGGTTGTCGAAGGCAATCATTATTTCCCGCGCGATTCCGTGAAGCCCAGGATGCTGGTGGACAGCGAAAAAACTAGCTTCTGTCCCTGGAAGGGAACGGCGTCCTATCACACGTTGACCGTTGAAGGAGAGACCAATCCCGACGCAGCTTGGTATTATGCCGAACCCAAAGAAGCCGCGAGTGAAATCAAGGACCGGATTGCGTTTTGGAACGGCGTGGAAGTGTCGGATTAATGATCCGTCGCGCTCTTGTCGCCGTGTCTTTGTTGATCATGGCAAGCGCATGCAACGCCTCAGGGGAGGATAGCGAAATGGTCGTCAGAACAGCACCGACACTGAGCGGCGAATCCCCGTTGGTGATTGCGCATCGTGGGGCTAGCGGAGACAGAGTCGAACACACGTTAGAAGCCTATCGAATCGCGATTGATTATGGCGCGGATTTTATCGAGCCAGATCTGGTTTTGACCAAGGATGGCATTTTGGTTGCGCGGCATGAAAATGAGATAAGCGGTACGACTGATGTTGCGGAGAAGCCGGAATTTTCCGATCGCAAAACGACCAAGGTCATTGACGGTCAGGACTATAACGGCTGGTTTACGGAAGACTTCACTTTGGCTGAATTGAAGACACTGCGTGCCAAGGAACGGCTGCCGAAAGTGCGCCCCCAAAATGCGGCGGGTGACGGACAATGGGAAATCCCAACCTTTGAAGAAGTGTTACAGCTGCTCAAAGAGCATGAGGCACAGACGGGCGAGCGGGTTGGTGTCTATCCTGAGACCAAGCATCCTTCCTATTTTGCGTCTATCGGTCTGGCCCATGAAAAGCCGATGTTGGAATTATTGAAAGAATATGGCTTTGATGGTGCGGATGATCCGGTTTTTATCCAGTCCTTTGAGGTGGGTAATTTGCAGGATCTGGCCAAGAGAACTAAAATCCGACTCGTACAATTGGTTGCCGATCAAGGAGGACCGCCAGACCGGGATGATTTGACATATGCAGATATGGTCACACCTGCAGGATTGTCGGATATCGCCAAATATGCCAGCGGCCTGGGGCCATCAAAATCGCTTGTCATCGACCGCGATGAACAGGGACGCTTGAAAAAACCCACTAGCTTAGTCGCTGATGCGCATGACGCAGAACTTGTGGTGCATCCATGGACGTTCCGCATAGAAAACGTCTTTTTGCCGACCGAGTTTCAAGGCGGCTATGAAGCCTCTGACATTGGCGATGTAAAGGCCGAGATGAAAGCTTATCTGGCGACGGGTATTGATGGCTTGTTCAGCGATAATCCGCGTGAAGCGGTTATGGCTGTGGAACAGTTTGGAAGCGAGTAATGGTTTGTGAAGGTGATGGTCGATCCGACCATCACAAAGGCTCTCGTCATCAGGCTGTATAAAGGAAATCGGACATATGCCGATTATCTGGAATGGGAGAAATATTGAGATGAGTTACGAAACGCCTATTTGATGCCGTAATTTCCGATTAAACGCAGCGCTGGCCTTATTGTTTTGTGGGAGTTATCAAACAAGTTATGTCCACTACATATACACTCGACACGGCTACCAGCCGTGCCAATCCGACACCGCAGCCGATGAAACGGCTTTCGGTTCCTAAAATTCAAAGACGGAAAGTTGATGGCGTGACGGAGGATCCCGTGGTGATGCTAACTGCATATACCGCGCGGACCGCGCAGCTTCTGGATGCGCACTGCGATATGTTGTTGGTTGGAGATTCTCTTGCCCAGGTCATTTACGGCCTGCCGTCCACAATCCCGGTGACGTTGGACATGATGTGCAATCATGGAGCGGCTGTCGTGCGCGGAAGCTATCACAGTGTTGTGGTGGTCGATATGCCGTTCGGTTCTTATGAGGCATCGGCCCAGATAGCTTATGAGAATGCTGCGCGGATTTTAAAGGAAACCGGCGCTGCTGCGGTCAAGCTGGAGGGTGGAGAAGTGATGGCGGAAACCGTCCGTTTTCTGGTAGATAGAGGGATCCCCGTGGTCGGCCATGTAGGTTTGACACCACAGGCGATTAACGTGCTGGGGGGCTATGCCGCCCGGGGACGCAGTGATGCGGAGGCCAAGAAAATCGTGGGCGATGCCATAGCGCTCGACCAAGCAGGAGCCTTTGCGATTGTCTTGGAAGGGGTATTGGAACCTATAGCGATCGAGGTGACTGAAGCTGTCGGCGCCATAACCATCGGCATCGGTGCCTCGGCGCAATGCGATGGTCAAGTGCTGGTAACAGAAGACATGCTGGGCATGTTCGAACGCACGGCTCGTTTTGTGAAGCGCTATCACAACATTTCGGAAAATATCGAACAGGCAGCAGCCGACTATGCCGGAGACGTTCGCAGTCGCAGTTTCCCCGGGCCTGAACAGCTCTATCAACCAAAAAAATAACGCCAACGCCCTGAAAAAATATCCAACCGTTCAGCATCTGGAAATGGTCGATATACTTGGACTTTTCGCATACCATCGGTAAAGGACAGGCGATGGATTTTTGGGAGGCGCATTTATGCTCTCCAACATGATTAAATATTGAAGGAGGCCGGGTTGGCCAAAGACGATAAAAACACGCCAGAAGAAAAGCCAGATCGTTCAGAACAAGTGTTCATGCGTGAAGTTGATGATGCTGTCCGGGAAGATGATCTGAAAAATTTTGGGCGTCGCTATGGCGTGTGGATTGGCATAGCAGTCGTGGTTGGTCTGGCATCACTGGCAGGATGGATATTTTATAATAACAGTCTTGATGAAGAAGCCGGTGTGCGCAGCGAGGAATATGTTGCCGCTATCGATAGCGTGAAACGCAACAATTTGGACGGTGCTTCAACGGCTCTGAAATCGTTGGAAGAAGCGAATCAGAAGGGCTATCGGGCCGCTGCAAAATTGATGCAAGCCAATATCGCTTTGGAGAAACAAGACACGAAAGCAGCGGTCGAAGGCTATAAGGCTATCGTTTCCGATACTGACTTGCCACAGCCATTTCGTGATCTGGCGCTCATCCGCCAGACAACGGCTGAATTTGATTCGCTGGAGCCGCAAGAGGTTATTGATCGCTTGAAACCACTCGCTGTGCCCAATAATCCTTGGTTTGGCAGCGCCGGAGAAATGGTTGCCCTGTCCTATTTAAATTTGAACAAAGCGGATCTTGCTGGGCCGTTATTTGCGCAATTGGCAAAAGACGAGACTGTTCCACCAACGATTCGGTCCCGCGCTTTGCAAATGGCGGGTGTTCAGGGAATTGATGCCGTCGAACTCGATACTGACGGAGAAATTAATGCTACCGCGACGTCTGCAGATACATCTGCCTCAGCGGCCAGTGAGGGAGAATCAGAGTAATGATTTCGGCTAAAAACAACTATTTCGCCAAGATTTGTGCGGGCCTGATAACTGTTTCCATCTTATCTGGATGCTCGATATTGGGCGGCGATGGCGATGACAAAAAAGCGACCCCGACATTAGGCAAGCGTACAAATATTCTGACCGGCGAAAGTGGCGCAACCGTTGATCCCGCTCTTGCGGGTATTCAGGTGATCGTGCCAGCGCCGCGTGCCAATGCAGACTGGGCGCAATCTGGTGGCAACGCTGGAAAATCAGTTGGGCATGTGGCTTTGGGCTCGGCTTCTACCCGGGTATGGACAGCCGACATCAGTGGAACAACAAAGCGTGAGCGGCTGGCTGCTAGTCCTGTGGTGGCCGATGGGCGTCTTTATGCCGTGGATACCCAAGCCACGGTACATGCTTTCGATGCTGCTACCGGCGCAAAGGTCTGGTCCACGCAAATGGAAGTGAAAAGCGATGGGAAACCATCGCGTTTTGGCGGTGGTGTCAGTGCTTCGGGTACGATGGTCTATGCAACAAATGGCGTTGGCGATGTCGTCGCGCTGAATGCAGCTGATGGTAGTCAGCTCTGGAAAGTCCGACCAGCTGGTCCACTGCGGGGCGCTCCGACCATTTCGAATGGCAATGTCTATGTCATGACGCAAGATAACCAGATTTATGCTTTGAGCCAGAGCGATGGATCCATCCAGTGGAATGAAGCCGGAACGGTCGGACTTGCCGGCATTTTTGGTGTTGCGGCACCAGCGGCTGCTCAAGGGACAGTAATCGCAGGCTATTCATCTGGCGAACTCACAGCCTATCGGTATGAAAATGGCCGTAATCTGTGGAATGATGCGTTGGCACGGACCAGTATTTCGACATCGGTTGCGACTTTATCGGACATTGACGCAGATCCAGTGATTGATCGCGGGCGCGTGTTTGCTTTGGGACAAGGCGGCCGGATGGCGGCTTATGAACTCGTCACAGGGCAGCGTATTTGGGAACTCAATATAGCCGGTATTGCTACTCCGGTTGTGTCCGGGGAATGGGTGTTTGTGCTTACCGACGATGCGAAACTGCTTTGCATTGCCCGGCCCACCGGAAAAGTGCGGTGGATCAGCCAGTTGGCTGCTTTTCGCAACGAAGAGAAAAAGAAAAATCCGATCAACTGGACGGGACCGGTGCTCGCGGGCAATCGCTTGATCGTTGCTAGTACGGAAGGTGAGGTCGTTTCTATCTCTCTTGCGGAGGGCAGCAGCACAACTTTGGTTGATCTGAAACAGAGCGTTTCCTTACCGCCGATTGTGGCCGGTGAGATGCTCTATATATTGGACAATAGCGGCCGCATTTCTGCGTTCCGGTAAGGTCTTTAGATAAGGAACGGGAACAGCCATATGCTGCCCAATATTGCAATTATCGGGCGGCCCAATGTTGGCAAGTCTACCCTGTTCAACCGTCTCGTCGGCAAGAAGCTGGCGCTGGTTGATGATCGCCCGGGTGTCACCCGTGACCGACGGGAGGGCGCCGCCAATCTGCTTGGGCTTGAATTTAACATCATCGATACAGCTGGGTACGAAGACGAAGACGCCAAAAGCCTCCCGGGACGTATGCGGCATCAGACCGAATTGGCCGTTGCCGGAGCCGAGTTGGCCCTGTTCGTGATTGACGGCCGGGCTGGACTGACGCCGCTTGATGAAGAAATTGCTCGTTGGTTGCGGGGTTCCAAGACTCCGGTCGTGTTGCTGGTAAACAAAGCCGAAGGAAAAGCTGCGGAATCCGGCATATTGGAAAGCTACGCACTTGGTTTCGGCGACCCGATACCATTGAGCGCAGAACATGGCGATGGCATTGCGGATCTGTTTCAGGCGATACGTCCCTATGTGGAGGCTTTCGAGGCTGCGGCTCAGGATGAACCGGTTGATGAAAGCTCGCCACTTAAACTGGCGATTGTCGGCCGGCCAAATGCGGGGAAATCGACCCTAATCAACAAGATGCTCGACGAAGATCGTCTGATTACCGGTCCTGAGGCCGGCATTACGCGCGATAGCATTGCCGTGGAATGGGTCTGGTATGACAATGCACTGACCGAGGATGAAAAGCTTGATGGCGTAGAACCCAATCGCAAAGTCCGGTTGATCGATACAGCGGGCATGCGAAAGCGCGCCAAAGTCGAAGATAAGCTGGAAAAATTGTCTGTCGCAGATGCCAAGCGCGCCATTGATTTTGCTGAAGTGGTGGTTTTGCTGCTGGATGCAACCAAGGGGCTGGAAGCGCAAGATCTCCGAATAGCTGACCAAACCATTCAGGAAGGGCGCTGTTTGGTCATTGCCATCAACAAGTGGGATGTCGCCGAAGGGCCAAGCCAATTGTTTAACGGTATCCGTGCTGCACTAGATGATGGTCTGGCGCAGGTTCGTGATGTTCCGATGATTGCGGTTTCTGCCTTTACCGGCAAAGGGATTGACCAGCTTATGAAAGCTGCGTTCAACACCCGGCGAATCTGGTCCCAGCGGGTTCCTACCGGCCAGTTAAACCGTTGGTTTGAGGATGCGATAGACGACAATCCACCACCTGCACCGGGCGGGAAACGGATCAAGTTGCGCTACATTACCCAGGCCAAGACCCGGCCACCGTCTTTCGTCATTTTTGGAACGCGGGTGGACGACTTGCCCGAAAGCTATCGCCGATATCTGACGAATGGCATTCGTAAAAAGCTTGGTTTTGGGGGTGTACCGATACGCTTGATCATCCGGTCACCAAAAAATCCTTATCACGACAAGGATTGATCAGTTCAACCAGCAACTCAAAATCGATCATAGTTAACTATTTTTCCATGCTGATAACCAAGTCTTTACAGTTTGGGTTCTAGACTTAGCTCTAGGAATATTATTTCATTTGTTTCTCTTAGGGATATGATCTTTGGCGCAGCTTGATAGCGAATTGATTGACTGGGCGGTCTATAGCGAAATACGCTCTTCGCTGGGGCCTGATTTTGTCCGCATATTGGGCTATTTCCGAGAAGATGGGGCCCAATCAATCGCAAAGATCGAAACGGCGATGCGGGCCAAGGATGCGGCCCAGATCATCATGCCGGCGCATAAGCTTAAGGGCGAGTCCCTGCAATTTGGCGCGATCCGATTGGCGGCGGTTGCCGAATTAATCGAAATGACAGCGCGAAAATGTGTTGAGCATCAAGAGACACCTGATGAAATCATCGAGCAGGTCGTTGGTTTAAGGCCATTATTTGAAGAAACGATGCCAATATTGGAATATGAATCAAGCCCAGTGGTCCAGCGTCAATCCGTAGGATTCGGACGCCGGTCCTCTAGTCTTGGCAATCATGTTACCAATAGCTGATCGCTTATTCAGTAGGCTCTGACTGCAGTTGGACATAGTTTTCGATGCCCATGCGCTCGATCATATCAAACTGCTTCTCGAGCGTATCGACATGTTCTTCTTCGCTTTCCAGGATTTCAGCAAACAGATCGCGCGTCACATAGTCGCGGACTTTTTCACAATGCTCGATACCGTCTTTCAGCGGCGGTAATGCCTCATTTTCAAGAGCAAGGTCTGCTTTAAGAATTTCTTCCACAGATTCGCCAATTTTCAAACGCCCGAGCAACTGGAAGTTTGGCAGGCCATCCAAAAACAAAATCCGCTCTGCCAGCTTGTCGGCATGTTTCATTTCGTCGATGGATTCTTCATATTCGAATTTCGCAAGTTTGCTGACACCCCAGTTGTCCAACATCTTGCTGTGTAGAAAATATTGGTTGATCGCGGTGAGTTCATTTTTCAGCGCTTCGTTCAAATAATCAATGACTTTTGCGTCACCCTTCATGGCATAATCCTTTTTGACGGGGAAATCAGTTAATAGCTCTATACACGAGCGCAGCCGTGTAGGAAAGCTGTTGTTCCCAAGAAAAAGTAATTATTTCAGTAGTTTGCTAAAGAGAATGCTAAGCGGTCGCAACTTCATTTTCGATAATGGTTCGCGCAAACGATAAGCATTGGCCACATTTTGGCTTGCGACCGAGTTGGGCATAGACCTGACTGGGCCTGTCCGAACCGCTACGCACCGCGGCGCGAAGGTCTTTTTCTTTGATCGCATTACAAACACAGACAACCATATCGGCTCCTTATGCGACTCGTATATAGCTAATGAGAATAGATCGCAATAGCAAAAGTGTGCCGTTCACGCTTTTTGCGCAGCTCAATTTTGAATTCTGTATTGCAAGTGGCCAGATCGAACGATTAAGCCGCTGTTATCGACGACGATCAGCAATCCAGAGCTAACTAATCATCATCGGCTGCCGCTCGCGCCGCGCCAAGGAGCGCCACAGCCATTCCAGCGGCCCATAACGGTATCGTGTCAGCCAAGGCTTTGACCACAGCAACATGGTAATCCAGCTGCCGAGTACCAACAATATCAGCTGGGCGCGGCCGACGGTGCCGAAAAGCCCCAAGCCCCAGCCGTAGAACAGAAATGCCATGACGATGCTGGTGCCGAGATAGTTGGAAAAGGCCACTCGGCCGGCGGCCGCAACGCGGTGGAGCAACGGATCGCTGGAAAAACGCTGGATAAGAAGTATCAGCAGTCCGATATATCCCGCCGCCATCAATAAACGCGGTAAGCTCGCCCAGGCCTGCGTGATGTTCATCATAAGAATGAGCTCAAAATCCCGGCTTGCCGCTAGCCATGACAGGCCTGCGAAAAACAGGCCACCGATGAGCGTGCCCCAAATGGCGATGCCGATATAGGTCCGGCGGTCTGATTGGCCGAGCATGAAGCCCGACTTGTAGAGTCCCATGCCGATCATCATCAAGGGGATCGTTTCCAACGGGCCGAGGAATAAATTTTTAAACGGTGTGAGACCTTGGTTGGTTAGTTTGTCGATGAGTAACTGGGTGAAGGATCCTCGATATAAAGCCGTTTCTGTGGCGAGCTGTTCAGCAGAAGCGCCAAGCTCTTCGATCAGTAGAGCATATTCCTCGATGATTTCTTGACCGGCCCCTGGCTGGGCGGCTTCGTTTTGCAAAAAGAACATGGTCCCCAAGCCGATGGTGAGTAAAACGGAACCGATAATATAGGCAAGAACGCCCCCTTTGATCAGCATTTCTCCAGACCAGTTACGAAACAAATACGCGACCGCGCCGGATACGGCATAGAGAAATAATATATCTCCCCACCACAGCAGATAAAAGTGGCAAAGGCCGAAAATCGCGAGCCAGAACATCCGCGAATAATGCACCTGCGCTGTCGATTGCCCACTCGCTGCCGCGCGCTCTATCACCAGGATCATGCTGGCCCCAAATAGCAGTGAGAAAATCGCCCGCATCTTTCCGTCAAAAAAGATGAAGGAGGTCATCCACGAAACGATATCCGAAGGGCTACCCACTGTACCAATGATCGGGCTGATATAAGCCATTTCCGGGAAGCCAAAGGTCGCGATATTCATCCATAATATACCCATGACCGCGAAACCGCGTAAGGCGTCAAGCGTGATATGGCGGGCTTGGCTGGTGGTCGCGTTCATCAGGAAATCCTTACTGTATTATAAGGGCAATACAGCTTCCTAGAGCCAGCTAGCAATGGCGTCCAGTGGTTTTTTAATTGTAGCGTGCACGGGGATAGTGGCATCAGGCGCAGGCTTGCCGACAACCAGGACCATCATGGGCTTTTCGTTGGTTGGCCGCTCGCACAGTTCATTGAGAAATTTCATCGGATTGGGCGTATGGGTGAGGGTGGCAAGTCCGGCGTCATGTAATGCGGTAATCAACATGCCTGTCGCAATGCCAACGCTTTCGTTCACATAATAGTTTTGCTTCATCTCGCCCGGCATCATCCCGCCCTTGCGCTGGCCGAATATGACAATCAGATAAGGCGCGGTTTCCAGAAAAGGCTTGTCCGCATCGGTACCGAGTGGGCCGAGCGCTTCCAGCCATTCATCGCTGGCTTTATTCTCGTAAAATTCTCGTTCTTCCTGCTCCGCCGCCTCGCGCAATGCCTTTTTCTTGTCAGCGGATTCGATGACCGCAAAATGCCATGGCTGGTGGTTGGCGCCATTGGGAGCCGTGCCTGCGGCGAGTAGCGCGTTTTCGATCACCGCGCGCGGGACTGGTTCATCCGTGAAATATCGACAGGTCCGGCGGACCTTTAAGGCTTCATAAAAAGCTTTGGATCTCGCGATGCGTTCTTCATCGGAATATTCTGGAAGCTGGGTATAGGGCAGAGTATCATGTGGCTTCATCGCGGATTTCCTCGGCGCTATGCGAAATTAGGCGGCGAACTAGGCGCGTAATAAAATTTCAAAGTTCACACAAGTCTCACCTCCCTCATTCTGGCGCTACTCAGACGAGCGAGATACCCTCTTTCCCCGAAATATATAGCTGGGGCAAGCCAAGTAGGAAAGCCAATATCTGTTATTGACATTAGTGTTAGTAATGGCTATCAGTGCTCCAACAACAGATAAAAAGCGATTCTTTTATGACAGTTTCTGCCCAAGTGGTCTCTCCGGCAAATATGCCTCTTCTCAATTCTGATCACCCCACACCTAACATCCGTCCGATCAAGGCGTACCGTCATTTTCGGAAACTGATCGCGGACAAAGAAGACACGGCAGAAGTGTTTCACATTATCGAAGCACTCGCCGGAAAAGCTTTTGTGCGAAATGCAAAGCAGTTCTTGAAGAGTCCCAACGCGCGGGCTCTGATGGAGCGCAATGTCGATTTGCCGGCAATGCTGGATGACCATGATAAATTGCGCCAGCTTCCGGCTGATAGCCTGGGACAGGCCTATGTGCGTTTCATGGAAAAAGAAGGGCTGACCGCGGCAGGACTGGTTGCCGAATATGATCGATATGGCGAGACATATGAAAAGCGCAACGACCTTACCGAATGGTATGGTAACCGGATGCGCGACACACATGACCTGCTTCATGTCCTGACCGGCTATGGCCGTGATGCTTTGGGGGAGCAATGTGTGCTCGCTTTTACTTACAGCCAAAACCCCAATCTCGGTGTGCTGTTTATCGCCTATGCGGGGGCGCTGGAAATGAAGAAGCAGTCGCCGTCCAATGCGCCAGTGTTGAAAGCCGTTCGGGAAGGGCAGCGACTGGGAAAGGCAGCCAAGCGACTGGCTTATTATGACATAGAAACAATTCTCGCGATGCCAATTGATGAGGCGCGAGCGTTTTTGAATATCGGTGAACCCGTTTACTACCAGCAAGCCCACGCGGCCTATGAAGCGAAGGGCATTGATCCTTATAATTTGCTTGGTGAGCCCGCTTAAAATTATGGCCGCGCGCTTATTGCGCAGCTTCAATCTTTTTAACCAGCACGTCATATCCCGTAATGGAGCGATCAATTTCGTTCTTCGCGCTGGTCAACTTCTGTGATGACTGTTCCACTTTTTGTTCAAGCTGACTGGCTCGTCCCCGAATTTGTGGATTGGTTCGCGACCACATTCTGAGATCAGAAAGCGTCTGATCAACCGCCGCCTAAGCCTCGGCCACTTCGGTTCGCGCCGCTTCTGCCTGATCACGCATCTCTTTTGCCTGCAATTCCACCTCCACGCCAAAGGCGCTGAAGCGGCCGATATTCGTTTTTCCGAGCTGTTCCCCGAATTCGATGGGGAACAACAGGAAAAAGACCACTATGCCCAAAACGAACAAATCGCGGATCAGCATAAGCGCGTTCTTGCAAATTTCTGTCCAATGTAGGTCTGCCATATTGCTGTCCTGTTATTGAGAAAACTTCCCTATTTTCCCTAAACAGCTTTTCAGCGCAGTTCTTTGCGAATTGTCAGTTTTAGCCCGGACCAGGTGGTGTCCACAGCGCAGACCTTGATATCGACAAAACCCATCGGCAGGCAGACGCTGCGGATCGTGTCTTCTGTTATATCGGTTGTCACTTTCGCAGCCTTTTTCGGCCAGCTCACCCAGACCTGACCGGCTGGATCGATCAAGGTGCGCAATGCAGTGAGATGCTGCTCCAGCACCGCGCGTTCCTTGACAAAAATATGGGCAGCCTCAAGTCCCTGAATGGGCGTGTTATGCTCCTTGAATGTCAGGCCAGAGCTGTCAATTTCTGCGCGGACACTTTCGGGCATCGCGTCAAACCAGACCGTCATACCATCTTTCAGGCTGAGCTTTTTTGCGAGCGGTGTTCCGGAATAACCGGCATTGTGTTTCACAGGCATTCCGAGAGCATAGCAGGATAAGGATAGCGGGTCATCTATGAGGCAAGCAATGCCGCCGATCTGGCAGAAAACCCCCATTGCGATTGTCCGGCATTTCAGCGATAAAGTGGCAGGGTCGCCCGAAATTCGAAGCGCCGAGATCCAAAAGGACCGGGCCCATAGGAAGGAGGGCAAAATCTTGCAAAAGCGATTTGGACTGATTCTGGTCAGCGCGGTTCTGTTGTCGAGCTGTGCCGAACATCGGCTGGTGGTGCAGCGACCCAATCCCGACGGTGAACATGCCATTGTGAACAGCAAGGCCTATCTGCTGCCTCGCGGCCAGCCGCGCAATATTGCCGATTGCCAGACCAACCTGATCGATGAAGTGCGTGTCAAAACGAATTTCGGACAGTCGTTGATCACGGTATTGACGCTGGGCTTCTATCAGCCGACGACCATCGAATATTACTGTGCCAAGGTGCCTTCGGATGAAGGCAGCACCGACGAATAGTCCGCGACACATAGCCGGACGGGAGAAACATGATGCCCCCCAATCAGATTCAGGTGAACAACAATATCGAATGGGTGAACCATCACTTCAATATCAAGGTTCCGATTGCCAAGCGCCTGAGAGTACATAACGAAATCCCAACGCGCGCGACCATGTCCGGGATGCGCGCCACCGCAGCACGGCTGCAAGGGATTATTGCCGATGCGCTGGCGGCGGGGGTACAGATCCGGGCCTGCGGATCGCGCTGGTCTTTTTCTGACATTCCCGCCGTCAAGGACGGTTGGGTGGTGGAGACCGCCAATCTTGACTGGACGTTTAATGTCGGCGCGGCGGATGTTGATTTGGCCAGCGCCACGTCTAGAGACGACCTCTATCTGGTGCAGTGCGGCACGAATATTTCCAAGATAAACGAGCGGCTGGAAACGACGTCCCGCCGCCGCGCGCTGCGGACTTCGGGGGCGAGTAATGGCCAGACTATTGCCGGCGCGATCGGGACCGGCGTCCATGGCTCGGCAATTGATGTCGGCGCAATGGAAAGCGAGGTTGCGGGTATCCAGATACTGACGGCCACGCAAAATCTGTGGATTGAACCAGCGCGTGCGCCGGTGATGACAGCAAGTTTCGCCGCGAAGCTTGGTGCAACTTTGGTGCGGGATGATGCCAAGTTTGATGCCGCCTTGGTCAGCCTGGGTGCCTTGGGCATTGTTCATTCGGTCATGCTACGCGCAACAGGCCGATATCTGCTTAATTCGTCGCTGCTGCATATTCCTTTTGGGCAGCTGCAAGGCGCGCTGAACATGCTTGATTTTCGCGGGTCAGGCTTGCCCGACCAGACCCGCAGGCCTTATTTTTTCCAGGTGATCCTGGATCCCAACAAGATGGACATTGGGTATACGACCGTGCGGTACAAGGAACTGTGTCCGCCGGGATATCGACCGGATTATAACCTGAAATCCGAAGCAGAACCGGGAACCGATCTGCCGCGCCTGATTGCGTCGGCGATCAAGATGTTCCCGGACTTGCGCAACACGGCCACGAGTCTGCTGATCCAGGCGGAGCTGAAAGTACGCTCTGACCGACCACATGAATGGCGGCTGCCTGGCGAAACCTATAGCTTTACCAGCGCGCGCGAAGGCATTGCGAGTTCCGGCTTTGCCGTGCCGATTGCGCAGGTTACGACCGCGCTCGAAATCATGCGTCAGGCGTTTCAGGTCCACAAAAGCGCGCCAGTGGTTTTCACTTGCCGCTATGCGCAAAAATCACCGGGCATGATGGCCTTTACCCGCTATGACCCCAGCTGCGTCATCGACATTGATGGTATAGACACGCCCGCGACGCGCAAGCTGATCACGCTGGCCGGTCAGCGGTTAGAGGCGGCGGGCATGCCTTTCACCCAGCATTGGGGCAAGATGCATGACCTCACTAAGGCGCGTGTACGGCGCGGCTATGGTGGTAGCGTGGATCGCTGGAATCAGGTGCGCAAATTGTTGTTGCCCGATGCCGTCGAACGCGATGCGTTTTCGTCGCCGTTTCTGGATAGCGTTGGGTTGAACGCCTGAGAGGCTAGTCTTGCATCCAGTCGCGGAAGAAACTGTCGCTGGCTTCGCGGAGGTCGGAGAGGGGGACTGAAAAATTGTCTCCAGTAATGCTTGTTCCCGCGACACGACCGATGGGCGTGACAAGAATTTTTGGATCAAGTGATTTCATTAGCTTATCAAGGTCACTAGTTGTTACGATGTAGCTTGATTGGACTTCTGTAAACCAGATGGAAAAATCGGTTTCGCCATCCAGATTCGCACCTTTTTCAGAGGCTAAAGCCATTTCGGCAACCGCGACAAGCGGACCACCATCACTGATGTCGTGAACGGCATTAACCCATCCATTCATGATGGCTTGCCTAATGCCATTGCCATAAATCCGTTCGTATTCAAGATTCACTTTTGGCGGAGGGCCATCTTCTCGACCTGCAATTTCGCGGAGCCAAAGGGATTGCCCCAATCCTGATTCGTTTTGATGACGGGCGTCACCAACTAAAACGATCTCATCCCCCTCATTCTTGAATCCAATCGTCATCATCTTGTCGAGATCATCAATCAATCCAACCGCACCAATGGCAGGCGTCGGCAGGATCGCGTGGCTCACGCCATCTGCACCAGTGGTCTCATTATACAAGCTCACATTGCCTGACACGATCGGCATATCCAGCGCTTCACAGGCTTCCGCCATGCCTTCGATGCAACCGACAAACTGCGCCATGATATGCGGCTTTTCGGGATTGCCGAAATTCATGCAATCGGTTGTCGCCAGCGGTTTTGCCCCGACCGCGCAAAGGTTGCGATAGGCCTCCGCAATCGCCTGCTTGCCGCCTTCAACCGGATCGGCTTTGCAATAGCGCGGCGTGCAATCGGTGGTGATCGCCAGACCTTTGTTGGTGCCGTGGACACGCACAACCGCTGCATCGCCGCCGGAACGCTGCGCGGTATCTGCGCCGACCTGGCTGTCATATTGTTCCCAGATCCAGCGGCGAGAGGCGAGGGCAGGGCTTGCCATCATCTTCAGAAGGTCTGCGCCAATATCGGTGCTTTCGGGAATGTCGCCCAGTGGGGGGGTCGCGACATGCGCCTTATATTCTTCTTGGCTGAGATGCGGCCGGTCGTAGAGCGGTGCATCATCAGCAAGCGGGCCGAGCGGAATGTCGCACACCGTCTCACCCTTGTGAGTCAGCACCATGCGGCGGGTGTCGGTTACTTCGCCAATCACGGCAAAATCCAGTTCCCATTTGGTAAAGATCGCCTCGGCCATTTCCTCGCGGCCGGGTTTCAGGACCATCAGCATGCGTTCCTGACTTTCGGACAGCATCATCTCGTAAGCGGTCATTTCGGTTTCGCGGCAGGGCACTTTGTCCATGTCGAGAATGATGCCGACCTCGCCATTGGTCGCCATCTCGACGCTGGAGCTGGTCAGGCCAGCCGCGCCCATATCCTGAATCGCAACAATCGCATCGGAAGCCATAAGTTCCAGACAGGCCTCGATAAGCAGCTTCTCGGTAAACGGATCACCAACCTGAACGGTTGGGCGCTTCTCATCACTGTCATCGTCAAATTCCGCGCTCGCCATTGTTGCGCCATGGATGCCATCGCGGCCGGTTTTGGAGCCGACATAGACAATCGGGTTACCAACGCCGGACGCTGCCGAATAGAAAATCTTATCCGCATCCGCGACGCCAACGGTCATCGCATTGACGATGATATTGCCGTCATAAGCTGCATCGAAATTGGTTTCGCCGCCAACCGTGGGCACGCCCACGCAATTGCCATAGCCACCAATGCCAGCGACCACGCCTTTGACGAGATGCTTCATCTTGGGATGTTCGGGCCGTCCAAAGCGCAGCGCGTTTAAATTCGCCACCGGCCGCGCGCCCATGGTGAACACATCGCGCAAGATACCACCTACGCCCGTTGCGGCGCCTTGATAGGGTTCGATATAGCTTGGGTGGTTATGGCTCTCCATCTTGAAGATCGCGGCCTGGCCATCACCAATGTCGATGACGCCGGCATTCTCACCCGGACCGCAAATGACCTGTGGGCCCGTGGTGGGAAGTTTTTTCAAATGCAAGCGAGAGCTTTTGTAGGAACAATGCTCGGACCACATCACCGAAAATATGCCGAGCTCCGTGATATTCGGTTCGCGACCAAGCGCGTTTAATATGCGCTGATATTCCTCTTCGTTGAGGCCATGTTCGGCGACAATTTCAGGAGTGATTTTGGTGGCGGTGCGCGAGGATGTCTGTGTCATGAAGACCCTTTAACGAGCCCTCCCGATTCCGCCTAGTGTGAATTATCAGTTTTGCAGAACCCATTGCATTTTATGGCGTAACATGGTTTCATAATGAAACTGATATAACTGATGGCTGGAGTAAGTTTTGGACAAAGTGGTTTTGGTCATCGGAGCTGGCGACGCGATTGGCAGTGCGATCATGCGCGCTTTTTCGGACAAGGGCTATGTCGTTTGCGGGGCACGCCGTGGCGGAGAGAAGCTGGAAGCGCTGGTTGAAGAACTGCGCAGCGCGGGCAAGAAGGCGCATGGATTTTCCTGTGATGCGCGCAAGGAAGACCAGATCGAGGCTCTGTTCGCGGATATCGAAGCCAATATTGGACCGCTCGATTGCGTGGTCTTTAACGTCGGTGCCAATGTGCCGATGACAATCCTCGATACCAGCGCCCAAAAGTTTCTGAAAATTTGGGAAATGGCTACCTTCGCCGGGTTTCTGACCGGCCGGGAGGCCGCGCGCTTCATGACCAAACGCGGCCATGGCTCGATTATCTTTACCGGCGCGACGGCCAGCATGCGTGGCGCCGCAGGCTTTGGCGCCTTTGCCAGCGCCAAGGGCGCTCTCCGCAATATGGTGCAAAGCCTTGCCCGCGAAATGGGTCCAAAAAATATTCATGTGGCTCATGTGGTGATTGATGCAGCGGTCGATACCGATTGGATCAAGGGAATGCTGCCAGACTATGAGGAACGCAAGGCCAATGACGGCGTCGTCAATCCCGATGATCTGGCGCAAAATTATGTGATGCTGCACGAGCAACCGTGCAACGCCTGGACGTTTGAACTGGATGTCCGGCCGTGGGCTGAAAAATGGTGATAGCCCTGTTTTCGTGCAGGGTTAGAAATTAAA
Organism: uncultured Sphingomonadaceae bacterium; assembly: GCA_947501325.1. Lineage (GTDB taxonomy): Bacteria > Pseudomonadota > Alphaproteobacteria > Sphingomonadales > Sphingomonadaceae > Parasphingorhabdus. Next base: position 488,672 of record CANMVC010000001.1, on the reverse strand, counting down.
GGAATTCTAGATGTCCAAGACGATTGAACTTATATTCGATTTTGTAAGCCCCAATGCATATCTGATCTGGCAGCCGCTCAAGGCATTGGCGGAAAAACATGGTGCAAAAATTGAAGTGATACCGGCATTTCTTGGCGGAATGCACAAGCTGACCGGCAATGCGCCGCCTTTTATCCGCGACGCGGAAGTGAAGGGCAAAAATGCTTATGCGATGCTCGAGATGAATCGCTTCATCGCCAAACATGGCCTCAGCAAATTTCAGATGAACCCGCATTTTCCATTCAATACGATCAGTTTGCAGCGGATGCTTGTCGCGCTTGAACCTGAAAAGCGCGCGACATTTATCGAAACATTGCTGCCTGCAATATGGGAAGAACAGTTCGACGTAACGGATACTGAAGTGCTCGGTAAAATTATTGCCGATGGCGGATTTGATGCGGAGGCGTTATTTGCAAAAACGCAGGACCCCGCCGTCAAACAGGAATTGATGGACAATGTCGAAAAAGCCGTCGCGCGCGGCGCTTTCGGGATTCCCACCATGTTTGTCGATGGGGAAATGTACTTTGGCAAGGAGCGTCTGGGTCAAATTGATGAGCAACTGTCTTCCTAGTTCATCTCCGTAAAGTCAGGGTTTGACCACCAGGTTTCCGAGATGCTTGCCATTGAACAGCATGAACAGCGCCTCGGGAAAGCGGTCAATGCCCTCGACAACATGTTCGGGAAGAACAAGTTTGCCCGACCGCATCAATTGGGAAATTTCCGCAATGGCCTCTGGATATTTGGAATCATAATGACTGACAACAAAGCCCCGCATGGATGCATTGCGTTCCGCCAATCGCAGATATAATTTTGGTCCGCGAACATCTTCCAGATGTTGATATTGCGAAATGGCACCGCAGATGACAACGCGCGCTCCGGATGGAGCCAGATTATCGAGCACATTGTCGAGAATTTCACCACCAACATTGTCAAAAAAGACGTTCACGCCATCTGGGGCAGCCTTTGCCAATTCTTCCGCAACGTCGGAATTTTTATAGTCAATCGCCACATCTGCGCCCAGCTTTTCCGTTAGATAAATGCATTTTTCCGCACCACCGGCGATGCCAATCACATAAGCTCCGCGCGCTTTGGCCAACTGGACGACAACCGATCCGACAGCGCCTGCCGCGCCAGAGACGACAACGGCGTCACGCTCTTGCACTTCCCCGACGGCTATCAACCCGACCCATGCGGTCAGGCCAGTGGTAATGCCCAACTGTCCCGCAAAAGCCGATGGGGCAATGCCATCCTCCGGCTCCACTTTGGTGGCTGCACCTTCCGGCAAGAGGGCATGGGTTTGCGCGGACATCAGGCCATAGACCCAATCACCAACGGCCAGATTGTCGCTTTTGGTTTCTATCACCTGACCCACGCCCAAGGCGCGGATGGTGGTGCCGATATCGCCGGTCTTGTGCATCCCTTCGTCATTCAACGTCGTTCTTATCCAGGCATCCATGGAAAGCGTATCGACTTTTGCGACAAAATGACCGGCTGGAATATCGTCAATGCTGACGTTCTCAATACCGAAGTCATCAAGGGTCGGCATGCCATTTGGTCGTTGTTTGATAAAAACTCTGCGGTTCTGGATAGCGATGACCGAACTCCCGGTTTAGGTGTTGACGAGCCAAGATCATCATGAATATGCACTCTAGTCGCAAGTAGCAGTTTGACTAGCTAAGCCAGCAAAACGCCGTGTCTAGTCGGTGTGGTCTTTGAAAACGATTAGACTTGCCCGCTCCTAATCTATGTGCTGATGAAGACCTTATGGAATCCCCCTGCAAAAATATTTGCGCGATTGATCGCCCGACCGGTCTTTGTGTCGGATGTGGGCGGACCCTGTCTGAAATCGGGGAATGGGCTTCCGCTCGACCCGAACGCAAGCGCCAGATATTATCGGCATTGCCCGAGAGAATGCGGAATATTGGCAAAAGTACGAAGCAATAATGGTCGCTACGGTAAGGATAATGCCCCGTTGATATATTGATTCAGCGCATCAACAAACACGCGTGTTTTGAACGGCAAATGCTGGCGATTGGGGTAAACGGCATAAATCGCCCGATCATCATCTTTGACGCTGTCCGAAAGGATCGGTTCTAGCTTTCCCGAGGCTATTTCGGAGGAAACCAGAAAGCGCGCAAGACGGGCGATACCCATATCATGCAGCGCAGCCGCCTTGACGGTCAGGCCAATGCCGGAGAAAACGCTGTTCACGCGCACTGTTTCTGCTTCATCACCGCTGCCAAATGCCCATTGGTCGTTGGTTTGACCTCTGGCATGGATCGTCAGACAATTATGGTTGAGAAGGTCTGCAGGTTTTGTAGGTGTGCCACGCTGTTTCAGATATGCTGGCGATGCGCATATTATCCACGGATCATCAACAAGCTTGCGGGCAATGAAAGAGGTTTCCGCCGGTCGATCAAATAGCAAGGCAATATCAACTCGCTCATCCAGCAGATTGATTCCACCATCGCCTTGCAACAACAAAACCGAAACTTCCGGATAATCCTGCGAGAATATTTTGAGAAATGGAACAAGGACTTGCAGCGCAAGCGCGTCAGAAGCGGCGATACGTAAAATGCCTTTGGGGACGCTGCTCAAATTACGCGCCGTATCTTCGGCTTCCTCTATAGCGACCAGAATATTTTCGCATCGCTCAAATAAAGCCTGCCCAGCTTCCGTCAGCGACAAGGTTCGGGTGGTCCGATTGAATAACCGGACACCGAGACGGTCCTCAAAACGAGTGATCTTCTTGCTCACCCCCGATGGGGTAAGTCCGAGCTTGCGCCCCGCACTGACGAAACTTCCTGCCTGGACGACTTCCGTGAAAACCGACATTTCGCTGATGGGATGCATGGCCGATAACTGGTCTTATTAGTGAAATTATGTCAATAATAATTTTCCATAAAGTCCATTTATTCAATTAGCAAAAGCCTCTATCGGTCGATCGATGAACGGCAGTGACCATATGTGTCCGTCATTACCTCGACTTTCGCAGCAACTTTCGTGGTTGCGGTGAATGGCTCGGCCTAACGCCCCCTCCGGTCGAGCCAATTTGCCGCTTGTCTATCGTCTGCGATGCACCAATCAAGCCAAACAGCCCGGGCGGAAATTTAGGATTAGACCATGGATGACGAAGTGATCGCATTGATAAAATCCGGCATGAATCTCAAATGCGGAGGGTGCGGACAGGGCAAGCTTTTCAGGGGCTATTTGAAATTCCACGATAATTGCCCGAATTGTCGCCAAGACCTGACCGTTGCTGATACCGCCGATGGCCCGGCCTTCTTTGTCGGGTTTTTTACGATGATTGTATTCGCGCCGATAACGCTGGTGCTTGTTCAATCAGTGGATTCTATTTTTGCCAAGATATTATGGTTTCTGGCTGGCATAATGCTCTGCTCGGTTGTTTGCTTGGTTCTTCTCCCGCCCGTTAAAGCGATATTGCTCAATTTGCAGATCAATTATGATTCGGGTGAAGGGACGACGGAGAAATAAAGCCCGATCCGAAAGCCGATCAGGCGTCATCAGTCTCTCACCCTATGCCTTTACAAACCTCAGCACCAAATAGGCTGTTAATGCGGCGGTGACGCCGGTCGCGAACGTGCCCCATGCAATGTCGTAGAGAGTGATTTTGGTCGACCAGACTTTTAGAACCGCCTGACTGGTGAGGTCATAGGTTGCATAAGCAATCCCGCCAAATAGAGCGCCATTCAACAACGCGGTCGTCCATTGGCCGCTCGCGAGCGCTGGTTTGACACCAAACCAGATGATCCCGAACAGATATATCAAGTAGAAAGCCAGCGCCGGTAATTTTCGAAACTCGTCCGCCATGATTTCACCGATCACCGGCCGGTAAAGACTATTGGCCATATTGCTGAGCCATAAAAAATCGAGAATGCCGAAAATGATGGCGGCTATAATATAGGCGATGACAAATTGGGTCATAGTGGCTCCAGTCTTGATGTCCTGCTTTTCAGGCATGTTTTAAAGTTCGCGTCCTGCCGACAAACGCGGCGGCCAATGCGGCCAATGTGAAGGCAATCAATGCGGTTATCATCATCGCTGCATCTGCTGCCTCCGGCTCGGGACCAAACCAGTTAGAGGCTTGAAAGGCGAGCAGCAATATGACCAGAAGGACTAATGCCAGTTTGGAGCGCGGTGTTTTCGATCGTGTGCGAAATACGAAAAAAGCGAGGGCTCCGAAAGTGAGCAGCAGCTCTAGTGGCATCGCGATGGCGGGGTAATTCCATAGCCCAAAGCCCAGATCCGGCGGTGACCCTGCTAGCGTTAAATCTGGTGCGTGGACGAGAAGGTCAAGCAGCCAGTGGGACATGACAACGGCGGCGCCAATCATTGCGCCAGTCTTGTTGCGGGTCATCAGCCAGATTAACAAGGCAAAACCCAACGCCCAGGCGCCGCTGCCGAGCAAGCTGTGCGTATAGGGCATGTCATATAGATCAAGCGGGTTCATAACCGTCATTCCCGGTGTGATCCGAAAATTCTCAATGCCGAAAAGGGCAAATCCGAAAAACCCGAAGTCGACCAGTTGCCCTGCGACAAATAATGTGCCGAGACCAGGTGCCTTGGGATGAGTTGCTGCGACCATTGCTGGCGCAAAATGCCCTATGAACATGATATGCCTCCCTTATCTATGTCGATCCTAACCGCGATGCTGGCAAATAGCCAGATCGGTACCAAGATAGCGAAACTGATCAAATTGCGCTTTCGAGGCCTTGACCGAAACCCAAAGCAGCGTCATTGGAATGGACATGAGTGAAACTGCCCCAGATATGTCAGAAGATACCGCCAATTTAAACTTTGAAGATGCGCTGAAGCGTTTGGAAGAGATTGTCCGGAAGTTGGAAAGCGGCGATGTTCCGCTGGATCAATCCATCGCGCTTTACGAGCAAGGTGAAAAGCTCCGTGGGCTATGTCAAAAGCGCCTGGAAGACGCGCAGGCAAAAATTGAGAAAATTACACTCGACCGCGACGGTAAAGCTCAAGGCGTCACCGCCTTTGACGCGGACTGACAATGCCTGCCAATAATAATATGGACCTGCATCAGGAAATGACTCGGGTTGCTGGTGCGGTTGATAAGCAATTTGATTTGATGCTGACTGTTCCGAACGATGCGCGCGCGCAGTTGTTTGAAACCATGCGTCACGCCGCGATTGGCGGCGGCAAAAGGCTGCGACCTTTGTTGGTCATGGCGACCTCCCGCCTTTTTAATGTCGACGAGAATTGCGCCTTGCGGGCTGCCACAGCGCTGGAGGCCCTGCATGTCTATTCGCTGATCCATGATGACCTGCCATGCATGGATGATGACGATGTTCGGCGCGGAAAGCCGACGGCGCACAAGGCCTTTGGTGAAGCACAAGCGGTTTTGGCTGGTGACGCGCTTCATGCTCTGGCATTTGAATTGCTGGCTGATGAGAACACCCATATAGACCCGTTTGTGCGCGCCGAAATGGTGGCCTGTTTGGCCAAGGCGGCCGGGCCTTCGGGCATGGCCGGCGGACAGATGATGGACCTTGTCGCTGAAACAACGACATTTGATTTGCCGACAGTGACGCGCTTGCAACAGCTTAAAACCGGAGCTTTGATTAGTGCGTGTGTGGAGATTGGCGCAATATTGGGTCGCGTACCTGTGGAAGGTCGAACAGGCTTGCGCGGGTATGCCCACGATCTGGGTCTCGCCTTTCAGATTGCTGATGATATTCTGGACGTGGAAGGTGACGAAAAACTCGCTGGAAAAGCGCTACACAAAGATGAAGAGGCTGGTAAGCAGACCTTCCTAAGCTTGATGGGATTGGACCGCGCCAGGGAACAGGCCCAAATGCTGGTCAATCAAGCCAAGTCACATTTGAACGGCTATGGCGAGGAAGCTGATCTGCTTCGCGCCATTGCCGAATTTACGGTTCAGCGCGACCGCTAGTCATTGGCTGAGCGCAAACCCATGGGGGAGAATTTATGAGAGTTGGTGTTTATCCCGGGACATTTGATCCGGTAACCTTGGGCCATATGGATATTATTGAGCGAGGCACGCGGCTGGTGGATAAGCTGGTGATCGGCGTGACCACCAATCCATCGAAATCGCCAATGTTCTCGTTGGAAGAGCGACTGGAAATGGTTCGCCGCGAGACCGCAGACATGGGTGATGCAGTTGAAGTCGTTGCGTTTAATGCATTGCTGATGAAATTTGCTCAAAAACAGGGCGCTAGCGTTATCGTTCGTGGATTGCGCGCCGTGGCAGATTTCGAATATGAATATCAGATGGCGGGCATGAATCAGCAGTTAAATGATCAGATTGAAACAGTGTTCCTGATGGCTGATGTATCCCTGCAACCAATCGCGTCCCGTCTGGTTAAGGAAATAGCGCTTTATGGAGGTGAGATACATAAATTTGTATCGCCCAAAGTCTGCGATGAAGTCGTGGCCCGCGTTTCGGAAATTGGTCTGAAGGGCGAGCAGTGATCAGGTTTTAACAAGCAGTTCATTGCGGCGAAAGCATATCTCGTCCAATAGGCAGCAATATTGAGATCACGGGATCAAAACGATACGTGGTGATGACCAACGAACAGGTGAGAGTTATATATGCTAAGCAAATTTATTGTTTCCTTCTTTGCTTTCGCAATGATGAGCAGCGGCGCGATGGCGCAGGAAGAGACCGCTCCGCCTGCACCGGCTCCGGCCTCTGTTCCTGCTGAAGAGAATATTTTGCACCTCGATCTTTCCACTGGCGGTCGAGTGACGATACAGCTTTATCCGGACATGGCGCCCAATCACGTAGAGCGCATTAAGACGCTCACGCGCCAAGGGTTTTATGACGGTATAATTTTCCACAGAGTCATTGAAGGCTTTATGGCGCAGACTGGTGATCCGACCGGCACCGGCACGGGCGGTTCCGAGCTTCCCGACCTGACAGCCGAGTTCCATGCGTTTCCACATTTGCGGGGCGTGGTCTCGATGGCGCGTGCAGAAGGGGAAGACAGCGCAAATAGCCAGTTTTTCATCGTATTTTATCCGCGATTTGCACTTGATAAGAAATATACGGTTTTCGGTCGCGTGACCGGGGGCATGCAATATGTGGATAAGATTAATCGGGGCGAGCCGCCTGCGAATCCAAGTCGCATTTTGCAAGCATCCATCGCAGCCGATGGCAAAGCCCCGCCAGCAGCGGGCGCATTTTCACCGATACCGGAAAAAGAAATTTCAGTCGACGATCTGAACGCACCGATTGAACCATAGGTTTCTTCCGTGCGCGTCGATCTCTTTGATTTTGCGCTGCCGCAAGACAATATCGCTTTAAGGCCCGCGGTTCCAAGAGACAGCGCGCGATTGCTGAGCGTCTCGGGATCAGAACAGTTATCTGATCATGTGGTAAGCAATTTGCCGCAGCTCTTATCCCAGAATGACATATTGGTTTTCAACGATACAAAAGTCATTCCTGCCCAGCTTGAAGGTAGCCGGGGCGAAGCGAAAATTGGCGCGACCCTTCATAAACGGGTTGATCTCAGGCGCTGGCAGGCGTTTATTCGCAACGCCAAACGACTGAAAATTGAAGATGTTGTCGATTTTGGCCAAGATGTCTTTGCGCGGGCTGAAGAGAAATATGCTGACGGGAGCTTTCTTCTCCACTTTCTTGGCGAAGAACCGGTTGAAGTCCTGCTCGCAAGGGCAGGCACCATGCCGCTGCCGCCTTATATCGCGAGCAAACGGGACATAGATGAGCGTGATGCCGAGGATTATCAGACGATGTTTGCCCGCGAAAAAGGTGCGGTAGCTGCGCCCACGGCTGCGCTGCACTTTACCGACAGGTTAATAGCGGCGGTTGATGATGCTGGGATCGGGCGTGAAACCCTGACCCTACATGTCGGCGCTGGCACGTTTCTGCCGGTGAAGGTGGATGAAACCGATGACCATCAAATGCACAGCGAATGGGGTAGAATCGAGCCCGCGACAGCCGATCGACTCAATGAAGCGCGCGAAAAAGGCGGGCGCGTGATTGCAGTCGGAACAACCAGCCTGCGCCTGCTGGAAAGTGCGACAGGGGCCGATGGTATCATCCAGCCATTTGAAGGCGACACGGATATATTCATTACCCCTGGCTATCAGTTCCGGGCGATAGACGGGTTGATGACGAATTTTCATCTGCCCAAATCTACCCTGTTCATGCTGGTCAGCGCGCTGATGGGGCTAGAGACGATGCAGGCGGCCTACGCGCACGCCATTGCCGGGGGATACCGGTTTTACAGCTATGGGGATTCCAGCTTGCTGCTGCCGTGACCGGTTAGCGGCATTGATGACCAATGGTGACGAGAGGCCATATTGAAACGGCATCCCATCGTTACTCGTTTCATTTTCGATAGCGACAAACGCGCTGTGGATAAATGTTTCCAGCTTCATTCCGCAGATTGAATATTTGCCAACACTTTTTGCGAAATCGCAAATCCATTGCTGGAATCGATGGCAGAGGCGGTCACCGATAAGTGGCGACCCGCGCCACCTGATGAAGAGACGAGAACCATGCCTGTATATAGAAATTGCCTGCCGCAATTGGACGCTGGGATTTTTCTGACAGATGGCGGTATTGAGACGACCCTGATTTTCGAAGATGGGCTCGATCTGCCGGATTTTGCAGCCTTTCATCTGTTAAAGCACGCCGCCGGACGCGACGCATTGTGTCGCTATTTTCACCGCCATGCCTCAATCGCGAAAGCGCATGACGTCGGCTTTATTCTGGAAAGCGCCACCTGGCGGGCCAGTGCCGACTGGGGGGCCAGGCTTGGATATAATGAGTCGTCGCTCGCGGAGGCGAACCGGCACGCGATCAAGTTGCTCGTCGAATTGCGAGAGGAGCTTGCAACAGCAAGTTTTCCGATGGTTATTAGCGGCTGTGTTGGCCCGCGCGGCGATGGTTATGATCCGGGTGCCCTCATGAGTGCCGCTGAGGCTGAGTTTTATCATCGACAACAAATCTCTGTATTTGCCGACACAGAGGCTGACATGGTGACCGCGATAACGATGACCAACGTCAACGAGGCAATCGGATTGGCGCGCGCCGCTGATTCGCTGGCTATACCGCATGTCATCTCATTTACGGTCGAGACCGATGGTCGATTACCGACAGGTCAGTCACTTATGGAAGCTATTGAAGAGACTGACGCAAAAACAGGAGCCGCACCCGCCTATTATATGGTCAATTGTGCGCATCCGACACATTTTGATCAGGTTCTGGATGGCGGGGCCTGGATTGACCGATTACGCGGCCTGCGCGCGAATGCCTCAACATGCAGTCATGCTGAGTTGGATGAGGCGGAAACACTGGATGAGGGTGACCCCGTTGACTTGGGGCAACGTTATGCCGCGCTGCGGGCGCGCTTTCCCCGGATAAATATTTTGGGCGGCTGCTGCGGAACCGACCATCGCCATATCAAACAGATCGCTCTGGCTTGCATCAGTGGCGGGACAGGCTTTGAACAAGAATAAGGATATTATATGTGCATACCAGAAGTGAGCGTCGCGCAAGCCGCCGATCGAACGGAATTGATTGACACATTGGTTCTGGGCTTCGCGGCGGATCCTATCGCCCGATGGGTTTTGCCCGAAACCCACACGTACTTGACCTGCATCGGGGCATTTTTTGACGGTTTTGGCGGCAGGGCCTTTAACCATCAAAGCGCCTTTGTTGCCAATAACGGCATGGGTGTGGCGCTTTGGTTGCCGCCTGATGTCGAACCAGATGAAGAAGCGATGGATGCGGCGCTAGAAAACCATATTGCACCGGAACTGGGCGAAGATTTCGCGATGATGATGGAGCAGATGGGGTGCTATCATCCCGATGAACCGCACTGGTATCTTCCCGTTATAGCGGCCGACCCTCAATATTTCGGGTGCGGCTTGGGTGGCGAATTGATGAAACATGCCTTGCGGCGGGTCGATGAAGACAGGTTGCCAGCCTATCTCGAATCGTCCAATCCGCGTAATATATCACTGTACGAACGTCATGGTTTTGAAGTGGTCGGCGAGATTCAAGTCGGTAAGTCGCCGGTCATGACGCCGATGTTTAGAGCTGCGCGATAAGGCCATTGGCGCAGAAGAGATATTGCTCAAACAGGAAACAAAAAAGGGCGGTTCAATGGAACCGCCCTTTCAAAACTATATGTCGTAAAGGGGTTTAGCCTTCAGAAGCGACGGGTACCGGTGGATCATTGTCGGCCACTTCGGTCAGCGAACCGCCTTGAGGCTCACATTCGCCAGCTTCGGTATATGTCCAGGCATTGCCTTGATAATCGACAACGGATGTGCCGGCACAGCTTGTGCCTTCGCCAGCGGCGCAATCATTTTCGCCGGCTTTAGCGATACCAAAGCATTTTTCTTTTTCAGCTGCTGCCACTTCGGTCACTTCTTCAGTGCCGGCTTCAGCGCCTTCAGTCGCTTCGCTAGCGCCACCGGAACAGGCGGAAAGGGCTGCTGCTGCGATCAGCGCGGTTGCGGCTGAACTTAATTTCATCGTCTTTGTCATATTCTACTCCCGATTTTGGTCTTTGAAAAACTGCTACCATCCTGCACAGTTACTGAGGGATTCGTACAAGACGGCCCTTTGGTTACACCATAAGGTAAAAAACACAAAATTCTTTGTTTTTGCGGGCCTTACTTCGTTGATTGGAACAAATTTGAATGGCTGACCGTTTTTCTTTTTCGATCGCTGCCACTGATGGCAAGGCGCGCACCGGAAAAATCACGATGCAACGCGGGGACATTCGCACACCAGCCTTTATGCCGGTGGGGACGGCTGCGACAGTCAAGGCAATGAAACCGGAAACGGTGCGTGCAACCGGCGCGGATATCATCTTGGGCAACACGTATCATCTTATGCTTCGGCCTGGCGCGGAGCGGGTAGCCAAGCTCGGCGGCTTGCACAAATTCATGAATTGGGAGCGGCCGATCTTGACCGATAGCGGTGGCTATCAAGTGATGAGCCTATCGGATCTCACCAAGATGAGCGAAAATGGTGTGGAGTTTCAAAGCCATTTGGATGGATCACGCCACATGCTGACACCGGAACGTTCGATGGAAATTCAACGCCTGCTCGGCAGCGATATCGTTATGGCTTTTGACGAATGCACCAAAAATGGTGCAACCCGCGAGGAAGCAGTCCTGTCTATGGAGCGCTCTATGCGTTGGGCCAAGCGCTCCCGGGATGGTTTTGACAGCGGCAAAGATCATGCGAAAAAGTCCGCGCTTTTTGGTATTCAGCAAGGGTCTCTGGATAGGGATATCCGCGCCGCTTCAGCTGAAGCGCTGATCGAAATCGGTTTTGATGGGTATGCGATTGGCGGATTGGCTGTGGGCGAGGGACAGGAAGCAATGTTCGATGTGCTTGATTATGCGCCCGATCAACTGCCGGCTGACAAACCGCGTTATCTGATGGGAGTTGGCAAGCCGGATGATTTGGTCGGGGCTGTCGAGCGCGGCGTCGATATGTTTGATTGTGTGCTGCCGAGCCGATCCGGGCGCAATGGTCAGGCTTTTACCGAGACCGGTCCCATCAATATCCGCAACGCAAAATTTGCCGAAGATCTGGAGCCTTTGGACGCAAGTTGCGCTTGTCCCGTTTGTCAGACGTACAGCCGTGCCTATCTTCACCACCTGATCCGGTCAAAGGAGATATTGGGGGCGATGTTGATGACCGAGCATAATATTGCTTTTTATCAATCACTAATGGCCGGGATGCGAGACGCCATAGCCGGCGGCGTTTTTGCTGCCTTTGCCAGCAATTTCCGCGGGAAATATCTGCAGCAATGATTAAGGGGCTCCCTGAACCGATTGACCTGAAAGATGCGATAAAGCGCGCGCAAGACCATGCGCCTTACTTGGGCATGGCCATGGAGGTTCAGCCGGAGCTGACAACATTGCTGGCTGAAGAGAATTTACAAGCGGCCTTGGCATTTGTAAACGAAGCCGGAGCCGGGGCAGAAAATGTCCGCCAGAAACTAAGGCAAGAAAAGCGGGCGCTTGCGCTGACATTGGCTGTGGGTGATTTGGCAGGCCAGCTGAGTTTGACCGAAGTTGTTACGCATCTTTCGGATTTTGCCGATCGCGCGCTGGATGAAGCTTTGGCCGATATTTACGCAACCCGTTATCCGGACGCTGATCCAAAGGGCCTGGCGGTCATTGGCCTGGGCAAGCATGGCAGCCGGGAATTGAACTACTCGTCCGACATCGATCCGATCTTCATTTATGATCCTGACAAAATACCGACCCGTGGCCGCGAAGAACCGAGCGATGCGGCGCGGCGCGTTGGTCAACAATTGGTGGACGCTCTTAACGCGCGCGACGCGGATGGTTACGTTTTTCGGGTTGATATGCGGTTGCGGCCATCACCAGAAGTCAGTCCAGTGGCGCTGCCGGTCGAAGCGGCGATAAGCTATTATGAATCCAGCGCGCTGGCATGGGAGCAGGCGGCGTTTATACGCTCGCGCTTTGCGGCAGGGGACGGTGATCTCGGGCGCTATTTTCTCGAGACAATCAATCCCTTCATCTGGCGGCGTTCTCTGGACTATGGGGCGATCCGCAATATTGGCGCTGTATCCTTCCAAATCCGCGATCATTATGCTGCGGGGCAGAAATTTGGTCCCGGATATGATCTGAAGCGCGGACGTGGCGGTATCCGCGAAGCGGAATTTTATGCGCAGATGCACCAATTGATCTTTGGTGGTCGGGAGCCGGCGCTGCGCGCTCCAGCAACGCGGGATGCTCTGCGCGAACTGGCCGATGCGGGCCGGATTGATTCAGATAGAGCGACGACTTTAGCTGAATCTTATGAATTGTTCAGAGTGATCGAACATCGCCTGCAAATGGTCAATGATCAACAAACGCACAGCCTGCCCAGCGACGAGACAGCATTGGACAGGGTCGCCCAGCTCCATGGGTTGCGTCAGGGGACTGATTTACTAGCCTTGCTGGCCCCAGTCGTAGAAGCCGTCGGCGCGATCTATGACGAGTTAATCGACTCTGATGACAGCGATGCGCTGCCACAAGCAGATCAGGCGCTGGAGGCGGCGCTGGAGCAAAGAGGCGTTACACAAGTTCCTAGCGTCGCTGAAAAAATCAAACGCTGGCGCAGCGGCAAGGTGACCGCGCTCAGAAGTGCAGCGGCGGTGGAATCCTTCGAAGCCGTGCTACCTGAAATGATCGAAGCCATTGCGGCGTCACCCAATCCGCAACAAGCGCTCATCCGTCTGGACAGTCTCATCGACAAGCTGCCCACGGCAATTAATTTTTTCCGCATGCTCGAAGCGCGTCCGGGCCTGCGGGATATGCTTAGCCACATATTGAGCCATGCGCCTGTCTTGGCAGAGGAGCTGTCTCGCAGGACCGAATTGCTGGAAGGGTTGATCGATACAACGGCGTTGGACCTGCCGCCTTCGGTTGACGAATTAGCAGAGCAATTTGCGCGGTGTGAAGATGGCGATGATTATCAGATGCTGCTCGACCGCGTTCGCGCGCGTGTCGGGGAAAAGCGTTTTGCACTGGGCACACAGCTGATCGAATCCCGCCACGATCCACTGGCTATCGCGGCCGGTTACGCGCGGGTTGCCGAAGCCGCGATCCAGGTGCTGACGGACGCGACGATATCGGAATTTGAAAAGGCTCATGGCAAGGTCCCCGGCAGCGAAATGTTGATCCTTGCACTCGGCCGATTGGGCGGTGAGGCGCTCACCCATGCTTCGGATCTTGATTTGATCTTTCTCTTCACCGGCGACCATGGCGCGGAATCAGATGGTCGGCGTCCCTTGGGCGGTACGCAATATTTTAACCGGCTTGCCCAGCGTATGGTTGCTGCGCTTTCCGTGCCCACGGCCGCGGGGCCGCTTTACGAGGTCGACACCAGACTAAGACCTTCCGGGACACAAGGTCCGATGGCTGTTACCATAGAAAGTTTCTATAAATATCAAGCAGAAAGCGCCTGGACTTGGGAGCATATGGCACTAACCAGGGCGCGTCCGGTTTATGGCGGAGCTGAGGCGCGCGAGCAATTGCAGGAGCAGATTCAAGCGATATTGAAAAAGCAGCGGGAGCCGGAAATCCTTCGCAAAGCCGTGCGAAAAATGCGGCTGGATATTGTCGAGCATAAACCACCAAAAGGACCGCTCGACACAAAGCTGATGGAAGGCGGGCTGGTCGATTGGGAATTCATCATCCACTTCCTGCAGCTTAAAACCGGCGAAGCCTTGCACCCGCAATTAGGGGAGGCCGCGCGCGGGCTGGTTGCTGGCGGACATCTGGACGAAAATATGGTGGCAGCCCATGAACTCATGACGCGTTTGCTTGTCGCTTTGCGGCTGATGTCACCGGACTGCGATTATCCGCCAGAGACGAGCCGCGAGCTGATCGCCAAGGCGGCTGGCCAAGAAAGTTGGGATGCCCTTTTGAACGGGTATGACACCGCCCGGCAATGCGTTATTGAGGAATGGAATCGGCACCTGCGGCCAGACCCCCATGAAATATTAGGAGACATATTATGATAGACGTTGGCGAGAAGATGCCTGACATGGACCTGACAGCGCCCGATGGCAGCATGGTGAAATTGTCTGATTATCACGGCAAGAAACTGGTGCTGTTTTTCTATCCCAAAGCAAGCACCCCGGGATGTACCACGGAATCGAAAGACTTTTCTGCGCTGCTGCCGGAGTTTGAAAAGGCCGGTGCGGCGGTTCTGGGCATGTCAGCCGATAGCCCGAAGCGCCAACAGAATTTTATCAACAAACAAGAATTGACTGTTGATATCGCGTCGGATGAAAGCACGGAATTTCTTGAGAAAATCGGTGTGTGGGCCGAAAAGAAAATGTACGGCAAAACCTATATGGGCATTATCAGATCAACTTTCCTGATCGGACCGGACGGCAAGGTGTTGCAGGTTTGGCCAAAAGTGAAGGTCAAAGGGCATGCTGAAGAGGTGCTTGCCGCCGTTCAGGCCGCTTGAGGCATCTTTGATTTGAACGTCGCGGCACCAATAAAGCCTTCTGCTGGTGAAGCTGTAAGGGCGGTCATGATGACGGCAGAACCAGCCGCCAAGGTTATGGCGGCCCGATATGCGACCAGAGAATGGCGAAAGGGCCGGTTGGAGCCTGATTTTGCGGTATCAATGCCGGACGTTCCGGCGCGTCCGGATCGTCCGGAACTGTTGCGGCCGGGACAGATGCCGCGGCGCGGCAAGGGTACATCCGTGACCAAGCGCATCGCCTTGATCCACGCTTTGGCCCATATCGAATTTGTCGCGATTGATTTGGCTTTTGATATGATCGGACGGTTTGGTGCGGAATTTCCACGCGAATTTGCCGATGACTGGTTCCGTGTCGGTGCAGAGGAAGCGATGCATTTTGTGCTTCTGGATCGGCGGTTGCGCGAGATGGGTAGCTTTTACGGTGATTTGCCGGCCCATGACGGCTTGTGGGATACCGCGAAAGCAACCGCTCATGACGCCTCCGCCCGGCTGGCGATCGTCCCCATGGTGCTCGAAGCGCGTGGATTGGACATCACGCTTGATACCGTCGAGCGCTTTAAAGCACAGGGTGATCCTCTCACCGCCAAGGTGCTCAATCGCATCTATCACGACGAAATAAATCACGTATTTTTTGGAACCAAATGGTTTGAATGGTGTTGTAATGTACGAAAATGCGATCCTCATCGCCATTGGAAGGACCTGGTAAAAACCCACTTTAGAGGCGGGTTGAAGCCTCCTTTCAACGACTCGGCGCGCCTTGCAGCCGGTTTAACCCAGGAATATTATCTTGGTATTGAATAATTAACTAAAATAAACCTACCTCTATTCCCACAAGACGGGGGCAGAATTTCTGTCGAAAATTTTGAGCCGATAGTTTTCGGTTCGCAGTAGCAGGACTCGATCAGTTTATGACCGATAGCGTAGTAGGTTTGTTTCAAGGGGTTGTGAAAAATATCACAACTGTTGCGATTTTAGGATCAGCAATATCTTTTTCTTCCACGGCAATTGCTTCAGACGCAGATAGCAGTCTTCCGGTAGACGTGCTGAAAAGCAAGCCATCGGATACAGACAATATTTTGGGTGAAGCCGACCCTGCTTTCCGCCTTCTTTTCAACAATTGGTCCGGTCAGGGAAAAAAGACCCCTGTCAAGTTGACCATACCTTCCCGCAAACCTGTCGAAAATTTTAAGTTGACCAGCTCTTACGGATTTCGCTCTGATCCTTTCAAAGGTCGCCGCGCCCGTCACAAGGGTGTCGATATGGCTGGCCCAGTTGGTACCCCCATTTATGCCACCGCAGACGGTATCGTTGGGCGGTCACAATGGGTACGTGGTTATGGAAACTATATCGAAATCAACCACGGCAATGAAATTCAAACACGCTACGGGCATATGTCCCGCTTGAACGTCAAAGCAAATACTCGCGTAAAGAGCGGTGATTTGATTGGATTTATGGGCTCAACCGGTCGCTCGACTGGCAGCCACCTTCATTACGAAGTACGCATTGCTGGCGAAGCGGTTAATCCGATTCCGTTTATGCAATCCAACGATTTTCTTCTGGCTCAACAAGTTACACCGGGCGTAGCATTGGGCGGCCCGGCAGAATAAGGGTTCAGAATCTAGATACACCTTTGGGAGAGGGTGCCATAAGGGGTTGGTAATGCTGAAACGCTTGCCAGCCCTTTTTATTTGAGGATCAGATTTCCGTGATTTTTCTCGCGGCTTCTTTTGACACTCTGCTGCACAATCCCTATCTTATCCATATGACCCAAACAGCCAAAACCGTCGATCAAGACTCGGGGCAGGATATTATTCTGACGCCCAACGCCGCAAAACGCGTGGCTGCTATTGCTGAGAAGCAGAAAAAGCCAGCGATACTGCGCCTGGCGGTTGAAGGCGGGGGGTGTTCAGGCTTTCAATATCGCTTTGGCTTGGCCGAAGAAGTTGAATCGGATGATGTGGTTGTTGAAGAATCCGGTGTAACCTTGGTTGTCGATGAAATCAGCTTGGATCTTGTCCGCGGGAGCGCCGTCGATTTTGTAGAATCCCTTGGCGGCAGCGCCTTTCAGGTTACCAACCCCAACGCTGCGTCCGGCTGTGGCTGCGGTTCCAGTTTTTCTATCTGATCGCTGCATCGGTGAGAATAGCCAGTTTCAACATTAATGGCATAAAAGCGCGGCTGCCGCGTTTGCTGGAGTGGCTTGAAGAGACCAAGCCCGATGTCGCCTGTTTGCAGGAAATTAAGACGCAGGACGAAGGATTTCCGGCAGCGGAATTTGAGAAAATTGGCTATGGAGCAATCTGGCACGGGCAAAAAAGCTTTAACGGCGTTGCCATTCTGACCCGTGATCAGCAACCCGAAGAGACCAAGCGTGGCCTCGATGGCGAGCCAGAGGACGAACATAGCCGCTATCTGGAAGCCAATGTCAAAAGCGCAAATGGACAGACAGTCAGGGTAGCAAGCATCTATCTGCCCAACGGTAATCCGCAACCAGGCCCCAAGTTTGATTTCAAACTGCGCTGGATGAAGCGGTTGCGCGATCGGGCCACTGAAATCTGGCAGGAAGAAGTCCCCGCGATCCTGGCTGGCGATTATAACGTCATTCCACGGGATAATGACGTGTTTTCGGTCAAGGCCATGCAAAATGACGCGCTAATGCAGCCCGAAAGCAGGGAGGCCTATCAACGGATATTGCATGATGGCTGGACAGACGCTCTTGGCGTGACCTATCCGGCCGGTGAAATTTGGACCTATTGGGATTATCGCAGTGGCGGATGGCAGCGGGATCAGGGATTTCGGATCGATCATCTTCTGCTCAGTCCGCTAGCAGCCGACCGGTTGCAGCAATGCGGTGTCGATAAAGAGCATCGCGGTCGCGAAAAAGCCAGTGATCATGCGCCAACATGGGTTGAGCTTAACCTTTGATGCGGGTTTTGCTGATGAGCCTGGTCGTTATTGCAGGGCTCTATTTACTACTGCTTATTCTGGCCTACAGCTTTCAACGCAGCCTGCTATATATTCCTGATCAACATGTCTTGTCAGAGAAGGAACTGGGTGAAGCCGGGTTTGTGACTGTGGGTATAGATATTGAGGGTTCTGGCACGCTGAAATCCTTGTGGCGCCCACCTTCCGATGAAACAAAACCGACTATAGTCCATTTTCACGGCAATGGCGGCTCGCTGGCGTCACGACTGCCAATCTATGAAGCGATGGCGCAAGAGGGGGCCGGCGTTCTAGCGGTCGGATATCCCGGCTATGGTGGAAACCCCGGAGCACCCAGCGAAGAGGCACTCTATGCCACGGCACAGGCCCATTATGACTGGTTGATTGCTCAAGGCTATGGTCCGAACCGGATTGTTATCGCAGCGCAATCTCTTGGCACCGGAGTGGCAACCTGGCTGGCGTCAAAAAATGAAGCATCGGGTTTGATTTTGGAAGCCGCTTATACCGGAATGGACGACATCGCGCAGCGGCAATTTGCGCTGCTGCCGGCCAAATGGCTTATAAAGGACCGTTACCGTTCGATCGACCGGATAGAAAATATTGCCATGCCTTTAAGTTGGATCCACGGTACCGATGATGACCTGATACCGTTTGCCATGGGTGAGCGATTATTCGATGCTGCAAAGGAACCAAAGGTTGCGCATGCGATCAAAAATGGTGGCCATAATGATCTATGGATGCGCGGTATTGATCGTCTGATACGCAAGGATGCGCAGCGCTTTGTCGGCAGCCGTTAGCGTTTTGGCTTAGGGGCCCTCGGTTTTCTGCCATTCCCGCAGCATTTTATAGGCTATCGCGCTGGCTGGACCGTCGCCGGTTAGTGCAGCGGACGCATATTGGCGCGACACCGGGTCAACCATGACGAACGCCTTGATGCCCGGCATGCCACCGGCATGACCAATCCATGTCGCCATTTTCCCGTCATCTCCGGGCACCTGGATGGCCATGATCCCAAGGCCGTAATAGCTATTGTTGTCAAACATCGGATAGAGCGTCGAGAGCATCTGGTCCCTTGTCTCTTCCGCAACGAGATCACCGTTCAGAAAAGCGCGCCAGAACTGGATCATATCCGAAGACGTTGCCGCTATGGGGCCAGCCGGACCAGGTGAGCGAATATCGGCTTTCTGATCATCGCTCGGTTGCGGTTTGGCGATATCCGATAGATTATCATCAACCGCCAGCATCCGACTGTTCTGGAGCCCAATTTTGTCGAAAATCTGGGTCTGCATGATTTGCGGCAAAGGTTGCCCATAAATTTGTTCAGCAATTTCACCTAGAAACAGATATCCCGTGTTGGAGTAGCGCCAATATCGCCCCGGACAAAAAAGCGCGCCATGTTTGTTGAGGATCCGGATATTGTCTTTGAGGCTAAGGGGGCCTTTGTCTTTTGTCCTGACCGATGGATCTTCGTTGGCGCTGTATAAGCCTGCGCTATGGTCCAGCAACATTCTGATCGTGATCAGATCGCCGTTGGGGACATTTTTGATCCAGTTTGACAGTTTGTCATCGAGCGAAAGGCGGTTATTTTCGACCAATTGCATGATGATGACGGCCGTAAAGCTCTTGCCCACACTGGCCCAGTAATGGAGTTTTTCGCCATTCTCCAGACCTTGTGTTTCCGTCCAGACGGGACCGTCTTGGTTCGCCAAGGCAACGGTTAGGCTGGTGGCTTTGGATTTAGCATATAAATCCGCAAACTGGACCGATAGATTCTCCGCGACAGGTAGTGGCTGCGTTGCAGGTGATGCGATGGCGTCCGGTATAACAACCGAAATCGGCTCTGCGCCCCTGTAAGGCATCGCCGCCTCGCATTTTTTCGGCGCTGCCAATGCCTGGCTCAAGGGTAATGCCAATAGCGTAGTGGCCAGAACCAGGCGAAACAGGGAGTTGCCGACAGCCATGTCAATATCTCGCAAATAAACGCAGGGGAAAGCGGAGTTGAAACCTAATATTATTTTGGTGAAAGGGGCATGAACAGTCTGGTTCAGATATTTTTCTCGTAAAGAGTATAGACCCGATTGACCTTGGACTCGATGGCATCAGCAATGGCAATCATCCCCTGATTGTCATCCAAAACCCAACCCAATTCCCCGCGGGTTGCACCATATTTGCCAACGGCTTCCCGGCGGATATATTCGATCATCATAAAGGCCATCTGGCTGGCCATTCGGCTGCCCTGCAATTCTTTGACCACGCCCATGAGCGGTACGCGCATGGTTGGGGATTTGGGAAATTTCAGCCACCAGAGCAGTTTCGCCCAGTTGAACGGCAGCAAGCTGCCTTTCATATTTTTCGTGCGGTCATTGAGATCAGGCAGGGTCATCATAAAGGCGACAGGCCGGCCTTCCAATTCCGCGATCATGATCAGGTCTTCATAGACAATCGGTTTTAATTTGACGCCGACATGGTCAATTTCATGATCGGTCAGCGGAACGAAGCCCCAATTGTCGGACCATGCGTCATTCAGAATATCCATGATGATTTTGGCATCACGATCAAAATGCGCCTTGTCGACTTTTCGGAGCTTCAGCTTGCTGCTGCGTTCTCCGGATTTGACAATCCGGTCGATCAGCGGCGGCAGACCCTTATCAATCGCAAGTTCATAGGTGACCAACTTTTTAACGCTTTTGTAGCCGTCATTTTCTACCCAGCTTTGATATTCCGGTTTGTGATGGCCCATCATCACCGTCGGGCTGTGATCATGGCCGGTTGTCAGCAAGCCCGGCTCGTCCCAGACGGACAGGCTCAGCGGCGCGATGACGCGGTGCATGCCTTGTTCTTTCAACCAGTTTTCCGCTGCATCAATTAATGCCTTGGTGGCCGCTTCGTTTTCCGCTTCCAGCAAGCCCCAATTGCCCGTGCCCGGCCCCATGCCCTTTTCCACCGGCTGTTCGAGCGCAAGATGGTCGAAATGCGCGCTAATTCGGCCGACGGTCTTGCCATCCTGTTCTGCCAGAAAAAGCTGTACCGTGGCATGTTCGAAAAATGGGTTTTTCTTGGGTGTGAGCAGCGCGTAAACCTCTGATTTCAAAGGCGGGACCCAATGGGGGTCGTTGGCGTATAATCGATAGGGGAGCTCTACGAAATGTTTGCGCTGGGCCTTGGTGGTGACAGGTTGGATGACTATATGCGATGACACTGTAATTATTTGCACCTTTTGAGCGGTTATTTGCACTTAGCTTTGCCATGCTGTGGCGTTATTCCGGTCAACATGTCAAGCGCTGGCACCCGTTGCGGCAATCGTGAAAGTCGGCGCTAGAAACCATAGCAATGCCATCATCTCGCCATGATGTCCTGCTGTACGCACCAGAATACGAAGTCAGGAATTTATGAAACATTCTCTTCCCCAGGCCTCAGATGCCACCATGTCGCCCGATGCTGTTGCTGCCGATGCCGCAAAAGTGCCGGCTTTTGATGATAATGAGCTGATCCGTACGGCGGCGCAGGTTACCCGTGACCTGAATGCCGTGCGCCCCGCGATCTATTGGTCCGATTTACTCGCCTCCGCAGTGGTAGGATATGGCGCGATGGTCGCCGCCATCCTGGTTGAAAATACGGGGTTGGCGATTTTGGCTGCCATTATTTCGGTTCTCGCGCTCTATCGCGCCGGCAGTTTCATTCACGAGCTGACCCATATCCGCCGTGGCTCTATTCCCGGTTTCCATTTTGCTTGGAATGCGTTGATCGGCGTACCTCTGTTGTTGCCATCATTCATGTATGAAGGGGTTCATAATCTTCATCATATGCGGAAGCGCTATGGCACGGTCGAAGATCCAGAATATCTGCCGTTAGCGCTCATGAAGCCTTATACGGTGCCGCTGTTCGTGCTGGTTTCAGCATTGGCCCCCATAGGATTGTTCATCCGATATGCTCTGCTGGCGCCGCTGTCAGCGGTTATTCCACCGCTGCGCAAGTTGGTCGTGGAGCGTTATTCCGGTCTGGTCATAAATCCTGAATTTCGCAGGCGCCCGCCTGAAGGTGATTTCAAGAGGCAATGGTATGCCCAGGAAATCGCTGCAAGTATCTGGGCCATAGCTTTGCTCACTGCCGTCGCCACCGGATTTCTGCCTATGAAAGCGTTTCTCATTGCTGTTGCCATTGCGGCTGGTTCCGTCGTCCTCAACCAGATCCGGACGCTGGTCGCCCATCTGTGGGAAAATGAAGGCGAAGTTATGAGCGTTACGGAGCAGTATCTCGACAGCGTGAATGTCCCGCCGCCGGGCCTTTTGCCGGCTCTGTGGGCGCCTGTGGGTCTGCGCTATCACGCATTGCACCATTTACTGCCCGGCGTGCCGTATCACGCTCTGGGTGAAGCGCATCGTCGTATTGCCGATGCTTTTCCAAAAGGTTCAACCTACTATCGTGCCAATTACACCAGTCTCTTTGGACTGGTTGCGGGTCTGATACGGGGCAGCTCCGGTCATGCGGCCTCCGGCCAATCGGGTGCCGTTAACTGAGGCTATTCCTCGGTCCGGATCAGCACCGTTTCGCCGATCAGGAAAAACAGCATAAACGGTGCCCAAGCTGCTAAAATCGGTGGGTAAGCGCCGATAGTGCCCATGGCGAGCGAGAAGTTATCCGCAACGAAATAAGCAAAGCCGAGTGCCATGCCGATCACAGCGCGGACGAAAAGCTGACCGGATCGCGCAAGCCCGAAAGCGGCGACTGCGCCGAGCAAGGGCATCAAAACCGAAGATAATGGCCCAGAAATTTTGTGCCACAGGCTTGATTCCAGGCCCATTGTCGGACGGCCGGCCTCTTTCAGTTCTGCAATGGCCGACCTGAGCTGCATGAAATTGAGCCCTTCGGCGTTGACGTTCGCCAGGGTGAATTGGTCTGGCCGCAAGCTATCGCTCAACCGAACACTGTCTTTCTGTTCCTCGGTACCGGTTCGCACATTAAACTGCGTCACACCGGTCATCGTCCAGTCGGAGCCGCTATATCGTGCTTCCTCGCCCTGCATCAGGCTGCGCAGGACGTTATCGGCGCGGTCATAAATCGTGATATCCTGCAGCAGCACATCATTGCCGCTTCCGGTCACCGTTTTGGCATTGATCAGATTATTGCCGTCCCGCACCCAGACATTGGTGCGTACGTTACTGGCTTCTGGAATTGGACCATATTCAACCTTTTCCCAAGCCGAAAGGCGGGCTGTTGCGGGAGCTACTACGATTTCATTAAACAGGAATGAGACGAGCGCTACCAACATGCTGGCGATGATAAGCGGTGCTAAAATCTGATGCGCGGAGAGGCCGCCGGCCTTCATGGACACGACTTCGCTATTCTGATTGAGCGTCGCGGCCGTGATAATCGTACCCAGCAAGACAGCAAAAGGCAGGAAGCGCGCAACCAATTGCGGCGCCCGCAGGCTCACATAGGTCCAGAGCTCACTCTGGCCATTGCCTTCCTGCGCCATGATGCGACCACTTTCACCCAGCAGATCAAGCGCCTGCAATACCAGGACCAGCATCGCCAGAACGGCAAAGGTGCGGATCATCAGCATCTTGGCCATATAAAAGGCCAAGGTTCTTGATGGAAAAAAATTCATCGCCCGACGCTCTCATTCATGACCATTTCGCCTGTATTTCTATTCCCGAACATCGGCGCGCTTTCTGTTGAAATTGAGTATCCCTTTGAAGACTCCACCAAATTTCGAGAAGGCTTTTTCGAGAGCGCCAATGGGTTGTCCGCCGGGTACATGTGCTACCATATGGTACATCCATATGATGAGACCACCGAAGAGAAAGAACGGAACCCATAAGGCAATAATCGGATCAACAATACCAAGAGCACCGAGATCCTCACCATATTGGTTGATCTTGTGATAGGTCACAATCATGACGATCGAGACAAATACCCCCAAGGCAGAATTTGATCGCTTGGGCGGTATCGCCAAAGCCAGCGCCAACAGCGGCATCAGCAGCATCATCACCACTTCCACCATCCTGTAATGAAAATTCGCTCTGCTCTGATTGCGTTCGGTGACAGAGCGATCCTGGTCCAATCCGACCCTGACCAATTCCGGAATCGTATATTCCAGATCTTCCCCGCCTCTCGATCGGAAAGAGGCGATATCGGGGAGGTCTATGGGGAGATCATGGCTGCTAAAGCTCAATATGCGTGGTTTGTCATAACTGAGTGCGTCATGAATCAGGACGCCCTGCGACAAGCGTAATATAATCGTATCGGGATCATCGGTGGCCAGAAATTGCCCACTTTCCGCGGCCACGGAAACGACTTGTCCGGAATTATTCTCCGCGCGGACGAACATGCCCCCCAATTTGGTGCCGTTGTCGCGGCTTTCTTCGATCCGCATGGTCATTTTCGACCCCAAACTGGTAAATTCACCCACTTTTATAGAGGCTCCGAGCGCGCCGGACCGCAATTCGAAGCGTAATTCTTCATAATAGTAGCGCGACAATGGCTGAATGAAGCCGACTAATGTCAGATTCACCAGCATCAGGCCCACTGCGAACATATAGGGCACTCTTAATAGTCTGCCGTAACCTTGGCCAACGGCCCTGAAAACATCCAGTTCTGAACTAAGCGAGAGTTTCCGGAACGCCAATAATATACCCAGCAAAAGCCCGATTGGGATGCCCAGTGAAAGATATTCCGGAATGAGGTTGGCCAGCATTCGCCAAACGACGCTGACCGGACCGCCTTCAGCCGCAACAAAGTCAAACAGCCTGAGCATCTTCTCCAGCACGAGCAACATGGCCGCAATGACCAGCGTGCTAATCAGCGGAACAGCGATTAAACGGGCGATATAGCGGTCGGTAGAACTTAATAATTTCAACTTATCGTCGCCCTCTCACCATGTTTCTGCCGCAAATCATTTCCATAACCCAATACATATCTTGGACTGATTCTCTATCCGCCGCAGTTTGAACGCGGGTATAACGACTAGGAGTATTCTCGTCATGTTGAAATTTGCAGCGTCTTTTGCGCTTTCAGCCGCTCTTTTGGCTATTCCTGTGTCCGCGACGACTGCGGGCCAGAAGATATCCAATGATTTGAACAAATGTCGGTCCGGCAATGGCCCTGCTGTGTTGGTGAATTTAAGTGGCGTCAAGGCGTCATCCGGTAAAATTCGTGTGCAAAGCTATCGCGGAACCAAAGCGGAATGGCTGAAAAAAGGCGCGTGGATCAATCGGATTGAAGCGCCGGCCAAGCGCGACAGCATGACATTCTGTGTCCCGGTTCCGGCGAGTGGCACATACGGCATCGCTGTCCGTCACGATCTTAACGGCAATGGCAAGACCGATATCAGCTCTGATGGTGGCGGAATGTCGAATAATCCGAGCATCAATATCTTTAATCTGGGCAAGCCCAGTTACAAGAAGACCAAGTTTTCGGTGGGCAATGAAGTGAAATCGATCAACATCACAATGAAATATCTGTGACGGGCAGATATTACGGGGAAATGGGCAACTAATAATGGCTAATGTGGCGCTACTTTCAAATCCAAACTCCACGGGTAATCGTGCGATATTACCGGAAGTACGCTCTTATTGCGTCAAAAACAGCGATGTTTTCCATTATGAAGTCGACGATGTCGATGAGATTACCAAAGCGCTGCAAACTATTGCAAAAGTAAAACCCAAGGTGCTCGTGATCAATGGTGGTGATGGCACTGTCCAAGCCACTTTGACGGAATTGCATCAGGGCGGGCATTTCGGAGATAATCCCCCACCGGTTGCCGTTTTGCCCAATGGTAAGACTAATTTGATTGCCCTGGATCTGGGCGCGGAAGGCAATCCGCTAAAGGCGCTGGAACGCATTGTCGAAATGGCCAAGCATGATCTGCACGAGCATCTGGTCGACCGCGAACTTATAGCGCTGTCGGACGGTGGCAAGGACAGCAAGGTCGTACTAGGCATGTTCCTTGGTGGAGCCGGCCTGTCGGAGTTTATCCTATATTGCCGCCACAAGATTTATCCGCTCGGCTTGCCCAATGCCGCGTCTCATATTCTCACGGTTTTTGCGGCTTTGGCTTCCGTGTTATTCGGTATAAGAGCAAAATTCCTGCCCAATCGACCATCGCCGATTAGTATTTCGTTGATTAAAAAGGGCCAATATCAGGGCAATTTTGCGATTTTGATCGTTACAACGCTGGAAAAATTACTGCTAATGCGCCGTTTGACCCGATCCGGTGGAAAACGGGGTCGTTTACAGCTTATGGCGATTGACCAGAAGCCGGCAGCTTTGGTGCGCTTTATCGTATCAGCGCTATTTGGTCGTCTCGGTAAAAATGTCCAGAAAGGCATTCATCTGGAACAAGGCGATATGATCCGGATCGAAGGCAAAAACAGCAATGTGGTCATGGATGGCGAATTGTTCCGGGCAGAAGAAGGCCAGCCGATTGTTTTGAAATCAACCAAACCAGTGTCTTTCCTTCGCCTCGCTGCTTAGGCTATCATCCAACGGGTGAGTTACCTTGAACCCCTTGTAGAAGCGGAACTGGCTGAGCCGGTCGAACCGCGCGTGGCCGCCTTTGCAGCTTCGATTGCGGCGCAATATGGTAACGCTTCCCGCGCCGTGCTCTTTTACGGGTCTTGCCTGCGAACCACAGAACTTGAAGGGCAGATGCTCGACTTCTATTTGATCGTCTCCAGCTATGAAGCGGCCTATGGCAAAAGCTGGCTTGTACGCGCGAATAAACTCTTGCCACCTAATGTGTTTCCAGCGGAGAATGATGGCCTGGTCGCCAAAATTGCCGTCTTGAGCGAAGAAGATTTTCACCGGCTCAATGGACCGGAGGCGAGCGCGGTGAGCGTGTGGGCGCGCTTTGCGCAGCCGTCGCGGCTGGCCTGGTGTGCGGACAAAGCCGCAAAAAACAAGATAGTGGCGGCCATCGCGCGCGCGCCGCTGACTTTATTTGAACTCGCACTGCCGGTTCTGGGTACCCAGCCCCAAACGCCCATTCGAATATTCCATCGCGGCTTTGAACTGACCTATGGCGCAGAATTACGGGCCGAGCGTGCCAATCGGCCGGGTTCGGTGGTTGATGCGGATCTGGAGCGTTATGAGCGCTTTGGGCTTGCGACCATGGCGACGATGCAGGACCAAGATCCATCAGAATCCCTGGATCTATCTTTCGAAGAGGCCACGAAGCGCTGGAAGGCCCTCCGCCGCAACGGCAAGCTTTTGACGCTAGCGCGCCTGGCCAAGGCCTCGGGCACATATGCCGGCGGGATCGACTATCTCGCTTGGAAGATTAACCGCCATGCTGGCACCGATTATGAGATTAAGCCGTGGCAGCGCAAATGGCCAATATTGGGTGCTATCACTATGCTTCCGCGATTAATCTCCGCCGGAGCGATAAAATAGGATAAGGTCTCTACCGGTCTTTATAATCCGGTTTCCGTTTACTGAAAAAGGCCTTTGCCGCTTCCCGGCTATCTTCGGTCATGCTGAGCATGGCCTGCTGCCGGTCTTCAATCGCCATCGCCGCTTCAAAGCTTTGGGCATCGATATTGCGGTTGAGCGCGTCCTTGGTTAGCCGCAAACCCATGGGAGCGGTATCGAGCATCTCTTCGGCCAGTGACAGGCCGGTGGAGAGCAGCTTTTCTTCGGCAACCACCTCACTGATCAAGCCAAGCTTTTCAGCGCGTTCGGCGTGAATGAAGCGGCCCGTCAACAGGAGTTCCGACGCCAGCGATGATCCGACCAGCCGCGGCAGGAAATAGCTCGACCCCATATCACAACCGCCAAGGCCGATTTTAATATAGGCCGCGTTCATTTTGAGGCTCGGCGCGCCATAGCGCACATCGCTGGCGAGCAGCAGCGAGAAACCGCCACCACAAGCCGCGCCTTGCCCAAGCGCGATAATCGGTTGCGGACATTGCCGCATCAGCTGCATGACCGTGGCGATGGACCGCTGTGTCCGCCAGATATGCTGGACTTGTCCGCGCGATCCGTCGTTTTTCCAGGCACCTATGTCAAGGCCAGCACAAAAGGCGCGGCCTTCGGCTCGGAACAAGATAACCCGGATGTCATGCCGATCCTGCAGTCCGCGAAAATAATCCTGCAAGGCGAAGATCATATCTTCGTTCATCGTGTTGAGCTTGTCGGGCCGATTGAGCGAGAGAATTTCGATCGCGCCGCGCTGTTCGATCTTTATGCTGTTCGGTTTCGGGGCCATTGCTCACTTATCCTTTCGTGTTCCGCACTTGATGCGGAACCCAGGGAGTTTGTCTTTGCAGGCGCTCTAGGCTCCGCATCACGTACAGAGCACAAGCTCTGCGACTTAAATCGCCCCAACCGCTTTGCCAGCCGCTTCGAACATGCCCAAAATCTGATCGACTTGTTCGCTGGTATGTTCCGCGCAGAGGGAGCAGCGCAGCAAGGTCATATTCGCCGGTGTCGCTGGCGGCCGCGCCAGATTGACGTAGAGGCCTTCTGCGAGCAACGCCTGCCACATCATCGCGCCGCGTTCGAGATCAGGCATGATCACCGCGATAATCGCGCTTTGTGCTTCCGGCGTGCCGAGCCCAAAGCCCAGATCGCGAAGGCCCTTATGGAGCTTCTTGCTATTTTCCCAGAGATGCGCGCGCTTGTTACCGCTGTGCATCAACTTGCGGATCGAGGTGCTGGCGGTTGCCATCACGCTCGGCGGGAGGGATGCGGTAAACACATAGGGACGGCATACCAGCCGCATGATTTCAAATTTCGGATGGTTGGAGACGCAGAAACCGCCGACAGTTCCCACCGATTTGCTGAACGTGCCGATGATGAAATCGACGTCGTCAATCACGCCTGTCGCTTCGCTGACGCCGCGGCCATTGTCACCGATAAAGCCCATGCTGTGGGCCTCGTCGACCAAGGTCATCGCGCCATTTTCCTTGCAGACGCGGATCATTTCCTTGAGCGGCGCAACATCGCCGAGCATCGAATAAACGCCTTCGAGGACAACCAGCTTGCCAGCCTCGGCGGGCAGGCGTTTCAGCCGCTTTTCCAGAGCCTCAACATCATTGTGACGGAACGCGACGACTTCCGCATTGCCCATCGCACAGCCATCATAAATGGACGCATGGCTATCAATGTCGAGAATGACATAATCACCCTTGCCAGCCAGGGTCGAAATAATTCCCAGATTGGCCTGATAGCCAGTGGAAAAGACCATCGCATGGTCCATATTATAGAATTCTTTGAGCGCCTCTTCGCAATCTCTGTGGGGGCTATAGGTGCCATTGAGAACCCGGCTACCAGTCGTGCCCGAACCAAATTCCTTGAGTGCTTTCAGACCTGCTTCCCGTACATCATCGTCAAAGGTCATGCCCATATAATTATAGGTGCCAAGCAGGATGGTTTCCTTGCCATTGCACACGGCGACAGTCGGCGATTTCACCTCTTCCATCACGAGCGAAAACGGGTCTTTGACGCCCGTCGCGAGAAGGGTTTCTCGTTCCTGAATCAGCGGATCAAATTTACTCAAAAGGTCAGTCATCTTGCTCTCTGTTTATCGTCTTCCCAACGGCCTTTCAGCATTCCACCATGAAACAAAAGGTGCCTAAAGGTGCTAAAGCCGGGTTGCTATCGATTCAGTCTAGTTATCCATCAACTTGGCAACGGCGTCGGCCAGTTGGCCAACGGTTTCAATTTCCGCCTGCATATTCATGGTGATAATGATATCAAATTCGTCTTCGACAGCGGCCACAAAGTCCATGACGGTCAGGCTATCCCACTCCAGGTCGCCAGCGAACGTCGTCGTATCTTTCAATTCCACGCCCTTGTTGTTGAAAGGCCCTATCAAGGTCTCAACCTTGGTCATAATTTCTTCGCGACTTGCCATGTTCTTATTCCCCAATATGCCGGTCTGCTTCACTCTAAGCGACCTTTGCCAATATGATCCCCCCATTGGCAAGCGAATAAGGCCGAAACGCGGCACAAGCATGGGTTTATCGGCCGCAACTTGCCCAATTGCACCGACTGTGCCACTCTTCCGGCGCATCGGGTCGCGCTTTTGCAGAGGGTTACGCATGACCGAAGAACGAAAATGGCCGGATGAAGTCATCCAATTGCTACGCACGACCCAACAGCATCACGTCCAGCTCAGTCTGATGGCCGATCATAAAGCGAATATGCTCATCGGTGCGACATTTGTCGTCTTCACGCTGGCCATCGGGCAAAGCCATGCGAGCAGCTTTTCCTTGCCGTTACTGATATTGGCGATTTCGGCATTTTGTGCGGCTGGGCTCGCCGCGATTGCCGTTATGCCCGCCACGAAGATACGGGCGGGGCCCAATCCCAACATGCTGTTTTTCGGGGCATTTTCGAAAATATCGGAAGACGAGTTCAAGGACAGGCTATTGACCGAAAATTTTGTGGATCAGGAAACCGTGTATCGCACCATGTTGCGCGATATCTATCAAATGGGTCTGGTGCTGGAGCGCAAGAAATACCGTTATCTGGGCTTTGCGTACCGCGTTTTTCTGCTCGGTCTGTCGATGACCTTTATCACATATCTTGCCGAGCAGTTTACCGGTCCCTTATTGCAAGGCTAAGTCTACCCCCAGCGGAGCCACAGGTCTTCAATCGCCCACACAACGCCGCCGCGCATGGCGCCTTGCGGCTTGTCCGGCTGCAACTCAAATTTGCCAATTTCCCGAAACCAGGTTTCATAGAAAATATGCAGCTCCATCCGCGCCAGATGCAGTCCAAGGCAGGTATGGATGCCCGAACCAAAAGCGCCATGGCGATAATGTTTGCGATCGATCGAGACGGTCATCGGGTCTTCGTTGAGCTTATCCTCCCAGCCTATCATCGCAAGCGGACAGATAATCTTTTCACCCTTTGACAGTTTTTGCCCGCCCAACATTGTGTCTTCGTTAATTTGGCGGGGCAGGTTGACGAAACTGTAGCGACGAAGCAGCTCTTCGGTGACATCGGGAATGCAGGCTGGATCGTCGATAATCCGCTGTTGCAGCGCGGCATTCGCGGCGAGATGCTTCATGCTAAAGCTGAGCGCGTTGACCACCGTATCCAGTCCCGCGAGGAAGAGCAGATGCGCGATGGAGAGTAGTTCTTCAAACGAAAGCGCGCGGCCATCAATATCGGACTGGATGATATGGCTCATCATATCGTCTTTGGGGTCGGCCTGTCGCACTTTCACAAATTCGGCGAGAATAGCGACAATTTTCTGCTGAACTACCACAGCATCCGGCGTACCGGCCAAAGCAAAATTTTCGTTCACCAGCGCGCGGAACTCGTCAAAGCGGTCAAGCGGCAATCCGAGCATTTCCATGAAAACTGATACCGGAAAGCGCGACCCAACCGCTTCGACAAATTCGCATTGCCCATCCGCTTTTACCGCTCCGATAAGCCTGTCGGCCCATTGCTGTATTCGGTCTTGCAACGGCGCAATCGCCTTTTTCTCAAAAAACGGGCGCATCATTTGGCGGTAGGGGCGATGCTCGGGCGGATCCAGGGAAAGCGGGATGGTTTTGGGTATGTTCTCGATATGAGGAATCGAGAAATTGGCGTTGGAGAAAATATTCGGCTTGCGGAGCAATTCGATCATGAGATCGCCATCGGTGACGATCCAGTGGCCACCATTTGCGGGCGTCCAGAATAGCGGAGGGGCCTCGCTTTTAAGGGCGAGAAAAGCATCATGGACATCGACCTTGATCGCTGGCTCGCCATAAATGTCGAAATTGTGGGTGGGTACATCATCGCGCACCGCAGCACTGCTTGCCATAACTTCATCTCCCTGTCCGGGATTATGCGCCTGTTAGGCGGCGATGACAGCTAGTGCTTTTAAGAGGCTTCAGAGCCAATCATTCTGGCGATACCATTTGGCGGTGTCTTTCAACCCCTGCCGTGTTTCAATTTGCGCTATCCATAGCTCGGGTGGCAGGCGCTTGGCCGGATCGACTGTCCAGTCATCATGGCAGAAATAATTGACCCGGTCCGCGGTTAGTTTGGCCTTGTCGCGCCGTATCAAGCGATCGGCCTTGGCTCCAAGTTCCAGAAGAAATTTCGGCGTCGCGATGGGTTTGATCCGTCTGCCGATCGCCCAGCCAATTGCTTTGGCAAAACTTGTCTGGGTCCAGCCGCCGGTTTTGCCATCGTCCACTTCAAAAATCTGCGCTGTCAGGTCTTCATGTTCGGGAATGACCGTCATCAGCGCGCGGGACAGATCATCAACATGGATCAGGGATAATCGTCCGTCCGCGTCGGGCGGCAGGGTGACGAAACCCGATTTTGCCATTTTGAACAATTCCAGCATTTCGCCGTCTCCGGGCCCGTAAATGGCTGGCGGGCGGATGATCGTCCAATCGAGCCCGCTGCTGGCGACTATTTTTTCCGCTTTGGCCTTGGTCTCTCCGTAAATGGAGAGCTGGGGCAGGGTGGCTGCCAGCGAGGATACATGGATGAAGCGTTTGCAGCCGGCTTTTTTGGCGGCCTCGACCACCGCCAGAGTTCCCGCGACATTGCCAGCTTCAAAGCCTTCGCGGGTGGGCGCGTTCACCACGCCGGCTATGTGGATCACCACATCGGCGCCGGTGCATAACACGCTGAGGCTGGCGGGGTTGTCCAATGCTCCGCGGACCCAAGTCACATTTGGCCGGTCATCCTGTGTACGCCGGGTCAGCGCGCGCACCGGGAAACCCGCGCGCACGGCCAGGTTGAGCAAGTGTCCACCCACAAAGCCGGTTGCACCGGTTATTGCCAGAGTTTGCTTGGTCCGCATGGGGCTATCTGTTTACACCCTGCTTCACATCAGCACCATCTGGTTGCGATGGACGACAGCGCTGCGCGGCGCATAGCCAAGCAAGGCCTCTAATTCGGAGCTGCGTCGTCCGATTATTCTGGCGCAATCCAGCGCATCATATTCCGCCAGGCCGCGCGCGATAATCCGGCCATCGGGATCGACAATCTCAACGACATCGCTGCGCTCAAACTGCCCATCTATGGTGATAATGCCAGCGGCCAGCAGGCTGCCACCCCCGCGCAGGGCTTTCGCAGCACCGGGATCAACAGTGATCGTTCCGGCAGAAGTGAGGCGGCCACCCAGCCAGGTTTTGCGCGCGTTGGCCTGACCGC
Source organism: uncultured Sphingomonadaceae bacterium (assembly GCA_947501325.1). GTDB lineage: Bacteria > Pseudomonadota > Alphaproteobacteria > Sphingomonadales > Sphingomonadaceae > Parasphingorhabdus. Next base: position 455,569 of record CANMVC010000001.1, on the reverse strand, counting down.
TGGCCTTGAACAGCGTGCCGACATTGGTCAGCGCATAGCGTTCCAGAGGGTGATCTTCCTGGCCAGAGATTATCGACAATTCGATACCGGCGAGATTGGCAATTTGCGCCGCTTCCAGTTTTGACGTCATGCCGCCGGAACCCAGTCCCGAGGATGATGAGCCATCTGCCATGGCCATGATCCGCGCATCGACCTGCTCCACCAGACCGATAAACTGGCCTTCGGTTTCGCTTCCGGCGGTGCGATCATACAGGCCATCTATGTCGGACAATAATATCACCCGGTCCGCCGATGCCGCCTGCGCAACCCGCGCCGCCAGCCGGTCATTGTCGCCAAAGCGAATTTCGTCGGTCGCAACGCTGTCATTCTCGTTGATTACGGGAACGGCGCGATTTTCGAGCAGTTTTTCCAAGGTCGCGGTGGCATTGAGATAGCGCTTGCGGTCTTCCATATCATCAAGTGTCAGCAGCATTTGCGCCGCTGTGATCGTGTGTTCGGCGAGCAGCTCTGACCACAGGCTGCTCAAGGCAATCTGGCCCACGGAAGCCGCCGCCTGGGCATCGGCCAGATTTGCGCGGCCGCCTTTTTCCAGTCCGAGCTTGCGGGCGCCTAATGCTATGGAGCCGGACGAGACGATGATGATCGAGGCGCCATCCGCGTGATATTTGGCCATGTCAGAAACCAGCGTTTCGAGCCATTTGCGACGCACATCGCCGTCTTCGCCAATCAACAGAGACGAGCCAATTTTTACGACAATTATTTCAGTGGGCGCAGCTGTCACAGCGGTGACCAGTCTGCTTTTTCCCCCTCATCGCCCTCGACATCAATACCGCTGGCGAGCTGGTCTTTTTTCTCGATCGAGCTGTGGCCGCCAACCGCTTCCAGGACTTTGTTCAGCACGGCGTCCATGCCTTTTCCAGTCGCTCCGGATAGCGGCAGAACTTCGGTCGCACCAGCCGCGCGAAGATCGTCGGCGATGGACTCCATCAACTCGTCATCCAGCAAGTCTGCTTTGTTGAGCGCCAATATCTGGGGTTTTTCGGCCAGACCGCCGCCATATTGCGCAAGCTCGTTGGTTACGGTTTTCCATGCTGCAACAGGATCATCTCCGGTCGCGTCGATCAGGTGGAGCAAAATTTTGCAGCGTTCGATGTGACCGAGGAAGCGGTCCCCAATGCCGGCGCCCTCTGCCGCGCCATCAATCAATCCGGGGATATCCGCCAAGACAAATTCGCGGCCCTGATGCTGGACGACGCCCAGTTGCGGGTGAATGGTGGTGAACGGATAGGCGCCGACCTTGGCTTTTGAATTGCTGACAAAATTGATCAGTGTCGATTTGCCGGCATTGGGCAGTCCGACCAAACCGGCGTCGGCAATGAGTTTGAGCCGCAGCCATACCGCCGCCTCTTCACCCGGTTCGCCCGGTTGATGCTGGCGCGGTGCACGGTTGGTTGCGCTTTTATAGCTGGCATTGCCGCGACCACCGATTCCGCCCTCGAGGAACAGCTCTTCCTGTCCTTCGCGGGTAAAGTCGAGCAGGACATGTTGTTTGTCTTCGGACAGAACTTGCGTCCCGACCGGTACTTTGATGATCCGGTCTTCGCCGCCGGCACCGGTGCGGTTGCGGCCAGCGCCGCCTTTTCCGCGCTGCGCCTTGAGATGTTGCGCGTAGCGAAAGTCGATCAGGGTGTTGAGCCCTTCAACAGCCTTGAAGATAATATCGCCGCCTTTGCCGCCATTGCCGCCGTCCGGGCCGCCATATTGAATATATTTTTCACGCCGAAAACTGACAGCACCGGGCCCGCCCTGGCCAGAGCTCACATAAATTTTGGCTTGATCTAAGAAATGCATGATTGTGCATTTAGGGAAGGGGACGGCGAATAGCTAGGGGTTATGGGACATTAACGCAGCCCGGGCACGGGTACGTCACTCCGCGGCCTCAAGCTGCTCCATTTGTGCGATGCGCGGATCATTGGGATAGACCCATTCTTCGCCAATCACCTGATCGACCGCCAGATGCGCGGGAACATTGTCCAACCCGATCATTTTGTCGCAACTTTGATGAAAACTGTAAATCCGCGCTTCCTGATAGCTCAGCGGCACGCTTTTAAATCCGTCGCTTTCCATGGATTTCTGGATCATCTCGCCAAATTGCGTGTCTTCGAGGATGATCGGGCTCATGTCGCGGCCATTGGGCTTGCTCTCGTCCGGCACCGTCCACAAGTCTGGCGCTGGACCATCGCCCCAGTCCAGCGCCATCGTGACGAGCTCCAACCGGGTTGTGTTCAATCCGGTCGGCCAGAAAACCAAAGGTGGCACAAAATAATTGGATAGCGGCGACACCCAGTTAGGGAACATGGTGTAGCTTTGTGTGCACGTGCGGCCAAACTCGCCGACCGTATCCATTTCCTGCCATTCCGGTGGCGAGTCGACGGCACGGACATGCGCGCGGTCGGTTTGCTGAGGAGCAGGGGCCAGCATCCGGGCATGGCCATTGGGGAATATCGTGTTCACATTGCACTTGCTGTCGACCAGCGGCGCGACGGTCTCGGGGTGGATGAAGGGTACATGATAGACCTCCATATTGGCCTCCATCGCCACCTTCCAGTTGCAGTTGAGATCGAATGAGTGGCGGGCGGCGAGCCGGATTTTGTCAAACTGAAACTCCTCCCAGTCATTCCAGACGGGGCCAAGCCACTCTTTGAGCGGCATCGCGTCGTCGTCAAAATTGACAAAAATAACGTTGCCCAGCATCTCGCATTTGACCGGGATAAGGCTTCGGCAAGACATATCAAGCCCGGTAAAGTCATGCTTTTCGGGCACGCCGATCAGCTCGCCATCGGTCTTGTAAGTCCAGTTATGATATCCGCACATCAGGCGTGGAGAGCGGCCCTTTTCCTCGGTCACCACCGGCGCGCCGCGATGGCGGCACGTATTGTAAAAGGCCCGTATTTCGCCATCCATACCGTGGACGATGATCACCGGCGTGCCGGTATTTTCCCATTTCATGAAGCACCCCGGCTCCGGCACTTCGTCTATATGGGCTGCAAATAACCAGCTTTTCTTCCAGATATGCTGCTGTTCCAGATCATAATATTCCTGGGAAGTATAACGGCCAGCCGGCAGGTCGGGGAGATGGGGGAAACCCTCCGGTGGAGCCGTCCGCGCGGCTTCCCATTCCATCATGCGCTTCATTTGCGCAATATAGGCTGGGTCCATGGGCATATCCGCGTCTCCTTTGGTATCGGATGCCATGGGGCGGCGGAGCCGTCGATTGGTAATAATGATAGAATGGCGATGCGGTGGGTGCGCAGCACCGCGCCAGCGTTCAAAATTCCCTCTTTCCTACATTGTACCAGATAGGTTATTTGTGTATTTTCACTTTTATGGAGAAAGCACCAATGACCGACCAACCGACCCATGAACAATTTACCGATATCCCTTCCGCTGATGACTTGGCCCACCCGAAGGAACGCCATGATGGCTGGTCGCCGGACAGACAGGTGGCGTTTCTCGAAGCTTTGGCGCGCACGGGTAACGTAAAGGCAGCAGCGGCCTATACCGGACTGTCGCGCGAGAGCGCGTACAAGCTGCGGCGCCGGCCGGATGCGCGGGCCTTTGCCCGGGCGTGGGATGCGGCGCTGATACATGCGCGGGATATTTTTCAGGATGTGTTGCTCGACAAGGGGCTCAATGGCTGGCGTGAGGCGGTGTGGCATCAGGGCGAGGAAGTGGGGACCAGGGAACGCTGGAGCGCGCCTTTGTTTCTGGCGGCATTAGGACGGCTCGACAAGATGGCCGACGGGATTGATCTGGCCGGCAAGCCTGCGCGGGTGGCTGCCGAGAAATTTGATGATCTGCTCGATGGCATTGGCAAAGGCGAGGATTGCGCACAGCTGGTCGAGGAGATTGATGCCTCTGGCCGGACAGCAAGCGCGCAGCGTGATCAGCGCTCCAATCGCGACCTGATGGCGATACTGGAGCTGCAGGCCGGACGCGAGAAGATCATGGCGACGGCGCCGGAGGACATCGATATTTCTGATCTCGACATTGCCGAGCGGGAAGAGTGGGATGAGCTGCAATGGGAACGGGCTGATCGCAGCGGTTTACTCGACCGCAGCGGGATATTTGATGATCTGGAAGAACCGGTGTGATTTGTGTGAACTTTGGGAAGATGAGGCCACGCCCCGCTTCCGTTCGTCCTGAGCTTGTCGAAGGGCGACCTGCGCACATGGTTGCGGCACTCTCGGTCCGTGCTTCGACAGGCTCAGCACGAACGGGGTGAGCGCAAGGGGGGTGTGAATGGTGTGAACTTTGGGGGCGTTGGATCGGGCGGGACCGGCCTAACCCACTGCGCCAGATTCTCGCAGCTTCTGGACCTGTTGTGGGGTCAGGCCGAGTTCTGTCAAAATCGCTTCACTATGTTCCCCGATAGTCGCCAGCTTGGCCGGTGCAGAGGGGCGCGCGCCGTTCATTTCGATCGGGAGCGCAGGCAATTTGGTCTGTTCGCCACTTGCGAGTGTTACGGGCTCCAGCCCGCCGCTGGCATTGAGATGGGGGTCGTCGAACATGTCCTGCGGCCGCGCAATCGGGGCGAAGGGCAGGCCGGTGCCTTCCAGTTTGGCGATGAGCGCATCGCGACCAAAGCCAGCGATCAGGTCGCGAATTTGCGGCATGATGCGGTCGCGTGCGGCGACGCGGTTATTATTCTCGCGGATGCTTTCATCCGCCCAGAGCTCGTCGAGTGCGAACAGTTTGCAGAATTTTCCCCACAAGGCATCGGTGACGACGCCGATGAAAATAGGTTCGTCTTTGGTTTGAAATACATCGTAAATCGCCCAGGCCGAGATACGTGCTGGCATCGGATCGGCGGCTTTGCCGGTCACCGCCATTTGCGCCATGTGCTGCCCAATCATGTATACCGTCGTTTCGAACAGGGAGCTTTGGACCTTCTGGCCCTTGCCGGTGCGGTGGCGTTCTTCGGCCGCCGCCAGGATCGCGATGACGCCGAACATGCCGCCGGTGACATCAATGACGCTGGAGCCAGCGCGCAACGGTTGTCCGGGCGGGCCGGTCATATAGGCGAGACCGCCCATCATCTGGGCGACTTCATCCAGTGCGGTGCGGTTTTCATAGGGTCCCGGGAGGAAGCCTTTTTCCGACGCATAGATCAGTCGCTCATTGGCCTTGCTCAGCTCATCATAGCCAAGGCCCAATCGATCCATCGCGCCGGGGCGATAATTTTCGACCAAAATATCGGCACCTTCGACAAGCTGGCGAGCGATGCCGAGGCCTTCCGGGTCTTTCAGGTTGAGCGATATGCTCTGTTTGTGACGGTTGTACATCGGGAAATAGCCAGAGCCGGAGCCCACCAAATTGCGGGTGCGGTCGCCGCCAATCGGTTCGACCCGGACCACTTCCGCTCCCAGGGATGCGAGGATTGCACCGACTGTTGGCCCCATGACCATATGGGTGAATTCGATGACTTTCAGGCCGGCAAGGGGCGTGGGTCCGGTTTGTTCAACGCTCATGCTGCTGCCTTTTCAAAGCCCAGGGGAAGGCCGGCATCGGGCGTGAAGCCATATAGGGGCTCGCCGGGCAGGGCTTCTGCGATAATCTCTCTGACTTTCAACAGCTTGTCGAGATTGATGCCGGTATCAATGCCCATGGCTTCGAGCATGAAGACCAGATCTTCGGTGACAATATTACCCGACGCGCCGGGTGCAAAGGGACAGCCGCCGAGACCGCCAAGGGAGGCGTCAAAGGTGGTAATGCCTTCCGCAAGGCCGGCCATGACATTGGCAAGGCCGAGCCCTCGGGTATTGTGAAGATGCAGGGTGTTGAGCTTGTCACTACCGATCACGCCCTTGATCTGGCGCACCATCCGCGTGACTTGCGCTGGATTGGCATAGCCAGTGGTGTCGGACAGGCCGACCTCGGCAACTCCCGCCGCCATAGCCGCCTCTGCCAGGCGCGCGACCTGGTCCTCGTTGACCGGCCCTTCGATCGTGCAGCCAAAGGCCGTGGACAGGCCCACCTCAAAATGGGGGCGCTGTCCTTCGGGCTGTGCGGCGACCAGATCGGCAATCGCTTTGATCTCGGCGAGCATGGCGGGATGATCTTTACGGACGTTCTTGATCGAATGGGTTTCGGACATGGAGAAGGGGATCGACATCTTGTCGACACCAGCAGCGATGGCACGTTCCGCCCCCTTCAGGTTCGGGATCAGGGCAACGACATCGAGACCGGGCAATGTCTTCGCATAAGCCACAATGTCCCCGGTGTCCGCCATCTGCGGGAGCAGGGACGGCGGCACAAAGCTGCCCACTTCAATCTCGCTGACACCGGCTTCGGCCTCGGCCTTGATCCAGGCCATTTTAGCGGCGGTTGGCATGACGGCATCGACGCTTTGCAGGCCATCGCGCGGTCCAACTTCGCTGATCGTTACGGACGAGGTCATTGCTTGGCTCCTAAATATATCCATGGCCGCTTTGCGCGGTCGGCCTCTTGCCATGTGGCAATGTCTGCGGCCATTTTCAAACTGAGGTCGATCGCGTCCAGTCCCTCGAGCAACATCGCTTTGGCTTCTTCATCGATCGGGAAGGACCAGTTTTGATCGTCGTCGAGCCTAATGGTTTGCGCGCGCAAGTCGATGGTAATCGGGCTATTCGCCTTTGCTATCACGGTGATCGCGTCAGCATCGATAACAGCTGGCAATATGCCGTTGCGCACGCAATTGCCCGCAAATATCGGTGCGAAGCTCGGCGCGATGACGGCCCGGAAGCCATATTCGGCGAGCGCCCAGACCGCATGTTCGCGGCTCGACCCGCATCCGAAATTGGCACCGCCGAGAATGATCTGGCTATCAGCATAATGTGGATCGTTGAGGACGAAACCGGAATCGGGATCACGGCCGCCAATTGCCGTATAGCGCAATCCAGCGAACAGGCCGTCGGCAAGGCCGGTTTTGCCGGTGCTCTTCATCTCGCGGGAAGGGATGATCTGATCGGTATCAATATTACCCCGGATCAAGGGCATCGGCAGCGATGTGAGAGTGGTGAAAGGCTCAGCCATCCTGCAACGTCCTTGGATCAGCGATTACACCTGCCAGCGCGCTGGCCACAACAGTTTCGGGGCTGGCGATATGCGTTTTGACACTTGGCCCCTGGCGGCTTTCAAAATTGCGATTGGTCGTCGATATGACCCGCGATCCCGCATCGAAGCTCTCGCCGCCTGCGTAGAAGCACATGGAACAGCCGCTTTCCCGCCATTCAAATCCGGCCTCGCGGAAGATGGCATCAATGCCCTCGGCTTCGGCTTCGCGTTTGACGCGGGACGAGCCAGGGACGCAAATGGCTTTGACATGGCTGGCAATGGTCTTGCCCTTCAACAGGGCGCTGGCCCGGCGCAGGTCGGACAGGCGGCTGTTGGTGCAGCTGCCTATAAAGGCGGCATCGATGGGCGTTCCGGCAAGCTTCTGCTTGGGCTTCAACGCCATATATTCCAGCGGGCGTTCGCTGGCATTGTCGGGTACCGCGCCGCTTATGCCAACACTATGTTCGGGGCTCGTCCCCCAACTGATCATGGGAATGATCGCGCTGGCGTCGATCTCGATCTCGGTGTCGAAAGCCGCATTGGCATCGCTGACCAACTGTCGCCAATTCTGGGTCGCTCGATCCCAATTTTCGCCGGTTGGCGCGTATCGCCGACCTTCAAGATAGGCCAATGTTTTCGTGTCAGGCGCAATGAACCCCGACATGGCTGAAAATTCCGTCGCCATATTGCAAAGGGTCATGCGCCCCTCCATGTCCAGCGCCTGTACCGCCTGTCCGGCAAATTCAACCGCATGCCCTTTACCGCCTGCGGCACCATGACGGGCGATCAATGTCATGATCATATCCTTGGGAGTGACGCCTTTTGCCAGTGCTCCGGAAAAACGCACGCGCATGGATTTGGGCTTGTTGAGCCGCAATGTTCCGGTGGCCATGGCATGCTCGGCTTCCGACGAACCAATACCCCATGCGAGCGCGCCAAAAGCGCCCTGGGTACAGGTATGGCTATCGGGCGCTACCAGTGTGCATCCTGGCAGAACAATGCCCAGCTCTGGTGAGATCACGTGGACAATTCCCTGGTCCGAGTCGTTAACATCAAACAGGGTAATGCCTGCCGCTTTTGCCGCTGCCCGCGTTTCGGTTATGAAAACCTGCCCGCCGGGCATCAGCGTCTTGTCGGTGCGTCCCGGTCGGGTATCGACAATATGGTCTGTCACCGCGAAGACGCGCGCTGGATCGGCCACTGCTCGCCCCGCTTCCGCCAGCGAATTGAGCGCTGATGCACCGGTCCGTTCGTGCAGGAATACGCGGTCAATCGCCAAAAGCGTGCCACCACCCGGCAAAGCAGCGACGGCATGGCTATTCCATAATTTGCCAAAGAGCGTCGTCGGTTCAGGCAGAAACAGCCTCCATTTCCGCATCAATGCTGCGCCAGTCCTTGGTCACAAAAGTCTCCTGTATGGCCGTCCGTGTTTCGAGCATTCCGTTTCGAATCCAGTGCCATGTCCGGCATCGGTTCTGGCCGTCATCGGAAATCTGGATCTGCTCGTAAAGATATAGCGATGGATCACCTTGCCGTTGCCAATACAACATCATGGTGCGGTTATATTCGTCTAGCGGTACTTCGGCCGCCCATCCCTTTATCAGGTCATTGTCCCACCATATGCGTTTATTGCGATATTCGGCAGGAAATTCACGAATGTCGGTTTTGCCGTCAGCCCAGCTATAATGGTTGGTCTGATGATACGGGATATCTCCGTCATCGGGGAGGCGACAAAGCAGGCGGGAAGCGTGCTCGTCAATTTTCTCATTCTGCGCATTGAAATAGGTGTAGCTGCCGTCCCAAACGCCTTCGTGGCGAGCCAAAAGCGGCATGTCTTCTCTGATTCCCATTAGATTTCCTTATGTCTTGATTGGAGGGCGATATGATATTGCTTGGCGCTGTAGCCGTTGATTAGCGCGAGATGCTCGGCGGCGAGATGTTCGGGCTTGAGCCGCTGTTCGTCGAAAGCGACAGCGTGATCTGCATCGACCTTGTACCAGGGCGCGAACATATGGCGCGCGCGCACAATCTGCCACGCCATGTTGAGATAATTGCCAAAACGGTCAGGCGATAAATCCGGATAGAGTTGATCCGGATCGCCATCGGGTAGCACTGGATAGATGGTCTCATTGGTGCCAAGCGCTTGGGCAATGGCATCGATAACAGCATTCCAGGACGCCCAAGTGACAGGCACATTGCCGGTCCAATTGTCTGACAGACCGTGACCGGGCAAATCAATCGAAACTTGCTCAGCCGGCTGATTGTCTGCAGCAGCATAGGACGGGGCAGGGAGGACGAGGCGTTCTGCCCCTCGCTTTCCGCGCCAGTGGATAAGCCCCTCAAAGTCATCTGTACGGATCGTGACAAAGCCTTCGTCGCTGGCCTCGGGCAAATGATTGATAACGGGGGTTGCCGTCGCCATCAGATGAGCGAGACTGACGGCTTGATGCTCCGCCGCTGTTGTCACTTTTTTCGCTGCCCATGTCGCAGGCATGTCACCCAGGCGGTCAATATGTTCTTGTAAGGGATCACCATCATAGGCGCTGATCAGGCAGGGTGGGACATCTGCATCTACTGCCGGAATGTCACGTGGCGCGCGCAGCACCGCACCATAGCCGGCCTGATAGGCATTGCCGGCATCAAGCATTTCGCGAACAATCGCATCCACCCGTGCGGGGTCATCATTTGCAACCGACAGCCGGTGCGCATCATCAGTTGCAAACCATGGGAAGAACCAGCTTTGTTCCAAAATCCGGTTCCATAACCATGTCAGATGTTCGCCGTAACCGGAGGGATGGAATTCAGGCAAATAGCGATCACTAAAAAGCGCCATTTCCTCTTTTGACCAGATGGCATAACCGCCGACTGCCAGAGTTGTGATCCGAGTCGGATGGCGTTTGACGGCTGTGACCAGGATTATCCCCCCGGAATGGAAGCCATAGGCGGCACATTTTGCGATGCCCAGCGCGTCGAGAAAATCGATGGCTGCATCTGCATATTCAGCAATTTCCGGATTGCCGGGAAGTGGATCAGATTGCCCAAAACCCGGGGTATCCGGAGCGATACAGGTAAAATGAGCAGACCATTTTTCCATCAGCGCTTCATATTCTTTTGAGCTTCGCGGGCTTTGATGCACCATAAGCAGTGGCGGGCCGTTACCCGCCTTGCGATAATGGACGCGGCGCATGTTGCCGCCTTGGTCAATGTCTATAAAGTGGCGTGTAATCATTTCTCCAATTTGTCCGGACAAATTTGTCTCGACAAGTCTTTTTTGCAGATTATTGTAATTTTATCGAATCCGGAGAGAGAAAACTATGACGCTTGTCGGCACAAAAATGGTTTCTGATGGCCGCACCGCACGGGAAATCTTTGAAGAAGTCATTGGCAATCCCGCGCGAAAGAAATTTGGTTTCGGCGATAAGCTCGCCGTCGTCAATGTCGATGTGCAGCAGGCTTATACGCGGACTGACATGTTCAAGACGGCCTATGAGACCAATCCGAAGCAGATTGACTATATCAATCAGATTTCGGCTCTCGCACGGGCCAGGGGCATGCCAGTCATCTGGAGCCGTGTGGCCTATAAGGACGACGCCGGAGATGCCGGAGTCTGGGGCACGCGAACGGATACAGAAGATTCCCTGCAGAATATCAAATATGACAGCGAGCGCCATTTACTGGATCCGCGCTGCGATGTGGATGGCGATGATCTGCAATATACCAAGCGCATGCCCAGCGCGTTTTTTGAAACACAACTGGCGAGCTATTTGACATGGCATAAAGTTGATACCGTTGTGGTGACCGGTGGCTCGACATCTGGCTGCGTTCGCGCAACGGCAGTCGACGCGCTGAGTCACGGATACCGGGCCATTGTTCCGATTGAGACATGTGCCGACAAACATGAAAGCTATCATTTCGCGAATCTCACGGATTTGCAGCTGAAATATGCGGATGTGGAGCCGGTGCAGGCCGTGATTGACTGGCTGGAGGCGCGCTAGTGTCCGAAGCACAAAAATCCGATCCGGGACTATATGACTATCTGCCCTATCGCGGGCGGCCGAAAATCGAGTGGCCGGACGGCAAGACCTGCGCCGTTTGGGTCGCTCCCAATCTCGAATGTTACGAACTCGACCCGGCAGTTAATCCGCATCGTAAAAGCTGGGCAAAGCCGCATCCCGATGTGGTTGGTTATAGCCATCGCGATCATGCCAATCGCGTATCGCATTGGCGGATGGCGGAAATGATGACTAAGCATGGGTTCCCCGGTTCGGTGAGCTTGTCTGTCGCGCTTTGCGATCATATTCCTGAAGTGGTCGACGATGCCAACCAGCGCGGCTGGGAATTTTTCAGCCACGGCATTTACAATACCCGCTATTCATATGGAATGGACGAAGCGCAGGAGCGCGCAATTATCGAGGATTCGATTTCGACCGTGGAACGCGCGACGGGTCAACGGATCAGGGGCTGGCTGGCTCCGGCACTCACCCATACGCCGCGCACACTCGACCTGGTCGCGGAATATGGCATGGACTATACCTGCGACCTTTATCATGATGATCAACCCACGGATGTGAAGGTGAAATCGGGTCAGCTGACGGCGATACCTTACAGCCTAGAGGTCAATGATCATTATGGCTTTTTCATCTATAATATGAGCGCCCGGGACTATGCCGATACGCTGATCCGGCAATATGATCGGCTCGCTGAAGAAGGCGCGCAATCCGGCACGGTGATGTGTATCCCGCTGCACAGTTATTTAATTGGCCAACCCCACCGGATTGGACCGTTTGAGACGGTGCTGGAACATATTGCAGCGGATGGCAGAGCATGGATTACCAAAGCTGGCGATATTGTTGATGCCTTCCGCAAACAAGCGGGAGGCGTGTTATGAGGCTCCCAATCGTCATCCTGAACTTGGTTCAGGATCTCGCGAGAAACCGTGCAAGTCAGATCCTGAACCAAGTTCAGGATGACGATATTTGGCGTATTTGTCTTGGAGCTAAGTCATGAGCCTTGATGCCAGCTATCTCGATTATCCCAAACGTCGTCGAGGGATGGATCATGACTATTATCCCTATAGCAGTTTGTTCGATCGCAAACCGGTGCACTGGCCCAACTATAAAAGGCTACTGATCTGGCCGGTCATCTCCCTCGAATATTTCCCGATGGTTCCGAATGACGATCCATTTCGTGCACCGGGGCATATGCAGACGGCCTATCCCGACTATCGCCATTATACAGCGCGCGAATATGGCACCCGGATCGGTATTTACCGATTGTTGGGTGCGTTTGAGAAGGTTGGAGCAAAGGTCTCGGTCGCGACCAACAGCGTCATTGCCGACCGCTACCCGCAGTTGGTTGAGGATATCCTCTCCGGTGGCCATGAGATTATCGGGCATAGCACCGACATGAACGGTACGATTGCGAGCGGAATGGCGGAGAATGATGAGAAAGCTCTGATTGAGCGCTCGCTTGCCGCGCTGGAAAAAGCCGCCGGAGCCCGTCCGCGCGGTTGGCTGTCAATCGCGCGTTCGCAGAGCTTCAACACTGCAAAACTCCTGACCGAGGCTGGCGTTGATTATATGTGCGACTGGGTGAATGATGAGTTGCCTTATGCGTTTCAAACGGATGCGGGACCCATTACCAATATCCCGCTCAACCATGAACTTTCCGATCGTCAGATTATCAACGTGCAGCAGCAATCGGTGGATAGCTATGCCCAACAGATGACCGACGCTGCTGCTTGGTTGCTGGCGGAGGCTGAGCAGTATGGCGGCCGGATGCTGCCGATGCATTTGACGCCTTACATAATGGGCCTCCCCTATCGGATCGGCCGTTTTGAAAAGTTGATCGCTGGTTTTGCTGACCGCAATGATATCGGGTTCGCGCGGGGTGATGCGATACTCGATAGCTGGAAGGCGCAAACATGAAGATACGCAATCCGCGCACGGGGATAGCGGACTATGACATCGCGCCTTTGGATGCCGATGCGGTGGCCGATGAAGCAAAGCGGCTTCGTGCTGCACAAAAGGACTGGGCCGCAAAAACACCCGAAGAGCGCGGGACAGTATTGCTGCAATGGGCTGATGCGATTAAGGTCCATCTTGGTGCGATTATCCCGGCTCTGACGGCTGATACCGGCCGTGGCGGTATATCGAAGATTGAAGCATCAGGGGTGCCGGGACAGATCAGGCGGTGGGCTTCTATGGCGCCGCAGCTTATGGCTGATGGTCAGTTGGTTGATCAACCGACATCGGTGCCGACTATCACCACTTCTACGCGGCTCGTGCCCTATGAATTGGTTGGAGTGATCAGTCCGTGGAACTTCCCGATGACTCTCGCGCTTATTGACGTCATTCCCGCGCTGATGGCGGGATCAGCGGTGCTGGTGAAACCGTCGGAAGTGACGCCGCGTTTCATCAAACCGCTGATGGAAACCGTCAAGAAAATCCCGGAATTAGCCGCAGTTCTGTCGATCATCGAGGGCGATGGCGCGACTGGGGCGGCTATGGTCGAACAAGTGGATTATGTCTGTTTTACCGGGTCGGTGGCGACGGGGCGGAAAGTTGGTGAAAGTGCCGCGCAGGCCTTTATTCCGGCGAGTCTCGAGCTGGGTGGGAAGGATCCGATGATTGTACTGGCCAGCGCCGATCCGGAAAGGGCGGCGGCCACGGCGCTCAGGGCCAGTATCGTCAACACGGGGCAAGCCTGTCAGTCGATCGAGCGGGTCTATGTGGCGCGGGAAATTGCCGCGCCGTTCCTCGCCAGTCTGACCGTTCAGGCAGAGGCGGTGGAGCTCAATTACCCGGATATCAATCTGGGCCATATCGGGCCTTTTATCTTTGAAAAACAAGCAGAAATTGCCCAGCATCAGATTGACGACGCGGTCAGCAAGGGCGCCAAACTGATCACTGGCGGCACCGTCGAAAATCTCGGCGGCGGGCTCTATCTCAGGCCCACGATACTCACCGATGTTCCGCCGGATGCGGACATCATGCGGGAGGAGAATTTCGGCCCCGTCATCCCGGTCGTGATCTATGATCAGATTGAACAGGCGATTGCGCAGGCGAATGACAGTATCTTCGGATTGTCCGCTGCGGTTGTTGGCGGATGTGCCACAGAAGCAGAGCGGATCGGCACCAGGTTGAAGGCGGGCGCGGTCTCAATCAATGACGGTTCGCTAACGTCAATGGTCTGGGAAGCCGAAAAATCGAGCTTCGGCTATTCCGGGCTCGGCGCATCGCGGATGGGCGCAAGCGGGTTGATGCGCTTTTTCCGCAAACAGGCGCTGATCCGGCAAACCGGCGAGGCAGCGCGAATAGAAGCTTTTGCAGAGGAGAATTTCTGATGGGCGTGGAACTACAACATCCGATGAAACCGGAACTGACGGCGGAAGAAGCGGCCCGCGGGCGCTTTGTATCCGGTATCCGGGCGTTCATTCTCAATGATCTCGCCGGAGACTTGCGCACCGCCTATGACAAGCGTGCGGCCCCGGCCTTTGCCCGCGAAACAGGCCGCGCGCCGGAAACCAGCAACGAAGCGCATCTGGCGCTCCGCGGTGATCCGGCGTTCAACATCTATTCGGCCGTGCGGGTGCAGGCGCAAAAAATGGTCTGGCAGGCATCGGGAGACGTGGTGGCCCGCGATATCGAACGGCTGGAAGCAGAGGCCGCCAAAGTTGCCGAACGGCCCGGCTCTGTAGACTTGGACCCTGATCTCGATATTCCCCGCAATGTCGATGCGATCGAAGTGCATCTGATGCCGGGCAGCTATACGCGCGGCGGTGCGACGCTGGAGGCCGGCGCGGTCTATGATCAGGGGCTGGCGGTGTTTTCCATGGGTCTGATGGGCGCCAATCTGGATGATATTGGCCTGTCCATGGCCGCCTATGTGAAGGGCAAATTCCCGGACTTTCAGCCGCAGAGCATTCTCGATACGGGTTGCACCATTGGGCACAATACATTGCCGTGGAAACGGGCCTATCCCGACGCAAAGGTCGAGGCGATTGACGCGGCGGCTGGCGGTCTGCGCTATGCCTCGGCGCGCGCAAAAATGCAGGGTCAGGAAGTCCATTTTGCGCAAATGTCGGCCGATGCACTGGACTATCCCGACGCCAGTTTTGACCTCGTCTTTTCCTCGATGTTCCTGCACGAATTGTCGAAAAAGGCCCGCGCCGCGGCGTTTAAGGAAGCCTATCGGGTACTGAAACCCGGCGGTCTGCTGCTCCACATGGAATTGCCACCCAATGACCAGATGAACGCCTTTGACGGCTTTTATCTCGACTGGGATAGCTGGTATAATTCGGAACCGTTTTACAAAGGCTATCGCGACGAAAGCCCGCCCGAATTATGCAAGGCCGGGGGCTTTGCGGCGGATGACTATTTCCAGTTCGTCGTTCCCAGCATCGGCATCTATGGCGAGGAAGCGGTAGCGCAGGCGATTGCGGATGAAAGTGCCAATGCGGTCGACAGTGAAACCACGGGACGGCTGGCCGAAGGCATTATGTGGTTCGGTTTCGGAGCATGGAAACGGTGAGCGGCGAAACCGCAAATCCGGGTCCGGCATTTAAACCCGACGACACGCCCAAGGACATCTATGGTCCGGACGGCAAACCAAAATTTTTCGACGACCCCGGCATGGACCGCTTCGTCGCCGTTGTGATGAATATGGCGCAGGAAATGTGGGTTCAGGAAGAGCGGCTGATGGCGCTCGAAGGGTTGCAGGCGTCCGAGGCCGATCGGGAAGCGAAACTGAAAATATTTATCGACCGCATTTTTGCGCCGCTGCGCGAACAAGGGAGTGACAACGCATGAAGGCTTGGCAAATCGGATCACGAACCGGCATTGGCGGATTGCAGCTGGCCGACCATCCGGAACCGGAGCCGGGCCCCGGAGAAATACTGGTGAAGGTGTCGGCCGCCGGTCTCAACTATCGGGACCTGATGGTGTTGCGGGGCGATTATGGTACGGAATTGCCCGAAGATCGCGTGCCATTGTCCGACGGTGTCGGCGTGATCGAGGCTGTTGGTGCTGATGTTTCGGGGCTTGAAGTGGGCACGCGTGTGATGGCGCCGCATTTTACCACCTGGCTCGATGGGGCCTATAGCTTCGCGGTATTTGCCGGCGATCTGGGCGTGACGGCCAATGGCTGGCTGGCCGAGAAAATCATCTTGCCGGCGAATGCCGCTATCATTGTGCCTGAAAATGTCAGTGACAGCAGTGCGGCGACCTTTTCGGTGGTCGGCAGCACGGTCTGGCATGCGATGATCGCCTTTGGTGATGCGGGGCCGGGCGATCTTGTCCTCGCGCAAGGCACCGGCGGAGTGTCCATATTCGCGCTGCAGCTGGCCAAGGCCATGGGTATGGATTTCGCGATCACCTCGTCGAGCGAGGAAAAACTGGCGCGCGCAAAGGAAATGGGTGCGGATTACGGGATCAACTATCGCGACCGGCCGGATTGGGGCGCCGCACTGCTGGAAGCCACCGGCGGGCGCGGCGCAGATGTGGTTGTCGACACATTGGGCTTTCCGGCGCTGGGCGAGACCGTGGCGGCGTGCGCCGTCAATGCGCGTATCGGCACATTGGGCGCGCTTTCCGGAACGCCGCAGGATCAAGCCAGTGCCAGTCAGGGCGCGCTGATCGGCAAGAATATCGCCATCAAGGGTATCGCGTCCGGCAATCGTGCAATGTTGCAGCAGGCACTGGATGTGGTCGCGCAAAACAATATCGAGCTGCTGGTCGAAAGCGTGTTCGATTTCAATGATGCGCCGGCCGCTTTCACGCATCTGGAAAGCGGCAGCCATATGGGCAAGGTGATGATTACCGTTTGAGTTCGACCAGCTCGTACCAGGTCATCATATAGCCGCCGACGCCGCCTTGCACGAACAGGCCGTCTTCGTCGTCGGTAATCCATACATCATAGGCGGGATGCTCGCCCGCCATGCCGCCGGTTCCCGGAACGATGCTGGCATCATCGACAAATTGCAGATGTTTGCATTGAAAGGTACCGGCAGGGACGGTGACCTCTTCCTTGCCGAGATAGATCGCGCCGATCTTCACCTGCGCAATTTGTGGCGGCGTGGCTCCGCGGTGATCGGGTGAGGGCAGATAGCAATTGAGCAGTCGCTTGGTTTCCTTGTCCCAGTCCTTGGTCGAGAGCATATAGCCGTCCGACACAATCGGATGGGTGCCAAAACCGTCGAGCGGTAACTCTGCTGCGACCCGCTGGGACAGCCGCCCGATGGCGGGGCCATAGGATTCCATTTCGACATGACTGCCATCAAACCGCATCCAGCCTGACCCCATAAATTCATCGCCAACGGTCAGCCGGACGTGGCAGTCCATCGGCTGCTTATGCTCGTCAATGGCGTAAATGATGTCGCGCATCACGGTCGGTTCCGGATCGTAAATCTCGCAATGCGCCCGCATCGTCACCTTGCCGTCGCTATGATGGGTAAACATGAAGGTTTCAAAACCGCGATTCTGGCCCTCCATTTCCGGTTTGCGCGACGTATATTCCAGACGGCCTTCGATAATGCGATGCTTCATCCCGTTTCTCCTTGTCTTTCTTCATGCCAGTGCATTTTTCTCTTGCCAAGAGGAATTTGTCCGGACAAATTACAATCAGTTATTTACACGGTCTGGGAGGACGTTGGTAATGGAATTTCTCACCACGAATGAACTGAGCATTTTGCGCTGGATCCACATTCTGGCGATGGTTTACTGGCTGGGCGGCGAATGGGGTGTTTTCCAGACCAGCTATAATGTCACAAACCGCAACCTGTCGCTGGAAGAACGGCGGCGGCATATGGAAACGGCTTACCGGATCGACATATTGGCCCGAACCGGAATAGTCCTGTTGCTTCCGCTCGGCCTTCATATGGGCAAGCTTTATGGTTTTGTGCCTTCCCTTGATGGTTCGGGAATCTGGTGGATGTGGCTGTTTTTCGCGATCTGGCTCGCGATGACATGGACCGCTTTTATCAAGCGTGAAACCGATATCGGCGTCAAGGTGACCAAAATCGAGGAGATGCTGCGCTATCCCTTGATCGCGATTCTGTTCATCGTCACGTTCATGGCTCTGGAGGGCAGCGGTCCGATTACCTCGGGTGAGGGCAACCACTGGTATCCCGCCAAAATCGGTCTTTACGCCTTTGCGCTATGTATCGGTCTGTTCCTGCGCGTGGTCATGCGCCGCTGGACCGTGCGGTTCCGCAAGCTGGCCGAGGGTCCCGATGCGGCAGAAGAAAATGCGCTCGAACGGGAAATCGGGCAGGCCCGGATTGCCGCCTATATCTACTGGATCACGATTGCGGGCGTCTGTTTCCTGGGGGCGGTGAAGCCTTTTTAGCGGTTTGCGCTGCTAGATTTCCTTCAGTTCCCGGCTGACTTCTTCGACGGGCGGTTCGCTTTGTTCCAGTTCCTGAACCATCTGATGCGGGCCGCGCATGACGCGATAAATATATTCGCGGATCATCGCGCCGCGCTCATAGGCGGCCTGTTTGTCGGGCGTGTAGCTTTCAATATCCGCACGGTTGATTGACCCCTTGGCTTCGAGCAGCCGTTCGACCGTATCCATCCGCTCGCGCAGCACAGACACTTCGCCGACCACGGCCATCAGGATCGACAGCATCCGTTCGTCTTCGGGATCGTCAAAATATTCCGGACGTTTGCCTTTGGCCTTTTTATTGGCCGCGGCCATCCAGTCGAAATTTTCTTCAGCCATGATTCACTCCGCCGCGTGTTGCATCTGATCGCTATTTTTCCATGCGCCATAGGCATGCCAATAGGCCGCCCGGCCATGATCTTCATCGTCACCGGTCGCGGCCTCGGGGAAGATATCCGTATCGACCACTGCCCTGACTCCGCTTTCAAACAGCTCTGCCCGGTCAAATCCGGCTTCAACCATGACAGTTTTCATATCGAGCGCGTGCATCGAGGACCAGAAGGGTTCGTTATTGTTAAACGCATCCCAGTCGCGGATAAATTGCTCGTAAAGCGGCATGGCATCGGAGTATTCCGGTTGTTCGAGATGGAACATCAGGCCGCCATCAGCAAGCACGCGATAGCCCTCTGCGATAATCCGGGGCAGCGCCTTGCCGCTGGTTTCATGCAGGAACATGGTGGTCTGGACCCAGTCAAATGTGCCATCGTCCCAGCGCGATAAATCTTCGGCATTGGCCTGAATGAATGTGATATTGGTCGCACCGAGTGATTGCGCGCGGGCATGGGCGTAACGCAAAATGGGCGCAGCCGTATCGATGGCGATAAATTCCGTATTGGGAAAAGCCAGCGCCAGCGGTACGATATTATGACCAACCGTGGTCCCGATATCGAGTACACGTCTGGGTTCCCAGCCGGGGCGTTCCTTCTTGATCCATTCCACCAGCGCCTGCCCGCCGCCATCGGACAGCGCGCCAAGGCCGCCGGCGGTGGTGGCAAAGATACCGCAATCATAATTGGCGCCTGCCGAGACATCACCGGGCAGCTCTTCGCCATGATAGCTGCCGGGCATGCAGTGGATATCGACGGCCGACTGGTAGCGCGGCACGTCGATTTCCGGGTTGAGTTCCAATGTATCACGGCCTTCATTAAATTGCCGGGCCCTGGCATTCAGTTCGTCAATCTGGCGCAGCACCATGGACCGCCCATTTTGCTGGCGCATCTCCATCGAATTGCGTTTGAGCGCGGACCAGAATTTATGGAAGGGATCCTTGTTCATCGCGCGGCGGATCTCGAAACGGTCCTGCGGTTCCCGGCCATGTTCCTTCAGAAAAGCCGGCAGGACGCGTCGGTCATAGGCAAGTTTGTTGCCCGGGCCGAGCGCGCCGGAAAGGAATTTGTTGAAATTGGCGAGAAAATCAAAGCGCGCAATCTCGTCATGCGATGGTTCGGGCGAAACGCCATGACGTGCTACCGCATTATAGGGCGGTGCGACGTCGAGTTTTTGCTCGGTCGGTGTGGTGCTCATATCAAGCCCTCCTTTATCATGCGTTCGATGGTTTCTTCCTGGGTACGCAGAAAATAGTCGCGGTCCGGAGAGATGATGTCATTGTTCTGAATCAAACCATCGGCTTTTTGTACGGACAAATTACCATAAGTGGCCGCAAAAAGCTCCAGTCGCTGGCGCGCAAGGAAATTGGTCATTGCCGGTTTGCGGCGTGCGGCGCGCAAGGCACCCAGATCGATATCGGCAAAAGCGGTAAAGGTCTCGCCGCTATTCGATTCCGCCATCACCCGGCCTTTATAGTCCACGACCATGCTGTTGCCATCGGCCGAAGCGAGCGGCAGGGTGGTGTTTTCTATGCCCGCCGTGTTGGCGGAGACGACATAGGCCATATTTTCCTGCGCCCGCGCGCGTTTGCCAATATCCTTGGGCGTGTCGAGCGGGGAGCCTATTTCCGAAGAGCTGTGCACGAAAATCTCGGCACCGCGCAGCGCATGGGCGCGGGCTATTTCGGGATAGAGTATCTCTTCCGAGGCGATGGCAGAAAGATTGCCAATCTTCGTCTTCGCTACCGGGAACACGCCGTCGAGGCCGTAAATATCGAGATATTTCGTCCACACATCATGCGGCGTCGGCGCGAACATGGAATTGAGCCGGCGATAGCGCAGCACCACATCGCCCGATGGCGCGACCACGAAACTGGCCTGGAAATAGAGGCCGGGGAAATTGGCGTCGACTTCATAGGCATTGCCGGCAATGAACATTTTCAGCCGCTGTGCCATCGCGCCCAGCGCCTCATATTCCGGGCCGTCCACTTCCAGTGCAGCCTTGTCGGCAAAATCGGGAATGGAAATGCGCCCGGGATAGCTGGTCAGCAGATATTCCGGCAACACCACCAGTTTGACCGGACTGCCGCTATATTGCTGGACGAAGATCGTGGCGGAACGGATCTTTGTCTCGATCTCTCCAATCATCGCCAGCATCTGCGCGCGGGCCGCGGCCTTGTCCGGTGTTTTTTCAATCGAACGCGCAGCCAGTTGCATCGCGACGGCGGCATAGTTTTTGGTTTCGGTCATGGTCTTTTCTTTATCATATTTTCCGGTCGAGGCCGAAACAGGTGATGCGACAGCGGCACAAAGCGCTGCGGCCATCATCTGTCTGCGGTCAAAATCCATCCTACACTATAGACCGAGCGATCCCGGATTCATAAGTCCCTTTGGATCAACGGCTTTTTTCAGGTCCTGCAGCAACGCATCGGCGGCGGGGTCCAGGCTGTCGCGGTAACGATAGGTCTTCGCTATCTGCAGATGCGCCGCACCCTGATCATGAAACAGGTCAACCAGCGCCTGTTTCAGCTTCCGGGTCAGTTCCCATGCGGCGCTATTGGCTTCCAATGTCGGTAGCTTGGCAAAATGCGCCGGTTCTATGGTCGCCGCATGGATCGGGTTGGATGCGTCGGGCCAGTAGAGGCACGGCTCAATAATCGCGCCGGAACCGCTGACCGCCGACACCAGGATGCCAGTGAAGACGCCATGCTGGTCCATCTCTTCGCGATGCTCTTCGAACAGCGCGAGGACAGCATCATAACAGGGAATTGCGCGGCTATGCGGCAACAGTCCGTGAATGGGTGCCCAGCGTTCGCCTTGCGGACCCAACATGCTGTTGAGCGGTCCGAACGGATTGGCGCGGATGATCTTGGGAATGGTGTTCTCGGTCTCCGTCGCTCCATGTTCCAAAGCCATTTTCCGTGCCCGTTCCAGATCATCATCCGCCGCCGCCTGGATACGCGCCTCGGTCAGCACATGGAGCGAGAATTTCGCTTCGTCCATAAAGGCCCGGCCCGCCGCGACAACCTTTGCGCCTTCCTTGATTGCGCCCCAGACACTGCCCTGTTTCTTCATCATCTGACCCAATGCCTTGGCATCGCTGCCGAGACTGTCACGGTGCATGCGGATGGCGTTCAGACTCGGGTCAAAACCGAAACATTCCGTGGACACGCCGGAACGTTCAATGGCCCCCATTGCTGAGAGAATATCTTCGTGGTTTTCGAAGGTGAAGCTTGCATAGCCATGCGCCTCGGCTTCTGGGATCATTCGCAAAGTGATGGTCGCCTTCATGCCCAATGCGCCGGTGTCGGCAAGGAAGAGACCCGTAAGATCCGGGCCATAAGGCCGAGTGAAATTTGCGCCGGTTTTCAGGATGGTGCCATCGGCCAGCACCACTTCCATCGCGATGCAGCTTTGCGCCGCCGTGCCATAGCGCCCTGATCCCCAGAACAGGCAATTCTGACTCATCCCGCCGCCTATGGATGCTTTCAGACCCGACAAGGTTCCCCAAAATGGTGTCCGCAATTTTTTGGGGGCCAGCGTTTCATAAAGCTTGGCCCAGGTGCAGCCAGCCTCGACGGTGACCGTCATATCGGTCTCGTTAATCTCCAATATCCGGTCCATTGCCGCCAGATCGAACAGCACCGCACCGGCCTTTTCCGCCGTATAGCCGCCAGTATAGCTCATGCCGCCGCCACGGGGGATGACCGGGATATTCTGCGATGTGGTCGCGGCAATCGCGGCGGACAATTCATCCTTGTTTTTCGGACGAACCACAGCGAGCAGATCGGCGCCGCGCTGGTATACATCATGCGCGTAGAAGTTCAGGCTATCGCCGTCGGTCAGTACTTCTGCGCCCGTATCAGATATATATTGGGCAGCGGTGGGATTGGCTTTTGTGGCCATCAGTTTGGCTCCGTGGCTAGGGTTTCTGTGGGGGAAGGATCAGTTTCGGGAAAGCTATCGGGATAGCGACCGAGGAACAGGAGCAGCCCGCCACCAATAACGAAACCGAAAATCGCCACGCTCAGGATCGGGTCATAGCTGCCCATATTGTCGCGCACGCTGGCGTAGATGATCGGTGACAGGGCAGAGAAAAAACCAAAGGGCATGTAAAGCATGCCATAGATTTTACCATAGTTGGCCATGCCGAAATAGCGTCCGGTAAGATAGGCGATCAGATCGCTCTCCGCACCGGCTGCAAAGCCGAGCAGAAAAGCCGCCAGCGCGGCGAGCGGAAAGGTGATGCTGTCGCCGAGCAGAACGTAGCAGGAGATGGCCGGCAGGCAGAGCAGCGGAAAAGCGACAAATCCCTGCCAGAACCGGTCGAGTAAGGCGCCGGTAATGATCCGGCCTGACAATATACCGATTCCCAAAACGCCCATGACACTGGCTGCGGTCTGGGCATCCAATCCGCGATCACCCAGCATGGTTGGCAGGTTGATAAATGCGCCGCCAAAGGCTGTGGCAATCACGGCAATTGATAACCAGATCAGCCAGAAACGATAGTCCTTCAACGCTGTACCCAAGGTAACACCGGTCAGGTTGCCGCTGTCGCTCAAAATCGCTTTGGGGCGTTCTTCCGGGCGTGGTTCGCGAAACAGGAAATAACCAAGCGGCAAGGCGACGAACAGCGGCAGCGCCGCGACAATCGCGAACATCGCCCGCCAGCCATAATTCTCAATGCCCCACACAGCGAGCTTGGGGACGACGATGGCGGCGAGACTGGTTCCCAGCAGCAAGATGCCTAGCGCAAGCCCGCGGTTTTTGTAAAACCAGAGGTTGATCGCCCGGCTCCAGCTTACAGGAGTCGAGCCGATGCCGATCAGTCCGACAACCACCCAAAGGGCATAGTAAATATACAGCGTGGATGTCACCTGAGCCGTTGGCGTGAAGGAGATAGCCGCAAAGGACAGGCCAAAAGCCAGCAGCGAATAGAGCGCCACTTTCCGGACGCCATATTTATCCGCGAGCGAGCCGAAAAACGGCGCCAGCAAGGACGCGATAATCCCGAAAATCGTGATCGGAAAGAGAATCTGCGTGCGGGTCCAGCCAAATTCTTCAATCAACGGTTCGACCGTGAAGCCGATGACATTAAAGGGTATCGGTGACGCCCCGCAGGCCACGCCGAGCACGCCGGCAAGCAGAACCTTCCAGCCCATCGCAAATTCATTCCGCTCGGGATCGTTCACGGATGATTGTGTTATATTCATTACGCGTTTGTGCCTCTCCGATGGATGACAGGCAAGATATGAATGGTCCGGAAATATGCGCACAGAATATCAGTCTCTGTGGCAACCGGCCTTTCGCCTGCAATCAAATATTCCGCTGGCACCAAGCTTGCGCATGGTCCCAGCGGAAAAACCTATTTTGGGCCTTGCTTCCTTTGCCCGTTAAAAATCAAAGCGTCCCTTGATCAGGAAGGTCCGTGGCGGGTTCAGATAGCTGTAATTGGCCAATGTGGATTCAACGGATTCCTCATCGAAACAGTTTTTGCATTCTGCTGTAATCGACCAGCCAGCCTCGCTCTTCAGCGCCAGTCCTGCATTGACGATCCAGCGGTCTTCCGAAAAGCTGCCGGTTATAACATCGCCATTACCGAGCGTGTTGGACGGGAAAACCGTTCCGGAAAGGCCGGTTACAGGCTGATCAAACAGCGTGACTTCGCTGGTACCGGTTTCGCTGTCGCTGCGCCAGTTGGCATTGATCGAAGGAACGAGCGACAAGCCACCGCCAAATTCCGCCGTATAGCTTGCGCCAATTGCGATGGTGAAATCAGGTGTTCTGACCGGTTCGGCGATGCTGCCGTCCGGTGCCACAATACCAACACCGCAAGATGCCGCCGTATCTGCTCCGGCAGCGTTGGGGATCAATCCACCAGCGAGCTGGGCCAGACAGGCTGCCTGCTGGGCATTGACGGATTGCACGCCAAAGGCATCGAGCGCGGCTGCGTTGCGATCAATGCGGTACTTATCGTCCTGATAACCCAGAGACGCGAAGATATTCAGCCCGTCGTAAAGCGCTGTGTTGAGTTCAACCTCAAGCCCGCGGTTCCGGTAGTCAGCAAAGTTCCGGGTGATGAAGGCCAGCGATCCATCGGGACGGATGAAGGCGGAAGGGGTTTGCAAGCCATCGATATCAAGCTGGAAGGCGGTGACATTCAACCGGACGCGGCGATCGAAAAATTCGGATTTGAAGCCGGCTTCATAACTCCATGCCTTTTCGGGACCGAATGGCAGCAACTCTCCGGGCGATGTTCCGCGCGCATTCCAGCCGCCTGACTTAAAGCCGCGGGTGGCGGAGGCAAAAATCAGAATGTCGTCCGACACATCATAATTTATCGCAAAGCGCGGGGTCCAGATTTTTACATTCTGTTCCTCCGGAATGGCAGCCCCGTTATTGGCTACGAGATTGGCGCTGTCGATACAGGTGCTGGGACCGAACTGAAACGGCCCGAAACAGGTATTCTGTCCCAAGGCATTGGTTCCGACGACCGGCCGATTGTCGCGCACCGCAAAGGTCTTTTCCTCATCCGTATAGCGGATACCGGCGGTCAGCTTCAGTGCGTCGGTGACATTGACATCGGCTTGCAGATAACCGGCCCAGGCCGTGGTTTCATTGCGAATCTCCCTGTCCGCTAGAACCAGCGGGAAGCCTGCCGGAAGCGGTGGAAAGGCGAGGGAGAATATGTCGCCAAAGTCGGTGCGGTTATTCTCGTCAAAATAATAGACGCCGCCCACAAAGTCGATCAGACCATCTGCCAGCGATCCGGTAATTTTGATTTCCTGCGTGAACTGGTCATGTTCGCCCTGATTGGCGATGGTGAAGCCGCCGCTGGTGAAACCGATGACCGGCGGAATTGGTGTCGAAGTGCTAGGGAGGCCGCGACCATCGGCGAAGTCGAGAGCAAAATCTTGGCTCAGATCGATGAAGCCGGTGATGAGATTGATCTCAAAATCACCCAGATCGATTTCGAGATTGGAAGAGACAAAATCCATCTCGACTTCGTTGCCCAGCCCGAAATCGCTCTTCGGACCCGTTAAAATACCATTGAAATTGCTGTCCTTGGTCAGGCCGGTCGTAACAAAACGTCCCGAACAATTGGTAGTATCTGCCGGATCACAGTCGAAGTTCAGGATGTTCCCGGCATCGGCATAAGTGTGCATGTAAGAGCCGGTCCAGCGAACGGAGTCAGACAATTCTCCGCGGAACCCGAGACGGACACCCCAGCCATCGCTTTCATTGGTGCGTTCTCCGGTGGTTGTATTCTTGGCATAGCCCTCGTCATCTTGAAAATAGCCGGAGACTTTGACAGCGAAGCTGTCTGCCAGAGGCACATCCACCGATGCGCGCACGAGATAGCGTTCATAGCTTCCATATCCCGCTTCCACATAGCCGGCGAATTCATCGCCGGGTTCTTTCAGGATGACATTGATCGCACCGCCGGTTGTGTTCCGGCCAAATAATGTCCCCTGCGGACCACGAAGAACCTCCAGCCGCTCGATGTCGAAAAACGACAGGTTATTGGCGTTTTGCCGCGACATGTAGATATCGTCGACATAGGTGCCAATGGGCGGGTCAAATGTGGCAATGGATTCCGTGTTGCCGATCCCGCGCAGGAAATAGGAATTGGCCGTGCCCAGACCGGTATTGTTCAGTCCGACCAGATTGGGGACAAATTGTGTTACTTCCAAAGCATTGGATATACCGCGGGTTTCCAGTTCTTCGGCGGAGAAGGCGCTGATTGCGATGGGGATGTCTTGCACGCTTTCTTCCCGGCGCTGTGCGGTCACCACAATGACATTCAGCCCGCCTTCTTCGGATACTTCCTGGTCCGTCGAAGACTGTGCATAGGCTGGCGCACCAGCTAGTGAAGCCAATGCCAGACCGAAAATGGTTGAATTTCTTAATGTTGCTTTGCGCGATATCATTGTTTGACTCCCTGGTTCCCGACAAACAGAGAATGCTTGATTTACATCCAAGTTGTCCAGACAAATTTAAAGGTTAGGGCTAATCTTCTTGATAGGGCGAATGCTAACAACCAATTGGCCTATCACTACAACCAGATGAATTTTCCGCGTTTTTATGGTTTTTCCGCCACAGTCATGCCGCGCAGCTGCTTAATCCCGACTACGGAGCGGCAGGCGGCAATCAGCTCGTTTTTCAGGCTCTGGGCTGCTGGTTGCAGCACCGAATTGCGGCGAATCGCGAAATAGGCGGTGCGTGCTACGGGGAATTCGGTGCCTTCCACGATATGATATTGCGCGCGTTCTTCCTCGGTCGCGAACAATTCCTTGGCGAGCAGCATGACCGCGTCACTTTGCAGCAAGGTCGATTTGGCGAGGATGACCGAATCCATATCGACATATTTGGCCGGCGGGGAGAGCCCGGCGGCGAGAAAGACGTTACAGATGCGCTGCCATTGCATCTGAAGCTGCATGGACACCAGCCATGTCTGGGACGCTAGGTCTTCCAGTGTTATGTCGGACTTGGAAGCAAGCGGATGATCCCGCCGCATCATGACGACATCGCGGTCCTCGAACATCTCGGTGGTATCGATGGCAGAGTCGATTTCCAGATCGGTCGGCGGGGCGCTGGCGACAAATTCGACTTCTCCGCGCAACAGTTTCTCGTAAAGCGATTTGGTGTCGCCTGACGTGATGCTGAGGGTGACCCCGGGCTGTTTTTCACTGAAACGATTGATGACCATAGGGGCAATGCGAGTGAGGAAAGACCAGCCAAGGCCAATGCGGACATAGCCTTTATCGGCGCCGCGCAGGGCGCTGATCTCGGCAGCGGCGAGGCGGCTTTCGGCGGTAATGACTTTCGCCCGGCGCGCCAGAGCTTCGCCAAACCGGTTGGGTTCGGCTCCAAAAGCACCGCGTTCGAACAGTTTGACGCCAAGGCTTTCTTCCAGTTTCGCAATGCTTTTCGACACTGCCTGCTGGCTGACACCATTGTTACTGGCGGCGCGAGAGAAGCTTCCCGTGTCATAGACGGAGAGAAAATGCTGCAATTTTTGGGGATCCATGGAGGGCTTGATAAAGCGCTGGCGCAGATCGGGTTTGCTCATGATCAGGTCCTTTCATGAAGGCTCATCACAATCAATAGCTGTGCTTAAGCCAATATCGGTTGTTAGCTGTCTCCTATCAGGTCGCCTAGCGGAATCAAAATATTACGGAGCAGCGAGGATATTTGGCCGTGGCGGCGCTAAGCAAACCCATTTTGACCGGAATCATGCCCGGCATGATGAAGCATGAAGGAATCTGGACAGGGACCTATCGCCATGTCGACACGGACAACCAGCTGGTCGATCAGCACCAGGCGCGCGTCGAATGCATATTCCCGCATGATGGCCGCTATGCCTATGTCCAGAAAAACCTGTTTCAATGGGAGGATGGCCGGGAATATCGCTCCACCCTGAACGGTGTGCTGCGCGACGGCAAACTTTGGTGGGACAATGAAAATTTTGATGGTTGCGGCTGGGAAACGGATTTCGGGCTTGTCCTGCTCAACCTCAATCGCAAGGATGACCCGGGGGCGAATTTCTATGAGATTATTTGTCTAGGCGACGATGGCAACCACCGGGCGCGGACGTGGCACTGGTTCAAGGACGGACAATTGTTCAAGCGCACCTTGTGCGACGAGCAGCGGGTGATGGATTGAGGCATTGCAATTTGTCCGGACATATTTATTGATAAGTTGAAGCAGCAACATTCAGGGGTCCGGCGCAATGACAGAATTATTCAACTTTTCCTTTTATCAGCTGCTCGTCTTTATCCACATCATCCTGTTTGTCCTGTGGCTCGGCGCCGATGTGGGCGTGTTCATGCTCGGTCAGCATTTTCGCAAGCGGGAGAAATATGATTTGCCGCAGCGGCTGGTTCTGCTGCAACTGCTCGTCAATCTCGACATGACACCGCGGACGGCCTGGGCCCTTATGGTCCCGCTGACGATCACGATGGTCGATGCTGGCGGCTGGTGGAATGTGCCGGGCTGGGGCGTGGCTTTGTCCTGGGTGGTTGGTGCCGTGTGGCTGTGGCTGGTCTGGGACGCGCATATCCATGACCAGACGGAGCGGGCGGCGCGTGACCGGAAAATCGAGTTCGTGCTGAAAATCGGCCTGACCCTTTTCTATCTGGGTCTCGGCATCCTCTCGCTGGTGCAAGGCGAGCCGCTAATCCCCATATGGCTGGCGACCAAGGCGTTGATGTTCGGCCTGATCTTTGCCGCGGCCATCATGATCGATGTTGCGTTCAAGCCCGTAGGGCCGCAGCTCGGCAAGCTGATTGCCGAGGGATCATCGGATGAAACAGAAATCCCGCTCCGCAAGACGATGGACACCACGCGTATTTGGGTTTGGATTGTCTATCTGTTGCTACTCGCCACCGCATTTCTTGGTAATATCAAGCCGTTTTAGGGAAAAAAAGAGGCCGGCCAACGTGGCCGACCCCCAGGGAGAAACTCTGACGGGAAGCGTTACTTTTTGTCCGCTTCCGCCGCCCGCTCTGCATCAATCATCTTCTTGAACACCGTCCAGGTGGTTTCATTCTTGCGCGGATCATCGCCGGGTGGCGGCGCGGTATATTCGGGATAGTTGAGCGCAATCTCATCCTTGATCACGTCCGGCAGCTCATCATAGCTTTTCAGCTTTGCGCCCATGGCGTTGAACACCATCTGTCCCTGCCGCCCGCGCATTTTCATCCACGGCATCCAGTCGGAAATCCGTACCCAACTGATCGACGGATAAGCGGTGGGATTATTGGTATCGAGAATTTCATCAGCGAGCATGGTGAAGTCGAAAATCTCCATCGCATGATATTTATTGCCGACATAATCCTGATAATCGCCCGCCAATACATTGTGATAGAAGAGCGGCACTTCGATCGGCATGAACATCCAGTTGCCCTGCTGCCGGATATTGGGCAGCGTGTATGGCGTGCCATCGGCGCGGTAAGGATAGTTGGGACGGCTGTTTACAGGGTCATTGGCAATTTGCATCACTTTGACCGTCTCGCCCGTCCATGGATTGTCCCAGGTGCGCAATATTTCATTGGTCTTGGGATCAAGATAGAACATCACTTCGCGGCTGACCTGACGATAGCCGACGCCGCGCTTGGGGTCTTCGATCCGGACACATTGCCGGATATTCATGCCTTCGCCATTATACAGATGCCGATCGGGTTCGCCCTGTACGCGGGAATAGACTTTGCCGGACCAATGATAGACGGCAGGGACACCGTCAGCAGTGCCACATTGCGTCCGTTTCATAATTTCCAGGGCATCTTCTGGTTTTTTCGGATCAAGGGTCCGTGCGGACGAAGGGCTGGCAAGAGCAAAGGATGCTACCATTGTTGCCAAAGCAGTCCGCCTAAAAATTCGATTCATTTCACGCATCTCCCTAAAAATCGTGCCAAGTTATCATGCAATTAATTTCACTTTCTGGTTGACTTTAGATTTGTCCGGACAAATTGTGAAGAGGAAATAATGATCGAACATGATATTGGATCCTATGACCGGTTTTACCAACTTCCTTTTTGTACCTGCCAACAGGCCTGAACGCTTTGAAAAAGCGGCGAATAGTGGTGCAGATTTGATCTGTATCGATTTGGAGGATTCGGTGCCTGCAGATCAAAAGGAAAGCGCGCGCGAATCCGTTATGGATGCCCTGAAAACGCTCGACCGGTCAAAAACGGCGGTACGAATCAATGGGCTCAGGACGGCTGCCGGTCTGACTGACCTGCTCGCCTTTTCAGCCGCTGATCGTCTTCCTGCTCTGCTTTTTCTGCCGATGGTTGAAAGCGCTACCGAGGTTGAAATTGCACATAGCATTTTAGGCGACCGGGTCGACGGTCTGGTCCCGCTGATCGAAACCGTCAAAGGCCTGCGCGCCGGTGATGCCATTGCCGCGAGCGCCGGCGTCACCGCTATGATGTTCGGTGGCGGCGATTTTTCCGCAGAGCTGGGCACCAGGCTGGAATGGGAACCGCTGCTGGCTGCGCGCGGTGCGTTTATTTTGTGCTGCGCTTCGGCTGCGATCGCCGCGATTGACGTCCCCTATATCGACATGGGCAATGAGGCCGGTCTGGAAGAGGAATCCGCTAAAGCAAAAGCCATGGGTTTTCACGCCAAGGCTGCTATCCATCCCAAGCAGATCGCTCTCATCGCCAAGACCATGAAACCGACGGCGGCGGAAGTGGCCGAAGCGATAGACGCAATCAATGCTTTTGACGCAGCCGGCGGTAAAGCGATTAGTCATAATGGGCGTATGTTAGAGGCGCCGGTTATGCAACGATATAGGCATATCGCGGCAGCAGTCGGATAAAGCGAAGACCAGAATGTTTAATCAACAAGGACAATTACATGCGTGATGGAGTTATAGAAGTCAGCTCGGGACGTTTCCGCGAAACGTTCGGACGCTATTTTGAAGATTTTGTAGAGGGGCATATTTACGAGCATCGTCCCGGCCGGACGATCACCGATACCGACAATGTGCATTTCACCTTGCTGACGATGAACACGCATCCTGCGCATTTTGACTATGAATTTGCCAAGAAAACCGAATTTGAAAAGCCGCTGGTCTGCTCTCCGCTCACCGTCGCGTTGATGGTCGGGATGAGCGTTTCCGATACCAGCCAGAAAGCGGTGGCCAATCTTGGTTGGGACAAAATCCGCCTCACCCATCCGTTATTTCCCGGTGATACGCTCTATGCCGAGAGCGAAGTGCTGGAAAAGCGGGAATCCTCTTCACGTCCGGAACAGGGCATTGTCACCATAAAGACAATTGGCAAGAACCAGGATGACAAGGTTGTGTGCACATTTGAACGCACCATGCTGATCTGGAAGCGCGGCTTTGGCGGCGCGGACGATTAAAAAGTCGACGACAAAATAAACGGGGGAGGGAACCCCAGTTTTAAGACACTCAGGAGCGACGAAAATGGCAACGGCAATTGATAATGCACAGCATATGATTGATCCGGAAGAAGAACAGGCTTTCATGGATGCGATCCAGAAATGGATCACCCGTTCCGTGAAGCCTGTGGTCATGGAGCATGATCACGAGGACAAATGGCCGGAGCAACTGGTGGGCGAAATGGCCGACATGGGTCTGTTCGGCGCCACCATTGGCGAGGAATATGGCGGCCTCGGCTTGCCAGCGACCAGCTATGCGAAGATCGTGGCCGAAATAGCCTCGCACTGGATGGCAATAACCGGCATTTTCAATTCGCACCTGATCATGGCCTGTGCGGTCGAGCGTTTTGGTACGGCCGAGCAAAAAGCCAAATGGCTGCCCAAATTTGCCAGCGGCGAAATTCGCGGCGGGCTGGCGCTAACCGAGCCCAATGCGGGTACGGATTTGCAGGCGATCCGCACCACGGCTGTCCGCGACGGCAATGAATATGTCATCAACGGCACCAAGACCTGGATTTCCAACGGCATTAACGGCAGCTGTTTTGCACTGTTGGTCAAAACCGACCCCAAGGCAGATCCGCGCTATAAGGGTATGAGCCTGATGATAGCGCCCAAGGGGGAAGGCTTTACGGTTGGCAAGAAGTTCAAAAAGCTGGGATATAACAGCATCGACAGCGCGGAGCTTGTGTTCGACAATTATCGTATTCCGGCGGACAATCTTATCGGCGGTGTCGAAGGCCAGGGCTTTTTTCAGGCCACAGGCGGTCTGGAGCTGGGCCGTATCAATGTTGCTGCGCGGGGCGTTGGTCTGGCCGAGGGTTCGCTTCGGCTCGCCACTGAATATGCGCAGCTGCGCGAGACAATGGGCAAGCCAATATCCGAACATCAGGCGATCCAGTTGAAACTGGGTGAAATGGTGACCCGCGCAAGAGCCGCGCGTTTGCTGACCCTTGATGCGGCGGAAGCCTATGATCGCGGGGAGCGCTGTGATCTGGAAGCGGGCATGGCGAAATATTTTGCATCGGAAGCGGCGGTGCGCAATTCTGAGGAATCCATGCGCGTCCATGGCGGCTATGCCTATTCCAAGGAATATGAAATCGAGCGCTATTATCGCGATTCATTGCTTATGTGTATTGGTGAAGGGACCAACGAGATGCAGCGGATGATTATTTCCAAACAATGGGTCAAGAGGAACCCTGCGTGAGTGAGTTGACCACGAAAAAGCCCCTCCCCTTCAGGGGAGGGGAAAGGGGTGGGGGCGATGTGCAAACATCGCTCGCGTTAGCGAACTCCTTTGATCTTGCATGCCCCACCCCAAACCCCTCCCCGAAAGAGGAGGGGCTTAAGTTATGACTGCAAGACAACCACTTAAAGGCTTTCGCGTCCTCTCTGCCGAACAATATGGTGCCGGCCCTTACGGAACCATGTTCCTTGCCCAGATGGGCGCCGATGTAATCAAGATTGAACCACCAAAAGGCGGTGACACGGCACGCCATGTCGGGCCACACTGGCTGCGCGAACAGGAAAGCCTCTATTTTCAGAGCTTCAATCTGAACAAGCGCTCGCTCACCCTTGATCTGCGCACCGACGAAGGGCAGGAGGTGCTGCACACACTCGCCAAAGACGCACATGTCGTGGCGAATAATCTGCGCGGTGATGTGCCGGACAAGGTCGGCCTCAACTATGATGCTCTAAAGACCGTTAATCCGGCCATCGTCTGTGCCCATATTTCTGCCTACGGGCGCGGCAACGAACGGTCGAAATGGCCGGGCTATGACTATCTCATGCAGGCAGAGGCCGGTTTTTGTGCGCTTACCGGAGAGCCTGACGGGCCGCCCGTGCGCTTTGGCCTGTCGATGGTCGATTTCATGACCGGCACAATGGCCGCCGTTGGCCTGCTCGCCGCTTTGCTGGATGCGCAGCGTTCGGGCGAAGGCTGCGATGTCGATGTTGATCTGTTGTCTGCCGCTGTACATCAGACCAGCTATCCCGCGCTGTGGTATATGAACGAGGAAGATGTGACGGGCCGTGCACCCTATGGCGCGCATCCGTCCGCCACGCCGAGCCAGATGTTCAAGGCCGCCGATGGCTGGATGTTCGTCATGGCACAGCTGCCCAAATTCTGGACCATATTATGCGAGCGGATCGGTCATGAAGAGCTAATGACGGATCCGCGTTTTGACACACCGGCCAATCGCCTGACCAACCGCTCGGCCTTGTCGGATATTTTGAGCGATATCTTTGCCGCGCATCCGGTCGCGCACTGGCTGGAGCTGCTGCAGGGCCTGATGCCGATTGCGCCGGTCTATAGCCTGGATCAGGCACTCGACAGCCCTTGGTTGAAGACCATTGGCATGCGGGATACGGTCAGCCATCCGGATCGCGCAGACATGAATGTCCTGTCGAGCCCGATCAAGCTGAATGGCGAGCGGCTGCCTAGTCGGGCAGGGCCACTGCTCGGGGCTGATAGTGATGCGGTTCTGGCTGAAGCCGGTTATGATTCGGGTGCGATTGCTGACCTGCGTGCGAAAGGGATAGTCTGAACATCTTATGGCCAAACTGACCGGTATCAAGGTCATCGACCTCTCGCTTTTCCTGCCGGGCCCGATGCTCAGCATGATGATGGCCGACCACGGGGCCGAGGTGATCAAGGTTGAGCCGCCGACCAGTGATCCCGCCCGCGCAATGGAGCCGATGGAGGCAGGGCAATCTGTCTGGTTCCGTAACCTCAATCGCGGCAAGCAGGCGCTGGCGCTCGATCTGAAATCCGATGCAGGCAGGGCGCAGCTTTGGGAATTGCTGGCCGATGCCGATGTGATGATCGAGGGCTTTCGCCCCGGCGTGATGAAGCGGCTCGGCTTTGACTATGACACGGTTTCGGCGCGTTTCCCGCGCATCGTCTATTGCTCGATTTCCGCCTTTGGGCAGGAAGGCGAAATGGCGCATCACCCCGCCCATGATCTGGCCGTGCAGGCCTTGTCCGGCTTCCTGTCCGTCAATGATGGCGCAGATGGAATGCCGGTCGTGCCAGGTGTGCCTTCGGCGGATATGGCTGCTGGGCTAAACGGGTTATCGGCCGTGTTGATGGCGTTGATAGGGCGCGAAAAAACCGGCGAGGGCGACTATATCGACATAGCCATGTTTGACTCCATGTTGCCATGGTGCGCCCATATTGCCGGATCGGCTATTGCTGGAGGTGCTTCGCCTCAATCGCAGTCACAGCGGTCCTTGGGCGGCGCGGCTTTTTACAATATCTATAAAACCGCAGATGACAAACATGTCGTGCTGGGCGCGCGCGAGGTGAAATTTGCGCGCAATCTTTTGACCGCGCTGGAACGACTGGATTTGTTGGCGCTCGCCGAGGCTGAACCGGGCGCGGGGCAAGCGCCCTTGGTCGCTTTTTTGCGGGAGATGTTCGCGACCAGAACCCGTGACCAATGGGTAGAGTGGTTTGCCGACAAGGACGTTGCCTTCTCCCCTGTTCTCGATTTTCGCGAAGCGCTGGACCAGGATTTTCTGCGCGAGCGCGGCCTTTTGATCGAGGCCCATGGCAGCCATCAAATCGGCCCGTCTTTTCGCTTTGCATCGGAAACAGGCTGGCAGGCAGATGATGCCCCGGTCCTGGATGAGTCGCAATGACGCGGGCTTCAGTCGACCTCGATATGCATCGAATAGGCAAAGCGCTCGCCGGGATGATAGCTCGCAGAAATTTCAAACATCCGGTCGCTTTCGTCAAAATAGCAGCGCAGGATGCGCAGCACCGGATCGCCTTTTTCCAGGCCCAGATCGGACAGTATATCCTTAGTGCCCTTGATCGCCTGAATATCCTGCGTCACCCGGGTCACGCTCACTTTGCCCAGCGTTTCAATCTGCCCGAACAGGGTTTTGGCGTTGACGTCAATCTGGGCGACAGCATCGGCCAGTTCGGGATGTACCCACGCCTCGGTCACGGCAATGGGGCGCTTGCGACCAGGCTTCATCCGCTTGCCGTGAAAGGCGAACCAGTCACCTTCGGCCTTGGCGCCGATTTGCTCGGCAACATCGCTGGGGATCGCGCCCGCGTCCCGCTTTTCAAAGGCAATGGTGGTGTCGCGGGCATATTGCAAAATCTCGCCGACATTGCTCAGCGGCTGGTGCAGCGCACCGGCGCGCGCGGTCGCTGGTTGTACGACCGTGCCGGAACCACGCTTGCGGGTGATCAGGCCCTCGGCGGTCAGTTTGCGCAAGGCCTCCCGCACCGTGAAGCGGCTGACATCATATTTTTTACACAAGACAGATTCGGTCGGAAAATCACCGGGATCGGAATAGTCTCCGCGCAAAACCGCCTCGCGCAGTTCGTCGGCCAATTCGAGATAGCGCGGCTTCTTCTTCGACGCGTTTTTGGATTTAGCGGGTGCTTTCGCGGCCAATTTTTCTCTCCCGGACATCGGGCAGTCTTAGGACGGGCGCCGCTATGACGCAAGAGAGCCTGACGGAGAAATTGGCGACTCATTTGATGCGGCCGGTTGATGAAGCGACGCGGCAACGGGCAAGATTGCATCTGCTCGATTGGCTTGGGTGCGTAGCGGGTGCGCTCACCAGCGAAGTAGGCAGTTTACCGAGAAAGATTTCGGGGGTGCCAGGCTATCATGGATCTTGGTTAGGTAATGTTCTGGAGATGGATGATATTCACCGGTCATCCATTTTACATCCTGGCCCCGTGGTCTGGGGAAATATATTTGGTCAATTGGCTGCCGATTTTGACGAAATGTTGGAAGCTGCCATTAGAGGCTATGAGGCCGTGATCGCTATTGGTTCGACTTTTGACGATCGTCATTATTCGTACTGGCACAACACCTCAACAGCCGGAATATTTGGCGCTGCAGTAGCGGCGTCTTTCTCCTTTGAACAAAGACCATCCTTGGAAAATGTGGTCGATGCCATGGGGTTAGCTGGATCAGTGTCAGGCGGATTTTGGCAGATGCGTAACGAGGATACAATTACAAAGCAGTGGCATATTTTCCACGCTGCAGAAACCGGTTGGCATGTTGCCGAAGCATCCCTGGAGGGCGCTACTGGCCCCCGCTTCATCCTCGAAGGTCCACAAGGCCTTTACGCTGCCACCTGTGAAAATCCCAAACCCATGACCTTTCCGGATCATTGGCGTATCCACGAAGTCAGCTTCAAACCATGGGGGGCTTGCCGCCATGCCCATCCGGCGATTGATGCCGCGCTGGAACTCAAGGCAAAGCTGGGCGCGCTGGACGGCGATATCCATGTTGAAACCTATGCTGACGCGATCAGTTTTTGTGATCGCCCTGATCCGCAAACCGTCATCGACGCGAAATTTTCGCTTCAGCATGCTGTGGCGGTAGTGGCCGAACGCGGCGTGCCGCAGCTGGCGGATTTTGAACCCGATGCCATTGCAGCTCTGGCCGATGCTCGGGCCCGCGTCACGGTTTCCGAAGCCGGTGACATAACCACTCGCTATCCCGAACATTATGGTGCGCGGATTACATGCGGCGAAGAAGCTATTGAACTGGTCGATACGCTGGGCGATCCGGAACGACCGTTGTCCAAAGCGGGCATAATCGAGAAAGTACGGGCGCTAATTGCTTGGGGAGGGCTGGACGACAAGGAAGCGGATCGGGCGATTGATCTGGCGTTAAACGGAGATGATCCAGCAGCCATCCATGAGATGTTGTCAGAGTGGCTATCATGACAGCAACCCAGCAAATTCTGGATTTCGCAGCGGCCAGACATGTCCTGCCCGACAGCGCGAGGGCGGCGGCAATTCGGTTGCTCGGTGACACATTGGCTGGCGGCGCAGCCGGCGCGGCGTCTGATCAAGCACAAGCCATGCTGGCTGCTGTACGTAGCTGGGGCGCTGGGGACGAAGTCCGGTTACTGGGCTTGGCGGATCGGCTGCCCACCCCGTCGGCGGCCTGGTTTAATGGCTTTGCCATCCATTGCCTGGAATGGGATGCCGTGCACGAACCGGCGGTTGTCCATGTCATGTCCGTCGTGACGGCGGCTATGCTGGCCAGTGCTGAACGGATGGGCGGCTGCGATGCAGACATGTTCCTCACAGCTTTGGCCACCGGGGTGGATATCGCTAGCGGCATGGGATTGGCAGCAACCGGCGGAATGCAGTTTTTCCGCCCCGCGACGGCAGGCATAATCGGTGCGGCTCTTGCCGTCGCCAGGCTCGAAGACCTTCCCGCAGATAAATTTCCCGATATTCTGGGGCTGGCTTACTCACAAGCGGCCGGAACCATGCAGGCCCATGCCGAGGCGTCCATCGCCTTGCCGCTGCAGATCGCCAATGCCTCTCGCGCGGCAATTACGGCTGTTGATCTGGCAAAGGTCGGCATGAATGGACCGCATGATGCGCTTGAGGGACCCTTTGGCTATTTCAAGCTGTTCGAGCCGGGCGATCTGACGCGCTACACCGATGATATCGGCAATCGCTGGTTGATCGAGGAAGTCAGCACAAAGCCCTTCCCGTCCGGTCGCGCCAGCCATGGAATATTGGGCGCGATTGATGATATGATCCGTGACGGATCATTGGACCCGGCAATGGTTCGGTCGGCTGATGTGGCAGCGCCGTCATTGATCCACCGGCTCGTCGGACGCCCTTATAAAACCGATATGACACCCGGCTATGCGCGGCTTTGTCTGCCCTTTCTGGTGCCATTAATGCTGCGGGACGGCATTATTGATCCACGCTGTTTCGGTTCAACGGAATTTGCCAATCCCGATCTGGTGAAGCTGGGCAGCCATGTCATCGTCCGTATCGATGATAATCCCGACCAAAACGCATTGGCACCGCAAAAGCTGAGCATCACGCTGTCGGATGGCAGCACGATTGAGCGTGTGATCACCGATAATCTCGGCAGTCCTACAGCTCCGATGTCGGATGCTCAATCCCAGTCCAAACGTGATCTCGCCCATTCGCTTGCGCGCGATGATTGCGATCCCAGAATATTTGATGATGCCTTAGCTTATGCCACGGAGCCCCAATGACTTTTCCGACCTATTTTGAAGCCTTTGATGCCAAGCAGATGCTTGCCGACTATCCCGTCGGTGACGCTTTTACCGCGCGCTATATTGGTATGTCCCGGGATGAACTTTTTGCCATTCAGAACAAGCAGTTTTTGAAGCTGATGCAGCGCGGATGGGAAATTCCCTTTTACCATCGCTTGTGGAGCAATCAGGGCATAGAAGCTGGCGATATCAAGGGGCTGGAGGATATCACCAAGCTGCCGGTTTATGACAAAAGCGACCTGATGGCCTCGGTTAACGACTATCCGCCTTATGGTGATTTTGACGGGCGCGGAGATGCACCGGTGGTGTTCCACACCACGTCGGGCACAACGGGTCGCCCTCAACCACTGATGTTCGGGCCCAAAGGGCGGGAGATCACAAATTTGCTGGTCGGGCGGATGTATCGCTGGATGGGTCTCGGACGCGATGACGTGGTGCAGTCGGTCTATGGGCACGGCATGATCAATGGCGGACATTATATCCGCGAGGCGGTGACCCATTTCACCAACGCGCTGTTCCTCAGCGCCGGCACCGGAATTGAAACCCGGTCGATCAATCAGGTAAACCTGATGGCGGATTTCAATGTCAGCTGCATGGTTGGCTTTGTTGACTATATTCGCAAGCTGGCCGAGGTCGCAGCGGCGGAAGACCTGTTTGACCGCATCAATCTCAAGATGATCATCGGTCATCTGGGAACCGAAGATCGCGCGTCAACCGAAGCGGCCTGGCAAGGGGCCAAGGCCTTTGACTGGTATGGCGTTGGCGATACCGGCAGCATTGCTGGCGAAGGGCCCGAACGCGACGGCATGTATGTGTGGGAAGATGCGCAATATCTTGAATTGCTGGATGTCGATACCGGCGCGCCAGTGGCTGCAGGAGAGACAGGTGACATGGTCGTGACCTGCCTGTTCAAGGACGACATCGCGCCCTGTATCCGCTTCAACACCCATGATATTACCGAGGAACGCACCGACAGCAATGCCACCGGCATGGTTTTCAAGCGCATTACCGGTTTCAAGGGGCGCAGCGACAATATGGTCAAGCTGCGCGGTATCAACATATTCCCGCATGCCATTGGCGCGATCATTGAAGGGCGTAGTGACCTGACCGGCGAATATGTGTGCCGCGTTACACGGGACGATAGCGGACGGGACGAGATGCAGGTGACGCTCGAAAGCCGCGGCGATAGCGATCATGCTCAAACCGCCGATCTGCTACGCAAGGGATTGGGTATTGAGGTCGCCGTGCAACTTGTCGATGTCGGCGCGACAGCCGAAGATACGCAAATTGATACAAGGCAAAAGCCGATAAGACTGATTGACGAGCGGGGTTTATGATCGACTGGGACGCCTTGAAAACGGCCAACAGGCGGTTAAACGCCTTTACCGATTTTGATCGGGCCGCGACGGGTGGTACCGGACCTCTTGCCGGGGTCACCGTCGGCGTGAAGGGCAATATCGCGGTTAAAGACATGCCCTGGACCGCCGGTTGCGAACTCTATCGTGACCGCGTTGCGAGCGAAGACGCGGCGGTAGTTGCAAGGCTGCGGGCAGCCGGAGGGGCCATAATTGGGATGCTGAATATGGAGGAGGCCGCGCTGGGCGCAAAGACCGACAATCCATGGTTCGGCAAAACATTTAATCCGCACAAGGAAGGTTATACGCCCGGCGGTTCAT
Organism: uncultured Sphingomonadaceae bacterium; assembly: GCA_947501325.1. GTDB lineage: Bacteria > Pseudomonadota > Alphaproteobacteria > Sphingomonadales > Sphingomonadaceae > Parasphingorhabdus. Next base: position 415,092 of record CANMVC010000001.1, on the reverse strand, counting down.
CTGGCGGAAGCGGGGCTGCTGTGGCGGCTGGTCTATGCGATGTCGCCTTGGGCACAGACACAATGGGGTCTGTGCGTATACCGGCCGCTTACTGCGGAGTGTACGGATTTAAACCCGCGCAGTCGGCGATTAGCCAGGACGGTTTGGAGCTGGCGGAGCAATCGCTGGACTGCATCGGACCGCTGGCCCGGAACTTAGACCTGTTGGAAAAGGTGGCGCGAGTCATTAGCGATTTCGGTGAGGATAAGGCTGAGACAGGATCACTGGCGACATTGGTTGAAACGGGTGTTGATTGCGAACTGGAAGTCATCGAAAATTTCCGTGACATAATACGCTGGACGGGGGAAACTATTGTCGTGGCTCAGCTGAAACATCCGTTGTCTCGCATCCGTTTTGCCGGATTTATAAGAACATCGAAAGCCATGGCTGCACATTTTGCGGACGAAGATCAAAGCAAGCTTTCCAATGGTTTGAAAAAATTGCTTACCTATGGTCCCAAACGCAGCGCCGCCGATTGGGACGAGGATCAGGCGATCCTCGAACAGACTTCTGAAACGATGCAGATTCTGGTTTCAAAACACGGTTTTTGTATCTTGCCGACCGCCCCGCAAGGTGCCTTTCCGCATAGCGAAGAGGCACCGGCCAATCAGGCTGATTATACCTGTATTGCCAATATTGCAGACCTGCCCGCGATTACCATTCCTTCTGGCTTTAACGACAATGGTATGCCTTTGGGGCTCCAGATTTTGGCGCCAAAAGGATGCGAAGCGGATCTATTTGCTCTGGCGCGGAGACTGGACGAGAAGCTACGCGGTTATCGTCGCCCAGAAACCTATTTGGAAATCACATAAGAGGAGAAAGATGATGCGCATCGTTGTTTTGTTTAACCTGAAAGATGGCGTGGATATTGGCGAATATGAGGAATGGGCGAAGACGCGTGATGTTCCGGCGGTTAATGCGCTGGGTTCGGTCACATCGTTCACCGTCCACAAAGCGACCGGCCTGTTCGGTTCCGACGATCCATCCCCTTATGAATATTTCGAGATTATCGACATTACCGGCCTGGATGCATTTGTTGCCGATGTGTCGGACCCTGAATTTCAGGCCATGGCAGCACCGTTTCAGGATTATGCCGATAACCCCCAATTCATTCTGACAGAAGACCTCTGATGTCAGGCCGCTTTACAGGAAAAACGATCGTTGTCACTGGTTCGGGCAAGGAAAAGGGACTGGGACAAGGCATATTGCAGCGCTTTGCGGACGAAGGAGCCAATTGTGTGGTTTCCGACCTTTCCATCGGTGATCAGGAAGAAGGCGTGGCCGAAGAGTTGCGCGGGCGCGGTGCAAAAGTCGCGACCATAGCCTGCGATGTCAGCGACGCGGCGCAATGTCAGGCGCTGGTCGATCAAAGCGTGGATGCTTTTGGCGCGGTGGATATTTTCGTCAATAATGCCGGTATCGGTTTCATGATGAAGCCGCTGCTGGAAGTCGATACGGCCAAGGAATGGGATCAGGTCATCGGTGTGAACCTGTCCGGTGCCTTTTACTGTACCCAGGCGGCAGCCAAAGCGATGGTTGCAGCTGGTAATGGTGGGCGCATCATCAATATCGCATCGCAAGCTGCGAAAACGGGCTTTCCGCACTTGGCGGCCTATGTCAGCTCCAAACATGGCATGGTTGGCCTGACACGGGCGAGCGCCGTTGAATTGGGCGGGCACGGCATTACCGTCAACGCTGTCTGTCCTAATCACGTGACGACCGGTCTGGGTGCCCAGCAGAACGAATATTTTTCAAAGCTGCTCGGCTTTGACAGCGTTGAGGCCTATCTTGCCAATATGAGTACGAAAAACCCGATGGGCCGGCCCGGCCTGCCTTCTGACACGGCCGCTGCCTGTGCCTGGCTGGCCAGCGATGATGCCTTTTATGTGACGGGAGAGGCCATCAATGTGTCCGGCGGAGAGGAAATGCACTGATGCTACATTATGCCGGGGCCTGCCATTGCGACGCATTGACGCTGGATTTCCGCAGCGAAAAATCGGCGGCGGAACTCGGGGCGCGGACCTACCAATGTTCTTTTTGCCAGCAGCACGGTGCGTCGTGGACATCCGATCCGCAGGGCAATGTTGACATCATATTGACCGGGCCGGTTTCCCGATACCGGTTCGGAACGAAGACCGCCGATTTTCTGATCTGCACAAATTGCGGTGTCGTCCCGGCAGTGGTCAGTGAGATTGAGGGACAATTGCTCGGTGTCGTTCGAGTGAATTGCCTTGAACAAAGTGCCGTCTTTCTTGAACAAACCGCGCCGATGGATCTCGACGGAGAAATACTGGATTCGCGTCTCGACCGCCGGGCGAAGGGCTGGACACCGGCCACGATCAAGGACAAGAACTGATATGCAGGAAGAACGAATGGACTGGCCGGACGGCGCGAAAATGGCGCTGAGCATTGTCGTCAATGTCGAGGAAGGCAGCGAGATGACCGTGGGGCGGGGTGATCGCGGTATGGAGCCGGTGGATGAGCTGGGCATTCATATCAAGTCCCCGATCCGTAATTACGGCAACGAGAGCAATTATCTCTACGGCATCAAGGCAGGCGCGCCCCGCATCGTCAAATTGCTGAAAGACTATGAGATCATGGCGAGCTGGACTGTGGCGGCGATGAGCCTCGAAAACCATCCGGAAATTGGCGCAGCGATTGCAGATATGGGTCATGAGCCCGTGAGCCATGGCTATCGCTGGGTGCATCAGTTCAAGATGGACGAGGCCAAGGAGCGAGAGTTTATTCGCAAGGCTGTCACGTCGATTGAGAAAACGACAGGCACGCGACCCTTTGGCTGGCTGTCGCGCTATTTTCATACCGACAATACGCGGCGGCTGCTGATCGAAGAGGGCTTTGCCTATCATATGGACGATTATTCCGGCGACATTCCGTTCTGGGACAAGGAAACGGTGCCGGAAAAACCGATTGCGATTGTGCCCTATCAGCTTGATAGCAATGACATGAAAATGTGGACCGATCCTGCGATGACGCCGCAGCAATGGCTGGATTATGCCAAGCATAATTTCGACCAGATTTATCGCGAAGGCGAAGAAGGCAATCCGAAAATGATGTCCCTAGGCTTGCATTTGCGGATCATTGGCCGTCCGGGGCGCATCTGGGCCTTTGAGGAATTTCTGAAATATGTGCGATCCAAAAAGGACGTCTGGGTGACCACCCGCCACCAGATTGCCCAGCATCTGGCGAAGGTTGATCCGCTATGACCCTGCGGCTGGAGAAACAGGGCAAGGTTGCGCATCTGCTTATCGACCGACCGGACAAGCGCAATGCGTTTAATCAGGCGATGTGGGAGCTGCTGCCCGCGTTGCTGGCCGATGCCATGGCCGACGATGCGATCCGCGTGTTGATGCTGCATGCCAGCCGCAAGGATAGCGCCTTTTGTGCGGGTGCCGATATCGGCGAATTTGCAACCGGCTCCGCCGATCCTGAATGGCGCGCCCGCAATCAGGCGGCGATTGGCCGGGTCCAGCACGAACTCGCGCAGGCGCCCAAGCCGACAATCGCGATTATTGATGGCGATTGTGTGGGCGGCGGATGTGGTATCGCGCTAGCCTGCGACATGCGGGTGGCTGGGCCGAAAGCGCGTTTCGGGATTACACCGTCTAAGCTAGGACTGGTTTATCCGCTGCATGACACCAAATTGCTTGTCGATCTGGTCGGCCCTTCGCAGGCCAAGCGGATATTGTTCACCGGACAATTGCTGTCCACACAGCAAGCGCTCGATATTGGCCTGATTACCCTGTTGGCTGACGATCCCTATGCCGAGGCCGAAGCGCTGGCGGCCACGATGGCATCGGTATCCTTGCATAGCCAGACGATGAGCAAGTCGATTATCAAGCGCATATTGGACGGGCAGGCCGATGATGATGCGGAGACAGAGCAGCTGTTCGACTCTGCTTTCGAGAGCGATGATTTCAAAGAGGGCGTCAGAGCGTTCATGGAAAAGAGAAAGCCGGAGTTTTGACGCGCCACGGAATGCATCCGCGTTCCGAAGCGTCAACCCCCGCGCAGGCGGGGGTCCATCTTAGAGGCTGACGAATAGACGAAACGGCAGGAGATGGATTCCTGCCTACGCAGGAATACAGGAGCGAACATGACACATACATTGCAACATGGCTCGATACTGGGTGGAGTGGCAACGGTGCCCGATCTGGAAACGGCGCTGAAAGACTATCGTGATGTGCTGGGCATGAAGGTTATCGAAAGCGGGTCAATGTCGGACGATCTGGCGCAGGCGTGGGCCTGCCCAAAAATAGCGGGGGCTCCCATGGCAGTTTTGCAGCCAGCCAGCGGGGCCGATTGCTTCATCCGTCTGGTCGAACAGCCTGATCATCCGGATTTCAAGCCGACAACCACTTATGGTTGGGCGGCCTATGAGCTAACCGTTCAGGATGTCTTTGGCTGGCCGGGGCGTCTGGAGGGCAGTAGCTTTGATATTATCGGGCCGCCCAAGGAGATCGATATCCTGCCTTATTTTGTACCGATGCAGGCGCTCGGCCCCGGCCGTGAGATGATCTATCTTAATGAAGTGCGCGAAAATACACCGACAACGGACCTGCCCAAAGCACGATCGCTGACTGATCATATATTCATCGTCATTATAGCGACTCCGGACCGCGTGAAAACCGTGAACTGGTATCGCGACAGGTTGCATTTGACCGAGGGCGATACCTATACGCTGGAATATACCATGATCAATGAAGCGTTCGGAAAGCCTGCAGGAACGGTATCTGACCTGACCATGGTACAGATCGATCGATTGCCAATTGTCGAAGTGGATGATTATCCGGACGAAGCAACGTCGCGGCCAAAGCATGAGGGCATGTTGCCGCCGGGTAATGCGCTGGTGACGCTGGCTGTCGATGATCTGGATGCGGTCAAGATTGACTGGATCGCGCCGCCACAGGTGCGGGCAGGCGCGCTTTATCGCGATCGCCGAACGGCAACAGCTATTGGCCCGGCGGGTGAATTGTTGGAATTGATCGAAATCGGTTAGCGGGCGGGGCGGTCTTCCGCCATCACGTCTGGTGCCTGATTATCCATGTCGCGCCAAAGCCGCCACAGGCCATTTTTGCTTTTCTTGTACACCAGAAAGGATCGGCCTTTAAAGTCGAGAACCTGGCCGTTGGCGGGAGTGATTGTCATCCAATATTTGGCGGTCAGATAGGCGCGCTGGCCGTCGATGGTGATGTCTTCATTGGCAAAATCAATGGTGACTTTATTGCCGACGGCCTTGTTGCGACCGAGAAAAGACAGGATCGCATCAACGCCTATTTGCGGCAACGAACCATGTGCCATCAGAACCGCGTCAGGTTCATACATGTCGCGCATCTTTTCGTTATCACCGGCCTCGAATAGCTGCTGCCACTTTGTGCCCCACTTGGTGATCATCTGCTCATCTGTTGGCGATGTTTCAGCGTGACTATCAAGAGCATAGGCTGGCGAAGATGCCGGGAGTGTGATCGCGAGTGCCGCGGCTATCAGACTTGCTTTTATCGGCATTGCTTCATGTCTCCTCACGTCGATGCTGCCCGGCCTGCCATTGGTCTGGCTGATACAGGCTGCTGGCTGATTCAAACGGCTTGTCTTCCAGCGCGGTTGCGAGGCTGTCATTCCAGCGGTTGAGAAAACCGAACATGCTGATCACCGCCATAATCTCGGTTTTCTGGCGCTCGTCATAATAGGCATCGAGCGCCTTGAAATGCGCGTCCGTCACCGCGTTGGGAACCTGTCCAGCGGCAAAGGCGAGGTCGAGCGCCGCCCGCTCGGCAGGGTTGAACAGGTCGCTCGACTGATAGTCCCAGACGGCTTTGACTTTCTCTTCGGCAACCCCGACATCACGGGCGCCCAATGTCGTATGCGCCTTGCAATATTGGCATCCGGCTGCGGCGCTGACGACCGCTCCGATCAGGCGTTTCAGGCCATTGTCGATGGCGCTTTCCCCATAGATCACGCTGACCAACCCGCGAAACGCGCCGAGCAATTCCGGCCAGTGCGCCATGGTCATCACCGAATTGGGAACATAACCCATCAGATTTTCAGAAAATTTGAGAGCAGCCTGTGTCTCGTCCGGCAGTTCGTCGATAGTCAGCGGCGTGATGCGCGTCATTTTCTGCTCTCCTCAGCGATTGGGAAAACCTACCATATCTTGCCGCCAATCCAGTCGCCAGCGGCTGCGGTAAATTCATGAATGCGAATATCGGCCCAGATATCGGCATGATAATAGGGATCGGCTTCGAGCTGCGCGCGGGCATCTTCGGCCGTCTCGGCCTTGACGATCAACAGCGATCCAATCGTATCGCCTTGCGCATTTTTAAAAGGTCCGGCGACAAACAGATTGTCGATGGTCTTCTCGATATGGGCAAAATGCGCGCCGCGTGCGTCGAGACGTTTCTGTTCGGTGTCCGGTTTGTCGGTGCAATAGATGGCAAAGGCTTTCATAATGATGTCCTATCCAGAAATTTCAGAATTTCAGCTGCCGTTATTTCTGCCGCTTCGTCAAGGACAGCGCGTTTGATATCGAGCCGCTCGACCAATGTAGCGCTCGGCATGATCTCGGCCGCATGACGGGTAGCGCCCAACAGGCCGGACTGCGAGGCCAGTATCAATGTCTCGTGCGTGACCGCGGGCAATCTTGCGTCGACATCATAGCTGAATGCCGCATGGAAAGCCTTGTTCATCAGTCGTCCGGGGCGCAATTGCTCGGCGAACATTTCAAAGCTGCGTTCTGGGCCCTGGCTTTCGATACGCTTGGTCATTCCGCGTTCCCATGGCCCTTCAAGGCAGGAGAGATCGGGTGCGATTTCGAATGTCTTGGCACTGTCGGCGCGATATTTGGCGATTGTTTCGTTATCAAAGGCTGGTACGTCCACCATCGCCAGAAGTCGGATTTTTTCGGGCGCGGTCAGGGCCATTTCGGCCGCCACGAGATTGCCGGTGTGAAAGCCCATCAGGTCCACCGGGCCGCCGCCGGATTGGTAATCAACCACCGCGATCAAGGCGGCGGCATATTCCGCTATCGTCGGTTCCTCTTTGAAAGGATCCGAGCCGCCATAGCCGGGATAATCTGGTGCAAAGACACGGCGAGTTTGCGCGAGATACGGCATGATTGTGGTAAAGGCGAGCCCGCTGAACGGGGCAGGGTGCAGGCAGTAAAGGTCTGGCTGTGTTGGTGTGCCTTCCGGTGCCAGCATCCGCCAGTGCACCTGACCGAATGGGCCGTCGCTATAGCCCTTGCGGATCATTCGCTGGCAGCGCCCAAGCGGACCATCTGCTCACGATAGAGCCGCCGTGTCACAGGCATCATCAAAAATGGCACCACGCCAAATATCAGCGGGACCGCTGCGACCGCATAGCGGAGATTATCTTCGCCAAAAACACTGCTCGACAGTTCGCCGACAACGATCGGGCCGAGCGACCCGAACCAGCTGATGGCGAGATAATATAGCGCGACCACCTGTCCCCTGATCTGCGCTGGCGTGATGACCAGCAGGGAAGTTACACCAATGGCGGAGACAATGCCGATGCCCACTGTGTTGATACACAATATCGCAAAGGCCAGTTCCGCGCTGGGCATGAACAGCGGAATGGCAGCGGTCGGCACCATGATGAAAAAGCCGACATAGAGGATACGCAAGGACGCATCCTGCACGCCTTTTTTCGTCCACCAGTCTGAAATCGTGCCCATGATCATCATGTTGGCCGGGCCGATAATCAGCAGCGCAACCCCGTTGACGAAAGCATATTTCTGCGCCGACCAGCCCCATGTCCGTTCAAAAGTAGGGGCCAGAAATCCCTGACTATAGGCGATGGTCGTCATCGTGCAGATGATCAGCACAAAGCCGATATAGAGCATCTTGTTTTGCCAGATATATTTGAGCGCATCGAAAAAGCCGCTGCCGCTTATGACACCGGCAGATGCGGCGACAGGGCGCCGTTCCGGCTCTTTCATGAACAGGAAAAACAGCGCAAAAAATATCCCGGGCAGGCCGACAAGAATCAGGGTAAAGCGCCAGGGTGACAATTCGCCAAAGAAGGGCAGGGACTGGTTGCCGCTTGATACAGTCCATGCGATTATCGCACCGCTTAAAAGGGATGCGAGGCCCGCACCAATGGGAAGAGCGGAAGAATAGAAGGCGATGGGCTTGCCGCGTTTCTCGGTCGGGAAACTGTCGCCGATCATTGAAAATGTCGCTGGGCTGAGCGTTGCCTCACCGACGCCGACGCCCATGCGGGCTGCAAACAGCTGAAAAAAATTTTTCGCCATGCCGGTCGCGACTGTAGCTGCGGACCATAAAGCAACGCCGATCGATACAATCCAGATGCGTTTGCCGCGATCAATCAGCCAGCCCATGAATATGCCAACAAAGCCATAGACCAATGTAAATGCACTGAGCAGCCAGCCGATCTGACGGTCGGAAAGATCAAATTCCGCCTTGATCGGTTCAATCAAAAGGCCAAGAATATAGCGATCCACAAAGCTGAAAATATAGGCGATGGTCAGCATGACCACGAGAAACCAGCCCGCTGCGGCGCTGGGATAGGGCTTGGCAGGAGCAGCGGCTGCGTCTGTCTGGCTTGCCATTATTGAGTATCCGGGATGAGATAGATAACGACCAGATTATCATCAAAGTCGACAATGCCGATTTCCCGTCCGATCCGCCCGTCATGGGTTTCAAGCCGGCCTTCTTCATAGACCTGCAGGCCCAGCTTTCGCGCGCCTTCCCTCACCGCATCGGGATCAGCCACATCCAGCACAATCGCGCCGCGCCGCGGATGAGGAACGGGTTCCAGCGGAACATTTTTAACCTCTGACAGCGCCATCACGCGGGGCTGGCTCGGCAGGGAAAGGATGGAAAATCCGATCTCCGCTTCCTTGGGAATCTCAAAGACCGGGAAAGAATAGCTGTCGGGATTATGGCCCTTGCGGAAAGTTTCTTCAAAACCCAGCACATCGCGATAGAAGGTCAGCGCGCGATCGATATCGGCCACGACAAAATTGCCGCGCTGAAACCGTGTCTGCTGTTTCTCACTCATAACCCGTCTCCCTCAATTCCATATATCTGGCTCGCCGCGAACCGAACAGCATTGCACGCCGACATTCTGACCATAATAGAGATTGGCCAGCGCCCGAGGCATGTGCTGAAAACCCTGCTCGACATCCTGTACAGGTTTCAGCTTACCGTCATGAATCCATCCCGCCAGATCATCCATCACCGCGTCCCAGCGATCCAGATGATTATAGACAAAAAAGCCCTGCATCCGCGTTTCCGTCGCGCGCAAGCGGGTGTAGTTGGACAGCTTGAACGGCTCATCACGGGTATATTCGCTGATCGATCCGCAGAGCACGACCCGGCTGTGCAGACGCAGCCGCTCCAGACAGGCCTCAAGTGTTTCGCCGCCGACATTGTCAAAATACAGGTCTATCCCGTCGGGCAGAAGTTCATCCAGCCGCGCTTCGATATTTTCGGATTTATAGTCAATTGCATCGCAACATCCATGATCGAGAATGAAGGCGCATTTTGCCGGTCCTCCGGCCATGCCGACAACGTCGCAGCCGGCAACATTTGCCGCCATCTGACTGACCATCGACCCGACCCCGCCAGCCGCACCGGACAACAGCATCCGGTCGCCTTTTCTGGGATCGCCGCAGGCAAACAGCCCGGCATGAGCCGAGAGGCCCGTCATTCCTAACACTCCTGAACCCAGCGCGGCTGGCAGGCCATTGGGCGGCATCCGGAAGAATTTCTCCTGCGGCGTCATTGCGGAGACTTTGTACGTCTGCCAGCCTATCTGGCCCTGTACCATTTCACCTTCCCGCCACTCGGGGTGGCGTGACTTGACGACTTGGGCAACGCCGCGGCCATGGATCACGTCACCAGGTTCCAGCACTTTTTCTCCTGCTGCGCCCGTGCCCTGCATGTAAAACCGCATAACCGGGGCGAGGCCGAGATAATGGGTTTTGAGCAGTACCTCGCCTTCGCCCGGCTCGGCTATGTCGGTGACCGCCCATTTAAAGTCCGACGGCACAACATTGCCAACCGGCCGCGCCGCAACGCGCCATTGATAATTGGCATCCTCGTCAATCTGCTTGTCAGCAGAAAGGGTATCGAAATCGGTAATAGATGAACCAGCGGCGGTCACTCAGTCATGAACCTTCACGACCTGATTCACTTCAAAGAAATAGCCATCCAGATCCCAGAAGGAACAGCCGATCATATCCTTTTGTTTGCCATCTGCGCCGGTAACGCTCCATTCGCGAGGTTCGCTGTGAATGCGAGAGCCGAGCGCGCGGGCGCGTTCGACTGCGCCCCTGGCATCTTCGGACGCGACAACAAAAACCGGTGCGCCGAATTTGATTTCGGTGGGCAATTCTTCCGGCGCATCCTGTTTGGGATCGATCCATTCGAGCAGGCCGATCATGCCAATCATGTCGTGCTCGCATTTCATGATGATCAACCGGGTCTGATCACCTTTCTTGCCAGCGGCTAGCTGCGTACCCGACAGCGTAAAGGGCGTGTCCATCCACTTGGTCATGCCGAAAACGGTTTCATACCAGTTGGAGGCTGCGTCACCGTCGCGAACCATCAGGGTCGTGCGTTTGATAATGTCCGTCATGCGATTTTGGGGCTTTCGATGACGAGGACCTGACAATCGGCGATGTCGGCCCGCAGCTTTTTGGCTTCCTGATATTCCGGGCTGTTCCAGAATTTATGGACGGCCGCCTTGTCTGGCCATTCGGAAATGACCATGGAAGCACCATCGCCAAAATCGCCTTCCAGAAGCTCCGCTCCCGGGCCGCGCAGCACGTATCTGCCACCAAATTTTTCGACCAGAGTGCCAGCGGCAGCGCCATAACCCTTTATGAACTTGTCACGGTCTGAAATCTTGGCGGTAACGATCATATAGGCGGGCATGGACTAGTCCTCTCCAAAAGTTGTCCGGACAAATTACGCAAGAGGCGGGTGATTGCAACCGCTATTTATACTCAAACTGCATAGTTGCATTTATGTAACAGTAGCGGCTTCCAAAACAGAGAGAAATAAAATTTGTCTGGACAAATTAAGTTAGTGGTGGAAATCAACGCTAGGAGAAATTGTCCGGACAATTGGGCATCAGGGAGAAGATATAATGAAAAAGATATTGAAAGCTGCGCTTTTGGCGGCAACGGCGGCCATGCCGTCCTCGGTCTTGGCACAAAATGTGGGCACTAATGATACCGCTGCTGAGGATGATTCCGATGTTATAATTGTCACGGCGCGGAAATTTTCTGAAAACCTACAAGAAATCCCAACATCGGTTGCCGTTGTTTCGGCCGAAGTGATCGATGATCTCGCGCTAGACAGCGTCGCTGATATTTCGAAAGTCACCGCCGGTTTGACATTTGATGCAAGCCTAGGTCGGGATGCGGACCGTCCCGTCATTCGTGGTCAAGCCAATGTGCTGGGTACGTCGGGCGTCGCTATTTTTATCGATGGGATCTATTTTAGTGGCTCTATCGGTGATTATAATGTCGATAATATCGAACGGATCGAAGTCGTTAAGGGTCCGCAAAGTGCACTTTATGGGCGTAATACCTATTCTGGCGCGATCAATATCATTTCAAAGACTGGTGCAGATAATTTGACGGGCAGTATATCTGCCGACATCTCAGAGAATAGCCGCTTTGATATCAATGCCAATATTCGTGGTCCCGTAACCGATTCCATCACAGCCTTTGCTTCTGGCCGTTATTTTGAATTTGGTGGTGAATATACCAACTTGTTCGATGGTAACAAGGTGGGCAAGCAGAAGTCCTATTCTTTCGCTGGTGGTTTTGCCTTCGATGATGGCGGACCTTTTACCGCACAGGTGCGGACCTACTATAACCGCACAGATGATGGCCAACCGGCTATTTTTGCAACCAGCGCGAGTGACAATAACTGCTTCTTTGACAATGGCGGCTTCTATGGAGGGGCAGGCCGCTATTTCTGTGGCGTGATTCAGCCTGGACAGATTAACACCGACTATACCCGACAATTTGCCGATCCCGATGACGTGGGTTTGAATGTGAAAACATTTAACGCCAGTTTGCGTATGGATTATGAAATTAGTGATCAACTGACGCTGACATCCTTGACGGGTTATAATCGCGTGAGGGATAGTCTGGTGACGGACGGCGATTATGGTCCGAATAGTTTTCAGCCCTCCACATTTGCTACTTTCCCAGCAGGACCTGTAGGCATCGGCATCGTCAATGGAGGCCCAACCGACTTTTCATTCGCTAATGCTGGTGAGACCGAAGACTGGTCGCAAGAACTCCGCTTGGCCTATGATGGTGATGGCATTGATGTGATGGTTGGTGGCTTTTATTTCGACCAAAGCGATGATAGCCGCGATATCCGAACGCTACCGGCCGATGCCAATGCACGTGCTCTGGCTAATTCAGAAGCCCGCCGTGCGGAGTTATGTTCCCCAGCCAATGGCTGCTTCTTTAACTTCCTGACTGACCCTGCGGGAGCCGGAACGGTGATCGTTCCGCGCAATGTCAACAATCAGGACTTGCGTAACTGGGCCATTTTTGGTGCTGTGGGTTTCGATATTACCGATACGGTAACGCTGAGTGTAGAAGCACGCTATGCGGAAGAGAAAATCGAGCAATCAGTGATTGACCGTGATTTGGGCGATCCGGCAGTGACACCAGTATTATCATCGGAGACATTCACCAAATTTTCTCCGCGTGTCTTGCTCGATTGGCAGGTCACACCGGATAACTTGCTTTATGCCACTTTTGCGCAAGGCCAGAAACCCGGCGGTTTCAATGGTGTTACAGCCATTAATGCCGGTGTGCCTTCCTATCAGGAGGAAGAAGCAACTGCCTATGAAATTGGTTCGAAGAACGTCTTTCTCGATCGCGCGCTGACGGTCAATTTAGCAGCCTTCTACAACGAAATAGAAGGATACCAGTTAACCCAGAATGTCCAGTCTCCGACGAGTGTTGTGTCGGCTGTGGTTAATGCAGGCGATGCACGGGTATTTGGTCTCGAATTGGAAACGGTTTTGAAGCCAAGCGACAACCTCACCTTTACAATCAATTATGCCCTTGCTGACAGCAAATTTACATCGGGCTTCGATCAGAACCAGGGCGTGCTGGATGATGTCGCTGACGATAATCTGGTAAACTGCTCAACTGGAGACGAATTCCCGGACACAGCGGGCTGCCAATCGATCTTTGGATCAATCAAAGGCAAGAGCATTCCGCGCGCGCCAGTCCATCAGATATTTGCAGATGCAGATTGGCGAATGCCGGTGGGTTCTGGCGATTGGGAGCTATTTGCAGGCGCCAATGTCAGCGTGGTTTCGACCAGCTTTGCACAGGTTCATAATCTTGCGGAAACAGGCGGATCGGTTGTTTCTGACATCCGGCTCGGCTTCCAGAATGAGAACTTCAAGATACAGGGTTATGTCAAAAACCTGTTTGACGAAGATTCAGTCGCGCAGATTATTCGCTATGCTGATGGTGACGATACGTTCAAGCGTAACTTTATCGCGGGTCTTCGGCCCGGCCGCAGATTTGGGGTTGTTTTGACAGCCCGGTACTGAAGAAGTAACAAACTATCAGAAAACCCGCTACCTGAAAGGGTCGCGGGTTTTTATATTGCGGCTGTCAGTATCCTGACAATTTCGTCCGGTGCCGTCACCATCGCGTCATGACCAGTAGCGAGCTCGTAATAGACCCAGCTATCATCTGCTTGCACCTGCGCAGCATGATAGGGAAAGCTGCTATTGGGCAAAGCCGGAGCCGTACAATGAATGTAGCTGCGCTTCAGGCCCAGCGATCCGCCATTTTTCAACATAATCGGGTCTAGCCAGGTTTTCAGCGGATGTGGTGTCAGCTTTTCGGCGACCCAGTCGTAGCTGGGATGGTCTTTGGGGATACCCAGAAATTCCGGTGGAATGGCCGCCATACCGATGCCGTCGGGGGCCAGTTCCGTCAATGCTTTGCGGGTCTGTTCGATGATAGTTTGGTTCCGTTCCGGTCCCTGCGTGATCATAGTTTCACCATTTTTGGGCAGCGCGGCATCGAGATAGACTATCTTACTGATCCGATCCTTCCTGGCATCGGCCACCCCGGTAATCACCATCCCGCCATAGCTGTGGCCGACCAATATGATGTCGCTGAGATCATAATAGTCGATCAGGGAAGTAATATCTTTCATATGCGTGTCGAGGCCGATGTCTGCCGAAAGCAAATGCGCGCGGTCGGCGAGACCGGTTAAGGTTGGCGTGAATACCCGATGACCTTGCGCTTCAAGCTGCGTCCTCACGTCTCGCCAGCACCAGCCGCCATGCCATGCTCCATGCACCAGAACAAATATTTCGCGCTGCTTTAGCTCTAGAGTTTCGGGCTGCTTTTTTGCGCTGGCATGACTGCTGATCGAGGCCGAAAGCCCCAACGCACCAGTGCCTGCGATGACCTCACGCCGGTTGAGCTTTAGAGGTTTCTGATCATCCATATGGGTGCCTTATCATGATTTTCCACTAGAGCATTGTAAGCACATGTTCGGCCGCGCGAGCGCCACTTTCCAGCGCGCCCTCTATGCCAGAGCTTTGCTGTGCCAGATGTTCGCCTGCAAAATGCAGACGCTGCCCGCTATATTGCGCGGCCTGTGCCAGGGTGGGGCTCTGACCGGCACCGATATGATGATATATACCGCGGGCAAACGGATTTTTCTGCCAGCTGAACATTCTAAGCAATTTCAGTTTGCCAACGGCAGAAGGTCGAGCCTCTTCGATTTTACGGATTATCGCAGCTCCGGCGGACGCATCATCCATAGCATCAACAAGATCTGCGCTCGGACCATTGAGCCAGACCTTCACCATTGCAGGATTGTCACCCAGTACGAACACGCGCCCGAGAATAGGATCATCAGACCAAATGGTTTCTGGCAGGCCATCATTTTGCCAGAACGGCTCAGTTGCGGATATATAGGCGAAGCTTGCGCGTGTGTATGGAAGCCGCGCTATCGTGGTGCGAAGACTGTTTGGCAGATCTGCCTGTACATCCATTGATCGAAGGGCGGAAAACGGTGCGGTGCAGATAACCTGACGCGCCCGGAACTGGCGTCCATCACCAAGGCTTAGCGCAACGCCGCTGCCCGCATCGGCAATGGCCTTAACCGGGCTGTCCAACAGGATATCGCTTTTCAGAGCTGCGGCCATGGCGTCGGTCATCCGCTGTGATCCGCCACGGACATAGCGGATTGGACTGCCCCCAGCGCGGAAAATGGCGAGTGATCTGGCCATATGCAAAGCTGATTGCGTATCGATGCTGTTGCCGTTGAGATTGGCGTTGATCAAACGCAGGGCTTCTCCCGACGCCCCCTGATCCTTGAGATATTGACGGAGCGGGATATCAATGGCCTGAGCCTCCGGTTCCATCCAGTCTGCGACATTTTCAAGCCTCGGCAGGTCTTTGAGATACGAGAAGAACAACCGATCTGGCGGCGTTGTTTTTTCTCGCGCAGTCAGTTTGTTTTGCGCCGCTTCGGGCCATTGCTGGGCGGTGAGCAACGCCCCGCCTATGTGATAAAGAGATCCTCGCGGTGAAGGAGGTGGGACATAGCGTTCGACAGCCAGTTCATCGGCAATCGCATGAAACCTTTTATAGCCTGCGCCTATTTGGATACCGCCTGCATCGGGGCTTCCGGGTAAATCATCCAATGTGTGCAGACGGCCACCAATGCGGCCTGATCCTTCAATCAATAAAACTTTATAACCCGCATTTTCGATCTGCTTCGTGGCGTGTAGCCCTGCCAGGCCAGCGCCGATTACGATGACATCTGCTGTATTGGTGGTCGATGTCAGTCGCGGACTTGCGCACGCGATAAGCGATGCACTCATCCCGCCGACAAAGGCGCGCCTGCTGATCAGATGGAGATTGGACATGTTCGGCTATCCTCGGAAATCGGCGGCTTTGACGTCCGAGGCACGTTCCGCTCCCTTGATTGTACAGCTGGCCTGCATCCAGCGCAGGTTCAAGCCAACCCTGCTGGCGTCGATATCAGCCCAGCTGTAGCTGACCGCGCTGTCTGGGTTGTCAGCCTTGTGGACATAGAGCACCATACTCGGGCGGTTGGTGCTGGGCTTGGGCCAATGGACGGCCCGCATCCGCAAGATGAGAGGTTCCGCTCCGCTATCGCCGCCGCCAACCATGACACGCCCGCCTTGATCATGGAGGTCGAGTTTTTGAACAAATAGCCAATCGAGACTGCCATCCGCCTTGGGTTGAGTCTTGCGCGCGGCTGCCCAGCATTCAACCGGACGAGCGCGTTTCAATTGGGTTTTTCTACCATCAGCAAAGCGAAGTTTTACGCCATCTGTAGTGACCTCGATAATCTGATAGTCCTGATGACAGGCTTTCTTATTTTGCAGCGCGCTATAGGTCCAGCCCGCATCCGTGCGATCAAAATTACGCGAACATTTGTCCAATGTCAGGCTGTCGCGTTCCACCCCGACGGCGGCAAATCCTTTTAGCGGCGCAGAAACGGCCTTGCCGAAGGCATCCGTGCGGGTGACGATCAGATCGGCGCCCTGTTTTTCAATTTTTAACGCAATCCAACTCGGTGGCGTGCGGCCCGCGTCTCTCTCGAAATAGGCCTGTTCCTCATTCGTATAAATTCCAGGCAATATTTCTCCCAGCGTCGTACCATGTGGTGTGGTCGCGGCGAGCGCTAGAGCGGCGAGGCTAGACAGAGACGTCATGGCAGGTCCTTCATGATAATGTTGTCCGGACAACTTACCATTTAAACCGTGAGGCGCAACAGCGTTAAGCTACCAAGATGGCTACCCTTCGCGCTCGTCAAACACCGCGCTGAGGGCACTTTTTTCAGTATTTCTCATAGGTTTGGAGATCTAAGGCCCTTACGCTGCAAAATTATCCGATAGGCGGATAGGGATTTTATTGAACCAGTATTCCGCGGAAAATTCAGCAAGCTTTATGACAGTTCGGGGACAACCGTCAAACTAGGCGCGTTGAAAATATAGCTTTTCCAAAAGGTTCAGATTTCACGGAGGTTAAAAAATGCGCATTCAAAAAGCGAGTCTAATAGCCCTTGCAGTAGCAAGCGGATTTGTAGTTCCAAGCGTTGCGGTTGCCCAAACATCTGAGGCTGCCGAAGCAGATGACGGCAATATCATTGTTGTAACAGCGCGTAATCGTGCTGAGAATATTCAGGAAGTGCCTCTCGCCATCACAGCGTTTGACGCAGAAGACATATCCCGCCAGGCGATTCAGGAACTGGATGATGTTGCGCGTTTTACGCCAGGTTTCAGCTTTGAGGATTTCTCCGGCGGTATCGGCACACCGGTTATTCGCGGACAGGCCCAAACACGCGTCACCGCTCTGGAATCGAATGTTTCAACCTTTTTGGACGGCATTTACATACCGCGCGCCTGGGCTGTGGACCTCGGTACAACAAGTCTTCAGCGTATTGAGATCGTCAAGGGCCCGCAAAGCGCGCGTTATGGACGCAACGCTTTTGCCGGCGCAATCAACTATATTCCAAGGAAAGCCGAGATTACGGGAGAGATTTCCGGCGAGATCGAGGGCACAATTGGGTCTGACGAGCGCTATGATATTGGCGGTTTTCTAAACTTCTCGGTCAATGAATGGTTCGCCATTGCAGGTTCTTACGAATATTCATCGTTTGACGGCTCTTGGGAAAATGACCACCCGTTCGCCGACAGCCTGGACTTGGATCGCGGTACATCTGGCAATGTCGGTGGTCGGGACAATCAAGCCATTTCGGTTTCCGCAGCGTTCAAACCGTTGGACGGAGTGCGCCTGGAAGCGTCCTACAATCATTTTAACAGAAAAGAAGAAGCCCGCGCGAACCGCTATCTGGCGGAAGTTCTGGGTGATTTCAATTGTGGTTCCAATCGCAGCATTTTTGGCGTGGGCCCGAATCCTGCGCTGATTTGCGGCGACTTGCCTGCACCGGGAGATTCAGTCATCGTCGACCCGCGGGCCTATGGTGTCCACTCAAAAACCGGCTTTTTCCGGGCCAATCTGGAAATTGACGTTTCTGATGCGCTGACATTCAGCTATTTGTTCGGCAACGTAAACGGCGATGTTGATATTGCGGTCAGCGGCGAACCGGAACCCATCAATTGCGGAACGCTGGTTGCCGGGCGGTGTAATTTCCAGAATACACCGGTTGGCAGCATGGATTATGATTCCCATGAGGTACGGCTCAATTTTGACAATTCGGGTCAGTTTCGTGGAGCAATCGGGATCTATTATTCCGATGGTACGGACATCACGACATTTACGAGCAACAATCTAAATCCGATTGTCAGTGCCGATGATCCTTTTCCGGGCGATCCATTCGCCTTTCTTTTGGGAGACACCACCACCGACACCGAAATCAAATCGATTTTTGGTGAAATTCATTGGACATCGGCAAGTGGCGTGCTGCGCTTGGGCGCAGAAGGACGATATTCCGAGACCGAGATTACAGCAACGGACAATCGCAGAGCTTTAATATTGGGTGATACGTTTAAAGATTTCGCGCCGCGCTTTACGGCCGAATATGATCTCAGTGATGAGAGTCTTCTTTTTGCCACGGTCGCAAAGGGCTCAAAGGCCGGTGGCTTCAACCCCACAGCAATCGCTCCGGAGAACCAGGTTTTTGACAAAGAGACCAACTGGACCTTTGAAATTGGTTCCAAAAATACGTTTCTGGGCGGTGATCTTCGTCTCAACGGATCGATATATTACACGGATTGGCGGGATGTGGTGATCAATTCTCCCGATCCGGATGCGACGGACCCGAATGCCACCGCAATTGCCCAAAATCTTGGTGGTGCATCTATCTATGGTATCGAGCTTGATGCCTTTTATCAGATCACCGATAACCTGAGCATTGACGCGACTTTCTCGCATTCTGAAGCAACCTATGATGATGGTACTATCGATCAGCGCTTTGCGCGGACACGTGGTACGCCGGGTACACCCTTTTTCATCTCCGCACCTTGTGATGATGTGGTGTGTAACTCCAATGGCGATGTTGGCGGCAATGATATTGAACGTACGCCACCGACCCAGGCATCCTTTGGTATCCAGTGGGAGGGAGAAATCGGTTCCGGAGATAGCAATTATTATCTGCGGACGGATTTCAGCTATCAAAGCGACTTTTTCGCATCGACGGCCAATGTCGGGACAATTCCGGACCGCTTTCTGGTCAATGGCAGTGCAGGCGTTACCTTCGGAAACTTTTCTGTAAATGCCTGGATACGCAATGCTTTTGACAAAAAATATGTGTCCAATGCTTTCGTTGTGGTTCTGCCTTTCGGTACCACCTATGGTGAATTTTTCGGTGAGCGGCGCACATTTGGCCTGACAGGCAAAGTTAATTTCTAATCGCTTGTGTCACAAAGCCTTTGGCTTCGTCACGCATTGCCGGGCACCTTGGGGGAGGTGTCCGGCAATTTGATTCTGATTTCTTGTTTCCGCGATTGTGCTCAACCCAAAAATAACTCAGCCGCTGCATCGATAATCGCGTTCTCGTCTATCCGGTAGGCATTGTAGAGATCAGGCAAGTCTCCGGTCTGGCCAAAGCGATCGGTGCCGAGAGGACTGACCTTCATGCCTCGCACAGCACCCAGCCAGGTTAGGGCTGAAGGAGAGCCATCCAGAACCGTGATCAAGCCTGCATCCGGTGACAATTCGTCCAGCATTAGCTTGGCATGACAGGCCTCATTATCTTTGCCTTGCCAGCGCGCGGCACATTGGTCTGACCATCCGCGATGGAGCAGGTCGGGTGATGTCACGTTGAGCAATCCCAGCCCGGGGATATCCGTGACCAGACTGTCATAAGCCTGCAGCACTTCCGGCGCTATCGCTCCGGTAAAGGCAATGGCTGCCTCCGCGCCTTTGGCGGGTCTGCGTAACCAATAGGCGCCCTTGAGTGCGTCCGCTTCCCAGCTGTCATTGTCACGCTCTATTTGCGCGATCGATCGTGTGCTGAGGCGCAAATAAACGGAACTGCCGTCTTCGCGCTGCATATGATCAAAGGCCCAGCGCATCATCAACGCCACTTCGTCAGCCCAGACCGGCTCGAAATAGACCAGGCCAGGTTGCCCCATCCCGATCAATGGTGTGTTGATCGATTGATGGGCGCCGCCCTCCGGCCCTAGTGTCAGGCCGGACGGTGTCCCGACCAGCAGAAAACGCGCGTCCTGATAACAGCCATAGTTTAGCGCATCGAGGCCGCGGGCGATGAAGGGATCATAGACCGTCCCCACCGGCAGTAAACGCGTTCCGAAATGCGGGGCCGTCAGTCCCATCGACGTGAGCATCAGGAAGAAATTATTCTCCGCTATGCCCAGCTCGATATGCTGACCTGCGCCATGCGCGGACCATTTTTGCGCGGAAGGAATTTTGGCTTGTTGGAAAACATCGGCTACTTCCTGACGCCGAAAAAGACCGCGCTGGTTCACAAAGGCACCAAGATTGGTTGTCTGGGTAACGTCGGGAGCCGTCGTAACGATCCGGTCGCCGATTTCTTCTCCCGATTTTGCAAGATCCAGAAGAACTTTGCCAAACGCAGCCTGGGTGGATTGTTCCGCACCCGCTGGTACTTCGAACCGATCCGGGACGACGACCGGAGCGGCCTTTGGCTCCGGTTTCTGTCTTGCAAGCGCGCTTTTTTCGACGAAAGCTTTCAGCTGTGCTGCCGCATTGTCGCCCAGTCCGCCATAGGCTTCCCACTCAGCGCCTTGCTCGATTCCCAGGCTGTTGCGATAACCCTCCATCTGCGTCGGGTTCATCATGCCGGAATGATTGTCCTTGTGACCCGCCAAGGGCAGGCCAAAGCCCTTCACGGTATAGGCAATGAACAGTGTTGGTCGCTCATCATCACAGGCATCAAATGCATCCGACAGCGTTTCGACACAGTGGCCGCCGAGATTGGTCATCAGATCGGCAAGTGCATCATCATCGAAGCCGGCGAGCAGCTTTTTCACATTGGGCTTGCCGCCGATATCGTCAATCAGCCGCTTGCGCCATGCTTCGCCACCTTGATAGGTCAGCGCGGCAAAATCCGCATTGGGACAATTGTCTATCCATTGTTCGAGTGTCTTGCCGCCGGGTTTCTTGAATGCCGCCTGTTGCCGCTTGCCGTATTTCAAGGTGACAACGCGCCAGCCGCAGGTTTCGAAAATGTCATCAAACCGGCGGAACATGCGGTCTGCGGTCGTGCTGTCGAGCGACTGCCGGTTGTAGTCGACCACCCACCAGCAATTGCGGATATCATGCTTGTAAGCCTCGATCAGGCACTCATAGATATTACCTTCGTCCAGCTCGGCATCGCCCATAAGGGCGATCATCCGGCCGGCATCGCTCTCTTCCATTTGACCATGGGCGATCAGATAATCTTGCATCAAACTGGAAAAAGCGGTCACCGCCACACCAAGGCCGACCGACCCGGTGGAAAAATCGATCGGGATGGTGTCTTTGGTCCGCGACGGGTAGCTTTGCACACCGCCGAGGCCGCGAAAGCGTTCCAGCTTTCCCTGACTCTGATTGCCGAGCAGATAGTGGATGGCATGGAGCACAGGGCCAGCATGGGGCTTGACCGCGACTTTGTCCTGCGGTCGCAACGCATGAAAATATAGCGCCGCCATGATCGCGGTCATCGAGGAACAGCTCGCCTGATGACCGCCGACTTTCAGCCCGTCACGCTTTTCCCGGATGTGATTGGCATTGTGCACCGTCCATGACGACAGCCACCGCAACCGTGATTCCAGCAGTTCCAGCATCTGCATTTCATTTGATATCCTACTGTTCGTTTTTGTGGTCATGATCTCGGCGTTCCAGATGAGTTGCAACTACACATAGACATCATGGTCTTTATGCACCAGCTTAGGAATTGCACCCTGTCCATCTGATGGACAAAATCAATTGTGCATGTTTCGGTTGGCGCGAAGCTCTCTATTGTCACTTTTCGGAATGGCGCTTTCTCGCGGCGGATGCCATTTCTGGTCACCAGAAATTGAGGATATTATATGCAAGAGATCAATCTTTCCATCCCCCAGCCGGGTCCGGCTGCGACAAAGTTTCTGGAAAAAGGCATATATTCCAATCTGGTAAATGGCGAATGGCTGTCCTGCCAAAGCGGTGAAACCTTTGATACGCTCGATCCCGCAACCGGTGAAGTGATCGGAAAGCTTCAGAGATCGGGGGCAGGGGATGTCGAAAAGGCGGTCCGCGCGGCGCGCAACGCTTTTGACAACGGATCATGGTCCCAAATAACCCCGATGGAACGCAGCCGGATCCTCTGGAAAATAGCGGACCTGTTGGAAGCCAATATTGACGAACTGGCGGAACTGGAAACGCTGGATCAGGGAAAAGCGCTATATGTCGGGCGCTGGGCAGAAATTCCCGGTGCAGTGAACCAGTTTCGATATTTTGCCGGCCTGGCGACCAAGATCGAGGGCGCAACCATTCCCACGTCGATCAATTACCAGCCCGAGGGCAAGGAGGTTTTCGCCTATACCCAGAAAGAACCGGTGGGCGTGGTCGGTGCGATTGTACCGTGGAATTCGCCTCTGGTTCTCACCGCGATGAAGCTCGCTCCTGCCCTGGCGGCCGGGTGTACGGTGGTGCTGAAGCCGGCGGAGAATACGTCACTGACAGCAGTAAGGCTAGTTGAATTGATGCAGCAAGCCGGGCTGCCCGACGGCGTGATAAATCTGGTAACGGGATTCGGGCATGAGGCCGGCGCTGCTTTGGCCGAACATAAGGATGTCGATAAAATCGCATTTACCGGTTCGACGCAAACCGGCCGCGCCATCATGAATGCAGCGCAAGGCAATTTGAAACGGATAACATTGGAGCTCGGCGGAAAGTCGCCGGTCATCATCATGCCTGATGCCGATATTGATGCGGCTATTCAGGGCGCTGCCAATGCGATATTCTTCAATGGCGGACAGGTGTGTATCGCCGGATCCCGCCTATACTGCCACCGCTCGATCATGGATAAAGTGGCCGAGGGGATTGCTGCGATTGGCGGACAGATCAAGCTCGGCCACGGTCTTGATCCGGAAACGCAAATGGGGCCGTTGGTGTCGAAAGAACATAGCGCCAAAGTTGCCGCCTATATTACGGACGGCAAATCGGCTGGCGCCTCGATATTGTCGGGGGGCGAAACAGGTGGTCCCAATCAGAGTTTTGTCGAACCGACCGTGATCACGGATGTGACGCCGGATATGCGGATTGTCCGCGAAGAAATTTTCGGTCCAGTGGTCGTTGTGACCCCGTTTGACGATACAGAGGAAGTTGTCGCTGCTGCGAACGATAGCGACTACGCGCTGGCAGCTGGCGTCTGGACCGAAGGCCTTTCGAACGGCATGCGTATGGCTAATCGCCTGAAAGCCGGCACGGTCTGGGTCAATGGCCACGCCATGTACGATGCGTCGCTTCCCATTGGCGGGATGAAACAGTCGGGCTGGGGCCGCGATAGTGGGCAGGCTGCTCTGGAAAACTATCTGGAGCTAAAGACCGTCTGCGCGATCATCTGATCCTTCAGCCGAGTTGTCCCGGAAAATGGGCTTCGTGATTGTCGGCATACCAGTCAGCAATTTCTTCTCTTGTCGCCCACCATATGCCGTCCAGCCCCTGCGCATATTCAATAAATTCTCGCAAGGCGCGGATGTTATAGGCGCGGCCCGATACATGGGGATGCAGGCCAACATTCATGATCCGTCCGGTTGTTGCGCCTTCCTTGTGCAGCACTGTCAACTCTTCAATCAGCAGGTCGCGATACTCATCGGTGGTGCGGGCGTTGCGGGTCAATATGGTGAAGTCGTTGATGACATTGGAATAGGGCGTGGCGACTATCGGCCCTGCATCCGTGCGGATCATATAGGGTTGATCATCATTCATGATATCGCAGTAAAATTTGAAGCCTTCCTCGACCAATATGGTGGGCGTATTCAATGTTCCGCGTAGCGAGGAGGACAGCCAACCTGTGGGTCGTTTGCCCGTATGCTTTTCATACATCTCGACCGACCGGCGAATAATGTCGCGTTCGGCATCAATATCATCATGAAAATCCGTCAGCAGTTCGCCCTGCTCATGATTATGGGCAATCAGTTCCCAGCCGCGCTCCAGACAGGCATCGGTCATGGCCTTGCGCCGCTCAAAGGTTACCGCATTGGTGGTGCATCCTGCCTTTGCGCCAAGTTCGTCAAAAAGATCAAACATCCGCCAGATACCGACGCGCTGGCCATATTCGCGCCAGCTATAGTTCGGATAATCGGGTATCCGCCCGGCCAGTGCATTGGGCAGCAAGGCAGGGCCACCGGCATAATAGGGTTGGTCGGTGTCTTTCACGAGATCCCAGGTTTCCAGATTGAAAGTGAACATCAATGCCACTTTTGCGCCGTTCGGCCACTTCAGCGGCGCACGCTCTGGCAGCGGGACATAGTCATAATCAAACATCTGTATGTCTTTCCTAAAATTCTTCCATCAGGCGGCCGAATCCGCTGACCTGATCGGTAATGCCATTTTGGCGCAGCGCATTCCAATAGGTTGCGGTGTTGATCGCGATGACGGGCTTGCCCAGATACATTTCTGCTGCTGCCGCCAGGCGCGTCATAGACAGGTTGGTTCCAACCTGGACGAGTGCATCAACATCATCGCCATCAAGAGCCCGCAATTCTTCTCGCAATGTCTCTGTTGGTACTTGCGCAATCGAAGTCCAGCTGGGACAGCGCAGGCAAGTGTCTCGGACGACTTCAACACCATGATCGGCCATGAAATGGGCAACATGCGCATTGGCCGACGGGTAGTAAGGTGACAGCACCACAATCTTTTTGATCCCGCCATAGGCTGTGAAAGCCTCGATCAGCGATTGGGATCCCGTGCATAATTTCAGACCCGCCTCGCTCTCGATATTCTCGCGCCATTTCTGCGCGCCTTCGGCCCCACCGTAAAAGGTGACGGCGGACATGCCCATGACCAGATAGTCGGGATTGCAGGTCAGGACACCGCGTGCAGCATCCAGCGTGTTGCGGGAAATTTCCAGCGTGCCTGCCATGAAAGTTTCGTCCGAGATTGCCTGCGCGTCTTCCACGACAATTCGGCTATAGTGATTGGTCACACCGCGCACACGCAAATCATCAAAATCCGGCTGGACGACAGTGTTGGTAGACGGCCCCAGAACCCCGAACAATCTGCGATAGCCAAGAGCGTCGGGATCAGGGCGGGGTTTTGGATTAGATTTCAGGGGCATCAGGCGACCAGTTTTTCCTGTTCCAGACTTTCAATCATCGATTGCCGCAACAGGAAGCCTTCGCGCGCTTCCGGGTCACTGTGGACACGCTGCATTTCTTCTTTGCGGCGCTTGTGCTCTTCGCTCTCGCCTCCGGCCAAATATTGCATGTTTCTAATCGTCTGTGCCTGAATAAAATCATGGGTTGTTTTATGGCGTTGCCGTTCGAAAATGCCCAGTGCTTCGTCGGCATCCGCGCCTTTGTTATAAATACGTGCAAATTTGTCGCACAGATTAAACGCATCGTGAATGCCGCTGTTCATGCCAAAACCCCCAATCGGGTTATTAAGATGCGCTGCATCGCCAATAATCGCAACCCGGTCATGCATGAACTGCTTCGCCACGCGCTGATGCACGCGGTATATGGTACGATGCGCGGTCTCGACATTTTCCCCATTGCCAACCAGCCGATCAAACACGTCATTCTTCTTCTCTTCGGCGAGTAGCTCGTCATCCGGCTGTTCTTCCTTGGCAGGAACGAGCACGCGCCAGAGCGATGGCACTCTTAGGAGAACCATCCATTCTTTTGGATCCGACACATAATTGACATGGCATAGATTCGGCAGCTTTTGTTCCAACGGCTCAGTGGTGGTGTAACAGAGAAACTTTTCCGGATAGGTGAAACCAACAAAATCCGTATCAAGCCATTTGCGGATGATGCTGTTCGATCCATCAGCTCCGATCAGATAGTCCGCACGAATCTGGACAATCTCTTGCGGATTTTCGGCATAGACATCGACCCCGGTCTGATCCTGGTCAAATCCGACCACACGGTGCGCGAAGCGCACGTCTGCTCCGGGCAGGTTGCGTACGCTGTCTGACAACATGCGCGAGAGATGATATTGCTCGCACTGGACGCGATAGGGAAAGGGCGTGTGGTCAGAAATCTCGCCCATGTCAAAGTCGATGACCTCGCCCGTCTGGCGCTCCCGGAAATGATAAATCGGTGCTTTCAAGCCTTTTTCGATCAGTTTTTCGGTTATCCCGAACTGATCCAGCATCTCCAGAGTTGGTGGATGAAAGGTGGAGGCGCGCAAATCCAGCGCGCAATCGCCACCGGATTCCAACAGGATAACGTCTATGCCTTTATTCGCTAGGAAATAGGCCGCGACGCTCCCGACAGGTCCTGCACCCGCGATTACGATCTGTGTTTTCAGATGCTGCATATGTATTGCTGCTCCAGCGTTTGTGTGTCTGGCGCCATAAGGAATTATCCGGGGCGCGGAGCGCTGTTCTGTTCTACTATTCGCACTGCGGTAACGCCGTTGCCAAAACTATCCGTCGAGTGGATATTGATCCCTCTTTAAACCCAGATCCGACTCTGGTTGTTTATAGGAAGGCTGAATTGACAGAGGACAGAATATCATGGCTTTGAACAAACGCCCGCTCCGCGACGTCACACAACAGGATATCGACGACTATGCGAGAGATGGTGTCGTCTGTCTCCGCAGTGTGCTGGACCGCGACTGGATTGACCTGCTCGAACCGATTGCGAGAGAGGTCATAATCGACAAAAAGGACGTTGGCTTGCTGCCAACTATTCCGGGCCGCTATATGGCGCGTTGTATCGAGGAATATCGGCGTTTCGTTTTTGAATCACCGATTGCGGAGGTTGCTGGCAAAGTCATGCAGTCAAAGGAAGTCCGGTTCTTCTTCGATGAATTTTTCGCCAAGCCACCGCAATCCGACGCCAAGACCCTGTGGCATTGTGACCGGATGGGCTGGCCGGTTAAAGGCAACATGGTGCCCTCTATCTGGATACCATTGACGCCGATTGTGAAAGCAAACTGCCTCGAAGTTCTGGCCGGCACGCAGCATGATGACGTGCCTTACTGGCTGTTTTCTCCCAACGCCCGAAAGATGATCAAACCGGATGATCGGGTGCCGCATCCGGAAATCGAGAGCAAGCGCGGCGATCCGGATTTGCGTTTTCTGTCCTGGGATATGGACCCGGGTGATCTGCTGATTGTGCATCCATGGGTGCTGCATTACTCCGCTGGTAATCCGACTGACGACTGGCGTGTTGCCATCTCGGAACGGGTTTTCGGAGATGATATCCGCTGGGCACCCCGTCCGGATTGTGTGAATCTGGCTGGTGTCAGTTTTGACGAAATGCTCGAAGGCGAAAAGCCTGAGGGCTCCCACTTCCCGCTTCTATGGTCTGAAGATGGCCGTGCGGATGGCGATGCGCATTTCCCGCGAGGCTTTGCGACGCGCTGGCCAAAGCAGGAAATGGCCGGGGTGAATGAATATAAAGCATTCAAGGAACTGAAGGTCAAAGAAGATGCCCGGGAACTTTCCCGCAAAGACAGGGCGCCTGTGAACTGAAGCCCGCGGTGACTCTGGCCAAAAAAATGCGCACACGATTGCAGCAACGAGAAATTCTCGTCGCTCCGGGCGTATATGATGCCTTCAGCGCCTATCGGGCGGAAGTCGCTGGCTTTGAGGCGATATTTGTTTCCGGTTCTGCGCTCGCGGCTGCGCATTTGGCACGCCCCGACATCGGATTGCTCTCCGCGAGCGAGACAGCAGACATTGCCGCGCGCATTGCCGATCGCATCGGGATTCCGATGCTGGTTGATGCAGATCAGGGCTTCGGCAATGCCTTTGCGGTTGCCCGTACCGTCAGGATGCTGGAGCGGGCCGGGGCCTCTGCCATTCAAATTGAAGACCAGCAGGAAGTGAAGCCAGCAGACGATCCGCTGTCCCGCCCGTTGATCAGTCAGGATGCTATGGTGGGTAAAATCAAGGCGGCCCGCGATGCGCTAACCGATGCGGACGTAATGATCAGCGCGCGCAGCGATGCCATGGCCACAGAAGGGTTTGAGCGCGCATTGGAACGTGCCCATGCCTATGTCGAAGCGGGCGCTGATATGATCTTCGCGGAATCTTTGACCACGCGGGCACAGATGGCAGAATTTGTCCGGCAGATGGACGGCAAAGCTCCCTTGCTGCATAACCTGCTTCGCGACACGGATGAAGTGACCGATGCTCACATGGCGCAGCAGATTGGATATAGCGTCGCGCTATTCCCTGGCACTGCGCTCGGCGCCGTCGGTGCGGCATTGGACCGGGCTTTTGCGGATCTCAAAAGCGCGCCGGAACTGCGTGGCGGTGGACCAAAAATCGATCGCATCGGCGCGGATGCCTATTTGAAATAGAGGAAGATATTGATCATGAAACTTTTTTACTCCCCGTTTCACAGCTTCATTCACAAGGTTCTGGTCACCGCACATGAGTGTGGGCATTGGGACGATATTGATTTTGTTCCAACCTTTCCGTTCAAGAATCTGGACGGGGAAGATCAGGGCGATGCCTACAGTATCGCTGCGCTCAACCCGCTCGACAAGGTGCCGACGCTTGCTACAGACACCGGTCAGGTCATCTATGGCAGCCAGGCGATCTGCGAATATTTCGATGCCAATAGCAAGGCACGCAAAATGTATCCGGCGTCGGGCCCGGCACGCTGGGATGCGATCACCCGGCTGGCTCTGGGAGACACGATTTTTGAAACGACGGTGCAAATGGTGGCCGAGCAATGGCAGGAGCCCGAGCAATGGAATATGCGGGTTTTTGAATCCTTATGGCCGAAATATATCCGCGCCCTCGATGGGCTCGAGCAACAGGCGGGCAGCTGGACGGATTTTGATATCGGCCATGCGTCGCTGCTGCACGCGATCAGCTATCTCGGTTTTCGCGCGGAATTTTATGAAGCCAAAGATCCGATCCATCCCGATTTCCGGTGGCGCGATGGTCGTCCGGCGCTTTCGGACTGGTTTGATGCGGCGATCGAACGCCCTTCCGTACAGTCGCATTACAACAAGGATTTTGAAGGCGATACCAGTACCAAACGCTGCCAGCGGGCGGTGCAGGACATACTCGCCTTGCAGAAGGAACATGCCAAATGATCGACTTCTATTACTGGCCGACGCCCAACGGGCACAAAATATCGATCGCGCTCGAGGAATTTGCACTCGATTACCAGACCAAATCCATCAACATACTGACGGGTGAACAACATACGCCGGAATTTCTGGCAATCAGCCCCAATAACCGTGTGCCCGCGATAGTCGATCATGACGGTCCGGACGGCCAGCCGCATGCGGTCTTTGAATCGGGGGCGATATTTCTCTATTTTGCGCAAAAGACCGGGAAATTCTGGCCGGAAGATCCGGTGCAGCAATCCATCGTAACGCAATGGCTGTTTTTCCAGAATGCCAGCGTTGGTCCGATGTTCGGGCAATGCGGCTATTTTAACGGCTATGCGAAAGAGCGCGTGGAGCACGGAATTCAGCGCTATTGCGGCGAAACCAAGCGGCTTTATGGCGTGATCGACAAGCGGCTGGGAGAGCAGGAATATCTGGCGGGCAGCGACTATTCCTTGGCTGATATGTCGACCTTTCCCTGGATGACCGAAAAACAGCAAAACTTGCACAGCGTTGATGTCACCGCATTTCCGAATGTAGAGCGCTGGCTAGCCACTGTCGGTGCCCGTCCCGCGGTTCAGCGCGGCATGGCGGTCATGGAAGACGACCTCAAAGTTGGCAATCCGACAGAGGAATCGTTCAAAGCCATGTTTGGTCAGGAGTGACCGCGTCTCAGCGGGATAGGCCATCCAGTATCAGGTTGACGATTTTCGCGTCGTCATAGGCGAAATTCACCTGGCCTGTGCGGACGATTGTCAACCCGCTGGATGGAACGACATAGACACGCTGTCCGCCGAACCCGTCAAAGAACAGCACATCTTCGGCCAGATAGGGCGCGCCATGGGTCACCGCTAACGGGTTTTGTTGGCTATAGCGGCGTTTGGCAACATAAGGCGATCCTCGCCAGACATGCAGGCCATAATTGGGATTGGTCGGTGCTGGCTCTGCCATGGCCTTGATCCATTCGGCGGAGACGATTTGTTTGCCCTGCAATCGGCCTTGATTGCGGATCAGTTCACCGATCCGGGCCCAGTTGTGCGGGTTTGTGAACAAGCCGGAATAATAATGCGGAGCGCCGCCTTCCCGGTCGAGCCACAGGCTGGCTGTGTCATTGCCGACCGGACACCAGAGCTTTTGTTCCAGATAGCCGGCATAGCTGTCAAAGCCCTTTGCTTGAAGCGCGCGTTGCAATGCGATGCCGGCCACCTGGCTGTTCACATTATTATAGCGAAACTCTGACCCAGGAGCATCGGCTAGCGGATAGTCCAGTGCCACCGCATTGATATCGGCTGCCAAAAGCAGTTCCCGTGATTTCCCGCCGGGATCGGAAAAGCTGTACAGTTTCAGCCCGCTTTCCATATGCAGCAGCTGCCTCAGCGTAATCTGACCGCGCGGATCATTGTTCCATTCGCTGATATATTGTCCCGCGCGATCATCCAGCGATCCGATAATGCCCTCTTCAATCGCAATCCCGTAGACCATTGCAAGGATGGATTTGTGCATGGAATAGCTGTCAGTCGGGGTTGCCGCATCTGCATCGTCAGCATAGCTTTCATGCAATATTTTTCCGTCTTTCAGAATGACGAGGCCCACGCCCTTTTGCGCCTTGGAATAGCTATCGGCTTGCGCAATGGCGGCGGCAAGATCGGTCGACATCGCGGCCTCGCTTGCTGGCAGCTTCCGTTCGCCGCATTTTTCGCCGATGGTGACCGTTGGCTGGAACAGGTCGACATCCAATACCGTCGCGCCTTGCAAAGCCTCTGCTGCGGCGGCCAGATCGCGTTCCGGAACGGCATCGGTCGCTGGCGTCATGCAGGCGGCCAGCGATGAAAGCAATGCGCTCGCTATGGTGATTTGTATCGCTCGCATGCTTCAGTCCTTTGTCACTTGAACGCCAGATAAGGGCTCGGGGCCTGTTGAAACTTGCTCCGGTTTCAGATGTAGATCGAGAAACTGGATGGTCGTTGCAATAGAATGGTCGAACCGTTTGGCGATTTCCGGCCTGATGGATCCGCCCCGCCCGAAAAGCCCGTCAAAATAATGGTCAACATCATCCCCGACCCACAGCCACCGCGCGCCTTCGGGGGTGGCTTCATAAGCCGCT
Organism: uncultured Sphingomonadaceae bacterium; assembly: GCA_947501325.1. Lineage (GTDB taxonomy): Bacteria > Pseudomonadota > Alphaproteobacteria > Sphingomonadales > Sphingomonadaceae > Parasphingorhabdus. The sequence goes on along the minus strand of CANMVC010000001.1, from coordinate 383,686 downwards.
TTATGGAGCCGCCAGTCGTCGATCAAACCCGGCAGGATATCCGCAGTTCCGGTCACCGTCAGACTCGGCACGTCGATAGTCGACCAGCCTTTGGCGTCGATCATCTTTGCAAGCGGACCGGGCGGGGAATAGGTAACGAGTGCAGCGACATTTTCGATTTTGCGATTGGGGCGCGAGCCATCGGGCTCCGTTGCAATCGCTCCGGCGCCAATCTGAGCTATCAGCGCGCCATAGCTATGCCCCATTATTGCGATCTGGTTTGCATCGATAGTGAATCCACGTCTTTTGAGCCGCGCAACCACCGGATCAGGAACTGCTGCAAGATGCGCGATCTCGTCATTGCGCGTCGTCCAAACGGTTTCAGACTTGGGCTTGGGATCCAGCGCCAATATCTCCGCATCCAAATGGGTTGGCGCGAGAATAATATATCCCGCCTCAGCAATCGGCTGGAGCATATTAAGGTAGCGGTCCGGGCTTGAAAAAGCACCGGTTGAGAACACGATCAGCGGAAAGGTGCCTGATCTGTCTGGTGCGAATATCGTAACAGGGAATTCGTGGCCGCTTTTGGTTGTCAACATTGTCTGAATTTCGGTGACGACAAGCTTTGGGGGCGCATTCGGAATCGTCGACGTGGTCTGCATCGCCAGCGCGGCACCACTTGCCAAACCGAGTAAGAGCAATGCTACGCTTCGGAGCAGACGACGCCAATGGATCATTCTGCGCCCGTCAGATCACCGATAATGGTTTTGACAATCGCGCCAGTGCGTTCATCCAACCGGCTCTGCAGCGTTTCATCGGGCTGATAATTTTCAACGGCCTCTGTGACGTCGATGCCCTGGTCCGCCAGTATTTTTTCCAGCACCATCTGCCGGTCGGTCAGCACGCAGATTTCCCGGGTCAGACTAATCAGGGCCCGACCGAGATTGTCGACTTGTTCGGGATGCAGCAGCTTGCCTTCGGGGAAGTTAAAGCTGGTAGGCGTGTCGCGATCCGGACCGCTCATGCCGGTTTGCGCCCTTTAACGACATGCGGATATATGCCGTCGGCACTGACATCTACAAAGCCTACTTTTCTGGCGATTTCGGCGAGGTCAAGGCTGGCAGTTTCGCGCCAGAAGGGCTCACCGCCATATTTGGCACTGCGATCGGCTTTCCATACGCTCAGCTTGTCCAGATCGGCATAGCGGGTGGCATCCGACATGATCATGTCGCCGCCGGGTTCGAGCACGCGGAAGGCTTCCGCAAAAACCTGCTCGACGACGTCAGCAGGAATTTCGTGGATCAGGATATAGGACGCGACAAGATCAAAGCTGGCATCCTCAAAACCTGTATTTTCGGCCGCCCGCTGATAGAGTTTCCAGTTCCAGCCATTGGCATTAGCCGTGCGATGGGCATGTTCCAGCATCCGTGCTGACAATTCGACACCGGTAATCTGTGCATCCGGATAGGTTTTGGCGAGCGCGGTGGTGAAGTGCCCGCTCGAACAACCCATGTCGAGTATCCGCTCATAGCTGTCCCGCGGGGCCATTTCCGCGACATTTTGCCTTTGCTTGAATATCCCACCCGGGAAGAAACGCGCGACCATTTTCTTGTGGATAATTTCGCCATGGACATAGCCCATATGCTCATGCGCATCCCAGCCGCCCTCCGTGCGGTGAAAATGGACGCCCTCCCAATAAGCAGGAAGCTTAAGCTCGGGGTCAAGTACAAGGCTTGCCGGTCCCTTGGTGGTTGCATCCAGAACGGGCTGCAATTCCGGTTTGATTTCTTCAAAGGCTTCCCATGAAATCCGGCCATGGCTGCGGCTGTGCCAATCCCCCATCAGGCGCTGGGTCGCGAAAGCGGTGGAGTCCGACAACGCGTTGTCGATTGCCTCTTCCCGTTCATCAAGATCATCCGGCAAGTTATCAACGTCCAGTCGGTCGCTAATTTCAGACGTCACTTTTTGCGACACCGGCGCAGAAGCCACACCCAATTGCGCCAGAAAATCGAGCGAGGCGCGGCCACGCTGTTTTAACTTGGGATCTTGCAATTCCATCATGATTTCTCCTGTTTATTCGCTTCATTTTGGGCACTGTTCTGTGCGCCGGAAGCCTGCAATTCCTGTTCGGTTAACTTATAGCCCGATAAAATCCAGATGGCGACGAGCCCAAATAGGGCAGGGAGCCAGCTCACTGAAAATAGCAGGGCGGTGTCGACATTGCCACCTTGCGGCATGTCAAAGGGCAGCTTGTTGTTAAACCCGGCGAAGGACAGCGCGAAGCCCACGATCAGCGGGCCGACCGCGCCGGTCAGCTTCTCCACGAAACTATATAGCGCAGTAAATGCGCCCTCGCGTCGCACGCCGGTGCGGTTGGCATCGGCATTGATGATATCGGTCAGCATCGACATCGCCATGACCACATTCCCGGTGAACGCAATCCCGACGAATGCGGCGCGCACCACGATTGACCATAAAGGCTCGCCCTCGCTGGCCAGGGACCAGCTGAGCGCGTATAAAATATTGACGCCGGCCGCCAGATAATAGGCGTTCTTTTTCCCGTATCGCTGGGAGAATTTCACGAGCAGCGGTGCGAAGATAATCGTCGAAATTGTCACTGTCGTCCCGAAGATCGCCAGAATGTTGAAATCCCGGCCAAGGCTTTGGACGAAAAAATAGGCAAAAGCGGCGCCTGCGGTTTGCACGCCCATCAATTGGGCAAATTTCACGCTAATCAGGCGCAGAAAATGCTTGTTGCTGCGGACCGCGTTAAATTCTTGTACCACTTGGGCTGCGTTGCTTTTGGTGCTTTTCTGCGCGCCCTGCGTGAACCGGGCAGAAGAGGTAGTGAAATAGGCGATCATGGTGCTGATCAGGATGAGTACCGCACAACCGACGCCGACAATGGCATAGCTTGATGGTTCGGTTTTGCCGAGTGCTTCGAGTACCACCTTCACTCCGGCTGTCGCCACGAAAGAACCGAGCGAGATAAAAACCATGCGATAGGCATGGATTGAGGAGCGTTCATGATAATTGTCGGTCATTTCCGCCGGCATCGACATATAGGGAATATTGTAGATCGTGTAGGCGATGGCGTAAAAGCTCAGGACGATGAAGATATAGAAGGCGGTAAGATACTGGTTCTCGAACGATGGCGAAGTAAAGATCAAGGCAAAGCTGATCGCGCCGGTAATCGAGCCCCAGAACAGAAAGGGCCTGCGCCGCCCCTTGGCCGATTCAAATCGGTCGCTCCACACGCCAACGATCGGATCCGTAACAACGTCAATCAGTTTGGCCAGAAATATGACAAGCCCGGCAAGCCACGGCTCGATTTGCAAAATACTGGCCGTGAACAGCAGGATCAGGCCGGAAACGCCATTCATCAGCAGCGCGACGCCAAATGCACCGGAGCCCCAGCCCAGTTTCAGGGAAGCGGGAAGAGCCTGTTTGGTCCTGACGTCTGATGCTTCAGCTAAGGTGGCCATGAACTGCTATTTCCCTTCTTGCGGCACGGGTTGCGGTTCGTCAGGCCCCCGCTTGATCGCATTGATAATAAGATTGGGAATATAGCTGTTGTCCCATGGCTTGTCTTTCGGTGGACGGTCGCCTGTTCGCACAATGATCAATCTTTGCGAGGGGACAATATAGACTACCTGATTGCCATTGCCGTCAAACAGGAACAGATCCCTGTCGGCATAGGGCTCGCTGTGCAGCGTTTTGCCGGCTTCCATTGACGGATGCAGCGGCCCGCGGCTTTCGACATAGTCACCGGCAACCCAGACGCCGAGGCCTGCATGCGGATTTTCTTTGGTCGGGGTTCGCATGGCATTGACATAGCCATCCGGAAGCAGTCTTTCGCCCTCCCAGACCCCGTCATTCAGCAACAAAATACCCAGCCTGACCCATGTTTGTCCGGGCAGTTGAATACAACATCCGGCATGAGCCACGCCGCCGGGTCTGTTGACCCAGACCGTCCCACCCTGAGCGCCAATGGGGATCAGCAACGCGTCGCTGACATAGTCGTGATAGCGCTGTCCAGTCGCGCGCTCGATAACCGGCGCTACCAGTTCGGAATTGGCATTGGCATATTCATATCGGCTGCCCGGTTCGTTCACCAGGGGATATTCATTGATAATCACTTCGTCATGGCGGGGGTGGAGATAGGCGCGGTTCAGCACGTTTTCCGGGCCGCCTCCAAAACCCTGCGGTAGCAACCCGCTGCGCATGTCGAGCAGGTGGCGGATCAGGATTTTGGATTTGCCGGGATCGCTTTTCCATTCGGTGATGAAGTCTGCAACCGGCTGGTCGAGCGACTTAATATGCCCCTGCTGGATGGCGCGGCCGACGATAATCGCGGTCAATGGCTTGGCCAGCGATTTCGCATTGATGAGATAATCGCGATCCGCCTCGCCAAAATAGCTTTCCTGGACCAGCGCCCCGTCATGCCAGACCAGAAAGGCGGAACTGTTGCGCTCCCGGGCAAATTGCTCTGCCTTTTGCAGGGGCGATGCATCGATGCGTGCTGGTCCTACCGGTAGCGGCTGATAGGGCGACGCGCCGCGGACCGGCTCCAGCGGGTCGTAGGCGGGCAGGCCGCCACCGGCGATGGCGGCCTTCTGTTGTGCTTCGTAACGCTGCATGTAGAGCGCTTCGTCGGCCGCGCCGGTGCTTGCGGCGCTATCAGGCGGTGCGGCTGCTCCAACTTCCGTGTTCATGGTGCATCCGCCAATCGCCATGGCAAGCGGCAGGATGAAGTGCGCGGTTCTAGTCCATAAGGTCAACGGTAATCCCCTTGTTTTCGGCCTCGGCCATACGCCAGATCACATGCGCGGCGGCGAGATCCTGCGAGGCGAGACCGAGTGATTTGTACATGGTAATCTGGTCATCATTGTTCCGGCCAGGAGCGTTGCCATCGATCACTTCGCCGATTTCACCGACAATATGAGCATCCGTTATAACGCCCCGCTCAATCGCACCGAGCAATTCACCGGCTGCTGCCATCGCTGCGTCACGATAGTCGACGTAGAAACGTGATTTGGCAACTGCTCCGTCATCAACTTCAGCAGTCGTGGGAATGGCGGAGCCGACGAGATTAATGTGCTGGCCGGCCTTTAAGTCGGCTGCAAACAGAACTGGCGTCTTGGCAGATGTGGTGGTGCAGATAATCTCCGCATCCGCCGCGGTCTCGGCGACCGTTTTCCACGCAATCGTCTCTACGCCGGTCTCGTCAGCTACCTTGGCGGCAAAGGCACTGGCGCGCTCTGTATCACGGCCCCAGACATTGATATGATCAATGTCCCGCACCGCTCGCATGGCATGCACATGGCGCATAGCCTGTTCGCCGTTGCCGATAATCGCCAGTCTGGTTGCGTTCTTGCGCGCCAGAATGTCCGTTGCGAGCGCGCTTGCTGCGGAGGTCCGGATCGCAGTTAGCGAGGACCCCTCGATAATCGCCAGCGGAATGCCCTTGACGCTATCAAATAGCATCACCATCCCGACATGGGTGCCGAGCGGGTCGTCATGCGGGCGATCATATTTGCAAACCAGCTTGATACCAAAGCAAGCGGGTTCTCCCAATGTACCGGGCATGATAGCCAGTTTTCCGGGCGCATCGGGGATCGGCATGAATTGCCGGATCGGAAGGGAGACGTCGCGGCGGGAGGTCGCGGACATTGCTTGCCGCATAACGTCGACACAGGGGCCAATCGGCAAGAGCCGCTCGACATCGGATCGGGTAACAATCCGCATCAGCCCGGATTTCTTGGCGGCAGGAACCGCATCTTGTCCATCACCTCCTGGACATTGTCGGGCCGGTCAAATGGTTTCGGCATAGCGTCACCCGGTTTGCGGTCCTTGCCAATGGCATAGAACCAGTCTTCCAGTCCGGGCGGGAAGAAGACCCAGAACATTTTTATGTCGATATCGCCGGTATTCTTGATCCAGTGGGTGCAGTTGCGGGCAAACAGGATTGTCGTACCGGGAACGAATTTTGACACTTTCCCATCAATATCGACCTCACCCGTTCCTTCATAAACAAAGACCAGTTCGTGATTTTGTTTATGACCATGCTCGCGCACCATACAGCCGGGCGGCAATAACTGAATCCCGCTGGAAAAGGTGTCATAAGGCATGTTGTCGGGCGTGAGATTGACATCGACATAGCCGCGCGAGGGCATGGGCTGCCATAGGGAGCGACCTTCATCGGGCCCGACAATGACCGATTGTCCCTTGGTGATGTCGTCCGCCATGACAGCCTCCTATTGCGTCAAGAATTCCAGTACGCGTTTGTTATAGATCTCGGTCGATACAATCGGGCTGAAGTGCCCGCCGCGGTGGAGCAGGTGGGTCTCCGCTCCCTGGATCAAATCGCCCATTTCCTGGGTAAAACCGGGCGGTGTGATTTGATCATCCATTGACCCGATGCATAATGTCGGTTTGGCAATCTCATGCAGACGGCTGCGCAAGTCATGCGTGTAGACAGCGTTAATTCGCGACAATTCCACTTCCAATCCCGGAAATGCCGCAAGCCGTTCTTCCATAAAAGCTCGTGCCGATGTCATTTGCGGCTGCAAATGAGAACTCGGCATGGCGAGATAAGTGCCCATAGTGAGATAGGCGAGCGGCCCGCAGCTGATGAGTATCTCTCGCCGCGTCCGGAAAAGCTCGGTCAAATAAGTGTCAGGACCGGCCCAGCTGCATGAAAGCACGAGCTTTGTAAGCCGCTCCGGTTGATCAAGAGCGATATGCTGTCCGATTGCACCGCCAGTGGAATGGCCAACAAGGCTTGCTTTCTTGATCTCCATGGCATCCATCAACGCGAGCACATCTTGCGCCATATGTTCGGCACCATAGACAACCTTGTCGGGCGTGCTGTTACCGCAACCGCGATGGTCGAACGTGATAACCCGAAAATCTTTGGCAAAGTCCTGGACCTGATTGTTCCAGAAGGCTGCGCGCCCTCCTAGGCCGGCAACCAGCAAGAGGTCTGGCCCATTGCCGGTGATCTCGACGTGAATTTCCGCGTCACCGACATCAATGTGCTGTATATCGGTCGGGATCACACTCATAGGGCAGTGAATACCGTTTTGGTGTTGAGGTAGTTTTCCAGGCCGTCTTTGCCGTTTTCCCGGCCAATGCCTGACTGTTTGTAACCACCGAGCGGCACATCCCAATCCGCTCCCATGACCGCGTTGATACACATGATACCGGCTTTGATCTTGCCGGCCATACGGTGCGCGGTAGAGATATTTTGCGTCCATACGGCTCCGGCCAGACCGTATTGGGTGTCGTTGGCTAAGGCGAGCGCTTCTTCCTCAGTCTTGAAACTCTGAGCCACCACCACCGGGCCAAAGATTTCTTCCTGAACAATTTTCATGTCATTTCTGGTCTGATCGATAACCGTTGGCTCAAGAAAATAGCCGCTTTCGCCATGACGCACGCCGCCCGATGCAATATGTGCACCTTCTTTTTGGCCTTGTTCGATATAGGCGCTGACCCGCTCGAACTGTTTGGCGGATACCAAGGGGCCCATGGTGCTCTCTTCATCCAGACCGTTGGTAAGATTCATCGATTTACCTACGGCGGCGATGCCATTGACAACTTCGTCCTTAATATCTTCATGCACATAGATGCGTGAGGGTGCGGTACAGGTCTGACCGCTGTTGAAGAATATGCCCATGGCAGATGCTGGAATGGCTTTTTCAAGGTCCGCATCGGGCATGATGATGTTGGGCGATTTTCCGCCAAGCTCCAGCGTGACTTTCGTCAGGTTCTCGGCCGCCGCATGGGCGATAATTTTGCCTGTTGCGGTAGAGCCGGTAAATGCAATTTTATCAATACCGGGATGATTGATCAGACTATTGCCAACCGTATGGCCGTATCCGGTCACGATATTCAATACGCCTTCGGGAAGGCCCGCTTCCAATGCCAGTTCCCCCAAGCGCAGTGCAGAAAGCGATGTGTCTTCGGCCGGTTTCAATATGGCGGTACAACCAGCGGCCAATGCAGGACCAAGTTTCATGGCTGCCATCACCAACGGGTAATTCCACGGTACAATCAGTGCAACTACACCAACAGGCTCCTTCAGCGTGTAGACGTGATGATCGCCCGGCAAATTTATGGTGTGGGTTGTTCCCTGAATTTTGTCGGCCCAGCCCGCATAATAGCGGAAGGCCCCGATGGAGGCAAAAACATCGCCGCGGGCAAAGTTAATCGGCTTGCCATTATCGAGTGTTTCCAGCTGCGCCAGTTCTTCGGCATGCGCCTCCATCAAATCCGCAATCTTGTGAATTATGCGTGAGCGCTCGCCAGGCTTCATCTCCGGCCAGGCGCCGCTTTCAAATGCCTCTCGTGCAGTCGAAACGGCCTGGTCAATATCGGCATCGCTCGCATTGCCAATTCCGGAAATCCGGTGGCCATCGGCAGGGTTTATGACGTCAATCAGCGCGTCTCTGCCAGCGTCCTTCCACTGACCGCCAATTAGTAATTTCTGGTCCCTGGCGATGAATGATGTTGTTTCGGATGCGAGGGTGATCACGGCCATCAAAAAGACTCCATTTCGGTTTTCTGTATCATTTTGCGATAGGGTTTGAGCGCGAAACAGACCAAAACCAAGCCAATAATCATTGTGGCAGGTGGCGCGAGTGCTAGCGACTGATCAATGGCGGCGGGTGATCCGAAAACATAATCAGTCAACCACGCGACCAATAGCGGTCCGGCAGAATAGCCGAGCAAATTGGCAATCAGCAGATAGACGGCAATGACCTGCGCCCGCATGCGGTTGGGGGTGATCAACGGGAATGTTGCAACACCGGCTCCAAAGGGAACAGTTCCGAAGAACAAGACCAAGGCTAGCAGAGCCAGCGCAACCCATGGTGACGATACTAACGGAAAAGCTATTGCGAAGGGTAAAGCGCACAATATCGCGATGATCGGCAACCGCAAAGTAGCGTCCTTTATTCCGGAAGCCAGCATTTTCTCTGCTGCAAAACCGCCTGCGACAACGCCTGTGACGCCGCCAAACATCACTACTGGTCCAAAAAATTGACCGACCTCCAATTGAGTCCATTCATGAACCCGAATGAAATAGCTTGGTGCCCATGCGCCGATACCAAACTGGGCCGCTGCAAAACAGGAGAAACCGAAGAAAAGCGGAAAGAACACAAGGGCATTGCTACGGATAAAGCTCAATATTTCCAGAGCTGGCGGAGCGTCATCATCGGCAAGAACGACATTACCATCTTTGCGGGCGGGTTCGCGAATCAGCAACAGGCAAAAGAAAACCGGAACACTGAGTAGGGATACCGTAAAAAAAGTTATCTGCCACGGTTTGAACGTCCCGAAAGGCAGCGTTATCGGTCCTATCGCTTCCAATTGAGCGTAAAGATAACCGCCGATCACAAGAGCCAGACCCGATCCAATAAAGCCCGTTCCGGTAAAAACACCGATAGCGGCGGGTAGTTTTTCTTTGGGAAAATAGTCGCTGATCATCGAAAAACCGGCGGGCGACAGGGTTGCCTCGCCGATCCCGACGAACATCCTTGCGAAAAATAGAAAAACAAAGCCCATGGCGAGGCCGCTGCCGAATGTTGCAGCAGACCAGCAGATGAGGCCGCCCAATATTACCCATTTCCTGTTATATCGATCTGCGATCCAGGCCAGTGGAATAGCCATGACTGCGTAAAGCAACGCGAAGGAAAAGCCTTGCAACAAGCTGATCTGGACATCGGTAAGGCCAAGATTGATCTTGATCGGATCCACCAGCAGATTGATAATTTGCCGATCAATATAACTGACAATTGCGGCAAAAGAGAGCGCTGCCACGACCAACCAAGAACGCAAGGGGGAATGGGCGGTATCCTCTGGTGATACCGATGGAGTGGCTGTTTCCAAATCAATCGCAGGTGAAATTGAAGTCATTGGATTTGACACTATGATACTGTTGCCAAAAGCGCAGCATGAGATGCACGTTTAACCGTCAGCCGGATAAGAAGTTTTGCTGCCCTCGTCATTTCCCTCGCGCTATCGCACAAAAGGGAATGAATATGGATGCCGACATAGCAAAAGGACAAGAAAGGCAAGGCTATAATGGCCTGGCTGCCATTTGTGGTACGGATGCGGTGACTACCGATGAAGCCCGCCTGCGCTACTTTTCGCAGGACCTGTTTTTTGAAGGTATCCTGCCGCTTGCAATTGTGAGTCCGGCAACCACCGATATGGTTGTCAGGATTGTTCAATTTTGCCGAGCACAGGGTCGTGCAATTTTCCTGCGCGGTGGAGGCATGTCTTACACAAAGGCTTTCCAGCCTACATCTGCAAACGCCATCATGCTTGATTTCTCCAGGCTATCAGCCATTCGTGAGATATCGGTTGAGGATGGCCACGTCACGGTGGAAGCGGGCTGCACATGGGCTGCACTGGATGAAGCACTTGCCAAGCATGACAGGCGCGCACGGTTTTGGGGACCCATGTCGGGGCGATCGGCAACAATTGGTGGCTCCATGAGTCAAGGGACTGTGACTTTTGGCTCTGGCACCAATGGTGCTTCGGCGAATGCCGTCAAAAGCTTCGAGGTGGTGACCGGTGCCGGTGAGCTGTTACACAGCGGCTCCGATGGTACGACAGGAACACGGCCATTTAACCGCAATTTCGGGCCGGATTTGACGGGTATATTCGCCAATGATGCCGGGGCGCTGGGAATCAAGACAGCGGTGACCCTCGAGATTGAACCACGCCCGGCGCAGGTTAGCGGTCTGTCCTTTGCCTATGATGATTTCGATGCCATGGCGCAGCTGTTTTCCGATCTGTCCATGCGCCGTCTGTCATCGGAGATGATTGCAATGGATGGCGATGTCGCGCGACAAAATTCGGGCGCGCCTGATCTCTTGGAAGACGCAAAAGCGATGTGGCGTATTGGCAAGGCGGCCGGAAATCCATTGTCAGCCGTCGGCCGAATGTTTCGCATTGCAATGAGTGGGCGGCGATTTCTGGACAAGGCAAAATATACTGCGCATTTTGTGGTGGAAGGCCGGGACAAAGCAGAGCTTAAAAGCCGGATAAATGCCATTCGCGGATTTGCCAAATCAGGGGAGGAGATCGTCAATACCGTGCCGTTGATGACGCGCGCCGATCCGTTTCCGGTTCTGCCAGTGACGCATCCTGACGGCCGCCGGATGTTGCCGATCCATGGGGTGTTTCCTCAATCAGCATTGCACGGTTTTCATCAGGATTACCTATCCCTCAAAACAAGTTTTGCGGAGCAGATGGAAAAGACCAAGGTCACCGTTGCGGAATTTTTTGCCGGGATTGCGGGCATTGGTTTGCTTTATGAGCCTGTGTTTTACTGGCCGGATAGCCTGTACGAATATCATAACCGCCTTACGCCTGATTATCTTGAAGGAAAAATGCCGGAGTTTCCGGAAAACCTCGCGGCGCGGGAATTGGTTGGGGAGTTCGTGTCGGCTTTCAATGCGTTGGTGCATCAGCACGGCGGAACCCATTTTCAGATCGGGCGGCTCTACCCCTATACGGAAAATCGCGAAAGCGGTTCAGCCACGTTGCTTCGCGATCTCAAAACGTCACTGGATCCGGATAACATTATCAATCCGGGAGCGTTGGGCTTGTGAACCAGGGACGCGCGTTGGATAAAAGCACCAAAATAGCCATTATTGGTGGTGGCATCGGCGGATTGGTGGCTGGCATTGCTCTTCAAAAGGCCGGTTTCAGTCCGACAATATATGAACGTGCACCAGAATTTGGCGAGGTCGGAGCAGGCATTTCCATGTCACCCAATGCGACGCTTGGCCTGCAGTCTCTCGGCTTCGGTGCCTATTTGGACAGCAATGCCAATGAGCCTTTGGAACAGCGCCTCTATCACGGTGAGACGGGAGAATTGCTCAAGACATTCGACCGCCGTGATTGCCGTCAGACATACAAAGCGGCCTATTGTCAGCTGCACCGCGCTGATTTACTCAATATGTTGATAGGCGCCTTTGGCCGCAGCAATTGCGCGATGGATCATGTACTTGCGGCAATCGATAGCCGGAAGGATGGTGTTACACTGACTTTCGAGGATGGTGGTACCGCCGAGGCCGACGTTGCTATAGCGGCCGATGGGCTGCGGTCGATTGTTCGCGACAGCCTGTTCGACTCCAATCCACCGGAATTTAGTGGGCATGTCGCCTGGCGCGCATTGGTGCCAGCGGAGAAACTGGGACCGAAATCCGTCGAAAGGCTGAATATAAATCATCTGGGCACGGGGCGGAACATTGTCAGCTATCCCGTGCGCGGGACTGAACTGGTCAATATTGTCGCGCTGACCAAAGCTGAAGACTGGGCTGAAGAAAGCTGGAACGCGAAGGCGGAGAAGAGCGAGTTGGCGGCGCATTATGAAGGTTGGACGGACTATGTGATGGAGCTGTTGGAGGCTATACCCGGAGATGCTCTATATCGCTGGGGCCTGTTCATTCGCGAACCGCTTGAGAATTGGGTTAGCGGCCGGACCGCTTTGCTGGGCGATGCTGCCCACCCGATGCTCCCCTATATGGGGCAGGGCGCATCCTGTGCGATTGAAGATGGAGTCATTCTCGGTCGCGCTTTTGCGGTTGCGGAAACACCGGGCCAGGCACTGAAAATATATGCCGAGAGCCGAATAGAACGCGCTTCTCTCCTGCAATCAGAATCCAATCTCGGCGGCGATCGGTTGCAAGCCATTGATCCCTATGCCTTTCGAGATACCCCGATCAAGAATGAGGACGCACTGGGTATTTTTGCTTATGATCCCGCCACCGTACCCTTGATAAAATAGATTCAGGCCGGCTTGGTCGCGATCAGGGATTGCAGAAAGTCATTGGAAACCGCTGGCCCCGGTTTCACTTCGAAACCCGCCGCTTCCAATATCCCTTTGAAATCGCTTGCGACAAAAGCGGGTGAATAAGGTTCGCAATTATCGCGACTGTCATTGTCGATCATGAATCGATAGCCGGCGGGCACCTGGCCTTTGTCGTTATTGGGAAATTCAAAGATCGAAAACACACCGCCGGGTCGTATGATCCGGAATAGCTCGGAGATAATTTCTTTCATCTTTTTGACCGGCACTTCATGGAACAGGATATAGGCCAGCACCATATCGAAATGGTCATCGGGATAGCCGCTATCTTCGGCGAGCGCTTGCTTGAAATGAACATCCTTGCCACGTTGAACAGCGCGCATGTGGGCATAGCGGATAAGCGGCAGGCCCACGTCAAGACCCCAGACTTCTGCGTCCGGATAAAGATCTTTCAAAACCGTTGTGGACTGTCCGATGCTGCAGCCTACATCCAGAATGCGCTCGATTTTTCCGTCGGCAGGCCTGGTCGTTTTCTCGGCATGCTCGGTATGCATCTCGTCCTGGTCATTAAAACCTTCGTAGAAAATTTTGGTGCCGTAATGAAAAACAGCGCCGCCCAATGGATCATCGGTGTAGCCGCCCGGCTGACAATGAATTTCACAGCGGGTATAAGCAGGTGGTTCGAACGATCGATCATAGTGGATATTGTCCGGATGCGATTTTTCCGCAGCATCCATGTCGGCCATGATCTTGTCCGCATTGCGAAAAAAACTGGCCCTTGTTCCGCGCCACATCATTTCCTGTTGCGAACGCACGAAACGCTGCCAAGTTGGCGTAATCGGGACTTTGGCAAAAACCTTCTTTATCTCTTCAAGAGGCAGTTCGGAACCATCGGCAGGCTTCGCCACTTCTCCGGTTTCGAGCGCTTTTTCCAAAGCTGCCTCGCCGTTCGCCGACATGACAGGAAAGCCTTTCTGAATAGCGAATTTGCGAAAGCTGGTAACAAATTCAAGATAGCTTTCATCTGCCAGTTTGGTCGGGCGGGGCAGTACACCAATATTTCCGCGGTCCATATTCAAGCTCCTGTCAAATCTTCACTTTATCAGCTAAATCGCTGGTCGGGCGGCGCAGGAAAGCACCGAAAATGCGTTCCACAAATGCGTCCCGCTCCGCCGTCCGGGCGGCAATTTCCGCTTCGTCAGGTAAATGAGCCTCAATTTCCTCGCTAACGTCAATGCCTTTGGCAGCGAGGATTTTTTCCAGCACGATCACCCGGTCATGATGGGTCCAGACGGTCGCCGAGAGTTCCAGCAAGGCGTCCAGCATATTGTCGATGACGACATTATCAAAATAGACCCGCCCATTGCCGCCAATTTCATTACCAAGCTCTTTCGGAACCTCCGTTTTTCGGGACTCGTCATCCATATTTCATATCCTGATTCTTGATGTTTCCAATATGTAGCAAGCGCGCAGATAATCGAAGCAAATGTCGCATAATGTCCGCGCAATGGATAGGCGTTAGGGATATACTCCCCTGATAGATAAAATCGGCGAAGGAGGGATAATGAATCGAAATCGGATGAATTACGCGCAGTTAACGGCCTTTGCCGCAAATGAACCGGACAGATTCTGGGCAGAAGTAGCGGACAAATTGGCTTGGACCAAGCGCTGGGACACGGTACTCGGCAGTGGTCAGGGACCTATCCCGCGCTGGTTCGTTGGCGGCGAACTCAACGCCTGCCATAATTGCGTTGACCGGCATGTTGACGATGGATTTGGCGATCAAATTGCCATTCAGTATGAAAGCCCTGTAACGCAAACGTCTCGCAGCCTGACCTTTGCCGAATTGAAGGATGCGACCGCTCGGCTTGGGGGCGCTATGCGAGCGCGCGGTGTTACGAAAGGCGACCGTATCATCATCTACATGCCCAACTCCCCGGAGGCGGTAATTGCCATGCTCGCCTGTGCGCGTATCGGTGCCATACATTCCGTGGTTTTTGGAGGGTTTGCGGCCAAGGAATTGGCGGCGCGGATTGATGATGCAACACCGAAATTGGTAATTGCCGCCAGCTGCGGGATTGAGGGCACCAAGTTGCTGTCTTATCAACCCATGCTGGAAGAGGCCTATGCCCTTGCCGATCATGAAATCGATGCGACTATCTACTGGCAGCGGGAACAGGCGCCAGCGGATATGGGCAGGTCAGATGTCCTGGATTGGGCCGATGAAATCGCGAACGCTGAACCGGCCCCGTGTGAGCCGGTCAAAGCGACTGACCCGCTTTACATATTATACACATCCGGAACGACCGGGCAGCCCAAGGGCATTGTTCGGGACACCGGCGGGTATCTCGCTGCGCTCGCCTGGACGATGGAGGGCATTTACAATTGTCCGCCCGGATCAACCTATTGGGCCGCCAGCGACGTTGGCTGGGTCGTCGGGCATAGCTATATTGTGTACGGCCCGCTGCTGAACCGTAACACGACGGTGGTCTTTGAAGGCAAACCCGTTGGCACCCCGAATGCGGGCGTGTTTTGGTCGATCATGGCAAAACACAAAGTGCGCAGTTTCTTTACAGCACCGACAGCGATAAGGGCGATCAAGCAAGTTGACCCTGAAGGCACGCTGTCAGCAGGGCACGATCTTTCCAGCCTGCAAGCTGTCTATCTTGCCGGTGAACGAACCGATCCCAGCACGTTGGCATGGACAGAAAATCTGTTGGGTAAGCCCGTGGTTGACCATTGGTGGCAGACGGAGACGGGTTGGGCGATTTGCGCCAATCCGTTGGGGATCGAGGAGTTGCCAACCAAAGCCGGTTCGACAAGTGTTCCGATGCCGGGGTGGGATATTGCATGTCTGGATGAAGACGGTGTACCGGTTGCTGCCAATGAAACCGGTGCCATTGTTGCCAGACTACCGCTTCCCCCCGGCGCTGCGCCGACGCTCTGGAAGGCGGAAGAACGCTATGTCGAAGCCTATCTTGAACGCTATGTAGGCTACTATTTGTCTGGCGATGCCGGTTATATCGATGAAGACGGTTTCGTCTACGTCATGACACGCACGGATGATGTGATCAATGTCGCGGGGCACCGGCTATCCTCTTCTGCGATTGAAGAGGTTCTGGCAGCCAATCCATCGGTTGCAGAATGTGCCGTAGTCGGAATCCATGATGATTTGAAGGGCCAGATACCCGCTGGTTTCGTAGTCTTGAAAGCCGGGGAGCAGAGCGATCCCGGGTCATTGCAGCAGCAGCTGGTTCTGGACGTGCGCACGGCAATTGGACCGGTTGCAGCCTTTAAACAGGTCCATATCGTCAGCAAGCTGCCGAAGACGCGCTCCGGTAAAATCTTGCGCCGCAATATCAGGCAGATTGCCGACAGGGAGGAGGCTACAATTCCCGCAACTATAGAGGATAGAGCCGTGCTGGAGGAATATTATAAACTGTTTGAGCATGAATCGGGCGCGGCATGAGCGGTGCCGAGCTTCGCGCGAAAATGGCTGGTGATCAGATAATCGCAGCGCCGGGAATCTATGATCATATGAGCCTTTTAATGGCTAACGAAGTCGGTTTTGACGCGCATTATGCCTCTGGCTATTGGGGCACGGCCTCTGCCATGGGTGAGCCCGATGTTGGTATTGCAGGCTATAGCGATTTCATTCGGATTTTTGGGGCTTTTGCGGCCAAAAGCAAAGCGCCGGTTATTGCGGATGCAGATACCGGTTTCGGCGGCATTGCCAATTTGGCCCATGCCGTCAAAGGGTATCAAAAGGCCGGTATCGCGGCGATCCAGATTGAGGATCAGGGCTTTCCCAAAATATGCGGGCATGTAGGGCAGGCGGTTTCAGTCGACGCCGAGGAGATGATCGCGCGCATGAAAGTCGCTGTCGAAGCTCGTGGTGAGGGTGATATTCTGATTATTGCGCGCAGCGATGCCAGGCGGACAGAAGGTCTGGACGCTACCATTGACCGGCTTGATAAATATGCAGAAAACGGAGCAGACATATTGTTTCTGGAGGCCCCGCAAAGCCTGGAAGAAATTGAACAAGCGGCCAGTCGATTGAATAAACCTATTCTGGTCAACGCGGCTCATGGCGGCTTTACGCCTGTTCTGCCGCCGACGGATTATCAAAAGCTTGGTGTGAAATTTGTCATCTATCCGGCAGGCGCACCGCTCGCGGCGGCGCAGGCTGCGCGAAATTTCTACGCCGGTTTGAAGGCTGGCGATGCCAATGGAGAAGGTGCGGGGCATTTTGAATTCGGAGAGATGTCACGTTTGCTCGGCATTGATGATGTGGTGGCGCTGCAGAAACGACATGATCGTGCCTAGAGAGATTCGAGCCGCCGTATCGCCCGGAAACGGGGCTTTGCCGGTTATTGAGCCGCTGTCGCTCGACGACCCGCTGCCGGATGAGCTGGTCATAGCCGTGCGCGCCGCGGCCATTTGCCATACGGATATAGGGATATCCGTATGGTCGGAAACGCCGCGCGTTTTCGGCCATGAAGGCGCAGGGATTGTGATTGCGATCGGTAGCGATGTTCGTCGTTTCCATATCGGTGACCGTGTCATCGCGACCTTCGGGTCCTGCGGCCAGTGCCGTAACTGCACCGATGATCACCCGGCTTACTGCTTTGACAACATCGCATTAAACATTGACGGCCAACGCAGCCGGCCGGCGCTTGTGCGGCCTGATGGAACGGAAATTGGCGGGGCTTTTTTCCAGCAAAGCAGTTTTGCCACCCACGCTCTGGTCACTCAGCGCAATGCCGTTGCGATACCCGATGATATGGATTTTGCCACAGCTGCGCCCTTGGGGTGTGGGATACAAACCGGCGTTGGTGCTGTCCTGAACAATTTTGCCGCAGAAGCAGGTCGTCCGTTACTGGTGATAGGGTGCGGAGCAGTCGGACTGTCGGCGATAATGGCTGGCCAGATTGCCGGTTGCTCGCCAATTATCGCCAGCGATATTCAGGCGGATCGGTTGCATCATGCTGAGAAATATGGCGCGGATATTCTGGTAAAAGGCGATGATCCCGATCTTGTTGCCAAGGTGCGGGAAGCATCAGGTGGCGGGGTCTCTTATGCACTGGATGCCGCGGGATCACAGGCAACTTTTGAGGCCGGGATCGCTTGTCTGCATCCCGGCGGCAATTTTGGCGTGCTGACCATTCCTGGCGGCTTTGAGGATCCCGTTCCGCACCCTGGTGGCCTCTCTTTCATGACGACTACGATGACTGGAATTATCGAGGGTGACAGTGTCCCGGATCGCCTTATTCCGTGGATGATTGAACAGCATCGCGCCGGTAATTTGCCCTATGATGAACTGATCACCCGCTTTCCCTTTGAAGAGATCGCGACCGCGTTTGAAGCACAGCGCAGCGGTGCGGTCATTAAACCCGTTCTGATATTTGAAGAGATATCCCCATGAGCAAGATCGAGACTATTCGCGCGGAGACTATCGAAACCATAACGGACATTCCGGTGGTCATTGTCGGTGGCGGCGGCACAGGCCTGTGCGCGGCACTGGCGGTCAGGGATGCTGGCGTGGACGTTCTTGTGATCGAACGGGATCGCCAGCCGCTTGGCACAACGTCCATGTCCACCGGCCTTATTCCTGCCGCTGGTAGCAAGGCACAAATGGCAAAGGCTATTGAAGACAGTCCGGAAATTTTTGCGGAAGATATCATCGCAAAGACGAAGGGCAAAGTGGACCAGACGCTGGTCCATCATTTGGCGCAGCAGTCTGCACGAACGATCGACTGGTTGATGGAAGATCATGATATTGGCCTCAGTCTGGTGGAAGGCTTTACCTATCCGGGTCATAGCGCGCTCAGGATGCACGGGATGCCAAGCCGGTCCGGCGGAGAGTTGATGGGGGCACTTGCCGCGGCTTGTGAAACGGCAGGTGTGGATATTCTGACGGACGCAACAGTCGATACGCTGTATGTGAATGGTAGTGATCGTATAATCGCCGTTGGCGCAACGCGCCCCGACGGCGGGCAGGATGTTATCGGATGTAATGCCCTGATACTCGCTTGTTGCGGATTTGCCGGCAACCAGGAGATGGTGGCAGAACTGATCCCTGAACTGGAACATGCAACCTTCCACGGCCATTCTGGCAACAAGGGGCATGCGGTAGCATGGGGTGAAAAACTGGGCGCCAGCATGGCTGATATGAGCGCCTATCAGGGGCATGCCGGACTCGCCGCCGGCTATGGCATACCCATATTGTGGCCACTGATTGCCGAGGGCGGCATACAGGTTAACCGCGCAGGAAACCGTTTTTCCAATGAAGCGGCGGGTTATTCGGAACAGGCGGTCAAGGTTCTGGAGCAGGACGGACATGTTGCTTGGAGTATCTATGATGAAACCCGGCACAGGATCATGGAACAATTTGATGATTATCAGCAGGCCAAGTCGGCTGGCTGCCTTATAAAAGCGGACACGCTGGAGGAACTGGCTGAACAGGCCGGTATCGCGATCAAGGGTTTGAAGGCCAGTGTGGCTGGGACATGGGCTTTGGTGGAAAGCGGCGAACCAGATCAATTTGGCCGAAGCTTTGCGGGCAAAGAGAAGCTGGCTCCGCCTTTTTACGCCGTGCGGGTAACAGGCGCGTTGTTTCATACGCAAGGCGGTCTCGAAGTAGATCAGGATGCACGGGTGTTAAGGCCGGATGGAACAGCGTTTCCCAATCTTTATGCAGGCGGCGGTGCGGCGCGCGGTATTTCCGGGCCCGGTGCCGATGGCTATATGGCGGGTAACGGCCTCATGACGGCAACCACCCTGGGACGCTTGGCGGGCCAACATGCGGCGCAGTTAAACCGGGCGGATATCAACTAGTTTACTGATGAACCGCTTTTTTCAAGGCTCTCGGTTATTTGTGTTGCTGTTATGTGCATCGCCTTCAGGAACGTTGCGGTCGCTTCATCGGCTTTCAGTGCAGAGGCAAAATAGATAATTGCCAGAGAGCCAAGTATATCACCATCCGGACCATTGACCGGTACAGCTAGTGATGACGTTTTTCCCGGTTCTTCGTTGTAAAAATTACGCATCTGGTGCGCGTAGCCATCTTCGCGGATTTTATTCAGCACCACATCATCCGAAACCAGAAGCAACCCCATTTTAGAGGTCTCATTGTCCGTTGCTTTCCATGCTTCCACAATGGTTTGACGTTCTTCATCGGAACAATGGGCAAGATATGCTTTCCCTGTCGCGCATTCGGCAATCGGTAAAGTATATCCAGGATAATAGTTGGTGAAGGTGAGTGATGTCATCTTATGTGTGGAATCACGCACCATCATTCTTGTGCCCACGCGGGTGGCCAATGAAACCGGCCAACTAAATTTGCGGCACAGCTCTTCAAGATGGGGGCGGGCGACTGCCACCAGTTGATCCTCGGATTGAAATCCGGTGGCCAGCGTTTGCACCAGCGACGTGACGCGGTAGCGTTTCCGGGCTGGCTCGCGTTCAATCAAACCTTCGTGCAAAAAGGTTTGCACAATCCGGCATGCGGTAGGGTAGGGAATATTGGCGCTTTTCGAGATATTCATCATTGTGATCGGGCCATCGCGATTGACAGCAGACAACACCGCTATGCCGCGAGTAATTGCTCTGATGGGTACGCCGCGTTCCATATACTTGTCTCTCTATCCGTCAGGCGGATAACTAAGCCCATTCACACAATTATCGCAACCTCTTTTATGACATCGTTTCGAGCATTTCTGTTTTGTCCGTCATCAGACAGTTGAAACGCCCCGGGCGGCAAGGATGGCCACGTACTGGACCGCCATTTCTTCGAAAGACCTCGCATATCGTTATGCCGAACGATGTTCTTCCAAGATCATCTCCGCCCCTTTCTCGGCGATCATCATTGTGGCGGCGTTGGTATGGGCGCTAATCAGTTGGGGCATGATTGATGCGTCGATCACCCGTAACTTCCCTATGCCCTTCACTTTCAGTTTCTCATTTACCACTGCCATCGAATCCTGGCCCATCTTGCACGTTCCGACCAGATGGTTTCCGCCGAAGACGGCACTGCGAACATAATCTTCCATTTCTGCATCCGATCTGACCGCCTCACCCGGCAAGTTTTCCCGCACGACATACGGCCCAAATGCAGAGGTGGAATAGATCTTCCTGACCATCCGGCAGCACTCCAGAATCAGCCGCATATCTTCTGCACTTTCAAGCATGTCGTGCCGAATGATCGGGGGAGCAGCCGGGTCACCGGAACGCAGGAGAACTTCACCCCTGCTTTCCGGGCGACAAAGGCTCACAATCAGGTTCACGCCCGGTAATGGCGCAGGTTTCGGGCCTTTGTCGGTCCATTTGAAATCATGTGGCGCAAACAGGATTTCGAGATCGGGACGTCCCTTCAGGTCGCGTGCATTATAAAATGCCGCTGCTTGAGAATAGGGACTTGTTGCCGGACCAGTCCCGAAAGCGAACCACCGTGCAAGATGCGTGGCCATTTTGAGGGGGTTACGAGCATCGATATTATATGTCGGCACGTTAACTTCGGCGCTGATCCCGACATTGGGGTGTTCCTGCAGGTTTTGACCAACCCCGCCGAGGTCGTGGATCACATCAATACCGACGTCCTTCAGTGCTTTTGCCGGGCCAATGCCTGATACCATGAGTAGTTTGGGTGAGCCAATCGCACCGGCGCTCACTATCACTTCGCGCCGGGCATAGGCCGTAACGCTGCGCCCGCCGCGAATATAGCGCACGCCCTTGCAGACACCCTCATCGATAATCAGCTTTGTGCATTGCGCGTCGGTAAGGATCGTGAGGTTGCTTCTGTTTCGCACAGGGGTGAGATACGCATCGGCGGCGCTCTGTCTCCGGCCATTGCGTTGCGTCACCTGAACAAGTGAAACGCCCGATCCGTGAATCCCGTTATAATCCTCGACCTGTTCGATGCCGCATTCCTCGACTGCATCCACAAAGCTTTCAGCCAGCGGGTGGACCTCCCGAAGCCTGGAAATGGTCAGAGGGCCGTTTTTGCCGCGCGTTGTGGCAGACCCGATTTCGGAGCTCTCAATCGCGCGAAAATAGGGTTCGACATCGGCATAGGCCCAGCCTTCGTTGCCCAATGCTGCCCAACCATCATAGTCTTGCGGCTGGCCGCGGGTGTAGAACAGGCCGTTAATGGCGCTGCTTCCGCCAAGTCCTCGGCCGCTGGGCCAGCTGTCGGGACGGCCCTGCCGGCTTTGGTCCGGTTCGACCGGATAGCCCCAGCTATATTTTGGCATAGCGATCGCAGTCGCCATGGCGGCTGGTATTGATAAGACCGGTGATCGGTTCCGCCCGCCAGCTTCAATCAGCAGAACCTTGAACTTGCCGTTGCTCGACAGTCGGTTCGCAAGAACCGCTCCGGCTGAGCCAGCACCGATGATAATGAAATCACACTCTGTCACGCCAGCTCTTCGGGCATTAAAAGCTCGCCTTGGCATATTGCAAAGATATCGGCTGGCTGGTTTTTTGGTTCATCTGCCAGCCTATTTCCATGCGCCAAATGCGTGCCACGCTGCGGCGCGGCCATGATCTTCGGTTTCGCCGCTATCTGCCGTTGCAGGGAACACCTCTCGATCAACCACGGCTTTGACGTACGCTTCAAACAGCGAGCCAGCATCAAATCCAGCGTCAGTCATGACAGCGTTGAGATCGATCGCGTGCATGGAGGACCAGAATGGCTCATTATTGTTGAACGCATCCCAGTCTCGAATAAATTGCTCATAGAGCGGCATCGCATCGGTATAGGCTGGCTGCTCAAGATGGAACATCAGTCCGCCTTTGGCCAGCGTCCGATAGCCTTCGTTGATTATCTTAGGGAGTGCGGTACCACTGGTCTCGTGCAGGAACATGGTTGTTTGAACCCAGTCAAAATATTCATCCGGCCAGCGGGACAAATCTTCGGCATTATGCTGAATGAAAGTGATATTGTCAGCGCCCAGCGCTTTTGCTCTGGCATGACCATAACGTAATACGGGCGCGGCAACATCTATCGCGATGATTTCAGTTTCAGGAAAGGCCAGGGCAAGAGGCACGATATTATGGCCGACGGTGCAGCCGATATCGAGTATCCGTTTCGGCGTCCAGCCGGGCCGCTCTTCCTTGATCCATTTGACCAGCGCTTGACCGCCGCCATCTGACAGCGCACCAATCCCGCCCGCGGTGGTGGCGAATATTCCGCAGTCATAGTTGGCGCCGGCGGAAATATCGTCGGGGCACTCTTCGCCATGATAGCTGCCGGGCATGCAATGTATGTCCACTGCCGCCTGATAACGTGGTGTATGAACATCCGGATCCAGTGAGAGTTTGTTGCTGCCTTCGTTCAACTGGCTCGCTTTTTCGACAAGCTCTTCCAGCTGCCGCAAAACGATCGTTCGCCCGTTCTGTTGACGGATTTCCATGGAGTTCCGTTTCAATGCGGACCAGAAACGGTGCCATGGATCTTCATTCATTGCCCGGCGAATTTCAAATCGGTCTTGAGGCTCGCGGCCATGGTCCTTGATAAACTTGGGCAAAACTCGGTTATCATAAGCCCGCTTGTTCCCGGGGCCGAGAGCGGTCGCCATAAAGCGGTTGAAATTGGCAAGGAAGTTAAAGCGCGCAACCTCGTCATGATTGGGCTTGGGAAAAACATCATGCTGGGTGACCGCCGTATAGGGCGGTGCAATATCTTCTGGTTTCATGCCATTACGGTCCTTTCCGTTGTCTTCCAGTCGGGATATTTGCCCAGCAACAATAACAAGAATCCGCCGACTGCAAATAATCCCATGGCGAAAATCAGCATATTGTCATAGCTGCCCGTGGTATCTCGGGTGTAACCATAGAGTACCGGCGATATGGACGAAAATATACCAAAGGGCGCATAGAGAAATCCATAGATGCGCCCGTAGGAGATCATACCAAAATAACGTGCCGCGAGATAGGCGATAACATCAGATTCCGCACCGGCTGCGAACCCCAGCAGAAAGCCGGCCAAAAAGATCAGCGGCTGGCTGGTACCCGTGCCGAGTAACAACGCACAGGCCGCGACCGGCAACAACAACACCGGAAATGCCACAGCGGGTGCCCAGAATTTGTCGAACAACAGACCGACGATCACTCTTCCGGCGAAAATACCGCTCGCCACCACACCCATTACGGTTGCGGCCTGGCCCGGGGTCAATCCGTGCATCTGGACAATCTGGACCATATGAATATGCGCGCCGCCATAGGCCAGAGCAATACACACTACTGATGCGAACAATATCCAGAAGCGATAATGCTGGAGCGCTTCGCGCAATCCGAATCCGGTTAGCTCGCCGGTAGCGCTGCGGATTTCCTGGGGCCGTTCGGATGGCGATGGGTCGCGGAATAGAAAAAAGGCGATAGGCAAGCCAACCAGTAGCGGTAAAAAAGCCATAACCGGGAATACTTCTCGCCAGCTTGCCGCTTCCACGACAGCATTGGCGATTTGCGGGACGATCAGTCCGGCTATGCTCGTGCCAAGCAATAATATGCCAAGCGCGAGCCCTTTGTTTTCGTAGAACCACATGTTGATCGTGCGGCTCCATGTGACCGGGGTGGAACCGATCCCGAGCATCCCGACCAATGCCCATATCGCGTAGAAAACATATATGTTGTCCGGCGTAAAATAGAGCAGGGAAAGGGCAATTCCAAAGCCGGTCAGCGATGCCATGGCAACCGGCTTCACGCCAATTTTGTCGGCAAGAGCCCCCACGGCCGGTGCCAGAAACGCGCCAACCATGCCATAAATTGTTATGCCGATGCTAATCTGCAGAAAGGACCAGCCCATGGCGAAATGGATGGGTCCGATGACGATTGGCAGGACATTGAACGGTATTGGCGATGCACCGGTGGTAACACCAGCGACCCCTGCAAATAGAGCCTTCCAGCCTTTGCGAAATTCCTCATGAATCATGGTGCGGGCACTTCTTCAATAGCTTCACCCATGGTCTCTTTCTTCAGTATGTTGATCAGCGCAGCTCGGCGTTCAGGGTCTTTGACGTTGCCGGAGGACACAACCATCGTCGTGCCGGGCGCAAATGCGTCAGGGTCGGCAACCAGCTCGTCCATCAGTTCCTCTGTCCAGACTTCCCCGGCCTTCCCGCGAGCAGCAAAATTTTCGGTAAAGGTAAAATTCGGAACCGTTCCGACGGGGCGACCGAATATCCCGTAGAGATTTGGTCCCGCCAAATGTTTGCCGCCTTTGTTCATGGTATGACAAAAGCCACACCATTTGAAATTTTCTGCCCGGACATCACGCTCCAGTGCCGTTTCCGGGGTCACTTGCACGATGATTTCAGGGTCCGGATGAGACGTTACGCCTTCGGGCGCCTCAATCCTCTCGCCCATTTCGATCGGACTGACCCGGAACAAAGCATAGGGGCCGTAAAGACCGGCAACGCTCACTACCAGCGCCGCTATTACCGCGACGATGCCAAGACCGGCACGACCGGAAAAAGCATCAACGGTTTTGGACGGCTGCCGTTTAAGCAAGCGCGCAAGGCCCCAGACAGCCAGGCAAATGGCGAGAAAAACCGCCACAGAGCGTGGTCCGGGCTCCGGTCCGCTAAAAGTTGTCGCTGCATAAATCGAAACAGTCGCGCTGAGCAACATGAATAGGCCAAAACCTGGCGGAAAACCGGAAAACAGCCCCTCGCCATAACGGAGCAAAAAATAGCCCGCAGTCAGCAGCGTCATGAGGGTCAAAAACAAAACGGAAAAACCGATGCCGGCGTGGAAATATCCAGCGAACAGCCAGACCGCCCGGTTTTCACCCATTAACGAGGGAAAAGCCGGGAGCGGCCCAAAATGAATGGCCAGACCATTGGCCCATGCATTAAAAATACCGAACAACGGCGCGATGAAGAGTAACGCTGCGGTAAAAAACACCAACGCAAATGACCAGCGATTGGCCAGTGCGGACATGTTGTTGTTGATCGGAACATGACGGCGTTTCCACAATCGGATCAGGACCCAGATACTCAAAATACCGACAACCGTGCCAACCGCATAGTGCCAGCCGCGCAGCACTTCCCGCATGGCATCGGCTTTGTCCGTTCGTGGCAACAGGGTGTTGATAATACTGTGAATAAAAAATGCCACCGCCCAGGTATATTCTACCCAATGGCCCTGAATTTTCGCTAGTCCTTGCTGTTCTTCAGCCACAGAGTCCTTGACCAAAATATCGCTCCCTATTCACGCAGCCTGAGCCAGCATATCGGTTTCAAATTTTTCCAACCATAGTTGGGCTGTCTGATCCCGCTCGATTGATGAAAAGTGTGACCGCTTGTCGGATAGTTTTGCAATCATAACCACTGATGGAAAACAGAGGGGAATATAGTCAAAGAGTATGAGATAAAATCGGCCGGTCGCGTTGGTTTGTCGCGACCATGTCCCCAAGGAGAAAAAATTTATGCAACACTATGTTTCCGGGCAAGCAAAGCATGATATTCTTGTTGTTGGAGATCATGACGATCGCATGCGACAGGATTTCTCCAAAAGCCTGAAACAATTTGTTCAGAATGATCTGCTTCCCGGGCTCACACCGGTTTTTGAAGGTCGCGCATCCCGGCAATTCGAAAAACAGCATGGGCGCAAACCAGAGGATCGCCATGATATTCGGTCAACCATGGTCGCTGACCCCTATTTTCAGGCCTATGCGTCTGCCAATCGGGTCGCGCAGGAATTGCTTTGGGAATCGGTGATCGAACCGTTGGCGCGGGATCAGGATGATATCAATGCGAAAGCCCAGAAACTATCCGCTCAATCCAAAGCCCCTTTGGAATCAAGCACGGATTTCGAAGTGCCTCGCTATATCAGCGCGATTGATATTCATTGCATGCCCGGCGGATACGCTTCTGCTGCGACGGATGCGGATGTCACTGCCGGTGCGCTTTACGACCGCGGAGTGTATCTCTATTCAATGGGAATGATGGGCCCTGACAATGATGATATGGGTCGGTCGGTTTGCAATTATATCAAGCGCAATCTGGACGGGTTTGAGCCAAAAGATATTCTCGATATGGGTTGCACTGTCGGCCATTCGACGCTGCCCTATAAGGAGATTTTTCCAGGAGCCAATGTTACGGGTATTGATGTTGGCGGCCCCTGCGTTCGCTACGCCCATGCCCGTGCTGCAGCAAAGGGAATGGAAGTGGGCTTCTTGCAGCGCGACGCAGAAGCAACTGGTTTTGATGATGAAAGCTTTGATCTGATTGTCAGCCATATCCTGCTCCACGAAACGAGCGGCAAGGCGATGCCGGAAATCATTCGCGAATGTCATAGGCTGCTGAAACCGGGCGGCTATATGATCCATGCCGACTTGCCGCCGTTCCATAAAATGGGGCCGTTCATGCAGTTCATTCTCGACAATGAGACCTACTATAATAATGAACCCTTCTGGGGCGCGATGCGCGAAATGGACCAGATCAAGCTTGCAACCGATGCAGGATTTGCGCCTGATGCCGTGTCATTCGACAATGCACCCATGGCGGCCCTCGAAGCTTTTGCGCCAGAGGAAACTCAAGAGGCTGACAGAGAATTTGTCGCGGGCGAATATGCCCCCGGTGGCGGCTGGGAAGTATTGATCGCACGGAGGGCTAGCTAGATGGAAGAGGCAACCGAACCGGCAATTCCACGCCACGCTAAGGGCAAGCGGCCGACATTTTTCGAGGTTGATGGCGTTGACGAAGCCATGTCTATGATCCTGGTGCTAGCCAGCGAGTTCTGCGTCATGAGAGACCGGCTCGATACTGTAGAGAAAATCGCGACGGCCAAGGGCATCATGATTGACGAGGAAGTGGACAATTTCGAACCGGACGAAGCCACGATCCTGGCGCGCGAAGAACGACGCAAGGCCTTTCTGGATCGCCTTTATTATGTGACACTCAAGAAAGCCAAAGAGCAGGAACAGAACGATTCCGGCGCGCGTTATTCCGCTGTGCTCGAAGAAATTGCAGAGGGATAACCATTTTGAGATATCCACAATTGTTCGCGCTTATGTTGCTTCTGGGCGCAACGGCTTGCATGTCGACAACAGACAACGCGATGGCCGAACCCGCAAAAACGCCGATGTCCGCATCTTGGAAAGATCGTCCGGCGGATTCAGAGACACTTTATCGAAAGCGGTTTGCTGCAATTGCAGCGCGGGAACGGCTGGAATATGATGTAATGGCACCGGTGCCCGGCGCGGCGCAATCCAGTCTGCCGGATGTATCGACTGATGCGCTGCCACCATCAGCAGTGGAAAAAATAGTCGGCTATGCGGCAAAAAATAATAGCTCCGCACTGCTGGTCTGGCATGATGGAAAGCTGGCTGCCGAGCGTTATTTTGCGGGTAATACCGCCACCACGCCGCTAGTCTCCAAATCCCTGTCGAAACCGCTCAGCGCTATCGCGATAGGGCGAGGGATTGCTCTCGGCGATATCAAAAGTCTTGACCAGAAACTCTCGGATTTCATTGTCGAATGGCAAGGAACGCCAAAAGAAAGCATGACCGTCCGTCACATGCTGTCCATGGCAAGCGGGCTGCTCGAACAGAGTTTTGAGATGGATCCCGACAGCCCCTTTCCGCGGGCCTATCTCGATCCTTATCATGGCCAGTATATTATTGACGAATATCCGTTAACCGACACACCGGGCACAAAATATTCCTATAATAACGCTACTGGAGATTTGGTTGCCATCGTCATCGAACGGGCGACCGGACGGCAATATGAAGAGTTTATCGGCACCGAGATTTTGCGGAAAATCGGTGCGCCTGGCGGGACGATCTGGTTGAACCGGGAAGGCGGCCTGGCCCATTCTGGATGCTGTATGCTGCTACCGGCTGAAAGCTGGCTAAAGCTGGGAATATTGCTGGTAAATGACGGGAAAGTGGATGGCGCGCCCGTGTTGCCGGAGGGCTATGTGGATGAGATGCGCACAGCTTCTGCGACCAATCCCTATTACGGACTAGGTGTCTGGATTGGCTCGCCCTATACCGAGCGCCGCGGCTTCATGGGCCCGGTTTCGCAAGCGCCAAAAGTGTTTCACAGCGCACCCTATCTCGCCAACGACCTGTTTTTGTTTGACGGCAATGGCAATCAGGTCACTTATATTGTCCCATCCAGGAAGCTTGTCATTCTTCGCATGGGTGA
This sequence comes from uncultured Sphingomonadaceae bacterium, assembly GCA_947501325.1. GTDB lineage: Bacteria > Pseudomonadota > Alphaproteobacteria > Sphingomonadales > Sphingomonadaceae > Parasphingorhabdus. The sequence goes on along the minus strand of CANMVC010000001.1, from coordinate 354,730 downwards.
CAGTCCGCCGAAAGAGCCAGAATGGGATAACAGCTTCATTCCCAACACCATATTGAAAGCATTGGATAAATAGAAAAAATTTATCCGTTGCGCGGTCAACCAGCATTCATCGTTCCGGTGTTTGACCAGAAAAGCTATTCGTCCCGATTATGACATTTCAATATGGCAGCAGCGAGCCTGAGGCATCGCGTGACAGCAGTCCGACCACGGATCGGTTGATCGATTGCGTGCTATCTCGCAATTTTTCCGATCTACCGGCTGATGCGGTGCGCCATGCCAGGACTTTTTTGGCCGATACACTGGCGGTTGGGGTTGCTGGAAAATGCAATCCCGCCAGCGACAAGATATTGGCGGCGGCACAGCAATGGGATGGCGACAGGACAGGAACCTGCCGCATATTGGGCCGTGAAGGCATCCGGTTGTCGTCTCATTCAGCCGCAGTGATGAATGGTTTTCAGATTCACGCGCTGGAATGGGATGCGCTGCATGAACCGTCGGTGGTTATTGCGCTTTGCACAACGACCGCCACGCTGCTGTCTGAAGTTGAGGAGCGCCCCGTGCCGCTCGACGAGATGTTGCTGGCGCTGATCGTCGGCGTTGAAACAGCGGTGTTGTTCGGCGCAGCTGCTAAAACCGAACCACGGTTTTTCCGGCCTTCGGCTGCCGGACTAATGGGCGCTGCCATGGCTATTGGCCGGCTTCGCAAGTTTGACCGAATGCAAATGACCAACCTGATGGGGATTGCCTATAGTCAGGTTTCCGGAACCATGCAGGCGCATTGGGAAGGTTCGGAAACTTTGCCGCTACAAATCGGTATCGCTGCCCGCGCCGCACTAACTGCTGCTGATCTGGTAACACATGGCATGACCGGTCCGCATGACGTGGTGGACGGCAAGTTCGGATATTTCAAACTGATTGAGCAGGGCGAAAATCTCAATGCGCATTTCAACGCTTGGGGCAACCCTTGGAAAATCACCGAGGTGGCGCACAAACCCTTTCCCGCGGGCCGCGCTACCCAGGCCACATTGACCGCCCTGATGGATATGCGCGCAGACCATGATTTCGAAATGGAGAATGTAGCCAGCCTGACGGCCTATGTGCCCTCGTTGATCAAACTTCTGGTTGGCCGTGCCTGCAAGCCGGATATGCAGCCCGCCTATGCCCGATTATGCTTGGAATTTGTGGCTCCAATGATGATACGCCAGCGCAAGGTTGATCCGGCTCTCTTCACCACTGAAAGCTTCAGCAATCCGCAGACCCTTGATGATGCTGCAAAAATTCATGTCATTCTGAATGACAATCCGGATCCCAATGCTTTGTCACCGCAAAAAATCGTGCTCGAGCTGAATGATGGCCGGACGATAGAGCAGACTGTGGATATTCCATTCGGTTCTCCCTTGCGACCACTTAGCCGAGCAGACGAACTGACTAAGGTCAGCCAGTGTTTCGCTGCGGCCGATTTTGATCGGGACCCAAAGGACCTGTTTGCCATTGTTGAGCAATCGAGCCCCTATCCGGACAGCAGGGATGTTATTGACACGGTCACGCAGTCAAAAGGAGATGCATAATGGCATTATTGAGACAACAGCTTGTCACTGCAGGTATCGAAAATTTCTTCAAGAAGCTCAATGCCCATGATCTGGATGGCGTTATGGCGGGTATATCGGAAGACTGCGAAATGCGCATACCGAGCAGCAATTTTACCTATACCGGCTGGACTGCGCTGCGCGACCATCTGGAAGATTTCATCACCAGCTTTCCCGTGATCAACTTTCGAGATTTTGTTGCTGTGGCCGATCCGCAGAAAAACCGCTTAGCCGTGCGCTTCAATATCTCGCTGACCGATGACGAAGGCGAAGAAATCCACATGTCCAACTGCAATTTCTTCGAAGTCGGCGAAGATGGCAAACTTCACGACATCCTGATCTTTGCCTCTGCACCGTTGAGCAAGGGCTTTGAAGTCGGATCGAGCACATAAAACAGCTTTCCACACAAACAACATAGGAGACGACCCATGGCACAACCCGAAATACTCAGACAAAATATGCCGCTGCTGGCAGCCAATGAAGGCGTCTGGGAAGGCATGTACCGCTATTATGATGCAATCACCGGAGAATTGATCGATGCGCACAAGTCGCGTCTCATTTGCCGCATACCGGAAGACGGAAAGCCTGCGGATTATCATCAGACCAATTATTATTTCTGGGACGACGGGAAAAGCGAAACGCGCGAATTCCCTGCAAATTACAAAGATGGCCGGATTTGGTGGGACAATGACCTGATCAAGGGATGGGCGGCGGCGATGCAGCCGGATGACAACAACCTTTCAACCTGCTTGAACTGGGTGCGCAAGGACGAACCCGGCGTCTATCTTTATGAAATGATTCAGGTCGACAAGGATATCAAAGAACGGGCCAGGACTTGGCAGTGGTTTCGCGATGGCAAATGTTACATGCGGACATTGATTGATGAGCATTTCGTGACAGCTGATTGGCAAAATTGGGATAATTTTGATCCGCCTGCAGGCTAGTCGGCTGGCCTGCTGTTGATCTTAAAACCGTTAGGGAATGGCATAATGGTGGTTCTAACCATTGTGCCAGCAAGGATGTTTTTGGCGCCATTCCTAATCTGTTGAACAAACCTATTTCCCAATATCGGCACTCTCAATCCAATCGAATGAATTTTTAACCAACTAGCGGAGATTCTCTGGTAAGAACTATTTGTGCATCATTCCCTTGATACACTTGCAATCGAATAACGCCGGTCTGGGAGGCCAATTTTTCATCGAGGGGGATTTTGATGTCCAAGAGTAAAAATAGCAAAATGAGTGCAGCCGTGCTTGCGGCTCTGGGAACTACAGCAATAACGACAGTGGCAATTTTGCCAACCAGCGCGGCAATGGCTCAAACAACCGATTCTGCCGCATCAAGCGACGATGGCAATATGATTGTTGTGACCGCTCGAAAGGTCGAAGAACGCCTTCAGGACATTCCTGGCGCGATTACTGCTTTTAACGCCGAAGAACTTCAGCGCCGGTCCATTTCGGAACTGGAAGATGTCGCTTTGCAGACACCTGGTTTGGTTTTCGAAGATTATTCCAACGGCGGGTTTGGTACTCCGACAATTCGTGGTGCAACGCAGTTTGCCATTACCGGACTGGAACAAAATGTATCTGTGTTCCTCGATGGCATTTATATTCCAAGACAATATGCGTTTGATGTTGGTTCAATGAACCTTGAGCGCATTGAAATTGTCAAAGGGCCGCAAAGTGCTCTTTATGGCGCAAATGCCTTTGCAGGAGCCATTAATTACATTTCGACAACGCGCAGTTTGACCGAAATTTCGGCTAGCGGTGAATTGGAAGTTTCCGAAAATGGCGGCTTGGATATTTCAGGCAAAATAAGTGCGCCTCTGGTTAATGACGTGCTGTCCATGCGGCTGGCGCTCGGTTATTCGACGTTTAATGGGGATTGGGAGAATAGTCACCCCGATGCTGATATCGGCCTTGATCCCGGGACGAGCGGGAAAATTGGCGGTTATGACAAATCCATGGTGCAAGTCGGGGCGAGTTTGAAACCCGTTCAGGCCGTGACCGTTGATTTTGATTATTATCACTTCAACACTGATTCAGAAACGCGGGCCCAATATCGCCTGTCGCGAGGGGCCGGTGATTTCAATTGTAGTGACGGTGGCCAATTTACAAACCCAGGCTTGCAACTTTTTTGCGGTGAATTGCCTAGCACGCCAATACCGGGAGCCAGCGGTACCGAGGGTTTCGTTATTGATCCAAGGACTTACGGGCTCGATTCTGAATCCAGACTGGTGCGCGTCAATGTAGCGGCTGAATTGACCGACCAGATAAGCGCTAATTATCTATATGGCCATTCAGCAGGGGACGTTTTTTCGGCCGGTGGTAGTGACCGGGACGCCCTGGTTCCAACAGTCTTTGGAGGCGTAACGGGCAATTCGTTTACTTTCAATCCTGTTGGCGACTTTAACTATGATTCACATGAATTACGCCTTCAATATCAAGGTGATAGCGGTTTTTACATGATGATCGGCGGTTTCATTCAGAACGGTGAAGACTTTGACCAGGGAACGGGCGGGCTGGTGCCGTTTCGCGACCTGACTCCTCTAACACGGCTACCTGACGGTGTACGGCTTGTCGACGCATTGACGGAAACCGATACCAGAGCAATATTCGGTCGGATATCGGTACCGCTGCTTGACGAGCGGCTGACGATCGAGTTGGAGGGCCGATATACCGACGAAGAGAAAACTCTCTCCGATTTAACAGCCAATAGTCCCTATGATTATGAAGATAAATATTTCACACCGCGCGCTAGCATCGACTATAAGATAAGCGATGATAATTTAATTTATGCATCGGTTGCGCGAGGAGTAAAATCCGGTGGAATCAACAGTTCCAATGGGGCTTTGCCGGACGAAGAGCGATTCTATGGTCCGGATACGAACTGGACATATGAAATCGGATCCAAAAATACTTTCATGAACGGCCGCGCCACACTGAACCTGGCTGCGTTCTACATTGACTGGAGCAGTCTGCAACTGCAGACATCGCCTGCCGGCGCTTCGTTTTTTACCACGAACATCATTACCAATGTCGGTGGCGCTTCATCCAAGGGTATCGAGATAGATGGGCTTTTCGAGGTTATCGAAGGCTTCACAGTCAATGCTGGGCTTGCCTATATTGATGCCAAATATGATGATGGCACGGTTTCCGATCGGATCACCCGGTCAAACCTGTGTGGTGATGGTCTGGTTTGTAACGCGGATGGTGATATCGGAGGCAATCAGTTGCAACGGTCTTCCAAGTTCCAGTGGAATGTCGGCGCCTCGTTCAATACGGACCTTTCCAGCGCAATGGAATTTTTCAGCAGATTGGATGTGGCTGGTCAGTCCAAGCAATATGTGTCCGAGCTGAATGCTACAACCATCGCTCCACGAACACTTGTCAACGGACGCCTGGGCGTTCGCGGGGACAATTGGTCCGTTTCGGTTTGGGGCAAAAATCTGTTTGATAAAAAATATGTATCAAACGCCTTCTTCATCGCGACGCCGTTTTTCACTGACTATGTTCCAACCGTCGGCAATCGCCGCCGCTTGGGTGCAACCTTGACCTTCGATTATTAAGCCACACAATTCAGGAGCTGACTATGGATCGCAGAAATTTTATCGCAGCTGGTGCAGCCGGCGCCGCAGCTATGGCGCTCGGAGCGGGCCCGGCGAAGGCCAAAACGGTGCGAAAGGGTGGCGGTGTCATAAGAGACCTCTCAAGCGGAGCTTATGATCTGACTACCACGGCTGGAAATCGCGAAATTTTTGCCAAGATCAACGGTAACACCGATATGAAATCAACCAAGTTCGGCTGGTTCAAGGGTATCGTTCAAGGCGTCAGGCCAGGGGAAGCCATTCGTGATCTGGTCGGGTTCACCGGTTTTTCAGCTGCCAAGCTGCTTCCGTCTCTCCCGGGAGAGGATCCAGGCTACCGCAAGGTGCTCAACGAAATAGGGTTTTATACTGATCTAGCGACTGGTGAGATTCTCGAAGAATGGCACAATCCTTATTTTGACGAAAAGGTTCGGGTGGTTCCGATCGCAAATCCTGCGTTCAATCACACCATAACAGATTATTATTTTCAACCGCCGACCTACGGTGGTCTTAACGCTGTAGCACCGCCCAAGAGGCCGTTCTTGCTCGATTGGGAGCGACGCAATAATGACCTTTCATTAGCGTCCCGGATCAATCTCTTTTATCCGGCAGCCTTGCAGCCAGATAAGTGGCCACGCGAAAGCGGATCAAAGTTCAATCAGGTGACCGAGAATTTCCTTTATGCCCTTGAGTGGGATGAGGTTCAGAATCCTGATCTAACGAGCATTACGGCCCGGGGTACTTGGATGCGTACAACCCCTTGGTTGCCATGGATGCTGATGGGCGAGACCCCCGGACATTGTTCCTATTCATGCTTTTTCGGATCTGAAGATTCGCTTGAATTTGCGGATAAACATGCAGTTGAATATGCGGCCAAGCATTATCCTGAATATCTCGATGTCAGTTCGAAGTGGGGAATGCCAATGCTATCCTCGCTTGAAATGTATGCGCGGGAGCAAAAGCCTGCTCCTTTGCCAGCTGATGGAAAAATACCCGTCGCTTCGCCGCCAAAATCGATGTTCCCAGGCGGGAAGTAACTGACGTAAAACTGTTGTCAGGCTTTTGGGCGCGATATGAGTGGTATTAGCCATCATATGTCCGAATTTCGTCAGGGCACTGGTGTATTGATCGCATGCTTTGTCGGCATGATGTTCGGCGTCGCCGCGATTCCTTTTTATACGCTGGGAATTTTTGCCGGGCCGGTGACACAAGACACCGGTTGGACAATGCAACAATTCCAATCGGCGTTTACGTTCATTATCCTTGGTACTTTATGTGGTCCGGTCATCGGTCATTATTGTGATCGATTTGGCGCGCGCTGGGTCGCCATTCCCAGTATTATCGCCTTCGCTGCATCGCTCGCGCTGATAGGGCTCATCGGACAATCGAACCTCTATGCATTTTATGCCGCGTGGGCCCTCATGGCTATTGTGGGGCAGGGCACAAGCCCGGTTATCTGGACCCATGTCATCGGCCATCAATTCCGCCAGCATCGCGGCCTGGCCTTTGGTATTGTCCTTGCAGGAAGCGGGGTTTTTGCTGCCTTTGGACCAGCGCTGGCATCATTCGCGATTGACAGATGGGGTTGGCAAGGCGGCTATATCTTCTTCGGGCTAATCGTGTTGCTGGTTCCGCTGCCATTGGCTTTGGTTTTTCTAAAACCAGTGCTAGCGGCTGCACAGGCACCACAATCTCCAGCGGATGCCGCCGCCATTTCTGCGGTTTCAGGAAAGACGCTTGGCCAGGCGTCAAGAGATTACCGTTTCTACGTAATCGCCGCATCCTTCTTCACCATTGCCTTTGGTGTGGCGGGGTTGATTTCAAACATGCTGCCCATGTTAAGCATCAGCGGAATATCGGTTCAAGATGGTACCAAATTGATTGGACTGATCGGAATAGCAGTCATTGGCGGACGCATCATAATGGGCGCGCTGCTGGATCGCTTTTGGGCACCCATGGTCGCGACTATCGCTCTGATCTTGCCCGCACTGGCCTGTCTCCTGTTAATCGGCGGCGTTTCTCATGGAGAGGCTGCGGTCGCAATCCTGCTCGTGGGTTTTGCCGCTGGAGCGGAGTTTGATATTGTCGCGTTCATGGCCAGCAAATATTTTGGATTGTCCGCATATGGAAAAATCTATGGAGCCCTTTACATTACCCTGTTTATAGGCGCCGCGTTTGCGCCTCCGATATTCGGGTCGGTATTTGATCGTGATGGGTCTTATGAATTTCTTCTACAGCTTTTCTGTGTCCTGTTCCCTATCGCAGCATTGGTATTGTTGACCCTTGGGCGCTATCCGGAATTTGAGTCGAACAAGCCATAGCCGTTTGTCCCATGGTCGTTTTATCGCGCTAGGGCTTAAGCAATAATGATCTGGTTTCCAACGTCATGGATAGGCTCGTTGCCATCCTCGGTAATCAGGACAAGATCTTCGAGATGGGCGGTGCCACCTGAGCCGTTTTCCATCAAAGGGCAGTCGACACTGAGTATCATCCCCGGCTGCAGTTGCAGGTCCAATGGCAACCCATCAAGACCATGAATTGGTTGCTCGGTATGCGCGAGCCCGACAGTGTGCGGATTAAACGGAACATGGATACCACTACCCATTTTGCGCAGGATTGCCTGCCCGTTTTCGCGGATTTCCGAAAAGCGCATGCCGGGCCTTAGTCTGGGTCGCAATTCATCCCAGGCAAGACCTATTGTCTTCACTTTATTGATCATCGCCTGGGACGGTTCACCGACAAAGACGGTCCGGCCATAGTCGCCATGATAGCCTGCCCGGGAGCTAACCCCATCAATCAAAACGGTAGTGCCTTCGACGATATCTTCATCATAGGCTTCGTCGATTGATCCGTTAATCACAAGAAAGCCGGGTATATTGCCTCGTCGTGACACCTCCGCGTTGAAATGATTGCGGATATTGCGCAAGCTTCCCAGAGAACGCATGGAACTGGCCGTGTTCAAGGCTGCCGCTATATTGGCCTGTGATGCCGCTTTCATCAGGGCGATTTCCCGCGGCGTCTTTATCAGGCGGATATGTTTGATGATGTCCACCGCTTCCCGGCCTGTCGCCTTGGGCACGGCTTGTTCGATGATATCGCGCGCGTAAATAGTATCATATCCGACATTGTCAGAAGTGAGTTTTAAAGCTTCGAGCGCCGATTTCGCCGCATGTTGTGTTGATTGAAAATAGGGTGCTGCGGCCTTGGTTTCGTTTTGACGGTTTTGCTCTTTGGCTGTTAACGGTTCTCCAGCAGGATGGGCAAAGAAAAACGGATTTGCTGCATTGTCGCCTTGAGGACCGGTAACCAACATTGGCTGCACGCCAGGCGGCATATCAACATCGGCGGAGGAGAAATAATAGGCAAATTGCGGTGTTATGAATTTAATCGGCGCGGCTTGATCGCGCGGAATGATGGCAAAGCTATCGCCATCGAAACCCAATCTGGTCATCGCCGGCAGAATGCCTGTCGCATAATAGACATTATTGGCCTTTTCCAGCACTAGCGCATCAAATCCGGCCTCTTTCATAAGGAAACTAGTGCGAGAACGATCGATCCCTGTGATCTCTGTATTGACTGGTGCCATTGGCTTGATGCGTGCGTGAGAAGCAGTCGATCCCAACGTGGCTGAAAGCGCACTGGCTGCCATGAAAGTTCTTCGGTCCATTCGATATAGCCTGTATGACTGTCGCTAACTAATCGATATATAAGTGCACACGACAGTTATTGCGAACCAGTTTACAGGCTTGGTCGACTGGTGAGAACTAGCACTGTTGGGAATCGATAATTGCTCGCCATCAGTGTTGCATCGTCCACCTGCTGTTGAAAGAGTTGTAAAGCTCGGTTTGGCCTGGAAGTTCCTTGGCATTATCGGCTCTGCTCTGGTGCCGATCCAAAAGTCAGGCGATGTCCAAAGCCTCGTTGATTACTGTCATCATTATGAGGAAAGGCTATTGGAAAATATGCCTGTGCCAAAATCAGAATTTTCAGGACTGCTTCGGGAGGAGAAGAGCAGCTATTTTACTGGAAACAGGCCTTGCTTTTGCTCCCGAGGCGGGACTGGGGATACTAATGCATATCCCGTCACCCCGCCCAAATCTCTCAAGCGCTTTTTCTGGTATCAGTAGCGGTATTTCCGAGCCATGTTGCTTCGAAAGTATCCGGGTCGAGCGGCTTGGAAATATGCCATCCTTGTCCGACGTCGCAGCCCATTGATGTCAGCATATCCAAGCACGGTTGATCTTCAATGCCTTCAGCAACAACCTTGAATCCCAAAGCATGGGCCATTTCTAAGGCAGATTTTACCATGACCCGATTGGAATCAACTGTCGTTATCGTTTTGACAAAGCTCTGATCAATCTTGATTTCATCGGCGGGAAGACGCTGAAGATAACTCATCGTGGATTGACCCGTACCATAGTCATCAATCGAAACTTTTATCCCTGCTTCCCGGATACGCGTAAGCGCAAGAATTGATAGTTCCGGATCATCAAGCGTGGCAGTTTCTGTCACTTCGAATATCATCTGCATGTTCTTGATCGGAGAGGCATCTACCAATTGGATAGCCTTCTCTACAAATTTGCTGTCGCTCAACAGTTGTGCTGAAACATTGACCGAACAGTTCAGACCCGTCTGGAGCACATCCCAATTTGACAGGCGTTGCAGGGCTTGTTGCAAAACGTAGAGTGTCAGGTCATCCATCTGCTCAGCTTTCTCGAGCAAGGGGATAAATATTTCAGGGCTAATCATGCCTCTTTCCGGATGGTGCCAGCGAACCAGCGCTTCTGCGCCATTTAATTTATCGTCGGATAATCCCCATTTTGGCTGATAGACTACCGAAATATCGCCGTTCTGAATGGCCTCGTCCAACTCAACCAATAGATTTTGCTTCTGACCAACAGCGTGGGCGACGTCATCATCGTGCCACATCCACTTTTTACCCACATCTAAAGCTTGTTCCGAAGCGACCTTGGCTTCGCTGATCGATTCATCGCTAATGCCGAATGTGACCTTTAACTTGATTTTGGTTTCGCCTGCCATGAAAGGCGCATGGAACAGGGCCATTGCCGTCTCAAAATGACCGTCAATATTTTTGATATGCTCGTCTTTAAGAACCCAAGCCAGAGTGTCCGTATCTAAATGAAAGACGCGATCCATCGCCGCAAGATACTGTAGTCGGGCTGCTATATTCTGGAATAAATCTGCCCGTGACACCGAGTCAGTAACCACATTAAGTTCATGAAAATCTGCCAGATGTACGGTGGCAATAAACGGCTCGTCTATCTTCTGGACAAAATGCTGAAACGCTGTTTCGTTCGGCAACTTGCTGGTCTTGTCAAAAAAGCGGCTGTTACTCAGCGCTAAATCTGTCCGTAAAAACTTATCAATGATCAGAAATATGGCCAGAAAGGCCAAGGCAGGAACATTGGAAAAGGTAAACCAGCCTTGCGATTCTGCAAATAATAGCGCGGTGAATAATCCTATTCCCAAAACGAAACAAATGGCGATTGGCGGCAGTCCATTTTGCCGGATAATCAGGCCGAACAGAGCGATCGCAACAATCACCAATGCAGGCACAGAGCCAATATTTTCCATATTGGTAGACTGCAATAGTGTTTCGGCGGCCATCGCCTGAATGACAACGCCAGGAACGACACCAAAACGACTGATCGGATAGCGATCACCCAATTCGATCGCGGTTGCCCCGATCAGTATTTTTTTACCTTTGACCGCTGCAGACAGATTGTCTTGCGACAAGATATCAGCAAAGCTGATACGCGGAATAGTTGCTGGATCAATCGACTGATCTATTGCAAAGTTCTCATCGATATTGCCCGACGAGTCCGCTAATTGACTAGCCAATGAGGGGCGGACTTGCCCGCCAGTGAAAGTACCATAGCTATAGTTGTTCAGTTGTCCGCGCTTGTCGGGGTGTACGTTCACGGAAGCCAGGAAGGTATTTTCCCTCAAAATGGGAATCGGCAAGCTTTCAATAAACTCATCATTGCCAGCACCTGCCGTCTGACGAAATGTGGCCATGATGATGGCGGCATCTGAATTTGCGATCGATTCCGCCAACATTTGATCATCAACGGCAGAGGAATGTGCCGAAAAGTCGATATCGAAGCTTATCTGGGTCGCGCCAGCGGCAGAAAGTTTTTCTATGGCTTGTGCATAATAGCGTCGCGGCCAAGGCCAACTGTCCAGAGTATGCAGTGACTTTGCATCAATTTCTGCGATTACGATGTCACCGGAAGCCGGCTTTTCGAGAATCTGCGATCTCAGATTCTGAACCTGTATTTCGACATCGCCGCCAATTCCCAGAACAATCATAGCAAACCCGACAAACAAAGCGGCAAACCAGGCTGCTAGTTTTCGCCGGGTGGCGTTCAGATTGAAAGGTGAAAACAGGACGTTCAAAACAGCTCCGGATCAGGATAAGGCTGTATAATATAACGGACTGCTCAACTTTAGGTTAATAGACGCGCAGGGCCGCTTCTCCCAGTTTTACCACGACAGCTAGTTGCGGTTGACATTATTGCCCTGGCCATTGGTTCCGGCAACATTATTGCCCGCGCTTTCATTGCCGTTGCTCGCAGCGCCGCCGCCTCCGACATTGCCATTGACGGTATTGCCCTGGCCAGTACCAGCGACATTATTGCCATTGGTTCCGGCGACATTGCCCGCGCTTTCATTGCCGTTGCCCGCAGCGCCGCTGCCTCCGACATTGCCATTGACGGTATTGCCCTGGCCAGTACCAGCGACATTATTGCCATTGGTTCCGGCAACATTGCCCGCGCTTTCATTGCCGTTGCTCGCAGCGCCGCTGCCTCCGACATTGCCATTGACGGTATTGCCCTGGCCAGTACCAGCGACATCATTGCCCGCGTTGCCATTGCCGTTGCTAGTCTCTGCTGAGTTGCCGTTTTCCGATGATCCTTGCTGACCACCAAACGGATTACCATTGCCGTTACTTGGAGCACCCTTGTTGCCGTTTATCATATCGGCACCGTTGGTCGCAAAACTAGGAGCCGTAAAATCATTGCCAGCAATTTTTACTGCCGGAGCAAGGGGGGAAGGATCAGTCACTAATCCGCCAGTCAAATTGCTGAGCGAAATCGGGGTTTCCGCCACTGCAGCGCTTATGACGCCTTCAAAACTGCTGTCGGCGATATCAACAGATGGAATTTCTTCAGTGGTTTGCGAAGCAGGGGCATTCGGCGAATCTATCGTTCGCGTTTCAGTGCCAGTGATAGACAAGCGATATTGCTGATCACTGCTGACCATCCCGATCATGCCCGGCGAGAGCAATTGCGATGCGCCGCCATCAGGTGTTGACACTTCAACAGCACCTTCTGTCACTTGCACAGCGGTTCCCGATTCCGAAACCGTAACGCTAAAAGTGGTGCCCTTTACCACAGCAGCCAAATAAGGGGTGTTGACACCAAAATGCTGTGTCGCTTTTTTCTCAATCCGGAACAACACGTTGCCAAGTTCTTCGAAAAACTGAAATACGCCGCCTTCTGCTTTCGGCGGACTTATCCGCAACCGGCTGTTCGGAGACACCACGACATATTCCTGTCCACGGGTCAGCACCACACGGCTTTTACCGCCGGTCGTAATAACATCGCCAGCTTGCAATGTGCCGCCGGAAATCGCGATTTTGGATACACCGGACCTAAGAATGTTAACGGAACCGCTGCGCTCCGAAATTTTCCAATCGGGAGTCGCAGCGATGGCTGAACTGCTGGTGGCGATTGCCGCAATGGCAAGTAATTTGGCTATTTTACGCATGATTAATGTTCCCTGGACTCTTGTTCCCCACAACATCCTTGGCCAAATCTCTAACGGAATCTCTATTCGATATCGTTGAAGACCATACTGAATTTAATATTAAGATTGGTTTACGCTAAACATTTCATAACAATTTACGTCTACGACCACGACCTGAAATGTTTTTTGGAGTGCGTCTTTTGCTTCGCGTCTGTTGTTCTAGTCTTTTGTTGGCCTTGGTGGCGGTTGGCTCCGCCGCGTCGGCGCAACAAACGGCTAATCCGTTTGAAAGTGTCGATAACGGCGGTGTCTGGACAGTTGGAGATCCTACCACTGACCGAACTGCAACGCCTATGGTCGCGCCAGAAGAACCGACCGGGTTGCCTGACAATTCCTCCATCATGATTGGCTCTGTCAATGTCGAGACCAGCCTTCAGATACCCGCGGATATTCTAGCGGGCAGTTATGAACAGTTTATTGGACAGGAAGCCACACGGGATGTTCTGCAGCAACTCGCCAGTGCGGTGTCCGCTTCCGCCCGAGAGCAGGGCTATATATTTGCCAGCGCGAAAATTCCGTCACAATCCGTCAAAATTGGTATGGTCGCGGTCGAATTGGATCCTGGTGCGATTGATGAAGTGCGGATCATTGGTTCCCAAAACAAGCGCTTGCAGAGAATTCTCGGCGGTCTGAAATCCAACGCCGCGCGCTCCGACATGGTTCAGCGTCAGTTGCTACTCGCTGGCGATCTGCCAGATATATCGTTGGTCAGCTCGAGTTACCTCCGGGAAGATGGCAGAGGTGTATTGGTTGTCACCGTCAACGAAATTCAAGCCAAAGGCTACGCGGCGCTGGACAATCATGGCCCCGATACGTTGGGACCGATCAGGGCGAGATTGAGCCTCGATATTGCTGGGCTGCTGACTGACGGGGATGTATTCTCTACCACCGTGATAAGTTCTGTTTTGCAGCCACGGGAGCTGACCTACATAAACGCCCGCTACGCTATGACCTTGGGGCATGGTGACACGGTGATCGGCTTTGCAGGCGCTGCAGGGCGGACCAGCTCGGGCGGTGCTTTGCGCCAGTTTAATTTCGAAGGCCGCAATCGATATGCCGCCATCTTTGCGAGCCAATCACTCAAACGGAGCAATGATTTCAACCTTTGGCTAAATGCTGAACTCGCTTATCTTGATGTGCAACAAACGCAAAGCGATCGTCTGTTTCAGCAAGACGAAATTATCACGGCATCGCTTAACTTTACCGGGAATTACAATGTTGGTGTCGGGCGGATATACGGCGGTGTTGGTGTTACCCAGGGCCTTGGCATATTGGGGGCCAGCCAGTCAGGCGATCCATTAAACTCCCGGCTCAATGGCAGTGGTTCTTTCACCAAGGCTAATTTCTGGATTAACTCGATCCTGAATATGGGACGGGGTTTTGGTGTTCGGCTGGCAGGTAACGCGCAAATTGCATCCCAACCCCTCCTTTCGGCCAATGAGATTGCTATTGGCGGTCCCTATTTCGGCCGGGGCTATGATTTCAGCGAACGGTTTGGCGATGAAGGCATATTGGGGCTTGCCGAACTCCGCAAGGAATTCAAGGCTGTAAACGGCTGGCTCGATTGGTTCCAGCTTTATGGCTTCATCGACGGTGGCCATGTGTCCAATATCGGAACCGGTTTTGGCGACGGCTCTCTGATATCTGCCGGCGGCGGTTTGCGCGCGCAGATCGGCGCTGTCGATCTCAATGTTGAAACAGCTGCGCCGATTGACGAAAACCGATTTGAAAGCGGGGACCGGTCGCCAAAGATTAACTTCCAGCTCGGCGTCCGTTTTTAGGCACTGTAGAAATTTAATTGATGTCCGGTTTTGCGCCCACTACGGCCACTAGAACTCGACACCTGCTGCAAATGCCAAAGCATTCTCAACTTCAACGCCGAGATATTAAGCGGCGCTCAATCCCTGAATATAGCTTTTTGAATGTGATTATCCCGATACTGCACTTCAATCTCGTCATTGCGAAGGTCAAAGTCTGCAGAACTCTAATAATCGGTCGGTTACCCACGTCCGCTGTGGGCGCAAAGGCGGACTTTAGGGGACGACAACCAAAACAGAAAACCGTTTATAAATTGCGTTGCGTGAAGATTGAATTTGTAACGCAAGCCGCGGTGTTTATTCGGTTCTTGAACACTGAGCGGCAACCTCTAAGCAGCTCAACGACCACCCAACACACTAATATGTAATAATAAAAGTGGTGAGCCCTGCTGGGTTCGAACCAGCGACCTACTGATTAAAAGTCAGTTGCTCTACCGACTGAGCTAAGGGCCCACAGCTGCGCAATTGCTGCTGCGAAGCGCCTCCCTAGTGGGGCTTGGCTTTCGGGTCAAGCGGCTTTGGCCGGTTTTGTGCGCTTTTTAATTTTGGCTATTTCGATAAGCCAATTGTCTTATTGTCAGGCCGGTGACCGGATCCCTCCAATCCGGTGCAATTTCGGCAGCAGGGCGCAGAACGAAAGGACGGTATTTCATCTCGGCATGGGGAATGACGAGTGCTGGCCTATCGCTGGAAAATGCTCCTTCGCTCCATAAAAGAATATCGAGATCAAGTACTCGTCGTGACCAGATCTGCCCGCGCCGTTGGCCAAAAGTTGCTTCGATAGACTTTAAGGCCCTTAGCATATCTATGGGATCGTGGGCGCTTTCCAAGATTGCCGCTCCATTCGCATATCGGCGTTTCGATGGTCCAATCGGCAAGGAGTTTATTGTGGACGATTGCTTAAGCACTGTGAGCTTTTGCTTGTTCAGTGCCGCAATGGCAGCAGTGAGTATTGCTGGCGGCAAGCCGTAACGAATATGGCGCTGATTGGACCCCAACGCGATCAAGAAACGGCTTTTTGTCATCTAGTTCCGATTGATAAATGCTATTATTAAATGGTTTCAAGGTGATGGATGCACTGCTAACATGGATCGAATATAAGGCAAACCGAGGAGCATTATAATGGGTAATCAACTTCGAAAAACGGGCGTTGCGAACCTTTTGCTTGTGGGAGCAAGCTTGTCTCTGGTGGCGTGTGGTGGCGGCGACGCAGATGTTGAAGTTGCGCCAGCCGAGAGCATCGCGCGAGCGACTTTGGTTGGGCTGGATCAAACCCAGTATGGGGAAGTGATAGTTGGAGAGGGTGACGGAGGTTTGATCGTTCGTATAGACGCCCGAGGTCTTGAGCCAGGGCCCCGCGGCGTTCACATTCATGAAATCGGGAAATGCGATGGCCCGGATTTCAAATCCGCTGGTGGCCACTGGAACCCGACGGGAAAACAGCATGGATTTGACAACCCAAAAGGCGCGCATATGGGTGACTTCTTCAATTTGGTCGTCCGGGAGGACGGGACTGGTTCTGTCGAAGCCACGATTGAAGGCGCCAGTCTGAAAGAGGGCGCAAACGCATTGATGGACGCTGATGGGGCTGCTTTTGTTGTTCATGCGGGCCCCGACGATATGAAAACAGATCCATCCGGAGAAAGCGGCGGCCGAGTTGCGTGCGGAGTGTTTGAGTTACAAAAATTTGAACCCGTCCGATAAAGTTGGTCACTAAACTGATTATGTGACGGCGTTCATTTTTCATCAATAGAATCAAAATCATACAGTTGGCTATCGGGGGTCGCATGGCTATTTCAGTTCTTTTTGTTTGTATGGGTAATATCTGTCGGTCGCCCTTGGTGGAGGCAGCACTGCGCCAGCAATGTGTTTTGTCTGGTCAAAACATGATTGTTGATTCAGCCGGTACGCATGATTGGCATACTGGGCAGCCACCTGATGAACGGGCACAGGCGGTGGCAGCAAAATTTGGGGCGCCGATTGCACATCTCAGAGCGCGCCCGGTGAGGACTGCTGATTTCCGGAACTTCGATCATATTGTAGCACTTGATGGTGACAATATGGCTCAGTTAAAAGCGATGCAGCCTGCCGACGGAGTCGCTACGTTGACATTATTACTTGACCATGTCGAAGGTCGGGTAGGGGAGAATGTTATCGATCCTTATTATGAAGATGACGAAGCATTTGAAGTCACCTGGGCGGATGCCGTTGCCGGAGCCAAGGCGCTTATAACAAAGCTGTCGTGACCAGTTTATTAAAAAACTACCCGATAGCATTCAGAGTGGAATCAGAAGGGGCATAGTCTTCGAGGGTGATTTGCGGCTTATATTCTTCCCTAGTGGCGGATTTTTAGCCGTGTTTCTCATATCGATAGATATCATCTATCTTTATGTTTGTTGATTTTATCGGTTCTGTCTCCGGTTTTTCTTGAAAAATTTACGTTATCAACCGATATTAGCAAGGATAGTGCTGCAGTGATGTAATTTGCAGCCGAATAAACTGAGGAGTTTGAATATCATGGCTTGGCCTGACCCTAGAGCGACAATGTCGCGTACACCTGTTGGCACAACGCCACAATCCGACGTCGCTTACGACGCCGGACTGCGTTCTTATATGCTCAAAGTCTATAACTACATGGCGAGCGGCGTGTTGCTCACCGGTATTGTAGCGATGCTTTTTGCCAGCTCTGGCATGGCAGCGGAAATCATGTTTGGCGGAGGACCGCTGAAATGGCTGATTATTCTTTCGCCACTGGCGATCGTGTTCGCGATGAGTTTTGGCCAGAATAAATTTTCGACTATGACGCTTCAGGCCATGTTCTGGGGCTTTGCGACGTTGATGGGTCTCTCCATGTCGACGATTTTTCTTGTCTACACGGGCGCATCCATCGCGCAGACCTTCTTCGCGACATCTGCGGCATTCTTGGGCCTTAGCCTTTTCGGTTATACCACCAAGAAAGATCTGTCTGGCTGGGGTAGCTTCCTGATTATGGGAGTTATCGGTCTTCTGGTTGCGATGGTGATTAATATCTTCCTGCAATCGACGATGATGCACTTCGTCATTAGCGCGATTGGTGTTCTCGTCTTTGCTGGATTGACGGCCTATGACACGCAGCGGATCAAAAGCATGTATGCTTATGTCGCTGGCACCGACATGGTCGGTAAGGTCATTATTATGAGTGCGCTGAACTTGTATTTGGACTTTATCAACATGTTCCAATTCCTGCTCAGTTTCATGGGCAACCAAGACTAAGCTTTTATTCATATGCTTTGAATTATGACAAAGCCCGGCAGGAAACTGCTGGGCTTTTTCTTTGGCCTTTTGGCCGCTTTTCGTCGGCTATCGCTGGACAATGGGAATGCCGCGTCATAAGGATTTTTGACTGTTATTGGGGAGAGTAAAGTGTTCCAGGGTATAAACAAAGTTCGTCTGTTCATCGCAACTGCTGCCGTATCTGTGCTGACAGCCTGTCAAACAGCACCTCCACCGCCGGTCGCACCTGTTGCCGTTCCACAATATACGCCGCGTGCGCCGACAACGCCATTTGGGGCCAGTATAAATACTATCGTCCCACCTCTGCGCCCCGACGGTCTGCGTCAAACGATCAATCGCGATATTGGACCACTGGAAACATTATGGCATGTTCGCGCTGCTCTTAATGTCGCTGCGCTCAGCTGCACAGCACCGCAATATTCGCGTCTTGTCAGCGACTATAATGCTTTTATTGGGAACAATAAGAAATTCTTGCGGAATGCAAACAATGCCATCGTCAGCAAATATCGTCGGGAATTAGGTAGCGGTTACAAACAGGCCCATGATCGCCATCAAACCAGCCTTTATAATTTTTGGTCATTCTCTCCGTTGCGCCGGCCATTTTGCGATCAGGCGGTCCAGGTCAGTCAACGCGCGATTGTTACAAAATCAGAAGATATGGAAGAGTTTGGCGCAGCGGCGCTGATGGAGCTGGAAAAGCCGTTTAATGATTTTTATTTGGCATATGAGGAATATGAAAGAGACCTCGACGCCTGGCGGCGGCAATATGCGCCTGAACAGGCTCGCGATGCGGCAGATGAGACGATCAATACAACCGGACTGACCGAAGGCGAATAAGCCCTAGCCGCGGGTCAGAGAATCTAGGCAAAAAGAAGGCCAGATGGGATCCACCATCTGGCCTTTGTCTTGCAGCTTTCCGAGGGTCTGGAGAGAGCGCTGAAAGAAGGAGGGATGGGGTCTATAAGCCGAAGCGTACTCCAACGGCGCTTTTATCGGCTGCAGCTGGGCCGGCATCAGACAGATAGTCTGGTCGTACCGAACTGGAGAGAAAACGACCGGGATTAACGGCGTCAACACTACTATCTTGTGTGGTTGAGCGATAAGAAAATTCCTCTGGGATCAACAGGCCAGCTAAGCCAGCATTGGGCTGTGAAAGGCTAGGGATATCATTTTTTGGTAAGCGGTAACCCGGCATGAACGCGTCTGCCATAGTCGCCATGAAACTGTGTTTCTGTTTGGCAGCCACACCGGCGAGATCGAAATTGCTGATAGGAAGGTCGATGGCTTGATGCTGTTGGGGGGCAGCGGTCTCGACCATGGATTCCGTGTCGATTGCGGAGTCAGCAAATGCTGGCGTTGCGGTGATGCTGATAAGGGCAGCGGCGGTAGCGATAATAGCATTTTTCATGACTTCGTCCTTCCTATCGTTCGCAGCATGCATTTGCTTGCTGCTCTCATAAGAGGTTTCGCACTGGTACCGGAGAAGGTTACAGATCAGTGATTTTTTTATCGAAGAAATTAATCAATAGCGAGAAGTTAGCAGCTTTATTGGATGACTAAGTCAGGTTTGACTAAGCTTGCGGCATCAGTGCTACATCAACTGCTTTAGACTCTTTATACTTCTCCCGTTCCCTTAGTCGCTCTGCATAGGCGATGAAACTATCGCGCGGGGGGAAAGTTTTAAATTGCAAACCCCAGTCCACTTGCGATCCGACATAGACATCCGCCATCGTGAAGCGGTCGCCACAGACATAGTCGCGCGATTGTAGCATCTGGTCCAGCACATCCATGGCGCGGTCATAACTGCCATAGCCCGCCGTGCGTTCTTGCTCTGCTGTCACGGATCGCCCCAAAGTGCGATCCAAGACAGCCTGTTCAATTGGCCCTGCCGCGAAGAACAACCAGCGATAATAGTCGGCGCGTTCATTTGACGTCGGTGCCAGGCCCACATCAGGAAACGCATCCGCTAGATAAGCACAAATTGCCGCGCATTCGGTCACCGTCTTGCCGTCATGCACAATGGCTGGAACCTTGGCCATCGGATTAATCGCTAGATATTCAGCAGATTTCATCTCTGGCCCATATTCGACGATTTTCTGCTCATATTCGACGCACGCTTCATGCAGTGCCCAGCGTGCAATCTGGCCGCGCGACATCGGGTTGGTGTAGAAGGTTAGGGCGGTTCTTGATGATGACATGACATGCTCCCGATATGATGAGGACCACAGATATAACAAATCGGCAACAGCTTTGCAGTCAGCAATTATCTATACTGACATTTCCCGTTTGCGGCGACGAGATGAATATCGGCAAAGGCTGCTGTAACGGTCTCTCCGCTATTATCCGTATCGCTTGATAAAGCGATGGATGTCACCCGCGCTTTGCTAGTCTTGAACTGTTTCTGGATATCAGCAGCAAGATTGTGACGCTCGTTCACCCATTGACCGGCTTGCGCTGCTCCGCTTTGGGCGACGATGATTTTCGCTTGCTTGGTAAAAACATTATTACGGGCTGTTCCGACCGGGAAGCGATTGTCCCAGACATAGTTTATCGCACCATCGGGAATGGCATTGCCGCCGCGTGTCCGCGCTAGCGCCAATTTAGCCCGAGTGCCCAGTGATATAGCGCTATTTGGCAAGTCCAAGCCGATATAAATACGTGCGGCCTGATCATCACCGGACTTGTTGGCGATATTGGCTGTTCTGACAACGTCATTTACCCTCCAGCGCCAACAGAGGATAGGCGTCTTCGCAAGATTGACTGTAACAGGTCGCGTGAACAAGGCCATGCTTTTGCGGGCATATGCTTGGATCGCTGGGACACCTTGAATATTTTTGGCAGTAAATGTTGTTGCGGGAACCTTTTTGTCAATCCTGACGCTTTGCCAACCGGCGGTTCCGCTCGCGAAATTACTGATCCGCTGAACCCCGCTGGATTGGGCCGCAACTGTGCCGGGTGATACAACGAAAACTAAGGCAATGCATATAAGGGCAGGTTTGCGCATATCTCGATCAGGTCCCGTTTAAACGCCAGTCATAGCTTAAAAAGCTTATACCTGTCTTACCTGATCTTAGGGAAGCTTGCTCGCCTTTGGTGAGACCCAGTGCATTGGCATAGATAGCAAGAAACTGATTGAGATTCTTCGCACCGCGCCAACCTTTCTCAAAATCTCCACGATACCATTTGAAGATGTTCGAAACTTCCAACTTGCCATTTTTGAAACGGTTACGGCTGCGGTCGCGCAAGAAATCCTTCGTGGCGGCGTTTAATTGTGCTGGCAGGGCATTACCGCGATAGGCAGAGTTGCGTAGCGCTGGGCAACCAATGCTAGCGCAATTGACCGCGAAATGGATGCGGGGCTCATTGTAACGACCACTACCGCGGATCAATGTATGTTCGATATGATCCAGCGAAACCGTCTTGCCAAATAGAGGAATGAACTTCTGCTTCCACGGGGAGCGTATGATCGAGCCCAGATCCTTGATAGATTTGAGATCGGGATATTTCGTCAGGATGAGTTCAACGGTCCATGCATTATAAGCATTGATGAGAAAAGCGAGTTGATCGTTTTTAGACCATCTATTGAAAGTGGACTGGCTTACCGAAGACGTCGACTTGAGATAGGTCTTGAGCTTCGCCCGGTCCGCTTGGAAGCGAGCATAATTGACCTTTGAAGACGTTCCTCCACCCGTCACAACGACATTGCGTTTGAGCAGGGTATCCCAGTCAGAATGATCATGTGCAGCCCATGCGCCGCTGGAGAGTGACAAGGCTAAGAAAGAAAGCAAGAGCCGGATTAGCATTGTGAGGGCCTATTTTTTGATGCGAGATAATTGGTAGTTCGCACCAGATCGCCCCTAGGTTACAATAGAAAAAGGGCGGCCGACGTAAAAAGTTTGAGGCGATAGGGCATGATCAAGCATTTCTTTCTGATTTCAAAAAAACCGGAATTGTCTGCCGCGGAATTCCGCAGCTATTATGAGGCCCATCATGTGCCTTTGATCAAACGCCTGTTACCGATGTTTGCGCGATATCGGCGCCACTATTTGGATGAAGGGCATAATGGAGAGGCTCCTGAGCAAGATTATCCAGGCTTTGATGTCATCACGGAAATCTGGTTTGCCCAGCCAGCAGATTATGACGCCTTTCTTGAGCGAGTTTCCGATCCTGCTGTGATCGCAGAAATCAGAGCAGATGAAGCGAATTTCCTAGTCAGCGATGCTACCCGTTCTTTGCGAATGCAGACGTACGAATGAAGCGAATTATAGGCTAGCAACTTATTGCTTCCCGTACTTTCCTTCAATCTGCCGCAAAATTTCGGCCAGTGACCGTTCCGGCGCAGGCGAAAATAACTGACCCGTTTCGGCGAGCCTCTCCATGCGATCGAGCCGGAACATGCGAAAATCATCGCGCAATTCGCACCAGGCCACCAATGTCCATGTCTTGCCCCAGAACCATAGGCCCAGCGGCTGGACATTGCGGCTGGTCGCCTTCCCTCCTTCGTCATGATAATCAAAGGACAGAATATCGCGAGCCTCAATAGCAGCCTCACAGCGATCAATCACATTTCTGGTTTGCTCCCCGAGCCCCATTTCTGGAGCGAATATCTTGGTGCCACCGACCCGGTCGCGCTCCTTCTCCGGCAATACCGTCTCGATTTTTACCAGAGCCTCTTCTGCTGCGTTCCTCATTGTGGTTCCACCCCAGGCGCGCACCATGCGGGCACCGGTGACGAGAGCAACAATCTCCTCGCGTGTGAACATAAGCGGCGGCAAATCAAAGCCGCTGCGCATGATATAGCCGATACCGGCTTCGCCATCGATCGGGACGCCAGTGGACTGTAGGTCCGCAATATCCCGATAGATTGTCCGTTCGGACACTTCCAAACGCTCGGCCAGCATGGCCGCAGTGACAAGCCGACCGCCACGCAGATATTGAACAATCTGAAAAAGGCGGTCGGCTCTGCGCATGGCTTAATATTTGAAGATTCCGAGAGAGTTACCGTCGGTATCTTTCGCATAGAAAAATGAGCCAGCAGGAATGGTAATCTCTTCAGACACGATTTCTCCGCCGCTTTTTGCAACTCTTGCCATGGCACCATCCAGGCTGCCATTCACCGCCAAATGTGTGGTTATGCCATCGCCCTGCGTGACGGGCTTGCCTTCATAGAGATGTCCGACGGCACCATCGCCCTGGAGATCGGGCAACATCAGCATCGGTTGTGGTCCGTTATCATCCTTGATCAGAGGTGCCTCCAGCAACGTCTCATAAAAAGCGCGGGCCTTTTCGAGGTTGGTAACGGGAATTTCGGTCCATACGAGACGGTGATGTTTAGCTTCGGTCATATGCTTGTTCCTTTCTGTGTTGGGGACAAGCAAGTAATGCCATAGGCCTACTGACAGCATATTGTCAGTAGTGTTTTACGATTGGCGTCCGTCAATCGCCCCGCACCGCAGCTTCAATTGTAGCGATATCAATTTTCTTCATCGGCATCGGTGTCCTACCATAAGCAAAGTGTGTTGCTGGTCATGATCTTGCTCCAACCAGGGCAAAGGGCGCGCCTTGCGGATCAATGGCGTTGATCTGATAATCCCCACCAGGAATCTCGTCCGGTTCCAATGTAACATTGCCGCCATTGTCGCTAATGGCCTTCACGGCTTTGTCGATATCCGCGACGCGAAAGTAAAAGCTCCACATGGACATCGGCACTTCATCCGGTTTTGGCATGATTGCGCCCAGCATGAAATCGTGGCGCAGCATCTCATATTTACCCATCGGACCCATATCCATCTCGCCGTCCTTCTGCCATTCGAACTGGCCTGTGTAGAATTGCATCGCTGCGCCCGGGTCTGTTGTCATCAACTCGTTCCAGGCGCAATGGCCGTCGCGTGGTTCGGTGGCAGCAAAGCTTTCGCTTTCGTTACCGGAGCTATCTTGCATGATATAGAAATATGCGCCTTGCGGATCCGTGACCATCGCGAAACGGCCGATCCCCGGAACGTCCGTGGGCGGAATGTGCACCGAGCCGCCAGCCGCTTTTATCTCCTCCGCGCTTTTGTCCACGTCATCGACGCCGATATAACCGAGCCAGCAAGGCTGCGCGCCGCTTGCTATCATCTCGTCGGTCAGTCCCATCATGCCGCCGATCTGGGTGCCGTTCATGGAGCACAAATAATAGGGCATGCCCGGCTGGTCTTCGGATTTCTCCCATGTCCAACCCAGTACTTTGCTGTAAAAATCCATTGCGGGATCGACATCGGTAGTCGTCAATTCGTACCAAGTAAAATCGCCATGTTTATTGGGCATCTTTACTCTCCAGCGTTACAACCGGTGAAAAACCGCCGAAGATTAATCGCTGGCCGTCAAAAGGCATGGGGTTCTTCTCCGGGTCCATGCGGAGATCGGCTTTCTTCGGGTTTTCCATCATCTCGGTCAGCTTCGCCATAGCGGCATCGCGGGTGGCCTTATCGGGCCATTCAATCCAGGAAAAGATCACGCTTTCATCGTCTTTGGCTTTTACCGCTGTGCGGAAGTCGGTTGTCTTGCCGTCCTGAATGTCATCGCCCCAGCATTCCCGGATGCGCGTGGCGCCCAGATCCATGAACACCTCATCCGCTTTTTGCGCGTGGTCGATAAATGCCTGTTTGTTGTCAGTTGGGCAGGCGATCACGAAGCCATCAATATAGGCCATTTCTTCTCTCCTTTTTCCGAATCGCTGTTTGACAATCATGCCCAAGTAGTTATGAAAAACAACTATGGAGTTATAAAAAATAACTAAGATGCTAAAAACAGAGAAAAAACGTTGGTATGATGATGCGTGCGGTACGGCTTTTGCGCTTGAACTGATCGGTGAACGCTGGGTTATTTTGATCATGCGGGAGCTGATGTTCGGTCCGCGCCGCTTTGGTGAATTGCGCCGCGACCTGCCGGGGGTCAGTGCCAATGTGCTAACCCAGCGGCTCGACCGGCTAGAACGGAACCGGATCGTGCGTAAGCGCGTGTTGCCGCCGCCAGCGTCGGTCCAGATTTATGAACTGACAGAATGGGGCTATGAGGCGGAGGACCTGATCCAGATGCTAGGCAAATGGGCTACGCGTCACCCGGGTCACGATCCAACCCTGCCGCTGAGTGCTGCGTCGCTGATGATGTCTTTCCGAACCATGCTGGATACCAATCGCGCCGGGGATTTGGATGTGCGGGTTGGTTTCCAATTGGGCGCTGACCAGTTTGTGGTGCACATTCATGATGGTATGATCGATACATACCGTGAGGATTCTCAGACGGCTGACCTATTGTTCAAAGGCGCGCCGACCGCAATTGCCGCTGCAGTTTATGGCGGGGAGTCGCTCGCCACACTGGAAGACGCGGATATGCTAGCTATCACCGGCGATCGCGAACTGGCCGAGCGTTTTGTGACCCTATTCGTGCTTCCGGAAAAACTCCCTGCGTAGAAATCGGAGGGTCCAATAATAAAAACGGCGTGAGACCAGTCACGCCGCTTTATGTTTTTGGGCGGCAGGTGGTGGTCCTGCCTTTCAAGGGAGATTACTTGCTCTTGGTCGGCGCCTTTTTCTTGGGCGTCGATTTCTTCTTTTTGGTTGCCGGGGCTGCCGGAGAGACCTCAAAGGTCAACGCGTTATCCTTCAGATGCACTTTAACCTCGCCGCCATTGACCAATTTGCCAAATAGCAATTCTTCGGCCAGCGGTTGTTTGATCTTTTCCTGGATCAACCGGCCCATCGGACGGGCACCATAAAGCTTGTCATAGCCGCGTTCTGTCAGCCACGCTTGCGCATCGTCATCCAGGGTGATGTGTACATTCTGGTCTGCAAGCTGCAATTCCAATTCCAGAATGAACTTCTCAACAACCCGCGAAACAACTTCTGGTGGCAGATAAGCAAAAGGTACTATTGCATCCAGCCGATTACGGAATTCAGGGGTGAACATCTTTTTCACCGCTTCATCGCTAGCATCTTCCTTGGATACATTACCAAAGCCGATGCCTTCTTTCGCCATGTCGGACGCGCCTGCGTTGGTGGTCATGATCAAAATTACATTGCGGAAATCTACGGTCTTGCCATGATGATCTGTCAGCTTACCATTATCCATCACCTGCAACAGGATATTGAAAAGGTCGGGATGAGCTTTCTCAATCTCATCAAGCAACAGCACGCAATGCGGGTTTTGATCAATCGCATCGGTGAGCAAGCCGCCCTGATCATAGCCGACATAACCTGGAGGCGCACCGATCAGACGGGAGACACTGTGGCGTTCCATATATTCCGACATGTC
Organism: uncultured Sphingomonadaceae bacterium; assembly: GCA_947501325.1. Classification (GTDB taxonomy): domain Bacteria; phylum Pseudomonadota; class Alphaproteobacteria; order Sphingomonadales; family Sphingomonadaceae; genus Parasphingorhabdus. The sequence goes on along the minus strand of CANMVC010000001.1, from coordinate 328,343 downwards.
AAAGCGTTTGAGCGGGATGCCCATGATTGATGACAATTGCCGTGCAACCTCGGTTTTACCAACGCCAGTAGGGCCAGAGAACAGATAGTTACCAATCGGCTTGTTTGGTTCACGCAGCCCCGCACGGGACAGTTTGATCGCGCTTGACAGCTTTTCGATGGCGGCATTCTGGCCAAAGACAACGCGCTTGAGGTCTCTGTCGAGACTTTCCAGCGTCTTCTTGTCATCTTTAGATACAGATTTCGGCGGGATGCGCGCCATAGTAGCGATAACGGCCTCGATATCCTTGGTCGTGATCATTTTCTTGCGACGGGACGGCGGCAACAGCATCTGCATGGCACCAACCTCGTCGATCACGTCAATGGCTTTATCAGGCAGTTTGCGATCGTTGATATAACGGGTCGAGAGTTCGACTGCTGATTTCAGTGCATCTGGCGCGTAGCGTACCTTGTGATGCTCTTCAAAAGCACCGCGGAGTCCGGCGAGGATCTTAATTGTATCTTCGACGCTTGGTTCGTTGACATCAATTTTCTGGAACCGGCGCAGCAGCGCGCGATCCTTTTCAAAATGATTGCGGAATTCTTTATAGGTGGTGGATCCAATGCAGCGGATAATGCCGCCGGACAAAGCTGGTTTCAGCAAGTTGGATGCGTCCATCGCCCCGCCGCTGGTTGCACCGGCACCAATTACGGTGTGAATTTCGTCGATGAAGAGGATTGCGTCTGGCATTTTCTCCAGCTCGGAAACCACCTGCTTCAAACGCTCTTCGAAATCACCGCGGTAGCGCGTACCAGCCAGCAACGAACCCATATCAAGCGAATAGATGATCGCCGGTTTCAGAACATCGGGGACAGATTCTTCCACGATCCGAAGCGCCAGACCTTCAGCGATAGCGGTTTTACCTACCCCGGGCTCACCAACATAAAGCGGGTTGTTTTTGGACCGGCGGCACAAGATTTGCACGGTGCGATCAACCTCTGCCTGACGGCCGATCAGCGGATCGATACGGCCATCTTTGGCTTTTTCGTTCAAATTGACGGTAAACTGGTCGAGCGCAGTCTCTTTTTTGTTCTTCGCTTCTTTCTTTTCGTCACCTTCGTCACTGCCGGACAGTTCTGCCGGATCGACCGATTGTCCGCCTTTACCGACGCCATGGCTGATGAAGCTGACCGCGTCGAGCCGGCTCATATCCTGCTGCTGGAGAAAATAGACAGCATAGCTTTCGCGCTCTGAAAATAGAGCCACTAGTACGTTCGCACCGGTTACTTCGTCTTTTCCGGAAGACTGAACATGCAGGATTGCCCGCTGGACAACCCGTTGGAAACCCGAAGTTGGAGACGGATCAATCGACTTTTCAACCTTGAGGGAGTCCAGCTCGCTGTCGAGATAGAGCACAACCGCATCTTCCAGTTCACCCAGATCAACTCCGCAGGCGTTCATGACTTGCGAGGCATCACCATCATCAATCAATGCGAGGAGCAAATGCTCCAGAGTCGCATATTCATGTGACCGATCAGCAGCGTTTTTAAGAGCTTGATGAAGGGTCTTTTCTAGTGATTCTGCGAATGAAGGCATGTATTTACTCCTTGATGGGACATTTTGTGTCCCGGTAACCGAAAAGCTATGGAGTCCTAAATTACTCCGGGCTTAACTATTCGGCTTCCTTCTTAATCTATGCGCAACCCAAAAAACATCAAGGGCTTAAACCAACAACGGCCTGCTTTGAGCCAAGGTTACGCCTATTTTTCCATCTCTTCACTTAAACGGTCCACGGCGGATCAACTTAAACATGACTATTAAGATATAGGGTTAACAAATTCTTACCAAGCCATGAGAGTTTAAGACTTTTTGAACAGGTCATCGGCGCTCGCTCGGTGTGATACCGCAAAGCTTTTCTTGGCTTCACAGCGGCTTATTTCATTTTGGAGGACTGATATCCGCTTTTCCAGCTCGTCAACAGAAAATGGGTCGAGATCCTGTTTTACGAGCAGCGAGAGCGGATCATTGGCGTTGCGCGGCAGATCGTCGTCATCGGTCATGGAAATTTATCCTGTCTTTTTCGGCCATTTGCTTCGCTAATGTTGACCGGCAGGGGTTTGCTGTCAATAAGGATCGCTGATAAAAAAGTGCGGCGATCAGCTATGCGTTTTTTTTTGAAATTAGAGGGGCAAGCCATGACAGTATCAGAAGTTTTGCAGTCGGAAATGACGGCCATCGCGATTAGCGAACCGGGCGCCCCTGAGGTTCTAAAGCCGCAGACCGTGGCAGTGCCCGAGCCGGCAGCTGGAGAGGTGTTGATCAAGGTGGCTGCCGCTGGTGTCAATCGGCCTGATGTGGTGCAACGCATGGGTCTTTATCCAGCGCCTGCGGGTGCGTCGCCATTACCGGGTCTGGAAGTATCGGGCACGGTCGTAGGTTTGGGCGAGGGCGTGGAACCCGAATGGATGGGGCGCAAGATATGCGCGCTCACTAACGGCGGCGGCTATGCCGAATTTTGCGTTGCGCCAGCCGGGCAATGTCTTCCGGTACCCGAAAGTCTGACGATGGAAGAAGCAGCGGCTCTGCCAGAAACCCTTTTTACCGTTTGGAGCAATCTGTTTAATCGTGCCTTTGCGCGGGAAGATGAAACGGTGCTGGCCCATGGCGGCACCAGCGGTATAGGCACTATGGCTATCATGCTGGGCAAACTATTCGGCCTGAAAGTAATCGTGACCTGTGGTTCCGATCAGAAATGCACGGCTGCTAAGAGCATCGGTGCGGACCATGCGATCAACTATAAGACGCAGGATTTTGTTGAAGAGGTCAAGAAAATCACGGACGGGCAGGGGGTTGAAGTGGTGCTCGATATGGTCGCAGGCGATTATGTGCCCCGAAACCTCAACTGCCTGAAAGAAGATGGCCGGCATGTGACTATTGCCGTTCAAGGCGGAATGACCGCGACGCTCAATATGGCCCAGATCATGATGAAGCGGTTGACGCTGACCGGATCTACTTTGCGCCCGCAATCGGCGGATCGCAAGGCCCTGCTGGCGGACGAGCTCTATCGTTATGTCTGGCCCGATATCGAAGCGGGCAAGCTAAAGCCGGTAATGGATGAGAGTTTTGCATTGGTGGATGCCGCCAAGGCTCACGCACATATGGAAGCTGGCGACCATATTGGGAAGATTGTACTCAAGGTGAGTTGAGGATGGACGAGATAATCGACTTTCATGGCGCAAAAGTGGCGTTGTTTGTCGATGATCAATTGCTTGTTTATCGCCGCGACAATAGGCCTGATATTCCGTTTCCTGATATGTGGGACTTGCCTGGCGGAGGACGCGAAAATGGCGAAAGTGGCGCTGAGTGTGTTGCCAGAGAAACCTTTGAAGAATTTGGAATAGCGGTCGACGTCGCGGCGCTGGATTACGTCCAGCACTATGAAAATTGGCGCGGTTCTGGCAGTCCGCGGGCGCTGTTTTTCGTCGGTCGCTTATCCCGCGAGCAAGTGTCAGCCATTGTCTTTGGTGATGAAGGACAGCATTGGCGGACCATGGCTGTGACGGACTTTCTGGACAGTGAAGAAGCGGTACCGCATTTGCAGGACCGGTTGCGCGATTATCTGGCGCAGTAGCGCCTCAGGCTGCAGGCTATTGTAAATAAAAGGTCACAAAACGGGAATCATCCTGTCACATAGCCCCGTTATAGGCGGCACCCATGGATGGTTTCCTTGGGAGTGAAGTGATGGCCAAACAATTTCCGCCGATTTCTGCATCTGATATCCCCTTGCTTGACACAAGTCGTTACGAGGCGCGCCTTATACGACAACCGCAGGTTAACCCGATGGACCGGACGCGTTATCGAACCATCTGGATTTCGGATATCCATCTGGGAACACGCGGTTGCAACGCAGATATGCTGATCGATTTTCTGGACCATGTTGATAGCGATACGCTTTATCTGGTGGGCGATATTATCGATGGTTGGCGGCTCAAGAAGAAATTCTATTGGCCGGATGGGCATAACGATATCATCTGGCGTATATTGAAACGGGCGAAGCGCGACACGCGGATTGTCTATATTCCGGGCAATCATGATGAAATGTTCCGTCAGTTTACGGGATTGAATTTTGGCGGCGTCGAAATACTCCGTTCGGCGATCCACGAAACTGCCGACGGGCGGCGCTTGCTCGTGCTCCATGGCGATGAGTTTGATGCGGTGATGTTAGCCCATCGGTGGCTCGCTTTTGTTGGTGATGCCGCTTACACGACATTGATGCGCCTGAATTGGGTCGTGAACAAGGTCAGAGGACGAATGGGGCTACCCTATTGGTCGCTGTCAAAAATCGCCAAACACAAGGTTAAAAACGCGGTTGAATTTATTGGTCGCTTTGAGGAACTGGTTGCGAAAGCGGCAGGTAACCGGGGCGTCGACGGCGTCGTTTGCGGGCATATCCATACTGCCGAAATGCGTGAAATCCAAGGTATCGAATATTATAATGATGGTGATTGGGTTGAAGGGTGCACTGCGCTCGTCGAATGTGATGACGGGACAATGGAAATATTGCACTGGTCTGACGAAATTGCAGCTCGAGAAGCGCGGCGCCACCAACCGGTAAAGCTGGAGAGAATGAAGGGTAATCTGGAGCAGGTGGCATGAAAATCGCTCTGGTCACCGATGCTTGGCATCCGCAAGTCAATGGCGTGGTCCGGACCCTCGACACCGTTATCGGTATATTGCGCAATTGGGGGCATGAGGTGCTGGTTATTTCGCCCGATCACTATCGCTCTTTCGCTGCGCCGAGCTATCCGGAAATCCGCCTGGCTATAACACGTGCGCGCAGCGTCGGGCGTCGCATTGCCGAATTTGAAGCCGATGCGATCCATATGGCTACGGAGGGGCCGCTTTGTTTGTCGGCGAGGCGCTGGTGCCGCAGAAACAACCGCATCTTTACAACCGCCTATCACACACAATTCCCGGAATATCTCGCCAAGCGAACCCATTTATCGCCGCGGATATTCTGGCGCTATATCCGCTGGTTCCACAGTGCTGCGCGAGCGATCATGGTATCCACAAACAGTGTTCGGCAGCAATTAATCAGCGAACAATTACCGCAAGTGCATCATTGGAGTCGCGGTGTTGATCTGGACAATTTCTCACCCGATGCGCCCGCCCCAAAGCTGTTCCAAAACCTGCCACGCCCCATTCAATTATATGTCGGCCGTGTTGCAGTGGAAAAAAATATTGAGGCCTTTCTGCAAATCGATCAACCGGGCAGCAAAGTGATCGTCGGTGATGGTCCCGCGCTGGATGCCTTGAGCCGAGCCTATCCCGACGCGCATTTTCTGGGCCGCCAATCCGGGCGCGCGCTTGCGGGTTGCTATGCTGGCGCTGATGTTTTCGTATTTCCGAGTAAAACGGATACGTTCGGCTTGGTTCTTATAGAAGCCTTGGCCTGCGGTACACCGGTGGCAGCTTTCCCAGTCACAGGGCCGATTGATATTTTGACTCCAAAGAGTGGCAGCATGAATGACGATTTGAAGGTCGCTATAGCGCATGCTCAACGGCTCCGCCCAGACGATTGCACCAAGCGGGCAGCCGATTTCAACTGGGAAACCAGCGCGCGCCAATTTCTTGACGGATTGGTTCCGATGGAGCCGGATCGAACGGTGCATCTGTCGCGCCGGTTCATCGCCAAAGCTATTTTTGCGAGGGTCTGAACACAAAAATATAGCAAAACGCCATACCATGACCAAATATCTTGCCGACTCTTTCGATATCGCCTACATAGGGCTTAACAACAGGCCGCTCCCGAAAGGGGCGGCCCTTATTTTTTGAGAAGGACGCCACCGTGGCCCAAGATAACCCAACTCCGCTCATGCAGCACGCCACCGCCAGTTGGCTCGTGGACAATACCGGATTGAGCTTTGAACAAATTGCTGAATTTTGTGGTATTCACATTCTTGAAGTCAATGCAATGGCCGATGATCTTGCCGGTTCTAAATATACTGGCCGCGATCCGGTGCAAGCGCATGAACTGACCAATGAGGAAATTGCCAAAGCGGAAGCAGATCCCAATTATCGGATGAAGTTGCAAAAAGGGCCCGATCAGGTGCGCCGCACCAAGGGGCCGCGTTATACCCCGGTGTCTAAGCGTCAGGATAAGCCAGATGGCATAGCCTGGCTGCTGCGCAATCATCCGGAAATTTCTGACGCACAGGTCGGCAAGTTGATCGGTACAACCCGCACAACAATCAATGCGATCCGTGACCGCGAGCACTGGAATATCGCAAATATTGTTCCAAAAGATCCCGTGACTCTAGGGCTTTGCTCACAGCGCGAACTGGATGCTGTTGTTGCCAAGGCAGCGAAAAAAGCCGGTATCGAGCCTGAAGTGCCCGAAGACAAGAAACTCGGCGGCGACAAAGAAGCGCTTATTGCTGAACTGCACGAGGAACGGGCGCAGGCCGAACGCGATGCAGAAGCTGCGTTGGCCGCGGAATCTGGCGAGGAAGAAATTGCGACCGAAGATCTGACTGCAGAGACATTGTTCAAAGATAGCTGATCTGGTGCTCCGCGCTTGATGCGGAGCCCGTAGCATTAGATTTTGGTGCGCTGACCCCCTTAATTGACCGATTAAATCCGGTTGCTTGGGGACAAGGGATAAGTCTATGGTTGGTCCATGGATGCTCTCACAACACCACCCGCTTATGACGCAACGCTGGCTGATCACGGCTTTGATCCGATCGAAGTCGAAGGTCTCATCTATCCGCTCGGCGAATATGAGCCCAAATATGGCGAATATTTCGAATTGATGCCCGGGATCGGCTGGACCCGCACGCCGGTTCCGGGACCTTTGGGACATATTAATAACTGGGTATTGGATGACCTGCATCCCGATGGAACGCCGGGTTTTGCTATTGTCGATACTGGCTTGTTCATGCCCGCCGTCATTGAATCGTGGAAAACACTTTTTGAAACTGGACTGAACGGCAAAACAGCCACCAAAATTGTCGTTACTCATTTCCACCCCGACCATGTGGGCTGTGCCGGGTGGCTAGCCAATCGGTTTAAAGCGCCGTTGCATATGAACCGCACTGAATGGTTGCTGGCACGGATGCTGACGGCTGACGTGAGCGCTGATGTGCCGCAGGAAGCGATTGACGAATGGCGGTTTGCGGGGTGGGATGAAGCGCTGATCAAGGAAAAATGTGAGGGCGGCTGGGGCCGCTTTGCGCGCGCGGTGTCACAGCTGCCCATCGGTCATATTCGCATGGATGAGGGCGATAGCCTGACTATCGGCGACAATCATTGGCGGGTGATGATCGGGCGTGGCCATACGCCAGAGCATGCCTGTTTGATTGATGACAAAAACCAGGTGATGATTTCTGGTGATCAGATCCTGCCGCGAATTACCTCGAACATTTCGGTGATGCTGAGCGAACCAACAGCCGACCCCCTTGGTGAATGGCTCACCAGTATTAACCGATTTCGGGCCGAGATTGACCCCGACCTTCTGGTGTTGCCAGCCCATGGTCGGCCATTTAAGGGCGCGCATCAGCGGCTTGATACATTGGCGTTGCGGCACAATGAAGCGTTGGATGATCTTGCCGATGCCCTTGCTGAAAAACCGATGCGGGTGGTCGATAGCTTTCCTCTACTTTTCTCCCGTCCCATTGGCCATGATGTCATCGGGATGGCAACAGGAGAAGCGATGGCAACGCTCCGCCATCTCGAATATACGGGCCGGGCTGTGCATGACATGAAGGACGGAACGGCTTGGTATAGCGCGCCTTGATCTAGCGCAAAGACAACCATATTCTTCCCGCATAAACCGCTGTCATGTGGAAATACTATCCAGAGCTGCTCGAACGCCCGGTTCCGCGCTATACGAGCTATCCAACTGCCGCTGACTTCAATGACAGCGTCGGTTCGCCCGATCTGTATCGCGCGTTGAAAAATATCCGGCTGTGCGACGACATATCGCTTTATGTCCATATCCCCTATTGCGATCAGATATGCTGGTATTGCGGCTGTAACACCGGCAGAGCAAACCGGACCCACCGTCTGACAGCTTATTTGAAAGCATTATTTGCCGAGATTGATCTGGTAGCAGCCAAGCTGAATCACCGAGGCCGGGTGAAGCGGATCGCCTTTGGTGGTGGCAGTCCAAATGCTCTCTCCGCTGGTGATTTCAAGGCGTTATTGAATCAACTGAAGACAGTTTTCCAAATCGATAGAGCTGTCCTCTCGATCGAACTGGACCCCCGAAGCTATTCGGCAGAATGGCGGGGTCTAATGGCGGATGCTGGGATGAATAATGTAAGCCTTGGCGTGCAGAGCTTTGATCCGGCGGTGCAGGCTGAAATAGGGCGCGTGCAGCCTCTGGACATGGTAACGGATATGGTCGCGCACTTGCGGGCGACCGGCGTTACATCGATCAACTTTGACTTGATGTACGGTCTCCCTGGCCAGACAATGGATATTTTGCGGGAAACGCTGGAACAGACGGTCGCGCTTTCGCCTGAACGGATCGCGCTATTTGGCTATGCTCATATTCCGAGCCTCATTCCCCGTCAGGGCCAGATTGACGATAGTCATCTGCCTGATGCCAGACAGCGGTTCGATATGGCCGCTTTCGGCTACGACTTTCTAACCCGAAGGGGGTATCAACCCATCGGCTTTGACCATTTCGCAATGCCCGGCGATCCGCTGGGGCAGGCGGGGGCAAGCGGCATGGTTAGGCGAAATTTCCAAGGCTTTACCGATGATCAGAGCGATATATTGATCGGAATGGGCGCGTCGGCGATCAGCGAATTTCCTAACCTGATCGTCCAGAACGAGAAAAATACAGGCCGCTACCGCGCGTGCTCGGGGGAGGGGCGATTGCCAGCGGCTGTGGGCATAAAACGGAACTTCAACCATCAAATGCACGCAGCGATTATTGAACAGATTTTGGCCAATGGGGAGGCTGACCTCGAGCCACTTGGCGGGGCGGCGATATATGCCGGACCACTCGCGCCCTTTATTAACCGCGGTCTGATCGAGATTGTCGGTCAACAGATCAAATTGAAGCCTTCTGCCAAACCTTATGCGCGGAGCATTGCTGCGACATTTGACGAATTTCGCGGACAAACGGCGGGAACGTTTAGTCAGGCCGTCTGACTAGTGGCACATGAGTTACAGGCTGCAATAAGTGATCGCCAAAACCGGCAAGCCCCATTGTCACCGACGCTCCATTGACTTACACTCATGTCAATGACTGACATCTCCGAAACACATCCGTCTGCCGAACCCAGTCCAATCTGGAAATCGCGCTATAATCATCCCACAAATTGGGATCAATTTTTCGCGCCTCTGTCAATGCCCGGCATGTTCTTTCGCTCGGCTGGTCGCCGAGGTGAGGCGAGTCTGCTCGATTTCATGGGGCGCAAATATAGCTACGCCGAAGTTGCGGCTGGTGTCGTTCGTGTGGCCAAAGGTCTGCAAGATCTCGGTGTCAAAAAAGGCGACCGGATCGGTCTGTTCCTTCCGAATGTCCCGCATTATGTGACAGCTTATTATGGCGCAATGGCAATTGGCGCGACGGTGGTTAATTTCTCGCCGCTTTATACGGTTGAGGAACTCAACCATCAGGTAGAAGATAGCGGCACGAAGATTCTATTCACATTATCGGCCAGCGCGGTATTCCCCACGGCTTACGAAGTGCTCCAGCAATCAAGCCTCGAACGGCTGGTGGTAGGCAGCGTAGCCGGCGCTTTGCCGGGCGCAAAAGCGCTTTTCTACCGGTTGTTCCGCAGCAAGGAAAATTCGCCGCAGCCCGAGGATGACCGGATCACGCCCTTTGCGGACCTTACGGCCAATGATGGCAAATATATCGCGCCCAATATCCACCCGGAAAAAGATATCGCTTTGTTGCAATATACGGGCGGGACAACGGGGACTCCCAAAGGTGCGATGCTCAGCCATCAAAACCTGACGGCCAATGCGCGTCAGATTAATAGCATTGATCCCTATATTGACGAAGATGACCGGCTAATGGGCGTGCTGCCTTTCTTCCACGTCTTCGCCAATAGCGCAGTGCTGAATCGTACGGTTCAGCGGGGCGGGGAGATTGTCATGCTGCCGCGCTTTGACGCCAAGCAGACCTTGAAAGCGATCACCCGCAGCAATATTACGGCCATGCCCGGCGTGCCCACTATGTATCAGGCGCTGCTCGATCATCCCGATATCGACAAAACCAATTTTTCCTCGCTTAAAGTCTGTGTGTCCGGCGGGGCGCCATTGCCACTGGAGCTTAAAAAGAAATTCGAAGCGAAGACCGGCGCGAAGCTGGTTGAGGGCTATGGCCTGACTGAAAGTTCCGGAGTGGTGAGCGCTAATCCCTATTCCGGCCTCAATAAATCCGGGACTATCGGACAGCCAGTACCGGGGACTTTGGTGAAGCTGGTCGACAAGGAAGACCCAACCAAACAAGTCCCCGAAGGCGAGCCGGGCGAATTGATCTTTTCAGGCCCGCAGGTCATGCAAGGCTATTGGAACCTGCCGCAGGCCGATGACGAGGTATTTGTCGATGGCTTTCTGCGCACCGGCGACGTCGCGGAGATTGACGAAGATGGCTATATAAAGATTGTCGATCGGATCAAGGATATGATCGCAGTTGGCGGCTTCAAAGTATTTCCAAGCCAGGTCGAGGAAGTGCTCTACAAACATGATGCGGTCAAAGAGGCGCTCGTTATCGGCGTGCCGGATGATTATCGCGGTGAAAGTCCCAAGGCTTATGTTGCTTTGGAAGAGGGCGCAGATGTGGATGGCAAGACCCTCAAAGACTGGCTTAATCCCCAGTTGGGCAAGCATGAGCGCGTCAGCGATGTAGTCGTGCGGGAGAGCCTGCCCAAAACAATGATTGGAAAGTTAGACCGCAAGACATTGCGGGCTGAGGAATTGGGGTAACTCAACCAGACAGCAAAGATTTTCCATGGCCGTTGGCTTCTATGCAATTACTGATTCTGGCTGAACGCTGGTCGCTAGCTTGTCGGCAAGATCACGACTGAGCAAAGCCATCATGGCATTTTCGAAGCTTGGCGATTTTGCCATTAATTTCCTGATTTCTTCGCTGTTCCATTCGACATATCGAGTACCAGCTATGGCCTTGACGTCAGCCGTTGGTGGGCCGTTCAAAACAAACGCAATTTCACCGATGAAATTATCGTTGCCCAATGTAAATACATGCTTACCTTTGGTAGCTTTGACCGATCCTTGAAAAATATAATATAGTTTGGACAGTGGCTGATTCTCCGTCGTCAAATCGATCGGGGATTGTGCAATGCGCCACGTAGCGATTTTCAACAATTGTCGAAATTGTCCGGGCGTAAATCCCTCGAAAGCTTTGAACAGCTGCTTTTCGTCAACACTCAATGCGAGCACCGAGCGTTCCAATAGGATTCGGAACAGAACAATTAAGTTTGCGAGTGTTAAAATGACCGTCGTCAGGATTGCGTCCCACAGAGGAACGTCAGGAAACAAATAATAATATAACATATAGAAAACGGAACCGCTCAACACCAGCAGACGCAGCTTCATTTCATCGCGAATGAGGAAGGCGATGATATAAAATAAGGCGCCTATATGGATCAGCAAAGCGGTATTAATATAAGTTTCCATTTTGCTTCCTTCGGATTTTTGCATAGGTATTGCAATATCTTCACTCGAAATATTGGGATTAATGCCAAGCACGCACATCATTTTAACGACCGCGATAGTGGCAACATTGATGACGTCTGTGTTCTTGGTCATATGGTTTCGGAAAACACTGCTTGTTGGAGAGCAGCCGAGTAGCTTGACGGCATTTATTGCCATCTTGTTTACCTCGGGCCTGGATGTCGGTTTGATTTTGTTCCCGTTGACCGAATTCCCGGTTTACGAAACGGAGGCTGTATATTCTTTCACCAACCCTCTCGCGATTGAATTTGGCTTTTGGGGGTTTCTGGTTTGGGGCTTTTACTTTTTGACCACTTTCTATTTCTGTGTCTTGGAACCGCGCTTGAAATTGTTCGAAATTGGATGGGTAAAGTTCATCAACAACCTCGTGATTATCGCCACGTGTGCGTTTACCGGGTTCCTTTTCCTCAGTTATTTGCCGGATTATATCGCAAATATTCCTGACGTTGCACGCTATGCTTTGGTAGCGGTTGTAGTGTTGGCTGCGGTGCTATCCAGCACCGACATCCGTTGGGTCATATGGCTGAGTTTGGGGTCATTCATTCTGTTCCTCGCCCTTATCGGGGTCATGTTGATTTATAGCGGTATGAGCCTTGCCCAGTTTGCGCAGAGCGGGCAATATCTGGGCGGCTATTTTAGCAATCTGCATCGGTTCGTTAGCCCGCTAGCCGACTACCATGCTTTCTACCTTTTCTGGTGGTTCGCCTGGAGCATCATGATCGGTCAATTTGTTGCGCGGTTCGTCGGTTGCTTAAGGCCGTGGCAATTGCTAGCGGCCCTGCTGGTCTTGCCATCCATTCCGATCGCCTTGTGGTTTTCGATATTATTTTATGTGCATAGCGAAGAGATTGTGCTGACCGGGTCTTTGCGAAGCGCCATGGTCGTGGTCGGAATTATTTTTGTGATAAACTCCTTGGATTCACTAACGCGCCTATACTCGGAAAACCTCAATTTAACGGTCGAGCGTTTGGGGCGGTGGTCCTATATCGCAGTCCATTGGGGTCTGCTCTTTGGGTTGATCTTGCTTTACCAATTTACGCCACTGAAAATTGAATGGATCGGTATGGTGGTCATTTTGCTCTACGCTTGTATATACGCGCTGATTTTTCAGCGCCGCAGCCAGTTGGCAGCTGCATAGTTTTAAAGGGTTCGACCACCATGCATTCCGCTTCTGAAGCAGACTGGGACTATATTATAATCGGTGCTGGCTCGGCCGGATGCGTCCTTGCTAACAGGCTTACAGAAGACGCGAATAACCGGGTATTATTGCTTGAAGCGGGGGGCAGCGACAAGAATATACTGGTCCAGATGCCGACAGCGCTTTCCTATCCGATGGCTTCCGAAACCTATAATTGGGGCTATCTGTCTGAGGGTGAAGCGGCGCTTGATGGCCGTCAGATAACCTGTCCGCGCGGCAAGGGCCTTGGTGGTACATCTTCCATAAACGGCATGGTCTATGTGCGCGGGAACAGCTGCGATTTCGAAGAATGGGAGGCGGCAGGCGCCAAAGGCTGGGGATATGCCAATTGCCTGCCCTATTTCAAACGATCCGAGAGCTGGCAATTTGGCGAAGACGAATATCGCGGGGGTAGCGGCCCGCTGGGTGTTGGCGGCGGGAACAACATGACGGGCAATCCGCTCTATCAAGCCTTTATCGACGCGGGTGTCGAGGCAGGATATCCATCGACCGAAGATTATAATGGCTTCCGCCAAGAAGGATTTGGTCCGATGCACATGACGGTGCGTGGGGGTATCAGAGAATCGACCGCACGAGCTTATTTGGATCCAGTAAAATCCCGTACCAACCTGACAGTTTGGACAGATGCGCTAGTCGACCGCGTAATTCTGGAAAACAAACGAGCTGTCGGCGTAGTTCTTACCCATACGGGCATTCAGAAGACGATATCGGCCGCGAAGGCAATCATCCTGTCAGCGGGTTCCATTGCTTCACCAGTGATTTTGCAGCGTTCCGGTGTCGGTGCAAAATCGGTTTTGAACAAGGCCGGCGTTGAACCATTGCATGAATTGCCTGGGGTCGGCGAAAACCTGCAAGACCATCTTGAGGTTTATTTCCAGTTTCGCTGCAAAGAACCGGTTAGTCTGAACAACAAGCTTGGGTGGTTCAGCAAGCTGTTGATCGGCGCACGCTGGTTCTTCTTCAAATCCGGCCTTGGTGCGACCAACCATTTTGAATCCTGTGCCTTCATCCGATCAAGTGCGGGCATAAAGTCGCCTGATATCCAGTACCATTTTCTACCCGCCGCAATGCGTTATGATGGTACGCCGTCGGTCAAAGGTCATGGCTTCCAAGTCCATGTTGGCCCGAACAAACCAAAAAGTCGGGGCCATGTGCGCATTCCTTCCGCCGATCCTTTTGCTGCGCCGACCATCACCTTTAATTATATGCAACATCCTGACGATGTCGCCAAATGGCGCTATTGCATAAGGCTGACCCGCGAGATTATTGGACAACCGGCCATGGACGCTTATCGCGGAGAAGAGCTACAGCCGGGCATCCACATTGAAACGGACGAGCAGATCGACGCGTGGGTGAAGGATAATGTTGAAGGTGCCTATCACCCATGTGGGACCTGCAAAATGGGGCTGGATAGTGACGCTATGGCGGTGGTGGATATGCAATGTCGCGTTATTGGACTAGACGGCCTGCGTGTCGTTGACGCTTCGGTCTTTCCCTCGGTTACCAACGGGAATATCAATGCGCCAACTATCATGGTCGCCGAACGCGCCTCTGATATGATTCTGGGTCGTGGCCTATTGCCCGCTTCCACTGCACCTAGTTGGATAGATGAAAATTGGCAAACGCGGCAACGTAAAGGGCAGGCTGTAAGAGCGTTGGGCGATTTTGCATAAGCCTACGCACTGGTCATGCGGGGGCTTGTTTGAGCCAGTACGGCAGCCCGGCAGTGATAAGTGCAACGTCATCGGCTGCAGCAGCAATGCGTTGGTTCATCCAGCCGGCCTCGTCACGGAATTGACGGCCAAGAGCGCTTTCGGGGACGATGCCAGAACCGACTTCATTGGATACCAGAATTACTAATCCAGGGGCGTTAGCCAATGCATGGGTAAGTGCGTCCAAAGCTGCTGCTATATCCTGATTGGCAAGCATCACATTGCTCAGCCATATCGTCAAGCAATCGACCAATATCGTAGTCTTAGGGTCACTATGGGCAGCGACAGCGGCGGCAAGGTCCAGTGATTCTTCGACCGTCTGCCAGTCCGCGCCGCGATCATTTTGGTGGCGGGCAATCCGATCGGTCATTTCTTCATCAAAAGCTTCGGCGGTGGCGATATAGACAAGCTGGCGATTACTCTCTTCTGCGAGGCTCTGGGCGAAACTGCTTTTGCCGGAACGGGTTCCGCCCAAAACCAGCGTGATGTGGCCGCTTCTGTCGGATTTTTGAGTCATATTTGTCTTGCTCCGCAGAAATGGGATGAGTAGAGCATCCTCTGCTACAGGTTCCCGGAGACGGGATCAAAAGGGAATTCGGAAGGGAAATCATTTCTCCATCCGAAGCTGCCCCCGCAACTGTGATTGGTGAGCGGGTTCGTCAAATCCCACTGGACTTTATGTCTGGGAAGGGGACGAACCGAGCGATGACCCGAGAGCCAGGAGACCTGCCCGTAGCTGTCGTTCTATCATGCGGACGGGGTGTGCCATATGATCGAGGATGTCCTCGCGTAGCGACGATTACCATCGGGCTGCGCATGTGGGAACCCCATGGGCGTCAAATATGCGTGGCCTTTTTGAATGATTGTCAAAAAGGAATATTCATGCGTTTTTACAGTTTTATATTTTCCACCACTGCGCTGGCAGTTGCCCAGCCTGTTTTGGCGGAAACCGCCTTGGTGACTGAGGATGGTGATGAGGTCATTGTGGTGACCGCGTCTCGGTCTGAGCAGTCTTTGTCACAAACCGGGCGTTCGATTACCGTTATTGACCAAGACCGGATTGAGCGGACCCAGAGCGTTGCCGTCGTCGATTTGCTGCGCAATGTTCCAGGCGTTACTTTTACGCGCAATGGCGGTATCGGGACAGCGACTTCGGTGTTTATTCGTGGCGCCGATTCCGACCAGACCGTGGCCCTGATAGACGGGGTCAAACTCAACGATCCATCCTCGCCCGGCGGCGGTTTTAATTTTGGCAACCTGCTTACCGGGAATATTTCGCGGATCGAAGTGTTGCGCGGATCGCAGTCGGTGATCTGGGGCAGTCAGGCCATAGGTGGCGTAATCAACATCATCACACGAGCACCAACGGATGACCTCAGCATCAACGCCCGCGCGGAATATGGCTATCGCGATACCGGGCAAGTGGTTGGAAATATATCCGGGCGGTTCGGCCCGGTCGCAGCCAGTGTCGGGGCAGGCTATTATCGCAGCGATGGCTTTTCAACTTTTAACGAAGAGCGTGGCGCGACGGAAAGTGACGGCTATCGTAATTTCGGCGCGAACGGCAAATTTGAGGTCACCTTGAACGAAGCAGTTTCCCTGGATTTGCGCGCCTATTATTCCGATGGTCGGACAGATATTGATGGTTTTATACCACCCGATTTCATTTTCGGGGACACGTTAGAAGTATCCAATGTTGAGGAATTTGTCGGCTATTCTGGTCTGAACATCAATCTGCTGGACGGACGGTTCCGTAATCGCTTCGCCTTTGCTTATACCAGCGTCAAGCGCGATAATTTCAATCTCGACATGCAGACGTTCGATGCGCTTGGCCGCAACGAGCGGTTTGAATATCAGGGTATATTTGACATATCCGACATGTTTCAGGCGACCATTGGCGCGGAAACTGAAGCGTCGAAATACCGATCGGGTTCAGGTGACGCGGCTCAGAGTTTTACCTCCGAAATTGATAGCGTCTATGGACAGCTAAGCGTGACACCTCTCGAAGGACTTACCGCGACAGCGGGCCTGCGTTATGATGATCACAGCACATTTGGCAGCGAAACGACTTTTGCCGGCGATTTGGTTTTCAGCCCTAATCAGGGCAGTACGACCTTCCGCGCCAGCTATGGCGAGGGCTTTAATGTACCGTCGCTATTTCAGTTGTTCAGCAGTTTTGGTAATCCAACGCTCGAAGCGGAAACATCGCGAAGCTATGATGCTGGGGTTACTCAAAAGCTGATTGACGGGAAAGTCGAACTGAGTGCCACGGTCTTTCGACGTAATGGTCGCAATTTGATTAATTTTATTGGCGGTACTTATGAGAATATCGGTCGCGCACGTGCGCAAGGCTTGGAATTCGGCTTGCTGGTGCGCCCGGTCGAAGCGCTAACCTGGTCGATCAACTATGGTTTGGTAGATGCGGAAAACCGCGAAACTGGTCTGAAACTCAATCGGCGTCCCAAGCATAGCATCAATGCTTCGCTCGATTATGACTGGTCTTTTGGATTGAAGACCGGCGCGACAGTCACGCATGTTGGGTCCAACTTTGATAACACGTCAAACACACGGCAGGTGGAAGGTTATGTCGTTGTTGATCTGCGCGCAGCCATGCCAATTACCGATAATATTGAACTCTATGGCCGCGTCGACAATTTGTTCGATGAGGATTATGAAACAATATTTCGCTATGGCACACCGGGTCGATCGGCCTTTGCCGGCATCCGGCTGCGGTACTAATATGAGCAAAAGCCCAGCCACCGATCCGTTCCGCTTCCATGGCGGACGATTGGCGGCTGCGGCTGCGCGTTTTGATCGCGCGCCCCAACCTTGGATTGACTTGTCGACGGGGATCAGTCCTTGGGCTTATCCGGTTCCCAAGATGGAGCAGGCCGCATGGAGCCGTTTGCCAGAACCGGAAGAGCTTGAACGTCTGGAGGCCACGGCGGCCCGGGCATTTGGGGTCGATAATCCCGCCGAAATTGTGGCTGTGCCTGGCAGCGATATGGCGATACGGCTGCTCGGTACTTTATACACGGAACAACGCAGCGCGATGCTGATACCGATTTATTCGGGCCATAAAGCGGCTTGGCCAGAGGCTGCGGAAATAAGCTTGGAGGCGGCGGCTAAATATGACCTGATTGTCCTCGCCAATCCCAATAACCCTGATGGCCGGATTGTGCAGCCAGAACACTTGCGAGCGCTACAGGGACAGGTGATTGTCGATGAAGCCTTTGCCGATGTGGCACCCGTTGTTAGCCTGTTGCCAGAGCGGGGTAACGCGATTGTCCTGCGCTCCTTTGGCAAGTTTTATGGGCTTGCGGGCGTAAGGTTGGGATTTGTGATTGCTGATATCGCGGTGGCGGAGCGGCTACGCGCGCTGCTCGGTGACTGGCCGGTTTCGGGCATCGCGGTGACGGTGGGATTGGCTGCTTATCAAGACCAGCGATGGCAAGATAATCAGCGCCACCGCCTGCAAAGGGCCGCTGACCGGCTCGATAAATTGCTGGAGAAATCCGGTCTTGATATCATTGGAGAAACGTCGCTGTTTCGCTTAGCTTCTCATGATAAAGCACGGGAATTATTTGAAATTCTGGGCCAGTCGGGCATATTGGTCCGGCCGTTTTCCGATACTGCCACGCAGCTGCGCTTTGGCTTGCCGGCTTGCGAGGGGGAATGGACGCGACTGGAAGATGCTTTGAGCCAATGGAGAGATACGCAATGACCGAAACTGATGAAGAGCATGCAAAGCACAACGCGCGGATGAAACGCGTGCAGGCCGCTCGGGCAAAAATTCAAGCGCGCCGAACGATTGAGCGCGGGTTGCTCATTGTCCATACCGGCAATGGCAAAGGCAAATCCTCTTCCGCTTTCGGGATGGCCATTCGCTCGCTCGGTTGGGGGATGAAGGTCGCGATTGTCCAATATGTCAAAGGCAGTTGGGAAACCGGCGAGAAGAATTTTTTCGAAGCCAATCCCGATTTGTTGACGTGGGATGTCATGGGTGATGGCTTTACCTGGGACACACAAGATCGCGCACAAGATATTGCCGCGGCCAAGGCTGCCTGGGAGCGCTCCAGGGAATTGATCATGGATCCGGAATATGACTTTGTCATTCTGGACGAGCTGAATATCGTGCTGCGGGACGACACGCTGGATATTGGCGAAGTGACCGCGTTTCTGAAACAGCGTCCGATGGAAAAGCACATCTGCATTACAGGTCGGAACGCCAAGCCGGCATTGATGGATATAGCCGATCTTGTAACCGAATTTGAAGAAGTGAAGCATCCGTTTAAGGCCGGATTCAAAGCCCAAAAGGGTGTTGAATATTGAAGCGGATTGCTGCCTGTCTAGTCGCAACGGCAATGTTGGCTTGGCCCACGATAGTGGTCGATGCAGAAGTCGTTACGCGCAGTGCGGCTGCAAAAATACCCGCTTATCCAAAGCGGATTGTATCGATTAACCCCTGCGCAGATGCTTTGTTGATGCAATTGGCGGATAAGGGACAGATCGCATCGGTCAGCCATTATTCCCATGACAAACGCGCAACCTCCATTCCTCTGGACTTGGCGCTGCAATTTCCTGCGACATCAGGGACAGCGGAAGAAATTTTGGCGATGCGCCCGGACCTGGTGGTGGCCGGCTCGATTCTGGCTCAACCAACCGCACAGGCTCTCAAACGATTGGGTATCCCGCTGGTCCAACTGTCAATTCCGCAAAGCGTTGCCGAAAGCCAGCAGCAGATCAGCCAGTTGGCGGAAATTGTTGGTGCCAAACAGCGCGGGGTTATGCTGAATCAGCGTATCGTTCATGCGTTTATCAAAGCCAAACCGGCCGATGACGAAAAAATTCCTGCCCTGATCTGGCGCAGTGGCGGACTTGTGCCCGGTGACGGAACTTTGCCGGATGAGCTGCTGCAGCGCACCGGTTTTGAAAATGTCACCAGCACTTATGGTTTGACCCGATGGGATATCTTGCCGCTAGAACATTTGGTGGCGCGCCCGCCGGATTTACTGTTTTCAAACGCCATGGAAGCAAAAACCGGTAGACGGGATCGAATGTTGTCTCATCCAGTCATGAGAAAGCTATCCCACCGTATCATGATTGCCGACTATCCCGCACGGTTGCTGCATTGTGCCGGACCAACGCTCATTGACGCCGTTACGACCTTGTCGGCCGCGCGGCGCAAGTTGAAGGCAGCGCTATGAAAGCTATTCGCCTGAACGGTCTGTTGGCCATCGCGCTGGTGGCTGGGATGCTATTATCGCTGGCGGCTGGCAAAGTCTGGGTTGCGCCATCAACTTGGTGGAATGATGATTTGAGCGGGCTTATCATTATGGAGCTTCGCATTCCGCGTACGATCCTGGGTGCCGCCATTGGCGCTGGACTTGGGATGGCGGGCGCAGCAATGCAAGGTTATTTAAGGAATCCGTTAGCCGACCCCGGTGTCTTCGGGGTCTCGAGCAGCGCCGCATTGGGGGCCGTCACATCCCTTTATTTTGGCTTTGCGATGACCGCATGGCTCTTGCCGGTCTTCGCGCTAATCGGTGCCGGTGTAGGTATGGGCTTGCTCGCGCTGCTGTCTGGTCGCTCGGGCAGCCTTATTCTATTCACGCTGGCCGGAGTAATTATCGCCAGCCTTGCAGGGTCGTTGACCTCCTTGATGATCAGCTTGGCCCCGACCCCCTTTGCGACAACGGAAATTGTGACCTGGCTAATGGGTGCGCTGACCGATCGTAGTTGGGATGATGTCAAACTGGCCGTTCCGCTAATCGTGATCGGTATGGTATTTCTGATGGCCACCGGCCGTTCGCTGGATGCGCTGACATTGGGAGAGGATGCCGCACGGTCCATGGGGGTCAATGTGTTGCGGCTACAATGGCTTGCCGTGATTGGTGTAGGATTGACCGTTGGTGCATCCGTGGCCGCAGCCGGTATTATCGGCTTTGTCGGACTGATTGTTCCGCATCTGGTTCGCCCCTTTGCCGGCCACCGGCCATCGGCGGTCATGATGCCCTCGGCACTGGCCGGGGCCTTGCTAATTGTGGTGGCCGACAGCATGGTCCGGATATTGCCCAGTGTGAGCGAGCTTCGGTTAGGCATTGCCATGGCGCTTTTGGGCGCCCCATTTTTCATGTTGTTACTGTTCAAGATGCATCGGGAGCTGTCTTGATGTCATTCTCGTTCGAAGCCCTGTCCCTAACTCTGCGCGAGCGCAAGATATTGAACGACGTTAGCGGCCAGTTTCAGCCGGGCAGGGTGACCGTCATATTGGGCGCCAACGGTGCCGGTAAAAGCAGCTTGCTGTCATGTCTGGTCGGTCTCCGCGAACCACAAAGCGGATCGGTATCAATAGAGGGCCTCCCGCTCTTGTCACTGGAAAGCAGGGAGCGTGGCCGGTTAATCGGTCTGTTGCCGCAGCGTCCGGATATCCACTGGAACGTTGATGTGAAAACCATAGTCGGGCTGGGTCGACTGCCCCACACCGGTCGTTGGGGGATGGGCGCAACGGATCGTGAGGCAGTCGCCAAGGCTATGGCAGCAACCGATTGCACTGATCTTGCAGACCGTCAGGCCCTGCGCCTGTCCGGCGGCGAACAGGGCAGGGTGTTACTGGCGCGTGTTTTAGCTGGAGAGCCGCAATGGCTTTTGGCGGACGAACCACTGGCTAGCCTTGATCCTGCGCATCAGTTTGATGTTCTGGATCGTTTGAAAAATTATGCCAAATCGGGAAATGGCGTCATTGTCGTGCTCCACGATCTCACGCAGGCCGCGCGCATCGCCGATGACATTATGGTGCTAAAAGAGGGCGCTATTTTGGCTGCGGGCCCGCGCGAAAAAGTGATGACGGCAGAGGTTCTGGGACAGGCTTATGGCGTTGAGGTTCAGATCACCACGAGCAGCACCGGCGAACCTCTGGTCGTGCCGGTCCGACGTTTGTGATGGTGCTAGCGACTATCGCGGCGTTTGTCGGGAGCAATGCCCTCTTGTTGCTCGCTGCTTTGATGGTCGAGGCGCTTTTGGGATATCCTGACAGGCTGCATCGCCGGATTCCCCATCCTGTTGTTTGGGTTGGGCGTTTGATCGGCGGTTTGGACAAAGCTTGGAACAGGGGCAGTGCCCTGATGCAACGTTGGAGTGGAATAGCTACGATTTTGATCCTGATCGCATTGCCCGCTACAGTTGGATTAGCGCTCGAATTTACCCTGACCGGTTGGCTGGGAATGGCGCTGTTGATCGTGATTGCCACGACGGGACTAGCCCAGCGCAGCCTGTATCTGCACGTCCGCGAGGTATTGTTACCGTTGAAGAACGGCGATGTAATTGAAGCGCGCAAAGCGCTGTCGATGATCGTCGGACGCGATACCGATGATCTGGACGAACAAGCCATTGCCGCGGCTGCCACCGAAAGTCTTGCGGAGAGTCTTTGCGACGGGATTGTGGCGCCTGCCATCTGGTTTTTAATCGCTGGCTTGCCCGGCCTGTTCGTCTTCAAGGCGATTAGCACGGCCGATAGTCAAATCGGGCATCTGGACGCGCGATATCGCCATTTTGGGTGGGCAGCGGCACGGGCCGATGATGTTATGAATTTTGTACCGGCGCGGATTGCCGGTTGCCTGATATGCGTCGCCGCGCCGGGCGGGTGGAGGGTCATGTTGCGGGATGCTCGTAAACATCTTTCCCCGAATGCGGGATGGTCAGAGGCCGCCATGGCCGGTGCTCTGGCTGTGCAAATGGGCGGCGGTGCCTCTTATGAAGGGGAATGGATAGCGCGGCAGACATTGGGAGACGGACGGCGTCCGAAACCCGCAGACCTGGCGGCTGCACTTACGATCTATGTTCGTGCCTGTCTGTTGTTATGGGTCATGGTGGGGGCGCTGATATGGGCGCTGTAATGTTGCAGGGCACAGGCTCTGATGTCGGAAAGTCGGTGCTGGTTGCCGGTATATGCCGGCTGCTGACCAACCGGGGGATGACTGTTCGCCCATTCAAGCCGCAGAATATGTCGAATAATGCCGCCGTAACGCCTGAGGGCGGCGAAATTGGTCGGGCACAGGCCTTGCAGGCATTAGCGTGCCGAGTGGCACCACATGTCGATATGAATCCGGTTCTGCTCAAACCGCAATCCGATAAAAGTGCGCAAGTGATCGTGCATGGTAAGGTTCATGATACAGGCGATGCGAGCTATTTCCGCGATCAGAAAAAGTCACTGCTGGACGCGGTGCTGGCATCTTATCATCGCCTGTCTGCGGAAGCGGATATCGTGGTCTTGGAAGGCGCGGGTAGTCCGGCCGAAATTAACCTGCGGGCTGGCGATATCGCCAATATGGGATTTGCAAGGGCAGCTAACGTTCCGGTTCTGCTGATCGGCGATATTGACCGGGGCGGTGTAATAGCCTCCATTGTCGGGACCAAGGCGGTGATAGACAACGAAGACGCGGTGATGATCCGAGGCTTTCTGATCAACAAGTTTCGCGGCGATGTGAGTCTGTTCGATGACGGTTACACCGCGATTGAGCAACGCACGGGCTGGAAGGGGTTGGGCGTCATTCCGTGGCTGCCGATGATCCATAAATTGCCAGCGGAGGATGCGGTCGTTTTACAACGGTCCGAGGAAGCAAGTGATGCTACCATCGAAATTGCTGTGCCCATGCTTTCGCGCATCGCCAATTTTGATGATTTTGATCCGCTTCGCCTTGAGCCGCAAGTGCAGCTGCATATGGTGCCGCCGGGCGAGCCCATACCGGCCAGTGCGTCGCTCATCATAATTCCGGGTACAAAGGCGACCATAGCAGATATGCAATTTCTGCGCGCGCAGGGATGGGATATTGATATTGCCGCCCATGTCCGGCGTGGCGGCCATGTTTTGGGTATTTGCGGCGGCTATCAAATGCTGGGCCAGACTATTGCCGATCCCGATGGTATTGAAGGTGCAGCCGAAACGGTTGATGGATTGGCTTTGCTGCCGGTTAACACGGTGCTGACCCCTTCCAAGACTTTGACCAACATTGCTGGCAAGAGCATCGCCGAAGACCGGCAATTTAGCGGTTATGAAATACATGTCGGTGATACCCATGTTCAAACGGGGGATTTGGGAAGCACCGTGATGCTGCGATTGGATGATGGGCGTGAAGACGGCAGGGTTAGTAGCGATGGCCGCATATCGGGATGCTATATTCACGGTCTGTTTGACGCTGCAGAGCAAAGGCAGGCTTGGTTGGCGCGATTGGGTGTGTCATCCAATGGTGACGAACAGGGCGTGATTGTTGACAACGCTCTGGACGAACTGGCCGCTGCATTGGAGAAAGTTGTAGATATGGATCGTCTGCTTGCGATTGCGGAAGAAGCGGGATGACTGAGAAATGCCCGCATCTTGGTGTCCCATTGTTCAATGATGACTTTCGCGAAGACCTGATCACATATGGCCGGCAAGACCGGATCGAGAAAAAACAGATGCGGTTTGTGCAATGAGTGTGACCCGTGAAATGGTAATCGAGCACCTTAATGCCTTGGCCAAACCGCAAGGCAGTATGGGGCGTTTGGAAGAGCTGGCGATCATCCTCGCGGTCGCGCAGCAAAAGCTGCACCCGCGCACCAGGCCGCGCCGGATTACATTGTTCGCTGGTGATCATGGCGTCGTCGAAAGCGGGGTGTCGGCATGGCCGTCGGCCGTTACGACAGTCATGATGGAAACGATCATCGCGCAAAAGGCGACCAGCTCCGCTTTGGCTGCTGCACAATCCGCTGATCTACAGCTGGTTGATGTCGGCAGTATCGCGCCGCCAAAACTGGACCAGCCAAGAGGGAATTTCCAAAGCGCTCGGGTGGCTGCTGGAACAGCGGACCTTGCTTTGGGGCCTGCTATGACCGTGGAACAATTCCAGGACGCTTGGGCCGTGGGTGAGGCAGAGGCGGCGCGCGCGCATGAGGAAGGTTTTGTCCTGCTTTTGGCCGGGGAAATGGGGATTGGAAATACGACGTCCGCCGCGTGCCTCACGGTTCTGCTTGCCGGTGCAGATGCCGATATTGCCACGGGACGTGGGGCGGGGGCGGATGATGCGACATTGCATAGCAAGAGGGATATCGTAACGCAGGCCGCCCAGCGCGCAGCCCTGTTGCGGGACAAAGATCCCATCGCAGCCATTGCAGCAGTTGCCGGTTTTGAAATCGCCGCAATGGCGGGATATTATGCGCAGGGCGCGAAGCAGGGTTCGACCTTGTTGCTGGACGGCTATGTCACCACGGCAGCGGCGTTGATTGCTGAACGTCTGGCACCCGGAACGACAAAACGCATGATAGCGGCCCATCTCTCAGCAGAACCGGGGCATCGGGTGGCGCTTGATCATCTCGCGCTCGAACCGCTGCTCGAATGGGGCATGCGGCTTGGCGAGGGCACGGGAGCGCTAACCGCTTTACCCGTGCTGGATAGCGCAGCGGCGTTGCTCAATGATGTTGCCAAGCTTGCGGATATTCTACCATGACCGCTACCGGTGAGATCACCAAAAGTTTAAAGTGGTGGATGCCGCCACTTCTGGCCGTGCAGTTTCTAACCCGCATACCCGTGCCTGGCTTGAACGGATTGACCGCAGAGCAAGCAAGACATGGTCTGTCGCGTTCGGTCGTCTGGTTCCCGCTGGTTGGCGCATTGGTGGGCCTGATCACTGCTGCGGTTCTGGTTGCCGGCGCCCATATCTGGCCACGCGCCATTGCCGTTATTATCGCGCTGGCGATAGAAGCGCGTTTGACGGGCGCCTTCCATGAAGATGCTGTGGCTGATTTCTGCGATGCTTTTGGTGGCGGCCATGATCCTAAGTCGACGCAAAGGATCATGAAAGACAGCCGGATTGGCAGCTATGGCGCATTGGGCCTGTTTCTGGCCGTCGGCCTGCGCGCTGCTCTGCTGATCGCTTTGCCGCAGGAAGTTATCATCATCGCCATAATCGCATCCGCCTGTTTCGGCCGGATGCTTGCGGTTGCGGTTATGGCGCTTGTTGCTCCTGCAGTAACGCAGGAGGGCGGTTTGGCAAAGGATGTTGGCAATCGAACCAATGTAAAGGATTTGATCCGGGCCAGCCTGATCGCTGGGCCTGTCATCGGCCTTTTCGCTTACTGGCATATAGTTCCGGCTTTGCTGGCATTGGCAGGAGCAGCTCTGTTTCTATTCTGGTTCCGCGCGCTTCTGTTGCGGCGGCTTGGCGGTAGTACTGGCGATTGCCTCGGTTTCGCTGCTTATGCGGGGCAACTCATTCTTCTGTTGGCGGTGCTTGCCATTGTCGGTCCATGATCTGGCTGGTTCGGCATCCGCCAGTGGCGCTGCACTGGCAAAAGCGCTGCTATGGCGCGAGCGATATGGGATTGAGCCGCGAGGGCGCGCGCATGGCGGCGGAGTTGGTGGACGAGCTGGTCACGCTGTCCCCCGACCTGATCATCCACTCCGATCGCAAACGCACGCGGACCATCGCTCAGCGCGCGGCGGATCAGTTGTCGGCCGAGATACTACCCGACCATCGTTGGCGGGAAAGGGATTTCGGGAATTGGGAAGGGCGCAGCTGGAACAGCATTTATCGCGAAACCGGCAACGCCATGGACGGCATGCTTGATGATCCCGATTGTTTCAGGCCGGGCGGAGGCGAAACAACCCGCGAGTTGGTTGACCGTGCGCTCGATGGCTGGCGCACGCTACCAAAGGGGAGGGAAATAGTCGTCATCGCTCATGGCGGACCAATCGCTGCTGTCCTGGCAGATCGTGCAAATGCCTCTATCCAATCACTGCCCGACTATATCCCGCATACGGGTTCCATTACGGAAATGGGTTGAGGCGTTTGTTACGCTTTTCTCTCCGCTGGTAGAGAAACCAGCCCACCCACAGGATGGCATATAGCCCCAAAGCCGTGAAGATCGCCGGTTGTGGATCATCCCATGTGCTGACGGATCCTGCATAGGCCGCGATCCCGACATAGGGCACCGTACCAAGCGCAAAGAAAGTCAAATAGCGCAGCAGCGGCATACGGGTAACACCGGCCATGCAGGCGGTGACCTCAGGCACCATCGGTGCAGCACGGGCCAGCATGATCATGGCAGGGCCATTGCGGGCAAAGGCTTCGGCCATTTGGGCGCGCTCGGTTTCGTCTTTAATAAGAACACCGATTGCCCGATGACCATATTGTCGGCTTAACCCATATCCGACGAGCATGGCCAGCGTCAGCCCCGTGAACGCTGCTGTCGCACCCAAGGGAAAACCGAGGAAATACCCGGCAAGCAAGGTTGTTGCCAATGTCGGAACGGACAGGATGATATCGAGTAAGAGCAGGATAACAACCGCCCCAAAAATATAGGCTGGATCAATCTGCCGAGCGGTTTCCAAGAGGCTCTGGACCTTGTCTATCGTCAATATGCCAAATAACTGTCCCGCGAGAAATATCGACAGAAATACAAGCAACAGTACGGCCATGATTTTCAGGAGCGGTCTCATGACGCGTTTTTGTCGGTTTATGGATAGCTATGCAAATATTATCGGATTGCTATTGCTGACTCCGCCCAGCCAATAGTTTCTTGTTTCGGGCTTCAACCGCCCGGAAGGCTTTAAATACGCTGAGGTTGGGATCGGTTTTTCCGCTTTTTCCGATGTTGAACAGCTGCTCGTAAAACCAATAGATCGTGGCGAAACCATCGACCGCTTTGACCATCTGAAAACGCTTCAGGAAGCCCAGCCAATCGGGAATGAGTTGCAGCGTGTTTTCAAAGCGCGGCAATTCATCACGGCCAGCGAGCAATTGCTTGGGCGCGTCGGTCATCACGCACATCGGACGACCGAGACCAACTAGGTCAGCCGCTCCGCCTTCCAACGCCTGTTCCATGGCAGCGCGCGTCCGGAAACCGCCTGTAACCATGAGCGGTACCTTGACCGAAGCCTGCATGGCTTTGGCAAAATCGACAAAATAGGCTTCGCGGGCCTGTGTTGAAGGCGCAACATTCTGTACCTCTTTTTCTTCCAGACCGTCTGCACCCATAAGCGCTGGCTGCTCGTACGTACCACCCGATATCTCGATTAGGTCCACACTGGCTGCTTCGAGCCATTGAACGACCTGCAAGCTATCCTCGAACGCAAAGCCGCCTTTTTGGAAATCGGCGCTGTTGAGTTTGACCGAGATCGGGAAATCGGGGCCAACAGCTGCACGTACTTTTGCGACAGCCGACAGAAGGAAACGCGCCCGATTTTCCAGACTACCGCCATAGTCATCCGTGCGCTGGTTGGCGCGGGGGCTGAGGAAACCACTCAGCAAATAGCCATGCGCGCTGTGGATTTGAACACCCGTAAAACCGGCATCCTGACAGGTCTTGGCCGCTAATGCGAAACGATCAACCAATTCTTCAATTTCTTGGATGGTTAGCGCAACCGGTTCTCCGAATTGACCGCCGGGCAGGCCGAGCTTGACTGCGGATGGCGCTTTCGGGTGTTTGTTGACGTTACTTTGTGTTTGGCGACCGGCATGGCTGATCTGTGCCCAGAAATGATTGCCATTCCGGGTTGCAACTGCCGCCCAACTTTTGAGTGCGGCCATCATCGCATCGTCGGCAGGCTTGTCGATCACGACATTACCGGGGCGTTCCAGATGGTCGCGGTCAATCTGGATATTGCCGCTGAGCAACATGCCGGCGCCGCCATCGGACCAGATGCCATAAAGCCGTTCGAGTTCTGGCGTCGGAACGCCGTCTGGTGTTGCCATACCCTCGGTCATCGCGCCCTTGCCGATACGATTGGATAATATGGCGCCACAGGGAAGGCTAAGTGGATTGGCGAGTGAAATGGTCATGAATGTGCCCCAAAAATTGCATTGCGATTAGAAACTGATTCTGTCTGACAGCGTAATTTTTAGCAAGCGCTATGTGGTATTAACGATATTTTAAGCCTGAAATCCGCCGATTTGGCTTTTGGAAAAAAGGGGTTATAGTGTCTATAGGCGCTAGTTTGGGGAAACATTTGACAGCGCGGAGAGAGAGTATGTTGAAGGGGAATGAATATGGTTGCAGCAGCATCTCGTAAAACGGTTTCAAAACGTCGCGATGATCGTTCGCTTCGCGCGTCGTCTGCGGTGCAGTGGGAAAAGAAAATGAGCAATAATTGTGCGACGGCTTTGCTCGTCTACACAATGATGCAAATATTCTTTGTTCTCAGCTTCATTCAAACAAAAGGCATGTCAATTGCGCCCTATTTCGGGCTGGTGCTTTTGGTGGCAGTCATCGTGCCATTCTGCCGCAAATATGAGAAACGCTGGCAAGATATTGCAAATAGTGGCCTGTCCGAACAAAGTCTGGCGGCGCGCTTCCGCAAAGATCAAATTACTTTGTGGATCTTGGCCCTTGGATTGCCCTTTGTTTTTGTCGGCATAATCAAAGTAATCGGCGCAATTTTCTAAACATATTGAATTTGGAAACAAAGGCAGCGCGCAGCGTTGACCTTGCTGCTCGTCAACCCTATGTCCTGCTCATGTTAAAGCCACAAGAAGCGCAGGACCGCGCCGACGCCCTTATCTCCCAAGCCAAGAAAGCCGGTGCTGATGCCGCAGACGCGATTTACGTCTGTGATGCCTCGACGCAGGTATCTATGCGGCTCGGCAATCTTGAAGATGTGGAGCGGTCAGAAGGTGAAGAAATCGGTCTGCGGGTATTTGCCGGCAAACGTTCGGCAACGGTATCATCTTCCGACATGGACCCGGAAATTCTTTCTGCTCTGGTCGGCCGGGCGATGGATATGGCGCGTGAAGCTCCGGAAGATCAATATGCCGGACTGGCGCCTGAAGAGTTGATCCTGAAATCCGATCCCCATCCGATTGATGGTGATGATGGCATGGATCCCGATCCGGCTATGCTGCGTGAAATGGCCCTGAGCGCTGAAGATGCGGCGCGAGCGATAGAGGGCGTCACCAACAGCGAAGGCGGCGGCGCGAGCGCTGGCCGGTCTATTGTGGCCTTGGCGACCAGCCATGGCTTTTCAGGTGCCTATTCCACCAGCGGATATAGTTGCCATGCCAGCGTGATTGCCGGCGAAGGTGACGGCATGGAGCGCGACTACGCTTATGACAGCAGACGGCATTTTGAAGATCTTGATACGCCAGAATCTATCGGCAAAGAAGCCGGAGAACGGGCGATTTCGCGGCTAAACCCGGTTGATTTTAAATCCGGCGCTATGCCGGTGGTATTTGATCCGCGCGTTGGCAACTCAATGCTCAGCCATTTTGTCGGCGCCATTGCAGGCAGTGCGATTGCCCGCAAGACCAGTTTTCTCTTGGAAGCCCTGGATACGCAGGTTTTCGACAGCGCGATCAACATTATTGACTGTCCGCACCGCAAGCGGGGTTTGCGATCCAAGGCCTTTGATGGCGAAGGACTGCCGACTGCCAAAACCAAGTTGATCGATAATGGTCGCCTGACCCAATGGATTATGGAAAGCGCTTCGGCGCGGCAATTGGGGCTTCAACCTACCGGCCATGCATCCCGAGGGGTTGGCGGAGCGCCGGGTGTCAGTGTAACGAATCTTCATATGAATGCCGGATCAGTCAGTAAAGCAGAGCTGATCAAAGACATTAAACATGGTGTCTATATCACTGAATTAATTGGCCAAGGTGTTAATCCGGTCACCGGTGACTATAGCCGAGGCGCCGGCGGTTTCCTGATCACTGACGGTAAAATCGGCGCGCCGGTTTCGGAAATTACGATTGCGGGAAATCTGAAGGACATGTTCGCTAGCCTGGTTCCAGCCGATGACCTGGAATATCGCTATGCGGTGAACGCCCCGACACTGCGCACCGACAGTATGACGGTTGCTGGCGGCTAAGATTACTGGCCAGAGCTAAATCGTTAGTGGTGAGCGTGTCGAACCACGCCTATCAGACAAGAAACGGCCTTTTCCGATCCAAATCGGACAGGATCAGGTCTAACGGAGTTATTTTGGGTTGGTTGATTTTGATCAGATTGTTGCGATAGCCAGAGATGCTGGCGATCTTGCCATGCAGCAATGGCAGGCGGGGGAAAAAGCAGAAAATACTTGGGAAAAATCACCCGGACAGATTGTGAGCGAGGCCGATATTGCGGTCGACAATTTTCTCCGCGAACGATTGGAAGCATTGCTACCAGAAGCCGGATGGCTCTCAGAAGAAACCGCAGAACATAAATCCCTGTCTGGCCGTGATATGGCGTGGGTGGTCGATCCGATTGACGGCACCAAGGATTTTGTGAAGGGCAAGCCCGGCTGGTGCGTATCAGTAGCATTGGTAAAAAATGGCGCGCCGATATTTGGTGTACTGAACGCCCCGGCAATGGATGAGATTTGGACCGCAAAAGCCGGTAGCCATACCGAAGTGAACGGTAAATTGCTCAAAGCCAGCCAGTGCAGTAATTATAATGGCGCACGTTTGCCAGTCGAAGAGCTACCGGATCATATTGATCTGACACCTGTCTTTAAACCCAATAGCATTGCGTTGCGTCTTGCAATGGTGGCGGATGATCGCGCGGATTTGGTCGTATCAACGCGCTGGGGCAGCGAATGGGATATTGCTGCTGCCCATGTAATTGCGGAAGAGGCTGGGGCAATTGTCACCGATGCACATGGCAAAGAGCTGCGCTATAACGGCACGCACGGACAGGCTTTTGGCGTTCTTTGTACTTCGCAGGGCATACATGATGCGGCCGTTGCCCGCGTCGCCAAATTTCTCTCGGAGAATGAAGGGCAGAGTTAGTTTTTTGATTTTGATTTGAAAATGAAATCGACAATTTCATTAACTGTTAGGTCGCGTGCCACTGACTGTTCAGACTTCTTTATCAGTCCAACTCTGTTTACTTCTCCCGTAAGTAATATGGGGTCCAAGCATATGCTATATTTTGCCTCAATTTCTTGAATGTAATCCAAATGCCAATCTTCTTCATCCATCGACGTCTCGGTCAAAGTAAGTGCGTTCGGGTCAATTTCCTCATTCTTTTTGAGATATGAT
Source organism: uncultured Sphingomonadaceae bacterium (assembly GCA_947501325.1). Taxonomy (GTDB): domain Bacteria; phylum Pseudomonadota; class Alphaproteobacteria; order Sphingomonadales; family Sphingomonadaceae; genus Parasphingorhabdus. The sequence continues at coordinate 296,748 of CANMVC010000001.1, read as the reverse complement.
TTTGTAATTGAACAGATATCTGCGTGAATCTCATTATAAGAAGCCTGTACCTTTTTTTTGGAATGGCGTTGCCATAGACCGACTCGCGATACCGCCCTCGTTGGCAAGGTTGATTGATGAAATGCCTTCAATATCCATCGGACTTTGGCCGCTTTGCTGGTAATTATGCGCTGGTCCAATGATCCGCCATTGCTGCGCCTAACCGCTCGCGCGATATCGCCATAAATACCCGCCGCCGCCAAAATCGCCCAGCGGGATCGAAAAGGCAGCTGTGCCGCACCTACGCGTGCCGAGGCTTCATATTGTTCAGCCAAATCGCAAAGCCGCGCGACCAACTGGACGAGGGCATCTCGCCGCGCCGGATTCATGATATCATCAGGATCAATTCGCATTTCCGCCAACCAATCGGCAGGCAAATAGCATCGCCCCGCCGCTGCATCCTCTGCGACATCGCGGGCGATATTGGATAATTGAAAGGCCAGTCCCAGATCACAAGCACGATCAAGCGTTTCGTGATCGCGCGGAGAAACGCCCATGACGATCGCCATCATACAGCCGACTGCTCCTGCCACATGATAACAATATTGATACAGATCATTCTCGCTCTGCGGCCGCCATTTTTTGGCGTCGAGCGCAAAGCCGTCAATGACATCATCAGCCAAATCATTGGGTAGCCGGCATTCCTGCGCGACAACACCCATGGCATCAAAGGCAGGTTTTCCAGTTTGCTCGCCACCCATTGCTCGGCGGGTCAGCATACGCATTAATGCTATAGTTTTCTCAGACGCTGGAGTGGCCGACATGCCGTGACCATGCTCTTGGCCATCAGCGAGATCATCACATTGGCGGCACCACGCATAGAGCATCCACACTCGCTCGCGCGGCTGGTTGGCGAACAGCTTGGAGGCGAGGGCAAAGGATTTTGATCCACGATCAATACTGGCTTTGGCGTGAAGGACGAGTTTGGCGCGGTTCATTGCGTGACTTGCAGGATATCCTCAAGCATCAGCTCTGCCGTAGCCTTCGCACTGCCCACAACGCCGGGGATTCCTGCGCCGGGATGCGTACCTGCGCCGACAAAATAGAGATTGCTGATCACATCATCGCGGTTGTGGACTCGGAACCAAGCACTTTGCGTCAGCAAGGGTTCCAGGCTGAACGCGCTGCCTAGATGGGCGTTGAGGTCGGTGCCGAAATCCTGCGGCGTGTAGTGAAAGCTGGTGACGATCCGGTCGTGAATGTCGGGGATCAGACGTTGACCGATTTCATCGAGAATGCGCTTCTCGTATATCGGACCCATTTGCTCCCAGTCGATCGGCAGTTTGCCCTGATGCGGGACGGGAGCCAGAACATAGAAAGTGCTGTGACCTTCGGGTGCCATTTTCGGGTCTGTGACCGTCGGATGGTGGAGATAAAGCGAAAAGTCGCTCGGTAATACGCCATTATCGTAGATGTCCTCCAGCAAACCTTTATAGCGGGGACCGAATAGGATCATGTGATGCGGAATACCCGGCCATGTGCCTTTCAGGCCGAAATGGACCACGAATAGTGACGGCGAATATTTCTTCTTCTTGAGCGAGGTCGTTACCTTGCTGCTGCGATGCTTGTGGCTCAGCAGGTCGCGATAGCTGTGCATGACATCGGCATTGGATGCGACGGCATCAAAAGTCTCGCTCCATCCTGATTTACAGGTGACGCCCGAAGCGCGATCGCCCATGGTATCGATGCTGGTCACTGGATCGGATAAGCGTATTGTGCCGCCAATCCGCTCAAAATGTTTCACCATCGCAGCGATCAGCATGTTTGTACCGCCCTTTGCAAACCAGACTCCGCCCAGACGCTCCAGCTTATGGATCAGACCGTATATCGCGCTGGTTTTCATCGGATTGCCGCCGACCAGTAGCGACTGAAACGACAGAAATTCTCGCAACTTCTCGTTTTTCACAAAGCCGGAGACTTTGGCGTAAACAGAGCGATAGGCTTCAAACTTCATCAAAGCCGGCGCGGCTTTGATCATCGATTTAAAATCGAGAAACGCCTTGGTGCCAAGTTTGACATAGCCTTCTTCATACAGCCCACCGCTATATTCGAGAAACCGCTTATAGCCCTCAACGTCATCGGGTTCGATGGCGGCGATATTGGCGTAAAGCTCTTCCGGATCATTCACATAATCAAAATTTGTCCCGTCTGGCCAGTTGAGCCGGTAAAAGGGCGATACTGGCATGAGCTCGATATCTTTGGCCATATCATGGCCGGTCAGCTCCCAAAGCTGGCTGAGGCAATCAGGGTCGGTGATAACGGTCGGACCACCATCAAAAATAAAGCCGTCCTTGTCCCAATAATAGGCCCGACCGCCGGGCTTGTCGCGGCTCTCGAGGATCGTCATCTGAATGCCAGCGGATTGCAGGCGGATAGCAAGCGCCAGGCCGCCAAACCCCGAACCGATAACGGCGGCTGTCTTGAATAGTTCGGGCTGGCTTTTGGTTACGTCATTCATGGCAGTTTATGGCTCATCTATATTTTAACAGGAGGGGTATGGCGCGGGAAATCGGGATAGGCGGTTTGCCCGTAAGCAATTTAGCCTGATCCATTTTTGTCGTTTTGCCTGCATAAAAGCGGGCCAGCAGTTTTTCGTCTTTGGTATAGGTATGCTCCAGCGTTCGATAGCGCTTATCCGGATCTGCGCCCTTGAACATGAAAGCACAAAGCATACGGTAGAATTTACCGTCTTTCCAGTGCTTTGTAGCAAGATTCTTGAGTAATTTATTGAGCTTTCCCTGATTGATTTCCGGCATCTCAGCGATCAGCATCGCGGTCCGCACAGCCATGGGCAGGGAATAGCTGGTTATTGGCTGGATCAGCCCGGCCCGTGCTCCGGCGCGCGCATCTGGGCCCTTATTTGCTCGCCAGAATTTCTGAAAGTCGCCGCCGTACAGTACCGGCAATTTGCCTTGTTCTTCGCGCAAGATATGCACGATTTCCCAACCTTGCTCGGCAGCATATCGCGCAATGCGTCGATGCGCAGCTTTCATATCCAACGCTGGCGTGTCGGAATAATAGGTATCCTCCACAAAGACTTCGGTTGCACTAAACGGCAAGCAATAGACGAAACGATAACCGTCAATCTGTTCCACTGTCGCGTCCATGATGATGGGCTGTTTGAGACCATGAGGCTTCCGGAGTTGGAGCATTTGCCCGCAGAACTTCTGCCAACCAAATTCGAGCGCTGAAAAATCACCACCACCGCGCACATCAAGCACTGCACAGGCAGCTATTGCGTCACCATTTTCAAGATGTACGAGACCCTCTGCGATCGTCTTTGCTTTCCGGCCAGATTGCAGCGCCGTTGCAGGCAGCCGAGCGCGCAATTCACGATCCAGATTTTCGGAATCTATCGAATAATAGCGATTATTTATGCTGCGGCTATATTTGGGAAAGTGCACATCATATTGATCCCATTGCCGCGATATCAGGGGGTCAAGAAGCCAGCGATGCTCCGGTTCGATATCACTGTCGAAAAATGACCAGATGTGGTTGCCGCCAAAATGATCTTCTGCCTCGATCAAAGCAATAGTCAGCTCCGGGCGCAACGTGTGGAGAGCCAGTGCAATGAGCCCACCAGCAAGTCCGCCACCAGTAATCGCGAGATCATATTGATTTTGCTGATGAGCTTTATCGGCCATGTCAAAGCCGTAGCCGATGGCAGTGGCGGGGGGAAGCCTGTCCCCAAGCATGTAGGAAAATAAACTGCTTAACCCTTGCCCGTTCGGACTTTGCGGCATAGCGTTGAGACATGAATTATCTGTCTGCTATCATTCTCTCCGCAGCGGCGATGTCGCTGATAGTCGGCGTTCGCTATTTGATTACCAGCGGCCTGTTTGCCTGGCTGACGCAGCGCGTCAGGCCCGGGCAATATGACAAGTTGAAACCTCAGATATCGCGAGAGATACGCTGGTCGCTCTATTCGGCAGCGATTTATGGTACTCCGGCCGGTATTCTCGCCTGGGGCTGGCAAAATGCCGGTTGGACAAAAGTTTACACGGATATCAACCTATATCCCATCTGGTACCTGCCGCTATCTCTCATCATCTATCTGGTCCTTCATGACACCTGGTTTTACTGGACACATCGGTTGTTCCATCGCCGCGGTTTGTTCGAGGTCGCGCATGCGGTTCATCATGAAAGTCGCCCGCCAACTGCTTGGGCAGCCATGAGTTTTCATCCCTTGGAGGCAATTAGTGGCGCCATCGTGATTCCCATTCTGGTCATCGCGGTTCCGATTCATGTCGGCATGTTGGGCCTTGTTCTGCTGATTATGACGATTATGGGTGTGACCAACCATATGGGGTGGGAGATGTTTCCGCGCTGGTTGGTTAACGGCCTGTTAGGAAAAGGGCTGATAACTGCTACTCATCATGAAAAACATCACAGTGCGTATAGGGGCAATTATGGATTATATTTTCGGTTCTGGGACAAAGTCTGTGGCACTGATCTCGGGCTTGGGTCTTTTAGCGACCCTGCCGATCAGCGGAGCGGTGGCTAACCAGCCGACCGTCGCAACCGCCGCCACAGCGACGGTTGATATAGCGATTTCCAATTTGCGCTCGGAAAAAGGGGATGTCCTGGTCTGCTTGAGCAAAAATCCGAAATATTTTCCGGATTGCACCAAAGACCAGTCCGCCCGGAAAATAAAGGTTGCTGCATCCAGCGCCGGCAATGTCCAGATCGCCAATGTAAAGCCGGGCACCTATGCCGTGGCTCTGGTGCATGACGAAAACAGCAATGGCAAAATGGATTTGCGTTTGTTTCTGCCACGCGAAGGTTTCGGTTTTTCCCGGAATCCCAAGATTGGCATGGGCCCGCCCAAGTTTAAATCAGCGCAGTTTACAGTAGAGCGCACTGATCTGAACTATGCTGTAAAAATGAAATATATTTTGTGATTATTAGCGAAAAATTCTTGGAACTTTGAGCTGTTCGCCGCATTATAGCGAGATGACATATTATTTCCCCCCAAAATTCCATATCACCACCCGCGCCATCAGTTTTGCTGTTGCGTTATGCCTTTCAACCACAGCTTATGCGCAGCAGCAGGGGCCGCCGCCGGGCGAAAATGTGTTTGACGGGGACTATGTAACGCTGGGTGCCGGTGTTGCTGTGGGCCCTAGCTATGACGGTTCCGACAATTATGTTTTATCGCCACTGCCGGTGATTTTGGGTAGCGTTGCGGGCATTGATTTTGAACCGCGTGGCCCGGGCATCGCACTGGATTTTATCCCGGATAAAGACGGCGCGAAGGTGGATTTCATCCTTGGACCAGTCGGCCGCGCGCGCTTTGATCGCAACAATTCCATCAAGGATGATGTTGTGCGCAGTCTGGGTGAACTGGATGTTGCAGTGGAACTCGGGGCTGTGGCTGGCGTCAAGGTTAATCGGTTGCTTAATCCATTTGACTCACTGACTGCTGAAGTCGATCTGCGTTGGGACGTTGCAGGTGCCCACAAAGGACAGGTCATCTCACCGAGCCTGACCTATTTTACGCCCATTAATCGCGGTACTGCGGTCAGCCTGGCGATCAGCGCCGACCACGTCGATGACGATTATGCAGACTATTATTTCAGCATTTCACCGGAGGGCACTGCGGCCAGCGGGCTTCCGGGTTTCAGCGGCAGCGGCGGCTGGCGGAGTGTCGGTATTTCGGCTTTTGGTGCGATTGATCTCGATGGAGACGCAACCAATGGCGGTTTTGCAGTGATACTCCTTGGCAGCTATTCGCGCTTGCTCGAAGACGCCAAACGCACTCCCATCACTTCCATCCGGGGTGATGCAGACCAATTTTTTGCGACTATCGGAGTCGGCTATACTTTTTGATTTGCGGTGCTACGGCGACCTATTCTGGCACAATCAGCGTCATGAAAAACAGATTATAACGGCGTATTTCATAGAGCTATAACGGTTGGCCGTTTCGGCTTCCTTCCAGCTACATCCTCGCGTCTGGCAATATTAAAGCCGCGCGAAAGAACCCGTTTGCGACCAAGCGCACATATTAAAGGTCGTTAACCACAAAAATTTAAATTGGCTTAACATCCTCAGCGCATTTTCAGTGTCGGGCATAGGAACAGGGCAAGGCCGCAAGGCAGAATTGAGGTTCCGTATGAAAGACGTATTATTACCAAAAGCAACACGAGTCATTGGTCCGCTTGGGGAAGCGCTAGCCGAACATGATTTGCCACCGCCAGATACAACCCGCTGGGTCGTCAGGCGCAAAGCAGAGGTTGTCGCCGCCGTAAATGGTGGGCTGTTGACCACGGATGAGGCGTGTGAGCGCTATAGTCTGTCGCTGGAAGAGTTAATCTCTTGGCAACAGGCCGTATATCGCGCTGGCATGAGCGGTCTGAGCATTACTCATATGCAAGAATATCGTGATCAAAAGCTGCATGCGTGACATGTGTCGGAGCTGTCGCGCCAAGTGACAGCGCCTGATGACCCGCGCTACCCAATCTAACCAATAACCTTTCGCTCCGGCACTGCGCCGGGGTCGAAACCATTCCCATCGAGGTCCTGTCATGTCCACAGCAAAAGTTATTATTGTCGAAGAAGAAAATGCGCTCTCCCGATCTCTGCAGGATGATCTGGAGGCGCATAATATTGCAGTCGCCTGCGTGTTCTCCAAACTGGATGAGGAAGCCAGTCTGGTCTTCGGTCCGGATGCGCTGATCATTGATCCCAAAAGCATGCGCGAAAATGGCCATGGCTTGCTCGAACGTTTCGCGGGATTGCGGCCTTCCATGCCCGTCATCTTGACGCCTAATCCGAAGGATAACGGTGATGACGCGCTGACTTTTGATTCCGCCAGCGTCGTCCAGCGGCTGCAAAAACCCTATGCCGTGCCGACATTGTGCAATTTGATCGGACGGATGGCTGACGTCAGCGGTCATATCGCCAACGATCTCGACTATGTCTGCGCGCTGGTCGAAACGGACCGTCTGCTGCCGAATATTTCTGTTGAGTTTCAGTCCAAGCAGTCTTTGGATAATGACAAGATCGTTGGTTACGAAGCGCTCACCCGGATAAAGACCCGGCGCGCCTTGAACCCGGCCATCATCTTCTCTGATTTGGTCGATGTTGCGGTCGAGGTCGAGGCCACCTTGGTGGTCGTCGATGAATCGATCAAGCTCGCCACTGCTTTGGCGAAACGCGGCAAATCCGTGCCCGTTTCGTTTAATTGCAGCGCCATCATGATGACCTATCGCCGCTTTGTCGATGCGTTGATCAGCCGGTTGAAGCATGCTGATGTACCGCCAGGCGCGCTGATGCTGGAGATTACCGAGGAAGCACGGGTGGTCGATGTCGACAGGCTGGCCGCCGTCTGCCACGCGCTGCGCGGTCACGGGCTGGGTATATCGATAGATGATTATGGCACCGGTCTCGCCAATCTGGAACGGATTGCGAAAATTCCGTTTGATGAACTGAAGATCGACAAGACGATTTTCAATGCCTGTTATGATGGCGATATTCCGATCTCCCTGCTGGCGTCGATGCTGGAATTCTGTCGTGGCCGCAAAGCGCGCTCGGTGATTGAAGGGATTGAAACCAAACATCATTTGGCGCAGGCGCGCTTGCTGGGTGCGGATTTCGGGCAGGGTTTCTATTGGGGCTGTGCGGTCCCACCGAAATATTTCGTCCCCGGCTGGTAGAAAATTCGCGCTTCGTCACGCAGCTTCTATCGCTACCCTTACCAATCTTCGCTGGACCTTCGGGGATGACCGCACTACCTTGCGACTCATCCCCGGGGAGCCTGTGCGCAAAAGCAGGTTGAGAGCGGAATAAGCCGCGACCCGTTGAACCTGATCCCGTTAACCCGGGCGGAGGGAGGGAGCGGTGTTAGACAAAAATCCCGCCTCTTCACTCCGCTAATGGAGTAAAGACTATGGCTGACATACCTGCAAAGACCGAAATTGGCGTAACCACTGGCCCGATAAGTGGCTCGAAAAAAGTGCATGTGGCGGCGCATAGCGGCTCTGGCATCCGCGTTGCAATGCGCGAAATCAGCCTTGAAGGCGGCGAAGCGCCGGTACGGGTCTACGATACGTCCGGCCCTTATACCGATCCAAATGCGTTAATCGACATCAACGCGGGCCTGCCGCAGCTCCGCCGCGAATGGATTGAAGCGCGCGGCGATGTCGAAAGCTATGACGGCCGCGATATGCGTCCCGAAGATAATGGCCAGCTCGGCCCGGATCGCAGCGGCGGCGTTGATCCCTTTCCCCATGTCGTCAAGCGGCCCCTGCGCGCCAAGGCAGGCGCTAACGTCTCCCAGATGCATTATGCCCGCAAAGGCATCATTACCCCCGAAATGGAATATGTCGCCGAGCGAGAAAATCTCGGGCGCGAGCGGCTCAAAGAATATAAGCGCGATGGCGAGAGCTTTGGCGCATCAATCCCCGATTATGTCACGCCGGAGTTTGTGCGGGACGAGATCGCAAGAGGACGCGCGATTATCCCGAACAATATCAATCACCCCGAGTCCGAACCGATGGCGATTGGCCGGAATTTCCTTGTAAAGATCAATGCCAATATCGGTAACAGCGCGGTCGCCTCCGATGTTGCCAATGAGGTCGACAAGATGGTCTGGTCTATCCGCTGGGGCGCGGACACGGTGATGGACCTCTCTACCGGCCGGAATATCCACGATACGCGCGAGTGGATCATCCGTAACTCCCCCGTCCCCATTGGGACCGTACCCATTTACCAGGCGCTCGAAAAAGTTGGTGGGGTCGCCGAAGACCTGACCTGGGAAATTTTCCGCGACACGCTGATCGAGCAAGCCGAACAGGGCGTCGATTATTTCACCATCCATGCCGGCGTGCGTCTGCCCTATGTACCGATGGCGGCCAAACGCGTCACGGGTATCGTCAGCCGCGGCGGGTCGATTATGGCGAAATGGTGTCTCGCCCATCACAAGGAAAGCTTCCTCTACGAGCATTTTGACGACATTACCGAGATCATGAAAGCCTATGACATTGCCTATAGCCTGGGCGATGGCCTGCGCCCTGGTTCGATTGCCGATGCCAATGACGAAGCCCAGTTTTCCGAGCTTTACACGCTGGGCGAGCTTACCCACCGCGCGTGGAAATCCGACGTACAGGTGATGATCGAAGGCCCCGGCCATGTGCCGATGCACAAGATCAAGGAGAATATGGAAAAGCAGCTCGAGGTCTGCGGCGAGGCCCCGTTCTACACATTGGGCCCGCTAACCACCGACATCGCGCCCGGCTATGACCATATCACCAGCGGCATCGGCGCGGCCCAAATCGGCTGGTATGGCACCGCCATGCTTTGCTATGTCACGCCCAAGGAGCATCTTGGGCTGCCGGATCGCGACGATGTGAAAGTTGGCGTTGTCACCTATAAACTTGCCGCCCATGCCGCCGATCTTGCCAAGGGCCACCCGGCCGCGCAGGTTCGCGACGATGCGCTTTCGAAGGCGCGCTTCGAGTTCCGCTGGCGCGACCAGTTTAACCTGTCGCTCGATCCCGACACCGCGATGCAATATCACGACCAGACGCTTCCCGCAGAAGGCGCCAAGACCGCGCACTTCTGCTCTATGTGCGGGCCGAAATTCTGCAGCATGAAAATCAGCCAGGAAGTGCGCGACTTTGCCAGCAAGCAAAACCAGAGCGCCGAAGGCTTTATCGCCTCGGAAAAACTGGGCGCAGACACAGCGGCAGCCTCCAAAGCGGCCGCCGAAGAAGGCATGCGCGAGATGGCGAAAGTCTATAAGGACAAGGGCGACCGGCTCTATTTGCCGGAAGATGAGGTGAAACAAGAACCAGCGGAGTAAACGCATGAAAGCCATAGGAATATCGCTCACCGCCGCCGTGGCGATTATCGGGGCCACCTCCGCCGCGCTGGCGGAGCCCAAGCAGACCCTGATGCCTGAGAGTGAACAGGGCCGCGCCTTCATGGAGCAGTTCGGTTTTTCTCAGGCCGTCATCCACGATGGCAAGGTCTATATGTCAGGCGTTATCGCCGGACCGACACCGGAAGGCATGACTGACGAGGAAAGCTATGCCCGCACTTTCACCTATCTGGGCACGATACTGAAGCGCGCCGGGTCAAGCTGGGACGATGTGCTCGATATCACCACCTATCATGTCGATATTGATCAATCGATGCCACCGCTCGCCGCCGCCAAGAACCGGTTTGTGAAAGCGCCCTTTCCGGCCTGGACAGCGATTGACGTTGACCGCCTTTACACGCCCGACGGATTGGTAGAGATCAAGATCACCGCGCGCCTGACGCCAAAGGCGGACGAACCAGCGGAGTAAAACCCCCATGGCCCTGTCTGCCGCCGCCTTGCTCACCCGTCTTCAGGCCTTTGATGGCCGGGCGGTCAGCATCTTGGGTGAGGTTGAGGCGGAATATCGGGATGAGGCGGCCTATCTCGACGCAGTGATTGCGCTCGCCGCACATGATCGGGCGGAGGTGTCCAGCGGTGCGACCTGGTTGATCAAGGCGGCGCTCGAACGCGGGGAGGCGCTTTCTGCGGCGCAGAGCGAAGCCTTGTGGGATGAAATTCCGGCGATCCGATACTGGCAGGCGCAGCTGCATATCTGTCAGAGCGCGGCCCATCTCACCTTCTCGGCCGATGGCGCAGCGGTGATGGACCGCTGGCTCACGCCGCTGCTCCACCATGACCGCCCGTTCCTGCGCGCCTGGTCGGTGGATGCGCTGTGCCGGATTGCCGCCCAGCATCCGGAATATGGCCATGCGGCCCGGGATGCCGCCCGCGCCGCTGCCAAGGACAGCGCCGCCTCGGTCCGCGCGCGTGTCCGCCAGCTGGGCGATGTGTTGGCCGATCTGTAAATTTGCCAATATGCAGACAAGGTGGCAGGACCACACACCCGCAGCCCGTTCGTCATCCTGAACTTGTTTCAGGATCCATCCATGAAAGCCACCACCCATGACCACCAACCCCGCCCCAATCACCCCGCAAAGCGCAGAGCAATGGCGCAAGGATGGACAATTTGTCGACTGGCAGGGCCACCAGATTTTCGTCCGCACCGGCGGCGACCCATCCGCGCCGCCGCTGCTCTTGCTTCACGGCTTTCCGACCTCCAGCCTCGACTGGCTGCCGATGTGGGCGGATCTGACGGCGCGTTACCGGGTGGTGGCGTTTGATTTTCTCGGCTTTGGCTTTTCCGACAAGCCGAAGCGGCATCCTTATGATCTGCAGGAACAAAGCGATCTCGCGGCCTATCTGGCCGAGACTTTATTGGGTCAGGATTTTCATCTGCTCGTCCATGATTATGGCGTCAGCCCGGGGCAGGAATTGCTCGCGCGGCAGGGTGAGGGCAAGCTGGCGCACAAATTGCTGAGCTGCGCCTTTCTCAACGGCGGCCTGCTCCCCGCGCAGCATCGCGCGCGGCCCATTCAAAAGCTGCTCACCGGACCCTTTGGCTGGTTGTTCGTGCACCTGATGAACCGGGAGCGTTTCGGCAAAAGCTTTAGCGAGGTTTTCGGCAAGGATACGCAGCCCGGCGCAGCGGAACTCGACGCCTATTGGGCCGTCATCAGCACCAACGGCGGCGACCGGCTGCAACACAAGCTGCTCCACTATATCGCCGACCGCCGCACCCACGGTCCCCGCTGGGAAGCCCAGCTGACCCACCCGCCATGCCCGATCGCGCTGATTAACGGCACCCAGGACCCGGTCTCCGGCGGGCATCTGGTCGACGCGGTCGCGGCGCTGAACCCGGCGGTTCCGGCGTGGCGGCTGGACCATCTGGGGCATTATCCGCAGACCGAAGGGGCAGCGGATGTGATGGCGGCTTATGCGGAGTTTCGGGCGGGGTTGTGAGGGGAAACAGCGTGGCTGAGCCGGTTGTCCGTAAGCAAAACCAGAGCGCCGAAGAAGGCATGCGCGAAGTTGACTAAGGTCTATAGGGACAAGGGCGAGCGGTTGTATTTGCCAGCGGATGAGGCGGAAGAACCGGCGGAGTAAATCAATGGCCCTTTTCCTTCGGGGGAGAGGTAGCTGAAAGTCGCGCTTGCGCTGCAAGCGGCTTAAATCGATATATTTGGAGAACAGTCACCTTAGTCAGGAATTCGTTGGTGATAGCCTTATAGTTGATAATATTGACAGCAATAAGCAAAGTGTTAGCTTAGGCTAATTGTTAATACACCTAAGGTACTTAGCTTAATGGCAATCAGTAAAAAAGCTATTCGCATTTTTAACACTGTAGAAGTGCTACGAGAAGGGCACGCAGATATACGTCATGCATTGGCGACGCTATTTGAGCCAGATGTAGCTTATTTCAACGGCGAAGCGTTAGATCCAAAAAAATTAGCCGACCGGATCAATCAACATTATAAGCTAGGTATCACCAGCGACATTGTTGAAGAGTTTGTCCCAATTTTCTTGGATAATTCTTGGTTGGAGAAAAAAACACTAGATAATAACCACGTTTATGTTGTCAGACACGAAGTCCCCGATAATATCGATGCTTCTGCAAAAAAATTTGTTGAGGAAGCAAAGCAGATAGGTGAAGAATTTTCAAAATTCATAGAAGATATTTCTCCGTTATCGAAGATAAACAGAAGTTCGGAGCAACTTGTCGATGACTTGGTCGATTGGCTTATGCAACTCGATATATATGACAAGCAGACGGCACAAAGAAATGCAAAGGTTGTAAAGCAGGGAAAAACACTGATCTATCAGTTCGACGACCCTTTAGAGGCAGATAGATCAGACGGGTCTTTTCTAAGTGCGCGTTTTGTAGAACATCTTTTTAACAACAATTCCTCCCATCTTGAATTGCTTTATAAGCTAGCCGCCGTTGGCTTAGTAACTGATGTGGTGAGAGATTTCCAAAAACCCATTAGTCGTATTAAGTCGACCGACCTATGTATCTATTTGGACGCTCCCGTTGCGCTCGACTACATCGGGCTCTCCGGCAAAGAAGCTCGAGATAGTGTTCGAACAATTTTGAGGCGAGTAGAAGCTGCAGGCGGAAAGATTAGGATTTATCGCCTTAGTGTCGAGGAGATCCAAAATTCGCTTACAGCATTGCTGAGTCGTAACGTAAGCGATCGAACAAATGCTACGGCAGATGCGATGAGAAAGAATGAGGTTCTCGAAGCTTATGTAAGGCAGGTGGCGAGCAATGCTGAACCGGTTCTAAAGCAGCATGGCATTGTCATTGATGACACTACTTTACCTATGTTTCCATTAAAGCATAAGTTTTTTGACGATGACGCAGTTGATTCAATGTATAGTCAAATTTCTTGGGTTCAAGATGACATCCCTCGCCATCATGATGCTGCTATCGCAGCGATGACTGCCCGAAAGCGAAGCGGAATAAAACATTCAGATTTGTTTGAAACCAAACATATCGTTGTCACCCGAAACCCTTATTTTCCAAAATTGGCTAAGCGAATTAGTCAAGAGCGAGCATACATCGCGGGGAACCATACCGGTCCGGTAATTCACCAGCGGCAGTTAGCAACTGCAGTCTGGCTTCGGACAGGAGATGGCAACACTGACGAAATTCCCAAGCACTATATTCGGGCTGCTTGCAGTAGAGTGATAACTCTCAGGAAAAATATCGTGGAGAAGGTAAAAAGCTTATCCAAAGAAGTTTCCAAAGAAACGGCTGTTCAAATGGAGCTGTTGCTATCTGAAAGTCGTTCGACGCAGGTTTTGATGGATAAAACATTGGGTTCTGCTTCGTTAATCGACTCCTCGAATATCAGTGTTCTTATGGATGCGATGAAACGTGCTTCCATTAAAGAAGTTACAGAAGCTGCAGATGAAGAAGTCTCTCAAGTAAAGAAAGATGCTGCTCAGGAGAGGCGAGTTCTAAACAGAAAAATCAAAAAAAGGGATGAAAAAGAAGAGTCTCTAAATGCTACAGTTGAATCTTTATCAAGAGACCGAAATGCAGTGATTTCAAAGATCATTCAAAAAACTAATAAAAGGGGTAATATTGAGAAAAGCCTTATTCTTGGATTGTTTGTTTTATCTGTAATTACTGCTCAAGTTTTGGCTGTATTTTTTGGCGACATCAAAGGGTATGTTTTGTATTCGTCTGTAAGCTTTTCAATAATTTTAATTGTTTTTGCTTACTTGAAGCAGGAGTTAATGACTGGTTTTATCAGACCCTTTTTGTCTTCAAGAGCATTGAAGCGTTTGGATGAAATTGCGCAAGATCATGGATTTGAAACGGAGACTTTTATCGATGAAATTTGTTATGGTGAGGATGGGTTTGCTTTCTTAGAAGATTGAATATGGTTAGGGTGACAGCTTACTAAACGCACCTAACCCTCGGTCAACCAACACGCTCAACCCTGATCCGTAACCCTCACCAAATTCCAGTCATACCCCAACTCTTTCACCCGCGCCTCAATCTGGGCGCGCACTTGCGGTTCGGGCTGCGCCTGACGGGTGAGCATCCACAGGTAGCGCCCACTGGGTTCGCCGACAATTGCCCAGCTATAGTCTTCCGCCCGGTCCAGCACCCAGTAATCGCCGTAAAAGGGGCCGAAGAAAGAGACTTTCAGCTTCGCATTCTGGCTGCCCGCGACGATTTTCGCCTTGCCGTTGGCGGTGGTGGTCTTGCCCGCTTTGGTGCAGCTGTTGATGACCTTGATTTTGCCGTCTTTGCGCAGGGAGTAATCGGCGGTCACGCCGTCGCAGCCTTTTTGAAACGGCGCTTCATAGCGCGCCATTTCAAACCATTTGCCGAGATAGCGATCCAGTTCCACCGCCTTGGCGGGCTCTGGCACCGCGCTATTGCCGACGGGTCCGGGCTTGCCACCGCAGGCGCTGATCAGGGCAAAGGGTATCAGGCTAAGCGAGAGCTTTAGTTTGGGGGATAGTTTCATGATGGTCTCCATAGCGATGCAGCATAGCTAGGCGCGCGTGAGCCGATTATGAATAGGGGTTTTGGTGCCCATAGGGATCGCGCCGATGCTCTGGCCAATGCTCAAGCAGCGCGGGCAGGTTTTATGACTTTGCCGTTCTGATCATCCGCGCACACAATCCGGTTCCGGCCTTGCTCCTTGGCGTCATACATCGCGCTGTCCGCGCTCTTGAAGGTGGCGGAAAAGGCGCTGGCCGGTCCATATGCTACTCCAAGCGAGCCGGTCACCCGCAGCCGCGCGGGCCAGTCCTGATGCGTCAGTTTTGCCACCGCGCTGCGCAGGGTTTCGGCGATTTCGGCGGCATCTGTTTGATGGTCGGGCACATTGCATTCGGGCAGGGCGATAATAAACTCCTCGCCGCCCCAGCGCGCGGCCAAGGCATCGGGCGCCGTTTTGTCCAGTGTTTCGGTGATACACGCGCTCACAGCGGCGATCACCTCGTCGCCCTGGCCGTGGCCATAGCTGTCGTTAATTTGCTTGAAATGGTCGATATCGAGCAGGATCAGGGGGGTCGGGATATCTCCGAGTTCCGCAATGCGTTCCTGCAGGGCGGAGCGGTTCAACAGGCCGGTCATTCTGTCATGCTGGGACAGCCACGATGTCCGCCGCAGCTCTTCCGCCAGCCGCTGGCTTAGCCGTTCGACCTCGATCCCGTCATGGCAGCTTTTATGCGCCTGAAGATTGACCGCCTTGGCAATGATGAACAGGGCGATACACATGAAGGCCAGTGCGAGTTCGGCAAAACTGCTGAAATCCTTGCCAAACAGCCATATCCCCGCGACGACCGCAGCCGTAAATCCGCCAAGCAGCGGGAAAGCAATGCCGGCAATCGGCGCGGCGAGCAGGACGGATACGACCATGGTCACCAATATCGTGACCCAGGTGGTCAGCACCGCATCCGATCCGCCAATCAGCGTCCCGACGTCGAGCATCATTGCGGCCCATATGATGCCGCTGGATGCCTCGGCGATCATCCACAGGTTTTTGCGGATCGCAGCGCTTTTGCCCGCCTCAACGGCACGGCGCAGCCATTGGGACGAGGCGGTAATGGCAAATTGCGCAATGATCTGAAGGCCCAGGAAAATCCACAATGCGCGGTTGTCGGTCAGGCTCGCTATCCATGCGATCACCCCGATCGGAATGATGACGCTAAACTGCCCGGCAATCCGCCGCTCCAGCCCGTCCATGAGCAGCTTGAGCGCAACCTCAGCCTTATCAATAGCGGCAATGTCCGGCGCGCCGGCATAACTGTCCTGATAAGCGGCTTTCGCCATTCCATTCCCCTATTTATGGGGAACATCCTTATGGGGGTTTGGATAACAGATTGTTAATGGACGGGAAAAAATGGCCGGGAGCGGGTGATATAAGTATCGATGCTTCTCTCTGCAGCGGGTTTTGTCCGCTCAGAGGCCCATATAGACCCATCCCGACGTTGGAACCGCTGTTGAACATGTAAAAACCGATGGCGCCCTGTTGCCGGTTGCGGGTCAAACTCTTCTCGCTGCCGCAATAAGCCGCTGAAAAATTTACAATTTGGGGCTTATTGTTGGCGCTATCCGTCAGTCGTCCTGCGCGCGGATTTCGCTGCCGAGTTTCAGCACTTCGTCGCCATCATCCTGACGGATCAGATAGGCGGGATTGTCGGCGCTGCCGTTTCGGGTAACCTCACTGCCTTTCAGTGTGCGGGTGACATCGCGTTCAAACCGTTCGGCAATCTGGCCCTTGGCGGTGCCGTTGCCCCAGTCCCATTCTACATATTGGTTGGTTTGAAAGCTGTTGTCGTTCGCCATGATCTGTTCCTTTTTGCTATGCCGATTATACGCGCAGATGGCGCGGGGGTTCCGGAACTATCTTCCACCGCCCCGGCGGCTCTGCTAGCGTCGGCGGATGACCCAGATATCTGACACCCCGCTCATCATCGAAGTTTCGCTCAACGGATCGGTAAAGCCGGAGCAAAATCCTAACGTTCCCTATGAGGATGACGATATTGTCGGGCAGGCGGTGGCCTGTATGGAGGCGGGCGCGGCGCTGGTGCACAACCACACGCGCGATCCGGTCTTTGGCGGCGGCGGTGTGATGGATGGGGAGGCCTATGCGCGACCGTGGCGCAAGCTGTTGAAGCTGCGCCCCGATGCCATCCTCACCCCGACCATGCCGGGCAAGGAAGGCGTGCCGGTCGAAGAGCGCTTTGCCCATATCGAGGCAATGGCGCAGGAGGGCCTGATCGCACAGGGCCTTTGTGATCCGGGCAGTTTTAGCGTGTCGATACCCGGCGAGGATGGCGCCTATCTGCCGACCCAGCTGGTCTATCGCAATGACGCGCATGACAGCCACTATTATGTCGAAGCGTGCCGGCGGCTCAAGCTGGGGATGAGCATCTCGATTTTTGAGCCCGGCTTTGTGAAGTTCATCATGTCGCTGCATCGGGCCGGAAAATTGCCGCCGGGCGGGATCATGAAATTCTATTTCGGAGCGGACAGCATGTCGTTCGGATTGCCGCCGACGGCCAAGGCGCTGGACGCCTATCTGGAGATGATCGAGGGCAGCGATCTGCCTTGGTCCGTCTCCGCTTTTGGGGATGATTGTGTCGGCTGTGGCCTCGCGGAAGAAGCGATTAAACGCGGCGGCCATGTGCAGGTCGGGATAGAACCCTATGGCGGCCCGCGCACGCCGACCAATGTGGAGCTGGTCGAGGAAGTCGTAGCATTGGCCGGGCGTCTGGGGCGCCCGATCGCGACGCCGGAGCAGGCGGCGGCGATGTTGAACCTGCCGACCTATCCCGTGCCCTTTGCGGCATAGACTGCTACGATCCACCAATGCGGTTGACGAACCATTAGAGCGGTGGGACAACGGCGGACATGAGCAAACGGATCATAATACTAACCTCTGGAGCCGCCCTGCTGGCCTTAAGCGCCTGTGCCTCCAGTGTATCGCCAGACAGTGAGCCAGCATGGAGCACCACGGCACAACCGGAGCAGCGTGAGCATATTGTCATCACCGGCTTTGAATGTGGCGACAATTGCTATCTCAACTATCGACCACAAGACAGGCCGACAGGCGAGCGGCAAACGGCGCTGTGCAGCACCGGTGTCTGTGCCGACTGGTATTCCGAACAGGAAATGCCTGCGGCCTATATCGGGCGCGGCGCGACGGTGACGCTTGGCATCGGGCAGCAGGTTGACGGCGGTGGCAATGTGATGAGCGACGATTTTCCCATGATTACCGGCATTGAGCTGGATCCACCCAGCGGGTAGTCTTGGTCTATAACCAACAGGAGCCGCGTATGAGTGAAGCCATTTTCAAGACCGTCATCATTGCGGCGGCGGCGATATTCACGCTGCTGTTTTGCATATGGATCATCCCGCCACTGGTTGCGGACCCGGATGTCGTGGGTGCGTTTGCAGCGGGCTTCGTCAACCCTTATTCCAGCGGATATTCGGCGGATGTGCTGGCTTGCTGGGCCATATTGGCTGCGTGGATTGCTTATGAGGCCAAGGCGCTGGACATTCGGCATGGCTGGATTTGTGCGCTGCTCGGTATCATTCCCGGTGTGGCGGTGGGTTTTGCGCTCTACTTGTTACTTCGGTTGAAACAGTTGCGGGAGCGTTCGGGGCAGGGGGCGGAATAACAGCATGACGACGCAGCCCCTCCATATCGGCATACTCGCCCATAGCGCGGAAGGCGCGACCCTGTCTTACCGTACGGTCTGGCAAGAGGGTGTCCGCAAAATGGGCGCGCATGACCATCCGCGGATCACGATGAGCGGCGGGCCGATGGCGCCGACGCTGGCGCTTTGGGAGAGCGGCGATCTGGCGGCGTTGCGGCAGATTTTCTGGGAAGATGCCGAGCGGTTGGCAGCGGCGGGCGCGGATTTCTTCATCCTGCCCGACAATACCGCGCATATTGCGCTGGAAGAGCCGGGGCCGGATTTCCCGATCCCCTGCCTGCATATTGCCGAGGTCGTTGCCGCGCAGGCAGAGGCGGACGGGCGGCAGCATATAGCTGTGCTCGGCACCAATTGGACGATGGAAGGCCCGGTGTACAAGAACGTGCTAGCCCGCCGTGCGCTGAAACGCTCCATCCCCGAAGCTGATGATCGGGAGATCATTCACAAGGCGATTTTCGATGAGCTGTGCCTCGGCGAGTTTCGGGAGGACACGCGCGCGGAATTTATCCGGATTATCGGCGACCTGCAAAACAAAGGCTGTGACGCCGTCGCACTGGTCTGTACGGAAATTCCACTGCTGATCACAGAGGAGGTGTCACCCTTGCCGATCCTTGACAGCACCCGCTTGCAAGCCAAAGCCGCCGTCGCGGTGGCAGTGGGCGAGGCGACGATGCCGACCTGGCGGGGCTAAGGTGTCCAGCGATATCGCCACGTCACGCCGCCGATTTGCTTTCCACCACCACAAGGCCTAGCCTTTCTCCAGGGTCGCCTTGAGGGAGGCGTATATGATCGGACGTTATAGCTATTTACAGGTCGCTTTGGTGCTATTTGGGGCAATTTTCTGCCTGATCTATACGCTGGCGCTGGTTTGGCCATCGGGATGGATGTGGCATGAAGGCGCGCCGCAGGCTTCGCATTATTACATGATGATTGTCGGGGTTTACGCAACTTTGGGAATATTCCTGATCCGCGCTGCTGCCAATCCGTTGGCGCATCGCTCGCTCATCTGGTTCACTGTGTGGTCGAGCGTGGTCCATGCCGGGATCATGGCGGTGCAATCGCTGCAAAACCCCGAACATATGGGGCATATGCTGGGCGATGTTCCGGCGCTGTTGCTGGTCGCGCTGGTGCTTGGACTATTGTTGCGCGGAGCCAAAGAAGGCACGGCCTAGCGGTCAGAGCCTATCACAAACTCGCATTCCCCTTTCCCGCCCGCAGTGTAACTTTGGCGGTCAAAGGAGGATGCGCTGATGCAAACTGACACAAACACCGTCCAGACCGAAAAATATAGCGTGCCCTTTGTCGAGCGGACCGGCATGCGGCCGCTTGAGAAACGGGCTGGATATGTGAATATGCTGATGCCGCTCGCCGGGAATGAAAATCATGTCGGGGTCATGTATATGGGCGCCTTCACCGTGCTGGCCGAGGCGGCAGCCGCGACGCCAGCGATTGATTTTCTCGACAAGAAACGCTTTTTCCCAATCATCAAGGACTTGTTCGTCGATTTTCGCAAACCGGCGAACAGCGATGTTACGGCGGAATATCAACTGAGTGATGCGGAAATTGCCGATCTGCAATCCGATCTGGAGCGCAAGGGCTCGGCTGGTTATCTCGCCGAGATACCGATCAAGGATGCCGATGGCGTGACGGTTGCTGAGGCGAAGGTAACGGTAAAATTGCTGAGCCACGGATTTAAGAAATAGCTATGGCGGTGCTAGGGATAGCAAAAGGGAGAGAATATATGCGGGTTTTAGGATTGATTTTGGTAGCAGCAACGTTGGCCGTGCCAGCATTGGCCCAAGAGTCTGAAAAGACCTGGTATCCAAGCAAATATGGTGCGGACGACACGAAGGGCGCGATGAACAATCTGTCGGAAGAGGGTACGGTCAATGCGGCGAAGCTGGTCAAGGCCGGCAAAACCTATGCGCTGGGCGTGGTGACAGGGCCGACGACGCCCGCCTATCCGCCGCGATCCTATAGCGTGACGGTGCTGCAGACCAATGACGGGCAGGGCGGATCAATGGGCGCGAACAAGGTCACTGCGCATGATGATATCATTCACAGCTGGGTCGGAATCGGGACGCAGATTGACGGCTTTGCGCATCTTGGCATCGACCATAAATATTATAACGGCGTGAAGGGCAGCGAGCTATATCAGCCCGCTGGCGTAACGAAATATGGCACGGAGACGATCCTGCCAACTGCCACGAGAGGCGTGTTGCTCGATATGACCAAGCATTATGGCAAGGCGATCGTTGATCCGGGTACGGCATTTAACCGAGCGGAGATTGAAGCGGCAGCCAAGGCGGCTGGCGTAAAGATTGGCAAGGGCGATGTCGTGCTGTTCCACACCGGCTGGATGACAAAAAGCGAGAGCGATCCGCAGGGCTTTATTGCGCAGCAGCCGGGGCTGGGCGTCGAGGGCGCGGAATATCTCGCGTCACTGGATGTAGTGATGGTTGGTGCGGATACCGCGGCGCTGGAAGCGATCCCGTTTGAGGATCCGACCAAGCCGTTCGTGGTGCACCAGACCCTGCTGACCAAACATGGCGTGCATATTTTGGAAAGCATCAACACGGCGGAACTAGCCAAAGACGGCGCGACCGAATTCATGTTCGTGCTCGGCCAGCCGCGGTTCAAAGGTGCGGTGCAAATGGTCATTAATCCGGTGGCGATCCGTTAGCTTTGGCCGACTATTCCGGTTGCGGGGCGTATAGGGCTTCCACCTCTGCGCCTGTCATCTTTTTGGTCTGCTCGGCAAAGCTGTAATAATCTGGCTTGCTGTCGATATATACCTGTGTAGTGAAGTTGAGGCCCTCTTCATCGTCAAATATCGCGCTGGCGATCAGATATTGGCCGGGTTCTTTCAGCCGGTAGAACAGGTTGGTGCCACAGGTTTTGCAGAAACCGCGCTCGGCCCATTCTGAGGAATTGTAGACGGCAATATGATCCTCGCCGGTAAGCGTGATATTGGTGCCGCAGTCCAGCTCAAAAGCCGGGCCACCGCCCCAGCGCCGGCACATGCCGCAATGGCAGGCGCCAACCTCGGTGCTGGCCTGATGCGCGGTGATCTGGACAGCGCCGCACAGACAATGGCCTTTGCGTTCGATGGTTTCGGGCGTCTCGGGGGTGTCGGTCATCGTCGCTCTCCTGCTAATCAATTCCACGATTATATGCCGGAAAAAGAGACAATCAATTGATCGGGATCAACAGACAGGCAAGCCCACCAAAACGTTTACGACAGCGCCGGTATGATCCAGACAAAGGACATCGCGATCAGCGCGGCAAGCAGGGAAATTGCCAATACCCATCGCACCCCTTGCGGGCGGGTCTTGTTACTGGCTTCCTTCTCCGTGACCGAGACTTCATCTCCGTGGCGTTCCATTGGGCCTTCCTTCCAAAATTATCTTCCTTCCAACAGTATAACACAGATTGGCCGGTATGTTCAGACCGGGGTCGATTTGACACGAAACGGCCAGTCGATGACGTTGCCAGCGATGAGCGCCCACCATATGAAGACGGGCTGGAACAACAGGCGCGGGCCGTGATAGGCCCAGCTCGCGGTCTCGCCGCCCACCGCAATATTGTTGATCGCATGGTTGATATTGGCCGGAAATACGCACAGCGCATAGAGCGCCAACCCGATACCAGCGGCATAGCGGACATGCGGGATCAGTTTCGGCGGGATGAGCAAGCCGATGGCGCCGGCAATTTCAGCAACACCGGTCAGGAATACGACTTGCTCGGGAAAGGGAACCCAATCCGGAGTGATGGCCAGAAAGCCTTCGGGACTTCTGATATGGGCGATACCGGCGAGCAGGTAGAATATAGCTAGCAGCAGCCTGAATCCTCTCCGCAGAATTGAGTCTTTTATCATTTCGTTCATCGGCTTCTCCCCATACGTGCGACGACTGTGACAAAGAAAGCGGTGGACCAACCGAGCAGGATGATCCCATTCACGCCCTCGATAGCGGAGACCATGCGCCAGGCTTCGGCAAATCCTTCATCATCATAGCCGGTGGTGGCGTAGGTGATGGTGGAGAAATAGACCGCGTCCGAAAGCGTCGGCAGCGCGTCGAGCCAGAGATAGACAAAAGCATAGGCCCATATCTCGATGCCGTGAAGGACGAAAAGGCCCAGTACCAGGCTCAAGGTTACGCCGATGCCTCGCAGCGACATCGGGTGGATATGTTCTTCAGCCTCTTCGCGGGCTTCTACACGCAGGAACCGAGCGAGCGCGAAAATGCCAGTGCCGTGGATCACGACGGTCAGAAGGACCATGAGGGCGCTGACAAGCAGTTGTTCAAACATCGTGTGAACTGTGCGCAAGGACAGACATGGCCGTCAAGTGGCGATCAGCTTTCATCGCCCCAGGGTGGTGGTGGTGCTTCTACCGGTTTTGAGAGATCGAACTCGACTCGGAAGAAGCGGCCACCGGATGTTTCGGGACGACGGAGCTCATAGGCAAAGCGCGCATCTTGCTGCCCCGGTGGAGTTATCTCGACAGCCCATGTGTTCGTTACCGATTGATCAAGATCTGCGGTCTTGAACAAGGCAATTGATTCATCATCGACGGGAAATTCCTGACGCTCGGCGGTTCCGGGCGCCGCGGTATCGCCGCCATAGTTGCTGACCGTGTCGAGTGACCCATCTTCGTGACGATGGCGGTGCTTGAGGCGCAATCCGTCTTCGGTACGGGTGATAATCCATGTGCGTGACCGGTTCCAGCTTCCGTCGGCATTGCCAATATGAAAGGGAATCTGGATCTGTTTCTGATCGCAGGTCGCGACATGCATGATCATCGGTTGTCCCATCATCTCGGCATCCGCTTCCTGATCAGACACAAGCTGCCCGGGATAAGCCTTGCCGCACAATATCGATAGGCGTTCAAAATAGACATCCTGCGCAGACGGCTCAGGAGCGCTGGGTGGATCGCCCGGCTCACAAGCGGATAGAGTCAGGGTGAATATGGCGGCGGATAGCAGGCCGGTTGCTTTAAGTGTCTGTTTCATAGCATAAAGCGCTACACTTTATTGGCGGGAAGGGAAAGAGCCGGAACGGTGGCATTGCCAAACATATTCGGCTAATCGCGGAATATGTTGACTGATATCCCGAAAGCTCCGCGCCTGCTTGGTCTTGCCGGCCTTTTGCCACCCCTCTTTTTGACGCTCGCTACATTATGGGGGCCGCCGGAATGGCAATGGAGCGCTTTGGCAATCGCTTATGCTTATGCGGCTTTGATCTTCAGTTTTCTCGGCGGAATCTGGTGGGGACTGGCCGCGGCACACAAAGACGCGCCCGGATGGATTTATATCGCGGCCGTTTTGCCTAGCCTGATTGCGCTGTTAACCTATGTGCCATGGATATTGGGCCTGTCATGGCCGGGCCCGTCAATGCTGTTACTGGGTTTGTGCATCATAGGATCGCCGCTGATTGACCAACGTCTGGTTATGGTAGGGGCAGAATCCGCATGGATGCTAAAGCTGCGGTGGATATTATCGATGGGATTGGGCCTATTAACTTTGACAATGGCGGCCATTGCACTGGTTTCAACGCCTTAAAGGCTCGTATTGGCGTATCGCGACGGTCACACGGTTTGCTAAGTTGTAAATAGGCTGCTATGGGCCGCAACAGCTAATAATCGCGTACGACGAAATTCTGGTTTCGCACCCTTTCAGGATGCATACTCTTTTTTCCTTTTTCTCGACGTTGGCCAACCCGTTTGACTCAGGCAAATCCGCTTGGGCCAAGCATAATTAAGTTATGAATAGGAATAAGAATATGCCTACAGGCACAGTAAAATTTTTCAACGCCGACAAAGGCTATGGCTTTATCGCTCCTGAAGATGGCGGCGATGACAGCTTCGTGCACATCACAGCCGTTCAGGCTGCTGGTATGCAGACGCTCGAAAAAGAGCAGCGTTTATCATATGACGTTGAAACCGGCAACAATGGCAAAAAAGCCGCTGTAAATCTTCAGCAGGCTTAAGCCGACCGGCTAAAATTTTGAAAGGGCGGGATTGCATTGGCATTTCCCGCCCTTTTTTTGTCTGTCCTACAGGCGTGTTGATATGTATCATCTTCGTCTGAACATCGCTGGGGCACCATCATGAAAACCGCTTTTCGTATATTATTGGCCTTGATCGTCATTCTGGTCGCCGCATTTTTCATATTTCGGACGCCGGACACGGACCGGGTCGAAATGATTGCCAAATATAGCAATGATGCATCGCAATTTGTTGACGATGGCATGGGTGGCCAAATTCATTATCGCGATGAGGGCAACAAAAATGGCCCTGCCATCCTGTTAATCCATGGATCAAGCAGTCTGTTGCAGACATGGGAGCCGGTGGTTGCCTTGCTGGGCGACAAATATCGTCTCATCTCGCTTGACCTATACGGTCATGGCCTGACCGGCCCACAGCCAAAAGGCGATTATAGTGCAGATGCGAATATCGCCGCTGCTGTAAAGGTGCTGGACACTGTTGGTGTGGAACAGGCCTACTGGGTAGGCAACAGCATGGGGGGCTGGCTTTCCTGGCGCGCTGGCCTTGCTGTTCCGGAGCGGGTTTCCGGCTTGATCCTGATCGACGCTTCGGGCGCGCAGATTGACGAGAAGGTAAAGCCTTATCTCGCGGCGAGACTGGCGCGGACGTCTGTCGGTCAGTTACTCTTGCCCGAAATCACGCCCAAGTTTCTGGTTCGCTCATCGCTCGAAGAGAATTTCGCCGAGCCAGAGCGGCTGACTGACGAACTGGTGACGCGCTATTGGGAGCTGCTGCGGTTTCCCGGTAATCGGCAGGCTACGATTGCGCGTGGTGCCAAGCCGCGCGAACCGGAAAAATGGGGCGAGATCGGCAATCTGAAAATGCCGGTATTGTTGCTTTGGGGAGAACAGGACAAAGTCATCCCGTTGTCGCATGCCAAGGCTTTTGAAGCCGCCATAGCTGGCGCGAAACTGATCACATATAAAGACGCAGGGCATCTGCCGATGGAAGAAACCCCCGACCAGGTCGCCCGGGATATTGGTGTATGGATTGAGGGAATCGAGGAGATGGATAGCAACGAAGCGGAGCTGGAAGAGGCAGGTTAAACGTCCTCGACGCCGGCTTTTTTCAGTTCCGGTTTTAGCCGCCCGGTCAGCCAAAGGCCCCACATTTTAAAATCCGCGGCAAGCGACCAGAGGGGATAGGTGAAGGTCGCTGGCCGGTTTTTCTCGACCCGCCAGTGCGCTATCCAAGCGAAAAAATAGCCCGCTAACGGCATGGCCAGCAACAGCATCCAGTTGGCAGAAAATATCGAGTAAAGCCCGATCAGGACGACCAGGCTGGTGCCGATATAGTGCAAATTGCGGGTCGCCGGCTTGGCATGTTCCTGCAAATAGAAAGGCCAGAATGTATCAAAACTTTGATGTTCTTTTGGTCTGTTGGCTGTCATTAGCCTTGTCCTTCTTCCGCTTCCTCGCCGTTTATATATCAGGCAGGTGGCAAAGACCAGTCGATCGGTGGCAGGCCATTCGCATCGAGAAAGGCTTTGGTCTTGCTGAAATGCTTGCACCCGAAAAAACCATTATAGGCCGACAGCGGAGACGGATGCGGTGCTTTCAGCACAAGATGTTTCCCGCCCTGCTCAACGCTTTGCACGAAGCTCGCTTTCTTCTGCGCATAGCTGCCCCACAGCAGAAAGACGACGGGTTGTTGCTTCGCGGCAATCAGGCGGATAATCGCGTCGGTAAACTGCTCCCACCCCTTGCCACGATGGGACGCTGCCTCGGCCATTTGAACGGTCAATACGCTGTTGAGCAGCAAAACGCCTTGCTTCGCCCAGGATTCCAGAAAGCCATGCGAAGGCCGCGGCATTCCGATATCGCTCTCCAGCTCCTTGTAAATATTGACGAGCGACGGTGGTGGTCGAACGCCCGGCTGGACACTGAAGCAAAGCCCATGCGCCTGTCCCGGCCCATGATAAGGATCTTGCCCCAATATCACGACGCGCACCTTGTCGAGCGGGGTCAGATCGAGCGCACGGAAAAACTCGCTACCTTTGGGAAAGATGGTTTTACCATCCGCTTTCTGCTGAACCAGAAAGGTGCGAAGCTTGGTCATATAGTCACTGGAAAATTCCGGCTCGAGGGGTGCCTTCCAGCTCTCATGCAACTTAATGCGATCAGTTTCGGTCATATCCGATAAATAGCAAGATGTCGGCAATTGGCAATCAGGCTGCGACACCGCTTGCTAGTTGGGAAAGGGCACTTTACGATATTGGCGAATAAAACAACCTATTGGACCTCAGGATTAAGAGAATAATAGCTATGACCAACGCTAACATCCCCGTTATCTCTGCTACCGGACTATTCACGCCCAGTGATAGCATTAGCAATGAAGAACTGGTGGCCAGTTTCAATGCTTATGTGGATTTACATAACAGCGAAAACGCAGAAGCTATCGCGGTGGGGGATGTACAGGAATTGCAACATAGCTCGGTTGAATTTATCGAAAAGGCGTCGGGCATTAGATCGCGCTATGTTCTTTCAAAGGATCCGATACTGGACCCTGAAACCATGTGCCCCAGGCTCCCCGAACGGCCGAATGAAGAAATATCTATCCTCGCTGAGATCGGTGTAAAGGCTGCAGAGCAGGCACTGGAACGGGCGGGCCGCAAAGCGGAAGATGTTGATGCCGTACTGTGCGCATGCTCCAATCTCCAGCGCGCTTATCCGGCGATTGCCGTTGAGATTCAGGATGCACTGGGCATTGGTGATGGCTATGGTTTTGACATGAATGTTGCTTGCTCCTCGGCGACATTCGGCATCCAGACCGCTGCGGATAATATTCGCTCCGGCAGCGCAAAATCAGTTTTGGTGATCAATCCTGAAATATGTTCAGGTCACTTGAACTGGCGTGACAGAGATAGCCATTTCATCTTTGGCGATGTTGCTACTGCTATACTGGTTGAAGCAAAGGATATTGCTCCCACAGAACATTGGGAAATTATTGGAACCAAGCTCAAAACCCAATTTTCCAATAACATCCGTAATAATTTCGGCTTTCTGAATCGCACTAGTCCGGAAAGCAGAGATGATGCGGATAAGTTGTTTATTCAGGAAGGGCGCAAAGTGTTCAAGGAAGTGGTGCCTATGGTCGCGCAAATGATAGTTGAACAAGCGGAACGATTGGGACTTGGCGGTTCGGATCTAAGGCGGATGTGGCTCCATCAAGCCAATGCAGGGATGAACCGGCTCATAGCACAACGTGTATTAGGCCATGAGGCGAATGATGATGAGAGCCCTACTGTGCTGGATACTTATGCGAACACTTCTTCTGCCGGATCGATTATCGCCTTTCACAAGCATAGTGCGGATTTAGCTGCCGGCGATATTGGACTTATCTGTTCCTTTGGCGCAGGATATTCAGCGGGCACGGTTTTCGTAAGAAAAGTCGCTTAAAAAAGGGGAAATATAATGACGATGACAGGAAAATGCCTTTGCGGTTCCGTGAGCTATAGCGTCAGCGGAGAGCCGCAAATGTCGGGTGTCTGTCATTGCAAAAATTGTCAGCGCCAATCGGGAAGCGCCTATTCCGTATTATTTGGTATCGCTAATGAACAACTCCAAATCACCGGCGATTTGACGACCTATGAAGATACGAGCGAAACCGGCAATATCGTGGAGCGCCATTTTTGCGGAAAATGTGGTTCGCCATTGCTTTCTACATTGCCAACACAGCCGGGTATGACATTTGTCAAAGCGGGCACGCTGGATGACACCAGCTCGATCAAGCCGCAAGTACATTTCTGGACCAAAAGTTCGCAGGATTGGGTCGCAATAGAACCCGATATCCCGCAAATAGAAGGGAATCCGGGTTAGGCTGGAAGAATGGCCAGTATAAGAGCCCGGCTGCTTGCCAAAGTCCTTCCGCTTACCGGACTAAAAGCGGTATTTTCTGACGCAGCAAAGCTTAGAGCCAGCATACCGAAATCCCGTGCGAAGAAAATTGCTGTGCCTGGCAAAGCCCTGCGTCGTAAATTTGAGGTCACTGAATCTACGAAAGATGGTCACCCGACATTTACGATATCTCCCAAATCGGGAAGCCACCGTCGTATTCTGTATATTCACGGTGGTGCCTATATTCTGGACATTCAGGCGGGGTATTGGGGCTTATTGGGGGAGATGGTCGACCGGACCGATGCTGCCGTTGTGGCACCATGTTATCCGCTAACGCCAGAGCATGACTGGAAGCAAAGCTACGATTGGATGTTGCAAGTCTATGATGAGCTTGTTTCAGAAGTCGGCGCGAATAATATAACGATAATGGGCGACAGCGCCGGTGCGGGGTTTGCGCTTGGTCTGGTGCAGATGTTGCGAGACCAGAGCAAGCCGATGCCGCATAAAATGGTTCTGCTATCGCCGTGGCTCGACGTTACCATGACTGACCCGATGCAGCCGGCGCTGGCCAAGAAAGATGGCATATTGGGAATAGATGGCCTTCGTGCAGCCGGTGAATGGTGGGCGGGCGAAAGTGGGGCGACTGATACGCCGCCGGTTAGTCCGCTATTTGGCACTCTTGATAATCTTCCGCCGACGGCCGTTTTTACCGGAACATTTGATCTGCTTTGGCCGGATTCGCGAAGGTTGAAAGAAAAAGCCGATGCCGCCGGGTTGTGGCTGGATTATTACGAGTTTCCCGCGATGCAACATGTCTGGATGCTATTTCCGATCCCTGAAGCAAAGAAGGCGCGCCAGCAGATTGCTGCATTCATAAATGCTGATCTGGAGGCTGATGCAACATGATCAGCAAACGCGCGCGTTTTATCAATTTTGTGCTGCGCCTGTTGAAGATACAAGAGCGCCTGGCGGACTATGATACAGGTATGAAGTTTCTCGCGAGGGATCGCAAAAACGGCCCCGCCCGGCCTGGTCGATGGTTTAAGAAGCACAGCGTGATTAATGAACATCGGATCGATGGCCATAAAATTTATGAGATTGAGCCAAAGCAGCCGAGAAGCAAACACCATATATTCTATCTTCATGGTGGCGGCTACGCGTTCAATATTGTGGTCTTGCACTGGGCCATGATCAAAAAGTTGATGAAGGGCACAGGCGCTAGTGCGACGGTTCCGATCTATCCGCTCGCGCCCGAGCATGATTGGTCACAAAGCTATCCGGTTGTGATGCAGGCCTATGAACGAGCGGCGGCTAAATATGGAGCCGAGAACATCACGATAATGGGCGACAGCGCGGGTGGTGGTTATAGTCTAGGGCTGACCCAGATGTTGCGCGATCAAGGCAAGCCGATGCCTGGCAAGGTCATACTCTTATCACCTTGGTTAGATGCCACCGCCAGTGACCCGTTTCAGCTAGAGCTTGAAAAACAGGATGTTCTGCTGTCGGTTCAAGGCGCTCAAACCGCTGGCCAGTTTTGGGCAGGCGAGGGCAATGATCCGGCCTCTTTTCCGGTCAGTCCGTTATTTGCAGCTATAGATCATTTGCCGCCGATCGCATTATTTGCTGGAAGCCACGACCTGCTTTACGCTGATGCTTTGCGGCTGGAAAAGAAGGCGGATGCTCAGAATATCAATATCGCGCTCCATGTTGGGGAAGAGATGCAGCATGTTTGGATGCTTTTACCGATCAGGGAGGCGAAGCTGGCGCAGGCCCAGATAATCGATTTTATCTCCAGTTGAAGCTCACGCTCAAAGGTTAGCCCTTTAAAGTCCGCCCGCGTTCAATCACACCAAGCCGCCGTCGCTCCACTTCTTCGGCGCTAACGCTATCATTATAGGCGTCGGTAACTTGTTTCTCCAATGCCATTGCTTCTTTGAAATTACGGTCATAGCCGTCGAGGATCAACTTCTTGTAAGTCTTGAGAAATTCTGGATCAATCGTTGCCATATCAGTTGCCATCGCTCGGGCTGCTGGCATAAGTTCTTTGGGAGCATAGACGCGGTTCACGAGGCCCCAGTTGCACGCTGTGTCGGCATCCAGAAACTGACCGGTAAAGCTAAGTTCGCAGGCCCGCGAGACTCCGATATAGCGGGACAGTTTCTGCGATAGGCCCCAGCCGGGAATGACCCCAACACGGGCATGGGTATCGGCAAAGCGCGCGTTGCTGGAGGCGATAAGGATGTCGCATGCCAGTGCCAGTTCAAAGCCGCCCGTAATCGCAACGCCATTGATCGCGCCGATGACCGGTATGTCCAGATTTTCCAATGCTCTACATGGGTTGCTTGCTGGCTTTTGATCAGTCGCAGCACCAAGGCCCGATGATCCCAATTCTTTCAAATCGAGACCAGCGGTGAAAGCGCGATCGCCAGCACCCGTGACGATCACTACCCTGATGTCACGATCGGCCTTTATATCCTGGCAAGCCTCGTAAAATGCCGTGCGCAAGTCATGGGACAAGGCGTTCATTGCCTCGGGCCGGTTAAGAGTGATAGTCGCTTTGCCATCGGCTTTTTCCAGAAGCACTAATGTCATTAATTATCATCTCCGGCTTCATATTTCGCGGCAATCTGCGCACCAAGACCGGCCGTCATTTCAAAGAGTTTGTCCGGGTCGCTCTGCCGTAATTGCGCGAGCATCAGTTCCGGACCTTCCGCAATGATCAGTTCGGGTACATTGTTGGCAACTGCCTCGACTATCTGGCGAGCACATTCGGCTGGGTCCATGCCGTTGTCGATAACGTCATCCGATTTGTCGCGTTTCGACCCGTCTTTGGTCAATGCGTTGCGAGAGACGTTGGTGCGGATAGAGCCCGGCAATATGTTGGTGACGTGGATATTGTGCAGCGTCTGGGTTTCTGCTCGCAAAGCATCCATATAGCCAATCAAGCCATGTTTGGCGGCGCAATAGGCGGTGCGGAGCGGTACACCAATCCGCCCCGCCACCGAACTGATACCGACAATATGACCGCCACCGGCGCTAATCATATGAGGCAGCAACAATTGCGTGAGCCATATCGGCGCGAGCAGGTCGACATTGACAATCTGATGATGGACGTTGGGATCCGTATCAAGCGCCAGGCTCCGTTGGCTAATTCCGGCGTTGTTGATCAGCACATCAACCCGGCCTTTCCATTGCTGCGCTTCTGCAACCTTGGTGGGTAGAACATCATAATCTGTGGTTTCAAAGGGCAGCAGCAGAGTATCTGTCGCGATGTCGGCTGCAACCGCCTCCAAAGCCTCAATCCGACGACCGGACAATATGATATGCGCGCCTTGCGCGGCAAAGGCTTTAGCGAGCGCTTCGCCTATTCCTGACGACGCGCCGGTGATCCAGACTATCTTGTCGGTAAAGTCCATCGCTCAATTCCCTTTGTTGTCGATCCGTTCGGATGCTTT
Source organism: uncultured Sphingomonadaceae bacterium (assembly GCA_947501325.1). GTDB lineage: Bacteria > Pseudomonadota > Alphaproteobacteria > Sphingomonadales > Sphingomonadaceae > Parasphingorhabdus. The sequence continues at coordinate 264,819 of CANMVC010000001.1, read as the reverse complement.
AATTTTCCGCCAACCGACATAGCAGAGAACCAGCATGACGATATTACCTAAAGCGTCAATCAACCCCATGCTGGTGAACACGGGGTCATGAAAGGTGAAGTAATAATTGAACCCGAAAAAGGGCAGCAGAGCGATTCCGTAAACCAGAAATGTCGTTGCCGTGAAGCGGGCAAAAGCGGCAAAAAGCCCGGCCAGTAGAGCCTGCGCGCCAAAACAGGCCATCATGAACGGCATGATGCGCCCGCCGATACGATATTCAGGCAGAAAGACAGTATCAATGACATGCTGCGGGAAGAGCATAGCCCATCCGCCGAGTATGAAGAATACCAGCGCGATAAGATATTGAATGCGCTGGGGTGTCATTGATCGCCTACCTGCGCCTACGCGCCCTTTTTGATCTTTGGTGCATCGTCGCCAAGATCTTCAAACCAGGCTTCGACTTCGCCATTCAGTTTGATTAGCAGCGGATTGCCTTTGCGATCCATAGTCTTTCCAGCCTGAACTTTGACCCAACCTTCTGACACGCAATATTCTTCGATATTATGCTTGCGGGCTCCACGAAAATTAATGCCAATGCCTCGCTCGAGCAATTCGCCACCATAATATTTGCTGCGCGGATTGATCGCGAGATGGTCTGGGGGGGTGTCCGGGCCGGATTTTGTTTCATTCTCCGGTTGATCGGGCGTATCGGTCATTATTCTGTCTCTCCAAAAAAGGGTTGTGGCGCTTTGCCACAACCCCATCGAAATTCAAGTTATACTGAGCTTAATCTGGCAGAAGCCAATCAATGTTCAGCTAAATACGTCGCCGACATTGTCACTCATCTTCGGATCATCGCCAAAGCGGTTTTTGCCCTTGGTTCCTTCCAGGCACATAAAAACAAGGACAATGATACCCCCAACATAGGGAATGAAGCCAAGCAGCACGAACCAACCAGATTTGTCCTGATCGTGAAAGCGGCGAACCTGGACGGCCAGTGAAGGAATGAAAATTGCGAGCGCGTAGAGGGCAAACAGACCCAGCACAAGTCCGCCGCCCAATCCCATTTCGCCGGACGCGTCGGGAGTGAATGCCCCCAGGATGCCGCCGACGATCGCCAATCCGAACAAAACAATGACATTTAACAGAAAAAACATCCAATATTCTTTGCGCCGAGATCTACCGCTAAACTCCGCATAGCGTTTCAGCGGCATCAACATCCATTCCATCATTCTTCCCCTCCTTTTTATCGATTGCAAGCCTAGGCAGCCCGAGTCGAAAATCAAGCTTCTATTCTACGTCTCGCGGCTATACGACCGGCTGTACTGGCTTGTTTTGGACTGAATAACTTCACAAGGCCATGCATCATTATACAGCCTCTACACAGAATCGATCAAAAATTTCTCTCATATCTATGGTTAAAAACTAAGCCTACAACGTTCATATAGAACAGTTTAATTCCCATAGTTCCTCATATGTAACTTTTGGCATGTAGGAAAGCCCAAATTCGAGCAAAGTTGAACCACCTCATGGTCAAGATTCTAGATCCAATTTTTCGGTTAGAAAGGGGCTCTGATTGCCTTATCGAATTTCCCGGTCATAGCGGATAGCAAGACAAATCATCTGCCAGCAAAACGGGTCCGCCATAATTCTCCGCAATCGCTGCATTCACTTCGTTTTGGGCTGTGACGGCCCGCTGCATATGATGGGTTAACAACAAGGTCTGCGCATCAAGCGCTGCTGCGGTTTCTCCGATGGATTTCGGATCGCGGTGCAAACCGCGCGGCTGACCATCAGCCATGGTGATGGCATTGTGCATTACCAGCAAATCTGGCTTGTTGCCCGATAGCGCCGCGACAAAATCTTCGCTCAGGAAACTCTGATCACCGGAAAAGACAACGGTCTTTCCTTTAACGCTAATGACATATGCGAGCGCGGGCACATCAAGATGGTGGACCGAAATCGCATCGACCTGCAAACCATCCTCGTTCCAGATTGTTTGAAGTCCGGTTTTGTCTGTGTCAATGTTCACGGCCGCCAAACGGGGCAGGGCGGCATCATCTTCAAGATAGGGATGCAGATAGCGTAGAGCGCCACCTTCTTTGCTGATCAATGAATCAAGAAAAGCACTGGTCGATGGAAATAGGTTATTCCCGGCTGGTCCTGCAATGGTGAGGCCTGACTTGCGTTTTGCAAAAGCGCCACTGTTGAGCAAAGCAGGCAGGCCGCTGGCATGATCGCCGTGTAAATGGGTCAGCAGGATGGCATCATGATCGTTGAAGTCGACCCCAGCTTCGCCATAGCGGACAAACGTACCGCTGCCTGCATCAATCAGCAGTCGGGCTTTGCCATCAACCCATATTATGTTGCTGGACCCGGCACGGTGATCATCCGCAATCGGACCACCGGAGCCGAGAACTTGCAAGGCCAGCGGATGATCGCGGCAGGCTATGTTATCGGCAGAGGCTTGAGTGCTGGTGGCTGTATCAGAAGAGCAAGCTGCGAATATCATCGAAATTCCCAACAAACGGCCCTCCCTGAGAAGTCTTCTTGTAAATGCCATCATGGATTTATGATGTCCCATTCTCACGCTTGAAGCAATAACAATAGCTGCTCATGCACTGACAACGATCAGGTGTTGTAAACGATTTCGATGGTAATAATTATATCCAGACCAAATAATAATATTACTCATAAAGGATGTCTTGAAAAATCGATTATTAATATCTAGCAATAAATAAATTAATTTGGGGGTTCTTATTTATGCGCCGTTTATTCTTGATTTGTTCGATTTTGACTTTGACAGCCTGCGGCGGCGGTGGCGATTCTTCTTCACCCGTAGTGCTCCCACCCAGCGGTAACTCGCCGCCACAAATTACAACAGCACCCTCGGCAACAGTTACGGAAAATGAATTCAATGTTTTAACGGTACGGGCAACTGATGCCGATGGCGGTGGGTTAAGCTTTTCGATCTCCGGCGGTGACGATGCGGATGACTTCTCTATTGCCGGCAACGGCGCTTTAAGATTTGTGGTCACGCCAAATTTCGAACTTCCCACTGATGCCGATCAAGATAATGTTTACCAAGTGACGGTGCAGGTTAGCGACGGCAGCGCTAGCGATACCCTCGACTTAACCGTAACGGTCAACAACGATCGGGAAGGTATCGGTGTTCGAAGACTCACGACGGGTTTAAATGACGTCACGGCCATTGCAAAAATCCCCAATCAAACGAAAGTGTTCGTCACGGAACGGGGCGGTAACATCTATGAGCTGGACACTATAGATGGCACACGAAGGCTTGACCGGACGCTTCGTAATGTAAACACGACGGGAGAAGGTGGGCTTTTGGGACTGACGGTTGACCCTGGTTTTACCGCTAACGATACCTACTGGGCTTTTGTAACCGCTCAACGCTCAGGGCCATTTGGTAGCGCGGGTAGCGATATCACTATCCGGCAGATTAATCGCAATACGTCTGAAGGCCTTTTGGGCACAGGAACAATCTTAGAAATCGAACATGATTCTGACATAAACTATGGTGGCTGGCTAAGTTTTCAAGGAGGAAACCTCTATATTGGGGTTGGTGATGCTGGTGTTCCGGCAAATGCTGGTACACCGTTCAGTCAACTGGGTAAGATTTTACGGCTCACTCCCAATCCTGATCCATTTGCAGGAGCAGCGCCAGTGCGTTTTTTCATCCCTGCTGACAACCCCTTTTTGAGCCAAGGTGGCGATCCTCTGGTCTATGCCATAGGCCTGCAAGATCCTAAGAATGGCTTTGGCTTTGGTGATGGCTTTTATTTTTCTGACCGGGGAAGTAGCGTGGCAGAGGAAATCAATTTCGTATCTGTAACTAGTGAGCCATTCAACTTTGGTTGGCCTCAGTTGGAAGGCATAGAGCCGGTAATGGATAGCGCTGGATTATCGTCGTCCTTTCCTCTCACCGCTTATGCTCGCGGCACTGGAGACCGGGAGGGAAGCTCAATTGTTGGAGGTGCCGTTTATCTGGGGTCAGTCATAAACCTGCAAGGGAAATATATCTTCGCGGATCGCGACAGCGGCAAAATATGGGCCGTTCGCAATACTGATCTGGAGCCGGGAGAAACTCTTCCTTCATCAAGGTATGAATTGCTCAATGCAGATTTTGAACCAGATGCTGGCAGTATCGATGGAATAGTTGCCATCGGAATTGATCAGGAAAATAATCTGATCCTTGCTGATTCCGATGGCGAAATATTTGTGGTTGAACCCTCTGGGTCTTAGGCCGCTTCCGCTTTGCGCGCTGCTTTCTTGCGATCATTGGGATCAAGATAGCGTTTGCGCAGGCGGATATTCTTTGGTGTTACTTCGACCAGCTCGTCATTGTCGATATAGGCAATGGCCTGTTCCAGCGTCATGACCTTTGGTGTGGTCAGGCGAATGGCGTCTTCTTTTCCGGAAACCCGGAAGTTGGTGAGCGCCTTTGACTTCATCGGATTGACATCCAGATCGCCGGGCTTGGCATTTTCGCCAATGATCATGCCTTCATAGACCGGCGTTTGCGCACCGATAAACAGGACGCCGCGTTCTTCGAGCATATTCAGCGCATAAGCCGCCGTATCGCCCGTGCCGTTCGATACCAGGACGCCAACCGGGCGGCCTTCGATCACACCTTTATATTCGCCATATTTTTCGAAAAGACGGTTCATCAGGCCGGTGCCGCGTGTGTCGGACAGAAATTCGCCATGATAACCGATCAGGCCGCGAGAAGGGGCGGAGAAGGTCAAACGGGTCTTGCCAGCGCCGGAAGGACGTTGTTCGGTCAATTCAGCTTTGCGACGCTGCATTTTGGAAACAACGGTGCTGCTATATTCATCATCCACGTCGATAACGACTGTTTCATACGGTTCCTGGCGTTTGCCGTCTTCTTCGCGGTACAGCACGCGAGGACGGGAAATTCCCAGCTCAAAGCCTTCACGGCGCATCGTTTCAATGAGAACGCCCAGTTGCAATTCGCCGCGACCAGCGACTTCAAAGCTGTCCCGGTCGTCACTTTCGGTCACTTTAATGGCGACATTGGATTCTGCTTCACGGAGCAGGCGGTCGCGGATGATCCGGCTCGTAACCTTATCGCCTTCGCGGCCAGCCACAGGACTGTCATTTACAGCAAAGCGCATCGACAGAGTTGGGGGATCAATCGGTTGCGCGGCAATCGGTTCCGTCACAGAAGGATCGCAAATCGTGTTGGACACAGTTGCTTTGGTCAGGCCTGCCAGTGAAATAATGTCGCCCGCCTTGGCGCTTTCTACGGGAACGCGCTCGAGGCCATTAAATGCCATGATCTTGGTGGCACGGCCAGTTTCAACAACTTTACCATCCATATCAATCGCGTGGATTGGCATGTTTAGATCAATTTTTCCGCTCTGGACTTTGCCGGTCAGGATGCGGCCAACAAAATTATCGCGATCGAGCAGAGTAACGAGGAATTTGAAATCCGCCTCTGGGTCAACGTCCGGCTTAGGCACATGCTCGACAATCTTGTCGAACAATGGTGACAAATCCCCCTCGCGAACATCGGGAGTATCGCCGGCATAGCCGTTACGGCCGCTGGCGAAGAGCGTCGGGAAATCCAGTTGCTCGTCATTGGCATCGAGATTGACGAACAGGTCGAACACTTCGTCGAGCACTTCCTCTGCACGCCCATCGGGACGGTCGATCTTGTTGACGACAACAATCGGTTTCAGACCAAGGGCCAGCGCCTTGCCGGTCACGAATTTGGTTTGCGGCATTGCGCCTTCGGCACTGTCGACCAGCAGGATAACACCATCGACCATCGACAGGATCCGTTCCACTTCGCCGCCAAAGTCGGCATGGCCCGGTGTATCGACAATGTTGATACGTGTGCCTTTCCAGTCAACACTGGTACATTTGGCGAGAATCGTGATGCCGCGCTCTTTTTCAAGATCATTGCTATCCATCGCGCGTTCCTCGACCCGTTCATTGTCGCGGAACGTGCCGGACTGGCGGAAAAGCTGGTCCACAAGGGTGGTTTTGCCGTGATCCACGTGCGCGATGATAGCGATATTGCGAAGAGCCATTATAAATTCTGCCGTAAAGAGAGGAAAGGGGGCTTCAACGCCACGCCTTATATTGGGTGCGCCCTTAACCTGTTTTGTGCTGCGCCGCAACATCAGAAACCGGCTTTGATACAGTCTATCGTTCTGTCATGAAAATAATGATGGCATTTGCCTATTCATATATTAGGTTCATCAAAATTATACCCCCTGTAAATATAGATGGCATATGGAAGCGGAATCCGAGACATCGTTTACTCTTAATTGTCCGGTAGTTACTATCGTCATGCCGATATATAATGGCGAAAAATATCTCGACAGCGCGATGCAATCGGTTCTCAGGCAGGATTATTCCAATTGGGAGCTAATTTGTATTGATGATGCGTCAACGGATCAATCCGCTGCCATTATAAATCGGCATGCCCAGGCAGACCCCCGCGTGCTGCATCTCACCAACGAACGAAACCTGGGACTACCCGCTACCCTCAATCGCGGCTTTACAGAAGCGCAGGGTGCTTTGCATAGCTGGACGAGCGATGACAATATTCTGCGGCCCAATATGATCGCAACGCTGGTAGAAAAATTGGAGACGGAGCCAGAAGCGGATGTGGTCTATGCCGGTTATAGCGTGATCGATGAGGAGGAAAATATCCTGCGCTATGTCGCGCCGCCACCGATTGACCAACGCTGGTTCGGCAATCCGGTGGGTGCCGCTTTTCTCTATCGGCGGCAGGTCACGGAAAAGCTGGGCGGGTATGACGAGCAGCTTTTTGGCGCAGAAGATTATGATTACTGGATGCGTGCTGCCCATCATTATAAGATGGTTCCGGTAGACAAGGACCTCTATCTCTATCGCCGCCATGAGCGCAGTTTGACTGACATGCGGAGCAAAGAAATCCGCCAATTGGTTTCCAAAGTACTGCTGCGCGAATTGAAGCATGTCGACGATAACGCCTTGCGGGCCAAGGCTCTGGTAGAGCGGATCTTGTCGAGTTGGCATCATTTTGACATTCAATTATTCGGCAGAGCTTTGATTAGCCATCCCCCGACTGTATTGAAAGCGTCCCCGCGATTGAGCGTGGATCTGGCGCGTGCAATCTGGCACCGTATTCGATCATAGCCGCGGCCCGTTTTGGAGGAGCAAGGTGCATGTTCTTGTGATCATGGATTAAATATGCCTCTGGTTGGACTTGCATCAGATACCGCTCTGGAGCATTGGCGAATGGGCCATGCAAACCATAAAACTGATTTTGACGGACAAATTTATCTGGTTGCTAGGAGGCTCGGTTCTTCTGGCGACGCTATTCCCGGTTACCGGATCAGCTGAGCCAGTTGCGGCTTTCGCGGTTACCGCAGGAATTTTCTGGATATTTCTTCTCCATGGCATCCGGCTGGACAGGCAGGAGGTGGTCGCCGGTTTTCGAAACTGGCGCCTGCAATCAGCGGTTTTCGGGTTTGTTTTCGGTGCAATGGTATTTGCAGGGTTTGCGCTGTCGAGCATTTTGGACGGATATGTCACGCCGATGATTGCGGTCGGATTTCTCTATCTTGGTTGTCTGCCATCGACGATTCAATCGGCGGCGAGCTATACCGCCATAGCAAAAGGTAATGTAGGCGCATCCGTCATCGCGGCCGCGACGGTCAATTTGTCATCGATAATCATAACGCCGGTCTTTTTCGCATTATTGGCCAGCTCCGTGGGCATTGTGATCACCGGCGCCTCTTTTGTGAAGATTATGACGATGCTGCTGTTGCCATTTGTCATCGGCCAGTTGATCCAGCGCTGGGCGCGGCCGTGGGTGAAGCGGCATGGTAATATCGTGGGATGGTCAGACAAGCTTGCAATAAGCTTGGCCGTGTATGTCGCCTTCTCTGGCGCGGTGGCTGCGGGGATTTGGCAACAGATACCCGCCGATGAATTTCTGATCGTTTCGGTCGCTATTGCGGCGCTGCTGATATTTGCCTTTGGCGGAGCTTGGCTTTTGGGTGGTACAGCAGGCTTTGTCATCAACGATCGCAAAGCCTTGTTATTTGGTGGTGCCCAAAAAAGCATCGCGGTTGGTGCGCCATTGGCCGCGATATTATTCCCTCCGGAAAATGCCGGGTTGTTGCTGATACCGCTGCTGTTCTATCATCTGTCCAGCCTGGTTCTGTCGGCACCGCTCGCCGTGCGTTTGTCAAAACTTTAGAGGTCACAATCCTAGAGTTCGCGCAAGGCCCGCGCCGGTTTTGCCGATAGAATCGGGATTGAACCCAACAGTCCAATGCCCAATGTAACAACCGCTCCAAGGCCCAATGTTATCATCACCACACTCCAATCCGGTTGCCATGTGAATTCGAAAATCTGAGTGATAACGAACCAACCGGCGAGCAGGCCAAGACCCAGCGCAACGGCCGATAGCAACAAGGCAAGTACCGCATATTCAATGGCTTGCGCTGACAAGATTTGTGACCGGGTGGCCCCGAGCAGCTTTAGGATAACACTGTCATAAACGCGCGATTGGCGGGAAGCCGCAATGGCGCCGATAAGCACCGCTATTCCGGAGAAAATGGCTATAGAAGCGGCAGAAGCTATGGCAGTGGCCATCTGATCCAAAATCGTGCCAATTTGTGAAGCGATTTCCTTGACCTTGACCATTGATATGGAGGGAAATTCTCGCGGTAAGGATCCGAGCAAGCTGTCTTCTTTGGCTTCATCCAGTTGGATGGTGGCAGCTACATTATGCGGTGTGTTCGCCAGCACATTAGGCGGGAATACAAGCACATAATTAAAGCCGAAATTGCGCCAGTTAATCTTGCGCAACGATGCAACCGTGGTTTTAATTTCGACGCCCAGCAGGCTCACTGTCAGGCTATCGCCAACACTCAGCCCAAGCGCCGCAGCCTGTTCTGAATCAACTGATACCAAGGGAGGGCCAGCATAGTCGGCCGGCCACCACTCGCCTTCCGTAATTTCACTGCCTTCTGGCAATTCTGCGCTGTAGGTCAGGCCGCGGTCACCACGTAAAACCCAAGCGCCTTCCGGTATATCATCCAGTTCCGAAACAATCTGGCCGCCATATTCGGTGATGATACCGCGCAAGGTTGGAACAATGTTGATCTCTGCCTCGGGCGCGCTGGCATTAACCCGTGTTTTGAATTCATCAGCCCGCTCCACCGGGATATCGAGGACGAAGAAATTCGGGGCACGCTGGGGCACGCTCAGCCTGATCTCGTTGGTCAGACTGGTCTGAATAGCAGCGAGCGTTGCAAACAGGGTCAAGCCAAGCCCCAAGGCTACAACCAGCTGACCAGTTTGGGCTCCGGGTCTATGGAGATTAGTAAGCGCCAGTCGCAGCAGCGGTTGTTTGGGGCGTGGGGCTTTGCTGGCAAGCCACCGGATCAATATTCCGAGCAAGCTGAGCAAAAGCAAGATGCCCAGCGCTGCGCCAATAAAGGCGAGCGAGAATAGCGGCTCTCGTCCGCTTCCAACCGCAAGGGCCACGATGGCGGCTGTAGCGAGCGTCACGGCAATCCACGTCGGCTTGTCAATCTGGCGCCAGGATCGACTTTCGCCGCGAAACAATCCTGCTGCCGGGATGAGCTTGGCGCGGGCGAGGGGCGGCAGGGCAAAGATGATCGCGATGAGTAGACCATAAGCAGCGCTGACGATGAGCGGCAGCGGATAGAGCGCAAATTCGGGTTTGATCGGCAAAACATCGCCAGCCACTTCAATAATGATGAGCGGTGCAAGCGCACCGATGATCAAACCCGCGGTAATCGCGACTAGCGCAACGGCCAAAATCTGAAACATATAGATGCGAAAAACCATGGCACTGTCCGCACCCAATATTTTGAGTGTCGCGATCGCGCCCTGTTTGCCGCGGAGATAAGAAGCAACGCCGTTGCCCACGCCGATGCCAGCAATGACGAGTGATGCCAGGCCAACCAAAGTTAGAAATTGACCCATGCGTTCAATGAAGCGTCTCGTGCTCGGCGCGCCATTGTCGCGGGTTTTGACTTCCCATGCAGCGTTTTTATATTCGCTTTCCAAACGGTCGCCCAGTTCCGCTGGATCCACCGTCGTCGGCAATTTTAAGCGATATTTGCTTTGAAACAGGCTGCCGGGCTGGATCAGATTGGTCGAGCGCAAGCCATCCAATGATGTGATCGCTACCGGCCCCAGGGACAAGCCTTCGCTGAGCCGATCCGGTTCGTCACCGATTACGCCGGTTACAGTAAACGTGGCTTCACCAAATTCGATTTTATCGCCGATTTTCAGAGACAATCGCTGGATTAACGCGGGCGTGACGTAAATTTGCTCCGCGTTCAGTGGGGGCGCATTGGTCCCGTCTTCCAGCGTGAAATCGCCATAAAGCGGGTAGGGCGCGTCAACACCTTTAAGTTCCACCAATTGTGTGTCGCTGCCATCGGGTAACCGGGCCATGGCCTGCATGCGCAAGGTTTCGGATAATTCGCCCGACGCCTGAAGCGCTTCGCGTTCGGCGGGGGAGGCTTCGCGCTGGGCGACGGAAATTTCCAGATCGCCACCCAAGATCGACTGACCGCGATTGGCCAGTTCGTCGGTAATCGCGCTGGTCAGGCTGCCAATGGCGGCCAGCGTCGCGACACCCAGAAACAGGCAAACGATCAGCAGGCGCAGGCCAACGAAGCGGCCGCGCAAGTCGCGCCGAGCGATCGTCCAGGCTTTGGAAAGATCGCTCATTTGCGGGCTCCGCACATGGTGCCGAGCCTGTCGAACGGTGTCTGCCACGATGCTTCGACAAGCTCAGCATGAGCGGGGTAGGATGTTGACCACAGTTTCACGACTTTGCCGCCTTTTGGGCGCTGTCTTTTTCGATCATCCCGTCACGCAGTTCGATGATCCGATCACAGCGTTTGGCCAATTCCGGGTCATGGGTAATGATCAGCAATGTGGCCTTGCTGGCCTTCTGACGCTCAAACAGCAGTTCGATAATGATTTCGCCTGTCGCACCATCCAGGTTGCCTGTCGGTTCATCAGCAAAAATAATTGAGGGTCGCGAGGCCATTGCCCTAGCTATGGCAACACGTTGTTGTTCACCGCCGGATAACTGGGTTGGATAATGGCCGAGCCTGTCGCCAAGGCCAACGGCCTCCAATTCTTTTGCTGCGATACCAAAGGGATCTGCCTGACCGTCCAACTCCAAAGGCACTGCGACATTTTCCAGCGCGCTCATGGTTGGCAACAGATGAAAGGCTTGCAGAACAATGCCTACCCGTCCGCGCCGCGCAATGGCAAGTTGATCTTCATTCATCTTGCCAAAGTCGGCCCCGGCAATGTTCACGGTCCCGCCGGTTGCCCGTTCCAAGCCCGACAGGATCGCCATAAGTGAGGATTTCCCGGAACCCGAGGGGCCAAGCAAGGCAACCGTCGTTCCGGAGTCAATTGACAGGTCAATCCCACCTAAAATATCGACCCGTGCATCGCCTTCTCCCAAAGAGAGGGTGACATTGCGCGCTTCAATAGCAATATGGGGTTTAGAATTTGCGGCGTCGCTGGTTGCGGCGGTTTTTTGTAACATGGTGGGAAGGTGTATCCGATGTTGAACAGGTTCATGACATATGGGTTTTGCTTTGCAATTCTTCAACTTCTGATTGCATGTGGTCCAGCGGCTGGAGAAGATTCTGCTGTCGTTGAACAGCAGCAGAAGGCAAGCGACATGCCTGACGAGCCCGTTACAGAGGCGGAAACTCTGATATTAGCCTTTGGCGACAGTCTTTATGCTGGCTATGGATTGGCTCCGAATGAAGGCTTTGCGCCCGAATTACAAAAAGCGCTTAATGATGCCGGACAAGATGTCAGGGTGCATAATGCCGGCGTGTCAGGCGATACAACAGCGGCTGGTTTGCGACGGATGGATTTTGTCCTTGATAGCCTGCCGAAAAAGCCGGATCTGGTGTTGCTGGGGTTAGGCGGTAATGACTTGCTGCGCGGTCTGAAACCGTCTGAAACCCGGGCGAATATGGAAGCCATGGTCAAAAAATTGTCCGACCAGGATATTCCGGTGATGCTGACAGGGATGCTGGCCCCGCCCAACTTGGGCAAGGAGTTTAGCGATCAGTTTAACGTTATCTACCCCGCGCTGGCCAAAAAATATAATGCAGACCTCTATCCCTTCTTCATGGATGGGGTAGTGGGCCGGTCGGACCTGATCTTACCAGATGGGATTCATCCCAATGCCGAGGGCATTGATGTGATAGTCGAGCGAATAGCACCAAGTGTTGAAACAGCGCTGCAAGGATAATCGGCAAACCGCTGGCAAGTCATTGGAAAGACTGGCGCCATTAAACCTCATCTTGCATTAACTGTATTATTTTTATAATACAGCAGGGAAACGCTTGAAAAGTGCTGCATTTGCATCCATTTATGAGAGGAGTGCTGCACAAGAGACAGCGATATGGAGATTGAGCCGATGGCGACCGAGACGATTACCGCAACCGAAGAACTGACGCTGACACCACCAGAACCGGTTGTGGCTGTATCGCCCACAAAAGCAGCCGGACTGGTGCCTGTTGGTGACGAGGTAAAGTCGAAGCTGGAAGAAAAGGTCGATGGTTTCATCGATGACCTGATTGCGCAGGATGAAAATAGCCCGGAATTTGGAAAGAAAGTTGACCAAATCACCAATATGGGCCGCAAGGAAATTGCGGATGCGGCCGGCCAATCTAACCGTTTCTTGGATCGCCCCATTCGTTCGATGGATGAGGAATCCGGCATTGGTGCTGATCTTTCTGAACTGCGCCGAACAGTTGAAGATCTTGATCCCGGGAAACGCGGCAATTTGCTGGCACCGCGCAAGCTATTTGGGATCATCCCGTTCGGATCCAAACTGCGCAATTATTTCGATGGCTATAAAAGCGCGCAGGGTCATATTTCATCGATTCTCAATCGCTTGCAAGGCGGCAAAGATGAATTGCTGATGGATAATGCGGCGATTGATGTCGAACGGAAAAACCTCTGGGCGGCTATGGGTCGGCTGGAGCAAATGATCCATGTCTCCAAAGTCATGGACCAACGGCTTGAAGACAAAGCCGCCGAACTGGATGCAACCGATCCCGGCAAAGCCAAGGCCATTCGGGAAAGCGCGCTTTTCTATGTGCGCCAACGGACGCAGGATCTGCTCACCCAAATGGCGGTTACAGTACAGGGCTATCTGGCACTTGATCTGGTGAAGAAGAACAATGTCGAGCTGGTCAAAGGCGTCGACCGAGCCAGCACCACAACGGTCAGCGCACTTCGTACCGGTGTGACCGTTGCCCAGGCGCTGACCAATCAGAAACTGGTGCTCGATCAAGTTACAGCGCTCAACACCACCACTGCCGGTATTATCGACAGCACCGGTGATATGCTGAAAAACCAGACCGCACAGATACACGAGCAGGCTGCGTCGGCAACAATTCCGCTCGAAACACTGCAGCGTGCATTCCAGAATATCTACGATACGATGGACAATATCGACACGTTCAAGATCAAGGCGCTGGAAAATATGAAAACAACCGTCAACTCGCTTTCCGGTGAGATTGAAAAGTCGAAAGGCTATATTGCCCGGGCCGAGGGGCAGGACAAGGCCGCTCTGGAAGCGCCATCGGACAACCCCTTGAGCGCGCTTGAGGAATAGGGCGAATGAGCGAAAGCAATCAGCAGGTCTACGACAATGCTGCGAACTATTATCGCAGCTATAAATTTGCAGAATCCATCGGCGAACGATCCAGGGGCTTGAAACGCGGTTATTTTCGCAAGAAGCTGGCACGAGCTGCGCTGGTCACGGCTGGAGTGCTGGTCGGAGCCAGTGTTGTTGGCGGCATCTTAAACGGTATTGGCTTTTGGGGCGTGATGATCTCTGCTGGTCTGATCGCAGGCGGTATTTGGGCGGCGATGAAATTTCCGAAAATGAAAATCCCAACACCGGAAACACTGGTACAATCAGACCTGAAGACATTGGCCGGGAAGACTGAAATCTGGCTCGAAACGCAGCGGCCGGCGCTCCCTAGGCCTGCGGCAAAGATCATCAACGATATCGGCGCGCAGCTGGATATGTTGTCGCCGCAGTTACAAAAACTCGATGAAGCAGAGCCGGCGGCCTATGAAGTGCGCAAGCTGATGGGAGAGCATTTGCCGGAGCTCATTTCGGGCTATCGCGCGATACCGGTGCCAATGCGAGCCAAGAGCAACGATTCCGGTAAATCGCCGGATGAACAGCTTATCAGCGGTCTATCCTTGATCGAAAAAGAGATTTCTGGAGTGACACAACAGATAGCCAAAGGTGATATCGACAATCTGTCCATCCGTGGACGCTATCTTGAACTCAAATATGACAAGACGGGCGAGCCGGAATAGCGCCGATCCGACAAGTATAATGGTCTATTCAAACGCCCGCAGTTTGGAGACGAGATGTTCCAGCACGGCCGGATGCAAGTCATTGGTAAAGGCACATCCATAATCCTGATGATCATGCCACTTAATCCGGGCGCTTAGTGTCTGAATTCCCGGCAATCGAATGTAGACCGGCTTTTTATCATCCAGGTAGGTATAGCTTGTCATCTTAAAGCCTGAAACCGATACATCCGAAAGCGTTGCGCGAAACAGTTGCGAATCGGATTGACGGACGAATATCTCCGCTTCGATGATTTCTCGGGCATTCCGTCGGTTACCGAGGGGCGAGGTTTGAGTGTCATCTGCTCCGCGCAATTGAGTCATTATCTCATCCGTATTGTTGGTCCTGTAATTCAGAACGGTCGATCGGGAGGTTTTTGAAGGACAAGCCGAGAAATAATCGGATTGACCTTTCGGCTCTGTAATGGGGCGGGTGGCTGTGTCTACCAGTCCGGTTTTTCGATTGTGATGAAATCCCTGATCTCTTGGGATTCTGGCCCCAAGGTGATGGGATTAATGACACCGGGCAGGACGCAGATATCAAACAATTCAGTAATTGGGCCATCAAAGCGGAGCCATTGGGCCACTTCACCGTTGGAGAGCGATATGATCTGGATGCCGCACCAAGCTTCAGTATCTTTCTGCTTCAACTTTTGATCGAGTGCCAATCCTTCAAAATGCCCATGGCGCGGTTTGGATAAAGTGACGAAAGCATGATCGTTATGAAATTCCAAGCCGCGCAGAAAACCTGGGCAAAACGCAACGGGCGTGAAGCCATGGTCGGTAGGATGGAGCCATCCCAATTCACCAGTGCCGGAGTTTAACAGCCACACGCGTCCAACATGAAATCGTGGACTGTGCGGCATGGATAGCCCATCCGTTAGTATCTCGTTCGTCTCGACGTCAATAATCACTCCACCATCCAAACGATGCTCCCGCCAGCCGTCTTTTGTATCGGATCGGCCAACCGCGCTAACATATTTCGGCTGACCGTCGACCATCGCCAGGCCGTTGAGATGGCACCGGTCTTCAGACGCGAAGTCGGAGATAAAATCCGGTTTCCAGACCGGTTTGAAACTATGTGTTACACTGGGAATACTCAGACAATTATGCCGCGTGTTGACAAATATAATCTGTCCATCCTCGCGGATGCCCAGTTCGTGAATGTCGACATTGCCCGTTGTTTGCATATTGCGTGGAACGTAGATTTTATCGTGCAAATCATTTGCCAACTGCCCCAGCCCTAGCACATTTTCCATACGGACAATTTGCGTCAGACTTCCCAAGTAAATGCGGTTCGCGCTTGCCGTAACGCCCATTGCCTGTGGATATATGGCTTCGTGGACAGCCAGCTTTCCGTCCGGTCCGCGACCCACGAGATAAAGTCGTCCGGTCTGGTAAGAGGTAAAACCGATGGAAATGTCATTTGCCGCCAGAAAATCGGCCAGGTCGAGCGAAAAGCTAATGGTGGTTTTTTCGGCTTCGCCAGTCGACGGTCCTTCTGAGGCATTCGAGCCATTGGGTGCGTGAGACTGTGTCACTACGCCAGAACCAGTGTGTTTGTGCCCACCATGAACCCCCGCATTTGGATCCCCCGTGAGGATTCGAACCTCAATTAACGGAGTCAGAGTCCGTGGTATTACCATTATACGACAGGGGAGTGCCGGAGGGCGCAATAAGCTGCGGCCCGTTGTTGGTCAAGACTTTTCCCAAGGCTGCTACAAGTGGTAGATTGTCGCTAAACCCTTGCACATCGGCCGGGCTACGGTTATCTCTGCTGGCAAGTACCGGCGGTATTATCCGATCCGGAGAATATAAGAGTAACGGTCATGGCGGATGAAGCATCCCCATCGCCGCAAGAACAGGACGGCGGAAAATCCGTTAGGATGGCCCGTCCAAAAAATGCGGCGACACATAAGAACGGGAGTCGAAATACGTCTCCTTCCCATAAAAACGGTGCCCGCTGGCCAAAGCTGCGGTCCTATGCGGCGATTGATTTAGGTACGAATAATTGCCGGTTATTGGTGGCAAAACCTTCGTCCGATGGTTTCATCGTTACGGACGCTTTCTCCCGTGTCGTGCGCTTGGGCGAGGGCTTGGTCGAAACCGGGCGGATCAGCAATCGGGCCATGGACCGGGCAGTGGCGGCATTGTCCATCTGCGCAGATAAATTGAAACGCCGCAATGTTACGCTGGCACGGTCCGTGGCGACGGAGGCCTGCCGCCGGGCCAGCAACGGTGACAAGTTTATAGACCGCGTGCGCCAGGAAACCGGCATTGCGCTGGATATTATTACGGCTGAGGAAGAGGCGCGGCTGGCTGTGTTGGGCTGCCAGATTTTGTTGGAACCCGGGGAAGGGCCTGCGCTGATATTCGATATTGGCGGCGGCTCGACGGAGTTGGTATTGGTCGACACGTCCGGGGCGGCGCCAGAAATTATCGATTGGTTGAGCGCTCCCTGGGGAGTGGTCTCGCTGACCGAGAGCGAGAAATTTGATGGCGATGATGCAAAGGCCCGCGAACAAGCATTTTTGAACATGCGGGCGCGGGTAACGGAGAGCTTCGCAGAATTTGCCAGTCGATTACCCCAATCTGACAATAGCGATTTTCGGTTACTAGGAACCAGCGGTACGGTGACGACACTGGCAAGCTTGCATCTCAAACTGCCACATTATGATCGCAAAGTCATTGATGGGCTGATCGTGCCGGCGGAGTCGATGAGAGATATTAGCGCGATGCTGGCCGCTTGTTCGCCAGACGAGCGCGCGGCGATACCCTGCATCGGTAAAGAGCGGGCTGATTTGGTAGTGGGTGGCTGCGCTATACTGGATTCCATTCTCGACATTTGGCCCGCCAGCCGGGTTGGTGTTGCTGATCGCGGGATCAGGGAAGGCATTTTACGGTCGCTAATGTCCTCGAACGAACGAAGGCCACAGTCATGAATAGGAAGCGGACGTGAGTAGAGGCAGATCAGGACAAAGAGAGCGGGTAAAGACCGCCAAAGGGCGTAAAATCGGCTCTACGCGCTGGTTGGAGCGACAACTTAATGATCCCTATGTCAAACAGGCGAAAGCAGACGGCTATCGGTCACGTGCGGCGTATAAGATTTTGGAACTGGACGAGCGGTTCAAATTTGTCCGCAAGGCCAGTGCTGTGGTCGATCTGGGAATCGCGCCGGGAGGTTGGGCGCAAGTCATTCGCAAATTTGTCCCAAAAGCCAAAATTGTCGGTATCGACCTGTTACCGGTAGATGCTATTGAAGGCGTCACGATTTTCGAAATGGATTTCATGGATGATAGCGCGCCCGATAAGCTGATTGATGCGCTGGGCGGTGCTCCAGATCTTGTATTATCCGATATGGCGGCCAACACAGTTGGGCACCAGCAAACCGATCACTTGCGGACGATGGGATTGGTCGAGGCTGGCGCCTATTTTGCAGTGGAGAATTTGCAAGAGGGCGGCACGTTCGTTGCCAAGGTTTTAGCGGGCGGAACGGACAATGAATTGCTGACCTTGCTCAAAAAGCATTTCAAGACGGTGAAGCATGCCAAACCGCCTGCCAGCCGCAAGGGGTCTTCCGAATGGTATGTCGTGGCGCAAGGGTTTAAGGGCCGGTCAGAAAACGCTTAATTTCTAACGAAGTTGACAATATTTACACTGTCCTTTGGGCCATTTTTTCCTGAACAATTTTTTCAAAGTTCACACAAGTCTCACCGTGTCGCGCGGCAGGTTTGCGTATGGAATTGATATTCAAATCTGAGAAAGAGCTGCGTGGATTTTATCACAAAACCACAGCTGTAGGAAAGGCGCAGGCGAGAGTATGATTACTGAGCGTAAGCGAGGATAAGCCTATTTCGATCCACGCGCCTTGGCGATCATGGCTTTCAAGCCATCATAACCAACCGCGCCAACCTCTGTCTGATTGCCAACAACAAAGGCGGGTGTGCCGGTAAACTGCAACTTGCGGGCAACTTCAATATTGCGTTGCACTTCCTGCTGGGCTTCTGGTGTCGCGATAAATTTGCGGGCAGCTTCCATGTCGAGGCCTACCTCTTTCGCCGCGCTCGCAATTGTTGATGGGGTGGGTCGGCCTGTTGCAAACATGGTCTTGTGAAAGGCAAAATATTTACCCTGCTTGGCGGCGGCCAGAGCCATTAGGGCTGCGTCATTGCTGGCTTCGCTCAATATAGGAAGCTCGCGGAAGACCACTTTGATATTCTTGTCTTCTTTTAGGACCCGGGCAATATCGGCGGTCGTCTGCTTGCAATAGGGGCAAGCAAAATCAGAATATTCGACGACGATAACATCGCCATTGGGATTGCCGGCAAACGCTGTGCCGGCGAAGGGGGCTTCGATATCCTTGCGAATTTCATCGATCGCAGCGGCTTTTTGCCGGGTCTGCAATATCTCGACCGCTTCAGGAATGATTTCAGGGTTTTTTAAAATATAGTCGCGGACAATGGCTTCGATGGCGGCTTGTTCCTTGCTGTCAATACCAGCTGCCAATGCTGCTTTTGCAGCGTCCTCACTTGACGACGCGGTGCCTGTCTGCATGAACCAGACGGTCGCTGCCGCTGCTATGGCTAAAACGCCACCTGCCATAATCATCCACTTTCTATTATTTTCCACGTTCTACTATTCCCTCAGGACAAAGCTTCCTTGTCGGAGCTTCGCCCGCTTGTCCACAATTGTTACAGATGAAATTTGAAATTGCTGTGACGGGATTTTAGCGGCGACGCTGGTCGGACCGTTCAAATTCATTCTTCGCGATCAACGAGATATCCTGTGCCCGGATCCATTCTGGTGTATTTTCCTTGATACCGGACATGGCGATTTGTGAGCTGCGGATTGCACTGCTGTAATTACGCTGCAGCAAAGCACTTTCCGCGGTTGCCAATTGCGCACGCGCCGTGTCGCCCTGCTGTGAATAGACCACGCCGAGTTGATACCAAGCGAAAGGATTGCGGTTATCTTTGACCACCGCGGCTTTCAATACCCGCTGCGCTTCTGCAAAATGGCTTTCATCTTCCGTCGCGATCAGCGCATGGCCAAACAGACTGGCGATAAGCGGTTGATTATTGGTCAGCTGTACGGCTTTACGCAAAGAGGCGAGTGCTTCTTCGGGTCTGCCGGACTCAAGCAATATCTGCCCGTGAAGCTCCAGAAAATAGGGGTCATTCGGCGCGTCTTTGAGCAGATTATTGACCTCCATCAGGGCGCGGTCGGGATATGCACTTTTATGCCAAGCGTAAGCCCGGGCATAACGTGCCGGGATGCTTTGATCACTTTCGGGAAATTTCCGAAGCGTCGTTGTCGGTTCGTTGGTAAAGCCCAGCAATTTGGCCTTCACGCGCTGAAATCTTGCTTCGATTTCGGGATCAGGTGGCGTGTCCCATGCCGGATCTGCCTGATAAACATCGCGGAGCAGGCTGACACGTTCCCCGGATAACGGGTGGGTGCGGCCATAGCTGTCTTCTTGCGGAATACCGAGCCGGAACTCGTAATTTTGCAATTTCTTGAAGAAATCAATCGAGCCTTTGCCAGTAATTCCGGCGGCGGAAAGATAGCGTGCGCCGGCTGAATCGGCGCTGCGCTCTTGCACCCGGCTGAAGGCAAGAAACTTGCCCGTTGCCGCTTGCTGGCCGGCAGCCAAAATGCCTGCACCAGCGTCGCCCGCGCCCGCGGCAATGGCTGCTGCGCCCAAAATCAGGCTGAGGATCGTAATGCCGGTGGCGGTTTTAATGCCTTCATCAAAGCGGATGATATGACCACCGGTAATATGGCCCAACTCATGGGCCATAATGCCTTGAATTTCGACCGCCGTATCGGCTGCGGCAATGGTTCCGGAATAGAAAAACATGCGTTGACCACCCGCAACAAAGGCGTTGATCTGGCTGCTGTTGATGAGGATCACCTCAACATCTTTCGCATCGAGTTCCGAAACCGCAACCAAAGGTGCAACCATGTCGCTGAACAAAGCTTCAGTTTCTGCGTCACGAAGGATGGATTGGGCAGCAACCGGTTGAACCGTAACCGCAATTATTGCCAATAGGGCAGTGATCAACTGTCCGATGCGAGCCAGCGAGAAACGAGCAAAAGACCGGTGCTTGGTATCATTCGGCAATGACATGAAATTCCTCTGGATGAAGCTCTAGCAAATAGCGCTTCTTCATAGCATCAAAAGGCTTAACCTGCGATGAAATCTATCTATTCCCGCATGAGCAGATATCTATCTGCTGAATTTCCATAGTGTTGCCGGCGTGAAATGGGCCCTTGCAAGTGCAAGGGCCCAGATGTTTTCCTTAGCCGAAGGTCCGCTGCCACCATCCACCGCGCGGTGGATCGGTTTTCTCGGTTGTGCTTGTCTTTGCAGCATCATCATCGGTTTTCTTTGCAGCGGATTTTTTCGCGGCCGGCTTTTTAGCAGCCGATTTTGCGGCTGCTTTCTCGGCCGCTTCAGCGCCATTGGCATCCGTTTTCTTCGCTCTCGACCGTGGAGCCTTCTTGGCTACCGGCTTTTCAGCTTTCTTGTCGTCTGCTGTTTTAGTGGAAGCGTCTGAAGCCGCTTTGGCCTTGCGCGGGGCGCGTCGGCGTTTAGGCTTGTCCTCGACATCTTGCGCGTCGGAACTGTTGGCTGCTGGTGCATCCTCTGATGCAGCGGCGGGTGCCTCGGCTTTCTTGCGTGAGCGACTGGCTCTTTTTGGCTTCTCAGCCGGTTCGGCAGCGCCATCAGCACTGGCTTCTGCCGCTGGTGCTTCTGTGCCTTCTGCCGATGCCACCGCATCATCAGCTGGCTTGCGGTTACGTCCACCACGAGAGCGGCGTGGCTTTGGTTTGTCGCCTTCGTCGCCGCCTTCCTCTGCGGTTTCCGCTTTCGCTTCAGCCGTTGGCTGACTATCCGAATTGCGGTTATCGCCGTCATCCGCAGCGCCATTGCCTTCGCTGTTGCGATCGGTTCCACGACCACGACGTCCGCGCCGCCGCCGACGCTTGCGAGGGCGTTCTTCCGTTTCCTCATCTTGTTCGGTCGCTTCAACAATATCGTGATCATCATCATCATCATCTTCGTCGATGATCGGTTCGAATTTGGGTGCATTTTTAGGAGGTCCGCCGGAACCTTTGACTTCCATTCGAGCGCCTTCAATTTCACCGTCAGGCGTGATTTCAATCGAAACGCCATAACGCTTTTCGATGTCATCAATTTCATGTCGCTTGCTGTTCAACACATAGATGGTTGCTTCCTGGCTGGCGGTAAGCGTGATTTTGCTGGCCTTGCCTTTGGCCGCTTCTTCTTCAAGCAACCGTAGCGCGGAGAGCGCAGAAGACGAGGCGGTGCGAACCAGCCCGGTACCTTCGCAATGCGGGCACACTTTGGTCGATGCTTCAAGAACACCTGTCCGTAAACGCTGGCGGCTCATTTCAAGCAGTCCAAAGCTGGAAATCCGGCCAACCTGAATACGCGCGCGATCATTCTTCAGCGCATCGCGCATCGCCCGTTCGACTTTGCGGATATTGCCGTGACGGTCCATGTCGATGAAATCGATAACCACCAACCCTGCCATATCGCGCAGACGCAACTGACGGGCAATTTCTGCCGCCGCTTCCAGATTGGTCTTAACCGCCGTTGCTTCAATCCCGTGTTCGCGAGTGGAGCGGCCGGAGTTAATGTCGATGGATACCAGCGCTTCGGTTGGATTGATGACAAGATAGCCCCCCGACTTCAGTTGCACTTCCGGCTGGTACATAGCCGAGAGCTGATCCTCGACGCCATAGCGTTGGAACAGCGAGACGGGGTCGGCATAGCTTTTGACTCGCCGGCTGTGGCTCGGCATCAGCAATTTCATGAAATTCTTGGCAGCGGCATAACCGTCTGCACCTTCGACCAGAACTTCCTCAATCTCGCGGTTATAAATATCGCGGATGGCGCGTTTCACCAAATCGCTATCGCTGTGGATCAATTTCGGCGCAACAGCACCCAAGGTGTTCTCGCGAACTTCATCCCACAAGCGTGCAAGATAATCAAAATCGCGTTTAATTTCCGGTTTGGTACGCGACAGACCGGCGGTCCGGACGATGCAGCCCATGGTGTTGGGCAATTTCAGATCGGCAATGATGGACTTCAACCGCTTGCGGTCGCCAGCATTGTTAATTTTCCTGCTGATGCCTCCACCATGAGACGTATTTGGCATAAGCACGCAATAGCGTCCGGCCAGGCTCAGATAAGAGGTTAGCGCAGCGCCTTTATTGCCTCGCTCTTCTTTTACGACCTGTACCAGTACAACCTGACGGCGCTGGATAACGTCCTGAATCTTGTAACGCTTGCGCAAGGCCATGCGCTTCTGGCGCGCCTGGTCACTGGCCTTGGCAATATTGCCTTTACCACCGCGACCGCCACGGCCGCGATTGCGTCCTTTACCGCGACCGCCACGGCCCTTGGGCTTGGCGTTGTCGTCGGAAGCGTCTTCATCGGATGAATCATCATCGCCGGCGTCTTCGTCATCGCCGTCGTCGTCATCATCGCTGGCGTCTTCGGCGGGTACTTCCCCTTCGCTGACGTCAATCGTGTCTACGCTCTCGTCTTTTTCGACATCTTCTACGCTATCATCCAGCTCCTCAGTCGCTTCCGATGCTATGACATCTGCTGGGCCTTCGCCCTCTTCTTCTTCTCGTTCGCGCAACTGGGCTTCTTCAGCAGCATGCTCGGCTTCTTCAGCGAGCAAGCGTTCGCGATCTTCTTTTGGAATCTGATAATAGTCAGGGTGAATTTCGCTAAAGGCCAGAAAACCGTGACGGTTTCCACCATAGTCCACAAAAGCCGCCTGTAGCGAGGGTTCTACTCGCGTCACTTTTGCTAGATAAATATTGCCTTTTAGCTGTTTGTGTTCCGAAGATTCGAAATCGAATTCTTCAATTTTGTTCCCTTTTACGACCGCCACTCGGGTTTCTTCCTGGTGGCGCGCGTCGATTAACATGCGCGTTGTCATTAAATATACTCCTGGCATGGCGCGGCGGGAATGCTCCCGGCGGGACCATGCAATATAAAAGGGACGACGTCTTCTTGCGCGCTGCCGACATATTGGAGGTCCAATTGTTCGAAGCGGGCGGCGTCATCCGGTTAAATTTAAATGTCTCTGAAAAAAATGTGTCTGCGACAAATGCATGGCCCGGGCCGTTAGCCAGGGTCTTTCCGTCCATAGAAACGCTTCCCTGTGGAAGAGTTTCGGAGCCGGAGATGTCATGCCTCATGTCGCTTCAACCTGTATATACTGGATAAATATCCAGCTTAGCTCGTGTTGCTTCGAAGTTTTTTCTAACAACACAACTGGGGTGCTAGCACCGCAATAGCAAATCAGCAACACAAACTATCACCGTATCGGACTACCAATCTTCCTTGCTACAAAGAGCGATAAGTCAATAGTAAACATGGTAAATTTCTTGTTAACCATGTCATTTTACGGCTGCTTATCAGCTCATACTTAATGGAGTTTTTACCGCATTTGGCGGCGAAAAACCAAGGGTGATGCTGCTAACATGAATTTTGACTGGACCGATATGGCTGGCGCATTGCATAAGGCCGCCATGCCTTTCGCAGCCCTTTTAGCCTCTTCGTTATTGACTTTAACCCCTTCAAATGCGGGCTCCGTCAGTCGTATTGATGCCAATGATAGTCAAATTACAGTATCTTTTGACGGTCTTGTTGAAGGGGCCTCGACATTTTCGTTGATTGGTCCGGACCGAATTGCTGTGGATATCAAGGGCGGCAAAGCCGGACGCGGTGGCCACGCAACGGGCATGATCAAATCGGTTCGTCAGGGGCAATATGATCCGAATACGGCGCGGATAGTTTTTGATCTGGATCGCCCGGCTGTCATTACCGACGGGAGTTTTTCTGCGGACGGCAAAAGCCTGAAACTGAGTCTGCAGTCTGTTGGCGGACACGTACTGAAAAAGGGGCGTAGGTCATTCCTTCCTCCAGCTCAATTTCGCGCAGAACCGCCGAAAAAATCCTACAGCGTAAAAGTGCCTCTTGGTAAGCCGCAGGACAAAGTTGCCCTACCCAAGATTAGCGGCCCGAAAGA
Organism: uncultured Sphingomonadaceae bacterium; assembly: GCA_947501325.1. Taxonomy (GTDB): domain Bacteria; phylum Pseudomonadota; class Alphaproteobacteria; order Sphingomonadales; family Sphingomonadaceae; genus Parasphingorhabdus. Next base: position 240,310 of record CANMVC010000001.1, on the reverse strand, counting down.
TAAAAGCCGGCCTTTGGTTGTTATCGACGCCGGGCATGGCGGTCATGATCCTGGCAGCGTTTCGCCACATGGCGGAAAATATGAGAAGAATGTCGTTTTGGCCATCGCCAAAGCTGTTCGGGATCAGTTGATCGCCAGCGGACGGATCCGTGTAGCAATGACACGCGAGACTGATAAATATCTGGTCCTCGAAGAAAGATACGGCATTGCCCGGCGTCTTGATGCGGATCTGTTCATATCCATCCATGCCGATGCCGCCGGAAACCAGTCCGCCTCTGGCGCGACGGTTTACACGCTCTCTGAAGTGGCCTCCGACCGGGAAGCTGCCAAGCTGGCAGCACGCGAAAACCGGTCAAATATCATCAACGGCGTGAATTTGGGCGGATCCAACCAGGATGTTTCATCCATCCTCATCGATCTGACTCAGCGTGAAACGATGAATGTGTCTGCTGATTTTGCCAAGTTGCTGATTCGCGAAGGGCAACGCATGATAAAATTTCGCGCCAATCCTCATCGGTTCGCGTCGTTAGTGGTTTTGAAAGCACCTGATACGCCGTCAGTTCTGTTCGAAACAGGCTATTTAACCAACAAAGAAGATGTCGAATTGCTCAGCTCACGCTCGGGTCAATCCAAAGTGGCCATTGGTATCGCCAACGCGATTGAAGCCCATTTTGCACGGAAACTGGCGCAACGTTGATCCAACGCGAGGAAAGCGACGGCTATTTCACCATCAATGATGCCGCACATCGCACGATCGAAATCTTACGGTGCTCGGCGGATCAAGTTTTTCATCGAAATTTTCTGGAAAATGCTTCCGATAGTGCTAGATAGCGCGAGATATGGTCGAAAACACACCTAATAATGACGGCGCTGCAGAAGCAGAGAGTCTCGCGTATAAACTCGAACGTAATACGGGCGGGTTTCTAAGCGCTATGGGGAAACTGTGGCGAAAGCGCCTGGTCCGTCTGTTTCTCGCCTTTGTCGCGCTATGCCTTTTGGGCTGGTTGTTAATCTGGGTGATTTTCGCGCGCGATTTGCCTGACGCGAAGACACTGCAGCAATATGAACCACCCCTACCGACAATGGTGCGCGCCTATGACGGCGAGCCTGTACACAGCTATGCGCGGGAACGGCGTGTGCAATTGGAATATGCCGAATATCCAGCATTGCTCATTCGCGCCTATCTCGCCGCAGAAGACCGCACATTTTTTGAGCATGGCGGCTTGGATTATCCCGGTATTGCAACAGCAATTGTCAGCAATATATCGAGCAGTGGCCGGCCGATTGGCGCATCCACTATCACCCAGCAAGTCGCCAAAAACCTGCTGCTAACCAACGAAGTGTCCTATCGCCGGAAAGTGCGTGAAGCGTTGCTCGCTTATCGCATTGAAGAAGTGCTGACCAAGCAGGAAATACTTGAGCTTTATCTCAACCAGATTTTCCTGGGCCGGAACGCCTATGGCGTGCAGGCCGCGGCACAAGCCTATTTCGGCAAGGATGTCGATGAACTGGCGCTGCATCAGATGGCTTATTTGGCGATTCTGCCGAAAGGGCCATCCAACTATCGTCCCGAAAATAATGAACAGAGGGCAATTAACCGGCGGGACTGGGTCTTGGGCCGAATGCTCGACAATGACTGGATTTCGCAGGTCCAACATGATCAGGCGGTTGCTCAACCGCTTGGGGCCATTCGTTCGCGCGGCGCGCGATTTGAGCGTGTCGGCGGTTATTTTATCGAGGAAGTCCGCCGCCAGCTGATCGAACAATTTGGCGAAAATGAGGAGGCCGGGCCTTACAGTGTATATTCCGGTGGCCTCTGGGTTCGGACATCGCTCAATCCGCAATTGCAGGAATATACCAAAGATGCGCTACGCAATGGTTTGCTGCGCTACAGTCGCGGTAAAGGCTGGAGCGGGCCGATCAACAAGATCGAAATGGATGACAAATGGGCACAGCGTCTGGCATCGACCTTTATCAACACTGACTATGCCGATTGGCGGATTGCGGTTGCCTTGAGCCGTCAGGGTAATAGCGCTGAAATTGGTTTTACAGATGGTACGACAGGCCGTTTGGGCAATGCACCAAGCAAACTGGCGGCAGGCGATATTATTGCGGTCAGCCCGGCAGGCGGCAGCAGCTATGTGCTGCGCAACGTTCCGAAAGTATCAGGTGGCATGGTCGTGCAAAATCCTCGCAATGGCCGAATCTGGGCGATGCAGGGCGGGTTCGATGACCGGATGAGTTCTTTCAACCGCGCGACACAAGCGGAACGGCAGCCGGGTTCTACGATCAAACCTTTTGTATATGCGACCGCGCTTGATCAAGGCATGACGCCAGCGACAATCATCGTCGACAGCCCTTTTTGTGTTTATCAATCGGCTGCTTTGGGCCGAAAATGTTTCCGGAATTTTGGCGGGTCTCGCGGGGCAGGGGCGCAAACTCTACGCTGGGGGGTCGAACAATCCCGAAACCTGATGACCGTGCGTGCTGCCAATGATGCGGGTATGGACAATGTGGTAAAAACCATCAAAACCATGGGGATTGGTGACTATAAGCCTTATCTTGCCTTTGCTCTGGGTGCAGGGGATACCACTGTCGCAAAATTGACCAATGCTTATTCGATGCTGGTCAATCATGGTCGCGAGCTAGAGCCGACCGTGATCGACTTTGTCCAGGATCGTCAGGGCAAGGTCATTTTCCGCGCAGACAAACGGATTTGCGAGGATTGCAATCAGGCCGATTGGGATGGGCAGCCGATGCCGCGCCCCAGACCAGCCGGCAAACAGTTGATGGATCCCATGACCGCCTATCAGATGGTTAACATACTGGAAGGCGTTATTACGCGCGGAACTGCTCAAAATCTCAGAAGCCTCGATCGGCCGTTATTCGGCAAGACCGGAACGGCGAGCGGTCCGACCAATGTATGGTTTGTGGGCGGCTCTCCTGATATGGTTGCCGGTGTTTATATGGGATTTGATCAGCCCGCCAACATGGGCGGATATGCCCAGGGTGGTACTTTAGCCGCTCCGATATTCAAGCAATTTGCCGAAAAGGCTATGGCTGGGATGCCGAAAACCCCGTTTGTTGCGCCGCGCGGTGTTCGGATGGTGCGCGTTGACCGCAAGAGCGGCAAGCGCGTATTTGGCGGTTGGCCATCCGATGACCCAAGGTCTGCGGTGATTTGGGATGTATTCAAACCGGAAACGGAACCAAAACGCTCTATCCGCAAGGAAGAACTGCTCGCGCGACTGGAAGCAAAAAAGGCGCAGATTAGGGCGGAGCAAATTGCCGCGCGCAATCGGGCCAGGGAAAATGCGAACAGCAATCGACCTGCGCAGAATGATAATGATTTTCTGCAGGATGAGGGCGGTATCTACTAGCTTTCAGGCGGCGTCCTCTATCAGTCGTCTAGTCGTTGTTAGGTTGGCCGGTTCATTGATTTGCGCACCCCATTTTGCTGTTGTAAATCAGCCACAGTTTCGCTTTTGGATTGCAAAACAGCAGAAACCTGCCAATTTTTTGCGACGAACTGAGTCCGGGTAATATTGAAAACAGTAAACGCATCACTAATTGAACGGAAGCGGGGCAACACCAAACAGGGGGTTTGGAGTTGAATATGCGTAGTTCTATGAGAATATTTGCTACCCTAGCCGCTGGAACGTCTTTCGCTTTGACAGGCGTTGCTCATGCCGGGGAGCCTTATGTGGGCGCTTCGGCTGGTCTTAACCTGCCGAGTGATTCCAAAAACCGCGGTGAGTTTGACGAGGATGTAGCAGCTACAGCTGACTTTGATGCGATTGCATCGGGCACCGATCTCGACTGGACCACCGAGCTGAATAATGGCCTCGATCTAAATTTACATGCCGGGTACCGGTTTGATAACGGTTTTCGGGTGGAATTGCAGGGCTTTTACAACAAATCTAATGTTGATCTGCACCGTGATCTGGCCGTCGGTGGCACGGTAATTGATGGCGTTGACTCGGCTGTTCTGACGCGTGGAGTGGCTGATCCAGCCAATCCAACCGTTGGTGCTGTTTTGAGCACTGATGATGGCCAGATCAAAAATTATGGTCTGTTCGCCAACGCGCTATACGATTTCCAGATTAGCGAGACGCTGGTACCGTATGTTGGCGCGGGTATTGGTTTTTCGCGTCAGGATGTCGAATACCAGCCATCCGCAGTCGATGTTGTCGATGACACAAAGACTCGCTTTGCCTATCAGGCCATGGCCGGTGTGACTTACAAGCTGAGCCCGTCATTCGAACTTTTCGGTCAATATACCTACCGTAACATGGATCGCGGCGATTATGATGTTAATCTGCTTCCGGCCACGTTGGGCGTGAAGAGCGAGCAGTCCCTGTTCAATGTTGGCTTCCGCATTCCACTAGGCGGTGGCGGTTAGCTTTTGGGTAATATCATCCCTACCATCTGAAAATATGCGCGCCGTCTGGACAACTATCTCCAGACGGCGCGTATTTTACGCGTTTCCCTGCTGACAGCGGGGAAAACCCCTGCTATCGGCGCGCTATGACTGAACGTTCCCATATCCGTAATTTCTCCATCATCGCCCATATTGATCACGGCAAATCAACGTTGGCGGATCGTCTGATCCAGCACACTGGTGGCTTGTCCGAACGCGAGATGAGCGAGCAAGTGCTCGACAATATGGATATTGAGCGCGAGCGCGGTATTACAATCAAGGCGCAGACCGTCCGTCTCCACTATACCGCTAAAAATGGCGAGGCTTACGAGCTTAGCCTGATGGACACACCTGGCCACGTCGATTTTGCCTATGAAGTGTCGCGCAGCTTGGCCGCCTGTGAAGGTGCTCTGTTGGTGGTCGACGCGGCACAGGGCGTTGAAGCGCAAACGCTGGCAAACGTCTATCAATCGATTGAACATGACCATGAAATCATCCCGGTTCTGAACAAGGTTGATTTGCCGGCAGCAGAACCAGAGCGGGTTCGTAACGAGATTGAGGAAATTATTGGTCTCGATGCTTCCGAAGCGGTGATGGCTTCCGCGAAGTCCGGCATTGGCATCGAAGATATTCTCGAGCAGATTGTTGCGAAGATTCCGCCACCGGGCGGCGATCGCGATGCGCCGTTGAAAGCTATGCTGGTAGACAGCTGGTATGACCCTTATCTTGGCGTCGTCATTCTCGTCCGCGTGATCGATGGCGTGCTGACCAAGGGCCAGCGGATCAAGTTCATGGCGCAAGGCACCGAGCATCTCGTTGACCGCGTCGGCTGCATGACTCCCAAGATTGAGCAGCTACCGGAATTGGCCGCAGGTGAAATTGGTTTCATCACCGCGCAGATCAAGGAAGTCTCTCAAACTGCGGTCGGTGATACGATCACGACCGTTAAGGGTGGCGCGACGGAAGCCTTGGATGGCTTCAAGGAAGTCCAATCTGTGGTTTTTTGCGGCCTTTTCCCGGTTGATGCCGCGGATTTTGAGAAGCTCCGCGAAAGTATAAGCAAACTCCGCCTCAATGACGCCAGCTTCAGCTTTGAAATGGAAACCAGCGCGGCCTTGGGCCAAGGGTTTCGGTGTGGCTTCTTGGGGCTCTTGCACCTTGAGATTATTCAGGAACGGCTGACCCGCGAATATGACCTCGATCTGATCACTACGGCGCCTTCGGTTGTATACCGGATGGTGATGAATGATGGGTCGGAGCAGTTTCTCCATAATCCAGCGGATATGCCGGATGTCGTCAAGATAGCCGACATAGAGGAGCCTTGGATTGAGGCGACAATCTACTGCCCTGACGAATATCTTGGCGGTATCCTCAAGCTGTGCCAGGACCGGCGCGGGGTTCAGAAGAACCTGACCTATGTCGGCGACCGTGCGCAGGTGGTGTATGAACTGCCGCTCAACGAGGTCGTTTTTGATTTTTATGACCGGCTGAAGAGTATCTCACGCGGTTATGCGAGTTTTGACTATCATCAGGTCGGCTTGCGCTCGGGTAATCTTGTGAAGATGAACATCATGGTCAATGGTGATCCGGTCGATGCGCTCAGTATGATTGTCCATCGCGATGCTGCTGAGTCCCGGGGCCGCCATATGTGCGAGCGGCTCAAGGACTTGATCCCGCGGCACTTGTTCAAGATACCGGTGCAGGCGGCCATTGGTGGCAAGGTCATCGCGCGTGAGACGATTGCGGCGATGCGCAAGGATGTGACGGCCAAATGCTATGGCGGCGATATCAGTCGGAAGAAGAAACTGCTCGACAAGCAGAAGAAGGGCAAGGCCAAGATGCGCGAATATGGCAATGTCAGCATCCCGCAAGAAGCGTTTATTGCTGCGCTCAAAATGGGTGATGAAAACTAATTAAGTCACTGATAAATATAGAAGATTTTATGAATCAGTAACGCCTGACCGCCCCTATTGCTTGAATTCACACGGTTTGATCTTGCCTGGCAGGGGCGATTTGCCGACGGGACGAAAGCGCGCGAAATAGCCCCCCAATTCCGGGCGCTCCATATAACCGATCAGTTGATAGCCGACCGCTTCAAACTCGCAAAAGAGCTGCTTGGGCGGAATGCCGTGCTGCGCAAAGGGCCGGTCGACATCGACCACGATCACTTCGCCACCATCATAGGTGCCCCCGTCCTGGTCGCGGCGGATGGAGGGACGCAGGCGCGAGAGAAACGCATAAGGCTCCCGCACTTCATGATACATATGGACCAGGAAAATGCGGTCAAAGCTGTCCTCGGGCAGACGCGGATCATCCGGCGCGCCCAGCTTGATCGAGACATTGTCCAGTTCATCACGCGCGACACGTTCGGCCAGCCGCTTGATCACATCTTCATCAATATCCTGCGCCAGCACGCGGCCCTGTTCGCCAACTTTTTCGGCCAGCCGCACGGTATAATAGCCTTCACCCGCGCCGATATCCGCGACCGTCATGCCGGGCGCCAAGCCCGCTGCTTTCATGATCTCTTCCGCTTCCCCACGCTTGTCACGCGCAGTTTCGGTCGACCACTGGTTTCCCGCAAGATCGGAAACGGGTCGCGAGGCCGGTGGATAGGCCAAAGAGCTTTCAGGCCGATCCGCATCCTGATCAGGCACACGTTTGCATCCCGCCAGCGGCGCGGTGGTCGCCATAAGAGCAAGTGCCAAAGAAGGAAGGATGAAGCGGTTTAACCTGAAGATACTCATGCAGGCATAATTAGGCGAGCGACGCGATGGGGGCAATGGTGTTAATGGCCTTTGTGGCGTACGGCCCGTTTCTAGCGGTTTTTAGAGCAAGCCGAAGCTTTGGCTATATATGTCTTTCTCTGCTATTCATTGCCAGGGTTCGTGCTGTTTTGAGCGGTTTGCACGGCACCGGGCTTGGTCGCGCTTGCAATAAGTTCCCGGGCCTTCGCCGTGGCGCTGGCTGCGTCCATTTCACCGTCCGCGATCTTGGTGCCCATTTCAAGTAGCTCGCCGCTGATCACCGTACCGGTTTGCGCTTCCTCTTCTACGGTCACGCCATTGTTCGACGCAAGGGCCTTGTCCCAGGACTTGCGAACCTCGGCCCAATAATCTTGAGTTTTGGTCCAATAGTCGTCGGCGGCCTGGACATTGTAACCATCAAACCGGGTATAGGTATTGAGTACATATTCCTGAACTATGGGTACCAGCTTTCCATTAACCGGACCCATTTTTGTATTGTCCTGAAAGTGAATCCAGCCGCCCGGCGTTGGGCTGTGACGGTTGATCGAATAATAGCGATCGTAAACGGGATCGCGCACGGCATCTCGCCGGGCCAGCGGACGCCAAGTCCAGTCGGAGTGCCAGCGCCGGACTCCGCCTTGCGTCTCCCATTTGCCTAAACCGGCGTAGCGCGGGCTGTCATCGACCTGATAGACCGTCTGGGACCAGCTGCCTTTGCGGTCACCCTCGGATATGGGCTGATATTCCCATCTGTGGCGGTCGGTGTAAGCGAGAATTTTTTGCGGCTGATACTCCCAATCCTGTCGCCAATGTTTGACGATAAAGTCTGATTTGCCTGTATCAACCACCAACAGATGTTGCAGAATAATTTTAGTGCCAGTGTCTTCAATCACTTTTACGACCTCATGCCCACCGGAAATCTTGCGTTCGCGTGGCTCGTAATCCGATTTCCATGGCGTTGATTCCTGCATATCAAAACGCACTTTGAAATTGCCAGCCATAGCCAGAATATCAGCCCGATCTGCTTCAAAACCGACCTTCTGTGTATTTTCAATGCCTTCTAGAGGGGCAGTTTGCGCCAATGCCGGTGTGGTTGCCAGGGTGAACGCAAATATGGCCGCTCCCATGCTGTTTTTGAATGTCATATTCATAGTGGCTTCTCCCTAAATAATCCTAGAATGAAAGGCTGAGTGATACGCTCGCGTTGCGACCCGGCTGGGTGAACGCATCCGCATTGTCGGGGATCAATATCTGCCGACCAAATTCATCACGCGCCAAAGACAATCCGCGAACATCGCTCCACAAGGCATATTTCTTGTCGGTAATGTTGAATATACCGGCGCGGATTTTCACATTATCGGTAACCCGAACAAAAGCCGTTGCATCGATGATCGCAGATTCTTGGGGGCGCAAACAAGGGCCATCACAGACATCAATAGTCTCATTGGCTTCCTTGCGCGCATTATAGCTGACAATGACTTCACCGCCGAACGCTCCGGTAGGCTCGCGATAGCCCACACCCAAAATCGCATTGAGCGGATCAATTGATCCCAGCGACGATATATCACCTTCAGGGGAGGTTTTTTCGCCATCGGCAAAGGCTATGGCAAAGCGCGCCCTGAAACCGTTATCGGCTTCATAAGACGCCTTGGCCTCTATCCCTTGGACCTTGACCCTATCAAAGTTGACGAACTGGAATACCGATGGGTCGGTGGCCGTTCCCGTTCCAGATGTGATTATTTGCTCGATGAAACCGTCATAATCAGCTGTATATGCGGTCACCGTCAGCTGGATGTCGTCTGTCGCATAACGAATACCAGCTTCAAAACTCTCGCTCGTCTCCGGTTTCAAATCGGGATTGGCTGCGGACGTATATCCGAAGGCGAGATTTTCAAAGAAATTATTGACCTGACTGGGCGTAGGCGCGCGGAATCCTCGGGCATAGTTGCTGAATAAGCGGACGTCTTCGCCAAGCTTGATTACGGCGCCAAATTTTGGCGACAGTTTTGATCCGTCTTGACCCGTCGCGGCAAAGCTTGGCAACAACGGATCATCGGTGGGGTCCAGATCGTAAAAATCAAAGCGCAGGGCAGGGTAAAGCGTCACCACACCATCGCCAAATTCTATCGCGTTCCCCAAGAAAATACCGCCAAGGGTGAAGTCGGTTACCGGGAAAGCCCGTGACGGGAACACTTCCCCAAAAGGTGGCTCGGTCCCATCACGTAGGCCTTCTTGCCTTGTCTTGCTGATGTCACCGCCAAAGGACAATATGTGTTTGATGCTTCCGGTATGGAATGCTGACCGGAAATCAGCGACTGCGCCGAAAACTTCGTTATCAAATCTATTGAACCTGGTCCTGTCCGGACGCGGCGTCGCGCCAACCGGTGATCGTTCTTCCAAGGCAAATTGGGTGTCTTTACCGTCCTGCCAATAAGCGGCGAGATGGGCATAGTCGATAAAGCCCGAACCCTCGTCACCGACATCATAGGTATAGTCGATGGATGCGCGCGTTCGCTTTGTTTCATCTTCTGCGGTCAGGCTATCGACGATCCAGCTTGGCGTTGGCCCAAATAGAAAAACCGGACCGCGCCCCGACAGGACATCAGAAAAGACCTCCCTTTCGAGATATTCGCCGGTCAGGCGCACCCGGTGAGTGCCATTATCCCAAACCAGTTTTCCCAAAAATGCATTGGACTCGCCATTCTGCGGATTGGGTGTCGTCCGGGTAGAATCGGTGGTGTTGATTGTTCCTTCATTATCCAATTCTTCAAAATCACGCCGCGAATATGCCAGCATGGCTGAGAAATTTCCGGTCTTGCCAGCCAGGGCAATGGTTTCAGAAAACTCTTGATCCGCCGAACTATATTGGGCTCTTGCAAACCCGCCAAAACTATTCTCCCCCTCAACAAAATCGACGGGATCTGACGTAACAAAGCTGACAGCGCCTGACAGGCCATCACTGCCATAAAGCGCTGATGCGGGGCCGCGTAATATTTCAACCGACTTGATCAGGCCAACATCGGTTGCATTGCCACGCCCGACATCCTGCGCCCCAAAACTGAAACCTTGCGGCGTTCTAATCCCATCTACTTGAATGAGCACGCGATTGCCGCCGATCCCGCGAATATTGAAATCTTCATTCCCGGCGCGACCCGTAGTCCCTAATGCGGCGCCAAAGCGCGCTGGTGACCGGCGCACCGTGACGCCAGGTTCAAAGCGGACGATATCGCGCACATCCGTCGCCAATTCATCTGCAATACGCTCCTGGTCAATGACGGTGACAGTTGCCGGCGCGTCTGCAATCGCGACAGGCGCGCGCGTCGCGGTGACGGTGATCGTATCATCCTCAAAACCGGCATTGGCATCACCTGCAGCCATAGCAGTTTGGGAGAAGCTTAATGCAAACAAGCTGGAGGCGACAGTTAACCCTTGGTGCCGAAGGCGTAAATTCATCGAAATTTCCCCAATAGCATTTGTCTTATTGATAATGCAAATGATTCGCATTTGTATTAGTGGGGCAAGTGTTGATGGTCAATCGGCATTTTGAAATTTATCGAAAACAGCGGTTCTGCAGCAGGAGGAGGGCGCATAGGCAGAGCATACTGGGACGCTCGCACCCGTTAATCTTTCTTCCCCTCCATCCGCGGAAACCCCATTTCTTCGCGCAGTTCGTTGCCGGTGCTGTCCCCGCCTTCGCTTACCTCTTCGTAGATCAACACTTCCATCGGGCTGGTATTACGGTGGTATTATGGTGGCAGTTTACTAAATGCGCTTCATCCTAATGTCCGCTTTCTAAATACTGCCACCACCAGGCTAGTGACCGCTTTGGGCGCATCTGTGGACACGGGAAAGTCTCTCTATGGAACAGTTATTTTCACCCATAAATTTGGCGTTAGGTCATATGTAAAGAACCTGTTAACATGTTGTCATGATTGAAATAATCCGGGCTTGATTGATGTCCCTTTAGGCCGAACAAAAGGTCGCGAAACAGGGGCGTAAAATGAATATTCACACAAATAACGAACCTATGTCCGGTGTAACGCGTGGTTTCAGCGCGCGAGTTGCTGCGTGGAGTGGTGCAATTGCTTTTTGCTCTATGTTGGCAGGAATTACTCCCATTCAAACTGCGTCTGCACAGTCTCCCGCTGCCACATCTGGACGGATCGTTACTGGCCACAGCAACCAATGCCTCGACGTGCCAAATGGCGATTTGGGTGAGAATATACCAATTATGCAGTTTACCTGTGATGGAACTCTCCAGCAGGCTTTTGCCGTCATCCCGGCGGGCAATGGATATTATAATATCAAATCAGGGGTGAGCGGCAAGTGCCTAACCACAGAAAACAGACATACAGCAGACAATGTGGCTATCGTCCAGCATTCATGCGATGGCACGGCTAGCCAGTTATTTTCTCTCGCTCCTGTAGGCAAGGATTTCTACAATATTAAGGCACTCCATAGCGGTAAGTGCATCAGCGTTCCCAATGGCTCAATGGCTGATAATACGGTCCTTACGCAGGTCCAGTGCAACGGAAAACAATGGCAGATGTTCTGGTTCCAGGATCTGGTGGGTATGAATGTTCGCCAGCCAGTGGCAGTGCAACAACCGCCAATATCACAGCCACAGATTCAACGACCACCAGCGCAACAGCCACCGGCCCGCCAACCACAATGGCAGCAGCCAAAAGTGCAGCAACCAAACCCTCAACAACAGTGGCAACAACCGCAAGTTCGTCTGCCACGGGTGCAACAACCTGGAGTCCAGCCACAGTGGCGACAACCACCAGTGCAAAATGCGCAGGCAGCAGAGATCGACGCCGGCATCGAAAGCCCCGGGAACCAGGTGTTTCTTGTCCGACAAGACCGCGGTGTCATGCAATATAACACAAACTCGGCAAATCCTGGCACCGGCCCCAATGATCTAAGTCGTACAGCCTTGGGGCCTTATATGTCCAAGCTAACAGCATCGTTTAGCTATGGAGGCGTGAAATATCTTTTTCTCAGAACCGGGCAATTTGTTGGACTTGATGCCAATACTGAAAATGTTGTCCAACCTCTGAGCTATATTGACAACAATAATTGGCCGGGAATGGCTCCCCATCGGAGCAAGATAGAAGCGGCGCTTCGTTTCAAGGGAAATTCAATATTATTCTTCCTGAATAACGGGCAATATATTGAATATGATATGGCGCTTCGCAATATCGCACTTGGTCCGATCGCGATGAATGCGTTTACCCTGCCGAGTTTGCAAAATGTTGCTGGGGACATAACCGCCGCGGCCCGCTGGGACAATAATCGCGCGGTCATATTTCTAAAAGGCGGGCGGCACATGTGGTTTAATTTCCGCGGTGTGAATGCCAGTGGAGCTCCGGCTTCCAATCTTGGAAGTCAATTTGCGCAGCCTCAAGCCATGACAGGCGGTTTTCAAGGGCCTGTCGGCCAGCCTCAATTGCAACAGCCGCCGGTGCGTCAACCGCAATGGCAGCAACCGCCAATAATCCAGCAGCCCCCAGTACAACAGCCAGTGGGCGTCGGCGCCCCGATCAGGAATCTCACAAATAAATTAAATTTCAGCGCGAATACACTCACGTTGGCGCTAAGTCCTGACGGCCAGCTATTGGCAACTGGCGGGTGGGACAATCATCTGTCAATTTGGAATTCTAACAGTCAAACGATGAATCTAGCAGTGGCAATTCCACTTCAGGCCAAGGGAGATTTGCTTCTCGATATTGCTTTTAGTCCAAATAGTCAGCGGATTGTATCGGGCAGCCGCCAAAGCGGCAACGCCCTGCAATCTTCGGTTAGTGTCTGGGATGTAGCGACGGGCGCGCCAGCGTTAACATTGCAAAACACATATGCAGGAACATGCGACTCAGTGGCCTATGATGCTCAAGGGTTAAGGATCGCTGCGGGCTGTCATAATCAGGCAACCAACAACGCCACTTTGCAAATCTGGGATGCTAATACTGGTGCAGCACTCAACCAGATTAATGCCGTGTCGGGACCTGTGGCGTTCAGTCCGAATGGCGCTCTCGTAACGGCCTTAAATAAGTCTACGCAGCAAATAGAGATATTTGATGCGGGCAATGGGCAGTTGCTGCAAACCATAAATGTCAACACGGTGGGCGGTATCAAACAGGCGGTTTTCACCGCTGATAGTGCCCTTCTTATAACCGGCAACCTTGATGGGACAGTCAGTGTCTGGAAAGTGGCCACTGGGCAGAAACTCTCCACTTTTGCCGGACATAATAGCAGCGTCAACGATATTTCCTTTAATCAGGATATCTCACGCATCGTCAGTGCGCATGAGGACGGTTTGTTGATCTTGTGGGACGGCACCACCGGCGCTGCCTTGTCTTCATTCCAGGCATCCAAAGCCCTGCGGTCTGTCGTGCTGAACGTCGATGGAAAATCGGTTGTGACTGGCGGAGACGAGAATATTGTCAGGGTTTTCGCTGATTAGTGGCTTTGAGAGCATGTAAAAACATTTCGCATGTTTGGCGGGTGAATTTCTTTGAGGAGTAAAACTATGCGCAGACTATTTGGACCATGTGCAGCAGTGCTGGGGACGTTGGCGGTAGCATCGTCTCCCGCCCATAGTCAGCTAAGTCACCAATATGAAACCCTTCCGCCAGTTGTAGGTCCAGCAGTCGTGAAGGGGGGCAATCTGCTATGGATAAATAATAAATTCATCACGCTATACAATATCACGGCCCCTCAATATGATGACCAATGCGCAGGAAGCAACGGAACAATCGCCTGTGGTAAGGCTTCGGCAGATGCGCTCAGCAAATTTATTGGAGGGCAGCCGCTATCCTGCAAGACGCAGATGGACCAAACCTATATATGCCGCCGTCCTGACAATCAGGACATAGCTTGGTTCATGGTATATTTCGGCTACGCCAAATCAACGCCGACCGGGGATTACAGGAAAGACATGCATACCGCTGCGATGGGTAGGCATGGATTGTGGGGGCATTTCCTTTATGATTGGAGTGTTGCTGGTCTCTGATACATGCTCCTTAAATATAATAGAGAAAGTGAAAATAATGAACAAATCTATCATAACCAGTGGCTTAATTGCTGCAGTGGCATTTACAATCAGCCCGGCATTGGCACGCGACGCCAATGCAGACGACCAAGCTATCCTTGCCCAATTTCAGGAAGATGTAAGGAAAATCGAAAATAATTTGCCGTCCACGTCATATGATGTCGCCGCGGATGGTGCCAAGTGCTCCAGTGATATTGATGCGTTAGTACAAGCCTTACCCGCAACCATTGAAACCGACTATGCATGCGACATTATCGGCACAGACAAAATTGCAGTGTTTGGTGGAGCACGCCTGCGGCAGTAAGCCTCATCATTTGCCGGCGCAAACCGATATGTGCATTTGTGGCGGCCATATAAGTATTTTGAAGCCCTGCTGGAGAAATTCAGCAGGGCTCTTTTTGCGCTGCCCGCTAGCGGGATAGATCCGACGCTCGGGATTCCATCATCTATCCTTTGCGGCTTCGCCTAGGGCTATTCATCCTTGTTCTCCCCGCTAAACTTTTCCCCCTCCATCGGCGGAAACCCCATTTCTTCGCGCAGTTCTTTGCCTGTGCTGTCTCCGCCTTCGCTTACCTCGTCGTAGATCAACAGTTCCATCGGGCTGGCTCCTTCGGGGTTGAAGCGTTTGTTGGGCTCGCCAGTAATCGGATCTTTTGCGAGATAATGGGTCATCATTCTCCGGCGCATGTCGTTTATCTTGGCGTGGAACCGTTCATCATGTTCTTTTTGTTGCTGAGCGGCGTTCTTGCGATGCTCTGCGATCAGGCGCTTGCCCCGCGCTTCGCCCTCGGCGTCCCACTCTTCGCGCCATTGCTCCTTAAGCAGCTTCAGCCGGTGGCGAGAGAGGGCGCTGTCTGTTCCACCATGGGCGCTGCCGCCGAATTTTTCTGGCTGGTGATGGCGGAGCAGCTACATCATCATGCGGTAATTATAGCGGCGAAATTCTCCGACCTGCTCGCCGCCATACATGATTGGTTCGGCCGCGCCATTGACGGCATGATCGACCAGCACATCGTGCACGCGGTTCGTCACTTTGACGAGGGCAGCATCCCAGGCGGCGGCAAATTCCTCGGCGCCGGGATCGTTGCGCAGACGGTAGGCCGTGCCAAAGCTCATCCCGACATAGCGCGCAGCCTCAGGCACGCTTCCGCATTCTGCCAGCGCCGCAATAAACTCGCGTTGGCGCTGGGGTGTCCAGCCGTCGTGACGATAATATTTTTTTGGTACAGGGGTAAAATCGGGAAGGGGGTCGGATGGTTGTGTTTCGTCGGTCATAACGAGCCTTTCTGTTGAAAAGACTCGTAATTAACCTATTTGGTACTTTGTAGGAAAGCGATTTTTGCGGCTAATCCACATCCTCGACATCGACTGTTTCGCCCGTAACGCGTTGCGATAGAGCCGCGGCAATAAACGGATCGAGCGCGCCGTCAAGTACGTCTGATGGTGCGCTGCTGGTCACGCCTGTGCGCAGGTCCTTCACCATCTGATAGGGTTGCAGGACGTAGGAACGGATCTGGTGGCCCCAGCCGATATCCGTTTTCGCCTGATATTCGCCGCTGGCTTCGGCTTCGCGGCGTTGCAGCTCGGCCTCGAACAGGCGCGCTTTGAGCATGCCCATCGCGGTGGCGCGGTTCTTGTGCTGGCTGCGGTCATTTTGCGAGGCGACGACAATGCCCGTGGGTTGGTGGGTAATGCGCACAGCGCTGTCGGTGGTATTGACGTGCTGGCCGCCGGAACCGGAGGCGCGATAGGTATCGATTTTCAGATCGCTTTCGTTAATCTCGACTTCGAAACTGTCGTCGATCACCGGATAGACCCAGACGCTGGAAAAGCTGGTGTGGCGTTTGGCTGCGCTGTCGAATGGAGAGATGCGGACGAGGCGGTGGACACCGCTTTCGGTCTTCGCAAAACCATAGGCATTCTCGCCCTTGATTTCGAGCGTGGCGGATTTGATGCCGGCCTGATCACCCGCCTGATAGTCGACCATTGAGACTTTATAACCGCGTGCTTCGGCCCAGCGCTGATACATGCGCAGCAGCATCTCGGCCCAGTCCGAACTCTCCGTTCCGCCGGCGCCAGCATGTATCTCGAGATAAGCATCAAGATTGTCGGCCTCGCCAGATAATAGTGCCTGGACCTTGTCACGGTCGGCGCGATCGGCAAGCTTGCTCAATGTTTCGACGCCTTCGTCGGCCAGCCCCGCGTCGCCTTCTTCCTCGGCCATCTCGATAAATTCAAGCGCGTCGTCCATTTCCTGCTGAATTTCGCGCGCGGCGGTAATGGATTCGTCCAGTCGCTGCCGCTCGGTCATCACCGCTTGGGCTGCGCCTTGGTCATCCCACAGGGTAGGATCTTCCACGCGTGCATTCAGCTCGTCCAGCCGGCGCAGCGCAACATCCCAGTTCAGCGAGGTTTTCAGCAGGTCCAGCGCGCCGTTGATCCGGTCCACATGCGCCTGAGCTTCCGCACGCATTATAAGTCTCCATTTATGTCTTGGCGTTTCGATTAGACGATTGAACGATTAAGTAAAGTATCGATCCACAGAAGCGGTTTAACCATCTCAAAACATATCGATTTCATCAAATCCTTCCACCGTCGCGGAGATTTTACATCATAGATAAATTCTATTAATAATACCAATTATTTTATATTTGATCTTTGGCTTTATCGCGTCGATACGCGGCTTGCACGGTTTATCATTAGGTTGTGCAAATTTGGAGTGAAACATTATGCCCTGACTTGCGCGCTCTTTTTGCTCAAGGCATAGGGAATATAATTTTTGCCGGAACGATGACCATAGCCTGTCCCTAAACGACGCTACAGGTTTTGTTCAGGCGCAGAATGAATGAGGAAATTACTATGAAGAAAATTGCTATCTTGCTCGCGGCAGCACCACTGGCTCTCGTAGCGTGTACGTCTGAAACGACCTCGGCGGAGACCACAGCGGAAAGTTCAGAGGCAGCGGCGCCTATTACCGCTGAAGAAGTTGCTGCCGCACAAAAGGCATGGGGCGAAGGTATCGTTGCTATTGGAAAGGCGTTCACTGAAGAAGGCGATTACCGGGCCGCAGCGGACGAACATATCAAGAAGTTCTATGCCTACGGCGATGACGCGACCATTCTTTTTAAGCCAACTTTGGCAGCGGAAGATCAGTTTCGCGGTACCTTTGACGAAGCTATGAGCTATTTTGTCGGTACGGAAGGTTCCGAAGACAAAGGCTTCGCCATCAAGCCGTGGACCGCTGTGCGTTGGGAAAATGAAGGCACGGTCGTTGATAGCGATAGCGCGATGGCCATGGGCAACTATTACTTCACCGATACCGACGGCAACGATACCAAAGTCGAATATAGCTTTGGATATGTACGCGGTGCGGATGGTGATCTGAAAATCAACCTACATCACAGTTCGGTTCCCTTTGGAGGTTAACCGATAGCGGCGAGGCGTCGGCGAAAGTCGGCGTCTCGTCTTATTGGCAGATATCTGAAGATTTCGGCCCGAGTAATTGCGCCATCGTGGCGCGATCAGCTATGGGGCCCAAGCCGCTTAACGATCACTTTTAGAAACGAAGGGCTTGGACAATTTGTCCTGGCCCTTTGCTGCTATAGAAAGCGCTCGTTCACTAACCGGCGATATGCCAGGGCGCGGGGGCAGGTTGGAGGGGAGTTTAATATCCCATGCCAAACCCATTTTCTCCAGCAACAGATTATTCGAAGCGTTTCTTGCCAGCCATCGCCCGGTGCGACATCGCCATGGTGGTCAGCTGCGCATTGACGCGAATGCAGCTGGGCATCACGCTGGCGTCTGTCACATACACGTTCGTAGTGCCGTGGACGCGCTGGTCGAGGTCAACCACGCCTTTGGCTGGATCGGCGTTGATCGCATTGCCACCATGCGGGTGAGAGCTGGACAGGACAACATCATCCGGTTCGACAATCGCTTCCTCATAGAAACCTTCGATTTCGGCGTCACTCATGCCTTTGCGCAAAGTTTGGCCTTTTAGCAGGGCAGGGTAAACTTCGATCGCACCATTGAGGAAATGAACCTTGGTCATTGTTGCCAGAGCCCGACGAAGCAGAGCAAGTTCCGGTTCGCCGATTTTTAGCTTTAGCTTTCCGTCCTCCATTTTGCCGAGACGATCGGCGGGAAACAGTACGCCTGCAGAAACCAATCGGTTATAGTTGAGCATCCGCCGGAAATGTTCATCAAACCAGCCGGGAACCAATGTTGCCATACTCATGGGTGGTTGGAAATGACTCTCGATCAGATAGTCGCCGCGATCAACATAGGTTGCCATCTGGTCTTCGTTCCAGACATTCATCTCGTGGCCTTCGGGCATTAAAGCGACAACGGGGCAAGCGATGTTGAGCGATATCTCATTGCCGGACTTTTCGATTCCGCTGTTGATCAGCAAATTGCTGGAGGCCAACGCACCAGCCGCGACGACTACGCCTTTGCGTGCAGTGATACGACGCTTGCGGCCATCCCGCAAAGTGATGTCGACGGCTTCGGCTACACGTGGCCCGCCATCCTCGTTTTTCCAGATAATCTCGGTTGCCTCCGCGCCGTCCAGGATGCGCGCCGGTTTGTCGCGATCAGTGCTGGTTGCGTGGGTCAGAAAACTCTCCGGCATCGCCTTTTTGCGGCCATAGGGGCATCCGGTATTGCAATAGCCGCAATAAACGCATTCGCTGTCAGGCGTTTTGGGGCCGTAGTTTTTCTGAAACCATGCCGAGATCGCCTGTTTGTCCATCGGGTCATTGGACTGGGCGGCATATTTGTTCCACCCGTTGATCAGGTGGGGTCCGTTGTTGCGCCCTGATATCGCCGATATCTCGGAGACCTCCAGCGCTTGCTCGACCGCTTCATAGCTGGTCGTCAATTCTGCTTCCGATATCGGGGCGCCGAGATTGGCCCAGGTTTGGTAAACATCTTCAGCCTGTGGGTGCACAAGGCCGGCATGTTTCATCCGCAAACAGATACCATTGTTGATGACCGTCGAGCCGCCAACAACGCGGCCTTGAAACACAATGACGTCCCGGTCTTTGGTTGTCTGCAGCGCACCGTCTTTGAACAGTCGCGCTGTCATCCGCGCCTCTTCATGGGTGATGCGGGAGGAGGGGTAGTTATGACCGGCTTCGAGGATCAAGACCTCATGGCCTTCGTCAGCTACCGAAGCTGCGGCGACCGCGCCACCTGCGCCAGAACCGACGACGATAACATCGACGATTTCCGGGATCGCGTCATGGCCAACAAAGACTTCGGCCTTTAAATCGCGCTGTGGCTCTCGCTTCACCGGCAATTCGGCCGGCGCCGAACGGTCGCGCTGGCCGGGCAATAGATATTTCAACCTTTGGTAGATCGGATTGTCGAAATTCATCTCCTCATCACCGCGTTCCCAGTGGCCATAATAGCCAGCGAGGATTACGCCTTTGGTACGGGCGATGTCCTGAAAGAGATCAACCCGGCTGTTTTGCAAGCGGCGACGGATCAGACTCTGGCGTAGTTTCGGTGTCGCGAGAAAGAAAAATGGGCCGCCAAGAATGAAGAATAATCCATAGAGCGCCAAACCAATTTCTTTCGGTTTGTCGCCATCTATATTGGAAAAATGTTCCTGCAAATTCTCGACGACCTGTGACGGCGAAATCGCCATCGGCATATCGTGGAAAAGGGTTTGTGTAAGCGCTTTTAGCATGCGCGCTTGGAGGGGATTAAACGGTTTCTGCATGTCTATCTTCCTAAGTGCGACCCTAGAAAAATAATTCCATCAAAAAATACAACGGGCTTTTACCCTAATCGGTTTGGCGTACTCCAACTGTTTCAGCGATACCCAGTCCATCGCCATTGGTTCCCCCGGCAAGGCGGCCGATTAACTTGCGTTCGACCATGTCGACTTCGGCAATCCGGTTCAGTCCAGTTTCGGCGGCATAGAGCCTTGTGCCATCGGGCGAAAAGAGGATGGTGACCTGTCCTGCTTGCGGCGTCCCGCTAATCTTTATCTCGCCTTTGGGTTTTCGGGTTGTGACATCGTATAGCCCAAGCGCTCCGTCCGCATAGTTCGATGTGACGGCGGTTTTTCCATCAGGACTGATCGCCACCCGGATGGGGAATTTGCCGGTTTCAAGCACCGCCAGTTCCTCAAGTGTCTGGGTATCGAATATATGCAGGCTATCGCCGCGGCGATCTGCGACCCAAACGGTTTTGCCATCCGGCGTGATGGCGATACCTTCAGGCTCGGTACCGGCTGGCAGATCAGCGATCTTGCTGTTTTTTTCCAGATCGAGAACGCTTACCGTACCGGACTGCATATTGCTGACAAAGGCACGGCTTCTGTCGGGGGTGACCACCACCATATGGCTGCCTTTTTGACCGGTTGAAATTTGGCTGACGGTGCGTGTTTGACTCTCGCCCGCTGGAGGCGAGACAATGGCGATGCTGTCGCTGCCTTCTGTCGAGGCGATGATCCGGCCGTCATCAAGCCAGACAATGCCATGGGGACTTTTGTTGGGCGTGAGCGCGATAGTTTCGATTTTCTCGCGCGTTGCGATGTCGAAAATATCTATATGCTCGGCGCCATAGGAGACAATCGCGGCCAAGCGGCCGTCCGGAGAAATGGCGACTTCATGAGGATTTTTGCCGGTATCGCGGCGGGCCACCTCGCGGCCCGTTTGCAGGTCGATAAAGCTCAGCGTGTCCTCGCCCTTGTTACCCACAAGCAACGTCCCGGACGGGTGCTGCTTATAGGGTGAAGATTGTTCCGCAGAGGCGGTGCAAGAAGCAAATAAAGTTGCGGATATCAAAGCGATTGCAAATCTATTCATTATCTCATCTCCTTACAAAAATCCCCGGCAAAGCGCGAAACCGTGCCGGGGATGATTTTCCTCAAATGGTCACATGGTCGCTATTCGGCTTCTGGCGCCGCAGCGCTGGCGTCCTCGGGAAGGCCGCCTAGTTGCGATACCATTTTTGTATAAGCGTCGAGATAGGCGAGGGCCATGACCCGACCAATTTGCGTATCGGTATAACCGCCGCCAGCCGCTCCAGCGAGGGCGCCGCCGAAGAAACCGCCGCCGCCACCGCCGAATTTCAGATCAGATTTCCGCGAATAGCCTTCGGTAATGCGCTCCATTTCGGTGGTACGGACGTTGACCAGTGAAAGCGTAACATTGGCTTCTTTCTTGTTGATTTTGACGCCACCAAATACACCGCCAAACGCACGGCGTCCCAGCCCGCCCAAAAGAGCGCCACCGACACCGCCGCCGCCAGAATTGGCATTGGCAGAAATAATGTCAGGCACGATAACATAATCAGCGGCTTTGACTTGCCGTTTGCCGATATTGGAACCACGCTGCAATTCACCGGAATCGGCAAGTGCCCGTTCGACGGCTCTGCTTGCCAGCCCGCGGCCGCGGTCTACCAGTCCGAAACAGCCCGAGCGCGCGACAAAGGTTTTGATAAGGGCTTCGGGGGAACCCAGCTTATAGCTCACCCACCAGCGTTGTTCCGGTTCAACAATCGCGATGGTGCCAAGTTTTTTATAGCAAACAGGTATCTCTGCAACGCCGCGCTCCTGGGCTTTCTGGCCTTTCGATTTGCCTGCGGCCCATGCCGTGCCACCTGACAAGGCTATGGATGAGACAGCGATGGCCGTGATAATTCTTTTCAACATTTTATTCCCTCCGATGTAAAATACCCTTTTGACGAAACCAACTGAATCTATAAGCTATTGTTACCGTTGCACAAAATTTCGATTTCACGAAGTGGAATCATAAGCGATGTACCAATGCTTTGGATTTTTATGATAGCGTATTAGCCCCGTTCGAATGTGATCTATAGCACGTTTTAGACATATAGATGCGTGTGGGTCTGCTTATCAAATCGATAGGAATAGCCTGTAGCTCTTTTCTTTTATAATTATGTCGTTAGCATGCATTTAAGCAAAATGACCTTGGAGTCTGGGAGGAGTGGGCATGCGGCATATCGCGATCATCGGGTCGGGACCAGCTGGCTATTATTCGGCCGAGGCGGCGCAAAAGAAATATGGCGATGATGTGACTGTCGACATTATCGACCGGCTGCCTGTTCCTTTTGGCTTGATCCGCACTGGCGTTGCCCCTGACCATCAATCGATCAAAGCGGTGTCGCGCCGATACGAGAAAACGGCATTGGGCGACAATGTACATTTTGCCGGGAACGTGACTGTCGGAGAGGATGTCAGCATTGAGGAGCTGCAAAGCTTTTACGATGCGGTGATATTGGCGACGGGCGCTCCCAATGACCGCGCTTTGGACATTGAGGGTAGTGATCTGCCCGGTGTGATCGGCAGCGCGGCCTTTGTCGGTTGGTATAATGGACATCCTGATTTCAGAGATTTGGATCCACCATTGGACGGCAAAAGCGTGGCGGTGATCGGCAATGGCAATGTTGCACTGGATGTGGCGCGCATATTGGCAAAGACAGAAGCGGAGTTTGCCAGCAGCGATATTGTCGCGCATGCGCTTGATCAGTTGAAGCAAAGTAAAATCGAAAAAATCACGCTGCTCGGGCGGCGCGGGCCGCATCAAATTGCTATGACACCCAAGGAATTGGGAGAGCTGGGTCATTTGGAGCGGGCTCGGCCGGTTATAGACACTCTGGATTTTCCGGATGAAGGCGCCGATGCGATGTTGGAGCCCGGCATGCGCAAATCCGTGACCCATTTGCGAAGCTTTTTCACGCGCGCAGGCGAATTGCGCGACAAACCGGTGAAGATTGATTTCGATTTTTTTGCCATGCCGGTCGCGATTGAAGGCGATGGAAAAGTTGAAAAGCTGATCATCGAAAAAACCGAACTGGATGCAGACCTGCGTTCCAAAGGAACTGGCGAACGCTATGAGCTCGATTGCTCCATGGTGATCAGCTGTATTGGTTATCGAACGCCGCCGATTGAAGGCGTGCCTTACGAACATGGCCGCGGCCGCTTTGCCAATGTCGATGGCCGGATTTTGCCGGGGCTTTATTGCGTCGGTTGGGCAAGGCGTGGGCCGAGCGGAACCATTGGAACGAACAAGCCGGATGGCTTTGCGATCATCGAAGCGGTCGCAGAAGATATCGGGTCCGGGAACAACAAAGAGGGCCGCAAGGGGCTAGACCGTTTGTTTGAACGCCGGGGTGTTGAAGCGGTAACATTTCGGGACTGGAAAAAGATTGAGGAAGCCGAGGTTGCCAATGCCCGAGAAGGAGCACCGCGCGAGAAATTTACTGATATTGCCGATATGATTGCGGCCAGAGAAAGCTAGTTCGCGAAAGCTAAGCCAGCCATTCCCGCAAAATCGCGTTCACTTTCTGCGGCGCTTCCTGTTGCACCCAATGGGAGACGCCTGGCAGACGATGGAGTTCCAGATTGGGAACCCATTGCTCCGTGCCTTCTGTACATTTGATATTGAGCGCACTGTCTTCCTCACCCCATATCAGCAGGGTGGGGAGCTTGATGACCTTGTCCTCCAAATCAACCGCATCTTGATACCGCAGCAACGCGCGATAATAGTTCAGCATGGCGGTCAACGAGCCGGAACGCATCGCCGCCTGGGCGAAAATCTCCAAATCCTTATCAGGAAAATTGCTCTGGTCACAGGCCATATTGGAGAAGGCGGCCTTTATCGCTTTACCATTGCCGCGCGAGATAAGAAATTCCGGTAGCCAGGGAATCTGGAAAAAGAAGATATACCAGCTGCGCTTGAGCTGCCGCCAATGGCGTATCTCGCGCCGGCCAACCATAGGGTGGGGCACATTCATGATCACGAGCCGTTTCAATGGGCGGATTTTCTGGATCGCAAAAGCCCAAGCGACTATCGCGCCCCAATCATGCGCGATTAGCGTGACTTCTTCCGCGCCGCTGGCGTCAATAAGGGCCGCAACATCAGCGCAGAGATGATCAAGCGCATAATTGCGCACGCTGGTTGGTTTGCTAGATCCGCCATAGCCACGCATGTTCGGTGCCCAGACGCGATAGCCTTGCTCGACCAGCAATGGAATTTGAAAGCGCCACGAATAGTGCAGTTCCGGAAAGCCGTGGAGACACAGGGCCAGCTTATTGCCTTCACCGGCTTGTGCCACTTCAAATGTCTGGCCGTTGGCTTCGACCCAATTGATTGCAATACCACTGGCCGGATCGGGGTTCCAAGATGCTGTTCTTACCATGGCCAAACAGATAGCAGGAGACAGCTTTAATCATCCAGTTAAATCTGTTATTGCTCAGAAAAATAATCAGGAGAGACTCGATGCATGATCTGGTAATTCGCGGCGGAACGGTGGTTGATGGCACAGGCGGTGCGCCCTTTACGGCGGACGTCGCCATTGATGGTGATCGCGTTTCCTTGGTTGGTACAGTGACGGCACAAGGCCGAGAAGAAATTGACGCTACCGGCAAGATTGTTTCCCCCGGCTTTGTGGATGTGCACACGCACTATGACGGACAAGCGACATGGGATGATGAAATGGCCCCATCCAGTTGGCATGGTGTCACGACCGTCGTCATGGGCAATTGCGGTGTCGGATTTGCGCCCGCCAAACCGGACAAGCATGAATGGCTGATCGGCTTGATGGAAGGCGTAGAGGATATTCCCGGCACGGCGCTGGCCGAGGGAATGAAATGGAACTGGGAAACATTCCCCGAATATATGGATGCGCTGGAAGAGCTGCCGCGTACGATTGATGTGGCTACCCATGTGCCGCATGGCGCAATCCGTGCCTATGTATTGGGCGATCGGGAGAAGCCGGGCGCGGTTCCCACTGACGATGATATCGAGCAAATGTCGAAGATCGTTGAAGATGGCTTGAAAGCCGGTGCGTTGGGCTTTTCCACATCACGCACGGTGCTCCATCGGTCGGTCGACGGAGAATTGGTTCCGGGGACCACCGCCACCAAAGAAGAATTAATCGGCATCGGCCGCGCCATGGGCCGCGTGGGCTATGGCGTTTTCGAGATGGCGAGCGATCTCAACCGCGAGTGGGATGAATTTGGCTGGATGGGCGATCTGAGTCGTGAGACTGGTTTGCCGGTGACGTTCGCGGCACTGCAATCCATTGCCAAAGACCAGCCGCTCGAAGAGCAAATTGCCAATATGCGCGCCGAGAATGACAACGGCGCGAACATTGTCGCGCAGATTGCCTTGCGCGGTAACGGCATCGTCATGGCGTGGCAGGGAACGGTCCATCCGTTTGTCCGTAAGCCAAGTTGGGAAACGATCGCCGACCTTCCGTGGGAAGAAAAATATGCCCGTCTCAGCAATACTGAATTCAGGGCGAAGCTGATTGGTGAGGCCAGTCTGCCGGCAGAAAATGTCGATATGGCACCGGTGCAGTTCATTGTCACGGATGGCTGGGCGATGCACTATCAAATGGATGATGGTTTTAATTATGAGCCGACAGTTGAGGAAAGCATCAATGCGCGCGCCAACGCTGCTGGCGTTACCCCGGCAGAATATGCCTATGATCTGTTGATGTCTGATGACGGCAAAGGCCTCATTTATCTGCCGATTCTCAACTATATTGACGGCAATCTCGACTTTCTCCATCCGTTGCAACATGCCGATGATACGGTGAACAGTCTCTCCGATGGCGGTGCCCATTGTGGCACGATCTGCGATGCCGCGAGCCCGACCTTCATGCTCGAACATTGGGTGAAGAACCGGCAACGCGGAACTATTACCATCGAGAATGCGATCAAGCGGCAATGTCTCGACACTGCGCGCCTCTATGGCCTGAACGACCGCGGGATCCTGAAACCCGGCTATCTCGCTGACGTGAATGTGATCGATATGGACCGTATCAAGCTAGGCAAGCCTTGGCTGGCATTTGACTTGCCAGCTGGCGGCAAGCGTTTGCTGCAAAAAGCGGATGGCTATGATTACACGATCAAGTCGGGCGAAATAACCTTCAAGGGCGGCGTCGTGACAGACAAACGTCCCGGTGGTTTGATCCGTGGTCCACAGATGGTTGAAATGATGGAGGCAGCGGAATAGTATAAAGTTTGTGCTCCGCACTTGGTACGGAGCACAATTGATTCATTTCCCGGTTGCGATAACTATAAACCCGTCCAACGTAATCGGATAAAGGCAGACCGTCCCGCACCGGGAATCCGGGCGCCTAACGGTACATCGGAACCACTCACACGATTATAGCCTGCGAGATGCTGGGAATAGTCATTATCCAACAGATTTTCGATGCTGGCATTAAGCGACAGATTCGAAGTAATCGCAATATGGCCGAAAAGGCCAGCAAGCACATAGCCATTGGTGGTTTCTTCTCCGTTGGTGGCCGAAACCTTATTCTGATCGGCAAAGGCATGCAGTTCGATCCCTGCGCGCCAAGTTTCTTGCTGCCAAGACAGAGCCATGCGCGCATTGGGTGGTGCGATGCGATACAGATTATCATCTATGTCACGGCGTTTGCCTCGAACATAGCTGGCGGTCCCGTCGAGATGGAGCGAGCCAGCAATATTCCAACCAAAGTCAATATCCAGACCGTAAAGTTCCGCATCGACATTGGCAAAGCGCAGCGGCGTTGCATCACCGTTCATAGCTGCAATCATCTCGACAGGACTGTCCACAACCCCGGGTGTCGCGTCGAAAGGAACGCCCTGAATGAAATCATTGACGCGGCGATAGAAAAGCGTCGGTCTTGCGTAAAAATCGGTATTTTCATAATCGAATCCAATTTCTGCAATCCATGCTTTTTCATTGTCGAGATTGAGATCGCCTACATAAATATTGCCATCTGCCAGACCACCGCTTGCGCCCGTAGGTAGCCATGAAAAGCGTTCGATGGTGTTGGCGACGCGGGTTTTGCGCGCCAGTGTCAGGCGCGGGGTAAATGCGCCGAGCGGAGCCCATAGCCGGGCAACGGCGTCAAAGGTGCCGTCAGACCAGTCGCGATCTGCAGCGGTAAAGGCATTTGCAAGAATACGGGGCCCCATCGGCACAGCGCTTCCCAATTGCGGGCTGCCGGCATCCATCTGGTGATGGTCGAAACGAAGGCCAAACTCTGCTTCAACCGGTCCCAAGCGGGTACGACCCTCGACAAAAGCACCTATCCTATAGCCTGAAATATTCGTCAGAGACGTCAGGAAAAAATCTGAGTTTGCCGGATTGGTGATACGCACATCCTTGTCGACCGTCTCGACATCTGCGCCGATACGGACATGGCGGTCCCTTTCGCCGATACGCAATCCCAGCGCGGCGGTGCTGCTGTCGGAATCTGCGAAAGTTGCACGTAACTGCATCGGGCTCGCAGGGGCGGGTCGCAGCGAAAAATTATCCATCAAATGGCGAACGGCAACATGACCAGCATCGACTTCCAGATATAATTCATCAGCCAATTGCCCTTCATAAGCGATGCTCAGGAAATCAGTGTCAAAATACTGGATATCCATCGGGAAGGGGGGATTGCCAGTCGGGTTGGTTTCCTGTCTGCGATAGGAAAGGGTGATATTGCCATTACCGACCTTCAGTCCGGCCATTGCGCCATAGGTCAACCGTTCAAAGCTGGTTGAAGCGATGGTGCCGGCGGGAAATTGCTGGTCATCACCTTCCTCAAAGGACGCGATAACGCCGAATTTCAGACGGTCATTGGAAAGCCCGGCGATGCCGCCAAGCAAATAACTGTTGCTGCCGCTGCGATAACCAGCGGTCAGGTCAATTGTCGGTTGCATGGCTCCGCTATCGCTGAAGTGTGTTTGCTTCAGCACCGCGTTGACACCGCCGCCCAAACCGGGCCCTTTACGGACCGGACTGACCCCGCGATCCAGTTCAATTCTGTCGACCAGTGGCAACGGCGCATAGTGAAGCGGCGGGTCCATGAGATTGGGGCCGCCGGAAGAAAATCGCTGGCCATCAACGCGGACCAATATACGATCACCAAACATCCCGCGATATTGGACCTGACCGGAAAGGCCGCCATTGTCGATCAAGGCGGCACCCGGTGCCCGGGCAACCAGGGATGCCGCATCGGGTGAGGAAATAATTTCCTTTTCACGGTCGATGGTATCGGTTGTCTCCAAGTCCCGCTGGCCGGTGACTATGATATAGGTGAGGAGGTCTTCTTCCGCCTGTGCAGAGGAAAAAAATGCAGGGGCAAAAAGGGCGCACGCAGCGACCAATGTGCCTGCGAAAGCACGATATTTCATGATACTATCCTGTAATTGTCTGATTTTTGGCCTTTGGGAGTTCCCGGGAAGACCGATATAAGCAAAGTCAGACTGTAACAGGTGGACCAGTGGCTGGCGGAATATTGATCCGGTTGCGGATCGCGAAGCGCTTTGCGTTATCTGGAATGTGGACCGGAGGGGCAAGGATAGCCACCGTGATATCGCTAGCCGCCGAAGTCAGTCCGGTCGTCGACCCAGCGGCGAAATCGCACAACGGCGCCTCTATTTGCGGTCCTGTTTCGCCGCCATCTTGGTTGCTGTCATAAACCAGCGACAGAAGCTCATAATCGGGATGATCCGGCGTAATGGCGAGGGTGGTATCTGCATGGCCCGAGCAGAGTTTAATCGAAAACCCATTGGCCGTTTGGGTGGGCATAAAACCTTGCGGCGCCAGCGCACTGAGCAGCAGCGCCAATAAGGCCAGCAGATGCCCGGGAATACTGTCCTTAGCGGACGGAAAGAATGTTCGATGTCGGGTCATGATGAACGCCCGACGCGCTATAATCGGGTGAAGAAAACTTGGCCAGTATTGATTTTTGCAAATGACTAAGCGTCACAAATACAGGCCAAAATTCGTCATCTTGAGCTTAGCTTAGAGCGGCTAAGTCGAGGCGTTTGCAAACCTGATAAAACTGAATGCGGTGGTTGGGATTCGTGCCTGAACGCACTTACACCCGCATTGGCATCAGTACATAAAGCGCTGCGCTTTTGTCATTCTCACGGATAAGCGTTGGTGCACTGGCATCAGCGAGGTGCAGTTCTACATTATCGCCCTCAATCTCGCCCAATATGTCGAGCAGATAGCGTGAGTTAAAGCCGATTTCGAAGGCATCTTCCTTATAGGACCCGGGGACTTCTTCCGCTGCAGTCCCGTTTTCGGGTGAAGTAACGGAAAGCGTGATTTTATCATCACCCAGCGCCATTTTGACTGCTCGGGTTTTCTCGGTGGCGATTGTGGAGACGCGGTCAACGCCTTGCGCAAAGCTCTTGGGATCGATTTTCAGGATTTTGTCGTTTCCGGTCGGGATCACCCGGGTATAATCCGGGAAGGTTCCGTCAATCAGCTTGCTGGTCAGGATCGCTGTGCCCAATGTGAAGCGGATCTTGCTGGCCGACAGATCAATCTGGACGTTGCTTTCGCTATTCTCGTCGAGCAGCTTGCGCAGCTCATTGACACATTTGCGCGGCACAATCACATCCGGCATGCCTTCTGCTCCAGCAGGGCGGGGCAAGGTGACGCGGGCCAGACGATGACCATCGGTCGCAGCGGCTTTCAGGACCGGTGTCTCTTCATCCTGTACGTGCAGGAAAATGCCGTTCAGATAATAGCGCGTTTCCTCGGTCGAAATCGCGAATTTGGTTTTGTCGATAATCTGGACCAGTGATGCTGCGGGCAGTTCGAAACTGGTGGGCAGATCACCTTCGGCAATGATTGGAAAATCATCGCGAGGCAGGGTCTGAAGGTTGAACCGCGCCCGGCCCGCATTGACTTTCATCTTGCCTTCGGCGGCATCAAGCTGAACCTGAGAGCCGTCTGGCAATTTGCGAGCGATATCGAACAGCGTGTGGGCAGACACGGTAATGGAACCGGCTGTTTCCACCTGCGCTTCGACGGTTTCGACGACTTGCAGATCAAGATCGGTTGCCATCAATTTGATACCGCCGCCTTCGCTGGCTTCGATCAAAACATTGGACAGGATGGGAATGGTGTTGCGCCGCTCAACCACCGACTGGACATGGCCCAGACTTTTTAGCAGTGCTGCGCGTTCAATTGTCGCTTTCATAAACCGTCCTTCATTTCCTGTCCTGGAGAGATGTTTTCTACCCCAATGGCTGTGGATGGGGTGCAGCCGGAGACTCCACGCAATTCACAGATAGTCATCGCTTCATTAACAATATCAACCAATAGGGCAAGCCCGATCCAGAGTGGTGGAGGCTTATTCCGGTGAAAATCTGTGGAAAAAACCCGTAATGCCGTTAAACCCTCTAAAGATATCGACCAAAGGCGCCATTCAGGGATAAATTAGATCATAGAAATGAACAGTTTAAGCAGCGATTTGAGCACAAGAGGCAAACGCCTGTTCATTGCCCGCCATGGCGAGACAATTTTCAATCTTGCCGGTCGTATTCAAGGGAATGACGCCCATACCCCATTGACGCAGCGCGGCTTTGCGCAAGCTGACGAAATGGGTCGGGCGCTGGCGCGTTATCTGGATGGTTTCTCTGGACTTGACCTCGTCGCGTCCGACACGGGCCGAGCGTTGCAAACCCTATCTGTGGTATGCGAGCACATAGAAATGGACTGGCATCAGGTCACACCTGATCCTCGCCTCAGAGAAATCAACATGGGTGAGTGGGAAGGCGTTTATTATAATGACCTGAACGGCCAATTGCAGATCGATCATGATCAGGGCTTGTTCCTGACGCAAGCGCCCGGGGGGGAAAACTATCGGGACATAGTAAGTCGTCTAACGACTTGGATTGCGGACCAGTCCTTCGAGCAGGATATGCTGCTCATCAGCCATGGCATGACGAGCAGGGTCTTGCGTGGGTTGTTAACCGGACAGCCGCCACTTGCGTTGATAAATGCGCCCATGGCGAACAGTTTGCCGCAAGGGTCGATGGTGCAAATTGTCGATGGCGTGGAAACAATCGTACATCTTGGTGCAGGAGAGGGCGAAAAGGCGTGAGGGCTTTGACGTTCCTCTTTGCACTGTTTATTGCCGCGTTTTCTACGCCCATTGCAGCAAAGGATTCCCTTGGAATTTTCAACAGCTGGGGCGCTTTTCGTGATCCCAACGTCCCGCGCTGCTATGCCATCGCGGAGTCAGAGGAAATTACCGGTAAGGCAGAACGCAAATCCTACGCTTCGGTCGGTTTCTGGCCAAAACGCAGCATTCGCGCCCAATTTCACGTGCGGCTGAGCCGCGATCGATCCAGCAATAGCCGAGTCATGGTCGGCATTGGTGGGCGCAGGTTTCAGCTTACCGCTAATCGATCGGACGGGTGGTCCCAGGACAGACGCATGGACGCGGCGATTATCGCGGCGCTGCGGTCTGCCAACAGCATGACGATCGAAAGCACTGGTCGCGATGGCAAGCCGATAGTCGACGCTTACCTGCTCCGTGGTGCCGCGACCGCAATTGATGCGGCGTCGCTCGGTTGTTCCCGGCTCCGATAGAACCGATTAAGGTTCTGACCGTGGAGGCAGAAGCTGGGTTGTTCCGTCATAGTCAAAAATTCCTTTGACCGCGGCATCATCCACTTTGGCGAGAGATTTTGCGCTGCATTTCATGGCCGAGAGTTTGTCTGCAATTTTCGGATTTTTGTGGAGCGGGGCGAGGACGTAAGGAAAATAGCGACCGCTGTCGGGGCATAGTGAATAGCGACCGGCATTTTGGGCATTGCGTTGGTCGATCAGGGCTATGACTTCCTCCACATCGCCGCGCCCAGCTAGAATATATAGTTTGAGGTCAATATGGTCGATTAGACCAAATTGCATTCCTTTCTCCATATTCTTGGTCGCCGTCAAATAGCGGTTCACAGCCTCCAGAGCATAGTCTTCGTCACCTGAGCGCAGCGCATCGATGATGATTGTTTCACTGTGGTTCGATATCGGCCAGCCGTTTTTATATCCAGAAGCAGTGAACAGTAAGGGAAAGGCCGCCTCGAAATTTTGCCGGGCTTCGGTGCGGCGGCCTAATTCTAAAAGATACTGGGACCGATTATGTTGAGCAAAAGCAAGATGAAACTCCATGTCATAAACCGGCATATCGATAAGCAGGGCAATTCGTTTGTCGACTGCTTCAAGCGCCATTTCAAACTCACCAAGGGCTTTGTGCAAATGGCCCTTGGTTTCATAGCTTTTCATCAGATAGTAATGTTCCAGGGGAAACTCTGGTTCTCCGATAAGGCTGACTAATTCTGTTGCAAGTGCGAGCGCCTTAGTTTTGTTTTCGGCCATATCTTTTCTGCCTCGTCGAAGGCTTTCTTTCGTTTCATAAGCCGCAAAATCGAGGCGGGTAAATAGCTTGGCCGTCTGCAACAGAGGCCAGCATGTTTTGACGACATCATTCAACTGATAAGTAGCGTCAGCACGGCAGGTTGACAGATCAGCGCGTTTTGCAGCGGGAATGTCTAAATCGAGTATTTCAGGTCGCTGCTGTTCGATAAGTGGCGCGTCGGCATCGATTGGTTTCGGTTTCACAAATACCGGTGCTGAAGAAATATTGGGAGCAGCTCTGGTCTGCGCGGTGGCGGGTTGGACCAATGATATTGCCAAGTTCAGGAGGGATAAAGCTGACAAAATATATCGCATGGATTTTTGTTATTCGCGATCATCAACGCTGTCCATAGCGGTTTGTTTGCCGTCATCACCCTCATGCAGGGCGTTTTATCGCAGCTAGCTTTTCGTCCGATGTCTCCCTATATGCGCTCCCATGCAGATTCCCGGCCATATTGATCCTGTTCCGCTTCCCGCCAAAGTCACGCCTCGTGAAGACGGGCGCGTTGACCTGATTGGTCTGAGCGTCGCTGAAATCCGGGACGTGTTGATCGAAGCCGGTCTGGAGGAAAAGCAAGGCAAGCTGCGTTCCAAGCAATTATTCCACTGGATGTATCATCGCGGGATTGATGACTTTGCCGTAATGACCGACATGAGCAAGGCTTTGCGCCCTTGGCTGGCAAAGCGTTTTGTGATCGGTCGGCCGGAAATTGTCGAGGCCCATCTGTCGGAAGACGGAACGCGCAAATGGTTGCTGCGGTCCGCTGACAATCAAGATTACGAAATGGTCTTCATCCCCGACGAAGATCGCGGGACTTTATGTATTTCGTCGCAAGTCGGTTGTACACTCAATTGCCGGTTCTGCCACACAGGCACGATGCGGCTGGTGCGGAACCTCAGCCCCGGCGAGATTGTAGGCCAAGTCATGCTGGCCCGCGATGCTTTGGGTGAGTGGCCCAAGGGCGTGATGGATTTTGCCGATGAAGAAGAGGCGGAGAATACCAAAGAATATAATCAGGCCTATAAGTCTGACGGACGCCTGCTGACGAATATTGTGCTTATGGGCATGGGCGAGCCGCTTTATAATTTCGACAATGTACGGGATGCGATGAAGGTCGTAATGGACGGCTCCGGCCTGGCTCTTTCGCGTCGCCGGATTACCTTGTCGACCAGTGGCGTCGTGCCCATGATTGCGCGGGCTGGCGAAGAGATAAATGTCAATCTCGCGATTTCGCTCCATGCCGTGAACAATGAAACACGCGATGAAATCGTGCCGCTCAACCGCAAATATTCGATTGAGGAACTGCTGCAAGCCTGTGCCGATTATCCTGGTTCCAGTAATTCCCGGCGGATAACGTTTGAATATGTCATGCTGAAAGACAAGAATGACAGCGACAAAGATGCGCGCGAGTTGGTCAACTTGTTGCGGCAATATGATCTGCCAGCCAAGGTCAACCTGATTCCGTTCAATCCTTGGCCCGGTTCCGATTACGAATGTTCGACGCCAGAACGGATCAAGGCCTTTTCCAAGACCATCTTTGATGCCGGAATTAGCGCGCCCGTCCGCACGCCGCGCGGCCGCGACATCATGGCTGCTTGCGGTCAGCTCAAATCTGCCAGTGAAAAGAAAAGTCGCGCTGAACTGGACCGGTTGGCCGAAGAAAAGCAAGCCGCTTTGGGTTGAGCGATCCGCTCTAAGCGGTTGCGATTACATCAATTTCAACCATCAATCCGGGTATCGCCAGGGCCTTGACTTCAACAATTGTGTCGGCGGGGTAGGGCGGCGAGAAATATTGTTTTCGCGCTTCCACAATTTTCGGGAAATTGGCCATGTCGGTCAAATAGATCGTGACTTTGACAATCCTGTCCCTGCTGCTGCCACCGGCGGCCAGTACGCGATCAATATTGGCAAAGACCTGGGCGACCTGTTGATCAAAATCATCGGTGCCGATTATATTACCAGCTTCATCAATGGCTGCTTGTCCAGACAGAAAAAGCAAATCACCGACCCGCCATCCGGGCGCAATCGCGTAGGGAGCGAGCGGGTCGGGATTGATCTGAATGACCTTACTATTCTGAGTCATAAATTTCTCCAAAGGCGCGATATTGGCGATCGCCTATTATCTTTCTTATTGTGCAGTGTAACGACTAACTTTCTTTTGTCGAACAACTGTCTAGAATGACAATAGCAATGACAGAAACGCAAAACAGAAAGCCTTTGCGCCACCGGCTGACCACTCGCCTCTGGCACTGGATTAATGCATTATGTCTGCTTGTTTTGATCATGAGTGGATTGACGATTTTCAACGCGCATCCGCGTCTATATTGGGGCGAATATGGGGCCAATGACGATTATGCCTGGGCAGCGGTCGGGTCTTCGCAGACAATAGGCTATGTGCGGGTCGGTGAGACGAAGATCGACACCACTGGGTTTATTGGCAATTGGCGGGACAGCGAAGGCAAGGTGCAAACTTGGGCGTTTCCGGGCTGGGCGACCATTCCGTCTTATTACAGCCTGGCTGAGGGTCGGCGCTGGCATTTCTTTTTCGCTTGGATTTTTAGTTTCGGACTGGCGTTTTTCATGATCCGGTCTTTGTTCAATCGGCATGTACAAAAAGATTTGCATATCACTCGCGCAGAATGGCGTCCGTCCCATATCTGGCGGGATGTGAAAAACCACATGCGGTTGCGGTTTCATACGCCCGGTGCCGTCAATATCTATAATAGCCTTCAGAAAATCAGCTATGTCGTGGTGATCTTTATCTTATTGCCATTGATGATTTTTACCGGACTTGCGATGTCACCGGCGATGGATGCGAATTGGCCTTTACTGACCGACATTTTCGGCGGCCGGCAATCGGCGCGGTCGCTCCATTTTATCGGAATGTTTGTTTTGCTGCTGTTTTTCATGGTTCATATGATGACCTTGCTGTTGGCCGGTCCATTGAAGCAAACCTGGGCAATGATCGCGGGCGGCAAAAGGGAGGGGGATGGTGATGCGTAAATTACTAACGCGGCGGTCTTTGATTACCAGCGCTGCCCTCGGTGCAGGCGGACTGCTGAGCGGTTGTGATGCGCTTAGTCGCAGTCCGGGCTTTCAGAATATTCTCGCCAGTGCAGAGGACGCCAATTTTTTGGTGCAACGTGCGCTGGGCGACCGGATGGAACTGGCCAGTGAATATACGGTTGCCGATCTTTCTCCCAAATTCCGGGCGAACGGAACCCGTGACCCGGGGACTTCAGATTATGCAGCCAGCGCAGCGCAGGGTTTTGCCGACTGGCAATTGCGGTTTACGGGTCTGTTCGCCAAGCCGCAGAGTTTCTCGCTATCGGCGCTACAGTCCATGCCGCAGCGTACCCAGATCACCCGGCATGATTGTGTTGAGGGTTGGAGCGCGATTGGTCAGTGGACTGGCGTGCCGCTTAAATTGCTGCTGGATCTGGCCCAATTGCAGGACAAGGCAAAGTTTCTGGTGTTCCACTGCGCAGATCGGCTCGGCGGTCGACCTTATTACGAAAGTATCGATTTGCTCGACGCATTTCATCCGCAAACGATTTTGGCTCATCGACTGAATGGTGAGGCCGTACCGATAGAAAATGGAGCGCCCTTGCGCCTGCGCGTCGAGCGTCAGCTGGGGTATAAGCACGCCAAATATGTCACCGGAATTGAAGCGGTCGCTTCTCTGGACAATATCGGTTTAGGCAACGGCGGATATTGGGAAGATGTCGCTAATTATGAATGGTATGCAGGAATTTGATGGGGGATATTTTGTGCTAAAGGAAAAACATAAATGTCCATTCTGGGTCGCTTTTTAGGGAGCGTTGTTAAAAAAGGGTCGATTGTGATTAATGACCCCGACGGCTCAACTGAAAAATTTGGAGAGCCGGAAGCTGGCTTTCCTGATGTTGTCGTGCGTCTCGCTGACAAAGGCGTTATGCGTCAGATACTGCTTGATCCGCGTCTGGGGGCGGCGGAAACGTTCATGGACGGGCGTCTTATCGTAGAGCAGGGCGATATCATGGAATTGATTCAATTGCTCCGCGCCAACCGACGTTGGGAGCGCGGGGGCAGATTAAGTGATCCGAGTGCTTTCAAGAAGGCAAAAAACCTGATTGCAGGTCGTCTGGATCGGATCAACTGGCAAAGCCGGTCCAAAGCCAATGTCGCGCATCATTATGACCTCAGCCGGGATTTGTACGAACTGTTCCTCGATGCGGACATGCAATATAGCTGTGCCTATTGGACGGACCCGAACAATACACTGGAGCAGGCACAGCTGGACAAGAAAGCCCATATTGCCGCGAAGCTGGACTTGAAAGCGGGGCAGCGTGTGCTCGATATTGGCTGCGGTTGGGGCGGGATGGCGCTCTATCTGCACCAAAAATTTGGCGTTGAAGTGCTAGGCATCACCCTAAGCGAAGAACAGTTGAAAGTTGCGCAGGAACGCGCGGAAAAAGAAGGCGTAGCTGATAAAGTCAAATTTCAGCTGATCGACTATCGCGATCTTGCCGAACGCGAAGCGGGCCAGTTTGACCGGATCGTTTCTGTTGGCATGTTTGAACATGTTGGCACGCCGCATTTCAAAACCTTTTTCCGATGTGTCGCGAACCTGATGACGGATGACGGTGTGATGCTACTTCATACGATTGGCAGGATGGGAAAGCCGGGAACGACCGATGCCTTCACCCGCAAATATATCTTCCCCGGTGGTTATATTCCCGCGCTTAGCGAGACGGTTGAGGCAAGTGAACATTTCCGCCTGATGGCCACAGATATTGAGACGCTCCGGCTGCACTATGCTTTGACTTTGCGGGAATGGTACAAGCGGACGGTGGCGAACAAAGACAAGATTGTCGCACTATATGATGAACGGTTCTTCCGGCTGTGGACCTTCTATCTGGCTGGAGCCACGGCTGCGTTTGAAAGCGGCAGCATGTGCAACTACCAGATTCAGTTTAGCCGCAACCGGCATACGCTACCATTGACGCGGGACTATATCGGTGAGACGGAAAAGCAACTGCAAGGCTGATTACTCGGGGTATTTTTCTGCCATATATTCCAGGTCCTTGACGATTATTTCTTCAAGCACATCCAGATCAATATCGGACAAGCGTTTTACATATAAACAGCTTTTGCCAAGGCTGTGTTTGCCAAGTTTCGCCAGTAGTTTTTCCTTGTCCTTAAAACCACCGATACAATAGAGCGTCAGAGCGGTCTTGCGGGCGCTGAATCCGGTGCGCATCATGTCCCCTTCGCGGCCGCTGTCATAGACATAATGATACTGGCCATAGCCAACCATGGTGGGTCCCCACATTTTCGGCTTATGACCCGAAAGCCTTTCCATCATTGCAGCGATGGTCTTGGCGTCTTCCTGTTTCCATTCGGGTGTCACAGCATCAAGATAAGTTTGTACATCTGCCTCTGTGGGGGCAGTTTTGTTTTTCACCTGTGTTTTTGCCACGTTTCTATCCTCCTATCAGCTGCATATCATATTGCGCGGGCTGTTTCAGCCTGTTAGGCGCGCCGCTATTCCTTTTTTGAAAGTATGAGAATGACCGATTCCGTAAAACGTGTGGTTCTGGCCTTTTCCGGCGGCCTTGATACCAGTGTTATCCTGAAATGGTTGCAGCAGGAATATAGCTGTGAAGTGGTCACCTTCACTGCCGACCTGGGGCAGGGCGAAGAGCTTGGTCCAGCGCGCAAGACCGCAGAAATGTTGGGTGTGAAGCCAGAGCATATTTTCATAGATGACCTGCGCGAAGAATTCGTGAAAGATTATGTGTTCCCGATGATGCGCGCCAACGCTCTTTATGAGGGCCTATATCTACTCGGCACATCAATAGCGCGACCGCTGATATCCAAGCGTCAAATTGAAATTGCGAAGCTAACAGGTGCAGATGCGGTCTCCCACGGCGCAACCGGTAAAGGCAACGATCAGATCCGCTTTGAGCTGGGCTATTATGGCCTGAATCCCGATGTGAAGGTGATCGCACCATGGCGCGAATGGGATTTGACTAGTCGTACAAGATTGATCGAATTTGCTGAAAAGCACCAGATTCCCGTCCCTAAAGATAAGCGCGGCGAAGCACCTTTCTCGACCGATGCAAATATGCTGCACACATCGTCTGAAGGCAAAATATTGGAAGATCCCTGGGAAGAAGTGCCGGATTATGTCTATTCACGGACCAATAATCCTGAAGATGCGCCCGATAAGCCTGAATATATAACCATCGATTTTGATCGCGGTGACGGCGTGGCGATTAACGGCGAGGGCATGAGCCCCGCAACATTACTGGAAAAACTCAACGATTATGGCCGTGAGCATGGCATTGGCCGCCTCGATCTGGTCGAGAATCGCTTTGTCGGTATGAAATCGCGCGGCATGTATGAAACACCCGGTGGTACCATCTATCACGCGGCTCATCGCGGGATTGAACAATTGACCCTCGACAGCGGCGCTGCCCATATGAAAGACGAACTGGCCCCGCGTTATGCAGAGCTTGTCTATAACGGCTTTTGGTTCGCGCCAGAGCGGGAGATGTTGCAGGCCGCGATTGACAAGAGTCAGGAGCGGGTCACCGGAACCGTTCGGCTAAAACTCTACAAGGGTTCAGTGAACGTAGTTGGTCGCAAGGCGGATGTGAATTTCAATCTCTACAGTGAAGATGTGGTGACCTTTGAAGATGACGCCGGCGCTTACGACCAGAAAGATGCGGAAGGCTTCATCAAACTTAACGCCCTGCGGCTGCGGCTGCTCGGCAAAAGAGACGGTTGATCTGATCTGACATGCTAATCGCGCTTTTCTTGTTGTTGGTCGGTTTCGTTGTCCTCATCGTTGGGGGAGAATTGCTGGTCCGCGGTGCCGTTCGGGTAGCCGAGCGGGCAGGCATGTCGGAATTGCTTATCGGTCTCACAATTGTCGGCTTTGGTACATCTGCACCTGAGCTGGTTGCCAGCGTCGAAGCGGCGCGTGCCGGATCGCCTGGTATCGCCTGGGGTAACGTTGTGGGATCGAACTTGGCTAATAGTCTGCTGATCCTGGGCACAGCATCGTTAATCCTGCCGATGGTGGTTCCTCGCGGCCCTTTGTGGCGCGATGGCGGTCTAGCGTTTGTCGCGACGATCATATTATGGCTAGTCGCAAGCACAACAGGGACCTCAATGATCTTTGGCTTAGCATTTCTGGGCCTTCTTGGCATCTATCTTGGCTATGCCTATTGGGCCGAACGGACCCAACCTGTCGGAGCAAGCGCGCTGCATGAAAAGGCAGAGTCGCTTGAGGTGACAGATACCCATCTGCATGATGAAGAGCCGCTCTGGCGCTCCATCCTCATCCTTGTCGGCGGTATCGTGCTGATCGTTGCTGGAGGCCGCTGGCTGGTTGAGGGCGCTGTTGATCTGGCACGTTTAATCGGCATGAGCGAGGCTGTCATTGGTCTGACGGTCATCGCTATCGGAACCTCCCTGCCGGAACTCGTGACCTCTGTCA
This sequence comes from uncultured Sphingomonadaceae bacterium, assembly GCA_947501325.1. Lineage (GTDB taxonomy): Bacteria > Pseudomonadota > Alphaproteobacteria > Sphingomonadales > Sphingomonadaceae > Parasphingorhabdus. The sequence goes on along the minus strand of CANMVC010000001.1, from coordinate 200,420 downwards.
TTGCGGCTTACAAGGGCGCGAGTGCAGTTGCGCTTGGCAATGTGCTGGGTTCGAATATCTTCAACCTGCTGCTGATAGGCGGCGTTACAGCGGTGATTGCACCGGGGACCATTCCGGGGGAAATCACCAACTATGGTCTGCCTTTGCTGATCGTTACGTCCGTATTGTTGATGATATTCGCGGCCACCGGACGGCGGATAACGCGGTGGGAGGGGGCGGTCCTCCTGATCATTTATATTGTACAGCTCGTTTACAATGTGGTGGCTGTTTAAGCCCTTTTCCGGCTGTTAAAGGTTACGAAAGGGCCGCGGAGATTGACTCGGTGTTTATATTTCGATATTACTGGAAATATGGAAACGATTCGAAGCCACACCGCCGTCCACGCCCTCTCTGCTCTGGCGCAGGAGCATCGCCTGGCGATATTCCGCTTGCTGGTGCAGGCGGGGCGGACCGGTCTGCCTGCCGGGCAGATCGCGAAACAGCTCGATATGCCGGCCAGCTCGCTATCCTTTCACCTGTCGCACCTCAAAAAAGGCGGCGTGGTCAGTGACGAAAGGGACGGACGTTCGATCATCTATCGCGCCGATTTTCAGGCGATGAACCGGCTGATGGCGTTTCTGCTCGAAAACTGTTGCGAAGGTGACGCCTGTGCACCTGCGGATGCAAAATAAGCTGCTTTGGAAGGATAAACCCCATGAAAAGATTCCACCTCAACTTGAAAGTATCAGACCTCGAAAAATCCCGCGCTTATTATGCAGCCCTGTTTGGCGAGCAGCCAACTATCGTGAAGCCAGATTACATCAAATGGATGCTCGATGATCCGTATATCAATTTTTCGATTGAGCCTGCTGGCGATAAAACTGGTATCGCCCATGTCGGCATTCAGGCAGAAAATCCGGAAGAACTCGAAGCCGTCTACCAGCGTGTGCAGGACGCCGCCGGTCCCCGGTTTGAAGAGGGCGCGACGACCTGCTGCTATGCTTCCTCGGAGAAAAACTGGACGCAAGACCCGGATGGCTTGATCTGGGAAAGCTTTTACACAGACGGACAGGTGACCCACTATGGCAAGTTGCCGGATCTTGGAGACAGCAGCGTCGAAGTGGCCTGTGTTTGAGGTCTTGATCAAGGGCCAAAATTAAGGCGTTGCAAATTTGGGAATCAGTCCCTAAATAGCAGTCATCCCAACATTGTGAGATCTTGAAGGGGCTGGCGCCAAACGGGGCCGGCACGAAAGAGTTTTGCATTTTGACTGGAGCAAGATTTGACGGATATGACTGCCATTATGAACCTGATCACACCGGAAGCGGAAGCTTTGGGTTTTGAACTGGTGCGTGTGCAGTTTGTCTCCGGCTCGGATGAGCCCACATTGCAGATCATGGCAGAGCGTCCGGAAACTGGACAGCTGGGCATTGACGATTGCGCAGCCTTGTCGCGCCGTATTTCGGCGAAATTTGACGAGCTTGAAGAAGAGGGCCGTGACCCGATTGAACATGCTTATCGACTGGAAGTCAGCTCACCGGGTATCGACCGCCCGCTAACCCGCGCAAAAGATTATGCGAATTGGGCCGGGCACGAGGCGCGGATCAATCTGATCGACGCGGTTTCGGGCAAGAAACAGCTCCGTGGAATTTTGGGCGGCTTGCTTGAAGGCGGCGAAGGTGAGATAATAGCGATTGACGACAAGAAGGCGGGGCGTCAAACGACCACCCTCGACAACGTGCATAGCGCGAAGCTGATTCTGACCGACGCCCTGATTGCTGCGACCATCCCGGTTACTGCCGATGGCGCGGATGAAATTGAAGAAGAACCTCTAAACGAAGAACAGGAAGACTAATCATGGCCAGTGCCATTTCTGCGAATAAGGCTGAATTGCTAGCAATTGCCAATGCGGTTGCATCGGAAAAGATGATCGACAAGGCCATTGTGGTCGAGGCGATGGAAGAGGCGATCCAGAAAGCTGCGCGGGCCCGTTACGGCGCCGAGAATGATATTCGCGCCAAGCTCGACCTGCAAACCGGCGACTTGCGCTTGTGGCGTGTGGTTGAGGTTGTCGAAGAAGTTGAGGATTATTTCAAGCAGGTTGACCTGAAGCAGGCTGAAAAGCTTGAAAAAGGCTCGAAGGTCGGTGACTTTATCGTTGATCCGCTGCCTGCTGTTGATCTCGGCCGGATTGATGCGCAGTCCGCGAAACAGGTTATCTTTCAGAAAGTCCGCGACGCAGAGCGTGAGCGGCAATATGAAGAATTCAAGGACCGCGCTGGCGAAATCATCACCGGCGTCGTGAAATCGGTGGAATTCGGCCATGTGGTTGTTGATCTGGGCCGCGCCGAAGGCGTTATCCGCCGTGACCAGCAAATTCCGCGCGAAGCCGCTCGTGTTGGCGACCGTGTCCGTTCGCTGATCATGAATGTCCGCCGCGAAAACCGCGGGCCGCAGATATTTCTGTCCCGCGCCCATCCTGATTTCATGAAGCTCCTGTTCGCGCAGGAAGTTCCCGAAATTTATGACGGCATTATCGAAATCAAAGCCGCCGCCCGTGACCCCGGCAGCCGCGCCAAAATCGGTGTGATCAGCCAGGACAGCTCGATCGATCCGGTCGGTGCCTGTGTGGGTATGAAGGGTAGCCGTGTTCAGGCCGTCGTGCAGGAAATGCAGGGCGAGAAAATCGACATCATTCCATGGTCCGACGATATCGCGACCTTCGTGGTGAATGCGCTGCAGCCGGCAACGGTGAGCCGCGTGCTGATCGACGAGGAAGAAGGCCGCATCGAAGTGGTTGTTCCTGATGATCAGCTGAGCCTGGCCATTGGTCGCCGCGGACAGAATGTCCGTCTCGCGTCCCAGTTGACCGGTTTGGCCATCGACATCATGACCGAAGCCGACAGCAGCGAGAAGCGTCAGGCCGAATTTGCCGTCCGCACCGCGATGTTCCAGGAAGATCTGGATGTGGATGAAACCTTGTCGCAGCTTCTGGTTGCCGAAGGCTTCAGTGAAATGGAAGAAGTCGCTTATGTCGCTCCCGAAGAGCTTTCGAGTATTGAAGGCTTTGACGATGAACTGGCAGCCGAGCTGCAAAGCCGCGCGCTGGAAGCATTGGAGCGCCGCGAGGCAGCTGCCAAGGCAGAGCGTACCGAGCTGGGTGTCGAAGATGCCATTGCCGAATTGCCTTACATGACCGAAGCGATGCTGGTGACTCTGGGCAAGGCAGGTCTCAAGACGCTCGACGATGTTGCCGATCTGGCGACCGACGAGCTGGTCTTGAAGCGCAAGTCCGAACCGCGCCGTCGCAACGACAATCGCAAGCCGGAGCCCGATGGCGTGCTGGCGCAATATGGTCTGACCGAAGAGCAGGGCAATGAGATTATCATGGCCGCCCGCGCACACTGGTTCGAAGACGAGGAAGAGGTGGCTCCGGCTGCTGAAGCCGAAGCTGCACCAGCGGCGGAGTCAGAAACAGGGGAGGACGCTAATGCGGAAGCTCCCCAATGAGACGCCTTCTAAACCTTTAGATCGCGCACCACACCGTAAATGCATATTGACTGGGGAAAGCCTTCCCCAGGAAGCATTGGTGCGTCTGGCGCTCAGCCCCGACAATGCCATTGCACCTGATGTTCGCGCCAAAGCGCCCGGTCGGGGTGCATGGATCAGCGTCGATCGCAGCGCGTTGGAAGCGGCGCAGGCCAAGGGCGCATTGAAAGGCGCATTGGCTCGCGCTTTCAAAACCGGTACGCTCACTATACCCGATGATCTGGCGGGGCAGGTTGAAAAAGCGCTCGAACGCGCCACATTAGACAGGTTAGGGCTTGAATCGCGCGGCGGGATGCTCCTAACCGGTTCCGAAAAGATCGAAACGGCAGCGCGGCAGGGCGATTTGAACATGCTCTTGCATGCCGCTGATGCAGGCCGTGACGGGTCGGCGAAACTGGATCAGGCCTGGCGCGTGGGCAGTGACCGTGAAGGACAGGATGTCCGGGGTCAGATATTGCCGGTGGACCGACAGGGCCTTTCTGTGGCATTGGGCCGTCAAAATGTCGTGCATATCGGAATAACCGACAAGCGCGCAGCGGGGCGAATATCGCACATGCTGGATAGATGGTGTCGCTTTATCGGATGTGATAAAGTCGATGGCGGCAGCGAGGCGGAAAAGAAGGTTGCGTGAACTGATTGTAAGTTGATCAGTTAAGATATTGAAGTAATGAATTTTTTAAGGATTAAGTCTGTTCGATGAGTGATGATAACAAAGATACCGCAAAGCCTGCACGCAAGCCATTGGGACTAAAGCGTTCGGTAGAGCCTGGTGAAGTCAAACAGACGTTTAGCCATGGACGGACCAACAAGGTCGTCGTCGAGGTCAAGCGCCGCAAGCTGGTGGGTAAGCCTGGTGCTCAGGAAGCCGCCAAGGATATAGTGCCGGAAACCCCGGCACCGGCGCCTGCGCCTGCTCCGGTAGAAGCGAAAAAACCGACTCCGGCTCCCAAGCCGAAGCAGGAAGACGTGATGACGCGTCAGGAAAAACAGGCCCAATTGCTGCGCCAGGCCGAAGAAGAACGCCTGAAAGCGATGGAAGCCGCGCGCAAACGCGATACCAAGGCCAAGAAAGACCAGACCGCCGACGACAAGAAGCGGGCGGAAGAGAAAGCCAAAGCCGAAGAAGAAGCGGCTAAAAAAGCGCAAGAAGAAATAAAAGCAGCGGAAGAAGCAGCGGCGGCATCGGTTGCCGAAGCGGCTGACGCATCAGAGCCAGCGGCCGCTGCGCCTGCCGCGACAACCGCCAAGCATCCCCCGGCGCGTAAATTTACGCCAGTGGAAACGCCCAAGCGCCCCGAACCCAAAGCGAAGCCCAAGACCGGACGTAGCGATCGCAATGATCGTCGCCAGTCTGGCAAGTTGACTGTCAGCAGTGCGCTACGCGGCGAAGATGGTGCGGCGCGTGCGCGTTCTCTCGCAGCACTCAAACGTGCGCGTGAGAAAGAAAAGCGGGCACAAAGATCCGGCCAACCGCGCGAACCGCGTGAGAAGCAGATCCGTGATGTGATCGTTCCAGAAGCGATTACCGTTCAGGAACTGTCCAAGCGTATGGGTGAAAAAGGCGCTGCCTTGGTCAAGTCGCTGTTCAACATGGGTTCGATGGTGACCGTCAATCAGACGATTGATCAGGACACAGCCGAATTGCTGGTCGAAGAATTCGGCCATAACATCAAGCGTGTGTCGGAAGCTGATGTCGAAATTAATGCTGAAAAAGACGTTGATCCGATCGAAACGCAGAAACCGCGTCCTCCTGTGGTCACGATCATGGGCCATGTTGATCATGGTAAGACGTCGTTGCTGGATGCGCTGCGCGGAACCGATGTGGTTGCGGGCGAAGCTGGCGGCATTACCCAGCATATTGGCGCCTATCAGGTCAAAATGAAAAATGGCGACAAGATCACCTTCCTTGATACGCCAGGCCATGAAGCCTTTACCAGCATGCGTTTGCGTGGTGCCAATGCGACGGATATCGTCATATTGGTGGTGGCAGCGGATGATGGCTTGATGCCGCAGACGATTGAAGCGATCAACCACACGAAAGCGGCCGGCGTGCCGATGATTGTGGCGATCAACAAGATGGACAAAGAGGGCGCCGATCCGACAACGGTCCGCACCCGTCTGCTTGAACATGAAGTGATTGTGGAAGCCATGTCCGGTGATGTGCAGGATGTTGAAGTCTCTGCGCTCAAGAAAACCAATCTGGATGAGCTGATCGAGAAGATCCACTTGCAGGCAGAATTGCTTGAGCTGAAAGCCCGTCCGGATCGTCAGGCGGAAGGCATTGTGATTGAGGCGAAGCTGGACAAAGGGCGCGGGCCAGTGGCCACCGTTCTTGTCCAACGCGGCACCTTGAAACGCGGCGATATTTTCGTTGTGGGCTCGCAAACCGGTAAAGTTCGGGCGATGATTGATGACAAAGGTCAGCAACCCAAAGAAGCGGGGCCATCGGTTCCGGTTGAAGTGCTGGGTCTGTCGGGCGTACCTTCTGCTGGTGACACGCTCACCGTGGTGGAAAATGAATCGCGCGCCCGAGAAGTCGCGACCTACCGTGCCGAGCAAGAGAAATTGCAACGCACGACTCAGGCTCCGACATCGCTGGAGAACATGTTCTCTGCCGCTGCCGACAGCGCAGTCGAATTCCCGCTATTGGTCAAGGCCGATGTGCAGGGTAGTACCGAAGCAATTGTGCAAGCGCTGAACAAGATATCCAATGACGATATCAAGGTCCGCATCCTGCACAGTGGTGTCGGTGCGATTACCGAGTCCGATGTGACGCTGGCGAGCGCCAGTAAAGCCCCGATTATCGGCTTTAACGTGCGCCCCAATGCCAAGGCCCGCGAAATCGCCAAGCGCGATGGCGTGCGGCTGAAATATTTCGACATCATCTATGACCTGACCGATGATATCCGTGCCGAAATGGCCGGTGAATTGGGGCCAGAGAAGATCGAGAATGTCATGGGCCGCGCCGAGGTCAAAGAGGTGTTCAAATCCGGCAAGAAAGACAAGGCCGCTGGCCTACTCGTCACCGAAGGGTCTCTACGCAAAGGGCTGTTCGCACGGCTTACCCGCGACGATGTTATCGTCAGCGCCACGACGATCGCGTCGCTGCGCCGGTTCAAGGACGATGTCGAGGAAGTCCGCGCCGGTATGGAATGTGGTGCGGTGCTCGAAGATACCAACGACATCAAGCCAGGCGATATGCTCGAAGTCTTTGAGATTGAAGAGAAAGAACGCATAATTTGATGGCCGATCAGTCCTTTTGGGGAACGGAATTGGTTGAGGCGCTGAAGCAAGAGGACGTGTTGGGCTTTAAACGCCCACCCTGTTCCGAAGCGGTCAATGCCGTCATTCTGGAAGCGGACAAGGAAACCGGCGCTGTCCGGATGAAATTTGATGCGCCTCAGGCCTTTACCAGCCCCCGCGGGACAATCCAGGGCGGCTTCGTTGCCGCGATGGTCGATGAGGTGATTGGCATTCCGGTGCTGGTGAAGTCTGGTGGCGAAATCGCACCGCTGACGCTGGATCTAAGCGTGACCTATCTCAATCCGGTTCTGCCGGGCCGGGTCTATGGGGAAGGGCAGATTGTCCGCATGGGGCGGTCAATCGCTTTTCTGGAAGCCCAGCTATATGATGAGACAGGGGCGCTTTTGGTAAAGGCTACATCTACGGCTAAGGTTGGACCGACGGTTAAATAATGGCAAAATATAACGACACATCCCCAGAAGGCCGATCGGTACGCCTCTTGCGCGTGGGCGAGCAGGTGCGACACATTCTGTCCGAACTGCTGATGCGCGGCGAGGTGCATGATGATGTGCTCACTTCCCATTCGGTCAGCGTGACCGAGGTGCGCATGTCCCCGGATTTGCGCCATGCGACGGTATTTGTGAAACCCTTGCTGGGCGCGAATGAAGCCGATGTGCTGAAGGCGCTGAAAACCAATACGGCCTATTTTCAAAAGCAAGTCGCCAGCCGGGTGAAGATGAAATATGCCGCAAAACTCAAATTTCTCGCTGACGAGAGTTTTGATACAGCCGAGCATATCGAGAATTTGCTGAACAATCCAAAGGTTGCTCAGGATTTGGGTGAAGATCGCGGCGAGGAATAGGAATTACGCGTTTTCGTCATCCTGAACTTGATTCAGGGTCTATTTCAAGGTCATATGGTTATCGGAGATCCTGAAACCCGTTCAGGATGACGGGTTTAGAGACTATTTATGGCCAAACTCTATTTCTACTACAGCTCGATGAACGCGGGCAAATCAACGACATTGCTGCAGGCGGATTTCAATTATCGCGAACGCGGCATGCGCACGATGCTATGGACGGCGGCTCTGGATGACCGGGAAGAGGCGGGCTGGATCAACTCGCGTATCGGCCTGAAGAAGAAGGCGCATATCTTTGAAAAAGAAACAGATATGCTTGCCGAAATCAGTACAGAACATGATGACAATACGCTGGATTGCGTGCTGATTGACGAAGCGCAGTTTATGACCAAGGATCAGGTTTTCCAGGTTGCTTTGGTCGCCGATCAGCTACGGATTCCCGTACTCGCTTACGGCCTTCGCACCGATTTTCAGGCGTCCCTATTTCCCGGCAGTGCGCAATTGCTCGCTATTGCTGATGAACTGGTCGAGATCAAAGCCGTCTGTGAATGCGGCAGCAAGTCAACGATGAACATGCGTGTGGACGAGGACGGCAATCCGGTACTCGCGGGCCAGCAAACCGCCATTGGAGGCAATGAACTCTACGTTGCGCTGTGCCGCAAGCATTTCATGGAAAAACTTAATGGCTGAGTTATCGACTGTCCTGGAAGAAGGCCCGGTACGTCTGGAACCTCTGGACGAACATCATATCGAACCCTTGCGCGCCGCATGCGCCGAGGATCGGGAAGTCTGGGATATCTATCCTGTATCGATGCTGGGCGAGCATTTTGACAAGGCGATGGAGATATTTCATCGCACCGATAATTGGGTGCGCTTCGCCGTCATAAATACCGAGAACGATATGCTGGTCGGAATGAGCAATTATATCAATCCCGATCTGGCTACCAAAGTCACGGAGATAGGCGGAACCTATATTGCCCCTTCCGTGCGCGGCAGCGGCTTTAACGATGTCATGAAAAAGCTCATGATCGATCATGCCTTTGCTTGCGGTTTCACCCGCATCGAATTCCGCGTGGATACGCGCAACAAACGCTCCATGGCGGCCGTGCTCAAATTGGGTGCCAAGCATGAAGGGACGTTACGCAAGAACCGGATTACCTGGACTGGCTTTATTCGTGACACGGCTGTATTTGGCTTGCTCCAGGAGGAGTGGGCGAACCGGTAATGACAGATGATGTGAATGGCTGGGTGCAGTCGGCCGAGGCGTGGATTGAATCCATCGGTGACCACGGCGACTGGACAAGGCGCACGTTTTTGGACGCTGTCATGCTTGATCGCGCAAGTGCGATTGGAGGGCGATTTCTTGACGTCGGTTGCGGGGAGGGGCGGTTTGTCCGCATGCTGCAGGCACGCGGCATGTCCGGATCGGGCATTGATCCTGTATCCAGTCTTATTGCAAAGGCGCAAGAGCGCGATCCACAGGGCGATTATGCCATTGGTTTTGGCGAAAAATTGGCCTTTGAAGATGCCAGTTACGACCTGACCATTGGCTATTTGTCACTCATCGATATCGAAGATTTTCGAACAGCCATCGCAGAAATGGCCCGCGTGACAAAACCGGGTGGTTGCCTGCTCATCGCCAATCTGACCAGCTTTTTCACCGCCGGCACCTGGAATCGCAGCCTCACCGGTGCCGCGAAAAGCTTTCAGATGGACAATTATTCCGAGGAGCGTGCGACACGCGAAAAATGGGCTGGCATCGATATCCTCAACTGGCATCGCCCGCTAAGCGCCTATTTTGAGGCTTTTCTGGGCAATGGATTGCAACTCACCTATTTTTCAGAACCAACGCCGCCCGACCAGAATGACCCGAAAAGTGACCGTTACACGCGAGTACCCGGTTTTCTGGTCATGGAGTGGAAGAAGCCGATTTAGGCGGCGCGAGTAAATATTTTACCCGGGTATATTGACTCGAATATTATCGGGGTATAAATGCACGTCCGAAAGGATTGGTCATGACCACTTACACAGCATTTTCAGAAGCAAATTGGTTAGCAACGGGGACTCGCTCAGAAATTATTGACACCTTGCGGGCTCTGCCCGAGGTCAAACGCAGCTCGGACATATTGGTTTTCGATGACGAGACCGGCAATCAAATTGACTTTGATTTGCGAGCTACCAGTGAAACAGAAGTACCGGCAAAGCGGGGCCGTCCTAAGCTTGGCGTGGTTTCCAAAGAAGTCACCTTGCTTCCGCGGCATTGGGACTGGCTTGCTAAACAATCCGGCGGGGCATCGGCAACATTACGCCGACTGGTTGAACAGGCGCGGAAAACCGGTACAGACAAACGAACCGGGCAGGATGCAGCTTACCATTTTCTGACTGTTATTGCCGGGGACTGGCCACAATTTGAGGAAGCGATACGGGCTCTATATGCCGATGATAAGGAACGTTTTGAATTGCTTTCTGAGCAATGGTCGGCTTCTGTCCGCGATCACGCCATTGGTCTGGCATGGCCCAATTCGTGATATCGTTCTCTAGGAAATTTATTTGAAACCGCACGGCTGGATCATACTCGATAAACCGCTTGAATTGGGGTCGACGCAGGCTGTCGGCGCAGTGAAGCGCAACTTACGCGAGGCGGGACTGCTCGGCAAAGGCAAGGACAAGACCAAGGTCGGCCATGGCGGGACGCTGGATCCGCTCGCGACCGGGGTTTTGCCGATAGCGCTGGGTGAGGCGACAAAGCTGTGCGGGCGGATGCTGGATGCGTCGAAAATTTATGAATTCACGATTGCATTTGGCAGCGAGACCGAGACGCTGGACGCGGAAGGGGATGTTAGTGAGACGTCCGAGCATCTGCCAACACTGGCCGAGGTGGAGGCGATATTGCTGCAGTTTACCGGGTCGATTGAGCAGATACCACCCAAATATTCCGCGCTAAAAATTGATGGCAAGCGTGCCTATGACCTGGCGCGGGCCGGTGAGGCGGTCGAGATGAAGATGCGGGCGGTGGAAATATATGCGCTTTCGATCTCCTCTCCCCTTGAGGGAGAGGACAGCGATGCTTGTGAGCGGAGCGAACTAGCTAAGCTTGGTGAGGTGTTGAGAGAGAGCGCCCAGCCAGACCCCTCTCCAACTCGACTAGGGCAGCAAGCTGCCAAGTCACCGTTTCCTCTCCCTCAAGGGGAGAGGATAGATTCTGTTACTCTCATCGCCAATGTCTCCAAAGGCACATATATCCGCTCTCTCGCCCGCGATATTGCGCGTGCGCTCGGCACGGTCGGCCATGTCACCATGCTGCGCCGCACCAAAGCGGGGCCGTTTACGCTGAAACATGCGATTTCACTGGACAAACTCAATGAAATTGGTAAGGGCGCGGACATTAAAGATTATCTCTTGCCACTTGAGGCGGGGCTGGACGACATCCCGGCTTTTGACCTCACTCCTGATCAGGCGAGACTGCTTCGGCAAGGCCAAGTGCTGGACGAACGGGAAATGATTGGGAACCCCGCCATAAACGGGACTTTTCTAGCAACCGAAGATGGTTCTCCGGTTGCATTGGCAGAGTCTGTTGATGGGACCATCAAGGTCATTCGCGGGTTTAATATGTAAAGATGTTCGAAGGAAAAATTTGATTATGACGATTACCGCAGAAAAAAAGCAGGAACTGATTGAAAAATTCGGCCAGACAAAAGGCGATACCGGTTCCCCGGAAGTACAGGTTGCAGTCCTCACCGAGCGTATTGTGAACCTGACCGAGCATTTTAAAGGTCATCACAAAGATAACCATTCCCGTCGCGGACTGCTGATGATGGTCAACAAGCGTCGCAGCTTGCTGGACTATCTCCGCAAGAAAGATGCGGCCCGCTATTCCAAGTTGATTAAAGACCTTGGTCTCCGGAAATGACGCAATCGTTCGGCCCGCTTTCGCGGGCCGATTACGTATTGGGTCATCCCCGCGCAGGCGGGGATCCATCTCTAGCTGGTGCCTATAGCCGCTGGCTCAGGAGATAGGCCCCCGCCTTCGCGGGGGCACAAGTAAGGCATATCTTCACAATAAGGTGGGGATTGCCAAGATTCGGAAGCGCTAATAGCTTCTAACCGCTGTTCAGCCGGATTGCTGGACAACAAGAAAGCCCCCGCACTGCATAGGGCAGGCGGGACAAAGGAAAATACGAATGTTTGATATTAAGAAAGTTGAAATGGAGTGGGGCGGAGAAACCCTCACCCTCGAAACGGGCCGTATTGCTCGTCAGGCTGATGGTGCGGTACTCGCGACCCTCGGCGAAACGGTTGTGCTGTGCGCAGTCACCGCCGCTAAATCGGTACGCGAAGGACAGGATTTCTTCCCGCTGACCGTACACTATCAGGAAAAATTCTCAGCCGCTGGACGTATTCCAGGCGGTTTCTTCAAGCGCGAAGGCCGTGCGACGGAAAAAGAAACGCTGACATCGCGCTTGATTGACCGTCCTTGCCGTCCGCTGTTCCCAGAGGGTTTCTACAACGAAATCAACGTGATCTGTCAGGTGATGAGCTATGACGGTCAGAACGAGCCCGATATTCTGGCGATGGTTGCGGCTTCTGCTGCGCTGACCATTTCCGGTGTTCCTTTCATGGGCCCCATTGGTGCGGCTCGTGTGGGTTATAAAGAAGGCGAATATCAGCTGAACCCATCTATGGAAGAAGTCGCTGAAGGCGAACTCGACCTCGTGGTAGCCGGAACACCCGGCGCAGTGATGATGGTGGAATCGGAAGCGCAAGAGCTTTCCGAAGAAGTCATGCTCGGTGCCGTTCAATTTGCTCATGATGCATGTAAAGATGTTGCTGGCCTGATCATCGATCTGGCAGAACAGGCTGCGAAAGAGCCTTGGAAGCTTGATGCGGGCGACGACAACAGCGATATCAAAGAAGATCTGCGCAAGCTGGTTGGTAAAGATATTGCGGCTGCTTACAAGAAAACCGATAAATCAGAGCGTTCCGACGCACTGAATGCGGTTCGCGACAAAGCCAAAGAGAAATATGCCGACGAAGATGGCCAGACCCAGATGACGGCCGGTAAGATGGTCAAGAAACTGGAAGCGGAAATCGTTCGCGGCGCGATTATCAAAGATGGTACCCGTATTGATGGCCGTAAGCTTGATCAGGTTCGCCCGATCGAAGCCATGGTTGGCCTGTTGCCACGGACCCATGGTTCGTCGCTCTTCACCCGCGGTGAAACACAGGCAATCGTCACCACGACGCTTGGTACCAAAGACGCCGAGCAGATGATCGATGGTCTGGACGGATTGAGCTACACCAACTTCATGCTGCACTATAACTTCCCGCCTTATTCGGTTGGTGAAGTGGGCCGTTTTGGTTTTACCAGCCGCCGCGAAACCGGCCATGGTAAGCTCGCTTTCCGCGCGCTGCGTCCGGTATTGCCGACAGTTGAGGAATTCCCTTACACCATTCGCGTGCTGTCCGACATTACCGAGTCCAATGGTTCGTCCTCAATGGCGACTGTTTGTGGCGGTTCCTTGGCGATGATGGATGCCGGTGTGCCATTGGCGCGTCCGGTTTCCGGTATTGCCATGGGCCTGATCCTCGAAGGCGAAGAATTTGCGGTATTGTCCGACATTCTCGGCGACGAAGATCATCTCGGCGATATGGACTTCAAGGTTGCGGGTACCGAAAAAGGTATCACGTCCTTGCAGATGGACATCAAGGTAGCCGGCATTACGCAGGAAATCATGAAGTCTGCTCTGGAACAAGCCAGTGGCGGCCGCGCGCATATCCTTGGCGAAATGAGCAAGGCTCTGTCATCGGTTCGTACCGAAATGTCCGAACATGCGCCGCGTATCGAAACATTGCAGATCAACAAAGAGAAGATCCGCGAAGTTATTGGTACTGGCGGTAAAGTGATCCGCGAAATCGTTGCTGAAACCGGCGCGAAAGTGGATATTGATGACGAAGGCCTGATCAAGGTTTCTTCTTCCGATAAATCCCAGATTGATGCGGCTATCGCATGGATCAAGGGTCTTGTCGAAGAAGCCGAAGTGGGCAAAGTCTATGATGGTAAGGTTGTGAACCTTGTCGACTTTGGCGCATTTGTGAACTTCATGGGCGGCAAGGACGGTCTCGTCCACGTCTCTGAAATCAAGAACGAGCGCGTCGAGAAAGTTGCCGACGAACTGTCCGAAGGTCAGGAAGTCAAGGTCAAGGTTCTCGAAATCGATCAGCGCGGCAAGGTTCGCCTGTCGATGCGGGTTGTGGATCAGGAAACTGGTGAAGAGCTGGAAGACACACGTCCTCCACGCGAAAACAAGCCCCGTGGTCCGCGTCGTGATGGCGCCGGCGGCGGTGGCCGTGGTCGCGGACGTGACGGCGGTGCCGGCGGCGGTGGACGCGGTCGTGGTCGTAACAATGACGGTCCAAAGGATGACGGCGGCGATATTCCATTGCCAAGCTCGATCACCGAAGACTAAATCGTTTCAAAGATTGAATGAAAAGGGCTCCGTGAAAGCGGGGCCCTTTTTTTAAGTGACGGGTGCTATACGGATTAACAACCAAGCCGCGACTGCACTGACCAGCGCCAATAGCGCACCCACCCAAGCCGCATTGGCAAACCCGGCGACCAGCGCGCCATTACCACTATCGCTTCCAACCAATACGAAGCCGAGCAATGCCGTCGCGATTAATCCAGCGGACCGGGATATCGCATTGTTAATGCCAGACGCGATTCCGCCATGTTCATCGCTAACACTCGCCATGACCGCCGTGGTCAAGGGCGCAACACTGGCTGTCATCCCGAGAGCGATGATCATCAGCCCGGGAAAAATATCCTGCCAGTAATTGATCTCGGCGCTGTCCAGACGGCTGAAATAGAAAAAACCAGCCGCGACAATTGCAGGACCAATCGTCAAAATCATTCGCACCCCAAAACGATCACTCAGACCGCCCGCATAGCGCGACAATAACGCCATGGTCAGCGGAAAGGGCAGGATCGCAAAGCCGGTTTCCGTGGCCGAATAGCCGCCTGCGTTGATCAGCAGAAAGGGAAGCAAGACCAGCAATCCGCCAAGCGCGGCATAGAGGAAAAGCGTCAACAGTGAGATACCGGCAAAACTGGCGGTGTTGAACAGATAGAGCGGCACCATCGCCTGATCCCGCTTGCGTTTTTCAACGATCAGAAAAAGGCCGGTGGCTGCGACAGCGGCACTGCCGACCAGCCATTTTGCTCCGTTGGCAATATCCGTTTGGGGCAAGGCGGTGAGCGTCCACACCAGAGCGGCCAACCCAATGGTGATCAGAAGCGCGCCCGCCCAATCAAGTGGGGAGCTTTTGGCATCACTATTGTCATCAGCTGCAATCGCCCGCTGACCAATGATCAGCGCCAATATGGCGAGAGGTATGATAATCGCAAAAGCCCAGCGCCAGCTTGCCAGATCCACAACCCAGCCACCCAATACCGGCGCTATCGCTCCGGCAAAAGCGCCCATTCCAGCCCATGTCCCAATGGCTTTCCCGCGCTCGGCTTCGGTGAAACTGGTGGAGATAATCGCCAGGCTATTGGGGGCAAGTAGGGCGGCGCCGAGCCCCTGCAACGCACGCATGGCCAATAAGGAACCAAGATTGGATGCCAGAGCGCAAGCGACAGTGCCAAGCGTAAAGATCACCAGCCCGGCCTGAAAAACCCGTTTGCGGCCATAATGATCCCCCAGCGCGCCGCCCAGCAGAATCAAGGCACCAACGGGCAGTAAATAGCTGTTGATGATCCACTGCGCGCCCTGCGCATCGGTTGCAAAATCGGCCTGCATGGATGGCAAAGCGACATTGACGATCGAGCCCATGATAAAGGCGAGACTGGAACCCAATATAGTCGCGGTCAAAACGCCGGTTCTGTTTGTGCAATCGTTCTCCGCCGGCGGAAAGCCTATGCTTTCGTCGCACGGTGCGGGAAGGGCGGTTGTCACGCCATTTCAGTTTGGGTTTCGGCCTGATGAGCCTCGGCCTCTTTTTGGTTCGACAGATATTTGTGGACGGCCTGAATCACAACTGAGCCTTCTCCAACACCGGACGCCACACGCTTGACTGAACCCGATCGCACATCACCCACAGCCACAATGCCGGGGCGGCTTGTCATATAGGGGCTGTCAGTTGGTTCTCCCTGACAATCGCTGCCCGTGCGGACGAAGCCGCCATCGTCGAGTTGCAGGCAATCGCCTATCCAGCCAGTATTGGGGACCGCGCCGATCATGACGAAGACATTGCCGATATCCTTGTCTTCAATGCCATCGGGTCCGTCCCACTTTAGCGACTCCAAATGGTTCTCACCGATCAATTCGGTAATCGCCGTGTTGAACCTGATCGTAACTTTGGGCGAAGCTTCGAGGCGATCGATCAGGTAGCTCGACATGCTGGCGGCCAAACTGTCGCTGCGGATCAGCAGATGCACGTGCTTTGCCGTTTGCGAGAGGAACATTGCCGCTTGTCCAGCACTATTTCCGCCACCGATAACCGCTACTTCCTCATTCTGGCATAGTTTCGCTTCCATCGGTGTAGCCGCATAGTGAATGCCCTGGCCTTCAAATTTTTCGTCATTTTCCAGATTGAGCTTGCGGTAACTCGCCCCTGTGGCGATCACCAGAGCCCTTGCGCAGATGGCTTCATCACCCTCTAGATTGATCTTGTTGTAATCGCCGTCGCAATCCAGCCCCACTGCATTACGCGAAATAGCCAGCTTCGCGCCAAATTTCTGGGCTTGAATCTGAGCGCGACCCGCCAGTGCCTGACCTGAAATCCCGGTTGGAAAGCCGAGATAATTCTCGATTTTCGAGCTGGTCCCGGCCTGACCGCCTGGCGCGAGCTTTTCCACGATGATGGTTTCGAGGCCTTCCGACGCGCCGTAAACAGCCGCCGCGAGACCGGAAGGCCCCGCGCCGATGACCGCCAGATCGTAAAGATGGTCGGGACGCAATTCCTCAGTAAGGCCCAGCGCATCGGCCAATTCTTTGTCCGATGGTGCCTTTACAAGCCTTCCATCAGGCAGGATTACGACGGGTAGATCGCTGCGATCAATGCTGAAACCTTCCATCGCGCTTGCGCTGTCCTCGTCCGAATCAATATCCAGCATTCGGTGCGGATAGCCGTTACGGGTCAAAAAGCGGTCAATCTGTAAGGTTAGGTTATCTTTGTTGCGACCGATGACGGTCACGCCGCCTTGACCATGCTGGATCAGGCCGACCCGACGCAGGATGAAGGCGCGCATGATGATCTCGCCAATATCGGGTTCGGACACGACCATCCGGCGAAAATCGGCGCGCTTGAATCGCAGCACGTCGGTCAAACCGGAAGCGCGCCCGCTGACCAGGATTTCACGATCATTGAACAGGTCCAACTCGCCGGTAAACTGGTTCTTCCGGTGAACCGTAAAGACATTCGCGTTGCCCTGATCATCCGTATCGAAAATTTCGACCGCACCGGATAATATGATGAAAAAATCCACGCTTCTCTGTCCGCGTTCAAACAACAAAGCGCCATCCTTTAGCGTTTCCTTTTCACAGAAAGACTGGATACGATTGAGATGGCTTTCTTTCAGGGTCGGAAATGTCTGCTCTTCCCGCTCATATGGATCGGCTCCATCTACAGCGGGCACACCACTATTATTCTGGGAAGGAGAGGCGGCGGGGCTTTGTGGAGGATTGGTCATAAGCTTATTCTGACCGTTCATCCTGCAGATATCAAGAGGCGGTTATGGCGCTAACAGATAGACCGCACCGATAATTAGGCTATTGGCGGGCAGCGGATTAGTGGTTAAGGGAAGTGTTATGAAAAACATGATCATCAAAGCGGCTCTTTTGGGCCTTTCGGTTACCACTCTTTCGGCCTGCGCGGGACTTGGCGGCGGCGGCAATAGAGGCGCGGATACCCGCTATGTCGCTCGCGATGTGAACACCCTTTATAACGCAGCAAAAGAGCGCCTTGATCGCGGTCAATATCGTATCGCAGCCGCTTTGTTTGACGAGGTGGAGCGCCAGCATCCCTATTCCCCTTGGGCTCGCCGCGCACAACAGATGAGCGCGTTCAGCTATTATGTTGCTGGCGACTATAACAAGGCGATCGAATCTTCGCGGCGGTTCCTGTCGATTCATCCGGGTAACAAAGATGCGCCTTATGCCTTTTATCTGATCGCACTGAGCTATTACGAGCAGATTAGTGACGTGACGCGGGATCAAAAGATCACCGAACAAGCGTTGGTGACGCTGGGTGAAGTGGCGCGCCGCTATCCCAATACACGCTATGCTGCCGATGCGACATTGAAAATGGATCTGGTAAACGATCATCTCGCGGGTAAGGAAATGGAAATTGGTCGCTTTTATCAACGCCGGGGCAAGTGGTTGGCCGCAACCATTCGTTTTCGCACCGTTATCGAGAAATACGAGACCACGACTCACTCGGCTGAGGCGCTTATGCGATTAACCGAATCCTATCTGGCGCTGGGTATACCAGCGGAAGCCAAGAAAACCGCAGCTGTTCTGGGTGCCAACTATCCCGGTTCGAAATGGTATGAACGCGCTTATGATCTCGTCAACAAGCATGGCGCGACCTGATTTCATGTAAATTGCCGCGATCCATGTCCATGGACGTTGCAGCCAAGATAAACGTGATTTAAGAGAGGGCTGTGCTGCAGTCCCTTTCCATTCGTGACATTGTTCTTATCGAAGCGCTCGATCTTGAATTTGGGCCAGGCCTGTCGGTGCTCACCGGTGAAACCGGGGCGGGCAAATCCATCTTGCTGGATTCTCTGGGTCTTGCGCTCGGCAATCGTGCGGATAGTGGACTGGTGCGGCAAGGCACGCAAAAAGCTCAGGTAACTGCGAGTTTCGACCCGCCTGCTGGGGCGAGTAAGTTGGCTCTGTTTCTTCAGGATAATGACATTGATGTGGAGCCGGGCGAACCATTGATCATCAAGCGATCCGTTAAAGCGGATGGTGGCAGCCGGGCATTTGTCAATGATCAGCCCTGCTCGGCGACTCTGTTGCGCGAATTGGGTAGCAAGCTGATTGAAATTCACGGACAGCATGATGACCGAGGCCTGATCAATCCGTCAGGCCACCGGGCGTTGCTGGATATTTATGCGGGCGCTGATGGCGCTAAAGTCAGGAATGCCTTTGAAGGCTGGCAGTCCGCAAAATCAATCCTGGAAAAAGCCTTGAATGACCAGGAAGCGGCGGAACAGGACCGCGAATATCTCGAACATAGCGTTGCGGAACTCTCCAAATTCGCGCCGCAACCGGGAGAGGAGCAGGAGCTTGCCCTCGACCGCGCGACGATGATGAAGGGCGAAAAGCTGACCGGTGATCTCGAAGCGATCAGAGCGGCCTTTGACGGATCAAACGGCGGTCTGGCCTCTTTACGCGCGGCAGCGCGGCGGCTGGATCGGATAGCCGAAGATCATCCCTTGCTGACGGAAGCATTGCAAGCCCTTGACCGCGCGGTGATCGAGGCCAGCGAGGCAGAGGAAAAACTCAATGATGCGGCGCATGCGCTGACCTTTGATCCCCAGCGGCTCGACGATATGGAAACGCGGTTGTTTGACCTGCGCGCTTTGGCTCGCAAGCATCGGGTGGAGGGCGATGCCTTGCCACAATTGCTGATAGACTTGGAAACCAGACTGGCGGCGATCAGCGATGGTGGCAAATCCTTGGGTGCTTTGGAGGCGAATGTCAAAGCTGCCAGACAAACCTACGTGGATGCTGCAGAAACCTTGCGGTTGAAACGGACCAAGGCGGCAAAGGCTTTGGATAAAGCAGTTGCCGGGGAACTGGTCCCCTTGAAACTCGACGCGGCACGGTTTGAAACGGTGCTGGAGCCTTTGGAGGAAGATCGCTGGAGCGCCAACGGCATGGACCGGATCGAATTTCTGATCTCAACCAATCCCGGTGCACCTCTCGCACCGCTTGGCAAGATTGCTTCCGGCGGTGAATTGTCGCGCTTCATATTGGCGTTGAAGGTTGCCTTGGCTGAAGAGGGCGGGGCCAAGACGATCATCTTCGACGAGGTTGATCGCGGTGTCGGTGGCGCCGTGGCATCAGCCATTGGCGACCGACTGGCGCGCCTGTCGAAGTCAGCGCAGTTGCTGGTCGTGACCCATAGCCCGCAAGTGGCGTCCAAAGGCAATGCCCATATGCTGATCAATAAAAGCTCCAATGGCACGGTGTCACGGACGGATGTGAATGCGCTCGACAAGGAAGGCCGACGACAGGAAATTGCGCGAATGTTATCGGGCGCGGATGTGACGGATGAGGCGAGAGCACAGGCGGACCGTTTGCTGGAGGGGGTTTGAGTTTGAAAAGCCTTTCCGAAGCAGACGCAGCTAATGAACTGATGCGTCTGGCGAAGACAATCGCCAAGCATAACAAGCTTTATCACGCCGAAGACACGCCGGAAATTTCCGATGCGGATTACGACGCCCTGGTGCGGCGCAATAACGAGCTGGAAGAGGCTTTCCCGCATCTGGTGCGGGATGATAGCCCAAACAAGCTGGTCGGCGCGGCTGTTGCAGCGTCCCCGCTTTCGAAAGTCGCGCATGAGCAGCGGATGATGAGCCTCGACAATGGCTTTTCGGATGAGGATATCGCCGAATGGCTTGCGCGGGTACGGCGATTTTTGAATTTGCCAGAGGGTGAACCGGTTGCAGTGACAGCGGAGGACAAGATTGATGGTCTGTCATGCTCGTTGCGCTATGAGAAAGGCGAACTGGCATTGGCCGCTACGCGCGGTGATGGCCAGATTGGTGAGGATGTTACCGCCAATGTCCGCATGATTGCGGATATCCCGCAGGCATTGAAGGGCGAATCGCCGGATGTTTTCGAGATTCGAGGCGAGGTCTATATGGCCAAGAGTGATTTCGATGGCCTCAACTCGCGCCTCATGGACGAGGGTAAAGCCGATGCAGCGGCGAAAAATGTCGCTTTCGACCCCGAGAAGATTCGACAATTTGCCAATCCGCGCAACGCGGCGGCGGGATCGCTGCGACAAAAAGATGCGAAGATTACCGCCAAGCGCCCGCTGAAATTCTGGGCCCACGGTTGGGGTGTTGCGACCGCACTTCCCGGGGACACAGCCTTTGACGTCATGAAGGCAATTGCCAGCTGGGGCTTGCCGCTATCGCCGCTGGTCAAACGGTTTGAAACGCTGGACGCCATGCTCGCCCACTACCGCCATATCGAGGCGGAGCGAGCGGATTTACCCTATGATATTGATGGGGTGGTTTACAAAGTCGACCGGCTTGATTGGCAGAAACGATTAGGTTTTGTCGCGAAGGCTCCGCGCTGGGCACTGGCCCACAAATTCCCGGCGGAGCAGGCACAGACCACTTTGGAAAGCATCGATATTCAGGTGGGGCGTACCGGTAAACTAACGCCGGTAGGGCGGCTTAAACCGGTGACGGTCGGCGGTGTGGTTGTGTCCAATGTGACGCTTCACAATCGCGATGAAATTGAACGGCTTGGCGTGCGTCCCGGTGATCGTGTATTGGTTCAGCGAGCCGGTGATGTCATACCGCAAGTTGCGGAAAACCTGACGCGTGACGAACAGCGCGAGCCCTATAGGTTCCCCGACCATTGCCCGGAATGCAATAGCGAAGCTGTGGCCGAAGAGGGTGAAGTCGATGTGCGCTGTACCGGCGGTCTGATCTGTCCGGCTCAGCGGTTCCAGCGATTAGCCCATTTTGCGTCTCGCGCAGCGCTCGATATTGATGGTCTTGGCGACAAAAGCATTGCGGAATTTATCGAGGCCGGTTTCCTTGAAGGCCCGGCAGATATATTCCGGCTGCGCCAGCATCGTGCCGAAATATTGGCGCGGGATGGTTGGCAGGAAAAGTCTGTGGATAATCTGTTAGCGGCTGTGGAAAAGAAACGCTCCGCGGATGCTGCAAGAATATTATTCGGTCTGGGCATCAGACATATTGGCGCGGTTTCAGCGCGAGATTTAATGAAGAAGGTGACCCGACTGGAGGCAGTGCGCTCGCTCGCGGAAACGATAGAGGCAGAGCGGTCGGGCATCGAAAAACTACCGGATGAAGAGGATAAGAAATATCGGCAGCGCGTCGATGTCGCAGTGTCGGAAGTCATCGCATTGGACGGAGTAGGAGCCGCAGTGGGTCATTCTCTCGCCGATTTTTTTCACGAGCCCCATAATCGGGAGGTTTGGGAAGACCTGCTGCGTGAAGTCACGCCGCCGGATTATATCGTCGAAACACGAGACAGCGCCGTTGCCGGGAAGACGGTTGTCTTTACGGGTAAGCTGGAAACAATGAGCCGCGATGAGGCCAAGGCTCAGGCTGAGGCATTGGGAGCGAAAGCATCAGGCTCTGTCAGCGCAAAGACTGATTTGCTGGTCGCTGGGCCGGGCGCGGGATCAAAAATGAAGAAGGCCGCAGAACTAGGCATTGAAGTGATCGACGAAGCGGCGTGGTCTGATATTGTGAAAGCGGCCGGATAAGCCGAAGAAAGCGGAGTGGGACGTGGCCAAAAAACAGGGGATATTGAACCAGCTCGCTAGGGATTTGGAGGCACCGCCAGAGGTGCGCCGCTTTGGTAGTGGCTGGCTCGCGGGTTTTTTCGCGGTGCTCATGGCGGTGACCGGTCTGGCTATGGTGATCGCGTTGCGTTTTCCCGAATGGTTTGCGACACCGGAACTGCAGGCGGTCAAAGATTGGACGGGCTTTCGCGGGGTGGTCCACTTGCTGCTTTTGGGATCATACGCACTGGCTTTGTTGAGCCTGCTATTGCGTCCCCGGAAGGCTTTGGGCTTCGTCGCGCTGGCCATTGGTATCACCGCAGCGTTTCTCGGCGGCGCCAATGTGCAGCCGGAAGACACCCAAAGCTGGGGTATGTTTTTCGGTCTTGATTTCTTCGTCGTTAATTTGGTGGTCACCGGTCTTATGTTTGCGCCGCTGGAACGGATATTGCCGCACAGGCGTGCGCAACGCCTGTTTCGGATCGAATGGCGGGAAGACCTGTTTTACTATCTGATCAGCTCGATGATGGTGCAGGCCCTTACCTTTCTTGCTCTGGCACCGTCTATGGTGGTGGTAGCCAATACCAATAGCTGGGATGCGTTTCGCGCGATTGTCGCTTCGATCCCGTGGATTATACAATTTGTGATTGTATTGCTGCTCACCGATTTGGTGCAATATTTCTTTCACCGGACCTTCCACCGCTTCCCGTTCCTATGGGGCTTTCATGCGGTCCACCATTCTGCCAAGGCGATGGATTGGCTGGCCGGCGCGCGGATGCATTTCATAGAGATCATATTGCTTCGCGGCATCACGGCGTTGCCGATGATGACGTTGGGCTTCAGCCCTTCGGTGCTACAGGCTTATATTGCCTTCGTTTATATCTATTCGTCGCTGCTGCATGCTAATATCAAAGGGGATTTCAACTGGCTGGGCCACTGGATCGCAACCCCGCGTTTTCATCACTGGCACCATGGTCTGGAGCGCGAAGCATTTGATGTGAATTTTGCGATCCATTTTCCCTGGATCGATAAACTGTTCGGAACATTCTACCTGCCACCATCAAAATGGCCGGAAAACTATGGAATTCCGGAAGATGTACCGAAGGGGTATATGAAGCAATTTGCTTATCCGCTGACCCGAAAGAAGCCAGAATATTAGATTTTATCAGCAATGACCGACTAAAAAATGACCAAGGCGACTGACGGACTTTCCCCCGACCGTCAGCCACCCTGGTCCCCCACCCTAACTCTGAATCATGTCCTTGCCGCCGTTTCTTTGGCTGCCAATTCTTTCACGCCGTAACCGCCTTGCTTGTTCTCGGCGAATAGCGGCCAGGCGAGTTGCTGGCCCACAGTTGCCGGTGCAAGGTTTTCGACGCCATAGCTGTCCGGATAGCGACGAGTGATTTTTGCCGTCCCAAAGAGGATGTCCCAAAAAAACAGAAGGTTGCCGTAATTGCCTTTATAGTTAGTCGCGCCATCTTCCATATGACGTCCGTGATGGGCGTGATGAGTAGCGGGTGTGGAGATGGTCCTTTCCAACAGCCACATTACGGGAGACAACCATTTGACCTTGTATAGCGGCTTATCCCAGGCAACATCGCTGTGTGCCGCAATAATGACGGTCATTTTGACGACGATATATCCGACATAGACCCACCCGAGACCAAGATAGATGAGTATCCCGGAGAACCAAATGCTCGGCATCAGGAAATAATAGAAAATATTGTTCCGGTAGACCAAACGAACGCTCATATATTTCGCATCATGATGGGCGCGGTGCAGATTGTAGAGAAATGGAATGCGGTGAGATAGCCGATGCATCCAGTATTGTGTCATATCATCAAAAATAAGGAAGAGGGCGACCGCTGCGATTAGCGGAATGCTAGCCAGTGCGCCTGCCCATTGCGGAGCCGCTGCGCCCATCAGAAATTGCGCTGACACTATGATGAGAGGCTGTGTAAAAATTAGCAAAACGAACGAGCCGACGATCTCAACAATTGCATCTTTACGCGTTTGATCGGGCTTGCTGAATAGGTTTGTACGAAATAATTCCAGCAATCCAAAGAGCAGAAAGGTGCTGAGTATCGCGTAAATTTCTGGCCGCATTGCTATCCTTTCTATCGAAACATGGGTTGCTTTCGCGAAGTGTGTAGCAGATAGCCAAAGGTTCAAATGCTAAGAGGTTTGCAATTGAGAGATTCACGCCAATTTTCTTCATCTACCTTTACCGCCACTGGTTTTGTCAAAGCGCTCCCAAATGCCATTCGGGAAAGGTTGTTGCGCCATGGAAAGTCCCGCAAATTTGCTAAAGGTGAGCTGATCCAGCAACACGGCGATGCGGGAGAAGGGTTTTGGCACATCGTCAGCGGGGCGGTCCAGATAGGGCGTTATTCGGTCGGCGGCGAGCTGACTCTCTTTGCCGTGCTTGGTCCGGGTGAAAGCTTTGGCGAGCTAGCCTTTTTAGGAGAGTTCCCACGCCTCGTGGATGCGATCGCCGGTAATGAAACGACACTGATACAGATTGGAGAAGCCGAGCTGGAAGCGGCAATTGCATCTGATGGCCGGGTTGCACGCATATTGCTCAAAGGCATGGCGCACATGGTGCAGCAAGCGTTTGACCTGATTGAGGCAGGGCGAAATTTATCGACGGTCGCTCGCTTGGCGCAGGCCTTGGTTGGGCTTTGCGATCAGGGCGAAGGAGAATTTGTGGTTCATATCACACAACAGGAGCTTGCCGATCTGGTCGGGGTGTCAAGAGTCTCTTTAGGCAAGGCGTTAAAGATTCTTGAAATGGAAAAGGCGCTGATGTGCCGTTACGGCAAGATTTTCGTCTTGGATCAAGCCGCGCTGCTCCATAAGCGCGATGGATAATATTTAGCGCGTTTGAGCTGTTCTTCCTCCAAGCCGATTAGTCGTCTTTTTTGACCTCGGTCAGCTCTTTGTTCATCTTGTGGATCATTGCGGCGCTTTGCATGGAAGCTGATACGTCAGACGGTGAGTTATACAGCGAGCTCAGCAGTGCGAGGTCCAATTCACTGACGGATTCCGGCGCATCGTTGCTGCGATTGGCATCATCAAATAGAGATAGGATTGAATAGGAAGGTGTTTCATTGCCCTCGCTCTCAACAAACGACCGCATGGCGGCATAATCAGCAATTTGAACGGTCGTAAGGCCTATTAACGCGTCTTTTTCGATTAGGAGAAAGGAGCGCGTGATTTGCTGTTTAACCGTTTTTTTGATCTTTGACTTGACGTTGGAAAAGAGAACGGGAACGTTTGTTTTGTCCGGCTCATCAGATGGAAGTTCAGTAAGGTCATCGGATCGCTGAACCACATTTGCATCGGCAGAAACAGTATCGAGCCGTTTCCAGCTATACGCTGGGCCGCCACTTTTTGCGATACGGTCACGCTTATAGAGAGGAACGGAATCAAACATATCGGAGCGCTCTTTCCGAATAAGCTTTATCGCCTCTTCTCCGTCTTCAACGACATTGACATGCACGTTTGGCGCGCAGCCTGAAGGTCCGACAGCAATGTCTGACGCTAGAGCAACATTACGTATGCGCTCTTCAATTTGAAGATTAAGCTTATCGGACAAGCCTTTTACCGATGGACAAACAGCTCGCGTAAACCGGGCAAATTGACCCTCATGCTTGCCGCCCTTTGGCGTTGCAATTGTCGAGTCAATAAACCGCGCGATAACTTTTTTGATCGATTTGGGTCCGGTCACGACTATATCGCCGTTGTCATCGACCTTCTCCGAGCTATTCCGAGTGGCATAAGAGGTTGTTGATATACTGAGCGCGAGAACGACTAGGCATAATTTGAAACCCGTATTCGTTTGATTCAAAATAGTCATGAGCCGGTCCCCGATTTTTACCCTTAGTATCAAAAAGCTAGCATAATGGGTGCTCTTTTCAAGAAAACTCTAGTTTTGTCTAATTTTCAGGAAACCAACGCATCACACCACCTTGAAAAGGTGTCCAGATACCGGTTCTGATGCCGGCCCGACGCAGAACGTCTCCTGTCCAGCTATTACACGTGTAAAAGGCGGTATAATGGCCGCGCGCTTGATAAAATAGATCATGGTTTCCGTAACCTTTAGAAGGTATGGATTCTCCCGCCTCATCCAGAACAAAGCGGGAATTTATGGCGTCCACTATCTTCCGATATTCCGCCTCGCTGACTTTGAAACTGCGCCGATAATGCGGATAAGTCTGTGGATAAGTCAGGTGATAAACGTGCAAAAGCACGTCATGGCTGCCGAATATAGCGCTCGCGGCATCTCTGAATCGCAAGTCCTGCCAATGCTCAGCGTTGCGATAAACACCTTCATGACCCCATCCGATCAATATATGACTGCCATAACTCCCCGGATTATCAAGATGCTCAGGCCGAATCAGGCCGCTCCAATCATGCACATCGCTGCGGATCGGCATGATGATGCCTGTATGTAACCCGTTAGTTTCTATGAATAATTCAATCCCGTCTTCGGGGCTTTTCCAATATTGATTGGCAGGCAGGATACTGCCGAACAAGGCGGCGACGAAATAAAGCGCGATTATCGCGAGAAGTCCGCCAGTAACGCGCTTGGCCAATTTCATTGGAAAAGTTGCCATAGAAACCTTTTCTGCTGTAGGATGATGCTATGTTGACATCCCCCAATCCAGAATCCCATGTCTATGACAAGCCGCCAGCGCAGGCAAATGCTGACTGGACGATTGACCAAAACTGGTCCTCTTACAGCGCAGAAGACCATAATACCTGGGACACGCTTTTCGCGCGCCAGCGGGAAATGTTGCCCGGTCGCGCGGCGCAGGCCTTTCTAGACGGAATTGATATCCTGCATCTCTCAAAGCCAGGTATCCCGGATTTTGAGGAACTCAACCGGATATTGATGGATGCGACGGGATGGCAAGTCGTGGCGGTGCCCGGATTGGTGCCGGATGATGTCTTTTTTGATCATCTCGCCAATCGCCGCTTTGTGTCTGGCAATTTCATCCGGCGACCGGATCAGCTCGACTATCTGCAGGAACCGGATATTTTCCATGATGTGTTCGGTCATGTACCGATGCTCGCCGACCAACGTTTTGCTGATTATATGGAGGCCTACGGGCGCGGCGGTTTGAGGGCTTTGAAATTTGGAACGCTCAAGCAACTGGCGCGGCTGTATTGGTATACGGTCGAATTTGGTTTGATTCAGGAAGCGGACGGTTTGCGTATCTACGGCGCTGGCATCGTTTCGAGCTTTGGCGAAAGTGTTTTTGCGCTGGATGATGATAGCCCCACTCGCATTATGTTCGATCTGGAGCGGGTGTTGCGGACGGAATATCGGATCGACGATTTTCAACAGAATTATTTTGTTATTCCCAGTCTGGATGAGCTTTTACGCGTGACCGTTGAGACCGATTTCAAACCGGTTTACGAGAAGATATCGGTCATGCCTGATATCGCAATTGCTGATATTGTGGATGGCGATGAAATACTGACGCGTGGTACGCAGGCTCACCCCAGCGCGCAATCAGGTAAGGCGGTTGTTGTTTAAGAATTCAGCATTCACCAAAATAGTCAGAGGCCAAAGGGGAACGAATGATCTGGCGGGTTTTCGCAGGACCATATTCCCGGGCTTTGACGAACGTGAGACAAGGCCACTCATTTTCTACCCGGACATCACGCAGGCGGAAACCAACGCGCATATAGGCATGAACGACCTCTGACTGTTGTCCCTTCAGTAAACCTGCCAAGATCAAGGCCGTATTTGGCGCCGCAGCATTGGCGATTTGGGGAGCGAGGGCAATCAGCGGCCCTGCCAATATATTGGCAATGATTAGGTCATAGGGTGCGCGCTGGCCAATTGCAGCGTGGTCAAGGCCGTTGCTGACAAGCAATCTTATGGCATTCGGCTTAGACCCGGTGGCAATGCCATTTACCGCAGCATTTTCTCGGCTGACTTGTATCGCGACTGGATCAATATCGCTGGCGATAATCCCTGCGATTGGCCACAACTGGTGCGCGGCAAATGCAAGCAAGCCGGTACCAGTGCCGACGTCTATAATATTGCGGTAATATTGACCATTGCGTTTCAGTCTTTCTAGGCTTTCCAGGCATCCTAAGGTCGTTTCGTGGTGACCGGTTCCGAAGGCTTGGCCGGCATCGACGCAAATGTTGGTGACGTTCGGATCATCATGTGGTCGGCTGTTTGATGTGTGGACATAAAAGCGTCCGGCGCGGAGCGGTTCCAAATCCCGCTGGCTCATGGTTACCCAATCCTCATCGGCCAGTCTTTCCACCAGAGGTTTAATTTTTGCTGTCTTCGCGGACGGGGAAAGTTCCAATATGTTCCGGAGCATGTCGGTGTCTGGAGCTTTATTGCAATAGATGTCAATCATCCACGCATCCGGTTTGGCTTCGTCGATCTCTTGGGTGACTATCGTCGGGACGGTGTCGTTTGAGCTGATGAACACATTGTCTTCGGAAAGCGCTTCGGCTTCGGCCCGGGTGCAGGGCAGACTGATTTTCCAGCTATCGGTCAACGGATCGAGGCCGTGGCAAAAGTCCACTTAAGCATTGGCGGTCTCCAATGCCTCGTTGGCTTTCAACCAAGCGGCTTCACTTTGTTCCAGCTCGTCTTGCACCGATGATCGTAACTTCATCAATTCGGTCATCGTCAAGTCGGCATAGTCGGATTCCGCGGTCGCCGGGTCAAACATGGCTTGGTCAATGTCCGATAATTTCTTGCCAAGCGTCTCAATTTTCTTTTCGGCTGCGCTCGCTGCCTTGCGCAATTCCGATTGTTGCTTGCGGCGCTCGGCAGCGAGACGGCGCTCTTCTTTACGGTTACCACCACCGCCACCAGCGGTTGGTTTGGTTTCCTGATTCTTGCCCAGCACAAAGTCGGTATAGTCTTTCAGCGTCCCGGAAAATTCGGCTGCTTTGCCGCTATCGACCATGACCAAACGGTCAGCGGTCAGTTCCAGCATGTGCCGATCATGACTGACGAGAATGACGGCCCCGGTATATTCATTCAAGGCATGAACCAAGGCTTCACGGGCATCGACATCAAGGTGGTTTGTCGGCTCATCTAGGATCAGCAGATGCGGTGCATCGCGTGTGATTAACGCTAAAGCCAAACGCGCACGTTCACCGCCAGACAGCTTGCCAACTTTCATTGTGGCCTTGTCACCAGAAAAACCGAACCGCCCCAGTTGTGCGCGGACAGCGCCCGGTTTCGCGTCCTTCATCAGCCGCGTCATATGTTCCAGCGGGGTATCGGTCGTATCCAGTTCTTCGACCTGATATTGAGTGAAATAACCCACTGTAAGCTTGCCGGACTTGTTTATCGCGCCCGCCTTGGGTTCCAGTTGGCTGGCTAGCAAACGGGCGAGGGTTGTTTTGCCGTTGCCGTTGCGGCCAAGCAGAGCGGTGCGATCATCGGGATCAAGGCGCAGATTCAGGTCCGACAATATGATATTGTCGCCATAACCAACAGCGGCATCGTCCAAAGTGATCAGCGGCGGTTTGAGCTCTGCCGGGCTAGGAAAATGAAAGCTGAGTGACGGGTCTTCAATTGCAGCCGCAATTGGCTGCATGCGAGAGAGTGCTTTGACGCGGCTTTGGGCCTGTTTTGCACTATGTGCTTTGGCGCCCCAGCGATCGACATAGGCCTGCAGTTTTTCTCGCTGCGCCAATTGTTTTTCACGGGCAGAAGCCATTTGTGCCTGACGCTCTGCACGCTGTTTCTCAAACGCATCATAGCCGCCGGGATAAAGTGTCGTCTTTCCGCCTTGCAGATGGAGAATATGATCAACAACATTGTTGAGCAAATCCCGCTCATGGCTGATCACCAAAATAGTGGCCTGATAGCTGGTCAGGAAATTTTCCAGCCACAAAGTCGCTTCAAGGTCGAGGTGGTTGGAGGGCTCATCGAGCAGCAGCAATTCAGGCTGCGAAAATAGCAGCGCTGCAAGCGCGACACGCATACGCCAACCGCCAGAAAAACTGTCCATTGGTTGTTGTTGCGCTTTTTCATCGAAACCCAGACCGATCAAGATTTTAGCGGCGCGGGCAGGCGCACTATGCGCTTCGATCATATTCAGGCGCTCGTGGATTTCGCCAATCCGGTTCGGTTCATCGGCAGTTTCCGCTTCAAGTAAAAGCGTAGCACGTTCTGTGTCCGCAGCCAAAACGGTGTCCAGAGGGGTCTCTGTTCCAGCAGGGGCTTCCTGCGCAATATAGCCCATTCGGGCGCCTTTAGGCATGCCAACGGTGCCGTCATCCGGTTCCAGCAGTCCAGCGACAACTTTCATCAAAGTGGATTTGCCCGCACCGTTACGGCCAATCATCCCGACACGCGCGCCAGGTGGCAGAGCGGCGGTTGCGCCGTCCAAAATGACCGTGCCGCCGAGGCGCACCGTAATATTGCTAAAACTGAGCATGGGCGCTCGTTAGCGGAGCTTTGAGGATTCGGCTAGTGAAAGGAAGTTAAGGATTTTTGGCCAACCAGATTACGTGTTTGGCTCCCTTGCCATTGCTTCGGGCGCTAACAGTCTTCGTCTCGACCGCAAATTCCGATTGCTGCAACCGGCGCGTGAAGGCCGGGTCAGGGGCGCTGGACCAGACGGCGAGGATCCCACCGGTTCGCAGCGCCGATTTGGCTGCGTCCAGCCCGTTGAAACCATAGAGCCGTTCGTTGTCATCTTGGGTCAAGCCATCTGGGCCATTGTCGACATCCAGTAAAATGGCATCATAATGCTGGTTCGGCGCAGCCGCGATAACGTCGCTGACATCGCCCACTATGGTCTCCACGCGCGGATCGTCCAGACAATTGTTGGTTAGCTCGCGCATGGGCCCGCGTGCCCATTCCAATATGGCCGGAATAAGCTCAGCATTCACGATAGTAGCGCCTTCCGGCAGCACGGCTTGCGCGGCGCGAAGGGTGAATCCCATGCCATAGCCGCCAATCAGGACGCGCGGATTTGATTTGGTCAGTTTTTCGCAGCTCATTGTGGCCAGTGCTTCTTCTGATCCGCTCATACGGCTGTTCATCAGTTCGATGCGTCCCAGCATGATCGAGAATTCATCGGCATGTTTGAGCTCTCGGCGGAATAATCGTAATTCGCCACCATGCTCATTGCCGCCGGGAATTTTCGCCGCCCCCATTAATTCCCGCGCGATCATCGGACAAAGCTCGCACCATTGGCGTCGAGCACGGCGCCGGTCATGGATGGCGGGGCATCAAGCGCGCAATATTTCGCCATAGACGCAATCTCTTCCGGTTGCGCCACGCGGCCAAGAGGAATGTCCCGCAGCAACTTGTCGCCCCCGCGGCTTTCCAGATAGTCTTCGGCCATGCCGGTCATGGTGAAACCCGGGCAAATGGCGAAGGCGAGAATGTCTTCGCTGGCATAAGCGCGCGCGATCGTTTTTGTCATTGCGACCATGGCACCTTTGGAGGCTGCATAGTGCCAATGCTCAGGGCTGTCCCCGCGATAAGCGGCGCGACTGGCGATATTGATGATCCGGCCGTGGGCTTGGCTTTCCTGAAAATGCAGCACCGCCAAGCGGCATAATTGCGCAGATGCGGTAAGGTTGATCTGCATGGTCCGCTGCCAGCTATCGAGCCATAGTTCTTCTGCGCTTGCTATTGGGTTGGGATCAAATATGCCGGCATTGTTGATGAGAATATCGATCCGACCATCAAGCTGGTCCAACGCCTCCTGCCAAAATCGAGAAACATCATCGGCGCTAGCAAAATCCGATTGCAACAGGCCATTGTCGCCTGTCGTGCTCTGGCCCACTGCGGCAATATCGGCTGCGTCAAAGCTTTCCAATATCGCCTTGCCAATACCGCGGCTGGCGCCTGTCACTAGTATATGTGTTTTTCTGTTGGTCATGCGATGGATGAATAAGGCCGGGACGGCCAAAGGTCCAACAAGAGATGCCCAACGGCTGATATTTTTAATAGCGCTTTCTGGATTTGCATGCGTTCGGCGCCCCTTTGCATCTAAAAAGCGGACATGCAGGGCAGAAAAACCCCGCTATCTTGTTTGCATGCGGCTGCGTTTTCGCTAAAGCACTGGTTCGTTTACAAAGACTCCAGCGATACGCGGGGTCTCTGATCAGGGGACAAAAATTGGTTAAACCAACAAACCGGCCTTTATCGCCGCATTTGGGAATTTATAAATGGGGACCGGCTATGCTAGTCTCCATCCTTCACCGGGCCACAGGTGATGCACTCGCCTTGCTCGGTGCACCTATATTGGTGTGGTGGTTATACAGTATTTCAGCTGGACCGGAATCTTATGAGTTTTTCGTCGGTATCATGACGAGCATTCCTGGCTTCATTGTGATGATCGGTATGACTTTCGCCCTGTTCGAACATACATATTCCGGCCTGCGCCATTTTGTGCTTGATGCAGGGGCAGGTTATGAACTCCAGACGAATAAGCTTTGGTCGGCTGCTGTGCCCGGATTGGCTCTGCTTTCGACCGCCGCACTCTGGTTTTTCATCTCTTCAAAGTTGATTGGATAAGACGATGGGATCAGGAACAAATATTGGCAAAGTTCGCGGTCTTGGCTCTGCTCAAGAAGGCGCCCACCATTGGATCATTCAGCGCGTTACTGCTGTCGGTAACCTCGCGTTGATTGCTTGGCTTTTAATCTCATTACTGAGACTGCCCAATTATGAATATGAACTGCTTGTCGGTTGGCTTTCCTCGCCGCTGGTGGCGGTTCCAATGATGTTGATGCTGGTTAGCATTTTCTGGCATCTGAGGCTTGGGCTTCAGGTATTGATTGAGGATTATGTTCCTGATCATGGGCTGAAATTCGGCATCATCATCTTGCTTAACTTTTTCGCCGTTGGCGGAGCAGCGCTTGGAATTTTCGCTGTTGCCAAGGTCGCCTTTACCGGAGTGGTCGCTTAATGACTGACATAGATTCAAAGCCCGCCTACAAGATTATTGATCATACTTTCGACACGGTTGTCGTGGGTGCCGGTGGGTCCGGTTTGCGCGCAACCATGGGTTCCGCCGAAGCTGGCCTGAAAACAGCTTGTATTACGAAGGTTTTTCCGACCCGTTCGCATACCGTTGCAGCACAGGGCGGCATTGCCGCTTCCTTGGGTAACAATACGCCAGATCACTGGTCCTGGCATATGTATGACACGGTTAAAGGCTCGGATTGGCTCGGTGACCAGGATGCGATTGAATATCTCGTCCGCGAAGCGCCTCAGGCGGTTTATGAGTTGGAGCATGCTGGCGTACCGTTTTCACGGAACGAAGATGGTACTATCTATCAACGTCCCTTTGGCGGCCATATGCAGAATATGGGCGATGGTCCTCCGGTACAGCGGACTTGTGCCGCAGCAGACCGGACTGGTCATGCGATGCTTCACGCGCTCTATCAACAGAGCCTGAAATATGACGCGGATTTCTTCATTGAATATTTTGCGATCGACCTGATCATGGAAGACGGCGAATGCCGCGGCGTGATCGCTATCTGCTTGGAAGATGGTTCCATCCACCGCTTCCGCGCGCACGCGATTGTGCTGGCAACCGGCGGTTCTGGGCGTTGTTATTATAGCGCAACCTCTGCTCATGCTTGTACCGGTGACGGCGGCGGCATGGCGCTGCGTGCAGGCTTGCCGTTGCAGGATATGGAATTTGTTCAGTTTCACCCGACCGGCATTTACGGTGCGGGCGTGTTGATTACCGAAGGCGCACGCGGGGAGGGCGGTTATCTGACCAACTCCGAAGGCGAGCGTTTCATGGAACGCTATGCGCCAAGCGCAAAAGATCTTGCGTCTCGGGACGTGGTGTCTCGCTGCATGGCAACCGAAATTCGCGAAGGTCGCGGCGTTGGTCCAGAAAAAGATCATATCTACCTCCACCTCGACCACATTGCGCCCGAAGTTTTGGCAGAACGGCTTCCCGGGATTACCGAAACCGGTAAGATTTTCGCTGGTATTGACCTGACGCGTCAAGCCCTACCGGTGGTGCCGACGGTCCACTACAATATGGGTGGCATACCCTGTAATTATCACGGCGAAGTGGTGAACCCCACCAAAGATGATCCCGATGCGGTTGTGCCGGGTCTTTATTCTGTAGGCGAAGCCGCCTGTGTGTCGGTTCACGGTGCCAATCGTCTCGGATCCAACTCCCTGATCGATCTCGTCGTCTTTGGTCGCGCTACCGGTTTAAGGCTGAAAGAGAGGCTAAAACCCGGTACGTCGCATAAACCGTTGCCGAAAGATTCCGCTGATCTGTCGCTGGCTCGTTTGGACCATTTCCGATATGCGAAAGGCGGCACAACAACTGCTGCGCTGCGTACGGAAATGCAAAAGACAATGCAGAAAAACTGTGCCGTTTTCCGCGATGACGAATTGCTGGCCCAAGGTGTCAAAGAGATGCGGGCTGTGAACAATAAAATGGGCGATGTCAGTGTCACTGACCGTTCGCTTATCTGGAATACCGATCTCATCGAAACCCTGGAACTTGACAACTTGATGGCACAAGCCGTTGTGACGATGGAAAGCGCTGCTAACCGGAAGGAAAGCCGCGGAGCCCATATGCAGGAAGATTATGAAGACCGGAATGATAAGGAATGGATGAAGCACACCGTTGCGACATTTGACGGTTGGGGCGGTCCTGATAAGGCGCGCGGCACCGGTAAAGTCGATATCAGCTATCGTCCGGTGCATGACTTTACGCTGACCGACGAAGCGGATTACATCAAACCGAAGAAGCGGGTTTATTAATTCGTCGCTGGCTCCATACTGATTGGCGGCTCTATGCCTAATGACGAGCAGATTGAATATTGGAATGACAACGCAGGTCTGAAATGGGCGGAAGAGCAGCATGCACTGGATGCAATGTTGGCACCCGTGACATCTCTGCTGATGGATGCCGCTGCTATCGCTCCTGGTGAACGGGTTCTCGACATAGGTTGCGGAACCGGCGAAACCACATTACTTGCAGCGAATGCCGGTGCGCATGTTACGGGCGTCGATGTTTCCAAACCCATGCTGGACTTGGCCCGATCTCGTACAGATGGTCGTGCGAAAACGATATTGGCCGACGCAGCAGAATACAGGGATGATGAGGGCTTTGACCTTATCATCTCGCGATTTGGCGTGATGTTCTTCGAAAATCCGATTGCAGCCTTTACGAATATTCGTTCCAATCTGAAGGCCGGTGGCCGAATGGTTTTTGCCTGCTGGCAAACGCCCAAAGTCAATATGTGGGTGATGGTTCCCATGCAGGCGATTAAGCCACTGTTGCCTGAAGTACCAGAGACCGACCCGCACGCCCCCGGTCCTTTTGCGTTTGCTGATTCGGAAAGATTGGAAGGCATATTACACAGAGCCGGTTTTGGGGATGTCTCCATAGCAGCACATGCAGTTGAAATTTGCCTGTCTCAATCCGGTGGAGCCGATGGGGCAGTCCGATTCTCATCGCAAATTGGCCCGGCATCGCGCGCTTTGGGTGAGGTCGATGACATATTGAAAGCCCGGCTGTTGAATGCGCTAAAGACCGCATTGCAACCGTTTGACAAAGATGGCCGTGTGTCCTTGCCGGGTGGAATCTGGATTGTGAAGGCATCTGCGGCAACTTAGCCAGCTTCAGCGCCGGAACACCATCAAAACCCGGTCATGTCATATACCAAAGCGACCCGGACAGGCTGTGGTACTGCTAGACATCCTTTCGTGACCGCTACACCTTTTAGAAAACTTCGGCGCGCATTACCCGCTGCGATCGCCTCCTGAAATTTTCGTTTGGCTGCATTCGAACCACTTAACTCACGAACCACGCTGCGAAAGGGTATTAGACCACCGAGCAAAGACCCAGCTACTCTACTGACGCCTTGCTCTCGTTTTTCTGCAACGCTTTGTTCCGGCAACTGGTTTATATCCGGACCCAATGTATAGTCGAGCTCCGCAATTTCAATTTCCAGTGCCTTGCATCCGCGCATATTTTGCAAATCATAGGGATGATGCTGCACGGCAATCAGCTTGGGCGGAATCGGATCTTTTCGCAGGTTCACATCCTTGATGGGTTGCATCACAGCGTTTTGGGCATGCTGGTGCAT
The DNA here is from genome assembly GCA_947501325.1 of uncultured Sphingomonadaceae bacterium. Classification (GTDB taxonomy): domain Bacteria; phylum Pseudomonadota; class Alphaproteobacteria; order Sphingomonadales; family Sphingomonadaceae; genus Parasphingorhabdus. Next base: position 164,194 of record CANMVC010000001.1, on the reverse strand, counting down.
TGGCAGATCTCTATGCGGCATCTCCGCTTGTGCATTGCCCGCAAAGCAGAATATACAAGCCACAAGTGCATTGCCGGTCGATTTGTAGACGGACATCAGTCCTTCCCTAACTGCCCCCTTAGGTTATCGCCCCGCTATGTTAGTTTAAGGACGCGCAGGGGCCTTGCAACCCCGTTCTAGACCAACGCCTTTCAAAAAACCGCGCCGGACAACGCCAGCATAAACTGCCGCATTATATTTGCGCTCGTCACCTGCCGCGCCAGATATTTCTCGCACAATCCCGCGAAAGGGTATCAATCCACCAATAATTCCACCAGCCACTCGGCCAGCTGTTTCTTCGCGTTTCTCCGCTTTGGATTTATCGACTTCCTCATTGACATCGGGAGCCAATACAGCGTCCAATTCCTTGACCTCCTGGATGATCGCGGCACACCGGCGCAGGCCGGAGAGAGAATAGGGATCATCTTGAATGGCGATAAGCTTAGCCGGGATTTCGGTCTTTTTCAGGCCAACATCCTTCGCCGGCGTTGTCACCGCATCCTCCGCATGCTTTTCCATCGGCTCATCAGGGTCAGCTTTTTGCGCCTGTGCCGTAGTGGTTAGGAGCAGCGCCGCGGCACTGATCGTTGCTAGTTTCAAGAGGTTTTGCATCATATATTCCCTGTTTGTCTTCAAAACCGATAACGCAAATTATCGCGGTTCAATTGATCAACGGACGTCACGCCCATAAGTTTCATATCACGTTCTATCTCAGCTTGCAGCAGGCTGAGGCTACGTTCAACCCCTGCTTGGCCAGCCGCTGCCAGCGCGTAAAGGTACAGCCGTCCGCCAGAACACGCTTTTGCCCCTACGCTCAGTGCCTTTAGAACATGACTGCCGCGGGTGATGCCGCCATCGCAGATCACATCGATCTTGTCGCCGACTGCATCACAAATCTCGGCGAGCTGATCGAAAGGCGCGCGCGACCCATCCAGCTGTCGCCCACCATGGTTCGACACCATGATGGCAGTAGCGCCGATGTCGACTGCCCGCTTGGCATCTTCCACCGACATGATGCCTTTCAGACAGAATTCCCCGCCCCAGTCTTTGCGGACCTCTTCCGCCGTCGTCCAGTCGAGCGATTGATCGAGCATGGTCGAGAAATATTCCGCCACTGACAGCGCAACATTGGTGCCCTCTGCAACATGGTCTTTCAGATTGGACAACTCAAAATTTTCTCGCAACATATAGTTGAGCGCCCAGGCTGGTTTGGTCGCATAGCTCAGAAAACTTGCAGGGGTGATTTTGGGCGGACTGGTAAAGCCCGAGCGCAGGCACCGTTCACGATTGCCGCCAACGATGGTATCAACCGTTAGCGTGAGCGCATCGAACTTTGCGGCCTTGCAACGTTCCACCATCGATTTGTTCAGGCCCTTATCCTTGTGAATGTAGAGCTGGAACATCTTGGGGGTGCTGATGCTCTCGCCAATTTCTTCGATGCTGACAGTGGCCAACGAGGAGATACCAAAGAAAGTTCCAAATTTTTCGGCGGCGCGTGCCACACCGCGTTCGCCCTGCCAGTGGAATAACCGCTGTAGTGCAGTGGGGGACAGGAATAACGGCATGGCGAGTTTCTGACCCATGACGGTTGTGCTCATGTCGATCGTCTCGACCCCGGCGAGGACATTGGGTACAAGGTCGCACGTTTCATAGGCTTCGGTATTACGGCGGCGGGTGACTTCGTCGTCCGCCGCGCCGTCAATATAATCAAAGATCGGAAAAGGCAGGCGTTTTTTAGCTAGAGAACGAAAGTCGTTCACATTGTGGCAATCGGTCAATGTGTTAATTCGTCGCACGTAAGCCTCGATTCGTCGCTCGGATGGAAGAGCATGAGGTTTATGATTAGAGCAATGGCAGCGGCTTGCAAGAGCAGCAGTCAAACAATTACAGGCATTTAGAGGGAAAATGATAATGACTGAAACCGCCGAAGATAATCCGTTATCGGAACAGCCAACGCGGCGCGAGCGATCGCCGGGTGCCAAGTTTCTTTTGGTACTGCTCACCGGCTTCCTGCTAGCAATCCCGTTATTTGCAAGCTGGCTGTTGATTTATGATCGTCAGAACCAGAGCCAGCAGGCTGAGCAATCGATTGTTACCGGATGGGGAGGCAAACAAGTTTTTGCCGGACCAAAAATCGTGCTGCCTTACAAAGCAAAAGTCCAGGAATCGGTGGAACAGGACGGCAAAACCGTTACTCGCACGAATGTTGTAACGCGTGAGCTTTACATCTCGCCGGAAGTCATGAACTTCGATAGCGATATTCAGACGGAAGTGAAAAGCCGCTCCATCTATGAGGTAGTGATTTACAATACCAATGTGACCGGTTCCGCCTCATTCAAATTGCCGGAAGATTTTAACCGTTCCGGTATTGACCCAGCGGATATCGACTTTGCTCGCGCTGAAATCCGCTTTGGACTTTCTGATGCGAGAGGCTTGTCGGCAGATAACAAGCTGACCGTCGATGGCCAATCGCTGGTTCTTCAGCCGGGTAAGGGGCTTGGCGAAACCGGCAATACCGGCTTCTTTTCGTGGCTGGATGCGACCGCGCTGGCAGACGGCGAAATGGCTGTGCAATTTGATGTGAAATTCCGGGGAACGGAGAGCCTGACAATGGTGCCGGATGCTGGGCAGACCAACTGGTCCGTCACGTCCAAATGGCCACATCCAAGCTTCACCGGAGGATTTCTTCCCGACAATGAAGTGACAGAAAACGGTTTTACCGCAAAATATGGTATTTCCAATCTGGCGCTCGGCAGCTCGTTGACATCCACGCAGGCTGGACAACAGGTTTATCCGCAAAACAATAACAGTTCCTTCGATTCATACGGCGGCGGTGCGGACAGTGCGTCGAGCGTAACGGTCAATTTGATCCAACCTGTTGATCTTTATGACCAGGTCAGCCGTGCCACGAAATATGGCTTCCTGTTCATCGGCTTTACCTTTGTCGCCTTCTTGCTGTTCGACTTGATCGGTGGTGTAAGGATTTCGTCCGTTCAATACATACTGGTCGGTGTAGCTTTGGTGCTATTCTTCATCCTGTTGCTTGCCTTTGCCGAGATTATCGGCTTTGCCTTAGCTTATATTGTAGCCTCGGTGGCAACCATTGGATTGATCACGGCCTATGCCGCATCGGTCCTGTCCAGTTGGCGCAGGGCATCGATAATCGGCGGCTTGCTCGCCGCGCTTTACGGCGTGATCTATATCTTGCTGAGCCTTGAGGCTTACTCGCTGCTCATCGGATCATTGCTGATCTTTGCCGCTCTCGCCGGAGTGATGTTCGTGACCCGCCGGCTAGACTGGTCGCGGAGCTTGCAGAAAAATGCTGCAACCTGAGCGAACGACCTAACGAACCGCGCCGCTTGCGAATGTATCGCAGGCGGCCGGATCGCCCGTTTGCATGCCCTTTTTGAGCCACGCCATGCGCTGCTCGGAACTACCATGGGTAAACATGCTTTCCACCGGACGCTGTCCAGAGCTGCGCATGAGAGTATCATCGCCAATGGCATGGGCAGCGGTCAGGCCTTCTTCGACATCGCCCGGTTCCATGCGATCCGCATTTTGAGCCGCCCAAACACCGGCATAGCAATCCGCTTGCAACTCCATCCGAACCTGAAGGGCATTGCCTTCGGCTTTGCTGGCGCGGCTTTGGGCTTGACGAACCTGCTTGGAAACACCGCTCAATGTCTGGATATGGTGACCAACTTCGTGAGCGATCACATAGGCTTTAGCAAAGTCACCTTTGGCGCCCATTCTCGTTTCCAGTTCATTGAAAAAAGACGTATCAAGATAAATGCCTTGATCGGCAGGGCAATAAAAGGGCCCTGCTGCTGAGCTGGCAGAACCGCAACCATTGGAACTCACGCCACCTTGATAGAAGTTGATCGTCGTGGGTTGATATTGGGATCCGTTCGCTTGAAATAATCTCGACCAAGTCTGTTCGGTTGAGGCCAGCACCTGACCGGCAAAAACTTCTTCCTGCGTGTCATAAGCAACCGCATCGCCAGAACCACCTGCTTGGCTCCCGCCGGTCAACATGCTTGCGCCTCCGCCAAAATACATAAATGCCAGTGCCGCGCCGCCAATAAGAAGAATCGTCCCACACCCCATTTTGCGGCCCAGCAACATTGGGAGAAAGCTCAGAAGCAGTCCCAGACCACCACCGCCACTGCCGCCGCCAAATCCTCTGCCTCCGCCGCCTCTTCCGTGGTCACGGACATTTTTGCTGGGATCCAGATCATCTAAACGCATGGGCTTCTTCTCCTGTTGGCGGTAAGACTGCGCGAAATAAAGATAAAGAGCAAGCGCGCCTAGCTAAAACCCATTGGACCCGCATCCGGTTCCCGCTATCAGGCAATTCCGATCAATTGGAGAATATCGATGTTTCTAAAAGGCAAGACTGCGCTGATCACTGGGTCAACTTCCGGTATAGGCGGCGGATATGCAAAAGCACTGGCGGCGGAAGGTGCGGCTGTAATGATCAACGGCTTTGGTGATGCAGGCGAAATCGAAACGCTGCGAGAAGAGTTGGAAAGCCTTAGCGGATCAAAGGCCGCTTATAGCAATGCCGATATGATGAAGCCCGAAGAAATCCGACAGATGGTGGCCGATTGTGCAGAGCAACTGGGGGTCGTCGATATTCTCATCAACAATGCCGGTATCCAGCATGTCGCGCCAGTTGATGAGTTTCCTGAAGACAAATGGTATGCGATTATGGAAATCATCTGCAACAGCGCTTTCCACACAGTCAAAGCGGTTCTCCCCGGTATGAAAGAGCGCGGCTGGGGCCGGATTATCAATACTGGATCGATGCACAGCAAGGTCGCTAGTCCCTATAAGTCGGCCTATAATGCCGCAAAGCATGCGATTGCGGGTTTTGGTAAAACAGTAGCGTTGGAAGTAGCGCAGCAGGGGATTACTGTGAATACTATCTCTCCCGGTTATGCGTGGACGCCGCTGGTCGAAAACCAGATACCCGACACGATGAAGGCGCGAAATATGACGCGAGATCAGGTGATGAATGATGTGCTGTTGGCGGGACAACCGACAAAGAAATTTGTCCAGATTGACCAAATTGCAGCCTTGGCTGTCTTTCTTTGCAAAGACGAAGCCAGCGCAATGACAGGCGCGAATATTTCGATAGATGGCGGGTGGACAGCGCAGTGATTAAGATTGGAATGAAAGCTGTCTTGATATCTGCAATGCTCGCGCCAATGCCAATATTTGCTATGCCAGATGCCTCACATCCGGAATCGCAATGGCGTGATCTGGCGACCGCCGCGGATCAAAAGCGATTGGACGATTGGCAAAATGCATTAAAAATCGGCCGCGATGGCGCGATCCAAGGCGGCGAAGGTGACAAGCTAGCCGTTAGAAGTCCCTTGTTCGAAGAGGCAGCTGCCTTGCCGGACGGTAATATGCCGGCTGGTCTTTATGCTTGTTCGGTTTCCAAACTCGACGGCGATTCGACTGGTGGTTTGCCCTACATCGCCTATCCCGCTTTCCGATGCCGCGTAACGGTCGATGGCGATCGCCGCCATTTCACAAAGCTGACGGGGTCACAGCGCACGATCGGGTGGCTGTATGAAGCTGGTGCGCGTCATTCCATCTATCTGGGAACGCTGATGTACGGGTATGAAAACAAGCTGACCCCCTATGGAAAAACAGTCGAGCGCGACCAGGCGGCGGTTGTCCAGCGGATTGGACCGAAACGCTGGCGGATGATTTTTCCATTTCCTTATTATGAATCGAAGGTCGATGTGATGGAACTGACACCGATCACTGAATAAATTATATCTTGCAAGCCTCGGCTTAGTGGTTAGGCTCGATGCAATCACACAATAGCTCGGGGATAGTGATGCGTAGATTTTCAAAGGTCGCTTTGGCGGCTGTCACGTCTGTTTTATTTTGTACACCAGCACAAGCCGATCCATTGAAGGATGCGATCCAAGCCGATTTACCATCTTTGATGGAAATCTATCGCGATTTGCATGCTAATCCTGAGCTGAGTGGTGAAGAGGTTCAAACCGCCGCCAAACTGGCCGTTGAAGCGCGTCGTCTAGGTTTTGATGTGACGGAAAAAGTTGGTGGCACAGGCGTAGTCGCCGTGATGAAAAACGGGGATGGTCCGACCGTAATGATCCGCGCGGATATGGATGGCCTTCCACTTGTAGAAAAAACCGGATTACCATTCGCCTCTAAAGTGATGGCGAAAACCCGCCAAGGCGTCGCCACGGGCGTAATGCATGCTTGTGGCCATGACACGCATATGACCGGATGGGTCGGAACCGCGCGGCAATTGTCGGCGCGCAAGGACGAATGGTCTGGCACGCTGGTTATGATCTTGCAGCCAGCCGAAGAAACGGGCGAGGGCGCCAAGGCAATGTTGGACGACGGGCTCTATACCCGTTTTCCAAAGCCCGAATATGTTTTGGCCTTTCATGATGCGGCGGGCGCGCCTGCCGGCTTTATCGGCTATGCGCCGGGCTATGCACTGGCAAATGTCGATAGTGTCGATATTGAAGTACGCGGTGTGGGCGGTCATGGTGCCTATCCGCATACAACCAAAGATCCTATTGTGCTTGCTTCGCGTATCGTTGGCGCCCTGCAAACATTAGTCAGCCGTGAAATTGATCCGCAAGATCCGGCAGTAATTACCGTCGGCAGCTTTCAGGCCGGCTTCAAGCATAATATCATTCCCGATAAAGCGAACTTGTTGCTCACTGTGCGAAGCTATTCCGACGAGACTCGCGCCAAGCTGCTCGCCGGGATCAAGCGCATCGCTGAAGGGGAGGCGGTGACCGCTGGTCTTCCTGATGACAGGATGCCCATCATCCGTACACGCGATGATGAATTTACTCCATCGACCTATAACAGCCCGGAATTTAGCATGGAAATGGCAAAGCTGTTTGAAACACGCTTTGGCAAAGAGCGGGTTGTGCAATCCAAGCCTGTCATGGGCGGCGAAGATTTTAGTCGCTATCGCCGGGCCGATGAATCAATCAAAAGTATGATTTTCTGGATCGGTGGTGTTCCAATGGACGAATATCAAGCAGCAAAGAAAGCGGGCACGAAACTGCCATCGCTACACAGTCCGCTTTGGGCGCCGGACGCCGAAAAAGTCGTTGCTACCGGTGCAGAGGCATTGACGGCCGCTGCGCTTCAATTGATGAGTAAAGGCGGCTAGTCAGATGCTGTCAGTCAAAGCTGTCGGCTTGTCTGCCCTCGCAGCTATTACGCCGATTGCCGTGCTTCAACCTTCTGCAACGGAGGGTTCGGTCGACCCCTCCTATTTTGAAGGGCGCTGGGCTTTGGGGGAAGCATGTGATGAACCAACCAACTGGACTTTATTGGCTGGCGGGAATTTCGTTTCGGAAGATCTGATCGGGAAATGGCAATGGTCTGCCGGTCAACTGACCCTTAACCTGACCGATTTAGCGGTGGATGAAGAAACGGGAGAAGCGGGTGGTCGATTCCAGATGGATGGACCAGTTTCGATTTCTGGACCGGATGAGTTTGTCTTCACAATTGAGCCGGATCGCTACACCATGAAGCGGTGCCCATAGCGGTATATATTCCGATTGCTAATCAAACCTTGCCGCTCTGGCGATGAATTAGCGCTTTTGTCTTCCGCCAGGTGGAGACATATCGATCGGATTTCCCTTGCTTCCAGGGGCACCTGGTTTGGGGGCTTGCGAATATATCGCTGGGCTGACGTAATTTCGTCTTGCGACGCTTTTCGTGACTTCGCCCGCCGCAGAGGGCTGCTTGCCCTCATATTCACTGTTATTTTCTGCAGATTGTTCATCATTTTCAGAATAAACCAGCGGTTGGCCAAATACGAAATCTTCCTCCTGATCGTCGTTATTCGCTTCCCAGGAGTTAGACGGGCTCACTCTATTGTTTGATTTTTGCTTCAACGTCTCTTGGGCTGCGGCCTGTTTTTGTGCGTCGTCGTCCACAGGCATGATAAAATAAATTAGCAAACCTGTCGAAGCGACAAAAAGAACAGCTTGTTTGATCATTTGCATTACCTGATTTCGAAATACTGATCGCCGGTCTTAGCCTTTGTCGATTAAAAAAGGCTTACCTGCGCCATATTTTAGAGGCACAAAAAATCCGTCGGAGCGGCAAGGCTCCGACGGATAGATTTTCCTCCCCAGGAAACTGTCTGTCGCACGGTGTAAATTCAGTACCACATATCGTTTGGCTAGCGATCAACCGCCATATAGGCCAAGGAAATTTACAAAAACTTGTGTAAATATGGGTATGATTTCGTTTTTCTATTGTAAAATTGTAAATTAATTTACATAGCATCAGGCTAATGGCGGATAGGAAATTTTTTGCGGGCGCGTCGATAAAAAGACTGCGCCGTGGTGCCGGGATGACTCAGGTGGCACTGGCTGAGGCATTAGATATCTCGCCTAGCTATCTGAATCTCATCGAGCGTAACCAGCGCCCACTCAGTGCCCGGCTCCTGTTATTACTGGCTGATCGGTTTGATTTTGATCCACGTCAACTGGTCACGGACGAACCGGGCGGTGGGTTGGATGGTGTAAGCAGACGTCTGGCAGATTCGATGTTTGATGACCTGGCAATTGACCGGACTGAACTGGAAGACTGGTTAGCTATGGCACCCAACACGGTGGAAGCTTTTGTGAGAGTTTTTGATAACCGATCAAGGGTATTAGGTACAGACAGCGAAGAAACGCTCGATCCCATCCAGCTTGTAAGGCGAGAAGTGGAGCGGTGGCGCAACTATTTTGCAGATCTTGATACGATGGCGGAAACGTTAGCGGACGAATTGCGGTTAGGCACGGCGGATCTCTATGGTGCCATAACAGAGCGGCTTCGGGTTAAGCACCAGCTTACGATCAGAATTCTTCCCGAGACGGTAATGCCCGATTTGCTGAGACGTTTGGATTTGCATGCACGGCAGTTACAGTTATCGGAAATGCTCGACCCTGCCTCCCGGACATTTCAAGCTGCGGTTTTGCTCGCCGAGTTAGAGGCGCAATCCGAGATTGATGCCCTGATTGCTGGAGCTGATTTTCAAGACAATCCTGCCGAACAGATTTATCATCGCCATCTATCAAGTTATTTTGCTGCCGCTTTGATAATGCCTTACGCTCGGTTTTTGAAAGCATGTGAACAAACCGGCTATCAATTGCCGCTGTTACAAAGGCGTTTCGGTGCTAGCTTTGAACAAGTTGCGCATCGCCTCACTACGTTACAGCGAGTAGGCGAGAGGGGTTTGCCGTTTTTTATGATCAGAATAGATCGATCCGGCTTGGCCTCAAAGCGTTTCACCGGAGCAAGCAATGCGTCATTGGCTGAAAGCCCGCATCGCTGCCCATTGTGGAACATCCACCGAGCCTTTGACCGGCCGCTGGAAGTGCAGTCTCAATTGGTCGGACTAGAAGATGGGTCAACCTGGTTCACCTTGTCTCGTGCCGTTCAGGGCTTCGGTTTTGGGGCGGGTGGCTTTGCCACAGAGTTCGTAATTGGCTTGGGTATTTCAGCAGAGCTTGCTGCGCCATTATTTGACGCCCGCGGCGTCGACCTATCTCCAGAAAATGCGGACCCAATCGGTTTGGGATGTGTCGCCTGCACACGACCAAATTGCTCACAGAGATCAGCACCGCCGCGGAGTCGAACATTGCAGTTCGATGGAAGGGATAGGGGGCTGACCCCCTATAATTTTGTCGCAGACTAGCGCTTAGCCTGTCGGGAAATTGAACAACTGTCCTGAAATTTCAGCATTTTCCCGGAAATAATGTGTAAAATTAACCGACAGCTTACTAATTTTGGTTATCGCAAGCGAGTATGAACGAAAGTCTGCGCGCTCAATGATTAGGTTGTTTAAACATTATATTCCATATCCGCTCCTTTTTTTCGGGTTGTTGGATTTATTTTTGCTCGTCGTTGCGGCTGAAATCAGCTGGATGTTTCGCGCAAGCCAAATCGGCATGGAAGCCGGTTCCATTTTTGATCGTCCCGCCCCGATAATCAGTTTCGCTTTGGCGCTAGAAGTCGCCCTGGTGGCGGTTGGCGTTTACGGGGCCGAGGCTCTGCAATCGTTGAGATTCGCTGCCGCGCGAATATTGGTGGCGATTTCTCTTGGCGTCATTTTCCTGTCGATTATGGCTTTTATCCTGCCTGGGATCACGCTTTGGCGATCCAATTCCCTATATGCCATGCTTCTCGCAATCTTCCTGCTGATGGCCGTCCGCATCGTTTTGGGTAAAATGTTGGACAGCGATGTTTTTAAACGTCGACTATTGATACTCGGGGCTGGTCCACGCGCGAATCGCGTCGCCGAACTTTCGCGCAAGCCGGAAAGTGGTTTTATAGTTAACGGTTTTGTCGACATGAATGAAGGCCCTGCCATAGTGGAAGGAGCCGTCAAACGATCCGAAATCTCAAACTTGCCGCAACATGTAATCGATTTGGAAGTCAGCGAGGTCGTTTTGGCGCTAGAAGAGCGGCGGAATTCACTGCCTGTTGCCGATCTTTTGATCATCAAGACAACGGGTGTCCATGTAAACGATATGTCTAGCTTTCTCGAACGTGAAACTGGGCGCGTGGATCTCGACAGCGTAAACCCTAGTTGGTTCATTTTCTCAGATGGATTCTCATCGGGACGTCGGATCTCAACGGTGTTTAAACGAAGCTTTGACGTTTTTTTGAGTTTGGCTCTGCTGCTATTTACCGGTCCAATCATCTTGATTTTTGCGGCGCTGATTAAATTGGAAAGCAAAGGCGGGGCATTTTTCAGACAAGAAAGAGTCGGACTTTATGGACAAAAGTTCAATATCCTCAAACTTCGTTCGATGCGTGCGGATGCCGAAATTGCCGGTCAAGCCGTCTGGGCGAGCGAAAATGATCCCCGCATTACAAAGGTAGGGAATTTCATTCGCAAGGTCCGTATTGACGAATTGCCTCAAGCGTGGAGTGTTTTGAAGGGTGAAATGAGCTTTGTCGGGCCACGCCCGGAGCGACCGCAATTTGTCGATGATCTGCAAACTAAAATGCCATTTTTTGCCGAACGCCACATGGTGAAGCCTGGTATTACAGGGTGGGCGCAGATCAATTATCCCTATGGCGCATCTATCGAGGATAGCCGACATAAACTGGAATATGATCTCTACTATGCCAAGAATTACACGCCGTTTCTCGATATATTGATACTGTTGCAAACCATTCGGGTTGTCCTTTGGCCCGAAGGCGTACGTTAAGATGTTGGCGATGTTGATGCAGATTAGTGTTTTCGGCCATGGTCTGGCAGCTGCCCTTTTTGCGGCGCTGACCATTTGGCAATTCCAACGTCAGAAAGACTGGAACAACACTCAGATATCGCTTGTCATAGCTTTAGCGTTGACAAGTTTTTGGGCTCTAACAATCACGGTTGAAGGCGCATTTTCACCGATCTCGAATTTTAGTGAGTCGCTCAGAAATCTGGGATGGCTGCTATTCATGTTTGTTCTTTTGAGGACCGGTGAGGGGCGTCATGAGCCCACAGCAGTGAAGGTCATCTATCTCGCTTTGGCGATGGTGTTGATCGGACAAATAATAGTAGATTCACTGGTCCCCGTTTTTGCTGGCAGCCCAAGGCTTGTGAGTATGGCGTCATATACGGCCTTGGTCTTGCGCATGCTATTTGCAGTCGGGGCGCTTGTGTTGGTGCATAATCTTTACTCCATTTCAGCACCGGAAACGCGATGGGGGATCAGGTTGCCGATGGCATCATTGGCAGCGATTTGGACCTACGATCTCAACCTATTCACGATTACCTATTTGACACAGCAATTCTCCGTCGAGCTTACAGCAATGCGCGGGCCAGCAATGGCTTGTATCGCGCCGATCCTGGCGTTGGCTTCTATTCGCAATAGCGAATGGACAATCAAGCTATCGCGAAGCGTCGCGTTTCGTTCTTTGTCACTAGTGGCAATCGCCGGATATCTTCTGATGATGGTAATCATCGCCACCGCGCTGCAAATTATTGGGGGTGACTATGCTCGATTGGCACAAATCAGCTTCCTGTTTGCAACATCAGTCGCAGCTCTGGTGCTGTTGCCCTCGGGTAGGTTCCGTGCCTGGTTTAAGGTGAAACTGGCCAAAAACTTCTTCCAACACCGATATGACTACCGCGCTGAGTGGATAAGGTTCACGGATACAATCGGCCGACCAGGAACAGATAGCGCACCGTTTCATGAGCGGGTTGTCAAAGCCATAGCGGATATCACTGATTCTCCGGCCGGCATATTGTTAATGCCCGACGATTCCGGCCGCCTGACGTTGCACTCTCGCTGGAATTGGCAGGCCATTCAGGTGCCTGCTCGTGCGTGCACCTCTCGAACTGTGCCGTTTTTCGAGGAGACCGGGCATATTCTAGAATTTGACGCTCTGCGAGCAGATCAGATAGACGACATAGATCCCGGCGCGATTCCGGAATGGATGACTAATGATCCACAGACCTGGGCCGCCGTGCCACTGGTACATTTTGATCGGCTCGCTGGAATCGTTTTATTGGCTCGCCCCCGCGTAAACCGAACGCTGGATTGGGAAGATCTGGATATGTTGCGGGTAGTGGGACGGCAGGTCGCCAGCTATCTGTCTGAAGCACGCAGCCAAGAATCTCTTTCTGAAGCCCAACGCTTTGATGAGTTCAACAGGCGGATGGCCTTCATCATGCATGATATCAAAAATCTGGTCAGTCAGTTGAGTCTGCTGGCGCGTAACGCGAAGCGCCATGCCGATAATCCGGAGTTTCAAACCGACATGATAGCTACTTTGCAGGACTCAGCGGACAAGATGAACGGTCTGCTGGAGCGCCTGTCTCAACATAATAAGGCTAAGCCGGAAGAACCCAAGCCGGTTAAAGTTGCGGCTTTGTTGCAATCTATCATCGAGAAAAAGCGTCTCCTGCACGCGATCGAGAGTAATCACATAGACGACCTTACTGCTATGGCAGACCCTTTAAGGGTCGATCAGATACTGGGGCATCTCATACAAAACGCGATTGATGCCAGCCCCGATGGTCAACCGATAGTGCTCAATGCGCGACGCCGTGATTTGAGTGTCGCCATCGAAGTTCTGGACAACGGCGAAGGCATGTCGAGTGAATTTATTCGCAGCCAGCTCTTCAAGCCTTTTGCTTCAAGTAAGGCAGGCGGGTTTGGTATTGGCGCATTTGAAGCACGTTCGCTAGCGATGGCGATGAATGGACGTTTAGAGGTTGAAAGCAAAGAAGGGGCAGGCAGTCGTTTTACGCTGATATTGCCGCTTGCAAGCAAATTGACCGACGATGAAATAGCAGATGAAAGGGCCGCTTGATATGTCTGACAAGGACAATAAAAAACTGGAAAAGCTTTTGATTGTCGAAGATGATCCAGGGCTGCAGAAGCAGCTGAAGTGGGCTTATGAGGACTTTGAAGTCATAATTGCAGGTGATCGTGAAACAGCGATCAATATGTTGCGTGCCGAGGAACCGGATGTTGTTACGCTGGATCTTGGATTGCCGCCTGATCCTGATGGTACCACAGAGGGCTTCGCGACGATGGATGCGATATTAAGTTTGAAGCCCGACACCAAAATCATAGTCGCCTCTGGTCATGGTGAGAAGGACAGCGCGCTGCGTGCGATTGCGAGCGGGGCTTGGGATTTTTATCAGAAGCCGGTGGATATCGATGAACTGGGCTTAATTGTCCGTCGCGCTTTTCATGTTCGCAAGTTGGAAGTTGAAAACTCCACATTATCTACCAAGCACGACGGTAGCAATCAGGTGCTCGGGCAAATTATTACCGGTGCTCCCGAAATGCTCAAGGTCGCCCAGATGATTGAGCGTGTTTCCAATACGAATGCGTCTGTCATGTTGTTGGGTGCAAGCGGTACGGGTAAGGAATTACTCGCACGGGGGCTGCATGATTCCAGCGACCGGCGCGACCAAGCCTTTGTTGCTATAAACTGCGCCGCCATTCCCGAAAACCTTCTCGAGTCCGAATTATTTGGTCACGAAAAAGGCGCCTTTACGGGAGCAATCAAGACCACCGAAGGTAAGATTGAACAGGCCAATGGTGGAACGCTATTTTTAGATGAAGTGGGTGATATCCCGCTCCCTCTGCAGGTTAAATTGCTCCGCTTTATTCAGGAGCGGATGATTGAACGCATTGGCGGTCGCAAAGCGATCGCAGTGGACACGCGGATTGTATGTGCAACGCATCAGAATCTCGACGATATGATTGCTGACAACAGCTTCCGGGAAGATTTATATTATCGGCTGGCCGAGATTGTAATCAAAATACCGGCATTGTGCGAGCGATCCGGCGATGCCAGTTTATTGGCGCGTCATTTTCAGAAGAAATTTGCAGAAGAGATCAATCCTGCGGTCAAAGGCATAGCGCCCGATGCGCTTGCCGCTCTGGAAGCATGGAAATGGCCCGGGAATGTAAGGGAACTCGAGAACCGCATTAAGCGAGCGGTTATTATGGCCGATGGCAAATTGATTGCTGCTAAGGATCTGGATCTACAAGCCAGCGATGATGATGCTGTCGACTTGTTAAACCTGAAAGCTGCAAGAGAGTTGGCAGATAGGGCCGCAATCATTCGAGCCATATCGCAAACAGACGGTAATATTTCAAACGCCGCCAAACTCCTCGGCATTAGTAGGCCAACATTATATGATTTGTTGAAGCAATATAATTTGCAACAGGCCAGCTAAGATTATGCGGTCCTGTCCTGGGAATCTGCCGAAATATGCCCTGAAGTCTTCGGCCCCACTAGTGTTGCTTGGTTTATGTCTCCTTGGCCTGTCGTCTGCAATCCAAGCCGCTAGTGAGGGTAACGAAGCTGCACGAGTGGCTGTTGCAAAGGCACAAGAATATAGGTCCAAAGGCGATGTTAGGTCTGCCCGTATCGAACTAATGAATGCGACCAAAGCCGATCCGGAATGGATCGATGCGCGGATATTGCAAGCTGAAATCTTGCTCAAGCTGTTTGATGGTATTGGTGCCCAAGCAGAATTGGAGCGTGCTCTCGAACTTGGGATTAATCCATCCAAGGTCCGTCATTTATATGGCCATGCTTTCCAGCTTCAAGGGAAATGGGACAAGGCGAACGAGCAGCTTTTTGCAGTTGATATCCCCGAAGAACATGAGGCCTATGCTGCCCGTATAGCCGGGCGTGTAGCATTGCAAACGGGCGATGATGCACTTGCGATGGAAACGTTTAATCGGGCTATAGCTCTCGACCCCAAGGATGCCGATCTCTGGGTTGATATCGCGCGCTTTCGGGCTGGTTCGGGCGATCAGGCAGGAGCGATTGCCGCCGTCGATGAGGCGGTAGCGCTTGAACCAAACAATATTCGCGCACTGCAACATCGCGGAGAGCTTTTGCGGTTCCAGTTCGGACTGGCCGCCGCATTGCCTTGGTTCGAACGCGGGTTGCAAATTGACCCTAACGACGTGGCTCTGCTGACTGAATATGCTGCGACATTAGGCGACATGGGCCGAATGACGGACATGTTAACCGTCGTTCGCAAAATTATTTCTCTAGATGGCCGCAATGCCAGAGCGTTCTTCATGCAGGCGGTTTTGGCGGCCAGAGCGGGGAAATACGATCTTGCGCGCATATTGATGCAGAAAACCGAAGGCAAGCTTGATGACGTACCTGCGGCATTGCTTGTGCAAGGTATTATCGAACATGGCGAGGCTAACTATAACGCCGCGATCGATAGGTTTACGCGATTGGTTTCGCTGCAGCCCAACAACAGGCAAGCGCAAAACTTGCTGGCACGATCTTATTACCTGGCTGGCAATCCCGGCGATGCTGTCGCAGCGCTGGCTTCTCAGGTAGATGATAGCGGGGCTGATCCCTATGCGCTTTGGCTGACGGGCCGTGCTCTGGAAGCATTAGGGGAGAGGCAAAAAGCAATTGGCGCACTTAATCGTGCAGCTCGTCATGATGTTGGTCCAGAAAGCGCTTTTGTTCCTGATGTCCCGATGGAAATTCTGCGCGCTGAGGCCAACCGGGATCCGCGTAATGCGCTTGTGGTTGTTCCATTTATTCGCACATTGTTCGACAGAGGCGATTTTGATGCGGCATACGACAAGGCGAAGCTGCTGCAAGCTGGCAGTCCCGGCGCGAGTGGAGCCCATATTCTGGTCGCAGACACAGCCTCGGCGCTCGGGAATTATGATGAAGCTTTGCGTGCGCTCGAAATCGCGCGCAAAATACATTTCTCGGAATCCGTGATGCTCCGGATGATTGACGTCCTTCGAGCAAAGGGTTCCATGCAGCAGTCAGGAGAAGTATTAGCGCAGTATCTAAGCTATAACCCAAATAACATCGCCGGTTTGCGGTGGATGGCTTATGCGCATCTTGAGACCGAAAATTGGGAAGTCGCCAGTAGCATATTAGAGAGCTTGCGTAAGCGGATTGGTGACAATGATGCTTTGATAATGGCGGGCTTGGCGCAGGCTTATACAGGGATGGGACAAACAGAAAAGGCGATAAGGGCAGGGCAAATTGCTTATTCAGTCCAACCATCAAGCCCGGTTGTTTCCCATCTATATGGTCTTGCTCTTTTGGCTGATGAAGCGCGGGGAGCCGATGCCATAGATCTCATAGAGAAAGCCGTCACCATAGTTCCGGAAAACACCACTTATCGGGAGAGTCTTTCGCGAGCAGTGTCAGTCGTAGCGCAACGTCGAAAATCCTAGAAAAGCGGAAACCGGTTCAGGCGCCATTTTCGAGCAGCTCATCCAGTTTAATGTCCAGCCGCTTCATCTGGCGCTCTACCGGTGGCCACACGTTTTTGATGAAATCTGCCCGCTGTGCATCACGTAATTTCGCCTTGGCGCCATTGGCGACAAACATGCCAACGCCGCGTTTGACCGTGACTAGGCCGTCTTCCTGAAACCCTTGATAGGCTTTCGCTACCGTCAGCGGGTTGGCGCCTTGTTCCACCGCAAAGGCACGGACGGAAGGCAACATATCACCTTCACCATATTCGCCATCAAGGATTGATTCGGAGATAATATCCCGCAATTTCAAATAAACTGGTTTGCTTGCATTGTTCATACTGCATCACTGCCATAATACAGCGATGCAGGCAAGGGATAAGTCTGTTTTATCTGGTGTTTAGTATTGTCTGAAACCAGTTAGCCGTGCGGCTCAGTTTTCCATTTCGAAAATACTCTGGCCAGTTCCGGGCGCGGACGTTCGGTCAGTTCACCGTCTGCCGTGCCTGCAAAAATGAATCCGGCAACGCGGTCGGGAGCTTGTCCAAACAGGTCGCGGACGTCGTCATTATAGGCCGGCCACCCGGTAATCCAACCGCTGACAAAGTCTTCTGCGTGAATGGCATGGATGATGTTCATACAAAAGGCGCCGCAACTAAGTTCCTGTTCCCATACGGGTATCTTGGTGGAAGTGACGGGCGAGAAAAGGACCACGAGTAAAGTCGGGGCTTGGTGCGCCATGGTTTCCAAAGCTTCTAATTCCAGGCGCCCCGCGTCCGGCTTTTCAGTTTGATAGGCTTTGGTCAGTTCGGCTGCCAACTGCCCCCGTTGATCTTTATCGACCTGGATAACGCGCCAAGGCGCGAGCTTGCCATGATCCGGTGTCCGCAGCGCTATTGTGATAATATCCTCAATCTGTTCATCGCTGGGACCAGGCGCGATCATATTGCGGGGACGTCCGGAGCGGCGAGAAGGCAAATAGCTGTTTAGGCTGGAAAGGTCATTGAACATATCTGTCATCTCGTAAAAGCGATGGATGATTGCAAGCTGCTTTTGGCCACAAACTGGTCACAAGCGCAACAATATGCTTCACACGCGACATTTTTTGATTAGGGTGCGGTTCAACTGAGCTGCGATAGAAAGCTCGCATATTTGTAAGGGAGGCCGATGTAATGGCTAGTGGGTACCAAGAATCCGGAGATGCCAGAGGAACATTCCTCGGCCATCCCAAAGGTCTGTTTGTTCTGTTTTTTGCCGAGATGTGGGAGCGTTTTTCCTATTATGGCATGCGGGCTTTGCTCATTTTTTATCTCGTCCAGCACTGGATGTTTTCGGACAGTGAAGCATCGGTTATCTATGGCGCTTACACGGCCCTTGTTTACATCACCCCGGTTGTAGGCGGTTATCTTGCTGACCGATATTTGGGCCAACGCAAGGCCGTCGCCTTTGGCGCTTTGTTGCTCACTTTTGGCCATTTTCTGATGGCGTTCGAAGGCAGCGGTGGTCAAGATGATGCAGCGCTTAATATATTCTGGCTGGCATTGGCGTTTATCATCGTTGGTTCGGGCTTTCTAAAAGCCAACATCTCTGTCATCGTTGGCCAACTATACTCGCGGACCGATATCCGGCGCGATCCAGCTTATACAATCTTCTATATGGGTATTAATCTCGGTGCTGCTCTGGGTGCGATTATTGCTGGTTGGCTTGGCCAGACTTATGGCTGGTCCTACGGTTTTGGTGCGGCAGGTATCGGCATGTTGCTCGGATTGATCGTATTTGTTTGGGGTAAGCCATTGCTGGTTGGGCGCGGTGAAGCTTCCGATCCAGCACGTCTGGAACGAAAAGTGGGCGGGATTAAGTTTGAATGGGTGCTCTACATATTGAGCTTTGCGACTGTCGGTCTGGTTTGGTTTCTAATTCAGTATCAGGCTTTGGTAGGTTCGTTGCTAGGAATAGCAGGCGCGATATTGGTACTATATGTCCTCTATACGGCGGTTGCCAAGCTGGCACCGGAAGATCGTGACCGCATTTTCGCGGCGATGTTCCTTATCTTTGGTTCGATATTGTTCTGGGCCTTGTTCGAGCAGGCCGGGTCTTCACTGAACCTGTTTACCGATCGCAGTGTTGACCGAAATCTCTTCGGCATTGATGTTCCTGCATCTGTGTTTCAGTCGATCAATGCGATTTACATCGTGCTGCTTGCCCCGCTATTCGCCATTCTCTGGACGACCCTGGGACGGCGCGGTCTGGAGCCTTCGGCACCAGCCAAGTTTGGGTTGGGCCTGATCCAACTGGGTGCGGGTTTCCTCGTCCTTGTGGCAGGCGCATTGGCGGCGGGTTCCGGCAACCTTACTCCAGTGATTTTCATCTTCCTGATTTACCTGTTGCATACGACCGGTGAGCTTTGCTTGTCGCCAGTGGGTCTCAGTGCCATGAACCGCTTGGCACCATCACATATGGCGAGCCTGATCATGGGCACGTGGTTCTTTGCCTCGGCGACCGGTAACTTTGCGGCAGGTCTGATTGCCTCTGCCGTTGGCGCTGAAGGCGCCGGGCCTGACCGGGTTCTGGAAGTCTATTCTTCGGTGGGCTGGCTGGCTGTGGGCGTCGGTGTCGGGGTTATCGTGATCTCTCCGCTGATCAAGAAACTTATGCATCTCGATACGCTAGCTGACGACAATGTCGGCGATGATCTTGAAGGTCAGCGTGAAATTGGTGAGCCATCAGCTGCCGGTATTCATCCGACAACGAAATCTTGAATGGGTCAATTATAGCTTAGAGGTTGATTATGGAATTGAAGGATTTGCTGGCAGTCGTGGCTGTCGGAGCACTGGTTACGGGCTGTGCGGCTACCGCAGCTGAAACCGAAACGGCCAGTGCATCGGCGACCAGTTCAAGCAAAGGTTCGGCAAATCCCGCTTTTCCTTCGACCTATAAAGCTTACCCCTCCGATAATATCGTCATCACGGGCGCAACGATATTTGATGGGGAAGGGCAACGGATCGACGATGGCGTGATCTTCATGTCAGCGGGCAAAATCGTGTCGGTTGGCGGCCCTGAAACTATTATACCGACGGACAGCACCATCATTGACGGGACCGGTAAATATGTGACGCCGGGCATTATCGATGTGCACAGCCATTTGGGTGATTATCCGACGCCCAGCGTCGCTGCGCATAGCGATGGCAATGAGGCGACGTCTCCCGTTACACCCGAAGTATGGGCAGAGCATAGCGTGTGGCCGCAAGACCCCGGTTTCTCTCGCGCTTTGGCCAATGGCGGGATTACATCACTGCAAATCCTGCCCGGTTCTGCGAACCTGTTTGGTGGCCGGGCGGTCACGCTCAAGAATGTGCCTGCGCGCACGGTCCAGGCGATGAAGTTCCCCGGTGCGCCTTATGGCATGAAAATGGCCTGTGGTGAGAATCCGAAGCGGGTTTATGGTAATCGCAACCGTAAGCCTGCGACCCGCATGGGCAGCCTTTCCCTGACGCGTCAGACCTGGATCAATGCGCAGGACTATCAGAAGAAGCAAAAAGGCGCGAAACCGCCGAAACGCGATCTGGCGATGGAAACATTGGTTGGCGTTCTGGAAGGCGATATTCTGGTCCACAACCATTGCTATCGCGCTGACGAGTTGAACCAGATTATCGATATGTCCAAGGAATTTGGTTATAAAGTAACCGCATTCCATCATGCTGTCGAAAGCTATAAAATCGCCGATATCCTTGCCAAGGAAGAAATCTGTTCGGCGATCTGGGCTGATTGGTGGGGCTTCAAGATGGAGGCCTATGATGCGATTCCGGAAAATGCCGCGCTGCTGCAACAGGCCGGGGCCTGCGTGATCATTCATTCCGATGATGAAAATCAAATCCAGCGGCTCAATCAGGAAGCGTCCAAGGCGTTGGCGGATGGCCGGGCCATGGGTATCGAGATTAGCGACGCGCAAGCGATCCAGTGGATTACCTATAATCCCGCCAAGGCTATGGGCATTGCCGATCAGACCGGAAGCCTGAAGCCCGGAAAGATGGCAGATGTTGTGCTGTGGAACGATAATCCGCTCAGCGTCTATTCCCGACCGGAGAAAGTCTGGATCGATGGTGCCATGCTCTATGACAGCAGGGACCCCAGTCGCCGACCCGTGAGTGATTTTGAACTCGGCCAGCCTGGTGAAGGAGACGTGAAATGAAACGTTTTGTAGCACTTCTTGTTTCATCGTTCGCCCTCATGGCTGCGCCAGTGGTTGCAGAAACCGTAGCCATTACGGGCGGCAAGGTCGTCGTTGGTGATGGCAGTGCACCGATAGACGGCGCTACCGTTGTGATCCGTGATGGCCTCGTGGTGGCGGCAGGTACCGATGTAGCCATACCGGCCAATGCACGTCAGATTGATGCGTCGGGAAAATGGGTGACGCCAGGCATCTTTGCCGGTTTCAGCCGGATTGGGCTGATTGAAGTCAACGCCGTTACAGCCACCAATGACACCAATGCAGCAGACTCGGTTTTCTCAGCGGCGCTCGATGTCCAATATGCGGTCAATCCCTTCGCAGCGCCTGTCGCGGTAAACCGGGCAGCCGGTGTCACGCGTGCGGTCGTATCTCCAAGCACAGGCAAGTCTATTTTCGGCGGCTATGGCGCGATTGTCGATCTCGGTCAGGACAGCGATCCGATCACCAAGGCGCGGGCCTTCCAGTTTGTCGAACTGGGCGAAACCGGCCATCGGCGGGCAGGGGGTAGCCGTGCTGCCTCGCATATCCTGTTCCGGGCGATGCTGGAAGAAGCACGAACCTATTCGCGAAATCCTTCTCTGTTCGACAGCGACCTGATGAAGGCATCCGACGCCAAAGCCCTGTTGCCGGTGATCAATGGTTCCACCCGGCTGCTGGTGCATGTCGAGAGTGCCAATGACATTTTAAAGGTACTCGATCTGAGTAAGGATTTTCCATCATTGAAACTGGTGCTCGTTGGCGTCAACGAAGGCTGGCGGGTCGCAAATGCCATTGCCGCGGCGAAAGTCCCGGTATTGGCTTCGGCTTTGAGTGATTTGCCTTACAGTTTTGAAGACCTTGCTGCGACGCAATCCAATATCGGCCGGATGAAGCGGGCTGGGGTCGAGGTTGCCATTGGTATGATCAATGACCGTGATGCCCATCAATTGCGCTATTCGATGCAATATGCGGGCAATCTCGTCGCGCTGAACAAGGTTCCGCGGGCCACCGGTCTGAGTTGGGATGAGGCCTTTGCCGCAATCAGTTCCAAGCCGGCTGAAATTATGGGCATGGGCGCGCAGCTGGGATCGCTAAAAGCAGGTCGCAAAGGCGACGTGGTGATCTGGACCGGTGATCCGCTCGAGCTTTCCACGCAGGTTGAAAGTGTGTTTATCGATGGTGTCGAGCAGTCGCTGTCCAATCGTCAGGAACGGCTACGGGAACGCTATCGTAATCCGGCACCGGGGGCGCTGCCCAAGGCGTATGATCGCTAAGAGCGTCAGTTTCAAAGTTCACACAAATCACACTGGGGTTATCCAGGCTTCTCTGGCTCCGTGCTTCGCACTTAGCGTTGTTTGTATTTCTGTGCTGCGGTTTTCAAAGTTCACACAAATCACAGGTGTGTTTCGCGCGAAGGCGCGACGACGCGAAGAGTCTATTTATAGCTGCAAATTCTAGCTATAAAACTGATTAAGATACTGATATATATATATATTTTAAAGCTTCGCAAATACCGCTATCTCTGCGCGAGGCAGGGTAACCGCAAACTGATCGACAATCGCCCCCTTGGCGTCTTCGCGCGAAAAAACTGCACCGCTTCGGTCAATCTGCAATACCATGATAATTCAAAGTTCACACAAATCACACCCTACCCCGTTCGTGCTGAGCCTGTCGAAGCACGGGCCGAGAGTGTCGCAACCGCAGCGTAGATCGCCCTTCGACAGGCTCAGGACGAACGGAAGCGGGGCGTTGCTATCGATCCTCGTCCTTCGAGCTTATGCGAGGAAAGCCAAGCGGGCGGACGCCCGCGCCCGGCGATTGAGGGTCAACAAAAATCTTCCCAAAGTTCACACAATTCTCACATTGCTTCGCGTGATCAGAAAAGTTGAAACGACAGGCGCCACCACGCGCCATAATGACTATTCAAAATTGAGAAAGAGCCGACTAATCCTATCACAGCGCGGCTCCTGTAGGAAAGCGTTGAAACGCCTCGTCAAAGCCGAACCATCGCCATCATCGCCTCGCCATAGCGTGGGCCACTTGTGCCGCCGACGGGCGCTGCTTTTTCCAGCTCGTCAAGATCCGCATCGGTCAAGACCACGTCTACCGCTGCCATGCTGTTTTCCAGCGTCGCCCGGCGTTTGGAGCCGGGTATCGGAACGATGAAATCACCCTGTGCCAATAGCCACGCCAACGCGATTTGCGCAGGCGAAACGCCGTGGCGCTCCGCTACTTGTTTGACGACGTCGACCATTTTCAGATTCTGGTCGAAATTCTCTTCCGAATAGCGAGGATCGCGCAGGCGATAATCATCGGCATCGAGATCATCGCGGCTGGCAATCTGTCCGGTGAGAAAACCCCGACCCAAGGGGCTATAGGGCACAAAGCCAATGTCCAGATCCTGGCAGAGCGGCAGGATTTCCTCTTCAATACTGCGTTCCCACAGTGAATATTCCGATTGCAATGCGGCGATCGGGTGAACCTTGTGCGCGCGTTTGATGGTGTCCGCACCGGCTTCTGACAAGCCGAGATAGCGGACTTTGCCAGCTTGCACGAGCTCTGCCATCGCGCCGACCGTATCCTCAATCGGCACATCGGGATCGACGCGGTGCTGGTAAAACAGATCAATCACATCAATGCCCAGACGCTGGAGAGAAGCATCACATGCGCGGTGGACATTGGCGGGCGAGGAGTCGGTCCCGATTTTTGCCGGGTTGGTCAGATCAAAGCCGAATTTGGTGGCGATGATCAGGCGGTCGCGCCGTCCGCGGATCGCCTGACCCAGAAGCTCTTCATTCTTGTAAGGGCCGTATACCTCGGCCGTGTCAAAAAAGGTTACACCCAATTCTATTGCGCGATCGAGCGTAGCCAGACTCTCGGTCATATTGGCCTGGCCATACATGCCGCTGCCAATACCGAACATTGGCATACAGCCGAGGCCCAGGGCTGATACTTCGAGCTCTTTACCGAGTTTGCGATATTTCATCTTGCGTCTCCAACTCTTGCGTCTCTGACTGGCGCTGCAGATACCCGTATAGCTCTCGTTTGATCTCCGGCGCAAAGAGATAAAGGACGATGACATTGGGTATGGCGGCAAGGAAGAAGGCGCTATCGACCAGATCAATGACCGTTGCAATTTCGAGCAGCGCGCCGACCGGCAATATTCCGATATAGAGTATCTTGTAGATCATTGCTCGGATTTTGCCCTTGCCGACCAGAAATTCATAAGCCTGCAACCCGTAATATCCGACCGAGCATAATGTACTATGCGCAAACAGCAAGACGGCGATGGTCAGCAGCCACGGAAACCAGTCTGAAATCTGTGCAAAGGCAGTTGCGGTGATCCGGATATCCTGATCGGCGCCCTGCCACGTACCGGCCAAGACAATGGCTATGGCACCGAGGGAACAGATGATCACGGTGTCCAGCATCGGTTCCATAAGGGCCACCACACCTTCCGAAGCAGGTTCTCGTGTCCTTGCCTGGGAATGGGCAATGGCGGCGGTCCCGACACCCGCTTCCGAAGAATAGACCGCGCGCTGCATCCCCACGATGAAAGCGCCAATCATGCCGCCGGCGGCGGCTTGCCCGGAAAAGGCATCACTGACGATCAGGGCGATGGCGTCCGGGATTTGCGCAAAGTTGACAGCAATGATGGTCAACACGCCTGACAGGTAGACCAACGCCATTAGCGGCACCATAATCGACGTCACCCGGCCCAGCCATTTGACACCGCCAATAACCACCAGCCCGACAAAAAAGGCCATGATAACGCCGAATGTCAGGTTATTGTCGAAATTGGATCGCATACCCGAAACTTCACTAACCGTCGCGAGACTCTGATTGACCTGCACCATCGGTATGGCGATGAAGATGGTCATCACGGCATAGGCGCCGCCCAGCAGAAGGCCCAGCTTTGGCCAACCCTTTTGTTTAAACCCGTTTTTCAAACTGTACATCGGTCCGCCGCGCACTTCGCCCGAGGGATCCACTTCGCGGAACATCAGTGACAAGGTCACTTCGACACATTTCAGCGTCATCGCAAAAAAGCCGATAATGAACATCCAGAAGGCTGCGCCCGGTCCGCCTGTAGCGATGGCAATGGCAACGCCGGCAATATTGCCCAACCCGACCGTGCCGGAAAGAGCCGTGGTAAGGGCGGAAAACTGGGATATCGTACCCGGCGCGCCGGGGTCATCATATTTGCCCCGGATAATCCGCACCGCCAGCGGCAGGGCGCGGATATTTATGAATCCCATCCACAGGGTAAAGAGCACCATGGGAATAGCGAGCCAGAGCACGATCCACGGGATTTCAGCACCGAAAAATGGTATTTTCGAAAAAACAAGCGCTGAGAGGCTGCCGATCAAATCGCTCAAAAAATCTATCATCTGTACGTAATCCCCCTTGGACTTCACAGTGCCTAGTGTAAGGTTCGATATGAGCCAAATTTTATTTCTATAGCGAGCTCATTGGATTTATTGATCGGTAGGATATGACGAAGAAATTTTTTGGGACGGACGGCATTCGGGGACTAACCAACCAGAGTCCAATGACAGCAGAAATCGCGATGAAAGTCGGGCAGGCGGCGGGTCGGCATTTCTTGCGCGGTGACCATCGCCACCGGGTTGTGATCGGCAAGGATACAAGGCTTTCCGGCTATATGATGGAAAATGCGCTGGTGGCTGGATTCACCAGTGTGGGTATGGACGTGGTGCAGGTTGGGCCAATGCCAACGCCAGCCGTAGCACTGCTGACGCGGTCAATGCGGGCAGATCTTGGTGTGATGATCTCGGCCAGTCATAATCCTTACTATGACAATGGCATCAAATTATTCGGTCCCGATGGTTTCAAGCTTTCGGATGAAGACGAACTGAAAATTGAAGGCTATCTCTCGGAAGATGCCAAGCTGGCACCAGCGGAAGATATTGGCCGGGCAAAGCGCTTTGAAGATGCGCGTGGCCGCTATATTCACGCGATCAAAATGTCGCTGCCGGATCATATTCGTCTCGACGGGCTGAAAATGGTCGTCGATTGCGCCAATGGAGCCGCCTATCAGGTCGCCCCGTCGGCTTTCTGGGAATTGGGCGCGGAAGTTGTCACCATCGGCGTCAATCCCGATGGCAAGAATATCAACCACAAATGCGGCTCGACGGATGTTGCGGCTTTGCAGGAAAGCGTGGTGGCCAGCGGTGCACATATCGGTATCGCTTTGGACGGCGACGCCGATCGGTTGATAGTGGTGGATGAGAAGGGCAAGATTGTTGATGGCGACCAACTCATGGCCCTGATCGGATCCAGCTGGAACCGCAATGGTTTGCTGCGCGGGAACGGTATTGTTGCGACGGTCATGTCCAATCTCGGGCTGGAGCGCTTTCTGACATCTCAAAAGCTTGATTTGGTCCGTGCCAAAGTGGGTGACCGCTACGTGCTCGAAGAGATGAAAAAGGGCGGATATAATGTGGGCGGCGAGCAATCGGGACATATGATCCTGCTCGACCATGGCACCACCGGTGACGGCACGATTGCGGCACTACAGGTTTTGCGGGAACTGGTGGAGAGCGGTAAGCCGGCCAGCGAGTTGTTGCATTTGTTCGAGCCGGTTCCGCAATTGCTCAAAAATGTCCGCTATTCCAGCGGAGCGCCGCTGGATGATGATGGCGTCAAGGCGGTTATTGCCGAGGCAGAGAAAGAGCTGAACGGGACAGGGCGGCTCGTGATCCGTGCGTCCGGTACGGAGCCCCTGATCCGGGTGATGGCGGAGGGTGATAATAGCGATCAGGTCAACGCTGTGGTCGATCGCATCTGCAATGTGGTGCAGGAGGTCGCGGCCTGATGCTAGTCATGCGCCCTGATTGCGAAAGCTGTGGCAAGGAATTGCCTGCAGATCAAGGCGGCGCGCATATCTGTTCCTTTGAATGCACTTTTTGCGATGCCTGCAATGCCACGGCCCACAAGGGCACCTGTCCCAATTGTGGCGGCGCGTTGGTCGCACGGCCGACGCGATCGGCGGAACTGCTCAAGAAATTTCCGGCATCGACCGAACGCAAATATAACGGATAAAGGGTGGTTAGCGTGATATTTCTTGCCATTATAATCATGGTCCTTTTCATCCCCATTGCGGTTGGATTGGCGCTGTTCATCATTGTCCCGGACTGGTTTCGGGCCAATCGTAACGCGGTGATTATCGGTATCGGCATTGCTGATTTTATATTGTTTGCAGCGATTGTTGTGCTGTTCTTTGGCGTCGCTTAATGGCTAGATGCCCCCGCGTCCTTTCTATTGCGGGCTCCGACAGCGGTGGCGGGGCAGGGATACAGGCGGATATCCGCACCATCACCAATCTCGGCGGCCATGCGATGACTGCGATTACGGCGGTTACGGCACAAAATAGTGCCGGCGTGACGGCTGTCGAGTTGATGACGCCAGACATGGTGCTTGCGCAAATCTGGGCGGTGATGGACGATTTCGATGCAGATGCGATCAAGATCGGGATGCTGGGTTCTCCGGAAATTGCTCTCGCGGTTGCGGGCTTCCTCAAATCGGTGCGCAACAAGCCCGTTATCTTTGACCCGGTCATGGTGGCAACCAGCGGCGCGACATTGGCGGATGATAATACGATTGCGGCACTCCAGAAGATCATCCCGCTCAGCAGCCTGGTGACGCCCAATCTGGACGAAATGGAGCGCTTGGGCGGGGAGGATATAATCGCTGACTTGCCGGTGCCGTTTCTAATCAAGGGCGGTCATGGCGAGGACGCGATGTTGGTGGACCGGCTTATCGGCCCTGATGGCGAGCTGGAGCGCTGGGAGGGCAGTCGCATCGATACGCGGCACAGCCACGGAACAGGTTGCACCTTGTCTGCCGCGATCGCGACCTATCTGGCTGGCGGCGACAGCTTAAGCGACGCAATTGGCAAAGCGCGGGACTATGTCAGAGCAAGTCTCGAGGCGGCGCCCGGTTTTGGGGCTGGACATGGTCCGATGGGTGTGCCGAAGCTATGACCATCAAGATTATCGCTGGCATTGATGAAGCGGGCAGGGGGCCATTGGCAGGTCCGGTGGTCGCAGCGGCGGTGATATTGCCAGAAGGCCATGGCATCAAAGGGCTGGATGACAGCAAGAAACTGACTGCAAGAAAACGCGCTGTTCTGGAAGTCGAAATTCTGGAAAAAACGATATATTATATTGCACTATGCAATGAATTAGAGATTGATTCTATCAATATATTGCAAGCCACCATGCTCGCGATGACGCGGGCCGCAGATGGTTTATCGCAAAAGCCGGAGCACATATTGGTCGACGGCAATCGGCTGCCGAAATGGGGCTATCAGGCCGAAGCAGTCATTGGTGGCGATGCCATCCACCCCTGTATTTCAGCTGCTTCCATCCTGGCCAAGGAGTATCGCGATCGCATGATGATTGCGGCGGCTGAAAAATATCCTGAATATGGTTGGGAACGCAACAAGGGCTATGGCACGGCAGAGCATATGGCGGCGCTGAAAAAATACGGTCCTACGCCGCTGCACCGCAAAAGCTTTGCACCGGTAGCCCAGCTTGAATTGCTGTAGGCCGTTTCAGATCAGGCGGTTTGTTTCACTGCGGCTTTGGCCTTTTCCTGCACCCATTCGCCATTTTCATCCTTGATATAGCGCGGGGCCCATTTGACGTTCCAGACGAGACCCATTTTTTCCCACAGGCGGATTATATTGGCGCATAGGTCAAATTCCCACCAGACCACGCCGGATGTCGCCGAACGGGGATGCTGATGGTGGTTGTTATGCCAGCCGTCACCCATGGTCAGAATGTTGATCAACAGGTTATTCTTGGCCGTTCCATGACCATGAAAGCGTTGTGATCCAAACAGATGGCAAATGCTGTTCACGCTCTGCAATACCGTCAGCACCGCAAAAATCCGTAACAATCCCGCGATCAGGATCGTCCCGATAATCGCTTCCGGACCAGCAAAAGCCAAGGCCCAGAGGGTCGGGAAAACAATCGCGGAAACAAAATACCAGAACCAGCGGGTGCGATGGGCGAACATCACGATTTCGTCATCGACCAGACCCTTGCCGTAGATGCTGAGATCGGTGGTTGTCCGGTCGAACAACCAGCCAACATGGCTGTGATGGAATTTCATAAAGCCTTTGAGCGGCTTGCCATAGCCATCAAAATGCGGGCTGTGCGCATCGCCAACCTTGTCGGTCATCGCGTGATGGCGGCGGTGATTGGCCGCCCAGTGCAGGGCGGAGCCCTGTGCGGCCGATTGGGTCAATACCGCAATGAATATGCCCATAGGCTTGGATGTTTCAAAAGCCCGGTGGGAGAAATAGCGGTGATAACCGACGATACAGCCGACCATGGATAGGAAATAGCCAACCAGAAAAGCGGACCATTCTACCCAGCCGGAGCCATAAGCGAACATCCAATAGATGGCGGCGATAGAACCGCCAATTTTCGTGGTCGAAAGGATCGCATGCTCACGCAGTTTTGCCCGCGCCGCCTTGCCGCCATATTTGGCGCCAAAAGGGACGGTTATCGTGTCTTTATCGGGCTGTAGAAGAGTCTTTTCCGTGTCGCTAGTCTTCGCTGTAAAAAGACTATTTTCCGACGTTGTTTTCACAGTATCGCTGGTGTTTTTTACATTGATATCCACTGTCATTACGCGCCCCGTACAATCAAATGCCAGCATCAGCTGAAATAATGGGATGACATAACCATATTTTGGGAAATCCGGCAAACAAGTTAACCAATGCGAAACCATGTTTTACGTTTAGTCGTTGTGAAATACGATAATTTTTATTTTTTCCGATTTGTGCCCGACAGCGAGTCCTTTGGGACACACCACTAGGGATTGAGTCCATGCCATGAACCAAGACTCCATATCTGGTGGGGGACTCGTTTCGTTCTCCTTTTGAATTTTCTGTTAACCATAAAGATACCGCTTTAACCTAAGTTAACGGCCTTGACCGTTGGCCGCTGAGGACTCACCCTGAGCGCAACTTCAGTCAAAAAGGCGAAAAATTCATGGGTATCATTGAGCGTATCGACACGCCCAAAACAAGAGCAAAGGTGAAAGCCAAGGGCGCGAAAAAGCCCGCGGCCGATCTGCCATTGAACCAGATATTAAAGATGGATTGTGTCGAGGCGATGAAATCCTTGCCCGATGAATCCGTTGATATGGTGTTCGCGGATCCTCCCTACAACCTGCAGCTTGGCGGGGATCTCTATCGGCCCGAAGGCGGGCAGGTCGACGCCGTGGACGATGCCTGGGACCAGTTTGACAGTTTCGCCGTTTATGATGCTTTTACAAAGGCCTGGCTGAAAGAAGCGCGGCGCATATTGAAGCCCAATGGCTCGCTATGGGTCATCGGCAGCTATCACAATATCTTCCGCGTCGGTGCTTCGCTTCAGGACCTTGGCTATTGGATCCTCAATGATATTATCTGGCGCAAAGCCAACCCGATGCCGAACTTCAAGGGGACGCGCTTTACTAACGCCCATGAAACGCTGATCTGGGCATCGAAAAGCGAGAAGGCGAAATATACGTTCAACTATCGCGCGATGAAAAACCTCAACGACGAACTGCAAATGCGCAGCGACTGGGTCATGCCGATCTGCGGTGGCCAGGAACGGCTGAAACGCAATGGCGTCAAGGCGCATCCCACCCAAAAGCCGGAGGCTTTGTTGTACCGCGTGATGCTGGCGACCACCAATAAGGGTGACGTTGTCCTTGATCCGTTCTTTGGGACGGGAACCACCGGCGCAGTGGCCAAACGTCTTGGCCGCAACTGGATCGGTTGCGAGAAAGAAGATAATTATTGCGAAGTGGCCGAAGAGCGCATCGAAGCGGCGCTGCCGCTCGACGAGAGTGATCTGAAAACCATGCAGTCACCCAAGTCCAAGCCGCGCGTGGCTTTCGGCACCTTGGTTGAAACCGACTATATCAAGCCGGGCACCGAATTGTGCAGCAAGAACCGCAAGTTTCGCGCGAAAGTGCGGGCGGATGGCTCGCTGCTATGGAACGGGCATGAGGGCTCCATCCATAAAATTGGCGCGACAGTGCAGGACGCTCCCAGCTGTAACGGCTGGACCTATTGGTATTATGATGATGGCAAAGAGCTAAGGCCGGTCGACAATCTGCGTCAGACCTATTTGCTGGCCACGGAGCCTTAGGACAATTTCATGGCGGATACTGGTGCTGGTGCAAAAATTTACCTGAAGCCCGTTGGGTTTCTCGACAGTCCGCAATATTTTGACGATCAAAATAAGCGATTAAACAATAGCTTGCTTTGGTTTTCTCAAATTGAATATTCGATATTTGAAGATGGTAAGCCGGCGATCAGAAGTCTGGTTCCGGTGGAATTGTGGGACAAAATTGCATCGCGATTGCCGGAGCCGCTGCAAGCGCGCTCTGCCAAGTTATTTGCGAATCTGACCAAGACCCACGCCCCGCTGCAATGCGGAGAGCGGGTTCTGCGCTTTGACCAGCCCCATGTGATGGGCATTCTCAATATGACGCCGGATAGTTTTTCCGATGGCGGCAAACATGATGGTGACCCGCAAATCGCGGCGGATGCCGGATTTGATATGGCAACGGCAGGGGCATCGATCCTCGACATAGGCGGAGAGTCTACCCGGCCCGGTGCGGACACCGTCTGGGAGGGCGACGAGATTAAACGCGTCGTGCCTGTGATCGAAAAGCTTGCCCAATGTGGCGCGGCTTTGTCCATTGACACGCGCAAGGCTGCGGTGATGGAGGCAGCCATTGCTGCTGGCGCGCATATTATCAATGATGTTTCGGCCTTGCTGCATGACAAACGTTCGCTCGAAGTGGCCGGTGTGTCCGGAAGGCCGGTCGTGCTGATGCACGCGCCATCGAGCGGTAAAGATCCTCATAGGGGCGACGGTTATGGCGATGTTGTAACCGACACTTTCAACTGGCTGGAACAACGCATATCAGATGTTGTCGAGGCCGGCTTTGAACGGGAAAAGGTCATTGTCGATCCTGGCCTTGGCTTTGGCAAGTCGCTGTCCGACAATCTCGCTCTGATGAATAATATCGCGCTATTCCATAGTCTCGGACAGCCGCTGTTGATCGGGGCTAGCCGCAAACGGATGATCGGCGCGCTATCCAAGGAAGCACCGGTGGATCAAAGGCTCGGTGGCTCGATAGCTTTTGCGCACCACGCAGTGCAGCGAGGCGCTCAGATTGTGCGTGTGCATGATGTGCCCGAAACGGTACAGGCTGTGCAAGTCTGGCGCGGGATGCGCGATGCCGGCGTGACGGCGCGGGTTTAGCGGTTCGGGTCGGCGATATATTCGCAATCTATGATCAGCAGCCAGGGATATTAAATATCGCGATTGGACAAGATGCCCTGCCAATAGCCAACATCTATCCACTTACCGAATTTAAATCCCACTTCTTCGAACTGAGCAACTTTCTTCATTCCGAATTTTTCATGTAGCCTGACACTCGCGGGATTTGGCAAGGCGATGCCGCCAATTACAACGTGAAAGTCCAAAGATTTTAAGCGATCAAACAGAAGCTGATACAGGGTCGTTCCAGCACCATTGCCGACTTTGTTGGGATGCAGATATATAGTTATTTCCACAGAAAACCTATATGCACAACGCCCTTTCCATTTGCTCGCATAACAATAGCCCAGACATTTATCGTCAGCCCCTTCGGCGACATACCACGGCAAGCCCTGCGCTTGTGTCTCCGATATTCGTCTGATTATCTCCGCCTTATCGACAGGGTCTTCCTCAAATGTAATGCTGCTCTCATTTACATAATGATTATAGATTTCAGCTATTGCTGCTGCATCCTTATGCTCGACTTCTCTGACTATCATTCGCGATACCTCAATGCTGGTTCAGCCAACCTTCTAGAGTACCGGCATATTGAGTCTATAGACCGCGGATAAGCACGGCGACTGTGGGAGCGTGCGATCAACAAGCGAAACAGTAGGAACGCAGTTACAGCTTATGGTGAAGCAAAGTCAGTCCGCCAATTCCACTTGCCGGACGTCATAACCGACTTTATTGAGATCCGCGATCAAGCCGTCTAGCTGTGCCTTGTCCTTCGCTTCGCACTCGATATCGGTGATCAGCCCTTTTGCAGGAAGGTTGGTGAACAC
This sequence comes from uncultured Sphingomonadaceae bacterium, assembly GCA_947501325.1. Taxonomy (GTDB): domain Bacteria; phylum Pseudomonadota; class Alphaproteobacteria; order Sphingomonadales; family Sphingomonadaceae; genus Parasphingorhabdus. The sequence goes on along the minus strand of CANMVC010000001.1, from coordinate 131,070 downwards.
ACGCTGGTGATAGACTTCAATGATATTGACTTCATGCTCGGCAAATTGCTTCACAACATTATAGAGCGCTCCGGGTTGGTCGCGCAGATGCAAGCGGAGACGGGCGAGGCGGCCCGAACGGGCGAGATCGCGCAGCAACACATTTGCCAAAAGTCGTGTGTCGATATTGCCGCCGCAGAGGACCAGGCCGACTTTTTCGCCGGCAAATTTCTCCTTGTTGCCGAGCAGGGCTGCCAGACCGGCAGCGCCGGCACCTTCGACGACAGTTTTTTCTATCTGGAGCAACAGGCTGACTGCACCTTCCAGTTGAGCTTCGCCGACCAGCAAAATCTCATCGACATATTTCTGGATAATCGCCGCGGTAAATTCCGAAGGATTACGCACGGCAATACCTTCGGCCAGCGTGTCGCCGCCTGGCGTAACATGCTTGCCATTAAGCTTGCCATACATGCTGGGATAAAGCGCGGCTTGCACGCCGGTCATCTTGATGTTGGGGTTGATCGCATGCGCGGCGGTCGCCATGCCGGAGAAAAGCCCGCCGCCACCTATCGGAATGATCAGGCGGTCGAGATCGGGGACGGCTTCCAGCATTTCGATGGCAACGGTGCCTTGGCCAGCAGCGACGCGTGGATCATCAAAAGCGTGAATGTAAGTCAGTCCGCGCTGCGCCGCGAGCTCAAGTGCGTGTGAATAGGCTTCATCATAATTGCCGCCGGCCATTACAATTTCCGCGCCATGTCCCCGGGTTTGCTCGACTTTTACCATCGGTGTTGTGGTCGGCATTACGATGGTTGCAGGGATGTTCAGGTTCTTGGCATTATAAGCGAGGCCCTGCGCATGGTTGCCTGCTGATGCCGCGATCACGCCCGCAGACCGCTTGTCTTCATCCATCAGAAGCAGAGCATTGAGCGCGCCGCGTTCTTTATATGCCGCTGTAAACTGCAGGTTTTCGAATTTCAGATAGACTTCCGCGCCCGCCATCTCAGATAAGGTAATGCTTTTCAGCGTCGGCGTTTGCACAATCCGGTCACGGATTCGGGCATGGGCAGCCTGGACATCATCATAGCCGAAGGTCGGAAGCGGTGCGGTGTTTTCTTCTGTCATAATGCCAAAGCCCCTAACGCATCTGGTCAATCAGGGAAACAATGATTATGCGAGGTCGCTATGGCAAAAATTACATTTATAGGAATTGGCGTAATGGGCGGTCCTATGGCAGCCCATCTGGCCCGGGCTGGACATGATCTGACAGTCTATAATCGCACCAAATCAAAAGCAGAGAAATGGGTGGCTGAGCATGGCGGCGCCTTTGCAGCGAACCCCGCTGAAGCCGCCAAAGATGCTCAGGTTGTAATCAGCTGTGTCGGTAATGATGATGATTTAAGCGCAGTGACCATGGGCCGCGACGGCGCTTTCGGGGCGATGCAGAGTGGGAGTCTGTTTATAGATCACACCACCGTATCGGCACAAATCGCCCGGCAATTGTCGGTTGAGGCGCAAGGGCGCGGCATTCATGTGGTGGATGCTCCGGTTTCCGGCGGGCAGGCGGGCGCAGAAAATGGCAAGCTGTCGATCATGTGTGGTGGCAGCAAAGAAGCCTTTGCGGCTGCCGAAACTATTATGGATGTATATGCGGCGCGTATCGTGCATGTTGGCGGTCCCGGAGCAGGGCAAACGACCAAGATGTGTAATCAGGTGGCAATTGCCGGGGTGCTGGAAGGCTTGTCCGAAGCCTTGCGCTTTGCCCAGGCCAGCAAATTGGATCTCGACAAAGTCTATGAAGCAATTTCTGGCGGAGCCGCGCAAAGCTGGCAGATGGATAATCGCTGGGCCACTATGGCAAAAGATGATTTTGACTTTGGTTTCGCAGTTGACTGGATGCGCAAAGATCTCGGGCTGGCGCTTGCAGAAGCACGGACCAACGGATCAACCTTGCCAGTCGCTGCCTTGGTCGATCAATTTTATGCCGAGGTTCAGGCGGCAGGCGGCGGCCGTTATGACACGAGTTCGCTGGTGTCGAGAATAACCAAGGGCAGGGCGTAGTTTTAGAGCAATCGGGTTTAGGGGATAGTGATGCGTATTTTTACAATATTGAAGGCAGGCACCGCTTTGGCTGCGACCGTAATGGTTGCGGGCCTGCCGGCACAGGCGGATAGCCTGATTGAGAATGTCAACGGTATGACGCTCAATGCGGATGGTAAGGTTATTCGTTTTGCCGCCATGGTTATTGATGATGATGGTCGGGTTAAAGAATTACTGGGCCGCAAGGACAAGCGCCCCAAGAATGTTGATTTTCAATTTGATGGCAAGGGCAAAACCTTGGTCCCCGGATTTGTCGATGCGCATGGCCATGTCATGGGAATGGGTTTTGCGGCGCTGACCCTTGATCTTTCTGACACCAAATCGCTTGCTGAAGCACAGGAGGCGTTGCGGGAATATGCTGCAAAATATCCCAATCGCCCGTGGATTATAGGAAGCGGCTGGAATCAAGAGACATGGGGACTTGGGCGTTTTCCAACATCTGCAGAACTCGATGCCATCATCCCCGATCGGCCGGTATATCTCGAGCGTGTGGATGGTCATGCTGCTTGGGTAAACAGCGCTGGCATGAAAGCGGCAGGCGTAACCGCGGCGACCAAAGCGCCCTCCGGTGGCGCGATCGAGAAAGCGGGCGGGAAGCCGACCGGTATCTTCGTGGACAACGCGCAAAATCTTTTTACCGGTAGCATTCCGGCACCGCGACCGGTGGAGAATGATCTGGCGCTGATGAAAGCGCAGGAAATATTACTGTCGCAAGGCGTGACCACTATTGCCGATATGGGAACGACCATGCAGCACTGGCAAAGCTTTCGGCGGGCAGGGGATAAGGGGCAATTGAAAGTCCGGATCATCTCTTATGCCAGCGAAATTGACAATATGATTGCGATTGGTGGTCCCGGGCCATCGCCCTGGCTTTACGAGGATCATCTAAAGCTTGCCGGGGTGAAACTATATATTGACGGTGCTTTGGGTTCGCGAGGAGCTTTGTTGAAACAGCCCTATGCCGACAAGGCTTCTGAGAAAGGTCTCGCGCTGCTGACATCGGCGCAGCTTAAAAACAAAATGAGCCGAGCGGCAATGGATGGTTTCCAAACCGCTGTGCACGCGATTGGCGATCAGGCCAATGAAGAGCTTTTATCAGCGATTGAGGAGTTGCAATACACTTTCAAAGGTGACCGTCGCTGGCGGATCGAACATGCGCAGATAGTTGATCCTATTGATCTGCCAAGAATAGCCAGGACCGGAACTATTGCTTCGATGCAGCCCGTGCATCAAACATCTGATCGATTGATGGCTGAAGCGCGGCTGGGACCGGATCGACTGGATGGCGCCTATGCTTGGCGGTCGATCCTCGAATCGGGCGCCAAATTGGCCTTTGGCACAGACGTACCGGTAGAATCCTCGAACCCTTTTCCCGGATTGGCCGTCGCCATAACCAGAGAAGATGCTAATGGTCAGCCCTTTGGCGGTTGGCTGCCCAGCGAGAAACTGTCTCGCGAACAAGCCTGGAAAGCCTATACGATTGATGCTGCTTATGCAGCCTTTGCCGAGGACAGGCTCGGTAGTCTGACCAAGGGCAAACGCGCGGATTTCCTGATAATCGGAGAAGATATCATGCTCGCTGCACCGCAAGCGATACGGAATATTGTAGTGGAGCAGACATGGGTCGGCGGTCGACCCGTTTATGTGATGAAAAAGCAATAGCGATCAGAATATCGCGCTATTCCTTTAGTTGATCTATTTTTATGGGTTAATACTTGCGTTTAGCAGCATCTAAACGTAAAAAGCTATCAATGACGTATGCAACCTATAAAGAGTCGCGCAACGTTGTTATCCGTCAGGGGGTTCTGGGTTGGTTTTCGGCTCATCCTTTGATAACCGTAATATTCTGATTGGAGTATATAATGAAGTTCAACAAATTGGCAGCTTCCGTAGCCGCCGTATCCCTCATGACTGCCCCCGCAATGGCCCAGGCTGTTCAGAGCACAGCTCCAGTTGCAGAACGTATTGGCGCAACTGCTGATACCAACGCTGAAAAACTTGAAGGTAGCACCGGCATCATCATCGGTGTTTTGGCTGCTGCTGCTGTAATCGCTGGCATCATCATCATTGCTGATGACGATGATGATGATCCAACAAGCCCTTGAGGCCTTACAAAATATTTTAAGAACGGGGCGTTTATCGTCCCGTTTTTTTTGTGTTGAAGGGATTGATTTGGCTGATGTCAGCCGAGCATTTTCACATCATGGTAAATTACCTTTTCATAAGCGCTGGCAAGAGGCATATTACGTTTACTGATTCTTAAACATGTAACGTAAGGCTCTCATCTGTGACTGCACCCGTTCGCTTCCCCCGATTTTTTGTAACAAATCCCAGCCCGTGCCCTTATCTGCCGGGCAAAAGCGAGCGGAAAGTATTCACGGAACTTAGTGGTCCACATACAGATGAACTTAATGACGCCTTGGGGCGTATCGGGTTTCGTCGCAGTCAGAATGTGGCCTACCGCCCCAGCTGCCTCGACTGCAAAGCCTGCGTATCGGTTCGAGTGGTGGTTGATGAATTCCAACCCAACAGCACACAGCGCAAATTGCTCCGTCGCAATCAGGATCTGGTTGTCGAAGCCTGCGAACCTTGGGCGACCGAAGAGCAATTTTCCTTGCTGCAGAAATATCTTTCCAAACGTCATCCTGGCGGCGGCATGACCGAAATGGATGAGATGGATTATTCTGACATGATCGAGCAGTCGCCGGTCAAAAGCTATGTCGTCGAATATCGGGAGCCATCTGTAGATGGCGTCAAAGGACGCTTGGTAGGCGCTTGTTTGACCGATCAACAAGGCGACGGACTGTCGATGATATACAGCTTTTTCGATGCCGATCACCCCAGTCGCGCCGGTCTGGGCAATTTCATCATTATGGATCACATCTTGCGCGCGCGCAAAGCCGGATTGCCCTTTGTCTATCTGGGCTATTGGGTCAATGGATCCAGCCGGATGGAATATAAGGTGCGCTTTCAGCCGCTGGAACAGCTGGGCCCGGATGGATGGCACCGGTTTAACCCCAAGGCCAACTTACAAAAATCAGCCTGATTTGGAGCTTAGCTCAACCAAAAAGCCCGCCGATCATTTCTAATCAGCGGGCTGTTTTATTTGGTCTGCTGTCCCGTCAATCGCAATAGAGACAACATTCCTGCTGGCAGCCTTTTACCGGTGCAGGAGCATGTTGTTTGGGTTTTGGTTTCCAGACCCTCTTCGGTGCGGGCTTCCAGCGCTTTTTGGCTGGCTTGGCGTTGGTATAGACAACTTCCTCGTCGATATAAGTCGTGGTTGTTGTGGTTGTTACTGGCGCCGAATGGATCACAACTGTTGTGACCATTGGCTGCGCCTGCGGGTAGTAATAGGCAGGATAATAATATCGGCCCTGCCATCCGCTGGGATAGGCTTGCTGCGTATGAGTTGGAGGGGCGGGTATCTGCGAATATTGCGGCCGTTCGCCATATTTCTTAAGCAGCTGGCGGCAACGGTCAGTGCCTTGGTCAATAGCCGCGCCAGCCAGCGCGCCAACGCCGCCGCCGATTAATGAGCCACCGAGGCGGTTCCCGCGTCCGGCGATACGATTACCGGCCAATGCGCCGATGGCGCCACCGACAACCGCGCCACCAATTCCGCTGCTTTTCTTGCACCGCTCGAGATAAGCGAGTTCTTCGTCCCGATCGTCATAGCGTTCGCTCTGACGAGGAGGTGCTTGATAGTTATTTTCGCGGACGGGGCCTTCATTGCTCCAATGGGGGCCATCGGCATAGCTTTCTCCGACCTGCGAGCTATTGGCATCGCCTATGAATGTTCCGGAATATTGACCTTCATAGGTTTTGCCCTCAGCATCGCGATACGTGCCCTGCCAGTCGCCCTGGTAGCTGCCATCTTCGCGATAGGAACCGTACCAGTCGCCTTGATAAATACTTGATCCACCATGAGCACCGGACGGCGTTGCGATAACCCGGTCATCATCCATCAACACGCTCTCGTCATAAGTGGCCTGACCAGCACGATAGCCGTCCGTATAGCCCTGATTATAACGATCCCAGTCGAGATTATTGACGCTATCATAGACCACACCGCGGCGGTCGGTCAGAACCGCATCATTATAATAGCGTGACCAGCCATAGCCGGCAGATGGCTGTCTCAAGCCGTAATTACGATAGTTTGCGATGAAGAAGCTCGGCTGAATGAAGGTTCTGGGCAAACGGAACCCCCGATGTGGGCGCTGATAGCCGCGCTGGTTGCCAATGCGTCCCATACGGACCCTGGCTCCGTCACGGATATGCCGCCCGCCGCGCATGGCATGGCGCATGCTCTTGCCGCCCCGTGTGTGCGTGCCCATGCGGTTCACCATCTTCTTCGCCCCTTGCGCACCAGAGGCGAGCGCTGTGGCGGCGGCAAAAGACATATCCACTGGTGCCTTGGCTGCGGTGCTATCGGGCACCGAGTCGATGGCTGCGGAAGCGGCTGCTGGCATCATCGCCATAGCGCCAGCCAGGCCAGCAAATAAAAGGGTCTTCATGGTTAACAACTCCCTGTTTTGGAGCGTGCCATCGGCACGACCCACCTTGTAATGGTTAACCAATAGTTACCATTTTGGGGGCGGTTTGGCCATTAGCAGCTTGTAAAATAGGGGTGTTTTGGAAGACTGTCTCGAAATGGGGCAATATCATTTAGCCGCTGTTAACCAAGGTTGTTAGCTATTGCCGCGATCAAATCTGTCATGCCTTTTTCGTCCGCTAACGAGAATCGGTCCGGCAGGGGGCTATCGAGATCCAGTACCGCAATAACCTTCCCATTTTTGCAGACCGGCACAATCAATTCGCTCCGACTATCGGCGTCACAGGCAATATGACCCGGAAAGGCATGCACATCTGCTACCCGCTGAACCCTATTCGTGGCTGCTGCCGCACCACAAACGCCTTTGCCCATGGCGATCCTGATACACGCACTTTTGCCCTGAAACGGCCCAAGCACCAGTTCATCATCGACGACCCGGTAGAAGCCTGCCCAATTCAGGTCTGGAATATATTGCCAGATGAGCGCCGAGATATTGGCCATATTGGCAATGGCATCGGGTTCGTCATCTGTCAGCGCCCGCGCGGCAGAGATCAGGTCACCATATAATATGTCCGGTGACTGGTCTTGGGTAATGGAAAAATCATGCATGAGATTGCGCTATCAGCATATAGGTCATGGCTTCAAGTGAATTTATTTTCAACTCGTTGATATTATTTAGAAATTTCTATTTCCAGGCGATAATCGTCTGACGCCCCGCCGATGGGCGTCCTCCAGTTTCTACAGTTTCGACACAGAATCGCTTAAAAACGCCGCGCTCCTTTCTTGTTGCCAAACAGGCAATCAGCCGCGCATGTCAGAAGTAGCGCAGCTGCCATCCTGTTTATCAGAAGATATAATGTGTAGGAAAGCCCCAATGTAAGATGAGACCCAATGCTTTGGGTTTACACGGGAAGCAGCTTTGCGGGAAGCGGTTCCTCGTTAACCCAAGCGCGAACGGTTTCAGAGAAAAGCCGCGGGTCTTCGCCGCACCATCCATGGCCCAAATCAGGAACGCGTATGGCCTGACAATTGGGCATTTCCGTTTGAAAGAGTTTCAAATCTTCAAGGATTGTGGGAAGCTCTTTTGTGCCCGCTGCAACCAATGTCGGTGTGGCGATGGCGGAAATCTGATCCCGCACGTCAAATTCCACCGCTAGTCTTCCCACTCGACGCATGGTCTTGGGACTAGCGTTTGCGCGGCTTTCTTCGTCTGATGCCAAGCTGTAATCATCAAGACCCATCATCTCGACCATTTTTTCCCGATACCATTTGAACTGCATGAAAGGCGACGACAGGGTTATCGCCAAAAGCATGAGCTTGGGATGCGGCATCGCGCCAGCTTGTATGCCGCTAATCATGGCGCGCTTGATCAGATCTGGATGCCGGATCAGCAGATAGAGGCTGACATATCCGCCAAATGACAAACCCACCAAATGCACTGGTTTCCCAGAAAATAGATTTCTGATGACGTCCGCTACAGCGTCGGCCGCCTGTTCCAGCGACGTGAGCGGGTGATCCGCGCTTTTGCCATGCCCGGGAAGGTCGGGAATGATGTTATAAAATTCTGGCAGCATCCCGGCGATGTCGAGCCACATGCGTCCAGTAAAACTACCGCCGTGGAGAAAGACAATCGGATCGCCTTCGGGATTGCCGCGTGTCAGATAATGAAGGCTCATCTTTTGTCTCCTAGAAATTCAAAAACGGTGGGGTAAAATTGTTCGGGATTCTCAACATGCAGAATATGCCCGCCCGGCATGTTCAAAAGTCGCGCCTGTTCTATGCCGTCATGAAATAGCGTTGCGCCGGCATGGGTCGCTGGGTTGCGCTCGCCGACAATGATCAGTGTCGGGGTTTTGATATCGGGCAAATGCGGCCGGCCATCATATCGTATCGCGGCCTCGAGCCCGTCCTTGATACCCTGCGCAGTCATCGATCCGATTTGTTCACGAAGATGTCTCCGTACAGGGACAGGCTCTGAAAGACCTGAAAGCCATGCCAGGCGTTTGGGACTGAGCCAGCTCATAATGGCTTTCCCAATATGCGCGAGGACAAGGGTTATTTTCGACTGGCGAACCGTTGGCACGGCTTCAACAAGCACCAATCCTCGCACCCGCTGCGGATATCTAGCCGCCAGTTCCAGCGCCACCATGCCGCCAAGCGAATGGCCGACCAGCGCGAAACGATCAGGCAATAGCGGTTCAATAGCATCAGCATAATTTTCAACGGACGGATTTGCGATACATGGAGCGGTGCCATGGCCGGGAAGGTCGGGTTTGATGCCGCTGATATCGGCGGGCCATGTGCTGCTGGATAAGCTAGCGCCATGGAGCCAGACTATATCGCTGACGCTCTGATCGGTAGGTTGATCATCACCGGCGTCGACCATGGGTGATCCACTTCGTCGTTATGAACCCTGCTAGGATGTTCGTAAGACGTTGTACGTTTCTATAAGCTTTACCGGGGATCAAGCCAAGCGACGATTATTCCACCTATCGCATTTTTTTCCCCGAGCTCGGGCCGGCGGCGCAACCGGACGCGGATTGGTATCTGTCATGCTGGTGTCGCGTCCATTAATCCAGCGTCGGTTTCCCGCGCATCTTTTTAACGCTGGATTTCTTCTTCTTGGAATCGACCCGGCGCGCTTTGGCTGCCCGGCTGGGTCGGGTTTTTATCCGGTGGGCATCGCGCTGGTGGGCTTCGACCAGCATATCCTCGACCCGTTTTCGCGCCTCGGCGCGATTGGCCTCGCGGGTGCGATGTTCGCGCACGGTGATAATCAGTTCACCGCCATTGGTCATTTTGCGGCCAGCGAGCAAGCGTAATTTCCGGAAAGCAAATGGCGGCAGTCGTAGCGCATAGATATTCACCCGCATCTGCACTGCGGTCTCGACTTTGTTAACATTCTGTCCGCCAGGACCAGATGCAGCGAGGAAGGTCTCGCTTATCGCACTTTCAGGAATATCGAAGGCCATGGCCGGTCCTTAGTCGATTAGGAAGGAGCAGCATAGGGGTGTTGCAGCCATGTTATGGGCGCGATCACGCTTTGTAAAATCGCATGATTTTTATATAAAAATCTGTAGAAAACGATTCCGGCCGTCATTTTTGCGATCATTTTGCGAGAAAAAGTTAATTTTTTTTCGCGTCACGGGAGAGTCCTGAAACGACTCATTTCTGCGGCTTACAGAGTCAGAGACCCCTCGCGACTCGCGCTTAATCCTACATTAATCTAAAATTAACCTTTTGCGTTCATCTATCTTATGGTTAATAAATGATCGAGGGGCTTCGGGAATGTACCTGTCGCCGGTGCGTAAATTAAGAAAAGGGGCTGCCCAATGCGTGTGCTGCTGATTGAAGATGAGCCAACGACCGCAAAAGCAATTGAGCTGATGCTGACGACCGAAGGCTTTAACGTATACACAACGGATTTGGGTGAAGAAGGCCTCGATCTGGGCAAGCTTTATGATTACGACATTATATGTCTCGATCTCAACCTGCCAGACATGCATGGTTATGATGTGCTGAAAAAACTGCGTGTCGCCAAGGTGCAGACGCCCGTTCTCATTCTTTCCGGTATCAGCGAAATGGACAGCAAAGTGCGGTCCTTTGGTTTTGGTGCCGATGATTATGTGACCAAGCCTTTCCACCGCGAAGAATTGGTTGCCCGTATTCACGCTGTTGTGCGCCGTTCCAAAGGCCACTCGCAATCGGTTATCCGTACCGGCAAGCTTGCCGTGAACCTGGACGCCAAAACTGTTGAAGTTGATGGCAACCGTGTTCACCTGACCGGTAAAGAATATGCGATGCTTGAGCTGCTTTCCCTGCGTAAGGGCACGACGCTCACCAAAGAAATGTTCCTCAACCATCTTTATGGCGGCATGGACGAACCGGAACTCAAAATTATCGACGTGTTTATTTGTAAATTGCGTAAAAAGCTGGCTCTGGCTTGCGGTGGCGAAAATTACATCGAAACCGTATGGGGCCGCGGCTATGTCCTTCGCGACATGGAAGAAGAAGTCGGACCCGAGGTTCAGGTCGCTTAAGACTTTTTAACTCACTACCCAAAATTCAAACGGCGGGCCTTAACGGTTCCGCCGTTTTTTTGCGAGCTATTCAGGCAGCGCTGTGTCGAGATACCAGCGCTGATCGCCTTCCAATGCCAAAGCGGTCAGCTTTTCGGTATAATAGGCACCGGTATCAATGCCGATCCGATTGCCTTTTTCGACCACGTCATCACTGATGGTATGACCATATACGATGACTTTCTCAAACGGGTCTTCAACCGACAGAAATTCATCTCTTATCCAACGCAGGTCTTTCGGCTTCTGCTCTTCAAGGGAGACCCCATGGCGGATCCCGGCATGGACAAAAGCATAGTCGCCGATGACGATTTGATCTTCAAAATTTTTAACAAAATCAATATGATGCTGGGGGATCAAGTCCGGCAGACGCTCGGCAAGAGCAGCGTTGTCGAGGTCCATATATTCCCTCTGGCTGATCTCATAGCTGAGGATAGTTTCCTTGCCGCCAATGCGATTGAAAAAGCGGGTTGCCTTCTCGCTACCGGCAGCTGCGGAGAGATAGACTTCTTCATGATTGCCCATCAAGAAGCGGATGTTGCCCAATTCCCGTTTGAGTTTCATGGCGGTTTCAATGACACCGGCGCTATCGGGACCGCGGTCAATTAAATCCCCCAGAAAGATAATTTCGCTGACCATTTCGCCGCGTTTAAAATCATCGTCGATGATTTTTTCAATCAGCTGTTGCAGCAAATCGTTGCGGCCATGAATATCTCCAATGGCGTAGATCCGCCGTCCTTCCGGCACGGTAGCCGTGTCCAGGGGGCGAGCAGGTGCTTTCTTGTTAAACAGGCGCTTCAACATAGTGCCGACAAACTTTGTTTCATTTGCTAAAAAATCAAGAGGCAGGCACCCAATTAGCGCCTGCCTCTCTGTCTATATATATCTTTTACCTGAATGGGTAATGTAGAATGTCAGCTTTCGACTGTGAAGCTGAGGCCAGCATTCTGTTCAAGCCGCTTGGTCAGTTTTTTGCCCATCAAAGCGCCTGGTGTCCAAATGCCGCCGCCATGTTTATTGCCGTCCAGCGCAATACACAAAGCCGATTCCGCGATCATCTTGCATGTCGAGCCGTAACCGGGGTCTTTATCGCCCTTCACGCAAAGACTGGCCGTTTCCCCGTCGGCGGTTTCGCCGAGAAATAAGACGTCGTAAAAACCGTTTTCACGCTGTTCCTTCGTCGGGCCTTCACCTGGCTTGGGAGCATCATCGCCGCTGAGCGGATTAGCCTTCGCAAGCATCTCTGCCGCTTGCTTGCCCATTTCGCCGGGGCTGGTGACGACCATCTCGTCATATTTGAAATCTTCACCATAAGGAAAATCGAGCAGGAAGTTGGTGCGATGGACGTTCTTGGTGTTGATCGGAGCCATGATGAAAGGCGCGACCCAGCTATCCAGTGTTTTGTCCTTTTTGGGGATCATCATATTGGGTTGATCCGGTCCTTCAAAACCAGGTGTCAGACCAAAACTGCTCGCCAATATTTTGACGAGACCGGGGTTTTTGGCAATCGCCTTCATCGTTTCTTTCAGGCTTGCCGCTGTGCCGCCAGAAAAAGTGCCTTCCATTGCGCGAACGCGCCCCTTTACGCGGGTGGCAGGCTTGCCAAAGCGTTTCTGCATGTCTTTCTGCAGCGCCAAAACGCCCAGATCAAAGGGGATAGAGTCGAAGCCACAGGAAAAGCAAATCTGTGCGCCAGATTTTTCTGCCGCTTCCTGATGCTCGTCAATCTTCTCCCGCATCCAGCCGGGTTCGCCGCAAAGATCAACATAATGGGTGCCATGTTTGACGCAGGCGCTGACCAGTTCGTTGCCATAGAGCTGGTACGGCCCGACGGTGGTCAGGATCACGCTCGCGCGGCTTGCCATCATATCGATAGAGGCAGCATCATCGGAATCGGCTACAACCAGAGGGGTGTCCTTAGGCGCGCCGATCAGATCACGCACTTCTTCGAGCTTTTCCAACGAACGCCCGGCCATGGCCCATTTTGGCGCGTCTCCGCCAATGCCATATTTTTGGGACATATATTCCGCGACCAGACGGCCAGTGTAGCCGGTTGAACCGTAGATTATCACATCAAATTCGCGTTTGTCGGACATAAAGGTCTCTCCTTGTTTTGTTCTTTATTCGCCATCCTGAACTTGTTTCAGGATCTAGGCTGAAACAGATGCTGAAACAAGTTCAGCATGACGAGGGATAAAAAGTTAAAGTTTTGGCAGAGTCACGCCTCTTTGCCCCATATATTTGCCCGAGCGCTCGGCATAGCTGGTCTCGCAGGGCTCATTGCCTTTGAGGAACAGAAACTGGCAGGCGCCTTCATTGGCATAGATTTTTGCGGGCAGGGGGGTCGTATTGGAAAATTCCAGCGTGACATGGCCCTCCCAGCCGGGTTCCAGCGGAGTCACATTCACGATAATGCCGCAGCGCGCATAAGTGGACTTGCCCAAACAGATGACCAGCACGTCGCGCGGAATGCGAAAATATTCGACCGTCCGCGCGAGCGCGAAGCTGTTTGGCGGAATGATACAGCAATCCGTTTTCCGGTCGACCAGGCTATCTGCATCAAAATTTTTCGGATCGACAACCGCGCTGTTCACATTGGTAAAAATCTTGAACTCGTCGGCCACTCGAGCGTCATAGCCATAGGAAGACAGACCATAGCTGATGCAGCCGTCTCGCTTCTGGCCTTCCACAAACGGTTCTATCATCTTGCTATGCTTGGCTTCCTGGCGGATCCATCTATCGGAAAGTATGCTCATGTCTCTCTTTCTGTTGGGACTCGGCTGGGATGTTTTAGTCTCATGCCAGCAAGCCTAAGGCCGCACAACATTCCAGTTCACCGGACCGTCAATGCCGCTCACCCGCCGCATATCGGAAGCCCGCCACATCACCCATGGCTTGGTCGCATAGTCGGGCGGGAAGAAATTGCCTTCCAACCAAAATGTACGGCTGATGCCGCTGCTGATATCATAATCTTCTTCAAATTCTTTTGAAACGATGATGACGGCGGGTTTACCGCTATGCCCTTCAATCTGATTGAGAAAAGTGTTGAGCTCACTTAGCACCAAAGCGCGTCCCGGGCGGTCCTCGCAGCCATTATCATAAGCCAGCCGGACAGCCGGCGGGAGAATATTTTCTGCGCGCGGAACGGTGGTTACAAACATGGTCGCCTGATCGCTGGCCAGGCGGCACAAGCTATATTCATGCACGGCACCATAGCGGATACCGGCCTCGCGAGCCCCTTTGATGTTGGCGGTGAAACGCGCGTCCCGTTCCTCAGCGCCATTGGTCGCGCGGATATATGCGAAATCTACTCCCGTTGCGCCCGCTACATGCCAGGTAATATTGCCATGGCTGTCATCTACCGAAATGCCCTGGACCGGATATTGATCACGCGGGGGTGCCCAGCCCACCGCTATATTCCGCAGAATGAAAGCAATAGCCAATAATGCAATGATGATAAGCCCATACCGCAGTAAGGACTTTTTTCTACTCTGGTCGGACACTCAATTTCCCTGGCGTATTACTCGGCAGCTCGGATTGGCCGAGAATCGATCAATTCTTGATATGCAATACACAGATCAAAGTGAAGAGGCGACGGGCGGTTTTGAAATCCACCTCAATTTTTCCTTCAAGCCGGTCGGTTAGCAGCTCTGCTCCATGATCGTGCACGCCGCGCCGCGCCATATCAATTGTTTCAATCTCTTGTGCCGTGGCTTTGCGAATGGCCTGATAATAGCTGTCGCAAATGGCGAAATAATCGCGGATCGGCCGGCGAAAGCGCCCTAGGGCAAGGATCAGCGTTTCGAGCGGCTCTCCGTTCTCCCGGGCAATGGAAATAACGAGACGGCCTTCCTGCACGCTGAGATGCAATTTATAAGGGCCGGCATAACCATCTTCATGTTCGCGCAACGGCTTAAAGTGGTTTTCTTCGATCAGGTCGAAGATCGCAATGCGCCGTTCCTGCTCAATATCGGCATTGCGCCACAAGATGGTCGCTTCATCGAGTTCAACATTTATGATGCGTGGATCGGACATTCAGGCTCTGTTGCCGCAGCACCGGGGCTAGGACAAGTTTTTTTGCAGTGCGGCAGAAAAACAAAAGCATTTATCCACAAGACTGTCCCCGCTTGATTTGAAAATTTGCCCGAACGCTCTTGCCCTGAATCGCCTGAGCGTGAATGATAAGCCCATGGCCGAGTTAGTTCGTTTTGATGCAGTCGAAGAAGAAACCCAGCGCCTGCCGCGCAATGTTGAGGCAGAGGCGACGTTTCTCGGTGCGCTATTGATTGATAACCGTGTCGCCGAAGACGTGCAGATCAAGCTGCGCCCGGAGCATTTCTACGAACCGCTTCATGGACGCATTTATGAGCAGGCGCTGAAACTGCTCGATCGCAATATGGTCGTCACCCCCGTCACACTAAAGCCCTATTTTGAGGCGGACGAAGCGATGAAGGTGCTCGGCGGACCTTCCTATCTGGCCAAATTGACCGGCGATGGCGCGGGCCTGATTGGCGCAAGGGATTTTGCGGACCAGATATATGATCTCGCGCTCTTACGCGAACTGGTTACCGTTGGCCGCACTTTGGTCGATAGCGCTCTCGATACCAGCGAAACAGTCGATCCCAAGACCCAGATTGAAGAAGCGGAATCGGCGCTGTACAGGGTGTCCGAGGGCGAAGCGCAAGAAGGTGGTGTCAAATCCTTCTTGGCTGCATCGACCGAGGCCCTGACCAATGTCGAACGCGCCTTTAACAGCGGTGGCAAGGTGTCTGGTATTACCACGGGCCTGACCGACCTTAATGCCAAAATGGGCGGTCTGCACAAAAGTGATTTGCTGATATTGGCGGGACGTCCCGGCATGGGTAAGACCTCGCTCGCAACCAACATCGCATTTAACGCAGCCAACCGGTATCGCCGCGATATGCAGGACGGGATTGAGCCCATCGATTCACTGGGCGCCAAGACGGTGTTTTTCAGTCTCGAGATGTCAGCGGATCAGCTGGCGACGAGAATATTGTCCGAGCAGGCGGAAATTAGTTCGGAGAAACTGCGTATGGGTGCGATTAGCCGCGACGAGATGCACCGGCTGGCGCTTGCGTCGCGGGAGTTGCAGGATTTGCCGCTGTTTATCGATGATACACCGGCTCTGACCATTGCGGCGCTGCGGACCCGCGCGCGGCGATTGCAACGGCGTAGCGGTATCAACCTGATCGTTGTCGATTATCTTCAGCTTTTGCAAGGGTCCGGACGCGCCAACGACAACCGCGTCAACGAAATTTCCGAGATTAGCCGGGGACTCAAAACCCTCGCGAAAGAGTTGAACTGTCCCGTGATCGCGCTGTCCCAGCTGAGCCGGCAAGTGGAAAGCCGCGAAGATAAACGCCCGCAGCTATCGGATCTGCGTGAATCCGGTTCGATTGAGCAGGACGCCGATATCGTGATGTTCATTTTCCGCGACGAATATTATCACCTTGCCGTGAAGCCCGATGATCCAGAC
This sequence comes from uncultured Sphingomonadaceae bacterium, assembly GCA_947501325.1. Lineage (GTDB taxonomy): Bacteria > Pseudomonadota > Alphaproteobacteria > Sphingomonadales > Sphingomonadaceae > Parasphingorhabdus. Next base: position 114,863 of record CANMVC010000001.1, on the reverse strand, counting down.
GAAAATTCGACCGAGGAACAGAAAGCCAAATATCTCGCGTGGGAAACCGACCATCAAAGCAAGGTCGGCAAAGCGACAGTTATTGTGGCAAAGAACCGCCAGGGTTCGACCGGTAATATCCAGCTGAGCTTCCTAAGCGAGTTCACCAAATTTGGCGATCTGGCTTATGGTGATGCGCCAGACGATTATTGATCGGCTCTTTCGATATTCGCGTTACGGATATAAGGAAGTCTCAACGCATGCGGTCGAACAGCGACCAGAAGCTTTTTCGCCTTGTAGAGCCTGAGTCCGGTTGATTAAGTCCGACTAGGTCACCGCGACCCAACATCTGCGCTGTGCGTCCTGCGGCTTTCTGTCCTTCATCCATCGCGCCCTCAATATAGCCCGGAAATCTGGTGGCAATTTCTGCGCAAGCAAATGTCACGCGGTCTTGCATCTTTCGGAGAACCGCATCAGGTGCGCGCATTTTACCAGCGGCAACATGGGCGTTGTAGCCACCACCCACCCACGGATCATCGACCCAGATGCGTTCGAACTGTGCTACCGGATCCGCAGCGGATGAACCGAACAAGCGGACAAGCGGTTGCTGGATCTGCTCCCATCGCTGCTCGCGTGTTAAACCAGCGAGATGCCGCGCGTTGGGTCCCCCGATAAAGACTGCCAAGCGAGGCTGACCGTGCTTTTTCAGGCTCGTATCGGCGGTCGCAAATCCAGAAAGGCTAATGCTGCTGCTCATGCCGGAATTGCCAACATCGCGCCAGAACGCGCGGTCATAACATAAGGTCTTCTTGATCATGTCACCGGCTTGATAGGCTTGCAAGGCCGGTTGCGACCAGTGAGAGGGTGACATGAATTTTTTGGCGATTGTTGGCGGAGCCGCGACGATCACAGCCTTTGCTTTGATGGAGCCCGACACAGTCTCTATAACAGCGCTGTCGCTGCCCACTTCGACCGATTGCACGGGTTTTTCTAACACCAATCGATCACCGAGTTTTTCTGCAAGGGAAGTCGTCAGCGCGCTAAGACCTTCCTGAACATGAAATTCCCAATCTTCACGATCTGAATCATATCGCTCGAAGATGTCAACAGCATGGGAAAACTGGAGATCGTGCATCGGCAAGCCCCACAATTCTTCGACTTGAGATGTGATCAGGCTTCGCATCTCGGGTTCTAAAGACAGTAAAGAAAGCCGATCTGCGGCAGATTTTTCAGGGTCGTTATATAGCAGGGCAAGTTCGGCATCGTCGCGATTTGGCTTTTCGAAAAGCGTTTCCATTTTACGAAAGGCCGCAATCGCAGTTTCGCCGTCCGCTCCATCGGATAGATAGCGGCCAATATTAGGTAATGGCACGGGACGGAGCCCTGATTGGGTTAAAGCCGAAAACAGCTTTTGCATGTCAGTGTTGAGCGCTTGTGCGCCATGCTCGACAATATAGCCTTCGTCCGTATATTCGGTTTCAATGCGACCGCCGACACGGTCTTGTGCTTCGATCAGGAAAAAATCTATATTGGCTTGATCGAGCCGGGTCGCCGCCGCAAGGCCAGACATACCCGCTCCGATTATCACGACATCAGCTTTTTTAGGAAGAGTGCGGTGCATTATTCAACCTATTTTGGACAGGGGGGAACTTCCAAAATAGGTATCTCTTCTACCTGTAACAATGGTCCGCCACGACTTATTTTTACATTTCGTTACAATGTTTCTGGTAACGGATAATCCGATGGAGATCGGCCGGAGGAATATTGAGCTACGATGTTCACTGTGGATGTAAAAGCGAGCTTATCGCTTAACCGATTTCTTATTGATGCCGCTCGTCAAGCAGTGATAACCTCAGCTTTCAACAGCCGATATTCTGACAACAAACCTTTGAACAGGCTGTAGCAACAGACCAGCAATACCAGGGTGAAAGGCAGGCCGCTCGCTATAGTACCGGCTTGCATGGTGCCAAGTGCCGTGGCTCCGCCGCCGACTAATAGCGCCGCAGCTACCGAACCTTGTAATACCGCCCAGAAAATGCGCTGTGCAACGGGCGCATCTGTTCTGCCGCCAGCGGTTATCGCATCGATGACTAGCGAACCGGAGTCAGATGAGGTCACGAAGAATACGATTAACAGGATGATGGCCAGTGAAGAGGCGATATAAGGGAAGGGCATATTCTCCAACATCTGGAACAGCACCAAGGGTGCTTCGGTGATGCCGGCGGGCAATTGGCCGACGCCATCCTTGACTTGTTCAATGGCCGTCACTCCAAATGTTGTGAACCATATGATCGCAACAATCACGGGTACGACAAGGACAACCGACAAAAATTCACGGATGGTCCGTCCTTTGGAAATCCGGGCGATAAACATGCCGACAAATGGCGACCAGCTGACCCACCAGGCCCAGTAAAATATCGTCCAGCCGTGATACCAGGCCTTGTCTTCACGGCTTGTCCAGTCGCTCAAAGGAATGGCATATTCGGCATAGCTCACGATGGCCGTGCCAAAGCCGGTGAATATCGCCATTGTTGGCCCCGCCACAAAGACAAAGGCGAGCAGTGATGCGGCGAGAACCATATTGATATTGCTCAGCAATTTTACGCCGCCATTGATTCCCCGGACTACCGAAACGACAGCCAGGGCTGTGATAACGGCGATCAGCAGCAGTTTGGAGTTTAAGGTGGCTTCGACGCCAAAGAGAAAGGAGAGGCCGGTTGCGGCTTGCTGTGCGCCAAGGCCGAGGGATGTGGCCAAGCCAAACATGGTCGCAATGACCGCCAGAATGTCGATACAATGTCCCGGCCAACCCCAGATCCGGTCGCCCAAAATGGGGTAGAAAGCCGAGCGGATAGTGAGCGGTAGTCCCTTGTTGAAGGCGAAAAAAGCCAGAGCCAGACCAATGACCGCGTAAATTGCCCAGGGTGTTAGTCCCCAATGGAAGACCGTGGCCGCGAGCGCAAGGCGCATCGCCTCGGGTGTACGCGGCTCGACGTTAAGCGGTGTTCCGCCCCAATCGGTATAATAGGCCATGGGCTCAGCCGAGCCGTAGAAAACCATGCCAATACCAACGCCTGCGGAGAACAGCATGGCAATCCAGGAAGCTGTTCCGAATTCCGTCTTGGTATCCGGGCCGCCGAGACGAATTTTGCCCAAAGGCGAAGCGGCAACGGACACACAAAAAAGCAGGACGATGTTGCTGGCTATAACAAAGAACCAGTCAAAATTTTCCAGCGTCCACGCCTTGCTTGCTTCCAGTCCGATTTTTGCCGTCTCGGGAAACATCAGCGTTAGCAAAACAAAGGTGATGATCAGAACCGCGCTGATAAAAAACACGGGATTATGCATTTCCAGCCCGAACGGATTGACGTTATCCTGACCGGCTTCATAATCGGTTTCATAATCCGTATCGATTACATCCGCTGCAGTCGCCGTCGTCACTGCTGCTGTTTTCGTTCCGCTCATTGCTGAGGCTCCAATATTTCTTGTCCCAGCGCATCTTTCAGCGGCTGCAAATGTGTTTCATAGCGGCGCCAGAGATCGACGCTCGCTTTGGTAATGGGTTGGCGTACCTGTTCTGAACTGGCTGTTCGAACGGCGCGTTTTGTCTGATGAAAATCGATACAGGCTTGTTCAAATGGCAGGCCCAGATAATCCAGCATCCGCCGCACTTGGCCTTCCAGATCATCCAGAACATCTTCATGCTGGACACGCAGCACCGCTCCGGGCAGCACTTTGTCCCAATGATCCATCAGGCCCACATAGTCGCGATAATAGCGGCCAATTTCGTTCAATCCGTAGGTGAATTCCTGGCCCTCGGCGAAGAGCTGCTTAAATCCGGAGAAGCAGCAAGCCATGGGCTCCCGGCGCGCATCGATGATTTTTGCGTTGGGGAGAATGAGCTTGATCAGGCCGATATGGCGGAAATTATTGGGCATTTTATCGATGAAATAGGGCGCGTCCTGCCGATGGATGCGGGTGCTATCGATAAAATCCTGCCCCATGGCGCGCAATTGATCGGCCTCGAGATCGTGCAGATTTTCGGGATATAGGGAATCGTTGCTTGCCTGTTTCTGTCGGCGCAATCGGTGCGCAAGCGACAAGATATTAGGCAGTTCCAGCGTGCCATCTATCTGGCTATGGGATGCCAATATCTGTTCGAGCAATGTCGACCCGGCCCGCGGCAGGCCCAGGATGAATATCGGATCCGGCGCGTCGTAACCGTTGCCAGACTGCTTTTCAAACAGGGCAGGTGTGCAGGCTGTGATCTGGTTATCGAGCTCTGCCGTCATCTGATCGGCATCATAACGTGACTGTACGCGCTTCAATTCGTTGCCGCGCTGATAATAGCCGAAGGATGTGTGATAATCCTTGCGGTCTTCATAAGCCTTGCCGAGGGCAAAACAGATGTGGATGCGGTTCTGATAGCTCAGCCGGTTGCCCTGTTCTTGTGCTTCCATCAGGCGGAGTTCTTCGTCGCTAAACCGATAGGTTTTGAGGTTGGCTAACCCATAATAAGCATCGCCATAGCCCGGGTCCGATTTAACCGCTGTTTGGTAGGACAGAACAGCCTCATCATGGCGACCAAATGTCTTCAGGGCATGCCCTCTGGAGGTCAATGTGACCGGATCATTGGGAAGCCGCTGCAAAACCTTGTCAAACAGATCCAAGGCCTGCTCATAGTCACCGGTCTGCATGGACTCGATCGCATAGAGGGATTGGAAAACCGGGTTTGTGGTATCACGCTGATAGAGCAGCTCGCTTTGCTTGAGCGCTTCGGAAAATTTCTGACGCTTGCGCAATATCTGGATATAATCGATGCGCACCTGGATATTGTCCGGTTCAAATTCAATCGCGCTTTCGAGCAGGAAATCGGCATCTTCCAATATGCCCAATCGCGCGCCGATATCGGCGAGCAGTCGCATGCCTTCAACATTCCGGGGATTTTTTTGCAGGAAATGGCGACAGGCATTCTCTGCTTTGATCAGCTTGCCCTCGTGCAACAGATGCGACACGCCGACCAGTGGCTTGGGCATGGCAGCTATGCGTTGCTCTTGGCCGCGCATTTCTGCTGCGGCATCCCGTTGGCCCCAGCTTTCGAATATATCGGCTTGTGCTTTCCAGCTGGCTTGCAGCACAGGATTGCATTGGCAGGCCCGGCGATAGGCGGCGAGGGCGCTTTCATCATCGCCCTTGGCTCTGAAAATATGACCCTCTTCTTGATAAGCCCTACCAAAATCGGGGGAGAGGGTCTTCAGCTGATTGACGCTGGCCAGTGCCTTGTCAGTATGCCCAGAATAGCGCTCGCAAACCGCTTTCATGTACAGAGCGTCAATATTCTCGGGCTCATCCTGCAACACCGCCACAGCGGTGCTCAGCGCAGCATCGAAGCGCCCCTCATACATTTGAGTGCGCGCCTGCTTTAGCAATTCGGCTATATCGAGAGCTGTTTCAGACATGTATTCGCGGCTTGCTATCCTTCAAAAAAGGGAGGCTAACCCCTGGCTAGCCTCCCCCTGTTGTATTTTTCCTTAATATGTGAAGGAAACCCGTGCGCCCACGGTCAGCGGGCGGTTCACTGTGATACGCGAACGATCGTAAACGAAACTGCCGCTAATCTCGGCGCGTTCGTCGGTTAGATTGTCGCCGAATATCTCGAAGGACCATTTGTCATCGCTAACACCGGCCGACAGACCAAATGTGGTCCAGCTGTCGAGCGTAATCCGGTTAATCTCGATAATGTCGGTCGCGGAAGAAGCCGAATGGGTCATCTGTGGTTGGACATGGGCTGTCCAGTCGCCAAAGGCATTCCATTCATAGCGAGCCCGCAAATTGCCTTGAAAACTCGGCGCATAAGCGAGGCTGCGTCCTTCGATCACATCATTAGTTGGCGTGAGAACGTCGGTAATCTCCGTATCCAGAATGGAAAATGCCGCACTCACGGTCAAACCATCAATAGCATAAGGTGCGATCGTGATATCTGCCTCAAGGCCCAATATCTCTGCGTTCGCCGCATTGTCCGAGAAGAACAAGTTGGTGATACTGGTATCAAAGATCGTGGTCTGCAAATTCTTCACATCGACGAAAAATGCATTACCGTTGAAACGCACCTGATTGTCGAAGAGCGATGTTTTCCAACCAATTTCATAATTGGTCACTTCATCGGTTTCCAGAGCGAATGGAACGGTAAAGCCGCCGGGACTTTGCGCGCCGCCGGGACGGTTCAGCAATCCTGGACGAAAGCCTTCCGAATAGGTTGCATAGAACAACAGATCATCGGTTGGCGTCCATGTCAGATTGGCCTTGAAGATAAAGCCATCGGTTGTCGCCTTGTCCGGTGCGCTCAGCGAGTTGAACACTTGCTGCGCTTGTGCGGGGCTCAATCCAGCAGCCTCAATGTCGGCTACCGATTGACCGAGGGTAAACGTCTGGCGCAGGGCGTCAGTGCAACTGCCGATGAATGTGAAGCTGCCATCGCCATCATAAAGATCGCTGATGTTGGTGCCAAAGGCATTTTCATCCACGCCGCTTGAATTACAGAAAGACGAATTCGCGCTGCCTTCTAAATCCACTTCGACGTCATAATAACGCGCACCCAAGGTGATTGCGAATTGATCCGAAATGTCGAATGTGGCTTCACCAAATATACCGAATTGCTTGTCGGTACGGCGCACATCGTTGCGGAATATGACGCCGGCTGGATAAGCGCTGCTATCGGTGTTGAAAGCGGTTGGTTGTGAAAAGTTAGCCGGAAAAGAGCCGCCGAACAAATCGATTGCTGTACTGCCGGGGTATGTGAAATCATTGCGTTCGAGCAATTCTAGATCGCTGTAAAAACCGCCAGCGGTCAAGCGCAACGGATAATCCGCCGGTGTATTGAAACGGAGCTCATGGGTCATCACTTCGGTTTCTGTCCGCGAATTTACGAGCAGATTTGGTGCCTGACACGTGCCTGTTGGCGCAGCGCCGGGATAAGAAACCGACCCGTCACAGATATAATAAGGCAGATATTGGCCAACGAACAGATAGTCGGAATAATCGACCCGCTGTGTTGTCTCACGCTTGGTGTAAGCACCAGTATAGACCAGTTCCAATGCGCCAATCCGGCCTTCCAATGTCCAGCTGGTATTGTTGAAATCATCCTTGATTTCATCCTGTTCAAAGCGTTGGATTTCCAGATCACCCAGTGTCGGGTCTTCAAAGAAAACGCCATCGGAATCCAATCCCTGACGGGCATGGGCGACGGTTAGGCTCCAGTCGTTTGAGAATTCATATTTACCGCTGACCCGGAAACCGAGATATTGGGTATCGTTGAAGTTCTTTTCGACGAGAGCTGAATTGTCCGCCAAAATGAAATTCACGCCGGTTAGATCGGCACCGGCTTGCAACCCGTTACGAGCGGCACTGACAGGAACGCCATTGTCGCGGACCGTTCCGGCTGCGCGGAATCGGGCGCTGTCGGCGGTACTGCGGGTTCCGGCCACATTGTTGATATAGCCGCCTTTATTGTCATAATAACCAACGGCGCGGATCGCAAAGCTATCGGTAACCGGGACATTCACCATGACCTCGATATTGTTGCTGGGATCGCCACTTTTGGTGAACGATACACCGGCTTTCGCTTTTACCTGAAACTGTCCAAGAACCGGCTTGTTGGTAATCAAGCGCACAGTGCCTGCTTGCGAGCTGGCGCCAAACAATGTCCCTTGTGGCCCGGACAACACTTCCACGCGCTCCAGATCGGCTGCATAAACGTCGAGGTTACGGCCTGGTTGTGATACCGGCTGTTCGTCTAGGTAAAGCGCCACATTGGGTGCAAGTCCAGCAACGCCGGCTGTTGTCAGATTGGGCGTGGTCGAAGCCAAGCCGCGAATATAGATGGTGCTTTGACCAGGTCCACCGCCGCCAGCAGTGACGCCGGGCAGTTGCTGCAGGTAATCGTCAAAGACTGTTACGCCCAGTTGATCGAGTGTTTCTTCACCCAATGCCTGAACAGCAACTGCAACATCCTGCAAATCTGCAGAGCGTTTTGTCGCTGTGACGACAATTTCCTGTACGCCCCTTTGTTGTTCGTTATTGGTTGTTTCCTGAGCTTGTGCCGATGCACAGCCCATAGCTGCGATGACCGCAAGCGATGCGCCCGTTTTTAAATAAATCAAATAACCCTCGTGTGGTTTTTTTAAGTTTTAGGGAAAAACACATTCGACCGGTGAAAACCTATCGAACCCATTGCAAAGCCAAAAAAAGATGTCCCCTGCGACCTCGGCTTTCAAATCTTGGCCCTTATAGCAACCATTACGGCTTTGTGAACCGTAGTGTTTATTTTGTGGATTACGGTAGGCTTAAGGGCCGATATTCCGCGCAGATGAACAAAAATGGTGGTTGGCTATGACAATGGATTGACTAACTATTTAATGTCGCTTGCTCTCGCGATGTCACGAACCTCAAGCTACAGCACGGTCGTTCAATCGATGCCACGCCTTATAATGGCCGCTATCAGCACCTATATATAAACCACGCCGGTGCTTTGGATCGATTGCAGCACTTTCTGGCGATGTCTCTTCACGATCAAAATTCATTTGATTGGCTTTCCTGAGGCAGAAAAACTGTTCGCTATATCCGGATTTTAGAGAGACCGGTACGAGCGATCCGAAGGCCTATCTTACACAACCGCCTTATTGTCTAAGCCTTAATGCCGCACTGTTCCGGTTGCTATCGTCGCCTGATCACTGCCTGTTTCCAACACGAACCGAAGGAAGACTGTCATGGCTAAATCACAAAGAAAATCAAAGCGCGAAGTTCGCAAGCCCAAGGCCGAAAAAGTAAAAACGAATGCGTCCAATCCATCAGAAAAAGCCGGTGTTGTCCGGGGGTTGGAACATATGAAAACTGGTCGGGGTAAATAATCAGCCATGCGTGTAAAAGCAGATATCTGCCGGGCGCAGGAAGCGCGCCAGCTTGACCTAGCCGCGAACGACCCGCTGGAAAGCCGCCGCAAAATTGCAGCGGCGGCTGCCAAGGCATGGGGTTTGGAGGCTATTCAGGCGGAAAAACGTGAAGCTGGTCATATCGATCCAATTGATAAACTGGACGCAGAAATCACCACCGAATTTGCTGATGAAGCAAAAACCGAAAAGGGCCAGCATGCCAGTTAGATTACAAATAGCTTATGGATTGATCGCGTTGATGATAATAGCGGCTGGCATCGGCATCTACCATTATCGAAAGCGGCAAAAAGACAAGCACGGCGGATGGTAGGTGGTGGCCGTTAGGCGGCGTCACCAAATGCCAGGGTCGGATATATCATGCATTTAGCCGCCTTGAATGGTCTTGGCAGTTTCTTCGATGCTTCCAACAACGAGTAGCGGAGACCCGCCGACCATACCGACATTGGTTTGACCGTTTTCACCGGTCCGCAGCCATGCAATATTCTCTACAACGACCATATAGTCGCCGCCGCGCGATTCGAGTAAAACGAATTTCATCTTAGTGTCTCCTGACACTCTCGCTTCTAAGCTACGAAACTCTTTTTTGCATTAACGCCGCCGGCGTTTTGCTAAATTGGTTGATCCGCCGGCCGGGCTATGCGTTTGCCCTTGGTACGACTGGTGAGATGGAACTGCCAGCATCGATCACAGCGATAGGGTCTGAGCGGAAAGTCGGCGCGCTGCGCTGCGACGTGCGCGTCTTCTTCGGATCGATAGCGTTTCTTCTTGGCGCAGATGCTCAGTCTTGTGCGCATCTGGTGCTCGCCGACCGGTAAGGCATCAGAGATCTAAAAAATCGGATCGTTTGCGCCATTTTCTTCGCCATCGGCAACCGGCAGCGGAGTGACGTCCTCATGAATTCCGCATTCCGTTTTGTCCCATCCGCGCCAGCGACCGGCGCGCGGGTCCTCGCCAGGCTTCACCTTGGACGTACAAGGCGCGCAGCCAACGGAGAGATAGCCTTGTTCTTCCAGCGGGTGGCGGGGCAAGTCATGTTCTTCGAAATAGGCTTCTAGATCATCCTTAACCCAATCGCCGAGCGGATTGATTTTCAGGCGACCGTCTTCAACCTCCAAGCGTGGCAGGTTCTGGCGGGTGACCGACTGAAAGGCCTTGCGACCGGAAATCCAGCTGTTGAGACCGGATTTGGCACGCGCCAAAGGTTCGACCTTGCGGATTTCACAGCAACCATCGGGATCAAAGGACCAGCGCAGTTCGTTTCCGTCCTTAGCGGCGAGGACGACCGGGTCAGGACGCACAATATTGGCATTTTGAATGCCTAGTGTTTCAATCAGCGTTTCGCGATATTCCAGCGTCTCGGGGAACATTTTCAGTGTGTCGACGAAGGTCACGGGAATCGAGGGATCAGCTTCAGCGACCAGATGTAGCAGCACTGCGCTTTCGGTTCCGAATGAGGAAACAACTGCCACCTCACCAAGATTGCCTTCGTCGAACAGGGCTTTAAGCATCGCTGACGCATGGACGCCTTCAAAACGCGCGTTCAGCGCATCTGCATCCGCCTGCGTAAAATCAGGGCGAGCATCGATAACATCGATTTTGCGTGCTGGTTCACCCATGACGTAATTTCCAAATGGGCGCACGGCTGTCAGTGGTGCTTTGATAAAACTCGTCATAGCGTTCAAGCGCTTCTTTCATGACCTTTTGGTCGATCGGTGCATCCGGCGCAAAGGCATCGAAACCGCAGCGGCGCATATAGGCGATCTGATCGACCAGCACGTCACCGCTGGCACGCAATTCCCCCTTATAGCCTGCCTCGCGCAGGATTTGTGCAGCGGAATAACCACGGCCATCGCCGAAGACAGGAAAATCAACCTCAATCAAGGCCAGGCGCTCCAGTAACGGAATTAGCAGCCGTGCATCTTCACCCGCCTCGATCCGTACGGCAGTGGCATTGGACTGATCCAGAACTGCATCCAGCGACACGGCTGGCTCTTCATGGACGTCGTCATCGCGAAAACGGATTGCCTCAACCATAAATAGCCTCCTTGAACCGTTCCATGCCAACGCGGCGATAGGTGTCGATGAAACGCTCGTCCTCCTGCCGTTCTTCGAGATAGACATTGGTCACGGTTTCAATCGCATCGATCACTCCATCTTCGCTAAAGCCGGGGCCGGTGATTTTGGCGAGACTGGTGTCTTCGGCAGCAGAACCGCCAAGCAGCAACTGGTAATTTTCGGTGCCTTTCCGATCGACACCCAATATACCGATATGGCCGGCATGATGGTGCCCACAGGCATTGATGCAGCCGGAAATTTTGAGTTTCAACTCGCCCAATTCGCGCTGACGGCCGAGATCAGCAAAACGTTCGCTGATCTTCTGCGCCAGCGGAATGGAGCGTGCATTGGCGAGGCTGCAATAGTCCAGGCCAGGGCAGGCGATGCTGTCGGTGATCAGGTCAAGATTGGCCGGTGCGAGACCCGCTTCATCCAGTTTCTGCCAGAGCGCATAGAGATCGCTCTTTTTGACATGGGGCAGGACGATGTTCTGGCTGTGGGTCACGCGCAGTTCGTCAAAGCTATATTGCTCAGCGAGATCGGCCATCAAATCAATCTGGGCAGAGGATGCATCACCGGGAATGCCGCCTTGCGGTTTCAGGCTGATGACTGCAATCGCATAGCCCGATTGCTTGTGCTCGACAGTGTTCTGATCCACCCAAAGGTTGAAATCCGGATCTGACAGATCAAGGTCATCACGCGTATCGGGATCAAAAGGCGGATCGACAAAATATTCTGAAATGCGCGCTAGCTCTTCCACTGGAGGATTAAGGCCCAGCGTTTTCATATGGGCGAATTCTTCTTCGACTTGGCGGGTATATTCTTCCTTACCCAATTCATGGACGAGGATTTTGATCCGCGCTTTATATTTATTGTCGCGCCGCCCGTAGCGGTTGTAGACGCGCAGGCAGGCCTCGGCATAGCTGATCAGCTCGTCTGCAGGCACAAAATCCCGGATTTCGGGGCCGATCATCGGTGTCCGGCCCATGCCGCCGCCAACGAAGAACTTCGCGCCCAGTTCGCCGTCCTTGTGAACGAGCTGAATCCCAATGTCGTGAAGGCGCATTGCTGCACGATCTTCATCACTCGCAATCACGGCAATTTTGAACTTACGTGGCAGATATGAGAATTCAGGGTGAAAGCTCGACCATTGGCGCAAGATTTCTGCCCAAGGCCGCGGATCAGCGATCTCGTCGGCTGCTGCCCCGGCATATTGGTCGGAGGAAATATTGCGAATGCAGTTGCCGCTCGTCTGGATCGCGTGCATTTCGACTGATGCGAGATCGGCGAGTATATCTGGCGCATCTTCCAGCTTGATCCAGTTATACTGAATATTCTGACGCGTGGTAAAATGCCCGTAATCGCGGTCATATTTGCGCGCAATGTGACCGAGCATCCGCATCTGTTTGCTGTTGAGCGTGCCATAGGGGATGGCGACACGCAGCATATAGGCGTGCAGCTGCAGATACAGACCGTTCATTAAGCGCAGCGGTTTAAACTGGTCTTCCGTCAGCTCACCCGCAAGGCGGCGTTCGACCTGGTCACGAAATTCCGCAACCCGTGTGTCGACCATCTGCTGGTCATATTTGTCATATTGATACATGGCTAAATCACCCAGTTTCCAGCCTCAGGGTCGGCTGGCTTTAATGTTAAATCCGGTCTTACGGTTGGTCCAAGCGCCCGCACGCGGTCTTTGATATGCGCAGGGCGAGGGCCATCGTCGGTCATCTCTGCTTCAATCGCGTAGGGAACATTGACCCGGCGCGCGGCTTCTTCTTCGCGCAAGATGGCTTCGAAATTCTCGCCGACATCTACAGCATCTTCGACATGGCGCGACCAGTCGCTTCCGGTCCACCAGGTCACATCGCCTGTTTTGAGATCATTTCCGGTTAGTATTTTCAAAATTCCACTCCCGCCATTTGGGCATATTCAAGAAATTTATCGGTTGCGTCACCATAGCGAGCGACTTCACCGACGACCAAAAGCGCCGGGCTTTTTACTTTTTCACGCCGCACAAGATCGCCGAGATCGGTCAGCAGTGTCTGGAGCGCCCGAAAATTATCCCGTGTTCCGTTTTCAAGCACCGCAACTGGCAAGTCGGGTGAGGCACCGTCAGCGATGAGTTTTTCAACAATCGCTTCGGCGTTTGCGACGCCCATATAGATGACCAGCGTACGACCTTTGCCCGCGAGTCCAGACCAATTCTGGTCAGAAAGGCCTTTGCATTGGCCCGCAACAAATGAGACGGCGCTCGATGCATCACGATGGGTCAGGGGCATTTTTGCTTGCGCTGCACAGCCGAGAGCAGCGCTGATGCCCGGTACCACTTCCACCTGTACGCCAGCTTTCATGCAGTCACCCGCCTCTTCGCCGCCGCGACCAAAAATAAAAGGGTCACCGCCTTTCAGGCGCACAACCTTATGACCTTTTTGGGCTTCAGCAATCAGCAAGGCGTTAATCGCGTTTTGCGGCATGCTATGGCGTGATCGTTGTTTGGCCACTGAAATTCGCGTCGTTGTATCAGGTGCCATTGCCAGGATATCTGCGCTTACCAGACCATCATGTACGATAATGTCAGCCTCTGAAAGCAGGCGAGCCGCGCGAAGTGTCAATAGTTCCGGATCACCGGGGCCGGCACCGACCAGATAGACTATGCCTTGGTCATGTGATGAATGGGTTGCGGGGTGCTTAGAATTTTCCATGGCATGCATATGCGCGGTTAAGACGCCGGGATCAAAGCAGAAGTTTTTTCAGCGACCTAAGATATACTATTCGCCGCCTGTAGCCGCCAAAAGCCGTTATTCGTCTTTCAGGCCAACACCTATCGAGGCTCGGGTTTGCTCCGCTTCCATAGAAACCACCGGATATGCGCAGTAATCCGCCGCATAATAGGCGCTTGCGCGGTGGTTGCCAGAGAGGCCAATGCCGCCAAATGGTGCGTCGGAAGAGGCTCCCACCGTCATCTTGTTCCAGTTGACAATTCCTGCCCTGCTGTTCGACCAATATTGACCATATTGCTCAGCCGTACCGCCGATTAAGGCGGCCGACAGACCATATCGGGTGTTATTGGCTTCCGCGATAGCGGTTTCAAAATCGGGAACGCGAATAATTTGCAAGATGGGACCGAATAGCTCGATATCAGGCCGTTCCTCCATGTCGGTAACATCAATAATGCCGGGTGTCAGAAAGGGTCGTTCATCAAGGGGCCGCGCCATATGTTTGATGGGGCGCCCACCATGGCTCATCAAAGCAAGGAAGCTCTCGGTCAGGCCGTCCGCGACTTCGTTATCAATGACTGGACCCATGAAGGGAGCTGGCTTGCTGAAAGGCTCGTCGATTATCAGGCGATCTGCAATCCTTTTCACTTCCGTCACCACCCGATCGTAAAGCTCGTCCTTCACAATCATCCGGCTTGCCGCAGAACAACGCTGTCCAGCTGATAGAAATGCCGATTGTATGACCAGTACAGCGGCGCTGTGAATATCGTCAGTGTCCCATACGATGATCGGATTGTTGCCACCCATTTCGAGTGCCAGAATCTTGTCGGGTCGAGATGCAAATTGGCGATTGAGGGCAATCCCGGTCTGCGCCGATCCGGTAAACAATACGCCATCAATATCATCGTTCGCTGTCAACTGTTTCCCGGTTTCGGGTCCGCCTTGGACGATATTCACAACGCCTTCAGGCAAGCCGGATTTGGCGAATGCATCGGTCAAAAACTGGCCTACAGCGGGTGTCTTTTCTGATGGCTTGAAAACAACGACATTGCCTGCGATCAGGGCCGGTACGATATGGCCATTTGGCAGATGGGCCGGGAAATTATAGGGCCCAAGAACGGCCAGAACGCCATGCGGCTTATGACGCAGCGCGGCACGCATGTTGGGTTGGCTTGGTAACTGTCGCTGCGCTGTGCGGTCTGCATAGGCTGTCACAGATATATCAATTTTCTTGATGACCGATTCTACTTCGGTTCTCGATTCCCAGATGGGTTTTCCCGTTTCACGGGCGATTAGTTCTGCCAGCTGTTCGGACTGCGTGCGGATGCGATTGGCATAGCGACGAACGGCCTCGATCCGCTTGGTAAGTGGCAAAGCGGCCCAAGTCGGCCATGCCTTTCTAGCGCTAGCAACAGCGGCATCCGCATCGTCTACATCACCTGTCCACAAGACTGCGCCTGTTGCCGGTTCTATTGAGATAAGTTTTGTCAAAATCAATCCGTTACAATGTTGTGCTAATCTCGCCGATTTCGGCTATTAGTCAGTTAAACTCTAACTAGCTGATACAGCTTAAAAATCCAGTAACCATAAAGCTATTTTATTTCGCGCTCGGCGCTACAGGGCGTTACGAAATGTTACAGCCCCCTGAGTGCCTGACCCATATTTCTTATTGCATCAACTTTTCTAGTTAACGGTTGCCAATCATCATTTTGAGCAATGGCGTCCCAGATAGTTTCAACTTCTTCGATATGCATGGAGCAGGGGACATCTGTTTGCCAATAGTCATGGTGCGTAGGCCTGACGCGTTTTCTTCCCGACATTTGCTTTGCGAATTCCGCAAATTCGTCGGCTTCATAAGCTTGGTTTCCAGTTGGCGTGCTCTTACCCCAGTCGAAAAAAAACTGATCGATCGTGACTGATTTTAAACTTAACGCCTGTTCGGCCGCGACGACAAGGGGCTTATCCTTGTCAAAGCCCTCACTTTCAACGCCCAATCGCCAGCAGAAATGTTCTGTGAAAGCTTTGCCATAGGATTTCGGAAAGCTTTCGAGCGTTGCGACCAACGGATCACTCTCGCAAATCAGCCGCAGGGCGCTAGCCAATTGGGCCAGATTCCAATGCAATGCCTCCGGTTGCCGAGCGAAACAATATAGGCCTTCCTGATCAAAATAGGCAGCGGTAAAACCTGGTTCCCAATAGGGCGTGAAGCGCCAGGGTCCGTAGTCGAAACTCTCGCCGGTAATGTTGATATTATCTGTGTTGAGAACGCCATGGACAAATCCTGCTGTCATGTAGCTGGCCGTCAATTGTGCGGCCTTGTCCGCAACATGTTGGAATAGCTCAACGGCAGGCTCGTCGGTTTTCGCGCCGCCATAGAAATGGGTCAGGCAATAGTCGACCAGCGCGTGCATCAATTCTATATTCTGTTCTGCAGCGATCCTTTGAAAAGTACCAAAGCGGATATGGCTGTGGCTCAGTCGGGTCATGACCGCTGACCGGGTAGGAGAGGGCTCATCACCCCGTTGAAGCTCTTCGCCCGTTTCAACCAGTGAAAAAGTTTTGGATGTTTCAACGCCCAGCGCTTCCAGCATCTCTGTCGCCAGAATCTCGCGAACACCGCCTTTCAAGGTCAGTTTTCCATCGCCCGAACGGCTCCATGGCGTCGTACCAGAACCTTTGGTAGCCAAATCCATGAGCCGGTTTTCATGGTCGCGTAATTGGGCAAACAGAAATCCGCGACCATCACCAATCTCGGGATTATAGTTGCGGAACTGATGCCCATGATAACGAAGCGCCAATGGCGGGTCCAAATTATCAGGTAGAGGCGCAAAGCGACCAAAATGATTAAGCCAGTCGTCATCGCTTAATTCTGACAGGCCGATTGTTGGACTCCAGCGATCATTTCGAAAACGCAATATGTGCTGGGGGAACGCAGCTGCACGGACGGGATCTCCGATCTTTTCGCCCAGATCGGATATTTTGACATCAGCACGATAGGGTGATTTGGCCGGTTCGGTTTGCGGTTTATATGGCATTTCTTGATAGTGGGGACTAATTAGGGGCGCGGCAAGTCCGAACCGGGGGATGAATAACAAATATGACCAAAGCGAAAATCTATCAGGACAATTATTGGCAATCCGAAGACGACTTAAAATTGCATTATCGCGACTATCCTTCCGACAGCGGCAAGACTCCCATAATTTGTGTACCTGGTCTGACCCGCAATGTCCGGGACTTTGAGCATCTGGGGCCATGGATGAACGGCGAGCGCCGCATCATCATGGTCAACCTCCGCGGGCGTGGCGAGAGTGAATATGCAAATGATAGTGCGACCTATAATCCAAAAATATATGTCGCAGATATCGTGAAACTGATGAATGAGATCGATTTGCCGAAGGCTGTTTTTTTTGGAACATCCCTGGGTGGTATCGTCACGATGTTGATGGCAGCGATGCACCCGGGCCGTGTCGCTGGCGCCTTACTGAATGATATTGGTCCCGAAATAGACCAGCGCGGACTGGACAGAATAGGCGAATATGTGGGGCAGGGGCGCAGTTTTGACACTTGGGCCCATGCTGCACGGGACTTGGCAGAAACGGGTGGCGAAATATTTCCGGATTATAGCCTGAAAGACTGGATAGCCTTCGCCAAGAAGGTCTATCGGATGAACAGCTCCGGGCGGATCAAACTGGATTATGACATGAAGATTTCCGAACCCTTTGAAAGCAAAGGTGGCGGAAACGAAGCGATGTGGCGGATTCTGGAGGCTTTGAAAAACCTGCCCACACTTATTTTGCGGGGCGAGTTGTCTGATTTGTTTAGCGACGCGACCGCCAGGAAAATGATGAATAATTTGGAGCGGGGCGAGTTGGTAACCGTTGCTCGGGTCGGGCATGCGCCCAGTTTGGAGGAGCCAACATCGCTTGACGCGATTGCTGCATTGCTTCAACGAGTCGATTGATTTTCCAACATTTGAAAAACCAAACATAGCCGATGAAATCTTCCAAAATTCTGCATTTGCACAGTACGTTCAGCCTTGGCGGGAAAGAAGCGCGCGCGGTTCAGCTGATGAACCATTTCGGCGCGCAAGCCGATCACACGATATTATCTGCTGAGCCTGATAACCTTTCTGCCCGCGATGCCATCGACCCAAAAATCAAGGCCCATTTTCCCGAAGAGGCGCCGCCGCTGGCCGGGAAGCCATCGATATCGCGCTATCGGGAGCTGGTCGCTTATTTCCGTAAATTTGATTTGATATTATCCTATAATTGGGGATCGATGGATGGCGTGATGGCACGCACTTTATTCTCCCGTGTGGAAGGATTGCCACCGCTCATCCACCATGAAGATGGTTTCAATGAAGATGAGCAAATGAAGTTGAATTGGAAACGGAACATGTTCCGCAAATTCGCGCTTGGGGGAAGTCAGGCTCTGGTCGTTCCTTCCGCAAGGCTGGAAACCATCGCGAAATCAGTCTGGAAGCAACCGGAAGAGAAAGTCCATCGTGTGCCCAATGGCATTGACGTGAAGCGCTTTGAAAAGAAACCACAACGTGGTGCTTTGCCCGGATTTAAGAAAGGCAAGGATGACGTTGTTGTGGGCACAGTTGCTGGCTTGCGCGCTGTCAAAAATCTGCCCCGACTGGTACGAGCATGTGCAGCGGCAGGCGATAATGTGCGGCTTGTCATCGTTGGTGAGGGGCCGGAAAATGACGCGATACGGGCTGAAGCGGAGCGGTGCGGAATGGCGGATCGTTTGTTAATGCCGGGCTTTCTCGCTGACCCGTCGCGCTATGTTGGATTGTTTGATATTTTCGCGCTGTCCTCGGATAGTGAACAATTTCCAATATCGCTGATCGAAGCCATGGCAGCCGGGTGCCCGGTGGTGGCCACGGATGTTGGAGACGTAAAATCGATGGTCTGTCAGGCCAATCAGGGCTTTGTAAAGCCAGTCTCTGAAGAAGCTCAGTTTGCTGAAGCGCTAACCACTTTGGTCCAGCATGAGCAATTGCGTCACGACATTGGTGCGCAAAATCAGATGAAGGCACAGGCAGAATATAATGAAAGCAAGATGTTGGCGCGCTATGCCTTGCTTTATGGCCATGCGCTGGGAAGGCCAAGTTTTGCCTAGGTTATCAGGTGGAAAAATAACTTGGGAATTTTCGCATTTTTTCGCACAATTTTGCCGAGCACTGTCTATAAGACATGCTTGGGGCATATAGGAGAGTATAGTGTTTAAAGGGGTCAAGCCAATCCAGTATAATGGTCGCGAAGTCTGGCCGTTGATCGAGGGTGGCAAAGGTGTTGCTGCGACCAATCATGCCAGTTCCGGCGCCTGGGCGGCGGCTGGCGGCATTGGTACAGTTTCTGCGGTCAATGCGGACAGCTATGACGAAGACGGCAATGTGATCCCGCAAATCTATCATGGCAAAACCCGCGGTGCCCGGCATGAAGAGCTCGTCAAATACGCGATAGATGGCGCCGTAGCGCAGGTCACCCGCGCGTTTGAAATGTCCAATGGCAAGGGCGCGATCAATATCAACGTCCTGTGGGAAATGGGTGGTGCCCAGCAGGTTCTGCACGGCGTGCTTGAACAGACCAAGGGTATGGTAGCGGGCGTCACATGCGGCGCCGGCATGCCTTACAAGCTCTCTGAAATAGCCCAACAATATGGCGTGAACTATCTGCCGATCATAAGCTCGGCCCGCGCCTTTCGCGCCTTGTGGAAGCGCGCCTATCACAAGGTTTCCGACCTTATGGCAGCGGTTGTTTATGAAGACCCCTGGCTGGCCGGTGGCCATAACGGTCTCAGTAACGCGGAAGATCCGCGCAAGCCGGAAGATCCCTATCCCCGCGTCAAAGCCTTGCGGGAAACCATGCGCGGCGAAGGCATAGATGACAGCGTGCCAATCATCATGGCTGGCGGTGTCTGGGCCTTGAAGGACTGGGACAACTGGATCGACAATGACGAGCTTGGCCAGATTGCCTTTCAATTTGGCACGCGGCCGCTGCTGACGAAAGAAAGCCCGATCCCGGATAGCTGGAAAAATGAACTGATAAAGATCAAGGAGGGCGATGTGCTGTTGCACAAATTCTCGCCGACCGGATTCTATTCATCCGCTGTCCGCAACGCATTCCTGCGCAGCCTTGAAGCGCGTTCCGAACGTCAGATACCCTATTCGACCGAAAAGGCAGGCGAGCATACGCATCAGCTGGATGTCGGCGTAAAGGGCAAGAATTTCTGGGTGACGCGCAACGACCTGTTGCGGGCGCGTGAATGGGACGGCCTCGGTTTTACCATGGCGCTCAAGACACCAGACAACACCATTGTGTTCACCACACCGGACGAAGCCAAGATGATTCGCAAGGATCAGGCGGACTGCATGGGCTGTCTGTCACATTGCGGATTTTCTGCCTGGAAAGACCATGATAATTTCAGCACCGGCCGGCTGGCCGATCCGCGCAGCTTCTGTATTCAAAAGTCGTTACAGGAAATTGTTCATGGTTCGCCGGTGGAGGAGCATCTGATGTTCGCTGGGCACGGGGCCTATAATTTTGGCAAAGATCCGTTTTATTCCAATGGCTTCGTTCCCACGGTTAAGCAATTGGTGGATCGTATTCTCACGGGAGAATAGATATGCTTTAGCGCCGTTAACCTTTTTGTTACCCTTTTCCGTTTACACACGGAGACATGTAGGAGGGTAGGCATGGCGCTAAAGTCGACAAGATACCGTAAAGTTGAGCCAGCGGCGCTTAACCGCCGCACAACGCCTCGTCATGAGGTCTCCATTTCCAGCGCCTCGTTGAAGCGTCAGGGCAACATGTCTGTTGTCGCCACCTTGCTGGACATCTCCATCTACGGATGCCGGTTCGAAGCCGATGCCGTCTTCAAAGAAGGCGAAAAAGTCACCGTCACCGTCAATCAGCAGGCTCCGATGAAAGCCACACTGGTATGGCAGAAAACCAAGCAGGCCGGGTGCCGCTTTGCCGACGCACTCGATACCGAGATTTTGCGGAATCTGACGCTGGCTTCCTAAGATCGACGGACCTTGTCCGGCTTTCAAAGTTCACACGGTTCACACATGGTCTTTGCTGGCCATATGACAATGAAGACGATAGCGCTGAGTGCTCAAAGTTCACACAAGTCACACCCGTCTTTTGTTGATCAAAAAAAGACGTTTTCTGTCACCCCAGTTTTCAAAGTTCACACAATTCACACGCACTTTTCGTAACCTGTGACACAAAAGTTGTGAGCTTGGTGAGCCCGGCATAACAGCCAGAAAGAAAAGATTTAAATTGTCAAAGAGCCAAGGCTAAATATAGCATTTCGGAAGGGTTGTAGGAAAGAACAAGATCGATGGACATTCGATTGGATGATCTCACCGGAGAGCCGGTCCAGACGCTATTGGCCGCGCATCTTTCTGGCATGCAGGAAAACTCCCCGCCGGGCAGCGTATATGCGCTCGATCTCACCGGGTGGAAAGCACCCGATGTCTCCGTCTGGACGGCCTGGGATGGCGAGCATCTGATGGGTGTTGGCGCCCTGAAGGAACTGTCTGATACGGCGGGTGAGATCAAATCCATGCGCACTGACGCGACCTATTTGCGCAAAGGTGCAGGCGCCCGGATTCTGGACCATATCATTTCCGTCGCGAAACTCCGTGGCTATAACCGGCTCAGTCTGGAGACCGGTTCCGGCGCCGAGTTTGATGCGGCCCTCAACCTCTACCGTAAATATGGTTTTGAGAACGGCGCGTCATTCGGTGGTTATGAAGCGAGCGACTTTAACCAGTTTCTGCATCTGGACCTGTAGAGCAAGATAAAGCCGTTTGGTTCGTACCATATGTGACTGACTACTAACGAAAATGGTTACGGAATTTCAGTTTGTTTGACAGGCCTTGCATTTCTGGCAATAGCCACGGGATGTCATCGCCTTCATTATCCCAGCGCGTAATCGGGCGTCTGTTTCGGACAGGAACGCCGTCCCTTCAAAGACATGTGGCCGATATGGTTGCGCGATCCTCGGAAGAAATTACCTATCACCGCCTGGTTGAAAATGGTTTCAAACCCAAGGCTATTATCGATGTGGGCGCTTTCAAGGGCGACTGGACGCGGCTGGCTGGCGGTATCTTCGGTCCGATGCCAATGCTCATGGTGGAAGCGCAGCCATCGCTGCGCGCGGGCCTCGATGCGCTGACTCAAGAATTGCCGCATGTGAAATGTGAAACGGCGGTTCTCGGCGCAACAGCGGGGCAGGAGGTCACCTTCTACGAAATGGGAACCGGATCATCCTTCATGCCCGAGGCCAGCGATGCGCCGCGCAAGGAACTGAAACTGCAAACCCGGACGCTGGATGATGTGGTCGACGAGCATCTTGATCCCGTGGATGATATCTTCCTGAAAATAGACGTTCAGGGCGCCGAGCTTCAGGTGTTGCAGGGAGCCGATAAAACGCTCGAACGCGCTGGTCTGGTGCAGCTGGAAACCGCGATGCTGCAATATAATGAAGGCGCGCCGCTTCTGCCCGAGGTCGTATCGTTCATGGCCGAACGCGGATTTTATCCGACGGAAGTGTCTGGATTCAGCCGTCCGCGCAATCATCTGGTGCAGATTGACCTGCTGTTTGCCCGCGCCGGATCTGTGCTCCGCCCGGGATTTTTCAACTTTTAGAAGCTGGGTTCAGACCTCTTAGTCCAGATCCCAGGCCCGCTCGCCATGGCTGGCAATGTCCAGTCCATCGCGTTCGTCATCTTCATTGACCCGCATCGGCAGGATGAAGCTGATGCCATAGCCCAATATCGCAGTGGCTACGGCTGACCAGATGGCGACCGCGCCGATGCCAATTAGCTGCGCGACAAACTGGCTACCAAAAGCCATATCATCGGCATAGCCCGTGCCGCCCATGCCTTCGCTGATAAATAGAGCCAGCAGAAGGGAGCCCAACATACCGCCGACACCGTG
Organism: uncultured Sphingomonadaceae bacterium; assembly: GCA_947501325.1. GTDB lineage: Bacteria > Pseudomonadota > Alphaproteobacteria > Sphingomonadales > Sphingomonadaceae > Parasphingorhabdus. The sequence goes on along the minus strand of CANMVC010000001.1, from coordinate 92,204 downwards.
AACCGCAAAAACGTCGAGGCTGTCGTCAATCTTGAAGCTGTTTTTGACGAGGCCAACTGCGAAGAAACATACGAGGCCAGCCGCACCGCCAATGATCAGCGACGCGCCGGGACCGACAAAACCAGCCGCCGGTGTAATGGTTGCAAGGCCGGCAATAGCGCCGGTTGCGACGCCAACAGCGGTGGACTTTCCAACCTTGATGCGTTCGATCAATATCCACATCAGTGCTGCCATCGAGGCGGCGACATGCGTATTGATAATCGCGGATGACGCGTCGTCTGTTGCGGTAAGCGCCGAGCCGCCGTTAAAGCCGAACCAGCCAACCCAGAGCAAGCCAGCACCGGCCACCGTCAGCGCCGGGCTATGCGGCAACATAAGCGTTTTCGGCCAACCAATGCGTTTGCCCATCATGATTGCAACCACCAGCGCCGAAACGCCAGCAGTTGTGTGCACGACGATACCGCCTGCAAAATCGAGAACGCCCATACCAGCGAGCCAACCGCCGCCCCAGACCCAATGGGTCACCGGGGCATAAACAACCAACAGCCAGAGCGAACAAAAAGCTATGACCCAGCCAAAGCGCGCCCGGTCCACCCATGCTCCGACCATCAAGGCGGGGGTAATCACTGCAAAGGTCATCTGGAACATGGCAAAGGCAGATTCAGGTATCGCGGTTCCCTCACGGACATTCCCAAGATTCCCGAACATCCAGTTGATACCATTGCCTAATATGCCATTGGTTACGGTTCCGAAAGCCAAGGTGTAGCCGACCACGACCCATAGAACAGAAGCAACGCCAGCGATGGCCATGCATTGCACAAGCACGGATAGAAAATTCTTGGAGCGGACCAAACCGCCGTAAAACAGAGCGAGACCGGGAAGGGTCATCAACAATACCAGAGCGGTAGAGGTCAACACCCATGCGGTGTCACCGGTATTGGCGACATCTGTGGTCGGGTCGATCATATCCTGCGCCGCAGCGGGAACCGATGCCATTATCGTAACACCGATAGCGGCGACAAATTTACCCAGATATTTCATCAGATCCCCCAAGGACATAATTTTATTACGTATGTTCGTTCTAACGAATCATAATTTGGCGGTTTACTAGTCGAGAGCCGCTTTCGATACAACCGGCAAGAGCGGGCTGCTCGTCAGGCCCAGCCTTCCAACACCTGGTCGGGCGGGCGGTGACCATCGGACCAAACACGGATATTGGCAATGACGCGCTCGCCCGACGCTTCGCGCCCTTCAAAGGTGGCACTACCCATATGCGGCAGCAAGACGACATTTTTGAGGGTGAGCAGACGCTCGTCCACATCCGGTTCGTGCGTGTAGACGTCAAGGCCAGCGCCAGCGATTTTCTCTTGTTGCAGGGCCTCGATAAGCGCGTTTTCGTCGATCAAATCGCCGCGCGCCGTGTTGATCAAATAGGTGGAGGGTTTCATCGTTGCGATTCGGTCCGCGTTGATCAGCTCATGGGTTTCCGGAGTTTTGGGGCAGTGGATAGTGATGATGTCACTGGTCCGGATCAGCTCGTCGAGATCGGCGACATAGCTGGCGTTTAACGATTCCTCGACCGCTGGGGGCAATTGCCGCCGATTGTGATAGACGATGGACAATCCAAAACCAGAGGCGCGGCGCGCAACTGCCTGACCAATCCGACCCATGCCGATAATGCCGAGTTTCTTGCCGCCTATGCAATGTCCGAGCATGCCCGATGGTTTCCATCCTTCCCACTGGCCGGAACGGGTGAGCTTCTCTCCCTCTGCCAGGCGGCGAGGCACAGACAGGATGAGCGCCATGGTCATATCGGCTGTATCTTCGGTGAAAACGCCTGGTGTGTTGGTCACCAATATCTTCCGCGCGCGCGCCGCAGCGAGATCGATATGATCCACGCCTGCACCAAAGCTGGCGATCATCTTGAGGCGATCTGGCGCTCCGGCGATCATCTCTGCGTCAATATGGTCGGTCACGGTCGGGACAAGCACGTCGCAGTCTGCCATCGCCGCAATCAAGTCATCGCGAGTAAAGGCACGATCGGTTAAATTGGGAACAACATCAAACAGCTCGCCCATCCGATCATGGATGGCATCGGCCAATTCGCGGGTGACAATAACGCGAGGCTTTGCGCGACGGGTTTGTTCGGTTTCGGTTGTTTCAGCCATAGGGCGATTGCTATGCCTGAAATTTACATGACGTCAAGCAGGTGGCGCTTGATGCGCTGTTGGCTTTCTGTTTATGGCTACGTGTTGTTGGGGGAATGAATAAGTTTTGAAACATGCGTAATTCAGTAATGAAAATATTATCGGTAACCTGCCTGTTGCTAGTTGGCATTGCATGCACATCGCCGGCAATGGCCCAACAACAGCCACCTTATTGGGCATCCATTGATGAGCCAGAAGCGCGGATGCGCACGGGGCCGAGCACGGAATATCCGACAATGTGGATATACAAGCGAGAACGCTTGCCCATCAAGATTCTCGCGCGGTACAAGGCATGGCGCAAGGTTGAAGACCCCGATGGCACACAAGGATGGATGCATGCGCGTTTATTAAGCGCGACCCAGACCGCGATTATACTGGGAGAAAAAGGGCAGGAGCGACCCTTGCGATCCAATCCGCGAGCGGATGCCGATATTATCTGGCGGGTCGAGCCCGGCGTCGTTGGCAAAATCACACAATGTGAAAATGGCTGGTGCCTGTTCGATGTGACCGGAAGACGGGGTTATGTTGATCGGGATATGATTTGGGGCGATGAACCGCTAAAATAATATGGGCCGCTAAGTCTGGCAGACACCATATGATCAGCGCCGACCAATGATGGTTAATGATAACTGTCTCAAAATGAAACGTTTGGTGCGGCAGTGGTACGTTATCCCGGCCTTTTCAGGCAATGCCGTGTCAATATTGGTAAATTTTGTCGATTCAAGCGGTTGTCCGTTTGCCTGCCAGGTTAGCGCTCGTCTAATATTCATCACGATCGATGGCGAGAATGATTTTCGCTGGATGGCTGGGCGCAAGTCCGATGAAAATAGGACGGATTTGTAGGATTCTCAAAATGTTGCTGAGAATTGCTGCTTGGGTTCCGTGTTCATAGAAATATTTGGGGGCAAATATGGCGACGAGTAAAAAGATGCTGAAAATGGCGGCTATGGCTTTAGTCGCGACGACAATGTCGGCCACTGCGGCATCGGCAGAAGTGCTGATATTCAATGCAAGCAATTACACGGTCGGTAACAATAAACATGGGCTTTGGACCAATAACACCAATAGTGGCACCGATCGTTTTTATGCTTTTCAGGCAGGCACGATATTCACGGTCGATACTGACACGGGAACGGGTTCTCTGGTCGGTACAGCCATTAACGGGTCGAATAACGTTGCCGAGATTAACTTGAGACTCGGCGGCTTCCTCGAAACAACTCTGGGATCGGCCTTTGCCTATAAAAAGGAACACGGGCTGGCCTATGATCCGTTGACCGACACGCAAGATGTTGACTTTTTCACCACAGCGAGCGGATCCATTGCGATTGATGGCTATTCCTACATGCTACGCGCCAATCCTTTCGCCGGTGGTCATGCTTTCCAATACGGGCAGGGTGCCAATGCGAAAAATGGCGCTTTTGGCGGCTCATCATGGCTGCTGGTTGAAGGCGCCAATGGCGAGCGACCGGGACATTGGGACGTGAATTTCAATCTGGCTGCTGTGCCAGAGCCTGCGACATGGGCGTTTATGATCTTTGGCTTTGGTGCTGTCGGTGGTGCGTTACGTCGCAAAAAGAACCGCCAAACGGCCAGTTTCGCTTAGATCTGGTTTAAGACACAAAAATGAGGCGGGAAGCATTGCTTTCCCGCCTCATTTTTGTGTGATGTGATGGACTGTTAGTCGGCGAGTTCAATCGCGACAGCGGTTGCTTCGCCCCCGCCAATGCACAGCGCCGCAATGCCTTTCTTCAGGCCCCGCTTTTTCAAAGCAGCGACCAAGGTGACCATGATCCGGGCGCCACTGGCACCAATCGGGTGGCCTAATGCGGTTGCGCCGCCGTTTACGTTGAGCTTATCGCGCGTGATGCCGATATCCTGCATCGCAAACATGGCGACACAGGCGAACGCTTCATTGACCTCCCACAGATCGACATCGTCCACGCTCCATCCGGATTTTTCCAAGACCTTCTGGATCGCAGCAACCGGAGCCGTCGTAAATTTGGCGGGCGCATGCGCATGGGCTGCATGGGCAACAATATGAGCCACCGGCTTCAGGCCCTTGGCTTCGGCCACACTGGCCCGAGTTAGAACCATGGCTGCTGCCCCGTCAGAAATTGAAGACGCATTGGCGGCAGTAATTGTTCCGTCTTTGGCAAATGCCGGGCGTAATTGCGGGATTTTGTCAGGATTGCCCTTTAGCGGTTGCTCGTCCTTATCGACGGTGACACTGCCTTTGCGTGTCTTGACTTCGACGGCCACAACTTCGTCGTCAAAGGCATCGCCTTCGACAGCCGCTTTGGCACGACTGAGCGATTCAATCGCATATTCATCCTGCGCTTCGCGGGTCAGCTGATATTCGCCAGCGGTTTCCTCAGCAAAACTGCCCATCGCGCGGCCTTTATCATAGGCATCTTCAAGGCCATCCAGGAACATATGGTCGATAACCTGTGCATGGCCGAGCCGCGCGCCACCACGCATTTTGGGCAGCAGGTAAGGGGCGTTGGTCATGCTTTCCATACCGCCAGTGACAATCATGTCCACCGACCCGGCGGCCAGAGCTTCAGCACCCATGATGGCGGTCTGCATGCCGGAGCCGCACATTTTGTTGACGGTAGTGGCTTCCACCGATTCCGGCAGTCCGCCCAATATCGCTGCCTGACGGGCAGGAGCCTGGCCTTGACCAGCGGACAGGACGTTGCCCATATAAATACGCTCTACATCGGCGCCAGCAATACCCGCCCGCTCGACGGCCGCGCGAACGGCAACCGCACCGAGATCCGGCGCGCTAACGTCGCCCAAAGCGCCTTGCATGCCACCCATCGGCGTGCGGGCGTAGGACAAGATGACAACGGGATCGGATTGGGACATACAGGCTACCTTTCAAAGGATATCAAGCTGCTTTTGCAGCATATTTCATGTGACTTCCACATAGGCGCGCCCTTTCGCTTTTTCAATCGTGGCATTGAACAACCGGTCATGCCATGCCAATCGGAGATTTCGTGATATACCGGAGCCGATAGTGCCAATCTTTGCCTTTCCTATTGCGGGCGCCATACTCGGCCTGATCATTGGCAGCTTTCTGGCGACCATTATCGTACGTTGGCCAGAGGGCCATTCCGCGATGACAGGCCGATCGCGCTGCGACCAGTGCCATCAAGCGCTGCGGCCTGTCGATATGATCCCGGTTTTCAGCTATTTTTTGCGTGCGGGAAAATGCGCCTATTGCGGTGGAGCGATAAAATCTGACCATCTTGTGATCGAATTGTGCGCTGGCTTTATCGGTGGCTTGGCTTTCTTTGTTGATCCAGGGGTTGGTGGATTGTTGGGCGCGATATTCGGTTGGTTGCTGGTCACTTTGGCGGCCCTTGATGCGCAGCACCATTGGTTGCCGGATCGGCTCACATTTTTGCTCGCTGTCACGGGATTGATAGCCTCGCTGCACGGAGGCGATCCTGATCTGATAAACCGTCTTATCGGAGGAATTTCCGGCTTTATGGCTCTTTTTCTGATTGGATGGGGATATCGTCAATTGCGGGGACAAGAAGGCCTTGGCGGCGGCGATCCAAAATTATTGGGTGCCATTGGGTGTTGGCTGGGATGGTCGGTGTTGCCGCTCGTCATGCTGGGAGCTGGCCTGGTGGGGTTGCTGGCAGTGGCCTTGATGCGCGGGCGCGGGCAATCGGTAACCGGCCAAAGCGCATTGCCGTTGGGGAGTTTTATGGCGATCTCTGCCTTTCCGCTGTGGATAATCCAGTCGACTATGGGAACAACTCTGCTTTAGCCAAACGGAGCGAAGAAAGATGGTTGCCAGCACAAATCCACTCCGCTAACAGGGCGTCGATTTTGTATATGCCAGTCTACGGCAATGCTGATCAGCCCCTGTGGTGGAATTGGTAGACGCGCTGCACTCAAAATGCAGTTCCGCAAGGAGTGCCCGTTCGAGTCGGGCCAGGGGCACCATTCTTAACATTTTTGACACATTGTTGCTTTGTTGCAACGCTTTGAACGCTCTCTGAACAATAATGATAGTCACAGGGCTGTAAAGTCTCGGAAATGGTGGACTAGCGGCATGATTTCGATCAGTGGAACGCCCAGTTGGAGGACAACTGTAGTTCGTTAGACCCCCGATAAACGGGGCGCTCAGGAGTATATTATGAAAATCACCAAATTTTTGACTGCTACCGCTATCGGTGGCCTGATGTCGACCGTCCCTGCTTATGCGCAGGATGTTCAGGAAGACGAAGCAATTGACGATAACGTCATCATCGTGACCGCCACCAAGCGTGAGCAGACGCTGCAAGAAATTCCCGTAGCTGTGTCAGTGACCAGCGCGGAAGATATTGCCAAAGCGCAGGTCCGCGATTTGAGCGACCTTCAAACCATTGCTCCGACGCTTCGCGTTAATCAGCTGCAGAGCTCGGCCAACACGAACTTCATTATTCGTGGTTTTGGTAACGGTGCGAACAATGCCGGTATCGAACCATCAGTCGGCGTGTTTATCGACGGCGTATATCGTTCGCGGTCAGCAGCGGCCATTGGCGATCTTCCAAACTTGCAGCGCGTTGAAGTTCTGCGTGGACCACAATCGACACTATTTGGTAAAAACGCATCTGCTGGTGTGATCAGCATCGTAACGCAAAAACCGCAATTTGATTTCGGCGGTTCGGCTGAACTGAGCTACGGCAACTTTAACGCCATTATCGCAAAAGCCGATATTACTGGTCCGATTAGCGATAGCATCGCATTTAGCTTGGCAGCAAATCTCAACAAGCGTGATGGCTATGCCGACGACCTTAACTTGGGCACCGATGTCAACGAGCGTAATCGTTATGGTTTTCGTGGTCAGCTGTTGATCGAACCATCCGATGATCTGTCAATCCGTTTAATTGGTGACTATGACAAGATTGACGAAGATTGCTGTGTTGCAGGCAACATTGTCAACGGACCAACCGGAGCGATTGTAAATGCTTTGGCTGGGGGCATCGGTATTGATGCAGAAAACCCGTTTTCTTATGATGTCTACACCAACTTGCCATCTGAAAACTTGATTGAAAATTATGGCGCGTCGGCACAGATAGATTATGATCTTGGTGCATTGAGCCTGACATCGATCACGGCCTATCGTGGCGTTGATAGCTTTAGTAATCAGGACTCTGACTTTACAGCAGCCGATTTGCTGAGCCAGAACATCAACGATACGGAAATCCGGACCTTCACTCAGGAACTCCGAGTGACGTCTGATTTTGATGGCCCGTTCAACTTCCTGTTGGGTGGTTATTATTTCAACGAAGATATCGATATCGCCAATGACATTGAATTTGGTGATGATTTCCGTGCTTATGGCGATGCGCTTATTGGTGCCGCTACAGGCGGTGCATTGAGTTTTGCCGCATTGGAAGGTGCCTTTGGCGCTGCCGACGGCGTGAGCTACGCAAATCAGTTCTTCGCAAGCGGAACCGGTTATGATGAAGTCTATACCTTCTCAAACGAAGCTTTCTCGGTTTTCGGTACGGTCGATTTTGAAATCATAGATGGCATGGTTTTGACCGGCGGTTTGAACTACACTAACGATCGCAAGAATTTCTCGAATGATGTTATTGCGACAGAAACTTACGCTTCCATCGATTTTGATGCGGCGCAATATACGCCATTCCGCGAAGCTCTTTTGCTGGGTGCAGGCGTAGATGCGGCGACGGCGGCATTTTTGGCTGCTAACCCGACGGTTACTTTGCCAGACGGTTCCAGTGCTAACCCGCTTGATGGTTTACGGGCGTTCCAATTCCAGCCACCTTTAGTCAATCTGCCAAACTCGGTTGAAGATGGTCGCACGAAGGATGACAAGCTAACTTACACAGCACGTCTGGCTTATGAAATATCTCCAAGCCTGAATGTATATGCAAGCTATGCAACTGGTTTCAAAGCCAGCTCGATCAACCTGTCTCGTGATAGCCGTCCCTTTGCAGAAGATGCTGCGGCCTTGGGAGCTGCTGGATTGCTGCAACCAAACCAGGCGTTTGGTACACGGTTTGCTTCTCCTGAAAATGCTACGGTTTATGAAATCGGTATCAAAGGCAAATGGGATCAAGCTGCATTTAACCTGACGTTCTTCCGTCAATCTATTGAAGGTTTTCAATCCAACACTTTCAACGGCACCGGTTTTGAGCTCGACAATGCCGGTAAACAGACCACTGATGGTATCGAATTTGATGGTTCCGTATCGCCAATTGACGGCCTGAAATTCAGTGTCGCCATGGTGTATCTGGATCCAGTATATGACGACTTCATCACAGCCGCTGGTCTTGATCTGTCGGGAACAACACCATCCACGATCCCGGCATTGTCGACTACAATTGGCGTCGATTATGATATTTTCCTAAGCGATAGCTTGGGTCTAAATCTTCGCGCTGATTATCATTATGAGTCCAAGGTTAATCTGTTTGACGATAATCCGAACGATCCAGCAGCGATTAATTTCACCCGTGAAGTGAATGCGCTGAACGCTTCTGCGACGTTGACTTACAACGAAGATCTGAAGTTCACCATCTGGGGTCGTAATCTGACCGGTGCGGAATATCTGACGACGGCTTTCCCGGCGGTCGGTCAGGGAGGAAGCTTTACTGGCTATCCTAACCAGCCACGGACCTATGGTGTGTCAGCACGCTACAAGTTCTAGTCGAACAAATTTCGTCCAAAAACGAGCCCCGCCGGGAAACTGGCGGGGCTTTTTTTGTGCCAGAACTCTATGAATTTCAGCAATAAAGGTGCAAAAATGTAATGCTCTGGTGCATTTTTATCATTTCAGTCTGGACTTAATCGATCGATTAGTTGAAGATCAGAACATCTGGGGGGATGAGCCAAAGCTACACTCTCCAGGAAAATGGTTCGGGATTGGGAGAGAATGATGCGTAAATCGTTACTATTGGCCGCCACAGCTATATCCGCAGTGGCTACACCCGCATGGGCACAAGCAGACAATGACATTGATGACAATGTGATCATCGTGACCGCACAGCGCCAGGCACAGAGTCTTCAGGAAGTACCGATTGCCGTTTCGGCCTTTGATTCAAAAGCGCTCGAAGCACAGCAGATTGAGAACGCCTCGGATCTGCAACTAACGTTGCCCAATGTATCATTCACGAAAAGCAACTTTACCGCATCGAGTTTCACGATCCGCGGGATTGGTGACCTTTGTGTGGGTGTGACGTGCGATTCGGCAACCGCCATTCATTTGAACGATGCCCCGCTATTTAATACCCGCTTGTTTGAAACAGAATATTTCGATCTGGAACGAGTCGAGGTTCTGCGCGGACCACAGGGCACTCTGTTCGGTCGGAATGCGACCTCTGGCGTTGTTAATGTCGTTACGGCAAAACCAGAGCTTGGCGAGTTCAAGGGTGCCGTCGAAGGCAGTTATGGCAATTTCAATGCCTATCAGGTCAAGGGTATGCTCAACGTACCGCTTGGAGAAACATTGGCTATCCGCGTAGCAGGTTTTTACCAGAAGCGCGATGGCTATACGACCAACCTATTTGATGGCTCCAACATAGACGGGCGCGACATGTATGCCGTACGCGGTTCTATAAAATGGGAGCCGACGCCTGATACCACGGTAAACGTGATGGCCTATTATTTCCGGGAAAAAGACGATCGTCTGCGGATTCAGAAGCAGCTTTGTCAGCGTGATCCGACTGGTGTTCTCGGTTGTCTGAACAATCGCCTTGATGCCGACAAGAATAATACCAACGCGAACTTTACGGGCACACTGGGCTCTAGCGAGTTTTTAGCTGTTAACGGGATTCCGGCGGCATTTGGCCTGAATAGTCTTTATGGCCCCGACGGACACGCGTTTTTTGACGAGCCGGATGATGTTCGGACTGTGAACACCGACTTCACGCCGGAATATTTCACCGATGAGCTACAGCTACAAGCCCATATTGAGCATGATTTCGGCCCGATACAAGTTTCATTGACCGGGCTTTACCAGGAAACCGCAGTTGATTCCCGGCAAGACTATAACCTGTCTATTTTGGATCGAACGGCTTTCGCTACGGGTCTAAATACGTTGGCCGCTGCGGCGGCAGGGCAGATCCCGGGTTTGCCTGCCGAATATTTCTCTCCGCTAGCGAATGCGATTATTCCTGATGGTCCAAATGGGCAGCTTTGTACCTCCGATACCGATACATCGGGGCTTGGTTCATTTGGAGGCAATCGCATTTGTTCGGATAGCCCCATATCGCTCGATCGCTCTAACCAAGATAATACAAGTTGGTCTATAGAGGGGATCATTTCTAGCGACCTAGATGGACCGTTTAACTTCCTCTTGGGCGGTATTTATGCCGAGAATAGTTTGGGGCAGAACAGCTATTATGTGAACGCTTTTGCGATCGACTATATTTCAGGGCTTTTGGGCGCATTTAACTCTTTCCCGAATGCCTTGCCGCCGTCATTCCTTGGAACGCCATATTTCCGGAACAATACCAGAGAATTTGAACTGGAATCCTATGGTATTTTCGGAGAAGTTTATTTCGACATTTCCGATACGCTGAAGTTTACCGGTGGCTTGCGCTATAACAACGACAAAAAGTTTGTCGAAGCGCGATCAACACTCGCTAGCTTCCTGGTACCCACAACAGGCGTTGCTAATGCATTCGACTCCCCTTTTGTAGGCGCTTTCGATGCAGATCCAGGTACGGATGGCAATCAGATTGTCCAACAGCGTAATGTTGCCTTTGACGAAATTACCGGTCGTGCTGTTTTGGATTGGCAAGTGACCGACGACAATCTGATTTATGTCTCTTATTCGCGAGGCTACAAATCAGGCGGCATCAATCCGCCATTGCAGCCTATCTTTGAAGTTCCTGAGTCTTTCGCACCGGAACAAATTGATTCGTTCGAGATCGGTTCTAAAAACAGTTTTGCTGGCGGCATGTTCCAGCTGAATGCGACGGCGTTCTATTATAAGTACAAAGATCTTCAGTTAAGCAGAATTATCGCCCGGACAGCAGTCAACGATACAATCGACGCGGACATTTATGGCGCGGAAATTGAAGCTGTACTTCGTCCGGATCCAGATTGGCTAATCAACATTGGATTCAGTTATTTGAAGACTAAAGTGACGGGCGACGAGTTCTTCAGCAATCCACGTGATCCAGGTGGCGGACGGGCCGATGCGGTGATCATCAAAGATATCACCAATGGTGCAAACTGTGCAGTGGTACCGGGAACGGCCGGCAATGCGGCCGGAGCCAATGCTTTCGTTAACGCGATCAACCCGGGACTAGGGTTGCAAGGGACGACTGCATTTCCCGCTGACGGTAATATTGCCTCCACGGGTGCTTTTAGCATATGTGGTGTTCTGGAAGCGCAGGCGGCTGCAATTGGCGCAGGCTTTGATGCTGCTGGCATTCAAGTGCTTAGCCCAGGTGTCCAAGTTAACTTGAAAGGCAATGACCTTCCGCAAGCACCGAATGTGAAAGTATCTGCCGGTATCCAATATACACATAACTTTGATAGCGGCTGGACTTTGGTACCGCGGGTTGATCTGGCCTATACTGGCGATCAGACCGGCAGCATTTTTAACGGCAATGTGAACAAGATTGAAGGTTTCACCCAAGCCAATGCGTCGTTGCAGTTAAATGGAACAGACGACAAATGGTTTGCACGGCTGTTTGTTCAAAATATCTTCGATAGCAACTCTATCACCGGTCAGTATCTCACTGACGCGTCTTCAGGGCTGTTCACGAATATATTTACACTGGACCCACGCCGTTACGGCATCGCGGCTGGCATCAAGTTCTAAAAAGAGATCGTCACGTGGGAAAGGAGCCCTGCCAGGAGACTGGCGGGGCTTTTTTTTTTTGGGAGATATGGGGCAGATGGCAAAGTTGGGGAACGGCGGCTATCCTGAGTTTATCGAAGGATCTTGGGGATTTGGGCAGCGCGGCTCGGGGGATTGGTGGCGACCGTTGCTGTTATTTGCAGCCACCCTCCTTTGCAGTCGGGATTTTTGCAGGAAAACATCCCCAGGATGTTTTCTGAACCTGCAAAAATGGTGCCGAATATCCGACTCGAACGGATGACCTACCGCTTACAAGGCGGTTGCTCTACCAGCTGAGCTAATTCGGCGCTGGTTTTATGGCTTTAGCCAATAACGAGCGCTCTTTGCTTCAAAAAACACCAAAGGTCCAGCCCTCTTTTTGCGCTATTTCCTCTGTCAGCATGGGCGGGTGCCACAAGCGCTTGTCTGCGCTGGCATTCTTCATCCATGCGGCTGTGATCAGCGCATCTGTGCTGTGGTCATCATATTGCAGCAACTTGGCTGGTAGCGCCGTGTCGAGGGCTCGAAGGGCCGTTTCCAGTCCGTCACGGTCCCTGATCTTGCTTTTGCCCTTTGGTAATCCGGCGGCAAGGGCGGCGATAGTTGTATAGATTTCGACAATCATCGGCCCGCTGTCGGGAATCGGATCGAAAGGCCAGATCGGGATGGCGCCGTTTAGTTGATGCAGCATCCGCATGCCGGTCAGGCTTGATTTGCCGACTTGAGCAGCTCCCACCAGATTGAAACAGCTGGCGCTATTGGCCTGACCGGTTTCACGCTGATATTGCTCGACCACTCGCAAACGTCCGGTACTACCGGTAAACAGGTCTCCGACATGATCGCGGCTATGACGAAAATGGCGGCTTGCTTGTGGGTGATCAAGAAAGGAGAGAACGTTCAGATGGAGGTCGGCGGAGGATAAGCCTTCCACTAACTGCCACAGATCGTTTGCATGAGAGGGGCTGGCATCCCATTCGGGAAAATAGCTTTGCTTGTCGTGAAATGGCAGAGCCATGGATAGATCAAAACCTATTAGCATGTCCATCTTGGCGTCAGCTATCCGCAGCAACCAATCGCGAACATCGGCGCGGGACCATCTTGGTTCAGGAGAGAGCAGGGCAGGTGGCCCGTCCGGCCCGATAGTGGCTATCGCAATTCCATTGGGTCGTGCGGTTTTCGCACCTGACCAGTCAACGCAGGAAAAATGGGTGAATTGACGCATTTGCTATCCCTACCCTGTCCGGCGGACAAAAGAAAAGGGCAGGCCCATCCGGACCCGCCCTTAATCTATCAATCGCTGGCCAGTTTATTTTTTGGCAGCTGGTTTGCGTGCTGCGGGTTTGCGCGCGGCAGGCTTGTTTGCCGTTGGTTTTGGTGGGTTGGCACGAAGATCTTCGAGAACCTTCCCGGCAACATTACGTCCACCCCAGCCAAACGCCAGAGCAGCAGCTGCTGCGCCACCGATGACAAGCGCGGTAAACGCCGTCTGAACGATCTCTTGACCAACGCCCATGAACTGCAAGCCCATGAACGTGAACAATACAATCGCTGCGTAGCGAATAACCGTTCCCGCCATACTGCTCTCGTCTGCGCCGCCAATGACCCGGCCGAGCAGATTGGCAATCATGAAGCCAACGCCAATCACGACACCGCCGAACAACACCCGTCCACCAAGTTCAAGAACCTGATCGAGAATATTGGTGAGTTCCGCAAAACCGAGCATGCGAGTTGCCGCAATCGCGAAAAACAGCATGATTGCTATTTGTGCCACACGACTGAGAATAGCCGTCAGTGATGTATTTTCTGGCAGGATATCCATGGCCGCAACCGACTGGTCAACGCCAAGGCCTGGCAAGACTTCCTTGATCACTTGGACAACAAATCTGCTGATCAAATAACCAATTCCAAGGATGATTGCTGCTGCAATGATGTTCGGAATTGCTGCAAGAATCATGCGCAGCATATCGCTAGCTGGTGCTGAAATGGATTCCAGTTCCAAAGCGTCCAATGCCAAAATCGCGATCGGAATAATGATCAGGACATAGGCAATGGTTCCCAGCGTTTTGCTGATCTGTGTGTTGCCAGTAACGCTGTCAACACCCCCACGGTTTGCCCATTTGTCGAAATCTACCGTTTGCAATACTGTTACCAGCAGATCGCGCACTATTCGTGCCACGACTACACCAACAAAGAAGATCAAGCCGGCGCCCAACAGGTTGGGAACGAAACCCATTATGCTGTTGAGCAAGGTCTGAATTGGCTGATCGACACCGCCTAGTCCGAGTACACGTAACAGGATCAGAAGGCCAAAAAGCCAGATCAAGAGGCTAACAATTTTTCCAAGCGAAGTACCTATGGAATCGCCAGAGGACGTATCGCGTTGCAAAAAGCTGACATTATCGACAAGCTTTGCAAAAGCCCATTTTGCGGCCTTAGCCAATACCCAAGTAACGACGAGAACACCAAGAGCGAGAAGAGCCTTCTCCCCCAATTCCATCGCTAGCTCGGTATCGAGCGCGTAATTGCCTATTCGCATTCCATTCATTTTTGTATTCCCCTGTTATGTTTGACGAATTAAAGTCACTTTAGCACGTTGTTCATACAATAGACAGGGTAGCAAATGGTTCCCGCTAGCCGAAAATGTAAATATTCCTGACATCATTTGGATTGAAGGACGAAAAGCTCATATTTCTATGACGGCGCGTCCGATGACTTTTCTTTCTTTCAGAGCCAGTAAGGCTGCTGCACAATCCTCCAGCGCGAAACGATGAGAGATGTGAGGCCGCATGACGCCGTCGGCTGCGAGTTTGCGCAATGCTGCCTCGCTGTGCTTGGCTAATTCCGGATCACGCCTGCTGCTCTCGCCCGCGCGCAGTCCAATGAGGCTGTAACCTTTTATCAATGCATGGTTGGCTGGAAAGGAGGGAATGTCTCCACTGGCAAAACCGACGATAAGATAGCGGCCACCCCAAGCAATAGAGCGGGTTCCGGTAATCGCGAGGTCGCCGCCGACGGGATCAAACACGACATCGACGCCTTTGCCATCGGTAAGTGCTTTGACGTTGGACGCGAGATCGGGGTCGGCGGGATCAAGGCAAAAATCCGCCCCTGCTTTTTCGATAGCCTTGCGTTTTTCGTCGTTGGAGCCCGTCGCTATCACAATGGCGCCTTTATGCTTGGCGAGTTTCACCGCGGCCATGCCGACGCCGCCACTGGCCCCAAGGATCAGAATGCTCTCGCCATGCTGCAGTGAAGCTTTGTCATTCAGCGCATGCCATGCCGTTATTGCAGCGCCATGCCAACAGGCGCCCTCACTGAAGGACAAAGCGGAGGGCAGGGGTCTGGCAGCCGTGTCTGACAAGACAATTTGTTCCGCAAATCCATTTCCTTTGCTACCACCCATTATGCGATCACCGGTTGAGAAAGCTGTCACATCCGGAGCCACCTCAATCACTTCACCGGCGATCTCTAGTCCCGGAATGAAAGGGGGCTCGGGACGAAACTGGTATTTACCGTAGGTCATGAGCAAGTCGGGAAAGTTTAGGCCCGCTGCTTTTACAGCAATCCTAACCTCTCCGGCTTTCAACGGTATTGCATCCCGGTCTTGAATACGCATGCTATCGGGGCCCGTCAAAGAAGTGCAGACAGCGGCGCGATAGATGTTACTCATGGCTCAATTGCTCCAGTCGGCGTTTAAATAGGCCAAGATTGACGCTAGCGGCTGTTTATCAGCAGGAAATTCCTGAGTGCCAAACATGGCGTCAGGCTCACAGGCGAACCGAAAAATATTGATGTAACCGGAATTGGCAAAGGGCAATATCCATTCTGCCGCTTCGATCGAGCTTGTTTTGGATGTCACCAGTTTATTGTCTTTATCATATTCCGAGACGTTCAACGCGGCGTAAACATGTCGATTACAATCGACGGCAATACGGGAGCGCATATCTCTAATTCTGCTTTGCGGGCCACCTTGAACTTCCACTTGCGACATAATGATCTGTGAAATGGAAATAGACATATATCCATTTTCCTTCTTGAGGCTGGCTTTGTCAGCAAAGAAGACATCGCTCCGGTAGTCCGGGGCTTCATCTTCGATAATTTCATCGACGAGGTACCAGTCTGGTCCAGTAGCTTTGGTTTCTCCATAAACCGGCCCGGCGATTAGCATTGCAGATATCAAGGACATGGATGTCACCAAGTTTCTAGTTATTTCTGCCACTTCGCAAGGCCTCCCAATAGTCCAGTCGTTCTCGAATTTTATGTTCAAACCCGCGATTTACAGGTTTGTAGAATTGCTCAGGCTTCATTTCTTCAGGCCAATAATTATCGCCAGAGAAGCCATCATCACTCTCGTGGTCATAGCTATATCCCTCGCCATAACCGATTTCCTTCATTAACTTCGTTGGAGCATTGAGGATGTTTTGGGGTGGCATGAGAGAACCCGTCTGTTTTGCTGTTTTCCATGCGGATTTTTGTGCTTTGTAAGCCGCATTGGATTTGGGGGCAGTGGCGCAATAAAGACAGGCTTGCGCTATTGCCAGTTCACCCTCCGGGCTACCGAGGAAATCATAGGCATCTTTTGCTGCCAGCGCTTGCACCAAGGCTTGCGGATCGGCCAGCCCGATATCTTCGCTGGCAAAGCGGACAATGCGTCGCAGGACATAAAGCGGTTCTTCCCCTGCCACCAACATCCGCGCCAGATAATAAAGCGATGCTTGAGGGTCGGAACCGCGCATTGATTTATGCAGTGCCGATATCAGATTGTAATGACCTTCGCGGTCCTTGTCATAAACCGCCATTCGGCGGTGAAGCAGCTTTGCGAGGGCCGCGGAATCAAGTGGTTCGGCGATCTCCAGCGAAAATAATGTTTCGGCCTGATTGAGCAGGAAGCGGCCATCGCCATCAGCACTGGCTATCAATGCCTCCCGTGCGCTGTCGGTTACCGGTAGGCGATCTCCGGTCATGGTTTCCGCCTTGACTAAGAGTTCATCCAAAGCGGTGCTATCCAGCCGGTTCAGGATCAACACCTGCGTGCGGCTGAGCAGGGCGGCATTCAGCTCAAAGGAAGGGTTTTCGGTGGTTGCCCCCACTAATATCACTGTACCTTTCTCGACATAGGGGAGAAAGCTATCCTGTTGAGAGCGATTAAAACGGTGAATTTCGTCGACGAACAATAACGTTTGCTTCCCTGTGCGCTGTCGTTGCTCGGCCTCTGCGAAAACTTTTTTGAGATCCGCTACACCTGAGAAAACCGCTGAGATCGAGTGGAAATGCAGATCTGTTTCATTGGCGAGCAACCGCGCCAAACTGGTTTTGCCAGTGCCCGGAGGTCCCCAGAATATGATGGAAGATAATTTGCCGGCTACGATCATGCGTTTGAGCGCGCCGTCGTCTCCCACTAGATGATCCTGGCCAACTACTTCGTCGAGATTTCTAGGTCTCAGTTTTTCGGCAAGAGGCGCATTGGCGGAAAGCTCGTCTTTCCGCTGCGGAGCATCATTGGTGGTGAAGAAATCGTCCATCGCTCTTTGCTATGGCATTTTCTCAACTGAAAAACAGCATGTTCGTCTATTTTCGAGAAATTTTGAGGTCGGTGTGGAGCGTGATATAGTGTCAGCAGAAAAAGGGAGGAAGGAAATGTCTGAAGCATTCGAAAATGTGGCACATGCTGCTGACCGGCCTGCAACACCGTGGCACCTGTGGGTGGTGGGCATGCTGGCCACGATATGGAATTTTGGCGGTGCGCTGGACTACACAATGACCCAAACGCGAAATGAAGCCTATATGAGCAGCTTTACGCAGGAACAGCTTGATTATTTCTACGGATTCCCAGCTTGGGCTGATGGCGTATGGGCGCTGGGTGTTTGGGGCGCGTTCATCGGTTCGTTGCTGTTGCTGCTGCGAAGCCGCCATGCGATTATCGCGTTTGTGATATCGTTGGCAGGATTGGTTGGGTCGTCAATTTATCAGATGATGGCGGACATGCCAGCCAGTCTCAGCACGCCCGGTATATGGGTCTTTACAGCCGCGATTTGGTTATCGATCATATTCCTGATCTGGTATTCTCGCATGATGACCGCAAAGGGTGTGCTGCATTAACGAATAATGGCCTGCTTGATCGGGCTTTGACCGGACTGACGTTGCCGGATCAGACGAATATAGGTTTCAGCAACCGCCTGATTGATTTGATCCCAGCTAAATTCATCGGCCCGCTTTTCGCCTGCCGCGCCATGCGCTTTGCGGATTGTTTCATTCTGGCAATAAAGCTGCAAGACATCAGCAAAATCACGAATGGCGCCGGGAGTAACCAAACGGCCTGATTCTTTGTCCTTGACCAGACTTTGGCTGCCGGTCGCTTTCGCTGCTACGACAGGAAGGCCACAGGCCATGGCTTCGAGCGTGACATTGCCAAATGTCTCCGTCACCGATGGATTGAAAAGCATATCCATACTCGCAACCGCGCGACCGAGATCATGGCCCTGCTGGAAGCCCGCAAAAATCGCATCTTCCATCCGCTCTTCAAACCATGGTTGGGCAGGGCCTTCGCCGATGATAATGACGCGATGCTTGATCCGGCGGCGCTTTAACTCATCAATGGTATCGGAAAAGACACCGAGTCCCTTTTCCATAACCAACCGGCCCAGAAAACCGATAACCGGTTCATCGTCGGCAATGCCAAATGATTGTCGCCAGGACAGGTCACGTTTCGATGGATTAAACACGGTCTTGTCGACACCGCGGGACCATATGCCAACGTCATAGTTCATCCGTTGTTGACGAAGTACTTGAGCCATCGATTCAGATGGCGCGACCAGTGCATCACAGCGGCGATAAAGACGCCGCAACATCGCTTCGATAATGGGTTCCAGGAAAGCCAGATTATAATAGCGTGGATAGGTTTCAAACCGGGTATGCACAGATGCCAGCACCGGAATATTATGCTGCCTTGCCCAACCCACCATCTTATGTCCGACTCGGTCTGGGCTGGATATCTGTATGATATTAGGATTAAAATTCGCAAGGTCACGTTTGGCGTCGCCGGAAATATGAGTGGGAAAGCGATATTCTCCACGCCCGGGAAAGGCCACGGAAGGTACGCTTACCAGATCGCCCGTCGGTTCAAATGCTGGTGTGTCGGTGGTGGGCGAATAGACGCGCACGGCTGCGCCCTGACGCAACAGATATTCTGCTAGCCGGTTTAACGCTTGATTGGCGCCATCGCGCACGAAATTGTAATTGCCGCTGTATAGCGCAATGCGAAGGTCGCCTATTTCCATCCGCGCCTTGAAGCATAAACAAGTGGAAATTGCCAATATGAACTTGTGTCGCTAACCAAAGTAAATGATTGAAACCAAGCTCGATAACTTGCTGATAGGCACGCCCAAGCCATTTGGCGAGGATGGCGAAATGAGCGCTATGGTCAAAAATTGCATTCTCGAGCCTGTTCAGCTTGGTTTTCTGGGCCTAGAGGGCAATCAGGTCGCTGATCCACTGCACCATGGGGGTCGAGACAAAGCGATCCATCTTTATCCCTTCGAACATTACGCATTTTGGAGAGAAAAATATCCGGATGTCGATATTTTGGATAAACCCGGTGCTTTTGGTGAGAATCTGAGCTGTATTGGATTAACCGAGGACAAATTATGCTTGGGTGACGTCTTTCGACTTGGCGAGGCCCTGATAGAATGCAGTCATGCGCGCCAGCCATGCTGGAAACTCAACCATCATTTCGGCAAGGCCGATATATTGAAAACAGTCGTTAAAACATCAAAGTCTGGAAGCTATTTCAGGGTGTTAGAGCCTGGAAAAGTGCACGTGGGTGATGCCATCGTACAGCAGGATCGACCGCATGAGGACTGGCCGCTGGAACGTTTGTTCAGGATCATCATTGCAGGACAACATACAGGGCTAAAAGCAGAGCTAATGGCGCTGTCCGAAATGCCTGTATTGGCAGAAACTTGGCGGAAGCGCGCTGCGCAACTGGCAACGGCGCTGGCTTAGTTTTACCGGCTTTCAGCAATAGTTTCGGAATCTGCCGGTAACAAGCGAAGTTTGGTGACCCGCCGATCGTCGGCTTCCAATATTTCCAACCGCCAGCCGCTGGGATGTTCCAGAATTTCTCCGGTTTTTGGAATATGACCTGCCAAAACAAAGGATAGACCGCCAATAGTGTCTACATCTTCGTCAATTTCGGCTAGTTTGGGGTCAATTTCTTCGCCAACATCATCCAATTCTGCGCGTGCGTCTGCTTCCCAGATGCCGTTGTCCAACGGTTTGAGCATTTGTACCGGTTCGTCATCATGCTCGTCTTCGATATCACCAACAATTTCTTCGACAATATCCTCAATCGTGACGAGCCCTTCGGTCCCATTATATTCATCGAATATGATGGCGAGGTGGGTGCGTGTCGCCCGCATTTCTGCGAGCAAGTCCAATACACCCATAGATTCTGGAACAAACCGGGGTTGACGGAGATAGGGCGTAATGTCCTTCGGCGGAGTTCCGCCTTTTGCTACGAGCGCAAAAATATCCTTGATGTGGATCATGCCAATGATCGTATCTAGATTGTCGCGATAAACCGGAATGCGGCTGTGGCCATGTTCGGAGAATATCTCGACAATTTCAGTAAACGGCGCACTTTCCTCGATCGCGATTATGTCAGCGCGGGGAACCGCAATATCATCGACTCTGTGGTCACTGAATTGGAGCAGGTTGCGCAGCATTTCGAGCTCGACAGGTGAAATATCCGGGTCACCATTTTTGTCGGTTTCGACATCATTTTCATGCTCGTCTATGACTTCTTCGAGTTGCGCGCGCAGAGAATTATCTTCCGCTTCCCCGAAAACCATAGCTTTCAGGCTGCGCCACAATCGCCCCGGTTCTTCATCTTCGTTGCGCGAAGAAGACGAAGATCGCGCACCGCTCCCATTATTATTGCTATCGTCTGACATTTGTTTGTTCTTGGTTACTCATCATATATGTTGATCGGTATAAGGATTGGCAATGCCTAAATTGTGTAGTGCTTTGACTTCCATTTCTTCCATGATCAGAGCATCGGTATCGGTTTCATGATCATAGCCCAACAGATGTAAAACACCATGAACCAGCAGATGAGATGCATGGTCCTCCATTGCAATGGATTTTTCCATCGCTTCATCGACGCAAACGCCATGTGCCATAATGATATCGCCGAGAAGCACTTCGCCATCATCGCTGTTGGACAGGGATTGCAACAGATCTTGTGGCACTAAAGGGAAGGAAAGCACGTTGGTGGGTTTGTCTTTCCCGCGATAGGCAGCATTGAGCTTTTGCACCTCATCATTATCGGATAGCTTCACGCTGATCTCGAGCGCGAATTTTTGATGGACTAACGCGCCATAGGGGGAGATGGACAGCGCGGCATTCGCAGCTTTCTCACTCCGTTTTTGCCAGTCAGACTTACCTTGCCAATCTGGCCCCGTATTGAGTTCAATCTGTAGCATCTTTGCCTTCATAGGCTTCGACTATTTTGCCGACCAATGGATGGCGAACAACGTCAGCAGCACCGAATTTTACGGTGCTCACACTATCAACACCTTCCAGTTTCTGAACCGCATCGGCTAAACCAGAGGTCGCGCCGCCAGGCAGGTCGACTTGTTTCGGATCGCCGCATATGACCATCCGGCTATTCATACCAAAACGCGTGAGGAACATCTTCATTTGCGCGGCCGTAGTATTCTGCGCTTCATCCAAAATAACAAATGCATCGGCTAAAGTTCGACCACGCATGAATGCGATAGGCGCTATTTCAATTTCGCCGCTTTCGATCCGGCGTTCGACCTGCTCGGCGGGTAGAGTATCGTAAAGCGCATCATATAGCGGGCGGAGGAAGGGATCGACTTTTTCCTTCATGTCACCAGGCAAAAAGCCAATTTTTTCACCAGCCTCTACGGCGGGGCGAGATAGGATCAGGCGATCCACCGAACCTGTAATGAGTTGTGAGACGGCTTGTGCGACCGCCAAATAGGTTTTGCCGGTACCCGCAGGGCCAAGCGCAAAGATCATATCATCGCGAGCCAGTTTTTCCATATAGTCGGCTTGACGAACGGAGCGCGGGAAAATCGTTTTTTTGCGCGTCTTGATCATAACTTTGGGCGGAGCAGAGATATCGGTTTTAGCCGCTTTTTGAGCCGTTTCTGATTTCGCTGTTTTGGAAACCCGTGGATCTGCAACCATGCCTATAATTGCTTCGACGACTGCAGCGTCAATTTCTTGGCCTTCTTCCAAGCGATTGTAGATACCGGTCAGGACATCACGGGCTTGAGTTGCAGCCTCTTCTTCCCCTTCGATTTTCAGCTTGGTTCCTCGGGCGGCTATATAGACACCGAGGCGATTTTCGATGGCAACTATATTGCGATCATATTCTCCGAAGAGTTCACCTAATATTTGGGGATCATCAAATTCTACGTCCAGCGTGACCAGATTCATTTTGTCTTCGGCAATGCTCTTCTTGGCCATTAAGCAGCTTCTCTCTGTGTCATTTTGCCTTGAAGGCTATTGGGGCCGGCGCTTTCAATCGTTACATCAACCATATCACCAATCGCCAGTTCAGGAGCGATGATATGAACAGATTGCAACCATGGCGTTTTGCCAACGAGTTGCCCTTCGAGTTTGCCCTTGCGTTCCAGCAAGATATCAGTCCGTCGGCCAAGTGCTTGCCTGTTAAAATCATGTTGCTGTTCGTTCAACAAGGCCTGTAGCCGCTGGAGTCGTTCATCCATGACTTCGGGTGCGATTTGATCGTCCATCGTAGCAGCTGGTGTTCCGGGTCGAGGTGAATATTTGAACGAATAGGCCTGAGAATAATTGGCTTCGCGAATAACGGTTAATGTATCTTCAAAGTCCGCATCCGTTTCACCAGGGAAACCGACAATAAAGTCTCCGGAAATGGCAATATCCGGCCTGACTTGGCGCATGCGCGACAAAATGTCGAGATAGCTCTGGGTGGTATGCGAGCGGTTCATGGCTTTTAAGATCCGGTCGCTGCCGGACTGGACGGGAAGATGCAGATAAGGCATTAATGCCGGTATCTCACCGTGCGCCGTGATTAGGGCTTCCGTCATGTCATTGGGGTGACTGGTTGTATATCTTATGCGCTCCAGTCCGTCGATTTTGTCTAATGCGCGGATCAAACCATCGAGCCCCTGGACTTGCCCCTTGTCGTTCTCGCTCGTCCAGGCGTTGACGTTCTGACCGAGCAGAGTAATTTCCTTCACACCGCCATCGACGAGCGCCTGCGCTTCGTTGATCAAATCAGTCCATGGGCGTGAGATTTCAGCACCGCGGGTATATGGCACCACGCAATAGGTACAGAATTTGTCGCAACCTTCCTGGACCGTCAAAAAGGCGCTTGGGCGAACCTGTTTCTTCCGTGCGGGCAATATATCGAATTTTGACGCAGCGGGCATATCAGTATCCAGCGCCTTTTTGCCGGTTTTGGCGCGTTCGATAAGCGCCGGCAGCCGGTGATAGGCTTGCGGACCCACGACAATGTCAACGCTTGGCGCCCGACGTGAAATTTCTTTGCCTTCCGCTTGTGCCACGCAGCCAGCGACAGCAATCATCGGGCTCTTGCCGTCTTTGCCGCGTAAGCGACCAATGTCCGAATAGACCTTCTCTGCCGCCTTTTCTCTAATGTGACAGGTATTCAGAACAACCAAGTCAGCATCTTCACCATCAACGGCGTGTGACATGCCCTGGTCGACGAGCATTTCGGACATGCGTTCACCATCATAGACATTCATTTGACAGCCAAATGATTTGACGCGGAATTTTTTGGGATCAGATCGATTCATAGCCGTTGCCTATACAACGGGCTCTCCAGACAGGGAAGCGGAAAGCGCCTTGGTTATCCGTCGTTCTGCCTCCGCGCAGATTGCCTTGCGATCACCAAATTGGGCGGGATCAAATGGCTCCAGAAAATACAGGGTCGTCGGAATAACGCCTAGCCGCGCAAATAATCGTTTGGCATTGGCGACCGCAGGTTCATCACCAACCCATGCGATATCTGTGCTGACTTTCCCATAATCCAAAAGCATCGGTTGAATCATGGTTGGTTTTGGGGGTGGTGCCATAGCCTGAAATAGAGAAGGTTTGAACGGGAGCAGGTTATGGCCGTCCGTGGTAGTGCCCTCGGGAAAGACGGTGATCGGGTATTTTTCCTCTATGGCTTCACGGATAATGTCGATCTGACCACCAACTTGCATTCGCTCGGTCCGAGAGACGAAAATCGTCTTATTGATCCGGCACAGCCATCCAATGATTGGCCAACTGGCGATGCCATCCTGCGCTACAAAAGTGCAGCCGGTTACCCCGGCTATCACGGGAATATCAAACCAGCTTATATGATTGGAAACATAGAAAACATCTTGCTTCAGACGATTACCTTGGGTCTTGATCACTGCGCCGCAATTGGTTGCCACCAACCAAAGGAAGAACCGAGGCCATGGAGAGGGCAAGCGGAATAATCGCCATAAATAGTGCAGGGGAAGACAAACGAGCAAGCTGAGCAAAATCCCCAACAGCCGTAATCCGAAAAGCAGTGCTCCCACCATTGAAGCTGAAAGCTGCCCAGCGTCAGTTCTTTCGGTCAGAGGATACGCCATATAGTTCCATGCGATGGTCGACCAATCGATAGCCGAGTTTCTCAGCAATTTGCTTTTGCAAGGCTTCAAGCTCAGGATCGACAAATTCAATCACTTTGCCGGTTTCGACATCAATCAGATGGTCATGATGCGCCTCTGGTACCGCTTCATAACGTGCTCGCCCGTCGCCAAAATCATGGCGATCAAGGATTCCAGCTTCTTCAAACAAGCGCACCGTTCGGTAAACAGTGGCAATGGAAATGCGTGAATCAACCGCCGATGCCCGCTCATGAAGCGTTTCCACATCAGGATGATCATCCGCGTCAGAAATCACACGTGCAATAACACGGCGCTGGTCCGTTATTCGCAGCCCTTTTTCCGCACATAATTTTTCAAGGTCAATTTTATCCGGCATTTGCTCCGTCCCGATTATTGGATAATACCCTATTATCCGCCGACAATAAAGCAAAGGGAAAACTGCGATATTATTCGCAATTTCCCCATTGATTAATTCTAATGCAGGATGAGGTCTAACTCTTCGTCTTTTTCTTGCCCAAACCAATGGCCTTGGCCAATTCGCGGCGTTTCTCAGCATAATTGGGAGCAACCATCGGGTAGTTGCTCGGCAAGCCCCATTTTACACGATATTCGTCCGGGGTCATGCCGTAATGAGTCATTAGGTGCCGTTTTAGCATTTTCAACTTCTTACCATCTTCCAGACAGACGATATAATCAGGCTTGATCGAAGATTTGATCGGCACGGCGGGGTCGGGACGGGCCTGCTCGGCGGCTTTTCCGGACAGACCAGATAGTGCGCTGTGCACATTGTTTATGATGAGCGGTAAGTCTGAAACGGCCACACTGTTATTACTAACATGTGCAGCAACAATATCTGAAGTGAGCGCAATCAACGTCTCATTCAGAGCAATATCTTCCTCTGTCATATATACCTCTTCGTGCGACCATTTTATGGTTTTGAGCAATTTTTTGCTGCGCAGTTATTTGCACGGACAAATTAGATTATCAACGATCAAACTATGTAGTGTGTTGAATTTACGTTGCTTTAATCATCAGAGAGACTTCTTGTAGGTAAGAGCGTCATATTTTTCTTTGTTGTCGCCAGTATAATAGGCAGGCCGAAGTCCAACTTTCTCAAACCCGAGCTTTTGATAGAGGCTTTGCGCTGGATTATTTGCACGAACCTCCAAAAACACAGCTACCGTGCCATTATTTCTGGCATTCGAGATCAATTTGTTCAGAATTGCGAGGCCTACACCTCTATTCTGATACTTGGGATCTACGGCAATCATCAACAATTCTTCTTCGCCTGCAACCTCTCTGCTGATTGCAAAGCCGCACGGCTGTTCGTCACAATTGGCAATCATCAAACGCGTGCCGGGCAGAGACAACATGGATCTGCATTGATGCTCATTCCAGGACTCTCCATATGTGCTGGAAAAAGCAGATTGCATAATCCGCATTATGACTGGGATTTTATCACATTCAGCATATTCAAGTTCGACTGCTTGGCTCGATTTCGTGGAGATTAAGGTGTTTTTGAGATCAGAGTCGAGTTCGGGCATCTTCTAAGCCTGACGAGCCGGTTGTGCATCCGGTGCGCGGCCGTAGATAGGCTTAGCGTCGAGATATTCATGATGTCCGCCTAACAACATTGATTTTGCGGCGTCCGGTAAGACCGCCAAGCAGTCGGCACCATCGGTTAAACTAGCTAAAGATTGGGCAGCAGAGCCAACAAAAATATTAGTTTTCGCATGGCGTAGAGCGGACTCGGGGGAGAGTGAAAGCAGATCATCCAATGGACTGCCGTCGGCATCGAAATTTTGAACAAAATATTCGCCATGCCCGCCGACCATTACGACAAAGACAGGGGAGGCATGTTCCATGTCAACTAAAGCCTGTGCAGCGACCAGATTTAGACATTGATATCCGGAAACGTCTGCATGCCAAGCCATGGCAAGGGCTTTTGCGGCAGATAGCCCGATGCGAACGCCGGTAAAGCTACCGGGCCCGCAATTCACCAAAATCTGGTCTGCGCGTCCTTTGTCCGGCAATTGCGCAACCATCGGTATCAGCTTCTCGGCATGACCGCGGCCTATTTCTTCAAAGTTACTGTCTATCAGTTTTGCATCTTCGAACAACGCGATCGAACAGGCGGTCGTTGCAGTATCTATAGCGAGAACACGTTTGCCCATCTGTCTGACACTGACTGTCAGATGACCGCGTTGAATTTATCGAAGTCAGGCCGCGGGCTGCGGTCAAAAATGGTCGAAGGGTCGCCATAGCCGAGGGTAGATATGAAGTTGGACTTTACATTTGGCTGATCGCCAAAAAAAGCTTTGTCCGCAGCCGCATTGTCAAATCCTGACATTGGACCAGTATCTAGCCCCAAAGCGCGAGCGGCCAAAATGAAATAGGCACCTTGCAGCGAGCTATTTCGCATTGCGGCGTCAACACGCCCTTCTGGATCGTCGTCAAACCAGCTCTTTGCATCTGTATGGGGGAAGAGCTCCGGCAGATATTCATGGAAATTCTGATCCATGCCGATAACGACGGCCGCCGGTGCTTTCGCAATTTTCTCTTTGTTACCTTCGCCAGCGCAGTCAGCCAGACGCTGTTTTGCATCCTCACTGTGGCACCATACCAGTCGCGCAGGCAACATGTTTGCACTTGTTGGTCCCATTTTCATGAGATCCCAAATCGCGTGCAGCTGCTCCACCGTGACAGGCTTGTCATGATAGCCATTAAAGGTGCGTGCTTTTCGGAAAAGTTGATCCAGTGCCGCGTCATCCAGTGGCTGATTCATGAGTTTCCCCGTCTGTTTGTTTTGGTTGATAATTTGGTTATGCGGCTCTGACTTCAACTACTTCCGGTACATAATGCTTCAGCAGAGACTCAATACCATGCTTCAAGGTTGCCGTTGATGATGGGCAACCGGCACAAGCGCCTTGCATTTTCAGGAATACGACACCCCGATTAAAGCCGCGATAAACAATATCACCACCATCATTTGCTACTGCCGGGCGAACGCGAGTTTCTATCAATTCTTTGATCTGAGCGACGATATCCGCATCTTCCGGATCATCATGCACCTCTTCCTCGAGAGGAATATGGATTTCTCCAGCTGACCCAGGTTTGAACAAGGGCAGGTCGGCAGAGAAATGATCGAGCAATATACTGAGGACCTGAGGCTTTACATCAGTCCATTCAGACCCAGGTCCGGCCGTAACAGACACGAAGTCCGAACCGAAAAACACTCCAGTTATATCACCTAACGTGAACAAGGCCTCTGCTAGAGGAGATATTTCGGCGTCTTCCGGTGACGCAAAATCTCTCGTCCCGTCAGCCATAACGGTTTGGCCCATCAAGAATTTAAGTGTGGACGGATTTGGTGTTTTTTCAGTTTCTATCAACATAGTCGATATGTGGGAGCATTTGCTCGGGCTATCAAGGTTAAATTGCGTCAACGCCTTCAAAAGATGCAGTCTTAGCGATAAGTTTTTTGCATGACGCTAGAGGGTTTTATTCACTGGCCAGTAAGACATGCCCTGCTTATAACTCGTTCCATGAACAAACATCTTCGCGCATTTGGTCGCCTTATTACAAATTTTGCCCTTTTTGCTGCACTAGCAATTCCTTACCAAATTTCGGCGCAAGCTGAAGAAAACAAGGTCGAAGCTAGTGCTGAACAGCCGTGGCTCTATAAAGGCAGTGATGTCCCAGTCGATAAGAGTTGGACCTTTGGCGTTCTGGATAATGGTCTACGCTATGCGGTAAAAAATAATGGTGTTCCACCAGGGCAAGTTTCCATCCGCGTGCGAATTGATGTCGGTTCCCTTATGGAACAAGACCACGAACAAGGTTTTGCGCATTTTATGGAACATTTGTCGTTCCGTGGCTCAACTTATGTTCCTGATGGCGAAGCGAAGCGTATTTGGCAGCGCTTGGGTGCAACGTTTGGCAGCGATAGCAATGCTGAAACGACGCCAACACAGACTGTTTACAAGCTTGATCTGCCCAATGCCAATCCCACCAGTTTGGATGAGAGCATCAAGATTATTTCCGGTATGGTCAGCGCTCCCGGCCTCAACGCAATATCGGTTAATTCTGAGCGCCCGGTCGTTATGGCAGAATTGCAAGAACGCAAGGGGCCTCAGACCAAGGTTCAGGACGCTACTCGAGAGCTGTTTTTTGCTGGCCAGCGGCTGGCCAGCAGAGCGCCGATTGGGACACCTGAAGCATTGGCAGCCGCAACTCCACAAATGTTACAACTATTCCATCAGCGCTGGTATCGTCCTGAAAATACTGTGATTGTGATCGCAGGTGATGGAGAGCCCGCTGCATTTGAAGCACTCATCAAAAAGCATTTCTCGAAGTGGAAAGGGACCGGAGAAGCCGGCGTAGCGCCTGATTTTGGTGACCCCGGAAGTGGTGGAGATATTAGCCGATTGGTGATCGAGCCAACTTTGCCGAGATATATCTCGATGGCAGTGGTCCGCCCGTGGGAACAAGTCGATGATACTATTGCTTATAATCAGCAACTGTTGATTGATCTGCTAGCCTTGCAGATGATCAACCGCAGGTTGGAGGCGCGTGCCAGGGCAGGGGGAAGTTACCTACAGGCCAGTGTGAACCAAGAGGATGTCAGCCGATCAGTTGATGGAACATTCATAAACATCGTTCCTTTGAGTGAGGATTGGGCCGCCGCTCTTAAAGACGTGCGCGGCGTGATTGCGGACGCCACAACACAAGCTCCATCGGAAGAGGATATTGCTAGAGAGATTGCCGAATTTGATGCGGCTCTTGCAATTGGGGCCGAAGGTTATGCGACAGAAGCGGCGCGCAAACAGGCGGATGACATTGTTAATGCCGTGGATATTCGTGAAACTGTAGCCACTCCACAAACCGCTCTCGATGTTTTTCGAGCAATGCGTAATCTCTATACCCCTCAGCGGTTGCTGGAATCTACGCAAAAACTGTTCAGTGGAACGGCGACACGAGCGCTGCTAACTTCGCCAACGGTGGTGGATGACGGAAAAGCCAAGCTCGCGGCAGCACTGAATAAAGAAGTAATGGCGGCCAGCAATGCGCGGGTGAAACAAGCCAATCTAGGCTTTGACGCCCTGCCGCGCATTGGCCGCGCTGGTAAAGTTAAGTCATCTGAAAAAATTGCCAGATTTGATATGGAGAAACTTATTTTATCCAATGGCGTGCGCGTGTTGCTTTTCCCAAATAAAGCTGAGCGTAACAAGATTATGGTCAATGCGCGCTTCGGTAACGGATATAGCGGCCTTGATGCCAGCGAAGAAAATTTGGCCTGGACGGGCGGGATGGCTTTGATGGCAAGCGGTATTGGCAAGCTTGGTCAGGAAGAGTTGGACAAGATCACTACGGGCCGACGCATTGGGCTTGGTTTCGAAATTGATGATGACGCTTATGAAATCAAAGCGGATACAAGGGCGGCTGATTTGAAAGATCAGCTGCATCTGATAGCGGCAAAATTGCATCGACCCCGCTGGGATGAGGCTCCCGTCATTCGTGGACGTGCGGCTTCGCTAATTGGCTATGATAGTTTTGCAGCCTCTCCTCAGGCGGTGTTACAGAGAGATCTTGAGTGGCTTGTGCGAGGCAAGGACCCCCGTTGGAAAACGCCGGATAAAGACGATTTTAACGCCCTGACGCCTCAGGACTTCAAGAAGTTCTGGAAGCCGATACTGGCCAGTGGGCCAATTGAGCTGATGCTATTTGGTGATTTTGATCGTGATGAGGCCGTTAAAGCCATACTCGAAACCTTCGGAGCGCTTAAAAAACGCAAGCCCGATAGCATGCCTGATGGTGTCACTTCGCCGATGTTCCCCAAGTCTAAAGCCGCACCGGAAATATTGGTGCATAAGGGCGACGCTGAGCGGGCCGCTGCATTGATCGCATGGCCCACAGGCGGTGGATTGGAAAATATTAGGGAAAGCAGACGGTTAGAGGTTCTGGTCTCGATTTTTAATGATCGGATGTTTGAAATTCTGCGGTCTCAGGAAGGCGCAAGCTATAGCCCGCAAGTTGTAAATAACTGGCCGGTGGCTTTTCAGACAGGCGGCTATATTAGCGCCTCGAGCCAATTAACACCCAGCAATATTGACCGGTTCTATGGTGTTGCGGAGTTGATTGCGAAAGACTTGAGAGAAAAGCCTGTCAGTCCTGATGAGCTAAAACGAATTGTAGAACCGCTTCGGCAACTGATTGCGCGGGCCAGCAGTGGTAATAGTTTCTGGATGAGTCAATTGGAAGGGGCGAGCTTTAATCCCAAGAAGTTCCAAGTCCTCAGGACACTGCTCAGCGACTATACCGTGATCACTCCAGAAGAGGTGCAACAACTCGCACAGAAATATCTGAAAGACTCGACGGAATGGAAGCTATTGGTATTGCCTGAAGGAAATGAAAAAGCCGCAATCATAAACGACGCGGCTTCCTCAACACATTCACGATGAGCCCTAATTCTATATAGCGTCTATTATTGCCAGTAGCTGATCATTAGTGGGCCGCTTCTTAAAGTCGCCGGACACAGATTTGGCGGTGATCGTACCGTCTGTGTCTACGACAACCACGGACGCATAGGGAACGCCAAGAGCTTTGCCTTCGGTATATTGCGGATCGCGTAAGTCAAAAGCGTCAATCGCTACTGAATCCTCATCAGATAACATGATATAATCAAGCATCTGATTTTTGGAAAAGCGATCCTGACTTTCAACGCTATCGTAACTCACTCCATATAAGTTATAGCCGCGCTCTTTCAGATCGTCGACGATGGCATTTATGCCTTTTAATTGGGTTTGGCAGAAGGGGCACCATTCGACCGAGCGGGTGAAGACAAGAATTGCCGGTCCATCTTCCAAAACCGCCGCGAGCGTTTTTTCACCGTCACCGGTCTGGAATTTTGCTTTGATTGGCGCTGTTGCTCCCACAGCAAGACCCGCATCTATCGTTGGCAGTTCAGAAGCCTCGTCCGAAGATAGCGTGTCCAAAATATCGGTAGTCTCGGTAACCTCACTGTCGTTCGCTGGCGGTGACCCAGATTCGGAGCAGGCAGCAAATGCAAGTGCAGGGGCTAAGGCAAATAGTGAGGCGATCCGTTTCAAAATAAATGCTCCTGATGGTTTGTCCTGGGGTATTCGAAAGACCATTATGAAAGGTTACATACAAGTCTATTCTTGCGGTGGAAAGCGATCGAATCCCGGCATCATATGTGCGTCTTTTTCCCATCCGATTTGTTCTGCAAGCTGAATGTTCATCTCCGGAATATAATCATCAGGTGTATCCAAGGTGGCAGTTTGTATATCAACCATCCCGGGCAATATATTTGCATTCTTATAGGCTATTCCGGTTCCGCAGTTTGCGCAGAACAGTCGCTCGGCGCCGCCTTGGCCGGCGATAGTCTTTAGTATGCCTTTGGTTACAGCAAACTCGCCCTCGTCCAGCATGATCCAAGCCACTGATGCTGCGCCGCTACTTTTCTGGCAATCACGGCAATGACATATGGACTGACTGACTGGCTCGCCTGTGATCTTAAAACGGACCGATCCGCAATAACATCCGCCATCAGCCATATTGTCCTCCCTCAGATTTATTTATGAACCATATTATAGCACATATTTCGACAAATCGGTGTCTTTGGCAACATCGGAGAGTTGGTTGTCGACATAGGCACCATCTACCACGATGGTTTCGCCCGTACGGTCTTCAGCATCAAAGCTGATATCTTCGAGCAGTTTCTCCATCACGGTCTGCAGCCGCCTGGCGCCGATATTCTCGACTGTCTCGTTTACGTTGGCAGCGATCTGGGCCAGTTTTTCAATCGCATCCTGCGTTATTTCAATAGTGACGTCTTCTGTACCCAATAGAGCGATATATTGTTTGGGCAGGTTGGCTTTTGTCTCGGTTAGAATGCGCACGAAATCTTGTTCTGTCAAAGCGCGCAACTCCACCCGGATTGGCAGTCGGCCTTGCAGTTCCGGCAGCATATCGCTCGGCTTGGAGATCGAGAAAGCCCCGGATGCGATGAACAATATGTGGTCGGTCTTCATAGGGCCATATTTGGTGGCAACGGTCGTGCCTTCGATCAACGGCAAAAGATCGCGTTGGACGCCTTCACGGCTAACAGATCCACCGCGCACGTCGCTGACCGCGATTTTATCGATTTCATCCAGAAAGACGATCCCGTTCGATTCGGCATCGGTGATGGCGGCGCGAGCAATATCGTCGTCGTCGAGGCGCTTGTCGGACTCTTCCTCGATCAATTTATCCCACGCATCCGCAACCCTCATTTTGCGACGCTTCATAGGATTTTGACCAAATGCCTTACCCATCATGTCTGACAGATTGATCATGCCAACCTGACCAGACATGCCAGGTATATCCATAGGTGCGCTGGGAGTGTCTTCAACCTCGATTTCGATTTCGGTGTCGTTCATATGATCATCAACAACCCGCTGCCGGAAACTTTCTCGCGTCGCTTCGCTGGCATTTTCACCGCAGAGCACGTCGAGAAGGCGTTTCATTGCAGCATCCGTAGCAGCATCCTTCACGGCTGACCGGCGGCGTTCTCGCTCGAGGCGAACGGCTTCCTCAGCAAGATCGCGGGCAATCTGTTCCACATCTCGGCCAACATACCCCACTTCGGTAAACTTGGTTGCTTCAATCTTGATAAATGGCGCGTCGGCCAATTTGGCCAGGCGGCGCGATATTTCTGTTTTACCGCAGCCGGTTGGCCCAATCATCAGGATATTCTTGGGGGTTACTTCCTCACGCAATTCGGCGGGAAGCTTTTGTCGCCGCCAGCGATTACGTAAGGCTACAGCCACCGCGCGTTTTGCGTCATTCTGGCCTACAATATGTTCGTCCAGTGCCTTAACAATGGCCTTGGGTGTAAGATTATCTAGCATGTTGAACCTTTGGTGGAGTCAAATTTGAAGGGTGTGAGAAGGTAGAATCTTGTCGTAGCTCGAAATTAAGTTTCGCTATCCAGCGTTTCTACTGTGACTTGCTCGTTCGTATACACACACAGCTCTGCGGCTATGGTCATTGCTTTTCGGGAGAGCGCCTCGGCATCCTTTTCGTAGTCGATCAAAGCCCGCGCTGCAGAGAGCGCGAAGTTGCCGCCCGATCCAATGGCTGCGATGCCCTGAGTTGGTTCCAGTACATCACCATTGCCGGTCAGGATAAGCGTTACTTCCTTGTCCGCGACGATCATCATAGCTTCGAGATTTCGGAGATATTTGTCGGTGCGCCAGTCCTTGGCCAGTTCCACGGCCGCGCGCATCAATTGCCCATTATGCCGCTCCAGTTTGGCTTCCAAACGCTCGAACAGGGTGAAGGCGTCGGCGGTGGCACCGGCAAAGCCTCCGATTACAGACCCGTCGTGAAGCTGCCGAACCTTGCGGGCATTGGGTTTCATTACCGTCTGCCCCATGGATACCTGACCATCGCCAATCACGATAACCTTGCCATTTTTGCGGACGGATAGGATTGTGGTGCCATGCCATTGTTGCATGCCATGCTGCTGATTTTCTGTCATAAGCCGGATATGGGAAATATGATGATCAAGTGCAACCGCCAGTAAGGAGCTTCGGCGAATTAGCGCTATTTGATTTTTCTACGACAAAAAAAATGGCGACCAAAAGGCCGCCATCTTAAATTAGGTTAGCACCTGAGTTCAGGGGCTTGTTGGATCGTCGTCGCTTCCGTCAGCAGCGATGATGATGCCACCGATTACTGCAGCAGCTGCGAGAACAGCAATGATAATGCCCGATCCGCCTGCAAGTTTTTCTTCACTCTCTGCAGATGCATCAGCACGAACAGGTTGAGAAACTTTAGAAACTGGCTGAGCAGCCTGTGCGAACACAGGTGTAGCAACCAGAGCGGAGGCTGCAACTGCAGCCATACCAATTTTACCGAAACGCATATTTTGCTCCTTCAGGGTTTTCGCATTTCACTCAATACGACAGGTGCACTGCCATAACAATTGTTTGAAATCAACAACATTTAGGCGCGTGGTGCTGATTTTTGAGCATTGTTGCAAAGATCACACAATCCCATTTTCGATCCATTTCGGACTAAATCTTGGGTAGGCCAGCTGGTCGAATAACTGTGCCATCTTATGACAACTCCACTACAGCGCGATTTTCGAATAGATTTTATGGGTAATAATTTGTTAACACTTTCTCATGAAAAAAATACGAACAAGAAAATTGGTGTTGCATAATGAAGCTGCCAAGCATCCATTTAGGCTCTCTTTGCCGCTGGACGTTCTCACGGTTCCTAGGGATCAGGCCTTAACTGTAGAAGCTGTGTCACCACCGAAAAAATGGCTCAATGAAGATGCAAGCCTGTTCGTGCTCAGTTTTTCAGCTTTTTTCACCGCATTCTATCTCTTCATATTCTGAACTAATATTTCGAGCCGTTTAATCGCAAGCGAGATGAAGCTGCCAACCCAGCCATGCGGCTACCAGACACATGCCCGCAACCAGCAGCAATTGCTCTGTGGTTGATACGCCGAGTATACTTAGTCCTAACGCCGCCAGAGCTCCCAATACCATACATCCGGAGTTGACCACGTTATTGGCGGCTATGGTCCGTGCTGTTTCACTGATATCCACAGTCGTGGTAAGAAACGCATAAAGCGGGACAACAAACATGCCGCCGAAAATCGAGACGCCGGCCAGTGTTCCCAAAAGCGCCCAGGCACCGTCATGCAGCATGAAAGTTTGGAATGTGTAGAGTTGACCATCAGGTAAACCTTCCCAACCGCGTGCGATAAAAAACAGGATCAAGACGAATACGCCCATTGCGATGACGCTAATCGGCGCGTAGCGCGCGGATACCTGGCTTTTTAAAAGCCGATTTATCAAAAGCGATCCGACCGCAATACCGATGGAAAAGACGCCGAGAAAAAGGCTCGCTACAGCAGGCGTTGATGTTAGGACATTTTCAACCAGAGGCGGAAATTGGATGATCAGCACCGAACCGATGGTCCAGAAAAAACTGATAGCCACAATCGCTAGATATAAACGTCTTATATGAAGGGTTGCCGAGATTAACTTGATCGATGATCGGATAAAATTGAAATCAATTTTCTCAACTTCTTTTTGGGGCGGTGCGCTGGGCAGAAATTGCGCGCCCACGCGCCCGATCAGAGCTACAAAAAATACGGCAACCACCGCCAGCTCGACACCGTTGCCATTTCTGTCAATAATTATGCCGCCCAATATG
Source organism: uncultured Sphingomonadaceae bacterium (assembly GCA_947501325.1). Taxonomy (GTDB): domain Bacteria; phylum Pseudomonadota; class Alphaproteobacteria; order Sphingomonadales; family Sphingomonadaceae; genus Parasphingorhabdus. The sequence goes on along the minus strand of CANMVC010000001.1, from coordinate 56,280 downwards.
GTTCCGGCCAATATTGCGATGTAAGTGCCGGCCTCAACTAGACCGGTTCCCGCTAGGACTTCATCTTTTTCGAGATGCTGTGGCAAAATGGCATATTTTATGGGTCCAAAAAATGTGGATTGTAAGCCAAGCAAAAATAAGGCTGTGAGCATAATCGGGATGGATTGGATCAGCAGTCCGATCCCGCCGATAATCGCTATCCCTATCTCCAGTGTTTTTACGAGCCTTGTTATCCTTGCTTTATCGTAATTATCGGCAAGTTGCCCCGCTAGCGATGAGAATAGGAAAAAAGGCAGGATAAATATTCCTGATGCTAGTGCGTTGAATTGAAAATCCTGTGCCGGATCTTGGTAAATTCCGTAGGTTACCAAGATAACCATCGAAAATTTGAATAGATTATCGTTAAATGCACCAAGCAATTGAGTAACAAAAAGCGGCCAAAAACGGCGTTTGCCTAGTAGGCGAAGGGCAGATGACATTCTGGAGATTCCTGTTTTTGAGCGCTGTCAGACAGGGGGCGAATTTGTTCGACACCCTAGCGATGTAAATCAATTGCGCAAGGCGGTGGATGCGCGAAAATTTCATGACTAATGCAAGGATAGCAAGGATAGGATTTAACTTTTGGCGAAATCTCGTTATGGCTGCGGGTAATATGCTGAATCTTCCAAATATTTTGACGCTTTCGCGGATCTTTACAGTCCCTTTTCTGGTGGCGCTTTTGTGGTGGCCGGACTGGAAGTTGGGCTATCTGCTAGCAACCGTGCTTTATGCTTTAATGGCTATTACGGACTATTTCGATGGTTATTTGGCGCGTTCCCAAGGAACAGTTTCAAAATTGGGCATATTTCTTGATCCGATTGCGGACAAAATCATGGTGGCATCTGTCATCCTTATCCTTTGCGCCAGCGGTGACATTGAAGGTTATAACGTTATTGCAGCGCTTATCATCTTGCTACGAGAGATAGCTGTATCCGGGCTGCGCGAGTTTCTTGCTGGCCTTCAGGTCAGCGTTCCTGTTTCTCAGCTGGCGAAATGGAAGACGACATTTCAGCTGATATCACTGGGCGCATTGATACTAGCCGGTGGCTTGCCACATTTTGCGTTCGTCCAGATCATTGGTATCTGGACGCTTTGGGCTGCTGCAATATTGACCCTTATCACTGGCTGGGATTATCTTCGGGTCGGTCTGAAGCATATGGATTAGGTGTCAGATATTATGGCAAATCAGCTTAGCATTGTATACTTTTCCTGGGTGAGAGAACGGATCGGTCGCGATCAAGATACGATCAATTGCCCGGAAAATGCTGAGACTATAGGCCAGCTTTTGGATTACCTTAAAACCAAAGATACAGTCTATCAGGACCTGTTTGCTGATCTGAAAAAACTACGATTTGCTCTCGACCAGGATTTTGTCGGACTGGAAGCACCATTAGGTTCGGCAAAGGAACTGGCAATATTCCCGCCGGTTACGGGCGGATGATTTCGATAACAGTGCAACATGACAATTTCGATTCTGGAGCAGAAGCCGATCGTTTGTCGGCGCTAGGCGGCGGTGCCATATCCAGTTTTGTTGGACAGGTCAGAGGCGACGGGAACCTGTACGCTTTGGAACTGGAGCATTACCCGGCGATGACAGAAAAAGCTCTGCGTAAAATAGCAATGAAAGCACTGGATCAGTGGGCGCTTTACGGTATCACGATAATCCACAGGGTAGGACGACTGCGAGTGGGAGAGCAAATTGTACTGGTTTGTACTTGCTCGGACCATCGGCAAGCCGCGATTGAAGCCTGTTCCTATATAATGGACCAATTGAAAACCATCGCGCCGTTTTGGAAAAAAGAAATATTGTGCGACGGATCCGAGAATTGGGTTGAAGAGCGGCAATCTGATTTAGACGCAGCGAAAAGCTGGGATGATTAAGCTGCTCTTTCCTTTACCCAGCTTTGCCCTTGTCGCATAATATTGGCCAACAGCTTGAATTCCTCACGACGGGGACTGTTTTTACGCCAAACCAGCGCGATATCCCGAAACGCACGATCCGATTTGATCGGGCGCGCGATGATGTCAGTATGAGCCAAAATACCACTGTCGATTGCCATTCGGGGTAATAATGTAAGGCCTAGCCCATTATCGACCATTTGAACGAGCGTGTGGAGTGATGTACCCATCATGCGAGCTGAGGCCCGCAGTTCCGGTCGATTGCAGGCTGCCAATGCATGATCTTTTAAACAATGACCGTCTTCTAGTAGCAACAAGCGGTTCTCGTCGATATTGGCCGGGTCTACCAATGATGGCGGATCCCGGGGATCGTCTTTTGGAAAAGCGATGAAAATCTCATCATCAAAAAGGACTTCCGATTCTGTGTCGCCGCAAGGGAAGGGGAGAGCCAGCAAGACACAATCCACTTTGCCGTGGCTAAGCGAGTCGCATGCCGCATGGCTAGTTTCTTCTTTCAGATAAAGCTTAAGTTCCGGTCGTTCTTTGCGTAAGCGCGGCAAGAGTTTCGGTAAAAGAAACGGAGCAATCGTCGGAATGACGCTCATCCGCACATCACCAACTAGCGGTTGACCGGCTGATCGTGCCATATCGGACAATTCCTCAGCTTCGCGCAAGATTCGGTGCGATTTTTCGACTATTTTTTTTCCGAGTTCGGTAAAGCGTACGACACGGCGCGTCCGTTCTACCAGCATCACGTCGAGCAGCGTCTCCAGTTCTTTGATACCGGCAGATAGCGTTGATTGAGTGACGTAGCAGGCTTCCGCTGCCCGCCCAAAATGACCGTGTTCTTCAAGCGCCACCAGATATTGTAGCTGTTTGAGCGTAGGTAGATAGTTTGACATCATTTAGTCCTTCGATGAATAGGCCGTACGTAATTCACCAGAGCGATAAATGCGAGTGCAAAAAGGGCAGTTTCAGATGAGTTGCAAGAAAGGACTGGAAAAATCGGTTTCCGAACCTTAGTTTGTAGATTGTAAAACCGCCGGAGAAAAATATGTTTCGGGACTTAGGTAAATATCTGGACTCCATAAAGGCGCGTGATCCCGCTCCACGTTCTCGTTGGGAAGTGTTGCTCTATCCTGGAGTTTTAGCCGTTGGCTTGCATCGCGTGGCACACTGGTTGTTCAAGGGGGAGCTCTACTTCCTTGCGCGCTTTGTGAATCATTTTGCTCGTTTGTTTACAGCGATTGATATTCATCCCGGGGCCAAAATCGGTCGTCATTTGTTCATCGATCACGGTTTTTCAGTGATCGGTGAAACTGCAGAAATTGGTGATAATGTCACTATATACCAATGTGTTACGTTGGGTGGTACCAATCCAACCAATGGCGTGGGTGGAAAGCGGCACCCGACAATAGAAGACGATGCTATTCTGGGTTCGGGAGCACAGATATTAGGACCAATCATCGTCGGTAAAAGATCCCGTATTGGCGCAAATGCCGTGGTGACACAGGATGTCCCTGATGGCGCTACCATGGTTGGTGTTCGGGCGCGGCCGACATTGATTGAAGTAGAACAGTATCAGGAAGAATTCACGCCTTATGGAACGCCTTGCAGCGAGGTTTTCGATCCTTCGACTCAGAAATTGGAAATTTTGCAATGCGAAATGGAGCAATTGCAAAAACGCATAGCTGCCTTTGCAGAAGGTCGCGATAAAACGGATGATAACGAAGCAGGAAGCAAACGAGACAGCGCCTGATGCGCTCTGAAAATTCTAATATCTCGTCCTTCCCTGATCGAAAGGCTTCGGCTGTCCAAGTAGGATTCGAACGCAAGGAAATGGAGCGGATTCTAAATCTTTACGGACGAATGGTCGCTGCGGGGCATTGGCGCGATTATGCTATGGACATGGGCAAAGATGCTGCTGTCTTTGCAGCATTTCGTCGTACTTCAGAGCGACCACAAATGCGGATCGAGAAGAGACCTGCCGATCGCAACAAACAAGGCATGTGGACGCTGCATGGCGAACACGGACAAATATTGAAACGCGGCCACGATCTTGCCGGGGTTTTGGCTCCTATGGAGCGACGATTGATGAAGCTGGTCTCAGAATAACGGGAATCCGTCTCACATAGTTCCGAACGGCATGTCTGTAAAAAAACTGCAATAAAACTGACGTTTTTACGAAACGTAATGATCATAGAGCCGTCATGAATAATTCAGATTTTTGGCGGGAATTCTCAAGACATGAAATTGAAATCTAATCTTATAACGGGCGCAGCCCTATTAGCTTTGTTGCCTAGCCAGGCTTTTGCGGCTCAAATCTCTAGCGAAGAAGCCGCTGCACTTTTGGAGAGACTCAACCAGCTCGAACAGGAAGTCGTCAGTCTGCGTGCGCAGCTAGGTAGCGTTGAAACCTTACAACAACAGCAGAGTGAAAAAGTAGCTAAAGTTGAAGAGGTTGCCCAAGCAAAAGAGAAAACCAGCATCAAATTCAAAGGCGCGCCGGAAATAAAAACCGATGACGGTTGGAGTTTCAAACCGCGTGGCCGGATACTCTACGATTTCAATAATCTTTCCTCGATACCATCGACAATTGACATTGCAGGTGAGGGTTTTTCCAATGAGGCGCGCCGGGTGCGGCTCGGTGTTCAGGGTAAAATTCCAGGCGGGTTTGGCTATAAGCTGGAGGCCGATTTATTGGATGGTGTGGAGCTCACAGATGCCTATCTGGACTATAAAAGCGGCGGTTTAACCGTGACGGTGGGTCAGCATAACAATTTCCAATCGCTGGAGGAAATATCGAGCAGTAATGATACCAGTTTTATCGAGCGTTCTGCGTTTACAGATGCCTTCGGTTTTCAACGTAAAGTCGGTGTGTCAGCAGCTTATAAAACGGGCGACATCTTGCTACAAGGAGGCGTTTTTACTGATAACATCGACGATTTAAGCGATGGTAATGATAGCATCAGTCTGGACGGCCGGGTTGTTTTTGCGCCTAAGTTGGGAGATGCTCAACTTCATCTTGGTGGTTCTATTCACTGGACGGACCTTGGTGATGCGATCAGCTCAGTGCGTTATCGTCAGCGGCCACTCATTCACAGCGTCGATACGCGGTTTATCAACACAGGTAATATCACAGCAGAAGAGCAGCTAACCTATGGTCTCGAAGCGGCTATCGTCTCTGGTCGTTTCCATGCCGCTGCAGAAACCCATTGGGCTAAGGTCAGCCGCCCCGGTTTCGCGAACCCTACCTTTTTTGGCGGTTCGGTCGAAGCTGGCTTGTTTCTTACGGACGATAAACGGGAGTATAAAGACGGTGCATTCAAAAGTATAAAAGTCAATAATCCCGTCGGATCCGGTGGTTCGGGTGCATGGCAAGTCAATATACGCTATGATCGTCTTGATCTAACAGATGCAGGCATTATTGGCGGCACCCAGGATGGGTATATGGCATCGCTAATTTGGACGCCGGTGGATTATGTCCGTTTCCTCGTGAACTATGGCCATTTGTCTTATGGAAACGCTTTGGGGATCGTAACAGGAGCACCGGATGACTATTCGGTCGACGTTATCGGAGCGCGGGCGCAGATTTCTTTCTAGTGACCGCACAAATAATTCGAAAAGGCCGGTTTAATCCGGCCTTTTTTTGCTATTGTCATGGTCGGTAACTTAAGCCGCTTCAGTATCCAGTGCATATCCTGCGGACCGAACCGTTCGAATAATGTCTGGTCGCTCGTTTGCGTTTAGCGCTTTGCGGAGGCGCCGGATATGCACATCGACGGTCCTAAGTTCGATATCACTATCCTGGCCCCAAACACTATCAAGCAAGCGCTCCCGGGAGAAAACCCAATTGGGGTGCTCGAGAAAATGACGCAGCAGGCGAAATTCGGTGGGCCCAAGCGGTATTATATCGCCGTCGCGCTTCACCTTATGGCCGACAGTGTCCATTTCCAGGTCACCAAAAGCCAACTTTTCGCCAGCAAGGGCAGGACGAACCCGACGCAAAACTGCCTTTACCCTAGCGATAAGCTCGCGTGGGCTGAATGGCTTGGTGATATAGTCGTCAGCACCTGTCTCCAATCCCCGAATTTTGTCTTCTTCCTCGCCGCGGGCAGTGAGCATGATGATCGGAATATTGGCGGTTTCGGCCGAACGGCGCAGACGGCGACACACTTCGATACCTGATAGGTTTTCGATCATCCAATCGAGCAAAATAACATCAGGGCGGTTTTCTTTGACCAATAGCAAGGCTTCTTCGCCGTCGGCTGTATGAATGACGTCATATTCTTCTTTTTTGAAGTTCCATGAGAGCAGTTCCGCGAGAGCCGCGTCGTCTTCTACCAATAACAATCTTGCGTTGGACATATTTCTATTTTCCGTTGCTAGGTTCTTCCAAAAGGTCAGTTGGGTTTTCGCCTCGATCTCGTTCTGGCATCGGCTCGCCTCTTGCAGCGAAGTAAACCATTTCAGCAACATTCGTTGCGTGGTCGCCGATGCGTTCCAGATTTTTCGCAATGAATAACAAGTGGGCTGCTTCACCAATGTCTTTCGGGTTTTCGATCATGTAGGTGATCACAGACCGGAAAATGCTGGTGTAGAAATCATCGACAATTTGATCGCGTTCGCTGACTTCGAGAGCAAGATCCGCATCCCGCCGGGCAAATGCCTCGAGTGAATCACGGACAAGTTCTGAGGCAATATTGGACATGGAGGGCAATAGCGAAGCTGGTCCAAGTTTGTGGGTGCCAGCAATGACGGGCACGCGTTTGGCGATATTCTTGGCATAATCGCCAATGCGTTCGACGACGCCAGATATTTTGAATGTCGCGATTAGTTCGCGGAGGTCGTCAGCCATCGGGGCGCGTAGAGCAATGGTCTGAAACGTCAGCTCATCAATGCGCTTTTCCAGTTCGTCGATTATTTTATCTTCTGCAACAACCTCAGCAGCAAGCTTCAGATCGTGCTTTTCCAAAGCGCGCATGGCTTTTGCTATGGCCTGTTCGCTGCGACCACCAATTTCTGCCACCATCCCGCGCAGCTCGTTAATATCCGTGTCAAAGGCTTTTACGGTATGTTCTGTTCCGGTATTTGCCATCTTTCGGGTTCCTTCCCTTTTCGATCCGCTTAACCGTAGCGTCCGGTAATATAGTCCCGTGTTTTTTCCTGTGTCGGGTTGGTGAATATGTCAGATGTTACGCCATATTCGACCAGCGTTCCCAAGTGGAAAAAGGCGGTGCGTTGTGACACGCGGGCAGCTTGCTGCATGTTATGTGTCACGATAACGATAGCATATTTTCCGCGCAATTCGTGGATTAGCTCTTCAATTTTTGCTGTTGCAATGGGATCGAGCGCCGAACAAGGTTCGTCCATCAAAATAACTTCAGGATCGACGGCAATTGCCCGGGCTATGCACAGGCGTTGTTGTTGGCCGCCAGATAGAGCAGTTCCGCTATCTTGTAAGCGGTCTTGTACCTCTCGCCACAAACCTGCACGTTGGAGCGACGTTTCTACGATATTGTCGAGTTCATCCTTGCTGGTCGCTAGTCCGTGAATACGAGGCCCGTAAGCGATATTGTCATAAATAGACTTGGGAAAAGGATTGGGCTTTTGAAACACCATGCCGACGCGGGCCCGGAGTTGCACGACATCCATTTTTGCCGCGTAAATGTCTTCGCCTTCCAGAGTGATCTCACCAGTAACCTTGGCAATGGGTATTGTGTCGTTCATCCGGTTTAAGCACCGCAAAAAGGTCGACTTCCCGCATCCGGAAGGACCGATGAAAGCGGTGACATTGTCCATTGTTACATCAATAGAGACACCGTTTATGGCCTGCTTGTCGCCATAGAAAACATCCACATTTCTTGTGGTCATTTTCAATGGACCATCGCCAGCAGAAATATTGGGCACTGCGGATTCTGTCATAGTGTAACTTTCACTGGAATTGGTGCTGTCTACTAATTCTGTCATATCATTATCTACCAGCGTGTTTCAAAACGATTGCGGAGATATATTGCCAGAGCGTTCATTGTAAGAAGGAACAGGAGCAACACGATAATCGCAGCCGAAGTTTTTTCTACAAAACCGCGATTTACTTCGTCGGACCAGAGGAAAATTTGTACCGGAAGAACCGTAGCAGGCTCAACGATGCCGCCCGGCGGGGTGGCGATAAATGCGCGCATGCCAATCATCAACAGTGGAGCCGTTTCTCCTAAGGCACGGGCCATGCCGATAATCGTCCCGGTTAATATACCTGGGAGGGCCAGCGGCAAGACGTGATGAAACACGACCTGCATCTGGCTCGCACCGATCCCCAAGGCTGCTTCCCGTATAGATGGCGGAACAGCTTTAATCGCGTTGCGACCGGATATAACGATCACCGGCATTGTCATAAGAGCTAGTGTAAGTCCGCCAACCAATGCGGCGGAACGTGGCAACCCGAATAAGTTGAGGAATACGGCTAAGCCTAGAAGGCCAAAAATAATCGAAGGCACTGCTGCAAGATTGTTAATCGAAACCTCGATCAAGTCCGTAAAGCGGTTTTTAGGAGCATATTCTTCCAGATAGAGCGCAGAAAACACGCCAATTGGGAAGGCGATGATCAATGTTATAAACATTGTAATCAAGGAGCCTTTCAAAGCTCCCCAGATGCCAACTTGCATTGGATCAGTAGCATCCGAATTGAAGAGGAAATTCGAGTTAAAGCCGGTGCTGAGTTGGTCCTTTAACTCTTCTACGGTCTTCTCGGCGGACGCGTTGCCGTCCCCCTTATAAGCAACGTCAATTTCTGATCCAACGGGAAGGTAAAGCGTAGTTCTTGATTCTACGATGCCGGGATTGTCTAGAATTGCTGCCTGTACGGTCTGCCAGCTCCCAGCGGAGAATAATTCCGTGCCCTGTTCGCCATATTGGATTTGAACGCTGGTGCTGACGATGTCTTGAACACCTAACGATCGTAAATTGGCACTTCCGTTGGCCCCTACAAACTGACTTGGCGAGGCACCTCCCGTCATGGCGGGAAAGTCAATCTCTACGGGAAGTTCTGTCTGGGTAAAGCCCCGCAGACCGTTGCCCACCATCACTATGAGCAAAAAAGCGAGAAAACCGGCAGATAATACAATCGCGCCCAGACCCAATGCCTTAAATCGACGTTCCGAGGCATAGCGCTTGCGAATGCGTTTCTGCATTGCATCGCTTTGCCAATCGGTTGGATTGCGCTCTTCTGCAAAGGCTACGGCGCTATTCATAAGCTTCCCGATATTTCTTGACGACTCTAAGTGCGATCAAATTGAGCAGCAATGTCACGATGAACAATACCAATCCCAAAGCAAAAGCAGCAAGGGTTTTGGGGCTGTCAAATTCTTGGTCGCCAGTCAGCAGCTGGACGATCTGTGTTGTTACGGTTGTAACGCTGGAGAAGGGGTTAGCGGTCATATTGGCCGCCAGACCCGCCGCCATGACGACGATCATTGTTTCGCCAATTGCTCGACTAACAGCAAGCAATACTCCCCCTACAACGCCTGGTAAAGCCGCAGGTATGAGAACTTTTTTGATGGTTTCGCTTTTCGTGGCGCCCATTGCCAATGATCCGTCACGCATCGCGCTGGGCACAGCCGCAATGCTGTCATCCGCCATCGATGAAACAAATGGAATAATCATGATACCCATCACGACACCGGCGGCCAGTGCTGACTCTGACGAAGCTCCGGAAATGCCGATTGAAACCGCAAAGTCACGTAAGGCCGGGGCAACGGTCAAGGCTGCAAAATAGCCGTAAACAACAGTAGGAACGCCAGCCAGGACCTCCAAGATTGGTTTCATCCAGGCCCGAAAATTAGGCGGTGCATATTGGGTAAGATATATGGCACTCATTAGCCCCAACGGGATGGCAACGATCATAGCTATGATGGCGCCGATAAATACGGTGCCCCAGAATAGTGGAATAGCGCCAAACCCGGTTTCACCGCGAGGTCCTGCGACCGCTTTGGGATTCCATTCCATTCCAAATAAAAAGTCGATGGGTGATACCATCGAAAAGAACCGGGCTGATTCAAAAATAAGCGATGCAAAGATGCCGACAGTTGTAATTGTCGCGATAAGTGATGCCAAAAGCAGCGTCATCATGGTGACGCGTTCTATTTTCGTGCGTGCGCGTAGTTCGGGCTTGATTCTCAGCCACGCAAAAACACCACAGGCAAACACCAGTAATAGAGCCGCAACCATGCCTATCATTTGATAATAGGAGATAGCTGCTTTGTAGGGTTCTACCATGGATTGGGAAAGTGGATTGAACGCTCGAACCTGCTCGCCCGACGCGATGGAGCGTGCTTCCGCTAAAATTGCGCCGCGGGCAAACTGGCCTTGCGGGAGCTGCTCTGCTGCGGGGCTAGCCAAAGCTGCATCAGTAATAAGAGCAGGGCTGGCGATATTCCAAATAACAAGGAACAGCAGGGCGGGGCCGATTGCCCATAGGGCAACATACCAGCCGTGATAATTGGGGAGAGAGTGTACAGTTCCTCGCTTTGGGTTGGTGGCCGAAAAGCGAGTCGCTTTAACGCGGCCGAAAAACCAAGCAATGCCGCCAAGAACAATGATCAGTAGAAAGAGAATAGAGCCTGTCACAGTAAGATCACTGGTCCTTGATGAGGAGAATGTATATCGGGATGCGCACTCCTAAAATAAAAGCTCGCATCCCGTTAGCTATTTATTTCAATTCGGTACCGGTCAATGCTGGTAGATTTTTGACAGTATCGGCCATTTGGGTACGAACATTATCTGGAGAGGCGATCAGACCAGCTTTGATAAGATAACCATCTTTTCCGCCAGCGTTCACGAATTCGGTCAGATATGCTTGCAGCCCTGGAATAACATTAACGTGTTGTTTCTTGGCATAGATATAGAGCGGCCGTGCACCCGGATATTCACCCGATGCAATCGCCTCATAAGCGGGCTCTACACCGGAAACAGCAACACCTCGAACTGAGTCAGTGTTTTCTTCCAAGAAGCTGTAGCCAAAGATTCCAAGACTGTTTGGGTTAGCTTTCAATTTCTGGACGATCAGATTATCATTTTCCCCAGCGTCGATATACGCGCCATCAGCACGAACATCGTGACAGATTGCATCATATTCGTCTTCGTCCGTTTCTTTCAGCGCTTTGGTAGTGGGGTCTGTTTTACAACCCACTTCCATAATCAATTCGGTCAACGCATCGCGTGTACCGGAAGTTGATGGTGGACCATAAACGCTAATCGCAATGTCCGGGAGAGACGGATCAATATCAGACCATTTTTTGGCTTCATTCTTTTTACCAAATGGCCGTTCGGCAATGGCTTCGTAGATTTGAGTTGGCGTCAATTTGATCGAAGGCCCTTCATTGGCTTGCGCAATGGCTATGCCATCAATGCCGATCTGAACTTCCACAACGTCCGTGACGCCATTCTCTTTGCACATCTCAAATTCGGTCGCTTTCATCCGCCGGGACGCGTTGACAATATCCGGTGTGTTTGCGCCAACGCCAGCACAGAATAATTTCATTCCGCCGCCGGTACCGGTCGATTCCAAAATTGGTGAGGTGTTGCCGCCATCAGCACTAAATTGCTCGGCAACCGCTTTTGCAAACGGGAAAACGGTCGACGAACCGACTATCCTGATTTCACCGCGGGTCCCGCCTTGTCCGCCAGAAGCCTGATCCTGGCATGCAGCCAAGGCGAGTGTGGATACCGCCAGAAGAGCGATTTTCTTAAACATCTTAATATCCCCGTTGTTGTGGAGTGTTGAAATATCTGGCCAAGAATCGATTCAGATCGTCGACCGGTCGCGCACGGTTTAAAAGTGGCCAGTGTACTAAAAGTTACACATTTATGACAGATATATGACAAGCATTCCGCGAGTGGTTCATCACATCATCTAATAACCGGCAGAAATACCGACACTGTGGTTCCAACGCCCAATTCGCTACTCACTTCCAAGCGCCCACCGTGCCTTTCCGTTATGTGTTTAACAATAGCTAAGCCCAGCCCAGTACCACCTATAGATTTGCTACGGCCTTTATCGACACGATAAAACCGTTCTGTTAGCCGCGGGATATGCTCTGGTGCTATCCCATCACCTTGATCAATGACCGATAAGCGCAACATGGAGCCGTTTCTGTTAGGTTTTACGCTAACCGATACAGGCGCCCCGCGATGGCCATATTTATAGGCATTGCTGACCAAATTATGCAGCAGTTGGGATAGCTGCGCATAATCTCCCTGAACCTTAGGCATATGGTCTGGCAGCGATGTCTGAAAATCATGATCTTTTTTTGATCGGCCATTTAAAAAATCGCCTTTTACGTCGGCCACCAGCATTGCAAGGTCGACCGGTTCTGATGGCAATTGATATTTTTCAGCCTCAATTCGGGATAAAGACATCAAGTCTTCTACCAATCGCTGCATGCGGTCGGCTTCCTGATACATGATCTGCAAGAACCGAGCGCGGGTATTCTCGTCTTTACCTGCTTCGGGATTTTCCAGCGTTTCAATAAATCCCTTGATAGCGGCCAGAGGTGTGCGCAATTCATGACTAGCATTCGCTACAAAGTCGGTGCGCATGCGCTCGGCGGCATAACGGCTGCTTTGGTCGGACAGCTGCACAAGCTTCAATCCATCATTTAATGTGTGAATGCGCAGCTCCCATCGCTGGTTGGTGCTGCCGACGCCTACGAGTAATATCGGTTCACCTTTATGTTCGGCATTGGGGTTGGCTAAACGGTCAGCTGCCGCAGGGTGCCGGATGGCTACCCGGACATCTTCGCCAATAATATGATTGCCAAGAAAGTTTTTTGCGGCCGGATTTGCGGCGGCCACTTTTGCGTTGCGAATCAAAAGAATTGGATCGGTAATTGGATCTATCACGTCCTGATAAGCTTCTGCTCGACCTTGATACAAGAGTCGCTTTTTTTGGCGTTCCAACGCATTGAAGTCGGGTGCAGGTGGCGCGTGGTCTTCCAGGGCAATGATTGCCAACGCAACAACACCAAAGGCCGACATGATGATTATTTTCATCAATGCTTCGGACACTTGGGCCGCGAATACGGCCCCTCCGACAATCAAAAGGATCGCAAAAATCAGGCGAAACGGAGAAATTGAGTCCATAGGTGCAGCTGCGTTATGTTTTGGTTAGAAGTGTCTACGCCGGTTTTTGGAAAAACAGCAACGATATTGTCTGAGAATCAACACCCAGTTTGACCTGTCCTGGCTTGAGAACCAGGCTTTTAACAATATTGACGGTTTTGTCCCGTTTATGGACGCCCATTTCTGACGGGGACTGTTTACTCGCGTTTAATCGTTTTCAGCTTTAAGTGTAAGTTATAGAGGAATATTAGCGCAATGACGGACAACTCAAACCTAAATGATGGACTTTCCGAATCCACTCGAAATTCTGAGAACCCTTCTAATGTAACACGCCGTCGCGCCTTGATGATGGGTGCCGTGACGGCTTCTGCTGTGGTTAGTATTAAGCCTGCGCTGGCGCAAACGGCCGGTTCCGTTCTGAATTGCGAGATTCCGGTTCCGGGTAACCATGCGGCTGGTGGGTATATAGGACCCGATGGGAAAATAGTATCTCCCGATACACCCGGTGCTTTTCCACCAGCAGGTCGCAATTTCACTGGCGAAGAAGTGAAACGCGCGATGAATGGCCGGTCACTGCCTGGCACTTCCTACGACCAGTCTAAAGCCTATGTGAACTACATTCGCAGGCTGCAATCCGGACAGAGCGGTTTTACGTGCTACGCTTCCCTCCAAATGCCGCGTTAGCCAATACGCTGATTTTCAGTCCTCAGGACTAATGGTTATTAACATATTCATGGTAACGGCTTGATTTGAATAACTTGCCTTGATCAGGAATAATGTAACCGACGATGAGCCAGCTTTACCGAGCCGCAACCCCCAACAAGCTGATTCAGCATCCGCTGGATAGCATGACGCTGATTTTTCAAAAATCGTCGGGTATCACGCACATCGTCGCAGATCCCGTGCCAGCGATATTAGAGGTTATGGCTGAAGACACGGTGACTGCCGATGCAATAACTCACCGGCTTTCCGCTGGTTTTGATTTGGAAGAAAGCGCGGATGCAGCCGATATCGTGCTAGCTCGGTTGGTTGAACTATGCTCGCTCGGTCTTGTCGAACAGGTTGACGGCGGGTGAACGGGCTTAATCATCTTTTTTTGACCGTTGGCCCAGCAAGATTTCGACTAGCGTCGTCATGGCAAGAACCTTTGGATCAGTTGGCTTCGCTGTATAAGACCTATCCTGCTTCGTACGACGATTACGCAGACTTTACGGTCCGATTGGAGCCGGAAAAGCCATGGCGGCGCTTTGTCCGGCCATCGGTGCATATCTCGGGTGACTATTGGCTGCCCGATGCAGCACCACTGCCGCTAAGCCAAAGTCTGTTAGCAGCCGAAATGGGTATGAATCTGCAAATGGCTCTGGGGTGGCGACGGCATTTGTTGTTACATGCCAGCAGTGTCGAAAAAGACGGGAAGGCTTTGCTAATGACCGGGTTGTCCGGTTCCGGAAAATCGACGCTTTCCGCCATGCTCGCCGAAAAAGGCTGGCGCTTCATGGGTGATGAATTTGCTTTGCTCAATCCGGACACCGGCATGGTGCATAGCTTTCCGCGCCTAATCAGCCTTAAAAATGAGGCAATCGCGGCGATGCAAGCGATTCTGCCAATAAACCGTTTCGGTCCCATGATGAAGGGGACGCCTAAAGGTGATATTCGTCATATCATTCCGCCGTTGAACGCAGTGAACCGGATGAAGGAAACTGCCAAGCCAGCCTTATTGCTGTTTCCCCGCTTCGGTTATGACCCGGTTCTGCGCGATATGGGGAAGAGCGAGGTTTTTGTGCGCCTGACGCAGGCTTCAACCAATTATGTGGCTCTGGGCGAGACAGGCTTTCGGGCGCTCACAAGATTTGTCGATACGGTTCCAACCAAGGCGATGGACTATCAATCGGGTGAGCAGGCCGAAGAAATGATCGACAGTTTGTGGAGCAAGCTCCCATGATGCGAAATGCTCAGCCGCTGGTCGATGCGTTGCGCGAACCCGAAACTGTCCTCTCGCTTGACGGGGCAGGGTGGACTGACCTGATCAGCATTGCCCGGGCAGAGTCTCTCATCGGCAGTCTGGCCCACCGTTTGGCAAATGTTGCTGTACCGGAAGTAATTAAACCCGTTTTGGACGATGCGATTCAAGCCACCGATCTTGCGCGGTTACAAGCGCTTTGGGAGGCAGATTGCGCGCGGCGAGCGCTTGTGCCGCTTAATTGCAAGACCATCTTGATGAAAGGCACAGCCTATGTTGCGGCCGATTGTGATGCCGGGATCGGACGGAGCATTGGTGATCTGGATATTATGGTTGATCGCGCGCAGTTACCCGCGGTTGAAAAGGCTTTGCTCGATGCCGGATGGGAATGGGTAAAGCCTGATCCTTATGATGATGAATATTATCGCGAGCATATGCACGAATTGCCACCGCTGATTCACCGCGAACGCGACCGGATGATCGATGTGCATCATACGATATTGCCGTTAACCGCCAAACCCACACCAAATGCGCAAGCGATGCTTGATGCCGCAATAAAACTGGATTCGGGCCTCTATGTTATGGCTCCGGCCGATATGCTGCTTCATTCAATCGCGCATCTGTTTGCCGATGGTGATCTGGCAGGGGGGCTTCGGAACTTGTGGGATATTGACCGGCTGGTCCGGCAATTTTCTCAGGCTGATGGCGAGTTCTGGATGGAATTGGGCAAGCGGGCCAAATTGCACGGGTTGGAACGGCATATCGCACGGGCGCTAAGACTGGCAGCGCAGCTATATGATACACCCGTCGACAAAGCATATGGTGGCCCTGCGATCTTTGCTGACAATATTTACATCCGCCGCCTGTTGGCGCGTGATGGCTGGGGGCGAGAAACCCGAAAGTTCACACGGCAAGCCTTCTATATTCGCTCTCATTGGCTCAGAATGCCGCCGCTTATGCTGGCGGGCCATTTATGGACAAAGTGGCGTAATACTTAGCCTAAGAGCCTAGCTTGACCAAGGTCGGTACAAGCTCGTCATAATGATCGATAATCGCATCGGCGCCGAGTTCTTCGACAGGCTGATGCAGAAAGCCGAAACTTACTGCAACGTTGGCAATACCGGCATTTTGTGCTGCTTTAATGTCAAATATACTGTCGCCAATAAAGGCCGCTGGCGTTTGGTCCACCTCTCCGCCGCAGCGCCGGATCATTTCGTCAATCGGATCGCGCTTGGGCTTGCTGCGTCCTTTGCCCATTGTATCACCGCCAATGACGGTGACGAACCAGTCAATCATACCGACGTTTGTGAGCAGCTTCACTGCGAGGTTTTCAAATTTATTGGTGACCACCGCCAGTTTGACGCCCTGATCTTGCAACGCATCCATGGCTTCGGCCAGTCCCGCAAAAGCCGGGGCATTATTGCCCAGATTGGCTTCATAATGATCGATCAGGACGGGCATCAGGCTTTTCACCTGCTCCTTGTCACTGCCGCCCGACTGTTCCAGCGCCATTTCCAGCATATGACGCGCGCCCATGCCCACCAACGACCGGATGGATTGATCATCCACTTGCGGACGGCCGGCACTGTCGAGCGCGTGATTGAGCGAGGCGGCCAGCTCCATACTGGTGTCGAGCAGGGTGCCGTCCAGATCAAAGCCAATGATATCGAAAGAAATTTCTGTCATAGCCTCTGCATAGAACCGATCTTGCTGGCATAAGCAACCGCATCATGGCATGGGGCGCAAATTCAGCGTTTGGAACAGGATATTCGGAGTTTTTGGCATGAGTGACCGTCCTTTAGCAGCCATTATATTAGCCGCCGGTCAAGGCACGCGGATGAAATCGGAGACGCACAAGGTGCTGCACCCGATTGCCGGCAAGCCCATGCTTCATCATCTGCTCGATACGGTTGATTCAATCGGCGTCGAACGCACGGTTGTGGTCGTCGGCGCGCGGCGCGAGCAGATTGAGGCGAGCGTCGAAGGGCGCAATGTCGCCATTGCCGTGCAGGACGATCAATTGGGCACGGGCCATGCGGTCGCGCAGGCCCATGATGCGCTGAAAGGCTTCGCTGGTGATGTGCTCATCCTTTACGGTGATGTTCCGATGGTTAGCGCCGCGACGATGCAGGAGATGATTTTTCGCCTGAATAACGGGTCCGATCCGCGTGCGGTTGTGCTGGGTTTCCGCCCCGATGACGCCGGCGCCTATGGCCGGATCATCGCCGATGATCAGGGCGAAATCGAAAAAATGGTAGAGTTTAAAGATGCCAATGAGCAGGAACGAGCGGTCAATCTGTGCAATAGCGGCCTGATGGCGGCGCGCTCGACCGATTTGTTCATTTTGCTCGACCAGATCAGCAATGATAACGCGGCTGGCGAATATTATCTGCCGGACATTGTCATGTTGCCGGGTCAGCGAAGCGCTGTGATCGAAGTGGATGATCCAGCAGAGGTAGCCGGTGTAAACAGCCGGTCGGAACTGGCTGCGGTTGAAAGTGAATGGCAAGGGCGTCGCAGAGCAAAGGCAATGGCAGATGGCGTTAGCCTGATTGCACCAGAAACCGTTTGGTTTTCGTACGATACAGAAATATCTTCAGATGTTGTCATAGAGCCCAATGTGATTTTTGGGCCCGGTGTCACGATCGCCAGCGGCGCAAAAATTTACGGCCATAGTCATATTGAAGGGGCAACAATCGGTCCCGATACCAATGTCGGTCCCTTCGCGCGGCTTCGCCCCGGTGCGGTGCTGGAAGAAGGCTCCAAGGTCGGCAATTTTGTCGAGATGAAAAAGGCGGTGCTGGGCAAAGGCGCCAAGGCCAATCATCTGACCTATCTGGGCGATGCCGAAGTGGGCGAGGGTGCCAATATCGGCGCAGGCACAATCACCTGCAATTATGACGGCTATTTCAAATATAGGACGAAGATCGGCAAGGGTGCCTTCATCGGCAGCAACAGCGCCCTGGTGGCGCCTGTGATAATTGGCGATGGCGCGATTGTCGGCGCTGGCGCAGTGCTGACCAAGGATGTTGAGGCTGGCGACCTGGCGCTGGTGCGGGCCGAACAGACCGCGAAAAAGGGTTGGGCAGATCGGTTTAATGCGGTGAGTGCGAAGAAGAAGGCGGGGAAGTAGGAGAGGTTAGATGGGGCTTCGGTCATGGTGGAAAAATAGAAATGCTGCAAATGAGTCACCAAAATCAACGAATACCTATCGAGATGAGGGCTTAATCGCACAACAAGTACCTGAACTCGTAGGTATGGATGAAATTGAAGGCATGGCCTACGCTTTGCAAGTAATAGAAGATTGGAAGGCTAGCTGTACGGAAGAACAACACTCAGAATTCCTGAGGCGCGGCAAAGAGTCATTGAAGTCATGGGATGCGGAAGGACTGGCAATGCCTTATTGGGGAAGTCTCTGGATTTTAAGAACTTACCAACATGAACTTGGATTTGATGTGCCGGCCGTAGCGAAGCAGGTGGGCTAAACAGTCTTAGATGTATTGACATGATATCATGATATGATATCACTATATCATGACTCGCATACTTGCCGATCTATCCGAAGAAGATGTCCAGTGGCTCGACACGCAGGCGGCTGCGCAGGGGACTTCGCGGGCGCAATTGCTTCGTGACGCGGTGGCGGCGTTTCGGGCGGATGCGTCGAAGCAGGGGATCGAAAAATATTTCGGCATCTGGCGCGACCGCCGCGATGTCGGCGACCCGGTTGCTTGGCAGCGGCGCGAGCGGGCGTCGTGGACGCGGCCCTGGGATCCTGATTACTGGGACGTGCGCAAGGAATTTCCAGACCTTTTCGACGCCGATGATGACCGCGAGGCTGAGCGCTATCGCCAGAAGGGCGCCTCGTGAACGAAGCGGTATTCGACAGCAACATCCTGTTCGACGCGCTTAACGATGTTGGCCGCGCCAATGTCGAGCTGCAGCGTTATGACCGCCGCTATATTAGCCGCCTGACCTGGGTTGAAGTGCTGACGCGTGCGCTGCCGGACGACGGCGACCGGGCGGAGGCGTTTCTCTCCTTTTTCAATGTCATTGAAGTTAATGAGGAAATCGGTCGGCGTGCTGCTCTGCTGCGCAGCGACCGGCGCCGGCTGAAAACCATGGATGCCGTCATTCTTGCCTCGGCCCAGCTTACCGGGCGCATCTTGATCACACGAAACACGCGCGATTTTCCGGCGGAAATGCCAGGCATTCGCGTTCCCTATACTCTTTAAGAAGAAAGCCTCAGAACTATGTGCGGAATTATCGGAATTGTTGGCAAGGATGCGGTCTCGGATCGCCTCGTTGATGGCTTGAAGCGGATGGAATATCGCGGCTATGATAGCGCCGGCGTCTGTACGGTTCATGATGGCCAACTGATCCGCCGCCGCGCCGAAGGCAAGCTGATCAATCTGGTAGAGGTGCTGAAAAAGGATGACGCGCCGGGCACGATTGGTATTGCGCATACCCGCTGGGCCACCCATGGCGCGCCGACAACAAACAACGCCCATCCGCATGCGACCAGCGAAGTTGCATTGGTCCACAACGGCATTATCGAGAATTTCAAGTCACTGCGGGAAGAATTATCGACGCGGGGTCGAAGCTTTGAGAGCGAGACCGATACCGAAGTGGTTGCCCATCTCGTCAGTGAACTAATCGAAGCGGGTAGGTCTCCGCAGGAAGCGGTGCAGTCGGTTCTCCCGCAATTGCGCGGGGCTTTCGCGCTGGCCATTGCTTTCAAGTCCAATCCTGATCTTTTGATCGGCGCGCGGCTCGGCTCGCCGCTGGTTGTCGGCTATGGTGAGGGCGAGACCTATTTGGGATCGGACGCACTCGCACTGGCACCGCTTACCCAGAAAATCGCTTATCTGGAAGAAGGTGATTGGGTCGTCATCACGAGCGACGGCGCAAAGATATTCGACAGCGCCAACAATCCGGTCGAGCGCGAAGTGACAACCTCTGGCGTTTCGGCGGCGACGATCGAAAAGGGCCAATATCGCCACTACATGCAGAAAGAGATTTTCGAACAGCCAACGGTGGTGGCACAAACCCTGCAAAGTTATATTCGACCACTGGAACAGCAAGTCGCGCTGCCGCAGATGGATTTTGATCTCAAGGATATCAAGCGGATCACCATCGTCGCTTGCGGCACGAGCTACTATGCCGGGATGGTTGCCAAATACTGGTTCGAAACCTTTGCGCGGGTGCCAGTGGATCTGGATGTTGCATCGGAGTTCCGTTACCGCGATCCTGTGCTGGAGCCGGGCGGGCTGGCGCTGTTCATCTCACAGTCTGGTGAGACGGCAGACACACTGGCCGCGCTTCGCCATAGCAAGGAGCAAGGCCAGAAAATTGCGGTGGTGGTGAACGTCCCGACCAGTTCGATGGCACGAGAGGCTGACCTCTTGCTACCCACGCACGCTGGTCCGGAAATAGGTGTGGCTTCGACCAAGGCCTTTTCTTGTCAGCTCGCCGTACTGGCCGCGCTGGCCGCACATCTCGCCGTGGTCAAAGGCAAGATGACCCGTGATGAAGAGCATGAAGTTGTCGAGCATCTGACCGAAGCACCAGCTGCATTAAACGCAGCGCTCGCCCATGACGAGGACATAGCCGATATGGCGCATCTCATCGCGCCGGCACGGGACGTGCTCTATCTGGGCCGTGGTCCGGATTACCCGCTGGCACTGGAAGGAGCGCTGAAGCTAAAGGAAATAAGTTATATCCATGCCGAAGGCTACGCATCGGGCGAAATGAAGCATGGGCCTATTGCGCTGATTGATGAAGCGGTGCCAGTGATTGTGCTGGCGCCTTCAGGGCCGTTATTCGAAAAAACGGTTAGCAATATGCAGGAAGTGATGGCGCGGGGTGGCAAGGTCGTACTGATATCCGATGCCGCCGGTTTGGCCGAAGCCGGTGAGGGATGTATGGCGACTATTGAGATGCCAAAGGTTCATCCACTTATCGCACCGCTCGTTTATGCCGTGCCCGTGCAGTTGCTTGCCTATCATGTGGCAGTTGCAAAAGGTACGGATGTTGATCAGCCCCGCAATCTCGCGAAATCGGTAACTGTGGAGTAGAATATGGCCAATCCTTCAATCGTCTCTGTAGAGAGCGCCAGCGGCAAGTTTCAGCAGTCAGTCCGGGTAGGGAAACATGTCTTTCTTGCTGATGAACCTGAATCATTCGGCGGTGATGATACAGGTCCGTCACCTTATGATCTGTTGCTCGCGGCTTTGGGCACCTGCACCTCAATGACGATGAAAATGTATGCCGACCACAAAGGTATTCCTTTGGAAGGTGTGCATATCGAGCTGGAGCATAGCCGCGATCATGTGGACGATTGCGCAACCTGCAACAATGATGACAATCGCATCGATGTGATTGATCGGTCCATAACATTGCACGGAGATCTGACCGATGAGCAACGGCAAAAGCTGATGGAAATTGCAGGAAAATGCCCGGTGCACCGGACGCTGGAAAACCGGATCGACATTCATGAAATACTGGTCGGGCCATGATTGACGTTGCCGGTGGATGCCATTGCGGGGCCGTGAGGTTCGCTGCGCAAGCCGAGGCACAGCCGGAGATGCTCGATTGCAATTGCTCGATTTGTGCACGCACGGGCTTTCTTCATTTGTTCATTCCACATGATCAGTTTGTTCTGCTGCAAGGCGAGGATGATCTAACCAGCTATAAATTTGGCAGCGGGCAAGCAGATCATCTGTTTTGCCGGCATTGCGGAATCAAAAGCTTCTATCAGCCGCGATCACATCCTGAATGCTGGAGCGTCAATTATAACTGTCTGGACGCGGGACATGCTTTGCAGCCCAATATTAGAAAATTTGACGGACAGAATTGGGAAGCATCCAAAGCCAATCTGTAAATGCAAAAACGGCTCGCCAGTTTCCCGGCGAACCGTCTTTAAGTCTGCAGTCCTAAGGCCTGCTTACGCGAGGTCGAAACGATCCGCGTTCATCACCTTGGTCCATGCTGCGATGAAGTCCTTTACGAACTTCTCTTCATGGCCATTTTCCGCATAGACTTCGGCAACCGCACGCAGCTGCGAGTTGGAGCCGAAGATCAGATCCGCGCGGGTTCCGGTCCAGCGCTGCTCACCAGTGTTACGATCTTTGCCGACAAATTCTTCTTCGTCACTGCCGTCAACGGCTTCCCATACTGTTTTCATGTCGAGTAAGTTGACAAAGAAATCATTAGTCAGCTGACCGGGACGATCAGTCAATACGCCATGCGTGCTATTGCCGCTAGTGGCACCAAGCGCCCGCATTCCACCAACAAGGACTGTCATTTCAGGAACACTGAGTGTCAGCAATGACGCACGGTCCAGCATCAGTTCCTCAGAAGGAACACTATGCTTGGCGGACAAATAGTTCCGGAAAGCATCGGCTTTGGGCTCCAATGGTTCAAAGCTCTCTGCATCGGTCATTTCGTCCGTTGTATCACCACGTCCGCTGCTAAATGGCACTTCGACATTGAACCCGGCGTCTTTAGCAGCCTTTTCAACTGCAGCGGTCCCACCCAGAACAATCATGTCGGCGATACTGACATTGCGATCGCCTTTAATCTCTTCCAGTTTGGATAGCACCTTACCAAGCTCAGTAGGATCATTAGCTTCCCAATCTTTCTGTGGAGCCAAACGAACGCGAGCACCGTTAGCACCGCCGCGATGGTCGGAATCGCGGTAAGTGGAAGCCGACGCCCAGGCCGCCTTTACCAGCTCGCTAACCGTCAGGCCGCTGCCCAATATCGCTTGCTTCAGTTCAGTGACTTCGCTGTCGCTGATGGCTTGGCCTGCAGGAACGGGATCCTGCCAGATCAAATCTTCGGCAGGAACTTCCGGTCCCTGATAGCGGATTTTTGGCCCCATGTCGCGGTGACACAATTTGAACCAAGCGCGAGAGAAAACATCATCCAGCCCTGCCTGATCATTGCGGAATCGTTCCGATATCTTGCGGTAGTCCGGGTCGACTTTCAGCGCCATGTCGGCCGTTGTCATCATGGTCGGAACCTTTTTGGAAGGATCGTGCGCATGTGGCGCCATATCTTCTTCCTTCTGGTCAATTGGTTGCCACTGTTGCGCTCCGGCTGGGCTCTTTACCAATTCATATTCGTAGTCGAGCAACAGGCGGAAATAATTTCCATTCCATTGCGTCGGAGTGGAAGACCACGACCCTTCGAGGCCGGACGTGATAGCATCGCCGCCAATACCGCTCCTGTGGCTGCTCAGCCATCCTAAGCCTTGGTCGGTAATATCACCGCGTTCCGGTTCAACACCAACAAGACTGGCGTCACCTGCACCATGAGCTTTGCCGAACGCATGGCCGCCAGCGGTCAAAGCAACCGTTTCCTCGTCATTCATTGCCATGCGCTCAAAGGTTTCGCGCATGTCACGGGCCGACTGAGCGGGATCCGGATTGCCACCAGGGCCTTCTGGATTGACATAGATAAGTCCCATCTGGATTGCTGCCAGAGGGTGTTCCAATTTCAGATTTTTGTCAGGATCAATCCGCGTTTGAACGCCTTCGTTGACCATCTTGTCTTCATTACCCCAATAGATGTCTCGCTGGGGCTCGTAAGTATCAGTGCGCCCTCCTCCAAATCCAAAAACCGGACCGCCCATCGATTCGATAGCAACGTTACCGGTGAGGATAAACAAATCAGCCCAGCTTATTTTCTCGCCATATTTCTGCTTGATTGGCCACAGCAAACGCCGTGCCTTGTCTAGATTGCCGTTGTCGGGCCAGCTATTGAGTGGGGCGAACCGCTGCTGTCCTTCTCCTGCGCCGCCGCGACCATCAGCAGTACGGTAGGTGCCGGCTGCATGCCATGCCATACGAATGAAGAACGGACCATAGTGTCCATAATCAGCCGGCCACCAGGACTGGCTATCAGTCATCAGGGCGGTCAAATCTTTCTTAAGGCCTTGGTAGTCGATGGAGTTGAACGCCTCGATATAACTAAAATCTTCACCCATTGGGTCGGGCGATTTTCCGCCTTGGCTAAGAATATCGAGCTGCAACTGGTTTGGCCACCAATCCTGATTCTGGCGCCCCAGCAGAGCACGAACTCCGCCTTCAAAGCCCATGGGGCATCCTTCAATTTTTGCTCCGGGTGTTTTCATATCCATGTCAGTCTCTCCTTATTAGAATCTGGGGGTCACATTTCGTTGAATGATGACACGTTATAGTACAGATTGTTGGCTCTGCTAAATCAATTAAAGCATTCTGTTTGATTGTTTCAGTCGATTAAACATCATGTGACTCGATCATCGACAGCAACAATGCGCAATGATTGACCCTTATCCTCTTCATGCATATAAGAAGCCGAGCTTGAAGGAGGCGGCCAATCGGGTCGCCTTTTCTGTTTTATCGCAAAAGGAATCCAGCCATGACTATTACACCGCTTATGCCCGTTTATCCACGGTGTGGTTTTCGTCCTGTACGAGGTGAGGGCGCCTGGCTAATTTCCGAAGATGGCAGTCGCGCCTTGGATTTTGCAACCGGTATCGCGGTAAACCTTTTGGGCCACGGCCATCCGCATTTGACGAAGGCGATCCAAGAGCAGGCGGCAACGCTGATGCATGTGTCCAATCTCTATGGCAGTCCACAAGGCGAGAAACTGGCCCAAAGGCTGGCGGATACGACTTTTGCAGATACGGTGTTCTTCACCAACAGTGGCGCAGAAGCGGTCGAATGTGCAATAAAAACCGCACGAATCTATCATCAATCGCAGGGTAGCGACCGGTTTGAAATTATCACATTCAAAAACGCTTTCCATGGCCGGACCATGGCGACGATATCCGCTTCCAACCAGGAAAAGATGCATCACGGATTTTCGCCGCTGCTGAACGGCTTCAAATACGTGGACTTCGATGATCTGGAGGGTGCTGAGGCTGCGATTGGCCCGAAAACCGCAGCGTTTCTGGTTGAGCCCATCCAAGGCGAGGGCGGCGTTCGGCCGGCATCGGAGGCCTTTATGAAAGGTCTTCGCGCTTTGGCTGATAAGCACGGGATATTGTTGGTTCTCGATGAAGTGCAATGTGGCGTGGCGCGGACCGGAGCGCTGTATGCACATGAGCTTTATGAAATAACCCCAGACATCATGGCAAGCGCTAAGGGAATTGGTGGGGGTTTTCCTTTTGGCGCATGTTTAGCGACCGAAGAGGCTGCCCGGGGCATGGTTCCCGGTACCCATGGTTCAACCTATGGCGGCAATCCGCTTGCCATGGCCGCCGGTAATGCGGTCTGGGATGTGGTCGCAAATGATGAATTTCTGGAACATGTCCGTGACATCGGGGGAAAACTCCGCGCGGCGATTGAGCAATTTATTGGAAACTACCCCGCTCTGTTCACAGGTGTACGCGGGCACGGTTTGATGCTCGGTATCACCATGACAAGCGAAACCCGTTCTTTCGTGGCGCATTTACGTGACAATCATGGACTACTGACTGTTGCTGCCGGCGACAATACTTTGCGGATTTTGCCGCCTTTGAACATTGATGAGAGCCATGTTGCAACATTCATTGAAAAACTGTCCGCCGGTGCGGCTGATTATCAGGTGCCGGAATCATGACCCGGCATTTTCTTAACCTTGTCGACGCAGGTGGTGACGCCATAGCCGCGATGCTCAATGACGCAATCGACCGCAAGGAGGCACGCGAAACTTGGCCTAAGGGAAAATTAGACGCAGATGCGCCGCTTGCGGGCCATGTTCTTGCGATGATCTTTGAAAAGAGCAGCACACGAACACGTGTGTCATTTGATATCGCGATCCGCCAATTGGGCGGAACCAGTATCGTTATGGATAGCGGCTCGATGCAACTCGGCCGCGGCGAGACGGTCGCGGATACCGCCAAAGTTCTGTCGCGCATGTGTGATGCCATCATGATCCGAACCGATGATCATGCAAAAATCGAAGAAATGGCGGCCAACGCCACTGTGCCGGTAATCAATGGTCTGACCGATCTATCGCATCCCTGCCAGATCTTAGCTGACCTGTTGACGCTGATTGAACATGATAAAGCGCTACCTGGTTTGGAAGTGGCGTGGCTGGGCGACACCAATAATGTTCTCAATAGTATTGTCGAGGCAGCGGGGCTGATGAAGTTCAATGTTCGCATCGGCTGTCCGGAAGGCTACGATCCGGACCAGAGTTTCATAACGGCTGCGCAATCAGCAGGAGCTAAAGTCACTATATTCCGGGACGCCATGGAAGCCGCCGCTGGTGCAGATGTGGTTGTCGCCGATACATGGATATCAATGGGACAGGCACATGCCGATGCCAAAATCGACACAATGATGCCGTTTCAGGTCAATGACGTGATTATGGAAAAAGCCAAAGCTGATGCCGTATTTTTGCACTGCCTTCCCGCTCATCGCGGAGAAGAGGTTATGCCTTCAGTGATCGATGGCCCGCAATCACTCGTCTGGGACGAAGCGGAAAACCGGATTCATGCGCAGAAATCCGTTTTACGTTGGATCTTTGGTCAAATCTGATGGCTGAAAATCCAGTTATTCCCACACTGATTGACAAAAACCTGTCCTTTTCGATTCCGGCAAAGCATTGCAGAGGCAGAATTGTGCGGCTTGGACCCGTGCTCGATGATATATTGTCTGCCCATAATTATCCTTTGCAGATCAAATCGTTACTGGCTGAAGCAGTTTGTTTGACATCTTTATTGGGAGCCCTTTTGAAAGAGGAAGAGGCTCAACTAACCTTGCAGGCGCAGACCGAAGGCGGAGTCATCAGTTTGCTGGCTTGTGATTATAAAGATGGCGAGGTCCGCGGCTATGTTCAGTTTGACGCCGAACGCCTTGCCAGTCAGCCTCTAGAACCCAGTCTGATGGCGTTGTTTGGCAAAGGCTATTTAGCGATCACTTTTGATCACCCGGAGCCTCGGGGGCGTTCACAAGGCATAGTGCCTTTGGAAGGCGCGAGCTTAGCTGAGGCTGTAGAAAGCTATTTCACGCAATCCGAGCAGATTCCAACTGTAATCCGAGTGGCATTTGAGATCGAAGGTGATCGAACAGTGGCTGGTGGCTTGCTATTGCAACATCTCCCTGATGGCGAGGAAGGCAAAGAAAGGCTGCATGTCCGCATGAATCACCCTGAATGGGAGCATGTCGCGATTATGGGAGGCAGCGTTCAGGCTGAAGAGTTGGTCAAAGTGCAATTGCCGCTGGAGGATTTGCTCTGGAGACTTTTCAGCGAGAGCGACGAAGTGAGGGTTTTGAGCGGTAAACCGCTCGTTAAGGGTTGCCGCTGTAATGAGGATCATATCCGGGGCGTAATAGCGCGATTCCCGAAAGAAGATAAGGAGGATATGGTCAGCGACGATGGAACAATCTCTATCGATTGTGCTTTTTGTAGCAAGAAATTCAGCATTTCGAGCGCAAGTCTAAATAATTGAAATTTGTAAGGTATATTGGGTCATTCGTTTGTCTTGTCCATAATATACTATCAATCGCCTCAATTGAGCACGATATTGGCCACAATCTTACACTAGTTAAACAAAGCAGCGGATTCACCGTTTTTTTGACAATAGCAAGGATCAGGGAATGAAGGGCATAACACTGATTAAGACCATTAGCGCAGCAAGCTTCGCTTTTATGGCATTTTCTGTTTCAGTACCTGCGCAGGCCCCTGAATTGGCACTTCTGAAGGGGCTTCAAAAGGGTGAATGGACTTTGAAAACTCGTGGTTCTGCCGATGCCGGCAAGAAAGTTTGTCTTGGTGATCCCGGAAAGCTGCTGCAGATTCAACATAGTGGAACGACATGTTCGCGCTACGTGATTCAAGATACGGCCACTAGCATTCGCGTCAGTTACAAGTGTGGGAGTTCTGACCATGGAGTCACCACAATCAAGCGGGAGTCCAGTGGTTTGGTGCAAATTCAAACTCAGGGAATAGAGAATAATGCTCCATTCTCTTTCAGTGTTGAAGGCCGTCGTACTGGATCCTGCTAATCAAGACGTCGCCGCTAACCAATTGTTTACCATGTTTCTGTTAGGCAGAGAAGATCATGCTTCGGCATGACTTCCTCCCTTTTGGCTTTAACTAGAAGCCTAACTGGGCCGCGCTTCTTCGAGGCAGCGGCCCTATTTTTTGCTCTCGCTAACGGTACTCAGCGAAATGCTTGCCAGAATGCTTGATTGTCGTCGCGAAGACGATTAGCGGGACGGGCATGTCTCACGATCGAAAAAAAGCTATTGTCCTGCTGTCGGGGGGTCTCGATTCCATGGTATCCGCTGCGATGGCGCGGGAACAGGGCTATGACATCGTGGCTCTTACTATTGATTATAATCAGCGGCACAAAATCGAGTTGCAGTCTGCAGTACAAATCGCTGCGAAATTGGAGGTAAGCGAGCACATTATCTTGCCACTCGACCTCAGTCGTTTTGGCGGCTCTGCTTTGACAGATGATATTGACGTACCCAAAACCGGTGTCACCAACGATATCCCAGTGACATACGTGCCTGCGCGGAACCTGATTTTCCTTTCGTTGACACTTGGTCTGGCCGAAGCTCGGGATGCCAGGGACATCTTCATTGGCGTTAATGCGCTGGACTATTCGGGCTATCCAGATTGTCGCCCTGAATTTATTGATGGTTTTGAGAAGCTGGCTGACCTTGCCACCAAGGCAGGTGATGAAGGCAGCGGTTTCACGATACAGACGCCGCTGCAATATATGACCAAAGCGGATATCGCTAAGGAGGCTCGTCGGCTCGATATTGATCCGGCTTTGAGCTGGTCTTGTTATGATCCTGCAGAGGGCAATTTGCATTGCGGTTTTTGTGACAGCTGCCGTCTGCGGCAAAAAGGTTTTGAAGAAGCAGGGATAGCTGACCCCACTCGCTATGCGTTGATACCATGAGCTACGCGATCAAGGAAATGTTTCTGACGTTACAAGGGGAGGGCGTGCAGGCTGGTCGCCGGGCTGTATTTGCTCGCTTTACCGGATGTAATTTGTGGTCGGGTCTGGAAAAAGACCGAGAATCAGCGATATGCCAGTTC
Source organism: uncultured Sphingomonadaceae bacterium (assembly GCA_947501325.1). GTDB lineage: Bacteria > Pseudomonadota > Alphaproteobacteria > Sphingomonadales > Sphingomonadaceae > Parasphingorhabdus. Next base: position 27,239 of record CANMVC010000001.1, on the reverse strand, counting down.
TGTGACACGGATTTTGTCGGAATGGATGGAGACGGTGGCGGACGTTTCACGGATGCCGCCGCGCTTGCTGCCGCGATATCCGCCAAATGGGGGACGGGCCGTGATAGCCGCTTCGTTGTGCTCACCGGTGGCGAACCGATGCTACAAGTGGATGATGCTTTGATCGACGCATTGCATTCGGCCGGATTTGAGATCGCCATCGAATCAAACGGCACGCTTGCGGTACCGCGTTCGATTGACTGGATTTGCATCAGTCCCAAAGCGGGCAGCGAAACAGTTCAGCGTTCTGGCGATGAACTGAAACTGGTTTGGCCGCAAACGGGCAGCGACTGGAAAGCGATGCAAGATTGGGATTTTGCCAATCATTTGTTGCAACCGATGGATGCGCGTTTGGATGAAGCGGCTAATGCCGCCAATTTGCAGACCGCAATTGCTTTCGTACAGGCTCACCCCAAATGGCGATTATCCCTGCAAACCCATAAGATATTGGGATTAGCGTAACTCGTTATTCTTCAGATTCGTCAGCAAATTCTTCTGTATTGTTAGAGCTTTCGCCGCTCTCATCGGACTGTTCTGAGAGCTCATCCCCGGTCGCTTGTGTGTCAACATCAACCATATCGTCGCTAATGGTTCCATCAATTACATCGACTTCATCCATCCGGGTTTCAGTCACTGTGTCAGCTTCCGGGGCTTCTGGAGCATCAGAGCATGCCGCAACAGACATCATCACAAGGAACAACGGGGAGGTATTGACGAGTTTGGTCTTCATCACTTTTCCTAATCTAGTTTCGCGGAGACAATATCGTTTCGTGGTTATTTATCAATTGCCAAGAAAAAATCAGGCGCAGTTTTTTTCAGTGCCGCGTCAAAATCATGGAGGGTGGCAGTTATGCCTAACTGTTTGAGACTGGTCACTGGATATTCGCTGATCCCGCAAGGAATAATGCCGGCAAAGTGATTGAGGTCAGGGTCAATATTTACGGCAAAGCCATGCATTGTAACCCATTTGCGAATGCGAATACCAATAGCACCAATCTTTGCTTCCTGACCTTGCGGCGTGTCGCACCATATCCCTACACGACCTTCAATAGCCCGCGCACTAACATCAAATTCCGAAAGTGCATTTATCACCCAAGCCTCCAGTGCATGCACGAAATTACGCACATCCGCTTGGCGTTTTTTAAGGTTGAGCATGACGTAGCCGACCCGCTGACCCGGACCATGATAGGTATGTCGCCCGCCGCGCCCTGTTTCAAAAACCGGAAATTCATTACTGAGTAATTCTGCAGGATCAGAGCTTGTCCCGGCCGTATAAAGGGGTGGGTGTTCCAGCAACCAAATGAGCTCCGGTTTCTCTTCCAGATAGATGGCCGCGTTACGCTGCTCCATTTCAGATAAGGCGTCAGGATAAGAGATTTGTTTATCACTGGCGTACCATTCGATGTCGGACAGATGGGTCATAAAATTTCCGTGCACAATTGGCGCTCTGGTGGCAAGGGTGCACGTAATGAAATTCAAACCTGAGGGTTAAGTAAATGAAGCTCAATTATATGCAATGCTGGAACGGTGCTATGGCCTTATTGCGAGACCACAAAGAAGCAATTCTGGCGATAGCTGGCGTTTTTGTTTTTCTTCCTTCATTGTTGATGGCTCAATTTGTCGGGCAACCTGCTCTGGAAGGAACGGAAGATCTGAATGCGGTGATGGCGGCCTATTCTGCATTTTTTTCTGAGAATGCAATAGCTGTCATCTTGTCAAATTTGCTACTTAGTTTTGGCGGGTTTGCGATATTCTTTACTATCGCCCCTTCGCAGAGTGGCACGGTGGCTGATGGCCTAAGCAAAGCGCTTCGGCTGTTCTTGATCTTTCTATTGGCTAACATCCTGACCGGTTTGGCGACATTGGGTGGATTTCTCTTGTTTTTCATCCCAGGGCTATACATCGCTTGCCGACTAATACTGGTTCCCATGGTCATCGCTGATCAAGGCGAGAAAAACCCGCTCGAAGTCGTCAAGAAGAGCTGGGAGGTTACGAAATCTAACGGCTTTTCGATACTTTTGCTGGTCCTGATCATCGTGATCATCGGTACAATCACTGTCAGCGTCGTCCAGATGGTGGTTGGTGTCATAACCGGCTTAGCAACAAGCGGCGCCGGATGGCCGCTAATTGATAATGTTATATCCTCACTTGGCGGTGCTGCTTTGCAGGTCTTGTTTACCGTCGTAATCGCATCAATCTACAGTCAACTCACTGGTAAAGGTTCAGATGTTGGTGAAGTGTTTACCTGATGATTGGAATATGTGGACCGGTGTCTATCGGTAAATGGCCGGTTAGGCGCGGGTCTTCATGCATATCAACCTCGCGCTTATATGCGCTAAAGCCAGCCCGCTTGTAAAAGCTTGGTGCACGCTGAGAGTCATTGGTGCAGGTGTGCAACCAAACGCGCTCTATACCATTTTTCCAGGCTCGTTTAAGGGTTTCGGCCATTAGGGAACGGCCGTAACCTTTGCCATTGATTTCCGGTACCAATCCAAAATATACTATTTCGCACTCTCCGGGATCACTAAAATCAAGCTCTACAAATCCCAAGATATTTTCACCGTTTTGAATCCTCGCAATCTCGATCTTATCATTATAAAGAATCGACTGCAGTTCCTCGTCTGACATTAACAGTCGACCAAACCAGAGCCACTCATCTCCGATTTTTCGGAATAGTTTCCTATATTCGTTTAAATCTGGCCGACTCCAGACTGAAAAAACGAGATCAGATTGCTGTTCCACAATCGACGGCTTTTTTTTCATTTCAAAATAGGTGACGATCACAGCCAATTTATCACTGGGAATCGCAATCGTAGTCACGAGCTTAGCTCCACTTCGCTTCTGGAGGTAGACTCATAAGAATCGCATCGACATTACCTCCGGTTTTTAACCCAAAGGTCGTACCCCGGTCATAGACCAAATTAAACTCTGCATAGCGCCCGCGCCAAATCAATTGTTGTTCTCTTTCATCCTCAGTCCATGGCAAGCCCATGCGTCGCCGCACTATCGTTGGAAAAATGTCTAGAAATGCGCGGCCGACATCCTGCGTAAAGGCAAAATACTGGTCAAAATCAGTGTCTGATTCGAGTTCAAGGTGATCGTAAAATATTCCACCAACCCCGCGATGAACTTGCCGGTGGGGAATGTAGAAATAGTCGTCCGCCCATTTCTTATATTTCGCATGATAGCTAGGGTCATGGGCATCGCAGGCCTTTTTCATACGTGCATGGAAATCGTCCGTATCATCCTCATAAGGAATTGGCGGATTGAGATCGGCTCCGCCTCCAAACCACCGCTTCGTGGTGCAAAGGAAACGGGTGTTCATGTGCACCGCGGGGACGTGTGGGTTGGCCATGTGAGCGACCAGGCTGATGCCGGTTGCGAAGAAATGCGGATTGTCGCCGGCGCCGTGAATCGATTTGGCAAATTCTTCGCTGAATGTTCCATCGACAGTCGAAATATTGACCCCTGCTTTTTCAAATATCTTGCCGTTGATAACACCACGCACGCCGCCTCCGCCCGGGCTTCCGTCTGGGTTTTTGCGGTCCCAAGGCAAATATTCGAAACGCGCTTCGCTGCCGAACTCGGCTTCTATAGCTTCAAATTCGGCGCAGATAGCATTACGCAAATCTGCGAACCATGTCTGGGCTTGTGATTGTTGATCATCGAGTGGGTTTTCATTTTTCCGGATCGGAGGTCGTGTCGTCATTTGGCGAATTGTCCTGTTTGCTTGAGCGCTTCACCGAGCGCTATGCCCGCTGATACCGCAAGGTTCAATGAACGCATGCCGTTCTTCATCTTAATTGTGATTCGTTCGTCTGCACGATCTTTTACCTGTTCAGGAACGCCGGTACTTTCTGATCCAAAAAGCAATATGTCGTCATCTTGGAACTGAAATTCGTGGTAAGCATTACTGGTTTTGCTGGTGAGTAATATTATTCTGGCACGTCGTGAATCAACAAAAGAGAGAAACGCGTTCCAATCAGTATGTCTGGTGAAATCCGCCTGATCAAAATAGTCCATTCCGGCCCGCCTTAAACTACGATCGCTAAAAGGAAATCCGCAAGGTTCAATGATATCAACGGGAACATCCAGGCAAGCGCAAGTCCTTAGAATCGTTCCTAAGTTTCCTGCAATATCGGGTTGGTAGAGAGCTACTCGCATGGTATCTATAGCATGGCGTTCTTTATAATGTGCGGTCAATCAAAAATTGACTGTTGGCAAACCATAGTCTTCGCGGCTATCAGGCGCGCGAATACCTGCCTATAAACGTATTGAGGCTTTCGCATCAATCTGGCAGTTGGGGTACTAAATAAACGTAAGGGCTGTTTGCATGGCTAGTGTTGATACCACAGTTGAACCAAATGATCCGGTGACATCGGAGCCGGGAATAGGCGGCGTACGTCGCCGCGATTTCATCAATATAGCTGCAGTGAGCTTTGCAGGTGTGGGTGTCGTTGCTACGGTTTTCCCGCTGGTTAACCAGATGAACCCGAGTGCGGACGTTTTGGCGCTATCGTCAATTGAAGTCGATATTTCTGCGATCGAGCCAGGACAGGCAATCAAATCCAGTTGGCGCAAACAACCAATTTTTATTCGTAATCTGACCGCTCCCGAGATTGAGGCAGCTAATCAAGTTGATATATCAGGTCTTCGTGATCCTGAAACGCTGGCAGATCGTACGCAGGTCGGAAAAGAAAACTGGTTGATCACCTTGGGTGTTTGTACCCATCTGGGCTGTGTGCCACTTGGTGCGGCTCAGGGTGAAGTCAAAGGCGAATATGGCGGCTATTTTTGTCCTTGCCATGGTTCGCACTATGATACGGCAGGCAGAACCCGCAAAGGGCCAGCGCCGACTAATTTGGAAGTACCGGAATATAGTTTCCTAACAGATACCGTCGTGAAAATCGGCTAGAGGCAAGAAAAATGAGTTTTCCTTGGGCACAGCAATATAAGCCAACTACTGAATTTGGTCAGTGGATGGACGACAGACTGCCAGTAGGCAGAATGATCTACAATAGCCTTGGCGCTGGTTATCCAACGCCACGCAATCTCAACTATATGTGGAATTTCGGCTCCCTTGCCGGAGTTTTTCTAGTCGTGCAAATCGTTACCGGCATAATTTTGGCGATGCATTACGCCGCCAACGCGGAGATAGCGTTTGATTCGGTTGAGCACATCATGCGGGACGTTAACAGTGGTTGGATGATTCGCTATGCCCATGCCAACGGCGCTAGTTTCTTCTTCATCGCTATATATTTGCATATCGGGCGGGGGCTGTATTACGGATCTTACAAGGCGCCACGTGAGATGATCTGGTTATTGGGTGTTGTTATTTATTTACTTGCCATGGCCACCGCTTTCATGGGCTATGTCCTTCCTTGGGGACAGATGAGCTTCTGGGGCGCGAAAGTGATTACCGGGCTGTTTGAAGCGATACCTCTGGTTGGAAAGCCGATTCAAGAATTGTTGTTAGGCGGTTTTGCCCCTGATAATGCGGCCTTGAACCGCTTTTTCTCGCTACACTATCTCCTGCCTTTCGTAATTGCTGGTGTCATTATAATGCATATCTGGGCTTTGCATATCCCAGGGTCCAACAACCCGACGGGTGTTAGCGTCAAAGGCAAGCAGGATACGGTGCCCTTCCATCCATTCTACACAGCAAAAGATGGTTGGTTTTTGGGTCTTGCGCTGATTTTCTTTACTGGAATGATGTTCTTTATGCCGAACGCTTTGGGGCATGCTGACAACTATATTCCGGCCAATCCATTGTCGACACCGGCGCACATCGTTCCGGAATGGTATTTCTGGCCATGGTACGCGATTCTCCGCGCTTTCACCTTTGACTTTCTGTTTGTTCCAGCAAAGTTACTAGGTGTTCTGGCGATGTTCTCAGCTATTTTGGTGTGGTTCTTCCTGCCCTGGCTGGACAAATCACCGGTTCGGTCTGGCGATTATCGTCCGCGGTTTAAGAAGTTCTTCTGGTTCGGCCTTATTCCCTGCATTGTCATTCTCGGCATTTGCGGCGGCGCGCCAGCTGAAGAACCATATGTTATGCTGAGCCAGCTAGCGAGTGCTTATTATTTCGCTCACTTCCTGATCATATTGCCACTGCTTTCTCGGATAGAGAAGCCTAAGCCGCTGCCCAATTCGATAACCGAAGCGGTTACCGGCAAACCACTACCACAAGCCAGCTAAGAAACAGGGATTCGACGTAATGGTAAGATTTTTTGGGATATTGATTGGCTTGTTCTTTGCTGGAATGCTGGTCTATTCATTTGGACGCGGCGCGGTTGAGTATATAACCAACCCGCCCACTAAAGCGGTAGAATATCAATTTCATGAAGAACCGAAAAAGGTTTCTTTCGCGAGTGATGGACCGTTTGGCAAATTTGACAATCAGCAGCTTCAGCGCGGTTTCCAAGTTTATAAGGAAGTTTGCGCGGCATGCCACGGACTTCGCCTGGTTGCTTTCCGCAATCTTGCAGATCTGGGCTACACCGAAGATGAAGTAAAAGCGATCGCTGCAAATTGGATCATCGAAACGCCGAGTATCGACCCTAGCACGGGCGAAGCGTCAACTCGGCCACCGATTCCAGCGGATAAGTTTCCTAAGCCTTTCGCAAATGACGTTGCGGCAGCGGCAGCAAATAATAATGCCATCCCGCCAGATCTTTCGCTCATCACGAAGGCTCGTGGCGGCGGTGCTCCTTACATTTATTCGCTTCTGACAGGTTATACTGAACCGCCAGCAGAGCTTCCCGAAGCCAATCGCCCCGGGCCTGGATTGCATTATAATCCGTATTTTGCGAACCTGAACATAGCGATGGCAGCGCCAATCATTCAAGAAGACCAAGTCACATATTCAGATGGCACTAAGGCTTCCATTGATCAGATGGCAAAGGATGTCTCAGCATTTTTGATTTGGACTGCAGAACCTTCTCTTATCAAGCAGAAGCAAACTGGTTGGGCGGTTCTTGCATTTCTCTTGATTGCAACAATCCTTGCTTTCTTGTCCTACAAGACAATCTGGGCGGATGTGAAAGCTGAGAAAAAGAAAAAAGAAGCATAAGCTTTTGAGAAACTGAATAAGAAAGACCCGCCTGTTGGTGGGTCTTTTTTGCCCTCACTTCATCATCAGCGGTATGGTGCCAACGAACATGTAAGTGCCATTTGGTATTTTATTTCTAGAATTTTGATTAATTTGAGCGGGATTGGTTGGCAATTTCAGTTGACACTTGCCCCGCGGTTTTGGCCGTAAGCGCGGCATTATCGGGCTCTCTGAAACTTATTGAGGCGATATACCATAGGCTCGCCCATATCGTGGCCACAGCAACGGTGACCAACGCAATCTGCGTCAATTGACTTAGGCTAACCCTAATTCCACCCACTATAATTTCTCACCCCTGAGAAGTCGAATATCGATAGTTATAGCCGTATTCTGGGCTAAGTCTAGAAGCGCCAAATGAAAAATCTCTTAAACGAGGCTGAACCGGACTGTTTTGCGCACAACTATGTAAACTCTATGCAGTCCGGGCCGGGCAACCAACCAATAGTCTGCGGCTCCATCCTTAAGATGATCGATCCGTTGCCGTTGATAAGTCATAGTTAATGTGTCGGATGAAGGTGATGGCTGAATCAATTGAGAGTAATGATGGGGATGACCTAGCGCCGGTCTATCGCGAACCAAGGGTTCGGAAGCTGGTCAAGATAGAGCTGTTTGCAAGTGACGGAGCTACCCATCCTTCGATTGTTCGGAACTTATCCCGTTTTGGTCTCCGCGCGACCTTGCCTATTCCACTGCGAACTAACCAATCAATCGAGATTGGAAAGCCCGGGTACGGCAAAGTAAAGGGAACAGTGAGATGGGTTGGTAATGGAGAATTTGGTATGCAGTTCGACGAACCAGTCGATGTTGACCAGTTTGATTTTGGTTCAAAAAATACAACGGGACATTTTATCAAAAAACCTCCAAATGGTCATGTATGGCGCGGTTTTCAAACTGACACGTCTGCCAAACGGCCTGGCCTTCGCACAAAATAATTCGCCATTCAGTGATCTATGACCCGTTGAACAGCTTTCTTCCAGCCCGCTAGTCGCTCTAGGCGGAGAGATGGCTCTATCATTGCATGACTGGTTTCTAACCCCGATATCATCGCCGCCGCATCGCCGAGGGAGCTATGAATTTCACATCCGACGGAAGCTAGCATCGCCGCACCTAATGCAGTGGTCTCAAAAAATTCTGGCCGTTCAACCGGGATATTCAAAATATCAGCGAGATCTTGAACCAACCAGTCGTTGGCGACCATGCCGCCATCAATTCGCAAGCTCTGCCAATCTGCTCCATCGGCTGAAAATGCCATTTTGAGATCGTGGCATTGATAAGACATCGCCTCTAACGCAGCCCGCACAATATGTGCCTTAGTGCTCGAGAAGCTTAGGCCGGAGATCGTAGCGGTCGCATCAGCCTGCCAATAAGGTGCGCCGAGGCCGGACAGCGCAGGCACCAAATAAACACCGCCATTACCATCAACCGATCGCGCGAGATCTTCGCTTTCTCCGGCAAATTTAAGCAACCCGACTTCATCGCGAAGCCATTGCATTAAACTACCAGCAACAAAGACGGAACCTTCTAGTGCATAAACGCGCTTTCCGTCCAACTGGTACAGAACTGTAGATAGCAAACGATGCGATGATACCGGCGGCGTTTCACCACTATTGGTAAGAATGAAGGCGCCAGTGCCAAAAGTGGCTTTCGTTTGGCCTACTTCAAGGCAGGCCTGGCCAATGGTTGCCGCTTGTTGGTCTCCGGCCGATCCACAAATGGCTATCGGTGTGCCAAAAAGATCTGCTGAGGTCTGCGCCAAATGACCAGCACAATCGACGATATCTGGCAGCGCTTTTCGGGGGATATCAAACAGTGCCAACAATTCCTCGTCCCAATCCATGCCGTCTAATGCCATTAACATGGTACGACTGGCGTTACTGGCGTCCGTGATATGTTGACCACCTGTAAGGCGAAAAATGAGATAAGATTCTATGGTGCCGAAAGCCAGATTGTCACCCGCCGCACGCACTTCGGGACAGTTTTTAAGCATCCACCCTATCTTGCTGCCGGAAAAATATGGGTCCAGAAGAAGTCCGGTTTTCTTCTGGACCATCGGCTCCAAACCTTTGGCTTTTAGCTCGCCACAAATGGATGCCGTTCTGCGGTCCTGCCAGACAATTGCTTTGGTCAATGGTTGGCCCGTACGCTTGTCCCATGCGACGACTGTTTCACGCTGGTTTGTTATACCGATAGCTGCAATTTTTTCCGCTCCACCGGCCTGCTCAATCATTTTTTCGCAGCTGCGTAATGTTTTGCCCCATATTTCAGTGGCATCATGCTCTACCAGACCAGGAGCGGGAAAATATTGGTGCAATTCTTCTTGCTGTGAACCGTGAAGCTTTCCATCGACGCCGAACAACATCGCCCGGGTGGAAGTCGTACCTTCGTCAATCACTAAGATCTGTTGTGCCGCCATCAATACCCGCTCCTATCACTTGGAAGAGTACGCTAATTTGTCGGCTTCAAAACGCAAGGAAAAGCGGGGCACGAGAAAATCTTGAAGCAATCGTCAGAACTAGTTTGCGATCATGTTATCCGAAAATATCGGCGCGGTTTAGCCAATTTTAGCCTTCTTGGTATCACTCCAACCAAATGGATTTTTGACGATACTGGCAAAATATCCGATCGGTTGTGGACGGCTGATATGAAAACCCTGCACCATCGAGCATCCTTCTTTGCGAAGCGAGATAAGCTGCTCTTCAGTTTCCACACCTTCGCCTATGACGCTCAGCCCCAATCCTTTGCCCAGTCCGATTACAGCTTGCACGATCGCGAGCGATTGTGGGTTTTCGATCATATCTCCGATGAACGATTGATCTATCTTGACCTTATCAAACGGGAACATCCTAAAATAGCTCAATGACGAATAGCCAGTGCCGAAATCATCCATCGCGATGCGAATGCCGATCTCGCGCAACTGTTCCAGTGTTGATAAGGCGGTGTTCATGTCATGGATCAGAACACCTTCGGTGATTTCGAGCTCCAGTCGTTCAGGATCAAGATTGGTCTCAACGAGTAGCTTCTTGATTTTCGGGATAAGATTTTTGTCACGGAATTGGATAGGCGACAAGTTCACGGCGATCCGCAGAGGGGAATCCCAAGACGCCGCTTCACGCATTGCTGTTTCCAGAACAAAGTCTCCCAGCTCATTGATGAGAAAACTTTCTTCTGCGATGGGAACGAAGACATAGGGGCTGATGTAGCCTTTCGTGGGATGCTGCCAACGAACCAGCGCTTCAAAACCTTTGATTTGGCCGCTCTCCAAACAGGCAAGAGGCTGATAATGCACTTGCAGCATACGCGAAGCTATTGTTTGGCGCAATTCCAGTTCTAGCGAACGTCTTTCGCTTGCCTGTTGATCCATCGCCTCGTCAAAAAAGCAGAATTGGCCGCGTCCCTGAATTTTCGCTCGGTGAAGCGCACGATCCGCGCTTTGGCACAGCGTTTCAAAACTTGCTTCGCCGTCCACACTTACGGCGATACCGATGCTTAGGTCTGCATGGATAGAACTACCGTCCAAGTCATAATGCTTTGAGAGCTGTTTTAATATTTTTTCCGCAATAGTAGCGGCGCGCGATTCTACATTTTGTGTGGGAATGATCGCCAGAAATTCATCACCACCCATTCGCCCGACGACCGCATTGTCGGGCAGAGCCTCAGTAAATCTTGAGCCAAATTTACACAGAAGTTGGTCACCAATATTATGCCCATGCAAATCGTTGACAGATTTGAATTGGTCGAGATCAATGCATAGGACGGCCATGCCTGAGTGTGTGGAATGCCTTCTTAATCTTTCATAATCTTTTGCAATCCCGGCTCTATTCCTGAGCCCTGTAAGTGGATCATGAAAAGCCATGTGCGCGATTTTTTGTTCAGCAAGATGACGGTCGGTAATGTCGACTGAAATACCTAAAATATAGGGCGCATCGCTCTCGCCTCGGACCAGCGTCCGCTTTGTTCGCATGCGGCGAGTTGACCCATCTGCTCTTACAAATTCGCCCTCGAAAATCGACCCGCTTCCCTTGGCAATCGCTTTCTCGTCACGGGACTTGAAGGTTTCGGCTGCTTCCGGAAATAGCTCTTCGTCACATTTTCCAACTACTTCTGAACGCTTTCTACCGACCAGTGTTTCGCCTACTTTGTTGAGCATTTTATATCGGCGTGTTGCCAGATCCTTTACCCAAACCATTACGGGTAAATTTTCGATTACTTCATCGAGGAACCGGCGAGCTTGCGCTCGCTCTTCTTCTAGTGCTTTTCGTTCTGAAATGTCGCGAATTATAGCAGCAAATCCCTCGAGTTTTCCAGTTCTCGTGTTGTTCCAATGGGTGAGAGACAGCTCAACAGGTAACTCATGGCCATTGCTAGACAAGGCTGACATCTCGACTGGTTTCTCGAGCGCTCCGTTCACAGCATCCAGCAGCGCTTTTTTAAACAGTGCGACATACCTTTCTGGGATAATAATATTGGAAGACTGGCCTATCGCTTCTTCTCTGCTCCATCCAAAAAGCGTCTCTGCGCGAGCATTCCACTGTGTGATTATACTGTCATTATCGATCATGACGATGGCATCTGACATTCGGGCAGTGACTAGTTTTACAAGCTCATCATCGATGCGAAGAACCCTCAGTTCAATCTGGTCCATGACTTGGCGAGCGAGCTTTTGAAGAAGCCTGCGTTGTGTTTTGCTCAGTAGGCAATTTGGCTTGTTGTCCATCAGGCAAAGCGTACCGATCGCATGGCCTTCACTGGTTCGCAGTGCAGTGCCAGCATAGTAGCGGATGTTCGGTTTCTCAAGCACCAGCGGGTTTTCAGTAAACCTCTGATCAAGGTGTGTATCGCAAACTTCAAATATATCAGATTCATCGATAGTATGGGCGCAAAATGAAGCGGAGCGGTCCGTTTCAGATGCGTTGAATCCGCATTTGGCTTTGACCCAAATCCTACCTTCTGCAACAAAAGTGATCAAAACCGTCGGAACTTGAAAGACGTCAGCGGCAATTGCGACAATATCATCGAAAATATCTTCAGGCGCGCTATCAAGAATCTTGAACCGGTGCAAAGCATCGAGTCTTGCTTCTTCTGTTGTCGGCCCACGCTTAAGTGCCATTCTAATCCCTAAATATTATTCAACTTACACTAAACCTCGGAATATCGGCGGATTGCTGACCATATTCTAGATTATGGTAATTAACGGTCTTTCTCTGAAGCTATTCAGTCCAGATCTGGATTTAACAAAAGATTCAGCCTCATTTGTTTGAAGTGGTCGAGTCATCGGCCGCTGCAAAATAATCCTCCAAAATTATATTGCACTGCAACATTGAACATCTGGTCAGAAGCTTTATGAGGCAGGCTATGTATGATCTGGCAATTATTGGCGGCGGCATAAATGGTGTCGGTATCGCTCGGGACGCGGCGGGCAGGGGACTCAAGGTCCTGCTGGTTGAGCGGGATGATCTGGCGGCACACACATCATCTGCCAGCACGAAGCTGGTCCATGGTGGTTTGCGGTATCTGGAGCATTATGAATTTAGCCTGGTGCGCAAAGCGTTGCAGGAACGTGAAGTCTTGCTGCGCAATGCGCCGCATATCATATGGCCGATGCGTTTCGTGTTGCCCGTGGATGAAGGGATGCGCCCGGCTTGGTTCCTCCGGCTTGGCTTGTTTCTCTATGATCACCTGGGGTCGCGGTCACTATTGCCCGGAACCCAAAGTCTTAATCTGCTGAAGGATTTTCGAGGGAATCCGCTGCAAAAGCGCTTGAAAAAGGGCTTTGCTTATTCCGATTGCTGGGTCGAAGACGCGCGATTGGTGTCGCTAACCGCACGTGACGCCAAGGAACGGGGCGCCGATATCCGGATACAAACCGAATGTGTGGGAATTGAACGGAGCCCAGATCATTGGACACTGGAATTAAAGGGGCAGGGTAGCGCGACGACCGAGCGTGCAAAAGTGCTTATCAATGCCGCAGGCCCGTGGGTTGATCCCGTCACAGCGCTTTATGATCAAAGCAGCAATGCTGCCAAATTGCGTCTCGTCAAGGGCAGTCATATTGTCATTGCTCGTAAATTTGAGGGCGATCACAGCTATATCTTCCAGAACAAGGATGGCCGGATCATTTTTGCTATTCCCTATGAAGGCGAGCACACGCTGATCGGTACGACTGATCGACCTTGGAGCTATGATGAAGGTCCGGCGAAAATTAGTGATGATGAGATTGATTATCTCTGCGCGGCGGCAAGCGAGTATTTTTCGGAATCTGTTACGCAAAAAGATGTGCAATGGACCTATTCCGGCGTCCGGCCATTATTCGACGATCATAGTCAATCCGCTTCAACGGTGACGCGCGATTATGTGTTCGACTATAATGATGACGGTGGCGCTCCGGTATTGTCGGTCTTTGGCGGCAAAATAACGACCTATCGCGTGTTGGCGCGGCAGGCGATGAAGACACTCAAGTCGGTTTTGCATATTGAGACTGATGACTGGACCAAAGATGCCCCGCTGCCTGGTGGGGATTTTCCGGCGGACGGTTTTGATGCTTTGGTTGCTGAATATCGTCAGGATTGGCCATTTTTGGACCGGGACGTCGTGATCCGGCTCGTCCGAGCCTATGGCACAGATGTCACCGAACTATTGGCTGAAGTCAGCGATCAGGCAGCTTTAGGCCATCATTTTGGCGCTGGTTTATATGAAATAGAGATACGCTGGCTGATCGATAAGGAATTTGTGACGACAGCGGAAGATGTGCTGTGGCGCCGATCCAAGCTAGGGTTGCATATGAGCGAAGCGGAGAAAGCCTCTGTCGTGGATTGGTTTTCCGGGCAGAATGTGAAAACAAAAACGGCCAGCTCCGTTTCCTGATTGACGCGCCGCCATCGCGATGGCAATAGCGGCGCTTGCAAACAGGCGGGTGTAGCTCAATGGTAGAGCAGAAGCCTTCCAAGCTTACGACGAGGGTTCGATTCCCTTCACCCGCTCCAGTTTGCAGCTCAACCCAATATCCACTGATATCGCACCTACTCCCGCCATTAATGGCTGCGGAAAACGGGCACAGATACGAGCGCGCAGGCCTAAATGTGTCGCTTTAAACCGGCCAATGCTAGCGCTGGACATGCCTCCATAGAATAGTTAGCCTGAACTTTAATCGGGAGGCCAGTCCATGTATAAAGTTGCGCTAACAGAATCTTATTTTCCTGCGCAAGGCGGGCCAGAACCATCACCGATGACCGTGGGCGATATGCTGCGCCAATCGGTCGAGGCGGCGCCACAGCAGGTTGCTCTCAAAGAGCTGACCTATGAAGGCGAAATATCTCGTTGCTGGACCTATGCCGAATTGCTTGCTGACTCAGAGCGGCTTGCCCGCGCTTTGGCCAGTCGCCATCCCGAAGGAGCGCGCGTCGCGGTTTATGCCAATAATGTTCCGGAATGGGTGCTGCTGGAACTGGCATGCGGCCTCGCCGGTATCACGCTTGTTACCGTCAATCCGGCCTACCAGAAACGCGAGCTAAAATATGTCCTCGAACAATCACGTTCTGAAGCGATTTACTATGTTGCAGACTTCCGCGGAAATCCGATGCAGGAGATCGCAGACGCCGTATGCGACGATATCCCAGCGATCACCCACCGTATCCTTCTGACCGATCATGATGCGCTATACGCAGGCGAGGACCAGGGCGCTTTGCGCGACCCAAAGCCGCAAGACCCGGTACAATTACAATATACATCCGGCACGACAGGCTTTCCCAAGGGCGCGCTGCTGCATCATAATGGTCTTGTCCGTAACGGGACCGATACAATGGCGCGCGGTGGCATGGAGAAAGGGGATGTTTTCGTCCATATGATGCCGCTATTCCATACCACGGGCTGTGCCATTCTTGTCCTTGGTGGCTTAGGTCGATGCGGGACAATGCTGCTCGCACCGATGTTTGATCCAGCGGTCATTGCCCGTGTCATCGAGGCTCAACGCGCCAAGTTTATTCTGGGCGTGCCGACCATGTTGGTCGCGCTGATTGACGAAGTGAGACGCTCTGGTCGGGATGTATCCTCGACGCAGCGGATCATGTCCGGTGGTGCCATGGTCGCGCCTCAACTGTGCCGCGATGCGAAAGAGGTATTCGGTGCGCCCGTTCAGATTGTTTACGGCCAGACGGAAACATCGCCGGTACTGACGCAAGCCTGGTATGATGACTCGCTGGAGGATTTGACCGAGACAATCGGTCAGCCGGCTGCGCATACCGAAATCTCCATCCGCGATCCCCAAGATAACACTGTGCTACCCATTGGCCAGCAGGGGGAAATTTGCGCCCGGGCCTATAGCGTGATGCTCGGTTATAATGACAATCCCGAGGCCACTGCTGCTACCATCGATAGTGAAGGCTGGCTCCATACCGGTGATCTGGGCCGCATGGATGCGCGCGGTTATGTTCGGATTACGGGCCGGGTCAAGGAGATGATCATTCGTGGCGGTGAGAATTTATTCCCCGCAGAAATCGAAAATGTCATGCTCGAGCATGACGCGATTGACGAGGTCGCAGTGGTCGGTATCCCGGACGAGAAATGGGGCGAGCAGGTCGCATGTTTTTTCCGCAACAGTTCGGGCGAGACATTAAGCGCGGATAATCTTAAAGCCTTCATCCGTGACCGTCTGTCGCCGCAAAAGACGCCGGCTTATTGGATCAGCGTATCGGAATGGCCGCTTACTGGATCGGGAAAAATTCAAAAGTTCAAACTGGCCGAAGCATTCGCAGCCGGTGAGTTCGAAATTTTGAGCTAACCACATTCTTCGAAGCAGGTAGGCAGTTGATCGCTGTTCCTTTTCTAATGGCGGATAAGGACAATTGCGGATTACGAGCCCGTGCTCAAATGGAACAGATTCTATCCGCAACCGTTAGTTAAGCTAAATGGAAAAAGGAAAAAATTATGTCCACATCAACGATCCCGAAAAACACGCTGGTAGTGATTGCAACTGGAGCGGAAGCAAAGCTCTATCGTAATAGCGGCGATGGCAATGAAATCAGTTTGAAATCCGAAGGATCGCTCACGCCGAAAAACCTTCGCGGTGAAGGTCCTTCTGGTTCTTATGTGCCGGATTCATCAGGACAAGAAACGGACGAAGCGACATTTTCCAAGCAGCTTGCCAATCGTCTTTATGAAATGTCTCACTCGGGAAAGTTTGATAATCTCGTACTCGCGGCTGACCCAGACAGCTTGGGCGAAATTCGTCCGCTATTGCATAAAGAAGTGAGCGATAAGCTGGTGCTGGAGTTAAATAAGACCCTTATCAACTCATCCGTTCAGGATATCGAAAAGAGCATCCAGAACAACTAAAACACCTCAGCGTCTTCCACCGATATTTGCCGAAAGTTTTGTGATGTTTTTTGATGATGCTCCACAGCTCGATATGCTGGCCCGCAGTCTCATTCTCGGACCAGCAGCGTTGCTGTGGGTTGTTGCGATGGTCAGGATCTTTGGGCTTGGCACTTTTTCCAAGATGACAGCTTTCGACTTTGTATCGACCGTGGCGATTGGTTCGCTTTTGGCTAACGCAGCCGTGGCGACCAATTGGCTCGGTTTTTTGCAATCGCTCATCGCGATGTTGGTGATCCTGGGTTTGCAAGAAGTGCTCGCACTGTTTCGTAGTCGAAGTAAACTGGCGCGCTCTGTCATCGAGAATGATCCGGTCTTGTTGATGCGCGACGGCCAATGGTTTGAAAATAATATGAAGTCAGTGCGTATGACAAAGGCGGATATCTGGGGTAAGTTAAGAGAAGCCAACGTTGTTAAGTTTGAAGACGCGCGAGCGGTCGTTCTGGAGACGACAGGTGATATTTCCGTCTTGCATGGCGAGAATTTAGAGCCTGTCATCCTGACTGGCGTGAAAGATCCACAAGACTAACGCAGTCGGCTTGAGCTTCGTACTTTCAAGCCCGTCAAGCGATCTATCTCCTTCCCATCGGGCTATTGCCGCCCTCCGACTTAGATCACGGAATCCTGCTAATTCCTGGTGCGGATAGCCTCGCTGTTCAGTTAATGATTATCTAAACTGAACCAGTTTCTACAGTTTCGACGCAGAATCAGCTAAAAATTCGCTCGTCATTGGTGCGGTGAGCGCCGTTTCGATATTCAAGGGTGAGAAAGAGCGAGCTATCATATATCACAGCCGTACCATTGTAGGAAAGCGCCAAAACAAGCGTCACGTTCAAAGAATGTTCTAACTGGAAGCGACCAGGACATCTTGTTTTGCATCGCGCTCCGGACGCTGAAATATTCAAGGATTATACCATTGTTTGCGCGAGGCACTCTTGCAAACTGTCCTTAATATGAACGACTTGTGCCAATTGATACAATTTGCGACAATTTTGGGCTGTTCTGACAAACTTGGGGGACATATGACCCTTAGAAGAATATTCATGGCGGCCACGAAGGATCGCCTCCCTGAATGAGTAGATAAGGATGGATATTATGAAAAAGACAATTTTATTTTCGAGTGCAGCGGCTCTTTTGATCGCAGGCGGCGTTGCTGTTGCAGCACCAGGTGGCGGCAAAGGCATGATGCGGGCTGATACCAACAATGACAATCAGATCACCCGCGCCGAAATGACTGCTGCGCTAGAAGAGCGCTGGGCGAAAATGGACGTCGATGGCGACGGACAGGTTTCCCAGTCAGATCGTGACGCTCGCAAGGCACAGCGCTTTTCCGAGATGGATAGCAATGGTGACGGCGGCGTTTCCCAAGAAGAAATGGAAGCCTATCGCGCGACCCGTAAAGCCGAGCGCTTTGCCAAGGCAGACGCTGATGGCAACGGCACGCTAAGCCAGGAAGAAATGCAGAGCATGCGCGGCAAACGCGGCGGCGGCAAAGGCATGGGTAAACGTGGCGGTAAGGGCAAGCGCGGCGGCATGATGAAAGCGGCCGACACCAATGGCGATCAGATGATCAGCAAAGCCGAATTCGAAGCCGCAGCAATGGCCCGCTTTGAAAAGGCAGATGCCAACGGCGACGGCACCGTAACGGCCGAAGAGCGCAAGGCAGCCCGCGAGGCGCGCCGTGGCGAACGGAATAAAAGAGGCGGTTAATCCCTGAACCACTCTTTTTTGTGAACGGGTCACCGGCTTTCTCCCTCCCATAGCAGCCTGGTGATCCGTTCCTTTTTTCCAAACCCATGCTAGGTAAGCATAATGTCAGGTCAAACGCACATATTACTGGTCGATGACGAGGCGTCATTGCGCGAACCATTGGCCGAATATCTCAACAAGCAAGGCTTTCGTGTCCAGCAAGCCAGTGATGCAAGCCAGGCGCGTTCCGTAATGAATGCGTTTAATTTTGATATCATATTGCTGGACATCATGATGCCCGGAGAGGACGGATTAAGCTTTTGCCGGCACGTTCGGGAAAAGACGGAAACACCAGTGATTTTTATCAGCGCCAAAGGCGAAGAGCTGGAGCGTATTGTCGGTCTGGAACTGGGCGCGGATGACTATGTCACAAAGCCATTTAGTCCGCGCGAATTGGTCGCCCGGATCAAGGTGGTTTTGCGGCGCACAAACAGTGGCAATGGCATCAATCCCGGCAGTGGTTCAATCTACCAATTTTCCGGTTGGACGCTCAAAACCGATCAGCGCAATTTGATCGATGCAGAGGGCGTTGTGGTTCCGCTCTCCAGTGGTGAGTATCAAATGCTTCTGGCGCTGCTCTCGCGCGCTGGCCAAGTGCTTAATCGCGACCAATTGCTCGACATAACCCAAGGCCGGGAAGCGCACGCCTTTGACCGCGCGGTCGACAATCAAATCAGCCGCTTGCGCAGGAAAATAGAAGCGGATCCGAAAAACCCGGAAATCATCAAAACTGTATGGGGTGGCGGATATGTACTGGCCGGAGACGTCAAAACCCTATGAGCCGATTGCTTCCCAAAAGCCTGATCGGCCAGCTATTGGCGCTGGTCGCAATTACTCTGTTAATCGCCCAGGCGATCAACATAGTTTTGCTGTATCGCGGAGCACAAAATCAGAAAATTATGGAAGCATCGGTCTCGGCGGTTGGTCGGATTACCGGTGAAATCGAGCGTATCAACGAGCGCGGTTTTCGGGAACCTCGAACCCGGCGGGATGGTAGCCGCCGCATCCGCCGAAACCGTCCCAGCGTAACAGTGGAGAGCGCGATTCCAGTGGGGCAGCAGCGATTGCCAACTATAGAGGATCGCGCCATTCGTGCCTTTGATAATATGGGGATAGATGTGCTGGCGGTAGAAGTGTCGCGCGTGGATAGCCTGCCGTCCAACATGACCAATAGCGTCATTGGTCTGGGGCGCGAACGGCAAAGACTGCGGGCGATTGGCTATCGCGGTGCGGCCAATGCGATTAATGGCTATGTGATCATGTCCGCGCAAATCGCCGATGGCCAATGGCTGAATATTGCGTCGGCTGTTCGTGACCGCAATCCTAGGCTGATAAGAACGCTTCTGTTTCAGACAGCCGTAATATATGTGATTTTGTTGATCCCGCTCATCTGGTTGGGCCGCTATATATCGCGGCCCTTGAAGGCGCTTACCAAGGGGGCTCAGAATTTCAAACCGGGCACCAGCGAACCGATTAAGGAAAGCGGGCCTCCCGATACGAAACAATTAATTGCTGCGTTTAATGAAATGAACGGCCGCGTCGGCGCGATGCTGGATGAGAAAGACGTGATGCTTGGGGCGATCGGACATGACCTGCGCACCCCGCTCGCCGCGTTGCGCGTTCGGGTCGAAAGCGTCGACGATGACAATGAACGCGAGCGCATGATCGCGGGCATAGATGACATGGACCGGACGCTGGATGACATATTGTCGCTGGCCCGGCTCGGGCGATCAGACGAAACGGCCGAGAAAACCGATATCAGCGCGCTGATCGAAACAGTGGCTGACGAATATTCGGATATGGGGGCCAAGGTTTCCTTCACCCGCAGCGAGCGGATAATAGCAAATATCCGCGCGACCTTGATCCGCCGTGCCTTGCGGAATCTGATCGGAAATGCCGTGAACTACGGAAAGCAGGCGGCGATATCTGTGGAAAAGACGGGTGATAAGCTGGTAATATATGTGGATGATAAAGGACCGGGCATCCCCGAAGACCAAATTGACGCGATGTTCGAACCCTTTGCCCGCGCCGAGATATCGCGCAACCGCGCAACGGGCGGATCGGGACTGGGCCTGACACTG
Source organism: uncultured Sphingomonadaceae bacterium (assembly GCA_947501325.1). Classification (GTDB taxonomy): domain Bacteria; phylum Pseudomonadota; class Alphaproteobacteria; order Sphingomonadales; family Sphingomonadaceae; genus Parasphingorhabdus. The sequence goes on along the minus strand of CANMVC010000001.1, from coordinate 6,893 downwards.
GCCCGCGCCATTGTCCGCGATCACGGCGGCGACGTCATATTGAAAAACCGTCCGGAAGGCGGGTTACGCGCCTCACTGATCCTCAATCTGGATTAGTCTGCCAACCTAATGTTATGGAAATTCTGCGGTTGCGGGGATCGTAATACTTGAAGTTTTGGCGCGGCCGACTTGACCGATAACTGAGCCCAACATCTTCAATAAAAGCGTCGGGGGCCAATTCAATTATTCAATTGAATTGGCCCCCGACATTTTGTTGGATTGGTAAGAGCAGTATAATTCGTTAGCAGCTAATTCCCGCTCGAAACGATTTTTCGCCAGAGCCGATAGCCCTTGTAGACCAGAAACAGACACAGGATCAGCAGTGCCGACGCGATGATCAGCGCCGCGACCGGGTTGGTGAACGCGAGGATCAACAATCCGCCCGTTGCAATATCTTCGCCTGTGGAGACCACCGCATTGCTGACCGGTTCCGGGCTGGTATTCACAATCGCGCGCGCGCCCGCTTTCGCGCCATGACTCATCAGTGCTGCGCCGCCGCCGAGCAGGAAGATAATCACCTGCCATGCCGGATCGCCGGAATCGACCACGGCTAGTGCGAGCAAGGCCCCGCCTAGTGGACGAATGACCGTGTGGATCGTGTCCCAAATGCTATCGAGCCATAATATCTTGTCCGCGAAAAATTCTGCCAAGGCCCCGAGCGCGCTGATGCCCAGTACCCATGGATTGGCAAGAGCATCCAGCATTTGTAAATTTTCGGGCAAGCTGATCCATTGCAGCCGCATGGCGAGGCCTGTCACAAAGACAGTGAGATAGAGTCGCCAGCCCGATAAAAGACTTACACTGCCCGCCAAACCCAAGATTTCAACAATGCCCATGCGGCCATGATTGCCACGAACTGTGCGGCTTGGCAAATCGCGGCATGAACAGCATGCGTGGCGCAATGGCTTTACATTACTGAGCCATGCTGTTCATATGACCGCATGACAGATAATAACAAGCCGAACAGTATCGACGCCTTGACCGGCAAACCTATGCCAAAGCCGATACCCGCTTCGACATTAGTGATTTTCCGCGATCAACCCGGCAGCACTGCGCCAGAGCTATTGATGGTGGAACGATCCGCGAAAATGGCATTTGCGGCGGGCGCAGCGGTTTTTCCGGGTGGCCGTGTGGATGACGCCGATTATGATTTTGCCAAGGCGTTGGGTCATGATGATCTAGATGAATATGGCGCGCGTATCGCTGCGATCCGGGAGTCGATTGAGGAAACCGGAATTGCCGTGGCTGTCGACGGTGATCTTGGTGCTGCCCGCGTTATTGAGGCCCGCGCCGCGCTGCATGATGGCACGATATTGTCGGAGATATGCGGTCAGTTTGATTGGCAGCTTCGTCTAGAAAAACTGGTGCCGTTTACCCGCTGGTGTCCGCCTTTCGCAGAGAAGCGGGTATTCGATACGCGTTTCTACATGATCTCCCACGACGATCACGACGCAGAAGCGACCGTGGATGAAACCGAAAATTACAATCTTTTCTGGAGCAGCGCGCAAGGCGTGCTGGAAAAAGCGGATGCGGGAGAGGTGAAGATCATCTTTCCAACCAGGCGCAATCTGGAACGGCTCGCGCAATTTGGCTCTTTTGCCGAAGCGTCAGACCATAGCAGCCAGCACCCCGTGACGATGGTATCGCCAACGATCGAGAAGCGCGATGACGGCGTGCATCTGTGCATACCCGAAGGGATTGGCTATCCGATCACGTCTGAACCGATGGACGCGGTCCAGCGCGGTTTTAACAAATAGCGAAAAGGATTGGCGCGCCCGACAGGAGTCGAACCTGTGGCCTCAAGATTAGAAGTCTCGCGCTCTATCCAGCTGAGCTACGGGCGCTAAATCCGCAATGTCCTTAGCGATCTTTGCTGCTGCTGCAAACGGTGATTTCACAGCTATCAGTTATATTATTGAAACTTCGGGGAGATCGGCTAAGCATTTTGCTCCATGAGCACTGATCCGATCCAGCGCAGCAGCGCCGCCAGTCAGGCTGGCCATAATTTCCGTTATCTCGACTTTGTGATGGCCGCCTTTGTCACGATCCTGTTGCTGTCCAATATCATTGGTGCCGCCAAACCAACTTTTGTCACGATCAGCGGTGAGCAGTGGGTTTATGGCGCGGGGATATTATTCTTTCCGCTCGGCTATGTGATTGGTGATATCCTGACCGAGGTCTATGGCTATGCGCGCGCAAGGCGCGTGATCTGGGCTGGTTTCGCGGCGCTGGTTTTCATGGCCTTTATGAGCTGGGTCGTCGTCTCTTTGCCGCCCGCAGAGGGTTGGGAAGGGCAGGCCGCCTATGAAAGCGTTTTCGGACAGGTTCCGCGTATTGTGGCGGCGTCCATCATTGCCTTTTGGTCCGGTGAATTTGTGAATAGCTACGTGATGGCGCGGATGAAGGTCTGGACGCAAGGCAAGGCGCTTTGGACGCGGACCATCGGGTCCACCATTGTCGGGCAGGGGGTCGACAGCCTGATCTTCTATCCGCTTGCCTTTTGGGGCGTGTGGGAAACATCGGCTGTGTTGACCGTGATGGTTACCAACTGGCTGCTCAAGGTCTTGTGGGAGGTTGTGCTGACGCCGGTGACCTATGCGGTGGTTGGCTTTCTGAAGCGGCGTGAGGGCGTTGATATTTATGACGAATCGACGAATTTCACGCCATTTAGTACCTCCACCTGATTGGCCAGGAGCTTCACTAGCCTTTGCTCAATATGCCAGCTCCTTCCGCCCATCGCGCAAACCACAGAAACGCAGTCGCCAGGATGGGGATGGTTATCGGCATCCACCATCCGCTGGTGCTGAAATAGTCTGCATAGCCATCAAGGATGAAGTAGCTGCTAAACTGGATCAGCACAGCGATCAGGGACAGCAAGAATAATCGCACCGCGATAGGGCGGCGCAATAACAGCATCACCGATCCGAAAAAACCGGCGATTACGGCAACCGCAAAGGCGGCGCTGGCCCAATAGGGGCGGTTGGCATATAATGTCTGTTCCGCTTCGGTCAGCTGCGCAAAATCCCCGGCGGTCATTATGATCTCGCCAGCATAGGCGCCAACGCCCATGAAGTTCCACAGCAAGGCAAAAAGGCCAATAATCCAGAACCAGATGGGCGTTTCGATCTTTTGGGTCACGCGGCTTCCTCTCTTCCTATTACCGACGGGCTTAGGATAGAGCAGGCGGCGCGACTATATAAGTCTTTCCTGTGGCGCGCGCGATTATTCATTCGCGGTTTCTCTCTTGTGGCGATAGTCTGCGGTGATGACTGCGCTCAACAAACCAATCATCATGACGGCCATGATGGGCAAACAGGATCTGGCCTGGGCAGATGCTTTGCGCCGCCGATATTATCCTGCTGAGCGCAATGTCCTGCCGGCGCATATCACCCTGTTCCATCATCTGCCGCCGCAGGCTTTAAGTGAAATCAAACAGGCGGTGAAAGATATGACCCAATATAGTCCGCCGCCGGTGACCTCGTTGCAGCGTGTGATCCATTTGGGCAGCGGCGTCGCCTATCAGTTGCATTCGCCCGACCTGCTGGCGATGCGGATGGAATTGTCGGATCGGTTCTACGGCTTGCTGGTGGCGCAGGACCAGCAGACACCGCGGCTGCACATCACGGTTCAAAACAAGGTAGCGGCGAAGGAGGCTCAGGAACTCCTGACCCAATTGTCGCTGGATTTCGAGCCACGGCCCTTTGAGATCAGGGGGCTGGCGTTGCACCACTATATGGACGGCCCCTGGGAAAATATCGGCGAGTGGTCGTTTCGCGGCTAGCGGCGCTCCACTTCCTTGATCGGTATGGTGGGATCAGCAAGCTGGGTCTGATCGAGCGACAGACCCGCTTCGACAACTTTGCGGCCCTGGACATAGTCTTTCGTCGCATTCACGCAATCGAGCGCAATGACCTTCCCATCTTTCAGATAGACGATCGAGAAGGACCGGTCTGCCGGATCACCGCGCACGATATATTCGTCATGGCCGGTGGAGAGGCCAACCGTTTGCAGTTTCAGGTCATATTGGTTCGACCAAAACCACGGGACCGCATCATATTCGCAATCCTCGCCCATGATATCGAGCGCGGCCACCTTGGCTTGATCATTGGCATTTTGCACGGATTCAAGCCGGATATGGGCGCCATCGGCAAAGCGGTTGCTATGCGCTGCGCAATCGCCAATCGCGTAAATATCTTCCAGGCTCGTGCGGCAATGCTGATCGACATCAACACCGTTGCCAGCGGCGGCACCAGCGGCCACCAAGGGTCCCGTTTCCGGAATAATCCCGATGCCGACAATGAACATCTCGGCTTGCAATGTGCGCCCGTCCGCGAGCTTTACCGCGGTGGCCATGCCATCATCATTGGTCTCAAAAGCTTCCACCATAGCTTCCAGCTCTACGGTGACGCCGTGTTGGCGGTGCTCGTCTTCATAAAAGCGCGAAAGCGTTTCACCGGCAACCCGCGACAACACCCGGTCGAGCGTCTCAACAATCGTGACCTTTTTGCCAAGTTTGGTCAGCACGGCGGCCGCCTCGAGCCCGATATAGCCTCCGCCGACAACCACTACTTTTTCGGTGGTGGGGAGGGCTGCCATCATCTTGTCGACATCGGCGCGCGATCGCACACCATGAATATTGCGCGCCTGGCTACCCGGACAATCCAGCATCCGCGGCGATCCGCCCGTAGCCCAGATCAGCTTGCCAAAAGCAACTTCGTCGTCTGTGCTGAGCGTAACTTTTTTACGCATCGGATCGACCTTTGCCACGCGGCATCCGGTTAGTAGATCGATATCCCGTTCGCCCCAAAAACTCTCAGGCCGCAGCATGATCCGCTCAAACGGCTTTTCTCCGGCGAGATATTCCTTGGACAGGGGAGGCCGCTCATAGGGAGGATATTTCTCATTGCCCATCAGGCCAATAGTGCCTTCAAATTTTTGCTGGCGCAGCGCGATAGCCGCTTGCGCGCCGGCATGGCCCGCGCCGACGATCAGAATATCGTAGGATTTATTCATATTTGGCCCCATTGCGCCGCCAAGCGGCAAGGGCACGACTGTTAGCGCGGATAACCGTCCCCTTGCAAGCTTTAGCAGAAAATGATCGTCAACTTGTTGACCGATAAGGATGCGGTGACTATAGCGCCGCGATCCAAGGATTTTTGGAGCGACTTCAGGTTGCAACCAGAAACCATTGGCGGAGTAGCTCAGGTGGTTAGAGCAGTGGAATCATAATCCATGTGTCGGGGGTTCGAGTCCCTCCTCCGCTACCAGTTTTTCAGATACAGAAATCGTCTGGCAGGCGATTTCTGGAAAAACACCCGACCGCAAGGGAGGTCACACCGCAACAGTCATTTGCTGGGTGCCAGAATCTTCCTAAAATCCATCATGCAGCAAGTCTAAAGAACAAGTGCGAGAGGGCATGGCGGGGTTGCTACGACCCTCTCTAAGCCATATTCTGTGGGATTAGTGGCCTGTCGTCATCTTATGATGTTTCCGGCAATTATAACTAACATGGATTAGCATTCCCGGCGAAATGCGCTCAATTTTCTCTCTCCCACCGACATATTGCGTTTTGCAAGCGCGAGCTTTGGAGATTTATCCTATTTTATCCGGGCCCGCATGATGTGAGGGAAATTCACAGTTTCCTGAGCCGGGTATATGATAAGCATCTGTCGATGCGTCCATAAAAAAGGCCCCGCTTTTCAGCGAGGCCTAATTTTAAGCTAAGAAAACAATCCCTATTTCGGCATCAACACACTGTCGATAATGTGGACGGTCCCGTTGCTTGATTCAACATCGGCTTCGACGATGTTCACCTTATTGCCGGCGCCATCCTCCAGTATGATTTTGTCATCCTCCATCATCACCTTGATGGCTCCGCCTTCCAAAGTGGTCAGGCTAGCTGTCCCGCCACCATCGGCAATTGCTTTTGCGAGGTCGGCGGTCTTCATATCGCCTTTGACCAAACCAAATCTGGCCATGCTGGCGAGTTCAGTCTTGTCTTCGGCTGTCATTAAGCCGCTAAGCCGATCGGGGTCCATTTTACCGAACGCGTCATTTGTTGCCACGAATACGGTGAACGGACCGTCATCTTTCAGGTCAACCGCAATGCCGGATAGTGCCACCATGGTGCTGGCTGTGGACAGGTCCGGGTTGCCTTGAACAATGGCGGTAAGATTGGTCGGCTTCTGCGCTTCCTCTGCTTGGCGCGCATCATATATGGCTTGTTCGTCATCGCTCATTTCAGAGGAGCAGGCGGTGATTGTCGCCAATGCTGCGGTCGTGAGAAACAATTTGGTTAGCGTGTTCATGAATTACCTTTCGTTTGATTTCTGTCTTCTATCACCAATGGTTAGACGATAGCAAAGAATTCGGGAAACAGAATTGCTGCCTTATTTATTTCTGTCCAATGTTCGGATGTTCAATCGGCAGATTTTGCTCTTTGCCGCATTACCGAATTGCGAGATGCCGCGCATTGAAGACAATGATGCAGATATGTCGACCCGATTATGACTTTTATTGGCTGGCATATGATAAGAATTACTGGTTGTGCGGCTTTAAGGTTAAAGTCCGCTTTGGGCGCAAAAGGGGACGTTAGATTGAAGGATATTCCATACGACATAAAAAATCTGAAGCTTACCGTATACGCTTTTTCGGGGTGGCTATCTTAATTGGAAAAAGTTTAGTGCAGTACATCAGCATTACGGGTGCTACCCATTTAGCGTTTGAGAAGTCGGCGAAAATATGATGATTTCAATTACGGTGACAGTTTACTAAATGCACTAAACTGAAGCTGCTTGTCCGTTACTGACAAGCCTGACCTATTGTGCTGTCCACACCATCTTCCTAGCCTGTTG